>NZ_FTOT01000002.1 GCF_900156815.1 Gemmobacter megaterium
CCATCCGTGAAGGCGGCCGCACCGTCGGCGCCGGCGTCGTCGCAAAGATCATCGCTTAATCAGGATCGGAAGGGGGGCGGCTAACCCCGCCTTCCTTGGGACGAAACAGGGGCCGTCCGGGAAACCGGGCGGCCCTTTCGCTGTCATGGTGTCGGCACGCGGCGCACAAACAGCTGTTCCAGCACCTCTGTGCCCCATTGGTTGCCCTGGCGTTCATCCTGCAAGGTGAACCCTGACGTCTCGTACAGGTGACGCGCCGCCGCCAGCCCTGCAAAGGTCCACAGCCGGGTTTCCGCAAAGGCCAGCCCGTCGACATGCGCCAGCGCCGCTGCCAGCAGGCCGCGCCCGGCCCCGCCCCCGCGCAGCCCGTCCTCCATGAGGAACCACCGCAGATGGGCGACACCGGGGCCCATGTCCTGCCCGTCGATGGCGACAGAGCCGACAATCTCGTCGCCACGCAGGGCAAGCCAGATGCCGTTCCCCGGCATGTCCAGCCGTGTGCAGAACTCGGACAGGCCCTGCGCGACCACGGCCTCGAACCCTTGGCCGAACCCCCAGGCGCGGGCATAGTGGCGGGCGTGCATCGCTGTGATCGCACCGATCATCCCGCTGCGATAGCCCTGCACGATATGGATCGGCGCAGCGGTGCCCGGCGCCAGCGCCTCGGCATACAACGACAGCCCCTGCACGACCGCCGCCGCGTCCTCGGGCGTCAGGCGCGACAGCGCGCCCGCCACCTGCCCGCGTCCAAAGGCATGGATGGCCTGCACCCGCATCTGCCCCGTCTCGGTCAGGTGCAGCACTTTCAGTCGTCCATCGTCGGGATCCGCCGATTCGATAAGGTCGCCCATCCGGACCAGCCGCGCCAGCATCCGGCTGACGCTGGATTTGCCCAGCCGCAGGATGCGCGACAGATCTCGGGCCGATCTGGCCCGCCCCGCCCCGATTTCGATCAGGGAATGGACCGCCGAAGGCGAAAGGTCGGTGCCCGCGAACTGCCCGCCCATGAAGCCAAGCTGGCGAACCATCTCGCGCGACGCGGTGCGGATCTCTTCGATCATGTCAGGCATGAGACACCATATGGTTCGCTTGCGCAACCATATGGCATCCGCAGGCAGCCGGTCAATCGCTGGTTCCGGCGCCGGTCACATCCTGGCGTCAGCGCGCCAGCAACCGTTCCGCGACCCAGCCATCAATGCCATCGCCCTGAATACGCACGCGCACCCAGCCGTTGCCCGCGCTTTCGACAACTTCGACCTCTTCGCCCAGCACGACGCGACCGATCACGCCATGCCCGGTGGACGGCCCGCCACGCACATTCGCGCTGGCGACCTGCACGCTGCGATACTCTCCGGGGAGTTCGGCCACCGGCTGGACCAGCGCCACCTGCGGAACCGGCTGCGCCACGCCGATGATCGTCGGACGCAACGGCCCGTCAACCGGCGAGTCGGCCAGCCGTCGCACCGCCGCAGGCAGCCCATGGGTGCCCGGCGCCGTATCGGCGCGCGTCGCCTGGGGCGAATCGACCGCAGCGGTCACGACCTGATCGCGGCGCAAGCCATCACCCTTGCCATAGACCATTGCGGCGCCGTACAGCCCCGCGCCCAGCAACCCCGTCAAGGCCACAAGCCGCACAATTCCCAAGCCAGCCATCCGATCACCCCTTTTCAAATCACCGCGACCCCCGACACTCTGGCGATCACGCTGTCGTCATACAGCGGGAAAACCCGCAACTCGTTCCCCGGTTCCCGACCGGCCCCACACAGGCGCAATTCCTGCTGGACCGGCGATCAGGGGCGGATTACACCCGCCCCATGACGGACATACCAGAAAACGGCCTGACCTCCGAGTCTCTTTCCAGGGCGATCGGCGCGCGCTACCTGACCTATGCGCTTTCGACGATCATGCACCGCGCCTTGCCGGATGCCCGCGACGGGCTCAAGCCGGTGCATCGGCGCATCCTGTATGCCATGCGCGAATTGCGGCTGTCGCCCAGCGGCGGCTTTCGCAAATCGGCCAAGATCGTCGGCGATGTGATGGGCAACTATCACCCGCATGGCGATGCGGCGATCTATGATGCCATGGCGCGTCTGGCGCAGGATTTCGCCATGCGCTACCCGCTGGTCGATGGCCAGGGCAACTTTGGCAATATCGACGGCGACAGCCCCGCCGCCAGCCGCTACACCGAGGCGCGCATGGCCGCCACGGCAGAGGCGCTGCTGGACGGGCTGGACGAGGATTCGGTTGATTTCCGCCCGAACTACGATGGTACGCTGCGCGAACCCGTGGTGTTGCCGGCGGCCTTTCCCAACCTGCTGGCCAATGGCTCCAGCGGAATCGCGGTGGGCATGGCGACGAACATTCCGCCGCACAATATCGGGGAACTTGTCGCAGGCTGTCTGGCAATGATCGAGAGCCCCGAAATTTCCGATGATGCGCTGGTCGACCATATCCCCGGCCCCGACTTTCCCACCGGCGGCCTGCTGGTGGAAGATGCCGCCTCGATCCGCGAAACCTATCGCACCGGGCGCGGCGCCTTTCGCCTGCGCGCGCGCTGGAGCAAGGAGGATCTGGGTCGCGGCAACTGGCAGATCGTCATCACCGAGATCCCCTATCAGGTCGCCAAATCCAAGCTGATCGAAAAGCTGGCCGAACTGATCCAGTTGAAGAAGATCCCGATTCTGGCCGATGTGCGCGACGAAAGCGCCGAGGATGTCCGCATCGTGCTGGAGCCACGGTCGCGCACCGTGGACCCGGACATGCTGATGGGCCAGCTTTACCGCAATTCCGATCTGGAAACGCGGTTCGCGCTGAACATGAACGTACTGATCGACGGCAAGACCCCCAAGGTCTGTTCGCTCAAAGAGGTGCTGCGCGCCTTTCTTGACCACCGGCGCGAGGTGCTGCAACGCCGCAGCCAACACCGGATGGACAAGATCGACCACCGGCTGGAGGTGCTCGAAGGCTTCATCATCGCCTTTCTGAATCTGGACCGGGTGATCGACATCATCCGCTATGACAGCGATCCGCGCGCCGCCCTGATGCGCGAGGAATGGGGCCGCGCCTTTCCGCGCGCCCTGTCCGAAAAGGAATATGTCTCGCCGCCTGCTGGCGAAGGCGAACTGACCGAGGTGCAGGCCGAGGCCATCCTCAACATGCGCCTGCGGTCGTTGCGGCGACTTGAGGAAATGGAACTGCGCCGCGAACGCGACGAACTGATGAAAGAGCGCGCCGCGCTAGAGGCACTTCTGGGATCCGATCGCAAGCAGTGGAAAAAGATCGGCGAGGAACTGCGCAAGATGGCGATGTTCTTCGGCCCCGACACCCCGGCGGGGCGTCGCCGTACCGGCTTTGCCGAAGCGGGCGAGGTTGTCGAAATCCCGATGGAGGCGATGATCGACCGCGAGCCGATCACCGTCATCTGCTCGCGCATGGGCTGGATCCGCGCGATGAAGGGCCATGTGGCGCTGGATGGCGAGTTGAAGTTCAAGGACGGCGACGGGCCGCGCTTTGCCTTTCATGCCGAAACCACGGACAAGATCGTGCTGTTCGCCGCCAATGGCCGGTTCTACACGCTGCTGGGCGCCAATCTGCCCGGCGGGCGTGGCATGGGCGAACCCGTGCGCCTGATGGTCGATCTGCCCAATGATGCCGAAATCGTCGATTTCCTGATCTGGCGGCCGGGGGAAAAGCTGATCGTGGCCTCGGATGCCGGCGACGGGTTCGTTGTCACATCGGATGACGTGCTGGCCCAGACACGGGCAGGCAAGGCGGTTCTGACGGTGGGCGAGGGTGTGCGCGCCAAGCTGATCCGGCGCGTCTCGGGCGATCATGTCGCCGTTGTGGGCGACAACCGCAAGCTGCTGGTGTTCCCGCTGGTGCAGATCCCCGAGATGTCCAAGGGCAAGGGCGTGCGGTTGCAAAAGTTCAAGGACGGCGGCCTGTCCGACCTAACGACGCTGACCCTCGCACAGGGCCTGTCTTGGAAGGATCCCGCCGGGCGCACCCGGACCGAGGCGGATCTGGCCGAATGGCTGGCAAATCGCGCCGGAACCGGGCGGATGGCGCCGCGCGGGTTCCCGCGCGACAACACATTTGATCAGCCCTGACCGCTGCGGCGCGGCCCCCGGGCCGCGCCCAGACGCGGGTGCAGCCGCCGTGCCAGCCCCCAGCATCCGGCCAGCAAGGCGCCCATGGCCAGGAACAGCCACGGCAGCGGCGCGACCAGCAGCACGGCCCAGGCAAGCCCCGGCGACACGATGGCCGACACATCGCGGAAGGTGGAATAGACCGCTGCCATCTCGGTCCGCTCCGATGGTTTGACGGCCAGCAGGAAGGGCAACCCACCCGCCACATCCAGCAGCAGCAGGAACCCCGTCCCGGCCATCAGCACTGCGACCACCCCCCAGGGCAGCCCCGTCACCGCCAGCAGCGTGGCCGCGCAATAGCACAGCGCCGCCCCCATGAAGCCCACCCGAACCGCCCGCCGGACCGATCGTTTCTGCATCCAGCGCAGCATCAGGGGCGTGGCGAACATCATCCCCGACGCAACCGACAGCGCCAGCCCGCCCACGCGCCGGTCCAACCCGGTCTCGACCGCATAGATCGGCAGATAGACCACGAACATCCACCACCCCGACGACCGTATCACCGCAAAGGTCCAACCCACCATCAGCCGCGGCTGGGCAAAGAACCGCCCCAGATAGGCCAGCGGATTGGGGGCCGGACCGGCCGCACGGGCAATCGCCTTGCCATTGCCCAGCCGCAACACCCAAAAGCTCGCCAGCATGACCGCCGCCAGCCCCGCCGCGATCAGAAAGGGCAGCGGGCGCCACAGTTCCAGCGCGGTCACTCCCGCCAGCGGCCCGACCGTCCAGGCGATCCCGGAATACAGCATCCGGGTGGATTCGTTGCGCCCCAGATCCGACTTGGCGATATAGTCCAGCACATAGGCATTCAGGCAGACAAAGCAGGTCACGGTCCCCAGCGCCGCACCGGCCACCGCCAGCGGCATGGCGGCGCCGCCGACGATCCCCGCCATATGCCCCAGCACATACAGCCCCACCCCCAGCGTATAGGTCCAGCGCCGCGCCAACCGGCTGGCCAGCCAGGGCACCATCAGACCAAAACCCAGCGACAACAGGCCGATCACGACATAGATCCCCGACACCCGGTCGGCATCGCCAAAGACCGCATAGATCTCCAGCGGCAGGACAGAGACCAGCATGGCCCGCACCCCCGCCTCCATCCCGCCAAGCAAGGCAAAGGTGCGCACACCCGGCGCAGGTGCAGCGTGGGACCAATCGGTCATCATGGGGGCTGGCATCGGTATCTCCGCAGGCAGGCCGCAGCCTCCCTGCCGCGACACACCTGCCGGTTGCCAAGGCTATCACCGTGCCAGCAGATCGACCAGACGTGCCCGCGCCTCGGGCAAGGGGCGCGCCCCGGCATCGGCGCACAACTCCCTGTGCAGGAAATGCCCCGTCACACGCAACCCGGCCACCAGATCGGCCGGGCCCGCAGGCCCCGCCCCCAGCAGCACCGGCGGCAACGGCAGCAGACGATCCTCCCAGCCCTGCGCCGCCTCGGCCGTCACGGCACGGCCCGTGCGCGGGCTGACCCAGGCCAGCCCCCCGGTTGCGCCCGTCACCGCGCATCGGCCCAGATCCAGCCCAAAGCCCAGATCGCCCAGCAACCCCACCTCCCAGCGCAGATACAGCACCGGCCAATCCGGCACCGTCCCCATCGCCTCCAGCAAGGCCAGCGTCGCGGCATAGAGGCCCGGATGCGGCTCGCGTTCCGGCACTGCACGAGAGATCATGGCACAGACCGCCGACATCCCCGCCAATGCCTTGCGATCGGCCATCAGGGCCGCCGCCCGCGCCTTCAGCGGCTCTGCCGTGAAATGCCCCAGATGCGCCCCCAGCCGTGCCCGCCAGACCGCCGCCACCTGATTGCCCGGCATCAGCACAGGCGCCATGCGCCGCCCCGCGCCGCCCCGCACGACCCCGGCATGGCGCCCCTGCGCTTCGGTAAAGATCTCGACGATGGCCGCGCTCTCGCCATGCGGTCGCACGGCCAGAACCAGCCCTTCTGCGGCCCATTCCATCGTGGCAAGATGCACCCATGCCCCGCCGCCGTCCAGCCGCGACGGAAAAGGCCGGACACCCCGTTGAACCCCCGGAACCGCGCCCCCGCCAGGAGATCCCGATGACCGCCCCGACCGCCTACAGCCGCACGCAAAAGGCGCTGCACTGGTTGACCGCCCTGCTCATCCTAGCCCAGTTCATCTTTCCCGACGCCATCAGCGCCGCCTGGCGCGCCTTTCGCGCGGGCACCCAGATCGCCGCCGACCCGCTGGTCTTCGCCCATATTGCCGGTGGGCTGGCGGTGCTGGCCTTCGCGCTCTGGCGGCTCGTGCTGCGCGCCCGCCACGGCGCCCCCCCGGCCCAGGGCCGCGCATGGGTCGTGCAAGCCGCCCATTTTGGCCACCTCGCCCTCTATGCGGTGATGATCGCCATGGCGGTCAGCGGCGGCGCCGCATGGTTCGGCGGCCTCGCCCTCGCCGCGGATGTGCACGAATTGCTCAAGCCCGTCCTGGTGCTGCTGGTGCTGGGCCATGTCGTCATGGCCCTGTGGCATCAGTTCGTGCTCCGCGACGGAACGCTGGCCCGGATGCGCTGACCCCGGCACCCTGCCGGGCGCCGCCGCGCCACCCTTGCCCGGACCCAAGGCCCCCCGGTCCGGGCAGCGCCATTGAGCAACCGCCCCGCAGCACGGCAGGGACCCGCGGCAGCGCGGATCAGTCGGCCGCGGGTTCCACCGCCCCTGATCCTGCCTCGCCCTCCGGCGCGGGCGCGGGTGCCGTCAGCAAGCCATTGGTCCAGGTGCCCGGCGCCTCTTGCCCCGAGGCATAGCGGGCAACCCCCTGCCCATGCGGTTTCCCCCCCGCGAACGCCCCTTCGTAGACATCGCCCGAGGCCCAGCGGGCCACGCCCTGGCCCGCCGGCTCGCCTGCCAGGAAATCCCCTTCGTAGCGGTAGCCGTCCGGGCGTTCCAACACGCCCCTGCCCTCGCGCAGATCGGCGCGGAACCCACCCTCGTACCGGCTGCCATCGGGATAGACGGCGACACCCTGCCCGTCCCGGCGGCCATCGACCCAATCCCCCTCGAAACGGTACCCATCGGGCAAGGTCAGCACCCCCTTGCCCTGACGCTGGCCGGCCCGAAACGCCCCTTCATAGACCGCCCCATCCGCCAGCCGCGACACGCCCTGCCCCTCGATGGCGCCATCGACCCAGTCCCCCTCATAGCTCGTCCCATCGGGCCAGGTCATGCTGCCGGTCCCCTGCGGCAGATCGGCAACGAACATGCCCAGATAGACCGCCCCATCGGGATGCTGCATCCGCCCGGTGCCCTCGATCCGGCCCTCACGCCAGTCCCCCTCGTAGACCATGCCCGAGGCCGCGCGATAGGTGCCCTTGCCATGCCGCCGGTCGCGGGCGAAATCGCCCTCATAGCTGCCCCCGTCGGCATAGGACACACGCCCCTGGCCGCTGCGCAGCCCCGTCTCGAATCCGCCGTCATACAGATCGCCATTCGGCTGGGTCAGCTTGCCCTCACCGTGCATCTGGCCATCGACCCAGCCCCCGACATAGGTCAGCCCGTCGGGCATGATCAGCGTGCCCTGCCCCTGACGCTGGCCGTCCACCACCGCACCATCATATCGCGCCCCGTCGGGATAGGTGATCAGCGCCATCCCGTCGCGCCGCCCTTCGGACCAGTCGCCCTCGTAGCGATAGCCCTGCGGATCCTCCATGACGCCGCGCCCCTGGGCCAGACCATTGACCATGGCCCCGGTATAGACGACCCCGCCGGGATAGGTCGCCACCCCCTGCCCGGTCATCTGGCCGCCGGTCCAGTCGCCGTCATAGCTGCCACCATCGGGAAAGGTGATCTTGCCGGTCCCTTCGGGCTTGCCCGCCTCGAAAGCACCTTCATAGACCGCCCCATTGGGAAAGCGCGCGCGGCCCTGCCCCCGGATCTCCCCGGCCACCCAGGCCCCCGAATACTCATAGCCATCCGGCAACCGATAAGTGCCCTGCCCGTGCTGGCGCCCGTCCTGGAATGTCCCTTCATAGACCGAGCCATCGGAATATTGCTTGACCGCAACCTCCTGCGCCAGCGCCCCGCCGCCCAGGGCCACCAGCCCCGCCACGATCCAGACCAGACCCTTTTCCGCCATCGCCAGCCCCCCGGTTGCCTCGGACGCCAGCCTACGCCGCCGCCGCCCCGCCTGACAAGCCGCCGGGGATCACGGATCCCTCATCGCTTTCATCTTGCCCGAAATACCCTCGGGCGGGGTCCGGGGAGGGTCGGAAGACCCTCCCCGGCGGGGGGTGCGGGGGGCTGGCCCCCCGCTTTCCCCCTTGATCCGCCCCCCCCAGCGACTAGAACCACCAAAGACGCGAAAGGAACCCCCATGGCCGAACGTTTCCGCCTGCTCATCGCCCAGTGGAATCCCACCGTGGGCGCGCTTGCCGCCAATGCCGCCGCGGCACGGGCCGCCTGGGATCAGGGCCGCGCGGCGGGGGCCGATCTGGTCATGCTGCCCGAGATGTTCCTGACCGGCTACCAAACCCAGGATCTGGTGCTGCGCCGCGCCTTCCTGCGCGACGTGGCCGCCACGCTGGCGCAACTCGCCGCCGATTGCGCCGATGGTCCGGCGCTGGGACTCGGGGCGCCCGATCTGGTGGGCGAGCGGGTCTACAACGCCTGGCATGTCCTGCACGAGGGGCGGATCACCACGGTGATCCGCAAGCATCATCTGCCGAATACCGATGTGTTCGACGAACACCGGCTCTATACGGCGGCGCCGGTCTCCGGCCCCTGGCGTCTGGGGCCGATCCGGATCGGCACCCCGATCTGCGAGGATGCCTGGCATCCCGACGTGGCCGAGACCCTGGCCGAAACCGGGGCCCAGATCCTGCTGGTGCCCAATGGCTCGCCCTATGCGCGGGGCAAGCATGACACACGGATGCAGTTGATGGTCGCGCGTGTGATCGAAACCGGGCTGCCGCTGGTCTATCTCAACATGATCGGCGGTCAGGATGATCAGGTCTTCGACGGCGGATCCTTCGTGCTGAACCCCGGCGGCCGGCTTGCGGCCCAGCTGCCCGCCTTCGACAGCGCGACGCAGGTGATCGACTTTGCCCATACCGATGACGGCTGGCGCGCGGATCCGGCGCCCCGCGCCCTGCTGCCGGATGAGTGGGAATCGGACTACCGCGCCATGGTCGACTCCTTGCGCGACTATTTCGGAAAATCCGGGTTTTCCCGCGCCATCCTTGGCCTGTCCGGCGGTATCGACAGCGCCATCGTCGCCACCATTGCCGCCGATGCGCTGGGGCCGGAAAACGTGCATTGCGTCATGCTTCCGTCCGAATACACCTCGGCCCATTCGCTCGAGGATGCGGCAGCGGTTGCCACCGCACTGGGGGTCAGGCTGGACACCGTGCCGATCGACGATCCCCGCGCGGCGGTAAGCCGCGCGCTGGCCCCGCTGTTCGCAGGCACCGCCCCCGATGTGACCGAAGAGAACATCCAGTCGCGCCTGCGCGGGCTGCTGCTGATGGCACTGTCGAACAAGTTCGGCGCGATGCTGCTGACCACCGGCAACAAATCCGAGGTCGCGGTCGGCTATTGCACGATCTATGGCGACATGGCCGGCGGCTACAACCCGATCAAGGATCTCTACAAGACCCGCGTGTTCGAAACCTGCCGCTGGCGCAACGCGAACCACCGCCCCTGGATGAAAGGCCCGGCGGGCGAGGTCATCCCGCCCCGTGTCATCGACAAACCCCCCAGCGCCGAATTGCGCGCCGATCAGAAGGACGAGGACAGCCTGCCACCCTATCCGGTGCTCGATGCCATCCTCGAAGGGCTGGTCGACCGTGACATGTCGGTTGCCGAACTGGTCGCGGCGGGATTCGACCCCGCCACGGTCAAGCGCATCGAGCATCTGATCTTCATCAGCGAATGGAAAAGGTTCCAGTCCGCGCCGGGCACCCGCCTGACCGGGCGTGCCTTCTGGCTGGACCGGCGCTATCCGATCGTGAATCGCTGGCGGGATTCGGGCCGGGGCTGACACGGGCCAATCTGCCGCAGGGCGGACGGAAAACGCTGCGTTGCGCAACGCGTGTCTTGCACGTTGTGCCAGAGCGTCTACTCTTGGCCAAAGCAGATTCGGAGCGTTGCGATGAGTTGGGTGGTTCTCTTGTTTCTTGTCGGCGTGGTCGCAAGCGCCATTGTCATCTCCGGCGACGACGGGGATGTGGATACGGGCGGCGGCGAAAGTCTCTGACCTGCGGCGCCCCTTCGCGTGACCCGCCTGTCCATCATCGTGCCGTTCTATGACGAAACCGCCTTCATCCGGATGGCGGCACAATCCATCGCAGCCCAGGGCATCGACGACCTGGAGATCCTGATCGTCAATGACAACCCCGACCAGTTCCCCCCCGGCTGGCTGGAGACGCTCGACCTGCCCGGCACGCCGCGCGTCCTGCACCATACGGTCAACCGGGGCCTGTCGGCGGCGCGCAACACCGGCATGGCCGCAGCCTCGGGACGGCTGATCGGGTTTCTGGATGCCGATGACTACTACCTGACCGACGGGCTGGCCGCCCAACTGGAGCTGGCGACCCTCTCGGGCGCCGACATCACCCATGCCAACGCCTGCATCAGCTACCCCGGAAGCCCGGCCCTGAAACCCTTGCCGCGCGATGCGGTGCTGTTTTCCCGCCTGCATCAGGGCGACGGGCTGGCCGGGCTGGAATCGGCGCAGTTCTTCACCTCGTCGTGGTCCAGCCTGTATCGGCGCGATTTCCTGCACCATCACGGCCTGCGCTTCGACGAAGAGCAGACCAAGTTCGAGGATCGCCTGTTCGTGCTGGAAACCGTGACCCGCGCCGACACGATTGCCACGCTGGGCCGCCCGGTGCGATGCTGGCGCCGCCGCGCGGGGTCCATCTCTGTCACGCCGCCGGATCCCGGCATCCTGCGGCTTCAGGTGCAGTTGCTGGAAAAATGCCTCGCCGTCATGCGCCATCATGCGGCGCAGCCCGGCAGCCCCGCACGGTTCCTGAAACGCGAAGTCTTCAACACCGTGTCCCGGCTGATCTGGGACATGGATCTGATCCGCCTCGCCGTCGAGTCCCCGTCACCCGACACCGACGCCCTGATCGCCCGCGTGACGGGCCTGCTGGGCGACGACCGGCTGGGCCATCCGATCTTTGACGATCCGGTCCTCCGCAAGATCAGCCGCGTCGGCCAGCCAAGCCGGCACGGCGTGATTGGCCGGTCCGATTTCTTTGCCCTGCACAAGGCGCTGCGCGACGGCAAGGCCGAGGCCGCGCAGGACATCTTGCGCGCCCGCCAGCCTCCGCCACCGCGTGCCCGCCGCCATTCCGGCAAGGGCGGGCCGCTGAACGGGCGGCGGCTGGTGCTGCATCTGGGCCTGCACAAGACGGCCAGCACCTGGTTGCAACGCCAGCTTTTCGCCCGGCGGACGGAACTGGGGCAGCATGGCATTCTGGTGCCGCTGGCGGGCCTGCCCGACAGCAGCTTTCGCCCGGTGCGGCAGGGCGGTTTTCCCGGCCATCAGGGCCTGCTCAGCGCGCTGCGCTCCGGGGACGAGGCCCCGTGGACCGCGCTGGGGCACGAGATTACCGCCGCGCGATGCGACACGGTGGTGATCAGCTGCGAAAATCTTGCGCTGCCGACCGACCCCGACCGCGCCGCGCTGCTTGAACGGCTGTTCCTGCGCCTGTCCGGCGCGCGCGAGGTGACGGTTGTCGCCTTTGTCCGCAGCCCCGACACCTGGGCCGAAGCCTATTGGGCCGAACAGGTCTGCAACGGCCTGCGCGCCGGGGCCCGCAGTCTGGACGAATTCCTGGTCGATCATGCCGACACCCTGACCGATCTGCCCGCCCTGTTCGCCCCGTTCGAGGCTTTCGCAGGTGCAGAGGTGCGGCTGCTGGATCACGATGCCGCCGCCCTGCGCCGCAGCCATTGGGCCGATTTCGGCCATGCGGCGGACCTGCCGCTGGACCGGGTTGCCCTGCCGCAGGATGCACTGGCGCCGGTCTATCCCGGCCCCGACCGGACACAGATCCAGGCGGCCATGGCGGTCAATGCCCTGATCTCTGCCGAAGGGCTGCGCCAGCGCACCTTGCGCGGGTTCTTTGCGGTCAGCCCGCCCGGCAGCGACCGGCAGTCGCTGCACGCCCCGGCGGAACGGCTGGCGCTTGTGCGGCGCTTTGCCGAACGCTCTGCCGACTGGGCCGCCAGACGCGGCTATGCGCCCGACCTTGCGGCGCTGGAGCGCCGGCTGGCAAGCGAAACCTGGCAGCCCCCGCCCCCTTGCCGACCGATGTGCTGGACCGTCTGCGCCACGCGCGCCTGCAAGCGGAATACGACAGCGCGCCCGCCGCCTCGCCGCGTCCCGAACCGGCCCCGGCCCTGCCCGGCCGGACGGTTGCCCGCGACGGGCTCGTCCTGCGTGTCCGGCTGCGGCCATGGGCGCGCACCGCGCTGCGCGGGCTAGGCGTGCTGCGCGACTGATCCCCCGGCACGCGGATCGGATATCCATGGCGGCAGACGCGCGGCGCCGTCAGGCATGACCACGGGCATCGGGGTCAGCGCCGCCCGCCGACAGCCCGGCGGCGCATCCCTGCCCCCGGACAGGGGCCGCACAACGGCCCCCGCCGGTTCGCCTGTCATGGCCTCACTCGGCCGGAACCGCCTCGGCATCTGCCGACAGCGGATAGGGCAGATGCACCAGCATCTCTCTGGGGCAGACTTGCAGGAAGTTGCTGCGCTCGGTCTCCCAGTTTTGCAGGATGCGCGCGGCCTTGGCGCTGCCGGTCTCTGCGGCATGGCGTTCCACCAGCCCCTTGAGTTGAGCGTCCCAATGCGGATGCGAGACCGCACACGTCACCAGGCTTTCCAGGTTCATCCATTCCTCGGCCGTGCCGTCGGGGTCATGGACATAGGCCATGCCGCCGGTCATGCCGGCCCCGAAATTCGCGCCGATGGTTCCCAGGATCACCGCGACGCCGCCGGTCATGTATTCGCAACCGTTCGAGCCGCAGCCTTCGATCACCACCGTGGCACCCGAGTTGCGCACGGCGAACCGCTCGCCTGCCCGACCAGCCGCGAACAGGAAGCCGTCGGTCGCACCATACAGCACCGTATTGCCGATGATCGTGTTGCGCGAGGCCTCCAGCGGGCTGGCCATCGGCGGGCGCACCACGATCATTCCGCCCGACAGGCCCTTGCCGACATAGTCGTTGGCATCGCCCTGCACCTCGATCTTCAGTCCGCGCACGGCAAAGGCCCCCAGCGACTGGCCGCAAGACCCCGACAGTTTCACCGTCAGATGATCGCGCTGCAATTCGTTGCGCATCCCGAACTTGCGCACGATGTGGCTGCTGGCCCGCGTGCCGATGGTGCGCAGCGTATTGCGCACCGCATAGGACAGCTGCATCTTTTCGCCATCCTCAAAGAAGCGCGCACCATCGCGGATGATTTCGGCATCCAGCGTGTCCGGCACCGCATTGCGCGGCTTGGAACGGTCATAGGTGATGCGGTTCGCGCCATCCACCGTCAGCAGCAGCGGATTGAGATCCAGATCGTCCAGATTGGCCGCACCCCGGCTGACCTGGGCCAGCAGATCCGCCCGGCCGATGATCTCGTCCAGCGAACGCGCGCCGATGCCAGCCATCAACTCGCGGACCTCCTGCGCATAGAAGGTGATCAGGTTGACCACCTTGTCCGCGCTGCCGGTGAACTTGTCGCGCAACGCCTGGTTCTGGGTGCAGACCCCCACCGGGCAGGTGTTCGACTGGCACTGACGCACCATGATGCAGCCCATGGCGATCAGCGCGGCGGTGCCGATGCCGAATTCCTCGGCCCCCATCATCGCCGCGATGATGATGTCGCGCCCGGTGCGCAGCCCGCCATCGGTGCGCAACGTCACCCGCTCGCGCAGGTTGTTCATCGCCAGCACCTGATGCGCCTCGGTCAGGCCCATTTCCCACGGCAGGCCGGCATATTTGATGCTGGTTGCCGGGCTGGCGCCGGTGCCGCCATTGTGCCCGGAAATCAGGATGATATCGGCCTTGGCCTTGGCCACGCCCGCCGCAATCGTGCCCACGCCCGACGAGGACACCAGCTTGACCGTCACCTTGCAGCGCGGGTTGATCTGTTTCAGGTCGTAGATCAGCTGCGCCAGGTCTTCGATGCTGTAGATGTCATGGTGCGGCGGGGGCGAAATCAGCGTCACGCCCTTGGTTGAATGGCGCAGCCGCGCGATCAGGTCGGTGACCTTCATGCCTGGCAACTGGCCACCCTCGCCGGGCTTGGCGCCTTGGGCCACCTTGATTTCCAGCTCTTCGCAGGCGTTCAGATATTCCGCCGTCACGCCGAACCGGCCCGAGGCGACCTGCTTGATCTTGGCGCAGGGGTTGTCGCCGTTGGGGAACGGGTGCTGATGCGCCGGATCCTCGCCGCCTTCGCCGCTGTCGGATTTCGCGCCGATGCGGTTCATGGCGATGTTCAGCGTCATATGCGCCTCGGGCGACAGCGCCCCCAGCGACATGCCTGGCGTCACGAACCGCTTGCGGATCGAGGTGATGGATTCCACCTCTTCGATGGCCACGGGCTTGCCCAGCGGCTTGATGTCCAGCAGGTCGCGCAGATGGATCGGCGGATTGGCCCGCATCGTCGCGGAATACTGCTTCCACAGATCATAGCTGCCCCGGTCACAGGCCGATTGCAGCAGGTGCATGGTCTGCGCTTCCCAGGCGTGTTTCTCGCCCGACCGCCGCGCCTTGTAGAACCCGCCGATGGGCAGCACATCCTGCCCGCCCTGCCAGCCCCTGCGGTGGACCTCCTCTGCCTTGTCCTGGATCCCGTGCAGGCCGATGCCGGAAATGCGGCTGTGCATACCGGGGAAATATTCCGCCACCATGGCGCGGCTCAGGCCGACCGCTTCAAAGTTCAGCCCCCCGCGATAGGAGGAGATGACCGAGATGCCCATCTTGGCCATGATCTTCAGCAGGCCCGCATCCACCGCATCGCGGTAGCGGCGCATCGCGTCGATCAGGCTGCCCTCCAGCAGGCCGCGGTCGATACGGTCGGCAATGCTGTCCTGCGCCAGATAGGCGTTGACCGTGGTGGCGCCGCAGCCGATCAGCACCGCAAAGTAATGCGGATCGATACATTCCGCCGAACGGGTGTTCAGGCTGGTGAAGGTGCGCAAGCCCTTGCGCGTCAGCCAGCTATGCACCGCGCTGGTGGCCAGGATCATCGGCATGGCCACCCTGGCCGGGCCCTGGTGTTCGTCGGTCAACACCAGATGCGCAGCCCCCGAGCGCACGGCATCCTCGGCCTCGGCCCGGATGCGTTCCAGCCCCAGGCGCAGCGCCTCCTGATCGGACCCGGCCGGGAAGGTACAGTCGATCACCGCGACCGATCCGCCGAACTGGCGCACCATTTCCTCGTATTCGGCATTGGCGATGAAGGGGCTTTCCAGCACCAGAATCTCGGTCTGCGCGCTGGATTCGTCCAGCACGTTCTTGAGGTTGCCGAACCGCGTCTTCAGCGACATCACCCGGCTTTCGCGCAAGCTGTCGATCGGCGGGTTCGTCACCTGGCTGAAGTTCTGGCGGAAATAGTGCGACAGCGGCCGATAGACCTTGGAGAGCACCGCAGGCGGCGTGTCGTCGCCCATCGAGGCGATCATTTCCTTGCCGTCCTCGGCCATGGCGGCCAGAACCTGTTCCAGTTCCTCGATGCTGTAGCCCGCCGCGATCTGGCGCTTGCGCAGGTCCGCCCCCTTGAACAGGGCCTTTTCCGGCACGTCGCGCATGATGGCGTTCAGGTCCGTGACCTTTTGCACCCAGTCGCCAAAGGGCTGCGCGGCGGCGAGTTTGTCCTTCATCTCGGCATCGTGGTACAGCTTGCCCTCGGCCATATCGACGGCAATCATCTGCCCCGGCCCAAGCGCGCCCTTTTCGCGCACGGTCATCTCGTCGACCGGCACCATGCCCGCCTCGGACCCGGCGATCAGCAGCCCGTCGCCGGTGATCACATAGCGCATCGGGCGCAGGCCGTTGCGGTCCAGCCCACCGCACACCCAGCGGCCATCGGTCATGGCCAGGGCGGCGGGGCCGTCCCACGGTTCCATCACGGCGTTGCAATAGGCGTACATGTCCTGCCAGGGCTTGGGCAGTTCCACGGTGGATTTGCTCCAGGCCTCGGGCACCAGCATGGTCTTGGCCATCGGGGCCGAGCGGCCCGCGCGCACCATCATTTCAAACACCGCATCCAGCGCGCCGGAATCCGACGTGCCCGCCGGGATGATCGGCTTGATGTCTTCGGCCATGTCGCCAAACGCGCCATGCGCCATGCGGATCTCGTGGCTGCGCATCCAGTTGACGTTGCCTTTCAGCGTGTTGATCTCGCCGTTATGGGCCAACATGCGGAAGGGCTGGGCCAGCCACCATTGCGGAAAGGTGTTGGTGCTGTACCGCTGGTGATAGATGGCAAAGGCCGATTCAAAGCGTTCGTCCATCAGGTCGGGGTAGAACACCGCCACCTGTTCGGCCAGCATCATCCCCTTGTAGATGATCGACCGGCAGGACAGGCTGCACAGATACAGGCCCTGGATATGCGCCGCCATCGCCGCCTTTTCGATGCGGCGGCGGATGATGTACAGCTCGCGCTCGAACTCCTCGTCGGTGATGCCCTTTTCGTTGCGGATCAGGATCTGCTCGATCTCGGGGCGCGTCGCATTGGCCTTGTCGCCCAGCACGCTGGTATCCACCGGAACGTGGCGCCAGCCATAGATGTAATGGCCCATCCGCAGCACTTCGGTTTCCACGATGGTCCGGCAGCGTTCCTGCGCGCCGAAATCCGTGCGCGGCAGGAACACCTGCCCCACGGCGATCAGCTTTTTCGTATCGGGCTCGTGGCCCGTGCGGCGGATCACATCATAAAAGAACCGCACCGGGATCTGCACATGGATGCCCGCGCCGTCGCCCGTCTTGCCGTCGGCATCCACGGCCCCGCGGTGCCAGATCGCCTTGAGCGCGTCGATGCCGGATTGCACCACCTTGCGGCTGGGCTTGCCGCCGATCGACACCACCAGACCAACCCCGCAAGAGGATTTCTCGTCCTCTTCCTTGTAGAGGCCATTCTCGTCCAGCCAGCGGCGCTTGGCCTCTTCGGCGACAACCCAGGCTTCATCATACTTCGTCATGGCTCACTCCTCAGGGCTGGCTGGGATGTTCAGCGAGGCCAGAAACTGCGCCTCGGTCATCTGGTGGGTCGGACCGGCAAAGGCAAAGGCCTCCGGCTTGCGGTCGATGTAGATCTCATGCTCCAGCCTCATGCCCGACAGATCGTCCAGCAGGCCGGCGGCGATATAATAGGTCTGCGGCGCATCCGGCGTGGTCAACCGATACCAGAGCGATGATCCGCAGGTGCCGCAAAAGTGCCGGGCCGCCCAGTCCGACGACTGGAAGGCGCGGATATGTTCGCTGCCCTCGATCGTCATGGCATCTTGCGGCACGGCCAGCGTCAGCAAGGCGCCCCCCGACCAGCGGCGGCACATGCCACAATGACAGGCACCCAGCTTGTGCGCCGGGTCGGTCACAGTCAGCCTGACCGCTCCGCACAGGCAATGTCCCGTCCGTGTCTCTGTCATGTCGGCCCCCTGTCGCTGTCCAGCACCGAAAACTTGTCCACGCAGTCCTGCCGGGTCATCAACCTGCGGCCTTCACCGGCAAAGGCATAGCTGTCGGGCTTGTGGTCGATATAGATCTCGTTCGTCATGTTCAGCCCGTTCGGATCGTCGAACAGGCCGATGGGCAGTTCCACATTGCCGCTGTAGGGCCCGTCCAGCGTCACCTTGAAATACAGGCCCGACCCGCACTCCCGGCACCAGGCCCGCATCGCCCAGTCCGATGTCTGGCGGATGGCGATGTGGTCGGCCCCGGTCCAGTCCACATCGCCGTCGGGCACCGTGATCCCCAGCAGTGCCGAGCCGGTCCAACGGCGGCACATCTCGCAATGGCAAACGCCGAAACCGGCATCCTTCAACCGCGCGACAAAGCGTACTGCGCCGCACAGGCAGCCCCCGGACCGTGTCAGGCTCATGGCGCCACGCCCCTGGCCGGGACAACGGGCAGCGCCGCCAGTTGCTCATCGCAGTCATAGTCCGGCAGCACCGACATGAAGCCGCGATCACCGGGCATGTCAAAGCGCACGGGGCTGCGGTCATAGGCGGCAAACCCGTCGCCGCCGTCCCATTCCGACGGGCCGGAAAAGAACAGACGCCACGCCCGGTGAATATATTCCTTGCCCCGCGCGGCATTCAGAAAGCCGCCCTCTGCCGTGGTCTCGCGGAATTCGAAACTGGTCTCTTCCAGCTCCACCCCGTCGATCACCACCTTGCGCCCGGTCAGCGTGTCAAAGCCCCGCACACGGGTCCGGCTGCCATCGCTGGCCATCTGGCTGAAATCATAGGTATCGGTGCCGCTGTCCAGCAGCGCGCTGAACGAGGCCGGATCGGTCGCGCCCGGCGCCAGTTCCTGCGCCACTCCGGTGGCCAGATCCAGCGAATAGACCCACTGCGCCTCGGCGTCGATGCGGCTGACGAAATAGGGGCCGAACGGCCCGAAATCCACTCGCCACTGATGCCCGGCCGGATCGCCGGAACAGATGTAATGGTGCGACACCTTGCAGCCCCGCGACTGCACCGAGACGAACCCCTCGCAGCCCGGCGGCGGGGTGAACACCTGCGCCATCACCGGCGCAGGACCGAACAGCATCAGGGCCGCCACCGCTGCCCTGATCCATCCTTGCGCTGACATCCGCTGTTTCACCTGTGCTGTCCTTGACCGGCCCCGCAGGGCGATTGCTATTCTGCCGCCACGGCGGCGGACTGGGCCAGCCAGTCCAGGATGGCGCCGCCTGCCTCGCGCCCGTCGCGGATCGCCCAGACCACCAGCGAGGCCCCGCGCACGATATCGCCCACGGCATAGACGCCGGGCAGATTGGTGGCATGGGTCTGGTAATCCGTCTTGATCGTGCCCCAGCGGGTCACGCCCAGCTCTGGCACCCCCCACAGCGCGGGCAGATCCTCCGGCTCGAACCCCAGCGCCTGCACCACCAGATCGGCAGGTTCGACATAATCGGCCCCTTCGATGATCTCGGGGGTCTGGCGGCCGGTGACATCCGGCGCCCCCAGACGCATCTTCTGCACCATCACACCCTCGACCTGCGTGCCGCCGGTGAACCCCTTGGGCGCCGACAGCCAGACGAATTCGACGCCTTCTTCCTCGGCGTTCTGGGTTTCGCGCTGGCTGCCCGGCATATTGGCCCGGTCGCGGCGATAGAGGCACTTGACGCTGACCGCCCCTTGCCGGATCGCCGTGCGCACACAGTCCATCGCCGTGTCGCCGCCGCCGATCACCACCACGCGCTTGCCCTTGGCGTCCAGATCGCCGTTGTCGAATTCGGGCACATCGTCGCCAAAGCTCTTGCGGTTGCTGGCGGTCAGGTAATCCAGCGCCTTGACGATGCCCTTGGCGCCCGAGCCCGGCGCCTCGATGGCGCGCACCTTGTAAACGCCCGTGGCGATGACCACGGCATCATGCTGGCCGCGGATGGCGTCAAAGCTGATATCCTGGCCCACCGCGCAATTCTGCACAAAGGTGACGCCGCCATCCTCCAGTTGGGCGATGCGCTGCATCACCACCGGCTTTTCCAGCTTGAAACCGGGGATGCCATAGGTGAGCAACCCGCCCGCGCGATCATAACGGTCATAGACCGTCACCTGCACCCCCGCGCGGCGCAGCACATCGGCCGCCGCCAGCCCGCCCGGACCCGCCCCGATGATCCCCACCGATTCCGGGCGCTCCTGCGCCGGGCGGATCGGCTTGACCCAGCCGTTTTCCCAGGCGGTATCGGTGATGTATTTCTCCACCGCGCCAATGGTGACGGTGCCATGGCCCGATTGTTCGATCACGCAGTTGCCTTCGCATAGCCGGTCCTGCGGGCAGATGCGCCCGCAAATCTCGGGGAAGGTGTTGGTGGCCTGGCTCAGTTCATAGGCTTCCTCCAGCCGGCCCGTCGCGGTCAGGCGCAGCCAGTCGGGGATATTGTTGTGCAAGGGGCAATGCGACTGGCAATAGGGCACACCGCACTGGCTGCACCGGCTGGCCTGGTCGGCGGCTTTTGCATCCGCGAACTCACGGTAAATCTCGTGGAAGTCCTGTGCGCGCAGATCCGCCGGGCGCTTTTCAGGCATTTCCTTGCCCAGCGAGACGAAACGCAGCATCTTTTCCGTAACCATGGCTGGGCCCCCTACCTTGCGTGCGTTGGAGATACCGCACGGCGCGACAGATGAAAAGTCAGAAGTACTGACCAGTTTCAAGGATAATATCCCACCCGACACTTTGGAGACGAGAATTTTCCGATATTTAGGTCAGTATGAATTCCCTATTCATCCGTGCGCCGCTGATCTACATGGATTTTCACTGCCACAGGCGAATCACCCACTGCCGCGAAAGGCCCCCTCATGCCCCTTCTGACGCTCTGCCTGCTGGCCATCGTGCAGGGACTGACCGAGTTCCTGCCGGTCTCCTCCTCGGCGCATCTGATCCTGCTGCATGAATGGTCCGGCCAGACTGCGGACGCACTGGCGCTGGATGTGGCGGTGCATGTCGGATCGGTGCTGGCGGTGATCCTCTATTTGCGGGCCGAGGTGGGGCGCGTGATGCGCGGCCTGGGTCAGGCGGTGCGTGGGCAGACAGAGGGGGCGGATGCGCGGCTGGCGCTGTATCTGGTGCTGGCGACCATTCCCACGTTGATCGTGGGCGTGATCCTTGCGGCCACCGGACTGATCGACCGGCTGCGTGACCCGGTGATCATCGGGATAACGATGATCGTCTTCGGCCTCTGGCTGTGGTGGGCGCACCGCACCGCGCCGGAAGAGCGCGGCGTGGAAGACTGGCGCCTGCGCGATGTGGTGCGCATGGGCCTGTGGCAGGCGGTGGCACTGATCCCCGGCGTCTCGCGGTCGGGCATCACCATGACGACGGCGCGGCTGCTGCGGTTCGAGCGGCACGCGGCGGCGCGGCTGTCGCTGCTGATGTCGATTCCGGTGACGCTGGCAACAGGCGGTTATCTGGGCATCAAGGTGGTAAAAGAGGGGATGACCGCCGCGCAATGGACCCAGATCGGCTTTGCCGCGCTGCTGGCGCTGATCTCGGCCTGGGTGGCGCTGGTGCTGATGATGCGGTTTCTGAACCGTGTCAGCTTTACCCCCTATGTGATCTACCGCGTGGTGCTGGGGATTGTGCTGTTGGCCGTGGTTCTGTGATCCGGGCGGATGGCCTGTGACCGGCCGACGCTGGAGGGGATCGTTCGATCAGGGACAACGGTGGCGCGGCATCGGAAAGATGCCGCGCCCTTTTGCTGTCAGCGCTTGGGCTTGAAGCCGCCGCGGGGTGCCGGTTTGCCGAATTTCGGGCCGGTGCTGCGCGGCTTGCGCAAGGACTGGCTGGGATCGGAGAAATTCGGCCGGGGCGCTGCTGCACGGGTTGGGCGCGCATCGGCCCCTTTGGCAGCGGCACTGCGAGGGCCGGAATCTTCGCGTTTTGCAAACGGCTTGCGATCGCCATCTTCGCGTTTCGCAAACGGCTTGCGGGGGGCATCCTCGCGTTTTGCAAAGGAACCGCCCCGGCTGTCTTCGCGCTTGACCCAAGGCTTACGGTCGCCATCTTCGCGTTTCGCATAAGGCTTGCGCTCGCCGTCCTCGCGTTTCACGTAAGGCTTACGGTCGCCGTCCTCGCGTTTCGCATAAGGCTTGCGGTCGCCATCCTCGCGTTTCGCATAAGGCTTGCGGTCGCCGTCCTCACGCTTTGCATAAGGCTTGCGGTCGCCGTCCTCGCGTTTCACGTAAGGCTTACGGTCGCCATCCTCACGTTTCGCCCAGGGCTTGCGGTCGCCCTCGTCCCGTGGCGACTGGCTGCGCTCTTGCGGGCGGTCGGCCATCAGCGGGCGCGGGCTGTAGGGGCGGCGGTCGCCCTCGGCCGCGTCACGCGGCGGACGTGGCGCATAGGGTTTGCGGTCGCCAGACTCGGCACGATCCCCGAACGATTTGCGCGCGGGGCCTTGCGGGCGATCAAACGCCTTGTAGGCCGGTTTGCGCGGTGCCGACGGGCGGTCGAGATCCGGGGCAGACTCCATGCGGGTGGCGACAAGGCCGGGTTCCAGTTCCAGCGAGGCGCCCAGTTTCGGGGCCGCGCCTTCGCCGATCTGCACAAAGGTCTCGCGCTGCTGCACCCGGATCGCGCCGATGTCGGTGCGGGTGATGCCCGCACCATCGCAAAGCTTCGGCAACAGCCAGCGCGCCTCGGCCCGGCCTTCGTGACCGACCGAGAGCGCATACCAGACCGAAGGGCCGAAATCGGCCTTGTCGCGGGGCGGACGTGCCTCGCGCGGTTCGGCGGGCGGCAGATCGCCGACAATCTCGGGGGCGGACCGTCCGGCACGCCACAACCGCAGGAAGCCCGCAGCCGCAGCCTCGGGGCTGGCAGATCCCAGGATCGCCTCGACCAGCGGGGCCTCGTCCTCGGTGATCGCATCATGCAGCAGATCGGCAGACAACATGCGGCCATCATCGGCGGCCTGCACTTCGTCTGCGGTGGGCGCCTTGACCCATTCCGCCTCGACCTTGGCGCCTTGCAGCAGGCGCTGCGCCTTGCGGGCATCGGCGGGGGCAACGACCAGAACCGCCGTGCCCTTGGCACCGGCGCGGCCGGTGCGGCCCGAACGGTGCAGCAGGGTTTCCGAGTTCGACGGCAGGTCGAAATGCACCACCAGATCCAGCCCCGGCAGGTCGATGCCGCGCGCAGCCACGTCGGTTGCAATACAGACCTGTGCCCGGCCATCGCGCAGCGCCTGAAGCGCATGGGTGCGCTCGCCCTGGCTGAGTTCGCCCGACAGCGCCACGACCTTGAAGCCACGGTTGGCCATGCGGGCGTGCAGATGCGTCACAGAGGCGCGGGTCTTGGCAAAGACGATGGCCACACGCGCCTGTTGCAGCAGCAGCAGGTTGATGATGGCGTTTTCCTTGTCGCGCGCCATGACCGACATGGCGCGATAGGCGATGTCGACATGCTGGCGGGCTTCACCCTTGACCTGGACGCGGGCGGCATCGCGTTGGTAGCCGCTGGCCAGCGCCTCGATCGCCTTGGGCACCGTGGCCGAGAACATCAGCGTGCGGCGGGTTTCGGGGGCAGCGGACAGGATGAATTCCAGATCCTCCTGGAACCCCAGGTCCAGCATCTCGTCGGCTTCGTCCAGCACGACGGCGCGCAGGTCGCTCAGATCCAGCGAGCCTTTTTCGATATGGTCGCGCAGACGGCCGGGGGTGCCCACCACGATGGCGGCGCCACGATCCAGCGCGCGGCGTTCGGTGCGCCAGTCCATCCCGCCGACGCAAGAGGCGATCTGCGCGCCGGCCTGGCCATACAGCCATTCGAATTCGCGCCGCACCTGCAAGGCCAACTCGCGCGTCGGGGCAACCACCAGCGCACGGGGCGCCCCTGCCACGGCCAGATCGCCGGACAGCAGTTCCGGGGCAATGGCAAGGCCAAAGGCCACCGTCTTGCCCGATCCGGTCTGAGCAGAGACCAGCAGGTCGCGGCCTGCCAGATCCTCGGCCAGCACGGCCTGTTGCACGGGGGTAAGCGTTTCATAGCCCTTGTCAGCAAGGGCGGCGGCCAATGGGGCCGCGAGGGTCGTCTCGGTCATGTCGCGTCTTTCGCGGAAAAAGGGGCCTGCCTGTCGGCCCGGTCACGGCGCGCTCGCCTGTTCCGCCCGACCTCCCGTCGGGGGTGAAGACGCTGGCACCAGCCGCCGCACTTACACCCAATGCCGGGCCGTGTATAGCGGCTTTGTATCTTTCGAAGGGGTCGGGTTGCGACCGGGCGTCGCATCCTTTCTAAATGCCCCTGTTCCTCAGGAGTGCCCGATGCCACGGATCATCGCCCTTGCCCTGCTGGTCGCCGCGCTGGCCGGGCCGTCCCAGGCCGACCATCTTCCGTTGCCAATGCCGCAGGGGCCGGTCGTCCTGACGGTGACGGGCGATATCGCCGTGACCAATGCGGGCGATGCGGCGGTGTTCGACATGGAGATGTTGCAGGATCTGGGCTCCGAGGTGCTGCGCACCTCGACCCCCTGGACCGAAGGAGAACAACTGTTCCGGGGCCTGCCCCTGCACCGGCTGACGGAACGGCTGGGCGTGACCGGAAAGCTGTTGTTCGCGCAGGCGATCAACGACTACACCGCCGAAATCCCGATCGAGGACGCCGCACCCGACCGGGCGATGATCGCCTGGGAAATGAATGGCGCCCCGATTCCCCTGCGCGGTCTGGGGCCGCTGTGGATGATCTATCCGTTCGATCAGAATTCCGGGTTTCAAAGCCAGGTGATGTTCGCGCGCAGTATCTGGCAGCTAGACCGGATCGAGGCCCGCCAGATGGCAGGCACCGCCCCGTGACACGCCAGGCCATGATGCGCCTTGCGGGCGCAATCCTCGGGTTGATCGCCGCGGCGGCCTGTGCGGCGGGCATCGCGGCACTGGCGCGCGACGTGCGCGGAGAGATCGGCGCGCTGGCCACCGCGAATTCGGACAATGCGCAGTGGAGCCTCGCGCAGCTTGATGTAGAATTCCTGGCCTTTCAACTGGAAGTGCGCGCGCTTCAGGCCGGGGCGGGCAGTGCGCAACAACTGCGGCGCCGGTTCGATGTGCTGTACGGCCGTGTCCGCTTGATGGAGACCGGCCCGCTGTATGACCCGCTCCGGGGGCGGCCGGATTTCGACACCGGGCTGAAGGATGCGCGTGCATTGCTGGATTGGGCGGTGCCGCTGGTGGACGGGCCCGATGCCGGGCTGATCGCCGCCTTGCCGGAAATGGCGGAACGGTCGGCCCGGCTGCGACCCGAATTGCGCAACGTGACGCTGAGCGGGCAACGCGCCATCGCTGCCGCCTCTGACGCGCGCCGCGAGGAGGCGGGGGCGACGCTGGTCCGGATCGCGCTTCTGGCATTGGGGCTGGTGCTGGTGCTGGCGGTGCTGGTCGGGGTGCTGGCCCGCCTTGTGCGCCAGACCCGGCAGCGCGCCGCGGAACAGGCGCTGACCCATGGGCGACTGCAAGCCATCGTCGCCACTTCGCTGGATGCCATTCTGGTGGTGGACGGGCACGGCCGGGTGCTGGATTTCAACCGCGCGGCCGAGGCGCTGTTCGGCACCTCCCGCGCGCAGGCGCTGGGGCAGGATGTCGGCGGTTTTGTCGCCTTGCCGGGTCCCGGACAGGCACGGTCGCCGGATGTCGCCCTGCCGGTGACCGGGCGGATGCGCGTCACCGGGCAGCGCCGGGACGGCACGACCTTTCCGGCCGAGATCTCGGTCGGCACGGCGGACAGCGAGGATGGGCCGATCCGCGTCTGCTTTCTGCACGACATCTCGGACCGGCTGGCCGCAGAGCAGGCGTTGATCGAGGCGCGCGACCGTGCGCTGGCGGGAGAGCGGTCCAACGCCGAGATGCTGGCCTTGATGAGCCACGAGATCCGCACGCCGCTGAATGGCATCCTGGGCACGCTGGATCTGTTGCAGGACACCCGGCTGAGCGCACGACAGCGTGACTATCTGCGCATCGTGCGCACCTCGGGCGATCTGCTGATGCGCCATGTGAACGACGTGCTGGACATTGCCCGGCTGGATGCGGGCAAGATGCCGGTCACGCGCACCGCGTTCGATGTCGCGGCCTTGCTTGAAGACATTGCCGACAGCCAGCGGCCCGCCGCGCGGCAACAGGGCAACAGCCTTGCCGTGGCGCCGGGTGGAACAGGTCTGGTGCTGGGCGACGCGCTGAAGCTGCGTCAGGTGCTGCTGAACCTGACAGGCAATGCGATCAAGTTCACGCGCGACGGCCAGATCACCCTGTCGGCCCGCCAACTGGACGGCGACAGGGTGGAATTTTCCGTCACCGACACCGGCATCGGAATCGCCGAACGCGATCTGGCGCGTATCTTCGACGATTTCGTGACGCTGGACAGCTCCTACGGTCGCTTGTCCGAAGGCACCGGGCTGGGCCTGCCCATCGCACGGCGCATGGTGCGCGCCATGGGGGGGACCATCGGGGTCGAAAGTCTGGAAGGCTCGGGCAGCCGGTTCCACCTGGTGCTGCCGCTGCCACCGGCCCCGCAGGACGCGGCGGCCCCCTCGGCCCACCTGCCCAAGCCGGGCCCGCGCGCGGCCCCGCTGACGCGGCGTCTGGCGGTTCTGGTGGTCGAGGACAACCCGATCAACCGCTTCGTGGTGCGCCAGCTTCTGGCGGATGACGGCCATAGCGTGGACGAGGCGACGAACGGGGCCGAAGGCGTCGCCCGCGCCGCCGCCCGGCGCTATGACCTGATCCTGATGGATATCGGGATGCCCCAGATGGACGGCGTGACGGCGACCCGTGAAATCCGCTCGACCGGCGGGGCCAGTGCGGGAACGCCGATCATTGCGCTGACCGCCCATGCCCTGCCCGAAGATCGCGGGCGGTTTGCCGCCGTCGGCATGGCGGGCACGCTGGTCAAGCCGCTGTCACGTGGAACGCTGCGCGATCTGCTGTCGCAGGTCATGGCCATCGAGGGCGACACCCGCGCGCCCGTCGATCTGCCACAGGCGGGGGCCCTGCGCGATGGCCTGGGGCCAGAGGCCTTTGCAACCTTGCTGGCCGAGTTCCTGACCGAGACCGAAGCCGGGCTGGCCAGGCTGGTGGCCGCAACCGGCGCCGACGACGCGGCTGAAACCGCCGATCTGGCGCATCGGCTGGCCGGAAGCTCTGCGGTGTTCGGCGCGGTGCGGCTGCGCGGCAGCCTCGTCGCGCTGGAACAGGCCGCCCGCGCCGGGCAGACGGACCAGATCGCCGCGCTGGCCGCCGCCGCTCAGGCCATCTGGCCCGAGACCCGCAGCGCCTATGGCCAGCTTTAGCCGACCGGGGGCGGCAGCGGCGCTGCGCGCCTGCCTCCGCCCTGCGGCCCACGCGGCACGGGCATGGGTGGCGGCGCCGGACCCGCGGCCCGACGGGGTGCGCCAGCGCACCGCGCGCGGTGCTGGCGGCGACTTGCAGACCGGGCCGCGCGCGGGCATCCTGCCGATGCACAACAGGGGGCGGGCGTGATCGGGCAAGGGCCGATGTCACAGGCAGAGCTACACCCACCACGCGCGCGGCCTGGCGGGACCGGGCGGCGATGATCCTGTTCGCCCGCGACTATCCCTCGACCCTTGCCGGTCTGGTGGCGGATCTGCGCTGTGAACAGGCCGAGATCTGGACCTTTGACGACGAACAGACCCGCCGCGCCGCGGAACGCGCCCTTGCGGGGCGGGGTATCCGGGCGCATTGCCATTCGGCGCTGAAGCCGCTTGTCTGCGCCTTTGTCGAACACATCGAAACAGCGGGATTGCGGCAGGCCCATATCACCTGCCCCCGCCACCCCGATGCCGCCCCGCGCCGGTTCCTGCTGGAAAGCTACCCGCTGGTGGCGATGTTTCCCGACGTGGACTTCACCTTTGACGATGGCCCGGACCTGCGCGACCTGCCGGTCTATGCGTTGCGCCTGACCTATGCCGACGGGCGGCAGATCGACAGGCGCGTTGCCGCCCCCAACCGTCTGCACACCGATGCAACCGGCCGCACGGCCCTGTCACCCTGCGGATGGCTGGCGGTCGATGGCCGGGCCGCTCCAATGGAAACCGAGGTCGAGGCGCTGTTTCACCAGACGCTGGAGGCCATCGCGGCAGCAAACCGGGGCGCGACGCTGCCGTTTCAGGAACTGGCGCTGACCGTGACCCTGCCCATGCAGGACCGCGATCTGGGGTGCGGCGACGAGGTGTTGTCCCTGCGCGAGGCGGTGCATGAGGATCTGTATTTCTCGGTGCTGGAACTGTTCCAGCTCCGCGCGGCCCTGCCGCCGGGCGACCGCAGCCTGCAACCGGGGCAGATTGTGCCCGAAGTGACCCACGGCCCCACCGCATCGGTGCGGATCGCCTTGCGCGACTGGAACCGCGCTGATCTGGCCGAAGCCCTGCAGCGGCTGAAAACGGCAGATCAGGCGCTGTCAGCCGCCCAGATCGCGGCAGAGCTTGGCCGCCTGCCCGGCACGCGGCTGGACTGCCGTTCGGTGGCGGGCCGCATCGTGCAGGCGGTGCATCTGGCGGGCTCCGACCGGGCCGTGCTGGTTTCGGCCGGTCAACATGCCAACGAAACATCGGGGCCGGTAGGGGTGCTGCGGGCCGCGCGGCGGCTGGCGGCGCGGGCAGGCGCGCATCTGGTCGTGCTGCCGCTGGAAAACCCCGATGGCTATGCGCTGCACCGCCGGCTGGCGGCCGACAACCCGCGCCACATGCACCATGCCGCCCGCTACACCGCGCTGGGGGATGATCTGGAACATCGTCAGCCCCCCTGCACGAGGCGGCGCTGCGGGCGCGGGCGTTCCAGCGCGCGGCACCGCTGCTGCATGTCAACTGCCACGGCTACCCCGCCCATGAATGGATCCGGCCCTTTACCGGCTATGTGCCGCATGGCTTTGAAAGCTGGTCGATACCGCGCGGCATGTTCCTGATCCTGCGCCATCGAACAGGCTGGGAGGCCGCGGCGCGATGGCTGGCAGACCGGGTGACAGCGCGGCTGGCGCTGATACCGGGCCTTGCCGCGCGCAACGCCGCGATGATCGACCTGTTCGCCCGGCATGGCGGCGACAGCGGGCTGGAACGGTTGCACGGCATACCCGTCGCCTTTGCCTGCAACGATGCGCAACCCGTACCGCTGACGCTGATCACCGAATATCCCGATGAAACGCTGACCGGCCCGGCGTTCCGCATCGCGCATGAGGTGCAGATGCAGGCCGTTCTGGCGGCCTATGGGGCCGCACAGCAGATGCCCCTGCCACCGATGGCCTAGGCCCCTGCCCCGCCCTTCAGGCCCCCAGCACCTGATCGGCCACCTGATCGGACCGCAGCATGTCTTCGAGCGTCAGGGACTCGATGATCAGCAGATAAGACCAGAACACCTCGGCAAAGACCTTGCGGATCCGGCATGACGCCTCGTCCACGCAATCCTCGCACCGCTGATAGGCGCGACGCGACAGACAGGGCAGCGGCGCAATGGGGCCGTCGATCAGCCGCAGCAGTTCCGATAGCGAGATCTCGTTCGGCTTCTTGACCAGCAGATACCCGCCCGACCGCCCGCGGATCGAGGCGATCACGCCCGCGTTGCGCACCTCCAGCAGGATATGCTCCAGAAACCGCTTGGGCGTGCCCGACCGGCGCGCGACCTGTTCGATCGTCAGCGGCTCGGGGATGTCCCGCGCGGCTTCGTCTGCCAGCACAAGCAAGGCCTTCAGCGCATATTTCATCTTCTGCGTGATCATGCGACGACACTAGGCACAAGCCGGCAGCGACGCAATGTCGGCTTTGGGGAAAATCATCCGCCGACAGGCAGCGCCGGAAAAAACAAGGCGCTGAAAACAAAAGATTTACAAATCTTCTGCCGATGACCCGCACATTCGGAAAACCGCGCCTTCGGTGGGCGCGTGCCCCTGCCCGCAGGCAGGGGCCGTCAGGATCAGGCCGGGGCAAAGGCGGGCAGACGCGTGCCGTCCATCCCGTCGATGAACCGCAGCGCCACCCGCTGGCCGATCCGCAGGCTGTCGGGATCACAGTCCACGATATTGGTGAACAGCGAAATGCCCTCGTCCAGCGTGACATAGGCGGGCACGGTCATGGGCTTGGCCTTGCGCAGCACCGAGAAGGTATAGATCACCCCCTGCCCCGTGCTGTCTTGCCAATGGGTGTCCGCGCTGCCGCAATGGGGACAGATCGCGCGGGGATACCAATGCGCGCTGCCACAGGCACGGCAGGATTTCAGCAGCAACCGCCCCTGCGCGGCGGCCTGCCAGAAGGCGCCGGTTTCGGGATTGTCGAACAGGGCAGGATGGGGGGGATGGGTCATGGTCTACTCCCGTTCCAGAATGACAACGCTGCCCGCATGGCGCATTCCCAGCGAGCCGCCGATCCCGCTGGCCAGCGCCAAAGTGCAATCGGGCACCTGCACGGCGGGATGCGCCTCGCCGCGCAACTGGCGCACGGCCTCGATGATCTTGGTCATGCCGCCCCGGTTGGCCGGGTGGTTGTTGCACAGCCCGCCGCCATCGGTGTTGAAGGGCAGCCGCCCGACGCCGGAAATCAGGTTGCCATCCATCACGAACCGCCCGCCCTGCCCCTTGTCGCAGAACGCCAGATCCTCGATCTGCATCAGCACGGTGATCGTGAAACTGTCATAGAGCGAGGCATAGCGGATGTCGCCAGGCCGCACGCCCGCCTGATCGAAGGCACGTTTCCCCGCAGCGGCAATGGCGGAATATCCCAGATCGACGCGGCCGCCGTTCTGGCCCTTCATCGCCTCGCCCATGCCGCGCACACCAACCAGCGGCCGGGCCAGATTGCGGGCGATTTCCGGCCGGGCAATGACCAGCGCACCACCGCCGTCGGTGATCACGCAGCAGTCCAGCCGGTGCAGCGGATCGGCCAGCAGCGGGGAATTCACCACATCCTCGACCGTCACCACATCGCGCAGCAAGGCGCGGGGATTGTGCTGGGCATGATGCGAGGCGGCGACCTTGATCCAGGCCAGTTGTTCCGAGGTGGTGCCATGGTCGTGCATGTGCCGCTGCGCCACCATGGCATAGGATCCCAGGATCACATTGCCGAACGGCAGCTCGAACGGAATGTCGGGTTGCGCCGGATGGCCGGGGCGGACGGCGGTGCCGGTGGACATGCCATCGGCCCTGGGTCGCCCGCCCAGCGTGACCAGCGCCACGTCGCATTTCCCCGCCGCAATGGCCTGTACCGCATGGGCCACATGGATCTGATAGGAACAGCCCCCCGTGTCTGTGGTGTCGATATGCCGCAGATCAAGGTTGAGGTAATCGACCAGCGCAAAGGCGCCGATCCCCGGCATGTCATTGCCACAGAAGAATCCGTCAACATCGGCAAATGTCAGGCCCGCATCATCCAGCGCGCCCTTGGCCGCTTCGGCATGAAGCTGCGCCACGGTCTTGTCACTGGCCAGCCGGGTCGGATGTTCATAGGCGCCGACGATATGGGCGGGATGCTTGGTCATGGGATGCTCCGTCTCAGTCGATCAGGCGGCCGCCGGTCGCGGCAAGGCGGCGCAGCAGGGCGCTGGGGCGCAGCGTGTCATCGCCCTGCGCCTCTGCCATACGGTCCAGCGTGGCAACGATGGCCGGCAGGCCGCGCGCATCGGCAAACTGCATCGGCCCGCCCCGATGACGTGGCCAACCATAGCCGTGCAGATAGATCACGTCGATATCCCCGGCCCGTTCGACGATGCCTTCTTCGAGGATCCGCGTGCCTTCGTTGATCAGGGGATAGAGCAGCCGCTCTTCGATCTCGGCGGCGCTGACGGCGCGTTGTGTGACGCCCAGCCGGGCCGCGACTTCGGCGACGACGGGGGCCAGCGCAGGGTCATCGACGCCATCCCGCGCGCCGTCGGGGTACAGATACCAGCCCTTGCCGGTCTTTTGCCCCCAGCGGCCCGCATCGGCCAGGGTATCCACCGGCTCCATCCGTTCGCCCCGCGCCTTGCGCAGGCGCCAGGCCACATCCAGCCCCGCCATGTCGCCCATCTGGCACGGCCCCATGCGAAAGCCGAAATCGGTCAGCACCGTATCCACCTGCCGGGGGGAACATCCCTCCAGCAGCAGGCGCTGGGTCTGGACCGTGCGCAGCCACAACATGCGGTTGCCGACAAAGCCATAGCAGACGCCGACCACCACGGGGATCTTGCCGGTCTTGCGGGCCAGATCCAGCACCGTGGCCAGCGTTTCGGGCGATGTGGCCGCACCGCGCACGATCTCCAGCAGCTTCATCACATTCGCCGGGCTGAAATAGTGCATTCCGACCACCCGGTCGGGGCGTTGGGTGACGGCGGCAAGCTCGTCGATATTCTGATACGAGGTGTTCGAAGCCAGAATGGCCGATGGCGGCGCAAGCCGGTCAAGTTGGGCAAAGACCTCCTTCTTCAGTCCCATGTCCTCGAACACCGCCTCGATCACCAGATCGGCCCCGGCGACACCGGCCTCCAGCCCCTGAACCCAGCGGAACCGGGCCAGCGCGGCGGCGGCCGCTTCGGGCGTCAGGCGGTCGCGCGACACCTGGCCGATATAGACGCCTTCGATCCGGGTCTTGGCCGCCTCCAGTGCGGGGGCCGAGGTTTCGACCATGGTGACGGTATAGCCCGCATTGGCGCAGGTGATGCCGATCCCGCCGCCCATGGTGCCCGCCCCGATGATCGAGACCTGGGCCACGGACAGGCGCGGCGTTGCGCGGCTGACACCTGCCACATGGGCGCTGGCGCGTTCGGCCAGAAAGGCATGGATCATGGCCCGTGCCTCTGGCCCCGTGCGCAGGGTGTGAAAGGCCGCATGTTCCCGCGCGATGGCCGCATCGAAATCGGGATCGAAACTGTCCCGCACCGCTGCGATGGCGGCGCGGATGGCTGGCAGCGCGCCCTGCCCCAGCGCGACGGCCCGCGCCTCGAATGCCGCGCGGGCCGAAGGCAGGTCGCCCGCCGGGCCCTGCGGGGTCCGGTCGCGCAGCCGGGGCAAGGGGCGGGGCACCCTGTCCAGCAGCCCCCGCGCCTCGGCCAGCAGATCGCCCGATGTCACCGCATCGACCATGCCAAGGCGCAGCGCCTCGTCCGCCGCGACCTGACGGCCCGACGCGATCAGATCCAGCGCCGCCGCAGCCCCGACCAGCCGGGGCAGCCGCTGCGTACCGCCCGCGCCGGGGATCAGCCCCAGCGTGGTTTCCGGCAGGCCCACCCGCACCCCCGCCGCCGCGATACGCGCGTGGCAGCCCATGGCAATCTCGTATCCGCCTCCCAGCGCCAAGCCCTGAAGCGCGGCCACCACCGGCTTGGTCATCCCTTCGACAAAGGCCAGCAGATCGTTGATCGACGGACCGCTGCGCGGCGCGTCGATCTGTTTGAGATCGGCCCCCGCGACGAACACCTTACCCGTGCCGGTCAGGATCACCCCGCGCACTGCGGCATCCGCCTCGGCCCGGCGCATCAGCTCGTTCAGCGACAGCCGCACATGGGAGCCAAGGGCATTGACCGGCGGATTGTCCACCCGGATGACGGCAATGCCGCCCTGAACGCTGTAATCTGTGCCGGTTCCCGTCATGCCATGTCCCGCCCTGCTGTGTTCCGTCATGCCGCACGCGCCATCGCGCCCAGCCGCGCCCGATGCGCCGCGCCATTGCCCAGCCACGGCCCCCAAGCCATCACCCGCTTGACATACAGGCTGACGTCGCTGGCATCGGTATAGCCGATGGCGCCATGCAACTGGATCGCCTGCCGCACCGCGTCAAAGGCCACGTCGCTGCACCGCGCCTTGCACCCGGCCACCACGCGCGGGCGGTCGGCACTGTCGAACTGCCGCGCGGCATGGGCCAGCACGGAATTGGCCAGTTCGATCTGCACGAACAGATCGACGGCGGTGAACTGCACCGCCTGATTGGCGCCGATCGCCCGGCCGAACTGCTTGCGGTCGCGCAGATAGTCCAGCGTCATGGCAAAGACCGCCTCGGCCGCGCCAACCAGTTCCGCCGACACCGCCATACGGCCCAGATCCAGCACACGGTCCAGCAGCGCGGCCCCCGCATCCGGCCCGGCGATCAGGTCTGCGGCAGGCAGAAACGCGCCGTCAAAATCCAGTTCCGACATTTCGCCGCGATCCACCGCCGTACCGGGGCGCAGCGTCACCCCGGCGGCATCGCGGGACAGCCAGCCCAACAGCACCCCGCCCCCCATGCGCGCCGCAACGATCCAGCCATCGGCCCGCCCGGCCCAAGGCACAAAGGCCGCGCGCCCCGACAGGCGGACCCCATCGCCCGCCGCCTCGGCCACCGGCCCGCACCGATCCGATCCTGTCGCCCCGGCCCCGTCCTGCCAGGCCAGCGTGGCCACCAAACTGCCTTCGGACAGCGCCGCCAGACGTTCGGCAAAGGCGGCCTGGCCCGACCACCCCAGCAGGCTGGCCGCCATCACGCCGCTGGCCACCACCGGCTCGGGCAGCAGACGGCGGCCAAGCTCGCGGTGCAGCGCGACCAGATCGGCGCAGTCCAGCCCCGACCCGGCCTCGGCCAACAGCCCCAGCCAGCCCATGTCCCCCAGCGCGCGCAAAAAGGCCGGATCAAAGGCGCGCCCGGCCGCCAGGTCGCGTTGCGCCGCCAGGGGGCGCCGCCGCTCCAGCCAGTCCCGCGCGCTTTGACGCAGGATGGCGCGATGTTCCGGCTCAAAGGCAGTGATGGCCTGCGCGAACATGTGATCCTCCTGTGATTCCGCCATCAGCTATTGCATGGTGCGGCATCATTGGTCAATAATGTGAATATCATTTCATATTTCGAACGGAATCGCCATGCCAAGCTTCGATTTTCACGGTGCAACGGTCTTCGTCGCCGGGGGCACCAGCGGCATCAACCTTGGCATCGCCCATGGATTCGCGGCCGCCGGGGCGAATGTCGCCGTGATGAGCCGCAACCCCGACAGGGTCGCCCAGGCCCAGGCGGACCTTGCACGCCATGGCGGCAAGGTGCTGGGCCTCACGGGCGATGTCCGCCATATGGATCAGGTGCAGGCGGCCATGACACAGGCGCATCAGGCGCTGGGAGCCTTTGACGTGCTGGTCTCGGGCGCGGCGGGGAATTTCCTGTGCCCCGCGCTGGATCTGTCGTCGAACGGGTTCAAGGTGGTGATCGACATCGACCTGATCGGCACCTTCCACGTGATGCGCGCCGGCTTTGACCATGCCCGCAGGCCCGGCGCCTCGTTCATCAACATCTCGGCCCCGCAATCCACCTCGCCTGCCCCGATGCAGGTTCATGCCTGCGCTGCCAAGGCCGGGCTGGACCAGGTGATGCGGGTGCTGGCGATGGAATGGGGGCCGCTGGGCGTGCGGGTCAATTCCATCATGCCCGGCCCGATCGCAGGCACCGGCGGGCTGGCGAAACTGGTGGCCGCGGACGAGCAGGACGCCTTTGCCGCCCGCGTGCCCCTGCGGCGGGTCGGCGAGTGCGAGGATGTGGCGAACCTTGCCATGTTCCTTGCCTCGCCGCTGGCCAGCTACATCACCGGCGCCCTGATCCCGGCCGATGGCGGCGTCTCGCTGCTGGGCGGGCGGAACTATGCCGGCACCCCTGAACCCACCTCAACCGGAGCCCAGACATGACCCCGATGATCCGAGAGTTGCATGATGGCGTGGCGCTGTGGCGCCTGAACATGCCAGAGCAACGCAATCCCCTGTCGCCCGCCATGAAGGCCGCCTTTACCGAAGGGATCGCCGGATTTTCCACCGATCCGGCGCAGCGCGTTCTGGTGATCACCGGCCAGGACGAGGTGTTCTGTGCCGGCGGCGATCTGCGCAGCATCGACAGCACGCCCGGCACGGTCGCCACCCGCCAGCGCATGGCGGACTCGCACGCCTTCATCCGCGCGATGGCCGCGGTGGAAAAACCCGTGGTGATGGCGGTCAACGGCGCGGCTGTCGGGGCCGGGGCCTCGCTGGCCATGCTGGGCGATGTGATCGTCGCCTCTGACCGGGGCTGGTTCGCCTCTGGCTTTCCCAAGGTGGGGGTGCTGCCGGATCTGGGGCTGCTATATACCCTGCCCCGCATCATCGGCATGGCGCGGGCCAAGGATTTCGTGCTGACCCTGCGCCGCTACGATGCTGCCGAGGCGCTGGCCATCGGCATGGTCAGCCGGGTGTTCGCACATGACACCCTGCTGGAGGACACCATGAAGATGGCCGCAGGCATGGCACGCGGGCCGGGCGTGTCGCTGGGGCTGTCCAAACGGCTGATGAACCTGGGGATGGCCGACACCTTCGACAGCTACCTTGTGCGCGAGGAACTGGGCCAGGCGGTGGTCTTTGGCACCGAGGATTTCCGCGAAGGCGCCCGCGCGTTCCGCGACAAGCGCCCGCCCGAATTCTCGGGCCGGTGATCCCTGTCGCAACCGCGCGCAGGACGCTATAAACCGACAGTTCTCAGAGGAGACCAGAATGGAACAGGACAGCGACGCCACGGCCTATGCCTCGCCCCGGTCAGCCGACCGGATGCTGCGCATTCTGGAAACCCTGGCGCAATCCGACGACGGCCGCACGCTGGCCGCCCTGTCAAAAGACATCGACACGCCGAAAAGCAGCGTGCTCAACCTGATGCGGGCGCTGGTGCAGAACGGCTATGTCGATCATGCCGAAGGGTATTATCGGCTGGGGTCGGGGGCCTATAGCCTGGCCTCTGCCATCCTTGCCCGCCGCAGATGGCCCGAAGTGGCCCTGCCCATCCTGGAGCGGCTGGCCGAAACCTCGGGCGAAACGGCCATGCTGTCGGAAATCGCCAGCACCAAGGACGATTTCGTCTATATCGCCAAGGCGGAATCGCGTCAGGCGCTGCGCTTTGCCGCCACGGTCGGCGACCGCAGGCCGCTTTATGCCACGGCGGGCGGGCTGGCGCTGCTGGCCAACATGCCGCTGGCCTTTGTCGGCGCCTATCTGGACCGCACGCCGCTTGTCCCCCTGACCAGCCACACCCGAACCGACCGGGCCGAGATCGAAACCGCGCTGGATGAGGTGCGGCGCGATGGCTATTGCGTGACCACCGCCGGATCGACCCTTGGCCTGAGCGCGGTCGCCGCGCCTGTCACCGGCAGCGGCGGGCTGGTGGCTGCCGTGGTGCTGGGCGTGCCCACCGAACGGTTTCGCGCCCGCTCGGACGAGTTGATCGCCATGACCTGCCGGACCGCGCAGGAAATCTCGGGGGTCATGGGCCGGATCGGAGACACCAGGGCCCTGTAGCCCTGTGCCGTCGCGTGGCGCCAGCGCCCATTTGCGCTGATCCAGCCCGTCTTGGACGGCGAATGGCTGATGGCCCGGAACGGGCCAGTGGGGGGCCGCCCCCTGCCTGACCGGCAATGCCGCCCCTTGCCCCTCAGGGCGATCTGGATCAGCGCAAAGGGGGCACACGCGCGCCCTGACTACATCCGGTTCGGCAACACCATTACGATCTGCGGAAAGATCACCAGCAACAGCACGACCAGCACCTCGGCCACGATGAACCAGCCCAAGCCCCGAAAGATGGTGCCCAGCGCCACACGATCCCCGACGACCCCCTTCACGACAAAGGCATTCAATCCGACGGGCGGTGTGATCAACCCGATCTCGATGAACTTGATCACCATGATGCCCATCCAGATCTTGTCGAATCCCGCTGCGGTGAAGAACGGCAGAAAGATCGGCACCGTCAGCAGCATCAACCCGATGGGATCAAGGAACATCCCCAGCACCAGATAGACAAAGGCGATGAACATCATCAGCAGGATCGGGCTGACTTCGAGCCCGCGCGCAAGCCCCGCCATGTATTGCGGCAGGCCGCAAAAGGTCAGGAAGCGGCTGAACAGGATGGCACCCAGCGAGATGAACAGCACCGTCGCGGTGCTGCGCAGCGCCTCCCAGACCGACTCGCGGATCATCCCCAGGTTCAGCGCGCCCTTGAAGGCCGCCATCAGAAAGGCCGCCATCGCCCCGACCGCCGCCGCCTCTGTCGTGGTGGCATAGCCGCCATAGATCGAGACGATGACGATCGCCACCAGGACCGGCAGTTGCCAGACGCCCAGCAGCGCCCGGAACCGCTGGCCCCAGGTCAGATCCTCGCGCACCGTGGGGGCAAGGGCCGGATTGGCCACGCAGCGCCCGATGATCATGGCCGCATAGACCACCGCCGTCAGGATCCCCGGCAGCACCCCGGCAATGAACAATTTGCCGATGGAGGTTTCGGTCATCATGCCGAAGATGATCAGCAGCACGCTGGGCGGGATCAGCGAGCCAAGCGTACCCGAGGCCGCCACCACGCCGGTGGCCAGCCCCGGATCATAGCGGTAGCGCAGCATTTCCGGGATGGCGAGGCGCCCCATCGAGGCCGCAGTCGCCATGCTGGACCCGGAGGCCGCGGCAAAGCCCGCGCTGGCAAAGTTGGTGGCGACCGCCAGCCCGCCGGGCAGGCGCGACAGCCACAGGCGCATGGCATGGAAGATCCCGGCCGTCAGCCCGGAATGATAGGCGATGGCCCCCATCAGCAGGAACATCGGCACCGCCGACAATTCCCATTTGGCAATGAAGGTATAGGGCATACTGCGGGCGGCGCCAAAGACGGCGTCCATGCCGCGGACCATGCCGATCCCGACCAGCGACACGCCGCCCAGGGCCACGGCAATGGGCACGCGCAGCGCCAGCAGCACCAGCAGCACGCCGATCCCGAGAAATCCGATCGTCAGCGGTGTCACGTTGCGTTTTCCTTGTCCCGAAGCGGTGGGCGGCGCAGCGACCGCCCGATCTGCACCACGACGACCAGAAGCATCGCCCCCAGCCCAAAGGCCAGGATCCATCGCGTCGGCCAGAGTGGCACGTCCCAGCCGACGATGGCGATCACCTCGCCGCGCTGGGTGGCGCGAAGCGCCTCCCGCGCGCCCCACCATGCGACGAACCCCACATAGATCGCGGTGACGATCTGGGCGAAGATGTCCAGCCGGTGCAATGCAGGCGGTGCGAGGTGCTGCGAGAACACCTCGACGATGACATGCCCGCGATCCACCTGGGTGACAGCAAGCGGCAGGAACACCACCGAGATCATGTAGAGATAGGTCACGAACTCCAGCGTTCCGACGATGGGTGCGCCGAACAGCTTGCGCGCGACGACATCCGCGCAGATGTGCAGCATCATGGCGATCATGGCCAGCGCCCCAACCCACATCAGCAGGTTGGCAGCGCGCGATTCAGGCGGTGTCTTGCCCTGGCGGGGGGAGGTGCCGGACATCCCGCGCTCATTCCGCCGGGAGTTTGTCGAACACCTCGGACTGGATCCGCGCCGCATAGGCGGCCCAGTCGCTGCCGGTTTCCTGAACGATACCGTCCCATTTGGCGATCACCTCCTGGAAGGTGGCAAACACCGGATCGGGATCGGACAGGCCGCGGCTGCGCGCCAGATCGGCCACGCGGGTCAGTTCGTTCTTCTGGAACTCGGCCAGGGCGGTTTCAAGGCTGGGATCGGCAGGCAGGAAGGTCACGCCCGCCTCGGTCGCCTTTTGCCGCGCGTTGGTATTCTCGCGGATGGCGCCCTCGACCAGATTGGCCAGCGCCTGGGGCACCTGGCCCAGCATGGCCGCTTTTTCCTCTGACGACCGGCGCGCCCAGACATTGGTGTTCATGTTGTAGACATGGCCGCCATGAAAGGTGCCGATCGGCATGTCGATCACGTATTTCGCCACTTCCAGCAGCGAATAGTTCGTCAGTGCCGGAACGTTGATCAAGGTGCAATCCACCTGACCGCGCTGCAACGCCTCGTACATTTCGCCCGAAGTCACATTGACCGGCGTTCCGCCCAGATAGGTCACGAAATGCGCCCAGGAACCGGTGGCGCGCACACGGGCACCGCGAAAATCCTCGGCCTTTTCGAACTTCTTGTTGCAGATGAAGTGATAGGGCGAACTGGCATAGATGCCCATCACATGCAGGTTGTTGTCTGCGGCTTCCGTGTCGCAGGTCGGGCAATGCAGAAGCTGCATTTCGGTGACGGCGGCCGTCATCACCGCCTCGTCCGCGCCCAGAAGCGCCAGTTCGGTGAGGATGGAGCTGGTGACCAGTTCGTTCGGCGTATAAAAATCGACGATCATCGACATGTCGACCAGCCCGTCGCGGATCCCCGCCAGCGCATCGCGCCCGCCGACAAGCGTACCGTCTGCGGCAAGGACAAAGGTCAGCGATCCGCCGGTCTGCTGTTCCACCGCACGCATCCAGGGCTCGACGCTGGTGACATTGGTGGCATGGTGTGACGACAGATAGCTGCCGTAGGTGATCGTATCGGCCCCGGCCATGCCGACCGCCCCCAACACGCCCAGAGCGCTGCCCAGCGCCGCCCAAAGTTGCAATCCCATTCTTTCCTCCCTGACGCCGCTGTGCTGCGGCTCTGATTGTCATGTCCACCAGCAAGACATCGGCCGTCACGGTTCTGAACGCCGCCGCGTTCGGCCGACAGGGGAAAGACGGATCGGCAGGGAGACCTGCGTCAGATCCGGCTTGCCCATCTCCGGGTTAGCAGTCGGCAGGCAATCGTTCAAGAAATAAAATGACGTTCTTATAATTGACCATCCCGGCCAGCGGCGCTAGTCTGCGTCCAGATATGCAGCTAAACTGTTCTGCATACTGAACATATTCCTGCCAAACCCGCCCAGCCGCAGTGGAAAAGGTTCCCCGGATGACCATACCGCCCGACTACAACGCCATGCCCGAGACCGAATTCCGCGCGATGATTCGCGCCTTCGTCACCCAGGCCTTTCCGTCAGAGCTGTTGCATGTGGCCCGCCGTGTCGGCCCGCAGGAGGTGGCCGACTACAACCGCCGCATGGCGCAACAGGGCTGGATCGCGCCCGCCTGGCCGGTGGAATGGGGCGGAATGGGGCTGGACACCGCGCATCAGATCGCCTTTGCCGAGGAACTGGCCGCCATCGGCGTGCCGCGCCTGCACGAGATGGGGCTGCAAATGCTGGGCCCCTTGCTGATGCAGTTCGGCACCGAGGCGCAGAAGGCGCAGTTCCTGCCCCGGATCCTTTCTGCCGCGGATGTCTGGTGCCAGGGCTATTCCGAACCCGGCGCCGGGTCGGATCTGGCATCGCTGCGGTTGTCGGCGGTGGAAACCCCGACCGGCTGGGTGCTGAACGGCCAGAAGATCTGGACCACGATGGCCCATCAGTCGAACAGGATGTTCATGCTGGCCCGCACCGACCCGAACCCCGCGCGCAAGCAAGAGGGGATCAGCTTTTTCCTGGTCGATCTGGCCTGGCCCGGCATTACCGTGCGCCCGATCCGCACCCTGTCGGACGAGCTGGAATTCTGCGAGGTGTTCTTTGACGATGTGCAGGTGCCGCGCGACCGGCTGGTGGGGGAACTGCACAAGGGCTGGACAGTCGCCAAGGCGCTGCTGGGGCACGAACGGCTGTTTGTCGGCAGCCCGCGCTATGTGCGTGGCGCCTTTGACCAGTTGACAGAGATGGTCGAGGCACTGCCCCCCGACGCCATCGCCGCACGCGAGCGGCATATGAAACTGCGGCTGGATTACGAGGATTTCCTGTCGCTGTATGCCGATTACTCCGACTTTGCCAAACAGGGCGGCCAGTTGGGTGCCGAAGCCTCGATCCTCAAGCTGCTCAGCTCTGAAATCTATCAGCGCGTGACCGAGGAAATGCTGTCCCTGAGCGCCGAGGCCGGGGTGATCGCCGATGCCAATACGGATCAGGCCGAAGCCGCGACGCATTTCTTTCAGTCGCGCCCTTCGACCATCGCGGGTGGCACCTCGCAAATCCAGCGCGGCATCGTGGCCAAGGCCGTGCTTGGCCTGCCGGTCTAGGGGGACAGAATGGACAGAACCCATGATTTTGCCTCGCTCGGCGCGCTGATCCAGCCGCGTTCGGTGGCGGTGATCGGCGCCTCTGCCGATCCGTCGCGGATTGGCGGGCGCCCGATCCGCTGGATGCTGGAGGCGGGATATGCCGGGCGCATCTTTCCGGTGAACCCCGGCCGGACCGAGGTGCAGGGCCTGACCGCCCATGCCAGCATCGCCGATCTGCCCGAGGTGCCCGAAGCCGCCATCCTGGCCGTGCCCGCCGCCCATGTCGCAGGCGCGCTGGCCGAATTGGGGCAGCGCGGCACAAGGGCCGCCATCGTGTTTTCCTCCGGCTTTGCCGAGATGGGCGAGGCGGGCGCCGCCGAACAGGCCCGGCTGGTCGCCACCGCGCGCGGCCACGGGCTGCGGATCCTTGGCCCCAATTCGCTGGGCCTGTTCAACGGGCGCACACGGTTCTACGCCAGCTTTACCACCACCTTCGAAACCGGCTGGCCCCATGATGGCGGGATCAGCATCGTCAGCCAGTCGGGCGCTTTCGGCTCGCATATCGCCACGCTGGCGCGCAACCGGGGCCTTGGCGCGCCGCTGTGCGTGATGACCGGGAACGAGGCCGATGTGTCGGTCGGCGAGGTGATCGGCTGGCTGGCCTCTGACCCGGCCACCAAGGTGATCGTCGCCTATATGGAGGGCATCAAGCATGGCCCCACCCTGCTGGCCGGGCTGGCCGCCGCACGGGCGGCGCGCAAGCCGGTGATCCTGATGAAGGTGGGGCGCAGCGCGCTTGGCAGCCATGCGGCCCAATCGCATACCGCCTCGATTGCCGGGGATGATCTGGTGGCCGATGCGGTGTTTCGTGACAGCGGGGCGATCCGGGCCGATTCTGCCGAACAACTGCTGGATTTCGCCGAAGTGGCCGCCCATGGCATCTATCCGTCCCGCAACCGGCTGGGGGTGATGACCGTCTCGGGCGGCGCGGGCGTGCTGATGAGCGATGCCGCCGAAGCGCATGGCATAGAGATGCCCGCCATGCCTCAGGCCACCCAGGACCGCCTGCGCGCGGTGCTCCCCTTTGCCGCCTTTCGCAACCCGCTGGATTGCACCGCGCATCTGGTGAACGACCATTCGTTGCTGGACAGCTTTCTTGGCGCGATGATGGACGAAGGCGATTATGACGCCATCCTCAGCTTCTTTGCCCAGATCGCCGGGACCGAACCCTTTGGAACCGCCCTGTTCGACACGCTGGCCCAGATGCGGCACCGCTGGCCCGAACGGTTGCAAGTGCTGGTCGCCGTGGTGAACGAGGCACAACGGCGGCGCTATGCCAACATCGGCGTGCCGGTCTTTGAAGATGCGACGCGGGCGGTGGCCGCCGTCGGCGCCATGATCCGGCTGGGCGCCGCCTTTGGCGCCCCGCCAGCGCCCCGCCCGGCCCTTCCCGCCCCCGCGCCCCTGCCCGCAGGCCCGCTGACCGAGACCACGGCCAAGGCGGTGCTGGCCGCCCATGGCATTCCGGCGGCACCCGAACAGCTATGCACCGATGCCGCCGGGGCCGGGGCCGCTGCCCAGGCCATGGGCTTTCCCGTGGTGATGAAGATCGTCTCGCCCGACATTGCCCACAAGACGGAAATCGGCGGCGTCCTGCTGGGCATTTCCAGCGCCACCGAGGTCGGGGCCAGCTTTGCCACCTTGATCGAACGCGCCCGCACCGCCCGGCCAGAGGCACAGATCGACGGCGTGCTTGTCGCGCGCCAGATCGTCGGCGGCACCGAACTGATCATGGGCATCAAGGCGGATCCGGTGTTCGGCCCCATCGCCATGGTTGGCCTTGGCGGCATCTTCACCGAGGTGCTGGCAGATGTCGCCCTGCGCCAGTGCCCGGTCACGACAGCAGAGGCCGAACGCATGATCCTGTCCTTGCGCGGTGCGGCCCTGCTGACCGGCGCGCGCGGCCGCCCCCCGGCCGACATTCCCGCAGCGGCGCGCGCGCTGGCCGCGCTATCGGTCTTTGCGGCCAGCCAGGGGAGCCGGATCGGCAGCATCGACCTCAATCCGGTGGTGGTATTGCCGCTGGGTCAGGGCGCCTTTGCACTGGATGCGCTGATAGAGCCGGGCGCGCCCCCCGACTGACCATGCCCCAGCGGGTCAAAGATCGCCTGTGCCACCGCCCGGCCCTTGCCGGTCAGCGCCAGCACCTCGCCATGACGCTCGATCAGGCCGCGGTCCAGCCCATGCAGGACAACCCGTGCCGCCACATCGGGTGGCCAGCGCAAATGATCCGACAGCGCGGCCCCCGAACATTCGGTGGCCGCCTCGGGCCCATGCTCATGGGTGAAAAGATGGGCCACCAATGTGCGCGCCTGCTGGTCCGCCGCCTCGGCCCGGCGCCGCATCAGCCGCGCCAGCACACCACGCCGGGGCGCCAGCCCCAGCGCCATCACGAACAGCCCCCCCGCCGTCACCGCCATCATGCCCCCGATGGACACATCCAGTCGGAACGCCAGCCACTGCCCCACCCCCGCCGCCAGCCCCGCAACGATCACCGCCAGCCCCAACGCCCGCGCAGGGCGGTCGGTCAGGAACAACGCCGTTGCCGATGGCACGATGGCAAAGGCAATGAACAGGATCGCCCCCACCGCATCGAAACTCGCCACCGCCGTCACCGAGGTCAGCACCAGCAACCCCTGATGCAGCAGCCCCGGCGCCAGACCCAGCGCCGCCGCCAGCGCCGGATCGAAACTGCCCAGCGTCAACTCTTTCCAAAAGGCGGCGACAAAGGCCATGTTGATCACCGCGACCACGGCCAGCGTCACCACCGAAACCGGCACCTCGACCCCGGCGATCCGCATCGTGTCCAGCCAGACAAAGCCGATCTCGCCCAAAAGAACGCTGTCGACATCCAGATGCACATCCCGTGCATTGAGGTTGATCAACAAGACCCCGGCGGCAAACAGCGCCGGAAACGCCAACCCGATGGCCGCATCCGACCGCACCAGCCCCGAACGCTGCAAGGCGCCGGTCACGGCCACCGTCGCCACCCCTGCCAACGCCGCCCCCAGCATCTGCACCGGCCCCGAGGTGGCGCCGGTCAGCAACCAGACGATGACAATGCCCAGCACGATGGAATGCGATACGGCATCGGTCAGCATCGCTGTCCCGCGCAACACCAGAAACAGCCCCAGCGGTGCCGCCGCCACCCCGACAAGCGCCCCGGTCAGCAAGATCGCCACATGCGCCTCGGCCAGCATCACGCCTTCTCCCCGACCATGGCCAGCCGCGCGCGGCCCTCGGGCGTCAGAACCCAATGCTGCGCCGCCTCGGGTGGATGACACACCGCTGCCACCAGCCCCTCGGCCTGCAACTGCCGCAACTGGCGGTCCACCGGCAGACCATGGGCCGCCGCAATCATGCCAGTCTGGGCCGGATAGTCCGGGTCACCATGCGCCTGCGCCACGGCGCGCAGGGTATCCAGCACCCGCAACCCTTCCAGCCGCGCCGCAAGGCGCCGGTTGCGCACCAGCCGCCAGACCACCCCGCGCCCCGGCGCCAGCAACAACGACACGGTGGCAATCCCCGTCGCAATCAGCACCACGACCGGCCCGGTCGCCAGACCGCGCGCCCCCGCACTCAGCACCGCGCCGCCCACCCCGGCCACCACACCGAACACCGCCGCCAGACCCACCATCGGCGCCAGACGCGACACCCAGACCCGCGCCGCCACCGCAGGCGCGATCAACATGGCGGTCATCAACACGACCCCCACCATCTGCAACCCCACCACGATGGCCATCGCCATCAGCAGCGTCAGCAACGCCTCGATGGCCCCGACCGGCAAGCCCAGCGCCCGCGCATAAGGCGCGTCAAAACACACCGCCGCGATCTCCTTCCAAAAGAGAGCCACCAGCACGGCCGCGCCCCCGCCCACCACCGCCATCGCCACCAGATCGGCCTGCAACATCGCTGCCGCCTGCCCGAACAGAAAGGCCGAAAGCCCCGCCGCCCCGGCCCCGCCCACCGCCTGGACATGGCTCAGCATCACGACACCGGCAGCAAAGAACACCGACAGCACGATCCCCAGCGCCGCATCCGGCTTCAACCGGGTGAACCGCCCCACCGCCAGCACCGACAGCGCCGCCAAGCCGCCGGCCAGCAAGGCGCCGGTCATCAATGGCACCACCGACCGCCCGGCCACCAGCCATCCCAGACACAGCCCCGGCAAGGCCGCATGGGCCAGCACATCGCCCAACAGGCTCTGGCGCCGCAATACCGCAAAAGATCCCAGCATCCCCCCGGTCGCCCCCAGCACCGCCGCCCCCAGCGCCACGATGCCCAGCGTATGATCCAGCCCCGGCGTCATGCCCAACGGCCCCCCGACCTGACAGCCAGCCCGGCGCCCCCTTTCATCTTGCCCCAAATACCCCAGGGGGTCCGGGGGGCAGCGCCCCCCGGCGCGGCGCCACGCCGCGCGCCGCCCGGCAACGGCGGCAGGACGCCACAGCCCCGCCCGGCGGACCGATGCCGCCTCATGCCTCGCCCCCGATCAACGCCACCCGCCCGCCAAAGGCCCGGCGCAGGTTCTCGGGCGTATAAACCTCCGACACCGGCCCTTGCGCGATGACCCGGATGTTCAGCATCACCAGCCAGTCGAAATACCGCTGCACCGTTTGCAGGTCGTGATGCACCACGATCACCGTCCGGCCACTGTCGCGCAGCCCTTTCAGCAGGGCGACGATGGCGGCTTCGGTCACGGCATCGACCCCGGCCATCGGCTCGTCAAGAATGTACAGATCCGCCTGCTGCACCAGGGCGCGGGCGATAAAGACGCGCTGTTGCTGGCCGCCCGACAGATCGGCAATCGGGCGCGCGGCGAAATCGGCCATGGCCACGGCCTCCAGCGCGGCCAGCGCTTGGGCGCGTTCGGCCTTGCCGGGGCGGCGGAACCAGCCCAGCCGACCATAAAGCCCCATCAGCACCACATCCAGCGCGGTTGCCGGAAAGTCCCAATCCACGGTCGAGCGTTGCGGCACATAGCCGACGCGCTGCCGGGCCTTTGCATAGGGCAGGCCGAAAAAGCGCACATGCCCGGCGACGGGCGGCACCAGCCCCAGCGCGGCCTTCAGCAACGTCGATTTGCCTGCCCCGTTCGGCCCGACGACCGCGCACATCACGCCGGGCGGTACATCCAGATCAATGTCCCACAGCACCGGCGCGTGGCGATAGGCGACGGTCAGATCCTCGACATGCAGCGCGAAATGCGGTTCGTGCAGGTCAGTCCCGGTCATGGTGCCACCCCGTATCGTTCGGCCCAGGCGGCCAGGTCCTCGGGCCAGGGCGCAGGCGTGCCGCCAAGCGCCCCGGCGATGGTCAGGGCGTTGGACCGGATCATGCCGATATAGCTGCCCTCGGGCGTGCCCGCCTCGCCCATCGCATCCGAGAACAGCGCGCCGCCCAGGCCGACCTGCGCCCCCTGTGCCGCGACGGCCTCCAGCATGGCCTGCATGGTGCGCGGGTTGATCGTGCTTTCGACAAAGACGGCGGGCACGCCGCTGGACACCACCTCGGAGGCCACATCGCGGATATCGGCCACACTCGCCTCGGATTCGGTGGAAAAGCCCTGGATCGCCACTTCCCGCACACCATAGGCGCGCGCGAAATAGCCAAAGGCATCATGCGCCGTCACCAGCACGCGCTGCGCCTCGGGGATGCTGGCGATGGTCTGTCGCACCCAGCCATCCAGCGCGACAAGTTCCCGGGCAAATACCTCTGTGCGCGCGGCAATGTCGGCGGCGCAGTCGGGGCGCTCGACCGCCAGAACCTCGGCGATCACCGGAACCAGACGCGCCCAAAGCGTGACATCCATCCACAGATGCGGGTCGATCGCGCCATCAGCCTCCAGCAGCAGATCGACAGGCACCGCCCGTTCGCCCACCGCCATCACCACCCGGTCACGTTCCAGCCGTGCCAGAACCGCGCCAAGGCGCCCTTCCAGATTGAACCCCTGATGCAGCACCACCTGCGCCTGTTGCAGCCGCGAGATATCCGAGGCGCGCGGTTGATAGAGATGCGGGTCATTGCCCGGCCCGATCAGCACCTCGACCGCCGCGCAGGTGCCCCCGACGGTCGCCGCCAGATCGCCGATCATTCCCACGGTGGCCAGAACCGGCACCGGCTCCGGTCCGGTGGCGCGCACCGGGCCAGCGGCCATTGTCAGCGCCGCAACCAGAATCCCCGCCTTCACTGCCCTCTGCATATCCATCTCCCCAATCTACATTGAGATTGATAATCATTCTCAATGTAGCTGACAACCCCCTTTCGCATCGCCTGCCCCCGCCATGGGTCGGGCCGGGCCGCGCGTCAGGGCGGCGGCGCCTGCCAGTCGATCCAGCGTCCGTGAAAATCCACCCGGCCCAGCGTGATACGCTGGCCCGACGGCCAGAGGTCCAGCGTCAGCGCCGCGCCGGGCTGGCCCGAACCATCCGCCTCCATCCCCAGCCGGGCCAGTGGTGCCTCTGGCGTGGCGCGGGCGCCATATTCGGCAAGCAGCGCCTCTCCCCGTGCCTGTGCGGCGGCAGGGAAATATTGCCAGGCGATGGTATGGGCCACCAGATGCAACCGCCCCGGCACGGGCAAGGCCAAGCGTTCCGCCAGCCAGTCCACCGCATCGCCGCGCTGGACCGGCGGCCGGTCACGGGCGGCCACATCCAGCGCGGCGCGGGTACGCTCCAGCCGGTCGGCCTGATCGGCCCAGACATAGGACAGCAGGCGCAGCCGGTCCGCCACCGGATCCAGCGGGTTCAGATCCACCCCCGCCCGGTCCACCACCTGCGGCGGGGCGCAGACCGGCACAGCGCCGCGCCAGTCCGGCTTCAGCACGACCGGCCCGTCAACCGGGCCCAGCACTCCGGCGGGGCCGTCCAGCCGCCAGCGATCCCACAACAGATTCAGCCCGGCGCTGGCGCCCAGTTCCGACAGCACCAATGGCAGGCCGAACCGCGCCGTCAGCCAATGCCCTGCCGCAATCAGCGCCGCCGACCGGCGCACCTCGTTGGTCTGGGGTGCGCTGTGCAGCCAGTGCAGGACATGATCCTGATGGCGCTCCAGCGCCTCGGCGAGGACGCGCCACAGGTGATCGTCCGACAGCGCCGCCGCCGCGCCATAGGCATCGGCCAAGGCCCGATCGGCCCCGGTCAGCACCAGCGCATGAAGCGCCCCCATCAACCGCAACGGCACCGAATCGCCGCGGCTGCTGGCGTCGCCGTCCCAGCCCAGCACGGCATCTGCCACCTGGCCACGTTCCAGCCGGTCGGCACACAGGCGGCACAGCCGCGCCGTCAGCGGCGAGCCAAGGCCTTCGCAACTGACCGCCTGATCCCGAAATGCCTCTTGCGGGGTCATCGAAACCGCTCCACCAATCGTTGCAAGGGGGATTTGGCGGGCTCCGGCGCTGCCTCGTCAGCCGGGGCTGCGGGCTTGGTCGGCGCGGCTTCGGCGCCCGGCGCCGGGCGATGCGGGCGCGGCGGGGGCGCCAGCCGCGCATTGACCGCATTCAGGAACCGTGGCCCATCGCCATCGGCCAGCGCCGAAGCGCCATCCGCAATTCCACGCAACAGATCGTCCAGCCAGTCCTGATCGGATTTGGCAAAGTCATGCAGCACATACGAGGCCACGGCATCCTTATGGCCCGGATGCCCGATGCCCAATCGCACCCGGCCATAGGCCTCGCCGACATGGCCATGGATCGAGCGCAAGCCATTGTGCCCCGCATGGCCCCCGCCCTGCTTGAGCCGGATCTTGCCCGGCGCCAGATCCAGTTCGTCATGGAATACCGTCAGGTCAGCCGGGGTCAGCTTGTGAAACCGCAACGCCTCGCCCACGGACTGGCCCGACAGGTTCATGAAGGTTTCGGGCTTTAGCAGCAGCACCTTGTCGCCGCCCAGCCGCCCCTCGGCCACCAGCCCCTGAAACCCGCGCTTCCAGCCGGAAAAGCCGTGATCCGACGCGATCCGGTCCACCGCCATAAAGCCGATGTTGTGCCGGTTGCCCGCGTATTTCGCCCCCGGATTGCCCAGACCGACCCAAAGTTTCATCGCAATCTCCTGCCGCCTGCCCTTGATGTGGCCCATGCCCCGCCACCCGTCAAGCAACCCCCTGCGGCGCGGCGCCCCCTTGACCGCTGCGCCACCAGCCCCGATTGTCGGCACCGCAGCCAGACAGCCGGCCCCCGTCGCCCGGCAATCCAGCCCGAAAACTCCGCCAGACCTGCGAGGATCCCATGTATCTGACCATGAACCGTTTCAAGGTGAAACCCGGCCAGGAAGCCGCATTCGAGGCCGTCTGGACCGGCCGCGACAGCCAGTTGCCCAGCGTTCCGGGCTTTGTCTCGTTCCACCTGATGAAGGGGGCCACGACCGAAACCCATACGCTGTACGCCAGCCATACGATGTGGCGGTCCGAGGCGGATTTCACCGCCTGGACCAAATCCGAGGCGTTCCGCAGCGCCCATCGCGGCGCAGGCGGGCATGGCGACATCTATGCCGACCGGCCAGAGCTGGAGCTGTTCATCTCGGTGCAGGTCATCGACGCGCAGGCCGCCGCCTGAGCCTGCACATGCAAACGGCGCGGAGGTTGCCCTCCGCGCCGCCGCAAATCCCCGATGGGGAAAGATCACTCTTCGGCAGCAGCCTCTTCGGCATCGGCCGAACGCAGGCCCGACGGGGCCGCGATATTGGCGATGACAAAGTTGCGGTCGATGGTGGCCGTCACACCTTTGGGCAGCACCACATCGTTGATGTGGATGACGTCGCCGATCTGCTTGCCTTCCAGATCCACGGTGATGTGATCCGGGATGTCACCGGCGGTGACTTCCAGTTCCACTTCCGGGCGCACGATGGTCAGCGTGCCGCCGCGCTTCAGGCCAGGCGCCTTGTCCTGGTTGATGAAATCGACGTGAATAAACAGGTTGATGCGGCTGGTGCGACGCAGACGCATGAAATCGACATGGGTCGGCAGATCCTTGACCACATCGCGCTGCACGCCGCGGCAGATCACGCGCACATCTTCCTGACCTTCGACCTTGAGGTTGAACAGGGTCGACAGGAAGCGGCCGGCCTTCAGGCGCTTGAGCAGATAGTGGTAGTTCAACTGGATCGCCAGCGGATCGGTGCCACCACCATAGACCACACCGGGAACCTTCATGTCACGACGAGCTTGGCGGGCGGCCCCCTTGCCTGTCCCCGCGCGAACCTCGGCGATGAGATCCGGGATCTCTTTAGCCATTGTCTTTCTCCTTTGACAGTCCGCCGCCCTCCAAGGGTGTGCGGCGCGACCGCGCGGCTATAGCGGGGAACGGGCAGGAAGGAAAGCGGAAATGCCGACTTCAGAACACGATGTTGTCCTCTGTCAGGCTACCGATCGCTACCCCTTCAAGCAAGATCGATCCCCCGTCCCAGCCGACGCGCGTGCCCTCCTCGTGCACCGAGATCCGCATCAGCTTCTCTCCCCACCAACTGCGAAACACCAGCTTGTCCTGAGTCACATCGAAATCGGCAATCCGGTCCCTGCCGGAAAACCCATACTCGATATCAATGAGAAACCTATCGGCCCCCGCACCGCCGAACATGGAATCGTCGCCAAAGTCACCGAAGATCTGATCGTCACCTGCCCCGCCGAACAGCGTATCGTTGCCACTACCGCCGCCAAGCCAATCGTCACCTGCCTCGCCGTAGAGCAGATCTTCGCCGTCGCCTCCGCCAAGCACGTCCTGGCCACGTCCACCGAACAGGCTGTCCTGTCCCTCACTCCCGCTAACGCGATCGTCACCCCTGCCGCCTTTCAGCAGGTCGTCCCCGGCCCCGCCATTCAGCCGATCGTGCCCACCACCGCCAAACACTCGATCCGCCCCGCCCAGTCCCATCAGCACGTCATCACCGGACATGCCCCTGAGCGTATCCGCCGCGTCGGCCGCGCCCAGCGTATCGGCACCGGCACTGCCGGTCAGGTCGAACCGTTCGAACCGTTCCAGTTTGCCTTTGTGTTGCACTCCGCTTTCTGTGGCGGTCGCAGTCAGGATACCGACATTCTGGCGGCCTCCTGTCTGGTAATTCACCTGACCCTCGAAACGCACATCGCGCCAGACGCCACCGCGATAATCGAGCGTCAGAAAATCGACACCATCGTTCCCGTCAAAGTCCCCGACATAATCCCGCGCTGCAAAGCTGTCGTCGCCTCCGGTCAAAACACCACTGACCGCCTCGACACCAGACCATTGGAACTGGTGAGCACCATGCCGAAGGTCCAAGGCAACCGGCGCATGGTCCGACCCGTCGAGCGCCAGGATCAACAGGTCATCGCCTGCACCCCCGCGCACAACGGTGCTCAGGTTTCTGATGCGGATCGTATCGTTCCCTGCGCCGCCCAATACCTCGAAATCGGCATAGGGCGCTACATAGATGGTATCATCGCCCGCACCTGCACGCAGGATGCCGCTTCCCGAGTAAAGCCCGATGTCATCAGCTGCCGAGGTCGCGGTGATGTCGAACCGCTCGAACGCGATCAGATCGCCGGAACTACGCCAGCCAAGGTTCCTGAGGTTGATGGACACATGGGTGAAGCCGGTAGAAATGTCGAACATCGAAGAACGGATCGCCCCTGCATCGGGCAGCCGGGAATAGTCAAGAACCAGCAAATCATCCCCGTCACCGGCGTTCAGCGGCGCCTCTGCCGTCCCATGCCGGGAACGATCCAGCCGTGCGCCCTCGACAAAAATATCGTCATGCTTGGTCAGTCGGCCACCAATCAGTTCGATACCCGTCCATTGGGCGCGCTTGAACTCGCGGTCGATCACGACGCCGAATTCTGACTCCGAGAGGTTGAGGGTCAGGATATCGAAACCCGCGCCGCCGCTGACCCGGTCGGTCAGGCGCGCACCTTCAACCTCGTCATCACCCGTCCCCGCACGGACGACATTGTTGCCGCCGCGCAGAAAGAAATAATCATCCCCCGCGCCTCCGTTCAGCGTGGCCTCACCCATCGGGCCTTCGACAAAGTCGGAACGGTTCGACCCGGTCAGGCGAAGCCGCTCGAACCCACGCGCGACGGCATCAGAATTGAATTCGTCTCCGATTACCCAGTCAAGGTTCGAATACCGGCCCATATTGAACTCGGCCTTGGTCTGACTTTCCGAAAAATCCAACACCAGAAGGTCGTCACCGCCAAGCGCATCGACATCTTGCACCAGTGCGCCTCCGTAAAGAGTGTCGGCGCCTTCGGTCAGTTGGCCCCCTTCCGGGACCCCGTGGAAAACCGATCCGCGTACTGCGCCGATGCCGCTCATGCCGTTCCCTCCGCTCCAGTAGGCGTTGCTCTACCATCCCGATCTCACCGGGGACCGCAAGGGCCTTGCGCGCTACACCAACACCGCGCCGGGGTTCAGGATCCCCGCCGGGTCCAGCGCCGCCTTGATCGTGCGCATCGCCGCCACCCGCGCCGGATCGCCGTAGCGGGCCAGATCGCCGGTCTTGGCCCGGCCCAGCCCGTGTTCGGCACTGACCGATCCGCCCCGCGCATGGACGATGTCGTGCACCAGTTCCTTGATGGCATATGCCTGCCCGGCAAAGTCGGCGCGGGCCGCACCTTTGGGCGGGAAGACATTGTAATGCAGGTTGCCATCGCCCAGATGGCCAAAGCAGTTGATGCGGAACGGCCCCATCGCCGCCAGCGCCTGTCCCGCCTCGTCAATGAAGCCGGGCAGTTCCGACAGCGGCAGCGCCACATCATGCGAGGAAATCGCGCCGATCAGCCGGTTCGCCTCGGGGATATTCTCGCGCAGGTTCCAGAAATCGGCGCGCTGGCTTTCCGACTGGGCGATCAACCCATCGCTGACCAGCCCCGCCTCGGCCCCCTGCCCGAACAGATCCTCCAGCATCTCTGCCGCCGACAGGCCATGCGGCAACCCGAGTTCCACCAGAACCAGCCACTCGGGCGGCTCGGCAAAGGGCTGGCGCAGGTCGGGCATGGTTTCGGCCAGAAAGTCCGGCCCGGTGCGGTGGATCAGCTCGAACGCCGACACGCAGCCGGGCGCCAGCGCCTCGGCCAGCGCCAGCAGCTCCAGCGCCTGCTCCGGCCCCTCGACCACCATCAGCGCGGCCCCCGTCACCGGCGGCGGCGCGACCAGCCGCAGGCTGGCAGCGGTGATGATGCCCAGCGTGCCCTCGGACCCGATCAGCAGGTTGCGCAGGTCATAGCCGGTGTTGTCCTTGCGCAGCCGCTTCAGCCCGCCAAGGATGCTGCCATCGGCCAGCACCGCCTCGACCCCAAGGCACAGATCGCGCGCATTGCCCCAGCGCAGCACGTTGACCCCCCCCGCATTGGTGGCCAGATTGCCGCCAATGCTGCATGTCCCCTCGGAGGCCAGCGACAGCGGGAACATCCGCCCCGCCCCGTCGGCCGCCGCGCGCACCTCGGCCAGCTTGGCGCCGGCTTCGGCAATCAGCACGTTTTCCGATGGCCAGATGCCGCGCACTGCCTTCATCCGTTCCAGCGACAGGATAACCGGGGCCGGGCCCTCGGCCATCACCTGGCCGCCCACCAGCCCGGTGCCACCGCCCCATGGCACGATGCCGACGCGGGCCGCCTGACAGGCACGCACCACCGACGCCACCTCGGCGGTGGACCGGGGCAGCGCCACACAGCCGCCCAGACCGGCCCAGCGGCTGCGCGGCTCTTCCAGATGGCGCGGCTCGGGGGCGCGAATGGTGCCTTCGGGCAGGCTTTGGGCAAGGGTTGCCACGAAATGCTCATCGGCCGGGTTCAACACGGGCGGTCTCCGCTGTCACTGTCGCGCCCATGGCTAGCGCGCAGGCGCAGGGCGCGCAACCGCCAGCGGTCAGGTTGGCAACGGCGCGTCGGGTTTGAACTGGTCCATCACGATCTGGCTTTGCACCCGCGACACTGACGGATGCGGCAACAAAACCTGATGGATCAGCCGGTTCAGCCCCGGCAGATCCGCGCACCAGACGCGCAGCAGATAATCCGCCTCGCCCGTCAGGGTCCAGGCGCTGATGATTTCCGGGCGCAGCGCCACCAGCCCGGCAAAAGCCTGCGCGGCCTTGGGGTCGTGGCTGGCCATCTGCACCTGGACAAAGGCCTGCACATTCAGACCCAGACGGTCGGGGCTGACACGGGCGGCATAGCCGGTGATATAGCCCTCGGCCTCCAGCCGCTGGCGCCGCCGCCCCGCCTGGCTGGCTGACAACCCCAACCGGGTGCCCAACGCGTCCGAGGTCAGCGTGGCATCTTTCTGCACCTCGGCCAGCAACCGCGAATCGATCTCGTCCAGCATTGCGTGAATCCCGCACCTTATTCGCCATTCACGCATATTCTGCGCATCATCGGCACAGATCTCCAGCCACAATGCGCGCATTCCTTGCAACATATGCGGCAAACTCAGGTTAACCCCAGGAACCGGAGGACATACCCATGGGCCCCTTTCCCCACGCCGCCCCCCGCGCGCAGATCACCGAACAGAATCCCGCCGGCACCGACGGGTTCGAATTCGTCGAATTCGCCCACCCCGAACCGGAAAAGCTGCGCGAGTTGTTCGGTCGTATGGGCTATGCCCTGACCGCGCGGCACAAGTCCAAGGCGATCGAGCTTTGGCAGCAGGGCGACATCACCTATGTGCTGAACGACGAACCCGGCAGCCATGCCCGCGCCTTTGTCGAGGAACATGGGCCTTGCGCGCCGTCGATGTGCTGGCGGGTGGTGGACCGTTTCAAGGCGCATGAACGTGCCGTGGCCAAGGGTGCCACCTCTTACGACGGGCCGGGCAAGACGATGGACCTGCCCGCCATCATCGGGATCGGCGGCAGCTTGATCTATTTCACCGATGCCTATGGCGGCGATCTCAAGGGCCCCTATGCGGCCGAATTCGACTTTACCGCCGCGCCCAAGCCTGCGGGCGTCGGATTCTACTACCTCGACCACCTCACCCATAACGTCCACAAGGGCAATATGGATGTGTGGTTCCGCTTTTACGGCGACATCTTCAACTTCCGCGAAATCCGCTTTTTCGACATCGAAGGCAAGTTCACCGGCCTGACCAGCCGCGCGCTGACCAGCCCCTGCGGCCGCATCCGCATTCCGATCAACGAGGATCGCGGCGAAAAAGGCCAGATCGTCGAATATCTGCGCCGCTACAATGGCGAGGGGATCCAGCATATCGCCGTGGGAACCGAAGACATCTACACCACCACCGACACCATTGCCGAACGCGGGCTGAAGTTCATGCCACCACCGCCCAAGGCGTATTACGACCTCAGCCATGGCCGCGTGACCGGGCATACCGAACCGCTGGACAGGATGATGAAACATGGCATCCTGATCGACGGCGAAGGCGTGGTGGATGGCGGCGAAACCAAGATCCTGCTGCAAATCTTTTCGAAAACCGTGATCGGGCCGATCTTCTTTGAATTCATCCAGCGCAAGGGCGATGATGGCTTTGGCGAAGGCAACTTCAAGGCGCTGTTCGAATCCATCGAACGCGACCAGATCGAGCGCGGCGTGCTGACCGCCGACTGATCTGTCGCGCCGGGGCGGGTTCCTGCCCCGGCGCCCTTGGCCCATGGCCCCCCGCAGTCTATATCTGTCGCAAGCACATGGCGTGCACAGATGTTGGGGCTGAAATGATCCGGCTGCCGCGAATGGCCGTATCTCCCTCACGCCCATGCGCCAGGAGGGACAGCCATGACGATCCACACCCCTGCCATTGACCGCGACCCCGCCCGGAGCGAGGCCGAGGCCGCCCTTGCGCTATTGCGCCGCTGGGCGGAACAGACCCCGGCCGACGAGGTGGCGACGCTGGATCCCGCGCTGGGGGTTGTGCTGGCGGGGGGCGCGTTGCGCCGTGACTATCCTGCCGGATTTCGCCCCGATGCGGCCTACAAGGCCACGCTGCCGGATTTGCAGAACGGCCCCTCCAGCCTGATCCGCGGGGCGCGGGCGACGATCCAGCATGTCGGCATCTCGAACTTTCGCCTGCCGCTTCACTACCGCACCCGCGATGGCGGGCCTGTGATGCTGGAAACCTCGGTCACTGGCACTGTCAGCCTGGAGGCGGAAAAGAAGGGCATCAACATGAGCCGCATCATGCGGTCCTTCTACACCCATGCCGAGCGGCAATTCTCGTTCGGCGTGATCGAGGCGGTGCTGGACGATTACCGCCGCGATCTGGACAGTTTCGATGCCCGGATCCAGATGCGCCTGTCCTGGCCAATGCGGATGGAAAGCCTGCGTTCGGGCCTGTCGGGCTGGCAATATTATGACATCGCGCTGGAACTGGTCGATCAGGGCGGGGTGCGCAAGCGGCTGGTCCATCTGGATTACGTCTATTCCTCGACCTGCCCCTGTTCGCTGGAACTGTCCGAACATGCGCGGGCAACCCGTGGGCAACTGGCCACGCCCCATGCGCAGCGGTCGGTCGCCCGGCTGTCGGTCGAGGTGGCCGGCGATGCAACGCTGTGGTTCGAGGATCTGATCGACCTCGCACGCCGCGCCATTCCAACGGAAACCCAGGTGATGGTCAAACGCGAGGATGAACAGGCCTTTGCCGAGTTGAACGCCGCCAATCCGATCTTTGTCGAGGATGCCGCCCGCAGCTTTTGCGCCGCCCTGCGCGAGGATGGCCGGATCGGCGATTTCCGCGTCGTGGCGAGCCATCAGGAAAGCCTGCACAGCCATGATGCGGTCAGCGTGCTGACCGAAGGGCCGACCTTTGCCAGCAGCAGTCTGGATCCGCATCTGTTCGCCAGCCTGATCCATCGCGGCTAGCCAAACAGATCGACAGATGCGGTGGGCCGGGTTATCTATAATCCATGACAGCCCAGCCCACCGAAACCCATGCCGCGCGGATCGCGCGGATCCTTGCAGACCGGATCATCTCGGGCGACCTCGCGCCCGGCGTCCGCTTGCGGCAGGACCATATCGCCACCGAATTCGGCGCCAGCCATGTTCCCGTCCGCGAGGCATTTCGCCAGCTGGAGGCGCAGGGCCTGGCCGAGAACCTGCCCCGGCGCGGGGTGCGTGTCACCGATTTCGACATTGCCGAATTGCGCGAGGTGGCCGAGATGCGCGCCAGCCTGGAATCGCTGGCCCTGCGACATGCCGCGCCGCATATGACCAAGGCAATTCTTGCGCAGGCTGAAGAGGTTACACGGCTGTGTGACACCGCAACCGATGTCCGAGGCTGGGAGGCGGCCAACCGCCGATTTCACCAGATGATCCTGATGCCGTGCCAGATGCCGCGCCTGCTGAAAACCATCGACGACCTGCAAGCGGCCAGCGCGCGTTTCTTGCTGGCGGCCTGGCGGCAAGACTGGGAATCGCGCACCGATCACGACCACCGGACCATTCTGGACGCCCTGTCCCGCGGCCAGACCGATCTGGCCTGCGCCACCCTGGCGCGGCATGTCGGCTGGATCGGCAAGCGCAAGCCGGGCACAAAAAATTCCGACCCACGAGGAACTTACGAGATTTCCGGATAATTATCTATAATCTTGATTGCCGATCCTGCCAACTCTCGTCGAAAATATAGATAGAGCAGACATCTATCGACGGAGGATCCGCATGTCATCGTTCCCGCGTTCCGAACCCCAAACCCTGACCCAGCCCGCCGCGATGGGCCGCACTCTGGCGCTCGTGCTGGCCGCCGCCGCGCTGATTGCGCTGGGGGCCAAGGTGCAGGTGCCGTTCTGGCCCGTTCCCATGACGCTTCAGACCCTTGCCGTGCTGGTGATCGCGGCGGGGTTGGGGCCGCGCCTTGGTGTGGCGGCAATGGGCAGCTATCTGGCCGCAGGCATGGCCGGGCTGCCGGTCTTTGCAGCGGCAGGGGCGGCAGGGCCGGCCTATATGGCGGGGCCGACGGGCGGGTATCTGGTAGGGATGCTGGTGGCAGCCGGTGTCACCGGCTGGCTGGCGCAGGGGCGCGGCTGGGCGGGTCAGGCGCTGGCGATGCTGGCAGGCACCGCCGCCGTCTATGTCGTGGGCCTGAGCTGGCTGGCGACCTTTGTGCCCGCGTCGAAACTGATTGCGGCCGGGCTGGCGCCGTTCGTGCTGGGCGATGCGGTCAAGCTGGCACTGGCCTGCATGGGCCTGGCCGGGCTGCGCCAGTGGAAGGCGCGCAAGGCCTGAGCCTTGCACAGATGCCGGGGCGATCAGGCCCCGGCTACATGCCCAGATAGGCCTTTTGCACCTCTTCGCTTTTCAGCAGATCCGCCGCGGCGCCCTGCCCCGTGATCACGCCTTTTTCCAGCAGATAGCCCCGGTCGGAAATCGCCAGGCTGTGGTGCGAGTTCTGTTCCACCAGCAACACCCCCGCCCCGGTGGCCGCGATGCGCGGCAAGGCGCGGAACAGTTCCGCCGTCAGCAGCGGCGACAGGCCCAGCGAGGGTTCGTCCAGCAACAACAGCTTGGGGCAGGTCATCATCGCCCGACCAATCGCCACCATCTGTTGCTCGCCCCCGCTCATGGTGCCCGCGATCTGGCCAAGCCGCTGCTTGAGCTTGGGGAACACTTCGAACACCCGTTCCAGACTGGCCTCGGCCTGCGCGCGCGTGCGCGGCATGAACGCGCCAAGTGCCAGGTTTTCCGCCACGCTCAGCGTGCTGAACAGATGCCGCCCCTCGGGCACCAGTGCCAGCCCGGCCTCGACAATACGATGCGCAGGCAGTTTGTGCAGCGCCGTGCCGTCCAGCGTCACCCGTGCACCGGGATGGGGCGCGACCAGACCGGACAATGCCTTGATCAGCGTGGATTTCCCGGCCCCGTTGGACCCCAGGACGACCACGATTTCCCCCGCCGCAACCGTCAGCGCGGCGGATTCCAGCGCCAGATGCCTGCCATAGCTGACGGACAGCCCCGAAACCTCAAGCATGATGCGGTTCTCCCAGATAGGCTTCGACGACATGGGGGTCGGTCAGCACGGTGGCAGGCGTGCCTTCGGCGATCTTGCCCCCGGCGTTCATCACCACACAGCGGTCGCACAGCGAATGGATGGCCGACATGACATGTTCCACCATGATGATGGTGGTGCCCATGTCGCGCACCTTGCGGATGATCTCGATCCCGCTGCGCAGTTCGGTGGCGTTCAGCCCGGCCAGCCATTCATCCAGCAACAGCACCTTTGGCTCCATCGCCAGGGCACGGGCCAGTTCCAGCCGTTTCTGGTCGATATAAGTCAGCTTGGACACTTCCAGCCCGGCCTTGTCAGCCAGCCCCACCACCTCCAGATAGGTCTGGCAGCGGGTGACAAGCTCTGCATTCCAGGGCTGACCGGGGCGAAAGGCCATGCCGACGGCGGCATTCTCGGTCACGGTCATGTCGTCGATCAGGCGCAAAAGCTGAAAGGTGCGGGCGATCCCCTTGCGCGCCACCCGGTTGGCGGGCAGCCCCGAAATGACGGCGCCGTCCAGCGTGATCGTGCCCCGGTCCATCCCGAAGGCGCCCGAGATCAGGTTCATCGTCGTCGTCTTGCCCGAGCCGTTGGGCCCGATCAGCCCCAGAATCTCGCCCCGGTGCAGATCAAAGCTGACATCGTTCACCGCCACCAGCCCGCCAAAGGCCTTGCGCACGCCGTTCAGGCGCAGGATCGGGTCGGTCATGGGCGCTCTCCGGCTGGAACGGTGGGGGTGTCCGGCGCGCGGCGGGTCCGGGCAAAGGCCTCTTCGATCCGGCCGACGATGCCGTTGGGCAGCAGATAGACGATGACGATGAACACCAACCCCAGCAGCAGCGAAAACGCCTGCGGAAAGCGGCTGCCCAAGGCCTCGAACAGGAAGGACATCAGCAGCGCGCCCAGAAGCGGCCCCCAAATGCGGTGCATCCCGCCCAGCAGTGCCATGATCACCACCTGAAACGACAGCGTGGCGTTAAAGGCGATGGCCGGGTCGATATAGGTCCAGCGCGGCGCCATGATGGCCCCTGCCAGCGACATGATCACCGAACTGGCGACGAACAGCGCCAGCTTGGCAAAGGTCGGGTTCAGGCCGAAATGCCGCGCCATCGTCTCGTCCCCGCCGATCACCCGCAGCGCAAAGCCCAGGCGCGACCGTTGCAGCGCGACCGCCCCGATCAGCACCACCGCCAGCAGCGCCAGCAACTGCCAGAAGATCTGCGTCTGGGTGATGTCGAGAAAGATGTAGCGGCCAATCGACAGGGTGACATTCACCTCGTACCAGGTGACGAGCTGGCGCACCATTTCCGACAGACCGAAGGTGAAGATCACAAAATAGATGCCAGCCAGGCGCAGCGTGGCCAGCCCCACCACCAACGCCACCGCACCCCCGATCAGCGCGGCCATCGCCAGCACCGCAGGCCAGGGCATCGCCTCGCCCAGCACTGCCACGGTGTAGGAGCCGATGCCGAAAAACACCACGCTCGCCAGCGAGACATAGCGTGTCGGCCCCGAAAACAGCCCCCAGGCGGTGGCCAGAACCATGAAATTCAGGCAGCCGATGGCAAAGGCCAGTTGAAAGCTGGAGGCGACAAGGGGCGTAAAGGCCAGCGCGCCGAACACGGCGACGATCAGGGCATAGGGCCAGGGGGTCCGGCTGATCATCGCGCTGCCTTTCCGAAAATGCCCGACGGGCGCATCAGCAGCGTCAGCAGGAACACGGCATAGATCACCGCCACGGTCAGGCCGGGGTCAAGATAGGCCGCCACAAAGGCCTCGATCAGCCCCAGCGCCAGCCCGGCGATCAGCGCGCCCATCACATGGCCGACCCCGGCCATGATCACGACGATCAACGCCTTCATGGTAAAGACCACGCCCATCTCGGCGGTAAAGGTCATGTAGGTGCTGATCAGCACGCCCCCCAGCGCCGCGATGGCGCCGCCCAGGCCAAAGGCAAGGCCCGCCGCCCAGGTCACGTCGATGCCGACCAGCCGGGCCCCGACCGGATCGACCGCCACGGCGCGCAACGCCATGCCGGTCCGGGTGCGCATCAGCAGCCCATAGGCCAGCGCCCCGACCAGAACCGCCGCAATGAACGAGGCCAGCCGGTTCAGCGCCACCGTTTCCCCCATCAGATGCACCGGCACCGACAGATAGGAATAGCTGGTATAGTTGCCGCCGAAGAACAGCACGAGCACGCCCATCATCGCAAACAGCAACCCGAAGGTCAGCAGCAGGCTGTCGATCTCCAGCGCCATGGGCGATCTGGCCCGGCGCACGATCGGCATCAGCATCACCCGATAGACCAGCCAGGACAGGCCATAGGCCACAGGCACGATCACGATGGCCAGCAGATAGGGGCTGATCCCCAGCGTTCCGAACAGCATGAACACGGCAAAGGCGGCCCCGATCAGGAACTCGCCATAGCCAAGGTTCATCGTGCGCGACACGCCATATTGGATCGTCAGCCCCAGGGCCACCAGCGCATAGACCCCGCCAAGCGTCAGACCGCTCAGCACTGCGTTGACGAACATGGTATTTTCCCTTCGAGGAGTGCCGGGGCGCCATCAGGCGGCGCCCCGGCATCAGGTTTCAGCGTGCAGGCCAGGGGGCCTTGGGCATGACGAAATCGCCCCGGCCAGAGGCATCGGCAGGCCCCAGCCCCACGACCCAGCCATCGCGGATCTGCCCCGCCTTGAAGATGTTCGGCATCATCTGCGAGCCCAGGTTGATCTCGCCCAGCACAGTGTCGAAGGTGCCCGATTTCAGTTCTGCCGCAATGTCATCGCCCTTGAGGCTGCCGGTACGCTCGATGGCCTGTTCCATCGCCTGAAGTGCGGCATACATCACGATGGATCCCGCGCTGTCCGGGCGGCGGCCGGTCACTTCGACATGTTTGTCGATATAGCCCTTGACCCGCTCATCGGCGAGGTTGAGGCCCCCATGCGTCAGCAGCGTATCCGCGCTGGCCCCGAAACGGTCAAGGAACATCGGAAACGCGCCGCCGATGCCCACATACATGACGTTCGGGCTGAAATTGTGCAGTTGGGCATTGTCGGTGATCGCAATGGTATCCGGCGGATAGCTGAAGGCGACAAACGCCTTGGTGTCGCGCACCTCGGCCATGATCGAGGAAAAGTCCTGCGTGCCCACCGGATAGGTCCGGTCATAGGTCAGCTTGAACCCGGCCTCGGCAAAGGCCTTGCGCGCCGCCGCCGCAAGGTCGATCCCGAAGGCATCTGCGACCGAGACCATGGCGACATTGTCGTCGATATGCCCGGCGGCCCGTGCCTCGGCCATCAGTTCGACCACCGGCTCGGCCCAGGATGCCGCAGTGCCCGACAGCAGGAAGGCCCGCGGCCAACGCTTGATCAGATCGGGCGCGCGGTCGGTGATCGCGGTGGGCGTCGCCTGGATATAGCCGGCCCGGTCGAACAGCGGGCCAACCGCCAGGTTCAGCGCCGTGCCCCAGGGGGCCAGCAGGATATCCACCTTGTCCTGCGTGATCAGCCGTTCTACCGCCTTGACCGCTTCTTCGGAGTTCGAGCGGTCATCATATTCGATGATCTCGATGGGGCGTATCACATCGCCCACCTTGATCCCGCCCTTCTCGCGCAGATCATGGGCCCAAAGCTGATAGTTGGGCAGGATGGTTGTGCCCGCCCCGCCGGCATTCGGCCCGGTCAGCGAGATGGCATAGCCGATTTTGACCGGCGTCGTGGCATCCTTGGCCTGGGCGGGGGCCAGTCCCAGCCCCCCCATCAGCCCGATACCGGCCAACGAGGCCATGGCGGTTCGTCTGGTGAAAGTCATGTCTTCCTCCCTGAAGATCGTTTGGTCGCCTGAAAGGTGCGGCCGGGCTCCTCTTCCCGCCGCACCGGCCGAAGGGCGCGGGCCTAGCGGGCCAGCACCTGATGCAGCACCCGTCGCAGATCGGCGGCGGGATCGTCCGTCAGCACCGGCGCACGCCAGCAGACGTGATGGTCCGGGCGCACCAGCAGGCAGCCGCTGTCGCGGATCTCCGAGGCGCGCGCCCAGTCGCCGGAATGGTCCACATAGGGCTGACGCGGCCCGACAAGATGGGTGACAAGATCAATCCCCATTTCTGCCGCCACATCGCGCGCCGCCGTCACCCAGCCCTCGCCACCCAACCCGGTCAGCAGGCTGAACCGCCCGTGCCCGCACAGATCCAGGGTCGACACCTCGGCCCCGGTGTCGCGCCGGTACAGCCAGACATGCGGCAGACGGGCGCCGGGCCAAGTGGTGGGTTGATAGAACAGATCGGCATCCAGTTGGAAATCGGGTTCGATCTGGCCATCGCTGACAATGGCCGCCGACCGATACCGCTGGTTCATCTCGACACCATGGGCATCGAATTCGTATTTCTTGAACGCAATGGCCTTCCGGATCGCCTCGCGCTGCGCCTCGGCCTCGGGGGTGCCGCCGGTGCGGGCCTGAAGGTTCTTCTGCATCTGTTCGGGGTCCACCCCCTCGGCCATGCCAAGTGCGGCAAAGATCGGGCCGGTTTCACCGATCGACTGGTTCGCGCGGGTGACGATCTGCTTGGCGATGGGCGCGCGTTCGGCATCATAGCTGTCCAGCAGCCTGCCGCCCGCCTGCCCCTTGAGCACCATGGCCATCTTCCAGGCCAGGTTGAACGCATCCTGGATCGAGGTATTGGATCCCAGACCGTTCGACGGCGGATGGCGATGGATCGCATCGCCCATGCAGAACACCCGGCCATTGGCGGTGCGGGTGGCGTAATAATTGTTCACCGTCCAGATATTGGCCGACAAAAGCTCGATATCCAGATCCGGGTCGCCAATCAGTTGCCGCGCCACGCCGGTGGCGAATTCGGGCGTCACCTCGGGTTCCGGCCCGTTGATGTCATAGCCCCAGACGATCAGCCATTCGTTCCAGGGCCGCACCATCCGCACCAGCCCCATGCCGATCCCGCCCACATCGGCGCCCGGCTGCATCACCCAATACAGCACCGAGGGGCGGTGGGCGACATAGCGCGACAGATCGGCCCGGAACAGGATGTTCATGCTGCCGCCCACGCCCATCTTGCCTTCGAACGGCAGTCCGGCATGTTCGGCCACCAGCGATTTGCCGCCATCGGCGCCGATCAGGTATTTCGACCGCACCGTCAGCTCCTGCCCTGTCAGGCGATCGCGCAGGGTGGTGGTGACGCCATCCTCGTCCTGATCGTGGCGCAGATATTCGGTGGACATCCGCGCCTGTGTGCCGCGCGAACAGGCGGTCTTGAACAGCAGCGGCTCCATATAGGTCTGCGGCAGATCGTTCATCTTGGTCGGCGACGACATCAGATGTTCGGCGCGGCTGAGCGGATGGTTGCCCCAGGCTTTCATCCGGCCGATCTCTTCACCGGCCAGGCTTTCGCAAAAGATGTTCTCGCCCATCAGATCCTGGTGGGTGGCGAACATATACGCCTCGTCCTCGACCTCGCGGCCCAGATCGCGCAGCACCTCCATCGCACGCTGGTTGGTGATATGCGCGCGCGGCGTGTTGGCCAGCCAGCGATAGCGGTTCACCGCCATATTGGCGATGCCATAGCTGGACAAAAGCGCCGCCGCCGCCGAACCGGCAGGGCCGGTGCCGATGATAAGCACATCCGTCGTGATGTCAGCCATCGAGGGTTCCTTTCAACTCGGTCTGCTGGTCAGCCCGGCGGCGCGATGTCCAGATCACGAACATCGCCGCACATGCCGGCCTATCCTGTGAGGCTCCTCCCAGAACCCGCGCGGTCAGGGTATCCGCTTGAACGCGGGATATTGATCGGATCACGACGGGATAATATGATCCCGCGTTATGAAAATAGACAGCGAACACCTGGAGATTCTGGCCGTCATCGTCGAAAAGGGCGGCCTGACCGAAGGCGCCGAGGCGCTTGGCAAATCGCAACCCTCGGTCTCGCGCAGCATGGCGCTGCTGGAACAGCGCATCGGGATCCCGCTGTTCGAACCGGGACGCCGCCCGTTGCGCCCGACCGAACTGGGCCATAGCCTTGCGCGCATCGGCACGCGGATCCGCAATGCCAACCAGGAAGCCAGCCTGTTGATCCGCAGGTTCCAGCAAGGTCAGGCGGGGCGGCTGCGGGTGGGGGGATCGCCGATCTTCATGGATGGCGTGGTGTCGACCATGATCGCCGAATTCCAGACCCGCTATGGCGATATCCAGATCGAACAGAGCTATGGCTATCTGGACACGCTGGCCCAGGGGCTGCGCAACGGCTCGCTCGACATGGCCATCCTGCCGCTGCACACCAGCCAGGTGCCGCCCGAAATGACCTTTGTGCCCTTGCTGGCGGGGCACAATGTGATCGCGTGCCGCGCAACCCATCCGCTGACCCGGCGCAAGGGGATCACGCTGGCCGATATCGACAGCTTCACCTGGATCGCGCCCCCCACCGACAGCCCGCTGTTCCGCGACCTGCAACGCGCGATAAAATCCATCGGGGGCGAGGATTTCCGCGTCAGCTTTTCCGGCGGTTCTCTGGCGTCGATCCTGTCGGTCCTGACCGGATCGGATGCGCTGACGGTGCTGCCCTATTCGGTGGTGTTCCTGGCGCGGCGCACGATGCAACTGGACGTGCTGCCGCTGCGCATTGAACATCCCGACCGCCAACTGGGCCTGATGACGGCCACAGACCGGCCCCCCAAGGCCAATCTCAAGCCGTTCGTCGCGTTTCTGACCAGTGAGTTCCATCGGCTCCAGAACCGGATTGACCATGACCTGCAAGTGGCGCGGCGGCGGGGCTGACGGCTATTTCATCGCGATATAGGTCACGGGATCCATGGTCAGAAAGCGCACGGCCGTATGCAGGCCCGCCGCCTCCTGCACCATCGCGCGCAACTCTGCGCCGACCGCGCGCAGCACCTCGGGCGTGCGGGCATTGCCGGGCAACAGCATCAGCTCGGCATTGACCGGCGGCTGATCGGCCATTCCCGCCACCGGGATCACCGCCAACTGGCACGCGGCCTGCGGAATGCCCAGACGGTCGCTCAGCATGTCGCGCAAGGATGGCAGCGCGGCGCGCAGGGCCTCGCGCGCGGCAGGGCAATGCGTGTCATCGACAAAGAACTTGACGTTCGGCATCTCACCCTCTGACCAGCACGAAATCAAACGGCGAGCACCAGGCGGTATCGGCCCCGTCCAGCCGCTCATAAGGGGCGATCAGCGATTGCTTGACCCCGAACACCGCATCCGATGCCAGATAATCGTCGCCCCCCACGAACGTATGCGTCACCAGCCTTTGATACCCCGGCGCCGTAACCAGATAATGCATATGCGCCGGACGATAGGGATGCCGGCCAAGATGGCCCAGCATCTGCCCCACCGGGCCGTCATCGGGGATGGGATAGCTGACCGGCTTGATCCCGCGGAACGCATAACGGCCATCCGGCCCGGTGAAGAACCGCCCCCGGTTGTTCCACTTTGGCTGAATGCCGGGTTGCTGGACGTCATAATAGCCATCGGCATTGTCGGACCAGACATCGACGCAGGCGCCCTCGATCGGGGCGCCGTCCAGATCCAGCACGCGGCCTTCGAACAGGCAACTCTCGCCCTTGCCGTCCAGCGATATGGTCTCGCCCATCTGGCGGATCGGCGCATCGGCAACGTGGAACGGACCAAAGACGGTGTTTTCGGTTGCCCCTTCGGGGCGGCGGTTGTTGATGGCATCGACCAGCATCGACATACCCAGAACATCCGACAGCAGAATGAATTCCTGCCGCTCGCCCGAACACATCTGGCCGGTTCGGGTCAGAAAACCGATGCCATACTCCCATTCCTCCTGCGTCAGGTTCACCTCGACGGCGAATGCGTGCAGGTGCTTGACCAGACCTGTCATGACCTCGCGCAGGCGGGGGTCGGTGCTCTCGCCCATGCGCGCGTTCACGGTGTCAACGGAATTGGCTTCGGTGAAATAGCTCATGGTCGCATCCATCGTATTGCAGGGAGGAAGGCCCCGGCCCGCCACGGGCCGGGACATTCGCAGTCAGGACGTCAGAGGGCCGTGGGCACCGTCATTTCCTGGTTTCGACCAGATCATAGAATTGCCAGGTCCGGTCGCTCCAGACGCCGCCGATTTCGCGGCCCGCAGCGGTCACGATCGACGGTGCGATGGTGAAATGGTTCACCGCCACCATCATGTCGCGGAACACCCGCTGAATGGTTCCCGCGCGCAGGCCCGCCCCGCCCGCCGCACGATAGGCAAAGTTGCAGGCCGCCTCGCCCGCCTCGTGGATTTCCGATTTGGCCAGATGCACCATGGTGATCTGGCGGGTCGATACGGCCTCGCCCCGTTCGCAGGTCGCCTCGATATCGCCCCAGACCTCCATGACAAAGGCACGGGCGGCCCGGACGCGGGCCTCGGCACGGCCATAGTCGAACCAGAACTTCTCGCTTTCGCCCAGCAACCCGGCGCGGCCCGATTTGGTGCGCGCAAAGGCGGCGATCTCGTCCAGCATCCGGCGCGCGGCACCCATGGCCCAGCCGGTATGCCCAAAGGCCGCCAACCCGATGACGCCCAGACCGAACAGCTCTTTCAGGCGCTGGGGTTCGGCGGTGGCGATGGGAAAGGACATGTCTTCGGGGATGAACAGATCTTCGGCGGCATAGTCGATGGACCCTGTGCCCTTCAGCCCCAGCACATCCCAGTTGCCCAGGGGCTTGTGCTCGGGGATCGGCGCATGGACGCACAGGATCAACGGGCCGCCCGTCTTGGGATCCATTGCCGGTTTGCCGGTGCCGTCATCGACAAAGCAGGCGCTGTGCGAATAGGTGGCATGGCTGAATCCCGACCCATAGCTCCAGCGGCCCGACAGGCGGTATCCGCCCTCGACCTTCTTTGCCATGCCAAGCGGCGCGCCCTGCCCGGAAAATCGCTGGTCGATGCCGGTGTTGTACAGACGCGACGTGGCGCTGTCGGGCAGAAAGGCGGCCGACATGGCGCCGATAGCGGCGTGCACCATCGACACCCACCCGGCCGAACCAGAATACCAGGTGATCGCCTCGACCAGTTCCAGCGCGGCACGGGGCGGCAACTGCATTCCGCCCAACGCCTCGGGCACCAGGACATGCGACATGCGCAAGGGTTCCAGCGCCTTGAAACTTTCGGGCGTCAGCTCTCCGGCGGCATCATCGGCATCGGCGTTCTTTTCCAGCAGGGGGCCGATCTCGGCAATGCGCTTGAGCAGGTCGCGGTGATCGGATGTCTGGCCCCAGTACGAATGGCGCAGCGGCTTGTTCATGATGTCTCCTCCTCGGGAAAGGCGTCAGGCGGCGAGGAAATCGCCGATGGCGGTCATGGTCTCGGGGCGTTCCTGGGCCAGCAGGTGGCCGGCCCCCTCGACCAGATGCAGCCGTGCATCGGGCAGCGCCGCGACCCACAGCGGCGCCTGCGCGGCAGGCAGCAGCCGGTCCTCGGTGCCCCAGACGACCAGCGCGGGATTGGTGATGCGCGCCAGAAACCGGCGCAGGTTGGGGTGGCCCATCCCGTGATGCGCGCACAGACGCCCGACCATGTCCCCCTCGCGTCCGCGGGCGGCGCCAAACGCCTCGGCGGCGGCCGGATCGCTGCCATCGGGGAAATAGCGCAGCGCCACCGCCACATCATGGGCCAGATAGCCAGGCAGATCCTGCGGGGCGATGGCGCCCAGATCGGCCGCCGGATGCGCCGGATCGTTCAGCCCCGCAGGCGCCATCAGCACCACCTTGTCAAAGCGGTCGCGGGCAATGGCCGCCAGTTCGGTGGCCATCCAGCCGCCCATGGAAAACCCGATCAGATGGGGCTTTTCCGCCAGATCCAGCGCATCCAGCAGGTTCAGATAATGGACCAGCATGTCGCGCATGTCGGCGACATGGGGCGCATCGCCGGAATGGCCCATGCCGGGATGGCTGGGACACAGCACGCGAAAGCGGTCTGCCAGCCCGGCGGCAAAATCGAACCCCTCCAGCGTGGCGGCGCCATGCAGAAAGATCACCGGCTTGCCCGTGCCGATCGCCTTCACAACCGTCTGCACGCCGCCGATGTCGTAGGTCAACGTTTCGAAATCCACCGCCATGTCATCCTCCTTTGCCGGGGCCTTGCCCTGTGGGCCAGCCTGCCGCCGTGTCCCGCCTGAATGTTCCCATGCCGGGACCGCCGATGACATGCACATGCCCTCGTCCCGGCCCCGGACAGGGGCCAGAGTGCGGATCAAACCTGGAAAACATCCGCGCCCGGCTCCTCTCCGGTCGCGCTACGGGTCCACTATCGGGGGTGTTGCGCGGACAAGTCAAATGCGCAAACTCCGGTTCTATATAGCGATGCGTTATGTTTTCCAGCCCAGGGCACGGCAGTATCGCCTGCAAGCCGCCATATGGCCCGGATCAACGCGAGGTCTCCTCTCCGACGCCCGGCCCATGCAGCCAGCGGCGCACGGGAAACAACTGCACCCCGGTCCGATCCGAGATCAGGCCCCACAGCCCGCGCGGCGCAAACAGCATGACGACAATGGCAATGACCCCAAGCGTCAGCAGATACCAACTGCCATAATCCGCCAGCAGCGACCGCAGGGCAAAGAACACCAGCACGCCCAGGATGGGCCCTTCGATGGTGCCGATCCCGCCGATCACCACGATGAAGATGACATAGGCCGTCCAGTCCGTCAGCGCGAAGGCAGCATCGGGCGAGATGCGCGCGGTTTGCAGGAAGATCAGCGCGCCCGTTACCCCCGTCGCGGCAGAGGCCAGCAGGAACACTGCCCATTTCATCCGCCGCACATCGACACCGACCGAGCGCGCCGCCTCGATATTGTCGCGCACCGCGATCAGCCCCAGCCCCAGCCGGTTGCGCAACAGCCAGTAGATACCGCCGATCACCGCCACCGCCAGCATCAATGCCAGCCAATAGGCCAGGATGTCGCGCGCCGCCGCCGCCCGCACCCCGAACAGCGCCCCGATCCAGTCCAGCACCTTCATGCCGCTGGTCGCATCGCGGGGCAGCGATGTGCCGGTGCCACCGCCCAGGGCCTTCCACTGGGCGATGGACAGCCGCGCCACCTCGGCCATCACCCAGGTGCCGATGGCGAAATAGGCACCATGCAGGCGAAAGGCAAAGAACGCCATCGGCACCGCCAGCACCAGCGCCGCCAGCCCGCCCAGCAGCAGCGCCAGCAGCGGGTCCATGCCCGCCAGGATCACCCCGCCGAACAGCGCATAGGCGCCGATGCCGACAAAGGCCTGCTGCCCCACAGAGACCAGCCCGCCATAGCCCGCCAGCAGGTTCCAAAGCTGCGCCAGCGTCAGCATCGTCAGGATGTAGAACAGGTCCTGGATCAGCTTGCGCGAGGCAAAGGCAGGCAGCACCAGCCCCAGCACGATCAGCGCCAGCGCCAGCCCCCCCGTCACAAGGCCGGCACGGGTCAGGGTTGTCATGCGCCAATGCGTCGGTGTCATCTGCCCTGCCCTAGTCGTTGGCGCGCGGAAACAGCCCGCGCGGCCGAATCAGCAACACCGCCAGAAAGGCGATATGCCCGGCAAGGATTTGCCATTCCGGGTTGAGGGCCGCGCCCGTCGTCTGGGCGACCCCGAGGATCACCCCGCCGATCAGCGTGCCCCACAGGCTGCCCAGACCGCCGATGATCACGGCCTGAAACGCATAGATCAGCCGCGCCGGGCCAATGGCCGGATCGAAATTCGCCCGCGTTCCCAGATACAGCGCGGCAATCGTCACCACCACCATCGCCAGCCCGGTGGCCAGGGCAAAGATCCGCCTCGGGTCGATCCCCATCAGCCCTGCCGTCACCGGATCGTCAGAGGTGGCGCGGAACGCCCGGCCCAGCGGCGTGGCATAGATGATGCGGTTCAGCACCAGGATCACCGCCACCGCCGACCCAAAGGTCAACAGCGGCATCACGCCCAGGTTCAGCGGCCCGACCGCGACCGAGGCTCCTTCGAGCGCGGGGTTGGGAATACGGCGGCTGTCGGCGGAAAATCCTTCGAGCAGCGCGTTCTGAAGCGCAATGGACAGGCCGAACGTCACCAGCAGCGGCGGCAGGATATCGGGGCCAAGCACCCGGTTCAGCACCCAGCGTTGCAGCATCCAGCCCAGGCCGAACATCACCGGCGCCGCCACCAGCACCGCCAGCCAGGGCGACAGGCCCAGCAGGGTGACGACCAGCAGGATCAGATAGGCCGCCAGCACGATCAGATCGCCATGCGCCAGATTGACCAGCCGCATGATGCCGAACACAAGACTGAGGCCAGTGGCGAACAGCGCATACAGCCCGCCCAGCAGGATCCCCTGGGCAATCGTATCCAGCCAGATCATGCGTGACCTCCGAAATAGGCATCATGAATCGCCGCCCGGCTCAGATCGCCGGGGCGTCCGGTCAGGGTGACGCGCCCTTCCATCAGGCAATAGACCCGATCGGCCACCGTCAGCGCCTGGGTGATGTCCTGCTCGACCACCACCACCGCAGCGCCTGTCGCGCGGATGCGTGGCAGGGCGGCATAGATGTCGCGGATCACCACGGGCGCCAGGCCCAGGCTGATTTCGTCGCACAGCAGCAGGTCGGGGTTCGACATCAGCGCCCGTCCGATGGCAACCATCTGCTGCTGGCCACCTGACAGGGCGGTTCCGGGGCTGGCGCGCCGCTCGCGCAGGATGGGGAACAGTTCATAGACGCTTTCCAGCGCCCAGGGGCCGGTTCCTCGGCGCATCTGTGCACCGATCAGCAGGTTTTCTTCGACGGAAAGCGAGGGAAACAGCCGCCGTCCCTCGGGCACCATGGCAATACCGCGCTGCATGACCTGCGGTGCGGGCAGATGGCCGATGGGCACGCCCCGATGCAGGACCATGTCGGGCGCGCTGCGCAGCACACCGGAAATGGCGCGCATCAGCGTGGATTTTCCGGCCCCGTTCGCCCCGATGATCGCCACGCATTCACCGGGTTCCACGGCAATATCCACACCGAACAGCGCCTTGAAACGGTCATATCCGGCGTGAAGTCCGCAGGTCTGCAACAGCATCAGATGTCGATCCCCAGATAGATCTCGCGCACCTCGCGCGAGGCCATGATCTCCTCCGGCGCGCCCACGCCGATCAACCGGCCGAAATCCAGCACCGCCAGCCTCTCGACCACCGAATTGAGCGCGTGCAGCACATGCTCGATCCAGATGATCGTGGTGCCGCCTGCGTGAATCTCGCGGATGGTGTCCACCAGACTGCGGCATTCGGCCTCGGTCAGGCCCCCGGCGATCTCATCCAGCAACAGCAGCTCTGGCGCCGTCGCCATCGCGCGGGCCAGTTCCAGCCGCTTGCGGTCCAGCAGGCTCAGGCTTCCGGCCAGCCGGTTGGCCCTGGGCAACATTCCGGTGCGGCGCAGGATTTCGGCGCAATCCTGCGCCATCTGGTCGCGCGGCGCCCCTGCCCCGCCAAAGCTGGCCGCCGTCAGCAGATTTTCGAACACCGTCAGCCCCTCGAACGGCTGGGGGATCTGAAAACTGCGCCCAACCCCCATGCGGACCCGCGCCATGGCAGGCAGGCCCGTCACATCACGGCCCAGAAAGCCGATACGCCCGGCATCGGGCAGGACATTGCCGGTGATCAGGTTGAACAGCGTCGATTTGCCCGCGCCATTCGGGCCGATGATCCCCAGCGCCTGCCCGCGCGGCACCTGCAAGCTGACCGCATCAGTCACCTTGAGCGCCCCGTAGGATTTGGACACCGACTCAAGCTCCAGGATCATCGCGCGCTCCCCTCTGGCTGGATCATCGGGGGCGGTCGCCGGGGCCGCCCCCGGCGCTCAGGCCAAAGCCTCCATCGTGCCGCCTGCGGGGATCGCCGGAGCGGTCTGGTTATCGACAATCACCAGATCGAATCCGCCATCTGCCTGGCGGCGCCACTGCCCACCGACCAGCGGGGTCTTGCACACGTTCTGCGCGGCAAACGGCGGCACGCCCGCGCCATCCCAGGCGATGCGGCCGACCATGGTGTCCAGGCGGGTCGCGGCAATCGCCGCAGCCACCTTGTCGGCATCTTCGGGCGCATCGACGCGGCCCATCACATCGGCCGCAATCTCGAACAAGGAATGGATGAAACCGATGGGCTGGGTCCAGGGGCGCCCGGTTTCGCGGGTGAAATCCTCGGCCAGCGCACGGGCGTCCTGCCCGGTCAACGAGGAGGCGAACGGGTGATTGGGCGACCACCAGACCTCGGACGACAGGTTGTGCCCGGCCTCGCCCAGGGTTTCCACCGACTGCGGGAACAGCAGCGCCTTGGCCACTGTCACCGCCTTGGGGCGGAACCCCTGCTGGCGCGACTGGTTCCAGAAGGTGGTAAAGTCCGGCGGAATGACCACGCCGGTGACGATCTGAGCATCGGCAGCACGGAAGGCATTGATCTGGGCGGTGAAATCATCGCTGAGATTCTGATAGCGGCCCGGATCGGACAGGGTGAACCCCGCCGCCGCCAGACCGGGGCGCAGGCCATTGTCGGGGTCGCCCCAGGCATTGCCATCGGCATCGTTGGGAAACAGCCCGCCGACCTGTCGGTTGGTGCCCAGTTGTGCCCACATGTTGGTGAACACCGCGATCACATCTTCCAGCCCCCAGAAATAGTGGAACGCAAAGTCAAAGGGGCGCCAACTTTCGGGGTTGCCGGGGTTGCCCTGCTGGCCGATGAACCAGGGCTGCCAGGGCGCCTTGGTGGAAATACAGGGCACGCCCTCGGCCTCGCAGGTGGTGGCGACCGGATTGGTGTTCTCGGGCGTCGAGGCGACAAGCATCAGGTCGATGCCGTCCGAAATGATCAGATCCTTGGCCACCTCGGCTGCGCGCGTCGGGTTGGACTGGCTGTCCTTGACGATGACGTCAAAGTTCCGCCCGGCATCGGTCGCCAGAAACCGCGCGATATTGTAGGCATCGCTTTCGGCAAACCCCGCCAGCGGCCCGGTCTGCGGCGAGACATAGCCCAGCCTGATCTTGCGCCCCTGTGCAAGGGCTGGCGCCGCAAGCCCCGAAGCTGCAAGCGAAACACCGGCGGCCGAAGTCCCTAGAAAACTGCGTCTGGTCAGCATGGTCGTCCTCCCTTGGATGGTTCAACTGCCAGGGCGGCGCCCCTCCCAGGCGGCCTGCAGCAGATGGCGGATCCCGGCCTGATCAAAGGGTCGGGGGTTCGGATAGCGGTTTTTCACCGCCAGCGCGGCGGCGCGGTCCAGATCGGCCTCGGTCAGGCCCAGATCCTTCAGGCTTTCGGGGGCAGAGACGCGGCGCGCAAAATCCCACAGGCCGCCCCCCGCCGACCCGCCGCCAAAGGCATCGGCAATCGGGGCCAGCGCCTCTGGCACGGCATCTTCATTGAAGGCCGTGGTATAGGGCAACAGAATGGAATGCGTTTCGGCATGGGGTGTGTTGAACGACCCGCCCAGCACATGCGCCAGCTTGTGGTGCAGCGCCATCGAGACATGGCCAAGCGCGGTCGAACAGCACCAGGCGGCATACAGCGCCAGACCACGCGCCTGTGCATCCTGCGGATCGGCGATCAGGCGCGGCAGCGCCGTGGCGAACCGTGCCATGGCATCGCGGCACATCAACTCTATCACCGGGTTGCGATCGGGGGCATAGAACGCCTCCATCGCATGGGCGATGGCGTTCATCGCCGATGTCACCGTCAACCCCACCGGCAGGGTCAGCGTCAGGTCCACATCATAGATCACCGTTTCAGGCCGGATATCGGGGGACCGGCGCGTGGTCTTTTCGCCGTTCGCGGTCTCGCCCAGGATGTCTGTCATCTCGGAACCGGCGTAAGACGTGGGGATCACCAGTTGATCTGCGCCGGTCCGCACCGCTATGGCCTTGCCAAGCCCGGTCGTGGACCCGCCGCCCAGGCTGATCACCGCCGTGGCGCCGCTGTCGCGATAGGCGGCCAGGGCCGAGTCCGTCACCTCGACCGGGGTGTGCATCGCCGCCCCGGCGAATACCGCTGCGGCCCGCGCGCCCAGGCTGTCGGCCAGCCGCCGCGCATCGGCTTCCTGCTGCGGGGTGGACAGGACCAGCGCGCGGTCATGCCCCATACGGTCCAGTTCCGCGCCCGCTTGCGACAGGGTTCCGCGCCCAAAGACGACCCTGGTGGTCAGGCCGGGAAAAACGAAGGACTCTTTCATCGTGCCGCCTCCAGCGCGGGTGCGTGGCCAGCCACCAGATCGGCCAGCATGGCGCGCAGCATGGCGATTTCGGCCACAGCCACCTCGTGGCCCCGACCGGGGAACAGATCGGCCCGCAGCGCCCCCCCGCGCCGTCCCAGCGCCAGCGCCGCCTCGGCCCAGGCCCCGACGGGGATCCAGGGGTCATCGTCGCCGCCGGTCAGATAGACCGGCAAGCCCTGCGGGGCGCGGTCGGGCCGCACACAGGCGGCGGTGCCCACACGACAGCCCGTCAACAGGGCCGCTGCGGCAGGCGGCGGATCCCCCCGGCACAGATATTCCAGCGCCAGACAGGCGCCTTGCGAAAACCCCGCAAGCAGAAGGGGCCGGCCGGGATAGTCGGCACGGATCGCCGCCACCTCGGCCGACAGATGATCCAGCGCGGCGGACAACTGCGCGCGGGTCGGATCGTCCAGCGGATCGACGGCCCTTGCGTCATACCACGACCCGCGCGGCGCGCGGGGCAGATGAAAGGCCACATGCGCCGCGCCCAGCCGGTCCACCACATCGGTTTCCATCATCTCGGGCGACTGGCCACGGCCATGCACGAAGACGCACAGCGCCCGCACATCGCCCCCGCGCGCCCCGCAACGCAACGCCCCCGGCATGGCCATCAGGTGAAATCCGCCGCTTCCAGGCCTTCGCGCAATTCCGCCTCGCGGTCCTTGAACCACGGCGGAAACACCAGCGTCTTGCCGATCTGGCCCGGCGGTTCGTCCTTGGCCCAGCCTTCGGGCGTGGTCCAGGCCAGTTCGAACAGCGCCCCGCCAGGGCTGCGGACATAGCAGGATTTGAAGTAGTTGCGGTCCTTCTGTTCGGAAATATCGGTAAAGCCCAGGCCCTCGATATGGGCGCGCAGTGCCAGCTGGCTGTCCTCGTCGCCGGTGTTCAGCGCAAGATGGTGAATGGTGCCGCCGGACAGCGTCCAGGTGCCCTGCGGACTGCTGCGGTCGTCGATCACCTCGACCCGCTGGATCACGCCCGAGGCATCGGGCACGCGATAGACGGTCCCTTCGTGCGAGTCGGCCTCCTTGCTCAGCGGCAGGGCGATGGTCATGAAATCGTCCATCGCCGTGCGATCGAAACAGGCGACCAGCGCGCCGTAGATGCCTTTGATTCCATGCGCGGCACCAATGCCCTGACCGGCATTCACGATCGGCGCGCGCGGGTCGCTGTCGCTTTCGACCAGTTCATGCGGAATGCCACAGGGATGGGCAAAGGCCACCCGATCAGCCCCGAAGCGGGTAATCTTCTGCGCGGCGATACCGCGCGCGTTCAGCCGGTCCACCCAGAAATCGGCCGCGCCCATCGGTATCGCCTGCATGATCGTGCGCGACTGGTTGGTCCCGCGCCGCCCGTAGACACCAGGCTTGCGGAACGGAAATGTGGTGATGATCGTCGAGGCATCCCCGTCGGGCGAGCCATAATACAGGTGATACACCGGGATCACCCCGTCGAACAGCACCGTACGCTTGACCGAATGCAGGCCCAGCGTCTTGGTGTAAAAATCGAAATCCTCCTGCGCACCATCGGTGGACATCGTCAGATGATGGTAGCCGTTGATCCTGGACATGGCGTGCCCCTCCCCGAGCTGTCGGCCGCACAGCCGCATCCGGCAAAGCTGGCCGGGCATGTCGCGGGCTGTGGGCTATCAAAGCCCTCGATCACCGAAGGCCCCCTCCGGGCGGGAGTATGTCGCGCTGCGGATGAATGTGGGATGAGTTGTGCGCCGATAAAAATATCTTAAAGGTATATAATTCTCGTGCGACCCTGCCGCAGACCAGCGCACCCAACCGCTGGCGCCGGTCCCGCCGCCTCGCCGTTGCGCGGCATCCGGCAGCACCGTGCCGGGGCGCCGGGCGTTGGTTCAGCCCCGCGCATCCTCCAGGATCATCCGTGCGGCCTTTTCCGCGATCATCAGGGTGGGCGCGTTGGTATTGCCGCTGGTGATCGTCGGCATGACAGAGGCATCGGCCACCCGCAGCCGCCCCAGCGCACGGAACCGCAAGCGCGGATCGACGACCGAACCGGGATCGGCCCCCATCCGGCAGGTGCCTACGGGATGAAAGATGGTGGTCCCGATGTCGCCCGCCGCGCGCACCAGATCGGCCTCGGTCTCGTAGGTCGGGCCGGGGCGGTATTCCTCGGGGTGGAACCGGGCAAAGGCGGGTTGCGTGGCAATCTGCCGGGTCAGGCGAATGGACCGGGCCGCAACCTGCCGATCCGCCTCGGTCGCCAGATAGTTGGGCCGAATGGCGGGATGCTGGCGGAAATCGGCGGTTTTCACATGCACAGATCCCCGGCTGTCGGGCCGCAGGTTACACACGCTGGCGGTGATGGCGGGAAAGGGATGAACCGGGTCGCCGAATTTGTCCAGGCTGACCGGCTGGACATGGTATTCCAGATCCGCCGTCGCCTTTTCGGGGCCAGAACGGGTAAAGATGCCCAACTGGCTGGGCGCCATGGCCATGGGACCAGAGCGGTTGACCAGATATTCCAGCCCGATCGCCGCCTTGCCCCACAGGCTGCTGGCCTTTTCGTTCAGCGTGGGCACGCCCGTCACCTTGTAGACCAGCCGCAGTTGCAGATGGTCTTGCAGGTTTTCGCCGACCCCCGGCACCTCGACCTGTGGGGCGATCCCGGCGGCCTGAAGCACCTCGCCCCGGCCAACCCCCGACAGTTCCAGCAATTGCGGAGATCCGATGGCCCCCGCCGCCAGTATGGTTTCGCGCGCCGCGCGCACCTCTTTGCGCTGGCCGTCGTGGTGATAGACCACGCCCTGCACCTCGCCGTCCTCGATGATCAGGCGTTCGGCATGGGCGCCGGTCAGCACCAGCAGATTGGCCCGCCCCTTGGCCGGGCGCAGGAACGCCTTGGCCGTGTTCCAGCGGATGCCCCGGCGCTGGTTGACCTCGAAATAGCCCACGCCTTCGTTGTCGCCACGGTTGAAATCGTCGTTGCGCGGGATTCCGGCCTGAATGGCCGCATCCCGAAACGCATCCAGCACATCCCAATGCAGACGTGCCTTTTCCACCCGCCATTCCCCGCCCGCGCCATGCTGGTCATCGGCGCCCAGATGGTAATCCTCTTGTGCGCGGAACAGCGGCAGCACCTCGTCCCAGCCCCAGCCGGTGCAGCCCATCTGGCGCCAACCGTCGAAATCCTGCGCCTGGCCACGCATGTAGATCATGCCGTTGATCGACGAACAGCCCCCCAGAACCCGCCCGCGCGGATACAGCAGATCGCGCCCGTTCAGGCCCGGTTCTGCCTCGGTGCGAAAGCCCCAGTCCGTGCGCGGATTGCCGATGCAATACAGGTAGCCGACGGGAATGTGGATCCAGTGGTAATTGTCGCGCCCGCCCGCCTCCAGCAGCAGCACGCGGTTGCGCGGATCGGCCGACAGCCGGTTGGCCAGCACACATCCCGCACTGCCCGCGCCGATGATCACATAATCGAACCCGTCCATCCCGTTCCCCCGCCCTGTCTGAACATGCCCATCGCCACCTTGCCGGGGCGTTGGCGGCAAGGTGCCGCGAACGCGGATCGGGCGCAAGGCGGCGCGGCCGATTGTTTTTGCGCCACCGTTGACCCAGACTGCGCAAGGGCGGCCCGCCCCCCGCCCGCCACCTATGCCAAACCGGCGGCACCCCGCCCCTTGCCAGAGGCCATCTGCGGATGTCATCTGGCCCGAACGGTTGCAGCCCATGGCACGAGGCCCCGATGCGTCAGGATACCCGCCTTTCCCGCCTGCTCCATGTTCTGCTGCACATGGCCCAGACCGAGGCGCCCATGACCTCGGAGCAGATCGCGCAGATGCTGGGCTCCAATGCCGTGGTGGTGCGGCGCATCATGGCCGGGCTGCGCAATGCGGGCTATGTCGCGGCAGAGCGTGGCCATGGCGGCGGCTGGCGTCTGGTGCGGCCCACCGACCAGATCACGCTGATGGATGTCTACCGCTCGCTGGATGAACCCGACCTGTTCGCCTTCGGCTTTTCCAACCCGGCGCCGCAATGTCTGGTGGAACAGGCGGTGAATGCCACGATCGAGACCACCGTATCCGAGGCGGCGGCAGCCTTGCGCCAACGGTTCGGTCAGATCCGGCTGTCCGACATCGAACAGGATGTCGAGCGGCGATGGCAGGTGCTCCGCGACCTGCGGTATTGACCAGGCGACCCTGACCGGGCGGGGCCGCCCTGCTGTCATGGCAGGCGATGCAGCCATGCCTCGGAGGAAAACTTCTCTTGCGCAAGGGTCTCGGCGCTGGTCCGTTCCTCGGGCGTCAGGGCACCGTCCTGCCCACCGTTCAACGCGATGAAGGTCGCCTTCATGCGCGCCATCACCTCGGCCCGTTCCAGCCCCGTCTGGCTGCGCACCGGATCCACCCGTTTGGCGGCGCTGGCGATGCCCTTGTCCGACAGCTTTTCCCGCCCGATGCGCAGCACCTGCATCATCTTGTCGGCATCCATGTCATAGGCCATCGTGACATGGTGCAGCACCGCCCCGCCGGCATAGCGTTTCTGGGCGGCACCACCGATCTTGCCCCTGGAACTGGCGATGTCGTTCAAGGGCTTGTAGACCGCATCAATCCCCATGTCGTTCAGCGCCTGCAACGCCCAGGCGTCCAGAAACGCATAGGACGCGCCAAAATCCATGTCGGCCACCAGATCGGCAGGCGCGTATAGCGACCAGGTGATCGTCGATCCCGGCTCAACGAACATCGCCCCGCCTCCGGTGACCCGCCGCACCACCTGCACCCCCAGACGGGCGCAGGCCGCCAGATCGACCTCGTTCTGCACCGACTGGAAATTGCCGATGATGATGGCGGGGCGGTCCCATTGCCAGAACCGCAGGGTCGGGCCACGGCGGCCCGCCGCCACCTCGCGCGCAAGAACCTCGTCCAGCGCAAGATGCATCGCAGGCGACTGGATGCCGTCCAGCAGGGTCCATTCGTAGTCGCGCCAGCCGCGCGCCGTGCCAAGCGCGCGGCGCACCGCAATGGCGACGGCCTCGGGCGAGAATCCCATCAGCATCGCATCGGGACGCAGGCCCCGGCGGATCGCGGCGGCCATTCCGGCGGCGTCGGTCGTCGCCTCCAGCCCCTCCAGCGCGGCGATGATGTCACCCAGCGCCTCGTCAGGCTCAAGAAAGAAATCGCCCGAAATCCGCACATTGGCCAGCCGCCCGTCGCGCAGATCCAGATTCGCCACCACCAGCTTGCCCCCGATGACCTTGTATTCGCCGTGCATCGCCCGCCCCCTGCCTTGTCGCCCATGACCATCACCATGAAGCTTGCTGCCACATCGGGCCACAAATCGAAAGCCGGTCCGCCCGACAGGCGGCGCCAACCCGCCACGCGGCGCGAAATCCCCCCGGCGGCACTGGACCCTGCCCGCCACGCCCCCATATATAAGGATATGTGGCTGGTAAATGTTTGGCCGATCTGTGGTTTGAGGGGTAGACGCCGCGCATGATGGCCGGAATGACTGTTGCCGACTCCGCCGGGCCCGACCTTGTTGCCTGCCCGACCTGCGATGCGTTGCATCGTGTCGGGTCGGTTCCGTTGGGTGCGCGTGGCCGGTGCAGCCGCTGCGGAACGGTGCTGGCGGCGCCACGTGCCGGGGCGATGACTCGCATCGTGATGCTGGCCGCAACATCGCTGGTGCTGATGGTGGCGGCCGTGTTCTTTCCGTTCCTGGAAATCAGCGCCGGGGGCATGACGCGCAAGAGCTCTGTCCTTGATGCCGCGCTGGCCTTTTCCGACGGGCTGACCCTGCCGCTGACCCTGGCTGTGGCCGCATTCATCATCGTCTTGCCAGCCTTGCGGCTGGGGCTGATCATCTACGCGCTGGCCCCCATGGCGCTGGGATGGCATCCCGCCCGGCGGGCCGTGCCCGCCTTTCGCCTGGCAGAGTCCTTGCGGCCCTGGGCCATGGCCGAGATCTTCGTGATCGGCGTGGCCGTCGCGCTGGTGAAGGTGGGGGGACTTGCAACGCTGCACTTCGGCGTTGCCTTCTGGGCCTTTGTCCTGCTGGTGCTGGTCAATGTGCTGAATGACAACTTCATGTGCAGGCTCACGATATGGCGCACGCTGGAACAACGCAGCCGGTCCTGACCGCGCGCGGCGCGGGCTTGCGGGGGTGCCGCACCTGCGGCAAGGCCAATCCGGCCGAGGCAGCGCAATGCCTGCGCTGTGGCAGCGCCCTGCTGCCCGAACCGGGCTTGCAGGCAGTCTGGGCCTGGTTGTTCGCCGGAATGGTCGTCTACATTCCCGCCAACGTCTATCCCATGCTGCGCACGCTGACGATGGGACGGATGCAGGACAGCACCATTGTCGGCGGCGCGGTGGAACTGGCCCGCCACGGTTCGTGGGGTGTCGCGCTGATCGTCATTCTGGCCAGCGTGGTGATTCCGGTCGCAAAGTTCGGCATCATCGCCTATCTGGCGCTGGCAGTGCGCAATCGCTGGCCGATGCGGGGCAACAGCCGGCATCACCTGTACGAGATCGTCGAATTCGTCGGTCGCTGGTCGATGATCGACGTGTTTGTCGTCGCCATCCTGTCGGCGCTGGTGAAATTCAGCCTCGTCGCGACGATCGCGCCGGGGATCGCTGCGGTCAGCTTTGCCTTGTCGGTGATCTTCACCATGCTGGCCGCCCAAAGTTTCGACCCGCGCCTGATCTGGCGCTCTACGGATAGCAAGACCGCATGACCCAGCCGCCCGACATGGACATCCAGCCCGCCCGCCGGTCTTTCTGGCGCAACCTGTCGCCGGTCTGGCTGGTGCCGGTGCTGGCCGTTGCCGTTTCGCTGGGCATCGCCTGGCGCAGCTTCAACGACCGGGGCGTGCTGGTCGAGATCACGTTCCAGAACGCCGCGGGCATTTCGCCGGGCGAAACGGCGGTGCGGCTGCGCGATGTGCCCATCGGCCATGTCGAACGGGTGGCCTTTTCGCCGGATCTGTCCGAGGTGATCGTCTTCACCCGCATCGACCGCACCGTGGCAGAGGTGATCCCGCCCGATGCCAGCTTCTGGGTGGTGCGCCCCGAGGTCAGCGCGCGGGGCATCACAGGGCTGACGACGGTTCTGTCCGGCGTCTATATCGAAGCCTCGTTCCTGCCCGGCACCGACGACAGCGCGCGCCGGTTCACCGGGCTGGAGACCGCCCCGCTGGTGGCACCGGGGCGCGAGGGCACCCGCATCACCCTGCGCGCGCCCGACGGCAACCGGCTGACGCCCGGCGCCCCTGTGCTGTATCGCGGCATCCAGGTCGGCCATATCGAACGCCCCCGCCTGATGGACGGGCTGGACGGAATTGTCGTCGATGCCTTTATCGAAGCGCCGCATGATCAGCGCCTGACCACCGCGACGCGGTTCTGGGACACCTCGGGGTTTTCGGTCTCGCTCGGGCCTTCGGGTGTGCGGCTGAGCGTGGGCAACCTGGCCTCGTTGCTGACGGGAGGGATCACCTTTGATACGATCACCTCGGGCGGGGCGCCTGTCGCGGCCGATATGGTCTTTGAACTCTACACCGATGAAAACGCCGCGCGCGAAGGGGCGGCGATTGGGGCTGCGGTGAACGCGCTGCGCGTATCGGCGGAATTCGACGGATCGGTCCAGGGGCTGAATGCCGGGGCGCAGGTCCGCTATCGCGGGGTGCGCGTGGGCGAGGTCACGTCGATCAGCCCCAGAGTGACGATCATCAACGACACCCCCAGCGTGCGGATGCAGGTTTCGCTGGCGCTGGATCCTGCGGCGATGGGGCTGGCCGACGATGCCGGCCCGGCAGAACTGGAACAGGTGTTGTCCGGTCTGGTGGCCGAGGGCCTGCGCGCGCAGCTTGCGCCTGCCTCGTTCTTTCGCACCTCGCTGGTGATCGAACTGGTAGAGCGGCCCGAAGCCCCCCCCGCCACATTGATGCAGCCCGAGAATGGTGTGCCCGTCATCCCGTCGCTGCCATCCGACATTCCCGATCTGACCGCCACGGCGCAGGGGATGCTGGGCCGGATCAACAGCCTGCCGATCGAGGATCTGCTGACGCAGGCCATTTCGCTGATGGCGACGGCCGAAACCCTGATCGGCTCTGACGAGACCCGCGCCGCGCCGGGCGCCGTGGTGGCGCTGATGGACGAGGCGCGCAAGCTGATCGGCAGCGCGGATACCCAGGCGCTGCCCGGCGACATCCGCAGCGCCGTTGCCGGGCTGAGCGGTGTGCTGGAGGCGTTGAACGAACAAAAGGCCGTGGACCGTCTGGTCGCCGCACTGACCGCCGCAGAGGAGGCGGCCGGTTCGGTCAGCACCTCTGTCGAGGATTTCCCGGCCATCGCCGAAGAACTGCGTGCCGTGGTGCAAAAGGCCGACGCCCTGGAGATCGAAGGACTGATTGCATCTGCCAACAAGGTGCTGGACAGCGCGGATCGCTTTATCAACGCCGATGGAACCCAATCGCTGCCCCCCGCCCTGACCGGCGCCCTGGGCGAGATCGAGGCGGCGCTGGCAGAGTTGCGCGCAGGCGGTGTGGTGCCGAACATCAACAGCACTCTGGCCTCTGCCAGCACCGCGGCAGAGGCCGTGGCCGAGGCCACCAAGGATTTGCCGCAACTGGCCGCCCGGTTGGACCGGCTGGTTGATCAGGCCGAGGCGCTGGTTGGCGCCTATGGTGCGCGCTCGCCGGTGAACGAGGAAATCCTGTCGGCCCTGCGCGAGGCACGGGCAACCGCGCGGGCCTTCTCGCAACTTGCGCGGGCGCTGGAACGCAACCCCAATTCGCTCTTGTTTGGACGGTGACATGATGACCCTGCTGCCAAAAGCCCTGACGCTGCCCCTGATCCTGACGCTTGCCGCTTGCAGCGGCGAGTCGACACGGTTCCTGATCGAGCCTGCCCCGACCGAGGCGCCGGTGCGCCTGCGGGTGTCCAGCATCGAGATGCGCGAGGTTGTCCTGCCCGCCTATGCCGCCGACAGCCAGATCCTGGCCGAAGGGGCCGATGGCGGCCTGCGCCCGGTCAAGGGGGCGGAATGGGCGGATGGGTCGGCCCAGGCGGTGACGGCGCAACTGGCCCGCAGCCTCGATCTGCGCAGCACGGCCAGCGTGGCCGCCGAACCCTGGCCCCTGACCGAACCCGCCGATGTCCGCCTGGAGGTGCGCATCGACCGCATGGTTGCGCGGGCGGATGGCCGGTTCCAGCTTTCGGGGCAATATGCCCTTGCCTCGCCGGACCGCAAGATCCGCGACAGCCTGACCCGGTTCGACCTTTCGGCCCCGTTGGCCGACGAGGCGCCGGGCGCCATCGCGGCGGCCTATGCGCAAACCCTGGATCAGCTGGGCCGGCGCATCATCGCCACCTTGCAGGGCCGCTAAGACTGCCATCCGGGCCGCCGATGCGGCGGCCCTAGCCCGACATGGGCGGAGTGGCCGGGATCGCCGGGGCCTCCATCATATCGGCAACCTGGGCAAAGGCCGACAGGATGCCCGCCCGCACCGCCTCGTCCAGCGCCATGAAGGCGTCCTGGAACTGACGCCCGGACGGAACCGGCACCGCGCGCAGGGCACGGGCGCCTGCCTCGGTCAACGTCGTATGCACCACGCGCCGGTCCAGTGCCGAACGTTCGCGGCGGATCATGCCCTTGGCCTCCAGCTTGTCCAGAATCCCCACCACGGTGGGCGGGCTGAGATGCGCCGCCGCCGCAATGGCGCGGCTGTGCGCGCCTGCGCCCAGCGATTGCACGCAGGACAGCACCGAGACCTGCGGCAATGTCAGACCGAATTCCCGGTCGATCCGGCGCGAATGCACCTCGGTCGCATGGGCAATGCGGCGCAGCGAATGCTGCAAGCCCAGAAGTTCCATCGCATCGGTCGTGGTCAATTCCCGCCTCATAGGTTGAATACTAAACGTTAGAACACTAATTAGTGCGCATCAAATGAATTTCATGGAGGTTCGGCACCGACAATGTGCGGCATTTGCGGAGAAATCACTTTTGACGGCAGTCAGGCCAGCGCGGCCCGGATCGAGACCATGGCCGATGCCATGGCGCCCCGTGGCCCGGACGGGTCGGGCGTCGCGGTCTTTGGCCGCGTCGGGCTTGGGCATCGTCGGCTGAAGATCATCGACCTGTCCGATGCCGCGCGCCAGCCCTTTGTCGATCCGGCAACCGGGCTGAGCATTGCGTTCAACGGCTGTATCTACAACTACCCCGAGCTTCGGGCCGAGTTGGAGGCCAAGGGCCACCGCTTTGCCTCGACCGGGGATACAGAGGTCATCCTGAAGGCCTGGGCGGAATGGGGCGAGGAGACGCCCGCGCGGCTGTTCGGCATGTTCGCCTTTGCGCTGCACGACCGTGACAGCGGCACCGTCTGGCTGGTGCGCGACCGTTTCGGGATCAAGCCGCTCTATCTGGCCCAGACCGCCGGGCGGCTGCGCTTTGCCTCGACCCTGCCCGCGCTGGTGCGCTCGGGCGGTGTGGATACCAGCATCGACCGCGTGGCGCTGCACCATTACCTGAGTTGGCACGCCGTGGTGCCTGCCCCCCGCACGATCCTGCAAGGGGTGCGCAAGCTGCCCGCCGCCACGATCCGCCGTATCGCCGCCGATGGCACACAGACCGACCGCGTCTACTGGCGCCCCGACCACAGCCGCAGCGCCGAGGATCTGGCCCGCCCCGAGGCGGAATGGCAACAGATGCTGCTGGACGTCATGCGCCGTGCAGTCCGGCGCCGTATGGTGGCGGATGTGCCCGTGGGCGTGCTGTTGTCGGGTGGCGTGGACAGTTCGCTGATCACCGGGTTGCTGGCCGAGGAAGGGCAAAGCGATCTGGCCACCTATTCCATCGGCTTCGAGGCCGCCCATGGCGAAAGCGGCGACGAATTCCGCTGGTCCGACCTGATCGCCAAGCATTACGGCACCAACCATCACCGCATCTTCATTCCGTCCGAGGAAATGCGCGCCAACCTGCCCGCAACCATCGCGGCCATGTCGGAACCGATGGTGTCCTATGACAATGTCGGCTTTTACCTGTTGTCCCGCGAAGTGTCGAAGACCATCCGCGTGGTGCAATCGGGACAAGGGGCCGACGAAGTGTTCGGCGGCTATCACTGGTATCCGCCGATGGCGGGATCGAACGATCCGGTCAGCGACTATGCCGCCGCGTTCTTTGACCGCAGCCATGCCCGGATGGCGGAACATGTGGCCGCCGACTGGCTGTGCGACCGCGACGAAAGCCTGGAGTTCGTGCGCGCCCAGTTCGCCAGCCCCGGCGCGCAGGATCCGGTGGACAAGGCGCTGCGGATCGACACCAATGTCATGCTGGTGGACGATCCGGTGAAGCGGGTCGACAACATGACCATGGCCTGGGGTCTGGAGGCGCGGGTACCGTTCCTTGATCACGAGGTGGTGGAACTGGCCAACCGGATGCCTGCGGAGATCAAGCTGGCGCATGGTGGCAAGGGCATTCTCAAGGAAGCCTCGCGCCATGTGATCCCGCACGAGGTGATCGACCGGCCCAAGGGCTATTTCCCGGTGCCCGCGCTGAAATACATCGAAGGCCCCTATCTGGACATGGTGCGCGATGCGCTGACCTCGCAGGCCGCGCGCGAACGAGGGCTGTTCCGCAAGGACTATCTTGACCGGCTGTTCGCTGCCCCGGCGGACCATATCACCAAATTGCGCGGATCCGAACTGTGGCAGGTCGGGTTGCTGGAACTGTGGTTGCAAGAACAAGGGGTCTGACCCATGGCACGACAGAAGCTCTCCTCGGCGCATCGGTTGAAACGCATGAACGCCGAAAGCCTGTCGGCCCCGCAATCAAGGGAACAGCCCCGCGCGATGGTCGATTGCGGCTGGGGACGGCTGATCTTTGCCCAGACCTTCGAGTCGGATGCCGATCTGCCCGAGGTGCTGCGCGGCGAAAGCGCCGAAAGCCGCGACATCGCCTTTTACGTGCGCGACCCGCAGGTGGCCATCGCCCGCGCCCCGCAAGAGGTGTTCCTGGACCCCTCGCTGACCTGGCGGCTGGATCTGGCCACCTATCGCCCGGCCCGCCGGGCGCGGCGCGGCTTTCACGTGCGGCGCCTGACCAGCCGGACCGATGCGCAGGCGATCAACGCCATCTATGCCGAACATGCCATGGTGCCGGTGCCCGAAGACTATGTCTGGTCGCGCCGCGATGCCCGCACCGTCACCTTGCTGGTGGCCGAGGACGACCAGTCCGGCGAATTGATCGGCACGGTGATGGGGGTGGATCACGGACGGGCCTTTGACGACCCGGCGCGCGGTGCCTCGCTGTGGTCGCTGGCCGTCAGCGCGCGCACCGGGCACCCCGGCGTGGGCGAGGCGCTGGTGCGGCGACTGGCCGAACTGTTCCAGACCCGTGGCGCGGCCTATATGGATCTGTCGGTGCTGCATGACAACGCGCCTGCCTGTGCGCTGTATGAAAAGCTGGGCTTCCGGCGGATCAATGTCTTTACGCTCAAGCGGCGCAATGTGATCAACCAGCCGCTGTTCATCGGCGAATTGCCGGAGACGGCGCTGAACCCCTATGCCCGCATCATCGTCAACGAGGCGCGGCGGCGCGGCATCGGGATCGAGATCATCGACGCCGAAGGCGGCATCTTCCGGCTGACCCATGGCGGGCGGTCCGTCCTGTGCCGCGAGGCGCTGTCGGAACTGACCTCTGCCGTGGCGCTCTCGATCTGCGATGACAAGCGGGTGACACGCCGCGTGGTGGCGCGGGCTGGGCTGCGCCTGCCCGATGCGCTGAGCGAGGATAGCGCCATGGCCCGCCGCGCGTTTCTGGCGCAGCATGGCAGCCTTGTGGTGAAACCCGCGCGCGGCGAACAGGGCAAGGGCGTGGCCGTCGGCCTGACCGATCCCGACGCGGTCGAGGCGGCGGTCGAGGCGGCGCGCGCGCTGTGCCCCGAAGTGATCGTGGAAACCTGCTTTACCGGCACCGATCTGCGCCTTGTGGTGATCGGTGACGAGGTGGTGGCCGCCGCCATCCGCAAACCCGCCTGCGTGACCGGCGATGGCGTCACCCCGCTGCGCGCACTGGCCGAGGCGCAAAGCCGCCGCCGCGCCAGTGCCACCGGGGGCGAAAGCCGCATTCCGTTCGATGCCGAAACCGATCGCTGCATTGCCGATCAGGGGCTGGACTGGGACAGCATTCCCGACTCGGGGCGCGAGGTGGCATTGCGGAGAGCGGCCAATCTGCACACCGGCGGCACCATTGTCGATGTCACCGACCGCCTGCACCCGGTGCTGCGCGATGCGGCCCTGACGGCGGCCCGCGCCATCGGCATCCCTGTGACAGGCATAGATCTGATGGTCAAGGATCCCTCGCAGTCCGACTACGTGTTCATCGAGGCGAACGAACGCCCCGGTCTTGCCAATCACGAACCCCGCCCGACCGCAGAGCGTTTTGTCGATCTGCTGTTTCCCCTGACCGTGCCCGCAACCCGAAAGGACCGGCATGACACTGATGCCTGACCAAACCCTGCCCGAGATCGACGCCGACTATCTGCGCGACGAACTGGCTGCCCTGCTGGACATTCCCAGCCCGACCGGCCTGACCGATGGCGCCGTGGCCCATGTCTGTGGCGCGCTTCAGGCCATGGGGCTGGAGGTGGCGCTGACCCGGCTGGGCGCGATCCGTGCGCGGTTGCCCGGCGCCCAGGCCGAAGGGGCACGGGCCTGCGTCGGGCATCTGGACACGCTGGGCGCACAGGTCAAGGCGCTGAAACCCAACGGGCGGCTGGCGCTGGTGCCGGTGGGGCACTGGTCGGCCCGCTTTGCCGAAGGCGCCCGCGTGACCGTGATGGCAGAAACCACCCGCATCCGCGGCACGATCCTGCCACCGCTGGCCTCGGGCCATACCTTCGGCGACGAGGTGGACCGGGCGCCCATCGGGTGGGATCATGTCGAGTTGCGCATTGATGCCCGCGCCGAGACCGCCGCCGATCTGGAGGCGCTTGGCATTGCCATCGGCGATCATGTCGCCATCGACCCGCAGACCGAATTCATGGACAGCGGCTATATCGTCTCGCGCCATCTGGACGACAAGGCCGGGGTGGCCGCGATGCTGGCGGCGCTGAAATCGCTGGTGGCCAGCGGCCTGACGCCGCCGGTCGATTGCTGGTGGTTCTTCACCATCGCAGAGGAAGTGGGCCATGGCGCCGCGGGCGTGGTCCTGCCCGACATCGCCTCGCTGGTGGCGGTCGACAACGGGACGACGGCGCCGGGGCAGAATTCGCGCGAAACCGGCGTGACCATTGCCATGGCCGACCAGACCGGACCATTCGACTATCACCTGACCCGCAAGCTGGTGCAGTTGTGCCGCGCCGACGGCATCGACCATCAGAAGGACATTTTCCGCCACTACCGCTCTGACAGCGCCTCGGCGCTGGAGGCGGGGGCCGATGTGCGGACGGCCCTTGTCACCTTCGGCGTCGATGCCAGCCATGGATACGAGCGCATCCATATGGACGCGCTGACCTCGGTTGCGCGGCTGCTGGCGCTGTATGCGCTCAGCCCGGTCGAAATCGCGCAGGACGCACTTCCGTTGCACGATCCGCGAACCGGCGCCTGACCGCGCGGCTCAGCGTTCCGGGCGATAGGTCGGCCACGGGGTTCCCGGCGGATGCGACAGCAACGACCGCAGATGGTCGCGCCGCGCGGCCTGTACCCCCGGCGGGCACGGATGCCAGTGGCTGCGATTGCCCATCTCGGGCCGCCGACCATAGCACCAGCCCAAAGCGTCCAGACGGTCAGCCACCTCCTGACGCCAGTCACAGACCGGCGAGCGAGGGTCCGCGCCCTCTGGCCCAAGGCAGCGCCGGTCCAGCGCGCGTTCCTGCGCGATCAGCGACTCGATCCGGGGATCGGCAGGTTGCGCCACAGCAGGCATGGCAAGGACAAGGGCAGAGAACAACAACATACGCATGGCAAGACCTGTGATCTGGTGGCGTGACGGCAAGTCTACACAGATCGCCCGTTGAACGACAGGATTGGCAAAGCACAGTGCCGTGAGCCGGGGAACGGGGCGCCGCGCGGCACAAACCATCTGTCATTCCTGCGGCGGTCCGGCTATACGGCGCCATGACCGACACCTTGCCCCCCTGCCCCGACTGCGGATCCGCCTATACCTACGAGGTGGGCGCCCTGCTGAACTGTCCCGAATGCGGGCACGAATGGTCCGCCGAAACGGCACAGGACGCAGGAACCGATGTGCGCGACAGTGTCGGCAACCTGCTGGCGGATGGCGATACCGTTACGGTGATCAAGGACCTGAAGCTCAAGGGCACGTCCAGCGTGATCAAGGTTGGCACCAAGGTACGTGGCATCCGCATCGTCGAGGGGGATCACGACATTGATTGCCGGATCCCCGGCATTGGCCAGATCGGCCTCAAGTCGCAATTCGTGAAAAAGGTCTCCGACTAGCCGCACCAGCGCATCACATCGCCTTGGCCGCGCAAGCCGGGGCTGGCGTTGCAGGGGGCTGTGCGGGTATTCCGAACGGGTACCGGGGCGCACCGCCCCGTTGTGTCGGGATCGGGACCATGGCGCGCGCAAGATTCTGGCTCTATCGCGGTGTCCAAGGCGGGGTGCTGGCGCTGACCACCGGCCTGGGCGCGCTGGGGCTGTCGCAACAGACCCTTGTGCGCCCCTATGTCGATCGCGGCACCGAAAGCGCCGCGCGGGCCGTCGAATCCGCATTTCGCGCCACCTTTACCCCCGGCTGGGTCGCCCAATCGCTGAACGACGCCCTGGCGGCCGAGGATACCGACCGTGTGCTGTGGCTGGCCGATCTGGCCGACGCCGAAGGCGTGGCGCTGGATCCCGCGCAGGCCGCCATCGTGGCCCGGATCCGGGCAGAAGAGTCCGGCTGGATGAAGGCCGCAGGCGACTGCGCCGCCTGCGCCATCGACATTCGCAGCTGCGGATCCCTTGCGGAAATCAGCGCCTGCGCCATTCCGGTGGAACTGTCTCCGCTGGGCGACGTGAACGCGCTGCGCCGTCAGGGCCTGGCCGCCCTTGCGGGACAAGAGGTGGACAGGCTGGAAACCGGATTGGCGCTGGTCGGTCTGGCGGCGACTGCGGCGGTGGTCGCGTCGGGCGGATCGTCGGTGATGATCAAGGCGGGCGCCAGCACGGTGCGGATGACACGGCGGCTGGGAAATCTGACGCCCGGCATGGTGCGGGCGCTGGACGATGTCGCGGATCTGCCGGTGAACTGGGGCGCTGCGATGCGGATGGCCCCGCTGGACGAGATCACCGATACCGCACGTCTGGCGCGCGCCACCGGACTGGCCCGCGATGTGGGGCAGATCGCCAAAAATACCTCGGTCGCCGATACGCTGGTGCTGCTGCGCCATGTCGATGGCGCCGAGGATGCGGCACGTATGGCGCGGCTGTCGGATGTTGCGGGCACACGCACGCTGAGCCGGGTCGAGGTGCTGGGCAAGGCGCGCGCCTTCCGCGCCATGGTGCGGCTGTCGGATCTGGCGCTGGGAACGCTGGCCGCGCTCTATGCCGCTGTGTTGCAGGTGGTGCTGATGCTGTCGGGGCGGCTGGGGCGCGGGGTGGTGCGCGTGTTCAAACCCTGATCATTCCGCCGCCTTGGTCGCCGCCTCGATTTCAGAAGCCTTCTGTTCGACCAGTTCGACAATGTGATCCACCATCTGGTCATTGGTCATGCGGTGGCTTTGCTTGCCGGCCAGATAGACCATGCCGTTCCCGGCACCGCCGCCGGTAAAGCCGATGTCGGTCATCAGCGCCTCGCCCGGCCCGTTCACCACGCATCCGATGATCGACAGGCTGAGCGGCGTCTTGATATGTTCCAACCGCTGTTCCAGCTTCTCGACCGTCTTGATCACGTCGAACCCCTGGCGCGCACAACTGGGGCAGGAAATGATCTGCACCCCGCGCGTGCGCAGGCCGAGGGATTTCAGGATTTCGAACCCGACCTTCACCTCTTCGACCGGATCGGCGGACAGGGACACGCGGATCGTGTCGCCAATGCCGAACCACAGAAGCGAGCCCAGGCCGATGGCGGATTTCACCGTCCCCGCCATCAGGCCGCCCGCCTCGGTGATGCCCAGATGGATCGGCGCATCTGTGACGGTGGCCAGTTGCTGATAGGCCGCCGCCGCCATGAACACATCCGATGCCTTGACCGAGATCTTGAATTGGTGAAAGTCGTTGTCCTGCAACAGCTTGATGTGGTCGAGGCCGGATTCCACCATCGCATCGGGGCAAGGCTCGCCGTATTTGTCCAGCAGATGCTTTTCCAGCGATCCGGCATTGACGCCGATGCGGATGGAACAGCCGTGGTCCTTGGCGGCCTTGACCACTTCGGCCACGCGCTTGGCATCGCCGATATTGCCGGGGTTGATGCGCAGACAGGCGGCGCCTGCCTCGGCCGCCTCGATGGCGCGTTTGTAGTGGAAATGGATGTCGGCCACGATGGGCACCGGGCTTTCCGCCACGATCTGCCGCAGCGCACGGGTGCTTTCGACATCGGGGGTGGACACGCGCACGATGTCGGCCCCGGCATTCGCCGCGCGCTGGATCTGGTCGATGGTTGCGCGGGCATCGGTGGTCAGGGTGTTGGTCATGGTCTGCACCGTGATCGGTGCATCGCCGCCGACCAGCACATTGCCAACACGAATCTGGCGCGATTTGCGCCGGTCGATGTTGCGCCAGGGGCGGATAGGATTGTGCGACATGACCAGCCTCCGCGTTCAGGGGTCAGGACCAGATAGCCTTGCCCGGCAGGCCGGGCAAGGGCTGGCCGATCACTCCTGCGCGTCGTCGGTGCCCAGATGACGGGCTTGTGCCACCTGTACCAGACGGGCGACATCCGGTTTCTGGTCCAGATCGACCAACGCATATTTGCCCGCCAGCGCCTCGGGGGACAGCGCAACGTTGCTGACCACCTGTGCCCCGGCAGCGGCAGGACCATAGGCCTGGCCCTTGACCATGAAATAGACCGAACCGGAATTGCCCGCCCGCAGGGTCGGGGCGGCCTCGGCCTGCGGCACGACATAGGTTTCGCCCGCATCGAGGATCTTCTCGAACAGCACGGTTCCGTCTGCGGCGCGCACGCGCACCCACGAGGGTTGCACCGCCATGATCTCGACCGCGGGCGCCGCTTCTGCCAGCACGCGGACGGGCTGTTCCTCGACCTCGGCCAGCACCGCAGCCACGGCGGCATCGGTATCGGGACGCTCGGGCAGGATCGAGGCGATAGGGCCATCGCGCGAGACCATCTGCGGCACGTCCAGCGCCTGCGGACGATAAAGCCGCCCCAAAGCCTCTGCCGTGGGGGCCAATGGGCGTGTCTCTTCGGGCTGGCCGTCGGCCACCTTCAGGGCGCTGCCCGATCCCACATTGCCCAGCGGGTCGATGGAGGCCACCACAGACGGCGCCTGTTCGATCGGTGCCACCTGAACGCGCTGCACCTCGCGCAGGACGGACCAGCCGCCATAGCCGATACCGGCGATCAGCAGCAGCAGCACCAGAACGGACCCCGCCGCGCCCGGTTCGATCCGGCTGACCCAGCGTTCGCCACGCGGTACGAACAGCGCATTCGGATCGGCCAGTGCATCCAGCCCGCGCGGGCGCGGGCGCACAGGCTGCACTCGCGACGGCGTGTTGGACGACAATCCCTTGGGAATCGCCGTGAAATTCGCCTCGGTACAGAATTGTTGATAGGCGGAATCCGGGTCCATGCCCAGATACCGGGCATAGGACCGCACGTAGCCTGCCACAAATCCCGGCGTCTCGAAGGCCGATACATCGGCATTCTCGATCGCGGCAATGTAGGTGGCCTTGATCTTGAGTTCCCGCTGCACATCAAGCAGCGACTTTCCCAGCGTGGCGCGTTCGCCCCGCATCAGATCCCCCAGGCGCAGGTCATAATCGTCAAAGCCTTTCGGCTTCTCCTCAACCTCTGCCGAAGGTTTGCCCTTCCGCCAAATCATGCAGCCTGCCCCATGCCGATATTCTTGCTGCCGGTCGCCCCCGGCGGCGCGACTCGGCTTTTAGCGAAACCCCAAGGAATTTCTAGCACAGTTCGCTGCGTTGCACACACGAGGATTTGTATTAGGCGGACAACTCGGCACGATTTAGCGCACATTGCGCCCAGAGCGAATCCATCGCGTGCACCAGACGGTCAATCTGCCCCGAATCATGCACGGGCGACGGCGTGAACCGCAGCCGTTCGGTGCCACGCGGCACGGTGGGGAAGTTGATCGGCTGGACATAGATCCCGAAATCCTCCAGCAGCATGTCCGACAGCATCTTGCAATGCACCGGGTTCCCGACATGCACCGGCACGATATGGCTGCCATGGTCGATGATCGGCAGGCCCATGCCCTTGAGCCGCATCTTCAGGATGCGGGCGTGCAACTGCTGGGCATCGCGCAGCTTCTGCCCGTCTTCGGTCTTGAGCAGGCGGATCGAGGCGGCGGCCCCGGCCGCCACCACCGGCGGCAGCGATGTGGTGAAGATGAAGCCCGGCGCATAGCTGCGGATCGCATCCACCATGCGGGCCGATGCCGCGATATAGCCACCGAACACCCCGAACGCCTTGCCAAGCGTTGCATTGATGATGTCGATCCGATGCATCTGGCCATCGCGTTCGGCCACCCCGGCGCCACGCGGGCCATACATGCCGACGGCGTGCACCTCGTCCAGATAGGTCAGGGCGCCCACCTCTTCGGCCAGATCGCAGATTTCGCGGATCGGGCCAAAATCGCCATCCATCGAATAGATCGATTCAAAGGCGATCAGCTTGGGCGCGGCCGGATCATCCGCCGCAATCAGCTCGCGCAGATGGGCCACGTCGTTGTGGCGGAAGATGCGCTTGGGGCCATTGCCGCGCCGCACACCCTCGATCATCGAGGCATGGTTCAGCGCGTCGGAATAGATGATCAGCCCCGGAAACAGCAACCGCAAGGTGCTGAGCGTGGCATCATTGGCAATATAGGCCGAGGAAAAGACCAGCGCGGCCTCCTTGGCGTGCAAATCGGCAATCTCGGCCTCCAGCCGTTTGTGATAGACGGTCGTGCCAGAGATGTTGCGCGTGCCGCCCGATCCGGCGCCGGTGGCATCCAGCGCCTCGTGCATCGCGGCCAGAACCGTGGGGTTCTGGCCCATGCCCAGGTAATCGTTGCCGCACCACACGGTGATATCCTGCTCCGATCCGTCCGGCTTGCGCCAGACGGCATGGGGGAAATGGCCCTTGCGACGCTCGATGTCGATGAAGGTGCGATAACGGCCTTCGTCGTGCAGCCGTTGCAGGGCGGCATCCAGCTGGGCGTCGTAGGTCATCGGTGGTCTCCCGTGGCTTCCAGTGCTGCGGGTATGGCTACCGCGCGGCGGGGGCTTCGGCTTTGACATGCGTCAATAAAAGATGCACGGGAAGGGGGCAATTTGCCGCTACCCTGCACTTTTCCCCGGCAACCGGGGACATTCGCAGCCGCGCGAACCATGCCAAAAGCTGCTCAGCTTGACAACTTCATAAGCGTCAGCCCCGACAGGATAAGGCCCGCAGCGATCAACCGCGGCGCCGTCGCCGGTTCCCCCAGCGCGATGATCCCCACGGCAAAGGCGCCAAGTGCGCCGATGCCAGTCCAGATCGCATAGGCAGTGCCCAGGGGCAGAACCCGCATCGAGGCAGACAGCAAGGCAAAGCTGGCGATCATCGTTACAAGGGTGATCAGCGATGGAACCAGCCGGGTAAATCCGTGCGATTGCTTCATCGCAAAGGCCCAGACAACCTCCAGCAGACCTGCAAGACCAAGAAAGACCCAAGCCATGGACGACACTCCGAAAAGCGGGTCGTCCCGAACAGCCCCGATACGGGTGAGGTCGTCCTCACTGGCAGGCGCAATCTATTTAGTGCCGATCGCCCTGGAAATCAAGGGATCAGCGCGCCGGGGCCACCTCCAGCACGACAACGCAGTCGGGGCCCTTGGCCTTGGCCGCGTTGCAGGTGGCCATCGCATCGGCGCGGGCGGTTTCGGCATTTGGCAGATCGGAAATCGCCGTGGCCGAGGCGACCGGCTGGCCAGCGCGGATGAACCCTTCGCCCGGCGCGACGGCAATCGCAGTGTGGCGGCCCGGACGGGTGACGAACAGCGACAAGGCCTGTTCATTGGTCGACACCAGACGCAGGGTGCCCAGTTCTTCCTCTGTCAGGAAAGGATGCACATGCAGCGTGACCTGCTGCTGGCCAAGGCGCGTCACCTCGGTCGTCACCTGTTGCGCGGCAAGCGGGGTTGCCAGAACCGCCAGACCAAGACCCATCGTCGCAAAACGTATCATCTTCCGCTCCACCATTCACCGGAATACCGGGAGCCAATACACGCTGGCGCACGCCATGGACAGTCCCCCACGCGGGGGCTAGCGTGGAGTTGATGCGGCCAGACCGCGCCACGACAGGAGTTTCCCGCATGAGCCTGCAACCCGTCCTTGACCGGATCGACGCCGATCTGCCCGCCGCGCTGGAGCGGCTGATGGATTTGCTGCGCATCCCGTCGATTTCCACCGATCCGGCCTTCAAGGGCGATTGCGACCGGGCGGCGGACTGGATGGTCGCCGATCTGGCCTCGATGGGGTTTGATGCCCGCAAATGCCCGACACCGGGCCATCCGATGGTGGTCGCGCATCACAAGGGACCAGAGGGCACGCCCAACCTGCTGTTCTACGGCCATTATGACGTGCAGCCGGTGGACCCGCTGAACCTGTGGCACCGCGACCCCTTCGACCCCGAAGTGCAAGAGGAAAACGGCCAGCGCGTGATCCGTGGCCGTGGCGCCTCGGATGACAAGGGTCAGTTGATGACCTTTGTCGAGGCGTTCCGCGCCTGGATCGCCGTGCATGGCGCCCTGCCCTGTTCGATCACCGTATTTCTGGAAGGCGAAGAGGAATCCGGCTCGCCCTCGCTCATCCCGTTCATGCGCGACAATGCCGAGGAATTGCGCTGCGATCTGGCGGTGATCTGCGACACCGGGCTGTTCGACAGCCGGGTGCCCGCCATCACCACCATGCTGCGCGGCCTGCTGGGCGAGGAATTCACCATCCGCGGCCCCAACAAGGATTTGCATTCGGGCAGCTTTGGCGGCGCGGCCATCAACCCGCTGCGCGTGATGGCCAAGGCGCTCGCCTCGTTGCATGACGAAACCGGGCGCATCACTGTTCAGGGCTTTTATGACGACGTGCCCGAATTGCCGGACGATCTGCGCGCGCAATGGCAAGGGCTGGCCTTTGACCACGAGAAATTCCTGGGCGATGTCGGCCTGTCGCTGCCTGCCGGTGAACAGGATCGCACGCCGCTGGAAATGCTGTGGTCGCGCCCGACCTGCGAAATCAACGGCATGTGGGGCGGCTATACCGGCGCGGGCTTCAAGACCGTCCTGCCGTCCGAGGCCCATGCCAAGGTCAGCTTCCGCCTTGTCGGCCAGCAGGATCCCTTCAAGCTGCGCGAGGCGTTCCGCGACCATATCCGCGCCCATATCCCGGCCGATTGCACGGTGGACTTCCACGGCCACGGCGCGGCGCCCGCATCGGTCATGCCGGTCGATGACGCGGCCTTTGAACAATCCCGCGCCGCGCTGACCGAGGAATGGGGCATCCCGGCGGCCTATATCGGCTGTGGCGGGTCGATCCCCATCGCGGGCTATTTCCGCGACATTCTGGGCATGAACGCCATGCTGATCGGCTTTGGCAAGGATGACGACCAGATCCATTCACCGAATGAAAAGTACGATCTGGACTGTTTCCACAAGGGGATCCGCAGCTGGGCGCGGATTCTGGCGCGGGTCACGGCCTGAGCCCCTTGCGCGGGCGGGCCTCCTCGGCTACGGCGGCTCCCCCGCCGTATCAAGAGGTCTGCCATGCCCGCGCCCACGCTTGCCGTCGATTTCGGCACCTCGAACACCGCTGTCGCCATTCTGGAGAACGGCACCATCCGGCGGTTGGAGATCGAACGGGGGGCAGACACCTTGCCGACGGCCGTATTCTTTCCCTTGCGTGGCGAGATGCGCATCGGCTCTGACGCCGCGCGCGCGCTGATCGAAGGGGCCGAAGGGCGCTATATGCGCGCGTTGAAAAGCGTGCTTGGCACGGCGCTGTTCCACGAACCGCGCCTCATCGCCGGGCGCCGCCGGACGCTGGCCGATATTGTCACGGCATTTCTGGTGGCGCTGAAGGCGCGGGCCGAGGCACAGACCGGCCACCGCTTTACCCGTGTCCTGTCGGGACGGCCCGTGCATTTCCACACGAATGCCCCCGACCGCGACCAACAGGCCGAAGCTGATCTGCGCGGATGCTATCATGCCGCCGGGTTCGACACGGTGGAGTTCCTGTTCGAACCCGAAGCCGCCGCCATCTCCAGCCGCAACACCCAAGGATTGGGCCTGATCGTCGACATCGGCGGCGGCACATCGGATTTCACGGTGTTCCGCAGTGGCGCAAGGATGGAGATTCTGGCCAGCCACGGCATCCGACTGGGCGGGACGGATTTCGACCATGCGGTCTCGATGCATCATGCCATGCCGCTGCTGGGCCTTGGCGGGCAGTTGCGCCGCACCTTTGGCGAAGGGCTGCTGCCGGTACCGCGCGGGATTTACGTCGATCTGTCAACCTGGGCGATGATCCCTTTCCTCTACAGCCGCGATACCGAACGGCTGGTCGAGGACATGATGAAACACGCAGTCGATGTTCCGGCCATGGCACGGCTGGCCAGCGTGATCACCGATCAGCTTGGCCACGATCTGGCCTTTGCGGTCGAGGCGGGCAAGATCGCCGCGAACGAGGGGCATCGGGACGCCACCATCGACATGTCGATGATCGCACCGGGCCTGACGGCACCCATTTCCCCGGCCGGGCTGACCACTGCCCTGACCGAAAGCCGCCTGCCGCTGGGCACGGCCATCCGCCAGACCCTGTTCGCCGCTGGCACAGACCCCGAGGCGGTGCAGACCATCGTCCTCGTCGGCGGCTCCAGCCTGCTCTCGCTGGTCCAGCACGAGGCTCGGGCCGCCTGCCCCGCGGCGCACCTGCACCGGAGCGAAGTGTTCACGGCGGTAGTTGACGGGCTGGCACTGGCAACCGCCTGACATGCAAAAAGCCGCCCCGAGGGGCGGCCCTGCATAGGATCAATCAGGCGGATGCCTTACTTGATCTTGCCTTCCTTGTACTCGACATGCTTGCGCACGACCGGGTCGTATTTGGTGACCGAGAATTTCTCGGTCATGGTGCGGGCGTTCTTCTTGGTCACATAGAAGTGCCCGGTGCCCGCCGAGGAATTCAGGCGGATCTTGATGGTGGTCGGTTTCGCCATGGTCTGTCTCCTGCGCGATCTGGGGCAGCGGTCAGTCGCCGACAGGGCGCGGTCCGCAAAATCTGAGCCCCGCCTTTGCCTTGGTGGCCAGGCAGAGTCAAGCCGGAATATACCGGATCATGCCTTTGGCGCGGGTTTGCCAAGGCTGGCATGAAGCCCGGCGACCGTGGCGGGTTCCAGGGCAAGCCCTCTGGCAAGTGTGGCAAGAAATTGCGCTTCGGCCGGGCTGTCGCCCTGAATGGTCGTCACCGCAGCCGAATAGACTTGGGCGCGCGCCACATCCGCCGTATCGCGGGCCAGCGCGACGGGATCGACCGGGGCCATCATCTCGGCCTCGACAAAGGCGCGCTCCTCGGGCGTGGACTCGCCCAGATGTTCCATGATCACCGCACGCTCGGCATCGGTGATCTGCCCGTCTGCGCGCGCGGCCTGAATCATGGCCCGGATCATCAGCCGGGCATTGGTTTCAACGGCATCGGTCGCTGCCGTGGTCCCGGTCATCTGATCGATCATTCCGGTCACATTCGCACTGGCCGCAGCCCCCATGCCCCCCAGCGCGCCCAGAACACCGGAAAGCCCGCCAGCCCCGCCAGCGCCTGCGCCGCCCAGCTTGCCCAGCATGGCTTCGGCCTGCGCCGCCAGCCCTGCGGTCTGCGGATTCTTCTTCAGGGCATCCTGCACCCCGGCCATGCCCCCCATCTGCTTGTATTTGTCAAAGCCTTTGGCGGCGGCAAACCCTGCGGCCAATGTGGCAAGCGTGCGGACGAAACTCATGATGCGATTCCCTGTCTGCGGCGCCGGGCAACTGCCCGGTCTATTGAAACCATAGCGCAGGATCGACGCGGAACCGCGGGGAAAGTTCCCCGGCCGATCCGATCCGGCACAAAACCGCATATGGGAATGACGTCAGTTGCGCGGAAGGCCTGTAAGCCGGATTCTGTCCGGGGGTTGCCCCCTTGGATGACCATTCCTCTGGCCCCGCCGTTACCGGCGGGATCTAGCTGCCAACCCGGACCTCTCGGGCTGAAACATCCCTGCGGCGGTATCCCGGACCGAGGCCCTGGACCTGCCCCGCGCGAGGCCCCTATTCGGCATTGCTCCGGGTGGGGCTTGCCGTGCCGTCCCGGTTGCCCGGTCCGCGGTGGGCTCTTACTCCACCGTTTCACCCTTACCCCGCATGCGGGGCGGTCTCGTTCTCTGTGGCGCTTTCCCTGGGGTTGCCCCCGCCGGGCGTTACCCGGCACCCTTGCTTCATGGAGTCCGGACTTTCCTCGCATCCGGCGGTTTCCCCTTGCAGGGACTTCGCCGAACACGCGGTCATCCAGCCTTCCGCGCCCGCACTCCCTACGCGCGGCGCGCGGCGGCGTCAACGGCTCAGGCGCCCTCGCCCAGCCGATGTTCCATGGTCACCGACGGCTGCGCGCAACCGGCTTCGCCGACCACCCGCGCCGGAACCCCGGCCACCGTCGAACAGGGGGGGACATCGGCAAGCACAACCGATCCCGCCGCAATGCGCGAGCAATGTCCGACATGGATGTTGCCAAGCACCTTGGCCCCCGCACCGATCAGCACGCCATCGCCGATCTTCGGATGACGGTCGCCGTCTTCCTTGCCGGTGCCCCCCAAGGTTACCGAATGCAGCATGGATACATTGTCCCCGACCACCGCTGTCTCGCCAATGACGATCGAATGGGCATGGTCGATCATCAGCCCCTTCCCGATGCGCGCCGCAGGATGAATATCGACGCCAAACGCCTCCGACACACGCATCTGCACGAAATGCGCCATGTCGATCCGCCCGTTCCGCCATAGCCAATGGGCCACACGATAGGCCTGGATCGCCTGATAGCCCTTGAAGAACAGGATCGGCTGGATCAGCCGGTGGCAGGCCGGATCACGATCCAGCACCGCCATCATGTCGGCGCGGGCCGCCTGCCCCAACTGATCGTCGCTTGCATGGGCCTCGTCGGCGATCTCGCGCAGGATCTGCTCGCTCATCTCGCCCGAAGCCAGCTTGAGCGAGAACCTGTAGGACAAGGCACGTTCCAGCGTCGGATGATGCAGGATGCTGCCATGGATCAGCCCGCCCAGCAGGGGCTCCTGCCGCACGGCATCTTCGCATTCGCGGCGGATTCGGTCCCAGACGGGATCCACAGCGGCAAGGCGGTGCAGGGTGTCGGGCATGTCGGGCCTCCGTGACAGGCGTTCAGTCTAACAGATAGACCGCATGATCGCCACGGGAAGTGCCCCGCCGGAATTCCGCCTCAATCCGGCAGATCCATGCCACGCCACAGACCGGCTCCGACTCTGTCAGACACCTGCGCGACCTCCAGCCGCCAGGGCCCCAGCACATCATCGGCAATCCGCTCCGCGGTGGAATAGACCCATTCGGGCTGCGTCACCGTGACCTCACGCTTGATGATCGCGCCCTGCCGCACCCGCACGCGATAGCTTTCGGTCGCCTCGCCCAGCGGGACATCCTCCGACAGCCAGGTGTCCCCGTCGATCCGCGTGCGCCGCACCCAGGTGAACCGGTCGTCGCCGCCCGGCCGGTCATGGCGCAGATGCACAGGCGCCAGCGGACGCAACCCGTTGCCCGCAAACGCCTCTGCACGATGCACCACCGCCGGATCATCATAGCCGCGCGCGGCAACCCCGATGCGGTACTGCCGCGTCAGCCCGCGTTTCGACGGCGCAAGGGAAACCTGCCCGACCGTCCGGTCCAGTACGACCAGCACCGATCCCGCAGGCCATTCCTCAGGCATCACGGCATCGGTTCCCGCCTGCCCGCGCAACCGCAATGACAGATCCCACTCCCCCGGCGCCACCGCAGCCGCCTCGACATATTGCAGCACCTCCCAACCCTCCGCGCTGCCATCGCCAATGGCCACCGCATTCGCCCCGTTCAGCACCTGCGCCATGCTGGCCGATGACAACTGCCCCCGGATCATGCGGACCCGCAGCGCCTCGCCACGATCCCACAGGCCCGCCCGCGCTCGACGCAGCGGCGTCTGGGTCACACCGATTGCAGACGGCGCCGACACCAGCCGGTTCACCTCATATCCGGCATCCAGATCAGAGTCCCAGACGGCAACCGCACCCGGCCAAGGCAGCGCGGCCACCGCCAGATGCGGCGCCAGCGGATCTTCGGTTCCGGTCAGCAAGGGCAAATCCAGAAACACCGGAAAGACCGGAACAGGCGGCACAAAGGCACGCGGCACCGCCCGCGCCTCGGCCTCGTCCGACGCCACATAGACGGCAGGCTCGACCCGAACCGCCTCGATCACCCGCAGTCCCGCACTTTCGGCACGATCAATGCGGTACAGCCCCGCCGCGCCCAGATCCAGCACATCGCCCGCACCCAGCCTCGCCTGCGACGGCGGCAATGCCAACCGCGCGCCGTCCCGCGCCACGCGCGCCTCGGCCAGCCAGCGTTGCGCCAGCGCCCGTCCCTCTGCGCGCGTCAGCAGCAGCGGCAATTCCGACAGGGCGGCGCCCAGATTGACCTCATCGGGAAACGCGGCCTCTTCGGTGCCGGCGGCGAAATCCGCCTCGGCCTCGACAAATCCCACGCGAACCCGGCCTGCCACGCTCGCCCCGGCGGCGCGCGTCAGTTCCAGCACCCCCTCGGCATCGCGCTGCACCGCCAGATCCTCGGGCGCCACCCGCGCAGTGAGGCGGCCGTCCCGCATCCTGAACCGCAGAACGCCATCGCGCTCGACCACCTCGAACCCATATGCCAGCATCAGCGGTTGCAACGCCGCGCGCGCGGTGCCGCCATCCCCCTGCTGATAGCCGCGCACCACCCCGTACAGCCCCGAAACATCAACCGCCCCCACACCGGCCCGCGCGCAGATCTCCGCCACGACAGCGGCCAGCGGCTGCGAGGCGCTGCGCCCCGAGATCCAGTGCCCCCGGCTATAATTGCCCCCATCCGCCCAGATCTCGGTCCGGCCGGGAAATTGCGGAAAGGGCCGCGCATCCCAGGCCCAGACAAACGCCCGCGACATGTCAACCATCCGCCCGCCGTACAGGGGCGACAGCGGGTTGTTCCCGGCCTCTCGCCAATATCCGGCCATCGCGCGCAGATACTGCATCTGGATCAGGTCGTCGCGCCGCCCCGTGGAATATTTCGGCAAAGTGGATTCCGACGATTTGGGGTCCAGAAACAGGTTGGGCTGGTTGGTGCCCTTGTCGATCGCAGCGCACCCCATCTCGGTGAACCAGAAAGGTTTCGATCCCGGCACCCACATGCTCGGCTCGGCCTGACGCACGCCGTCAATCCGCGCATGATGCGCGTTCTCCCACCATCCGCGCAAATCCTTGTAGCGCCAGATCCAGTCCTCTCCATGCGCGACATCGGTGATCGGCGTGCGGATCTGCGCCGCCTCGCCCTGGGGGCTGGCATAATACCAGTGATACCCTTCGCCGCCCGCGACATTCGCCTTCAGATAGTCCAGATCATAGATCGCCCCCCATCCGGCATCCGCATGATCCTCGCCATCGCGCCAGTCCGACAGCGGCATGTAATTGTCGATCCCCACGAAATCGACCTGAGGATCGGCCCACAGCGGATCCAGATGGAAATAGCGGTTCCCCTCCGGGCTCTGATATCCCCAATATTCCGACCAGTCCGCCGCATAGGAAATCTTGCAGTCCGGTCCCAGGATGTCCCGCACCTCGGCCACCAGGTGCCGCAACGCCGCGACGGCCGGAAAGCTGTCCCCCGCCCCCCTGATCTGGGTCAGGCCCCGCATCTCCGATCCGACGCAAAATGCATCCACCCCGCCCGCCAGCGCGCATAGATGGGCATAGTGCAGGATGAACCGGCGATAGCCCCAGTCTCCCGCTGGCCCGGTGTAGACCACCTGCCCCTGCGCCCTCAGGAAATCTCCGGGCTGAACGGCGCCAAAGAACGCCGCCACCTCGGCATCGGCCGCCGCAGAACGGTCGGGGCTGTTGCCCCGCCCCGGCGCCACCGACAGCGTGATCCGGCCCCGCCATGGCAGCGCGGGCTGATCCGGCGCCCCTGACCAGGGATCGGCCAGCCCGTTCCCCGCCATCTGTTCCATCAGAACAAAGGGATAGAACATCACCGCCTGCCCGGCGTCCTTCAAGGCAGCAATCGCCTCCAGCACACTCGCATCGCCCGGAGACCCGCCATAGACCGGGCGCCCGTCGCCATCCTGCGGCACAGCCTGCGCCTGCGCACGACCGATCCCGCCGGCTCTCCAGGGTTGGCCCACCCCGTCAAAGCTCGTCTGTTCGACCTTGGGCTGCACCTGGCAACTGCCGCAGCGCAGATCGTTGCCGAACCAGCTGACAATCAGCGACACCGCGCCGCACCCCGGCGCCTCGCCCGCCAACTGGTCCAGCGCCAGCGAAAAGTCGGTGCGTCGACCGATGCCGTGCACATTCGCCGTCGCCGCCTGCCCCGGCCCATACGCAAGATGCACCGGCGTCGTCGCCAGCGCATATTCGCCGGTTCCCGGTATCATTGCCACGGCCTGCACCGCATCGGCCAGCCCGTCGGCCTCTGCCGCAGCACGGATCACTTCAAAGGAAAATTGCGGCACCCGGTTCCCGAACCGGCCCAGATCCAGATCCTCGATCACCACATAGGCAATCCCGCGATAGGCCGGCGCAAGCCCCGCGCCCTCGACAGCCTCGATCCTGGGATCGGGCAGTTGTGTCTCCGTCCCGGTATAGATCCGCAGATCCAGGCTGTCGGGATCCACCTCCTGGCCATCGGCCCAGATCCGCCCGACCCGCAGGATCACGCCTTCACACAGGGCCACCGCCAACGACACCGAATAGGAATACTCCAGCGACACCGGACGGCTCATGCCCTTGCCTCCGCGTGTCCGTGTCACATCCTCCTGAAACCGCGACGCCCAGATCACCTGCCCGCCCAGGCGCACCCGGCCCCAGACCTGCGCCACCGCCTGGCCTTCGCCCGCGCCCATCACACGAAAGCGGTCTACCCGCCCCACCTCGACCGGGGCCGAGCCGCGGCCCAGCAGCCGTTCGTCGATCACACGGCCCAGCGTGGCGCCAACGGCCCGGCCGATCACCGCACCCGACAGCCCCAGCACGGTGCCCCCGACACCCGATCCGATGGCAGCGCCCGCCGCCGACAGCAACAAGGTCGCCATTGCCTACCCCCATGCCTGCAAGACCACGCCTTGCCTTCGTTCTGACAGAAATATCCTCCGGGGGGCCGCCCCGGATCCGCCGCTGGTTCAACACCCCGCGACAGCGCCCGCATCCCCTGCGCGGCGTCAGTCCGGCCAGCCGAACCGCCCGGCGATCCGCCGTGCCCAGGGGCCCGACAGGGGGCTCTCCACCACGCAGTGCCCCGAATAGGCGTGAACGAAACTCGCCCCGGCACCCGTTTCGGCCTGCACCCCCAGATGCTTGGCAATACCGCCTGCCCGCATCCGGAACACCAGCACATCCCCCGGCGCCACCTTGGCCAGCGGCTTCTCCACCAACCAGTGCCGCGCGGCGTCCAGCAGCACTTCCTGCCGGTCCGGTTCGGCCCAATCAGCGGTATATGCCGGCACCGGACAGGGCTCCTGCCCGCGCACCGCCCGCCAGACGCCACGCAGCAGGCCCAGACAATCCGTCCCCGCACCGCGACACGAGGCCTGATGCACATAGGGTGTCCCGATCCAGCGCCGCGCCTCGGCCAGAACCCTAACCTGTACGTCGTCCGCCATCGTTCACCTCTCCCCCACGCGGCACCGCCGCCAGCCAGTCCTCGCCCGGAAGATGGGGAAAACCACGAAAGTTCAGAAAGTTGGCGAACTTCAACCGACAGGTTTCAGCCCTTCGGTCACATCCGGCTTCCAGCCGGATGCGGTCGCCCGCAACCACCGGCGCCCGGATCGCCTGCCACAGCTCCACACTGCGCGCCCGCCCGGACAGCCGGTCGTTCTTGATGACCTCGACCAATCCGGCCGCTGCACCGCTCAACACCACAAGGCGCCCGCGCTCGAACCAACGATCGTCAAAACCCAGAAAATCAGCGAACCGGAAAACACGCCCCTCATCCGCCTCCTCGACCTCGCGTTCCTCAAAATAGCCCCCCAAGGTCAGATCGACTCCGCAGCGCCCATCACCCAGAATGGCCGAACATGATACCTGATAGACACGACCCTGCGGCTGGTTCAGCAATTCGGTCAAACCGCGCAATTCGGCCTGAAACGCCCCGCCGGCTTGCGCCACTTCGCCGATGGTGCCGCGAAACTCCAGCATCCGCTGCGTCACATCGGCCCAGTTCACCTGCCAGGCCTCGACCTGCGCGCCGTCGAAGCGGCCCGCGAGCAGATCGGCCTCGGTGATGGCGGCATCCGACAAGGCACCGGCCGCCTCGGTGTTGTCCACCGCAAGGCCAGTGGTCTGGCTCAGCGCCCTCGCGCTCAGGCCCGCACCGGCGGCAAAGACCGTTTCGTCAAACACCAGATCGCGGTCGTGATCGGTAAAGCCCAGCACCACGCCATCGGCCCGCGTCACCCGCCAACAGCGGGCAACCGTGGTGGCCCCGGTCGCCAGATGATCCAGCAGACTGGTCATATCCGTACCTCCACCACTGGCACCACCGGCACATCCCCCGCCTGAAACGACGCAACGGACACAGCGATGCGGTCGGTGTCGAACCGCACAGGAACGTCGAACTCGAACCCGGCCCGCACCTCCACCCCCTCGGGCACCGGATCGGCAAAGCGGATCTGGCCGGTCGCCGGGTCCAGATCCCATGCCTCGGTCTCGACCATGGCGCGTCCCGCCAGACTGACCCGCACCGTGCCCACAACGGGTTTCGCCACCGGACGCCAATAGACCTGCGCCCCGGAATGATAGGCCTTGCGCAAGCCAAAGACCCGACTGGCCCCGTCGCCATGACCAAGGATCTGGTCCATGTCGCCGGGAACCGCCTTGGGCGCACAGGATTTGAAATCGGCCCAGTCCTTCCAGCGAAAGCCGTGCAACTGCCCGGCGCGCGCCTCAAAGAACGCCACCAGCGCGGCAACATCATCCAGCGATCGCAGCCCCAGCCCCGCATCATACCGCCGCCGGGAATGCGCCCAGGGGCTGTTCCTTTCCTCGAAACCGCTGGCCAGCGTCACGATCTCGGTGCGCCGCTCGGGTCCGCCGACCGAGCCAAAGCTCAGATTGGCGGGAAATCTCACCTCGTGGAATGCCATCTGAATCCCCGTCACCCGTTCCTGTGGCCGCGGGCCAGTGCCCGGCTCATCTGCGCCGCGATCTGGCTCTGGCTGCGCTGGAAGCCACCGACATCGGGGGTGGAAATGTTCATCACCACAGTCACCGCCCGCCCGCCGCCACTGGCCACCACGCCCAGCCGCCCATCGGCGCCGCGCGCCAGCGGCATGATCGCCTCTGGCCCCGCCTCGCCCATCAGCCCCGTGCCCCCCCGCATCGGGAACGCGACGGGAGAGGTCACGACGCCTCCCTGCGCAAAGGGCATCACCCGCCCCTGCGAAAACGCGCCGCCATTGGCAAAGGGCATCAACCCCGACAACAACGAGTTGATGCCGCCCGCAATCGCGCCGCCCACGGCGGTCTGCACCGGACGCATCGCTGTGTTGTAGACGCTGCTGACCATCGACTGCGCCACCTGCCGCAGCGCGTCCGACAGCTTCAGCCCGTCGAACACCAGCCCGTCAAAGGCCCGCCGCAGCCCGCCGCCGATGCCCAGTGTCAGGCTGCCCACCTCGCGCCCGGTGAACACCATGCTTTCCTGCATCCGGCGCAATTCGCCGTCGAACGCCGCCGTCATCGCCTGCGCGCCGCCAAGGCTTGCCTCCAGCGCTGCCAGTTGCTCCGACAGGCTGTCAATATCCGCCATCACCGCCTCCTGTCCTGCCATCGGGAAAGGCCGCCATCAGCGCCTCCAGCCGGGCCCGCCCGACCGGCACCTCGGCCTCGCCAATCCCCAGCATGATCCGCAATTCCACCGGGCTCAGGCGCCAGAACTCGGCCGGGGTCAGCCCCAGCCCGCCTGCCTCCCGGCGCCCCAGCCCCACCCGCATCAGCCCGGCCCAGTCGATGCGCCGCATCCTGCCTCCTCCGGCAGGGCAAAGGCCCGCGCCAATAGCTGCGCCGCCACCCGCGCCGCCGCCACCGGGCCGCCGTCCACCTCGGCCCGCCCCAGATCGGCGGCCGTCCCCGGCCAGCCGCCGCCGCGCAACCCCGCCAGCAACACCGCCAGCACATCGCGGGCCGAAAACCGCCCCGCCTCGAACCGTTCGACCAAGTCGATCAGGCTACCCGCCTGCACCGCCGCCTCCAGTTCGGCCAGCGCGCCCAGCGTCAGCCGCGCCACATGGCGTTCGCCGTCGATCACCACGGCCACCTCGCCTGCCCAGGGGTTCACACTCACAGCGCGACAAACTCCAGCGCCCCGGCCGACGCCAGGCTGAGGCTATAGGTCGCCTCGCCGTTGTGGCTCCCGGCATATTCGATGCTGGTGATCTGGAACCGCCCTTCGACGATGCCGAAATCCGGGATGACCACCTGAAACGCCGGCGTCTCGCCGTCGAAGAAGATCTGCCGCGCCCGCGCATCCGTGGCCGCGTCGCGGAACACCCCCGAGCCCGAGATCGAGGCGCTTTTCACCCCTGCCCCCGACAGCAGTTCACGCCAGCCGCCGGTGGAGTCCAGGCTGGTCACATCCACCGTTTCCGCATTGAAACTGATGCGCGTGGCCCGCAGGCCCGCCACCGTCTCGAACTGGCCATCATCCGAAAGATCAACCTTCAGCAATAGGTCCTTGCCGTTCTGCACTGCCATGGGAATCTCCGATTTTCCTGGGAATGCGGCCGCTGCGCCCGCGTGCGCCCGCCCGAATGTTGTAAAAGATCAAGCGGTGTTACAGCTCGACCCGCGCACGGAACGTCAGGTCGATCCGCCGCAACGCGCCATTGTCCAGCCGCAGGGCGCGGGCCTTCACGAACGACAGCCCCACCAGGCGGCCCCGCGCCAGTTCCAGCGCGGCGCCCTCCAGCGCATCGGAAATCGCTTCTGCGATGCCCTTTGCCGCCAGGAACCCCATGGCCCGGCTGACCACGCCCAGCACCAGGCGATGTTCCGCCCCCGCACCGGAAATGTCCGAGGCGTCGCGCGCCTCTTCCGTGCCGATCAGCACATAGGTGTCAGGCGCCTGCCCCGCCGGGACCGCATCCAGCACCGGCACCCCCGCCAGGGCAGGCCATCCGGCCAGCCGGTCGTATAGCGCCGCCTGCAAGGCGGCTGCCCCTGCATAGCTCATGCCGCTACCTCCTCGCGCGCGTGGCATGTCAGATAGCGACCTGCCGCATCGGCCTCGGCCACCGCCAGAATGCGGAACAGCCGCGCGCCCTCGCGCAGGCGCTGTCCGGCAACGGGGCGCGACGGCGCGCCCTCGGGTGCGCCCCGCACCGTGATCCGCAGCGCCACCTCGCCCAGGCTCACCGCCTCCGACCCGCCTTCACGGCCCGCACCCGGCAGCACCGCCGCCCACAGATCGCCCAGCGCGACCCAGGACACCACCAGGCCGCCCGCACCATCCGCGACCTCCGACCGTGCCTCCAGCACCATGCGCCGGTTCAAACGCAACGCCGTCATGCGCGCGCCCCCAGCATCCGCACCGTGCGCCACCGCTCGATCAGCGCCATCACGCCAAAGGGCATCGCGGCCACCGCGCTTTCGTGGCGCAACTCATGGTATTGCGCCGCCAGCAGCAGCACCGCCTGCCGCAAATCCGCTGGCACCGTGTCCCACCCGCCAAAACCCGCGTCGAACAGCACCTCGATCCGCCCGCCCGGCGACACGTGCGGCAACATCGGCCCCACCGCCACAAGGCGCGGACGATGCAGATCCGGCTCCAGCCGCCAGCGCGCCGCAGCCAGCGGCACTGCGGCCCCTGCGCTGTCCATCAATGTGACCGACACCACCTGCGCCACCGGCGCCACCGGCAGCGCCTGGGCCGAACGATCCCGCCAGCCGATCAGCTCCAGCGCAAACCGCCGCATGATCAGGGCCTTGCCGATCCGCCCCTCGATCGCCGCCATCGCAGATCGCAGATACCCCAGGATCAGCGCATCCTGCATCCCGTCGTCGGCAAACCCCGAACCCAGCCGCAAATGGTCCTTCAAAGCCTGCACCGGCAGCGCGGCATCCGGCACCGCCACCTGTTCCGTCAGCATCATGTCCCGCTCTCCTAACCCCTCTGCAAAGGGGGCGCGCACCCCCGGCGCCGCTCGGACGGAGGGGTATGCTAGACAACACCGTCAAAGGTGCGCGCCCGCCCGGCGACAGGGCACAAGCCCCGCCGCCGGACCCGACTCCCGTCAGGAGACGGCGAACCGCAACAGCTTGATGGCGGCAAAGTCGCTCACGTCGCCGCCGACACGCTTGGTGGCATAGAACAGCACATGTGGCTTTGCGCTGAACGGGTCGCGCAGCACACGCAGATCCGGGCGTTCGGCAATGGTATAGCCCGCGCGGAAGTCACCAAAGGCAATCGCATAGGTGCCTGCGCCGATATCCGGCATATCCTCGGCGATCAGCACCGGATAGCCCATCAGCCGCGCGGGTTCCCCGGCGGCCAGCCCGTCCGACCACAGAAAGCGGCCGTCGGCATCCTTCATCTTGCGAACCGCCCCGGCGGTCTTGGAATTCATCACGAAGGTTCCATTGGCCCGATAGCCCGCGTCCAGCGCATAGACCAGATCGACAATGGCATCGGCCGGGTTGGTCGTGCTGAAATCGCCCGCCGCGCCCGTGGCGACATACCCCAGACTGCCCCAGGCCCAGGCCGCATCGGCAACCTTGGTATGGTCCAGAAATCCCGTCGGCTTGCTGTCGCCATCCCCGCCGACAAAGGCCGCCGCCTCGGCGCGGGCGAACTTGTCCGCGATACGGCCGGCAAGCCAGCCCTCGATGTCAAAGGCCGCATCGTCCAGCAGCCGCTGGCTTGCCTTGGGCATGGCGTTCAACTCGTGCAGCGGGATGGAAATCCGCTCGATCTGCGCCGACCCCGTCTCGGCCACGGCCGTCGCCTCGGTCCCCCACCCATGGCCCACATCGCCCCGGTCCACCAGCACATCGAAACTGGTCGCCTCGACCTGAACCACATTCGCCACCTGACGCAGCGACGAGGTGGTGGTCAGCACCGCGCGGATGGTATCGGCCGTCTTGGGATCCACCAGATAGCCGCCCTCGGCGTTGACGGCGGTGTTCAGTCCCTTGCCCTCCAGCACCAGGCCCCGCAGGCCATCGTCATCGCCACAGCGCAGATAGGCGTCAAACGCCTTGCGATGGGGCACTTCCACTTCGGCAGTCATCGACAGGGCGGGGCGGCCATGGGCCATGGTCTTGCGATCCAGCATCGTCACACGCTCTTCCGTTTGTTGCAGACGTTTCTTCACCTCGGCCTGAAAGCCGGTGAACTCCTCCAGGAAACCCGCCATCCGGCGGGCCGCCTCGCCGGGCACAGCGTCCCCGGTCCGAGACTTCAGCTCGGTCATTCCTTGCTCCTTCGTGGAAATGGCCTCAGTGGCCCGCCAGCTCACGCCGCGCCTCGGCAAAGGCGTCGGTGAGCATCCCGATCAGATCCAGCCCGGCATCCGCCTTGGCCTGGACCCGTGCCGATGGCAGCATGGGGAATGTCACCAACGACACCTCCCACAACTCCACCTCGGCAAGCAGCCTGCGCCCCTTGCCGTCCTTTTCCGCCCGCTTGGTGCGATAGCCGATGGACAACCCGTCTACCGCCCCCGCAGCGATCAGCGCCACAGCCTCGCGGCCTCGCGCGACCTCGGGCAGCAACCGCCCCGACACCCACAGGCCGCGGTCATCCTCGCGCACCTCGTCCCAGACGCCGATGGGCTGCGCGGGGTCATGCTGCCACAGCATCTTCACCGCGCCGCCCCCCGCCTTCAGACTGGCCAACGAGACCGCATAGGCGCCGGGCAGCACCATATCGCCCCCCTGGTCGGTTGCCCCGAACAGACTGGCATAGCCCGCGATCCGCTGGTCACTGTCCACCGACAGCCCCCGCTCGGGCCGATGGAACTTGCGCTCCAGGCCCCCGTCATCCCAACCCATGTTGCCTCCTATCTCAACGCCGCCTTCAGGATGGCCTCGGCGCCCTGCGCCAGCAGAAACGCCGCCACCCCGTAAACCCCCAGCCAAAGCCGCTTTTCCAGCCGCTCCAGCGCATCGTCGATCTGCCCAAGCCGCCGCTCCAGCGCCGCCCAGCGTTCCTCGGCGACCCGCTCATTCGCCTCGATCCGCGCCGCCGCCGCATCGAAACTGTCATACAGAAACCGCGACCCGCCCGACGATCGCCGCGCCGTCATGCCCCCTCCGGCATCGGCGGCAAGCCCAGCAGGGCGCGCTTTTCCGCCAGCGTCAGGAACTCTGCCCCCGCCACACGCGCCCATTGGGCATCGCGTTCGGTGGCCAGGGCGGGCACCTGATCCAGATCGGGGCGAATCTCCACCGCATCGCCGCCAAAGCCCGACAGCCAATGCGCCACCGCCGCTGTCACCTTTGCCGCCAGCGGCAGCACCGTCAGACGAAAGAACGCGCGGTTCGCCTCCTGGTAATTCGCATAGGTGGCATCGCCGGGGATCCCCAGCAGCATGGGCGGCACGCCAAAGGCAATGGCAATTTCCCGCGCCGCCGCCTCCTTGGTCTGATGGAACTCCATGTCGCTGGGGCTGAAGCCCATCGGCTTCCAGTCCAGCCCACCCTCCAGCAGCATGGGGCGCCCGGCATTGCGCGCGCCCATGTGATGCGTCTCCATCTCGGTCACCAGACGGTCATACTGATCCGCGCTCAGCGACCCCGCCCCGTCCATCCCCTTGTAGACGATCGCACCCGAAGGCCGCGCCGCATTGTCCAGCAGCGCCTTGGACCATCGGCTCGCGCTCGAATGCACATCCAGCGCCACCGCCGCCGCCTGCAAGGGCGAGAACCCATAATGGTCATCCTGCGGATGGAACGCCCGGATATGGCACACCGGCTGCACCTCGCCCGTCATGTCGAACCGATGCCTGCGCCCGCCCACCGTGTAATCATAGGCCACCGGCCAGCCATCCGGCCCCGGAACCAGCGCCATCCGGTCCGGCCGCAGCACATGCAGTTCCGCCACGCCCGCCGTGCCCGGCACCGCCTCCAGATAGGCATTGCCCGACAACAGCAGATGGCCATAGACCGCCTCCAGGAAATCCGCCCGCCCCTGCACCGGATTGGGCCGCCGCATCAGCTCCAGCACCGGATGCACCTCATAGCGCCGCACGCTGTCCTGCACGACCAGCGGCAAGGCCGCCGCGCTTTCCGCAATCAGCTTCACCGCCCGGAACGCCACCGGATTGCCCTGAAACCCGCTGCGCGTCAGCGATACCGTATCCCGCGGGCTCCAGGCCACACCGCCGCCCGTCGCCATCGCCACAACCCGCCCGGTGGCGCTGGCCTTGGCCTCCGGCACCGTCTGCGCCGCGCCGCGCCTTAGAAAATCGAACACCATTCGCCGCTCCTGTTGATCAGCCAGGGCAGGACCGGGCTCCGGCTTGCCACCACCGGACCCATCCGCATTCCCTGCTCCCTGTGTGGAAAAACCCGCACGATCCACCGCGCGCGCCAGAAACAGACAGCCCGACAGACGCCCGCGCCCCGGTCCGCCGATCGCCCGTTTCATCTTGCCGCAAATACCCCGCGGGGGGTCCGGGGGGCGCGACGCCCCCCGGCGCCAGCCGCCCCGCGCCTACAATCCCCGGACGCGGGGCCGGCCACCCGGCTCGACCATCAGCTCGGTCAGCGCCCAGACCAGCGCATCCACGCGGTCCGGGCTGCCCTTGCCCTGATAGCCCTGCACCGTCATGCGGCACATCTGGTCCTCCAGACCACCCAGCCCACGCACGTGCCGTACCCGCCCCTGTTCGTACAACGCCGCCACCGGCTCGGCCCGCGCCGCCTTGCCGCGCGTGGCGCGCACGGCCTTGACCGGCGCCATGCCATCCACCGACCGGATCACCCGCGCCACCAGATCGCCGCCCTGGTTCACCTCGGCCACGATCCGTTCCGCCCCATGGCGTTCCCGCGCCGCCACCGCCGCGCGGGCCCACTGGTCGGGGCTTGCCCCGGCCACCGTCGCGTCTTCCAGAACAAAGGCGCGCCACTCCTGCGGCGCGCCTTTCATTTCCACCCCGACGACCACGATCCCGCATTCGTCCGATCTGTTGGTCCCCGTCACCGGCGGATCCACAGCCACCACCACCCGGTCCAGCGGCGGCACGGCTTCGACCCGGCACCCCTCGATCCCGGCGCTGGTCCACAGCGCACCTTCGGCATCTTCCAGCAACACACCGTCCAGTTCCTGCCGCCCCAGCCGCGTGCCCTGATACCGGATCCGCACCTCCTCCAGGAAACTGGCCGCCAGATAGGCCCGGTTCGCCTCGGTCGGCGCATGGGTCTCCACCGTCGAGGGGTTCCGCAGGATCGTCTTCAGCACGGCCACATTCTGCGGTGTCGTCGTGACCACCTGGCGCGGATGCTGCCCCAGCCGCAGCGCGAACTGCAACATGTCCCAGGTCGCCTCGGCCTTCTTCCACTTGGCCAGCTCATCGACCCAGGCCGCATCGAACTGCGGCCCCCGCAGACTGTCCGGCTCATGCGCCGAATAGATCTCGGCCACCGCGCCGTTGGGCCACAGCAGCCGCCGCCGCCCGGCCTGCCATTCGGGGCGCCGGTCGGGGGGCGCACAGGCCATGATCCCGCTTTCGCCAAAGATCATCACCTCGCGCACCTGATCCAGCGTTTCGCCCACCAGCGCCACGCGCCGTGCCCGCCCCGCATCGCAGGGCCGCGCGCCTTCCACCTCGGCGCGCACCCACTCGGCGCCCGCGCGGGTCTTGCCCGCGCCGCGTCCGCCCATGATGACCCAGGTTTTCCAGGCCCCTTCGGGCGGCAACTGATGCGGCAGCGCCCAGAATTCGAACACCCAGGGCAACGCGGCCAGCGTCGCATCGCTCAGCCCTCCCAGAAAGCCGTCAATCTGGTCCGGCGTCGCGGAGGCAAGCCAGGCGGCGCCCGATCTCATCGCGCGCCGCGTCAAGGTCGAACTCCCGGCCGCCTGCCAACTCTCCGGCGTCTCGGCGAAGTTTCTCAACATTCTGTCTCTCCGTGACCAGCACCTTCAGGGCGCCGCTGACGTCTTTGGTATAGGTGGCCAACTCCCGCGCCGTCTGGGCCGAGGCTTCCGCTTGCGCCTCGTCCAGAAGCTTTCTCAGGATGGTGCTGGCCAGATCGAACAATTCCAGGGCCTCCGCGGCTTCATTCCGCGAAAGCCCGTCTTGCGGGACCGACGTGTGGATTGTCATGGTGCTCGTGAACCTGCTCTCATGCACCCGCACGAGCGGAAACGGAAAAGCGGCCGAGGGGTTTCCCCCAGGCCGCTGACCCACTTCTTCTAGCATGCACTCTTTCTACCAAAGAGCGTTCGCTATGTCAATCCACTTTCGCAATGGTTGTGCATCGCACCTCCCTCCCCCCTCGTGGGAGAGGGGGAATGGCTCGCGTAACAAATTGACTCTGCTATGACTTTACGCCAGCAACTGCGCCCAGACCGGCACATGATCCGACGGTTTGTCCCGCCCCCGTTCGGCCTTGTCGATCCCCACATCCTCCAGCAGATCCGCGGCCTGCGGGCTCAACAGCAGGTGGTCGATTCGAATCCCGTTGTTCCGGTCCCAGGCCCCGGCCTGATAGTCCCAGAACGAATAATGCCCCGGCCCCTGCACCTTCAGCCGGAACGCATCATAATAGCCCAGCGCCAGAATCCGGCGGAACGCCGCCCGGCTTTCGGGGCGGAACAGCGCGTCATCCACCCAGGCCTCGGGCTTGGCGGCATCTTCGGGCTGCGGGATCACGTTGTAATCGCCCGCCATCACGACGGGCTCCTCGCTGGTCAGCAACGCGGCGGCCCGTGCGTGCATCCGCTCCATCCACGCCAGCTTGTAATCGAACTTCGGCCCCGGCGCCGGGTTGCCGTTGGGCAGATACAACCCCGCCACCCGGACCGCGCGCGCCGCGCCGATCACCGTCGCCTCGATCCAGCGCGCCTGCTCGTCGGTCTCGTCTCCCGGCAATCCGCGCGCGACATCCTCCAGCGGCAACCGCGACAGGATGCCGACGCCGTTGAACCCCTTTTGCCCATGGGTTTCCACGCGGTAGCCCATGTCCTCGAAATGCGCGCGCGGGAATCCGCTGTCGACCGACTTGATCTCCTGCAACAGCACCACATCGGGCAGCGCCTCGGGCAGCCAACGGGTCAGCGCCTCGAACCTCGCCTTTATCCCGTTGATATTGAATGTATAAATCCGCATCCCGCCCCCTCGCGCATCGCTCAGGCCCCATGATTACCCCGCTGCGGGCCACAGGCCAAGCATGGTTTCGCCATTGTTTCGCCCAAGTCGCCAAATGCGCAACCAGCACCTGAGTTTGTTTCCACATTAGGGTTTCCGAATCCTGACGAACCTGAGTAAGACTCATCTGAACAGGGATTCTCCAAGGCTGCCGCACACCATGTTCACACGTCCGGCATCCTTGCCCAGGTTCAGGAATGGTCCACCGGGCACGTGCGCCCATGCCTTGCCCACTGGGGTCACGTCGACATGAAGCGTATCTCGGCTGTCGCCTGCCTTGCCCTCTCTGCCTGCGTCACCCCGCAGCCGACAGAGGTGCCGCAGCGTCGCGCCATCGCGGCCCAGGTCACGCCGAACATGAACGCCATCAGCACCTTCGCCCCGCAAGCGGTCGCGCGGGTCTCACGGTCGAATACCTCTGTTGCGGCGGATTTCCTCGATCTCAGCTTCCGCATGGAAAGCGGCCGCACAATTCCGGTTCTTTCCCGGTTCGAAACGCCCATCCGCGTCGCGCTTACCGGCAATGTCCCCGCGACGGCGGCGCGGGATGCCTCGGCGCTGCTCGGGCGTCTGCGCGCCGAAGCGGGGCTTGATATTGCGCTGGCCCAGGGCGATCAGGCGAATATCGTCGTACAGTTCCTGCCACGCGCAACCATGCAGGCCGCCGTTCCCAATGCCGCATGTTTCGTGGTGCCCCGCGTGACATCGTGGGACGAATTCCGCGCCGCGCGCGGAACCTCCCGCATCGACTGGACCACGCTGACGGTGCGCGATCGCGCGGCCATCTTCATTCCCTCCGACGTTGCCCCGCAAGAGGCCCGCGACTGTCTGCACGAAGAACTCGCCCAGGCGCTTGGTCCGCTGAACGACATGTATCATCTGTCGGATTCGGTGTTCAATGACGACAACTTCAACGCCGTGCTGACCGGCTTTGACATGCTGGTCCTGCGCACCACCTATGCGCGCGAGCTGCGCAGCGGGATGACACGGGCCGAGGTGGCCGCCCGCCTGCCGTCCATCCTGCCCCGGCTGAACCCCGCAGGGGGCGGCGTCAGTGCCGGCGCAGGCGTTCAAACCCCGCGCGACTGGATCTCTGCGGTGGAAACCGCGCTGGCGCCCCGCTCCTCCGACAGCGCCCGCCGCGCGGGCGCCCAACGCGCGCTGGCCATGGCACAGGCCCAGGGCTGGACCGACAACCGCCGCGCCTTTGCCCATTTCCTCATGGGCCGGCTCTCCATGGGCAGCCAGATCGAACAGGCGGTGATCCACTTTGCCGAAGCTGCCCGGTTCTATGCCGCGCTTCCCGGCGGTGCATTGCATCAGGCCCATGTCGATATGCAGATGGCCGCCTTTGCCCTGTCGTCCGGCCAGTATGACGAAGTTCTGCGCCTGACCCAGCGTGCAACCCCTGTCGTCACCCGCGAACAGAACGCCGCCGTTCTGGCCACGCTTCAGATGCTGCGGGCCGAGGCGCTGTCCGCCACCGGTCGCGGCGCCGAAGCGCAGGCCGCACGTCTCGACAGTCTGGGCTGGGCGCGCTATGGCTTCGGCTCCGAGGCGCAGGTGAAGGCGCGCCTGTCCGAGGTTTCCGCCCTCGCAGCGCGCCGCACCGCAAGCCGGTAACCAACCGACCACGCGGGGGATAGCATGATCATCTTGGCCGGGCTCCTGATCGGGGCCGTCTGGGGCGCGTCGTTGGCGCGCAAGCGCAAGGGCTCGCGTCTGGACATTGCACAATATGCCGTTGGCTTTGCCATTGCCTTTGGCATTCTGGGCCTGTTCGCCACCCTGATCATCGACCGCTTCATCTGACCGGCGGAGGCAGCCATGTTCCTGCCCTTCTTCGATGCACTGCGCCGCCAGGGGGTTCCGGTCTCGCTGCGGGAATACCTGGCCTTTCTGGAAGGTGTCGGCGCAGGGCTTGTCACCTATGATGTCGATGGCTTCTACTATCTCGCCCGCACCGCCATGGTAAAGGACGAGCGCCACATCGACCGTTTCGACCGCGCCTTCGCCGCCGCCTTTTCCGGGCTGGAGGCTGTATCGGTCCAACAGGTGCTCGAGGCGCTGGACCTGCCGCCCGAATGGCTGGAAAAACTGGCGGAAAAGCATCTGACGCCCGAAGAAATGGCCGAAATCCAGGCGCTTGGCGGCTTTGACAAGCTGATGGAAACCCTGCGCCAGCGGCTGGAGGAACAGCAGGGCCGCCATCAGGGTGGCAACAAATGGGTCGGCACGGCCGGCACCTCGCCCTTTGGCGCCTATGGCTACAACCCCGAAGGCGTGCGGATCGGCCAGAAAGAGGGGCGCCACGGCCGCGCGGTCAAGGTCTGGGACAAGCGCGAATTCCGCAACCTCGACGATCAGGTCGAACTGGGCACGCGCAACATCAAGGTGGCCATGAAGCGGCTGCGCAAATGGGCCCGCGACGGCGCGCATGAGGAACTCGATCTCGACGGCACGATCCGCGCCACCGCCGAACAGGGCTGGCTGGATGTGAAAACCCGACCCGAGCGGCGCAACGCCGTCAAGGTGCTGATGTTCTTTGACGTCGGCGGCAGCATGGATCCGCATATCAAGGTGGTCGAGGAACTGTTCTCTGCCGCCCGCGCCGAATTCAAGCATCTGGAATATTTCTACTTTCACAACTGCCTGTACGAAGGTGTCTGGCGCGACAACCGCCGCCGGTGGGAGGCCCAGACCCCCACCGCCGAGGTGCTGCGCACCTATGGCCCCGACTGGAAATGCATCTTTGTCGGCGACGCCACCATGTCCCCCTACGAGGTGATGCATCCCGGTGGCGCCAATGAACACTGGAACCCCGAGGCCGGGCAGGTCTGGCTGGAACGTGCGCGCCAGCAATGGCCGGGCAATCTGTGGATCAACCCCACGCCGGAACGGTTCTGGGACCATACCCAATCCATCCGGCTGATCCGCCAGATCTTCGAGGACCGCATGGTTCCCATGACGCTGGACGGGCTGACCCGCGGCATCAAGGATCTGGGCCGGTGACACCGCGCAGGCGCCGCCACCTGCTTCTGACAGGGGCTGTGCTGGCGGCGGTCGTCGCGGCGATGTTTCTCACACGGGCGCTGCTGATCCTGGCAGGCTGGGGCCCGGATCCCGCCCGCCCCGTCGAAGGCTGGATGACACCGCGCTATCTGGTACAGGTCTATGATCTGCCGCCGGACCGGCTGGCTGAAACGCTGGGGGTGGATCCGCATGGCGCAAGAGGCGAGCCCCTGGAACGTATTGCCGCCCGGCGCGGCATTCCGCTGCGCACCTTGATCGACCAGGTCGAATCCCTGCGGGGGGACGACTGACCATGGCGCTGTCTGACGACCTGATGGCCATGGTTCCGGTCTATGGCCCCGGCCTGATCGGCGCGATCACCTTTGCCTCCTGCGTCGCGCTGCCGGTCCCGGCCTCGCTGGCGATGCTGATCGGCGGCGCCTTTGCCGCAACCGGCGATCTGGACGCCGACGAAATCGCCGCAGCCGCGCTGGCAGGGGCCGTCGCGGGCGACCAGATCGGCTGGTGGCTGGGCCGCACCGGGGCGCCCTTGCTGATGCGGATGGCGGCAACGCCCGCGCGCCGCCGCCTGCTGGACCGCGCCCAGTCGCGGCTGAACCGGCACGCCCTGCCCACCGTCTACCTGTCGCGCTGGCTGTTCAGCCCGCTCGGGCCATGGGTCAACCTGGCCGCCGGGGCGGCAGGCATGAAATGGGCGCCCTTCACCCTTGCCTCGGTGACTGGCGAGACGACATGGGTCGCGCTCTATGTCGGGCTTGGCTGGGTCTTTGCCTCTCAGGTGGACCGGCTGGGCGGGCTGGTGGCGGATCTGTCGGGCTTCGCCGCCGCGGCGGTGGTCGCGGCGCTGCTGGCGCGCGCAGTCTGGCGCAAACGCCGCGGCCGCCCCTAATCCGTCTCGCGGCCCGTCGCCTGCGCCAACCACGCCTGCATCGCCGCCCAGGCCCCCAGGTTCGCCTCGGCATTGGCGGCGGCAGTGCCCCCGTTGGTTGTCAGCACCCCCGACACGGGATGAACCGACGAAATCCGCGTCGTCGGCACATGGGGGAACAGGATGGAATGGCCCGCCTCGGGCCAGTTCTTCCAGACCACCGGATGCGGATGCCCCGCCGCTGTCAGGCTGGCCTGAACCATCAGCGCATATAGATCCGACGGCCAAGCCCCGTCATCCCCGCCCGAAATCAGCAGCACCGGCCCCCGGATGCGTTCCACCGGGATCCGGGCGCGCGCGCAGGCCTGCGGATCGCCCAGCGCCGTGACCATCGCCTTGCTGTTGCGCCGCGGCGGCGCCCCCTCGTCATAGGGTGCCCAACTGGCCGCGCGATTGTCATTCCAGATATGCACCAGCGGCACATCGTTCAGCAGCCACGACGGCCCGTCGCGCCCATGCGCCGGATCCGCCGCCGCCTGCCCGCCATGCACAAAGGCACTTGGCACCCAGCCGGCCACCGCCGACACCTTGTCGGGATAGGTCGCGCCCAGCAGCAACGCCAGTTCGCCCCCGCGCGACTGACCGCTGACAGCGACAAAGCCATCCTTGGGCTGCACCCTGGCGCGCAGCCAGTCCAGCGCGTCGGCAAAATACTCAAGCCGCGTGTTGGAGATATGGCGCTGCACCCCCGCATAGCCGAAATAGGCCAGCGTCATGGCATGATAGCCCTTGGCCGCCATCAGCGCGGCCCGCGGCTCGTTCACCCCGCCGTTCGATCCGTTGAGGAACATCACCGCAGGGAACGGCCCCGCGCCCGGCGGGCGATACAGCACGCCGACGATCCCGCCTTCGGAGATCTCTTCGCGCACCACGCCCGGCGCCAGCAGGCGCTGCACCAGGTCGGCCCGCGCCTCTGCACCGTCGGCCGACACCGTCAGCCGCGTCACCAGCGGCTCTGCGGTCGAGGCGTTGAATTGCGCATGGTCCCTGGCCCCGCCGGTCGGACTGACCTGCGACCAGATCAGCCCCATGTCCGAGACCCCCGCATAATCGCCGCCCACCGGCGCATCGCGGCCCAAATCCACCGCTCCCACCGCATCGGCCCGGAACACCGCCCGGCTGAGCCAGGGGTGGCCCGACCGGGACGTTTCCGTCCCGATCGTCACCAGCGCCCCCGGCTTTGCGCCGGATACGGTGATCCGCCGCGGCACGTCGATCAGGGCGTCGACCGGATCGACGCGCAGCGACAGGTTGGTCATGCGCCGTTACTCCGAACTAACCTGCATCGGCACCGAACGGTCCGAGGTCCAGGGAACCACTTTCAGGCCAGGGCGGCTGGCCCAGATGTTCTTGTAGTGGAACAGCGGGATGATCCCGACCTCGGCGCTCACCACCTTGACGGCATCGCGGATGATCGCCTCGCGTTTGGCATCGTCGAATTCCGAGGTCGCGGCCTCCAGCAGCCGGTCATGCTCGGCAGAGCTGTAGCGGCCCCAGTTCGATGCGCCCAGGCCCTTTTCCTTACTGACCGTGCCAAGGATCGTGGTCATGGCATAGGTGCCTTCGCCCGTGCCATTGCCCCAGGCAATCGTCGCCATGGCATATTCATTGGCATTCGCCCGCCCCGAATAGACCGAGAAGGGGACAACCTCGACCTGGGTTTCCACGCCCACGCGGGTCCAGAACTGGGCGATGGCCTGCGCGGCCTCCGGGGCCATCGGATAGCGTTCCCCCGGCACATGCATGGTCAGCTTGAAGCCGTCGGGATAGCCGGCCTCGGCCAGCAGCGCCTTGGCCCGGTCGGGATCAAAGGCGATGGGGCCGGTCTCGGGATCATATCCGAAGGTGCCTTCGGGCATCCACTGGCTGGCCACCGTGGCGCCGCCCCGCAACACGCGGTCGGCGATCAGGTCGCGGTTGATGGCAATGTTCAGCGCCTCGCGCACCCGCTGATCCAGCAAGGGGTTCACCTCCAGCGGCTTGCCGGACTTGTCGGTGATGAATTCGCTGGGTTCCGGGTTGAAGCTGGGTTGCAACAGCAGCGCCCGCAGGCCCGGATAGTCGTGCACCGTCACGGCATCGTTGTCGCGCAACGATTGCAGATCCGACAGCGAGACCTTGTCGATCACATCCACATCGCCTGCCAGCAAGGCCGCCGTCCGGGCCGCCGGATTGGCGATATAGCGGAAGGTCACGCGCTGCCATTCCGGCTTGTCGCCCCAGAAATCCTCGTTGCGCGTCATCACCACGCGATCGCCGGGCACATAGCTTTCCAGCTTGTAGGGCCCCTGGCTGACCATGGCCTTGCCGCTGTTGTAATCCTCGGTCGTTGCAGTGGCCCCGACATGCTTGCTGACAACGTAAACCGTGGACAGGTTGGTCGGCAGCAGCGGGTTGGGCACGTTCGTGCGGATGATGACGGTCTTGGGATCCTTGGCCTCGACCGACTCGACCGTGCGCACGAAGCCGCGGAAGCTCGCCACCGAACCGGGCACGTCGCGCACACGCTCATAGCTGAAGGCGATGTCGTCCGCCGTCACCGGCGTGCCATCGGTCCAGTTGGCGGTGTCGCGGATCTTGAACTCCCAGGTCTGGGGGTCGATCAGGGTCCAGCTTTCGGCCAGCCAAGGCACCAGGCCGCCGGTATCCTTGGGGGTCAGCGCGGCCCAGAACATCTGTCCCGCGTTATGATCCCCGGCATGGTTGTTCAACTGTGGATCAAGCGACGAGATCGGATCCGTATAGCCAAAGCGCAAGTCCTGCGCCGATGCGGCCGAGGCGATCAGCGCGGCGGCCAGCGCCGTCGAGATGGCAAGATGTTTCATCAAAGGCTCCCTTGTTGGCGTGTTGATTGGTCGTTGATGTCGTTCAGATGGCAGGCGCTGCGATGCCCTGCACCGATCTGCGCCAGTGCCGGGCGTTCGACGCGGCAGCGATCGAAGGCATGGGGACAGCGCGGATGAAAATGGCAGCCCTTGGGCGGGTCGATGGGGCTGGGGATCTCGCCCTTGATCGTCACCCAGGTCTTGCGGCGCTGGTTCAGGTCGGGCAACTCGCCCAGCAGGGCGCGGGTATAGGGATGATTGGCCGCGCCAGAGAATTGCAGCGCCGGAATATCCTCGACGATGCGGCCCAGATACATGATGACCACGCGGTCGCAGATGTGCTGCACCGCCCGCAGATCATGGCTGATGAACAGATAGGTCAGATTAAGTTCATCGCGCAGATCCATGAAAAGGTTCAGAATCTGCGCCTGGATCGACACATCCAGCGCCGCGATGGATTCGTCGCAGACCAGAAAACGCGGGGCCAGCGCCAGCGCGCGGGCAATGTTGATACGCTGACGCTGCCCGCCGGAAAACTGATGCGGAAAGCGTGACCGCACCGCCGGATCCAGCCCCACCCGCGCCAGTTGCGCGCTGACATAGCTGTCAAATCCGGCCTTGTCGGTCATGCCATGGACCAGCGGCGCCTCGCCCACCGCCTGATCCACACGCAGGCGCGGGTTCAGACTGGCCTGCGGATCCTGAAAGATCATCTGCACATCGCGGTGCACCGCCTTGTCGCGCGCCGCATCGCGGCCATAGACGCGCACCGTGCCGTCACTGGGTGTCATCAGCCCCGCCGCGATCCGGCCCAGCGTCGACTTGCCCGACCCGGATTCGCCCACCAGCCCGACAACCTCGCCGGGCGCGATGGTCAGATCGACCCCGTCCAGCGCATGGACCACCGGCTTTTGCGGTATCAGACCCAGCCGCACCGCGACCGAGCGTTTTTGTTCGCCAAAGCGTTTCGACACCCCGCGCAGGTCGAGAACGGGTTGATCGGCAGCACTCATGGCAAGGTCTCCTCGATGGCCGAGGCCGGGCCGGACAGCGGATGGAAACAGCGCACCCGCTGCGGCATGGCGGGGCCCAGCGTGGGCTGGCGCTGGCAATCGGCCGTTGCATGGGCACAGCGCGGGGCAAAGGCGCAGCCGGGCGGCGGGGCATACATGTTCGGCGCCGTTCCGGGGATCTGCTGCAACCGCGCGCCATGCGGCGCCTGCCCCGGTAAGCTGGCGATCAGCCCGGCGGTATAGGGATGGCGCGGCGCATCCAGCACCGGATCGACCGGCCCGATCTCGACAATCCGGCCCGCATACATCACCGCGATTTCATCCGCGATGCCCGCCACCACCGACAGGTCATGCGTGATCCAGATCATCGCCATGCCGGTCTGGCGCACCAGTTCCTGCACCTCGACAAGGATCTGCGCCTGGATCGACACATCCAGCGCGGTGGTCGGCTCGTCCGCAATGATCACGTCGGGACGGTTCAGCATGGCAATGGCAATCGCCACCCGCTGGCGCATTCCGCCCGACAACTGGTGCGGATAGGCATCCAGCCGACTTTCGGGGCTGGGAATGCCCGTCGCGGCCAGCGCATCACGGGCACGGGCGCGGGCGGTCGCGGTATCCACCCGCTCATGCGCCTGGATCGCCTCGATCATCTGGACACCGATGCGCAGCACCGGGTTCAGCGTCATCATCGGGTCCTGGAACACCATGGCGATGCGGTTGCCCTGCAACTGGCGCATCTGGCGGCGCGACAACCTGGCCAGATCCTGCCCCTTGTACAGGATCTGCCCGGCATGGATGCGCCCCGGCGGGTCGATCAACCCCATGATGGAAAACCCCGTCACCGACTTGCCGGACCCCGATTCCCCGACCAGCCCCAGCGTCTTGCCTGCGGACAGGGTAAAGGACACATCCTCGACCGCCCGCAACTCGCGCCCGCCCTGACGGAACCGGGTGCACAGGTTGCGAACCTCCAGCAGCGGCGCGCTCATGTCAGGGCCCTCGGGTCGAACACCTCGCGCAGACGGTCGGCGATCAGGTTGATGGAAACGATGGCGAACAGCAGCGTCAGGCCGGGAAAGAAGCTGATCCAGTAATCGCCCGACAGCATGTACTGGAACCCGTTCGACACCAGCAGGCCCAGCGAGGGCTGCGTCACCGGAACGCCCAGCCCCAGAAAGCTCAGCGTCGCCTCCAGCGTGATCGCGCGGGCAATCTGAAGCGTGCCGATCACGATCAGCGGCGGCAGGCAGTTGGGCAGGATATGGCGGATCAGGATGCGCCCCGCGCCCAACCCCAGCCCGCGCGCCGCCTCGACATAATCGCGCTGGCTCTCGACCAGCGCCTGGCCACGGGCGGAACGGGCGTAATAGGCCCATTCCATCAGCACCAGCACCAGCACCACATTGCCGACACCCCGGCCAAAGGCGGCCAGCATCAGCAGCGCGACCAGGATCGAGGGCAGCGCCATGACCAGATCCACGATCCGCATCAGCAGCGCATCGACCGACCCGCCCGCATAGGCCGCAATCAGGCCCAGCAGCGTGCCGACCGCCCCCGCGATCACGGCAGAACCGATGCCCACCGTCAGGCTGGTGCGCAGACCATACAGGATGGCCGAAAACAGATCGCGCCCCTGCCCGTCCGTCCCCAGCGCATAGATCATGTCACCGGCGAAATTGTCGGATCCCGGTGGCAGGCGCGCATCCATCACGTCGATCTGCATCAGATCATAGGGATTCTGCGGCGCGATCCATGGCGCAAACACCGCCAGAACCACGAACCCCAGCGCCATCACCAGCCCCAGAACGGCCAACGGCGAGCGGAAATAGGCACGCAGCTTGTCGGCCAGCGGCGATTGCGGCGGGGCTTCGGTCGTCGTCAGCGTCATTGCGGCGCCCCCCCGATACGGACCCGCGGATCAAGCACGCGGTAAAGGATATCGACGATCAGGTTGATCGTGACGAACAGCATGACGATCACCAGCAGATAGGCGACCACCACAGGCCGATCGAGCGCATTGATGCTGTCCAGGATCAGCTTGCCCGCACCGGGCCAGGCAAAGATGCTCTCGGTCACGACGGCAAAGGCGATGGTTGATCCCAGTTCCAGCCCCAGCACCGTGACCAGCGGGATCATGGTGTTGCGCAGGATATGCATCCGCACGATGCGCATGGGCGACAGGCCCTTGGCGCGGGCGAACTTGACGTAATCCAGCGCCACCACCTCGCGCACGCCGGACCGGGTCAGGCGGATGACCATCGAGACCTTGAACAGCGACAGGTTGATCGCAGGCAACACAAGGTGGCGTATCCCGTCCCATGTCAGGAATGACCATTCCGCGCCCAGAACCCGCACCGTCTCGCCCCGTCCGCTGGCAGGCAACAGGCCCATCTGCACGCTGAACACCATGATCAGCAGCAGGCCGACCCAGAAGGTGGGCAGCGAAAATCCCAGAATGGACCCGGTGGTGATCAACCGCGCCAGCGGGTTGTTCGGCTTCAACCCGGCGAACAGGCCCAGCGGAACGCCGATCACCACGGCAATGGTCAACGCGGCAAAGGCCAGTTCCAGCGTGGCGGGCAAGCGTTGCAGGATCAGCGTCACCGCAGGGGTGTTATAGACGAAGCTGCGCCCCATCTCGCCTTGCAACGCACTGACGAGAAAGCGGAAATACTGCACCCATATCGGCTGGTCCAGGCCAAGGTCGCGGATCAGCCGTTCGCGGTCTTCCAGCGTGCTTTCCTGCGACAGCAGCACATCGACCGGGCTGCCGACGAAATGCATGCCGACAAAGACGATGACCGACATGGCCAGCACGACCAGCACCGCCTGAAGGATCCGGCGCAGAAGCCAGACGCCCATGGTCATGCCGTCACCTCCTGCGGATGAGGGGCCGGGGTCCATTCGTCACCGAACACTTCGGGGATGCTGTGCTCCATCATCCGGCGATAGTGATGGTCGATGTCCTCGCGCCAGAGCGATCCGGCAATGCCACGGGCCAGCCGCCGCGCGCCTTCGGAGATGGCGGGAATATCGCCCGAGATGTTGCCTTGCGACATGACCGCCGGATAGCAGAAGCAATGCACCTGCCCGATCCCGGCCGCCTCGGCCCCCGGACGCGGCTGGAATTCGAACGCGGGGCCCAGATCGGGCAATCCCAACAGCCCCGCCGGATCCGCCTCTGGCACAGGCTGGATCCGGTCGCGCCACAGCCGGGCATCGCGGGCGATGCGGGCCAGAAACGGGCGTGCGGCCCAGTCCACCTTGAACCCGGTGGCAAAGACCACGAAATCCACCCGATAGGGGCCTTTGGTCGTGTCCAGCACCACCTCTGCCCCCTCCATCCGGGCGCCGGTCACGGCGCAGCCGAGGTGGAAATGTGCCGTCTCGTGACGCGAGACCCGCAACACGCTCAGGCGCGGCGGCGGCACCTGCGCCTCGGCCAGCGAGGTCTGGATGCGCCATTTCCAGTCATCGGCCAGATCGCGCATTCCGTAGACAGAGCCGGGATTGCCCATCGCCATGCCACGGTTGACGCGCGGAATATCCGCACGGCGGATCAACAGATCAACCCGCGCCGCCCCTGCCTCCAGCGCCGTGCCCGCGCTGTCCATGGCCGAGGCCCCGGCGCCGATCACCGCCACGCGCTTGCCGTGCAGCGCCGCATAATCGTTGCGGTCCGACGAATGCGCCCAGACCTCGCGCGGCAACGCCGCCACCAGGGGCGGCAGCGATGGCCCGCCCAGACCGTCGCGCCCGGTCGCCACCACCACACGGCGCGCGCGGCGCAGCAGGCGGCCTTCGGGGCCGATCATCTCCAACTCGACATGATCGGCCATCGGGCGGATGTCGGTCACGCGGTGATCGTTGCGCAGATCCAGCCCCAGAACCTCGCGGTACCAGCGCAGATAGTCCATCCATTGCAGGCGCGGGATCTTGTCCAGCCGCTCCCATTCGGCGGCGCCGAACTGCGCCTCGAACCAGGCGCGGAAGGTCAGCGACGGAATGCCCAGCGCCGGCCCGGTGAGGGTTTTGGGCGACCGCAGCGTTTCCATCCGTGCCGTCGTGGCCCATGGCCCCTCGTATCCCTTGGGGCGTTCGTCAAAGGCGGTCACGCGCAGCCCCATATGGCCCAGCACCGCCGTCACGGTCAGCCCGGCCATGCCCCCGCCGATCACGGCCACATCCAGCAGGGTTTCGCCCTCGTGGACCACATCGGGCACCCATCGGGCGGCAGGCAGCGTCAGGCAGGCCAGATCGCGCGCAACGCAGGCGTTCAACTCGGCCAGCGAGTTGGGGGTGGCGGTCATGGGGTTTCCTCCAAAAGGGCCATGCGGGCAACGATCTCGTGATGCGCTTCGGGCGGGCTGGTGACAAAACCGGGCACGCGGGCCTCGGCCTCGGCCTGCAAGGCGGCGATCAGGGCGGCGCTGCGGTCGCAGGGCTGGCCGGGGTTGGGCGTGACGACGCCGACATGATAGGGAATCGAGGTCTCCAGCGGCAAAAGCCGCACATCGGGCACCGGCGTTCCCGCAGAGGACAGCGGTTCGATCACGCTGATCCCGCAGCCCGCCCGCACAAAGGCCAGCACGTTCATGGTCGAATTGGTCTGGATGCTGGCGCGGGCCACCCCCGCCTGCGCCAGCGCGCGGCGGATGCGGCTGGGCAGGCCACGGGGGTTGCCAAGACCAACCATCGTCCGCTGGCGCAACGCCGCCAGCGCGACCGGCCCGGTCTGTTGCGCCAGGGGATCATCCTCGCGCACCGCCAGCACACAGGGCGCCGCGCCCATCCACCGGATCGTCAGATCGCGATGTTCCAGCGGCAGGCTGCTGGCGCCGATATCGGCATTGCCTTCGCAGACCTCGCTGCGCACCCGTTCGGGGCTGGTCGTTTCAATGACCATTTCGCCGCGGGTTTCGGGATCCAGCCGCTGGCAGGCATGGGGCAGCAGGCCAAAGGCCAGCGACGACACCGCCGCCACGCGCAGCGGCTTTTGCGGGCTTTCCCCCAACGAGCGGGCGCGCACCATCACATCGGCCACAGAGGACAGCGCGCGTTCCACATCATCGCGCAGCAACATGCCCACGCGGGTCAGCACCAGCCGCTGGCCCACCCGTTCGAACAGCGGCTGATCCAGTTCGCGTTCCAGATCCTGGATCATCCGGCTGACCGAAGGCTGCGAGGTATTCAGATGCCGCGCCGCCGCCGTGACGCTGCCCAGCGTGGCGACCACCAGATACGCCTCCAGCGCCTTCAGATTCCGCATGATGCGCCCCCGCCTGCCATTCAGTCCTCGGCCCGGACGGGATCGCCCAGCACATGCATCAGCCGGTTCGCCCAGCCGAACATCGCCGAGGCCAGCACCAGATCGGCAATTTCCAGATCATCCAGCCCCGCCGCCCGCAGCGCCGCGACCTCGTCTGCCCCCACCTCGGGCGGGGTCTGCGACAGCTTGACCGCGAAATCGAACATCGCCTGATCGCGGGCACCCAGCCGCGCCGCAGGACCGGCGCGAAAGATCTCGTCGGTCACACCGGGATCCTTGCTCAACTGCGCGTGACGCTGGGCATGGACCGCCGCGCAGTAGATGCAGCGGTTGACGATAGAGGCGCCGATGGCGCCGATCTCGCGCCCGGCGCGGTCCAGCCCGTCGCGGCCATACATCACCGCGTTGAACAGCGGCGAGCGGGCATCCAGGCTTTCGGCATCATGCGCCAGCACCAGCACATAATCGGAAACCTTGGTGTTCGACGGCGTGACCTTCAGCGCCTGCAACTGTTCGGGCGTTGCCTCGTCCAGCCGGACGGGCGTCACGCGCGGTTGCCAGCCGGGAACGACGCGGGTGAATTTGTGGATGATGCGGCTCATGCCCCGGCCCCCTTGATCAGCGACAGCCCCCGCGCAACGCGGCATTGATAGGCCAGAAAGGCCGCCATCTCGCACAGGCGCACCACATCGGCATCGGCAACGCCTGCGGCTTGCAGCGCCGCGATATCCGCGGCCAGAATGTCGCGCGGGCGGGTGGCCACGCGATCGACAAAGCCAAGAACGGTCTGTTCCACCGCATCGCGCCCGCTGTTGGCCGGATCGCCCAAGGGCCGCAGGGCCGGGTCGTCCACCTGGGCCAGATAGCCCTCTGCCAGCCCGGTCGCTGCGTGCTGGCGGCAGATCCGCGCCGCCACCGCATGGCGCCACTCCACCGGCCAGGCACCGGGCTGTGCCGGGGCCAGCACCGACTGGCGGGCCTTGCGGCTCATCTCGGCAATGTCGCTGCGGGCGGTCGGCAACAGGCCGAATCCGTCGTCATGAACTGGCTGTGCGGTCATCGCGCCTCTCCCCACAGAAAGCCGAATCTCGGCCGAATCATTCATCTTCTGCATCAAGTTGGATCTATCATTCATTTTATGTCTACCTTTTCCTGCATCGGTGCCCAAAAAAGAAACAGGCGTCCGCCCCTGCGAGGCCGGGGCGAACGCCTGTGCCAAAACTCTGTGCCAATGACGAATGTTTTACCCCGCGCCCTGCCCCCAAGGTCAGAGCGGCAGCGGGCGCGCGTCGAAAATCGATTCCATTGCGAAAAAGGATGTGACCGTCTCCAGCCCCTCCATGCGGATCAGTCGCTGATAGACGCCATCATAGGCCGCCATGTCGCTGGCCATGATCTTGAGCAGATAGTCGTAATCCCCGCTGATGCGGTAGAATCCGACCACCTCGGGGATGGTCTCGACATGCAGCCGGAACTGTCGCAGCCAATCGGTGGAATGGCGCCGCGTGCGCAGCATCACAAACACCGCCAGGGCCGCGCCCACCGCCTCGGGGGCGACACGGGCGGTATAGCCCTGGATCACCTCTGCCGTCTCCAGCGCCTTGAGCCGCCGCCACAATGCGTTTTGCGACAGCCCCACCTCCTCGGCCAGATCCCGTTGCGACCGGGACGAGTCTCGTTGCAGGGCGTGAAGAATGCGGCGGTCTATCTGATCTATTTTGTGGGTCATATTTCGATCAAACCTTGCATCATGGCTGCGCTCATGTGGTAAATTATGGGAAAATCGTTGAACGGGAAAGTGCTAGCGTTGATCCATGCCCGGAGACGCAACATGACCCTGCACCGCCAGCCCCGCCCCGCCACCAGCCTGCCTGCCCCCGATTGCGCCAACCGCGCCTGGGCCCGGCGCAGCATTGCACTGCTGCAAGGCGATGCCCGACGCTCGGCCGATACGCATCTGGTCAAGCCGGTGTTTTCCGGCCTGCGCGGCATCGACGTCTATCTCAAGGATGAAAGCACCCATCCGACCGGCAGCCTGAAACACCGGCTTGCGCGGTCCCTTGTGCTTTACGGCATCTGCAACGGCTTCATCGGGCCAGAAACCACGCTGGTCGAGGCGTCGTCCGGGTCTACCGCTGTTTCCGAGGCGTATTTCGCCCGGTTGCTGGGCCTGCCCTTTGTGGCGGTGATGACGCGCGGCACTTCGCGCCAGAAGGTGGCAGAGATCGAACGCTTTGGCGGGCGCTGCCATTTCGTTGACCGCGCCTGCGAGGTCTATGACGCGGCAGAGGCCATCGCCGCCCAGACCGGCGGGCATTATCTGGACCAGTTCACCTATGCCGAACGGGCAACCGACTGGCGCGGCAACAACAACATCGCCGAAAGCATCTTTACCCAGATGGAACAGGAACTGCATCCGGTTCCCGACTGGGTGGTCATGAGCGCGGGTACCGGCGGCACCTCGGCCACGCTGGGCCGCTATATCCGGTATCGCAACCTTGAGACGCAGCTATGCGTGGTGGATGTGGAAAACTCCGCCTTTTACGACTGCTACCAGACCGGCGACCGCTGTGTCACCAAGCCCACCGGATCGCGGATCGAAGGGATCGGACGGCCACGAGTGGAACCTTCGTTCCTGCCAACGGTGGTCGATCACATGATCCGGCTGCCTGACGCCGCCTCGATCGCGGCGGCGCGGGTGCTGTCGGACATGATCTTTCGCCGGGTCGGCCCTTCGACCGGCACGAATTTCCTTGGCCTGTGCTGCATTGCCGCCGACATGATGCAGTCGGGGCGCAGCGGCTCGCTGGTTTCGATCATCTGTGACAGCGGCGCGCGCTATAGCGACACCTATTACGATGACACCTGGCTGGAGGCGCAGGGCATCGACATCGCCCCGCATGTCGCCGCCCTCCATGAGTTTGTCGAAACCGGAGAGTGGCGCCTGCCCTTTGGCTCCCAGGGTCTGGTCTGATCCATCGCGGGCTGGACCGGCGGCGCCCTTGGCCCTAGGGTTCGCCCTGCACGAATCCCGGAAGGCCCGATGACCGAGACCCCCCGCTACCAGGTTCTGGCCCGCAAATACCGGCCCGAGACCTTTACCGATCTGGTCGGCCAGGACGCCATGGTGCGCACGCTCAAGAATGCGTTCGCGGCAGGGCGGATTGCGCAGGCGTTCATCATGACCGGCATCCGGGGCACCGGCAAGACGACCACCGCCCGCATCATCGCCAAGGGGCTGAACTGCATCGGCCCCGATGGCGCGGGCGGCCCGACGACCGAACCTTGCGGGGTGTGCGAACATTGCCGCGCGATCATCGAGGGACGCCATGTCGATGTGATGGAAATGGACGCCGCCAGCCGGACCGGCGTGGGCGATATCCGTGAAATTATTGACTCCGTTCACTATCGCGCGGCTTCGGCCCGCTACAAGGTGTATATCATCGACGAGGTTCACATGCTCTCGACCAGTGCGTTCAACGCGCTGCTCAAGACGCTGGAAGAACCGCCGCCGCATGTGAAATTCATCTTCGCCACCACGGAAATCCGCAAGGTTCCGGTGACGGTGCTGTCGCGCTGCCAGCGGTTCGACCTGCGTCGGATCGAGCCCGAGGTGATGATCGCCCTGCTGCGCAAGATCGCCGGGGCCGAGGGTGCACAGATCACCGATGCGGCGCTGTCGCTGATCACCCGCGCGGCCGAAGGCTCGGCCCGCGATGCCACCTCGCTGCTGGATCAGGCGATTTCCCATGGCGCGGGCGAAACCGGCGCCGATCAGGTGCGCGCCATGCTGGGGCTGGCCGACCGGGGCCGCGTGCTGGATCTGTTCGAGGCGATCATGCGCGGCGATGCGGCGGGCGCGCTGAACGAGCTGGGCACCCAATATGCCGATGGCGCCGACCCCATGGCCGTGCTGCGCGATCTGGCAGAGATCACCCATTGGCTTTCGGTGCTGCAAGTCACGCCCGAAGCTGCCGAAGACCCGACCGTCCCCCCCGACGAACGCGCGCGCGGGTTGGATCTGGCGGGCCGCCTGCCGATGCGGGCGCTGACCCGCATGTGGCAGATGCTACTGAAGGCGCTGGAGGAGGTCGCCCTGGCCCCCAATGCCATGATGGCCGCGGAAATGGCCGTCATCCGCCTGACCCATGTGGCCGATCTGCCCGATCCCGGCAGCCTGATGCGCGAATTGGCCGCCTTGCGCGATCAGCCAGGCGGGATTGCCGGGGCGATGGCGCCGGCCGGCGGTGGCGGTGGCGCGCCACGGGCGATGGCCGCGCACTCTGCCCCGCAGCGCAGCGTGACCCAGGCCAGCGGCGCCGCTGTCGCGCTGGCGCAGGCGCCCGGCGTGCTGCCCACCACCATGGCGGCACTGGCCGATCTGATCCGCGAAAAGCGCGACCTGAAACTGCTGGTCGAGGTCGAAAGCCATATCCGCCCGGTGCGCTTTGGTCCGGGCCGGATCGAATTCGAACCCACGCCGCAGGCCGCCCCCGACCTTGCGGCCCGGCTGGCCCAGCGTCTGCAACTGTGGACAGGGCAACGCTGGGGCATTTCGGTTGTCGGCACCGGCGGCGGATCGACGCTGGCCGAGGAAAAAGACGCCGATTTCACCGCCGCCAAGGCCGAAGCCGAACAGACCAATCCGCTGGTGCAGGCGGTTCTGGCCGCCTTTCCCGGCGCGCGCATCACCGAAATACGCTCTGCCGCGGCACTGGCCGAACAGGCCGCCGTCGAGGCGCTGCCCGAGGTCGAGGATGAATGGGATCCCTTTGAACAGGACTGACCCGTTCGCCCCTTGTTCTTCGCCCCTTGTTCCGGGGGCCTGCGCCCCGTATCTGTGTCACTGACAAGCACGGGAGACATGACATGCTGAAAGGTCTTGGCGGCCTGGGCGACATGGCCAAGATGATGAAGGCCGCGCAGGAGATGCAAGAGAAACTGGGCCAGATGCAGGCCGATCTTGCCAATCTGACGGTCACGGGGGAATCCGGCGCCGGGCTGGTCAAGGTGACAGCCACCGCCAAGGGCGAGGTCAAGTCGCTGGATATCGACCCGTCGATCCTCGTCGCTTCGGAAAAAGAGGTGGTCGAGGATCTGATCCTGGCCGCGATCCACGATGCGCAAGCCCGCGCGCAAGTGGCCGCACAGCGCGAAACGCAGCGGCTGGCGGACTCGCTGGGTCTGCCGCCCGGCATGAACCTTCCGCTCTAGGATGTCGGGCCCGAAGGGCGATATTGAAACACTGATCGCGCTGATGGCGCGCCTGCCGGGGCTGGGGCCGCGATCCGCGCGGCGCGCGGTGCTGCATCTGCTGCGCAAGCGCGACTTGCTGATGGCCCCGCTGGCCGAAACCATGGCACGCACCGCGGCCAGCACGCGCGACTGCGCCATCTGTGGCAACCTGACCGCGCAGGAGATCTGCGAGATCTGCGCCGCCCCCGCGCGCGCCACCGGCGAGATTTGCGTGGTCGAGGACGTGGCCGATCTGTGGGCGCTGGAACAGTCCGGCGCCTTCCGCGGGCAGTATCATGTGCTGGGTGGCACGCTGTCGCCGCTGGATGCCGTCGGGCCAGAGGATCTGCGCATTCCCGATCTTGTCGCCCGTGTCACGGACACCCGCGCAACCGAGGTTATCCTCGCCCTGCCTGCCACCGTCGATGGCCAGACGACCGCACATTACCTGGCCGATGCGCTGGCCGTCACGGGCGTAACCGTGTCGTCGCTGGCCCAAGGCGTGCCGGTGGGCGGAGAGCTCGACTATCTGGACGAAGGCACGATCACCGCCGCACTGCGCGCACGCCGAAGTTTCTGACGGCGACGATAGTCCCGGTCAGCCCTTGCCCTTGGCGATCAGCCCGCTAGTCTTGCACCAAGACGAGGTGCGAGGCGAACAGTGGAAACCGGGCTGGACACAACCAGAAACACCGATAAGCAAGCAGCCACAGTTTCCGGCGCTGCGTTTGACAGTATCCGGTCAGCCGGGCCAGCCGAAATGCACCGGATGCACATTTCCTACGTCAATGGCAGCCGTGTGCAGTTCACGCTGCATGAACTGCTGGGGTTTCATCGTGAGCGGCACTCGGCCACCCTGTTTCTTGCCACCTGGCTGGGGCTGATTTTTCTTGGCCCCTTCCCCGCCATGGCCGCCTTGCCGCTGGCCAATCAGGTGGTGTTCTGGGGGCTGGTCTTTCCGGGAACGTTCGCGGTCTATATGATCACGCTGATCGCCATGGGGCGGCACCTGCGGCTGGCGCGAAGCTGGATCGCCCATGTCGTCGGCGCCACGGCCTGCGGGCTGATCTCGCCTGAAATCGGGACATGGGTCGGGCTGGTCCATACCGGCTCGATGAGCCATCTGCGGCTGATCATCGGGGCCTTTTCACTGGTCTGCTCAATGGCCTCGGAATTCCTGATGGTCACCTATCTGATGCCGCGCTACGTGGCCCGGCTGCGTCGCGCGGCGCCAGAACCGGCCCCCGCCACTGCCCCACCGCAGGCCGCGACGCCGCCCGCGCCCCTGCCAACCACATCGCCTGCCGACACCACGGCCCGGCCCGCGCAACCCGCGATGGTCGTGCTGCTGGGGCGCCCCTTCGCGCTTGCGGATCTGCTGCTGATCTCGTCCGAGGAACATTACGTTCAGGTTCAGACCATCGACGGGCGGCATATGCTGCGCGGGCGGATTTCGGATATCGAGGCACAGTTGCCCGACACGCTGGGCCTGCGGGTTCATCGGTCGCATTGGGTGGCGGCAGCGGCGGTGGCCGGTCTGACCCGAACGCGCGAAGGCTGGACCCTTGACCTGACCGATGGCACGCAGGTTCCGGTCGCCCGTGCCCGGCGCGATGCGGTTCGCCAATGGATGGAGGCGATGGGCAAGGCCGCCTGACATGAAAAGGCCGCCCGAAGGGGCGGCCCATGACGCTCAGCGCACCAGCTGGTCGTCGTCATCCTCGTCGTCGTCGTCATCGCCCTGCGGCAGGTTGAAGAAGCTTTCCGCGTCAGAGTAATCCGCCGCCTTCTCTTCCTTGGACGACAGGCTGAACTCTGCAATCGCATCGGGGATGCGCGCATCGGGCGCCATGCCCAGCGAGGTCTGCGTCGAGACCAGCTTGCGCCGTTCGTCATCCGACATCACGCTGCCTTCGGCGGCGCGCTTCTTGACGGCGACCTGCACCGCCGCATCCAGTTCCGACTGGCGGCACAGCCCCAGCGCCACCGGATCGACCGGCGAGATGTTGGCAATGTTCCAGTGGGTGCGTTCGCGGATCTGCTGGATCGTCGGCTTGGTGGTGCCGACCAGTTTCGAGATCTGGCCATCCGACAGTTCGGGATGGAACTTGACCAACCACAGAATGGCGGCCGGACGGTCTTGCCGTTTGGACAGCGGCGTATAGCGCGGGCCGCGGCGTTTTTCCTCGCCCACGGCGGCGGCATTGAACTTGAGCTTCAGCCGGTACAGCGGATCTTTCTCGCCCCGATCAATCTCGATCTGGTCCAACTGGTTGTTGGCCACCGGATCAAAGCCCTTGACGCCCCCGGCAACATCGCCATCGGCGATGCCCTGCACTTCCAGCTCGTGCATACCGCAGAAATCTGCGACCTGCTTGAAGGTCAGCGTGGTGTTGTCCACCAGCCAGACAGCGGTTGCCCGCGCCATCAGCGGCTTTGTCATCGGATCACTCCTTTACAAATCTCTCCCGTGCCGGGAAAACGGCTGCGTCCCCGTTGGGTCCGCCGATCCTCGTTTTCGGGGAATTGCCGTCCCATATACGCTCACCGGCTGCCGGAGGAAAGAGAAAATGCGCCTGTTCGCCGCCATGCTGGCCGTCCTTTGCCAGTCGATGCCCGCGACCGCCGATCGCGCCGGGGCGTTCGACTATTACGTCCTCGCGCTTAGCTGGACCCCGAACTGGTGCGCCGAGGAGGGCGATTCCCGGCAGGATGACCGCTGCCGGACGGGGGCCGGTCTGGGCTGGGGGCTGCATGGGTTGTGGCCACAATACGAACGCGGCTGGCCGCAATACTGCCGGACGCCCGAACGCGACCCGACCCGCGCCGAAACCGCCGCGATGGGGCGGTTCATGGGATCGTCCGGGCTGGCCTGGCACCAGTGGAACAAGCACGGCCGCTGTTCGGGCCTGTCGGCGCAGGCGTATTTCCTCGCCTCGGCCCGTGCGCTTGGCAAGGTCAGGCTGCCCGAGATATTCGGCAAGCTCGACACATCGGTCCGCCTGCCCGCCAAGGTCGTCGAAGATGCCTTTCTGGAGGCGAATCCGGGCCTGACGCGCGATATGGTGACGGTCACTTGCAAGAACCGCGCGATTCAGGAAGTACGCATCTGCCTGACCCGTGATCTTGAACCCCGCCGCTGTGGCGCGGATGTGATACGGGATTGCACGCTGCGCGATGCAGCGATGGATCCGGTGCGCTGATCGGCGCACCGGCACGTTATACCCAGAGCCGCCTGATCAGAGCAGGCGCAGATCCCCGGCCGAAGCCCGGCCATCCCGGCCAGACAGCAGTTCGTAGGCCACTTTCTGATTGTCGTTCAGACCTTGCAGCCCGGCGCGTTCCACCGCCGAGATATGCACGAATACGTCCTTGCCACCATCATCGGGCGCAATGAAGCCGTAACCCTTCGTGGAGTTGAACCATTTCACGGTGCCGGTCGGCATTCCGTCTCTCCCAAGTCGCGTTCCCCCGTGGCGACATGCCGCGAGGACGTGCGGCAAGTCTTCCAGAAAACCGCGATGCCGGGGCATTGGCGGGCAGAAAGTCTGACGTCACGCGCCAAGCATGACCAAACGCAGAAAAAAATCAAGCGTGCGTTAACAATGACAGGGCGGTTCGCGCCGCCCTGCCCAATCCTTTGGCTGTCGCCCGCGGGATTACCGCTGATCGGGGGCCCTGGCCGCAGCGGCGAATTCGGCCACCGCCTCGTCCATCGTCATCGCAGCGGTCCGGGTATCGCCCAGCCGACGGACGGAAACGGTGCGTTCCTTCACCTCGTTCATGCCGATGGCGAGGATGACAGGCACCTTCGCCACGGAATGTTCGCGGACCTTGTAGTTGATCTTTTCGTTGCGCATGTCGGCTTCGGCGCGCACCCCGGCAAGGGTCAGCGCCTCGACCACTTCGGCGACATAGTCATCGGCATCCGACACGATGCTGGCCACCACCACCTGACGCGGGGCCAGCCAGAATGGCAGCTTGCCAGCGTGGTTTTCGATCAGGATGCCGATGAACCGCTCGAACGATCCAAGGCAGGCGCGGTGCAGCATGATCGGGCGGTGCTTCATCCCGTCTTCGCCGATGTAATGCGCATCCAGCCGTTCCGGCAGGTTCGGATCCACCTGGAAGGTGCCGCATTGCCAATCGCGCCCGATGGCATCGCGCAGCACGAATTCCAGCTTGGGCCCATAAAACGCGCCTTCGCCGGGGAAAATCTCGAAGGCATGGCCCGCCGCCGTCACGGCATTGGCCAGCGCCTCTTCGGCATAATCCCAGCTTTCCTCGGTGCCGATGCGCTTTTCGGGGCGGGTGGACAGTTTGATCCGCCATTCGTCAAAGCCCAGATCGGCATAGACCGCAGCGAGGAACTCGATGAATTTCTTCGCCTCGGCCTCGATCTGCGCTTCGGTGCAAAAGATATGTGCGTCGTCCTGGGTAAAGCCGCGCACCCGCATGATGCCGTGCAGCGCGCCCGAAGGTTCATACCGCGCGCAAGATCCGAATTCCGCCATCCGCAGCGGCAGGTCGCGGTAGGATTTCAGCCCGACATTGAAGATCTGCACATGGCAAGGGCAGTTCATCGGTTTCAGCGCGTTGATGGTCTTTTCGCGGGCGTGTTCCTCGTCCACTTCGACGATGAACATGTTTTCCTGGTAGTTTTCCCAGTGGCCCGACGCCTCCCACAGCTTGCGGTTCACAACCTGCGGGGTGTTCACCTCGACATAGCCGCCACGGCGCTGCTGGCGGCGCATGTAGTCCTGCAACTGCGTGTAGATCGTCCAGCCGTTCGGATGCCAGAAGATCTGGCCCGGCGCCTCTTCCTGCATGTGGAACAGGTTCATTTCGCGGCCCAGCTTGCGGTGGTCGCGTTTCGCGGCCTCCTCCAGCATGGTCAGATGGGCCTTGAGATCGTCGCGGTTGCGAAAGGCGATGCCGTAGATGCGCTGCAACATGGGGCGGGACGCATCGCCCAGCCAATAGGCCCCGGCCACATGGGTCAGCTTGAAGGCATCCGCAGGCACCTGGCCGGTATGTTGCAAATGCGGGCCACGGCACAGATCCTGCCAGTCGCCATGCCAGTACATGCGGATGTCTTCGCCCGCCGGGATCCGGTCGAGAAGTTCGATTTTGAACGGCTCGCCGCGATCTTCATAGTATTTGCGCGCGCGTTCGCGGTCCCAGAGTTCGGTTTTCACAGGCTCGCGGGCGTTGATGATCTGTTTCATCCTCGCTTCGATCTGGCCCAGATCCTCGGGGGTAAAGGGTTCGGCGCGGTCAAAGTCATAAAACCAGCCATAGTCGCGCACCGGGCCGATGGTCACCTTCACATCCGGCCAGATGTCCTGGACTGCGCGGGCCATGATATGGGCCAGATCGTGCCGGATCAGTTCCAGCGCAGGGCCTTCGTCTTTGATCGTGTTGATCGAGACGGATGCATCGGCAGGGATCGGCCAGGCCAGATCCCAATGCGCGCCGTTCACCTGCGCGGAAATGGCGGATTTCGCCAGCGAGGGCGCGATGGAGGCGGCGACCTCGGCGGGTGTCACACCTGCGGGATAGTCGCGCTGTTTGCCATCGGGAAAGGTCAGGGAAATCTGGCTCACGGCCTAGCTCCTCGTCGGTTTGGCGCCCACGGAACGCCCGGTTGCGGGTATATGGTGCCGTCCTTCTGCGGCTGGCCTTGGCCAAGGTCAAGCGGGATGCGGGATGTTTATGGATTGTTCTTGATCCAATCCGCAGGCTTTGGCAGTCTCGCCACAGGATGCGGAGGCCGTGATGCGCAGCTACGACGAAATTCTGGCGATTGCCGCCGAACGCAAGGGCGGCTTTGGCGCCGTGCTCGACGATGCCCCCGTGCCGCTGACGCCAGAGGCGCTGGCCGCCATCCCGGATGACCGCTGGCTGTCCACCATGGCGCGCGGCATCTTTCAGGCTGGCATCAGCTGGAAGGTGGTCGAGACGAAATGGCCCGGCATCGAAGAGGCGTTCCACGGCTTTGACGTCGGCCGCGTGTCGATGATGGACGACCTGTGGTTCGATGCGCTGGTGGCGGACCCCCGCGTGATCCGCTCGGCCCCCAAGATCGCCGCGATCCGCGACAATGCCGCGTTCATCCGTCGGGTCGCGGCGGAGCATGGCGGTTTCGGGCGCCGCATCGCCGACTGGCCAGCGCGCGACTTTGCCGGGTTGCTGGCCTGGCTGGCACGCGAGGGCAGTCGGCTGGGCGGATCGACCGGCCCCTACATGTTGCGGTTCATGGGGCGGGATGGCTATATCCTGTCGCAAGATGTGGTCAAACGGCTGATCGCCGAAGGGGTGATCGACGGCCCGCCCACCTCGGCCAAGGCGCGGGCGGCGGTGCAGGCGGCATTCGACCACTGGCAGGCACAATCGGGGCAGACCCTTACCACCATCAGCCGGGTTCTGGCGCGCAGTATCGGTTGAGCCTGCAGATTGGTCGGCGAAGGCGGGACTTGCGCCCCTCTGCGCATATCGCGGGGTCAGCGCCCCATGGCGTTCGGATCAACGCAATGGGGCGGCGGGGGTGCTTTCCGCGCGGCTGTGGGGCTGATACACAGGTGGCCGATATTGCGAGGAGTGACCATGCCGGAGTATCTGACCACGCCGCAAGGGCGACGGATCGCCTATCACCGCACAAAGGGTGCCGGGCCGGGCGTGGTGTTCCTGGGCGGGTTCCGTTCGGACATGACGGGCACCAAGGCGATGGCGCTTGAGGACTGGGCAGGCCGGACGGGACGCGCCTTTGTGCGATTCGACTATTCCGGCCATGGCGCGAGTTCCGAGGCGTTTCTGGATGGCTGTATCGGCGATTGGGCCGAAGATGCGGTCGCCGCGATCACGGCACTGACCCAGGGCCCGCAGGTGCTGGTCGGCTCCTCTATGGGCGGATGGATCGCCCTGCTGGCCGCCAAGGCACTGCCCGAGCGGGTTGCGGGGCTGGTGGGCATTGCCGCCGCGCCGGACTTTACCGAAGACAGCATGTGGGCCGGGTTTTCCGACAGCCAGAAGCTGGCGCTGACCACAAGCGGCCAATTGGACCTGCCGTCGGACTATTCCGACGCGCCCTATGTGATCACGCGGAAACTGATCGAGGATGGCCGCCAGCGGCTGGTCCTGCGCGATCCCCTGCCCCTGCCCATGCCGGTGCGCCTGCTGCAAGGGACAGCCGATACCGATGTGCCGCCCGCTGTCGCCTTGCGGCTGATGGATCATGCCGAAAGCCCGGATTTGCGGCTGACCTTGGTCAAGGGGGCCGATCACCGTTTCTCGACCCCTGACTGCCTGGCGCTGATCGAAGCGGCGCTGGAGGATGTTCTGGCGCGGATCGGAGGCTGAGATGCGGACATTCGGAAAATGGCTCGGGCGGGCCCTGCTGGTTCTGGTATTGCTGGCAGGCGCAGTCTGGCTGTGGCCGCGCGACACCCGGATTGCCCCGCCCGCCTTTGACGCGGCGGCGGTGCCTGCCGATCTGGAGGGCTGGCTGAAGGCGCGGGAAGATGTGTTCGCCGATCTGGTGCCCGGCACGCAAAAGCGGGTGATCTGGCACGATGTGCCCGGCGTCAGGACTCCGCTGTCGGTGGTCTATGTCCATGGATTTTCGGCCAGTTCCGAAGAATCCCGCCCGGTGCCCGACATGCTGGCCGGGGCGTTGGGCGCCAATCTTCATTTCACGCGGCTGGCCGGGCATGGGCGCGACGGCGCGGCGCTGGGGGCCGCCAGCGCAGAGGACTGGATGACCGACCTGGCAGAGGCGCTGGCCATCGGCGCCCGGATCGGTGATCGCGTGGTGGTGGTCGCCAGTTCGACCGGGGCCTCGATCGTGCTGGCGGGGCTTGCCACACCGGACCTGCGCGCCGCGATGCCTGCGGCAGAAAAGGTGGCAGGGGTGGCGATGATCTCGCCCAATCTGCGCCTGGCCTCGGCACTGGAAAACTGGGTTCTGGATCTGCCGGGCGCCGCGCATGTCCTGCCGGGGCTGATCGGCGCCGATCAGATCTGGCCCAGCCGCAACCCCGACCATGCCAGATACTGGACCTTGCGCTACCCGACCGCCGCGCTGTTTCCGATGGCCAAGGCCATGCGCGCCGCGCGGGCGGCCGATCCGGGGCGCGTGACCGTTCCGCTGCTTGTATTGACCTCGCCCGATGATGTTGTCGTCAGCCCGGCGGCAACCGAGGCGATGGCGGCGCGCTGGGGCGGCACGGTCGCTCGTGAAAGCTGGCCGCTGCGCGCGGGCATGGACCACGAGGCGCATGTGATCGCGGGGGATATCCGGTCCCCCGGCATGACAAAGGCGGTGGCCGACCGGCTGATCCTGTGGGCCGAGGGGCTATGACCCGCCCGCACTGATCAGGGTTCGCGCCAAAGGCCCCCGGCGCCCATGACGGGCGCCGGCGCCAAAGCGGTGTCAGACCGCCTGCAACTTGACGGCCGCCTTGGGCGCCGCCGAATTCGAATCGATGAAGTTCAGCACCAGCGGGCGGATGTTGTTGCGCCAGCTTTTCCCGGCAAAGATGCCGTAATGCCCCGCACCGGGTTCCAGATGCTGCGCCTTTTTGCTGGCGGGCAGTCCGGTGCACAGATCCAGCGCCGCGACGCATTGGCCGGGGGCGGAGATGTCGTCATTCGCCCCTTCGACCGTCATCACGGCCACCGAGGTGATGGCGCCGATATCAACCTTTTTTCCATCCACCACAAAGGCGTTGCGGGCAATCTCGAGGTTCTTGAAGATACGCTCGACGGTGGAAAGGTAGAATTCCGCCGTCATGTCCATGACCGCGAGATATTCGTCATAGAACACGTTGTGCCGGTCGTGTTCGCTGTCCTCGCCCTTGGATGCCGCGAGGATCTTGTCCTGGAACGCCTTGGAATGCGTTTCAAGGTTCATCGAGATGAACCCCGCCAGTTGCAGCAGCCCCGGATAGACCAGACGCCCGGCGCCCGCGTATTTGAAGCCGACGCGCTGGATGGCCAGATGTTCCAACTGGCCCATGGTCACGCGGCGTCCGAAATCGGTGACTTCGGTATCGGCGGCATCCGGGTCGATCGGGCCCCCGATCAGGATCAGGCTGCGCGGCTGGGCCTCGGGGTCTTCGGCCGCAAGATAGGCGGTGGCGGCCAGGGTCAGGGGCGCAGGCTGGCAGATGGCGACGACATGGGTATCGGGCCCAAGGTGGCGCATGAAATCCACCAGATAGAGCGTGTAATCCTCGATGTCGAATTTCCCGGCCGAAACCGGAATGTCACGCGCATTGTGCCAATCGGTCACATAGACGTCGCAGTCCGGCAGCAAGGATATGACGGTAGACCGGACCAATGTGGCATAATGGCCCGACATCGGCGCAACGATCATCACCTTTCGGGTGCGGGGCTCCTGCCCCAGCACCTTGAAATGGACCAGATCGCCAAAGGGGCGGGCCACGGCGGTTTCAACCTCGACCAGATGATCGCGGCCATCGTCGCCGACGATGGAGCGGATGCCCCAGTCGGGTTTGATGACCATGCGGGCAAAGCTGCGTTCGGTGACGCGGCCCCAGGCGGACATCATCTTGAACATCGGGCTGGGCGCCAGGCCCCAGACGGGCGAGGAGGCGAAGGCACGGGCTGTTGCACCAAGCCACTCGTTCGTGTTCCGAGTGGCTTCCATCACATCATAGGTGTACATATACTTCATGTCGTCTCCTTGCGCGGGGAGGAGCCCCGGCATCTCCGTCGCTTCCCCCCCAGTCAGGCGACGCAATGCTGCAAAGGCAAAATAGGGGGGAAAAGTTTACATGGCAACTGACGAGTATGCGGCTGCAGCACTGTCCGAGAAGATGCAGGCAAACCTGCAACGGATCGAGCAGCTGTCTCAACGGCTGGTTGCGGCACTGACCCGCAAGCAGGCCAGCGACCCCGCGCTGGAAGGCCCCGATCCGAACCTTTACATGCAGACGGCATCGGCCTGGATGCAGGACGCCATGAAGAACCCGGCGAAGGTGGTGGAACAGCAGGTCGCCTGGTGGGGCAAGACGCTGAAACACTATGTCGAGGCGCAGCATGTGCTGACCCAGGGCAAGCTGGCCGCTCCGCCCGATCCGGGCCCGAAGGACCGCCGCTTTGCCAATCCGCTGTGGGACACCCACCCGTATTTCAACTTTCTCAAGCAGCAATATCTGCTGAACGCCAAGGCATTGCAGGATGCCGTCGCCGGAATCGAGACGCTGGAGCCCAACGACCGCCACCGGGTGGAATATTTCACCCGGCAGATCACCGACATGATGTCGCCCACCAATTTCCTGGGCACCAATCCCGACGCGCTGGAAAAGGCCGTCGAAACCGAGGGCGAATCGCTGGTCCGCGGGCTGGAAAACCTGGTGCGCGACATCGAGGCCAACAATGGCGAGGTGCTGGTCACGCTGTCCGACCCCGAAGCCTTCAAGGTCGGGCACAATATCGGCACCACCCCCGGATCTGTCGTGTTCCGCAACCGGATCCTGGAGCTGATCCAGTTCACCCCGACGACCGACAAGGTCCATCGCACGCCCTTGCTGATCTTTCCGCCCTGGATCAACAAGTTCTACATCATGGATCTGAAGCCCCAGAACAGCCTGATCAAATGGATCGTCGATCAGGGTTTCACGCTGTTCGTGGTCAGTTGGAAGAACCCCGATGCCAGCTATGCCGATTTCGGCATGGATGATTACATCCGCGAAGGCTATCTGGAGGCGATCGACGCCGTGAAGGCGATCACCGGCGAAGACAAGATCAACGCCGTCGGCTATTGCATCGCGGGCACCACGCTGAGCCTGACGCTGGCGATGCTGGCACAACGCGGCGATCCGTCGATCAAATCCGCGACCTTCTTTACCATGTTGTCGGATTTCTCGGATCAGGGCGAATTCGCGCCGTTCCTGACAGACGATTTCGTCGACGGGATCGAACGGGAATGCAAGATCAAGGGCGTGCTCGCCTCGCAGATCATGGCGCGGACCTTCAGTTTTCTGCGCTCCAATGACCTGATCTATCAGCCCGCGATCCGCAGCTACATGATGGGCGAACGCCCGCCGGCCTTTGACCTGTTGTTCTGGAATGGCGACAGCACCAACCTGCCCGCCCGCATGGCCGTGGAATATCTGCGGTGGCTGTGCCAGCAGGACCGCTTTGCCCAGGGAACCTATGAAGTGGATGGCACGCCCGTCTCGCCCAAGGAGATCAAGCTGCCGATCTGCGCCATCGGTTGCGAGACCGACCATATCGCGGCCTGGAAGGCCAGCTTCAACGGGTTGCGGCGGTTCGGCTCCAAGGACAAGACCTTCATCATGTCGCAGTCGGGGCATATCGCCGGCATCATCAATCCGCCGGGCAAGGACAAATATGGCCATTACACCAACGAGACCCCGATTTCGGATCTGACGCCCGACGACTGGCTGAAGGACGCGACCTTTACCAAAGGGTCCTGGTGGCCGCGCTGGGGCCAGTGGCTGGCCAAGCGGTCCGGGGCCATGGTGGCGGCCCGCGAGCCCGGCAGCGTCGCGGGCTATCCGGTGCTGTGCCCATCGCCCGGAACCTATGTGCTGCGCGAATCAGGCGGGTCGGCGAACGCCGAGACCTGACCCCGCAGCCGGGGCGCCCGACACCCTCGGGCGCGCCACAGCGGGCCACTTTCCCCGTGGCGGAACCAGTGATGCCCCGCCCCAGGGGCCAGGTGTCATCGGGCCGTTACCTGCGGGCCGAATGTGCCGCATCCGGGCCGCAGCCGCGGGGCCAGATCGGTGCAGCGTGGCGCGCGCCCGCAAGGTGCCGGTAAACCACCAATCTGACGCGGAATTTTCACGGCTGGCCAAGCTCCACCGCGTTGCAGGACCGTTGCGCAGCCCCCAGATACCCTAAGCGGAATAGTCAGGCAGCGGGCGGATATGCTGCATCGCAGCAATTCAGTTTCCCCAAGAACGGAAGGAAAATCTGCAACGCGGATTCAGGTTTCCGTTAGGTAAATCTTCTGCAACGCAGCGCCAAACCCCTTGCAATGCTGCACCGCAGCATGTATATGGAAGATCAGCGCAGAGCAGGGAACGGTCCCTGAACGCAGCAAGGAGAATTGACATGGCCAAGACCAATGATTTCACCAAGACCTTCCAGGACATGATGGCCGCATTCCCGGTCGACACCACGTCGTTCCAGGATGCCTTCAAGACCCAGGCCGCCCTGGCAGAGAAAATGTCGAAAGTCGCTCTGGAAGCCGCCGAGAAATCGACGGAAATCACCGCGAAATGGACCAAGGACACCATCGCCAAGATGGGCGAAGTGACCAAGGCCAAGACCGAAGCCACCGATTACAGCAAAGCTGCCTCGGACTTCGCCTCGTCGGCTGCCGAAATGGCTGCCGAGAACATGGCTGCCTTTGCCGAAGTGGCGAAGAAAGTGCAGATGGAAACCGTCGAGCTGATGCTGGCCGCTGGCAAGGACATGTCGGAAGACGCGACCGCCGCTGTCAAGAAAGCCACTGCCGACGTGACCACCGCCGCCAAGAAGGCCACGACCGCCGCCGCCGCGAAGTAAGGCGCCGGACCCCGGTTCCGACCCCAGCTTCCCCTCCCCTCCCATCGGGGACCGGACCGGACACAAGGCGGGCCTTTCAGGCCCGCCTTTGGTTTTTTCTGCACACGCTTGCATTTTTTCTGCACTGGCATAGGCTTGTCGCAATCAGACACCGGGGAGGGAGCCTATGGCCAATACCGACAAGCCGCTCTTAATCAAGCGCTATGCGAGCCGTCGGCTCTACAACACCGAGACCAGCGATTACGTCACGCTGGAGGATATCGCCGGTTTCATCCGTGCGGGCCGCGAGGTCAGCATCGTCGATCTGAAATCCGGCGACGATCTGACCCGGCAATATCTGTTGCAGATCATCGCAGAACACGAATCCAAGGGTGATTCGGTCCTGCCCATCAATGTTCTGACCGATCTGGTCCGCAGCTACACCACCGAAGTAAACAGCGTGGTGCCCCAGTTCCTGGCCGCCAGCTTCGAGATGCTGCGCGAGGGGCAATCGAAGATGTTCGAGAACATGGGCGTGTTCCCCAACCCGATCTCCACCGTGCCTGGCTTCGAGGCGATGCAGCGCCAGCAAGAAGCGTTCATGAAGATGATGGCAGGCTGGCGCCCCGGCACCTCCGGCCCCGAGCGCGAAGACGGCGACGAGGGCAGCGCCAAGGAAGAACTGGCCGACATCAAAAAGCAACTGGCGGCATTGCAGGCCAAGCTGTCCAAACTCTGACAGCACAAAGGGGGGCCGCCTGCCCCCCTCTCGCCCGTCACACCCGCAATACCCCCTGCACTCCGCAAGGCGATGTGCCAGAGGCGCCGCGTAAACCGCCCTTGGGCTCAGACGGCGCGAACCTCCTCGGCGGCCGCGATCAGCGCATTGGCCAGAAAGTCGATCTCCTCCGCCGTCAGCCGGGCCGGAAGCCGCAGATCGCAGGTGCGCAAAAGCATGGCGCGGGTCTTTGGCAACTCCGGTGTCTCGGCCAGGAACTGCCAGTTCCAGAACGCGCGCGCATTGTCGGGCGACAACCCGAACACATGGGCTGCCGCCCCGCGGCGCCGCGCGGCGGCTTCGAACCGGCGCGCCTGATCATCCGACCAGCCCCCGCGCAGGCGGAACTGAATGGAATCCGGCGCGCGCTGTTCGGGCGGCAAGGCCGGGGGAACGGCAAAATGCGCGGTCGCGTTCAGCCTGTCCGCCATGCGGTCGTGGTTGGCCCGGCCTTGCGCGACCCGGCGCGCGATTTCTGGCAGTTGGGGCCGGATCACCGCCGCAGAGAGATTCTGCATCCGCATGTTGTACAGCGGCAGCCGGTTCTGCCAGTGATGATAACTGTTCTGAAGGCCGGGATGCTTTTTCCAGTTGTATTCATAGGCGCCCGACATGATCACCGCCCGCGCGGCGATTTCGGGATCGTCGGTGACGAACATGCCGCCTTCGCCCGCATTCACCAGCTTGTAGGATTGAAAGCTGAAGGCGCCGATCCTGCCGATCGTGCCAATGTTGCGGCCCTGCCAGGTGGTGCCCAGCGAATGAGCCGCATCTTCGACCACGGGAATGTCACGCGCGCCGCACAACGCCATGATGGCATCCATGTCCGAGGTATGGCCGCGCATGTGACTGATCATCACCGCCGCCGCCCCGTCGAGCTTGGCCGCGAAATCGGCCATGTCGATGCGCAGGCTGTCGTCAACCTCGATCAGAACGGGGGTGCAATCCGCGTGCAACACCGCCGACGGCACAGCGGCAAAGGTGAAGGCGGGCACCAGCACCCTGGCCCCGCGCGGCAGGTCCAGCGCCTTGAGCGCGAGGAACAACGCCGCCGAACAGGACGACACCGCCAGCGCATAGCGCACCCCCAGCAGCGCGGCGAACTCGGCCTCCAGCCGGGCCACGGGCGCCCCTTCGGGCGCCGTGTAGCGGAACAGATCGCCAGAGGCGAGCAATCGCTCGATTTCGGCCATGGCGGCAGGCGGGATCGGTTCGGCGTCGTAGAGGTTGGGCGCCTGCGGCAGCAGATCGGCGGACATGGGTCATTCCTGATCGGGGGCCTCGCGGGCCTTCGGTGCACCGAATATACGCTGGAGCGGGGATTTTCCAGCGGCGCGTTGCACACCGGCGGTCAGATGCCCAGCCGGTCGCGCAGGGCAAACCATGTCATCGCCAGCACAAGCACCGGATGCCGCAACAGCGTGCCGCCGGGAAACCGCGGCGTGGGCAGACGGGCCATCACATCGAACCGTGCGGTCTGGCCTGCAATGGCCTCGGCCATGATCTGCCCTGCCATGGTGGCCAGTGCCACCCCGTGACCGGAATAGCCCGAAGCCGACAGCACATTCGGCTGCGGCCGGATGAAACAGGGGTTGCGCGTGGGCGTGATGGCCAGCGTGCCGCCCCAGGCATGGTCGATCCGCGCATCGGCAAGCTGGGGGTAGACCTGCAACATCGGCTTGCGCACCGTCGCCGGAATATCGGGAAACCGCCAGCCATAGCTTTCTCCCCCCCCGAACAACAGGCGCCCGTCAGGGGTCTGGCGCCAGTAGTTCACCACAAAGCGGGAATCGGCCACGGCCACCGGGCGCGACAAAGGCGCGCGGCTGCCCAGCGGCTCGGTCGCCACGATGAAATTGTTGATCGGCATGACCCGCGCCGCCACCTTTGGATCCAGCCCACCGAGATAGCCATTGCAGGCAAGAATCACATGGTCGGCCCGAACCTCGCCCGCCGCCGTGCGCAGCCGCGCCGGACGACCGGGCTCCAGCGCCAGAACCTCGCTGTCCTCATGGATCACCGCGCCCGCCGCTTCGGCAGCCCGCGCCAGCCCCAGCGCAAAGTTCAACGGATGAATATGTGCCGCGCCACCATCCAGCTCGCCCCCCGCATAGACATCGGTACCCAGCAGGCCGGCGGTTTCGGCACGATCAAGCGGCGCGATCTGGTCATACCCGTAGTCCTCGGCCAGATGCGCGGCATAGCGACGGGCCGCCTCGACCTCTGACATGTGCTGAAAGGCATGGGCAACGCCAGGACGCCAATCGGCGCCGGGCATGTCGCGGGCCAGGTCGCAAACCAGGGCCTTGGCCGATTCGGCGATCTGCCACAGATGGCGCGCATCGTCGCGGCCCAGCCGTGCGGCGATCCAGTCCTGATCAAGACGCTGGCCAGAACCCACCTGCCCCCCGTTGCGCCCCGAGGCCCCCCAACCCACGCGATGCGCCTCAAGCACCATGACCCGCAGCCCCTGCCGCGCCAGATGCCATGCCGACGACAGGCCGGTATAGCCGCCCCCCACCACACAGACATCCACACAGACTTCCCCCCGCAAGGCCACCCGGCGCGGCGCGTCCACAGCCGTCGCCGCGTACCACGAGGCCGGATAGCTGCCCGGACGGTCATTTGCATGAAGCAGGTTCATCAGCACTCTCCGAAATGCGCCGCGACCCTAGCCCTTCGCGGCCCGGTTGGAAATGGGCGCCCCGACCGGACCACACACCCAGCCCCCACCCGACCCTCCGGGAGGGGTATTTTTCGCAAGATGAAATCGCAACCGGGTTCGAGGTGCTTTCATCTTGCCAAAAATACCCCCGCCGGAGGCGTCCGCCGCAGCAACCGGGCCGTGTCATCAGGCAGAGGCACCAGCGCGCCGCGCAAGCGGCGCAGGGCCCAAGGCCACGGGAATGCCCTGGGGCATTCACACGGGTGCGGGAGCCCCCCTTGCCCGCCCCCCGGCCCGCGGGCTACGATGCGCGCATTCATCATCCGAGAGTTCCATGCTGATCGGCATCCTGCAAACCGGCCATGCGCCAGACGCCCTTGTCGCGCAATCCGGCACCTATCCCGACATGTTCCGCAATCTGCTGGCCGGGCGGGGCTTCACCTTCCGCGACTATGCCGTCGTGGACATGCAGTTCCCCGCAGACGTCCATGACTGCGACGGCTGGTTGCTGACCGGCTCGCGCCATGGCGCCTATGAGGATCATCCCTTCATCGCGCCGCTGGAGGCGTTCATCCGCCGCGCCTATGCCGCGCATGTGCCCATGGTCGGCATCTGCTTTGGCCATCAGATCATCGCCCAGGCGCTGGGAGGCAAGGTGGAGAAATTCGCAGGCGGCTGGTCTGTCGGCGCGCAGGACTACGATTTTGGCGGCGAGACCATCCGGCTGAACGCCTGGCATCAGGATCAGGTCACCGCCCTGCCCCCTGGCGCGCAGGTGGTGGCGACCAGCCCCTTCTGCACCCATGCCGCGCTGGCCTATGGCGACCGTGCCTATACCGTGCAGGCACATCCCGAGTTTTCGAGCGATTTCGTGTCCGGGCTGATGGACAAGCGCGGCAAGGGCGTCGTGCCCGAGGCGCTGATGGACGCCGCACGCGACCGGCTGGACCAACCGCTTGACGACCAGACCATTGCCGCGCGCATTGCCGCCTTTTTCAAGGCGCCGCGCGGCCAGAAAAGGTAATCCCCATGTCCGGTGAATGGACCGAGAAGCTGCCCGAAGCCGCCCGCGACTATGTCTCGGGCCGTCGTCTGGACGAGGTGGAATGCATCGTGCCCGACATTGCCGGGGTGGCGCGCGGCAAGGCGATGCCCGCCTTCAAGTTCGAGCATCAGAAGAGCTTTTTCCTGCCGACCTCGATCTTCTTGCAGACGATCACCGGCGAATGGGCCGATGCGCCCAAGGGCGAGGATGAATACAAGGAACCGGACATGACGCTGGTTCCCGACTTCACCACGGCGACCGCGGCGCCCTGGACCGCCGACATCACCTTGCAGATCATCCATGATGCGCTGGACCAGAAGGGCGATCCGGTGCCGACCGCGCCGCGCAACGTGCTCAAGCATGTTCTGGGGCTGTATGCGGCCGAAGGCTGGCGCCCGGTGGTGGCGCCCGAGATGGAGTTCTTCTTTGTCGCACCGAACCTCGACCCCAACATGCCGGTACAGCCCCCGATGGGCCGGTCCGGTCGGAGGGCGGCCGCCAAACAGGCCTATTCCATGAGCGCGGTGGACGAATACGGCAAGGTGATCGACGACATCTATGATTTTGCCGAGGCCATGGGGCTGGAGATCGACGGCATCCTGCAAGAAGGTGGCGCTGGTCAGGTGGAAATCAACCTCGCGCATGGCAACCCTGTCGATCTGGCCGACCATATCTTCTATTTCAAGCGGATGATCCGCGAGGCGGCGTTGCGCCACCAGTGTTTCGCCACCTTCATGGCCAAGCCGATCGAGGGCGAGCCGGGCAGCGCCATGCATATCCATCATTCGGTGGTGGACATTGCCACGGGACGCAACATCTTTTCCGACGAGCAGGGCCGCGAAACGCCGGCCTTCCTGCATTTCATCGCCGGAATGCAGACGCATCTGCCAGCCGCAGTTGCGCTGCTGGCGCCCTATGTGAACAGCTATCGCCGCTATGTTCCCGACTTTGCCGCGCCGATCAATCTGGAATGGGGCCGCGACAACCGTACGACGGGGCTGCGGGTGCCGATTTCCGGCCCCGAGGCGCGACGGGTGGAAAACCGGCTGGCCGGGATGGATTGCAACCCCTACCTTGGCCTCGCCGCCAGTCTGGCCTGCGGCTATCTGGGCCTGAAAGAAGGCAAGGCGCCGCGCCCGGAATGCACGGTCAATGCCTATATGGGTGCGGATGAGCTGCCGTTGAACCTGTCCGATGCCATCGACCTGCTGGAAGAGGATGCCGCGCTGGTCGAGGTGCTGGGGCCGGATTTCGTGGCGCTGTATGCCTCGGTGAAGCGGCATGAATACAAGGAGTTCCAGCAGGTCATCAGCCCTTGGGAGCGTGAGCATCTGTTGCTGAACGTCTGAGCCTCCCTGGCGGCGGGCGCCGCCGGTGCATAGCCGGATGCGGCGCCTTGGGGCCCTGGGCGGCGGATTTGGGTATTTGCGGCAAGATGAATGGGCAGGGCAGTCCTGGTCAGCGGATCAGGATGGCGCGGAAGTCGTTGACATTGGTGCCGGTGGGCCCTGGTGTGAACAGATCACCCAGCGCGTCGAAGGCCGTCCAGGCGTTGTTGTCAGCCAATAGAGCGGCGGGATCATGCCCGAGCGCGCGCAGCGACGCGGCGGTGCTGCCGGTGGCAAAGGCGCCTGCATTCTGTTCGGATCCGTCGATACCATCGGTATCGGCGGCCAAGGCGGCAAAGGGGAGACCCTCGGTGGCAAGTGCAAGCGCAAGCAGGAATTCCGAATTGCGCCCGCCCTTGCCCTGGCCCTTGAGCGTGACGGTGGTTTCGCCCCCCGACAGGAGGACGACGGGCCGGGCAAAGGGACGGTCGCGCAGCGCGACCTCGCGGGCGATGGCGGCATGGACGCGGGCGACCTCGCGCGCTTCGCCTTCGATCGCATCCGACAGGATGACGGCGGGAATGCCAAGGGCCTGAGCCTGGGCGGCCGCGGCCTCGAGCGACAGGCGGGCCGAGGCGATGACCTGAACGCTGGTGCGGGCAAAGGCGGGGTCGGCCGGGTCGGGGGCCAGTCCGCGATGACCTGCCAGCCAGTCGGCCACGGTGGGCGGCAGGTCGATGCGCCAGTTGGCCACCAGCGCGCGGGCCTGGGTGCGGCTGGTGGCATCGGGAACCGTGGGGCCAGACGCAACCTGCGCCGGATCATCGCCCGGCACATCCGACACCACCAGCGTAACCACCTGTGCCGGGGCGGCCGCCAGTGCCAGCCGCCCGCCCTTGATGCCCGAGACCTGCTTGCGGATCGCATTCATGGCCGAGATCGGCGCCCCCGATGCCAGCAGCGCGCGGTTCAGCGCCGCCTCGTCCTCCAGCGTCAGATCGCCGGGGGGCATGGGCAGCAGGGCCGATCCGCCGCCGCAGATCAGCGCCACGACCAGATCGTCAGGGCCAAGGCCAGACACCGCCTGCATCAGCGCGGCAGAGGCCGCAAGGCCCGCCGCATCCGGCACGGGATGCGCCGCCTCGATCACGCGGATATGCCGGGTCGGGCAGGCATAGCCATAGCGGGTGACGACCACCCCGGAGAGAGGGCCGTCCCACAGCGTTTCAAAGGCCGCTGCAAGTTGCGCCGCCCCCTTGCCTGCCCCGACCACCACGGTCCGGCCCGCTGGCCGCGCGGGCAGATGCGCGGCCAGGGCGCGGGCGGGATCGGCGGCCGCGACGGCCGTGTCGAAAAGGCGGGTCAGCAAGGTGCGGTCGGTCTGGTCCATGGGGCGACCATAGCGCCAATCCGCCGCGTCGCCAGCGGTTTTCGGGCCGCCTAGAACCAATCGGTATCCGGATCGGGATCGGGGATCGCCGCCAGCAATTCGCGGGTATAGGCGGCCTGGGGATGGGCAAACACCTCGTCGCAGGGGCCATCCTCGACGATCTGGCCCTGATAGAGCACGATCACCCGGTCACACAACCGCCGGATTACCGACAGGTCATGGCTGATGAAGGCCAGTGTCAGCCCCAGATCGCGCACCCGGTCCTTGAGGATGGCCAGCACCTGCGCCTGGCTGGAGACGTCGAGGCCCGAGACGATTTCATCCGCCAGGATGAAATCGGGCCGCAGCGCGATGGCGCGGGCGATGCCCACGCGCTGACGCTGACCGCCGGACAGTTCATGCGGATAGCGGCTGGCAAAGCTGCGCGGCAGTCCGACCTGATCCAGCGCGCGCAGGGCCGTCTCGTGCGGGGCCTCGACGCCGTGCAGGATCAGCGGGGCGGCGATGATCTGTCCCACCCGGTGACGCGGATTGAGCGAGGACATCGGATCCTGAAAGATCATCTGGATCCGCCGACGGTAGGGGCGCAAGGCCGCCTCGGGCAGATGCGTGATGTCGGTGCCCTCGAACAGCACCCGCCCGCCCGAAGGTTCGAGCAGGCGCAACAGCGCGCGGCCCAGCGTGGACTTGCCCGACCCCGAGCCGCCGACGATGCCCACGATCTCGCCGCGCCGGATGCGGAAGGTCAGGCCCTTGAGGATCTCCAGCCGGGGGGCGGGGCCGAACAGCGGCTTGCGCGCCATATCGGCCAGCGACAGGCGCAGCCCTTGCACGTCGTAGATGTCATCCATGGCGCTGCATCCTGTCTGCGGCGGCCACCTCGGCCCGGACCGCCTGCACCACATGGTCGGGCACCGGGGTCAGGCTGGCGGCGGGGTCATCGTGGCGCGGGGTCGCGGCCAGAAGGGCGGCAGAATAGGGATGGCCCGGCGCCTTGAAGAACGACCGCACGTCGGTCTGTTCCAGCACCATCCCGCCATACAGAACCGTCATCTTCTGGCAGATCTTGGCGACCACCCCCAGATCATGCGTCACGAACAGCAGCGCCGTGTTGTGGCGCGCCTGCATGTCGCGGATCAGGCGCAGGATCTGCTTTTGCACCGTCACATCCAGCGCCGTCGTCGGTTCATCCGCCACGATCAGCTTTGGCTCGGCCGCAAAGGCCGATGCGATCAGGATGCGTTGGCGCATCCCGCCTGACAATTCATGCGGGTAGCAGCGCAAGACCCGGTCGGGATCGGGGATCTGCACCTCGGCCAGACTCTCGCGCGCCCGGTCGCGCGCACGCGCCTTGTCCCAGCCCAGAATGTCGACCAGCCGGTCGGTGATCTGCGGCGCGATGCGGCGGCTGGGGTTCAGCGCCGTCAGGGGATCCTGCGGGATCAGCGCCGCCTTGGCCCCGATGCGTTGGCGGCGCAGCCGGGGCGGCAGGGCCAGCAGGTTTTCGCCATCCATCTCGATCACGCCGCCCAGCACCTCGGCCGAACGTGGCAGAATGCCCAGGATCGCCTTGCCGATCATCGACTTGCCAGCACCGCTTTCCCCGACCAGCCCCATCACCTCGCCTGCATCCACAGACAGGGAAACGCCGCGCAGCAGCCGGTCGCCGGTGCCTTTCAGGCCGACAGTCAGGTTCTCGATATGCAGATAGCTCATCGCAACACCGGATCAAAGCGGTCCTTCAACCCTTCGCCCAGTTGGGAAAAGGACAGGACGGTCAGGAACAGCGCAACCAGCGGGACCACCAGCACCCACCATGCCTGATGGATCGAGGTGCGCCCCTCGGCGATCATCCCGCCCCAGGTGGGCTGGTCGGTCGAGATCGACAGGTTCACAAAGGACAGGATCGCCTCGACAATCACCGCAATGCCCATTTCCAGCGTCAGCAGCACCACGATGGTGGGCAGCACATTGGGCAGGATTTCCACCAGCAAGGTGGAAAACCGCCCCCGTCCCGCCACCTGCGCCGAGGCGACATAATCCATTGCGCCCTGCCCCATCGCCTCGGCCCGCACCACGCGGGCAAAGCGCGTCCAGTCGATGATCACAATGGCAATGATGATCGAGGTCAGCCCCGGCCCCATCACCGCGATCAGCAGGATGGCGAACAGCACCGGAGGAAAGGCCATCCAGATGTCGATGAACCGCGACACCACCATATCCACCCAGCCGCGATAGAATCCCGCCAGCAGCCCCAACGCGGCCCCCAGCACTGCCGTGGCCAGCCCGGCGACCAGCGCCACGGCAAAGGCCACACGGGCCCCGTGCAACAGGCGGCTCAGCACATCGCGCCCCAGTGAATCGGTGCCCAGCCAATACAGCGGATCGGCCCCCTGCACCCAGAAGGGCGGCATCCGCCCGGCGAACAGATCCTGCGCCAGCGGATCATGCGGCGCGATCCACGGCGCCAACAGCGCCGCCCCCGCCGCCAGCATCAGCCAGCCGCCCGACAACCACAGCCGCAGCCCTGCCCGGCGCCTGACCCTGGAACGTCCGTCAAGCATGGCGCAACCTCGGGTTCAATACGGTATACAGCAGATCGACAATCAGGTTCACCCCGGTGAAGATCAGCGCGAACAGGATCACGATGCCCTGGATCAGCGGCAGATCGCGGTTGATCACCGCATCAATGGCCATGTTGCCAAGCCCTTCATAGGAAAACAGCCGCTCGATGATCACCGTGCCACCGATCAGAAAGGTGAACTGCACCCCCACCAGCGTCAGCGTCGGCAGCACCGCATTGGGCAAGGCGTCGCGCGTGATCACATGGGTCTCGTCATAGCCCTTGGTACGGCTCAGCGTGACGTAGTCCAGATGCATCGTCTCTTTCAGGCTCTGCTTGAGCAGTTGTGCGATGATCGCCGCCAGCGGCAGCGCCAATGCCACCGCCGGCATGAACATATGCGCCACGATGTCGGCCCACAGATCGAACCGCAGCCGCAGCACGCTTTCGAACAGATAGAAATTGGTGGTGAACGGCAGGTCCAGGCTGGGCGAGATGCGCCCCGAAATGTGGAACACCGGCCACAGCACCCCGAACAGCAGGATCAGCACCAGCCCCCACAGGAAATCGGGCACCGACAGCGCCATACCATTGCCCACATCCACCGCCGCCTCTGTGCGGCCGCCCCGGAACCGGGTGCCGATCAGCGCCAGCGCGCCGCCCCAGACCACCGCCAGCACCAGCGCCATCACTGACAGCTCCAACGTGGCCGGTAGCCGCCCCAGCACCAGGCCCAGCACCGGCTGGCGCGTGCTGATCGACGTGCCGAAATCGCCGCGCAGCACCCCGCCCAGCCAGATAAAGAACTGCTCGGCAATGGATTTGTCCAGGCCATACAATGCCTTGAGCCGCAGCTCATCCTCTGGCGTCGCGCCAGGGGGCAACATCATGGCAATCGGGTTTCCGGGCACCACCCGGATGACGACAAACACGATCACCGCCACGCCCAACAGCGTGACCAGCGTGCTTGCCAGCCGCAACAGACTTCTTCTCAGCACAGGACGACCCCTGACATGCACGACACCACGCGGGCGCCCTGCTTCGCTCTGACCCAACTATTCTCGGGGGTTTCCCAAGGGGGGTGGACACCCCCCCTTGGGGCGGGGGTGCGGGGGCGGCAGCCCCCGCTTGCCCCCTCAGGCCCGCGTCATCAGATGCGGCAAGAGCGCGCCCGAGGCATGAGGCACCACCTTGACCCGTGCATCATGCAGGATCGGCTGGACATACTGGAACAGCGGCAGCACCAGCGCCTCTTCGGCGATATGGGCGCTGACCTTCTTCCAGCCGTCAATCCGCTTGGCCTCGTCCGGCTCGCCCCAGAGCGGGTTGATCATGTCGATCACATCCTGCCCGTCCCAGACCGAATGGGGCGAGGGGCCATACATCGCAAAGCCTGTCGAGGTAGTCGGATCACCCACCGAATTGCCCCAGTTGTAGAAGGCCGCCGGGGCCAGTTGATCGGCCGCGCGCAGTTCGAAATGCTTGGCCACCTCGTAGACCTCGATCTCGGCCTCGATGCCGACGCGGCGCCACAGGCCGACGATGGCCTGGATGATCTCGTAATCCTTGGGCTTGAAGCCACGGGTGGTCTGAATCTTGAACCGCACCGGATTTTCGGGGGAGTAACCCGAGGCGGCCAGCAGTTCCTTGGCCTTTTCCGGGTCATAGGGCACCTCGATACTGGCATCGAAGGCGTCGTATTCCGGGGTTTCCAGCGTGGCCAGCGGCACGCCATAGCCCGACAGCAGCCGGTCGATGATGGTCTGCTTGTCCACCGCCAGCACCGCCGCCTTGCGCACGTTGGGATCGAGCATCACGTCGATATCGTTGAAGAAGATCATCGCAATATCGGAAATCGGCGCCGCGGTCCCGGCAAGGCCGCTCCGGCCCTTGAGGCGGTCGAATTCCTCGTAGGGCATTTCCAGCGTGACATGGCTGTTGCCCGATTCCACCTCGGCCACGCGGCTGGCGGCATCGGTGACGAATTTGATGGTCACGGTCTCGAACGCAGGTGCGCCGCCCCAATAGTCGGGATTGGCCTTCAGCCGGACAAAGGCGTTGCGTTCGTAGCGGTCGACCATATAGGGGCCGGTGCCGATCGGCGCAGCCTCGAACCCTTCGGCCCCGACACGCTCGTAATACGCCTTGGGCAGCACATAGCCGGTCAGGAAATACATCCACTTGAAGATGGTGGGGTCGAACTGTTTGACATCGGCAATCACGCGGTTGCCCTCGACCCGGTGATTTTCCAGTGTGCCCCAGACGAACTGGATCGGGCTGCCGGTGTCGGGATTGGCCACGCGCGCCAAGCTCCAGGCGACATCCTCGGCGGTAAAGTCCGATCCGTCATGCCATTTGACGCCTTCGCGCACATCCATCCACACCTGGGTGCGGTCGTCGTTCCAGCCCCAGTCGGTCAGCAGGCCGGGCGCGGGCGACAGATCGGGCTTTTGCAGGATGAACTGATCAAAAACCGACTGGTACAGCCCCTGGATGGTGGGGTTCACGGCGCTGGGGCCGGTGGTCGGATCCCAGCTTGGCAGGTTGACGTTATAGGCGATGACCAGTTCGGTGATGGCCTGGGCCAGCACTGGCCTGGCAAAGGCCAGCGTCATGCTGGCGGCCGAAATCTGCAGCAGGCTGCGGCGCGAAAGTGTCATGGTGTTTCCCTGTTGGTTGCTTTGCTTTGTTGCTTGCGTCGTCGTCGGGTTGGTCGGTCGGTTCAGGCCCCTGCCAGCTTTTGCGCCAGCAGCCAGCCCGGCCCGGCCCCCGTGCCCGCCCCCGGCCAGACCGCAGCGCCGGTCAGGTGAAGGTTGCGCAAGGGGGTCGATCCGTCGGTGCGCCCGCGCATGGGCCGGAACAGGAAGTGCTGCGACAGGTGGTGGCTGCCACAGATCTGGTCGCCCCCCACCAGATTGGGGTTGTCGGCCTCCAGCGCGGCGGGGCTGACGATATGCTGCCCCAGGATATGACCGCGCAGGCCGGGGGCATAGCGTTCCAGGATGTCCAGCGCGCGTTCCGCCATTGGCCCCGACGCATCTGCCCAATCGGTGGCGGCGATCCGGCCAGCCGCATCGCCCAGAATGGTGCCGGGCACCATGCGGACCTGAACCCACAGCACATGCTTGCCCTCGGGCGCGCGGCTGGGATCGACCACGGTGGGCTGGCCGACAACCAGCGCCGGTTCATCCGGCAACAGCCCGGCGCTGGCCTGCTGATAGGTGCGCGCCATCTGGTCCAGCGAGGGTGCCAGATGCACATAGGCATAGCGGTGCAGATCTGCCCCTGCGGCCCAGGGCGGCAGCGCATCCATGGCCAGATGAATCATCATGGTGCCCGGCGCGTGGCGATAGCGCGTCATCGCCCCGTCAAAACCGGCATCGCCCGTGCCCCCGGTCAGCCGCATCAGCCCCTTGGGCGCGACGCCCGCGATCACCGCCTTGCGCGCGGTGATGGTCCGCCCATCCGCCAGTTCGATCCCGCTGGCCGCCTCGCCGGTGTGCAGGATGCGCACGACGGGGGCGTTGCATTCCACATGCCCGCCGCGCGCCGAAATCTCGGCCACCAGCGCATCTGTCACCCGGCCTGCCCCGCCCTTGGCCAGAACCATGCCGAAGGCCTGGCCTGCCATCCCCTCCAGATAGGGAAAAAGCGCGCCACCCGCGACGTCGGGAGCATAATCAAGATGCAGCCCCCAGGCGCCGAGGGTGGCCCGCAGGTGGGGAGACTCGAACGTGTCCTCCAGCCAGGCGCGGGGCGACGACAGCAGGAACTTGCCCATGTCCTGCGTGCCGCCGATGCCGCGCTCGCGCCAAAGGCGCCACAGAATGGATGCGAGTGCACGCATTTTCATGGGCGAGCCCAGCAGCGCGAAGATGTGATTCGCATCGGCCGGGAACTGGCCTGCCAACCGCGCCCATGTGGCTGCATCGGCTGCCGAGAACGCGGCAATCCGCGATTGCGTCTCGGCCAGGTCGGTGCCGATCCCCAGCCAGCGGCCATCCGGAAAGGCGCTGGCAAAGGGATGGCTCGTCGGCGCCAGTTCCAGCCCCCGTGCCATAAGCGCCGGGCCATACGCCTTGAAAAATTGGCTTCCAGCGAACAGCGACATGTTCATCGCGGCCCAGTCATGGCGGAATCCCGGCAGCGTATATGCCCCCGTGCGCACCGCGCCGCCCGGTTCGGCGGCCTGTTCGAACACGCCGACCGACCAGCCCCTGGCGGTCAGGTGCAGGGCACAGGCCAACGCATTGTGGCCCGCGCCGATGATCACGGCGTCGAACGTGTCGTTCATTGCTCCCTGGTCCTTCTTTTTAGAATATACTTGCAAATGCATTCATTTCTGTCCAGCATCATTTCACCGCATCCGACGGGGGCCCTACCCCCGCCAATCTCAGGGAGACATACGCATGACCTCTGCCGCCGTTCTGCAGAACCTCGGGACCATGATCCTTTCGGGGGGAATCGAGGTGGTCGATTGCTCGGGCACGCTCGGGCCCGAGACGCCGCTGCTGAAGCTGCCGCCGGAACTGGCCAAGGACACCCCGCCGATCAAGATCCACAAGATCAGCGAATACGACAATGACGGTCCGTTCTGGGCCTGGAACTGGCTGGAACTGGGCGAACATTCGGGCACCCATTTCGATGCGCCGCATCACTGGATCACCGGCAAGGACAACCCCGAAGGCTACACCGACACGCTGAAGGTGCAGCGGCTGGTCGCCCCGGTCAACGTGCTGGATTTCAGCAAGGAAGCCGCCGAGAACCACGATTTCCTGCTGACCATCGAACATGTGAAGGCCTGGGAGGCCGAACATGGCGAGATCGGCAAGGACGAATGGGTCGTGATGCGGTCGGACTGGGACAAACGCAACCATGACGAGGCGCTGTATCTGAACGCCGATGCCAACGGCCCGCATACCCCCGGACCGACGGCCGAGGTGATCCAGTACCTGATCGACAAGGGCATCGTCGGCTGGGGCACGCAGTGCATCGGCACTGATGCCGGTCTGGCCGGTGGCATGACCCCGCCCTTCCCGGCGCATAACCTGCTGCACGCCAACAACCGCTTTGGCCTGGCCTCGTTGACCAATCTGGACAAGCTGCCACCGAAAGGTGCGATCCTGATCGCGGCGCCGCTGAAGATCAAGCAGGGCACCGGCTCGCCGATCCGCGCGCTGGCGCTGGTTCCGAAGGCCTGACGCCATGGGGGCCGATCACGTCATCATCGGGTCGGGCATCAACGCGCTGGTCGCGGCGGCCCTGCTGTCGCGCAAGGGCAAGAAGGTGCTGGTTCTGGAACGCGCAGAGGTGCCCGGCGGGTGCCTGCGGACCGAAGCCGCCACCCTGCCCGGCTTTACCCATGACGTGATGGCCACCACCTTCGTGCTGTTCATCACGTCTCCGGCCTATGCAGAACTGGCCGGGGATCTGGCCCGGCACGGGCTGGAGTTCTGCCATACGCCCCATCCGACCGCCGTTCTGCGGCCGGGTGGCGAGGCGCTGGTCCTGACCACGGACCGCGCAGAGAATATTCGCAATTTCAATGATGTGCTGGCGGGCGACGGCGATCAGCATGGCCGCGATGTCGGCGCGCTGGAGGCGGATGCACCCTTCCTGTTCAGCCTGCTGGGCGGCAATCTGTGGTCGTGGAAAACCGCGCGGCTGCTGCTGGGTCAGGCGCGCAGGCGCGGCCTGTCCGGCCTTGCCGCCTGGTTCGGCACCGCACTGGCCCCCGCGCGCGGCTGGCTGGAAACCGACTACCGCAGCCCCGTCGTGCAGGCGTTGTGGGCGCCCTGGGTGCTGCATTGCGGCCTGACCCCCGAAAGCGCCTATTCCGGGCAGATGGCCAAGGTCGTCGCCTTTGCGCTGGAGGCTGCCGGGGCGCCCATCGTCAAGGGTGGATCGGTCGCCGCCGTCAACGCCTTTGTCAGCCTGATCGAGGCGAATGGCGGCGAGATCCGCACCGGCGCCGATGTGGACCGGATCCTTGTCCGGGATGGCCGCGTCACCGGCGTGCGCCTGTCCGGCGGCGTGGAAATCGCGGCCGGATCCGTCCTTGCCTCGGTTGCGCCGGGGCAACTGTACGGGCGGCTGCTGAACGGGGTGAACCTGCCACAGGACCGCGCCGCGACCCGGACCTTCCGCCATGGCCGCGCCGATTTCCAGTTGCATTACGCGCTGGACCGGGCGCCCGAATGGACCACACCGGGGCTGGATCAGGTGGCGCTGATCCATCTGGCCGACAGCATCGATTCGGTCTCCAAATCCGCGAACGAGGCCGAACGCGGCCTGTTCCCCGAAACCCCCACCATCTGCGTGGGCCAACCCACGGCGCTGGATCCGTCGCGCGCACCACAGGGCAAGGCGGTGATCTGGATCCAGATCCCCGATGCCCCCCGCGAGATCAAGGGCGATGCCGCAGGCCAGATCCCCGGCCGCACATGGGACGAAGCCACGCGCGAGGCGTTTGCCGACCGGATCGAGGCCATTCTGGCGCAGCACATCAAGGATTTCGACGCGATCAAGCTGGCCCGCCGCGCCTATAGCCCGGCGGATCTGGAGGCGATGAACATCAACCTTGTCGGCGGCGATCCCTATGGCGGGGCCTGTTCCATCGACCAGTTCTTTATCTGGCGTCCCTTTGCCCATTCGGCCAAGGGCAGCGCAGTGCGCGGGCTGACCCATATCGGCGCCTCGACCCATCCCGGCCCTGGTCTGGGCGGCGGATCGGGCTATCTGGCGGCCAAGGGCCTGGGCGCATGAGCGACGATCTGTCCCCCCACGACACGCTGCCACGTCTGGGCGAGATCGGGCTGTCGAATTTTGCGCCCTATCTGATGAACCGCATCATGGCGCGCTACAATGCGTCGCTGCGCGATGAGCTGACGAAACAGGGGCTGACCACGGCGAAAATGCGCGCGCTCGCCTCGCTTTCCGTGCTGGACGGGCCGCTGATCCGGGAACTGGCCGTCTATACGGTGATCGAACAATCCACCCTGTCGCGCGCGCTGGACCAGTTGGATGCAGCGGGCCTTGTGCGCCGCGAACCCGACCCGACCGACAGCCGCGCCACCCGCGTGACCATCACCGAGGCAGGCCGTGCCGCGCATGAGGCGCTGTGGCCGCAGATGTTCGACGCCTATGACCGCATGTTCCGGGGCATCCCCGACAGCGAACGGCGCGCCTTTGTAGGCACGCTGCAAAAGATACTCTCCAATATCCGCAAGCACGATATCTGACAGGAACCAGCCATGGCGGAACGCAGTTTCAAGGCCGAAGTCGAACACCTGCGCAAAGGTGCCGGCGAGACGTTCACCGGCGAGGGGATCCTCGCCATCACCAAGGCGCTGCTGGAAAACGGCGTCGGCTATGTCGGCGGCTATCAGGGGGCACCGATCAGCCATCTGATGGACGTGCTGGCCGATGCCGAGGAACTGCTGGGCGAGCTTGGCGTGCGCTTCGAGGCCAATGCCAACGAGGCCGCAGCGGGGGCCATGCTGGCCGCCTCGGTGCATTATCCCATTCGCGGCGCCATCACCTTTAAGGGACCGGTGGGGGTGAACGTCGCATCCGACGCGCTGGCGAACCTGGCATCCGGCGGGGTGACGGGCGGCGCGCTGATCATCGTGGGCGAGGATTACGGCGAAGGCTCCAGCATCATGCAGGAACGCACCCACGCCTTTGCGATGAAATCGCAGATGTGGCTGCTGGATCCGCGCCCCAACCTGCCGAGCATCGTCAAGGCGGTGGGTCACGGGTTTGAGCTGTCCGAGGCGTCGAACACCCCCGTCATGCTGACCGTGCGCATCCGCGCCTGCCATGTGACGGGCAGCTTCGAATGCAAGGACAACCGCGCGCCCACCCTGCCCGTGGCCGAGGCGCTGGCCAATCCGCGGTCGGATTTCAAGCGCGTCGTGCTGCCGCCCTATTCCTTCGTGCATGAACACGAAAAGATCGACGTGCGCTGGCCCGCAGCGGAAAAATACATCCGCGACAACCAGTTGAACGAATTTTTCGGGCCCGAGAAGTCCAAGATCGGCTTTGTCCTGCAAGGCGGGATGTACAACAACGTCATCCGCGCGCTGCAACGGCTGGGGCTGGCCGACATTTTCGGCAATACCGACATCCCGCTCTATGTGCTGAACGTCGCCTATCCGCTGGTCAAGGACGAGTTCCTGGAATTCTGCGAGGGCAAGGAGTCGATCCTCGTCATCGAGGAAGGCCAGCCCGAATTCATCGAACAGACGCTGACCACCTATCTCTACCGCGCCGGGTCCAAGGTGCAGGTCGAAGGCAAGGGCATCCTGCCGATGGCCGGGGAATACACCGGCCAGGTGCTGCTGGACAGCATCACCGCCTATCTGAAAAAGGCCGCGCCCGACATGGTGCCCGCCATGGTCCGCGCCCCCAATCAGGAGGCGCCGCAGATCCCCGATCTGTCCAAGGTCGTGCCGATCCGCCCGCCGGGGTTCTGCACCGGCTGCCCGGAACGCCCGATCTTTGCCGCCATCAAGCTGGTGCAGAAGGAACTGGGCAAGCATCAGATCGCCGGCGACATCGGCTGTCACCTGTTCGGCTCGCTGCCACCTTTCGAGGTGGGCGGCCAGACCATGGGCTATGGCCTGGGTCCTGCGGGCAACGGCGCCTTTGAGGGCGGCGGCAAGAAACGCTCCATCGCCATGGTGGGTGACGGCGGCTTCTGGCACAACGGCCTGTCGTCCTCGTTCACCAACATGGCCTTCAACAAGGCCGATGCGGTCGCGGTCGTGGTGGACAACTATTATTCGGCCGCGACCGGCGGGCAGGACATCATGTCGTCCCGCGCCAAGAACCCGACCAAGGCCACCAACAACCCGATTTCCAAGGCGCTGGAAGGCATTGGCATCAAATGGGTGCGCCAGATCGACCGCACCTATGACGTGACCCACATGCGTAACGTGCTGCGCGAGGCGCTGACCACCCCGGAAAAGGGCCCCAAGGTCATCGTCGCCTCGTCGGAATGCATGCTCAACAAGCAGCGCCGGGAAAAGCCGCTGACCGCCAAGGCCATCAAGGACGGTCGCCGGGTGGAAACCCCGCGCTTTGGCGTGGACGAGGATATCTGCACCGGCGATCACGCCTGCATGCGGCTGTCGGGCTGCCCCTCGCTGGGCCTCAAGGTGCTGGACGATCCCTTGCGCGACGATCCGGTCGCCAGCATCGACCAATCCTGCGTCGGCTGCGGCAACTGCGGCGAGGTGGCGGATGCCGCCGTCTTGTGCCCGTCGTTCTACGAGGCGCGGGTGGTGCACAACCCCAGCGCCATGGAAACCCGCATCGCCAAATGGCGCGATGGCATCATCGGCTGGCTGCAAGCGCGCCGCGCCGCGCGCCGCCTGAACTTTGGAGAGGCCGCATGAACGCCCCCCTGTCGCACAAGACGCCCGATGCCCGGCTGCAAGGCATCATCAAACTGGCAATCCTGGCCGTGGGCGGTCAGGGCGGCGGCGTCCTGACCAACTGGATCGAGGATCTGGCCCGCGCCAATGGCTATGCCGCCCAGGCCACCAGCGTGGCCGGCGTGGCCCAACGCACCGGCGCCACGGTCTATTACATAGAAATGGCGCCCGCCGCCGGGGGTGTGCCGATTTTCTCGCTGATGCCTGCTGCGGGCGATGTCGATGTGATGATCGCCGCCGAAATGATGGAGGCTGGCCGCTCGATCATGCGCGGCTTCGTCACCCCGGACCGCACCACCCTGATCGCCTCGACCCACCGCTCGCTGGCGGTGTCGGAAAAGATGGTGCCCGGCAACGGCATCGCCTCGGCGGACGAGGTGATGGCAGCGGCAGAAATCGCCGCCCGCCGGTTCATCGCGGCGAATTTCGATCAGGTGGCAGTGAAACAGGGCTCGGTGATCTCCGCCTCGATCTTTGGCGCGCTGGCCGCCTCGGGGGCACTGCCCTTCCCGCGCTCGGCGTTTGAGGATGCGATCCGCGCCGGGGGCAAGGGGGTCGAGGCCAGCCTGCGCGCCTTCAACGCCGGGTTCGACGCCGCGGTGAACGGCGTTCAGTCCGAGGCCGCGCCGGCCCCGAAACCCATGGCCAAGGCCGCCGTGTCCGGCCCTGCCCGGCTGAAAACGGAATGGGACAGGCTGGCCGCCCGCGCCGCCGCCCTGCCCGGCCCGGTGGCCGAAATGGCGCTGCCTGGCCTGGAAAAGGTGGTGGATTTCCAGGATCTTGCCTATGGCACCGAATATCTCGACCGGCTGGACAAGGTGCTGGCGCAAGACCGCGCCGAAAACGGCTGGGCGCTGGGGCGCGAGGCGGCAAAGTACATCGCCAATGCGCTGTGCTATGACGACATCATCCGCGTGGCCGACCGCAAGACCCGCGCCGCCCGGTTTGCCCGCATCAAGGGCGAGATGAAGGTCAAGGACGGCACCCTGATGCAGTTGACCGAATATTTCCATCCGCAGGCCGCCGAGATCAGCGGCATGATGCCCGCGGCCATGGGTGCGCGCTGGCAGGCCGACCCGGCGAAAATGGCCCGCCTGACCCGCTGGTTCGACAAGGGCCGCCGCCTGCGCTCCGACAGCCTGACAGCCTATGTCATGCTCTATGTGCTCGGCGGGATGAAGGGCTGGCGCCGGAAAACCCTGCGCCACCAGCAGGAACAGACCCACCTGCACCGCTGGCTGGAAACGGCCCTGTCCTACCGCGCTGCAAATTATGACCTGGCGGTCGAGGTGCTGCGCTGCCGCCGCCTGGTCAAGGGCTATTCCGACACCCACAGCCGCGGCCTGTCGAAATTCGACCGCGTGCTCGACGGCATCGCGCTGGTGGCCAACCGTGCCGACGCCGCCGACTGGGCCCGCCGCCTGCGCGAAGCGGCGCTCAAGGATGAAGATGGCACCGATCTGGACGGCGCGATCCAGACCATCCGCAGCTTCGCCTGACCACCCGCCATCCGCATCGGAAAAGGGGCGCCGCAAGGCGCCCCTTCATGTCATGCACTGCTGTCAGCGCCCGCCCAGGGGCCTTGCCCTTCCGCCCCCATTCATCTTGCCGAAAATACCCCACGGGGAGGTCTGGAGGGGTGTGAAACCCCTCCAGCGCCGGGGCCGGGCGTTCCCGTTCCGGCCCTCGCGCCTCAGCGGATGCCCGCCTTGGCCAGACGCGGCAGAACCTCGTCGGCGAAATAGGGGAACTCCTTGACATAATTGACAAAGGACAGCGTGGTCCCGGCCAGCCCGGCCTCGTGCAGGCTGATGATGCCCGCAGCCACCTGATCCGGCGTGCCGATCAACGGAAAGCCGCCATGCCCCAGCGCCATGCCAAAGCGCATCTGCGCCAGCAGGTCATGCGGGAACGACAGGGCAAAGGCGAATTGCAGCTTGATCAGGTTGTCGGTGGCTTCCCAATCCGCATTCTCGTCCACCACATAGTGGACGTAATCGCGCGCCTCTTTCTCGGTCGGGCGGCAGACCACATGGCTGAAGGTCAGCACATTGACATCGCGGCCCTTGGCGGCGGCCTGGGCCTTCAACTCGCCGATCTCGGTCTTGGTGCGGCCCAGGTCGATGGCGGGGGTAAACAGGAAATTCGCGTTGCTGGTGGCAAAGTCGCGGCCCTGCGGCGAGCCTGCGGCATTGATGATCGGCACATCGCCGCGCACCGGCGCAGGGCGGCCCTTCTGCCCGCGGATATTCTTGAAATACGTCCCGTCCCAGTCGAAATGTTCTTCGGATTTCCAGACCTTGCGGATCAGATCGAACCATTCCTGCGCATAGCCGTAGCGGGTTTCGTGATCATCGGCAAAGGCGATGCCCATGGCATCATATTCCGGCTTGTTCCAGCCGGCGACGATGTTCAGCCCGGCCCGGCCGTGGCCGATCTGGTCGATGGTCGCAATCTGCTTGGCCACCACGATCGGGTGGTTCGCCGTGGTGTGGATGGTCGCAAACACCGTCAGGTTCTTGGTCGAGGCCAGCAGGCCCGCGGCCCAGGTCATCGTCTCCAGCACGCCGCCATGAAAATCGGTCGGGCCGCCATAGCCGATCCAGCGCGCGATGGGCAGCATGAAGTCGATCCCGGCTTCGTCCAGCATCTTGGCCAGCGTGACGTTGCTGTCCCAACTCGCATCCCAGCGGTCGGGGATCTGCGTGGGTGTCATGCCCGACGAACAGTTGGTGGAAAAGGTGCCCAGCTTGAAGCCGCCGGTGGTCATCCGGTTTACAGTCATTGCAAACGTCCCTGTTGAGGTTTGGTGGTATTTTATGATTGAAAGTCTATCTTAAAATCGCATTGCGTCAACAGGATTGTCAGACCATGCTCCGCCCGTGCAAGGAGGCCCGCCATGGCAGAGAAACCCGAGTTTTCCCAAAAGGATAACACCAGGACGGGCGAGGATTTCACCTGGCATCTGGCGCATGGCGGCCCCGAGGCGGCGACGGCCGAGATGGAATTTGCCATCATGCGCGCCTTCGAAGGCTTTGGGCGCTGGCAGTCGGAATGTCTGGCGGCGGTGTGCGATCTGGCGGCGACGGGGCCGGAAAACGCCATGCTGCACATCATCCGCATGAACGAACGGCCGAAGTCGATCAAGGACATTGCCCGGCTGATGAACCGCGATGATGTGCCCAACATCCAGTATTCCCTGCGCAAGCTGATCGGCGCCGGGCTGGTGGAGCGCAAAGGGTCGGGGCGCAGCGGCGTGACCTATGAGGTGACGCAGGCGGGCCGCCGCGTCACCGATGACTACAGCGACGTCCGCCGCCGCCTGCTGATTGCCGCGATCACCGCACAACCGGGCCTCGCCGAACGGCTGACAGAGGCGACGCGCACCCTGACCCAGTTGACCGGCGTCTATGAAGAAGTGGCCCGCGTCGCCGCAACCCGGCGACGCGGATAGCTGTCAGATCGGTTCCAGCCGGTGAAAGCGCGACTGTTCATAGACCAGCGGCGCCCCGTCATTCAGCCGAACGCCGACGATGCGCCCGATCATCACGGTATGCGATCCCGCCTGCACCTGTTCGGCGACCTCGCAGCAGAAGGTGACGACGGCATCGGCCAGCATCGGCAAGCCGCGTTCGCAGGTCAGCCAGCGGCCTTGGGCAAACTTGTCCTCGCCTGTCACACCGCCTGCCCCGGCAAAACGCATGGCGGTGCTGCCACCATCCCCGGCCAGCAGCGACACGTTGAACATGCCCGTGTCGGCCACCATGGCGCAGGTGCCGGTCGCCCGGTTCAGGCACACCAGCAGGCTGGGCGGATCGGCCGTGACCGAACATACGGCGGTGGCGGTGATCCCACGCCGCTCACCCCCTCCTGCGGTGGTGATGATCGTCACCGCGCCGGGAAACCGGGCCATCGCGGCCCGGAAGGTGGCGGCATCTACCGGCACGCCCATGTCACGCCGCCTTGCGCAGATCGGCCAGATAGGCCCCGGCCGCATCCGGATCGGCAAACCACGGGAAGAAGTCGCGCGGATCGTCAAAGGCATTGGCCATGCGCTGCGCCAGTTCCGGGACGGCGCAGGCCGTTCCCATGATCTCCAGCACAAAGGGCGGCGGGGGTTGCAGCATCATGTTGGTCCAGCGCACGACCCATTGGGCATAGTCCCAGAACCGCTCGAACGTGGCGCGCATGAATGCCTCGTCATAGGCGCGCTCGCCGTGGCTCAGGATGCACTGCAAATAGACCGCCGCCGCCTTGGAGGCATTGTTGGACCCCTGCCCGGTGATCGGATCGTTCAGGCAAACCGCATCGCCCAGCCCCAACACCTTGCGCCCCGACGGCAGCGTGGCGACCGGATGGCGCACCGTGGGCGGAAAGCGACCGGCCAGAATGCCGTTCGGATCGGTCAGTTCGCAGCCCTTCGAGCGTTCGTATTCCCATGGCAGAAAGGTCTTGAGCACCCACAACGATTTTTCCAGATGCTGCTCGGGCGTCTTCACATCGGCCCAGCAATCCATCGGGCCGCCTGGGATGCCCTCCAGCACCATGATCTCGCACGGGCCGGTGGTGGTCAGCGACGGAAAGACGAAATATTCGCCCACGCCGGGGATCAGGTTGAACTCCACCGCCGAATGCGGCGCGCGCGGGGTCATGCCCGTGACATAGGTCAATGCCAGCGCACGCTGCGGCTTGTCAAAGGGCGAGCGGTCGGGATCGCGGGTGAACAACTGGCCGATCTCGCCCTTGCCAGAAGCGACGATGACCAGATCATCCTCGCGCGCAAAGGTTTCCAGTTCGGCAATCCCGGCATCCTTGATGACCAGTTGCCCGCCCAGTTTCTGGAATTCCTCCAGCCAGCGGGGCATCTTGACCCGCTGGTCCACGGCATAGGCGTTCTTGTCCAGCTTGCCGGTCCAGTCGATCAGTTTTTCGCCCGGCTTCTCGGGATGGGGCACGATGAAGTTGATGCCCTGCACCGGCGGGCAACTGTCGGACCAGAAATCTATTCCCAGATCGCGCTCATGCTGGACCGAGTTGGAAAACATGCACTGGCTGGACAGAACCTTGCCGTTGGCAATCTCCTCGCCGGTGCGGTTCTGCACGACGCGCACCTGATGGCCGGCCTTCAGCAGGCCGATGGCAACCATCAACCCCGATTGTCCGCCACCGACGATGGTGAATCTCCGCATAGTCATCTCCCTGTTATTGTTGATCATTCCATCAGTTTAGGAATGGCGGGCACCGCCTGTTCCGGGCCCATGGCGGTATAGCCGCCATCGACGCAGATATCGGTGCCGGTGATAAAGCTGGCCTCGTCCGAACACAGGAACAGCACGCTTTGCGCCACTTCCTCGGGGTTGCCCACCCGGCCCAGCAGGTGAAACGGTGCGGCCACGGCATCGGTCTTGGCGCGGTTGCCGCCGGTAAGCTGATCCATGATGTTCGACCAGGTCCAGCCGGGCGACACGGCATTCACCCGGATGCCATCAGGCGCCAGATCCATCGCCTGATTGCGCGTCAGTTGCAGGATCGCCGCCTTGGACACCGGATACAGCCACCGCCCGGTCTGTGCCACGCGGCTGGAAATCGAGCCGAAGTTGACGATCGCGCCCTTGTTGCGTGCCAGTTCCGCCCGCGCGGCCTGCATCAGCATGACCGAGCCGACAATATTGACATCCAGCGCCTCCAGCCATTCCGACCGGGTCGAGGCGGCGCCATTGTCCAGATAGGTGCAGGCGACATTGACCAGAAAGTCGATGCGGCCCCATTTTTCGGTGGTGGCTGCGACCAGCGCGGCAATATCCTCGTCGCTGCGCACATCGCAACGGGTAAAGGCCACGCCATCGCCCTCCATCGCGCGGCCAGCCTCTTCGGCAATGTCCGCCACCATCACCCGCACGCCTGCGGCGGTGAACGCCTGCACCACCGCCTGCCCGATCTTGGTGGCGCCGCCTGGCACGATGGCAACCTTGCCTTGCAATCCCCGCATGTCCCGCTCCCTGGTCTGTTTGAATTTCAAGCAGTCTTGGGCCAAGGCGCCTGCCCCGCTATCCGGCGCCCGCAGAGACTATCCGGAAAACGAAAAAATCTGGCGCGGGGCTGCGCGATTCTGCCACAGACGTGATACGCTGGCGTCACAACAGGGAAACCAGCGATGCTTCAGCCCCTGGCGCCACGGCCCTTGCAGGCCCATGCGCTGTTTCAGTCCACCGACCTTGACGAGGCGCGCGAGCGTGTCGCGGCCGTGTTTTGCCCGCACCGGCTGGAAACACTGGGGCGCCGCGCCCGGCTGAATGCGCGCCAGCATCATCTGCGCGGCGAGCGCCTGAGCCTGAACTACATCGAATATGGCGCCAAGGCACTGATCGCACCGGGGGAACTGGACAGATTCTATCTGGTGCAGATCCCGCTGGCAGGCGGGGCGATGATCGCCAATGGCGGGACGGCCTATTATTCGTCGCCTGCGCGTGCCGCCGTGCTGAACCCGCACCGTCCCACCACGATGATCTGGGACGAAGGCTGCGCGCAACTGCTGATCCAGATCGACCGCCAGGCGATGATGGACCATCTAGCCGCCCAACTGGGCGCGCGCTCTGACCGGATGCTGACCTTTGATGGCCCGCTGGATCTGACCACCGGCCCCGGCGCGGCGTTGCGGCGGCTGGCGCTATATCTGGCGGCCGAGGCCGATCAGGGCCGCGCACCGCTGGGTCAGGGGCTGATGGCGCGGCAGGTGGAATCGGCGCTGATGTCGGGGCTGCTGGATTCGGGCGCGCATGACCATGCGGCCCACCTTGGCCGCGCGCGCGCCGCACCGCGCCCGCGCCACCTTCGGCTGGCCGAAAGCTATATCGAGGCCAATCTGCGCCGCCCCCTGACCATCGAGGAGGTGGCGGCAGCGGCCGGAATTTCGGCCCGCGGACTGCAACTGGCGTTCCGGCAATGGCGCGGCACCACACCGCTGGGCTGGTGGCGCGACCGGCGGCTGGAGGCCGCCCATGCCGATCTGATGGCCGGCCAGACCAGCGTCACCGATACTGCGCTGGCCTGGGGCTTCACCCATTTCGGGCGGTTTGCCGAAAGCTATCGGGCGCGCTATGGCATTCCGCCGTCCGAGACCCTTCGCGCCGCCCGCACCCGGTTCGAAGACTGAGGGCCTTGACCTTTTCTTCCGGTTCTGGATCGTGCGCGCACCCTGACCGCGATGGTGCCCCATGCTTTTTGCCTATCGGCCCGATGGCCTCCGCCTTGCCCGGATGGACCATGACGCACCACCTGCCGCCGCGATGTGGCTGGATCTGTATCGCCCGATGCCCGCACAGGTCGAGGCGGTGCAGGCCCTGGGGCTGGAGGTGCCGACACTGGCCGATATGGAAGAGATCGAAATCTCCAACCGGCTGTATCGGGAGAATACATGACGGTCGTCCTGCCCGGCGCCGATGTGAACGGCGATCAGGTGTCGGGGCCCGTCACCTTCATCCTGACAGCGGAGAGGCTGGTGACCGTGCGCCACCACAACCCCCGCCCGTTCGAAACCTATCCGGGGCGAGCGGAAAAGGTGGGGCTCGGCTGCGGGCATCCCGGCGACATCCTGCTGGGCCTGTTCGAAGAGATCATTGGACGGCAGGCCGACCTGCTGGAAGGGGCGGGCAAGGCGTTGGACGAGGCCAGCCGCCGGGTCTATCACGAAGATCCGGGCACCGACATCGCCGCGCTGCGCAGCCTGCTGCGCAACACCGGGCTGGAGAACGAGCGCATCGGCCGGGTGCGGCTGGGGCTGTTGACACTGGAACGCGCATTGGGGTTTCTGGAACAGTCCCCCCAACCGCTGCCCAAGAAATTCGCCAGTGCGATCAAGGCAATGCGCCGCGATATCGGCGCGCTGTCGGTTCATGCCGACTTTCTGGGAACGCGGGTGGAAATGGCCAGCGATGTGACGCTTGGCATCATCAACATCGGCCAGAGCCAGACCACCAAGACCGTCTCGGTCGTCGCGGTGATCTTCATGCCCCCCACACTGGTGGCGTCGATCTACGGGATGAACTTTCGGATCATGCCGGAACTCGACTGGTCCCTGGGGTATCCGGGCGCTTTGGCGGCGATGCTGGCCTCGGCGGCCGGCGCCTATGCGTTCTTTCGCTGGCGGCGCTGCCTGTAGGGGGCGGTGGCCCGCCCCCGGCTAGTTCAGACGGTATCGAGATACAGCTCCACCTGCTCCTCGGGCGTCAACTCGGCCATGTAGTGCAATTCCTGCCGCTTGGTGAACATGTAGTTGCGCACCAGTTCGGGCGGCAGGATCCGCGCGATGAATGGCGATTTCTCAAAGGCGTCGATCGCGGCGGCCCAGGAACCGGGCAACTGCGCCAGATCCTCCATCGCATAGGCGTTGCCGGTGACAGGGGCCGGGGCTTGCAGCCCGTCCTCGATGCCCACAAGCGCCGCGCCCAGAATGGCCGCCAGCATCAGATAGGGGTTCACGTCCCCCCCGGCCACCCGATGCTCGATCCGCCGGGCCGAGGGGCTGCCCGACGGCACGCGAATGGCCACGGTCCGGTTCTCGTAGCCCCAGCAAATCGCCGTCGGCGCATGGGCACCGGGCACCAGCCGGTCATAGCTGTTCGCATGGGGTGCAAAGACCAGCGCGGAATCGTGCATTCCGGTCAGGCAGCCTGCCACCGCCTGCCGCAAGACCTCGGTCCCTTCGGGGCCGCCATTGTCAAACACGTTGCGCCCCTGGGCATCCAGCAGGCTGAAATGCGTATGCAGGCCATTGCCGGAATATTCCGGGTAAGGCTTGGCCATGAAACTGGCGGCAAAGCCATGGCGACGAGCCAGGCCCTTGACCAGCATCTTGAACAGCCAGGCATCATCGGCGGCGCGCAAGGCATCGTCGGTGTGCATCATGTTGATTTCGAACTGCCCCAACCCGGTTTCCGAGATGGCCGTATCGGCGGGAATATCCATCGCCTCGCAGGCATCGTAGAGATCGGTAAAGAAGGTGTCGAAGGCATCCAATGCCCGGATCGACATGGTTTCCGCCGCCTTGCGCCGCTTGCCGGATCGCGGGCTTGGCGGCACCTGCAAGGTCTTGCCGGAATCGTCGATCAGAAAGAACTCCAGCTCGACGGCGACAACCGGCGTCAGGCCGTGGGTGCGGTAACGGTCCACCACCGCACGCAGGGCATGGCGCGGATCGCCATCATAGGGCTGGCCATTCTCGCGGAACATCCAGATCGGCAACAGCGCCGTCGGCGCCTCCAGCCAGGGCATGGGCATGAAGCCGCGTTCGGTCGGGCGCAGGATGCCATCGGCATCGCCCATCTCGAACACCAGCGGGCTATCCTCGATATCCTCGCCCCAGATGTCGAGGTTCAGCACCGACATGGGAAAGCGCGTGCCGTTCTTGAGCACGTTTTCCGCAAAGCGGGCCGGAATGCGTTTGCCGCGCGCCTGACCGTTCAGGTCAGCGGCAGCCACGCGGATGGTGCGCACATCAGTGTGCTTGCGCAGCCAGTTTGACAGGTCTTTCATCGGATGATCTGCGGCCGATAGCGGAACTTTGGCCGCACCTCTCTTGGCAAATGCCGGTTGAGCCGCCGGTTGACCGCCCCAAAGGCGGCAATGATCCCCAGCGTCGCCAGAATGAAATAGGCGGCAATGATCGGATAGGCGACGAAGGGGTTGAAGGTCTGGTCCGCAAAATAGCGCGCGTAATACAACGCATCGCCCGATTGCTGCCAGGCGGGAAAGCCTGAAAAGAACACCAGCGTGGTGGCGTGAAACAGAAAGATCGCCTCGTTGGTATAGCTGGGCCAGGCCAGCCGCAGCATGGTGGGCCAGGTGATGCGGCGAAAGCGGGGCCAGCCCGACAGGCCGTAGGCATCCGCCGCCTCCATGTCGCCCCGCGGCACAGACCGCAGCGCACCATGGAAAATCTCTGCCGTATAGGCGGAGGTATTCAGGAACAGCACGATCAGCGCCCCAAGCCAGGCCCGCGTCAGCCAGCCGGTCGTGACCGAAAGCTCCACCAGCCCAAGGTTCAGCGTCCCTGTCACCTTGGGCAGGATCTGAAAGAACTCATAGGCAAAGAAGAACTGGATGAACAACGGCGAGCCGCGAAAGACAAAGATGAACGCCTTGGCAGGGGCCGACAGCCAGCGGATCGCGCTGCCCTTGGCCACCGCGATCGCCGTGGCCAGCCAGAACCCGAGCACCACCGCGACAAGAGCGAAATACAGGTTCCACAGCATCCCCGAACCGATCAGCACCACCTGATCGCACAACGAGATATCGGCGCCCTTGGGCAGAAGGGTGGCCCCGAACTCGCGCCCCAGTGCACGCAAGCCGTAGTCGGACAGGGATTCCGCACAGGTTCTCATGCCGCACCCGCCTTGCGCAGGGCCTCGCCCGCGGCCGTGGCCTGCCCGACGGACAGATGCCGCTGTACCCGGCCCAGCACCTTTTCACTGCCCCAGGTCAGCAGCAGATAGAACCCGAGCAGCGCCAGGAAATACCAGACCCGCCAGTCGGGATGCGGATAGGCGAAAATCTGGGTCTTGGATCCGCCCAGTTCGCGCGCCCAATACACGATGTCCTTGATCCCCAACAGGAACAGCAGGGGCGTCGCCTTGACCAGGATCATCCACAGATTCGACAGTCCCGGCAGGGCATAGACCCACATCTGCGGCAGGATCACCCGACGAAACGATTGCGCAGGCGACATGCCATAAGCCTCGGCCGTTTCGACCTGCGCGCGTGGAACCGCCGCCATGGCGCCCTTCAGCGTGTTGGCGGCAAATGCGCCGAACACCAGCGCAAAGGCCAGCAGCGCCAGCACAAAGGCATAGGCGTCATGCACATATTTCGGCGCCGACGACAGCGGCACCTTGGCCTGCGGGCAGACCACGAAATCCGCGCCCCGGCGCACCGGCTCTGTCCAGTCCGAACAACGCGTCACATGCATCAGATATTCCAGCCCCTGATCCACCGCGATCGGCACGAACAGAAAGAACACGATATCCGGCACCCCGCGCACCATGGCGATATAGCCATTTCCCAGCCAGGCCACCGGCGGCACATGGGACCGCGCCATCAGCGCCCCGCCAAAGCCGAAGGCCAGCGCCGACGGCGCCGCCAGCGCAAGCAGCAACAGCACAGTCAGCACCGACCAGTACATGGCCAGATGCGTGCCGGAGGTCAGGTAGCACGCGAACCACGCGGCACCTTCCAGCGATTTGGGATCGGCGCAGAATGCAAACATCTGGGAAGTGCCCGGAAAGGCGGGGCGCCGCAGGGGCGCCCCGGCCGTGGATCAGAACTTAGGCGATTCGGGGCCGAACCACTTTTCGATCAGCACATTCAACGTACCGTCAGCCTTCATCGTGCCGATGGCCGCATCGAACTTGCCACGCAACTCGGTGTCGGACTGGCGCAGCCCCATGCCGACGCCGCCTCCCAGCAGCACATCCTCGCCCACGAACATCAGCGCACCGCCGGATTCCGCCACGATCGGCGCCAGGAAATCCTTGTCGGCAAATACCGCATCCGCTTCCCCGTTGCGCACGGCCGCGATGGTTTCATCCGGCGTGGCAAATTCCACCAGCGTGGCGCCGGTTTCGGCGACATGGCCCGCCTGGATCGTGCCGGTCTGTGCCGCGATCACTGCGTTCAGATTGGCATCGCCCGCCGTCGCCACATAGGCCGATGCCGCAGGGGGGGTGTAGTTCTGGGTGAACGAGATCACCTTGGCGCGCTCTTCGGTGATCGACATGCCCGCGATGATCGTGTCGTAGTTGCCGGCGGTCAGGTTCGGAATGATCGAATCCCAATCGGTCGTCACCCATTCGCAGGTCAGTTCGGCGCGTTTGCACAGTTCGTCGCCCAACTCGCGCTCAAACCCGTCCACTTCACCCTTGTCGTTGATGAAGTTGAAAGGAGGATAGGCGCCCTCGGTGCCCATCCGCACCGTCTGCGCCATCGAGGCCGTGGCGGTCAGCGCCAGCACGCCCAGGGTAAGTGCAAGTTTCTTCATGTTTCCCCTCTGTCTTGTTATGGTTGATGAAGCTCAATGCGCCATGGTGGCCGACAGGAACTGACGCAACCGTTCCGATTTCGGTGCCCCGAACACCGCCCCCGGCGCGCCCTGTTCCTCGATCAGCCCCTTGTGCAAAAAGATCACATGGTCGCTCACATCGGCCGCCAGCTTCATGTCATGCGTCACGATCAGCATCGTGCGCCCCTCGTCGGCCAACGCCTTGATGACGCGCACCACTTCCTGCTCCAGTTCCGGATCCAGCGCGGATGTCGGCTCGTCGAACAACAGGGCGCGCGGCTCCATGCACAGGGCGCGGGCAATGGCGGCGCGCTGCTGCTGGCCACCCGACAGTTGCGCAGGCCAGGCATCGGCCTTGTCGGCGATGCCCACCTTGGCCAGATACTCCCGCGCCTTGGCCTCGACCTCGGCCCGGTCGCGGCCCAGCACGGTGACGGGCGCCTCCATGACGTTTTGCAGGATCGTCAGATGGCTCCACAGATTGAACTGCTGGAACACCATCGACAGATTGGTCCGGATACGCCGCACCTGCGCCTTGTCGGCCGGATGGCGGTGCAGCCCTTCGCCGCGCCAGCGCACCGGCTCGGCCTCAAAGATCACCTCTCCCTGCTGGCTGTCCTCCAGCAGGTTGCAGCATCGCAGCAAGGTGGATTTTCCCGACCCGGACGACCCGATCAGCGACACGACGTGACCCCTGGGCGCAACGAGATCGACGCCCTTCAGCACCTCAAGGCTGCCATAAGCCTTGTGCAGGCCACGAATTTCGATCACCGGCGCGGTTGCGGTGTTCACGTTATCCCCTGTCGTCTTGTTTTTGTTACCGACCAGTTGTGCCGATCCGGGCCCACATTGCAATGCGGATTTTGCAGCCCCGACGCCCTTGCGCCAAAAATTGATCAATTTACGCGACGGAAGGTCGGGCAATCGGTCGCCGGACTAACCCAGCAACCGCGCCGCCCGCTGCCGCGCCAGACCCGACTCCGGGTCCGTCACCCCCAGCAACGAGACCACAAGCCGCATCAAGCGGTCTTCCTCGGCATCCCGCCCACCATCGGCAAGGGCCACCGACCACAGCGCCTCGACCAGCCCGATCCGGTCCTCCAGCCGCACCGCCGCCTTGATCGCGCGGGTAAAGCGCACGGTATCCGGCGCCTCGCGCTCCAGCATTTCGGCCTCGGTCCGCAAGGCCGCCGCCCCCGGCGCATCCAGGCCGAACACCGCCGCCAGAACCCGGTCGATCCGCGCGATTTCCGCCAGGGCATAATCGCCGTCCGAACGCGCCAGCCGTACCATCAGAACCGCCAGGGCCACACGCGCCTCGTCCTGCGGCAGTTGCATCGGCTCCGGCGCCGCCAGCCACTGAAACAGCTTTCTCATCCCGCTCGCCCCGCTCGTCCGCCCATGTTCATCTTGCCCGAAATACCCTCGGGGGGTGAATGGCCCGGAACGGGCCAGAGGGGGGCAGACAGCCCCCCTTCCCCGGCACGTGCCCCGCGATCAGCCGTCCCAGCCTTCGACAATCACCATATCTCCGGTCGAGACCGGGTCGCGCAATGCCTTGGCAGCCTGATATTCTGGGCTGTCATAACAGGCGATGGCGGTCTCCAGACTGTCGAACTCGATCACCACGGTGCGGGCCTTGACCGCCCCCTCGCGCACCTCCTGCGCACCTCCACGCACGACAAAGCGCGCACCATATTTGCCAAAGGCCGCGGCATTGGCCTGTCGGTAGGCCTCGTAGGCCTGCGGATCGCGCACATCCACATGGGCGACCCAATATCCCTTTGCCATCATCCCCTCCGTTCCGGCACCCGGATGCGCCCTTCGGCCACCCGCACCGCCTGTCCTGCAACCCGCGCTGCCACCAGCGCACCATCCCTCACCACCGCCGTCAGGCGCAAGCGGCTGGGCCGCCCCATCTCGATCCCTTGATCGACCGTGATCTCGGTTTCCCCGTCGGCCAGCGCCCCCGCCTGCATCAGCACCGAGGCAAAGACCGCCGTGGCCGAGCCGGTGGCCGGATCTTCGGGCACCCCGGCGCCGGGCGCAAACATCCGCGCCTGAACCGACCGCGCGCCGGTCCGGCACCAGACCCACATCTTGCCCGGCAACCCCGCCGCCCCCAGCGCCGACCAGGCGGGTTCCTGCGGGCGGGCGCGGGCCAGCGCGTCCAGCGAGGCCACTTCGGGGTAGAGAAACCGCGATCCGCCCTCATGTACGCTGGCGCCCCGCACATCGGTCAGGCCCAGGGCCGTGGCGACCTGCGCCACATCAACTGGCATGGAAACCGCAAAAGGCACCACAGGCGCCGTGAACTCGGCCACCGGCGCCCCGCCCGTGCCCAATGTCACCGGAACCAGCCCGGCGCGTTCCTCCAGCACCAGCGCCCCGGTCAGCCCGCGCAGATCGGCCAGCAGCAGCGCGCAGCCGATGGTGGGATGTCCGGCAAAGGGGATTTCGGCCAGCGGCAGGAAAATCCGCACCTTGGCCGCATGAGCCGGATCCTCGGGCGTCTGGACAAAGATCGTCTCGGACAGGTTGAACTGCCGTGCGATGGTCTGCATCTGCCAGTCTTCCAGCCCATCGGCCTCCAGCACCACCGCCAGCGGATTGCCCGAAAACGGCCGGTCGGTGAACACGTCCAGAATGTGATAGTCCAGCATCATCCGCACCCCTGCCTACCCTGCTGATTGTCGCAAAACCTCAAACGCCCAGATCGCGGAACAGCGCCGAGATACGCGCAGCTTCTTCCGCCATCCCCCATGCGGGATTGATGACGAACATCCCGGACCCCACCATGCGATGACCCGGCCGCACCGGGGCAAAGCGCACCTCGTGGCGAAGGGCCTCGGGATGGGCGGCGACCAGCCGCTCCAGCATGGGGCGATGCGCCCCGCCGGTCAGCAGCGGATACCACAACACGATCACCCCGACCGGCCATTTGCGGGCAATGGCGCCGATCAGGCCCGGCAGGCGGTCGTAATCCTCTTTCACCTCGTAGGACGGGTCGATCACCAGCACCCCGCGCCGCGGTGTCGGCGGGCACATCGACAGCGCCATGGCCAGGCCGTCTTCGCGCCGCACATCGGCATAGACATCGGCCATCGCCTCGCACAGCGCGGCATGTTCGCGCGGGTGCAGTTCGGCCAGGACGATCCGGTCAAAGGGCCGCAGCAGCGCCGCGGCAATCCGGGGCGAGCCGGGATAGGCCGAAGGCCCCGCAACGGCCCGCACCGCATCCAGACAGCGGCGATAGGGATGATCGGGGGGAAACCCCGCCTCCATCCGGGCAATGCCGGCCGCCGCCTCGCCCGTCTTGACCGCCTCTGGCGCGTCCAGCGCATACAGGCCCCGACCGGAATGGGTTTCCATATAGGTCAGCGCCTTGTCCTTGGCGGTCATGTAGTCCAGCAACCACGCCAGCAGCGCGTGTTTCTGAACATCGGCCGGATTGCCGGCATGATAGATGTGCTGATAGGACAACATGCCCCAGCCCTAGCGCCTTGCCTTGTGCACGGCAAGCCGCGTCGCATTCGGACTTGCGCAGAGGCGCCGCCCGGTCCACCAAGACCTGCAAGAGGATCGCGCCGATGACCACGCCCAAACCCCTGACCCGCATCCAGCAGAAAAACCGCGAGATGATTCTTGCCGCCGCGCTGGAGGTCTTTTCGCAGCAGGGCTTTCGCGGGGCGACGCTGGACCAGATCGCCGAAGCCGCGGGCCTGTCCAAGCCCAACCTGCTGTATTACTTCCCCTCGAAGGAGGCGATGCACAGCGCCTTGCTGGATGATCTGCTCGACGTCTGGCTGCAACCCCTGCGCGATCTTGACCCCATGGGCGAACCCATGGAGGAACTGCTGCGCTATGTCCGCCGCAAACTGGACATGAGCCGCGACATGCCCCGCGAAAGCCGGCTGTTCGCCAACGAGATGCTGCAAGGCGCGCCGCGTGCCGGTCCCTTGCTGGACGGGCCGCTCAAGGCGCTGGTCGATGACAAGGCGGCAACCTTGCAGGACTGGATGGACGAGGGGCGCCTGGCACAGGTGCCGCCACAGCATCTGATCTTTTCGATCTGGGCGCTGACCCAGCACTATGCCGATTTCGAAATCCAGGTCCGCGCCGTGCTTGGCCCCGGCCATGATCCCTTTGACGAGGCCGGGGCCTTTCTGGACATGGTGTTCCGCCGCCTTCTGGAACCGGGACAGAACGCCCGCTAGCGCCCTGGTCGATATGGCGCCGCGCGGACGGACGGACGGGCCAGCCGGCCCGCCCGCCCGTCTCGCACTTGCGTCACCCGCCCTGCACCTAAAGCCCGCCCAGCACCTCGGCGGCAATCGCATAGCTGCGCTTGCGGGCCGCATGGTCATAGACCTGGGTCGCCAGGATCACCTCGTCCGGTTGCAGATCGGCGGTGATCCGCAGGATCTCGCGGCGCAGGGTTTCCGGCCCGCCGGTCGCCGAACAGGACAGCGCATGATCCACCCCGGCGCGGACCGACGGGGGGATGCGGCTGTCAATGTCATGGACCGGCGGTTGCAGCTTGCCCGGCCGCCCCAGCCGCAGATTGGCAAAGGTCTGCTGCATGGAGGTGCGCAGGAACCGCGCCTCGTCGTCGGTGTCAGCAGCAAAGCACCCCATGCCCATCATGAAATAGGGCTTGTCCAGCCAGGCCGAGGGGCGGAACTGCGCCCGATAGGTCGCCGCCGCCTGATGCAGGAAGTCCGGCGCGAAATGGCTGGCAAAGGCATAGGGCAACCCCAGATAGGCCGCCAACTGCGCGCCAAAGGTTGATGACCCGAGAATCCAGACCGGAACCTGCGTCCCCTGCCCCGGAAAGGCGTGCACGGGGCCGTCGGACGCATCTCCCAGAAAGCCCAGCAATTCCACGACATCCTCAGGGAAGGTATCCGCCCCCGCCATATAGCGCCGCAGCGCCCGCATCGTCGGCTGGTCGGTGCCCGGCGCACGGCCCAACCCAAGGTCGATGCGCCCAGGGAACAGCGTGGCCAGCGTGCCGAACTGTTCGGCCACCACCAGCGGCGCATGGTTGGGCAGCATGATCCCCCCGGCCCCCACCCGGATGGTCCGCGTGGCGGCCGCCACATGCTGGATCACCAGCGGCGTAGCAGCACTGGCAATACCCGGCATGTTGTGATGTTCGGCCAGCCAGTAACGGGTATAGCCTAGGCTCTCGGCATGTTGTGCCAGATCTGCCGAATTGCGCAACGCATCGGCAAAACTGCTGCCTTCGGGCACCGGCGCCAGATCCAGAACCGAAAATTTCATGCTGCCACCTCCAGCAGGCCACGGCCCTTCAACAGCGCCTCTGGCCCCGGCATCCGGCCCCGGAATGCGATGTAGAGATCATCGGCCTCGACCGACCCGCCCCGCGACAGGATGAACTCATGCAGCTTGGCCGCCATTCCCGGATCGAACGGCCCGCCCGCCTCTTCAAAGGCTTCGAAGGCATCGGCGTCCATCACCTCGGACCACATATAGCTGTAGTAGCCCGCCGCATAGCCGCCGCCCGAAAACACATGCCCGAAATGCGGTGTCGCATGCCGCATGACAATGGCGCGCGGCATCCCCAGACCGGCCAGAACCTCGGCCTGTTTCGCCATCGGATCCACCGGCGGCGCGCCTTCATGGAAGGCCATGTCCACCAGCGCCGAGGCGACATATTCCACCGTGGCAAACCCTTGGTCATAGGTCTGCGCCGCCAGCAAGCGGTCACGCAGATCGGCGGGCATCGGCGCGCCGGTCTGCCAATGCCGCGCATGGGCGTCCAGCACCTCGGGCACCGACAGCCAGTGTTCATACAACTGGCTGGGCAGTTCCACGAAATCGCGCGCCACATTGGTGCCCGACAGCGACCCATAGGTCACATCCGACAACATACCGTGCAACGCATGGCCGAACTCGTGGAACAGCGTGCGCGCATCATCCCATGACAACAGCGCCGGCGTCCCCTTGACGAAGTTGCACACATTCACGATCACCGGCCGCTCGGCGCCGCCAAACACCCGCTGACCGCGGAACGACGACATCCAGGCGCCCGAGCGTTTTGAGGGCCGGGCGAAATAATCGCCAATGAACACCGCCACATGGGTGCCGCCGCGCGTCACCTCCCAGGCCCGCGCATCGGGGTGATACAGCGGCACGTCCAGCGCCCGGAATTCCAGCCTGAACAAGCGGTTGGCACAGTCAAAGGCCGCCGCGATCATCGCATCCAGCGACAGATAGGGCTTCAGCGCCGCCTCATCCAGATCATGCTCAGCCTTGCGGCGCTTCTCGGAATAATACCGCCAGTCCCAGGGCTCCAGATCGCCATTGAGGCCATCGTCGTGCATCATCGCCGTCAGCACCGCCGCATCCGCCTCGGCCCGCGCCCTGGCAGGCGACCAGACCCGCATCAGCAGATCGCGCACTTTGCCCGCATCGCGTGCCATTTCGGTTTCCAGCTTGTAGGCCGCGAAATCCGCATAGCCCAGCAACTGCGCCCGCTCGTGCCGGATCGCCAGCGTTTCCGCCGCAATGCCGCGGTTGTCCGTAGCGCCGCCATTCTCACCCCGCGCCACCCAGGCACGAAAAGCACGTTCACGCAAATCACGCCGGGGCGAGAATTGCAGAAACGGCACGATCAGCGACCGGCCCAGCGTGATCACCGGCCCCGGACGCCCCCGCTCTGCCCCGGCATCACGGGCGGCGGTCCTGACAAACTCGGGCAACCCGTCCAGATCAGCCTCGGTCAGATCCATGAACCAGTCGCGCTCATCGGCAAGCAGGTTCTGCGAAAACTGCGTCCCAAGCACGGCGGCCCGCTCGTTGAGCGCCTTCATCCGCTCCGCCTGATCGGGCGCCAGCGCCGCGCCCGCCCGCACAAAGCCGCGCCGCGTCAACTCCAGCAACCGCACCTGCTCAGGCGTCAGATCCAGCCCGTCGCGGGCCTGCCACACCGCCTCGACCCGCGCGAACAGGGCCGGGTTCAGCACCCTTTCGCTGGAATAGGCCGCGAGCTTCGGCGCCAGATCGCGCTGCAACGCCTCGCGCGCGGGGGTGCTGTCCGCGCCGACCAGGTTGAAAAACACCCCTGCCACATGCTCCAGCCGGTCTTCGGCCGTTTCCATCGCCTCGATGGTATTGGCAAAGGTCGCAGGCTCGGGGTTTCCGGCAATCGCCGCAATAGTCGCCCGCGCCTCCTGCAAGGCCACCTCAAAGGCCGGGGCAAAATCCTCGTCCCGGATCTCGGCAAAGGGCGGCAGGTCGAACGGCAGCGCCGGGGGCGCCAGCAGCGGGTTGGTCATGGCAGATCTCCTTTGGCAGGAAACCTAGGCCCTCGCCCCCCGCGTTGAAAGCCCCGCCCCTTTCATCTTGCCCGAAATACCCTCGGGTGGGGTCCGGGGGAGGGTCCGAGGGCCCTCCCCCGGCGGGGGGTGCGGGGGGCAGGCCCCCCGCCCCTCCCTCAGACCAGATCGCCGGCCAGGGCACGCGCCATCAGGGCGCGGGTCTCGTCGATGCCATAGAGCGCGATGAACCCGCCAAAGCGTGGCCCCTCGCTGGCGCCCAGCAGCACCTCATACAGCGCCCTGAACCAGTCGCGCAGGGTCTCGAACCCATGATCCTTGCCAACGGCGAAGGCCAGCGATTGCAGCGCCTCGGCATCCAGCCCGCCCTCCCAGGCCGCCAGACGCGCCGACATATCCTCCATCGCCGCACGCTCCTGATCGGTCGGCAGGCGGAACACCCGCTTGGGCGCCACGAAATCGGCAAAGTAGCGCACGGCAAAACCCGCCGCCTGATCCAGTTGCGGATGGGTCTCGGGGCTGGCATCGGGCGCATAGCGACGGATAAAGCCCCACAGCCCCTTGGCATCCTTTGCCCCCGCCACCGAGGCCAGGTTCAGCAACATCGAGAACGGGACAACCATGTCCGATTTCGGCGGGGCGCCGGAATGGATATGCCAGACCGGGTTGTTCACCTGCTTGTCGGGGTCATTCGCTTCGGCATAGGCGCGCAGTTGCTGGTGATATTCGTCCACGGCCTTGGGGATCACGTCGAAATGCATCCGCTTGGCGGTTTTCGGCTTTTGATACATGAAATACGACAGGCTTTCGGTCGAGGCATAGGTCAGCCATTCGTCGATGGTCAGCCCGTTGCCTTTCGACTTGGAAATCTTCTCGCCGTTTTCATCCAGGAACAGCTCATAGGTGAAATGCTCGGGCTTCCTGCCACCAAGGATCTCGCAGATCCGGTCATAGATCGGCGTATTGGTGCTGTGGTCCTTGCCATACATTTCAAAGTCGACGTCCAGCGCCGCCCAGCGGGCACCGAAATCGGGCTTCCATTGCAGCTTCACATGGCCGCCGGTGACCGGCAGGGTCCATTCGCGGCCATCCTCGTCGTCAAAGGTGATGGTGCCGTCCTTGGCGTTCACCTCTTTCATCGGCACATAGAGCACCCGCCCCGTTTCCGGGTGGATCGGCAGGAAACACGAATAGCTTTGCTGGCGTTCTTCGCGCAGGCTGGCCAGCATCACCTCCATGATCGCGTCATAGCGTTCGGCGGCGCGCAACAGCACGGTGTCGAACTGGCCCGAGCGGTAGAAGTCGGTCGCACTGATGAATTCGTATTCGAACCCGAAAGTGTCGAGGAACCGGCGCAGCATGGCGTTGTTGTGATGGCCAAAGCTTTCGTACTCGCCGAACGGGTCGGGCACGCTGGTCAGCGGTTTCTGCACATTGGCCAGCAACATGTCCCGGTTGGGCACGTTGTCGGGCACCTTGCGCATCCCGTCCAGATCGTCCGAAAAACACACCAGCCGCGTCGGAATGTCGCTGATCAGCTCAAAGGCGCGGCGGATCATCGTGGTGCGCGCCACCTCGCCAAAGGTGCCGATATGCGGCAGGCCACTGGGGCCATAGCCGGTCTCGAACAGCACATGGCCCTTTTCCGGTGCCTTCTTTTCATACCGTTTGAGGATGCGGCGCGCCTCTTCGAACGGCCAGGCTTTCGATTTCATCGCGGCGTCACGCAAGGCAGACATCGGCGCATCCTCAACAAACCGTGCAAGCCCCATGCCGGCACGAACCCCCGCCCTCTATTGCCGGGGACGGCTCAGGTCAATAATCTGCGCAGCAAACCCGCTTGCAGGAGCCACCATGCCCGCCGATACCCCCTCGATGTCGCCCCAGGATGCCCTGGTCGCCGTGATGATTGCGGTCTCCGCCTCGGACGAACAGATGCACACGCCCGAACTGGTGGCCATCCAGCGCATCGTGAACCACCTCCCGGTGTTTGGTGATTATGACGCCGACCGGATGAAGACCATCGCCCAGACCGTCTTTGACCTGCTGGAAGAGGAAGACGGGCTGGACGCCCTGTTCGGCCTGGTGCGCGAGGCCCTGCCCGAACGGCTGTACGAAACCGCCTATGCGCTGGCCTGCGACGTGGCGGCAGCCGACGGCACCCTGCGGCAACCCGAACTGCGGATGCTGGAAGAGATCCGGCACGAGTTGAACGTCAGCCGTCTGCACGCGGCGGCCATCGAACAAGGCGCCAGGGCACGCCACCAGCGGCCATGACGGGAACGTCCTGATGCCGGCCTTCGGCGCATTCGGTGAAATCGCGCTGCTGCTGGTGATGGCCGCAGCCATCGGGCTTGTCGGCACGCTGGCCCGGCAGCCCCTGATCGTCAGCTTCATCGCCGTCGGCCTGATCGCGGGACCATCGGCGCTGGACGTGGTGCATTCCGATGAACAGATCCACCTGTTGTCGGAACTGGGCATTGCGGTGCTGTTGTTCCTGGTCGGGATCAAGCTGGACGTAAAGCTGATCCGGTCACTGGGCGTGGTCTCGGTGCTGACCGGCCTTGGCCAGGTGATGTTCACCGCCTTCTTCGGCTATCTGATCGGCCTTGCCCTGGGTCTTGGGCATGTCACCAGCCTGTATGTCGCCGTGGCGCTGACGTTTTCGTCAACCATCATCATCGTCAAGCTGCTGTCCGACAAACGCGAGATCGACGCGCTTCATGGCCAGATCGCCCTGGGCTTTCTGATCGTGCAGGATCTGGTCGTTGTTCTGGCAATGATCGTGCTGTCGGCCATCGGCATCGGCGCGCCGGGGCAGGATGGCGGCGCGGGCGGTTCGGTCACCGCGGTGCTTGTGTCTGGGTTGGCGATGGTTGCGGCGGTGGTGCTGTTCGTGCGCTATGCCGCCACCCCGCTGACCGAACGATTGGCGCGCGCGCCCGAGCTGCTGGTGATCTTTGCCATCGCGCTGGCCGCGATGTTTGCCGCGATCGGCGATCTGGTGGGGCTGGGCAAGGAGGTGGGTGGCCTGCTGGCAGGTGTGGCGCTGGCCTCTACCCCCTACCGCGAGACCATCGCCGCCCGGCTGGCCCCCTTGCGCGACTTTCTGTTGCTGTTCTTCTTCATCGCGCTTGGCGCGACGCTGGATCTGTCGCTGCTGGGCACACATGTGACCGGGGCCATCCTGTTCTCGGTGTTCGTGCTGGTGGGCAATCCGCTGATCGTATTGGCCATCATGGGCGCCATGGGCTATCGCAAGCGCACCGGCTTTCTGGCAGGGCTGACCGTGGCGCAAATCAGCGAATTCTCGCTGATCTTCATCGCGATGGGCGTCACCATTGGCCATGTGACCGAGGACGCCCTGGGCCTTGTGACCATGGTCGGACTGATCACCATCGCCGTATCTACCTATATGATCAGCTACTCGCATCAGCTCTACAAGGTTTTCGAACCGCTGCTTGGCGTCTTTGAACGCAAGGGCACCCCGCGCGAACCGTCAGAGACCGGGGGCCATGATGACGGCGGGTTCAAGGTCATCATCTTTGGGCTGGGCCGCTTTGGAACCGCCATCGGGCTGCGGCTGAAAAAGCGGGGCATCCGGGTGCTTGGCGTGGATTTCAACCCGCAGGCGGTGCGACGGTGGCGCGACCTGGGGCTGGAGGCGGATTTCGGCGATGCCAGCGACCCGGAGTTCATTGCGGAACTGCCCTTCCGCAGGGCGGAATGGATGGTCTCGACCGTTCCCGTGCATCCGACCGGCCTCAGCTACGAGGATACGCGCCGGACGCTGATCCAACTGGCCCGATCTGCGGGGTTTGCCGGACGCATCGCCGCCGCATCGCACAGTGCCGCAGAGACCGACGTGATGCAGGGGGCCGGGGTCGATCTGGTGCTGGAGCCCTTTCAGGATGCAGCGGACCGCGCCACAGACCTGCTGTGCGGCGCCGCCGGAGCAGAGCGCACCGACTTTCCCGAGATTGCCGCCGAAGGCCGGGCGCCGTTGTAGCCCCTGCCCCATCACAGCCGCGCGCCCGTGAACGCGAAGGGCCGCCCCCAGCCGGGGGCGGCCCTTGGTACCCAAAGCATCCGGGCCATCACCGCCCCGATCGGCCGACAGCTAGGCCAGCGCCTGCGACGGCGGGATCGACGGCAGGCCAAGCGCATCTCCGACCGCCGCATAGGTCAGGTGTCCGGCATGGACATTCAACCCGGCCAGCAGATGCGGATCCTCGGCGCAGGCGCGTTTCCAGCCCTTGTCGGCAAGCGCCAGCATGAAGGGCATGGTCGCATTGCCCAACGCCATGGTCGAGGTGCGGGCCACCGCGCCGGGCATGTTGGCGACGCAGTAATGGATCACGCCATCCACCGTATAGATCGGATCGGCATGGGTGGTCGCGCGGGCGGTTTCGAAACACCCGCCCTGGTCAATCGCCACATCGACGATGACAGAGCCCGGCTTCATGCTGGAAAGCTGCACGCGGCTGACCAGCTTGGGCGCCGCCGCACCGGGAATCAGCACGGCACCGATCACCATATCGGCCTCGGGCAGCAGGTCGGCCACGGCGGCCGCGCTGGAATATTGCGTGGTCAGACGGCCCTGGAAAATGTCATCCAGATAGGACATGCGCGGCACCGAACGGTCCAGCACGGTGACATTGGCGCCCATGCCCACGGCCACCCGCGCTGCGGCAGTGCCAACCACGCCGCCGCCGATGATCATGACATTCGCAGGCCGCACGCCGGGCACGCCCCCCAGCAGCACACCCCGCCCGCCATTGGCCTTTTGCAGCGCCCAGGCGCCCATCTGCGGCGCAAGACGCCCTGCCACTTCGGACATCGGCGCCAGCAGCGGCAGGCCGCCGTTGCGATCCGTCACCGTCTCGTAGGCAATGGCGGTCACACCCGAGGCCAGCAGGTCGCGGGTCTGATCCGGGTCGGGCGCCAGATGCAGGTAGGTGAACAGCAACTGACCTTCGCGCAGGCGCGCGCGCTCGACCGCCTGCGGCTCCTTGACCTTGACGACCATTTCGGCGGTGGCAAACACCTCTTCCGCCGTAGAGACGATCCGGGCGCCAGCGGCCTCGTAATCGGAATCGGCGAACCCGGCGCCCATGCCGGCCCCGGCCTCCATCAGCACCTCATGGCCATGGCCGACAGCCTCACGCGCGGCCTGTGGCGTAAGGCCGACGCGGAATTCCTGCGGTTTGATCTCTTTCGGGCAACCGATCTTCATGTATCCTCCCAAGGGGTCCAACCCGGTCTTGCCGCCGGGACATGGGTTGATGATGCGCGCGAATCGTCGCAAAGGTTTGGGAACTTGGCCCGAATACCTCGCCACCGACGCAAACCTGTTGCGCAGGATGCCGATTTGCCCGAAGATCCTTCGCATGAGCACGCTTGATCCGACCGACCGCCGCATTCTGACCGTCCTTCAGCGCGACGGGCGGATTTCCAATGCCGATCTGGCGGAACAGATCAACCTGTCTGCCTCGGCCTGCCACCGCCGGGTGCAGCGACTGGAAGAAGACGGCTATATCGACCGCTATGTTGCCTTGCTGGACGCGCGCCGCCTGGGGCGGCCGACCACCGTCTTTGTGGAGATCACGCTGCAAGGCCAGGCGGACGAATTGCTGGACGCCTTCGAGCGCGAGGTCGCCAAGGTGCCCGACGTGCTGGAATGCAACCTGATGGCCGGATCGGCCGATTATCTGCTCAAGATCGTGGCGCAGGATACCGAGGATTTTGCACGTATCCACCGGCAGTACCTCAGCCGCCTGCCCGGAGTCGCCAAGATGCAGTCGTCATTCTCCCTGCGCACGGTGCTGAAGACCACGGCGCTTTCCGTCTGACGCTGCGGGGTGAAACCGGCCAGACCGAACGGCCCGGCCGGTTCATCTTGCGATTCGGCCCTCAGATATGGACCTGCTGCGGCGGCACCTGAATCGGTCGACCGACAAAGGTCTTGTCGCCATCGCGGATTGCAATGCGGCCATCGCCCAACGCGCGGACGAAAAGCCCTTGAACTGACACACAACTTCCCAGCGTTATCGTGCGGATCATGTTTTCCCCCAAGGCTCCCCCAAACAAGCCTTCTGCAAGAGTTACCCATTCCGGCGACAAAAGCATCACAGATTTGATACTGCCGTGCAGAATAGCAGCAGTTTGGAAACACTTTATTGACGGCCACCCTGCCCCGCAAAGGAAAGGCCCCGGACGATGCCGGGGCCTTGTGACGTCAGACGCGGGCCGGTTCAGGCCTCGTCATCGTCCTTTTTCTTCTCGACGATCTCTGCCCCGGTCTCCTGATCGACCATCTTCATGCCAAGGCGGACCTTGCCGCGCTCGTCAAAGCCCAGCAGCTTGACCTTCACTTCCTGGCCTTCCTTCAACATCTCGTTCGGATGCTGAAGACGCTTGTTGGCGATCTGCGAGACATGCACCAGACCATCACGCTTGCCGAAGAAGTTCACAAAGGCGCCGAAATCAACCAGCTTCACCACTTTCCCGGTGTAGATCTGGCCCATTTCCGGCTCTGCCACGATCGACCAGATCATGTCATAGGCCTTCTTGATCGCCGCCGCATCGCTGGAGGCGATCTTGATCACGCCATCGTCGTTGATGTCGACCTTGGCACCCGAAACCTCGACGATCTCGCGGATGACCTTGCCGCCCGACCCGATCACTTCCCGGATCTTGTCGGTCGGAATGGTCAGCGTCTCGATCTTGGGGGCATATTCGCTGAAGCCTTGCGGGGCCGACAGCGCCTTGGACATCTCGCCCAGGATGTGCAGACGGCCGTCGCGGGCCTGCGCCAGCGCCTGTTTCATGATGTCCGGGGTGATCCCCGCCACCTTGATGTCCATCTGCAACGAGGTGATGCCGTTCTCGGTGCCTGCCACCTTGAAATCCATGTCGCCAAGGTGATCCTCGTCGCCCAGGATATCGGTCAGCACGGCGTATTTGCCACTGTCTTCCAGGATCAGACCCATGGCCACGCCCGCCACCGGCGCCTTCAGCGGAACACCGGCATCCATCATCGCCAGCGACGATCCGCAGACCGTTGCCATCGAGGACGACCCGTTGGATTCCGTGATCTCGGACACCAGACGCAAGGTATAGGGGAAGTCGGTTGGCGCCGGCAGAACCGCCTGAAGCGCGCGCCAGGCCAGCTTGCCATGGCCGATCTCGCGGCGGCCGGGGCTGCCCACGCGGCCAACCTCGCCCACCGAATAGGGGGGGAAGTTGTAATGCAGCAGGAAGTTCGACCGCGTGTTGCCGTTCAGCGCGTCGATGATCTGCTCATCCTCGCCGGTGCCCAGCGTGGTGACACAGATCGCCTGGGTCTCGCCACGGGTGAACAGGGCCGATCCATGGGTGCGCGGCAGCACGCCGGTTTCCACCATGATCGGGCGCACGGTTTTCGTGTCGCGCCCGTCGATCCGGGTGCCGTTGGCCACCACGTCGCCACGCAGGATCGACGATTCCAGCTTCTTGATCGCCGAACCAAGGTTGATGTCGGCCAGGTCTTCTTCGGTCATCGCGGCCTTGATGGCGGCAACGGCGGCCGAAATGGCATTGGTCCGCTCCTGCTTGTCGCGGATCGCAAAGGCAGCGCGCATCTGCGCCTCGCCTGCCGCTTTCACCTTGCCATAGATCGTGGTCAGATCCGGCGGGGTGAAATCGAACGGTTCCTTGGCGGCGGCTTCGGCCAGGTCGATGATCAGGTCGATGACCGGCTGCATCTGGTCGTGGCCAAAGACCACGGCGCCCAGCATTTCTTCCTCGGTCAGCTCGTAGGCTTCCGATTCCACCATCATCACGGCGTCCTTGGTGCCCGCGACGACCAGATCCAGACGCTGCTCGGGCTTGCCGCGCAGTTGGGTCATGTCGTCCATCGCAGGGTTCAGGACATATTTGCCATCGACGAAACCGACGCGGGCCGCACCGATCGGGCCCATGAAGGGAACGCCCGAAATGGTCAGCGCGGCCGAGGCGGCAATCATCGCCACGATATCGGGATCATTGACCAGATCGCACGACAGCACGGTCGCCATGACCAGCACTTCGTGCTTGAAACCTTCGACGAACAGCGGGCGGCAGGGACGGTCGATCAGACGCGAGGTCAGCGTCTCTTTTTCCGACGGGCGCGCCTCGCGCTTGAAAAAGCCGCCTGGGATCTTGCCGGCGGCGTAGTATTTTTCCTGATAATGCACGGTCAGGGGGAAGAAATCCTGGCCCGGTTTCGCCTGTTTGGCAAAGGTCACGTTGGCCATGACCGAGGTTTCGCCCAGCGTGGCGATGACAGAGCCATCCGCCTGACGGGCAACCTTCCCGGTTTCCAGCGTGAGCGTCTCATTGCCCCACTGGATGGATTTTCTGGTGATGTTGAACATTCAGTTTCCTCTGGGGAGCACTCCCGGCCCCTGCCGGGTCTCCCGATCCTATGGCGGCCCCATTGCCGCCGCTCCAATCCTTCGCATGTGCCCGGAGCCAAGGGCGTCACGTCACAGATGGACGCGGCACTTACACCAAATCGGGGCGTTTGGAAAGCACAAGATGCGCGCGCGGTCCCTGCCCCTGCCGCGCTCCGGGCCTTGCGCTGATGCAGATCTCCTCGGGGGGCAAGGTTCGCCCCCCTGCCCATGCCCCCGCGCGCTGCACTGGGCCCATGGGCAAAGGAAAACGCCCGCACCTTGCGGCACGGGCGATCCTTTGGTCTTTTGCGGCGACTTAGCGGCGCAGTCCCAGACGGCCGATCAACGCGGTATAGCGCGCCTGATCGCGGGCCTTCAGATAGTCCAGCAGCTTGCGGCGCTGGGCCACCATCATCAACAGGCCGCGACGCGAATGGTTGTCTTTCTTGTGCGACTTGAAGTGCTCGGTCAGCGTGGCGATACGCGACGACAGGATGGCGACCTGAACTTCGGGCGAACCGGTGTCGCCTTCTTTCGTGCCGTATTCCTTGATGAGCCGGGTCTTTTCTTCGACGGTGATCGACATCGGGGTCTCCTTTTCAGGTTCGGGGTGCATGGCGCAAGCCGGGATGTCGTCCAGCAGGGCCCGTGGAGTCACCCGCCGGTTCAGGCGGATGGGGGCCTTTAGGGCAAATTGCGCGAAAGATAAAGCCCAAACCGGGCCACAGGCACAAACGCAGGCGATCCGCTCCGCGTTCGCGCCTTGTTCACGCCACGATTCCCTGTTATTTATACATATATATCATAGTGTTAACCGAAATCATGGTTAATTTCGGCCATGCGGCGGAAAGGTGGGGGAAATGTTTGGACTGTTCGGAATGCTCGGTCTGCTGATGGTGGGACTGGCAGGCAGCAGCCTGGTCATGCGCGGCTCGACCAGCGAGGATGAGGACGCGCCGCCCGCAGAGCCCGACGCCCCGGAGCCCTCCGGGACCGAGGAGGACGCGGCCCAGCCCCCCGCACAGCTTTGGGATGCCGGGATCGACGAGGGGGCGCCCACGGGCGACAGCGCCGATCCCGCGCAGGAGGCCCCGGCGCACCCCCAGCCGCAAGACGCGCAGGCGCTGCCCCACAGGCTGCACATGGTGGCGGCAGACCACGGCGCGGCCGATGCGGCCCAGCGTCTGGTCGGCGGGCGGGGCAATGATGGCATCGAGGGCAGCGACGGCCGGGACCGCATCTTCGGCCGCCCCGGAGACGATCAGTTGCACGGCGGCGGCGACAACGACCGGATCCGCGGCGGCGACGGGGACGACACCGTGCTGGGAGGCTTTGGCGATGACCGGATCTGGGGCGCGACAGGCGACGACACGCTGTTCGGGCAGGAAGGCAACGATACCCTGTTCGGCGGCGCCGGACAGGATACGGTGCTTGGCGGCAACGGAAACGACACCCTTGCCGGGGACGAGGGCGACGACTGGCTGGCAGGCGGCATGGGCAACGATCTGCTGATTGCCGGTCCGGGGCAGGACACGCTGGATGGCGATGCCGGCGACGATACGCTTGTCGGGGCCTTTCACGGCGACTGGGGCAATGCCGGAAACTACCTCAACGGCGGCGAAGGCCATGATGTGCTGCGCGTCGGTGCGGGCGACATCGCCACCGGCGGCAACGGAATGGACCGTTTCGAGCTGGCCGCTGACACGCAGGGACAACTTGCCCGCATCATGGATTATGACCCCACGCAGGATGAGCTGATCGTGGTCTATGATGCCGCAGGCCCGGCGCCGCAGGTGACGCTGACCCCCGGCGGCATCGCCGATGATGTCCTCATCCTGCTGGATGGCAGGCCCGTGGCCGAGGTGGCCGGCGCCGCCGGACTGACCCCCGACAGCATCCGGCTGGCCCCGCGCTAGGTGCCCCGGCAGGGAACCCGCGGGCAGCACCGGAGCGCGGCGGCCCGGCCCGACGGGCGGGGGAATGCCCGGCGCCCGGCCCGCCCGGCTCGCGCAAGGCGCCGGGCGGCCTATGGCGCGGGCCAAGGCTGCGGACGCACCGCATAGGCGGTGTACAGCGGATGGCGAGGCTGCCCCTGCCCGGTCAGTCCAAGATGATGCAGCCGGTGCCCCGCCGCCCGCAACAGCGCCGCGACCTGCGCGCCGCGCCCCAGATGCGTGCCATGATTTCCCCAGCCACAAACCAGAAGCTCCACCTCCGCCATCGCCAGGACCAGCGCCGCATCGGCCCCGGCCCCCAGCGGATCGACGGCCCGTTTCAGATCGCGCGGGTCGGTGGCGCGATAGGCGAACAGGTTGCCGATCGAGATCCCGCCAAAGCCCATGGCACGGGCACGGGCGCCGCATCGGGCAATGGTCGGGTCGTCCTGCGCCTCGGTCGCGGTCGAGGGGTTCAGCATCACCCAGCCCAGGACCGGCCCCCCGGCCCAGCGCCGATGCAGCGCATGGCGAAAGGACAGGCACGGCGAATAGAGCGCCTGCGAGACGACAGGGCCGGCAATATGGTCGCGGCAGATCATCGCCGCGTGATGCCGCACCGCGCCCCTGTTGACAAGCCAGGCCGGGCCGCGCAGAGGAAGGCCATGATCTGGACCCTTTCACAGGTGGCCTTGGGCGGTGCTGTCGGCGCCGTCGCGCGGTTTGTCACCGTCAGCGGCATTGCCCGTCTGGCGGGCACCGGCTTTCCGCTGGGCACGATGGTGGTGAATGTGGCCGGATCGTTCCTGATGGGCGTGCTGTGGATCTGGCTGGAGGCGCGGGGGCTGACCCGGCTTGCGCCCTTGCTGATGGCGGGGGTTCTGGGTGGGTTTACCACCTTTTCCGCCTTTTCGCTGGATGTGCTGCGGCTGTGGGATACTGGCGAAACACTGGCGGCGGCGGGCTATGCAATGGGCTCGGTCATGCTGTCGGTCGGGGCACTGGTCGCTGGCGCGACCCTGATGCGGGGAATGGTATGAACAGCGTCCAGATGGTCACGGTGACCGAGGCCGAAGGCGAACAGCGGCTGGACCGCTGGATGAAGCGGCGGTTCGAGCAACTGAACCAGAGCGCCGTCGAAAAGATGTGCCGCACGGGACAGGTGCGGGTGGATGGCGCGCGCGCCAAGGCCAGCGACCGGGTGGCCCCCGGCATGGTCGTCCGCGTGCCCCCCCTGCCCGACACCCCGCCCGCGCCCAAAGCCGAAGGCGGCATCACCGCAGAGGATGCGGCGATGATCCAGTCCTGCGTGTTGTGGAAGGATCAGCACCTGATCGTGCTGAACAAGCCTGCGGGCCTGCCCAGCCAGGGCGGCAGCGGGCTGGACCACCGCCATGTCGACGGGCTGACCCCCGCGCTGATGTTCGGCTACAAGGAACGCCCCAAGCTGGTGCACCGGCTGGACAAGGACACCAGCGGCCTGCTGGTGCTGGCCCGCACCGACCGCGTGGCCCGCGCCCTGTCCGAAGCGTTCCGCCTGCGCACCACCCGCAAGATCTATTGGGCCGCCGTCGCTGGTGTGCCGAACCCCAAGATGGGCACCATCCGCTTTGGTCTGGTCAAGGCGCCGGGCCATGGCAAGTCGGGCGAGGGTGAAAAGATGATCTGCATCCACCCCAACAAGGTGGACGCAACCGAAGGCGCCAAGCGCGCGACGACCGATTACGCCGTGATGGAAATCCTTGGCTCTCGCGTCAGCTGGGTGGGTCTTGCCCCGATCACGGGGCGGACCCACCAGTTGCGCGCCCATATGGCCGAACTTGGCCATCCGATCATCGGCGATGGCAAATACGGTGGCAGCGGTCAGGAAAACATGGGCGATGGCTGGGGCGCGCAACTGGGCGGCGAGATCAGCCGCAAGCTGCACCTGCACGCAAGGCTGCTGAGCTTTGACCATCCGGTGACGAAAAAGCACATGACCTTTACCGCCCCCCTGCCGCAGCACATGGAAAAGACCTGGAAGACGCTGGGATGGGATGTGCATTCGGTCCCGCCGGATCCGTTCAACCTGGACAACTGGCCGGGCGTCACGGCACCCCGGCGGCGCGACTGACGAAAGAGGGTGGCATGAGCGGCTGGACGGCAAAGCGGTTCTGGACAACGGCGACGGTCGAGCCCGAGGGATCGGGCTGGGCGGTGCGGCTGGACGGGCGGGCGGTCAAGACCCCGGCCAAGGCGCCGCTGCTCGTGCCCACCAGGGCCATGGCCTGTGCAATCGCGGCCGAATGGGACGCGCAGGATGGCGTGGTGAAACCCGACACGATGCCTGTCACCCGCGCCGCCAATTCGGCCATCGACAAGGTGACACCGCAATTCGATGCCGTGGCCGAGATGCTGGCCGACTATGGCGGCACCGACCTGCTGTGCTACCGTGCCGAGGCCCCCGCCCCCCTGGCCGCCCGGCAGGCGGCAGCCTGGGATCCGCTGCTGGACTGGGCGGCGCATAGCCTTGGGGCACGGCTGGTCCCGGTGTTCGGCGTGGTGCCGGTGCCGCAGGATCCTGCCAGCCTTGACCGGCTGGCACAGCAGGTACGGGGCTTTGACCCGTTCCGCCTGACCGCGCTGTACGATCTGGTGGCGATCTCCGGCTCGCTTGTCATCGGGCTGGCCGTCGCATCCGGCCGGATCCCTGTCGACCAGGGCTGGATGATCTCGCGGATCGACGAACACTGGCAGGCCGAACAATGGGGGGCCGATGCCGAAGCCGAGGCCACCGAGGCAGTGAAACGCACCGCCATGCAGGATGCAGCGCGATTCCTGCACCTTTGCACCGCCGAATAGGCCGCGCCGAAACAGTGTTGCGCCAAACCGGGCCGATCAGCAAGGATCGGACCCGGACTATTGCGGCCTCAAGAACTTTCTGCAAATGCAAAGGCCTGAGTTACGCGAGCCTTGACGCAGCCAGCAGCTTCGTCGCACTATCTTCGATACCCCGTGGCAGGGACACGAAGGGCATCTTCAGCCGCTGCGGGATCCAAAAAGAATGATCCGCCGGGCCTTCCGGTGGCAACTCAGGAAGAGGTACGCATGAAAAAATCCGTTTTCCTTGGCACGCTTTCGCTGACTGCCCTCGCGGCGGGCTTCGCGTCGGCAGCCACGCTGGACGACGTCAAGGCGCGCGGCACGCTGAACTGTGGCGTGTCCACCGGCGTCAACGGTTTCTCTGCGCCCGACTCGAATGGCGTGTGGCAAGGCTTTGACGTGGCGATCTGCCGCGCTGTGGCGGCAGCCGTGCTGGGCGACCCGATGAAGGTGAACTTCATCACCACCACCGGCCAGACCCGTTTCTCGGCCCTGGCTTCGGGCGAGATCGACATCCTTGCCCGGAACACCACCTGGACCTTCAGCCGCGACGCGGACCTGAAATTCACCTTCGCTGGCGTGAACTACTATGACGGCCAGGGCTTCATGGTGAACAAGGCACTGGGCGTGTCGTCGGCAAAAGAACTGGACGGCGCGACCGTCTGCATCCAGACCGGCACCACGACCGAACTGAACCTGGCCGACTACTTCAAAGCCAACAACATGAAGTATGAGCCGGTTCCGATCGAAACCAACGCCGAAGCACAGCAGCAGTACCTTGCCGGTGCCTGTGACGTCTACACGACCGATGCTTCGGGCCTGGCCGCGACCCGCGCCACCTTTGCCGATGCAGAGAATCACATCGTTCTGCCCGAGATCATCTCCAAAGAGCCGCTCGGCCCGCTGGTGCGCCAGGGCGATGAACAGTGGTCGGACATCGCCCGCTGGACGCTGAACGCCCTGATCGCCGCCGAAGAATACGGCGTGACCTCGGCCAATATCGAGGAACTGGCAAAAAGCACCGAGAACCCCGAGATCAAGCGCCTTCTGGGCACCGAAGGGGAACTGGGCAAGATGCTGGGCCTGGACAACGACTGGGCCGTGCGCGCCATCAAGGCCGGCGGCAACTATGGCGAGATCTTCGCGTCGAACATCGGCGAGGCCACCCCGATCGGTCTGGCCCGCGGCCTGAACGCACAATGGACGCAAGGCGGCCTGCTCTACGCACCGCCCTTCCGCTAAGACACCACCGGAAGGGGCGCGGTTCCTGCGCCCCTTCCCGCTTTCTCGATCTGCGACAATCAATCCGCCCCGGCACATGCCGGAGAGTGCAAAGCGCCAGGCGGAGCAGGGGGTAAATTCATGGCGACCATGCCCGACGTCCGCAAGGACGGGTTTCGGCTGAGCATGCTGATATATGATACTCGGTATCGCTCAATCACGCTTCAGGTCATCTTTCTCGGTATCTTTGTCATTGCCGCATGGTGGCTGATCCACAATACCGTCGAAAACCTGCGTGCCCTTGGCAAGGATTTCAGCTTCGGTTTTCTGACGGTCCGCTCGGGCTATGACATCAACCAGAGGCTGATCGAGTATTCCAGCGACAGCACCCATGCCCGCGCATTTCTGGTCGGGTTGCTCAATACCTTGCTGGTGGCGTTTCTGGCCTGCATCAGCGCCACGGTCGTCGGGGTTCTGGCCGGTGTCCTGCGCCTGTCCAAGAACTGGCTCGTCGCCCGGCTGATGACGGTCTATGTCGAAGCCTTCCGCAACATCCCCTTGCTGATCTGGATCCTGCTGATCTTTGCGATCATGACAGAATCCATGCCCGCCCCCAGCGCCTTCCGCGGCGAGAACGCGACCAGTTCGATGATGCTGTTCGACAGCATTGCGGTCACAAACCGCGGTGTTTATGTGCCCGAACCGCTGTTCAGCCGGTCGCTTGGCAATCTCGATCTGGGCATCTTCCTGGTTTCGCTGGATCTTCTGGCCATTGTCGCGGTCATCCTGGGCAGCGTTCTGGCCAACCGCAAACTGCTGAAAACCGCCGAGCGGATCCAGAACGATACCGGCGTGCGTCCGGTCACCTGGTGGAAATCCATCCTGATCTTTCTGGCCCCGCTGGTGGTGCTGAAATTCGCGCTCGGGTTCCATCTGGGCCTGCCAGAGCTGCGCGGCTTCAACTTTGCCGATGGCACATTTCTGCGCAACTCGCTGATCGCGCTGTGGTTCGCGCTGACCGTCTATACCGGCGCCTTCATCGCCGAAACGGTGCGCGCCGGGATCATGGCCGTATCGCATGGTCAGACCGAGGCCGCAGCAGCCCTTGGCCTGCGTCCCGGCCGGATCATGAGCCTTGTGGTTCTGCCACAGGCGCTGCGCGTGATCATTCCCCCGATGATCTCGCAGTATCTCAACATCACCAAGAACACGTCCCTCGCCCTTGCCGTCGGGTATATGGACATCCGGTCCACCCTTGGCGGGATCACCATCAACCAGACCGGGCGCGAGCTGGAAGGGATGCTGCTGATGATGCTGACCTATCTGGTCATCAGCCTGCTGATCTCGATGGCGATGAACGTCTACAACGCCAGCGTCAAATTGAAGGAGCGCTGAGATGAGCGATACGCACGCCCAGACCGTTCCTTTCGTCCGCGACACGATGCTGCCGCAGCAAGCCCCGCCGACCAGTCAGATCGGTGCGGTGCGCTGGCTGCGCGAGAACCTGTTTTCCAGCGTGTTGAACGTGGCGCTCACGGTTCTTGCCGTCGGCACGATCGTGTGGATCGTCATGCACATCGGCCCCTGGCTGATGAATTCCGTCTGGAATGCCAACAGTCTGGCGGAATGCCGCCAGATCCTTGCCGGGGAATCCGGCGCCTGCTTTGCGGTGATCCGTGACCGCTGGCATCAGTTGATGTTCGGCTTCTACCCGTCGGATCTGTACTGGCGGCCGATCCTGGCCATGGTGCTGATGCTGGTCGCCATCGCGCCCATCCTGTTCGACAAGCTGCCGCGCAAGCTGATTTGGTTTTCGGCACTCTATCCGTTCGTGGCCTTCTGGCTGCTGTGGGGCGGCTCGCTTTGGCTGCCGCTGGCCGTGATCGGCGGCTTTGCGGTGGGCTACGGCGCCTTTCTCGGGCTGAGCCGGGTGACTGGCAGCGTCCTTGCACTGATCGGTGCCGTTCTGGCGGCCATCGTCTGGTGGGTCTGGCTGGCGGCCCCGGTGTCCTCGGCGCTGCAATCGGCGGTTTCCCTGTCGATCCGCCCGGTGCCCAGCCGTGATTTCGGCGGCTTCATGCTGTCGATCATCATCGGCGTCACCGGTATCGCGCTGTCGCTGCCGCTGGGCATCATGCTGGCGCTCGGTCGCAAGTCGGACATGCTGCTGATCAAGGCGATCAGCGTCGGCTTCATCGAATTCATCCGAGGCGTGCCGCTGATCACCCTGTTGTTCACCGCATCGCTGCTGCTGAACTACTTCCTGCCTCCGGGCACCAGCTTCGACATCATCCTGCGCGTGATCATCATGGTGACGCTATTCGCGGCCGCCTACATGGCCGAGGTGATCCGCGGCGGTCTGGCGGCCCTGCCCCGCGGCCAGTACGAGGCAGCGGATGCATTGGGGCTGGATTACTGGAAGGCGATGCGGCTGATCATCTTGCCGCAGGCCCTGAAAATCTCGATCCCCGGCATCGTCAACACCTTCATCGGGCTGTTCAAGGACACCACGCTGGTGGTGTTCATCGGCCTGCTGGATCCGATCGGCCTGTCGAACGCCATTCGCGCCGACACGAACTGGAACGGTATCTACTGGGAACTGTTCATCTTCATCGGCGTCTGCTTCTTCATCTTCTGCTTCGGCATGTCGCGTTATTCCATGTATCTGGAACGCCGGCTGAAGACGGACCATAGGTAAGGAATTCCCCCAATGTCCGAACTTGTACTCGACCACGACATCGACCGCAGCAAGATGAAGGTCTCGAACGAGATCGCCATCCAGATCGTCAAGATGAACAAGTGGTACGGCCAGTTCCACGTCCTGCGTGACATCGACATGACCGTTCATCGCGGCGAGCGTATCGTGATCTGCGGCCCCTCCGGCTCGGGCAAGTCCACCTTGATCCGCTGCATCAACCGGCTGGAGGAACACCAGTCCGGGCAGATCGTGGTGGATGGCACCGAACTGACCAGCGACCTCAAGAACATCGACAAGGTGCGGTCCGAGGTGGGCATGGTGTTCCAGCACTTCAACCTGTTCCCGCATCTGACCATCCTGGAGAACTGCACGCTGGCGCCGATCTGGGTGCGCAAGACCCCCAGAAAAGAGGCCGAGGAAATCGCCATGCACTTTCTGCGCAAGGTGAAAATCCCCGAGCAGGCGCTGAAGTACCCCGGCCAGTTGTCGGGCGGTCAGCAACAGCGCGTCGCCATCGCGCGGTCCTTGTGCATGAAGCCGCGCATCATGCTGTTCGACGAGCCGACCAGCGCCCTTGATCCCGAGATGATCAAGGAGGTGCTGGACACCATGATCGAGCTGGCCGAGGAAGGCATGACCATGCTTTGTGTGACGCATGAGATGGGCTTTGCCCAGGCGGTGGCGAACCGGGTGATCTTCATGGATCAGGGGCAGATCGTCGAACAGAACGAGCCCAAGGAATTCTTCAACAATCCCCAATCCGACCGGACGAAACTGTTCCTCAGCCAGATCCTTGGCCACTGACCACGTCGGGGCCCTGCCCCGCCGCGCATCCTTGCATTCTCTGGGCGGCGGGTTTGCGAAACCCGCCGTTTCCGTTTAAGGGCTGCCTCCAGCGGAGGCGCGAATGATCTTTACAGTGGCAATCGACGGGCCGGCAGCGGCCGGCAAGGGCACGATCAGCCGGGCGGTGGCGGCACGGTTCGGGTTTGCCCATCTGGATACCGGGCTGCTGTACCGGGCGGTCGGCGCCAAGGTCGCAGCCGGGGTAGAGCCAGAGGCGGCGGCGCTGGCGCTGGTCCCCGCAGATCTGGATGCCGCAGGTCTGCGCACCCTTGCGGCCGGGCAGGCCGCAAGCCGTGTTGCGGCCCTTCCCGCCGTGCGGGCGGCATTGATCGAGTTCCAGCGCCGCTTCGCGCGACAAGAGGGCGGCGCCGTGCTGGACGGGCGGGACATCGGCACCGTGATCTGCCCCGAGGCAGAGGTGAAATTGTATGTCACCGCCAGCCCTGAAATACGCGCCCACCGGCGCTGGCTGGAAGTCGGCGGCGATGCCGGGCAGGTTCTGGCCGAAGTGCGCGAACGCGATGCCCGCGACATGCACCGCGCCGATGCCCCGCTTCGCCCGGCGGCGGATGCCGTGGTGATCGACACGTCGGACATGCCCGTCGAAGAGGCCATCGCCCGGGCAACCGCGCTGATCGCCGCGCATATGGAAAGCCCATAGCATTCTATCTGTTAAGCCCGCCCTAACGCTGCCTGTGCCACCACTGGGTCCGGGTGAGACGAAAGGGTGATTGGAATGGCCAGGCAAGGCAATGCCGCGCCGGTCATCATCAAGCGCAAGAAGGTTGTCGGCGAACACGGGCATCATGGCGGGGCGTGGAAGGTCGCCTATGCCGATTTCGTGACCGCGATGATGGCGTTCTTTCTGCTGATGTGGCTGCTGAATGCGACGACCGAGAAGCAACGCAAGGGAATCGCGGATTATTTTGATCCGGTGATCGCGGTAAACCGGATTTCCGGCGGCGGCGACGGGGCCTTTGGCGGGGAAAGTATGTTCTCTGAGGATGTGCTGGCGCAGACCGGCACAGGGGCCAGCGCGGCCCGCCCGACGGAACAGCGGCAGGCCATGGGCCTCACCGGCGACGCCGAGGCCGCGGCAGAGCAACGCGCGCTCGAAGATCTGGACTCGGCCCTGCGCGCGACCAGCGGCGAAAGCATGACGATGGAGCGTCTGATGCGCCATGTGGTCACGCGGATCACGGACGAGGGTTTGGTCGTCGAACTGTTCGATCTGCCGGACTCGCCGCTGTTCATTCCCGCATCCGCCACCGCCACTCCGCTGTTGAAAGAGCTGATGCAGGTCGTGGCCGACAGCTTTCGGCTGGTGGGGAATCAGGTGGCGGTGCAGGGATTCGTGCCATCTTTTCCGATAACGCTGATCGAGAACCCCGTCTGGGCCCTGTCGGCAGAGCGGGCGCTGGGCGCGCGGGCCTTGTTGCAGGGGGCGGGCCTTGACCCCGAGCGTATTCAACGTGTTACCGGCTATGCCGACCGCCGCCCGGCCGTCAACGATCCCATGGCCCTGCGCAACAACCGGCTGGAACTCGTCCTGCTGCGCACCGGCAGATGAGCGGGCCGCGCGCATTAGGCGGAAATTAAGCCCACGCCGTCATTCTGCCTGCGGCACATGTCGCAGCAGTAGAAAGGCGCGATCAGATGACGATTTCCTCCTCGCTCAACGCCGGTGTGGCCGGGCTGAACGCCAATGCCGCCCGGCTGGCCTCGATTTCCGACAACATCGCCAATTCGGCGACCTATGGTTACAAGCGCAATACCGTCGATTTCCATTCGATGGTGATCGGCTCGTCAAACCCCGGCCGGTATACTGCGGGCGGCGTGCGCACCACGGCGCTGCGGCTGATCGACGAACGCGGGCCTTTGGTGCGCACCGACAATGCCACCGATCTGTCGGTGGACGGGCGCGGGTTTCTGCCTGTCACCTCGATGTCGTCTCTGGGCAGCGACGGGGCCGCCAGCACCTTGCAACTGATGACGACAGGATCCTTTCGCCCGGATGCCAGCGGCTATCTGACCACGGCCACCGGCCATGTGCTGATGGGCTGGCCTGCGGGTGCGGACGGGACGGTCGGGACACGAACCCGCGAATCCATGGCAGGGCTGGAACCTGTGCGCGTGAACATGAACCAGTTCACCGCAAATCCGACCACGGCCATCGGCCTGACCCTGAACCTGCCCGCCACAGCCACGACAGCGGGCGCCACAGGTGGCGCGCAGGAAGTGGCGATGGAATATTTCGACAATCTCGGCCTGTCGCGCACCCTGACCTTTTCCTTCACGCCCAATGTGCCTGCCACCGGCGCCTCGAACAGCTGGTCTCTCTCCATCCATGATTCCGCCTCGGATACCGTCGTGGGAGAATATACCATGGCCTTTGCCGACACCCAGACGGGCGGTGGTTTGCTGAATGCCATCACGACCCTGTCGGGCGGCGCCTATGACCCGGCGACGGGCGTGATGGCCCTGACGGTGGCAAGCGGCCCGATTTCGCTCAACATTGGCAAACCCGGCCAGTTGGACGGGATGACACAGTTGTCGTCCGATTTTTCCCCCGGCACGCAGACCAAGAACGGCACCCCCGTCGCGTCGATGGTCGCTGTGGAATTCGACTCTGCCGGCAATCTTTATGGCGTTTATGATCAAGGGTTTACTCGAAAACTCTACCAGGTGCCCGTCGCCGATGTCCGCAACCCCAACGGCCTTACTGCTGTCGGGGAACAGACCTACGAGGTGTCGATGGCCTCTGGCGGGTTCTACCTTTGGGATGCCGGCGATGGCCCCACCGGCGCCATGTCGCCCTATTCGCGCGAGGAAAGCGCGACGGATGTCGCGACCGAACTGACCCAGTTGATCCAGACCCAGCGCGCCTATTCCTCGAACGCAAAGGTCATCCAGACCGTGGACGAGATGTTGCAGGAAACCGCGAACCTCAAGCGTTGAACATAGGGAGGCAGGGCCATGAGCCTGTCGCAAAGCCTGACTGCGGCCATGTCCGGCCTGACCGCCGCCTCACGCGGGGCGCAGACCGTGGCCACCAACCTTGCCAACCTGCGCACCGCGGGCTTCGGGCGCCGAGATCTGCTGCTGAGCAGCCTTGCCAGTGGCGGGGTGCTGGTCGGCGCTGTCTTGCGCAACAGCACGCCGCTGATCACCGCAGACCGCCGCATCGCGCTGGCGGAAAGTTCGGTCGCGGACACGCGGCTGGGGTTTCGCACTGCGCTGGAGGGCTGGCTGGGAACACCGGGCACCGAAGGGTCGCTGACCACACGGATCGGGGCACTGGACTCCAGCTTGCTTGCCGCCGCAGCCGCGCCCGGAACCGAAGCGACGCTCGCAGCGGTGCTGAACGCGGCCATGGGGCTGGCCGGCACGCTTGCCAGTGTCTCGGCCAAGGTGCAGCAGGCCCGCAGCACGGCGGACGGCGCGATCGCCAATGATGTCGCCACGTTGAACCTGACGCTGGCACAGGTCGCCGACCTGAACCACAGCATCGTGAAAATGTCTGCCCTGGGGCGCGATACAGCGGCATTGGTCGATCAGCGTCAGGTGCTGGTCGACCAGATTGCCGCGATCGTTCCGTTGCGCGAGGTGCAGCGCGAGAATGGGCAGATCGCGCTCTATTCTGCCGGGGGCGCCACGCTTCTCGATGGCCGGCCGGCACATTTCGGCTTTGCGCAGGCGGGGGTGGTTGCCGCCGACTCGGGCGCCCTGTCTGACCTCACGATGAACGGGCGCCCCCTGTCCGCGGCGGATGGCGCGGCCATGGGCGGCGGCAGGCTTTCGGCGAATTTCGCCATCCGCGACGATCTGGGGCCTGCGGCCCAGCACCAGCTCGACGCCATCGCCCGCGATTTGATCACCCGGATGCAAGAGGCGGACTCGACCCTCGCCCCCGGCGCGGCGGGACTGTTCACCGATTCCGGCGCGGCATTCGACAGCGCGCGCGAACGCGGGCTGGCGTCACGGATCCGCGTGAACGCCGCCGTCGACCCGGCACAGGGCGGGGCGTTGTGGCGGCTGCGCGACGGGATTGGCGCTGTCTCGCCCGGTGACAGCGGGAACGGCGCAGGTCTGAGCGCCTGGGCCGCCGCCTTGTCCGAACCACGTGCTGCGGCGTCCGGCGGGTTCCTGCCCGGCTTGCGCAGCCTGTCCGGCCTGGCAGGCGACATGATGTCGGGGATCGCCACCGCGCGGCTGGCCGACGACGTTCAGGCCACCGTCGCCCACAGCCGCAGCAGCGCCCTGTCAGAACTGGAGGCCGCATCGGGCGTGGACAGCGACCGCGAGATGCAGATGCTGTTGCTGATCGAACGGTCCTATGCAGCAAATGCCAAAGTCATCCAAGCCGTGGATGGCATGATCGCAAACCTTCTGGAGATCTAAGCGATGACCATGATTTCATTGGGTGATCTGGCGCGCAACCTGATGCTTCAGCGCCAGACCTCTGCAACGCACAGCCGCCTGTCCAGACTGACACAGGAAATTGCCACCGGACGCCACGCCGATCAGGCCGCCGCGTCGCGCGGCAATCTGGGTCCGCTCTTGGGCATCGAGGCGGCACTGGCACGGATCGGCGGCTGGCAGACGGCCACCCGCACACTGGAGACCCGGCTTGACACGATGCAGGCCGCACTTGGCGCGCTGGATGGCATCGGCGGCGCGGTTGCCACGACCCTCCTCTCCGCAGGCAGCGCAACGCAGGATGACCAGGTCGATCTTGCCGCACAAGAGGCCCGGTCGCATCTGGACGCCGCCATCGGAATTCTGAACGCGCGCTCGGGCGATTATTCCGTCTTTGCCGGTGCCCGCAGTGACCATCCTGCCGTGATCAGCCCGGATGCGCTCCTCGATCTCGTGCTGCCGCTTGCCGCATCGCAAACGACCGCCGCCGGTGTTCAGGCCGCCATTGCCGCATGGTTCGACGATCCGGCCGGTTTCGACAGCCAGGCCTATACCGGGGGCGCCGCGCTGGCCGAGATCTGGGTCGGGCCGGAACAAAAGGCGGGGCTCCCGGTCACGGCCACGGATCCCGCGTTGAAATCGCTGCTTGCGGGCCTTGTGACGGCGGCGGTCATGGACCGTGGCATTCTCTCCGACGACCCCGTGCAGCGGCGCGAACTGGCGGGACGGGCAGGCGAAACGCTGTCGTCGAACGCAGCCCCGCGCACCGCACTTGCGGCCCGGATCGGCACAGTCCAGGCCCGGCTGACCCAGGCGCAGGCCCGCAATGCCGCCGAAGACTCCGTTCTGGGCATTGCGCGCAGCGGGCTTGTCTCGGTTGATCCCTATGCCACCGCGTCGGACATCGAAGCTACCCGGACCCAGTTGGAAACTCTCTACACCCTGACCGCGCGCCTGTCCGGTCTCAGCCTGATAGAGATGTTCAGATGATCCGCGTTGCCATATTCTGTCTGGTCTGCGCCGCACAGCCGGTTGCGGCGGCCCCGGTCCGGGTCAAGGATCTGGTCGAATTCGACGGCGTGCGCGGGAACGATCTGGTCGGCTACGGGCTTGTCGTGGGGCTCAACGGCTCGGGCGACGGGTTGCGCAACGCGCCCTTCACCGAAGAAATCCTGTCCAATCTGCTCGAACGGCTGGGCGTCAACGTCACTGGCGAGCAACTGCGCCCCAAGAATGTGGCCGCTGTGATGGTCACCGCCAGCCTGCCGCCCTTCTCCCGTGCCGGGGGCCGGATTGACGTGACGGTTTCCGCGATCGGCGATGCGAAAAGCCTGCTGGGTGGCACGTTGGTCATGACGCCGTTGAATGGTGCCGACGGCCAGATCTACGCCGTGGCGCAGGGGGCCGTGCTGGCTGGCGGCATCGCCGCCGAAGGCGCGGCTGCGCGCATTGTGCAAGGTGTGCCCACGGCCGGCGTGATCCCGAGCGGCGCACGGGTCGAGCGTGAAGTGGAATTCGACTTCACCACGCTCTCGGCCATCCGGCTGGCGCTGCGCAGCCCGGACTTCACCACGGCGGCGCGGATCGAGGCCGCAGTGAATGCGGAATTCGGCCGCCCGATTGCCTCCATGCTGGATGGCGGGACCGTGGCGGTGGACATCGACGCGGCGCGTATGCGCTCTGCCGCCCATGTCATTGGCCGGATCGAGAACATCCCGGTCGAACCCGAACGCCGCGCCCGCGTGGTCGTCGATCAGCGATCGGGAACCATCGTGATGGGGGCGGATGTCCGGATCAGCCGCGTTGCGGTTGCACAGGGCGGATTGACCCTGCGGGTCGACGAGACGCCGGTCGTTGTCCAGCCCAACCCTTTCAGCCGGGGCGAGAGCATCGTCGTTCCTCGCAGCGCGGCCGCCATCGACCAGCCCCCCGGCACCGGGCTGGCCGAGGTCAGCGGCGGGACCAACCTGTCCGAAATCGTCGCGGGGTTGAATGCCCTTGGGGTTGCACCGCGGGACATGATCGACATCCTCAAGACGATCAATGCTGCGGGGGCGCTGCACGCCGAATTCGTCGTCCAGTAGATCAGCAAAGGGTGCCAGGCCACGCGGCCCCGGCACCCTTTGCGCGATCTGTCTCAGGAATAGCTGCGGACCAGGGCGGCGGCGATCAGGCTCCAGCCATCGGCGACCACGAAGAACGCGAGTTTGAACGGCAGCGAGACGACAGCCGGCGGCACCATCATCATGCCCATCGACATCAGGATGGCCGCAACGACCAGATCAATGATCAGAAACGGCAGGAAAACCAGAAAACCGATCTGGAATGCGCGTTCGATCTCGCTCAGCAGAAAGGACGGCACCAACACCGACAGCGGCGCCTCGGGTGCAGCGGGCGTCTCTGCCAGGCCAGGGCGCAGCGCCGCAAGGGTTGCAAAGGTATCGGCATCAAGCCGCGCCGCCATGAATCGGCGGAACGGTTCCATGGACCTTGTGAAAGCCTCCTCCAGCGGCAGCCGCCCCTCGGAGAAGGGTGCCATGCCGGTTGTCCAGGCCTCGGTCAGGACGGGATCCATCACGAACCATGTCAGAAACAGCGCAAGGGTGATGATCAGCATGTTCGGCGGTGCCGCCTGCAAGCCGATCGCCTGCCGCAAGATGGACAGGACTGTGACAACAAAGGGGAAACAGGTGATCATCACCGCAAGGCCCGGCACAAGGCTGAGCAATGTCACCAATGCCAGCAGTTGCACCGTGCGCGCGGTGAAGGTGCCACCATCGCCCATGGTCAGCGTGATGTCCTGCGCGGCGGCCGGACCTGCCAGCAGAACCAGCAGCAGGGCAAGCCGGATCACGATCCGCCACGCAGGTTGACAACCTCTGTCAGGCGAACGGCCAGTTGGCCGGAGCTGTCTCCGTCGATCTCGTGCAATTCGCCGCGCGCGATCAGCCGGTCGCCAATATACAGATCCACCGGATCCTCGATCCGGCGGTCCAGCGACAAGACTGCATCGCGGCGCAGGCGCAACAACTCGCGGACCTGCAGGCGGGCCTTGCCGACAGAAACCGTGATCTCCATCGGCACCTGATCAAAGGGATGCACGCCATCCCCCGCCGTCACCTCATCCATGGCGGCTCTCCTTTGCGGCAAGAGTAAAGAAATCGTCCAGCGCGGCGCGGATCGTGGCCAGCGCGGCATCAATGTCGACCCGTGTCTCCGTCTCGCCCAGCCCGAGCCAGATCTGACCTGGGGGCAGCCCGTCATCCTCGTGGTAGGCAATCGGAAGGCCGGGCGTGGTGCCCACCATGGCCTCGACCCGCTGGCGGATCGACGGATGCAACACGACCCGGACCGGCGCCTCGGCGGCAATCTCGACATAGGGGGTCAGCGCCTCGGCCACCAGATGCGGCAAGGCGGCATGGGCAATCTCTGGCAGCAGACGTGTGGCGAGTTCGGCGACCAGAGGGTTGAGCGCGCGCAGAACATGGCTGCGTGCCTCGTGGTAGGTGAAGGCCAGCCCCTGCAGGTTGCGCGCGATATCCGTGCGGATCTCGGCATCCTGATCGGCCTGAGCGGTCACGGCATCATCCCAGCCCGCACGATATCCGGCCTCGAAACTGACCAGGCGATCCTCCTCGATGGCGGTGTCGGGCGCGGCGTTCTGCCGGGTCGGATCACGCTGTGGGCTTGTGCCGAAATCCTCCAGAATCAGGGGCATCAGCGGCTTTCCTCGCGGTCTTCCATCCAGGTGCGCAGAATCTCCACTGATTCGACCTGACGTTCTGCGATCAGTTGCCGCAGGCGTTCAACCGGATCGCGGGGTTGGCCCTCGCCGGCGCTGGTGGCGACGACAGGCATCGCGCCCATGTCCGCATCATCATCGATCTCTCCGGTCAGGACCGGCACGGAAGACGCGCGCACCGGCGGCAATGCCATTGGCGGTGCCGCCACATCGCGGGCCGGACGCAGCAGCGGGCGCAGCACAAACAGACCCAGGACGAGGATCACGCTGGCGATGACGCCAAGCTGGATCAGCGCCATCGGGTCCAGCCGGTCCAACACACCGGCGGTCGCCGCGTTTTCACCGCCTGGCACCGGCTCGAATTCCATCGACTTGATGGTGATCACATCTCCCCGCGCAGCGTCGAACCCAACGGCCGATGCAACAAGATCGCGCAGATCGGCAAGTTCGGCCTCGGCCCGCGGCTGCCAACTTCCATCGGCGGCGCGCAACCCGTCAATCAGGACGGCCACCGTCAGCCGGCGCACGCCACCGGGCGCGCGCAGCACCTCGCGCGCGGTTTCCGACACCTCATAGTTGATGCGTTCGCGGGTCTCTGCCCCTTGGCTGCGGCTGCCTTCGCCTTGCGCCGCGTCGCCCTCGGGCAGGTTCGACGCCACCGTCACCCCCGGAGGAGATCCGGTGGCCGAGTTGGTCTTTTCCTCGGTCTCGGAAGAGATCATCACCCGCCCCTGCGGGTCGAACCGCCGTTCGGAGATGGACTCGCGCTCGGTCACGATCTCGACGGTCAGTTCGACCATTGCGCGCCCCTGCCCGACCCGTGCCGCAAGCAGGCGTTCGACCGCGCGCTTCATCTCGTCGCCACGCCCTTCGGCTGCACCGCCAGGCGACAGGCCGGGCATCGGTATCAGGCCACCGGCGGCGTCGATCACCGACACATCCTCGACCCCCAGACCCGCAACCGCCGAAGCCACCAGGTGACGGACAGCCTGGGCCTGGGCCGGGGTCATCATCCCCGAGAAGGTCGACACCGTGACCGACGCCGTCGATCGCTGATCCCGCCGGAAAGGCTGCGCTGCGGGAACCGCCAGATGGACACGGGCGCTGCGGACAAAGGGGCTGGCCGCGATGGTTCGCGCAAGTTCGCCTTCCTTGGCCCGCAGATAGGCCGCATCGAACATCTGCGAGGTGGTCCCGAACCCCGAGAGCTGATCCAGAAGCTCGTATCCCGCCCCGCCACCGGCGGGCAGACCATCCGCCGCGAGCGCCATGCGCAGCTGGTCGCGTTGCGGTTCAGGCACCCAGATCGAATCGCCACGCACCTCATAGGCGACACCGCGCTGCCCCAACGCGCCCACGACGTCCCCTGCGGCGGGCGGCTCAAGTCCTGCATAAAGCAACGCCATCGAAGGCGACGCGGCCATGCGGGCCAACGCGAGAATGGCCGCGAACATGGCCACAGTCACCGCCACGACGACCATTCGCCGCCGCATGTCCAGCATGGACCAGAAGGAAAGCACCTGTTGCACCGGATTCTCCGATCAGCGGCATCGCCTGATGTCCGATGCTTCGCGGATTGGGCTTAATAATCGGTTAGTGCCCACGCGCTTATACCTGTCGATACCGAACGGAGGCCAAGATGACAGACAGCGCAGTCCAGCACGCCGACGAAACCGGGTCCGGAAAAGGGATCCGCACCCTGATTTTATCAGTGTTTCTGGCTCTTCTGGCCGGAGGGGGCGCGTTCTACGCCACCTGGTCGGGCCTGATTCCCAGCCCGCTGCAACAGGCACCACCACGGTTGGCCGCCTTGCCCGACATTGATTTCGTTGCGCTCGACCCTCTGGTCATAAGCCTGGCCAACGGCGGCCAGACCCGACACCTGCGGTTCACCGCCCAGATCGAGGTGGAGCGCCCGTACAAATCCGAGGTCGAGCATCTCAAGCCGCGCATTCTCGATCTGCTGAACGGCTATCTGCGCGCACTGACACCATCCGAGCTGGAGGCGCCGGCCGCACTGGTCCGTCTGCGCGCACAGATGCTGCGGCGGCTTCAGATCATCACGGGCGAAGGCCGGGTGCGCGACCTGCTGATCACCGAATTTGTCATTAATTGAAGGAGTTGCGGTGTGGAACTGATCGCCGATGTATTTCTGGCAGCCGGCGCCTTCGGCGCCGCTGTCTATTGTTTCGTGCTGCAGCGTCGCCTGCGCCGGTTCACACAGCTTGAAAGCGGAATGGGTGGGGCAATCGCCGTACTCTCGGCGCAGGTCGACGATCTGACCAAGGCGCTGGCGACCGCCCGCGGGGCGGCCAACGACTCGACAGGCCGTCTTGAGACACTGACAGTCCGCGCTGATTCCCTCGCCGCGCGACTGGAGCTGCTGGTCTCGTCCCTGCACGATCTGCCCGAAGCCGAGGACAGGGGCGATACCTCAGGCGACCGGCGCATGAGATTCGTACGTTCTCGTGGACGACGCGATTCGGTGGAGGTCGCCGAATGATCCGGCGCAACCGTGGCCCTGTGCGCGGGGTGTTGGTCTTTCTCGCGGGTCTGATGCTTGCATCGGGGCTGATCCGGGTCGGTCTCGGGCTGACCCAGGCGCAAGCGGTACCGGCCCCGGACACACCCATGCACGCGCAGCCTGCGGCGGGATGCGCACAGCCGGTCAAAGAATTGGCAGATGCTCTGGGCCTGCGTGAAAGTCGCCTGTCCGTTCAGGAATCGGCGATCAATCAGCGGATGGCGGCGCTCGCCCTTGTGGAAGAGGCGCTTGCCGCCCGGTTGCGTCAGGTCGAAGCGGCCGAGGCAAGCCTCTCTGCCACGCTCGCGGCGGCAGATGGCGCCGCCGAAGGCGATCTGACGCGGTTGACCAGCGTCTACGAGGCGATGAAACCCAAGGACGCCGCCGCGCTGTTTGGCGCGATGGCGCCGGAATTCGCCGCCGGCTTTCTGGGCCGAATGCAGCCCGAAGCCGCCGCCGCCGTCCTGTCCGGCATGAGTACGGAAGGCGCCTATGCCATTTCGGTGCTGCTGGCAGGGCGCAATGCCCGTGTGCCAACCGAATGATGCGACACTTTCTTAACCCGCCTCTGCGAGGCTCGGGGCAGGAAACGGAACGGGGATTCACCAATGATCGGTATCGTCGGCATAGCTGTGATCTTTGTCATGGTGTTCGGAGGCTATCTGGCCGCGGGCGGCAAGATGGGGATCATCATGAAATCCCTGCCTTTCGAACTGATGATGATCGGCGGGGCCGCTGTCGGGGCGTTTCTTCTGGGCAACGATGGCAGTTCTGCCAAGGCGACGCTGAAAGACATCGGCAAGGTGTTCAAGGGGCCGACGTGGAAACCGGCCGACTACCGCGATCTCCTGTGTCTGCTGTTCGAACTGATCCGCATCGCCGGGACGAATCCCGTCGCGCTGGAGGAACATGTTGAAAATCCCCACGACTCCGCAGTGTTCGGGCGATATCCGCGCATTCAGCACGACCACGAGGCCGTGGAGCTGATCTGCGATACATTGCGCGCCGCCTCGATGAACTACGACGATCCCCATCAGGTCGAGGAAGTCCTGGACAAGCGGATGGAGGCAACCCGCCATCACGCCCTGCACCCCAGCCATGCCTTGCAGACCATGGCTGACGGCCTGCCCGCGCTGGGGATCGTTGCGGCCGTTCTGGGCGTGATCAAGACCATGGGTTCCATCGACCAGCCACCCGAAGTCCTGGGCAAGATGATTGGCGGCGCGTTGGTCGGCACCTTTCTCGGGGTGTTTCTGGCCTATGGAATCGTGGGCCCGTTCGCCGCAAAGGTCCGGGCTGCGGTCGAGGAGGATCAGCATTTCTATGGCCTGATCCGCGAAGTACTGGTCGCCAACCTCCACCGCCACCCTGCAAACATCTGTATCGAGGTGGGTCGGCAGAATACCCCGCATCACGTGCGCCCGAGCTTTGGCGATCTCGAAGATGCGCTGCGCGCGCTCAAGCAAGAGGCCGCCTGAGATGCTGCGGCTGATCGTGCTTGCCTGGCTGGTCTTGTCTACGGGAGCCTTCGCGCAGGTGGTCACCGTGCGCTCGGGAGAGCACGACGGGTTCACACGGCTCGTCCTGACCTTTCCCGAACCGGCTGGCTGGGATTTCGGGCGAACCGGCGATGGCTATGGGTTTCGAACCCGGCAACCCCGCTGGCGCTATGATATCTCGACCGTGTTCTCGCTGATCCCACGGGATAGGCTGGCGGCGCTGTGGGTCGATCCGGACAGCGGCGTGCTGCGACTGGGGCTTGCCTGCCCCTGCCATGCGATTGCAACGCCGTTTCGTCCGGGGATCGTTGTGGTCGATATCCGTCCCGGCCCGCCACCCCCCGGTTCGCCCTTCGAACAGGTACTGGATAACGCCGGACGGGACATGCCACACCTAACGCAACGAACAGCATTGCGCCCCAGGGAGCGTCCTCGGGATTTCCGTCCGCTCCCCGCCCCTGCCCTGCCTGCCTGGCACCTGGCCGCAGACAAGGGCGCGGACCCGTCGCTGGTCCCGAACCTTGCCCTTGACCCCGATCCACGGGCGGCAGTGCTCAAGGAGCGCCTGCTCCGCGAGCTTTCCCGCGGCATCGCGGCTGGAAGCCTGAGCCCGATGGCCACCATTCCCGCCACACCTCCCCCCACAGCCAAGACCCCCGAGGTTGACGTCGGGCAGCCGCCGCCGGGGGGAACGCAACTGCGGGTTCTCCCCCATGACGCGACCGCGCTGGCGGGCCTGTCCGACACCGGGCGCGCCTGTGTTCCCGATGATCAACTGGACATACCCGCCTGGGGCGCGGATGCGCCGCCCGCCGATCAGATTGCGCGTTTGCGTGCCGGACTGTCGGGAGAGTTCGACCGGGCCGATACGTCGCGGATCCTCCAGCTTGCGCGGCTGTATGTTCACCTCGGTTTCGGAGCGGAAACACGGTCGTTGCTCGCAGCCTGGAACCTGGATGGTGCGGATCACAGCCTGTTGGACACACTGGGAATTCTGGTGGATGGCGGCCTGGCGGAGCGCGGGTTCGATGGCATGGCCAGTTGCAATGGTCGCGCGGCCCTGTGGGCCGTGCTCGCCTCGCCGCATCTGCCGCACAAGGACGCAACAAACACCGCAGCCGTGCTGCGCGCATTCTCGGAATTGCCCCTTGGGTTGCGCCGAACCCTTGGCGTTTCTCTGGCGGACAGGTTCCTTGCCGCAGGCGATTCGGCCACGGCGCGGAGCATTCGCGACGCGATCAGTCGTGCGACGGACCGGGAGGACGGGCCTGTCGGCCTGATCGACGCGGGCTTGGACCGCCAGTCCGGTGCGGCAGTGCAGGCGGAAGCCAAGTTGATCCAGGTCGCCCGGCACGACACCACCCTCGCACCGCGCGCCCGCGCGGACCTGATCGACAGCCGCATCCGCCGCGGTGAAACCCCCGATCCCGATACCATCGCCGAACTGGAGGCGTTGATGCGGGAGCAGCGGGGTAGCGCGGATGAACCCGCGCTGCGCCGGGCGCTTGCGCAAAGCCTTGTCCTGACCGGAAATGCGCAGCGCGCGTTCTCTGAACTTGCCGGCGGGGATCCCTCGCTCGCCGCGCATCTATGGTCCCTGCTCACGGAGCGTGGCGATGGCATGGACCTTGTCGAACAGGCTCTGACCGCTGGTGACAGCGCACAGCAACTGCTGCCGTCGGTCCGGCAGTCGGTCGCCCGCCGCCTGATTGCCAACGGTTTTCCCGATGCAACCGGGAATTGGTTGTCCGGCCTGCCTGAACCGGGCGCCGCACTGTTGCGGGCAGAGGCCGCCCTGGCAATGCGGGATGGGCGGGCCGCGCTGCGGGAACTTGCCGGACTTTCAGACGCTGACAGCAACCGCCTGCGCGCCGGTGCCTTCGAACTGGTCGGAAACCTGGACGAGGCACAGCAAGCCTGGGAGGATGCGGGCGATCCCGCACAGGCCGCCCGCGTGCGGTTTCTGGCCCGGCACTGGCGCGATCTGGATCCGTCCGACGATTCCACCATCGCAGAGCTGCTGTCGGCCGCCCTGGCACCGGCGCCAGAGGGATTGGCGGCCATCGGACTGGCCGATGGCCAGAGCCTCCTGGACGCCAGCCGGGCGACACGGCAGGCCGCCGACGGACTGCTGCGCGACATGCCCGTCCCTTGAACCGCGAAACCTTTCGTCAACCTCGATGTGTCACGATCTGGACAGGCAGAATGCCCATATGCGAGGCTCAGGTGACAACAGTCAGGTTCTACCCCTTCGCCGCGCTCCACCTCCCTGCCCTCGCCTTGATGGTCGGGTTGCTTGGGGCGACATCGGCCAACGGCCAGTCGGACCTGTGCGAGACAGCGGTCCGCATGGCATCGGCGGAAACCGGGGTACCGCTGCCCGTCCTGCGCGCCATCATGCTGGTCGAGACCGGACGAACGCTGGCCGGCACACCGCAGCCATGGCCCTGGGCCGTGAACCACGCCGGCACCAGCCACTGGTTTCCCTCGCGCAAAGCCGCGGTCGACTTTGCCGCACAGGCGCTTGCCGATGGGTCCGGCAACCTGGATATCGGCTGCTTCCAGATGAACCATCGCTGGCACGGCGCCAAATTCTCGTCGCTGGACCAGATGTTCGACCCGGTCGAGAATGCCCGCCAGGCCGCGCGGTTCCTGCAACAGCTGCATCGTGACAGCGGCGATTGGGCGCAGACCGCAGGGCGCTATCATTCCCGGACACCCCATCTGGCCGAACGCTACCGCGCGCGGTTTGCAACACAGCTGGCGGCTGCGGATCAGCCAGACATGCCCGCGCCAGTGCGCAAGGGTGCCAATGGTTTTCCGCTGCTGCACGCCGGCAAAGGCGGCGCTCTGGGATCCTTGGTGCCGGCGGATGCCTCCGCGCGGCGCCTGCTGTCGGGGTCCGGTACGCCTTTGATCGGGGGATGACATGGCGCCTGTGATCACGTTATCCTCGGTGTTCCGCCCCACTGTGCTGATGGCGCTGGCCCTGATGATGGTCATCGTGATGATGGTCCTTCCGGTTCCGGCCTGGCTTCTGGACATCGGGCTTGCCGCCTCCTTCGCGCTGGCGATCCTGATCTTCACTGTGACGCTGTTCATCGAACGGCCACTGGATTTCTCGTCGTTTCCGACGATCCTGCTGGCCAGCCTCATGCTGCGCCTGTCGCTCAACGTCTCCTCGACCAAGCTGATCATCGGCCAGGGCCATACTGGCACCCATGCGGCCGGTTCGGTGATCGAGGGGTTCGCCAGTTTCATCATGGGCGGGTCGGTGCTTCAGGGCCTGGTCATATTCGGGGTGCTGCTGATCGTGAATTTCATGGTCATCACGAAAGGGGCCGGCCGCATGGCAGAGGTCAGCGCCCGTTTCGCGCTGGATGGTATGCCTGGACGGCAGCTTGCCATCGACAGCGACATGAACGCAGGCGCCATCGACCACACCGAAGCGCGGACGCGCCGTGAACGCGAACTGGCCGAAACCACCTTCTTCGGGTCGCTGGACGGGGCGTCCAAATTCGTCAAGGGCGATGCGGTTGCCGGTCTGCTGATCACCCTGCTGAACATCCTGGTCGGGCTGGGCGTGGGCATCGTCGGACATGGAATGCCGTTTGGCCAGGCCTTTGAAACCTATGCGATCCTGACTGTCGGGGATGGGCTGGTCGGTCAGATACCGGCGGTGATCACCTCGGTGGCCGCCGCCTTGCTGATGGCGCGGGGCGGGGCGACCGGCGCGGTGGACACCGCGATGACCGCGCAGCTTGGCCGCTATCCGGCGGCGATTGGCACCGTGGCCGCGCTGATGCTGCTGTTCGCGGTGTTTCCCGGACTTCCGTTCCTGCCCTTTGTGACCGGCGCCGCCGGGCTTGCGGGCATCGCCTATTGGCTGCACCGGAACAGGAGCCGGGCGGCGGTTCCGGCGCCCGAGCCGCCCGCGACCCCGGCCAAACCCCGTGCCATGGGCGACATTCTGGACTTCGACGAAATCCATGTCGAGTTTGCCCCCGATCTGGTCGCCATGGTGCTTGACCCTGGCACCGGGCTGGATGTGCGCATCGCCTCGATCCGCACCCATATTGCCACCACCTATGGCATCATCTTGCCGGAAATGCGCCTCACCGACGAGGCGACCCTGCCGCCCGGCGGCTATCGCATCCGCATTCAGGGTGTCGAGGTGGTGCAGGATCGCCTGGTGCCCGACAGGGCGCTGCTGCTGTTGCCAGAGGGGCAGGATGTCGGCCCCGATGGCCAGGATGTCCGCGAGCCGGTCTATGGCGCCCCGGCGCGCTGGATCGCCACCGACCGGCAAGAGGATGCAACCCTTGCCGGGTTGACTGTCGTGTCTCCTGCCGAAATTCTGGCCACCCATCTGCTGGAGGTGCTCAAGGGCAACCTTGCGCGCCTGCTCACCTTGCGTGGTCTGCGCAGGTTGCTCGATGCGTTCATCGCCCCGTCGGACCCGACCAGAGCCGAGGCGAACCGCCGCCTGCTGGACGAGTTGATCCCCGAAAAAGTGCCGCTGGACCTGCTGCTGTCGGTCTTGAAGCTTTTGCTGGAGGAACGGGTTTCGGTGCGCAACCTGCCCCTGATCCTAGAGGCGATGGCAGAACTGCGGACCACGACGCTCGCCCCCGAGGCGGTCTGCGATCATGTGCGCCAGCGGCTGGGTTTCCAGTTGGTAGCAGAGCTGAAGCGGCCCGACGGAACCATTCCGCTGATCCAGATGGCCGCAGACTGGGAACAGATCTTCACGCGCTATCAGATCGACGGCAATCGCGGGCTGCATGATGTTGCCTTGCCCCCGGTCGAATTCACCCGATTGGCCAATGCTCTTGGCGCGCAGGTTGCCAAGGCCGCAGAGCAGGGTATTGCCCCGGTTCTGGTAACATCGGCGCTGCGCCGGCGGTTCCTGCGCGGTGTCGCAGCGGCGCGGGGGCTGTCGATCGCCGTTCTGTCCTATGACGAGATCGGGGCCGATGCCCGGCCTGCGCTGATCGGCATGGTCCCCGCATGACCGGATTGCAGGAGGCCCTCGACTGGATGGAAGGCAGCGGTCTTGCCCTGTTCTGGTCCGGCTTTCTGTGTTTCGTCCGCATCGGCGCGGTCATGGCACTGTTGCCCGCCTTTGGCGACCAGGCGGTCCCTGCACGGTTCCGCCTGGTCCTGGCACTGGGGCTGACATTGGCCGTTGCCCCCACAATCGCCGAACCCGCCGACATCCGGCCAGGCTCAATGCTGGCCGAGGCGGCTATCGGGCTTGCATTGGGCGCGGGCTTTCGGCTTTTCGTCGTCGCCTTGCAGGTGGCAGGGGCGATGGCGGCCCAGTCCACCTCGCTGGCGCAGATTTTCGCCGGGGCCGGGGCAGAGCCGCAATCGGCCATTTCATCGCTGCTGACGATGGCCGCGCTGGCCCTGGCCTTTTCCATCGGGCTTCACCTGCGCGCCGTCGAGGCGCTGATCCTGTCGCACCAGCTTTTGCCGCAGGGCCGGTTCCCGTTGGCAACCGATATGGCCGATTGGGGGCTGGCCCAGATCCGGCACTGTTTCGCTCTGGCGTTTTCCCTCGCCGCACCGTTCCTGATCGGGGGGATGCTGTACAATGCGGCGCTTGGCGCGATCAACAAGGCAATGCCAACCCTGATGGTTGCCTTCGTCGGCGCACCGGCATTGACCCTGGGCGGGCTGGTCTTGCTCGCCATCTGTGCCCCATTGATGCTGGCGGCCTGGCTGGACGTGTGGCTGGGCTGGCTTGCCGATCCGTTCTCGCTGGCACGGTGATACCGCATGGACGAACCGAATGCAGAAAAGGAATTCGCCCCGACCGAACGCCGTCTCGACGAGGCGCGCCGCAAGGGTGAGGTTCCGATCGGGCGCGATCTTCTGGCGGCGGCGGCCTTTGCCGGGCTGGTCCTCGCGGCAGTCGCCGCGCCGGACAGCCTGATCCGGCTGGGCCAGTCCGGCACCGTATTGCTGGATCAGGCCGACCGTCTCGCCCCGCTCTTTGCGTCGGGGGGGCCATCGCCCGCCGGTGCATTGGGGGCCGCCTTGCTCTTTGCGGTCCTGCCCTGGTTCGCTCTGCCGGCCCTGGCCGTGCTTGCCATGCTGATCGCCCAGAGAGCGCTGGTTTTCGCCACAGCGCGGCTGGAGCCGAAATTGTCGCGGATTTCCCTGCTTCAGGGGGCAAAGCGCAAGTTCGGTCGCGCCGGTCTGTTCGAATTCGGCAAGAGCTTTGCCAAACTTCTGGCCGTATCAGGAATTCTTGCCGGCTATCTGTCGGCCCGTGCGGCGGCAATCCTCCACAGCCTCTATCTTGAACCGCCGCAGGTGACGGCGCTGATGGTGCGGCTGCTGGTCGAATTCCTGCTGCTGGTCACGGTGCTGCAGGCGCTGATCGGCGGGCTGGATCTGTTGTGGCAGCGGCACGAACATTTGCGCCAACACCGTATGTCGCGCAAGGACATGACCGACGAGATGAAGCAGTCCGAGGGGGATCCGCATGTCAAGGCGCAGCGGCGCCAACGCGCGATGGAGATTGCAAGCAACCAGATGCTGGCCGATGTGCCAAAGGCCGATGTCGTTATCGTCAATCCCACGCATTATGCCGTTGCGTTGAAATGGAACCGCCAGTCCAGCGGCGCGCCGGTCTGCGTCGCCAAGGGGGTGGATACTGTGGCGGCACGCATCCGCGAGACGGCGGCGGCCGCGGGTGTACCCATCCGCAGCGATGCGCCAACGGCGCGCGCCCTTTATGCGTCTGTCGATCTTGGCCAGGAGATTCGGCCCGAACACTACCGCACGGTTGCAGCCGCCATCCGATTTGCGGAAGCGATGCGGCGCCGCGCCCATGCTCGGCGAGGGGCAGGAGACCAGACATGAACCTCGACATGCAAAGCCGCCTGCACCGGCTGGCCACCCTTGCCGCCCTGATCCAGGACCGGGCACAGGCGAGTTTGCGGCACCATACGCAGGCCTGCGCCGAAACGCGACAGCACCTGGCCAATCTGGATACGCCCGCCGCCGCACCCGCCGGGATCCCCCCGCAGGTGATGGAAAACGTCGCCGTGCAGCACCAGCAATGGGCCGGACCACAGCGCGCACGGTTGAATGCGGTCCTTGCGCGGCAGACGGCGGACAGGATGGCCGCCGAAACAGCGGCGCGCACGGCATTCGGCCGTGCGCATGTTCTGAATGAATTGCTTACCAGACAGCGGCCAGGCCGGGATTAACCGTCCTGCCGAAGAATATCGGTGATCAACACATCCGACACCGCCGCAGCGCCTGTCACCTTGCGCGCCGCCTCCAACAAGGCCCGGCGCAGGGCAACGAGGTTGCCGCCATCGGTGAATGTGCCACGAAAACCGCCGGCATTGGCGTGATCGAACAGCACGCGCAGAAATTCGTCCCGCAACTTTGGCTCGCGGGTGAAAATCGCGTCAGAGCCACCCACCGGCACCTCCAGGCTGAGCGCGAGCACAACCAGGGACCCGACCCGCCCGCCCTCCAGAACAGGCACGACGAACTGATTGGGCAATTTCACATAGTCGCGGGCGTCAGATGCGGTTGTGTCGGGCCCGGCCTCCTCGGGCGGGATCTCCGGTTCGGTCGTCGGGCGCAACACCAGGCCCGCCGCACCACCGGCGATGGCCCCCACGATCAGCACCACTAGAGGCAACAATTTGCGCAAGGCCAAACCTCCCTAGAACGGCAGGACAAGATCGGTGATCTGCTGTCCCCAGCGTGGCTGCTGGACATCGCTGATCTGCCCGCGACCGCCATAGGAAATGCGCGCGCCGGCGATCTTGTCATAAGTGATCTCGTTCTGGCGCGAGATGTCGCCCGGCCGGACATAGCCCGAGACCAGCAATTCGCGCAGCTCATGGTTGACCCGCACCTCCTGCTGGCCTTCGATCCGCAGAACGCCATTGGGCAGATCCTCGACCACTGTGGCGGCGACCCGCAACGCGAGCTTTTCCTTGCGCGCGACCGATCCATCCCCCGAAAAGGTCGAGGCGCCCTGCGCCTTGACAGCCTCTGCCATGCTCGCCCCTTCTGGAAGTTTCGCGTCGAGCCGCTGGGGGATGCCGAACAACTGGGGAATGCCCATCGAACTGTTACCGTTCCGCGATCTGTCGGTCGCGTTTGAAATCTCTGCCTTGTCGTCGATCTCGATCACTACGGTCAGAATATCGCCACGCCGCGCCGCACGGCGATCCCCGAACAGCGAGGCGCGCGTGGCCGTCCACAGCGAGGCCCCTTCGGTCGGGGCGGCACCCGCCGTTTCGGGAAAGGGCGCGGTGTACAGCGCATAATGTTGGGTGCCACCCTCCAGCGGGCTGAAACCGGGCGCCCGGCCCACCTCGTGCAGGCGGCCGCACCCCGAGACCAGGATCAAAAGACAGATGATCGCGCGCATTGGCAGTCCTCTTGGGTCAGGGTTGCACGGTTACGGCACCATCGGCCCCGATACGGCCGCTTACCGTGGATCGGGACGCCAGGTTCATCACGCGGATCGTATCGCCCACGGCCCCCCGCGACAGGGCACGCCCCTCTGTCTGGATCGACAGCCGACCGGACAGATAGCTCAGCGGCACGATCTGGTTGCGCTCGACGATGGCCGGCGGGCCAAGGTCGGTCGGGCGGATCGGCCGGCCGGCGTACAGCGTGACGCGCGCCTCCTGCCCGATCGCCTCCGCCGGGTCGCGCAACATACCCGGTCGCGTGTCGCGGATCAGGCCGATGTCGTCGGCCGTCAGCACGGTTTGGGCACGCAACGTGCGCGTTGCGACCAGCGTATCCGCATGGACAGGCGCGGCCAACAGAACCAGCCCAAGCCAACGCATCAGCGCACCTGCGTCGTGGCGCCCAGCATCTGGTCGGCTGCCGTGATGACCTTGGCATTCAGTTCATAGCCCCGCTGCGCCTTGATGAGTTCCGTCACCTCGCGCACCGCATCGACGGAACTGTCCTCCAGATAGCCCTGTCGCAGTGTGCCCAGACCATCTTCGCCAGGATTGCCGGCGATGGCAGGGCCCGACGCGGCGGTTTCGAGATAGAGGTTGGATCCCGTCGCCTCCAGTCCGCGCTCGTTGGTGAAGCCGACGAGGTTGAGCTGGCCAAGCTGTTCCGGCGCCACCCTGTCGGAGAAATAGGCCCAGACCTCGCCTGCGGCGTTGATCGACAGGCTGCGGGCGTCGGCGGGGATGGTAAGGCCAGGGGCCACCGGATGACCGTCAGAGGTGACGATCTGGCCGTCGGCGGACCGTTTCAGCCCGCCATCGCGGGTATAGGCCGACAGGCCGGAGGGCAATGTCACCTCCAGCCAGCCTCGTCCCTCGATGGCAAGGTCCAGATCGCCCCCGGTGGCCGTCAGCGTGCCCTGTTCCAGCATCTGCGCGACCGAAGTGGCCCGAACCCCCATGCCCAGTTGAAGGCCGGTCGGCAGCATGGTGCCGCTTTCGGAGGAGACGGTGCCGGGCCGCGCCATCTGCACGTAATGCAGATCGGCAAATTCCGCGCGCCGGGCGTTGTAGCCGGTCGTCGACATGTTGGCGAGGTTGTGGGACACCACATCCACCCGCATCTGTTGGGCCGCCATGCCGCTGGCGGCGATCTGAAGGGCCTTCATCGGGGTCTCCTATCGCCCAAGGGTTTGAATCACGCCGCGAATGCGCTCATCCTCGCGGTCCAGCAGGGACTGGCCCAGTTCATAGGCGCGCTGCACCTCGATCATGCGGGCGACTTCAAGGATCGGATCGGTGTTCGACCCTTCCAGATGGCCTTGCAGGATCGTGCCGCCGTCTTCCATCGGTTCGGGGGCATCTGCGGTGAACAATGTGCCGGCCTGGTGCCGCAGGCTTGTGGGATCGGCGGGGAGCCACAGGCCAATGCGCGCCACCGGCACGCCATCGGCGGAAAGCGTGCCGTCCCGCGCAAGGCTGACGGCGCGGGCCTCTGGCACCACGACAGGAGCGCCCCCGGCATCCAGCAGACGATAGCCGTCGGGGTTCAGCAATTCCCCCTCGGGGCCCGGCGTGAAATGCCCCGCACGGGACAGGCGTTCGCCCTGCGGCGTCTCGATCAGGAAAAAGCCGTCGCCCTGAATGGCAAAGTCAAAGCTGCCGCCCGTCGGTGCAAGATCGCCTTGCGACAGGTCGATCGCACGGGCCGACGCCCGCGCCATCGACAGCGACGGCGCATCCCCCAGCGCCCTGACATATTCCGAAAAGACGACGCCCTCGCGGCGAAATCCGGTGGTGGCCATATTGGCAAGGTTGTTCGCCACCACCTGCATTTCGCGCATCAGACCCGACTGGCGGGTAAGCCCGGCGTAGATTGCATTGTCCATGGATCAGCCTCCGGCGATCAGGGGTATGATGCGGCTGGTGAAGAAATCGGTCAGCGTGGCCGTCATGAACGACATCGACACCCAGAAGACGACCAGCATCGCCCCGACCTTGGGGACAAAGGTCAATGTCATCTCCTGTACCGAGGTCAGAGCCTGCAACAGGCCGATGGCCAGCCCGGCGATCAGCGCCACGGTCAGCAGCGGCGCCGCCATGCTGACCGCGACCCACAACCCCTGGCGCAACACATCGTAAATGACAGCCTCGCCCAGCATCAGACCGGCATCCGCAGGATTTCCTGATACGCCTCGACAACCTTGTCTCGCAGCGTCACGGCGGTTTCGACAGCCAGTTCGGTGGCCGACAGCGCCTGGACCAGGGCGTGGGGATCGGCCCGGCCGGTCATCGTGGCCCTGGCCGTCTCGTCCCCCGCATTCAGAACATCGGTGAAGTCCTGCGCAAGCCCGCGCAGCCCACCCGCCTGGGGTTCGGGCTGGGTGGCAGGCCGCGCACGGGCATAGGCATGGGCGGCAAGGCCGGAGGTAATATCCATTCTGGAACTCCTGTTCTGGATCAGCGCCGCAGAAGGTCGATCAGGCCCTGGGTCATCTGACGGGCCTGATCGAACATCCTGAGGTTCGCCTCATAGGATCGCTGCGCTTCGCGCGCGTCCGCGATTTCGACCACCATGTCGACATTCGATCCCTGATGGTGGCCGGTTTCATCGGCCAACGGATGGCCGGGGTCGTGGATCCGTTCGAGATCCGACGGGTCGAGGCGCACCGGGCCGGGCCGTACCAGCCCATCCATTGCGGTGCGAAAATCAATGGTCTTGCGCCGGTAGCCGGGCGTATCGGCATTGGCGATGTTTTCGGTGGAGTGGCGCAAGCGGCGGGCCTGTGCCTCCATCCCGGAGGCCGAGAGGGACAGGCTGTGCAAGAGGTCGGCCATGGTTTATCTCCGCCCCAGGGTTGCGCGAATGTTCCCCGACAGACTGCGATAGATGGCCAATGCCATGTCATGCGCCTGCCGCGCCTCGGCCGCCTTGACCATTTCGGCTTCGAGCGAGACGGAATTGCCATTGGGGCTGACATTCAGCCGATCCGGCATCATACCGGCACCGGCCTGGAAACCGCCGCCCAGATGACCGGCACGGGTGGCGCGCAACGCCATCCCCTGCCCCTGCCAGACATCGGCGAAACTGATCAGGTCGCGGGCGCGGTAGCCCGGCGTATCGGCATTGGCGACATTGGCGGCAATGACCCCCTGCCGTGCGGCGGCATGAGATGCCATGGCGCGCGCCATTGTCAGGACTTCGACCTTGTTGACGAACATCGGGATTCTCCCTGGCTCTGCTTCACCAAGGCTTAAGGGTGATTCCTTTAGAAACCGTAATGACCAGCAGGGAGTTTGCGGAATGGCCGGAATGGTATTCGATGGGCTGCGGGCCGAGGTGGCGGGCGTCCGTGTGGCGCGGCGCGTCGGCCGCATCGCCGGGCTGTCACGCGGGTTGATGGAAGTCTCGGGCCTGACACGCCAGACGGCCATGTCCGACCGGGTGGAGATCCTCGGGCGCGACGGCCCCTTGGGCGGCGAGGTGCTGGGCCTGTCGCACGACAGGGTGACGGTTCTGGCGGATGGCGGATCCGAAGGGTTGGGCATCGGCGATCCGGTCCTGGTGTCGGGCCGGTCTGACATAGCACCGGATGACAGCTGGATCGGCCGCGTGATAGATCCGTTCGGCCGTCCGCTGGACGGGCGGCCCCTGTTCCGGGGCGCCCTTGCGCGCCCGCTGCGTGCGCCTGCGCCCGCCGCCGCCACACGGCGGATGCTGGGCGGGCGACTGGAAACGGGCTTGCGCGCCTTCAACACCCTGTTGCCGCTGGTGCGCGGGCAACGGATCGGGCTGTTTGCCGGATCCGGTGTCGGCAAGTCCAACCTGCTGGCCAAGTTCGCCACCGGGGTGGAGGCGGATGTTGTCGTCATTGCCCTGATCGGAGAACGCGGGCGCGAGTTGCGGGCCTTCACCGAACGCGTGCTGGGGCCGAGGGGAATGGCCCGCAGCGTGGTGGTGGCCGCCACATCCGACCAGGCGCCGCTCGTGCGGCGACGCTGCGCCTGGACGGCGATGGCGGTGGCGGAACATTTCCGCGATCAGGGGATGCATGTGCTGCTGCTGGCCGATTCCGTCACCCGCTTTGCCGAGGCCCATCGCGAAATCGCACTTGCCGCCGGCGAGGAGGCGAGCCTGCGGGGCTATCCGCCCTCGGTCGCCCATGCCATCATGTCGCTGGCCGAACGCGCGGGGCCGGGGCCGACCGGCGCAGGCGATATCACGGCGGTGTTTTCGGTTCTGGTGCCCGGATCGGATATGGACGAACCCGTGGCCGACATCCTGCGGGGCACGCTGGATGGGCATGTCGTGCTGGATCGCAAGATTGCCGAACGCGGGCGGTTTCCCGCCATTGACCTGCTGCGCTCCGTCTCGCGCAGTCTGCCCGATGCGGCGACGCCTGACGAAAACGCGCTGATCACCCGCGCCCGCCATCTGCTGGGCGCCTGGGACCGTGCCGAACTGATGGTGCAGGCCGGGCTCTATGCGGCGGGCAGCGATCCGGTGGTGGATGCGGCGATCCGGGCCTGGCCCGATCTGGATGCCTTTCTGTCAGAAGACGAAGACGCCGACACGGCCGCAAGCTTTCGCCATCTGGCCGAATGCCTGCCCCGCGACGCCTAGGCGCATCCGGCCGCTCAGAATGGACAGGGCGCCGAGACTGTCAGGCTGGCGCCGGTGTCCGGGTGGCGCAGGCACAACGACTCCGCGTGCAGCATCAGGCGCGGATGGGCGCGCGCCGCGCCGGTGGCGTAAAGCGAATCCCCCAGGATCGGGTGGCCCAGTTCGGCCATATGCACCCGCAACTGGTGGCTGCGCCCGGTGCGGGGCATCAGATGCACGCGGGTTTCCCCCTGGCCGACCGCAATCACCTGCCAATCGGTCACGGCGGGCCTGCCGGTGTCGTGGTTCACATGCTGGCGCGGGCGGTTCGGCCAATCGACGATCAAGGGCAGGTCCACCGTACCCGTGGCTTGCGCCAATTCGCCATGCAGGCGGGCGACATACACCTTGGTGACGCTGCGCGCCTCGAACTGCTTGCCCAGCCCGCCTTGTGCGGCCTTGGTCCGGGCAAAGACCATGATCCCGGATGTATCCAGATCCAGCCGGTGCACCAGCAGGACATCGGGATAGTCGGCGCGCAAGCGGTTGATCAGGCAATCCGCCCGATCCTCGCCCCGACCTGGCACGGACAGCAGGCCCTCGGGCTTGTCCACGATCAGGATCGCACTGTCGGCGTGCAAGACCCGTGGCGGGCCTGGCGGCGGGTCATACTGAAAGGGCGTATCGGTCATGCCGCGGTCATACCGCCTGATGGCTCAGGCGTCGAGCGCAAGACGCGCGGCCAGACCTGCAAACAACACAGACGCGACGCGGTTCAGCGCCCCCATGCGACGGGCCAGCGCCTGCCCGGCATGGCCAGCGACAATGCCGTAGCCCATTGTGACCAACGTGCCGGTAAAGGCAAAGACCAGGCCCAGCGCAACGATCTGTTGCCAGATCGGCGGGCCACCCTGCACCACGAATTGCGGTAGAAAGGCCATCACGAACAGCACCGGCTTGGGGTTCAGCATATTGGTCAGCGCGCCTTTGCGAAACGCGCGCCACAAATCGGCCTGGCCGCGCGCCGCCCCTGTGGGGCCGGCATTCCACGCCTTGATGGCAAGCCACACCAGATAACCCGCGCCAGCCCAGCGCAGCACATCCAGCGCCGCGGGATGGGCCGCGATCAGGGCCGCCACCCCGGCCGCCGCCAACCCGACATGCCACAGCACCCCGCATCCGGCCCCAAAGCCTGATGCGGCCCCCGCGCGCGGCCCGCCCTGAATGCCACAGGCGGTGGCCAGCACCACATCCGCACCGGGCACCACATTGACGACAAGCCCGCCCAGCACAAAGGCAAGGAACTGATCTGGGGTGAGAAAACCGAGAATCTCTGTCATGGTCCACCGGCAGCGGGCCGGGCGACCACCGCCCGGCAAAACCATCTCGGGCTGGAGGGCCGATCAGCCCTGCAGCGTGCGCACCCCATATCCCTCGCTGCGGGCCTTCATGGCGGCAACGGCGGCAATGGCCCCGGCAGCGGTGGTGAAATAGGGGATCTTGTCCATCAGCGCCACGCGGCGGATATCGCGGCTGTCGGTGATCGACTGTGCGCCTTCGGTGGTGTTCATCACCACGGCGATCTCGCCGTTCTTGAGCGCGTCCACCACATTCGGGCGGCCTTCGTAGACCTTGCCGACCGGAATGGCCTTGACCCCTTCGGTCGCCAGCCATTTCGCCGTGCCACGGGTTGCCGTGATCTCGAAGCCCAGCCCAAGCAGATCGCGCGCCGCTTCGGCAAGGGCCGCCGTCTTGTCGGCATCCTTGATCGACAGGAACACCCGTCCGCTTTCGGGCAAATGCACACCAGCGCCCATCTGCGCCTTGAGGAAGGCCAGCGCAAAGGTGCGATCCCAGCCCATCACCTCGCCGGTCGACCGCATTTCCGGGCCAAGCAGCGGATCGACACCGGGGAAGCGGGCAAAGGGCAGCACCGCCTCCTTGACGCTGAACCACGGGGTTTTCGGATCGGCCAGGGTCAGCGGATCGGCCAGCGGCAGCGGCGTATCGGGGCCGACACCCGCCGGATAGGGCGCCCGCAGCGGGAAGGCCGACAGTTTTTCTCCGGCCATCACACGGGCGGCGATGCTGGCGATGGCGCTGTCGGTCGCCTTGGCGACAAAGGGCACGGTGCGGCTGGCGCGCGGGTTCACCTCCAGCACATAGATCGTACCGTCCTTGATGGCGAACTGCACGTTCATCAGGCCGACGACGTTCAGCGCGCGGGCCATCAGCACGGTCTGACGCTTCAGCTCCTCGACCGTTTCGGCATCCAGGCTGTGGGGCGGCAAACAGCAGGCGCTGTCACCGGAATGGACCCCCGCCTCCTCGATATGTTCCATGATTCCGGCCACATGCACCGCATCGCCGTCGCACAGCGCATCGACATCCACCTCGATCGCGCCGGTCAGATAGCTGTCCAGCAGCACGGGGTTCTTGCCCGAAACCTGCACGGCCGTGGTGATGTAGCGTTTGAGCTGATCGGCATCGCGCACGATTTCCATGGCCCGGCCGCCCAGCACGTAAGACGGGCGGATCACCAGCGGATAGCCCACACGTTCGGCAATCTTGAACGCCTCGTCGCCGGAATGGGCAATGCCATTGACCGGCTGTTTCAGGCCCAGATCGTTCAGCAGTTTCTGGAACCGTTCGCGGTCTTCGGCCAGGTCGATGGCATCGGGCGTGGTGCCAAGGATCGGGATGCCCTCGTCCTTGAGGGCCTGTGCCAGTTTCAGAGGAGTCTGGCCGCCGAACTGCACGATCACGCCGTGCAGCGTGCCCGCATCCTGTTCCACCCGCAGGATTTCCAGCACATGTTCCAGGGTCAGCGGTTCGAAATACAGCCGGTCCGAGGTGTCGTAATCCGTGGAAACGGTTTCAGGGTTGCAGTTGACCATGATCGTCTCATAGCCCGCCGCAGTCAGCGCATAGCAGGCATGGACACAGCAATAGTCGAACTCGATCCCCTGCCCGATCCGGTTGGGGCCACCGCCCAGGATGACGACCTTTTTCTTGTCGCTGGGCCGCGCTTCGCATTCCACATCGCCCATCGCGGGGACTTCGTAGGTGGAATACATGTAGGGCGTCTGCGCCTCGAATTCGGCGGCGCAGGTGTCGATGCGCTTGAACACCGCCTTGACGCCCAGATTGCGGCGGGCGCGGCGGATCTGGTCCTCGACGCGGCCCGTCAGGGTCGCCAGGCGCGCATCGGTGAACCCCATCATCTTGAGCTGACGCAGGCCATGTTCGGTGACTGGCAGGCCCTCCTTGCGGATCTGGGCCTCTGCCTCGATGATTTCGCGGATGCGGGCCAGGAACCACGGATCAAAGGCGGTGATCGCCTGGATTTCTTCGTCCGAGAACCCTTCGCGCATCGCCTGGGCGATCACGCGCAGCCGGTCGGGGGTTGCCTGGCTCAGCGCCTTGGAAATAGCCGCGTTGTCCGGGGCGCCCGGAATGGCGATTTCGTCAAAGCCGCTCAGGCCGGTTTCCAGCGAGGCCAGCGCCTTTTGCAGCGATTCGTGGATCGTGCGGCCAATCGCCATAGCCTCGCCCACCGATTTCATCGCGGTGGTCAGCAGCGGCTCGGATCCGGGGAACTTCTCAAAGGCAAAGCGCGGGATCTTGGTGACGACATAGTCGATGCTGGGCTCGAAGCTGGCAGGCGTCACCTTGGTGATGTCGTTGTCCAGCTCGTCCAGGGTATAGCCCACGGCCAGCTTGGCCGCGATCTTGGCAATCGGGAACCCCGTCGCCTTGGAGGCGAGCGCCGAGGACCGCGACACCCGCGGGTTCATCTCGATCACCACCATCCGGCCATCGGCAGGGTTGATCGCCCATTGCACGTTGGACCCGCCGGTTTCCACCCCGATCTCGCGCAGCACGGCAATGCTGCCGTTGCGCATGATCTGATATTCCTTGTCGGTCAGCGTCAGGGCCGGGGCCACCGTGATCGAATCGCCGGTGTGCACGCCCATCGGATCGACGTTTTCGATGGAACAGACGATGATGGCATTGTCGGCGCGGTCGCGCACCACCTCCATCTCGTATTCCTTCCAGCCCAGCAGGGATTCATCAACCAGAACCTGCGCCATCGGGCTGGCTTCGAGGCCGGAGCGCACGATCGCCTCATAGTCGTCGCGGTTATAGGCGACGCCCCCGCCAGTGCCACCAAGCGTAAAGGCCGGGCGAATGATCGCGGGCAGGCCGATGTGTTCCAGATCCTGCATCGCCTGCCGGATGCCTGCGGCGATGTCGTATTTGCCATTAGGCAGCTTGGGCGCCGCAACGATGGTGGCCTTGGGGTTTTCCAGCCCGATCCGGTCCATTGCCTCGCGGAACAGCTTGCGGTCCTCGGCCATTTCGATGGCCTGACGGTTGGCGCCGATCAGTTCGACCCCGAATTTCTCCAGCACGCCCATATCGGCCAGCGACAGGCTGGTGTTCAGCCCGGTCTGCCCGCCCATGGTGGGCAACAGCGCATCGGGGCGTTCGATCTCGATGATCTTGGCGACGACTTCGGGGGTGATCGGCTCGATATAGGTGGCATCCGCCAGCCCCGGATCGGTCATGATCGTCGCGGGGTTCGAGTTCACGAGGATGACGCGGTAGCCTTCCTCTTTCAGCGCCTTGCAGGCCTGGGCGCCCGAATAGTCGAACTCGCAGGCTTGGCCAATGACGATGGGCCCCGCGCCGATGATCATGATGGACTTGATATCGGTTCTTTTCGGCATGTCAGGACCCCTCGGCGCAAATTGTCCGGCGTTATATCCATGGGCGTCCCACGTGCAAGGCCGAATGGCACTCGGGCCGTCGATTGGGCAGCCGCGCGCGGGGCGACATCCGCCCCCCTTGCACGACCGACCCGGCCCGCGCACACTCCGGCAGGCATCTACGAGGTCAATTCATGCAGCCCCTGCCCCGGCTTGTCCAGAAACTTGCGGCATCGGCGCTGGTGCTGATGCTGGCCAGCCCGGAGGCGGTGGCGCATCCGCACGAGTTCATCGACGCGGGCGTCGAGTTGCGCTTCGACGCTGACGGGCGTCTGGCGGCGGTGCGTGTGGTCTGGGTCTATGACGATCTGACGTCGCTGATGATCCTGACCGACCGGGGCCTGGACCCGGACGGGCCGCTGACCGAGGCTCAGGCCGCAGATCTGTCGGGATTCGACATGGGCTGGGACGCGGATTTCGCAGGCGACACCTATCTGCTGATGGGCGACACGCCGCTGGACCTTGGCAGGCCGCAGGACTGGACGGCGCGCGTGGTGCAGGGCCGCATCATCACCACCCATGTCCGGCGGCTTTCCGCCCCTCTGCCCCCCGGCGCGGCGCCGTTTGTGGTGCAGGTCTACGACCCCGGCTATTACACCGCCTATACCATCGCCACCGCGCCGCTGATCCGGGGCCGCGAGGATTGCCGGGCCGAGGTCTATGGTCCCGACATCGCCGCTGCCGATGCTGCGCTGGCCGAGGCGATCCGGGAACTTTCGGGTGACGACCCCGAGGCGGATTTTCCCGCCATCGGGGCCGCCTATGCCGAGGAGGTGCGCGTGACATGTCGCCAGGACTGACCCGCTGGCTCGGGCTGAGCGCGCTGGCCGTCGTTGCGGGGCTGCTGGCGACTTGGGCGCTTGGCGGCTTTGACGCGCTGGCGGCACAGGGCATCGCCGCCCAGCGCGGCTTTCGCGATTCGCTGGCAGGCAGTCTGCGCGCCTTGCGCAGCGGTCAGGCCGGGGCGGTCTGGGGGCTGGTCGCGCTGTCCTTCGGCTACGGCGTGCTGCACGCGGCAGGGCCGGGCCATGGCAAGGTGCTGATCGGCGGGTATGGCGCGGGGGGGCGGGTGGCGCTGGTCCGGCTGGTCGGCATCGCGCTGGTGGCCAGCCTGGCGCAGGCGACGGTGGCCATCGTGCTGGTCTATGGCGGACTTGGCCTGTTCGGGCTGACACGCGATGCCATCGGGGCCGCAGGCGAAGGCTGGATGATGGTGACAGGCCATCTGATGATGGCCGCCATCGGCCTGTGGCTGGTCTGGCGCAGCCTGCGCGCCCTGCCGCGCCTGCCCGGCAGGCCGATGCAGGCGGCAGGCCAGACGATGCACAGCCACCATGGCCACGACCATCACGGCCACGGCCACCGGGACCAGCCTCCCCACGATCACAGCCATGGCCATCCGCCGCAGGACGGCACCTGCGCGGCATGTGGCCACCGTCACGGCCCTACGCTGGACGAGGTGCAGGCCGCCAGCACCTGGCGCGAGGCAGCGGCGCTGGTTGCGGGAATCGCCATTCGCCCCTGCACCGGGGCGCTGATGCTGCTGGTGCTGACCTGGCAACTGGGGCTGGTCTGGGCCGGTATCGCGGGGGCCTATGCCATGGGGCTGGGCACAGCCCTGATCACCACAGGCGTGGCCGTCCTGTCGGTCACGGCACGCGAAGGCGCGCTGGCGGGCCTGCCCGGCCTGGCGCGGGCACGGGCCGCCCTGCCCTTTGCCGGCATCGTCGCGGGACTGGTGATTGCGGGCGCGGCGCTGGTCATGCTGGCCAAGGGTGTCTGAACGGCCACAACCCCAAAGCGACGGACTTTCCTGTCTTGCCGCTTTTTCGGGCACAGTATAGACAGGTCGCTTCGCGCAATTTCGCCGCACCCGGTTCCCCGATGTCTGGTCTTCGCCTGTCCCCGCTTGCCCATGCCCGCGCCTTGCTGCTGCTGGCCTTTCCGCTGATCGGCAGCCACGTCGCGCAGATTCTGCTGCAAGTGACCGATACCATCATGCTGGGCTGGTACGGGGTCGAGGAACTGGCAGCAGGCGTGCTGGGCGCCTCGTCGTTCTTCATGGTGTTCATGCTGGGCTCGGGCTTTGCCCATGCGGTGATGCCAATGGCCGCCGCCGCGCTGGGGCGCGAGGATGAAACCCAGGTGCGCCGCGATGCCCGCATGGGCATGTGGCTGTCGATTGCCTATGGCGTTCTGGCCTTTCCGGTTTTCTGGTGGTCGGAGCCGTTGCTGCTGGCACTGGGGCAGCAACCCGAGATCGCCGCATTGGGGCAGGATTACATGCGCATCGCGGGGCTGGGCATGATTCCGGCCTTGCTGGTCATGGTGCTGAAAAGCTTCCTTGCCGCGATGGAACGGGCGCAGGTCGTGCTGTGGGTCACGCTGGCCGGGGTGGGCGTGAACATCGCCTTGAACTGGATGCTGATCTTCGGCAACTGGGGCTTTCCGGAACTGGGCATCCGCGGCGCGGCCATCGCCTCGGTTCTGGTGCAGGTGCTCAGCCTGATCGTCCTGGGCCTGTGGGTCGTCCTGCACCGCGATTTCCGCCGCTTTCGCCTGTTCCAGAACTTCTGGCGCCACGATGCGGCGCTGAAACAGGTCTGGCGGCTGGGATGGCCCATCGGCCTGACCTCGCTGATGGAGGGCGGGCTGTTTCACGCTGTCGCCCTTATGATGGGATGGATCGGCACGGTGGGACTGGCGGCGCACGGGATTGCGCTACAGATCACCGCGGCCACTTTCATGGTGCATGTCGGCCTGTCGAATGCCGCAACCGTGCGCGCGGGCCGGGCCGAAGGTGCGGGCGATGCCCAGCGGCTGCGCGATGGCGCCTGGGTGGCGCTGGTGGTCAGCCAGGGGCTGGGCGTCTTTGTGATTGCCGCATTCCTGCTGATGCCAGAGCCGCTGGTCCGGCTGTTCCTTGATGAAGCGCATCCGCGCGCGCCGCAGATCATCGCCTATGGCAGCATCCTGCTGGGCATGGCGGCGCTGTTCCAGGTGGCCGATGCGGCGCAGGTGATGGCGCTGGGGCTGCTGCGCGGCATCCGCGACACACGCGTGCCCATGGTGATCGCCATCGTATGCTATTGGGGCATTGGCCTGCCCGCCGCCTATATACTGGGGTTCAAGACCGACATGGGCGGCGTCGGCCTGTGGACCGGCCTTGTGATCGGCCTGTCGCTGGCAGCGGCGGCCCTGCTGGTACGGTTCTGGCGCCGCGCGCCCCGGCCCTGAGCCGGGTCAGGCGCGGCCCAGCTTTGCCTCGCGTGCCGAACGCAACTGCGCGAAATCCTCGCCGGCGTGATAGCTGGACCGGGTCAGAGGCGTGGCCGATACCATCAGAAACCCCTTGTTGCGCGCACTTTTCTCATAGGCGGCGAATTCATCGGGGGTGACGAAACGGGCCACGGCATGGTGCTTGGGCGTCGGTTGCAGATACTGGCCGATGGTCAGGAAATCGACATCCGCCGAACGCATGTCATCCATCACCTGCAAGACCCCCTGCCGATCCTCGCCCAGACCCACCATGATGCCGGATTTGGTGAACATGCCCGGATCCAGTTCCTTGACCCGTTGCAACAGGCGCAGCGAATGGAAATAGCGCGCACCGGGGCGCACTTCGTGATAAAGGCCAGGCACGGTTTCCAGATTGTGGTTGAACACATCGGGGCGCGCCTCGACCACCGCTTCCAGCGCGGAGGGCGGACAGCGCAGGAAATCCGGCGTCAGAATCTCGATCGTCGTCTCGGGCGCACGGTGGCGGATCGCGCGGATGGTCTGGGCAAAGTGGTCGGCCCCGCCATCGTCCAGATCGTCGCGGTCCACCGAGGTGATCACGACATGCTTGAGGCCCAGCTTCTGCACGGCATGGGCGACGCGGCCTGGTTCAAAGGCATCCAGTGTCTGCGGCTTGCCGGTGGCCACGTTGCAGAAGGTGCATCCGCGCGTGCAGATCTCGCCCATGATCATCATGGTGGCGTGGCCCTGGCTCCAGCATTCGCCAACGTTGGGGCAGCCCGCCTCCTCGCAGACCGTGACGAGGCGGTTCGCCTTCAACAGATCGCGCGTGGCCTTGTACCCTTCGGAGGTCGGGGCCTTGACGCGAATCCACGCCGGCTTTTTCGGCTGGGCATTGTCGGGACGATGCGCCTTTTCCGGATGGCGCTGGTCGGGCAACTTGAGATCGCGCACGGGAAGTTCCCCCTGACGGAATGACGTCCTTCCGGATACGCCGAAATGACCCCGAAGGCAACGGCGGGCGCCCCGCGCGGCGCATCTGTTTCGGTGGATCTGGATGCAGTTTCCCGCAGCGCGGCGGGACAGGAGTGAGTGACATGGTACGCAAGATGATTGCAGAGGCGCTGGGAACGCTGGTGCTGGTCCTGTTCGGATGTGGCGCGGCGGTGATTGCCGGCGCGGATGGTGCAAGCGGGATAGGATTGACGGGCATCGCGCTGGCCTTCGGGCTGGCCATCGTGGCCGCGGCCTATGGGCTGGGCGCGATATCCGGCGCGCATCTGAACCCCGCCGTGTCCCTGGGCATGGTGGCCGCCGGGCGGATGGGCTGGGGCGATGCCTTTGGCTATATGCTTGCACAGGTGATCGGCGCGGTGCTGGGCGCTGCGGTGCTGTATGGCATCGCATCGGGCACCGCGGGGTACAGCATCGCCCAGAATGGCCTTGGGCAGAACGGGTATGGCGCGGGCTATCTGGGCGAATACGGGCTGACAGCCGCACTGCTGTTCGAAGGCGCGATGACGTTCCTTTTTGTCACGGTCATTCTTGGGGCGACCGGCCCCGGTGCGGCCCCCGGATTTGCCGGTCTGGCCATCGGCCTGACCCTGACCGCCATCCATCTGGTCGGGATCAAGGTCACGGGCGTCTCGGTCAACCCCGCGCGTTCCATCGGGCCTGCGGTGTTTGTCGGCGGCAGGGCAATCGCGGATCTGTGGGTCTTCATCGTCGCGCCACTGGCGGGCGGCGGATTGGCCGGGATCCTTCACGCCATCGGCCTGACCCGCGCCGAAGACTAGGCAGGGCAACCGCCCGGCGTTGGATCGGTGCGAACCGGCCCCACCCTGGGCAACGGGGCCGCATCAGGGCCGGGTGACGGGACGTTCCCGTCCCGCCCGCCGCCCGAACCCGGAGGGATCTAGTTCCAGCAGGCGACCTGCACCGTCATGGCGGTGCCTGTCGCGGTCAGGTCTTCGGGGGACATCAGGCCGATGGGCGCAGGGGGCACAGTGCTGGCCATGCCGCGTTCCGCCAGAAGCGTCGCAATGGCCGTCGCAGGGGTCAGGTAAAAGACCCCATCGGGCAAGATGCGTGCGGGATCGACCGACGCGGGCTGCAACAGCCCGATGACCAGCCCGTCGGCGCCCAGCACCGGACCGCCGACATCCCCCGCCAAGGCAGGCAGGCTCAGCCGGGCACGGGTCTCGGCCCCGGTCAGATCGGCCGCAGCCTCGAACCGGCCAAAGGTCATGGTCGGCAGGGGCAGGTCTCCACCATAGGAATACCCGGCGACCGCCACATCCGTACCCGGCACCGGAAGGCGGGTCGCAAGTTCGGCATGGCCCAGCGGGGACAGCGCAGCGGCCGGGCGCAGAATGGCCAGCCCCGACACGGTATCCGCCGCCAACACCGATGCCTCCAGCCCTGCATCCAGCGTGATCCGGGCGCAGCCCTCGACATTGGCTGCTGCGGTCAACACATGGCCCTGTGCATCCGCATAGAACCCCGAGGCAGACCGCGCAGGCCGCCGCACCTCGACACCGGCCAGCAACCCGGCCCGTGTGGCTTCGTCCAGCGGCACAAGGCCGGGATCCAGCACGCGATCGCCAAACGGACGGAAGCTGGACTTCATCGCCTGAAGCACGCGGGTGGTGCGGGCCGAATCGGCGGTACGGGCGGTGATCAGAAAGCCCCGGATCGCCCCACGGGTCAGCTCTGCCTGGGCATGGGCCTCGACATCGGCGGTCCGGCCCGCAATCTCGAATCCGCGCGGATGGCGGTTGCGCGGGCCTTCGGACGGCATGACGGCCAAGGACTGGATCATGTCATACAGACCATACAGCGCCTCTTGATCCCCCGGCTGGCTGATCAGCCAGACCTGCACACCGCTGTCATCGCGGGCGGCGTATTGCGCAAAGGGCGGCGTGTAGCGGTCAAAGACCACCAGACCCAGCGGCAAGGAAATCTCGATGCCCGCCTCTTCGTCCCGCACGATTTCCAGCCCAAGTTCGGCCAGATCGGCCTGCCAGCCGTCGATCAGCGCGCGGCGCTGATCCGACAGCAGAACCCCGGTTGCCTCGGCCCCCTGCCCGGCCTGCCATGCGGCAATGGCCCCACGGGTGCCCGGCCCGAAGGCGCCGTCGATACCGGCAGTATAGACACCGTCCCATTGCAGGGCGCGCTGGATATCCATGCGTTCCTGGCGGGTCAGGGCGGCCTCTGCCCGGCGGGCCTCGGCCAGCGTTTCTACGGGCGGGGCCAAGGGAACCGCCTCGACCGGCGATGTCACCACAGGCGCAACCGGCTGCGGGGTGGCGGGTGGGGCGGCAGCGGCCTCCGGCTCTGGCGAGGCGGTCGTCACCTCTGCCCCGGCAGGCGGCCAGAACTGGCCGCGATACAGCCGCCCATCGGCAATGAAGCTGTCGCCAGGAACCCGCCCCATGGCGCGCAGATCGGACAGCCGGGCCGCCGCTTCGTCCGCAGCATAGGGGCCAAGCGCAATGGCAAACCACCCCGAGGCAAGGGCATGGCCGCTGACATCCGGCAGACCCATCGCCCAGTCGCGGGCACGATCCTCGGCGGCGGCGCGCGAATTCTTTGCCTCGATCTGGATCCAGACCTGCGCCTCGGCCCGCGCCGCACCCAGCCAGAGCATTGCCATCGCGGCCATCACCAGCGCCGCCACCATTCCCGAAATACGTTGCATCCTGCCCTTTCGCCCTTCCTGTCCAGCGACGCCAGAGGCGTCAATCCGGCCCTTGCGGACAATCACACCGAAGCGGCGATTGACCCTTCCCTGCCTCTTGCCTATGAGGACAGGGCTTTTCAAGAGGTCTGCCATGGCTGAAAGCCCCGAGAAACCCCGCAGTTTCCAGGAAGTGATCCTGCGCTTGCAGAATTACTGGGCGGCCCGTGGCTGCGCGGTGTTGCAACCCTACGACATGGAAGTCGGCGCCGGAACCTTCCATCCGGCCACCACATTGCGCGCGCTGGGATCGCGGGCATGGGCAGCCGCCTATGTCCAGCCCAGCCGCCGCCCCACCGACGGGCGCTATGGCGAAAACCCCAATCGCCTTCAGCACTATTATCAGTTCCAGGTCATCATCAAACCTTCGCCCCCCGACCTGCAGGATCTGTATCTGGGCAGCCTGCGCGCCATCGGGCTGGATCCGGCGCTGCACGACATCCGCTTTGTCGAAGATGACTGGGAAAGCCCCACTTTGGGCGCCTGGGGCCTGGGATGGGAGATCTGGTGCGACGGCATGGAAGTGTCGCAATTCACCTATTTCCAGCAGGTCGGCGGGCATGACTGCAAGCCTGTCTCGGGCGAGTTGACCTATGGGCTGGAACGGCTGGCGATGTATGTGCTGGGGGTGAGCCATGTCATGGACATGCCCTTCAACGATCCGCAATCGCCCATTCCGCTGACCTATGGCGACATCTTCCGCCAGACCGAACAGGAATACAGCCGCCACAACTTTGACGGCGCGACAACCGACATGCTGCTGCGCCATTTCGAGGATGCCGAGGCGGAATGCGACCGTCTGCTGGCCATGGAACCGGCGGATCCGCGCTTTCGCGGTCGCGCGAATGTGATGGTCCATCCCGCCTATGACCAGTGCATCAAGGCCAGCCACCTGTTCAACCTGCTCGACGCGCGCGGCGTGATCTCGGTGACCGAACGGCAGGCTTATATCGGGCGGGTGCGCGCATTGGCCAAGAAATGCGCCGATGCCTTTGTCGGCACCGAAGCCGCAGGGGCAACCCCGTGACCGGACGCATTGCCGCGATTGCCATCGTGCTCTCTGCCATTGTGGCCGGGGCCGCCATGTACTGGATGCAGGTCTATGCGTTCTACGACCGGCTGCCGGAAACGACCGTGCTGCGCGTCAGCACGGAAACCGGCGTTCAACCGCTGTCGCTGGCCGCATTCGAGGGGATCGACGCCAATTCCTCACCGCTGCGCTTTCGCGCCTGTGCCCGTCTGGCGGAGATGACCGAGGTGGCCCATGCCCTGCCCGCAACCGACCCCGACCCGCTGACAGCGCCGGGCTGGTTCGGCTGTTTCGACGCCGAGGCCATCGGAACCGCCATCAAGCGCGGCGAGGCCACGGCCTATCTGTCCGAACGCGAAATTCATCGCGGGGTGGACCGCCTGATCGCGGTATTCCCCGATGGCCGGGCCTATGCCTGGCACCAGCTCAACGGCACGTTGGAGGATTGATCCATGCCGGACCTTCTGATCGAGCTTTTCTCCGAGGAAATCCCGGCCCGTATGCAGGGCCGCGCCCGTGACGATCTGAAAAAGCTGGTCACCGACGGATTGGTCGAGGCAGGCCTGACCTATGCCAGCGCGGGCGCCTTTTCCACCCCGCGCCGGCTGGCGCTGACGGTGCAGGGCCTCAGCGCCCATTCGCCTGCCCTGAAGGAAGAGCGCAAGGGCCCGCGCACCGATGCGCCCGAGGCCGCGCTCGCAGGCTTCCTGCGCTCGACCGGGCTGACGAAAGAGCAACTGGAAATCCGCGACGACAAGAAGGCGCAGGTCTATTTTGCCGTCGTCGAAAAACCGGGCCGCCCGGCTGCTGCCATCGTGGCCGAGGTGCTGGAAAAAACCATCCGCACCTTCCCCTGGCCCAAGTCGATGCGCTGGGGGTCGGGCAGCCTGCGCTGGGTGCGCCCGCTGCATTCCATCCTGTGCATCCTGAGCGATGAGGCTGGCACCGAGGTCGTGGAGATGGAGGTCGATGGCCTGCACGCCGGGGCCACCACCGAGGGCCACCGCTTCATGGCGCCGGGTCGCTTTGCCGTATCGTCCTTCGACGACTACGCCGCCAAACTGCGCGCGGCCAAGGTGATGCTGGACGCCACCGAGCGCGCCGATCACATCTGGAACCACGCCACCCAGACCGCCTTTGCCCAAAGGCTGGAAATCGTGCCCGATGCCGGTCTGCTGACCGAAGTGGCGGGGCTGGTCGAATGGCCGGTCCCGCTGATGGGGCCGATCGCCGATGACTTCCTGCATCTGCCGCCCGAGGTGCTGCAAACCTCGATGCGCGAGCATCAGAAATTCTTTTCGGTGAAAAATCCGAAAACCGGCCGGATCGAGAAATTCCTGACCGTCGCCAATACCGAAACCGCCGACCATGGCGCGACAATCCTGGCCGGCAATGGCAAGGTGCTGGCCGCCCGCCTGTCCGATGCCCGCTTCTTCTGGGACAACGACCTGCGCGAGGCCAAATCCGGCATGGCGAAATGGGCCGAAGGGCTGCGCAGCGTGACCTTCCACAACAAGCTCGGCTCTCAGGCCGACCGGATCGACCGGATCGCCGCGCTGGCCCGCGACCTGGCCCCGGTGGTCGACGCCGCTCCCGATCAGGCCGAACGCGCCGCCCGCATCGCCAAGCTGGATCTGCGCTCGGCCATGGTCGGGGAATTCCCCGAACTGCAAGGCACGATGGGCCGCTATTATGCGCTTGAGGCGGGCGAGGACGCAGCCGTGGCCGATGCCGCGCGCGACCACTATTCGCCGCTTGGCCCGTCGGATGACGTGCCGACGGCGCCGGTCTCGGTCGCCGTCGCGCTGGCCGACAAGCTGGACACGCTGGCCGGGTTCTGGGCCATTGACGAAAAGCCCACAGGGTCGAAAGACCCCTTCGCCCTGCGTCGCGCGGCGTTGGGAGTGATCCGGTTGGTGCTGGGGAACGGCGCGCGGTTTGGCTTGGGCACTGTCATTGAGGCCGGTCTGCGAAATTTCGAGGAGACAAAGCGATTCTACAAGGTCGCAGAGCTCGACCTCCTCGCCTTCATCCACGACCGTCTCAAGGTCTTCCTGCGCGACGAAGGCATCCGGCACGACATCATCGACGCCTGCCTGGCCATGCCGGGCAATGATGACCTGACCCTGCTGGTCAAGCGGGCGCGCGACCTGTCGGCCATGCTGGCGACCGAGGATGGCGCAAACCTGATCCAGGGGTTCAAGCGCGCCAACAACATCCTCACCCAGGCCGAAGCCAAGGATGGCGTCGAATATTCCTACGGCGCCGATCCGAAATTCGCCGAAGGCCCCGAGGAAGCCGCGCTCTTTGCCGCCCTCGATGCTGCCGAGGCACAGATCGCCCCCGCCATGCAGGCCGAGGATTTCGCCGCCGCCATGGCCGCCATGGCCACCTTGCGCGCCCCGGTGGATGCGTTCTTCACCGCCGTCCAGGTCAACAGCGACAACCAGATCCTGCGCCGCAACCGGCTGAACCTGCTCAGCCGCATCCGCACCACCTGCGGCCAGGTCGCTGATCTGTCCCGGCTCGACGGCTGATCCAACGCAAAAGAGGCCACCCCGGCGGCGGCCTCTTTCATCTTGCCCCAAATACCCAAGCCCGGTCCGCCCTGACGCGGTCCCTCGCAGCAGGGCAAGGATCCGCGGCACCCTTGCCGCGCCCTTGGCCCGCCAGCCGTTTCATCTTGCCCCAAATACCCAGACCCGGCCCGCCACCCGGCGGACCATCGGGTCAGGGGCGCGCGGTCACGGGGCACCGCGGCCCCGCAGCGCGCCGACCCGCCCCTCAGCCTGCCAGCAGACCGTCCAGCAGTTTCGACAGATCGGCATAGGTCATGTTGCCGTGCTTCTTGCCGTTGATGACGAACGACGGCGTGGAATCGATGCCATCCGCCGCGCTGTCCTTCTGAAACTTGGCCACCATCGCCTCGGCCATCGCGCCATCCTGCATACAGGCGTCCAGCGCCTCGTTGGTCAGCCCGGCCTTCAACCCGATCTTGCGCAGCGCCGCCACCACATCGACCGCACCGCCCGCCCCCGACCAGTCGGCCTGTTCGGCATAAAGCATGTCCTGAATGCCGAAATAGCGCATTTCTCCGCCACAGCGCGCGACCATCGCGGCCCACAGGCCGTAGCGGTCAAAATACACTTCGCGGTAGATGAACCTGACCTTGCCGGTGTCGATGTAATTGGCCTTCAGATCCTTGAACACCCGCGCATGAAAGGTCGCGCAATGCGGGCAGGTATACGAGGCATATTCGACCACCGTCACCTTGGCATCGGGATTGCCGATGACCAGATCAGCCACTTCGGGCGCGGTGGCCGGGGTTTCGGCAAGGGCCGGGCGCATCAGCCCCGGAATCGCGGTGGCCAGGGCCGTCAGCGCCACGGCGCCAAGCAGGGTTCTGCGGTTCATCGACATTCCTCTCTCAGGTGCGCTTGCGGGATAGGACATTCTGCGCCAGTTGCTCAAGCGCGCGGCGCAGGCCATCGTCTGCAACATCATGGGCAACCGCCCGTGCCTCGGGGCCGGGTTCGGGCAAGGCGCGCGGGGCGTCGGACCGGGGGCCATGAGCGAACTCTGCCTGCCCGTCGGCAAAGCCGGTGGCGGCGGTCTGGGTGATATGGATACGCGAAATGGCATTGTAGCCATAGACGGCGTTGACGCGCTCGCGCAGGCGTTCCTTGCGCATCTCGACCATCGGCGCATGGGCCGGGGCCACCAGCAGGGTCAGCGTCGCGCCGATACCTTCGCGGGTGTAGCCCACCTTGACCGGACGGCTGATCGCGGCCAGATCGGCGCCCGCAACCTCGGCCCAATGGGTCAGCAGGCGGGTGACGGCAAAGCCCCGCGTCTCGCCCGCCTTCTGGATGCGGCGCGACATCAGCCCGCCAGCCGGTTCGAACCCACGCATCCGGCGCGAGGGCGAGAAGGCATCGGGGCTGTCGGGCTTGCGCGCCATCGGCGGGGTTTTCCTTGCGGTATCGGTGGCTATTGTAGCCCAACAGGCGGTATGTGCCACAGTGCAGCGGGAAAGGGCACTTGAAATATGCGTGACAGTTTCGCCATCGACCTGCTGGGCTGGTATGACCGGCACGCCCGCGCGCTGCCCTGGCGCATCGGCCCGGCAGATCGCGCGGCGGGGATGCGGCCCGATCCCTACCGGGTCTGGCTGTCCGAGGTGATGCTGCAACAGACGACCGTCGCGGCCGTCAGGGCCTATTTCGCGCGTTTCACCAGTCTTTGGCCCGATGTTCAGGCGCTGGCCGCCGCCCCGGATGCGGCGGTCATGGCGGAATGGGCAGGGCTTGGCTACTATGCCCGTGCGCGCAACCTGCTGGCTTGCGCGCGGGCAGTGGCGGCGCAAGGTGGCTTTCCCGATGCCGAGACCGGGCTGCGCCGGCTGCCCGGTATCGGTCCCTATACCGCCGCTGCCGTGGCCGCCATCGCCTTTGACCGGCCTGCCGTGGTGGTGGATGGCAATGTGGAACGGGTGATCAGCCGCGTCTTTGCAGTTCACGAACCGCTGCCCAGGTCGCGCCCGCAGATCGCCGCGCTGGCCGCTACGGTGACGCCGCAGGATCGCCCCGGCGATTATGCCCAGGCGATGATGGATCTGGGCGCGACGCTCTGTACCCCGCGCAATCCGGCCTGCGGCATCTGCCCGGTGATCGCCCATTGCGAGGGCCGCCGCGCCGGGATCGCGGCCGATCTGCCACGCAAGCAGGCGAAACCGGCCAAGCCGACACGGCGCGGCGTGGTCTTTGTCGCGCGCCGTACCGATGGGGCCATGCTGCTGGAACGCCGCCCCGACCGTGGCCTGCTGGGCGGAACGCTGGGCTGGCCCGGCGGCGACTGGTCCGAGACCCCCGCCCCCGCCCACCCCCCTCTGGCCGCACAGTGGACCCCGCTCAACACCGAGGTGCGCCATACCTTCACGCATTTCCACCTGATCCTGTCGGTACAGATCGCCCATGCCGCACCGGATGCCGAACCGGACAGCGGCACATTCGTGCCCGACTTTGCCCCCAGGAGCCTGCCGACGGTGATGCGCAAGGTCTGGGACGCCGCTGCGCCGCATTTCACCTGAGGTGCGGCACGGCGCACCATTCCCCTGCGCGCGCCTTGCGCTATGATCCCGCCTGCGACCCGGACCGCCGTCGCCCGAAAGGACACCGCCATGCCTGCCGAACCGACCCGTGGCGCCAGGGAGATCCGCCGCCTGAGAAACGCTCTGCCCTTCTGGATCTCGTTGCTGTTGCTGCCGGTGGCATGGGTGGCGGCGACGGTGGGCGGCTGGGCGGTGCTGCTGCTGCCGCTGTTCGGCTGGGGCATGGTCACGGTGCTGGATATTGCGGGCGGGCTGGACGAGTCCAACCCGGACCCGCAGGTCGGCGAGGGGGATCTGCTCTGGTACCGGCTGATCACCCTGATCTGGTTTCCGGTCCAGTTCGTGACCGTGTTCGGCTGTCTGTGGTGGGCGACCCATGGCGGCATGGAGGGCACGCTGGAAAAGATCGGGCTGTTCTTCGGCCTAGGCGTGATTTCCGGCGCGGTCGGCATCGTCTATGCCCACGAGCTGCTGCACCAGCGCAACCGGGCGGAACGCTGGCTGGGTGATCTGCTGTTGGCGATGGTGTTGTATTCGCATTTCCGCTCGGAACACCTGCTGGTGCATCACCGCTATGTCGCCACCCCGCGCGATCCGGTATCGGCCCGCTACAACGAAGGGTTCCACCGCTATTACCTGCGCGTGCTGCGAAGCTGTCCGCCATCCGCCTGGCGGGCCGAGGCGCAGATGCTGGCGCGCAAGGGGCTGGGCCCATGGCATTGGTCGAACCCGTTCTGGAAATACGCCGCATTGCAGGGCGCGATGCTGGGCCTTGCCCTGGCGATTGGCGGCTGGGCCGGGCTGGGGCTGTTTCTGGTGCAGGCGTCCAGTGCGATCTGGCAACTGGAACTGACAAACTACATCGAACATTATGGGCTGACCCGGCGTCATCTGGGCGATGGACGATACGAACATGTCCTGCCGCGCCATAGCTGGAACGCCGCGCACAAGGTATCCAACTGGTTCCTGATCAACCTTCAGCGTCATTCCGACCACCATTACAAGCCGGATCGCCGTTTTCCGCTGTTGCAGACCTATACCGCCGACGAGGCGCCGCAACTGCCCTATGGCTATCCGGCCATGACGACGCTGGCCATGATACCCCCGCTCTGGCGCCGGGTGATGAACCCGCGCGTGCGCGCCTGGCGGCGGCAATTCTATCCCGACATCGAGGATTGGACCCCCTACAATCGTGGGCGGCTGCCAAAACCGCGCGGCGCGTCCTGAGGCCATGTCTTTGCCCGAAAATTGCCGCAATTCGATGGATCGGGCATCCGCCACAGGCAGGTTCCGGCCCTAGCTCTGTCCGGGCCGCGTGACTCAAAAACGCGAGATAGCGCCATACCGGCTGGCCAGACCCACAAGATGTGTCGATTCGGACACATATGCCCGCCCGATTCGCCGATCCGCCCCATTTTCCGCACACGATTCGAATCGGGGAATTTTCCCACTGGCGATTGTGGCGGTCGTTGGGTATCTTCGTGGCAATAACAGAGAAAAAGCAGCCCAAGCGCTGCGGTCTGAGGCGGAGCAGTAACTATGGCTAAGGCGATTGATTTCGTCTTGCGCTCGCGTATGGGCGCAATTCGGAAAGGTGTGATCTCCGACGGTGACAACACCACCAGCATTGACCTGACAGGGGGCGGCGATGTGTCGCTGAACCTGCGCAAGGCCGATGTCCTCGGATATGTACGCGACGGCAACGATCTGCACATCACCCTGGCAGATGGGCGCATGGTGGCGGTCAAGGGCTATTTCGGCGCTTCGGGGCCCGCGAACCGGCTGTTCCTGTCGACCGATGGCGACATCACGATGGTGGCGCTGGATGGCGGACCCGAAAACAGCATGGTGCCGACCTATGGCCGCACCGACGCCTGGGGCAAATGGAGCCCGAATGACGCGCTGACCTTCCTGAACGATGTCGACGTCGCACCGGGCGAAGACGATATCGCGGGCATGGCCCCGTTTACACCGGCACTGCTGGGTGGGATCGGTGGCGGCCTGGGACCGGCCGCAGCCATCGTCGGCGGCGCCACGCTTCTGGCTGCCTCCAGCTCTGGCAGTTCCGCAGATCCGACGGAGCCGACAGAACCAACGGAACCGACAGAGCCAACGGAGCCAACGGAGCCGACAGAACCAACGGAGCCGACAGAACCCACGGAGCCGACGGAACCGACAGAACCAACGGAGCCGACAGAACCCACGGAACCAACGGAGCCGACAGAACCCACGGAGCCGACGGAGCCAACGGAGCCAACGGAGCCGACAGAACCCACGGAGCCAACGGAACCGACGGAGCCGACGGAACCGACAGAACCCACGGAGCCGACAGAACCCACGGAGCCGACGGAACCGACAGAACCAACGGAGCCGACAGAACCCACGGAGCCGACGGAGCCAACGGAGCCGACAGAACCCACGGAGCCAACGGAACCGACGGAGCCGACGGAGCCGACAGAACCCACGGAGCCAACGGAACCGACGGAGCCAACGGAGCCGACAGAACCCACGGAGCCAACGGAACCGACGGAACCGACGGAGCCGACGGAGCCGACAGAACCCACGGAGCCGACGGAACCGACAGAACCAACGGAGCCAACGGAACCGACGGAGCCGACGGAACCAACGGAGCCGACAGAACCCACGGAGCCGACGGAGCCAACGGAGCCGACAGAACCCACGGAGCCGACGGAGCCAACGGAACCGACGGAGCCAACGGAGCCAACGGAGCCGACAGAACCAACGGAACCGACAGAACCCACGGAGCCGACGGAGCCAACGGAACCGACAGAACCCACGGAGCCGACAGAACCCACGGAGCCGACGGAACCGACCGAGCCGACCTGCCCGACCGATCCGACAGAGCCAACGGTTCCGACAGAGCCGACCGAGCCAACGGAACCGACAGAACCCACGGAGCCGACGGCACCGACCGAGCCGACAGAGCCCACGGTTCCAACGGAACCGACCGAGCCAACGGAACCGACAGAACCCACGGAGCCGACGGCACCGACCGAGCCGACCTGCCCGACCGATCCGACAGAGCCCACGGTTCCGACAGAGCCGACCGAGCCAACGGAACCGACAGAACCCACGGAGCCGACGGCGCCGACCGATCCGACTTGCCCGACCGATCCGACAGAGCCCACGGCTCCGACAGAGCCGACCGAGCCAACGGAACCGACAGAACCCACGGAGCCGACGGCACCGACCGATCCTACCTGCCCGACCGATCCAACAGAGCCCACGGTTCCAACGGAACCGACCGAGCCAACGGAACCGACAGAACCAACGGAGCCAACGGCACCGACCGAGCCGACCTGCCCGACCGATCCGACAGAGCCCACGGTTCCGACAGAGCCGACCTGTCCGACAGAGCCGACCTGCCCTGTCACCGACGTCGATCCTTCGGTCGACAATCCGGGTGCGACATGGCTGATCACCGGCAATGACGCCGCACAGCGGATCAGTGTCACGGGCTGGGCTCCTGCCGGATCTGCGGTGGTCGTCGTCCTGGGCGGCAAGGCGGTGGCAGCCACCACCGGCGCCAATGGCCGCTGGGAGGTCGCCTTCGAGGGCGGCACACTCCCTGCGGATGGGACCTGGCGCGCCTCTGTCACCGTCACCGAACCAAGCGGAGAGGTGACGCATCTTGCCGGGCCACGGGCCATCATCGACCTGACCCCGCCGGATCTGGACCTGACCGCAGGCACCGAAAGCACCGGCCATGTGTTCGATACGGAGGACCGCGCCGATGGCGTGGAAATCGGCGGCACATCGGAACCCGGCGCCAGGATCACCATCACGCTGGAGGGCGTGGCTGGTGGCACCGCAACGGTCTGGGCCGGAATGGATGGCACATGGGACGTCACCTTCCCCGCCGGAATGTTCCCGACCGGCAACTATGAACAGCCGATCTCGGTCATGGCCGAAGACGCCTATGGCAATGCTGTCACCACCCGCGACGCGGTGGTCATCGACGCCCATGGCTGCGGCTGTGCCCGGATCAGCATCGATCCCGTGACCGCCGACAACACCGTCAACGCGGCCGAGGATCAGGCCGGCGTGACACTGAGCGGAACAGCCATGGCAGGCGCCACCGTCAGCCTGGTTCTGAAGCTGGAGAACGGCGAGACGCTGGAGGCGGAAACCACCGCCAACACCGCCGGGCTGTGGTCGGCACGGTTGCCCAAGGATCTGCTGCCGGATGGCGAATATGGCGCAACGCTGATTGCCACGGCAAAAGGCACGAACGGGGCCGAAGTGCGCGACGTGCACGAATTCCGGGTGGATACGCTGGTGAACACCGGCGAGATCCACGCCGACAGCGTCACGGGCGATGGCATCGTCAATGCAGCGGAACTGCTGGGCGGCTTCGTGCTCACCGGCAAGACCGAAGCAGGGGCCACCTCGGTCGATGTGCATTTCGAAGGGGTGCGCCGCGCGGCCACCGTCGCCAGCGATGGCAACTGGAGCGTGACCTTCGGTCCCGGCGAGATCGCGGGCGGCGAGTTCAGCTCGGCGGTCACGGTCCGGGCGGTCGATGCCGCAGGCAATGTGCGGATCGACACCGCGCTGATTGCCGTCGACAGCATCGCCCCCGAAGCGGCCCGGATCACCGGCGCCACCCATGGCACGGCAGGCGCATTGGGGCTGGCGACCGAGGGCGACGCCACGCTGTATGTGGTGGATGAGGACGGCCACAGTGCCGTCGCCTCGACAAGCTATGCCACACCGGCGGGCCAGATGCATTTCTTCGATGCGCCCTTGCCGGACGGCAGCACGCTGGTGGTCAGCAACATGGATGCGGCTGGCAACCGCACCGATGCGCTGGTGGTGCTGGGCGACGAAGGCCGGACCGAACTCGACCTGTCGCGGATGGATCTCGACGGGTTCCAGATCGCCGAAATCGACCTTGGCTTTGCGCCCGAGGCCAATCTGGTGATCACCGAGGCACAGTTGCGCGACCTGTCGGGCAGCACCGATGCGCTGGTGGTGCACGGCGATGCACAAGACACCGTCACGGCCCTGGGTGCGCAGGCAACCGGCGCCAATGTCGAGATCGAAGGCAACACCTACCACGTCTATACGCTGGGCGATGCAGGCGCGACGCTGATCGTGGGCGAGGACGTGACCGTCCATACCTCTGTCATCTGACGGGGCCTGTCCGACAGGGTCTTTGCCCTGTCGGACCTTACCATGTGACGAGTCGGAAAAGGGAACGTGGCCATGGTCGATCCGGCATACCGCGCCCTGATGCGGGGCGTATCTCTGGCCGGTCTGGCGCTGGCGCTGTCGGGCTGCATGGGCGGATGGACCCCCGGTGCCGGTGTCACGAAATCCGCGCAATCTCCGGGCCAGGAGGCGCTGGCCTCACGCCCTGAACGCAAGGTCGAGGGGTCGGCGGTCATCGCCGATCTGGCAGGCCGGCGCAGCATCCTTCCCGCCGGTTCCAGCTATGACCACATCGCCCGCGCGGTGCTGGCCGCCGATGCGGGCAGCGCACAGGCCGAATTGCGCGTGAAGCGACTGACCGCCGAGGCGCGGTCCAAGAACTGGCTGCCGTCGCTGGGCCCGTCGGTCAGCCTGACCTCGCTGAGTTCGGTGGCCACATCCTTGCTGTTGAACCAGACGCTGTTCGATTTCGGCCGCCGCAAGGCCGAGCGTGAATATGCGGTGGCCGATGTCGAGGTGGCGGCAGTAACCCTGTCGGTCGATGCGAACCGCAGGGTGTTCCAGGCGCTGAGCCTCTATGTCGATGCAGAGGCCGCGCGCGCCCGCACAGCCGTTGCCCTTGATGCGCTGTCCCGTCTGTCCGATTTCGACCGCATCATGGCCCTGCGCGTCCAGGGCGGGGTCGCCAACATGTCGGAGCAGACAGTCCTGCGCCAGAAACTGAACGAAATGCAGGCCACGCTCCAGGCCGACCGTGACGCCGAACTGCTGGCGGCATCGGAACTGGACCAGATGGCGCAGGCGCCGGTTTCGGGATCTGCCGGTCTGACAGAGTTGCCGGGCGCCATGCCGGGTGTCACGCCGCTGGCCGTCCGGCTTGCAGAGGCGGAAAAGGAACGTACCATTGCCGAACTGAAGGTCAACCGCGCGGACTATCTGCCGGGGCTGGGGGCCAGCAGCAATCTGGGCAAGGGTGGCATCGGTGTGTCGGGCGATATCGACAACGGGCTGGGTCTGGGCAGCAAGGCGGCGCTGGAAGCGGTGAACGCCGGGGCCGATGCGGCCGTCGCGCGGGTGGCACAGTCCGGGCAGGATGCCGCACGCAAGAAACAGGCGCTGGAACTGAAAATCGCAAACCTTGACCGGCAAAGCGCGGCACAAGCCGATGTGGCCCGGCAGATGCGCGACAACCTCCGGCGGTTCGAACAACAGTACAAGGCCGGGGTGCGACCGCTGATGGATCTTGTGACGCAGCACGAATCCCTTGCCGCAATGGAGCGTGATCTGGTCAACATGCGGCACGAACGCGCCCGCGCCCGGCTGGAAATCGCGCGCGATCTTGGCCTTCTGGCGGATGGGGCCGGGATATGACGGACAAGGTTGTCTCGTTCGACATGGGTGCGGCGCGCAGGGCGGGTCAGTCGACGCTGACCCCGCTGTCCCGCAGCGCAAGCCGCATCGAACGCGCCGCCACCACCGACCCTGCACCGCCGCCCTCTGCCCCGGTGCAGGACCAGCGCATCGGCGCACCCACAACGCCAGCCGCCCGCCCCCGGCCCGGACTATCGGCGCGCGCCAGGGCACGGGCCGAACTTGCAGCGGTCTATGCCGGCTGGCTGGGCACAGAGGTGCCACTCGCGGAACTGACCGAACATCTGATGCGCGAACATGGTGAGGCGCCGGTCGGCCTGACCGAATTGGCGGCAGCCCTGCGGTGTCATGGGCTGACCACCAGCGTCGAGACCACGCGCGCCCCCGCTGCCGGTCTGTGGCCCGCACTGGCCCGGATGACCAGCGGGCAACTGATCCTGGTCCTGTCGCAAGAGCGCGACACGCTGACCATCTACGACGCGACCCAGCCCGACCGCCGGGCCGAAGTCCCCGTGGCGGAATTCGCACCGTTCTTTGCCGGAGAGACCCTGCGCGCACGCCCGACCCTTGGCCAATTGACTAGGGCGCATACCGGCACGGGCAAGCCGCCGCATTGGTTCTGGGGCGAATTTCGCCACCATCGCCGCGCCTTTTCCGAAGTCGCCCTCGGGTCGTTCGTGGCCAATGTGCTGGCGGTGGCCGTCGCGCTGTTTTCGCTTCAGGTCTATGACAGGGTGATCCCGCATCAGTCGCAAGCCACGCTCTGGGTTCTGGCGATTGGCGCCGGGCTGGCGCTGCTGATGGAATCCATGCTGAAGCTCGCCCGCGCGCGGTTGATGGACAGCGCGGGCCGCCGGATCGAGCTGTCGATCCAGACCCGGCTGATGGACCGCCTGCTGGGCATGAAACGCGAGCCCGGCGGAGCCTCGCCCAGTTCGCTGTTCCAGGCGATGCGCGAATTCGGCTCGGTGCGTGAATTCTTCACCGCCTCGACCGTGGGAACCGTGGCCGACCTGCCCTTTCTGCTGCTGTTTCTGGTGCTGATCTGGTCGATCGGCGGGCCAATCGTTGCCGTGGTGGTGCTGGGCGGGATCCTGATGGTGATCCCCGGCTTTCTGGCGCAAAAGCGCATGGTGCGGCTGACGCAGGAAACCCATGGCGCGGGCGCCCGGTCGGCCCGGTTGCTGCACGAGACGATCTTCGAGGCGGAAACCCTGCGCACCCAGCGGGGCGAGGCGCGGGTCCGGCGGCTGTGGGCGGAACTTTCGGCGCTGACCTCGCTGAAATCCTCGGATCAGCGGCGGCTGGCATCGCAACTGACCTATTGGGCGCAAGGCGTTCAGCAGGCCACCTACATCACCACCGTCGTCATCGGCGCCTATATGGTGTTTGCCGGCGAGTATACGGTTGGCACCATTATCGCCATCGGTATCCTGACCGGGCGCACGCTGGCGCCGCTGTCGCAGTTGTCGGCGACCTTTGCGCGCTGGTCCAACGTCAAGACCGCGCTGGAAGGGCTGGAAACCATCGCCTCTGCCGATCAGGTCGAGGCCGAGGATCGCAGCTATCTGCGCCGCGACCGTATTGGCGGCGCCTGGGAGATGAAGGGCATCGCCTTTCGCTATGATGCCGATGGCACGGCGACGCTGGACATTCCCGCGCTGGCGATCACAGCGGGGCAGCGCATTGCCGTTCTGGGCCCGAATGGATCGGGCAAATCCACCTTCCTCAAGCTGCTTGCCGGGTTGTATGCGCCCAGCGAAGGGCGGCTGATGCTGGACGGTGTGGAAATGGCGCAGATCCACCCCCGCGACCTGCGCCGCTCGGTCGGGTATCTGGGGCAAGAGGTGCGGCTGTTCGCCGGAACCCTGCGCGACAACCTGAACCTCAGCCAGTTGGAACGCGACGACGACCGCCTGTTCGCCGCGCTGGAATTCGCCGGGCTGGCCCCCTTTGTCAAAGGGCATCCCAAGGGGCTGGACATGGAAATCCGCGATGGCGGCGAGGGGCTGTCGGTCGGCCAGCGCCAAAGCATCGGCTGGGCCCGCATCTGGTTGCAGGATCCGCGTGTCGTGCTGCTGGACGAACCCACCGCCGCGCTGGACCAGACACTGGAGGCGACCGTCGTGTCCCGGCTGGGGGCCTGGCTGCAGGGGCGCACGGCCATCATCGCCACTCACCGCGTGCCGATCCTGGCGCTGACGGACCGTGTGCTGATCCTGCAGAATGGCAAGCTGGCCGTGGACGGCCCGCGCGAGGCGGTGCTGGCCCATCTGATGAACGGCAAGGGCAACGCCCCCCGGCCGCAGACCGAGGTGCGTACCGGATGACCACCACATTCGAACAGGATCTGGAAGATCGGTCACGGATGCCCAGCCTGACCATCCGTCTGGTGGCCGCGACCGTCGCCCTGTTCATCGGCTGGGCCGCCTTTGCCACGGTCGATGAAATCGTGCGCGGCAACGGCGAGATCATTCCAACATCGCGGCCCCAGATCATCCAGAACCTCGAAGGCGGGATTCTGGCCGAGTTGATGGTGCGTCAGGGCGATGTGGTGAACCCCGGCGATGTGCTCGCCCGGTTGTACGGCACCCAGTTTCAAAGCCAGGTCGATGACCTGACCGCCCAGATCGACACGCTGGAAGTGCGCCGCCTGCGGCTGGAGGCCGAAGTGGCCGGGCACCACAGTTTTGACCTGCCGCCCAGCCTCGCCGCGCGGGTGCCCGACATCGCCGCATCGGAACGCGCCTTGCTCGTGGCCCGTCAGGCCGATTACGAAAGCCGCCGCGACGGCACCAAGCGGGTGCTGGATCAGGCCGCCAAGGAACGCAGCCTGCTGGAAGACCTGCACAAGAAGGAAATCGTCTCGCTGATTGAGGTGACCCGCGCGCGCAAGGCCCATTCCGACGCAGAGAACCGCCACAAGGAGATCATCACCCAGAGCGGGCTGGACCGCGCCAGCGAGCTGTCGGACACACTGAAGGAACTTGCCTCTTTGCGCCAGACGCTGAAGGCAGCGCAGGACCAGTTGAACCGCACCATCCTGACCTCGCCCATGAAGGGCATCGTCAACAGCCTGTCCGTCACCACCATCGGCGGTGTTGTCCGGCCCGGCGAGGAAATCCTCCAGATCATTCCGCTGGACGAGGAATTGTTCATCGAGGCCCGCGTCAAACCTCAGGACATTGCGAACGTCAAACCCGGCCAGAAGGCAACGATCAAGCTGTCGGCTTATGATTATACGATCTATGGCGCGATGCATGGCGAAGTCACCTTCGTCTCTGCCGATACGTTCAAGGACGAACGGTCACGCGACGAGCAGACCTACTACCGCGTCACAGTTTCTGTGGACATGGCGCATCTGTCCGAACGGCAGAGCACGCTGGAAATCCGCCCCGGTATGCAAGCAACGGTCGAACTGCACACCGGATCCAAGACGGTGCTGCATTACCTGACCAAGCCGCTGTACAAATCCCGCGAGGCGCTGCGCGAAAAATAGGAATCACATTCTAACTATTGAATTTGAATATATGAGCCGCTATATCGACAGGAACGGCAGGCGCGGGGCCTGCCTGCAACCTTTCGGATCCGCCATGACCCTTGATCGCGCCGTCCTGATGTTCGCTGGCTTTGTTGTCCTGCTCAGCCTTGCACTGGGGTATTTTCTGTCGCCCTACTGGTTCCTTCTGACCGCCTTTGCCGGGCTGAACATGATTCAGGCCTCGATCACCGGGTTCTGCCCGGCCGCCATGATCTTCAAGCTGTTCGGCATCAAGGAAGGCTGCGCCTTCCGCTGATCCTGCGCCACCACTCGCAGTGTGGGGGTCGTCCGTTGCGCGGGCGGCCCCTTTTCCTTTGGCGCGCTGCGCTGTAATCCGGGGGCATGAACACCCTGCCCCAGATCTACGAAACCCGCGTCGCCGATGGCAGCCTGCGCCCGGATCCCGCGCAAAAGGCGGTTCTGCCCCGGCTGGAAGAGTTGCGCCACTGGTTGGAAAGCACGGACGCACGGCCCAAGGGGCTGCTGTCCGGCCTGTTCCGCAAACCCCCTGCCCCGCCAAAGGGTCTGTATCTGTGGGGGGGCGTCGGGCGCGGCAAATCCATGCTGATGGATCTGTTCATCGACACTCTCGCAATTCCGGCCAAGCGCCGGGTGCATTTCCATGCCTTCATGCAGGAAATCCACCATGGGATGCACGCGGCGCGCAAGACCGGGGTGGATGACGCGCTGGCCCCGGTGGCCGCGACGGTGGCGCGGGATCTGCGACTGCTTGCATTCGACGAGATGCAGATCACCGACATCACCGACGCGATGATCGTGGGGCGGCTGTTCCAGATGCTGATGGATGCCGGCGTGGTGATCGTGACCACCTCGAACCGGCCTCCGGACGATCTGTACAAGAACGGGCTCAATCGCGGGCTGTTCCTGCCCTTCATTGATTTCCTCAAGGACCGGATGGAAATTCACCATCTGGAAAGCCCGAACGACTATCGCCAGCACAGGCTGGAAGGGGCGCAGGTGTATTTCGCGCCCGCCGATGCCAAGGCGAAACGGGCCATCGAGGAAATCTGGGGCGATCTGACCGGCGGCGGCACCGGGGACAAGCTGAAACTGGTGGTGAACGGCCGGGATCTTGTGCTGGATCAGGTGCAGAACGGCGTTGCCCGCGCCAGTTTCTGGGATCTGTGCGGCCGCCCCTTGGGGGCTGCGGACTTTCTGGCCATCGCCGATGCGGTGCGCGTGCTGATCCTGGAGGACATTCCCCGCCTGTCCGCGGCGAATTACAACGAGGCCAAGCGGTTCGTCACACTGGTCGATGCGCTGTACGAAGGCAAGGTGCGCCTGATCGCCTCGGCGGCGGATGTGCCCGAACACCTGTACATGGAAGGCACCGGCGCCTTCGAATTCGAACGCACGGCAAGCCGTCTGCGCGAGATGCAGGGCGAGGATTGGGGCCGCGACACCGCAGCCCCCTGACCTGCCGGGGCGCGCAAGGTATGATGCGCGCCGGACAGTCCGATCTGTCTGCCCCATTCTGTCTGCCCCATGCCGGGCGACCGCCCGGCACGGAGCCAAGACCAAGGGCTCAGCCCTCGGCGCGGGCCTGGCGCTTGCGCTCGTGCGGATCGAGATAGCGTTTGCGCAGGCGGATGATCTTGGGCGTGACCTCGACCAGCTCGTCATCGTCGATATAGGCGATGGACTCTTCCAGGCTCATCCGTACCGGGGTGGTCAGGCGCACCGCCTCGTCCGTGCCCGAGGCGCGCACGTTGGTCAGCTTCTTGCCCTTGAGCGGGTTGACCTCAAGGTCATTGTCGCGGCTGTGCTCGCCGATGATCATGCCTTCGTAAACCTGTTCCTGCGCGCCGATGAACAGCTTGCCACGCTCTTCCAGGTTCCACAGCGCATAAGCCACCGAAACGCCGTTTTCCATGCTGATCAGCACGCCCTGACGGCGGCCTTGAATGGCACCCTTGTAGGGGGCCCAGTCGTGGAAGATGCGGTTCAGCACGCCGGTGCCGCGGGTGTCGGTCAGGAACTGGCCGTGATAGCCGATCAGGCCGCGCGACGGCACATGCGCCACGATGCGGGTCTTGCCCACACCGGCCGGTTTCATCTCGACCAGATCGCCCTTGCGCTCGCCGGTCAGCTTGTCGATCACGGCGCCGGTGTATTCGTCATCGACATCGACGATGACCTCTTCGATGGGTTCCAGCCGCTCGCCGTTTTCCTCGCGCATGATCACGCGGGGACGGCTGATCGACAGTTCGAACCCTTCGCGGCGCATGTTCTCGATCAGAACGCCCATCTGCAATTCGCCCCGGCCCGAGACGATGAACGCCTCGCCGCCCGGAGTGTCCTCGATCTTGATGGCGACGTTCGATTCGGCCTCCTTGAACAGGCGTTCGCGGATGACGCGGCTTTGCACCTTGCTGCCGTCGCGGCCAGCCAGCGGCGAATCGTTGATGCCGAAGGTGACAGAGATGGTCGGCGGGTCGATCGGCTGCGCGGGCAGCGCGGCATCGACATCCAGCGCGCACAGCGTATCGGCCACGGTCGCCTTGCTCATGCCTGCCAGGCTGACGATGTCACCGGCCACAGCCTCGTCGATGGCGGTCTGCGCCAGACCGCGGAAGGCGAGGATCTTGGTGACGCGGAACTGTTCGATCCGGTCACCATCGCGGGTCAGCGCCTTGAGCGTGGTGCCCACGCTCAGCCGTCCCGATTCCACGCGGCCGGTCAGGATACGCCCGATGAACGGATCGGATCCCAGCGTGGTCGCCAACATGCGGAACGGTTCTTCGCTGCGGGTCTGTTGCGCCGGCGAGGGCACGTGACGCACGATCAGATCGAACAGCGCCGACAGATCCTTGCGCGGGCCGTCCAGCCCCTCATCCGCCCAGCCAGAGCGGCCAGAGGCATAGAGATGCGGGAAATCAAGCTGTTCGTCGCTGGCGCCCAGGTTGGCGAACAGGTCGAACACCTCGTTCAGCGCGCGGTCGGGTTCGGCATCGGGCTTGTCGACCTTGTTCAGCACCACGATGGGCCGCAGGTTCAGCGCCAGCGCCTTGGCCAACACGAACTTGGTCTGGGGCATCGGGCCTTCGGCGGCATCGACCAGCAGGCAGACGCCATCGACCATCGACAGGATCCGCTCCACCTCGCCACCGAAATCGGCGTGGCCGGGGGTGTCGACGATATTGACGCGCACACCCTTCCATTCCACCGAAGTCGCCTTGGCCAGGATGGTGATCCCGCGCTCGCGTTCGATGTCGTTGCTGTCCATCGCACGTTCGGTCACCTGCTGGTTCTCCCGATAGGTGCCGGACTGTTTCAGAAGCTCGTCCACCAGCGTGGTTTTGCCATGGTCGACGTGCGCGATGATCGCGATGTTGCGGATGTCCATATGTTCGCCTTGAATGCTGCGCTGCCGCGCATACACGAGCAAGAGCCGATTGGCCAGACTCAGCCGGGCAGATACCAGTCGCGGCGATGGTTCATGGCGATCACAAAATTCAGAACCAGCGCACCGACCAGCGACCACAGCACCTGTGGCAGCGGCAGAACAAGAAACGCCACCGCAAACAATGCCGCATCCCACCCCAGTTGCACCCAGCCCGCGCGGATGCCGAAACGGTCCTGTAGCAGGATGGCAACGATCGACACGCCGCCCAGGCTGGAGCCATGTCGGAACAGACCCAGCAGACCCACCCCGGCAATCACCCCGAACAGCAGCGCAGCCATGCCCGGATGCAGATAGGACAGGGTCAGGTAGTCGGGCAGCAGTTCGGCCAGCCAGGACACCGCCGACACCGCCGCGAGGCTTTTGAGCGCAAAGACCGGGCCGCGCGTCCACCAGGCCAATGCATAGAACGGCAGGTTCACCGCAAAGAAGACCCAGCCAAAGCCCCAGCCTGTGAGATACGAGACAAGCAGCGCCAGCCCCGCAGTGCCCCCTGTCACCAAGCCCGCAGAGCGCAGCAGCATGATGCCAGCCGCCCCGCCGATGATGGAAACGACCAAACCTTGCAGGTCTTCGATCCGGGAATAGCGCGGTGGGGTGGGGGCGACACTGGCGGTCATGGCATCCTCTTGGCCAAAGGCGTATCAAAGGATGTTGCACTGCCGCATATACGTCAATGACACTGACGCATTTTTAGCACCAGGCATGGCGGGTCTGCCCCCTGCGCATGACCTCAGGTGGCGATATAGCGGTCTTTGCGATGATTTATGGCAATAACCAGATTGACCACCAATGCACCGATGAAACTGTAGGCAACCGCAGAAACCGGCAGCATCAGCAAGGCCACGGCAAACAGGACGGCATCGAATCCCAACTGAACCCAGCCCGCGCGCCATCCCAGCCGGTCCTGCAACAGCAGCGCCAGAATGCCGATGCCTCCCAGGCTGGCCCCATGCCGGAACAGCGCCAGCAGCGCCGAACCAGAGGCCAGGCCGAACAGCACTGCGCCGAACAGCGGGTTCAGATTGGCAAAGCTGACCCACCCCGGCATCAGCATGGTCAGCGCCGACAGGATGGCGACCGCCGCAAAGGTCTTGAGCGTGAACTGCCAGCCCATCCGCCACAGTCCCAAGGCATAGAACGGAATATTGACCACAAAGAACACCGGGCCAAAGCCCCAGCCGGTCGCATAGGCAATCAGCACCGCAAGCCCCGCCGTCTGGCCGGTGACAAGGCCAAGATGCGTCAGAACCACCATGCCAAAGGCCGCCATCGTGGCACCATAGGCGATGCCTTGGGCATCTTCGGCCAGGGAATGGGTTTTGGGATCGGTCATGGTGCCCCTCGTTGCCGCAGCTTTGGTCCTCATGCCGCAGGAATGCCTGTGTCCGCAATGCCTCAGATCGGCAGGAAATCCGCGCCCCGGCGGTGGAAAGGCTGGACAGGCGCCTGCCCCCTGCGGCAATCCGTCGCTATCCGGCACATCAGACAGGAGGGCGGACAATGATCGTACGATTTACCGCACCTCGCGCCGGTGGGCACCATGATGGCGCATCCTGCGCCCGATATCCGGGCTGGTCGCGCCGTCAAGGCTGATCCATCGGCCGCCCGGCCCTCACTGTCTGTCACATCCCCCTGATCTGTCCGGCGCCACAGGGCGCCTGCCCAAGCGGCGCCGCGCGTGACGCGGGGGGTTTTCCACCTTTGATACGAAAGGCCGGTCCCTTGGGCCGGAGATGCCAGTCATGCACCTGTTGACCATTGACGACCTGATCCAGATCCACGGCCCGCGCCGCGTTCTGTTCGCGGCCCTTGGCGCCATGTTCACCCCCAGCCCACGCCTCAGGATCGGCGGGATCGAGGGCATGGACGACCGACTGCTGCGCGACATTGGCCTGCCACCCCGGAGCGGGGCACCCCCGAGGCTGCATTCGAGACTGATGCGGTAAGCGGCCCCGGCCCGTCACGCCGGAGTGACGGGCCGGACGACCGTTGATCAGAACAGAAAGTTGTCCGCATCGCGCAGATCGTCAAGCGCGACATTCTGCACCAGAACCGTGCCATCGCCGACCCGGAGCAGCACGTCATCGCCCTGCGCGGCAAAGGAAATGTCGCGCAGGCGAGAGGCGTTGCCGAACTGGAGCACGTCCATCCCGATCTCGAAATCGGTGATCACATCGTCGCCATGCCCACGGGCAAAGCGGAACACATCCGCGCCCCAGCCGCCGGTCAGCACATCATTGCCCTTGCCGCCGATCAGCGTGTCATCGCCATCCATTCCAAACAGCGAATCCTTGCCACCGCCGCCGCGCAGGACATTGCCCTCCTGATTGCCGACCAGCCGGTCCGCCTTGCCGCTGCCGGTCAGGTGCTCGAACCCGTCCAGCCAGAACCAGCCGCGCGAGTCCTTGCCCTCGGGGACGATCTGCTGATAGCCACTGGCCGACAAGGACACGTCAAGCGCCACCCTGGCCCGCGACAGATCCAGCGTATCACTGCCGTTTCCGCCCCAAATACGCACCGAGGCAAGCGGCTCCAGCCCGGCCGTGGCAAGCGTGTCATGGCCATCGCCCAGATCCACCAGACCGGCGCCGCCGGTGCCCAGCCGCACCAGATCGTCGCCATCCATGGTGCGGATCGTGCCGACATATTCGGCATTGGTCCTGACAACATCGCCGCCCAGCCCGGTCCGGATGGAATCGGCACCGCCCTTCAACACCAGGTCCACCCCATCGGGCCCCGTCGCCACCAGCGCCCCGACCCAGCCCTTGGAGGTGATCTTCTGCGTCGCGCCGGTGGTTCCGATCAGGGAGATCTGGCCAATCCCCCCGGTGCCGATCCGCAGGTCCACGGTGGTCTCATGCGCCACCAGCGCATCCACATGGCCCGCGCCGGTGGTCAGCCGCAGATCTCCCGCATCGGTCTTGAGCATGGAGATCCGGGCCGCGTCGGACAGGGTCAGGCGCATCTCTCCGCCTGCCATCATCGCCTGTTCGATCATGGCAGTTCCCGAAAGGTCAAAGGTCTTGACGCCCCCATCGCTGCGCAGGCTCTCAATCCGGGCGTCGCCGGTCATCGTCAGGCTGTCGCGCCCGTCATACAGCCGGACCCAGCCGATCGCGGCCCCCTCGCCCATGGTGATCCGGTCATTCCCGTCGCCCATGATCAGCGCCTCGACGCTGCCGGTCCCGGCAGTAAATCGGTTGTTGCCGCCGCCCATGTCGATGGTGGTGACGCGGCCGCTGCCGCCGATGACGGTATCGTTGCCCTCAAACAACTCGACCGATGTGGTTCGCCGGATGCCCAGCGTGATCGCATTGCTTTCGGTGTCAAAGGCGGTGATGTGGCGCACCCGCGTTTCGCCCAGCACGACCTGCGCCCCGCCATCCCCCAGCCACAGCCAGTCGATGCGGCGTTCCAGACCATCGCCGGACTCCGTGAAGCGTGACGAGACCCCGAAATCCCCAAGGCGCAGGTGGCGGATCAACCAGTCGCCCTGCATGGTGAAGTCCAGCCGATGGTCGGTTCCGTCGTCGGGAAAGGCGATCCCCAGAAAATCGAGCCGCCCGTCCTGCCAGGTGTAGGTCTGGTCAAGCTCTATTGGCGTGACCCCGTCCAGAACGATGGTGTGCACAACTGTGGCCATGTCCGTCTCCTCGCCCTTCGGCTGGCTGGCAGCTTTGGCGCACACTACCTGACCGGCAACGGTCCGGGCAATCTTCGCCCGGACCGTGTGGTGTTCACAACTTCGGTGGTGCTCAGACCCCGGCGTAGATGCTGGCCACGCGGGCCACGGCGGCCTCGGGGCTCATCTCCTCGGAGGTGCCGGTGCGGCGGCAGGTCAGTTCCACCTTGCCCGCAGCCAGGCCGCGCGGCCCCACCGTGATGCGCCAGGGCAGTCCGATCAGGTCCATGGTGGCGAATTTCGCGCCCGCCCGCTCGTCCCGGTCGTCATACAGCGCCTCGAGACCCTTGGCCGCAAGCCCCTTGTAGATACCTTCGCAGGCCAGATCGGTCGAACCATCGCCTTGCTTGAGGTTGACGATGCCAACCGGGAAAGGCGTCACGCCTTCGGGCCAGATGATGCCCTTGTCGTCGTGGCTCGCTTCGATGATCGCGCCCAGCAGGCGCGACACGCCAATGCCATGGCTGCCCATTTCCACCGGCACGCGGCTGCCGTCGGCGGTCACGACGGTGGCGCCCATCGACTCGGAATATTTGGTGCCGAAATAGAAGATCTGCCCCACCTCGATGCCGCGACCCACCTTGCGGTGTTCCTCGGGGATCTGGTCGAACAGCGCCGCATCATGGGTTTCATCGGTGCGCGCGTAAAGCGTGGTGAATTCCTCGCACACGGCGGCCACCTGCCCGCGGTCGTCATAGTCGATGTCGCGCGCGCCCAGTTTCAGCGCGGTGACGCGATCATCATAGAACACCTCGGATTCGCCGGTATTGGCCAGCACCAGGAATTCATGCGTATTGTCGCCGCCGATCGGGCCACTAGCCGCGCGCATCGGAATGGCGGTCAGGCCCATCCGCTCGTAGCTGCGCAGATAGCTGACCATGTGGCGATTGTAGGCATGCAAGGCGGCGTCGCGGTCCACGTCGAAGTTGTAGCCATCCTTCATCAGGAACTCGCGCCCGCGCATCACGCCAAAACGGGGGCGCACCTCATCGCGGAACTTCCACTGGATGTGATACAGCGTCAGCGGCAGATCCTTGTAGCTGCCGACATGGGCGCGGAAGATGTCGGTGATCATCTCCTCGTTGGTGGGCCCATACAGCATGTCGCGGTCGTGCCGGTCCTTGATGCGCAGCATTTCCTGGCCGTAGTCGTCATAGCGCCCGGATTCGCGCCACAGATCGGCCGGTTGCAACGTGGGCATCAGCAACGGGATATGGCCCGCGCGCTGCTGTTCCTCGTGCACGATCTGCTCGATCCGGCGCAGGACGCGATAGCCCAGCGGCAGCCAGGAATAGATGCCCGCCGCCTGCTGCTTGATCATCCCGGCCCGCAACATGTAGCGGTGCGAAACGATCTGCGCCTCGGCAGGGTTTTCCTTGAGAACGGGCAGGAAATAACGCGACAGACGCATCGGTGGCCTCCAGAATGCACGGGTCGCGCCGTCCTAGCGCGGCGCGGGCCAAAGCGCAATCGGCAGGGCGGCCTTGCACGAACCGCCTCTGGACGGCGACCACCCTGCACGGCTAGGGCTTTGGCAAAGGCGTCGCGCGCGCCGCTGAGCTGTTCGTGGCGGAACCGACATGCCCCCTGCACTGCGAAAACCGACGGTCTTGGCCCTGATCGTGATGGCTGGCGCAGCGGCCGCCCTTTCGGCGGTCCTGTCTCCGCCGGCACTGGTGGGCGGCGGGCTGCTTGCCCGTGGATATGTCGCCGACATCGACCGCGCGCCCATCCACGAGGTTGCCGACAACCTGTCGGGGCTGACCTATTCCGACGCGACAGGCACGTTGTTTTCCGTGACGAACCGCCCGCCACAGGTGGTGGAACTGACGCCGGACGGCCAGCTTGTGACCCTGATCCCGCTGGACGGGTATCTCGACCCCGAAGGCATCACGCATGTGGCTGGCGAGGTGTTCCTGATTGCCGACGAAGGCGACCAGAGCCTGCACCGCGTGACGATCAACGCGGGCACGCGGCGCCTTGCGGCAGCGCCCGACACGCGGGTCGCAACGGGGATCGGCGCCTGGCGGAACATGGGGATCGAGGGAATCTCCTGGGACGCACGGCACGGGCGGCTGTTCCTTGCACAGGAAATGCTGCCAATGCGCGCCCTGATCCTGGAAGGGTTCGACAGCGCGGCCCGCCTGACATCCGCGGCCCCGCAGGTCTCCGAGTGGTATCCCGCAAGCCTGTCCTCGCTGGAAACGCTGGACCTGTCTTCGCTGACCCTGCACGAAGCGACGGGGCATCTACTGTTGCTGAGCCACCTGTCCTCGGCAGTGGTGGAATATGACCAGACCGACCGCCTGATCGGGCGCATGGGGCTGGGTGGCGGGCAAAGCGGCCTTGCGGCTGGGATCGGGCAGGCCGAGGGGCTGGCGGTGGGGCCGGACGGGTCCATCTTTGTGGTGGCAGAACCCAACCTGTTCTATCGCTTTCGCATGGGTTCGCCCTTGCCATGATCCGCACCGAGCCGCGTGCCCCGTTTGCCTTCCGGCGTGGAATATGCGACCTGTGGCGAATGAACGCTCCGGCATCCCAGCTACGCCTGACGGGGGCAAGGCTTCTCGCCTTGTTCATGGTGCTTGCCGTGGCCGTTCTGTGGCAACCGCGCATCGCCGGTCGCACGGCCGGCGCCGGTCCGGCAGAGGCGTTGCTGACCACCGCGACGCTGCAAGGCGACAAGGGCCAGACACCCCGCGCCGCTGTCATGGTCAAACGCGCAACCGAGGATCGCGGTCCGGGCGCGCCCCCCGGCCTGATCCTTGCCGCCCTGCGCAGCATCGGCCCTGCCTGGCATCCGACACCCCAAGGCCGTGTCGCGGCAATTGCCGCCTGCCCCCCGGATCAGCCCTGCGCCCGACAGGCCCCGCGCGCACCGCCGCTGGCCTGATCGCCCATCTTTCGCCGCCCTGCCCCACGTCAGAGGCGTTCCTCTCCGTTGACCCGCCCGTCCCAGCGTGCCCGATGGCATGATCCGCACGGGCGCTTCTGGACACCACCCATGCAAAACACCGCCTTGTGGAAACGCCTCATCATCTGGGGCATCTGTCTTTGGGGCCTTCTGGCCGCCATGCCCAACGCCTTTTACACGCAAGTGGAAAAGCACAACGATGCCGCTGCGCTGATCGAGACCGGCGCGACGCTGACGCCCGAACAAACCTCTGAACTGGCCGGCTGGCCGAACTGGTTGCCGTCCAGCCTGGTCGCGCTGGGGCTTGACCTGCGCGGGGGCGCGCATCTGCTGGCCGAAGTGCGGGTGCAGGATGTCTATGCCGCGCGCATGGACAGCTTCTGGCCCGAGGTGCGCGACACGCTGCGCGCCCAGCGTGATCAGGTCGGCGCGATACGCCGCATCACCGGCGCCCCTGGCGAGCTGAAGGTGGAAATCGGCAACCCCGACGGGATGCAGGCGGCGGCAGATGCGATCCGCAAGCTGGCCACCCCTGTCGTCAGCCTGACCGGCGTGGGCCAGAACGACATCGAGGTCTCGACCGCCGCCAATACGCTGACCATTCGCCTGTCCGATGCCGAACGCGCCGGGATGGACGACCGGACAATGCGGCAAAGCCTGGAAATCATCCGCCGCCGCGTGGACGAGGTGGGCACCCGCGAGCCGACGATCCAGCGTCAGGGTGCCGACCGTATCCTGATTCAGGTGCCCGGCATCGGTTCGGCGGCCGAACTCAAGGCGCTGATCGGGACCACGGCGAAACTGACCTTCAACCCTGTCATTGGCGTGGCCTCCAGCGCCGATGAGGTGGCGCCGGTCGGCGCCACGGTGCTGCCCTCGATGGATCAGCCGGGGGTTTACTACATCATCGAACAGTTGCCCGTCGTCACCGGCGAGGAACTGGTCGATGCCCAGCCCGCCTTTGACCAGAACGGTCGCCCGGCGGTGAACTTCCGCTTCAACCCATCGGGCGCGCGGGTCTTTGGGGATTATACGGCCAACAACATCGGCCGCCCCTTTGCCATCGTGCTGGATGACGAGGTGATTTCGGCACCGACGATCCAGAGCCACATTCCCGGCGGCTCGGGCATCATCACCGGGCGCTTCACGGTCGAGGAAAGCACCCAGCTTGCCGTTCTGCTGCGCGCCGGTGCCTTGCCCGCTGGCATGGACTTTCTGGAAGAACGCACCGTCGGCCCGGAACTGGGCCAGGACAGCATCGACGCAGGCAAGACCGCCTCGATCATCGCCATGGTGGCCGTCATCGTCTTCATGGTTGCGGTCTATGGCACCTACGGCATGATCGCCAACGTGGCCCTGACCATCAACGTGCTGCTGATCCTTGCCATCCTCTCGGCACTGGGCGCAACGCTCACCCTGCCCGGCATCGCGGGCATCGTCCTGACGATGGGCATGGCGGTGGATGCCAACGTTCTGATCTTCGAACGCGCCCGAGAAGAATTGCGATTGGGCAAACCGGCAGGGCGTGCCATCGAGCTGGGCTTTGACAAGGCGCTGTCGGCGATCATGGATTCGAACATCACCGGCCTGCTGACGGCGGTGATCATGTTCTCGGTCGGCTCTGGTCCGGTGCGCGGCTTTGCCGTGACGCTGGGGATCGGGATCATCACCTCGATGTTCACCGCGGTCTATGTGACGCGCCTGCTGATCCACACCTGGAACAGCCTCCGCAAGCCCCGCAGCGCGCCGCTCAAGGGGTTCATCACGCTGATCCCCAACGATACCAAGATCAACTTCTTCCGCTGGCAATGGGCGACCTTCGGCACCTCGATGGCGATGATGGCCGCGTCGATCGTGCTGATCGCCACAATGGGGCTGAACTTTGGCATCGACTTCCGGGGGGGCACAACCATCCGGACAGAATCGACCCAGGCGGTGGATGTGGGCATCTACCGGACCGCGCTGACACCGCTGGACCTGGGCGATGTGGCGATCACGCAGGTCTTTGACCCGACCTTCCGCGACAACCAGCATGTCGCCATGATCCGCATCCAGGCGCAGGAAGGCGACGAGGCGATCACGCCCGAGATCATCACGAGCATCGAAGCCGCGCTCAAGGCGGTGGATCCGGCGATCACTTTCCCCTCGGTCGAATCCGTCGGGCCGAAAGTATCGTCCGAGTTGATCTGGCTTGCACTGGCGGCGGTCGCGGCCGGATCGGTCGGCATCCTGATCTATATCTGGCTGCGGTTCGAATGGCAGTTCGCGGTGGGTCTGGTTGTCGCGCTTCTGCATGACGTGATCGTCACGGTCGGGATCTATTCGTTGTTCCAGCTCAGGTTCGACCTGACCATCGTGGCCGCGCTGCTGACCATCCTTGGCTATTCGGTCAATGACACGGTCGTCATCTTTGACCGCCTGCGCGAAAACATGGCCAAATACAAATCCATGCCGCTACGCGACATGATGAACTTGACCACGAACGAAACCCTTGGACGAACGTTGATGACAGCGATCACCACGATCCTTGCGCTGACCGCGCTGATCGTGTTCGGCGGCGACGTGATCCGGGGCTTTGTCTTCGCCATGCTGCTGGGCGTGTTCCTTGGCACATGGTCCACGCTGTATGTCGCCAAGAACATTGTGCTGCTCCTTGGGCTCGACCGCAGCGACAAGCCCAAGAAGAAGGGATCGGATCACGAATTCTCCAAGATCGACGCCTGAAAAACCGCCGGGCCCCGTTTCGGGGCCCGGCACGATTCCCCACCGAAAGGGCGATCCATGAAAGGCTGGCGTCAGCCGCGCGCGTTGCGCTTCAGGATCATCTGGGTCTGCGTCACCTGCGCCGCCAGCTTGCCATCCCCGCGGTAGACAGAGGTCTGCCACACCTTGGTTGTCCGCCCGTTGTGCAGCAACCGTGCCACCGCCCGCGCGGTATCGCCGAATTCCAGCGACCGGAAGAAGTTGGTCTTGCTTTCCGAAGTGGTGGTGAATTCGTCCTCGGCCACATGCAGAAAGGTCGCCGTGCCGCCGGTATTGTCCGCAAGCGACATCAACGCGCCACCGTGCAGCACACCGTTGCGATTGATCAGCGCCTCGGTCACGGGCATCTCGGCCACCACTTCCTCGGGCGTGGCCGACACGACCCTGATGCCCAGATGGCGCGCATAGGGCGGCTGGCCATCCACAACGATCTCGACGTATCTGTCTTCCATCCTGCGCTCCTTCGGTTCCGTCGCGGGTATGGGCGTGGCCTGTACCCCTGTCAACGTCGCCGATGCCGGGTCTCGATCCGGCGGTCGGGTCTGACAGATCGGCACGATTAGCTGATTTGCAATTATCAGATTTGATATTGCACAATATTTGCAAATTTTCTGATTTCTTCTTTGTCACAGCATCGCCCTGCCCTATGGTCGCCGCGACAGAACGGGGAGACTGCGATGAAGGACATCCTGCAAGAGCTCGAAGACCGCCGCGCCGTGGCGCGTATGGGCGGGGGCGAACGCCGGATCGCGGCGCAGCACGCCAAGGGCAAACTGACCGCGCGCGAACGGATAGAGCTGTTGCTTGACGAAGGCTCGTTCGAAGAATTCGACATGTTCGTCGCCCATCGCTGCACCGATTTCGGCATGGAACAGGACCGCCCTGCGGGGGATGGCGTGGTGACAGGCTGGGGCACGATCAACGGGCGCCAAGTCTATGTCTTTTCGCAGGATTTCACGGTCTTTGGCGGCTCGCTGTCGGAAACCCATGCCCAGAAGATCTGCAAGATCATGGACATGGCGATGCAGAATGGCGCCCCGGTGATCGGCATGAACGACTCGGGCGGCGCACGGATTCAGGAAGGCGTGGCCTCTCTGGCCGGCTATGCGGATGTGTTCCAGCGCAACATCATGGCCAGCGGTGTGGTGCCGCAGATCAGCCTGATCATGGGCCCCTGCGCAGGCGGGGCCGTCTATTCGCCCGCGATGACCGACTTCATCTTCATGGTGAAGGACAGCAGCTACATGTTTGTCACCGGCCCCGACGTGGTCAAAACCGTGACGAACGAGGTGGTGACGGCCGAGGAACTGGGCGGCGCCATCACCCACACCAAGAAATCCAGCGTGGCCGACGGCGCCTATGAAAACGATGTCGAGGCGATTGCCGAAACCCGCCGCCTGTTCGATTTTCTGCCGTTGTCGAACCGCGAAAAGGCCCCGGTGCGCCCGTTCTTTGATGATCCGGCGCGGGTGGAATCCAGCCTCGACAGCCTGATCCCCGACAACCCGAACCAGCCCTATGACATGAAGGAGCTGATCACGAAGGTTGCCGACGAAGGCGACTTCTTCGAGATCCAGAAGGATTACGCTGGCAACATCATCACCGGCTTTGTCCGAATCGAAGGGCAGACGGTCGGCGTGGTGGCGAACCAGCCGATGGTGCTGGCCGGATGTCTGGATATCGACAGCAGCCGCAAGGCCGCGCGATTCGTCCGGTTCTGCGATGCCTTCGAGGTGCCGATCCTGACGCTTGTGGATGTTCCGGGCTTCCTGCCCGGAACGGGCCAGGAATATGGCGGCGTCATCAAGCACGGGGCAAAGCTGCTGTTCGCCTATGGCGAGGCGACCGTGCCCAAGGTGACGGTGATCACCCGCAAGGCCTATGGCGGCGCCTATGACGTGATGGCCTCCAAACACCTGCGCGGCGATTTCAACTATGCCTGGCCAACGGCAGAAATTGCCGTGATGGGCGCCAAGGGGGCGGTCGAAATCCTGTATCGCAGCGAACTGGCCGACAAGGACAAGATCGCAGCCCGCACCAAGGATTACGAAGACCGCTTCGCCAACCCCTTTGTCGCGGCCGAAAAGGGCTTCATCGACGAGGTGATCATGCCACATTCGACGCGCCGCCGGGTGGCACGGGCCTTTGCGAGCCTTCGGAACAAGAAGCTCTCGAACCCGTGGAAAAAGCACGACAACATCCCGTTGTGATCCTGCGATGCGCGGGGCCTGGGCCGTCGCATTGCTGACAGTATCTCCTGCCTTCGGGCAGGAACTGGTACCTGTTCCATCCGGGCAACCCGTGACCTTGCAGGACGTCGTCCTGAACGCACCCGGCCCCGCCGGATTGACCGCCCGTTTCCGCTTTGTCGCGCCGCAGATCGCGCGATTTGGCGGAACGATAGATTTCGAAACCGCAGTCGCCGACATGGATCACCTGTGCGCCACCTATGCCCTGCCGCGAATCGACACCATCACCGGGCCGCGCCCGGCCGAGGTGGTGATCTCGTTGTCGGACAGGCCGGTGGAGTTCGGCGTGATCACCCCCGAGGCGACACAGTTCTTCGAAGCCTATTCGATCCAGGATGGCACCTGCGTATGGGAGGCGTTCTGATGCGGTCACGCGATGCCTCCGCCTGTGATGCAGGCCAGCCACAAGGCGGATCTATGGCGGCGATGCCATGGGCGAAGCCATGCGCATACGCTATGATATTGCCTCGCGGCCCGTTCATGGCCGTGGTATTGCAGCCGTCGCCGGGCACCACATCCGCCCGGACGAACCCGGATAACAGGAGCAGTGGATGTCCTTTACCCTTCGCGCCACCTCGGCACTCATGCTGGTCGCCTTCGTTGCGGCCTGCGCCAAGAAAGAAGAGCCGGTCTATGTCACCGAGCCGGTTCCCGCCGCGCCGGTCTACACCGGCAAGTACAAGTGATCTGACAACAGGTCATCGCTCGCGGGCAGGCACGGGCCTGCCCGGAGCAAGCCTTCCGCGCGCCATGGCCGGAAGGAGTTCCCGATGCTGAAACATCGCGGGTTTCCGGGCCGACTGCCCGGTACGGATTTTCAATTCGTCATTCGCCGCGCCAACAAGGACGGCGCAACCAAGATCATCCGGCGCGAACGCTATGCCGACCGCGCCTATCCCGATCGCATGGCCGATCAGGGCTTCATGCAGGCCCTTTGGGAACAGTTCGGCGAAGACCCGTTCGAGCGCGGCAATCTGGATGCCGGCCGCCTGTCCTGGCTGTTCGGCCGCGAAGTGGTGCCGGCCGAAGATCCGTTCAACCCGGCCTCGTATGACGCACTGCTGCGCATCGACGTCAAACGCGCCCGCGCCGCCTTTCCCGAAGTCTTTGCCGAACCCGAAGGCCCGTGGTCGCCTGACGAGGACGATTGGGACGACGAGGATCTGGACGACGAGGACGAGGCATGACCCCGCCGATGTCCCTGCGCAACCGGCGAACTGCCGCGCATCCCGCCGCGGGGCGCAACGTACCGCTTGCACAGATGGCATCGGCACCGAATGCTGGGTGCAGGCTGGCGCGTGTGCGTCGTGTCGGCCCGATCCTGCTGGATCACCCCCCTTCCCATGACTTGCGCCCGGACCGCCTGTCGGCCGGGCGCACTTTTCCCGACCGGGATCGCGCCGGAACCGGGCGGAATTTCGCCGCGCCCGGAAAGTTGATCGGTATTGCCATTGCAGCGGGAACCGCGTTGCGGGACTCTGCGTTCATACAACCAGAACACCGCAAACGAGGCAGTTCCCCATGCGCAAGCTCATTCTTCTTCCGTTCCTCATCGCGCCGCTTGCCGGCTGTATGCAGGATCCCATGTCGCGCGGTGCCGGTGGCGCCGTCGCGGGTGCCGTCATCGCCGATGCCACGGGGGGCAGCGCGCTTACCGGCGCCGTTGTCGGTGGCCTGGCCGGTGCCGCGACCTGCGGCGTCAACGTCGGCCTGCCGCCGTGCCGTCCGCGCTACTGATCTGATCCGCGCCGCTTCGCTGCGGCGCCCCGCCCTGTTGCAAACCACCCGGAGCCTGCGGCCTCGGGTGGTTTTTTCATGTCTTGCGCCCGCAGTCCCGCGCGCATCCCAGGAGGACCAATGTTCAAGAAGATCCTGATCGCCAACCGGGGCGAGATCGCCTGCCGTGTCATCAAGACCGCGCGCAAGATGGGCATCCAGACGGTTGCGGTCTATTCCGACGCCGATCGCAACGCGCTGCATGTGCGCATGGCAGACGAGGCGGTGCATATCGGCCCGTCGCCTGCGAACCAGTCCTATATCGTGATCGACAAGATCATGCAGGCCATCCGGCAGACCGGCGCCGAAGCCGTGCACCCCGGTTATGGCTTTCTGTCCGAAAACATGAACTTTGCCGCCGCCCTGGAAAAGGAAGGCGTGGTGTTCATCGGCCCGCCCAGCCCGGCCATCGAGGCGATGGGGGACAAGATCACCTCGAAAAAACTGGCGCAAGAGGCCGGTGTCTCGACCGTGCCCGGCTATATGGGCCTGATTGCCGACGCGGATGAGGCCGTGAAGATCTCGAACGAGATCGGCTATCCGGTGATGATCAAGGCCTCTGCGGGCGGCGGCGGCAAAGGGATGCGCATCGCCTGGTCGGAATCCGAGGTCAAGGAAGGCTTTGAATCGTCCAAGAACGAAGCCGCCAACAGCTTTGGCGACGACCGGATCTTTATCGAGAAATTCGTGACGCAACCGCGCCACATCGAAATTCAGGTGCTGGCCGACAAGAAAGGCAACTGCGTCTATCTGCACGAGCGCGAATGCAGCATCCAGCGGCGCAACCAGAAGGTCATCGAAGAAGCACCTTCGCCGTTCCTGGACGAGGCCACGCGCAAGGCGATGGGCGAACAGGCCTGTGCCCTGGCCAAGGCGGTGGGCTATACCAGCGCGGGCACGGTGGAATTCATCGTCGACGGGAATCGCAACTTCTATTTCCTGGAAATGAACACCCGCCTTCAGGTGGAACACCCTGTCACCGAACTGATCACCGGGATCGACCTGGTGGAACAGATGATCCGCGTGGCCGCAGGCGAACCGCTGCCCTTCGCCCAGGGGGATCTGAAGATCAACGGCTGGGCGATGGAATCGCGGCTGTACGCCGAGGATCCCTATCGCAACTTCCTGCCCTCGATCGGCCGCCTGACGCGCTATCGGCCGCCAGCCGAGGGCGAGACGACCCGCGGCGGCATCGTGCGCAATGACACCGGCGTCTATGAGGGGGGCGAGATCAGCATGTTCTACGACCCGATGATCGCCAAGCTGTGCACCTGGGCGCCCACCCGCGAAGCCGCGATCGAGGAAATGCGCCTGGCGCTGGACACGTTCGAGGTGGAGGGCATCGGGCACAACCTGCCCTTTGTTGCCGCCGTGATGGACCATCCGAAATTCGTCGCAGGCGACATGACCACCGCCTTCATCGCCGAGGAATACCCCGATGGGTTCCAGGGCGCCGCGCTGGACGAGTCCCAGTTGCGCAAGGTGGCCGCCGCCGCAGCCGCGATGAACCGGCTGGCCGAGATCCGCCGCACCCGCATCTCTGGCACCATGGACAACCATCAGCGCCGGGTCGGCAATGATTGGGTGGTATCGGTCGGCGGGCATGAACTTGCGGTAAAGATCGACGCCGACCGCGACGGGGCGACCGTGACCTTTACCGATGGCGCGGCGCATCGCGTGACGTCGGACTGGACGCCCGGTAGCCAGCTGGCCCGCACGACCGTCGATGGCGCGCCGGTGGTGATGAAAGTGGGCGAGATCCCGATGGGCTTCCGCCTGCGGCTGCGCGGCGCGGATCTCAAGGTTCATGTCCGCACCCCGCGCGCGGCGGAACTGGCCAAGCTGATGCCGGAAAAACTGCCGCCCGACACCTCGCGCTTCCTGCTGTGCCCGATGCCGGGTCTGGTGGTGAAGATCAACGTCTCCGAAGGGGACGAGGTGCAGGAAGGTCAGGCCCTGGCCACCGTCGAGGCGATGAAGATGGAAAACATCCTGCGCGCCGAAAAGAAGGCCGTGATCAAGAAGATCAACGCCGCCCCCGGCGCCAGCCTGAAGGTGGACGATGTGATCATGGAGTTCGAGTGAGCGTCACCCGAAGGGGCCATCCATGCGGCAAGGTTCGATCCAGCCACAGACGGACGCAGGCGGCGTGCCGCCCGCGTCGCCCTACCGCCCCGAGGGGTGCCGTTCCAGCACTTCCTGGCGGCGCAGGGGAAACTTGTCGATGGCTGCGATGATCTCGCGCACATCCCAGGGCAGCGGCTTGCGGATCACGGGTTGCAAATCCTTGTCCAGCAGCACCAGCGAAAAGCCGCGCGGGCGGTATCGCTGCCGCCATTCGCTGCGCGCGGCGGGATCGGCATCGAACACCACCACAACATCGCGTTCCGCCAAGGCGTCGGGATTGCGGGCCAGCAACTCCAGCTGGCGCTGGAAATTCGGATCGTTCGGACTGTCGGCAAAGACCAGAATGGGGCGGGTGACGAACATCTGGTCCGCCATCACCACCTCGTCCGCGGGCTTGGCATCAAATTCCAGGGCCTGCACCGGCCCGACCATCAGCGGCCACAGGGCCGCAAGCAGAACATAGAGCGGTTTCATCGCGCCTCCCTTGTTCCCCATACATAGGGGCGGGCGCCGCGAAACCCAAGACAATCCGGGGAGTTCCCCGCATCAGACCAAGGAGAATGGGCGTGGCCGACAAGCTCGATCAATGGCGCCAGCTGGCAAGCAAGGAACTCAAGGGCGCCGATCCCGACGAGAAACTGGCCTGGAACACGCTGGAAGGCATCCGGGTCAAACCGCTTTACACCGAGGAGGACGTCAAGGGCCTGCCCCAGATCGGCGAAATCCCCGGCGTGGCGCCCTTTACCCGTGGGGTCCGTGCCACGATGTATGCCGGGCGGCCCTGGACGATCCGGCAATATGCGGGCTTTTCCACCGCCGAGGAATCGAATGCCTTCTACCGCAAGGCTCTGGCGGCCGGGCAACAGGGCGTGTCGGTAGCCTTCGATCTGGCCACCCATCGCGGCTATGATAGCGACCATCCCCGCGTGGTGGGCGATGTCGGCAAGGCGGGTGTGGCCATCGACAGCGTCGAGGACATGAAGATCCTGTTCGACGGCATCCCGCTGGACAAGGTGTCGGTGTCGATGACGATGAATGGCGCTGTGATCCCGATTCTGGCCAATTTCATTGTCACCGGCGAGGAACAGGGCCACGACCGCGCGCTGCTGTCGGGCACGATCCAGAACGACATCCTCAAGGAATTCATGGTCCGCAACACCTATATCTATCCGCCCGAGCCCTCGATGCGGATCATTGCGGACATCATCGAATACACCTCGAAGGAGATGCCGAAGTTCAACAGCATCTCGATCTCTGGCTACCACATGCAGGAGGCCGGCGCGAACCTGGTGCAGGAGCTGGCCTTTACCCTGGCCGATGGCCGCGAATATGTGCGCGCCGCGATTGCCGCAGGCATGGATGTGGATGCGTTCGCCGGGCGGCTGTCGTTCTTCTTTGCCATCGGCATGAACTTCTTCATGGAGGCGGCCAAGCTGCGCGCCGCGCGCCTGTTGTGGACGCGCATCATGCAGGAATTCGAGCCGAAGAAACCCGGCAGCCTGATGCTGCGCACCCATTGCCAGACCTCGGGCGTGTCGTTGCAGGAACAGGATCCCTATAACAACGTGATCCGCACCGCCTATGAGGCGATGGCGGCGGCGCTGGGGGGCACGCAATCGCTGCACACCAATGCCCTCGACGAGGCCATTGCGCTGCCGACCGAATTCAGCGCCCGCATCGCGCGCAACACCCAGTTGATCCTGCAAGAGGAAACCGGCATCACCCATGTCGTCGATCCGCTGGCCGGGTCGTATTACGTCGAAAGCCTGACAGCGGAACTGGCCGAAAAGGCCTGGGCGCTGATCGAAGAGGTCGAGGCGATGGGCGGCATGACCAAGGCCGTGGCCAGCGGGATGCCCAAGCTGCGGATCGAGGAAACCGCCGCACGGCGCCAGGCGCTGATCGACCGGGGCGAAGATGTGATCGTCGGCGTCAACAAGTACAAGCTGGCCAAGCAGGATCCGATCGACATCCTGGAGATCGACAACACCAAGGTCCGCGATTCCCAGATTGCCCGGCTGGAGCAGATGCGCGCCACCCGCGACGAGGCGAAATGCGAGGCGGCGCTGCTGGAACTGGGCCGGCGCACCGTCGAGGGCGGCAACCTGCTGGAGGCCGCGGTCGAATGTGCCCGCGCTCGTGCCAGCGTGGGGGAAATCTCGCTGGCCATGGAAGGGACTTTCGGACGGCATCGGGCAGAGGTGAAGACATTGGCAGGGGTATACGGGGCCGCCTACGAGGGCGACGAGGGCTTTGCCGCCATCCAGAAGGATGTCGAGGATTTCGCCGCCGAAGAGGGCCGCCGCCCGCGGATGCTGGTGGTCAAGATGGGCCAGGACGGCCATGATCGCGGTGCCAAGGTGATTGCCACCGCCTTTGCCGACATCGGCTTTGACGTCGATGTCGGGCCGCTGTTCCAGACCCCAGAAGAAGCCGCACAGGATGCCATCGACAATGACGTGCATATCGTCGGCATTTCCTCGCAGGCCGCCGGACACAAGACGCTGGCGCCCAAACTGGTCGAGGCGCTGCAGGCCGCAGGTGCCGGGGACATTCTGGTGATCTGCGGCGGGGTCATCCCGCAGCAGGATTACCAGTATCTTTACGATCGCGGGGTAAAGGCGATCTTTGGGCCGGGCACCAACATTCCCGATGCGGCGCGTGACATCCTCAAGCTGATCCGCGCAGCGCGGTCTGCCTGAAGGCGCCGCCGGGGGCGGGCGCCTCGTCCTTTGGCCGCCGCCGCAGGCCCTGTCGGCCGGTCGAGGCAAGCGATTGCCGCACGGCTGGCAGGGTCAGCAGCCTTCGGCGCGATATCCGGTTCCTCGGCGCGGCAGGACCGCGCCGGATCGCAGACAGGCCATTGCGCCTTTGGCGGGGGCGCGGCAGTCTGCGCGCCAGGGACTCGGGCGCAGGAGCGGGCATGGCACTGACACTGGACATGATGGACGGGCTGGCGGTCTACGGCCCGGCCATCGGAGAGGCCCTGCCCGGCGTGGTGATCGTCCACGGATCGGAAGGGCCCGCCGCCGGATGGAGCCATCGCTTCGCCGCGATCCTGGCCGCACATGGCATGTTGGCAGCCCCCTGGGCCTATGGTGCCGGGGATTTGTGGCACGCAGGGCCGATTGCCGATGTGCCGTTGCCAGAGTTGATTGCGGCCGGGCATATATTGGCGCGGCATCCGCGCTGCCGGGGCGTGGGGGTGTTTGGCTGGTCGTTCGGGGGCGGTCTGGTGCTGATCGCGTCGGCGCTTCAGGGTGCCGAAGGGCCCTTCAAGGCGGTTGCCAGCCATGCCGGGGCAGATTTCGTGACGCAAGCCTTCGACCCGGCGAACTTCCTGTCGGGGGAGCATCGGCGCAGACCGGGACCAGAGGCGCCGCGCGCCCTTGTCTGGCCCGGCGAAGAGGCCGCGCTGGCGCCTGGAACGCCGCTGCCGCTCGACCGGCTGCGCGTTCCGGTCTTTCTGTCGGTCGGCGATGCCGATCCGGTCTGGCCCCATGAGCAGACCCTGAACATCGCCGCGACATTGCGCGCGCAGGGCAAGGCCGTCGATCTGATGATCGGCAAGGATCAGGGGCATGGCTACGACTTTGACCACGAACCAGAGCTGTGGGCGCGGCTGCTGGCCTTCTTTGGGGAGCATCTGTGATGCTGTGGCTGGATCATGTCGCGGTCGCCTGCACCGGACTGGAGACGGGCGTCACAGCGGCAGAGAACGCCCTTGGGGTGGCATTGGCACCGGGGGGTGAGCATGTGGCAATGGGCACGCACAACCGCCTGCTGTCGCTGGGCGCCGGGGAATACCTGGAGGTGATCGCCATCAACCCCACCGCACCGCCGCCGGGGCGGCCGCGGTGGTTCGATCTTGACCGTTTCGCCGGCCCGCCCCGATTGGCAAGCTGGGTCTGTGCCTGTGACGACATGGCGACCGCGCTTGCCGCCTGCCCTGCCGGGGTGGGGCGGCCCATGGAACTGGCGCGGGGCGATCTGCGCTGGCAGATGGCGGTTCCCGATGACGGGCGACTGCCATTCGACGGCGTGTTTCCGGCGTTGATCCGCTGGGATGGCAGCGCCCATCCCGCCCCACGCCTGCCGGATCATGGCGTTCGGCTGACCGGCCTTCGGCTGAGCCATCCCGAGGCCGATGCGCTGCGGCAGACCCTGGCCGCGTTGATCGCAGATCCGCGCCTTGTGGTGACGCAAGGGGCCCCCGGCCTGTCCGCCACCTTCTCCACCCCGCAGGGAGAGCGTCGGCTGTGATCCGCGCGGCCCGGCCAGACGATGCCCCCGCGATACTCGCCTTCTGGAACCCGCTGATCCGCGAGACCCTTGTCACCTTCAACCCGACGGAAAAGACCGAGACAGAGCTGCGCGCGACAATCGAAGCCAAGCCTCTGGCAGGACAGGCGTTTCTTGTGGCGGAAGTTGACGGGGCGATTCTGGGCTTTGTCACCTATGGCCAGTTTCGCGCCGGGGTCGGCTATGGCCGGGCGATGGAGCACACCATCATCCTCGCGCCGGCCGCGCAGGGCAAGGGCGTGGGACGCGCGCTGATGGCCGCCGCCGAAGATCACGCCCGCCGCCAAGGATACCATATCATGGTGGCGGCGGTGTCGGGCGGCAACCCGCAGGGCCGTGCGTTTCATGCGGCGCTTGGCTATGCCGAAGTCGGCGTCATCCCCGAAGCGGGCTGGAAATTCGACCGCTACTGGGATCTTGTGCTGATGCAGAAAGTTCTGACCTGACAGCGCCGGGCGCCGCCGTTATGCTGGCACCATGTCGATCTGGACCCGCATTTCCGAAGCACTGGCCGCCCTTGCCAATGGCGAGGGGCTGGCGGCTGTGTTCGACCGCCTGCGTACCCCGCCAGAGCGTTCGATCGCCTTCACCATCGCCATCATCGGTCTGGGCGCCAAGATGGCCAAGGCCGATGGCGAAGTGACCCGCGACGAGGTGCGCGCCTTTCGCCAGATCTTTTTCATCCCGCCACAGGAAGAGGCGAATGCGGCCCGTGTCTTCAATCTCGCCCGTCAGGACGTGGCCGGGTATGACGCCTATGCCCGCAAGATCGCGCGGATGTTCGCAGGCGACCGCGAGACGCTGATGGACATCATGGAGGGACTGTTCCGCATTGCGGTGGCCGACGGCGACTACCACGAGGCGGAAGATGCGTTCCTGCGCGACGTTGCCGGGATCTTCGGCCTGCGCGAATGCTGCTTCAGAGGGTTGCGCGAACGCCATGTTCCGAACCTTCCGCATGATCCTTATGATGTGCTGGACGTTGACCATGACGCACCGCTGGAAGAGATCCGCGCGGCCTGGCGCACGGCAGTCAAGGAGAACCACCCGGATCGCATTCAGGCGCGCGGGGTGCCGCCCGAAGCCGTCCGGTTGGCCGAGCAGCGCCTGATTGCCATCAATGCGGCCTGGGAGGAGATCAGCCAGGCACGCGCGGCGTGATGCGACTGGCAACCTGGAACATCGAATGGATGAACGCGCTGTTCGATGACGACGGCGAACCGCTGGACGATGACGGACCATCGGCCAGATACCGCGTGACACGGCGCGAACAGCTGGTTGGCATCGGAATCGTTCTGGCCGCAATGGATGCCGATGCGGTGTTCATCGTCGAGGCACCCGACGACAACCGACGCCGCAGCACGGTGCGCGCGCTGGAAACGCTGGCCGAGGTATGTGGCCTGCGCACCCGCCGCGCCATCATGGGGTATCGCAGCGACACAGAGCAGGAACTCGCGCTGCTGTATGATCCCGACAGGATGAGCGTGGCGGTCGATCCGCAGCATTCCGACAACGCGCCACGCTTCGATGGCGACGCCACAATAGACCTTGGCAATGGCAACGGGGCCGAGCTGATACGCTTCGCCCGCCCACCGCTGGAACTGGCCGTCACGCCTGCCAGAGGAACGCCATTCCGCCTGATCGGCGCCCATGCAAAATCCAAGGCACCGCACGGCGCGCGCACCAAGGCCGATGTCTGGCGGCTGGGCTTGGCGAACCGCCGCAAGCAGTTGGCCCAGTGCATCTGGCTGCGGAGGCGCATCGAAGCCCATCTGACGGCTGGCGACGATCTGATCGTGATGGGCGACCTGAACGACGGACCCGGCATCGATTCCTTCGAAGGGGTTTTCGGCATCTCCGGGGTCGAGATCGTCATGGGATGCGCCGAAATGGCAGGATGTTCGATCAGCGGGCCGATGCGCCTGCACGATCCACATGCCATGGAGGCGCTGCGGCGGCCCATGGGCGGCGGGCCGTCCAGCGCACGATTTTACAGCAAGGAAACCGAACGGTACTTTTCGGCGCTGCTGGACTATATCCTGGTTTCGCCCTCTCTGGCCGCCAGGCGGCCGAAATGGCGGATCTGGCATCCTTTCGACGATCCGGTCTGCTGGAAAACCCCCGAGTTGCGACAGGCCCTTCTGGCAGCGTCGGATCACTTCCCGGTGACGCTGGATTTGCCGTCGTGACGTTGTCCCGATGCGGGGCTAATCTGCGCCTATGCGTGTGTCCGTTGCCCTTGCCCTCCTGCTGCTGACAACCGCCCCTGCGGCGGCTGACGATCCGCCCGCGGCCGCACCACCGGCAGACAGCGAGATGGATCAGGGGCTAAGTCTGCTGGGCGAAGGCGCGCGGCTGCTGTTTCGCGGCCTGATGGCAGAGATGGAACCGGCGCTGGATGAAATGGCCGGGCAGTTGCAGGCAATGGAACCCATGCTGCGGTCGCTAGCGGAAATGATCGGCGACATGCGCGCCTATGATGCCCCGGTCAAGCTGCCGAACGGCGACATCCTGATCCGCCGCAAGCCGCCCGTGATCGTGCCGGAGACCGACTCACCGGCAGAGCCCGAGATCGAGCTTTAGCCGCCGGCGGCGATCACCTTGAACACGCATGGATCGCTGACCAGTTCCGGGGGGGTCGCACACAGCCCCTGGGCCACCTGCCAGGCCGCCAGCACCTTGGGCACATAGGCGCGGGTTTCGGCATAGGGGGGAACGCCACCGTTGGTTTTGACCGCCCCCTCCCCCGCATTATAGGCCGCCAGCACCATCAGCGGATCGCCGTCGAAATGCTTCATCAACCAGTCGAGATAGGCGACCCCTCCGCGCAGGTTCTGCACCGGATCCGTGCTGTCCGTCACCCCGAAGCGGCTCGCCGTGGCCGGGATCAACTGCATCAGCCCGACCGCTCCGGCACTGCTGACCGCATCGGCGCGGCCACCGCTTTCGATCCCCATCACCGCCAGCACCAGCGCCGGAGAAACCCGTGTGCCGATGGTCGCCTTGAGGATCTCTGTGCCAAAGCGGTTCGCCATATCCTGCATGGCCTGCATCCGCGGCGCCGCCACGCTGCCCCCACCCGGCGCCTTGCCCAGCATCTCCAGCGCCTTGCCAAAGCGTCCCGTCACGGAGCCCAGCGTTGGCGTCACCTCCGCCCAATACCAGTCGAACAAGCCAGGCGCACCAGAGGGCGGCGGCGGGGCCACCGCCCCCCCTTCGACGGAGACCTGCGGTTCCGGCCGGGCCGCGGGGATCGCCAGCAGTCGCGCCTGTTCCGCCGGGTCGATCTGCACCAGCGCGCGCTTTTCGCCGGCGGCAGGCACCTTGACCCGTTTGAAGGTGAAATCGTTGGTCGGGGCTTCGGCCCATCCCGGCGCAGCCGCCAGTGCGGCGGCAACGACACCCGCACATAGGCCGATACGCGCCCCCGTTGCGAGGCGCCGCCCAACTTGAAACTGCAACATCACTGCTCTGCCCGTTATTGCCCGGCTTTGCGCCAGTTTGCCAGAATATACCCGATTTCAGAAGTCTTGCGTGATCGCTGCGGCAATCGCCCGGCAAAAGCGGCAAATCTGCCGCGATCCGCCAGGGGAGTCATCAGACTTCATACAAATTACTATTTAATATCAAGTAATTAGATTAAAATTTGGATAGTTTGATTAGTCCGAAAATACCCGATACCTGCCCAACTCGTGCCACGATTCAAAGGCCATATCCACTCATGCCAAGACGGAAGGCAGACCGGAACAGAGGCCGGGATGACGCACTCCAGACCGGCGAACTGAACCGAGCAAACATCCTGTTGGAAGGACTCCAGAATGAAACTCTTCTCGCTGCTGAAAAAATTCCGTGCCGACGAATCGGGCGCCGTGACCGTTGACTGGGTCGTGCTGACCGCCGCCATCGTGGGCCTGGGCGTCATCGTCATCCAGACCGTCGGCGGTGGCATCACCACCGTGGCCGATGAAATGGCCCTCAAGATCGAAGAAACCGTCGTCGGCTACTGATAGCCCCCTGGCAACCTGATTTCCCGATATCGCGGCTGATCGTGCCACAGGGCGCTGGTCGCAAGAAACCAAAGGACAAGACCATGAAACTCTTCTCGCTGCTGAAAAAATTCCGTGCCGACGAATCGGGCGCCGTGACCGTTGACTGGGTCGTGCTGACCGCCGCCATCGTGGGCTTGGGCGTCATCGTCATCCAGACCGTCGGCGGTGGCATCACCACCGTGGCCGATGAAATGGCCCTCAAGATCGAAGAAACCGTCGTCGGCTACTGATAGCCGCCGCTCTGGTAAACTCAGGCAAAGGCCGCGCCACGGGCGCGGCCTTTCCTCTTTCGCATCCCCAGGCATCGCGCGGCGATTGACGCCACGATTGTTCATCGAGCTTCCGTACAACCTCCCTGTTTTCGCCACATTCCACCGACACTCTTTTCCAATAGCGCCGCACGGGGCGGAAGCGGAACCGGGAGACACCAGTGAAGCGGGTTGCGAACGACTTCATGACGAACGAGGACGGCGCGGTCTCGGCCGATTTCGTTGTCCTGACTGCCGGTGTGATCGGGCTGTGTATGCTGTTCATCATTCCGGTCCTGAACGAATCGGTGAACTGGGGACAGGCGATTGCCGATCTGGCATCGCGCAACCTGGGGAACTGAACGGGTGACTCGGCCGAAAGCCAAGGGGGCTGGCCGTCAGATCGAGGAAGACTGAGATGCGTATGGTATTTTCGTTGGTCATGGTGCTCGGGATCGCGCTCGCTGGCTTTGCCGCCTGGAAAACGTCGCAATTCATCAACGTGACCAAGGCGCGCGAGCAAGCGGCCTTGCGGCGCATCGTGCCGACGGTCGAGGTGTTCGTCGCCAAGAAGCCCCTGCCCTTCGGCCATGTGCTGACCCCGGATGATGTGGTCAAGGTCGCCTGGCCAAAGAACGCCCTGCCCGAGAACACGTTCCAGGATCCGGCACTGCTGTTCCCCGGCGATGGCGCCCGCCAACGTACCGTGATCCGCCAGATGGAAAAGTTTGAACCCCTGCTCGTCTCCAAGGTCACGGAACCCGGCGAGGATGCGGGCCTGAACACCCGCCTTGGTCGCGGGATGCGGGCCTTTACCATCCGCGTCGATGCCTCGTCCGGTGTATCGGGCTTTCTGCGCCCCGGCGACCGGGTGGATATCTACTGGACCGGCACGACGGCCGGCCTCACCGACGAACGCTCTGGCGAGATCACCAAGCTGATCGAATCCGGCATCAATATCGTCGCCATCGACCAGAACACGGAAGGCGGCTCTTCCAGCGCGGCCCGCACCGTGACGGTTGAAATCTCGCCGCAGCAGGTTGCCCGGCTCGCCCAGGCGCAAATGACCGGCCGACTGGCCTTGTCGCTGGTAGGTATCGCCGACGACACCCAGGCCGCCGCCGCCGATGTCGACAAACGCGGGCTGCTGGGCATCGAGCGCGAGGAAATCGCGCCGGTAGAAGCCGCAAGGGTCTGCACCATCCGCACCCGCAAAGGCGCCGAGGTGGTGGAGATCCCGATCCCCTGCACCAACTGAGCCCCGATCCGGCACTCCGGCCGCGGTGCGCCCACCAGGGCCGCCGCGGCCTTGCGTTGCGCAGCATGGCCATTGCAGCGATGCGATCACACGGCCCTTGCGCCCTGATCCGGGTATACACACCGCAGCCATCCGACGCAGGCCACGGGCGCCGACAGACGGATCAGCCCCGGAAATGCTTGGACAGCTTCAACCCCTGGCCCTGATAATTGGACGCGATTCCAGCGCCGTACAGCGTATCCGGGCGCTCGGTCATGCGTTCATACACCAGCCGGCCCACCACCTGCCCATGCTCCAGCACAAAGGGCGCCTCGTGGCAGCGCACTTCGAGCACCCCCCGGCTGCCCGCGCCCCCCGCAGCGGCATGGCCGAACCCAGGATCGAAAAACCCGGCGTAATGCACCCGGAATTCCCCGACCATCGCAAGATAGGGCGCCATTTCAGCCGCATGATCCGGCGGGATTGTCACGGCCTCGCGGCTGACAAGAATATAGAAAGCGCCGGGGTCCAGGATGATGCGTCCCTGGGCGCTGTGCACCTCTTCCCAGAAGTCGGCAGGATCATAGGCGCCGACCCGGTCCAGGTCGATCACGCCGGTATGCGGCTTGGCGCGGTAGCCCACCAGATCGCCGTCCTTTGGGCGCAGGTCCACAGAGAACCCCAGCCCGCCGGAAATCAGCGGCTCGCCCGACACCAACGGTTCCCGCGCATGGAGAGCCGCCAAGGCGGCATCGTCCAGCATCGCATTCCCCCGGCGCAGGCGCAGCTGATTCAGCCGCATTCCCGGCCGCACCAATACCGAAAAACTGCGCGGACAGATCTCGGCATACAGCGGGCCGTGATACCCTGCCGGGATCCTGTCGAATTCCACACCGCCATCCGTGATCGTCCGGGTCAGAAGATCCAGCCGCCCGGTCGAGCTTTTGGCATTGGCCACTCCGCCGACATCCCCCGGCAACGCGAGATGTTCCATCAAAGGCACGACATAGACGCAGCCCTTCTCCAGCACAGCGCCATGGGTCAGATCCACCCGATGCATCTCGAATTCGGCAATCCGGTCCGCGACCCGCTGCCCCTGCCCGGCCAGGAACGACGCGCGCACGCGATAGGCCACCATGCCCAATCGCAAATCCAGGCTGGCTGGCTGTATCTGCCCCGGCGGAACGGCGGGATCGGCGGCGATGGCACCATCGGCGATCATCTGCCGGATCGTCTGAGCAGGCAGAACGCCGTCACCCATGATAGCCCCCTTGGAAAACGGAACCGCCCGCGCTGCCGAATGGCAGGCGGGCGGTTTCGGTAATGGTCGGGCCGGTGAGATTCGAACTCACGACCTTCCGCCCCCCAGACGGACGCGCTAACCAGGCTGCGCCACGGCCCGACGAGGGGGATACATACCCATATTCCGCGCAGGAGCAAGGGCGAAATCGCGTCACGCCAAACCTATTGCGATCACACATGCCCCCCGTCGATGCGATCACGCAACAGACGCAGGTCGCGGGCAATGTCTCGCAGGATCATGCGGTTCTGGGCCGAGGGCGAAATCCGCCGGATATGCCTTGCCAGCAAAGGCATATCGTACTGCATGTCATCGGGTGCCGACGATTGGGCTGTCTCGGGCACCCGCAGGACGGGCGCCGACAGCGAAACCGGCGCAGGGGGCTGCGCGAACAATGGCAACCCTTCGAACGGATGGGCCGCGGCGCCGGAGGGATCGGAAAGGTCCGGCACCGGGGGATCATCCCCCGCGAGATGCCCTTCGGCAGACGTCCCCGCCGGTGGCGCCTCTGGCGGGGCGCGCAGCATATCATCCTCCTCGGCCGCAGTGAGCGGCGCATGGTCTGTGACAGATGGTTGGTCGTCCGCCACCGGCTCGGGCGGGATCGAGAGTGTTCCGCCTGACGCAGCAGGCGCCGCCTCGACCATGAGATGCTCCGCAGGTTCGTGCAGCGCCGCTTCGTCCAACGCATCCAGCGATGGGGCGGGCTGGGTGTCCGGCGCTGACAGGTCCGGCGCTGACAGGGCGCTGTCCGGCAGGGGCGGATCTGACGGCCCGCTCGGCCCATCGGCCTGGGGCTGCGTCTCCGCGTTCTCCACTGCGCCCGCAGGCAAAGGCAGCGCGGCATCGGGCTGGCGCGGGCCGGGCCACGGGATCACCCGCTCTGCCCCGGCTGGCGGCGGGGCCACGACAGTCGCATCCTCATCGGACCATTCCTGCTGCGCATCGGAGGCAAGCCCCTGATCCGCCAATTCACAGACATGCCGGACACCCTGTTCGCGCAGGATCTTCTGCACACCGCGGATCGTGATGCCCTGATCGTGCAACAGACGCCGGATGCCCGCCAGCAGCGCGACATCCGTTGGTCGATAATACCGCCGCCCACCGGCCCGTTTCACCGGGCGGATCTGCGTGAACCGGCTTTCCCAGAACCGCAGAACATGCGCAGGCACCTCCAGCAGGTCGGCGACCTCGCTGATCGTGCGGAACGCATCGGGCGATTTTTCCATCCGCCCTGCGCCCTTCAGCCTTTGCCAGCCGCCACGCGATCCTTCATCAGGTGCGAGGGCCGGAAGGACAGCACGCGGCGCGGCGAAATCGGCACCTCTTCGCCCGTCTTGGGATTGCGACCAACGCGGGCGGCCTTGTCCCGCACCGAGAAGGTGCCGAACGAGGAAATCTTCACCGTCTCTCCGGCGACCAGCGCATCCGAGACATGTTGCAGAACCGATTCAACAAGTTGCGCCGATTCATTGCGCGACAGCCCGACCTCTCGGAATACGGCTTCGCTCAGATCCATGCGTGTCAGAGTCTTTTCGCCCATACCGTCCCCCCGGTGTTTGGGGCAGAATGGGCCAGCCAATTTTCCGAGTCAATATCAATGGCTTGCAGTGGCGCCTTGACGCCTACCAGCGCAGCACCACCGCGCCCCAGGCCAGACCGCCGCCGATGGCCTCTGTCACCAGCAAATCACCCTGCTTGATCTGCCCGCGCGCCTTGCCGACCGAAAGCGCCAGGGGGATCGACGCGGCCGAAGTGTTGCCATGGTCCTGCACGGTGACGATCACCCGCTCCATGGGAACCTGCATCCGTTCGGCAGTGGCCGTAATGATGCGCAGATTGGCCTGATGCGGCACGATCCAGTCCACATCGGCGCCGCTCAGCCCGGCCTTGTCCAATGCGGTATGGGCGGTTTCAGCCAGCTTCTGCACCGCATGTTTGAAAACGGCATTCCCCTGCATCCGCAGATACCCGGCCTGTCCGGTCGAGGACACCCCGCCATCGACATACAACAGGTCGCGGTAGCGTCCGTCGGAATGCAGATCGACCGACAGGATCCCGCGATCTGCGACCGCACCCGTCCCGTCTTGGGCCTCCAGCACCAGGGCACCGGCGCCATCACCGAACAGCACGCAGGTGCCGCGGTCAGTCCAGTCCATGATGCGCGAAAAGGTCTCTGCACCGATCACCAGAACGCGGCGGGCCTGTCCCGACAGAATCAGCCCGTTGGCGTTGGCCAGCGCAAAGACGAATCCGGCACAGACCGCCTGCACATCATAGGCAAAGCCCCGTGTCGTCCCCAGCCCGGCCTGAACCATGGTGGCCACCGAGGGAAACGTGAAATCCGGTGTCGAGGTTGCCACGACAATCGCGTCGATGCTGTCCGCCGGCATACCGGCATCGGCCAGTGCCGCCTGAGCGGCACGGATGGCCAGATCAGAGGTCGCCTGCCCCTCGGCCGCGAAATGCCGCTGCTGGATACCAGAGCGCGACCTGATCCAGGCGTCGGTGGTGTCGAGGGTTTTCTCGAATTCGCTGTTGGGGACCACGCGTTCGGGCAAATAATGCCCAACGCCCCGTACGACGGCGCGGATTGTCATGAATTGAACGCGGCTCCTTCCCCCTGCCCGGCCGTATCCTGCCCCGCCGCACCGGCAGATGCAACCCGCGCGGCCAGTCGTTCGATGAACCCTGCGCGAGCGAGCCGGCAGGCCAGACCGATCGCAGCCTCGACGCCCATCGCATCGGCCGACCCATGGGATTTCACAACCGTGCCGTTCAACCCCAGAAAGACCCCGCCATTCACCCGGCGCGGATCAATCCGCGTCTGCAACCGCTTCAATGAGGTCAGCGCCAGCAACGCGGCAATCTTGGACAGGAACGTCGCATTGAACGCCGCGCGCAGCGCATCGCCGACAAACCGGGCCGTGCCCTCGCCGGTCTTGAGCGCGATGTTTCCGGTGAAACCATCGGTCACGATCACATCGACCCGGTCAGAGGGGATATCCCCGCCTTCGACGAACCCGACATAGTCAAAGCCACCCGCCCCGGTGGCCGGACCGATCAGATCATGCGCGGCCTTCAGCTCTGCCCGGCCCTTGTGCTCTTCGGTGCCGACATTCAGCAACCCCACGCGCGGCCGCGCCAGACCAAGGCCGTTCCGCGCATAGGACGCCCCCATCAGGGCATATTGCAGCAGGTCGGGCGCATCCGCCTTTACGTCGGCGCCAACGTCCAGCATCACATTGAACCCGCCGGGGTTCCGGCTGGGCCACAGACAGGCGATGGCCGGACGGTTCACGCCGGGCATCCGGCGCAGACGGATCATGGAAACCGCCATCAGCGCGCCGGTATTGCCACAAGACACCGCCGCCGCCGCCTCGCCCGAGCGCACGGCCTCGATGCAGGACCACATCGACGTGCCTTCGCCATGCCGCATGACCTGGCTCGGCTTGTCCTCCATCGTCACCACCCGTGGGGCGTGACGCAGTTCCACCATGGACGAAAGGCCCGGCTTCTTGTCTAGAAGCGGGCGCAAAACGGCTTCGTCGCCATGCAGGATCACGCGGACATCAGGGTTGGCAGCGATAACCGCTGCCACGCCCGAAACAACAGCCGAAGGGCCGCGATCTCCGCCCATCGCATCGACCGATATGACCAGACCTTGCCGCGATCCGGCATGTCCAGCGTGATCAGTCTGTTCCGATCCGGTCGAACCCATGGCGGAACGCGGCAAGCGGCGTCAGGCCGAAGCCTTACGCCGCGTCCTCGTCCAGATCGACTTCGCTTGCGGTCGAGACCACTTCGCGCGAATCGTAGTGGCCGCAGGCACCGCACACATGGTGCGGGCGCTTCAGCTCACCGCAGTTCGGGCATTCATTGGGGTTCGCGGCGACGAGCGCATCATGGGCACGACGCATGTTGCGGCGCGAACGGGTGACTCGGTTCTGCGGAACGGCCATTTCTAAACCTCGGGCTTGTCGGGGACACGCCCCTGATTCTCTTGCGTAAATCGCTCTGATCGCCGGATTTTGACCGGCTTGGTGCGACCTGTCTTGCGAGGCGCGGAACATAGACGGATTCTGCGCGGGCGCAAGGGGTTTCTGCGGGGTCCGGCGGCTCAGCCCTCCAGCTTTCCCTTCAGCGCCGCCAGGCCGGCAAAGGGCCGCAATGCCTCGTCGGTCAGCGGCTCTGTCCCCGGCTCGGTGAACACGGCCTGCCCCAGTTCGGCGCCGGGCGCGCGCGGATAGTCGGGCAAGGCCAGGGCCAGCGCCTCGACCATCACGGCCTCCAGATCGACCGCCTCGGGCAAGGGCTCGCGGCTGTCATCCGCCGGCATCTCCACCTCGTCGCCGTCCGGGTCCGGCATGTCGGCGACGTAGACCCGACCCACCCGGACATCGAGCGCGAAGGGCACGGGTGCAAGCGTGACAACGCAGGCCTGATCGCCTGCCGCTTCCAGCCGCCCGTCCAGCGCAACATCCGAGCGGCCATGCGGCCGCAACTCGCCGCTGAAGCGCAACTGCGTCAACGTCAGAAGCCCCAGGTCGTCGGCCAGGGCTGCGCGATCCGGCGCATCGGGCGCAAGCTCGAACGCGCGGCGGCGGTTGCCGGTCAGTTCCGCAGTGCGGATACGGTTGGTGGAACGGTCGGTCATGCGGGCCTCCGTCTGATCGCGCGGTCTTGCTTGAACCGCGCCGAAACCTTCTGTAAGCCGGATAGGAGGCTTCGGCAGTCAAGACAAGAGGACGCGATGGCTAAGGCGATAATCGGGTTGCGCATGGCCCTGGTTGGGTTGGCGCTGCTGACGCTTGGCGCCTGCGCCGAGATCATCCGTAACCACGGCTATACACCATCTGACGAGGAACTGGCCGATGTCGTCGTCGGAACGGACACCCGCCAGTCGGTTGCGGCCAAGGTCGGGCGCCCCTCGGCCGGTGGCCTGATGGCCGACAGCGGCTGGTACTATGTCCAAAGCCAATGGTCCCATCGCGGTGCCCGCGCGCCCGAGGAAATCGACCGTCAGGTTCTGGCGGTCAGCTTTGATGACCGGGGCCGCGTGGCCAATATCGAAAGGTTCGGCTTGCAGGACGGCCAGGTCGTTGCCTTGTCGCGCCGCGTGACAGAGACCAACATCCGCGGCGTCGGGTTCATCCGGCAGATGATGGGCAACCTCGGCCGCTTCGACGCCGGCCAGTTCATCCGCCAGGGGCTCTGACCCACCCGGCACAGGCGACCGGAGGCTGGCATCGCCCGCCTCCGGCGCGACAGGTGGAGCAGGGACCAAAGGCACGCCGTCCTGGGATTTACGGACAGCGGCCTGCCTGTGCGGCGACTCAGCCGCGCGCGGCCATGAAGCGTTGCAGCCGTGCCAACCCCTCTGCAATGTCGGCGGTCGCCCGCGCATATGAAAAGCGCAGCGTCCGGTGCCCGCGCACGGGATCGAAATCCAGCCCCGGCGTGACCGCAACCCCAGCCCCGTTCAGGATGTCGGCGGCCAGCGCGCGGCTGTCATCGGTCAGGTCGGACACATCGGCATAGATATAGAACGCCCCGTCTGGCGGCGCGATCCGCGTGAACCCTGCTTTGGGCAACCCCTCCAGCATCAGGCGGCGATTCTCGGCATAGACGGCCCGATTTGCCTCCAGCTCCGGGATGCAGTCCAGCGCGGCCAAGGCGGCGATCTGGCTGGCATGGGGCGGGCAGATGAACATGTTCTGTGCCAGGCGTTCGACAGGCCGCACCAGCCCGTCGGGAACCACCATCCAGCCAATGCGCCAGCCGGTCATCGAGAAGTATTTCGAGAACGAGTTGATAACCACCACCTCGTCCGTAACCTCCAGCGCGCTGACCGCCGGGGTCTCGTAATGCAGCCCGTGGTAGATCTCGTCAGAGATCAACGCGATGCCCTGCGCAGCGCAATGGGCGGCAAGGGCCGCCAGTTCGGCCTTGCCCAGCATGGTTCCCGACGGGTTGCCGGGCGACGCGACAATAAGCCCTGCCAGATCCTCGGAAATCTGCGCAGGAACCGGCTGGAACCGCGTTTCCGGGCCGGTCGGCACGCCGACGGCCGTCAGGGACAGCGCCTTGAGGATATGCCGGTAGCTCGGGTATCCCGGCAGGCCAAGCCCCACCTTGTCGCCCGCCTCGAACAGGGCGGTGAACGCCAGCAGGAACGCGGCAGAGGATCCGGCCGTCACCACCACCCGCTCGGGGCTCACCTCGACGCCATACCAGCGGCGATAGAGCTGTGCGATTCCCGCACGCAGTTCCGGCAGGCCAAGCGCCACGGTATATCCCAGCGGATCGCGCCCCATCGCATCGGCCAGCGCCTGTCGCGCCGCCTCTGGCGCCGGGGTGCCCGGTTGCCCCACTTCCATGTGGATGATGTGGCGCCCCTGCACCTCCAGGCTGCGCGCGGCCTCCATCACGTCCATCACGATGAAGGGATCCACATCGCCTCGACTTGAAACCCGCATGTGCTGCCCCCTATGGTACATTAAGACCGTGGACTTGTTCCGCGCCGGCGCCCCCCGGTCAAGGGTCGATCATCAATCACCGCCGGACCTCCGGCACCTCAACCGGAGTGACCATGCGCCTTCTGACCGCCGCCCTTTGCCTTGCCCTTGCTGCACCGGCCTCGGCCCTTGATCTCTCCGCGATGTCCGCCACCGAACGCACGGCCTTTGGTCAGGCGGTGCGGGAATATCTGCTGGAAAATCCCGAGGTGCTGATGGAGGCGATAGGGGTTCTGGAACAAAAGCGCGAAGCCGATCAGGTTGCCACTGATCTGAAGATCATGCGCGACAATGCCGATATGCTTTACACCAATCCCGCAGACTGGGTGGGCGGCAATCCGGCAGGCGATGTGACGGTGGTGGAATTTCTCGACTATCGCTGCGGCTATTGCCGGAAGGCATGGGAGGATGTGGAAAACCTGGTCGCCGCCGATGGCAACATCCGGCTGGTGCTGAAGGAGTTTCCGATTCTGGGCGAGGATTCGCTTGCCTCGTCGCAATTCGCCATTGCCGCGCGCAAACTGGGCGGCGACGAGACCTACAAGAAGGCGCATGATGCGCTGATCTCGCTGGTCGGCCCGGCGGATGAGGCCGCGCTGTCCGATCTGGCAGAGGACCTCGGGCTCGACCCGGCCAAGGTTGCCGCCGAGATGATGTCGGACGAGACGGCGGCCATCATCCGCGCCAACCATCAGCTTGCGACCTTGCTGCAAATCAATGGCACGCCCACCTTCGTGGTGAACGAAACCATGGTGCGTGGCTATGTCCCGATGGACGGGATGCGCCAGATCGTCGATGGCCAGCGCAAGAAGGCAAACTGAGCCGGAGCCGTCACCTTTGTGTGACCCTTGGCGGAAATCGGCCGCCCGAACAGCCGTGTTTGCGGTAACACCATGATTTGGCGGGGATTCCGCGCTTTCGCCTTACCGAAATCCGGTGTAACGGGGCGGCAATCCCCTTTTCATGGAGTCGCGCATGACCATTACCATCGGCATCAACGGCTTTGGCCGCATCGGGCGCTGCACGCTGTCCCATATCGCCGAGGCTGCGCGGACGGACGTGCGCGTGGTCGCCATGAATGCCACCGGCCCGATCGAGACCAATGCCCATCTGCTGAAATACGACAGCGTGCATGGCCGGTTCGGTGGCACGGTCAAGGTGGATGGCACCACGATGGATGTGGGTCAGGGCCCGATCCGCGTGATGTCCACCTACAACCCCGAGGAACTGGACTGGTCCGGCGTCGATGTCGTTCTGGAATGCTCGGGCAAGTTCAACGACCGCGACAAGGCCGCCGTCCACCTGCGCCATGGCGCCAAGCGGGTGCTGGTGTCGGCCCCGGCCAAGAGGGCTGACAAGACCATCGTGTTCGGTGTGAACGACGGCACGCTGACCGCCGAGGATCTGGTCGTGTCGAACGGATCGTGCACGACCAACTGCCTGGCCCCGCTGGCCAAGGTGCTGAACGACACGGTCGGAATCGAATCGGGCATCATGACCACGATCCATTCCTACACCGGCGATCAGCCCACGCTGGACCGCCGCCACAGCGACCTCTACCGTGCCCGTGCTGCGGCCATGGCAATGATCCCGACAACCACCGGCGCTGCCAAGGCCCTGGGCGATGTGCTGCCCGAACTTCAGGGCAAGCTGGATGGCTCGGCCGTGCGGGTGCCGACGCCGAACGTGTCCTGCGTTGATCTGACCTTTTATGCCGGCAAGGATGTGACCGCCGCCGAGATCAACGAAATCATGCGCGAAGCCGCTGCCGGTCCGATGGGCGCGGTGTTGGGGTATGACCCCGAGCCCAAGGTCTCGATAGATTTCAACCATACCACGCAATCGTCGATCTTCGCGCCGGACCAGACCCGCGTGGTCGGCAAGCGCATGGTGCGCGTGCTGTCGTGGTACGACAACGAATGGGGGTTCTCGGCCCGCATGGCGGATGTGGCGGCGGCGATGGGCCGTCTGCTCTGATCCCGCTATGCCATCGTGACACGGGAAAGGGGCCGCAAGGCCCCTTTTGCTTGCCTGCACGGCGCGCCCGGCTTAACGCTGGCACCGACCGGAACCGTAGGAACCGACACTGTGACCAACACGCTCGCCATCATCCTTGCCGGGCTGGTTCTGGCCGGACTGGGCCTGGACTACCTGCTTGGGACCGGCGCGGGGCTGTTTCTGGCCCGGCGCTTTCTTGATCTGGTCGACTGGATGGTCTTCTGGCGATAGCCCAGCAAGTGGCTATTCGGATGTCAGCGCCGCCGTCAGCGGAGCCAGCGCCAAAGAGGCCGCCCGTCCGTCCAGCGCCCATTCCAGCAGCGCCGTCACGGTTTCGGGGCGCAACCGGCCCAGCACAACCGCGCGCCCGTCCTGCTGCGCCTTGAAGGCCGCACGGTCCAGGTAGCGGCGGATCACCGGCGACGTTTCCTCCTTGGCGTCCAGATCACGAAAGATGGAAACCGTCGGCAACCCGCCGCGCCGCGCGATCTGATCTGCGGCGTTCAACCCGCGATCCCAGGTCACAAGCGCAAATCCACGCGCGGCCAGGGCGGGGGCCAGCGCCCCGGCCCAGGCACGATCCCCCTGCATCCCGCCGTCCGGCAGATCGACAACCGCCAGCGCCTGCGGAAACTGTGCCTCCAATGCCTCCATGGCGATTTCCATGTCGGCCGGGCCGCCCCGGCGCGGCAGGCCCGAGGCCAGCAAGGCCACCTCTTGCCCGGCGGCCCGCCAGACTGCGGCACGGTCCTGCGCATCGGGGTGCGACGGGTCCACGACCAGCGTCAGGGCCAGATCACTGGCCGCCAGTTCTGCCAGATCGACAGACATATCGGCACTGTCCAGCAACAGCACAGCGAATGGCGGCTTGGCATCGGAGTTGGCAAACGGACGCGCATTCCGCGCCAGCGCACCAACGGGCACCGTCGCTTGCGGCTCCGCCAGGGGCGCATCCTCGGGCGCGGCGATCCGGGGCAACCGCCCTGTCCGCACCCCCTCGACCGCACCGCTGAAGCCCGGCGCCGGACGGGGCGGGGGGGTACCTTCGGCCTCTGGCTCTGGTGTGTCGGGCCGTGTCTGCGGGGTCGGAACCGGCGCGTCGGGCAGAACCCGCGGCCCATCCGCCATCCGCTCCTCCTCGGCCAGGGGCGGAGGGCTGGGGGCTGCCAGTTCGGGGACCGGATCCGCCGGGGGCAGAACGGGCGCCGCCTCTGACGGGACGGCCAGTGCTGGCGGCGCCGCCGGAGCCTCGGTCGGGACCGGCGCCACAGGCGACAGATCCCCGGTGCTGCCGGGCAGGTCGGGCACCGGCGCGGGCAGTATCGAGGAGGGCGGCAGATCCACCGGCCCGCTGTCCGGCGCAGATGGCGCGACAGGCCGATCCACTGGCGCGACCGCCTGCGGCAATGTCGCCGGAGGCTGATCCGCACCGTCGGCCAGCACCGGCGCCGTGTCAGCGTCGTCCCCCGCCTCGCCTTCGGCATCCGGGGGTGCGGTCGCGGGAGGCTCTGTCGGCGGCGCTTCGGCATCGGGCATCGCTTCGGGTGTCAGGGGCTGCTGGGCGGGCACCTCTGGCAGGTCCGTCGCGGGAGCTTCGGGCAATGCGGGTTCCGCCGGTTCGACAGGCCCGGCGTCCGGGGTCTCGACAGGATCTGGAACTGCGGACGGGCTGGCGGGGTCTGCCACCGGCTCTGCCGGGGTTGGCTCCGGGGGCGCCACAATCGGCGGCGTTTCGGGTGCTGACGGTGCTGCGGGGGGGGTGGCCGGATCGGGCGACACCCCGACAGGCGTTTCTGCAACCGGAGACACCGGCAAAGGTGTGGTCAACGAGACCGCCACCAGCCCGACGCCCCCCAGAACCCCGCCCCAGAACATCCCTGCCAGAATTCCCCGGATCACAGATCCCTCCTGCCTCATACTGCCGCACGGTCCGGCAAACCTGTCCGTGGCGGTCTTGACGCCCTGCCCGCGCTGCGCGCATCTATAGCGCGACATCGGACGGGGTTCACCCCCTGAATACGCCGCAGACCGGCACAACGCCATGGGGGCACCGGCATGATCCTGCTGATCGATAACTACGACAGCTTCACTTTCAACCTGGTCCACTACCTTGGCGAACTTGGGGCAGAGGTGAAAGTGGTGCGCAATGACGCGCTGGACGTCGGGCAGGCCATGGGCCTTGGACCCGATGCGATCGTGTTGTCGCCTGGTCCCTGCGACCCTGACCGGGCGGGGATCTGCCTGCCCCTGACACTGGCCGCCGCCAAGGCGCGGGTGCCGCTGCTGGGCGTTTGCCTCGGCCATCAGACTATCGGCCAGGCCTTTGGCGGCCAGGTGGTCCGCGCCCCGCAGATCGTGCATGGCAAGACCGACCTGATGCAGCATCAGGGCCAGGGCGTGTTCGCCGGATTGCCCAACCCGCTGCGCGCCACCCGCTATCATTCGCTGGTGGTGGACCGCGCCACCCTGCCCGCCTGCCTTGACATTACCGCCGAGACCGGAGACGGGCTGATCATGGGCCTGCGCCACCGCGATCTGCCGATCGAAGGCGTGCAGTTCCACCCGGAATCCATCGCCTCGGATCATGGCCACGACATGCTCCGCAATTTCCTGACCAAAGCAAGGGTGCCCGCATGAGCATGGCCCTCAAGCCGCTGATCGCTGCCGCCAGCATCCGCCCCCTGACACGCGCCGAGGCAGAGGACGCGTTCGGCATCCTGTTCGCGGGCGAAGCAACCCCGGCACAGATGGGCGGTCTGCTGATGGCGCTGCGCACGCGGGGCGAAACGGTGGACGAATATGCCGCTGCCGCCTCGGTGATGCGGGCGAAATGCGTCAAGGTGACCGCCCCCGAAGGCGCAATCGACATCGTGGGAACCGGCGGCGATGGCAAGGGCACGCTGAACATCTCGACAGCCACATCCCTGGTCGTTGCCGGGGCCGGCGTCACGGTGGCCAAACATGGAAACCGCAATCTGTCGTCCAAATCCGGCGCCGCAGATGCGCTGACCGAACTGGGGCTGAACGTGATGGTCGGGCCCGACATCGTGGAGCGCTGCCTGACCGAGGCGGGCATCGGTTTCATGATGGCACCCATGCACCACCCGGCCACCCGCCATGTCGCGCCGGTGCGGATGGAACTCGGCACCCGCACCATCTTCAACATCCTCGGACCGCTGACCAACCCGGCCGGCGTGCGGCGGCAACTGACCGGCACTTTCGCCGCCGATCTCTGCCGTCCGATGGCCGACACACTGGCCGCGCTGGGGGCCGTCAAGGCATGGATCGTGCATGGAGGCGACGGGACCGACGAACTGTCGATCGCCGCCCCATCGACCGTTGCGGCGTTGCAAGACGGGATCGTGACCGAATTCACCCTATCGCCCGACGATGCGGGCCTGCCCTGGCATCCGTTCGAAAAGCTGCTTGGCGGAAGCCCGGCCGAAAACGCCGTCGCGCTGCGCGCGCTGCTGGATGGCGAGACCGGCGCCTATCGGGATGCCGTGCTGCTGAACTCTGCCGCGGCCTTGATCGTTGCCGACCATGCCACCACCCTGCCCGAGGGCGTGGACATGGCCCGCAGATCGCTGGACAGCGGCGCCGCACGGGACCGGCTTGACCGGCTGCGTCGGATCACGCCCGCACAATGAACCGGCCAGAGCCCCCCGCCGCCTGGGCACACCTGCCGTTTTTCGCAACGCAATGGCCCGCGCTTTGGGACCGGCTGGCCGCAAATCCCGGCTGGCAGCCAGCCCCCGAGGCGATCTTTCGTGCCCTGGCGCTGACCCCGCCCGATGCGGCACGGGTGGTGATCCTGGGGCAGGATCCCTACCATACGCCAGGCCGCGCCACCGGGCTGGCCTTTGGGTTTCCCCCTGGCACACCGCCCAGGGACAGCCTGCGCAACATCCTGACCGAGGTTGCCACCGACACCGGCCATGTCGCGCCCTCTGCCGATCTGACCGGCTGGGCGCGGCAGGGGGTTCTGCTGCTGAACACGGTGCTGACCGTGCCTGTCGGCCAGGCCAATGGCCACAAGGGTTGGGGCTGGGAACCACTGGTCGCGCAGATCCTGTCGCACCTGGCCACAACCGCACCGCGGGCCTTCCTGCTGTGGGGGGCGCCTGCGCAAAAGCTGTGCGCCAAGCTGCCGCGTGATGGGCACCTGTTCGTCGAAAGCCCCCATCCGTCGCCACTTGCCGCCTATCGCGGGTTCTTCGGTTCGCGCCCGTTCAGTGCCACCAATCGCTGGCTGGCCGCACAGGGCCTGTCCGAAATCGACTGGTCGGCCTGAGCGGTCCCGCGCCAGGATCGCATGGGCCACCGACCATGCCCAAAGCCTTCCATTCGCGGCGCTCCCGCGCTACTCACGGGAAAAGGAGATCGCCCATGACCACGATCCTCGACCGTATCAAGGCCTACAAGCTGGAAGAGATCGCCGCCGCCAAGGCCGCGTTGCCGCTCTCGGATCTTCAGGCCCAGGTGGCTGCCGCCCCCAGCCCGCGCGACTTTTCCGAGGCGCTGAGCCGTGCGGCCGTTCAAGGCTATGGGCTGATTGCCGAGATCAAGAAAGCCAGCCCGTCCAAAGGGTTGATCCGCCCCGATTTCGATCCGCCAGCCCTTGCCCGCGCCTATGAGGAGGGCGGCGCCGCCTGTCTGTCGGTCCTGACCGATGGCCCCTCGTTCCAAGGCGCGCCCGAGTTTCTGATGCAGGCACGCGCGGCGACCGAACTGCCCTGCCTGCGCAAGGATTTCCTGTACGACCCCTGGCAGGTGCTGGAGGCGCGGGCCTGGGGCGCGGACTGCATCCTGATCATCATGGCCTCGGTCGATGACACGCTGGCGGCCGAACTTGAAACCACGGCCATGGATCTGGGCATGGATGTCCTGATCGAAATCCATGACCGGGACGAGCTGGAACGCGCAACCCGCCTGCAATCGCCGCTGATCGGCATCAACAACCGGAACCTGCATACCTTCGAAACCAGCCTTGGGGCCACGCGCGACCTGTCGCGTCGCGTGCCCGAAGACCGGCAGGTCGTTTCGGAAAGCGGATTGTTCACCCCCGCAGATCTGGCAGACATGGCACAATACGGCGTCCGCCGGTTCCTGATCGGCGAGGCGCTGATGCGACAGGACGATGTTGCCGCAGCCACCAGGACATTGCTGGGCCAGCCGCTGACGGCACAGGGCGGGCTCTAGGGATGCTGACGCATTTCGACGGCAAGGGTCAGGCCCATATGGTCGATGTCTCGGACAAGGACGTCACATCGCGCACGGCCGTTGCACAGGGCGAGGTGCGGATGTCGGCCGCCACGCTTGCCCTTGCGACCGATGGCGGCGCGAAAAAGGGCGATGTGCTGGGCGTCGCACGGCTGGCAGGCATCATGGGGGCCAAGCGCACCGCCGACCTGATCCCGCTGTGCCACCCCCTGCCCATCACCAAGGTTGCGGTTGAGTTGACCCCGGACACTGACCTGCCCGGCATCCGCATCACCGCCACCGTCCGGACCACCGGCCAGACCGGCGTCGAGATGGAGGCGCTGACGGCCGTTTCCGTCGCCGCGCTGACGATCTATGACATGCTCAAGGCCGCTGAAAAGGGGATGGAGATCGGCGCGATCCGGTTGGTGCGAAAGGAAGGCGGCAAATCCGGCCGCTACGAGGCGCCATGATCCCCGTCGACGATGCGCTGAGGCGTCTCCTGTCGCTGGTTCCCCCCGTTCAGGCCGAACCGCTGGCGCTGGCGCAGGCGGCGGGTCGCGTTCTTTGGGCCGATGCGGTAGCGGACCGTGCGCAGCCGCCCTTTGCGGCCTCGGCGATGGATGGCTATGCCATCGCAACCCAGCCGATGGCAGGCCAGACCTTTGACATCATCGGCACCGCCCAGGCAGGGGCCGGATTTTCCGGTCGCGTCGGCCCCGGCGAAGCGGTGCGCATATTTACCGGTGCCTCGGTTCCCCAGGGGGCCCAATGGGTGGTGATCCAGGAAGATGTGACGCGGGACGGCGCGCGCATTACCATTTCCGACACTCTGGGAGACGGCAGAAACATCCGCCCCGCCGGAGCCGACTTTTCCGCCGGATACCGGCTGACCGCGCCACGGCGTCTTCGCGCCGCCGACCTTGCCCTGCTGGCCGCGATGAACTGCGCCACGCTCTCGGTCGCGCGCAAACCCGTGGTGGCGTTGATTGCGACCGGCGACGAACTCGTCCAGCCGGGAGAGCCCCCCGGCCCGAACCAGATCGTCGCCTCGAACATCTTTGCATTGAAAGCCATGGCAGAGGCCGAAGGCGCGCATGTCCGCCTCTTGCCCATCGCACGCGACACCCAGGCGGCGCTGACCCAGGTTCTGGCGTTGGCCCGTGGTGCCGATGTGATCGTCACCATCGGCGGCGCGTCAGTGGGCGACCATGACCTGGTGGCCCGCGTGGCAGAGGCCGAAGGAATGGAGCTTGCGTTCCACAAGATCGCCATGCGCCCTGGCAAGCCGCTGCTGTCGGGCAGGCTGGACGGCTCGATCCTGCTGGGCCTGCCCGGCAATCCGGTCTCGGCAATCATATGCGGCCATCTGTTCCTGGTGCCGCTGGTGCGCGCCCTGCAAGGGCTGCCCGACCCGGCGCCGCGACCGCTCAGGGCGCGTCTGGTCTGCGACCTCCCGGCCAACGGGCCGCGCGCCCATTACATGCGCGCCGTGCTGACGGGCGACGACGGCCTGCCCATGATCGACCCGTTTCCCGATCAGGACAGCGGTCGCCTGACGCCATTGGCAGGCGCGCAGGCCCTGCTCATCCGCCCGGTTTCTGCCCCCGCCGCAACCGTCGGCGATGTCGTGGACTACCTGCCGCTTGTCTAGCACGAATGGTTGACACAAAACGGGAACGGTGACAGAACATACCGGAACCTTGGCGAAAGGGGCCGGAATGCTGACCCGCAAACAGCTGGAACTGCTGGATTTCATTCGTGTCCGGATGGAGGCCGATGGCGTTCCCCCATCCTTTGACGAGATGAAGGATGCGCTTGACCTGAAGTCGAAATCCGGCATTCACCGGCTGATCACGGCATTGGAAGAGCGGGGGTTCATCCGCCGTCTGGCGCATCGCGCCCGTGCGATCGAAATCGTCAAACTGCCCGAAGCCATGGAAAAACCGGGCTTTCGCCCCCGTCTGGTGGCCCAGACGCCAGCCCCGCCCAGCGGTGCGCTGCCGGTTGCGGCAATCCATGCCCTTGAACTGCCCGTCATGGGCCGTATTGCGGCAGGCGTGCCGATCGAGGCGATCAACCATGTCTCGCATCATGTTGCCGTTCCGGGCTCGATGCTGACAGGCAGCGGCCAGCACTACGCGCTGGAAGTGCGCGGGGATTCGATGATCGAGGCAGGTATCAACGATGGAGACATCGTGGTGATCCGCGAACAGATCACGGCCGAGAATGGCGATATCGTCGTTGCTCTCGTCGAAGATCAGGAAGCCACATTGAAGCGCTTTCGCCGCCGCAATGGCATGATCGCGCTGGAGGCGGCGAACCCCGCCTATGAAACCCGCGTCTACCCCGATCATGCCGTCAAGGTGCAGGGACGTCTGGTTGGCCTGATCCGTACCTACTGACCGGATGCCTGCGCATCGCGCGGGCTTTGGAACGTCAGGGCCGTCAACTGCGCCGGATCGGGCGGGGGTGGGTGCCCTGACCATCGGCGCAAGTGGCTTGGGCGTGTTGCGCGCAGGTCCAGCCGGCCCTCTGGGTCCAGGCGGATCGCCAGCGGCCCCGTGCGCGTCAAAAGGGACTGGTCGATCACGCGGCATCCTTGCGGCGGCGGCCCGTCAAGCCGTCCGGCCAGAATGACAAGATCCGCATCGGCACAGGCGGCCTCGACACGCTGGGCGGCGCCCTTGCCTGTCAGCGACGCCCCCAGAACCGGACCCAGCGCAAACCTCAGATCCCCCTTGACCCCTGTAAAGCCGGCTCTGCGGGCGGCCATGTCCTGAATCGCGGGATCGCCATCGTTCTCCAGCCAGCTTCGCGCCGAAAAGCCATTGCCACGCGGGGCGGATATGGCCCGCCCACCGTCGCCCATCAGCCCCAGCAAAGCCCCATCCGCCGATATCAGCAGATGAGGGCGATCCTCTTGCCACAGCAGCAGCACCGCCACGACCGGCAAGGCACCCAGCAACCGCGCGCGCCCGCGCATCAAGACCAACGTACAGCCCCCCAGCGCCAGAACAGGCAGCGCCCAAGGCGCAGGGGCGGCAATCATGGTCACGGCGCCGTCCCATCCTGCAACCATGCGCGCGATCGCCAGAATCCACCCTGTCCCGAGGTCCAGCAGCCACAAGGCCGGTGCCCCCAGCCCGACCGGCGCGAGCACCGCCGCCATGACGGCCGAGGGCATCACCATCAGCCCCATCAGCGGCGATGCCAGCACATTCGCAACCAGCCCGTAGTCGGTGAAACGGTTGAAATGCGCCGCAGCAAACGGCGCCGAGGCAAATCCCGCCAACACCGACGATACGACCAGAGCCACAAGCGGCCGCAGCCAGCCTGGCATCCGCCCCGGAGGAACCAGCCGGGAAAAGGCGCCAAAGCCCGCCACCAACGCAACCGTCGCCGCAAAGGACATCTGAAAGCCGGGTTCTGCCACGCCTTCGGGTTGCAATGTCAGCAGGACGACCGCCGCCATCGCGACCGAGCGCAGGGTCACGGCGCGACGGTCCAACAGGACCGCCCCCAGCATCATGGCCACCATCACAAAAGCGCGGCTGGTGGCCACATCCCCGCCCGACAGCACCAGGTAAAAGGCCGCCGCCACCAGCGCGACCACCGCCGCCACCTTGCGCGTCGGTATGCGCAACGCCAAAGGCGGGATCATCGCCAACCCATACCGCAAGGCCGCAAAGACAAATCCCGCCAGCAGCCCCATATGTACCCCCGAGATCGACACAAGGTGGTACAAGCTGGAGTCGCGCAAGGCACGCACGGCCTCGGCCCCCATGCCCGAACGGTCCCCCGTCATCATCGCGGCGGCAAACGCCCCCGGCTCTCCAGGGATGGCGGCTTGCAACGACTGCGACAGATACATGCGCAGGCGGGTGATCCAGGCCTCCCATGCCGCGGGTGGGCTATGAGGCAGGACCGGCGTGCGCACATATCCGACCGCGCCAAGCCCCCTGAACCACGAAAGACGCTGAAAATCGAACCCGCCGGGTTCGACCGCACCCTCCGGCGGGGTCAGATGCGCCGTCATCATCACCCGCATCCCCGGCTGCGGATCGACAAAGCCCTGATCGCCATGCAGCGCCACCCGCACCCGCCCCGGCGTGCGCTCGGGCGGTACCCGCTCCAGCACCACCCGGTCGAGCGTCAGGCGCGGCCGATCCGACTGCGAACGGTCGATATCGACGATCCGCCCCTCGACCGGACCGTAGTAGCGAAAACCGAGCACCGGCGCGGCCACCCTGTCCGACCGCGCGCCTGCCAACAGAAAGCCCAGACAGCCGGCCAGCAAGGCGGCCCCCAGGGGCTGGACCACCGCCGCCGGCGCCTGCCAGACGGCCAGTCCGGCCAGCGCCAGACCGAACGCGACCCAATAGGCCCCCGCAGGTTCCCCCGGCCAGGACAACCACATGCCGATGCCGCAGGCCATGCAGACCGGCACCCAGGGAAACAACCGCCCCCGTTCCGCCAGCAGCCATGCGCCGACCCCGCCCACTTGCCGCGCCCCCCGCGATTGCCTAGACAGTCAGCGATCGTGAACCAAATTGGTTTCCCGAACGTTAATCCAGAAGACCGCACCCGAAAGGCCCCGCCCATGCCCGGCCCTGCCGACCGCCCCGTCGTGACCCGCTTTGCCCCCTCGCCCACCGGCTATCTGCATATCGGCGGGGCCCGGACCGCGCTGTTCAACTGGCTTTACGCCCGAGGCCGCGGCGGCAGGTTCCTGTTGCGGATCGAGGATACCGACCGCGAACGCTCCACCCCCGAGGCGACGGCCGCCATCCTGCAGGGGCTGCAATGGCTGGGTCTGGATTGGGACGGCGCGGCAATCAGCCAGTTCGAACGCGCCCCCCGCCATGCCGACGTCGCGCATGAAATGCTGGCGCGCGGCAAGGCCTACAAGTGCTTTTCCACCCCCGAGCAGATCAACGCCTTCCGCGAGACGGAAAAGGCGGCGGGGCGCTATCCGGTCTTTCTCAGCCCCTGGCGCGACGCCGATCCCGCGATCCATCCCGAAGGCGCCCCCTATGTGATCCGCATGAAGGCGCCGCGCGTCGGCGAAACCGTGGTCCGGGACGCGGTGCAGGGCGACGTGCGCGTAAAGAACGAGAACCTCGACGACATGATCGTGCTGCGCTCGGACGGAACGCCGGTCTACATGCTGGCCGTGGTGGTTGACGACCACGACATGGGCGTCACCCATGTGATCCGCGGCGACGATCACCTGAACAACGCCTTTCGCCAACAGATGGTCTATGACGCAATGGAATGGGAGATTCCGGTCTGGGCGCATATACCACTTATTCACGGTCCCGATGGCAAAAAGCTGTCCAAGCGGCATGGGGCGGTAGGTTTGCACGAATACGCGACACTGGGCTATCCGGCGCAAGCCATGCGCAACTACCTGTCCCGGCTGGGCTGGGCGCATGGCGATGCCGAGTTCTTTTCCGACGCCCAGGCCATCGAATGGTTCGATCTGGCGGGAATCGGCCGCGCGCCTGCACGGCTGGATTTCAAGAAGCTCGAGAATCTGTCGGGCCAGCACATTGCCAGCATGGACGACGCCGCACTGCTGCACGAATTGCAGGCATATCTGCAAGCCGCCGGCCGCCCGCCCCTGACCGATCCACAGGCCGACATGATGTTGCGCGCCATGCCCGCACTCAAGGAACGATCCAAGACTTTCCCGGAACTGCTTGACAAGGCAACGTTTATCCTGGTCGCGCGCCCACTTTCCCCTGAGCCCAAGGCCCTGGCTGCGCTGGATCCGGTATCCCGTGGTATACTGTCCGAATTGACGCCGCGCCTGCAAACTGCTACTTGGTCGCGCGAGACGCTTGAGGCGGTGGTAGCGGAAACAGCCGCCACACACGGGCTGGGGTTGGGCAAGATTGCCGCACCGCTGCGTGCGGCGCTGGCAGGCCGGACCGTCACCCCCAGCGTCTTCGACATGATGCTGGTCATCGGGCGTGACGAATCGATGGCGCGGCTTGCGGAGGCTGCGGTCTGGCCGGCATCGGCCTGACCCCTCCGTGCGGGAATGAGCTTTCGCAGGGGCAACTGCCCCGGCACCTAGAAGAGGGACCAGAATGCCGAAACAGATCAAGACCGCCAAGCTGACGCTCGACGACAAGACCTATGACCTGCCGGTGTATGCCCCGACGGTCGGCCCCGACGTGATCGACATCGGCAAGCTCTATGGGCAGGCGGGCGTCTTTACCTTCGACCCCGGCTTCACCTCGACGGCTGCTTGCGACTCGACCATCACCTATATCGATGGCGACAAGGGCGAGCTGCTGTATCGCGGCTATCCCATCGAACAACTGGCCGAGCAGTCGCACCACCTCGAAGTCTGCTACCTGCTGCTGTACGGCGAACTGCCGACCAAGGCCCAGATGATCGACTTTGAAACCCGTGTGACCCGCCACACGATGGTGCATGAACAGATGCACAACTTCTTCCGTGGCTTCCGCCGCGATGCGCATCCGATGGCCACCATGGTCGGCGTGGTGGGCGCGATGTCCGCGTTCTACCACGACTCGACCGACATCAACGATCCCTGGCAGCGCGAGGTTGCCGCGATCCGCATGATCGCCAAGATCCCGACCATTGCCGCCATGGCCTATAAATATTCGGTCGGCCAACCCTTCGTCTATCCGAAGAACGACCTCAGCTATGCGGGCAACTTCCTGCGCATGTGCTTTTCGGTCCCGGCCGAGGACTATGTGGTCAACCCGATCCTGGAAAAGGCGATGGACCGCATCATGATGCTCCATGCCGACCACGAACAGAACGCCTCGACCTCGACCGTGCGTCTGGCTGGCTCGTCGGGCGCCAATCCCTTCGCCTGCATCGCGGCCGGCATTGCCTGTCTTTGGGGACCGGCCCATGGCGGCGCCAACCAGGCCTGCCTCGAAATGCTGCGCGAGATCGGCACCGTGGACCGCATCCCCGAATTCATCGCGCGCGCCAAGGACAAGAACGATCCCTTCCGCCTGATGGGCTTTGGCCACCGCGTCTACAAGAACTTCGACCCGCGCGCCAAGGTGATGAAGGAATCGGCCGACGAGGTGCTCAACCTGCTGGGCATCCACGACAACGAGACGCTGAGGGTCGCCAAGGAGCTGGAGAAGATCGCGCTCGAAGACCCCTATTTCGTCGAGAAGAAGCTCTATCCCAACGTCGATTTCTATTCGGGCATCATCCTCGAGGCGATGGGCTTCCCGACCTCGATGTTCACCCCGATCTTCGCCCTGTCGCGCGCCGTGGGCTGGATCGCCCAATGGAAAGAGATGATCTCGGATCCGGCCGGCAAGATCGGCCGCCCGCGTCAGCTCTATGTCGGCGCCACCATGCGCGACTACGCCCCCGTCGAGACGCGCTGATACGCCGCACGATCCCAGACCAAGGCCCTGCCCGACCGGCAGGGCCTTTTGCATGATGCCGGCCGCCCTTGCCATCCCACGCGCCCCTGCCCCATTCATCTTGCCGGAAATACCCTCGGGGGTGAATTGGCCGCAGGCCAAGAGGGGGGCTGACAGCCCCCCTTCGCCAGCCCCCCCGCGATACCGCTTGAGTTTCAGCGCGAAACATACCAGATGGTCGGTATTATCATGTCAGGTCGAATCATGCCCACCATCCTGCAATCCTGGGCGGCGCTTGGCGTCGCCATCGTGCTCGAAGTCGCCGGGTCGTCGTTTCTGTTGAAATCCGAACAGTTCAGCCGGCTTGTCCCCTCGGCCATGACGCTGATCCTCTATGCGCTGGCGTTCTACATGCTGTCCTTTGCCCTGCGGCATATTCCCCTTGGGGTGGCCTATGCAATCTGGTCGGGGGTTGGCATCGTGCTGACCGCAATGATCAGCGTCGTCATCTTCCGCCAGAGCCTGGATATGGCAGCCCTGGTCGGCATCGGCTTCATCATGACCGGCGTGATCATCATGAACGCCTTCTCGCGCGCGGCGGCCCATTGAGCGGGGCGCATCACCGCCGCAAGCAGCCCGATCTGGTGCGGGCCACCATCCTGGCCGAGGCCGGGGCGCTGGCTGCGCGGATCGGGGTGCAGGCCCTGACGGTTCAGGCCGTTGCCGAAGCCTCGGGCGTCACAAAGGGCGGCTTGCTGCACCACTTCCCCAGCAAGGATTTGATGGTGCGCGCCCTTCAGGCCGAGGCCATCGACGCATTCCAGTCCGCGATTGCCGGATACATGGCCGCAGATCCGCTGCCCCAGGGGCGTTTCACCCGTGCCTATGTCCGGACTTGCCTGGACGGCGCGGCCGATGGCCCCTCCCCCATGCTGATCGCCGCGCTCTGGGCCGATCCGATCCTGCGCCGCGACTGGTATGACTGGATGGCACGGCAAGAGACGCGCCATGCCGCAACCGACGGCACCCCGCAGTTGCAACAGCTCCGCTTTGCCGCCGATGGGGTCTGGCTGGCGCTGACCAATGGCAATGATGTCAGCGATTGGCTGGACCGGCTGCTCGACGCCACCCGTGCCTAATGTGCGCGGCGCGGCGGATCGCGACGGCCGGACACCGGCAGAACCAGCAGCGCGGTGCCGATCACAAGCCCCGTGATGCCGGGCACCGGCCCATGTACAAACGTTGCCAGCCCCAGCAACGGAATGCCCGTCACTGTCAGCACCGCGCGCAGCACTCTGGCATGGGCGGGGCGCGAACGGCGGGCAATCAGAACCGCCGCCAGCCAGAACGCCATGCTGATCGTCGTCAGAATCATCGGCGGCCCTCTATGGCTCGTCGCGCGCTCACGCGGCGGATTGTGCAGCCCTCAGGGCCTCGGGCAGGCCGTTCGCCCAGGTCGAGATGGTCCCCGCCCCAAGGCATACAACCATATCCCCCGGCCGCGCCTGTTCACGCACCAGACGGGCCAGATCGGCCTCGTCCAGAATGGCACGGGCGTGGCGATGGCCATGGGCGATCAACCCGGCGACCAGATCATCCCGGCTGGCGCCCGGAATGGGGTCTTCGCCTGCGGCATAGATCTCGGCTATGGCAACGACATCGGCCTCGTTGAAACAGGTGCAGAAGTCCTCGAACAGATGCGACAGGCGGCTGTATCGGTGGGGCTGATGCACAGCGATCACCCGCCCCCTGGTCGCCTGACGTGCGGCCTTGAGCACCGCCGTGATTTCTACCGGATGGTGGCCGTAGTCGTCGATGATGGTAACGCCATTCACCTCGCCGACCTTGGTGAAACGCCGGTTGACCCCGCCGAACTTTGCCAGCGCCTCACGGATATCCTCTCGCGAGATGCCAAGATGGCGGGCCACCGCCACCGCAGACAGCGCGTTCGACACATTGTGGTCGCCCGGCATCGGCAGCGTACATCCCTCGATCATCGCCCCCTCGCCTTCGCCCTGCAACTGGATGTCGAAATGGGCAACACCGTTCTCATAGTGCAACCCGGTGGCGCGCACGTCGGCCTGCGCATTGAACCCGAAGGTGACGACCCGGCGATCCGTGACACGGCCGACCAGCGCCTGCACCTCGGGGTGATCGGTGCAACAGACCGCAAGGCCATAGAACGGGATGTTCGAGACGAAATCGGTGAACCCCTTGCGCAGCGCGTCAAAGCTGCCCCAGTGCTCCATATGTTCGGGGTCGATGTTGGTCACGATGGCGATGGTGGCCGGCAGACGGTTGAAGCTTCCGTCCGACTCGTCGGCCTCGACCACCATCCATTCCCCCGCGCCCGCGCGCGCGTTCGACCCATAGGCATGGATCACGCCGCCGTTGATGACCGTCGGATCAACGCCCCCCTTGTCCAGCAGCGCCGCGACCATCGTGGTTGTCGTCGTCTTGCCATGCGTGCCGGCGATGGCGACGTTTGACTTCAACCGCATGAGTTCGGCCAGCATCTCGGCCCGCCGGACCACCGGCAACTTGCGCCGGCGCGCTTCCTCAAGCTCAAGGTTGCCCTTCTTGATCGCAGAGGAAATGACCACGACGGCGGCATTGCCGATGTTCTCCGCCGCCTGCCCTTCAAAGAATGTTGCGCCCAGCCTGACCAGCCGGTCGGTGATCCGGCTGGCCTTGGCATCCGACCCTTGCACGGTATAGCCAAGCGTGATCAGCACCTCGGCGATGCCGGACATGCCGATACCGCCGATACCGACGAAATGGATAGGGCCAAGCTCATGTGGCAGTTTGGTGGCGGGGCTCATGTCTTGGCTTTCGTAGCTAGCTCGCTCACAAGGTGAACAAGGGCATCGGTTGCATCGGGGCGGCTGGCACGCAAGGCGTTGTTCGCCATGCGCAAGGCGGCTGGCGGATCGCCCAGAACGGTTGCGATCTGGTCCGCCAGTGCGGTGGCATCTGCCGCAGGTTCCGGCATCAGGATGGCGGCCTGCGCCTCGACCAGCCCACGGGCATTCGCTGTCTGATGGTCGCCCGTCGCGGCTGCAAACGGGATCAAGATCGACGGGCGGCCGATCACCGAGATATCGGCCACCGACGAGGCGCCGGACCGCGATATGACCAGTTGCGCCTCGGACAGGCGGCGAGGGATATCCGCAAAGAACGGCTCGACCTCGGCACGGATACCCGCCGCATCATAGGCGGCTGCGACACGCTCCATGTCTTCGGGCCGGGCCTGGTGCGCAATGCGCAGATTTCCCCGCAAACGCTCTGGCAGCCGGGCCATCGCCTCGGGCACCACATCCGACAGGATGCGCGCGCCCTGGCTGCCACCGATCACCAACAGGCTCATGGGATAGTCACCGGGCGGGATATAGCCTGCCCCGGCCCGCTCCAGAACCGCCGCGCGCACAGGGTTTCCGGTATGCGTCCCCTCGACACCGGCGGGCAGGGCCGTGGGCCAGGTGCCGCAGGCCACCGCATCGACCCGCGCGGCAAATAGCCGGTTCACCTTGCCCAGAATGCCATTCTGTTCGTGGATCATGCGGGGCAGCCGCAGCGCCGTTGCCGCAGACAGCGCGGGTATCGACGGATAGCCGCCAAACCCCACCACCACCGCCGGACGGTCGCGCAGCATGGACCAGACCGCCGCCACCACCCCGCCCGCGATGCGCAGGGGCACCAGCGCCTTGGCCGCCCCACCGCCGCGGGCAAAGGTGGCCGAGCTGACCTGTTCGATCCCCACGGCTTGCGGAAAGCCACCGGCGTAGCGGGCGCCACGCGCATCGGTCGACAGTTTCACGCGCCAACCGCGGGCGATCATGGCCTCGGCAAGCGCCTGGGCCGGAAACATGTGCCCGCCGGTTCCCCCGGCCGCGATCAACAGCAACGGTGCGGTCATTTCAGCGCCCCCGACGCAGCAGGAGGTTGCTGATCTCTCCTTGCGGGCGATGGCGCGTCAGCGCGAACAGCGCCCCGACCGTCAAACCCGCCGCAACCACCGAAGAGCCGCCATAGGACACGAACGGCAGCGTCATCCCCTTGGTCGGCAGCAGTCGCACCGCCACCCCCATATTGATCATCGCTTGAACAGAGAAGATGCAGGCCAGCCCGGCGCCCGCCAGCCGGATGAAAGGATCGCGCTCGCGCGTCAGCCGCATCAGCGAACGGATGACGATGGTGCCGTACAGCAGGATGATCAGGCTGACCAGAACAAGGCCATATTCCTCGGCGGCAACCGCAATGATGAAATCGGTATGCGCATCGGGCAGTTGCCATTTCACCTGCCCTTCGCCAACGCCGGTGCCGAAGAAGCCGCCATTCTGGATGGCCGTGGTCGCATAGCCGATCTGGGTGCGCGGGTCGATCTCGGCAGACAGAAAGCCGTTGATCCGCCCGGCAAAATGGCTGGAACTGTTGTAGGCCACCGTGCCGCCCGCCACCACAAGCGAGGCCACGACCAGAAGGATCCGCATCGGAGCGCCCGAGACGAAATAGACGACGCCCCAGCCGAACAGCACCAGCGACGCCTGCCCGAAGTCGGGTTGCAACACCAGCAGCGCGGTGACCAGGATCAGCAGCCCGAAGGACCAAGCGCGCCCCGGTGGACCGTTGATGTCCGCCGCCGCCGCGATCAGCCAGGCTGTCACGATGATGAATCCGGGCTTGAGAAATTCAGAGGGCTGCACCGAGCCGAAGCCCAGCGAAAACCAGCGCACCGCGCCCTTGCCATAGTTGGTGCCGAAGAACGGCAACAGCATCAAACCAATGAATGCGACCAGAAACAGCACAACCCCCAGCCGCCGGATCTGGCGCGGGTCCATCATCGAGGTGCAGACCATGGCGGCGATCGCGGCAAGGCCAAAGGCCAGTTGCCGCTGCACATAATGGAACGACGGCAGGTTGTTCCGCTCTGCCAGCGGCACGCTGGCCGCCAGACCCAGCAACAGCCCGATACAGAACAGCGCCAGCACAGCAGCCATCGACCATTTGTCGATGGTTCGCCACCATCGCGGAAGAACTGGCTCACCTGCCCGCAGGGGCAAGGTGCCATGCACCATTTCCGTCATTGCTGTCCGCCTGTCTCTGGCCCGCGCCCACGGGGTCTGCACTGCTCTAACCTGCCCGGTGTCCGGGTCTTGGCCATGAATCTACCCCGAAGCCGCCCGATTTTCCAGCATAAAGGCGGGGGATCGGCGGTTGGACGCGCGCCTGTCGCAATGTTGAACAAATGGTTGAAAAATGGCCAGGATACCCTATATCTCGCAGGCTGGCCGTGGTCGGTCCGACAAGATGATGTGGTGTACATTCGCGTCCCATGCGCCTGGCGCATGACTGACATTCCGAATGGGAAATACCGAATCGCCACTAAAACGTCATATTCGGCCATAGGTCTGCGGACGCAATACGCATAATTATAACGACGGAAACACAAGGACGACGAAATGGCTGATTTCGTTGATGGAAGCGCCTTCAACTTCGAGCAGGGCCAGCGCGCGCGCAAGCTGTTTGCCGCCGTCGTGCTTGCTGCTTTGGACGACGCTATCGCGGATGACAAGAAATACGGCAATGGACCCGAGCAAATCGCCCGCTGGGCACGCTCGCGCGATGGGCGCGAAGTGCTGTCCTGCGCCGGTATCGACCCGAACGAACGGGTGGTCAAAGGGCTGATGGAATTTGTCGGCAAGGGTGTCCGGACTTCGGTCGCACTGTCGCGCGAAGAATCCGAACGCCGTGCGGCGATGGAAGCCGAGCATTCCGAAGCTGCCTGATCCGGGCTGCCCCATTCACGAAAGCCGCGCCTGTCCTCAGGCGCGGCTTTCGTTTTGCCTTGGGCGTGCGTGATCAGGTCGGGCTTAGACAATACCGCGGGCGGTCAAGGCCCGGCCAATCTCTGTGCGGATCATCTTGCGCAGGTTCCGGGTGACACGCTCGCCAATCTCGCCCTGCAACTCCTCGCGCAGCACGTCGCGGATCAGGTCGCGCAACAGCGCCTCGTCCAGCATCGGCCCATGCAAGGAAGCGTCCTGCCCGACAGGCTCTGACAGGGCGGCAGGGGCCTGAACATCATCCTGCACGGCTGGAACAGCGTCCGCGTCCTCTGTGTCGTCCTGATAGAACGGCGCTTCGGCCGCATCGGCAATCCGGTGAATCGCAAGCGGAACATCCGGCACCGAATCCGCCTCGTCGTCGAAGGACTGCTCTTGCGCGTCAAGAATTGCTTCCAGCTCGGCCAGGCGAACCGCAAGATCGGGCTGCGGCGTTTCCACTGCTGGCGGCGGAACGGCTGGTTTTGGCTGCCGGACAGGTCGGTCCACGCGCAGCGCAGGTGTCAGGACCAGACGCGGCACCTGTTCGAACGCGGGTTCTGCGACCGGCGACGCGACACGCAGATCCTCTGAAACCAAGCGCCGGATCGAAGACAGGACGTCCTCGATCTCGACATTGCTCATACGGTCGCTCATGCGAAGCCTGCCCCGGTGTGTTTTTCACAGTCTAGCCACGAAACCTCCCGGACACAACAGACCGGGAAATTTGCGCGGATTTCTGCGGGGTCAGTTCCGCTGGTAGGTCTGCAAAATCCGGTCCAGACGTTTGCCCTGTGCCGAAGCGGCCGGAGCGTTCTTGACCGCATTGTAATAGGCGGTCACGTCATAGGTCGGGATGCCCAGCTTCAGATGCTCGACTGTCAGATAGCCCATTGCCGCCAGCAGGCCGTAGGTCGAAATGTACTCGTTCGTCACAACCGTCAGCCGGTCGGCGCGCGCATCCAGAAGTTCCTGTTCGGCATTCAGCAGATCCAGCGTCGTCCGGGCGCCAAGCGTGGTTTCCTCGCGCACACCGTCATAGGCGGCCTGCGCGGCCACGATCTGACGATCGGTCGCTTCGATAGAGGCGCGGGCAACACTGCGCTGCGCCCAGGCCTCGCCTACGGCCTGTTCGACCTCTGCCACCTTGTACTGAAGTGCCGAGCGGGCCGCATCGCGCTGCGCCATCGCCCTGCGGTAGGCCGAGGACATGCCGCCGCCCTGATACAGCCGCTGGGACAGGCCCAATGTGACCGAACGATCCACAAGCCCGGAATCATCCATGCCCACGCTGCCTTGCACCGTCACCGACGGCCCCATCCGGGCCTTGGCGCGCTGAAGATTGATCTCGGCGGCTGCCAACTGGTGCTGAAGCTGCTTGATCGCATAATGCTGTCCGCGGGCGATCCGCTTTGCTTCCTCGACACTGCGGGCGGTGACGGGCAGGCGCGGCGGATTGCTCAGCCGGCCCGGCGGCTTGCCGATGGCGAGAATATAGGTTTCGCGCCCCACCAGCACGTTGCCTTGCGCGGCCGAAAGCTCTGCACGGGCCCCTGCCAGACGCGCTTCGGCCAGGGCCACATCGGTACGGGTGATCTCGCCCAGGTCGAACCGATCCTGCGCAGCCTCAAGTTCGCGCGTCAGAACACGCACGTTGCCCTGCCGCAGCGCAACGATGTCTTCATACATCCGTAGCATCATGTAGGCACGCACGGCGCTGTACAGCACCGAATGCTCAACCCCGATCAGCCCCTGACGGGTCGCAAGCACCGTTTCCTTGGCCGCCGCGATCCCCATGCGGTTCACGCCACCATCATACAGCGTCAGGCTGGCGGTCAGGCTGGCGGTCAGCGTCAGGCTGTCGGGCGACACGCTGGCACCAGTGGGCAACCGCGCCTCGTTGTGCAGATGCGTGGCACGGGTCACGAAATCCACCACCGGGCGCAATGCCGAAACCGCCTGCGCCACATCCTCGTCCGCAGCCCGCAGCAACGCGCGGTTCTGCTCCAGAAGACTGGAATTCTTGTAGGCAGAGATCAGGGCATCGCCCAGAGTTTCCGCCTGCACCGGGGCCGCAGCCACAATGGCCACCGCTGCCCCCAGCATCATCTGCCTTGCCCTGCCCAGCATCCTGCCCGCTTCCTTCTTGTTGACCCTGCTCCGGGGTTCTTGCTTCGGGGTCTTACAATGCGAATTGCCGCTTGCGCCCGAACCCCGGCAAAACCGGGGCTGCCGCATTGAACGCATCGCGCCATACAATTCCGTCGCCGGATTTTGTGCCAATCCTTACAACGCCAAGTTCACCCTGCATGAACAGGCATCCGATGCGCCCGCCAGGCTTGAGCTGCGTCACCAGCGCCTCGGGCACCTCTTCGACGCCACCTTCCACGCAGATCACATCATAGGGCGCGTGCCTGGCAGCCCCATCGGTCAGCGCACCGGCGACGACGGCAACGTTATCCACCCGCTGTTCGCCAAGTGCGGCCTGCATCTCGGCGGCAAGCGGCTCTTCCTCCAGGGCGACCACGGCTTCGGCCATACGGGCGATCACGGCCGCCGAATAGCCAAGGCCGGCCCCTACATCCAGCACAAGCTCGTCCGCCTGGACGTTCAGCGCATCCAGCATCTTGGCCAGAGTGCGCGGATCCAGCACCACGCGGCGCGGGCCAAGCGGCAGGTTTTCGCCCATATAGGCGGCCTCGCGCCGGTCCGATGGCACATAGGCCTCGCGCGGGACGGCCAGCATGGCGGCGATTACCGGGTATTTGGTCACATCCGATGGGCGGATCTGGTTGTCGACCATCATCACGCGGCGGGCGGCGAAATCCGACATTGGGGGCCTTCAAAGCAGATTGATTACGCTAGTCTCTTGCCACAATCGACGCGACGGGGCAACCGCCGTGGCCGCCGCAGTCATGCGCCTGTGTCCACGGAATATTCCGCCAGCAGTTGCATTCCGAACAGCCGGGGGATCTCTACCTTGGGGCAACGGTCCTGCACCACTGCAAGCCCCCTTGCGCGCGCGGCGGCCGCGGCCTCGGCATTGGCGATGCCCATCTGCATCCAGACCGTGCGCAGATGCGGCAGATGCGCGAGCGCCTCGTCGACCACCGGCGGAACCTGCTCGGATCGGCGGAAGATGTCCACCATATCCACCTGCACCTCGGGCGGGATGTCGGCAAAGCTGGCCAGGATCGTCTGCCCGAGCGCCTGTTCGCCCGCCCGTGCCGGATTGACGGGAATGATCCGGTATCCCCGGTCCTCCAGAAATCTGGCCACGTAATTGCTGGGCTTCAGTTCGTCGGGCACGATGCCGGCCACCGCGATCACCCGCGTGGTGGAGAGGATGCGGCGCAGCGTCGCATCGTCGGTCTGGTCGGCCATGAGATCACCTCCAAAGAAAAAGGCGCCCGGGGAGGTTATCCGGGCGCCAGTGTTGGAACGAGGGACAGTGAGAACAGGCGCGGAAGTTCCAATTCCGCACCTGTAGACTGAGATAGGAATGTTTCGATTGCGTAAAAGCCCGGTCGCGCATGTGTGATCAAGCCCCGCGCGTCGCTTCGTACAACGACACCGCTGCGGCGTTCGAAACGTTGAGCGACCCGAACCCCCCGCCATAGGGAATACGCACCAGCGCATCACAGGTCTCGCGGGTTTTTTCGCGCAGGCCGGGCCCTTCGGCGCCCAGAACCAGCCCGATGGGCCGCCCGTCGGCCATCGCCACACCATCGGCCAGGCTCTGCTCTGCCTCGCCATGCAGGCCCAGCAGCAGATATCCCATCTCGCGCAGCGCGACCATCGCCTCGGACAGGTTGGTCACGCGCAGGTAGGGCTGACGTTCCAGTGCGCCCGATGCGGTTTTCGCAAGTGCGCCGGTTTCGGGGGCCGAATGGTGGCGCGGCGCAATCACCGCGCGCGCGCCGAACACCTCCGCCGAGCGCAGGATCGCGCCGACATTGTGCGGGTCGGTCACACGATCCAGCAGAACGACAAGGGGGCGCCCTGCCCCGGACACCGCCACATCCTCCAACGTGCCCCAATCCAGCGGGCGCACCTCCAGCGCGGCGCCCTGATGGACCGACTCGGGGTCGATGGGCGCCTGAAACTTGCGGGCGTCCTGCATCTCGGGGTCCATGCCGCTGATGCCTATGGCCTCGGCCAGCTTGTCGGCGGCATTCTTGGTGACCAGCAGGCGCAGCTTTTCCCGTGCCGGGTTCTGCAATGCATCACGTACGGCATGAAGACCGAACAGCCAGACGGTTTCCCGGTCTGCCGCGATCTTGGCGCGTTCCTTGTCAATCACCCAGGCGGGTTTCTTCATGGGTCTTCTCCTGATGCCCCCCAAGATGCGCCCCTCACGCGCCCGGCGCAAGAGGCCGAAACTTCGCGCATCCGGGCCCCATTCCGCCCTTGACGTCCCCCGACCGCTTCGATATTCCCGCCGCAGCGTCGGGCGACGTGCTGCAAGGTGCGGCAGCGGACTGTAACTCCGCCGGGGAGACCCATGCCTGGTTCGATTCCAGGGTCGCCCACCATTTCCCCTTGACTTGCAAGGCAATGGTGAAATACCGACGATGCCGAAGCATTGCCAAACAGGGCAGCTCCAAACATCAGCCCGCAGAATCCTAACGAATACGTGACACGACTTTCCGTACCGGTACTTCCTTCATTCGACGCACTACACAACTCGCCACAAGAGAGCATTTTGGTCCGCGCAATACAGCGCAGCTAAGAAAGTAGCCCATTGGCAAAAGTTGTCTCAGTAGCCGACGTGTTCATAGACACGAATATTTTGAAGTTTTCAGCAGTCAAGAAGCATGTATTCCGCCCGAGGAAAGACAAGATCAACTGGGGAGGCATAGAGCAAGAGATTGTGGTGCACGACATGTTCACCACGAATGACCTAAACAAGATCAAGAACGAAACGCAGAAGCGCGACGCGGTTCTCTTGGGAATGCTGGCTTATGCAGGTATCTCTGGCCAACTCAGGTATCATATTCACCTAGAAGTTGACCTTGAAACGTGGGGGCTGCCGGGCATGGCAAGCGCCTCCGGTCGCTTCTTCGGCTGTCCAATCCACGAAGTAGCTGACCCAATCGCTCCACAATCTCGCATTATCGCCGGTGGGCCAAAGAAGCCTAGAGAATATGTGCTGGATTTTCTGTCGGGTATTCAGCACCCGCGCTATATTGAACTAACGAAAATGACGGGGGCGTATCAAGGAAAAGGCAAACCGCTGAACCTAAACCAAGCACGCGACGCGTACCACATCTGGTGTGCCGAATGCTCCAATATGAACTACTTTCTAACGATGGACTACAAACTTAAAAAGGTTGTAGATACAGCGAAGATCACGACACCGGTTGCTATCAAAACGCCTGACCAGCTCTTGCGGGAAGTTGTGCCGAAATTTGGCGTCATAGGCGCAATCAAGTTTATGTGGCAAGGATACCGCTTCACAGTACCTCGCGTTGGCTTTGAAGAAGGCAAGGGGTGGACCTAAAAAAGAACTCCGCCGAAGCGGAGCTAAGTGCTTTCACACCTTGAACGCGGCTGGCGTCTCGTTCCACTTTTCCATCCGCGGAGGCTTGCCGGGGCGCCTGAAACCCGGCAGATTCGCTGCATGTCGATGCTGGCGGCCCTCCCGTGCGGAACCGCGTGTACCGGCCCTGCCACCTCGTCCTGAAGCGGTTCGAAAAGGTTGACCCGCCCCGGCGGGTGAGCTGCATACCGCAGCAAGATACGGAGAACACCAGATGACCAGACATGATCCCATCGTCATCGTCGGCGCCGCGCGCACCCCCATGGGCGGGTTTCAAGGCGACTTCACCCATGCGATGGCCGCCGATCTGGGCGCCGTGGCCATTGGCGCAGCCCTGGCCGGCGCCGGACTTGCCCCCGACGCGGTGAATGAGGTGGTGATGGGCTGCGTCTTGCCCGCAGGTCAGGGCCAGGCCCCGGCCCGGCAGGCGGCGCTGAAGGCGGGGCTGCCGCTGGGCGCCGGGGCGACGACCGTCAACAAGATGTGCGGATCGGGAATGCGCGCGGCGATGTTCGCCCATGACATGCTGCTGGCCGGATCGCAGGATGTGATGGTGGCGGGCGGCATGGAAAGCATGACCAATTCCCCTTACCTGCTGCCGAAAATGCGCGGCGGGGCGCGGATCGGCCATGCGCAGGTGCTGGACCACATGTTTCTCGACGGGCTGGAAGATGCCTATGACAAGGGCCGCCTGATGGGCACCTTTGCCGAGGATTGCGCGCAGGCGATGCAGTTCACCCGCCAGCAACAGGACGACTATGCCATCACCTCGCTGACCCGCGCGCAACGCGCCATCACCGAAGGACTGTTCGCGGCCGAGGTGGCCCCGGTCACGGTGCGCGCAGGCAAGTCGGAAACCGTCGTCACCATCGACGAACAACCCGGCAAGGCGCGGCTGGACAAGATCCCCACGCTGAAACCAGCGTTCCGCGAGGGCGGCACGGTGACGGCGGCCAATTCTTCGTCCATCTCGGACGGGGCTGCGGCGCTGGTGATGATGCGCGCCTCCGAGGCGGAACGCCGCGGCCTGACCCCGCGCGCCATTCTGGTGGGCCATTCCACCCATGCCGACAAGCCGGGGCTGTTCCCCACCGCGCCCATTGGCGCGATGACCAAACTGTCGGACAAGACAGGCTGGAGCCTGAAAGACGTGGATCTGTTCGAGATCAACGAGGCGTTCGCGGTGGTCGCCATGGCCGCCATGCGCGAACTGGACCTGCCGCATGACAAGGTGAACGTGCATGGCGGCGCCTGCGCCCTTGGCCATCCCATCGGGGCATCCGGCGCGCGGGTGATGGTGACGCTGCTGGCCGCGCTGGAAACCTACGGGCTGAAGCGCGGCATCGCCTCGCTGTGCATCGGCGGGGGCGAGGCGACGGCCGTTGCCATTGAACGGGTGATCTGATGCTGCTGACCGAAACCCAGGAACAGATCCGCGACGCCGCCCGCGCCTTTGCTCAGGACCGTCTTGCCCCCGGTGCCGCACAACGCGACCGCGATCACAGCTTTCCCCGTGCCGAGATTGCCGAGATGGGCGCATTGGGCTTCATGGGGATGCTGGTCCCCGAGGATTACGGCGGGTCAGACCTTGGCACCGTGGCCTATGCGCTGGCGCTGGAAGAGATCGCGGCCGGCGAAGGCGCGACCTCTACCATCCTGTCGGTGCATTCCTCGGTCGGCTGCGCGCCGATCCTGCGCTTTGGCACCGAAGACCAGAAACAGCGGTTCTTGCCGAAGATGGCATCGGGCGAATGGATCGGCGCCTTTGCCCTGACCGAACCGCAGGCGGGGTCTGATGCCTCGGCGCTCAGGACGCGGGCACGGCGCGAGGGCGACCACTACATCATCGACGGCACCAAGCAATTCATCACCAGCGGCAAGAACGCAGGCGTGACGATTGTCTTTGCCGTCACCGACCCTGCGGCAGGGAAAAAGGGGATCACCGCCTTTATCGTGCCCACGGATACGCCCGGCTACGAGGTGGTGTCGATTGAACGCAAGCTGGGGCAGAATGCGTCGGACACCTGCGCTCTGGCCTTTGCCAACATGCGTGTGCCGGTGGAAAACCGGCTGGGCGCCGAAGGCGAGGGGTATCGGATCGCACTGGCCAATCTGGAAGGCGGACGCATCGGGATTGCCGCGCAGGCGGTCGGCATGGCACGGTCCGCGCTGGACCATGCGACGGCCTATGCCAAAGAGCGCAAGGCCTTTGGCCAGCCGATCTTTGCCAATCAGGCGATTGCGTTCAAACTGGCGGACATGGCAACCAAGGTCGCGATGGCCCGCCACATGGTCCTCCATGCGGCGGCGCTGCGCGAGGCGGGGCGCCCCTGCCTGACCGAGGCGTCGATGGCCAAGCTGGTCGCGTCGGAAATGGCAGAAGAGGTCTGTTCAGCGGCCATCCAGATCCACGGTGGCTATGGCTATCTGGCGGATTACCCGGTCGAACGGATCTACCGCGATGTCCGGGTCTGCCAGATTTACGAAGGCACCTCCGAAGTGCAGCGGCTGGTCATCGCCCGATCGCTCTGAGGCTGATCTGGATCAAGGCGGCCCCGGCCCTGCGATGACAGGCTGGGGCCGTAGCTGATTGGGGGATCACATGCGCCTGATGTTGCCTGCCGTGCTTGCCCTGCTGTCTGCCCTGCCCGTGCAGGCGCAGGACGCCACACGTGGCGCCGCGATCTTTGCGCGACATTGCGCGGCCTGTCATGGGGCCGAGGCCGACGGCCAAGGCCCAATGGCGGCGATATTGACCCTGCCACCGACCGACCTGACACGGCTGTCAGCCGGCGGTGCCTTTCCAACCATCCGGGTGGTGATGCGGATCGACGGGCGCGATGCGCTTGTGGCCCACGGGTCGCCAATGCCACTGTTTGGTCAGTTGTATGAACGGCAGGACGTCACAATCACGACGCAGGATGGCACGCCGGTGGTGACAAGCGCGGAGATCGCCGATCTTCTGGCCCATCTGGAACGCCTTCAGCGGCCCTGATTCACCGGATCAGAGCACGTCCAGCACGGCCTCGGGCGGGCGACCTATGGCAGCGCCACGAGGACCGATCAGGATGGGACGCTCAATCAGCTTTGGCGCGGCGGCAAGGTGATCGAGGATCTGGTCATCGCCCAGATCGCGCGGCAACTCTGGTGCATCCTTCCACCGGATCAGGCTGTGTGCAGGCAGGTTCAGCGCCACCAACTCTGCCCGGCTGGGCGGGTCGTCCAGATACCGCCGGATATCGGGCACCAGCCCGCACGCCTCCAGCAAGGCAAGCGCCTTGCGCGACGTGGAACACCGCGGATTGTGCCACAGGATCAAAGCCATGCCCCACGCCCCGTGCCGGTCAAGTCGGACACACGGGCAAGGCCATTCGCCGCCAGATGCGCCTCGATTCCACGCACGATCTGCGGCACCAGCGAAAAGCCCTGATAGACCAGCGCCGAATACACCTGCACCGCAGATGCGCCAGCCTTCAGTTTCTCGACGGCCTGCTCGGCCGACCCGATGCCGCCCACACCGATCAAGGGTATCCTGCCGCCTGTCGCCTGGGACAGCAGCGCCAGCACGCGCGTAGACTTTTCGAACAACGGTGCCCCTGAAAGACCACCAGCCTCGCCCCGGCTGGCACTTTTCAGACCTTCGCGCGAAAGCGTGGTGTTGGTGGCGATGATCGCGGCAATTCCCGCACCCATCGAGACCTCGGCAATGGCCGCAATCTCCTCCGGGTTCAGATCCGGCGCGATCTTCAGAAAGACCGGGATCGGACGGGGCAGCGCGGCACGGGCCTGCATCACCCTGTCCAGCAAGGCTGCAAGCGCAGCGGGCCCTTGCAGATCCCGCAGCTTTTCCGTGTTGGGGGACGACACATTGACCGTGGCGAAATCGACATGCGGGCCGCAGTGCGCCAGCACCCTGGCAAAGTCGCCTGCCCGATCCTCGCTGTCCTTGTTCGCCCCCAGATTCAGGCCCACAGGCACTGCGCCGGGGCGGCGGGCGGACAGCCGGGCGGCAATCGCCTCTGCCCCCTCGTTGTTAAATCCAAAGCGGTTGATCACTGCCCGATCCTCGGTCAGGCGGAACAGCCGGGGGCGGGGGTTACCGGGTTGCGGGCGGGGCGTGGCCGCACCCACCTCGACAAAGCCGAAACCGGCGCCCGCCAGCGGCGCAAGCGCGACGGCATTCTTGTCATAGCCCGCCGCCAGCCCGACCGGGTTCGGCAGTTCCAGCCCTGCCAGCCGCGTTGCCAGACGCTCCGAGGTCAGCAGCCCCGGCAAAGGCACCACCCCGGCCCGCAGCGCGGCCAGGGACAAGCCATGTCCGGTCTCGGGGTCGATCCGGTGCAAAAGGCCCAGGCCCAGGCGTTCGATCAGAGTCACCAGACACCTTCAGGAAAAATGTGGCCCGAAGCACCGAGCGGCAGGGACTTGTCCCACAAAACCTCGTCCAGACGCAGCGCCCGATACAGATGGGGAAACAAGGCCCCGCCCCGCGACGGTTCCCATTTCAGGGCAGTTCCAAGGCGGTCGGGATCGACAGCCACCAGCACCAGATCGCTTTGGGTGGCGAAATGCTTGGCCGCCGTTTCGGCCACCTGGGCCGCCGTGGAAAAATGGATATATCCATCGGCCAGATCGACCGGGGCGCCCAGCGTCTCGCCTGCGGCCTTGAAGGCATCCCATTCGGGGCGGAGGAAGATCTTGTAGATAGGCATGGCCGTTCCATGCCCCGGATTGCAAGCCGGGTCAATCCGGCAGGCCCCGCAGCACCAGAGAGAGCGCAATCGCCCACATCGTCAGCCCGACGATCACCTCCAGAATCACCCAGGCGCGTGGGCGCGCAAAGACCGGCGCCAAGGCCCGCGCGCCAAAGCCCAGCGCCGAAAAGAACGTCAGCGATGCACAGGCCGCCGCAATCCCGAAGGCCAGCCGGTGCGGTGCGTATTGCGCCGAAATCGCGCCCAGCAGCACCACGGTATCCAGATAGACATGCGGATTGGCCCAGGTGAACATCAGGCACATCAGCAGCACACGGCCCAGAGGCGCCGGCACACCGGGGGCAGGCATCAGCGCCTCACCCCCCTTGAGTGCCGCCTTGAACCTGAGCGCACCATAAAGCAGCAAGAATCCGGCCCCACCCCACAGCATGACCGGGCCAAGCCATGGCACCGCCGTGCTCAGCCGCCCAAAACCCGCCACCCCGGCGCCGATCAGCACCGCATCGGAGATGGCGCAGACCAGCACAACCGCCAGCACATGCTCGCGCCGCAAACCTTGCCGCAACACAAAGGCATTCTGCGCGCCGATGGCGGCGATCAATCCGATCGAAGTTCCAAAACCGGCCAGCGCTGCCTGCAACATCATGTTCTCCCGTTGACCAGCGTTGACTAGTCAGTTCGGCGAGATTAGCCAAGATAAACAATCTAATCATGGATAAGTATCTCTAATGATGGATCCCGCTCAGCTTGCGGCGCTGGCCGCCATTCACCGACGCGGCAGCTTTGAGGCGGCGGCAGGCGTTCTGGGCGTGACCCCCTCGGCCATTTCCCAGCGCCTGAAAGCCCTGGAGGACCGGATGGGCTGTGTGCTCATTCGCCGGGGCAGTCCTTGCCTGGCAACACCTCCCGGCTTGCGGTTGATTCGCCATCACGACGAGATTGCCGCACTGGAAGCCGCGCTTGCCCAGGATTTGCAGATGGGGACGACCGGCCCGGTCACCCTGCGGCTTGCGGTAAATGCCGACAGCCTGGCGACATGGGTCATCCCCGCCCTTGCCGCCGTAGACGGCGCGCTGTTCGACCTGGTGATCGACGATCAGGCCCATAGCCAGGACTGGTTGCGCCGGGGCGAGGTGGCGGCGGCCGTCACCTCGCACCCCGGACCGCTTCAAGGCTGCGAGACGGTCGCCCTGGGCCATCTGCGATACCGGGCCACGGCCAGTCCCGGCTATATGGCCCGCTGGATGCCCGGCGGGGCGAGCCGGGCCAACCTTGCCACGGCGCCCGGCTTGACATTTTCCGACAAGGACACGCTCCAGAACGATTGGATCCTGGCCAATTTCGGCACCGGGCTTGTCTTTCCAACCCATCGCCTGGCCTCAAGCCATGGGTTCGTCGATGCCGCGCTGGCCGGGTTGGGCTGGGGCATGAACCCCGAGCCGCTGGTGGCAGAGCACCTGGCGGCTGGCCGTCTGCTGGAGATCGCGCCGGACCGGGCGCTGGATGTGCCGCTGTACTGGCAATTCACCCGGCAATCGGCCCCCGTCCTGGCCCCCGTCACCCGCGCCATGCGGGCAGAGGCGGCACGGGCGCTTTTGTCGCCAGACGTCACAGGTGCCGGTTTCTGAAATAGCCCGCCCCGCCAGCGACGGACCCGATGCCGACGGTTGCGCAGAAGCGCGCGCGGCACTGTCATGCAGTTGTTACACAAACGCAGCACAAGCGTCACGAAGCACGGCTATCTCGTCCTTAGCGGTCGAATCCCGGCCCGTTCATCAAAGGAGCGATCCATGTCCTTCGTGAAACTCTCGGCTTCGGCCCTTGCCATTGCCGCCGTCTCTGCCACCGCCGCAATGGCGCGCGACCAGATCCGCATCGTCGGCTCGTCCACCGTGTTCCCCTACACCCAGGCGGCTGCAGAAGAATTCGCCAACCAGACCGGCGCCCCGGCCCCGATCGTGGAATCGACCGGCACCGGCGGCGGCTTCCAGGTGTTCTGCGGCGGTATCGGTGAAGGCCATCCCGACATCACCGGCGCCTCGCGGGCCATCAAGAAGTCGGAATTCGACCTCTGCGTCCAGAACGGCGTAACCGAAATTTCCGAAGCCCTGATCGGCAACGACGGCCTGTCGATGTCGGTGGCGCGCGCGAATGACTTCGACTGGGACATGACGCTGGGCGAAATGTTCCTGGCTCTGGCCGCCGAGGTTCCGGTGGATGGCGAATGGAAAGCCAACCCCTACAAGATGTGGAACGAGATCAACGCCGATTTCCCGGCGACCCCGATCACCGTTTATGGCCCCCCGCCCACCTCGGGCACCCGCGACGCCTGGGTTGAAATCGCCATGCATGGCGGCTGCAAGCAGCTCGACTTCGTGAAATCCGGCGGGTTTGACAGCAAGTGGGTCAACGAGAACTGCTCGCGGATGCGCACCGACGGCCCGTTCATCGAGGCTGGCGAGAATGACAACCTGATCGTGCAGCAGCTTGTCGCCAACCCCAACGCGCATGGCATCTTCGGCTATTCGTTCCTGTACGAGAACGCCGACAAGCTGAAGGGCGTCAAGTTCGGCGGCGTCGAGCCGACCTTTGACACCATCGCCACCTATGACTATCCGATCTCGCGCCCGCTGTTCTTCTACGTCAAGAATGCGCATCGCGGCGTGATCCCGAACATGCAGGAATTCATCGAAGAGTACATGTCCGATGCGGCCCTGCAACAAGGCGGCTATCTGGCAGAGCGCGGCATGACCCCGCTGCCGGAAGCCAAGATGAAGGAAGTTCAGGCCGCGGTGATCGAAGGCGTTGCCATGTCGGCCCCGACCAAGTGATACGACCGGCGCGGCCTGCCCCATCGGGCGGGCCGCGCACCCTTTCCAGGCAGGACAGGCCATGACCTTGATCGCATTCCTTCTTTTGTTCGCGGCAGCCATTCTTGGCTATGTCCTGAACCGTTCCGCAGCCCGCAGTCTTCGTGCAGGTGGTGCGCAGCTTCATTCTCTGAGCACCTTTCACGGCGGCTTTGCCGCCTTGCTGGTTCTGGTGCCGACCTTCCTTTTCATCATCTTGTGGCTCCTGTTCCACGCCTCGGTGCTTGATCGGCTGACCATGGGCGGCCTGCCCGCAGGCACGCTGGACGGGCTTGACAGCGGTGCGACACAACTGATCTTGGCCGAAATCAAATCCATTGCGGGCGGACGGATTTTCGGATCGCCCGAACCCTGGAAGATCGAGGCCGCCGAGCGCCTGGCAGGCTATCGCGCCATGTCGGCCAATCTGATGCTTGGCCTGACCGCGCTGTTGGCGCTTGGCCTGCTGGTCATCGCACGGCGCACTGTGTCCCCAGAGTTCCGCGCCCGGCAGCGCGCCGAAGGCATCATCAAGGGACTTATGATCTTCTGCTCGTCGGTCGCCATCTTTACCACGATCGGCATCATTGCATCGCTGGTGTTCGAAACCGTCCGCTTCTTTCAGATGGTTCCGTGGCACGAGTTTCTGTTCGGCACCACCTGGGAACCCCAGATGCCGATCCGCGCCGATCAGATCGCGGCCGAAGGCGCCTTTGGCTGGCTGCCTGTTTTCCTGGGCACGTTGGTCATCACGGTGGTGGCGCTGTTCTTTGCGGTGCCCATCGGCCTGCTGTCGGCGATCTATCTGAACGAATTTGCCAGCCCGCGCTTTCGCAAGTTCGCCAAGCCGGTGCTGGAAGTGCTGGCCGGGGTGCCGACGGTCGTCTACGGATTTTTCGCCGTGCTGACCATTGCGCCAGCCTTGCGCACCTTCGGAGAGATGACCGGGCTGCCGATTGCACCCAACACGGCGATGGCCGCCGGTCTGGTAATGGGGGTGATGCTGATCCCCTTCATTTCGTCCTTCGCGGATGACGCCCTGTCGGCGGTGCCCCGCGCCCTGCGGGACGGTGCGCTGGCCTTGGGGGCAACCCGCGCGGAAACGGTTCTGAACGTGCTGTTCCCCGCGGCAATCCCCGGCATCGTGGGCGGGGTTCTGCTGGCGGTCAGCCGCGCCATCGGGGAAACCATGATCGTGGTGATGGCCGCCGGTCTGATGGCGAAGATGACGATCAACCCGCTGGATAGTGTGACGACCGTGACCGTGCAGATCGTGACCCTGCTGATCGGGGATACCTCGTTCGACAGCCCCAAGACACTCGCCGCGTTCGCCCTGGGCTTCATGCTGTTCATCGTGACGCTGGGGATCAACGTTCTGGCCTTGCGCATCGTGCACAAGTACCGCGAAATCTATGACTGAGGACCGGACAATGACCGACATGACCTCGCACCCCGGCCCCAAGTCCATCGACTGGACATCGGATGAAATCGGCGCCCGCGTGCGCAAGCGCAAGGCGGCCGAGAACCGGCTGCGCTACATCGGGCTGGGCGCCATCGGGATCGCCTTTGCCATGCTGGCGCTGCTGATATCGTCGCTGGTCTCGACGGGCTGGCAAGCGTTCCGGCAGACCCATGTGACGATCCAGGTGACCTATACGCCGGAGTTCATCAACCCTGACAACCTGCAACGGTCCAACTATCGCGGCTTGCTGGAAGCGACGATGCTGGACCTGATCCCCGGCGCCACCAATGGCCGGAGTGTTGCGGCGATCCTGTCCAACGGCGCGCAATTTACCGCCCGCGACCGGATCATCGCCGATCCTGCGCTGATGGGGCAGACGGTCACGCTGCGGGTTCCGACCTCTGATCCCTATGATCAGTTGGCCAAGGGCCTGATCGACCGCGACACGCCCGAAGCCAACCGCCGCCTGAAGAACGACGAGATCGCCGCCTTTGACGCCCTGCTGTCGCAAGGGGTGGTGTCCAAGCCATTCAACTGGGCCCTGCTGGGGAACGCGGATTCGCGCTTTCCGGAACAGGCTGGCCTGAAAGGGGCGCTTTGGGGGTCGTTCTACGCGCTCTTGACCTGCTTCCTGCTGGCCTTTCCCATCGGCATCGGTGCGGCAATCTATCTTGAGGAATTCGCCCCCAAGAACAAGATGTCCGACTTCATCGAAGTGAACATCAACAATCTCGCGGCCGTTCCTTCGGTGGTGTTCGGCTTGCTGGCACTGGCGGTGTTCCTCGGCTGGTTCGGCATGGGGCGGTCCATCCCCTTTGTCGGTGGCATGACGCTGGCCCTGATGACCCTGCCGACGATCATCATCGCCACCCGCGCGGCACTGAAGGCGGTTCCGCCCAGCATCCGCGAGGCAGCACTTGGCGTTGGCGCCAGCAAGCAGCAGGTGGTGTTCCACCATGTCCTGCCGCTGGCGATGCCCGGCATCCTGACCGGCACGATCATCGGCCTGGCCCAGGCGCTGGGGGAAACCGCGCCCCTGCTGCTGATCGGGATGAACGCCTTTGTCACCGCTGCCCCTGCAACCCCGTTCGACCCCTCGACAGCCCTGCCGACGCAGATCTTCATCTGGGCCGACAGCCCCGAACGTGGGTTCGTCAGCCGCACCTCGGCCGCCATTCTGGTGCTGCTCGGGTTCCTGGTGATGATGAACGCCGTTGCCATCTATCTTCGTAACCGCTTCGAGCGGCGCTGGTAAGAAAGTATAGCCATGAACGACATGCGCATCGTGGAGAGAACCGTGGACAGCCATCAGACCAAGATTACCGCCCGCGGCGTTCAAGTGTATTACGGCGAAAAGCACGCGCTCAAGGATGTCGATGTCGACATCCTGGACAAGACCGTCACCGCCTTCATCGGCCCTTCGGGCTGCGGGAAATCCACCTTCCTGCGCTGTCTGAACCGGATGAACGACACCGTGGCCATTGCACGGGTGCAAGGCGACATCCGGCTGGATGGCGACGACATCTATGACAAGCGGGTCGATCCGGTGCAACTGCGCGCCAAGGTCGGGATGGTGTTCCAGAAACCGAACCCCTTTCCAAAGTCGATCTATGACAACGTCGCCTATGGCCCGCGCATTCACGGGCTGACGGCCAACAAGGCCGAACTGGACGCAATCGTCGAAACATCGCTGCGCAAGGCTGCATTGTGGAACGAGGTCAAGGACCGGCTGGCTGAAAGCGGAACCGGCCTGTCAGGCGGCCAGCAACAGCGCCTGTGCATCGCCCGTGCCATCGCCACCAGCCCCGAGGTGCTGCTGATGGACGAGCCGTGCTCGGCGCTCGACCCTATCGCAACCGCACAGGTCGAAGAACTGATCGACGAACTGCGCAGCCAGTTCTCGGTGGTGATCGTGACCCATTCGATGCAACAGGCTGCCCGTGTCAGCCAGCGCACCGCCTTTTTCCACCTCGGCAATCTGGTGGAATACGGCGAGACGGGCCAGATCTTTACCAACCCCAAGGATCCGCGCACCGAATCCTACATCACCGGCCGCATCGGCTGATCGGAGAGCGACCATGAGCCATCAACCGCACATCGCCTCGGCTTTCGACCGCGATCTTGAAGCCGTGCAGGCGCTGATCATGAAAATGGGGGGGCTGGTCGAGGCCGCCATCCTCGATTGCGCCCGCGCCCTGGAAACCCGTGACGAAGAACTGGCCCGCCAGGTCGTCGCCGGCGACAAGGTGATCGACGCCCTCGAAGCGCAGGTGAACGACGAAACCGCCCGCCTTATCGCCCTGCGCTCCCCCACCGCGACCGACCTGCGCACCGCACTGACGGTGATGAAGATCGCAGGATCGCTGGAGCGTATGGGAGACTACGCCAAGAACATCGCCAAACGTTCGACCGTGCTGTCACAATCGGCCCCGATCGGCGGCACCGCCGGCACCGCGCGCCGCATGGCCAAGCTGGTGGAACAGATGCTCAAGGACGCGCTGGATGCCTATATCCGCCGCGACGTGGCCCTGGCCGCCGACGTGCGCCAGCGCGACAAGGATGTAGACCAGATCTACAACACGCTGTTTCGCGTCCTGCTGACCCACATGCTGGAGGATCCGCGCGCGATCACCAATTCGATGCACCTGCATTTCATTGCCAAGAACCTGGAGCGCATGGGCGACCATTCGACCAGCATCGCAGAGCAGGTGATCTATCTTGTCACCGGCGAGTTGCCCGACGAGGCGCGTCCCAAGGGTGACAGCACTGCATTCGTCACCTCTGCCAAAGACTGAAGAGGCCCAAGATGCTTGCGCAACGACAACCTGTCGTGCTGCTGGTCGAGGATGAAAGCGCGCAGCGCGAAGTCCTGACCTACAACCTCGAAGCCGAAGGCTTCAACGTGGTCAGTGCCGTCAATGGCGACGAGGCCCTGTTGATGGTTCAGGAAGAGGCCCCCGATCTGGTGCTGCTGGACTGGATGCTGCCCAATGTCAGCGGAATCGAGGTCTGCCGCCAGATCAAGGCCCGCCCCGAAACGCGCAGCATTCCGGTCATCATGCTGTCCGCCAGATCCGAGGAACTGGACCGCGTCCGCGGGCTGGAAACCGGGGCTGACGATTATGTGGTCAAACCGTATTCCGTGGCCGAGCTGATGGCCCGCCTGCGGACCCAACTGCGGCGGGTGCGCCCGGCGGCGGCGGGTGAACGGCTGGTCTGGCAGGATATCCTGCTGGATGCCGCCGAACATCGCGTCTGGCGCGACAGCCAACCGATCAGCCTTGGTCCGACAGAGTTCCGCCTGCTGACCACCTTCATGGAAAAACCGGGTCGCGTGCTGTCACGCGAACAGCTTCTGGACCGGGTCTGGGGCCGCGACATCTATGTCGATACCCGGACCGTGGATGTCCACGTCGGGCGGCTGCGCAAGGCATTGATGAAGCAAGGCGGAACAGACCCGATCCGCACCGTGCGCGGGGCGGGGTATTCGCTGGGCTGACGGCGTTGTGAAGTCTGTGCGCATGGGCTAGAGTCTCGCCCAAGATGAAGGCAGGGCCTGACCAAAGGGCCAGGGCAGAATGACGGCGCTTCGCAAATACGCCAGACTGGAAACCATCGGCTTGTGGCGCCCCGTGCCCGATGCCCAGCGGCGCGAGGTGATTGTGTCGTTCGGCGAAGCATCGCTGGTGCTGACTGACGGGCGCACCGAAATGCCGCTGAGCCATTGGTCGCTGCCCGCAGTGCAGCGGCGCAACCCCGGCGAGATGCCGGCGCTTTTTGCCCCAAGTGGCGACACGATGGCCGAAACCCTCGAGATCGACGACCCCGGCATGATCGAGGCGATCGAGACCATCCGTACCGCGGTTCAACGCCGCCGCCCCCGGCGCGGGCGCGGACGGCTTGCCGTTGTGGCGGTGACCGGCATGGCCATCCTCGCAGGGGCCGTGTTCTGGCTGCCCGGCGCGGTGGTCGGGCACACCACCCGCATCGTCCCCTTTGTCAAACGCGAACAGATCGGGCGCGATCTTCTGGTGTCGATGGCCCGGTTCACCGGCACGCCCTGCGCCGACCCGCAAGGGCTGGCTGTTCTGGGGCGGCTGTCCGCGCGCCTGTTCGGCCGCGATGGCGCACAGGTCGTGGTGCTGCGCGACGGCTTGCCTGCGGGGGGAACGGCCCATGTGCCGGGGCGGCATCTGCTGGTCGATCACAGTCTGATCGAACTGCCCGACGGCCCCGAGGTTCTGGCCGGCCATCTGATCGTCGAAAGGTTGCGCGGGGATCTGTCAGACCCGCTGGCAGAGGTTCTGCGGGCTGCCGGACTGCGCGCCACCTTCACGCTGTTGGCAACCGGCAGCCTGCCCGCCTCTGCACTGGAAGGACAGGCACAGACCCGCCTGCGCGCCCCCGCCATTGCGTTGCCGACCGAGCAGGTGCTGGCGCGATTTGCAGCAGCGGGCGTGCCAGCCACCCCCTATGCGCTGTCGGTGGATCCCAGCGGCACCACGACGCGCGCATTGATCGAGAACGATCCCATTGCACCCGGAACATCGCCACGACTGATGGCCGACGCCGACTGGCTGGCCTTGCAGGCGATCTGCCGCCGCTAAGCACCGGAAACGAAAACCGCCGCCCCGATCAGGGCGGCGATATGCGCATTACACCATTCGGGCTGTGATCAGCGCCGCAGGATGGCGTCCCCGAACCCGGCACCGCGCGCGGCCTGCAAGGCCGACGCCGCCTGCGCCTCGGACGCGAATGGCCCGGCCCGCACGATCTGCACCGGCTTGCCCTTGATCGCGCCACGACTGACCTGCACCGGCAATCCCATGGCCTGCAACCGCGCCACCGCGCGCGCAGCGTTCTGGGCCACGCCAAAGCTGCCGACCTGCACGAACCTTGCCCCGGTGGCCCCTTGCGGCACCATCACGCCTTTCGAGCTTGCCACCGCCCGTCGCGGCTGCGCAGAGGCAGGATCGCGCAGGGTTTGCGGCACCTCATCCGTCCAGACCTGCCGCATCTGCCAGTTCCCCTCGGCACTGCCACGCGCGCGGTTGGGGTTCAGCCGATCATCCCGCCAGGCTGCCTTGTAGCCCGGCGGCGGAGTCATCAGATCGGACGATGCAACCCGCGCGGCCTGCGTCACAGGTGCGGGAACGGGCCCGTCCGCCGGGATGCCCGGCACTCCGGCCAGCACCACATTCGGCACCGGCTTCGGGCTGTTGGAACACAACAGGATCGTGCGTCCATCCCGCAGCGCATAGTAATGGCCATGAGGGGCCCGGTCCGGGCATCCCGCATGGCGATTGACCAGCGGAGGATGGCCGCCGGTCGTGACCGCAGAGCGATCATGCGCCACCACCAGCGGCGCAGCCCTGGGCGCCGTCACCGGGACCGCGGCAGGCGGCGGCGGTGTCGAACCCGACGCAGTCGCGGCGCGCAAGGGCATAGGCTTGCCATAGGTCACAGGCGGCGGAACATATTGCGACGGGGCAACCCCCTGCGCCACCGGGGCGGCACGCACGGGCGCCGCGGCAACAGCGACCGGCGCCGGTGCGGCCAGTTCGCGCCGGGCCTGTGCCATTACGGCCGACGTCGGCGCCTGTCCGCAGATCGGCTTGCGCGCGCGGTCGATCCGGGCCACCCAGTTCACCTGCCCGCCATGCCCGGCGCGGATGTACAGGCACCCCCGGCTGTCGACATATTGCTGACCGGAAAATCCCGGAGGCGGCAATTCCGCAGGCGGGCGGCTCTGCGCATTGGCAATGGATACACTTGCAGCGGCCGCAACCAGGGCGACCGGCAGAATTTTAAGCAGCATGACTACCCCCTAGCAGCTCAGGGCATCATGGCGCCCTTCATCTTGCGAGTAAAGCCCCTGCCAACGCTTGATACGGTGTTACTTCGTCCCGAACATCCGATCGCCCGCATCGCCAAGGCCAGGCACGATATAGCCATGATCGTTCAGGCACTCATCCACCGCCGCGGTCACGATCGGCACGTCGGGATGCGCCGCCTGCATCCGGGCGATCCCTTCGGGCGAGGCAAGCAGACACAGGAAGCGGATTTCGCGCGCGCCCTTCTGTTTCAGCAAGTCCACCGCCGCAACCGAGGAATTGCCGGTCGCCAGCATCGGATCGACGACGATTGTCACCCGGTCCTCCAGGTGATCCGGCACCTTGCAGTAATACTGCACGGGTTGCAGGGACTCGGGATCGCGGTACAGGCCGACAAATCCGACCCGCGCCGCCGGGATCAACTCCAGAATCCCGTCCAGCAGTCCATTGCCCGCCCGCAGGATGGAAATCAGCGCCAGCTTCTTGCCCTCGATCGCCGGCGCGTCCATCTGGCACAGCGGGGTTTCGATCTGCCGCGTGGTCATCGGCAGTTCACGCGTGACCTCATAGGCCAGCAGCAGGCTGATTTCGCGCAAAAGCTGACGGAACGAGGCGGTCGAGGTGCCCTTGTCGCGCATGATCGTCAGCTTGTGCTGCACCAGCGGGTGCGACACGACAGTCAGGTGTTCCAACATCAGGCGGCCTCCAGTACCTTGGCGATCTTGGCCTTGGTATCCGCATCACAGAAGGCGGCGTCAAGCGCGGTCCGGCTGATCCGGGCAAACTGCCCGTCATCCCAGTCGAACGCGCGGTGCAGCATCTGGAACTCATGCTCCATGGTCGTATGGAAAAACGGCGGATCGTCGGTGGACACCGTCACCCTGACCCCGCGCCGGTCGAGTTCGCTGATCGAATGCTTGCGCCAGTCCGGGAACACCCCCAGCGCGATATTCGACCCCGGACAGACCTCCAGCACGATCCCGCGCTCTGCCAGTTCATCCACCAGCGCCAGATCCTCGATGGCGCGCACGCCATGACCAACCCGCTCCACCCCAAGGTCGCTCAACACGTCCCGGATGCTCTGCGGTCCGCCCCATTCCCCGGCATGAGCGGTCAGCCGCAACCCGGCCTCGCGCGCACAGTCAAAGGACCAGCGGAAATCCTTGGGCTGGCCCGAGGTCTCATCCCCCGCAATGCCAAAGCCGGTGATGAAATCGCCCACCGTCTCGGCGGCACAAAGCGCGGTTTCCCGCGCCTTGTCGGGGCCAAAATGCCGGATGCAGGTGACAATGCCGCGCAACTCCGGCCCGCCCTGCACCGCAACCGCAGATGCGGCATCCCGGATCGCATGAAGATACTCGCGCCACGCCCCCAGATCGCGCCCGCCACAGAAATCCGGGCTTACAAAGGTCTCGGCATAGACCACGCCACTCGCCGCGCATTGTTCCAGCACGGCACGGGTCAGGCGCGCGTAATCCTCCGGGGTCTGCAACACACTGGTCGCGGCCTCGTAAACCTTTAAAAAGTGCCAGAAATCGGTAAAGACATACCCGCCCTGCGCATCGAAAATCCCGGAAATGTCGATGGATTTCTCCTTCGCAAGCCCGCGCACAAAAGCCGGGGGCGCAGCCCCTTCCAGATGCAGATGCAGTTCGACCTTTGGCAGCACCGCGTTCTCCTTCAGCTTGCTCCAAATACCCCAGGGGGGTCCGGGGGGCTGGCCCCCCGGTTCCGTCAGATCAGATTGCGTCCCGGTCCGGGGGACGTGAGACCCAGATGCGCGGCGACTGTCGCCGCCACATCGGTGAACCCACACAAACCCAGCGCCCCGACACCCGCTCCCGCACACAACACCGGCACGCGCTCGCGTGTGTGCTCGGTGCCGCGCCAGGTCGGGTCGTTGCCGTGATCGGCAGTGAACACGGCCAGATCTCCGGGCTGCAACCGGCGCAGCATCTGCCCGGCCTGGGCATCGAACCATTCCAGCGCCCGCGCATAGCCCGCAACGTCGCGCGGATGGCCATACAGGCTGTCAAACTCGACGAAGTTGGCAAAGGTCAAGGATCCCGGCTCCGCCTCTTCCGTCAATCGCAGCAGATGTTCGAAAAGGTCAGCATCGCTCTTGCCCTTGTGCAGGGTACCGATCCCGCGCATCGAGAAGATGTCGCCGATCTTGCCCACGGCATGGGTCGCCCGTCCGGCCTGTGCTGCGACGTCCAGCAGGGTATCGGCCGGCGGGGCGATGGCAAAATCCTTGCGGTTCGCGGTGCGCCGGAAATCGCCGCAGCCGCCGGTGAACGGACGCGCGATCACCCGGCCCACCTTCATCGCGTGCAGGGTCGGGGCCAAATCGGCGCACAACGTCAGCAGACGCTCCAGCCCGAACGCCTCTTCGTGGGCGGCAATCTGAAACACGCTGTCGGCACTGGTATAGCAGATCGGCCAGCCGGTGCGCAGATGCGCCTCGCAATGTTCCGCTATGATGGGCACGCCCGAGGCGTGGCAGTTTCCCAAAATTCCCCCGGTTCCCGCCAGGGCACAGACCTGCGCCACCAGATCGGCAGGAAAGGCAGGGCGGGTATCGGGGAAATAGGTCCAGTCCCACGGCACCGGAACACCGGCCAGTTCCCAGTGCCCCGACGGGGTGTCCTTGCCCCGCGACACTTCGGTTGCAGCGCCCCAGCGCCCCTGCGGCACGGCGCCAAGACCCGGCGCCTCCACTCCACTCGCCAGCCGGATCGCGGCGCCCAGTCCAAGCCCGTCCAGCACCGGCATGTGCAGCGGCCCGCTGCGCCCGGTCTCTGCGCACCCGTCGGCACAGGCTTGCGCGATATGGCCCAGCGTGTTCGCGCCTTCGTCCCCGAAGGCCGCAGCATCAGGGGCGCCGCCGCAGCCCACAGAGTCCATCACGATCAGAAAGACACGCGCCATCTCAGCCCACCCGGTCCTGCACCAGTTGCGGAAGGCCGGGGCTATCGCCCAGATCATAGGCCGCCTGCAAGGCCGCAATCGCACGATCCGCCGCCACTGACGTTGCGGCATGGACGCGGGCAAGGGGTTCACCCGGCCCTGCCGTCATCCCCAGACCTTTCAGGTCAGAGAACCCTACGCCCGGATCAATGCTGTCGCCATTGCGCAGGCGCCCGCCCCCCAGATGCACCACCGCCTCGCCCACCGCACGGGTATCAATGCGCGCGACGATACCCTGGCCAACGGCCGGCACATCGCGGATGACCGGCGCGGCGGGCAGATACACCGACCAGCGCGCCAGAAAATCTGCCGGCCCCCCTTGGGCGGCGATCATGCGGGCAAAGCGGTCTGCGGCCCGGCCCGACTCCAGGCTGGCAAGGATGCGCTGGCCGCCCGCATCGGCATTGACCGCAGCGCCGCACAGGGCCAGCAATTCGCCCCCCAGCGCGACGGTCAGATCCCGCAGCCTCGGATGCACCCTGTCGCCGGTCAGCGTGCCCATCACCTCGGCCACCTCCAGCGCATTGCCTGCGCAAGCCGCCAATGGCTGGTCCATATCGGTGATCAGCGCCGAGGTGCGGCAACCTGCGCCATTGGCCGTCGTGACCAGCGAACGCGCCAGCCCCTGCGCCTGCGCCGCCGAGGGCAGAAAGGCGCCCGACCCGACCTTGACGTCCAGCACCAGCGCATCAAGCCCCGCCGCCAGCTTTTTGGACAGGATCGACGCTGTGATCAGGTCGATGCTTTCCACCGTCGCCGTCACGTCGCGGATCGCATAGAGGCGCCGGTCTGCAGGGGCGATCTCGGCTGTGGCCGCAACGATGGCACAGCCGACATCGGCCACGATACGGCGAAAGTCGGCCTCGGACTGATCGACGCGGTAGCCGGGGATCGCCTCCAGCTTGTCCAGTGTTCCGCCGGTATGCCCAAGGCCGCGGCCCGACACCATCGGCACATAGACCCCGCAATCGGCCAGCGCCGGTGCCAGAAGCAGCGAAATGGAATCCCCCACCCCGCCTGTCGAATGCTTGTCCACGACGGGGGCGGGCATGTTCCAGCGCAGGACACGGCCGGAATCGCGCATCGCTTCGGTCAGCGCGACGCGGCCCGCCTCGCCCAGCCCTTTCAGCAGGACGGCCATGGCAAAGGCGCCCGCCTGCGCATCGGTCACGCCGCCATCGGCCAGCCCGCCAGCGAACCAGCGCAGATCATCGGCCGAAGGCATCCCCCCGTCGCGCAGCGTGGCGATGATGCGCCGCGCGTCGGTCATGTGCGATCCATATGGCCGGGGGTAAAGGCGCCCGGCAGCAACTCGCCGATGGTTGTGACATGCGTTTCGCCATCGGTGGTGCACAATGTAACGGTGGTGTCCGGTGCACCGAATTCCGCCAGTTTTTGCCGACAGCCCCCGCATGGCGGCACAGGCGCCGGGCAATCGGCAATGACCAGAACCTCGGTCAGCCGGGTTTCCCCTGCGGCGACCATGGCTGCGATCGCGCCTGCCTCGGCACAGGTTCCTTCGGGGTAGGCCGCATTCTCGACATTGCAGCCGCGATAGATGGCACCCGATGCGCCCCGCACTGCCGCGCCTACCTTGAAGCGGGAATAGGGCACATAGGCATTCTCACGGACTTCGGTAGCGGCTTGCAACAGGGTCATCGGCGCCTCGGACAGGGATACCCGTGCATCCTGACGCGCCAGTGGGGTCTTGTCCATACGGTCAGAAACCGGCCGCCTGCCCGCGCGAACGTGCCTCGATCATGGTGGCCAGCCTGGCCACCCCCTGCTGATACCGACGCACCGCCCGTCCGCGCGCAAGTTTCACGGATTGCAGGAACAGCCGGGCCGCCAGCGTCAAAGGGCGCAACTCGGTCGTCACGGTCATACGGGTGCGACGCGGTCCGAGTTCAACCAGTTCGACCGTCATGGTGCCGGACACCAGCCGCCCTTCGCCATGGAACACCAGAAGACCCGGTGCCTCGGCCCGCTCTTGCCGCAGCGCCAAGGTCCGGGGTTTGCCCTTGAAGGTGAAGGTCGCCTGCCAAGCGGGCACCGCGCTGCCCGTCTGCCGTATCACATCCACCCCACGCCGCAGGGCGGCAAGCTCAAAGCTGTCGAAATCGGTTGCAACCGCCCAGACCTTGGAAATCGGTGCCTCAATATCCTCTCGGGCGTTGAACTTCATGTATGCCTCTCACTCGCGTTGCCCCGTTGCGGGTTATGCAGGGCAAGCGCCCGTCAGTCCAGAAGATCCGCCACCCAGGCATTGATCAGGAAATGGGCGATGGCACCGCGGCGGGCCGGTTTCACCCTTGGATGCCGCCCTCCCAGCACCTCGATCATGTCCTCGCGGGAGATCCAGAGCGCATCCTCGATCTCTGCGGGATCGAGGGTGATCGCATCACTCACCGCTTCGGCGGCACAGCCCAGCATCAGGGACGCCGGAAAGGGCCAGGGCTGGCTGGCCAGATACCGCACCGCATCAACCTTGACCCCGGTTTCCTCGACAACCTCGCGGCGCACGGCGGCCTCGATCGTCTCGCCCGGCTCGATGAACCCGGCAAGCAGCGAATACATGCCTTCGGGCCACCCATGAGAGCGGCCCAGCAAAACGCGGTTGCCATGCGTGACCAGCATGATCACCACCGGATCGGTGCGTGGAAAATGCGGCGCGTTGCAGGCGGGGCAGTGCCGTTGCCAACCGGCCATGGCCATGTCGCTGGCATGGCCACAACGCGCACAGAACCCATGGCTGCGGTGCCACTCGAACAGGCCGCGCGCCGTCGCCGCCAGTTCCGCGTCCAGCGGTGACAACCGCGTCATGACGCCACGCAACTCCACGAACAGATGATCGGCGGGAACGGCAGGGTGGCGTTGCTCGGTCGCATCAAAGAACGCACCACCCTGCGCCGCCGCATCAATGCCCACCGGCTCCCAGGCAGACAGATCCAACGCGAACACCGGGCCATCCGCAGCAATGCCCAGAAACAACCGCGGCCCCCGGGCCCCCGCAACAAGCGGATGCCCTGCGGGCAGCAGGGCCAGCCGGTCGCGCGCCTCGCCCGCAACCATAGGCTTGCCGCGCCAAAGCACGATGACCCGCGCGGTTCCCTCGCCCCACAAGGCCGCCTGCCGTGCGGCATCGCCCCGAAGTTCCGCCGCGCGGTCCAAGCCGCCCAAACCGCCAAAGGTGACTGTTTCACCGTCGCGCATCGCTGTCTCCCGTCCCAGTTCCGCATCGTGATGGCACGGCTGAGCCCCCCGAAAAAGGGGGGCGCGCATGACGTTGCGGAAATGCAACCATGAGTTGCCAGCACGATACAGACATATGTTTCAAGCTGGCGCCCATGGAAAGCGGTCTTAAGACTCGATTGCAGCATATGGACAGGAAACAGATTTTGGCCCCCTCGCGCCTGCCGCCCCCGCCCTCCGTCACCTGCGAGATGACGGTATTCGCCACAAGCGACCTGCATCTGAACCTGTTTCCCTGGGACTATTACGGCGATCATGCAGCACCGGGGGCCGGGCTTGCATCGGTCGCGGCGCAGATCGTCGCGTTGCGAGAGTCAGCGCCCAATTCGTTGCTTGTGGACAACGGCGACTTTCTTCAGGGCACCGCGCTTGGCGATGCCCTGGCAGCGGCGCATCCCACCGGGCACAAACCCCCGCATCCCATGATCGAGACCATGAACCTGCTGCGCTACGACGCTGTGGGTCTGGGAAACCATGACTTCGACTATGGGCTGGAGTTTCTCGCACAGGCCCTGCAAGGGGCGGACTTTCCGGTGCTATGTGCCAATCTGCGCCGTATCGACGGCGGCACATTGCCGTTTTGCGAAGGCGTTGTGCTGGAGCGGGAGGTTCAGGACCGGCACGGGCAACGCTGGCCGATCCGGGTGGGCATCGCGGCCTTTCTGCCACCGCAGGTGATGGTGTGGAATCACCCCCATCTGCATGACAGGGCAGAGGCGGCAGGCATCGTCGAGACTGGCCGGCGGGTGGTGCAAACCCTGATCTCCGCCGGCGCAGAGGTGGTGATCGCCCTGTGTCATTCCGGATTTGGCACGATCGAAGCGGGCGAGGATCCGCAGGCAGAACATGCCGCCTTGGCGCTGGCCAGTCTGCCCGGCGTGGATGCCGTGGTGGCTGGCCATACGCACAGGCTGTTTCCCGGCCCCGATCTGCCCGCGCAATCCGGTGTCGATCCGATCCTGGGCCATCTGGCGGGCAAACCGGCCTGCAAGCCCGGCTCTGGTGCGAGCCATCTTGGCGCGCTGCGCCTGACGCTGAACCGCGGCCCGGATGAACGCTGGCGCTGTATCGGCGGCAGGGCCGAAGTCCTGCCGCTGTCACGCAGCAGTTCCGATCAGATCCCTGCGCCGTTCCTGCATCTGTGCAAGTCGGCCAGTGCCGCAACACGCAAGCACCTCGACCGCATTGTCGGCCGCACCGAGGTCAGGCTGAGCACCCATTTCACGCTGATCGGCGACTGCGCCGCGACGCGCCTGATCGCAGGGGCCATGCAGTGGCATGTCGCCGGGGCCATGCAGGGCGGGCCCTACGCGCATCTGCCGGTTCTGGCCGCGACGCCCCCTGCCCGGTCGGGCGGGCGGGGTGGCGTCACGAACTACACGAACCTGCCGGCCGGCCCGTTGCGCGAACGCGATCTGGCCGCGCTCTACCCCTATCCGAACGCGATCCGGGCCCTGCGTGTCAGCGGCGCCGACCTGGCCGCATGGCTCGATCATTCCGCCCGGATTTTCCATCAGGTCGCACCAGGGGCACAGGATGCGCCATTGCTTGACCCGGACTGGCCCGCCTACAATTTCGATGTCATCGAGGGGCTGAGCTACGAAATCGACCTCTGCGCCAGGACGGGACCGGGACGGGTGCGCAACCTGCGCCACAATGGCAGCCCCGTCGATCCGCAGGCGAGCTTCATTCTGGCCACCAGCAGCTACCGGGCCGCAGGGGGCGGCACCTTTCCCGCCACCGGCCCGACCGCCGATCTGGTCCTGTCGTCCGACATCCCGGTGCGCGGCATCGTCGCCACCTGGCTGGCAAAAGAGGGCAGCTATCGCCCGCCACCTGCCGATCTGTGGCGCTTTGGCCCCTGCCCCGGCACGTCCGTCGTGCTGGAGACCAGCCCCCAAGCCCTGCCCCATCTGCCCCGCGCCGGGCTCACACCGCTCGACCTGACGGACAATGGATTCCTGCGCCTGCGCCTGTCGCTCTGACCCTTGCATCGCAACGCGACACAGCGTATCTGCATCGGCGAGAGGTTGGCGCGGGCAGGCGCCTCGCCAACCCGGTCAGGTCCGGAAGGAAGCAGCCGTAACGAGCCCCGTCTGGGTCGTTGTCCAGCCTCTCACCTCTTCCACCCCAATTCTTTGAAAACGCAGGGAAGCGTTGACCCTCACGGGTGCTGATCGCAATTCGGCCTTTTGAGCCAGGCACGGAAATTGGTCGAGAGGGTCGAGCCATCTGGCACCCGAGCGACTCGCACCGTCGCCATCGCGCTTTCCTCAATGGAACGATGCCGTTGCGGCCCGACCGGGGCCTGCATGTCGGGCGCAACCGCATGGATTGCGAAAGAGTGAGACAGTCATGGATGGACGCGCGGCCAAGCCTGCACGCCGCGCCGGGTACCATGCCTGCTCACTGCGTATCAGCGCACCCCCGTCGGGCGGTCACTCGCTGCTCCTGGTCGATAGATCGACCGCCAAGGTTCCGTTGACAAAGCCCGTCGCCGCACGGCGCGAGTTCCAGCAGAAGATGTGTCTCATACCTGCATTGCGGGACAAAGCGGACGTCCGGGCCGGGTCATCATGCCGGAAAGAGGCGGCTCAGGTAGTCGTCAAGATGAGGTGTCCAGAGGGCAGGCTTGAACATCAGGGCGTGCCCTCCCGCAGCAGATACGAAGTGCCCCTGACCGCCTGACGACAGGAACCTTTCAAAATTTCCTCTGCAATGCCCTATCCGATAGTACTGATCATAGCTTCCGTGCACCCAAAGCGTCGGAACTCCCGCCTGGGCACCGCGCTCGAACAACTGCGGGTTCACGGTCTCATGGCTTGGGCAGGCTCGGCCAAGCCACCCGCCGTTGAAGTTTATTGCGCCCCTGAATGTGCCCGGACGCATTCCGGCATAGGCAATCGCAAGGATCCCTCCGCGGGAGACGCCGCCGATCAGCAGCCTGCTCTGGTCAGCATCATGGAGGCAACCCAGGTTGCGCACCACGTCGTCGATATCAGCGACGGCCCTTTCGAAACCTGCCAGCGCGATATCAGTGTCACAGGAATACCCGGATCCATTCGACGCCAGCCCCTCGCCATAGACACCACCGGACTTTCCTCTGCCGCGTCGCTGCGGGAAGATGGTCATCCATCCCCGGTCCGCGAAATAGTTCGCAATGACTTCGGGGTAGATTGTCCGCTTGGACACAGCATTGTTCCGCCCGCTTCCTGTGGAGCCGTGATTGAAGACGATTGTCGGAAACGGCCCGTCGCATCCGGGCCTTGCGACGACAAGTTCCAGATTCGTCCCGGCTTCACTGGAGGGAACGAAAATTCTCTCAAACTTGCTGCGGCCAACCAATGTTCACCTCCATCCGATGGAACCCGTTGATATATTGCGCGCCATTCGACCGATGCATGACAGACGTCTCGGGGGTCCAGCCGCGCCCCCTCACACCGCCCGGTCAATCCGCGTCGACAGATGAATCAGCGATTCCGACGACTTCACCCCTGACATCTGCCCGATGCGGTCCAGCACCTCGTCGAGTGCGGCGGTGCTGGGGGCGGCGACTTGCAGCAGCAGGTCGAAGCGGCCCGAGGTGGAATGAGCCACCTCGACCTCGGGCACCGTCTTGAGCCGCGTAAGGATGCCGGCTTGCGACCGGGGTTCGATCGTCAGCAGGATGGTGGCGCGGATGCGGGCGGCCTTGGCGGCCTCGCCCAGCTTCAGGGTGTAACCGGCGATGACGCCCGTCGTCTCCAGCCGTTCCAGCCGGGCCTGTACGGTCGAGCGCGCAACCTTCAAGCGCCGCGCGAGTGTCGCCACCGACATGCGGGCATCCGCGCTGAGCAAGCCCAGAATGGTTCGATCCATGTCATCCACGTAACACCTCGCAATTTGACCGGCAATCTCGGCGATATAACGACATCTCACAGCATTTCATAGGTTTTCTTCGCAGCTTTGATGCCTCATATGCCCCGCACGAAGTTTCAGGAAAAGGGCGGCTCATACGCACCTGGCCTGGTTGGATGAAACGCACACGCGCGTTCCCCAACCCGTTGTCCGGGGCAAGGAGGCTGCGTTCTGTTGGCCCGAAAGGATGTGCCGATGGGACTGTCCAAGACCATATGGTCGAAACCCGCCGAATACCTGTCGCAGTGTCGGCCACAGGCGCCGGTGATGTTCTTTGCGCCCGGCATCCTGCACGATACGGCGCGACGGTTCATCGACGGCTTTCCCGGCCTTGTCAGCTATGCGGTCAGTGCGAACCCGCAGGATGTGGTGATCGAAAATCTGGCAGCGGCTGGCCTGCGCGGGTTTGATGTCACCTCGCGTGCCGAAATGCTGCTGATCCGCCGCCTCGCCCCCGAAGCCGCGATACATTGCGCCACCCCGATTCGCCGCCGGTCAGAGATTGCTGCAGCGGTGGCCTTGGGCCTGCGGTCCTATACGGTGGACAATGCATCGGATCTGACCCGGCTGATCGACCTAGTTCCGGCGCGTGGCGCCGGGATTTCGGTGCGTGTCCGGGTGCCACAGCCAGGAGCCGTCGCTGATGCTGGCTTAGGGTTCAGCGGATCGCCGGATTTGGCCGCCGAGCTTCTGGGCCGTATCGCCACCGCAGGTTTCGCTCCGTCGCTGACCTGCCAGCCCGATGCCCGAAGCACGGATCCGACAGTCTGGGAGACCCATATCCGCACCGCTGCCGAGATCGCCGGGGCAGCCGATGTCACGCTTGCCCGGCTGAACCTGTGCGGCACCTTTCCCGCCGACCGATTGAACGGATCAGATCGGGATACGGATACGAGCTTTGGGCGGATCGACAAGGCGGCGGCGGTGTTTGGCGCATCCCGCCCCGTACTGGTCTGCAATCCGGGGGGCGCGATGGTTGCCGACTCCTTCACCCTGGCCGCCCGCGCCCCGACGGTGGTCGATGACCGCCCCCTTCCGGCGCCAGACGGCGCATTTCTGGCGGCCCAGATACCGCTGCGCGCTGGCGCCAGTCGTCAATCGGTCGAGCGGCTGCCCGGCGCCAACGGAGATTACGTCTTGTTTCGCGGGATGGGGGCCGGGCCGGCATCCACCACCGCCTGTGGCGGACCCTATGGCGATACAGGGATCGAAACGGTGCTGTCGATGGGCTGATCGGGCCAGCCTGCCCGACAGGGGCAGGTCCGGCACCGGGCCACGGGATCAGACCCCTGCCGTTGGCTCCGCCTGATCCGCATCGCCAAGCCGGGTCGCTGCCACCCACCACTCCGGGCAGGCGCGGCGCAACAGGCCAGCTGCATCGGACGCGGCGGCAGCAGTGGCAAACAGGGCAAAGCATGTCGCCCCGGACCCGGACATGCGCGCCAGAAGCACATCGGGCAGCCCGGACAGACGCGCAAGCACGGCGCCAATCGCGGGGGCGACGGCGACGGCGGCGGCTTCCAGATCATTGCGGTGGCGCCGCAACCATTCGGCCAGGTCCGGGGCATCGGCGCAACGCGGCACCACGGCGGGCATGGGCGCGCCGTCACGACGTGTCAGCGCCGCGAATACGGCAGGGGTGGGCACCGCGATACGTGGATTGGCCAGCACCGCCCATAGCGGTGGCAGCGGAGGCACCGGAGACAGATATTCGCCGATCCCTTGCATCCGGCAACTGCGCCCGTACAGACAGACCGGAACATCCGCCCCAAGCGCCAGTATCTGGGCTTCGCCGGGTGCGGGGCGCCCCCACAGCCGCGCCAGTGCCCGGACAGTCGCCGCCGCATCCGCCGACCCCCCCCCGATGCCCGAAGCGAGTGGCAAACGCTTGTCCAGGGTGATCCGCGCGCCCTGCCCGGTCATCCCGAACGCAGCAGCGGCCCGCAGCACCAGATTGTCGGTCCCGACCGCAAGCCCCGCGCCTTCGGGACCGATGACCTGCAAGGACAGGCGGTCGGCCGGGGCAAAGCTCAGATGATCGCCCATGTCGGCAAACGTGACCAGACTGTCGAGCAGATGATACCCGTCCGCCCTTCGCCCGGTGACATGAAGCGTCAGGTTGATCTTGGCAGGCGCCAGAACCGTCAGCGTCATTTCCGGCCGCGTTCGGACAGGGCGGGCAGCCCTTCCTCGGCCAGGACGTCATCAAGCCCGATTTCCAGCTTGCGCCGGATGCGGGCGGCATCCTGTTCGGTCGGCCCAAAGGACAGCGCGCGGTGCCACTGGAACCGTGCCTCGCTCAGGCGCCCCACGGCCCAATAGACATCGCCCAGATGGTCAGTGACAATCGGATCCACCGGCATCAGCAGCGACGCCCGCTCCATCTGGATCACCGCCTCGTCGTAGCGGCCAGTCAGGAAATAGCCCCATGCCAGGGAATCGATGATGTAGCCATCATCGGGCCGCTGTGCCACGGCGCGTTCGATCATGCCAAGCGCCTCTGGGATCTTGTCGTTGCGATCAAGCAGCGAATACCCCAGATAGTTCAGCACCTGCGGTTGCTCGGGCCGCAATTCCAGCGCCTTGCGAAAATCCGGCTCTGCCTTGTCCCATTGTTTCGCCTGCTCCCATGCAATGCCGCGAGAGTAGTACAGGCCCCAATGACGCTCATCCGGGGCATCCACCAGGCTGATGGCGCGGGAATAGGCATCGGCGGCATCGGCGTACCGTTCTTCGCGGCGCAGCAGATCGCCCAGGGCGACATGAACCGACAGATACTGGCCGTGGCTGCGGACCAGGTCTTCGGCCGCGGCGATCGCATCGGCCTTGCGGTCAAGCTTGTACAACGCCTGCGTCTTGCCGGTCGCCGCAGCCAGATGGGCGGGCCTGTCCGTACCGATCCTGTCATAGGCGGCGATGGCCAGTTCCTCTTGCCCCAAAGCGTCAAGGACAGCCGCCGACAACAATATGGCATCGGCATGGTCGGCACGCAGGAATTCGGCCATGCGGGCATGTACCAGAGTCTGGAGATCCGGCGCGTCGCCCTGAAAGACGACCGCCAGAACATAGAACACCTCGGCCATGCCGTCGCGGGGGCTGCGAACCGTATCAAAGGGGACCGGCGCCTCGGCCCGCAACCCAGCCCGCAGCGCATCAAGTTCCGGGTCGGTCGCAGAGGCGCCGAACAGATCATCCAGCCGGGCCAGCGCGGCATCATCGCGATCAAGCTGCGACAACACCTGTGCATGGGCAAAGACCGCCCGACGCATCCCCATCAGCGGGTTCTGGGCATCGCGGAACAGGGCATCGGCCCCTTCGAAATCGCCCACCATCCCCAGCGCGAGCGCCTTGTGATACAGCCCGAACACCTCAAGGCCCTGTGTCTTCGACAATTTGTCGAATTCTTCCAGCGCCTGCGCCATGCTGCCCGCGCCAAGATGCGCCCAACCGCGCACCAGGGGATCTATGACAGGCCCAAGAATCCGCACCTCGGGATCCGCCAGATCGGCCAGCACCTGCGCGTAATCTTCCTGCACCAGCGTCGCGGTCAGCAACGTCATCGCAGCGATCTGGCTTTGCGCCCCAAGGCTGGCCAGACGGCGCGCCACCGGAACAGCACTGTCAAACTCCCCAAGGCCCACATAGGCCGTGATCAGCGCATCCAGCAGTTCGGGATTTGTCGCATCCTGTCCCAGCGCCCTGACCAGATAATCGCGCGCCGGTGCGAAATCCGTGGCGATATCTGCCGAACGGGCCGCCAGATAGGCTCCGGCCAGTTCGGCGCGGGCCGGAACCGGAAATATGGCAGCCAGGGCGCCAGCAAGGGCAAGGGCAATACGGGCTCGTCGCATCGGGGGCAAAGCGGTTCTCCGGTCGGTCGCCCCCGAAGCTAGAGGCCCTTCGACGCCAAGGCAATCCGCCCCGGCGCCGTTCACGCAGGCGTCACATGTTGGGATAGTTCGGCCCGTCCCCGCCCTGCGGCGTGGTCCAGTTGATGTTCTGGCTGGGATCCTTGATGTCGCAGGTCTTGCAGTGCACGCAGTTCTGGAAATTGATCTGGAACCGCGCCTCGGCCCCTTCGCCGATCACTTCGTAGACCCCGGCCGGGCAATAGCGCTGCGCCGGTTCGGCATATTCTGGCAGGTTCACTGCGATCGGGATCGACGGATCCTTCAGCTTCAGATGCGCAGGCTGGCTTTCCTCGTGGTTGGTAAAGCTGAAGGCGACGTTCGTCAGCCGGTCGAACGACAGCACCCCATCGGGGCGCGGATAGTCGATAGGCTTGAAATCCTTCGCCTTGCCGGTCGAGGCCGCATCGGTCTTGCCATGCTTGAGGGTGCCGAACAGCGACAGGCCGGTCAGTGCATTGGTCCACATGTCGAACCCGCCCAGCGGCAAGGCTGCGGCCAGACCCAGCTTGGACCACAGCGGCTTCATGTTGCGGACAGGCTTGAGATCCTTGGCAATCGGGCCGCTGCGCACATCGGTTTCGTATCCGGTCAGCTCGTCGCCCTGACGGCCCGCCTTGATGGCGGCATGGGCAGCTTCCGCCGCGGTCTTGCCCGACAGCATGGCGTTGTGGTTGCCCTTGATGCGCGGCACGTTGACCATGCCCGCCGAACACCCCAGCAGCGCCACGCCCGGCGCCACCAGCTTGGGCAGGCTCTGCCAGCCGCCCTCGGTGATCGCCCGCGACCCATAGGCCACGCGCTTGCCGCCCTTCAACAGGTCGGCCACCATGGGATGGTGCTTGAACCGCTGGAATTCCATATAGGGGAAAAGATAGGGGTTCTTGTAGTTCAGGTGAACCACAAATCCGACATAAACCTGATTGTTCTCAAGGTGATAGATGAAGCTTCCACCCCCGGCGGCGTTGCCAAGGGGCCAGCCCATCGTATGGGTCACGGTGCCTTCGCGGTGCTTGTCCGGGTCGATTTCCCAGATTTCCTTGATGCCGATGCCGAATTTCTGCGGCTCCTTCCCGGCAGAGAGATCGTATTTCGCAATCACCTCTTTCGACAGGCTGCCCCGAACCCCTTCGCCCAACAGGACATATTTGCCCAGCAGTTCCATGCCCGGCTCGTACTGCGGTCCGGGAGTGCCATCGGCGTTCAGGCCCATTTCGCCCGCGACCACACCCTTGACCTCGCCGCCCGGCCCATAGACCAGCGCGCTACAGGCCATGCCGGGGAACACCTCGACCCCCAGTGCCTCGGCTTGCTCTGCCATCCAGCGGCAGACATTGCCCATGCTGACGATATAATTGCCGTGGTTGTGCATGAACGGCGGCATCGGCCAGTTCGGAATGCGCAACGATCCCGCCTCGCCAAGGATCAGGAAATTGTCATGGCGCACAGGAACGGTGATCGGGGCGCCGCGCTCTTTCCAGTCGGGAATCAGCGCATCAAGGCCCGAGGGGTCCAGAACCGCCCCCGACAGGATATGCGCGCCGACCTCTGACCCCTTTTCCAGCAACACGACCGACAGATCGGGATCCAGTTGTTTCAGGCGGATGGCCGCCGACAGGCCCGCTGGCCCGCCGCCTACGATGACCACATCGTATTCCATCGACTCGCGTTCGATCGCTTCCGCCATTCCTGCCTCCGTGTCGGGTCGCGCGCCCGTGCGCGTGGGTTCATGCTGGCGCCTTGCTACCGAAGGGGGCGGCGGCGGTCAATCGTGACGCAACATCATTGCGCCACAAGCAATTCCAGCGACATTCTTGTCTGCACCCCGCCTGGCGCGGACAGGGCCCGCACGGCGCCCGCCCAAGACACGGCCACACGCGCCCATCGGCGCCGCGCCGCAGCCAGCCAGCGCCCGTTGGCAAGGGGCTTGCATTCGCATCGCGCAGGGGTCAGGTATTGGAAAAGACCGTCAGGCGCCGCACCCCTTTTTCGGGGCGGCGCCTGTCTACACCAAGGGGCCGAAGATGGAAAAGATCCCGATGACCCGGTCAGGGTTCGACACGCTGGACGCAGAACTGCGGCAGCTGAAATCCGCAGAACGCCCGGCCGTGATCCGCGCCATCGCGGAGGCGCGCGAACATGGCGATCTGTCCGAGAATGCAGAATACCACGCCGCTCGGGAAAAGCAGAGCTTCATCGAAGGCCGGATCAAGGAGCTGGAATCGATTCTGGGCAGGGCCGAGGTGATCGACACCGCGCGGCTGTCGGGGTCGATCAAGTTTGGCGCCCGCATCACCATCGTGGATGAGGATACCGAAGAAGAGCACCATTATCAGATCGTGGGCGAAGCCGAAGCCGACATCGAGCGTGGCCTGCTGAACATCCGATCCCCCCTTGCCCGCGCCCTGATCGGCAAAGACGAAGGTGACAGCGTCGAAGTCCGCACCCCCGGCGGGGAACGCAGCTACGAGGTGATCTCGGTCCGCTACGAATAGGCGGCTCCCGAAACAGGAGGCCCCGCATGACCGACCCTAGACCGGATCGTCCGACAACGCTGGGCGCAGCGGTGCCGCGCGCAGATGCGCCAAGGATCACCCTTACAGAAATCGTCGCCGGGTTGCTGAGCCTGATCTGGCTTGGCGTGGTGATCGGCTGGTTCACGCTGACCGGACCCGCCGATGGTGACGCATCGGCCAGCGGGGCGCGCGACGGGTTTATCCTGAAGCTCTTCGTGGTCTTTCTGCCGATCGCGCTGATATGGGTCGCTGCCGTAACGTCCCGCACCATCCGCGATCTGAAGGACGAGGCCCGCCGCCTTCAGGTGGCGGTCGATGCGATGCGCCACAGCTATGTCCAGCAACAACAGGCCGCCGCTGCCGCGACCCGGCCCAGCGTGGAAAAACGGCTGGACGAGATCGCGGCATCGACGAAACAGGCCGAAACCGCCATCGTTACCTTCACCTCGTCGCGCCGCGATGGGGCTTTGGCCATGCGGCAGCCCCCTGCTCCGCCGCCACAGGTCGAGCAACCGGGGCTGGCCCTTGACCAGCCACCCGAGGATCAACGCCCGCCCATCGCGGTGGATGAATTCATCCGCGCGCTGAACTTTCCCGACAATGCCGAGGACAAGGAGGGATTTCGCTGCCTGCGCCTGGCACTGGAAGACCGCGAGGCGGCGCGGCTGATCCGCGCGGCACAGGATGTGCTGACCCTGCTGGCGCAAGACGGAATTTATGTCGATGACCTGCGCCCCGACCGCGCAAAACCCGAGGTATGGCGCAGGTTTGCCGCCGGCGAGCGCGGGCGGGCCATCGCGGCCTTGGGCGGGATCCGGGATCGGTCCTCCATCGCGCTGACCGCTGGCCGGATGCGCAACGATACGATCTTTCGGGACGCATCGCATCATTTCCTGCGCCAGTTCGACCGCAGCTTTCAAGTCTTCGAGAAAAGCGCGACCGATCAGGACATTGCCGAACTGGCCGATACCCGCACCGCCCGCGCCTTCATGCTGTTCGGGCGCGTGACAGGTGTGTTCGACTGAATCGCCGGGACCGGCGGGATCGCCCGTGGCCGCACGACCCCGGCCCCCGCGCCCAAGAGCAGGTCTGTCACCGCGAAGGCTTCACGGGGTGAGGGACAATGTCCGCTCGCGCAGCATGGCCAGCCAGCCGCGCGGATCGGCGGACCAAGGGGCAATCTCCTGCGCGGGGATCGGCTCACCGATGACCGGCCGCTGCGGCTTGTTCAATGCCGCGCGGATTTCGTTCAGCAGCAAGCTCTGACGCAGGGTTGCCGAGGTTCTGGCCGCCCATTGATAGGCGCGGGTGTTCTGTCCGGGAAAGTGGATCGGCAGCACCGAAGCCCCCGAGCGCATCACCATCTTGGCCGTGAACGGGTTCCACTCCGCCTCGACCGCCGGTCCCATCCATGTATCGGAATGGGCAACCCGGCCGGCCGGAAACAGCACGATGCAGCCCCCCGCCCTGAGCACCCGCATACATTCGGCGCGCATCGCAAGGCTTTCCTCGCGGGCGTTCTCCTCGTGCGGAAAAGGAACCGGCAGCATGAACTCTGCGATTTCGGGAATGCCGGTCAGCAGGGAGCGCGTCAGAATCTTGTAGTCCTGCCGCACCTGTCCGACCAGCCATGCGAGAACCATGCCATCAACCAGACCATGCGGATGATTGGCGACGACAACCAGCGGGCCGGTGGCCGGGATCCGGGCGATCTCGTGTGGCGGGGTCTGCACGTCGATCCCCATGACCTCCAGCGCCTGAGGCCAGAATGTCTGCCCGACGGGGGCGCCCTGCCGTTCGAACCTGCGGATCAGCGACAGCAACCTGGGCTTGGCCGTCAGCCATTCGATCGTGCGGATCGTGCCCGATTTCCAAGGGTTGGTGAAGGTTCCGGCATAGCTCAGGCGGCGCTTGTCATAGGGCTTGGGCGGTGACAGCGACGGAACCTCTGTGCCGGCCAATTTCACGCGTCCTCGCCAAAGCGGTTGGCAACCAGATGTTCCAGCGCCTTTGCCAGCGCCTCGGCCTCGGCGCCTGATGTCTCAACCTCGATGGTGGTGCCCTTGTGCGCGCCCAGCATCAACAACCCCATGATCGAATCGCCGGAAACCCGCATTCCGTCGCGGCTAACCATGGCAGTGGCATCGAACCCCTCGACCTGTTCGACAAAGCGGGCCGATGCGCGGGCGTGCAGCCCTTTTTCGTTCACAATACGCAAGCTGCGGGTGATCATGCGCGCACCTCTCCAGAGCCGAGTTCCCGGCCATCTATATATTTGCGTCCAGCAACAAGCGCAGCCTGGGCCGCAGCGTCCAGCGGCAGGTGGCGGGACTGCGCAAGTTTCAGCAGCATCGGCACGTTGGCCCCTGTCAGGATATGGCGCGGGGCGGGGCCGCGCACCGCCTGGCACAGGTTGGCGGGAGAGCTGCCATGCAGATCGACCACCACCACCACACCATGCCCATCGTCAACCGCATCGGCGGCGGCCCGAATCTCAGCGCCCTTTGCCTGCCTGTCATAGTCGGGATCTATGCTGATCGCGCGCACGCCTGCCAGCTTGCCGACCACATGTTCGACAGCCGCCAGCAATTCGCGCGCGAGACCGCCATGGGCCACGACCACAATTCCGATTTCACCCGGCTTGTCCAAACCCATAACGGACTGGCCCATCACCTGTCACCCTGCCCACGTCCCGCCAGGGGCTGGGCGCCCGATGGCGCCCTCTCCAGCTCCCGGTGGCGGCGGGAAATCTGCCATCCGGCCTGCTCTAGGGTATCGCCCAGTTTTTCTGCAACTGCAACAGACCTGTGCTGCCCGCCTGTGCATCCGAAACCTATCGTCAGATGTGCCTTGCCTTCCTCGATATGCGCGGGCAGCAACATGCCGATCAGACCCCCGACACGATCAAAGAATTCGGCAAACCGCGAATCGCCGGCAACATAGGTTGCCACCTCGGGGCTGCGGCCATCCAGCTTGCGCAGCGCGGGCACCCAATAGGGATTGCGCAGGAACCGGCAGTCGAACACCATATCGACACCACGCGGAACGCCACGCTTGTAGCTGAAGGATTGCAGCGATACCGCCATGCGCTGCGCCGGTGTTGCCCCCATCCATGTCGCCACTTCGGCCTTGAGATCGTGGGGGGTGAAATCCGACGTGTCGATCAGCAGATCGGCCCGCACCTTGACCGGCGCCAGCAGATCGGTTTCCCGCAGGATGCCCGTCAAGGGCGGCTCTGCCGGAAACAGCGGATGGCGGCGGCGGGTTTCCGAATAGCGCCGCTCCAGCACCTCGATGCGGCAATCGAGAAACATCACCTCAAGCGCAACACGCGGATCGGCGGTCAGCGTGTCAATCAGCTCGATCAAGGCCGAGGACGAGAAATCGCGGTTTCGGACATCCACCCCCAGAGCGATCGACCGGCCCAGCGGCGGCCCGTCCAGCAGACGGGGGATCAGCGACAACGGAAGGTTGTCGATGGTTTCGCAGCCCAGATCCTCCAACGCGCTGATAGCCGTGGACCGCCCGGCGCCCGAGGGGCCAGTGACCAGGATCAGACGTTGTTGCGTGACATCCGACATGGATCAATCCTTGCGACCCATTAGGATATAGTGGCGGATCGCCGCCGCAAAATGCCCGCTCACGGGACCGTGGACAACCTCCACCGCATGATTATGCAACAGCATGTTGCGCCGCTGCGGCAGACGGGCGGTTTCGGCCTGCCCCAGATCCACCGCCAGCACGATCTGCGCCTGCGGTTGCAGCGCCGCATTCAACAGCCCGATTCCGCGCGCCTCGATCAAGGCGGGCAATCCGGGGGGGGCCGTGGCGCACAGCCGCGCCCCGTCGCGGTTCAACAGGACACGATCATCGGCCACCAATGCGGCCCCAAGCGCCATGAGTTGCAGCGCAAGCGCGGACTTGCCAGAACCGGAAGGGCCAAGGATCAGCGCACCGCGGTCTCCGAAAGCGATGCAGGTGGCATGAATCACCTGCCCTGGCCCCTCTGTCACACCGGCAGACCCACCACAAAGCGCGCGCCCAGCGGATCCGAGGTCGCATCATCATCGGTCGGCCGGATGTTCTCGGCCCAGATGACCCCGGCATGAGCCTCGACGATCTGTTTCGAGATCGACAGGCCAAGGCCCGAATTGTTCCCGAAATGGGTGGCGGGGCGATCAGAATAGAACCGTTTGAAGATCTTGGTCAGCGCCTGTTCAGGTATGCCCGGCCCGGTATCTTCGACCACGATCAGGACGCGATTGTCACGCCGGCGGGCCCAGACTCGGACGGCATCGCCTTCGTCGCAAAAGGAAATCGCATTGGTGATCAGGTTGACGAACACCTGGGCCAGCCGCTCTTCGAGACCATGAATCAGGATCGGTTCGGCGGGCAGGTCGGTGATATAATCCACGCCCTTTTCCGCAGCCTGTTGGGCCAGATGCTGATTGATGTTGTTCAAGGTGCGGATAAGGTTGAATTCCTCTTGCTCTTCCTTGACCAGTTCGCTGTCCAGCCGCGAAGCGTTCGAAATGTCGCTGACCAGACGGTCCAGACGGCGCACGTCATGTTCGAGAACATCCAGCAGACGTTCGCGCTGTTCGTCCTTTCGCACCATTCGCAAGGAGCCAACCGCCGAGCGCAACGAGGCCAGCGGATTCTTGATCTCATGCGCGACATCGGCGGCGAATTGTTCGTTCGCCTCGATCCGGTCGTAGAGTGCGGCAACCATCCCGCGCAGCGCGCCTGACAATCGGCCAATCTCGTCAGGGCGCGCGGTCAGGTCGGGAATGCGAATGCGGCCCGGCGCCATCTTGCGGGCGTTCCGGTCGCGACCCAGTTCCGCGGCTGCCGCCAGGTCGGACAACGGGTTGGCGATGGTCGAGGCCAGAACCAGGCTGAGCGCGATCGACACAAGCAAGGCCACGATGAACATGCGCAAGACCTGCTCACGCTCATTGCGCACCAGAAGATCCAGTTCTCCGGCGGCAGAGGTCACGGCAACGACGCCAAGAACCCCTCCATCCCGCAGAATCGGCGTGGCGACGGAAAACAACGTCGCGCCCTGGGCGTCCTGCCCGCTGCGCACCGTGGTGTTGCCGTGGCGTGCCGTTTCGACCAAGCCCTGCGCGAGAGTAGCGGAATCGAATCCCTGCCCCGGCGAGGACTGGCCCGGCATCAGGCGCGACACGCTGTCCCAGGCGGCGCTGAGCAGATCCGTCAGATAGGTGTTGCGCGACACCGGAGGCAGAACCGCCGGGGGCACATCTGCGCGCGGTCGCCCGACGGTCGAGGCGATCAGCGTGCCCGTGCGGTCATAGATGAACAGTTCGGTCCCCGGCGCAACTTCGATCCGCGCAAGGGTCAATGCGGCGACCGCCTCCTGGGTCGGCGCGTCCTGCATGGGGCCGGCAGTCTGCGGAAGCCGCGCCTCGACCGCCGAAGCGATCAGGCGGGCTTCGGTCACAAGACCGGCTTCGCGTTGCAGCACAAGGCTGTCGCGCGACGGGTTTAGGAACAGAACCCCCGCCACCAGCACGACCAGCGCCAACAGGTTGAACACCACGATCTTGCGCGCCAGAGGCGATCGGTTCGGCGACACGATGCTGCGCTTCTTGCGATCCGCGCGCAGTGCCGGATCGCTGGCGCCCTCGGGGTTTACCCAGTCCTCTCCCAGGACCACGCCACCCTGTTCCTGCCGTGGTGCAGGCGCCGATGCGGTAGTGTCGAAACGGCTGGCCAGGGTCATTCTTCGTTGTAGCGGTAGCCGATGCCATACAGCGTTTCGATCGCCGAGAATTCGGCGTCGACGCTGCGCATCTTCTTGCGCAGGCGCTTCACATGGCTGTCGATGGTGCGATCATCGACATAGACCTGATCGTCATAGGCCACGTCCATCAACTGATCGCGCGATTTCACAAAACCGGGACGCTGCGCCAGTGCCTGCAAAAGCAGGAACTCTGTCACCGTCAACGAGACGTCCTGACCTTTCCATGTCACCGAATGGCGCAAGGGATCCATGCGCAGGTGCCCGCGTTCCATCAGCTTGGATTCGTCCGTCGTCGGCGCATCGCCAGCCGCGATCGCCTCTTGCCGACGCAGCAACGCCCGGATGCGTTCGACCAGCAGACGCTGGCTGAACGGCTTCTTGACGTAATCATCCGCGCCCATGCGCAGGCCAAGAACCTCGTCGATCTCGTCATCCTTGGACGTCAGGAAGATCACCGGCATGTTGGTTTTCTGCCGCAGGCGCTGCAACAGGTCCATCCCGTCCATGCGGGGCATCTTGATGTCCAGCACAGCCATGTCGGGGAGGCGCCGGTTGAACGCGTCCAGGGCCGACTGGCCATCATTGTAGGTTTCCACTTCGAAGCCTTCGGCCTCAAGGGTCATGGATACCGAGGTCAGAATATTACGATCGTCGTCGACGAGGGCGATCCTTGACATGGTTTATCCTTGTACTGCTCACGTGCCTATTTTTTGCCACATTCTCCGTCTTTCGCCCCGGTGAATCAACCGTCAAGTACGAATCGCCCCGGCCTGCCACCCAAAGAACACTGAAAATTTCCAAACCAATGGCTAATTTGCCGCAGTTTATTGCGTGATTGCGCTAACCGCGGCGTGGTTGCGCTAACTGCGCCATTGCGTCCTGTTCCCCTCGACGGGCATCATGCTATAGCGCGCCCATCGCATCCTGCCGGGTTGCGAGCGGTGCAACATTTTCCTGACGCACCGTCTGTTCGGAATTCAGATCTTGCCGCCAGCGCGGCACGGGAGCCCTGCACATGGATCATGGACGCGTGAACCCAGCCCATACACTTGACGCTCAAGGTCTCACGGGGCTTGGCAACGTCTATTACAACCTGATCGAACCCGCACTGGTCGAGGCCGCTGTGGTCCGGGGCGAAGGCAGGCTGGGCAACGGTGGTGCGTTCCTGGTGTCCACCGGGCAATTCACCGGCCGCTCGCCGAAAGACAAGTTCGTGGTCCGCACGCCTTCGGTGGAAAATACCATCTGGTGGGAAAACAACGCCCCCATGGCCCCCGAGGCGTTCGACCTGCTCTATGCCGACATGGTCGCCCACATGAAGGGCCGCGACTATTTCGTTCAGGATCTGTATGCAGGCGCAGACCCCGCGCATCGGCTGGATGTCCGGGTCGTCAGTGAACTGGCCTGGCACAACCTGTTCATCCGCCACCTGCTGCGCCGTCCCGATGCCGCCGAGCTTGCCAGCTTCGTGCCGGAATGGACGATCATCAACTGCCCCAAGTTCAAGGCCGATCCCGCGCGCCACGGCTGCCGCACCGAAACGGTGATCGCGCTGAACTTCGACAAGAAGATCATCCTGATCGGCAACACCGAATATGCCGGCGAGAACAAGAAATCGGTGTTCACGCTGCTGAACTACCTGCTGCCCGAAAAAGGCATCATGCCGATGCACTGCTCGGCCAACCATGCGCCGGGCAACCCCGAGGAAACCGCCGTGTTCTTTGGCCTGTCGGGCACGGGCAAGACCACGCTGTCGGCCGATCCGAACCGCGTGCTGATCGGGGATGACGAACACGGCTGGTCGGACAACGGCACCTTCAACTTCGAAGGTGGCTGCTATGCAAAGACGATCAACCTGTCGGCCGAGGCAGAGCCCGAGATCTACGCGACCACCACCAAGTTCGCCACCGTGATCGAGAACATGGTGTTCGACCCCGACACGTTCGCTCTGGATTTCCAGGACAGCAGCCTGACCGAAAACATGCGCTGCGCCTATCCGCTGGACTATATCTCGAACGCCAGCGATACCGGCCTGGGTGGCCAGCCGAAGAACGTGATCCTGCTGACCTGCGATGCCTACGGCGTTCTGCCGCCGATCGCGCGTCTGACCTCGGCCCAGGCGATGTACCACTTCCTGTCGGGCTTCACCTCCAAGACCCCCGGCACCGAACGCGGCGTGGTCGAGCCGACCCCGACGTTCTCGACCTGCTTTGGCGCCCCCTTCATGCCGCGTCGGCCCGAAGTCTACGGCAAGCTGCTGCAACAGAAGATCAAGGACACCGGCGCCTCGTGCTGGCTGGTCAATACCGGCTGGACCGGCGGCGCCTTTGGCGCGGGCAAGCGGATGCCGATCAAGGCCACCCGCGCCCTGCTGACCGCCGCCCTGGACGGTTCGCTGAACAATGTCGAATTCCGCAAGGATCCGAACTTCGGCTTCGAGGTTCCCGTTGCGGTTCCCGGTGTTGACACCGCTTTGCTGGATCCGCGCGGCACCTGGGCCGACGCCTCGGCCTATGACGCGCAGGCGGCCAAGCTGGTCGGGATGTTCTCGAAGAACTTCGGCCAGTATGTTGCCCATATCGACGACGACGTGAAGGCGGCAGCCATCGGCTAGGCGGCGGCAGGCCCGCAGGTTCAGGGCCCCGCAGTCATCCGGCTGCGGGGCTTTTTCGTATTTCATGCAAGTTTGCGCGACCGGGGTTGGTCCGGGCGCGAAGCGGGCTACATCCGAACCAGCCAAGCAAGGAACATGCCATGCTGTTGAACGATCCGATGTTCTACCTTGTCGCAGGTTCCAGCCTTGCGGTACTGGTTGTGCTGATGCTGGGCCTGGGCAGCTTTGCCAAAGGTGGCGATTTCAACCGCCGCAATGCCAACCGCTTCATGCGGTGGCGCATTATCGCTCAGGCAATCGCGGTCGCCCTGATCGTGGGCTTTGCCTTCATTCGACACACCTGGGGGAACTGATGGTCGTCCTGTCCAAGATCTATACGCGCACCGGCGATACGGGCGAAACCGCGCTTGTCGATGGAACCCGCGTGCCCAAGCACTCGGCCCGTGTGAACGCCTATGGCACGGTGGACGAAACCAATGCCACCGTTGGCCTGGCGCGGTTGCACGCCACCGGCGACATGGCCGACGCCCTTGCGCGCATCTCGAACGACCTGTTCGATCTGGGCGCCGATCTGGGCCGCCCCGCGATGGAGAAGGATGCCGAGGCGGGCTATACCGTGCTGCGGATGCTCCCGAGCCAGGTGGCCAGACTGGAAGCAGAGATCGACACGATGAACGCGCGCCTGACGCCGCTGCGCAGCTTCATCCTGCCCGGCGGCAGCCCGCTGTCCGCGCAGTTGCACCTGTGTCGCACCGTCTGTCGCCGCGCAGAGCGGTTGTCGGTGGAACTGGCCGCCGCTGAATCGGTCAACCCCGATGCGGTGAAATATCTCAACCGCTTGTCGGACTGGTTCTTCGTTGCCGGGCGTATCGCCAACAATGATGGGGCCGATGATGTGTTGTGGGTGCCCGGCCTCACCCGCTGAGATATGACGAGAGCGCAATTTCATATGCAGAAAACGCGGCGTCGCAGCACACATGTGAACGATTTTTGTCTGTTTTTGCATCTGCAGAAGGGCTAACACCCTGTCAGACTCAGGGCGCGGCCCCAAAGCCGCGACAACAAAGGGAGAGCTTTGCCGATGAAGGTTCTGGTCCCGGTGAAACGGGTGATCGACTATAACGTGAAGGTCCGTGTAAAGGCGGATGGTTCGGGCGTCGATCTTGCGAACGTCAAGATGTCGATGAATCCCTTCGACGAGATCGCGGTAGAAGAGGCGATCCGCCTGCGCGAAAAGGGTGTCGCGACAGAGATCGTCGTGGTGTCGATCGGTGTGAAACAGGCGCAGGAAACCCTGCGGACCGCACTGGCCATGGGCGCAGACCGCGCCATCCTGATCGAAGCCTCGTCCGACGTGCACACCGATATCGAGCCGCTGGCCGTGGCCAAGCTGCTGGCTGCCGTAGTCAAGGACGAAGCCCCCGGCCTGGTGATCGCCGGCAAGCAGGCGATCGACAACGACATGAACGCCACCGGGCAGATGCTGGCGGCCCTGCTGGGTTGGGGTCAGGCGACCTTTGCCAGCGAAATCACCGTCGATGGCGATGCCGCCACCGTGACGCGCGAGGTTGACGGCGGGTTGCAGACCATCAAGGTCAAGCTGCCTGCCATCGTCACCGCCGACCTGCGTCTGAACGAGCCGCGCTATGCAAGCCTGCCGAACATCATGAAGGCGAAGAAGAAGCCGCTCGAAGAAAAGACCGCCGCCGATTACGGCGTCGATGTCACCCCGCGCCTGACCGTGGTGAAGACCGCCGAGCCGGCAGGCCGCAAGGCTGGCGTCAAGGTTGGTTCGGTGGACGAGCTGATTGCGAAACTGAAAGACGAAGCGGGGGTGATCTGATGGCTGTTCTCCTTCTGGCCGATGTGAACAACGGGCAGCTTGCCACCGATGCGGTTGCCAAGACGTTGACGGCGGCGAAATCGCTGGGCGACGTGTCGGTTCTGGTCGTCGGTCCTGCCACCGCCGCCGCCGAAGCCGCCAAGCTGGATGGCGTGGCCAAGGTGCTTCATGCCGAGGATGCGGGCCATGGCCTGGCAGAGCCTGTGGCCGATCTGATCGTGTCCCTGGCAGGCGATTACAGCCACATCGCCGCCGCATCGACCGCGTTCTCCAAGAACGTGCTGCCGCGCGTCGCCGCGCTGCTGGACGTGATGGTCCTGTCGGATGTCACCGCCGTGATCGACGCCGACACGTTCGAGCGCCCGATCTATGCAGGCAACGCGATCCAGACCGTGAAATCCGGCGACGCGACCAAGGTGTTCACCGTGCGCACCGCCGCCTTCTCGGCCGCTGGTCAGGGTGGCTCGGCCGCGGTTGAAACCGTTGGCGCCAAGGCATCGGACCTGTCGTCCTGGGTCGAGGACAAGGTGGCCGCCAGCGACCGCCCCGACCTGACCTCTGCCAAGATCGTGGTTTCGGGCGGTCGTGGTGTCGGCTCGGAAGAAAACTTCGCCATGATCGAGAAACTGGCCGACAAGCTGGGCGCCGCCGTTGGGGCAAGCCGCGCAGCGGTCGACTCGGGCTATGCACCGAACGACTGGCAGGTGGGCCAGACCGGCAAGGTCGTGGCACCGCAACTGTACATCGCAGTCGGCATCTCGGGCGCGATCCAGCATCTGGCCGGGATGAAGGACAGCAAGATCATCGTTGCCATCAACAAGGACGAAGAGGCGCCGATCTTCCAGGTCGCCGATTACGGCCTTGTCGGCGACCTGTTCACGCTGCTGCCGGAACTGACCGAAAAGCTCTGATCCACGCGGATCGGTCTACAGGGCGCCCTTCGGGGCGCCCTGTTGCCTTGCAAGCCAGGGCACCAGCGCCTGCGCGACACGCCGATGCGCCGCAGGTCCGGGCAGCGCGCGCGCGGCCACCTCTTCCATCGGCCCGAATTCCATACCTTCGGTATCCCCGATGAACTCGGGCAAGGCCACTTCGACCAACCCCAGAACGCGGGGGCGCACGGCCTGCACCATCATCCGGTCCACCAGCAACGGCGCTCCGGGCGTAAGCTGTAGTCGTTCTCCCGGCAAGGGCGGCCCGCGCTCTCCCAACCACAGCAGCAAGGTGCCGGGCCCCAACGCCTCCAGAAGCTCGGTCATACGGCCCAGCCACGCGTCGCCCAGCACCTTGGCAACCTCGGCAAAGCGCTGCGCGCCTCGCGCGGCCAAGGCGCGGATCATGTGGCGGGTAAAGGCAAAATCCATGAAATCGACATCGGGGAACATCCGTTGCAGGCGCGGGCTGGCGCAAAGGAAGCGATCATTCCGACGCGGATGCACGGTGTACAGCGGGTTCGACAGGTTGACCGCACCGGGCACCTGGAGAATGCGCATCTCTGCCGCCTTGGCCATGCGCAACAGATCGGGTTCATTCAGCCAGGCATCGGGCCCGGCATGGGGCACGCCCAGGTTCAGCACCATGCGCCCTGTCGCGCGCTCCAGTTGCTGCGGCCACGGCGCGGCGACAAAGCGGCCATATGTCTCTTCGCCTCCGATCGCCACGGCATAGGGGGCTCTTGCAGCCCGCCACGGTCCCCGGAAGACAAGCCGCGACTGGCCATACCGGCATGGAAAATAATCGAGCGCCCCGGCGCCCGGCATTTCATATGTCATTCTACCCACCCTAGTGCAGTCACCCGACCCCAGAATGCCCGTTCAAGGTTACCTTCTGCCTAAGGTTTCGAATTGCACCGATTTTCCACGGCCCCTTGCACCTGCCCTGCCCGCCCGCATAAGGTCGATCCGGGTTCTTGATGGAGTGGCTGGCATGGATATCCGCACGGTCGGGGTGATTGGCGCAGGGCAGATGGGCAATGGCATCGCCCATGTGTTCGCGCAGGCGGGCTATGATGTGCTGCTGACCGACATCAGCCAACAGGCGCTGGACGACGCCGTGGCGCTGATCGACAAGAACATCGAGCGTCAGGTCAGTCGCGGCAAGACCACTGCGGAAGACAAGGCCGCCGCCATGGCCCGTATCCGCACCACGCTGAAGCTGGCCGATCTTGGCCCCACCGACCTGGTGATCGAGGCTGCGACCGAACGCGAAACGGTGAAGAACGCCATCTTCGAGGATCTTCAACCTCATCTGGCGCCCCATACGATCCTGACGTCGAACACCTCGTCGATTTCCATTACACGACTTGCTGCACGCACCGACCGCCCCGAAAAGTTCATGGGCTTTCACTTCATGAACCCGGTGCCGGTGATGCAACTGGTCGAGCTGATCCGGGGCATCGCAACGGACGAACAGACCTACAAGACGATGCTCAAGGTCGTCGAAAGCCTTGGCAAAACTGCCGCCAGCGCCGAGGATTTCCCCGCCTTCATCGTCAACCGCGTGCTGATCCCCATGATCAACGAAGCGGTCTATGCGCTTTACGAAGGTGTCGGCAATGTCCGCTCCATCGACCAGTCGTTGAAGCTGGGCGCGAATCATCCGATGGGGCCGCTGGAATTGGCGGACTTCATCGGGCTCGATACCTGTCTTGCCATCATGAACGTGCTGCACGACGGGCTGGCCGATACCAAATACCGCCCCTGCCCGCTGCTGACGAAATATGTCGAGGCGGGCTGGCTGGGGCGCAAGACCAAGCGCGGCTTCTACGACTATCGCGGGCCTGAACCCGTGCCCACCCGCTAAGCGCAGGATGGACCCGCAAGGGTCCATCAGCTATGCCAGCGGCGAGGGAATTTCAGCCGCAGGAAATGCCATGTCCGCCCATGCCGACCCCATTCCGATGACCGCCCGCGCCTCGGCCCCGCTCCGGGGCGTGGCTGAAGTGCCGGGCGACAAGTCGATCAGCCACCGCGCGCTGATTCTGGGGGCCATGGCGGTAGGGCAGACCCATGTGACCGGCCTGCTCGAAGGGCAGGATGTGCTGGACACCGCAAAAGCCATGCGCGCCTTTGGCGCGACCGTGACCCGCCTGGGACAGGGCGAATGGACGGTGCAGGGCGTGGGCGTCGGCGGCTTTGCCGAACCGGCCGATGTCATCGACTGCGGCAATTCCGGCACAGGCGTGCGACTGATCATGGGCGCGATGGCGACATCGGCGATCAGCACGACCTTCACCGGCGATGCCTCGTTGCGCAAACGCCCGATGGGCCGGGTTACACAGCCGCTGTCCCTGTTCGGAACCCAGTCCTATGGCCGTCAGGGGGGCCGCCTGCCGATGACGGTGATCGGCGCCGCCGACCCGGTTCCCGTGCGCTACACGGTGCCGGTCCCTTCGGCGCAGGTAAAATCGGCGGTCCTGCTTGCCGGGCTCAACGCCCCCGGCGAAACCGTGGTCATCGAAAAGGAAGCCACCCGCGACCATTCAGAACGGATGCTCGCAGGCTTTGGCGCCGCCATCCATGTGGAAACCGCCGCCGAAGGGCGCATCATCACCCTGACGGGCCAACCGGAGTTGCGCCCGCAGACGGTGGCGGTGCCGCGCGATCCGTCCTCCGCCGCCTTTCCGGTCTGTGCCGCGCTGATCGTGCCGGGGTCGGACATCCTCGTCCCCGGCGTCTCGCGCAATCCGACGCGCGACGGGCTGTTCGTGACATTGCTGGAAATGGGCGCCGATATCACCTACGAAAACCCGCGCGAAGAAGGAGGCGAGCCGGTGGCCGACCTGCGCGTCCGCTTCAGCGGTGATCTGACAGGGGTGGAAACACCCGAGGACCGCGCCGCCAGCATGATCGACGAGTTTCCCATCCTGTCGGTCGTGGCCGCCTGTGCCAGCGGCATCACCACCATGCGCGGCGTCAAGGAACTCCGGGTCAAGGAATCCGACCGCATCGACGCCATGGCACGAGGTCTGGAGGCGTGCGGCGTGCGGATCGAGGAAGACGAGGATACCCTTGTGGTTCACGGTATGGGCCAGGGCAATGTCCCCGGCGGCGCCACCTGCGCCACCCATCTCGATCACCGGATCGCCATGAGCTTTCTCGTGCTCGGCCTTGCCAGCAAGGCGCCGGTCTCGATCGACGATGGCGCGCCCATTGCGACCTCTTTTCCGGTGTTCGAGCCGCTGATGAAACAGCTTGGCGCCTCTATCGAACGCACACATGGCTGACCACCTCTCGCGCCTGAGCCGGAGGGACCGGGGACCTGCGCCGCCAACCGGGGGCAGCCCAGCCGCCTGAACCAGGATCAAGGGCGGGGGTATCCCCGCCCTTTCGCATTCAATACAGGATCACCGACCGGATGGATTTGCCTTCATGCATCAGGTCGAAGGCATGGTTGATCTCCTCCAGCGGCATGGTGTGGGTGATCATCGGGTCGATCTCGATCTTGCCATTCATGTACCAGTCCACGAACTTCGGCACATCGGTCCGCCCCTTGGCGCCGCCAAAGGCCGTGCCTTTCCACACCCGGCCCGTCACAAGCTGGAACGGACGGGTCGAGATTTCCGCCCCCGCAGGCGCGACACCGATGATCACCGACACACCCCAGCCGCGGTGCGAACATTCCAGCGCGTCGCGCATCACCTTCACATTGCCGGTAGCGTCAAAGGAATAGTCCACGCCGCCAATCTGATCGTCGCCCTTTTTGGTCAGGTTGACGATATGCTGCACGACCGAGCCGTCGATCTTTGACGGATTGACGAAATGGGTCATCCCGAACTTGCGGGCCATCTCTTCCTTGTCGTCGTTCAGATCGACCCCGATGATCATGTCGGCGCCCGCCATCCGCAGGCCCTGGATCACGTTCAACCCGATTCCGCCCAGCCCGAAGACCGCCGCAGTCGCGCCGATTTCGACCCCGGCGGTATTGATCACCGCACCGATGCCGGTCGTGACGCCGCAGCCGATATAGCAAATCTTGTCAAAGGGCGCGTCCTCGCGCACCTTGGCCAGCGCGATTTCCGGCAGCACCGTGTGGTTCGCAAAGGTCGAACAGCCCATGTAGTGATAGATCGGTGTGCCATCCAGCATCGAGAACCGCGTGGTGCCATCGGGCATCAGGCCCTGGCCTTGGGTATTGCGGATTGCGGTGCACAGGTTGGTCTTGCCCGACCGGCAGGACGGACACTGGCGGCATTCGGGGGTGTAAAGCGGGATGACATGGTCGCCCGGCTTCAGCGTGGTCACGCCCTCGCCCACCTCGATCACGACGCCTGCGCCCTCGTGGCCAAGAATGCAGGGAAACAGCCCCTCGGGATCGTCCCCCGACCGGGTGAATTCGTCGGTATGGCATACGCCCGTCGCCTTCACCTCGATCAGCACCTCGCCCTTTTTCGGGCCATCGAGATTGACCTCCATGATTTCCAACGGCTTGCCTGCGGCAAGGGCAACGGCGGCACGGGTGCGCATGGGACTCTCCTGTTCGTTTGCGTCAGGCTGGATCGGATCGGGCGCCGATGCAACCGGCGCGCACGGAATCTTGTGCAGCTTTGTCTTGCATTTCAATCAGATCCCGTCACGCTCTGCCACCTTGAAGAAAGGACAGCCATGCGCCTGTTTCCGATTTCCCTGGTGATTGCGCCACTGTTGGCCGCCTGCATGGCGGACCAGCCCGCCACCGTCCCGGCCAACGATTGTCGCGCAGGCAGCTATGCCGATCTGATCGGCGCGCCGCTCAATGCCTTCAACGCCGATCAGGCGGCGGGGCCAGTGCGCATCCTGCCCCCCGGCGCCGCGATGACGATGGATCATAACCCGAGCCGGCTGAACATCCATCACGATTCCGGCAAGCGGATCACACAGATAACCTGCGGCTAGCCACCCCGGCACGGCGCAGCGCCATCACGCGCCCATCCACCAGCAAAAGACCGCAGGGCACCGGGTGCCCTGCGGCTAGCGGTCATTTCTTGACGCGATAGACCTCGTGGCAGGATTGGCAGCTTCCGCCGATCGCGCCCATCCCGGCCTTGAGCCCGTCCAGCGAGGCCACATCGACCGCCTCGGCCGCCGTCACCAACGCCTCGGCTCTGGTGGTGAAACCTGCATAATCTTCCCAGATCTTCGGGCTGCCTTCCGACACCGGATCATCTTCGTTGGCCTGGAACTTCACCACGATTTCGGCGGCTGCCGCCGCAAGGGCCGTCTTGGCCGCCGTGGCCGCCGCCGGATCGAAAGCCTCTTTTCCACTGGCCATGTTGCCAAGGGTCCCGGTGTTCACGCGAATGGTCTGCATCAGATCCATCCGCTCCTTGACGACGGGGTTGGTCACGCCGTCTTTGGCCGCAGCGGCACCGGCTGCGGCGATCAGGCACAGGGCAACAGTCTTGGACAGGAATTTCATTGGCTTGCTCTCCATGGCTTGCAATGATGGTGCGGGCACGTAAGGGCCAAGACTAACGACGCCCCGGCCTGTCGGCCAAGTGACATGATCACGGCTCACGCATATGTCAGCGCAGCTTTTTCAGCAGCGCTTCGTTGACATATCCATCGGGGGCCGCGCCCTGTGCCATCTGCCAGGCGCGAACCGCCTCCATCGTGCCAGAGCCGGTCACACCGTCGATTTCGCCCTGATAATAGCCCATATCGGCCAGACGGCGCTGAATCTCCTTGCGCTCGGCCTCGGTCAACGGGCGATCAGAGCGTGGCCATCCCTTGACCAGCCCGCCACGCCCGGCCAGATGGTCGGACAACAGGCCCACCCCCATCACATAGCTGTCGGCATTGTTGTACCGGCTGATGACGCGGAAGTTGTCAAAGATCATCAGCGCCGGTCCATTGGCACCGGCGGGCATCAGAATGGAGGCGGTGCCATGGTCGGCAATGCGCCCGCCGCGCACGGCCTGCACGCCCTGTGCCTGCCATTGCGAGGGCTGCTTCTTGATGGATTTGCCCGCCTCCCGGAAGCCTGCGGGAACCGTGACCTCGACCGCCCAGGGCTGACCCGTCGTCCAGCCCATCCGCGCCAGATAGTTGGCCGCCGAGGCGAGGGCGTCGGTCGGATTGTCGGACCAGATATCGCGCTTGCCGTCGCCGGTGAAATCCACCGCATAGGACAGATAGCTGGTCGGCATGAACTGGGTGTGTCCCATGGCGCCCGCCCAACTGCCCATCATGCTGGCGGGGTCCACATCGCCCGCTTGAATGATCTTCAAGGCGGCAACCAGTTGCTCTTCAAAGAACGCACCCCGCCGCCCGTCATAGGCCAGCGTGGCGAGCGACGGGATGATCCCCTTGCGGCCCCGGTTCACGCCATAGCTGGTTTCCATGCCCCAGATGGCGGCCACCACCTCCTTGGGAACGCCATAGCGCGCCTCGATACGCGACAGCACCGCACCATGGTCGGCCAAGGCTTTGCGGCCATTGGCAAGGCGGGTGTCCGAAACCGCACTGTCGAGATATTCCCAGATCGGCCGGGCAAATTCCGCCTGCCGGCGGTCCAGGCGGATCACATCGGGGTCATAGGCAGCGACGCGCATCGCGCGGTCCACCACGGCAGGGGAAATCCCCTTGCCGACAGCGCGGGCGCGGAACCCTGCCGCCCAACGATCAAATCCGGCTGTCTGTTCTGCGCTGGCCACGGCTATCAGCGCAGGCGCCGCCGCAGGCCGCGCGGATGCGACATAGCGTTCCGATCCGGCACTGCCGCAGCCGATGGGCAGCAGCGCGAGGCCGATTGCGAATACCTTGGCGGTATGGGGCATGAGGGCACCTGTCGTTTCCGTTGTTGTCTGCTCTTTTGCGACAATCTAGCCGGAAACGCGCGGCCCGACTAGGGCCGCCCCAGGGTCAGCGCGGTTTGCGCGTGATCTTGCGAGACTTTGCGCCCGGCCGGTCGGAGGGGCGGTGGCTGCGCCCCTTGCCGCGCGAAAAGCTTTTGCGCGTGCGTGCCGCCCGGCCCGACGGCAGGCCCTTGTCTTCGACCGACAACAGCTCCAGCAACAGCCCCCCCGTTACCGGCACGGCCTCGGTCAAGCGCACCGTCACACGCAGGCCCACACCCAGGGTCAGGCCGGTATCGGCGCCCATCAATGTCTGGCTGTCCGGGTCATAGTGAAAGAACTCGCGCCCGATCTCGCGTATGGGGATCAGCCCATCGGCACCCGACTCGTCCAGCCGCACGAACAGCCCGAACCGCTGGACGCCGGAAATGCGACCCGTGAATTCGGCCCCCACCCGGTCCGACAGCCAGGACGCCAGATAGCGGTCTGTCGTGTCACGCTCCGCCGCCATGCTCCGCCGTTCCGTATCCGAGATCTGCTTGGCGGTTTCGGCCAGCACCTCGATATCGTCGCGGCTCAGGCCATCGTCGCCCCAGCCATGGCCCAGGATCAGGGCCCGATGCACGATAAGGTCGGAATATCTACGGATCGGGCTGGTGAAATGGGCGTAAGACCGCAGCGCAAGTCCGAAATGTCCAAGATTGCGGGGGTCGTAATAGGCCTGCGTCATCGACCGCAGCGTCGTCAGGTTCAGCAATTCGTCAAAGTCGCTGCCCTCGGCCTGCCGCAACAGATTGTTCAGATGCTGGGTCTTCAGCACCTGCCCCTTGGCCAGCACAAAGCCCGACGCCTCGGCCACCTCGCGCAACGCGTCGATCTTGTCGAGGCTGGGTTCTTCGTGCACCCGGTACAGCAGCGGGCGCTTCACCCGCTCCAGTTCCTCGGCGGCGGCCACATTGGCCAGCACCATGAATTCCTCGATCAGCTTGTGGGCATCATAGCGTTCCTTGAACGCGACCGAGACCACCTTACCCTCGTCCGACAGGATGATGCGGCGCTCTGGCAGATCCAGTTCCAGCGGCTGGCGCACGGCGCGCGCGCGTTTCAACGCGTCATAGGCGGCGTACAGCGGGCGCAGCACAGGCTCCAGCAGCGGTTCGGTCTGGGCATCGGGGCGCCCGTCAACGGCCGCCTGCACCGCCTCATAGGCCAGCGACGCTTGCGACCGCATCAAGCCACGGGTGAACCGATGCGAAATCTTGTTGCCCTGCGCGTCGATCCTCATGCAGACCGCCAGGCAGGCGCGGTCCACCCCCTGATGCAGGGAACACAGATCGCCCGACAGCCGGTCAGGCAGCATCGGCACCACACGATCAGGAAAATAGGTGGAATTGCCGCGCTTGCGCGCCTCGCGGTCCAGCAGCGAACCGGGGCGGACATAGTGCGCCACATCGGCAATCGCCACCCAGATCACATGCCCGCCGGGGTTGGTCTTGTCGGTATCGGCATGGGCCAGCACCGCATCGTCGCGGTCGCGCGCATCGGCCGGGTCGATGGTCACAAGCGGCAGATGGCGCAGATCCTCGCGGTCGCCCAAGGGTGCGGGTTCCTGGCGCTCAGCCTCCATCACCACGTCATCGGGGAAATCATCGGGGATCCCGTGCTGGTGAATGGCGATCAGCGACACGGCCCTTGGTGCGCCCGGATCGCCCAGCCGCGCAATGATGCGCGCGCGCGGCAGGCCCATGGATTCGCGCTTGCCGACCAGTTCCGCCTCGACCAGTTCGCCATCCCTGGCATTCTGGGTCGCATCGCGGCCCACCAGCCATTCCTTGGTTTCGCCCTTGTCGATGGGCAGGATGCGCCCGCCTTCGGTGGATTTGCGGAACAGGCCCAGAATACGCCGCGCGCCCTGGCCGATGCGGCGGATCAGCCGGGCGGTATGGCTATGCCCCTCGCCCTCGACCTTGGTCAGGCGCACCAGAATGCGGTCTCCGGCCCCAAGTGCCGGATCCTCCTTGGCGGTCATCACCAGGATGCGTGGCGCCTCGCCCTCGCCCTCCCATTCCAGCGCGGTTGCGAACAGATCGCCCTGGCGGTCCGGCCCTGTCACCTGCAACACCGCAACCGCCGGCAGCTCGCCCGGCGCGCCATAGCGCCGCGCCTTCTTTTCCAGCGCGCCCTCTGTTTCCATCGCCTTCAGCATCCGCTTCAGCTCGATCTTCAGCGGACCCTTGATGCCAAAGGCGCGGGCAATGTCGCGCTTGGCCGGGTCGCCGGGGTTCTGGGCGATCCAGTCAAGGATCTGCTGGCGGGACGGAAGCTGGGTCGCAGGTTTTTTCATAGGATCGCCCTAGCACGCGGCCCCTCGGGCGTCATGTGGAAAAGCCGCGCTGGCTGACGCGACGACACGGTTGCGCAGGCGCCCACGGCCACCACACTGCACCACGGGAGGACCGCGCCATGATCGAAGACCCAGTGGCAATTCCTGGCCCCGGCGGGGTGCTGGCAGGGCGGCTGATCACGCCGCCGACCGCCCCGGAGAAGGCCATCGTGCTGAATGCCGCCACAGCGGTTCCTGCCGCCTATTACGCCGGATTTGCCCGCTGGCTGGCCGAGGCGCAGCGCGCCGCCGTGCTGATCTGGGACTACCGCGATTTTGCCGCCTCGGGCGATCCGCGGCGTTCGCGGGCCACCATGGCGGATTGGGGCGTGCGGGATGCAGCGGCGGCACGGGGCTGACTGGCCACGCGGTTTCCCGGCCTGCCGCTATGGGTGATCGGCCATTCGCTGGGGGGGCTCGCCCTGCCCTTTCAGCCCGACCTGCACCGCGTGGACCGCGCGATTCTGGTCGCGGCCGGCCCGGTCCATCTGCGAGAACATCCCTGGCCGCTGCGCGCGGGCATCGCGGCAATGTGGCACCTGCACGGCCCGGTTCTGAACGCAACGCTGGGCTACTTTCCCGGCCGCCGTTTCCTGCTGGGCGCCGATGTCCCCGGCCCGGCCTTTCGCCAATGGCGCCGCTGGTGCACCCGGCCCGGTTCCTGCCTGGCCGACCCCGACATGCCGCCCCTGCAATCAGAGGCGTTGACCTGCCCGGTCACGCTGGTCAGCTTCACCGATGACGGCATGGTTCCAAGCACGGCGGTCTGGCGGTTGGGGGCCTGGATGCCAAAGGCGGCGGTGACCCGCCGCCTGATCGCGCCCGCCGATCATGGCGTGACCAGCATCGGGCATATCGCCGCCTTTGCAAATCGCAACCGCGCTGTCTGGCCGGCGCTGGTCGCCTAGGTCAGGCGTTGGCTTCGCGGATCTGGTCGGCCTTGGCCTTGTCATAGGCAATGCCCTTGGCATCGAACAGCTGATCCAGCTCGCCCGACAGGGTCATCTCGGTGATGATGTCGCAGCCGCCGACAAACTCGCCCTTCACATAGAGCTGCGGAATCGTCGGCCAGTCCGAGAAATCCTTGATGCCCTGACGGATATCCGCATCCGCGAGCACATTCACATCGGCATAGTCGATGCCCATGAAATTCAGGATGCCCGCCACGCGGCTGGAAAATCCGCATTGCGGCATCATCTTGGTGCCCTTCATGTAAAGCACCACATCGTTCGACTGGATCGTTTCGCGGATCTGGTCCTGCGCGCTCATCTGCTTTCCCTTCCGGCCTGTCCGCGCCATGCGGTGGCCCAATTTCCCAGGATCACGCCCGCCGCGCTGCCAGCACCAATCCGACAACCACCAGCACGGCCAGCACGATCCACAACATCACTCCGGCGCCTTGGTCGTCAGCGCCAGCGCGTGCAACTCGCCGTTCGCCCCATCCATCTTGCCCTTCAGCGCGGCATAGACGGCGCGCTGTTGCTGCACCCGGTTCATGCCGCGGAAACTCTCGTCGATGACTTCGGCGGCGAAATGCGCGCCATCATCCCCCTGGACGGTGATCTTCGCCTGCGGAAAGCTTTCGCGCAGAAGGTTTTCAATATCCTGGGCCTGTATCATGGGGTCGCTCCTTCGCACCTGTTGCCAATCTAGGCTGCGCAGGCGCGGCCTGCAAGCGGAGCGGTGGTCTGCCGACGCGGCACATCATGCGCAACTGGCGCGGAACCTATCCCCGCGCCAGCCGCCGGATGGAGGCTCAGCCCTTCTTGGCCACGCGGGCGTTGCGCGTGGCGATCAGCTTCAGCCGCAGCGCATTCAAGCGGATAAAGCCTTCGGCGTCCTTCTGGTTATAGGCACCGGCGTCTTCCTCAAAGGTCACATGCTTTTCGGAATACAGCGAATGCTCCGACCAACGCGCCACCGTCCGCACCGAACCCTTGTACAGCTTCAGCCGCACGGTGCCGGTGACATGTTCCTGCGTCTTGTCGATCAGCGCCTGCAGCGCCTCACGCTCGGGCGAGAACCAGAAACCGTTATAGATCAGTTCCGCATAGCGCGGCATGATGCTGTCTTTCAGGTGGCCCGCGCCCGCATCCAGCGTGATCTGCTCGATCCCGCGATGGGCCTCCAGCAGGATGGTGCCGCCGGGGGTTTCATACACGCCACGCGATTTCATGCCGACAAAGCGGTTTTCCACGAAATCCAGCAGGCCAACGCCATGGCGGGCGCCGATTTCGTTCAGTCGGGTCAGCAACATGGCAGGCGAAAGTGCCTCGCCGTTGATTGCCACAGCATCGCCGGTCTCGAAGGTCACTTCGATGAATTCGGGCGTATCCGGCGCATCCTCGACGGCAACGATGCGTTGCGCCACATAGTCGGGAGCCTCGACGCCGGGATCCTCCAGCACGGTGCCTTCGGACGAGGTGTGCAACAGGTTGGCATCGACCGAGAACGGCGCCTCGCCCCGCTTGTTCTTGGCGATCGGAATCTGGTTGGCCTCGGCAAATTCCAACAGCTTGGTACGGCTGGACAAATCCCATTCCCGCCAGGGAGCGATCACACGGATCGACGGATCCAGCGCCAGCGCCGACAGTTCGAACCGCACCTGATCGTTGCCCTTGCCGGTCGCACCATGGGCCACCGCGTCGGCGCCGTGCTTTTGCGCCAGCGCCACCAGATGCTGCGAAATCAGCGGCCGCGCGATCGAGGTGCCCAGCAGATACAGCCCCTCGTACACCGCATTGGCGCGGAACATCGGGAATACGAAGTCGCGCACGAATTCCTCGCGCACGTCGACGATATGGATGTTCTCTTCCTTGATGCCCAGCATCAGCGCCTTCTGGCGCGCGGGCTCCAGCTCTTCGCCCTGGCCAAGGTCGGCGGTGAAGGTGATGACTTCGCAACCGTATTCGGTTTGCAGCCACTTGAGGATGATCGAGGTATCGAGGCCGCCGGAATAGGCAAGCACGACTTTCTTGGGCGCGGACATGGGGCAGCTCCGTCAAGGGAAAACCGCGCAGGGTCTAGTCGCTTTTCGCCGGGGCGGCAAGGGTGCGCTGGACGGGCACGCCACGCTTGACGCCCTACAGGGGCGATCACTATCGACGCGATCATATCAAGATGTTGGAAGGCGGGACATGGGCTGGCGGATTTTCATCCATTCATTGCGACAGGTTTTTGGCAATCTCGAAGGCGCGCTGAGGGTCTCGGCAGTGCTGACGCTGTTGCAGGCGCTGATCACGCTGTCCGCAACCCAGATGCCGGTTCCCGACAGCACCGGGCCCGGCATCGGACCGAGTGTCGTATCGACACTGGCCAGTCTTGTGAACGCCTTTCTCGGGATCTGGCTTATGGTCGGCTGGCACCGCTACATCCTGCTGAACGAACGACCGGGGCTGGTGCCGACGATGCGAAGGGACCGGATTCTGGGCTATTTCGGCAAGGCAATGCTGACCGTTCTGATCGCAGTAACCCCGTTCTTTGTTCTTGTAGTGGTCCTGAATGCTGCGGGCCTTACCTTTTTCAGAATGCGGCCGAACGACGGCAATCTCCTCTCCGCTCTGCCGACATTGTTGATCATGCTGCCATTTGCTGTCGTGTTCACCCGGCTGGCGACCGTTCTGCCTGGCGCGGCGCTAAAGGCCGGTGTGCCGCTTTTCACCGGCTGGGCGGCAACACGCGGACACACCGAGGCCATTTTCATCGTGGTCTTCCTGTCGATGCTGGGTTCTCTGGTCCTGACGCTCGTATCCGGGTATCTGTTCGAGGATCCGCTCAGCCTGTTGGCACAGCTTGCCATGGTGCCCGTCAACTGGGTTGAAACCATGGTAAGCGCGTCGATCCTGACCACGCTTTACGGCCACTACGTGGAACGCCGCGCGCTTTTGTGATCTTGCGTGGCGGGACAGCTTGGGTCATGGATTTTGGCATGACCCAGTTCGCCCCCGCTGTCCAAGCCGCCGCCCTTGCCCTGCGCGATCTGTTCGGGCCAACGCCGCTGCAACGCAACGATCACCTGTCGGCCCGCTTCGGTGCCGACATCTGGCTCAAGCGCGAGGATCTGACCCCGGTGCGCAGCTACAAGCTGCGCGGCGCGTTCAACGCCATGCGCAAACTGCGGGCAACCCAGCCCGATCAGCGCCAGTTCGTATGTGCCAGCGCAGGCAACCACGCGCAGGGCATGGCCTATGCCTGCCGCCATTTCGGGGTGCGCGGCACGATCTTCATGCCAGTCACGACGCCGCAGCAGAAGATCGACAAGACCCGCACCTTCGGCGACGGCGCCGTGGAAATCGTGCTGACGGGCGACTACTTCGATCAGACCCTTGCAGCGGCCAAGGCGTTTTGCGCCCGGCAGGGGGCGCATTTCCTTGCGCCGTTCGATGATGCAGATGTCATCGAGGGCCAGGCGACTGTTGCCGTCGAAATGCTGGAGCAACTGGGCCGGGCCCCGGACATGGTGGTGATTCCGGTCGGTGGCGGGGGGCTGGCCGCTGGTGTCACCCGCTATCTCTCGGCGACGGCACCGGGCATCGACTACCGCTTTGTCGAACCGCTGGGCGGCACCAGCCTGGCCGCCGCATTGGCCGAGGACGGCCCCGTCACCCTGGCCCGCATCAACAGCTTTGTCGATGGCGCTGCCGTCGCCCGGCTGGGGGATCTGCCGTTTGACGCCTTGCGCGGGACAGATCCGGCGCATGTGCTGGCCGCGCCGGAGGACCGCATCTGCATCACCATGCTGGAGATGCTGAACGTCGAGGGGATCGTTCTGGAGCCCGCCGGTGCCCTGTCGATAGATGCGCTGCCCGATCTGGCAGACCAGATCCGTGGCAAGACCGTGGTCTGCATCACCTCGGGCGGCAACTTCGATTTCGAGCGCCTGCCCGAAGTCAAGGAACGCGCCATGCGCTTTGCCGGAAAGAAGAAATATTTCCTGCTGCGGATGCCGCAACGCCCCGGCGCCCTGCGCGAGTTCCTGACCATGCTGGGCCCGGACGACGACATTGCGCGCTTTGAATATCTGAAGAAATCGGCGCGCAATTTCGGATCGGTGCTGATCGGGATAGAGACCTCGCGCCCCGAAAACTTTACAACGCTGCTTGCCCGCCTCGATGCCGCCGCCTTTGTCTGGCGCGACATCACCGGGGATGAGACGCTTGCCGAATTCCTGATCTGAACATCACGCGGGGCGCTGGTCCAGACCATCCAGGAACGTTTCGCGCGACTCTTCGTAGACGATGACGATCGAGGGGATATCCACCTCATGCGCGCGGCCTTCGGCCGCCATCCGCTCCCCGTTCTGGCACATCTCGCCCAGAGCCTCGAAACCCAGATTCAATGCGCTGCCCTTGAGAAAGTGCATGTCGCGTTCGACATTGCCCGGATCCGGCGTTTCCCGAAAGCGGGACACCACCTCGTCCACCTCGTCAAGAAACAACGCAACAACCTCCATGAAGCTGTCGGCACCGACCTCATCCCGCAGGGTGGTCACTCTTTCCCAATTGATCATCTTGAACCTCCTGCACCGCGCTGCCGATATAAGACTCACCCTCAGACACGGGCGTTGCACGGTGGAGAATGGTCCCCGCACCGCCCGGTTTCAACTGCAATTTTAACGTTCACCGTGCCTTAACACCCTGGGGCGAATGCTTGCCGCGTTGAATTGGGGGTGATTGTGTCGGCAGATATGGGGCAGGCGAAAGCCGGGGATGAGGGCAGGCAGCGCGTGCTGATCGTCGATGACAGCCGCGCCCAACGGGTGTTGCTGCGGGCGTCGCTGACGCGCTGGGGCTATGATGTGGCAGAGGCTGCGGCAGGGGACGAAGCCCTGGCGCTGTGTCAGCGCGAACACTTCGACATCATCCTTTCGGATTGGGTCATGCCGGGGCTATCCGGGCCGGAATTCTGCCGCGCCTTTCGCAATCTGCCGGGCGAAGACTACGGGTACTTCATCCTTTTGACCTCCAAGTCCGAAAAGGACGAAGTCGCCCTGGGCCTGGATGCCGGGGCCGACGATTTCCTGTCCAAGCCGGTGACTCCGGCCGAACTGCGCGCCCGGATGCGGGCGGGAGAGCGGTTGATCGGAATGCACCGCGCCTTGCGCGACAACAACCGGCTGCTGGGCGCCGCACTGGACGAATTGCGCGGTGTCTACGATTCGCTCGACCGCGACCTGATCGAGGCGCGCAAGCTGCAACAATCGCTGGTCCGGGACCGCCACCACGATTTCGGCGCCGCCCGGATCGCATTGATGCTGCGGCCCTCCGGGCATGTCGGCGGCGATCTGGGCGGGTATTTTCCGCTGGCCCCCGGCAAGCTGGCGTTCTTTTCGGTGGATGTTTCAGGGCATGGCGTGGCCTCTGCCATGATGGCGGCGCGGCTGGCCGGAATGCTGTCGTCCAGCTTTGCCGATGGCAATATTGCCTTGTCCTATGATTCCGGCGCCTTGCGGGTATTGCCCCCCGAAACCGTGGTCGAACGCCTGAACCGCCTTGTGCTGGAGGTGATGCAGGTGGATCAGTATTTCACCTGTGTCTACGGCGATGCCGATCTGCGCAGCGGGCATATCCGCATGGTGCAGGCAGGCCACCCCCACCCCCTGCTGCTGGAGGCTTCGGGCAGCATCCGCGCATTGGGGCATGGAGGGTTGCCCGTTGGGCTGGTGCCCGGCGCCACATGGGACCGTCTGGACCTGCGGCTGACGCCTGGCGACCGGCTGTTCCTGATGACCGATGGCCTGACCGAATGCCGCGACCCCGAGGACAGGGAGCTTGGCGAAGCAGGGTTGATAGCCCTTGTCCGCCAACATCTTGCGCTATGCGGCGAGGATTTTCTGGATGCGCTGCAACACGATGTCGAGGCATGGGGCGGCGGCGGCGACCCGGCAGACGATATCTCTGGCCTGCTGCTGGACTGGCGCGGCTCAGACCAGTGAGGCCATGAACAGGCGATCCCCCGGATTTCCCAGGATCTCGGCCGCCTGGCGCGGCGTGGCCCAGATCGCGGAATGCCCCGGCTCGCTTGGTAGCCCCAGGCGCAGGATGGGCCGCGCAAGATAGATCGTGCACAGCTTTTCCGCCCACAGATCGTATTCCGGCATATAGGTGAACCGCCGGAACGCCCCCAGCCGCCGCACGACTTGCATGGTCCAGCCGGTTTCCTCGCGCACCTCGCGGTGAAGCGCCGGCAGCGGCTGCTCGCCCGGATCAATGCCGCCGCCGGGCAACTGCACCTCGGGCCAGGGGGCCTGTTGATGGGTCAGCAGCACCCGGTCACCCCGCATCAGAACGGCATAGACACCCGCGCGGCGGGTATAGCGGCGGCCCGGCTCGGGCGGCTGGTCGATACGGCGGATCATCACGGCCTCTTGGCTGCGGCGGCTGATCGCCTATATACAGGCCAACATTCCCACTGCGCCATGCCCAAAGGCCGGCAAGGAACCCCCGATGACCACCAATACCACACCGATCTGGGACGACAGCGTCCTGCCCTTTCAACTGGACCGTGCCGATGTGCGGGGCCGTGTCGCGCGGCTGGACGGTGCGCTCAACACCATTCTGGGCCAGCACAACTACCCCCCCGCCATCGAGGCGCTGGTGGCCGAAGCCGTTTTGCTGACCGCGCTGATCGGCCAGACCATCAAGCTGCGCTGGAAACTCAGCCTTCAGGTCCGCGGCAAAGGCCCCGCCCGTCTGGTGGCGACCGACTATTACGGACCAACCGCCGATGGCCAACCGGCCCGGATCCGCGCCTATGCCAGCTATGACAAGGACATGCTTGACCCGACGGGTCCGGCCTTTCCTCAGATCGGCGAAGGCTACTTTGCCATGCTGCTGGATCAGGGCGCCGGAACGACGCCCTATTCCGGCATCACCCCGATTGCGGGCGGCTCGCTTGCAAGCTGCGCCGAGGCGTATTTTGCCCAGTCCGAGCAACTGCCGACCCGCTTTGCGCTCAGCTTTGGCCAGTCCCAGTTGCAAGGCCAGCGGGCAGGCTGGCGCGCGGGTGGCGTCATGTTGCAACAGATGCCCAAAGCCTCGCCGCTCGCCGGAAATGTGGGGGGATCGGGCCAGGACGGTCTGCTGACGGCGCAGGATCTGCTGCATGGCGAAGACGGCGAACACTGGCAGCGCGCCAACATCCTGCTGGATACCGTCGAAGAGCTGGAGCTGATCGGCCCCGGCGTCTCGCCCGACCGGCTGCTCTACCGCCTGTTCCACGAGGAAACGCCGCGCGTCTTTCCAACCCAGCCGGTGAATTTCGGCTGCTCCTGTTCGGCCGACAAGGTGCGCAACAGCCTGTCGATCTATTCGGCCAAGGACATCCGGCACATGACGACGCCCCAGGGCACCGTTACCGCCGATTGCCAGTTCTGCGGCGCGCATTACGTGCTTGATGCGGCAACGGTCGGATTCGAGGCCAAAAAGGAGGCGCCGGGTGCCTGATGCGCTGGAGCGGCTGCGCCGGGCGCTTGGCGATCCTGCGGGGGAATCGTCCGACTATGACCTGAACCCCGGCAACGCCCCGCCCGAGGGTCGCGTGCTGCGCCCCGCCGCCGTTCTGGTCGCATTGACCGAAGGGGCGGCAGGGCCGGATCTTGTTCTGACCAAGCGGTCATCGGCGCTGCGTCACCATCCGGGGCAGATCGCCTTTCCCGGTGGCAAGCAGGATCCGGGCGATCCGACCCCCGAAGCCGCCGCGCTGCGCGAGGCGCAAGAGGAAATCGGTCTGGATCCCCGGCAGGTCGAACTGCTCGGCCGGATGCCGGCCCATGAAACCGTGACGGGTTTCATGATCACGCCGGTGATCGGCCGTATTCGCGGCCCCTTTCGGCCGATCCCCGAGGCAGGCGAGGTGGAGGAAGTGTTCCGCGTGCCCTTCGCCCATGTGATGGATCCGGCGCGCTTCCGCATCGAACGGCGGATCTGGCAAGGCCAGTGGCGCGCCTATTACACGGTTCCATGGGGCCCCTATTACATCTGGGGCGCGACGGCGCGCATCCTGCGCGGTCTTGCCGGGCGGCTGCGCCCGTGAAGATCACGGGCGACTGGCTGGCCCAACCGGGCACCCGCGCCCTGTGCATCGCGCTGGAACAGGCGGGGCATCAGGCGCTGTTCGTGGGCGGCTGCGTGCGCAACGCGCTTCTGGGCGAGCCGGTATCCGACCTCGACCTTGCCACTGACGCCACGCCGCCGCAGGTGATCGACATTGCGACCGCCGCCGGGCTGAAGGCCGTCCCGACCGGCATCGCACATGGCACGGTGACAGTCGTCGCCCATGGCATCCCGCACGAGATCACGACCTTTCGCCGCGATGTCGAGACCTTTGGCCGCCACGCCACAGTGGCCTTTTCCCGCCGGATCGAAGACGATGCCGCGCGGCGCGATTTCACCATGAATGCGCTCTATGCGCGCATCGACGGAACCGTTGTCGACCCGTTGAACGGTCTGCCAGACCTGCGGGCGCGCCGCCTGCGGTTCGTCGGCGACGCCCATGCCCGCATTGCCGAAGACTACCTGCGCATCCTGCGGTATTTCCGCTTTCACGCCTGGTATGGCGATGTCGCACAGGGGCCGGATCCCGACGCTCTGGCAGCCATCACCAGCCAGCAGGACGGGCTTGACCACATCTCCCGCGAACGCATCGGGCACGAGATGCGCAAGCTGCTGGCCGCCCCCGATCCGGCACCATCGGTTGCCACGATGCAGGCAACGGGCATCCTTGGGCGTATCCTGCCCGGCACCGATGCCCGTGCCCTTGCCCCGCTGGTCCACCTTGAGGCAGATCGCCCTGTGCGCTGGCAGCGCAGGCTGACGGCACTGGGTGGCCCGGATCCCACACCCGCCCTGCGCCTGTCGCGCGCCGAAGCGGCCTGCCTGCACCACATCCGCCAGGCCATGACGCTCCCCCTGGTCGAGGCCGCCTGGCGCCTTGGCGCCGCTCCGGCCCTTGATGCGGCGCTCCTTTCCGCGGCTACCCTTGGCACGCCGCTGCCTGATGGGCTGGAAACCCGCATCGCACAGGCTGCTGCCGCATGCTTTCCGCTTCGCGCTGCGGATCTGCCGCCGACGCTGCGGGGCCCTGCCATCGGTGCTGCGCTGAAACAACTGGAATCGCGTTGGATCGCTTCGGATTTCTCGCTGACGCGCACGGAGCTGCTGGCCAGCCTGCGGCCGGACGACGCCCCCCCTTCGCTCTGATCCAAAGTCCTGCGGGCGAAGCGGTCCGGTTGCCCTGATGCGGATCGCATCGGGGGCAAGCCCCCGCTTCGCGGTCGCAGGCGGGCTACATATCCCGATCCACCGACCGTATCATCTTGCGCTCAAGCACACGCAGCACATGTGGCAGTTCGTGCCCGCGCCGCATGATCTGCCCTTCGGCACCGATCACGGCATACTGGCCCTGCTTCAGGCGCAGCTTTGGTCGCTTTTCGATGCGATAGACCGGGGTTTCCGCCGTCCGCCGAAATACCGAAAACACGGCCACATCGCGCAGGGTTGAAATGCCGTAATCCCGCCACTCCCCCGCAGCGACCATCCGTCCGTAGATCGACAGGATCTGGCCCAACTCGTGCCGGTCAAAGCTGACCACTTCGGTCAGTCGCTCTGGCAGCGGAAAGGGTATGGGGCTGTGTTCCGTCATGGTCCTGTCATGTTACCCCGCCTTTCGGCGGGATCAATGACAAACCTTCAGCCGTTTTCGCGCAGGACCGATCCTGCCAGATACAGCGACCCGCAAATCACCACGCGCGCCTGCGGCTGATCGGCCAGAATTGCGGCCAGCGCCTCGGCCACGCTGCCCGCCACCCTGGCCGCGATTCCCACGCCCAGGGCGGCGGCTTCGGTTTCCGTCGCGGCCAGGGTTGCCTTTTCGCCGGGGATCGACACCGCTTGCAGCGACGACAGATGCGGTGCCAGCGGGCGCAGAAAGCCCGAGACATCCTTGGTGTTCAGCATTCCACAGATCGCATGGGTCGGGCGCACAGGCATCGCGGCCAGGGTGGCGGCCAGCGCCTCGCCCGCTGCCGGGTTATGCCCGCCGTCCAGCCACAGCTCTGCCTGTGGCGCGGCCTCGACCAGCGGCCCGTGCCGCAACCGCTGCATCCGCGCTGGCCAATAGGCGCGGGTGACGGCCGCCTCATAGGCCGCCTCGGGCATGTCCAGATGGCGCAGCACCGCCAACGCGGCCCCGGCATTGTCAATCTGGTGCGGCCCCGGCAGGTTGGGCAGCGGCAAATCCAGCAACCCGTTCTGGTCCTGAAACACCAGCCGGTCGCGTTCGCGCCAGCTTTGCCAGTCGCGGTTGGCGACGATCAGCGGCGCACCGATGGCCTCGGCCTGCGACTCGATGGCCTCCAGCCCTTCGGCGGTTTGCGGACCGACCACGCAAGGCACGCCGGGCTTCAGGATGCCCGCCTTTTCGCCGGCAATCTCCCGCACCGTTTCGCCCAGATATTGCTGATGGTCCAGCGATACGGGGGTGATCACACAGACCGCCGGTGCCCGGACAACGTTCGTCGCATCGAACCGCCCGCCCAGGCCCACCTCCAGCAGCAGGTAATCGGCAGGCGTCCGGGCAAAGGCCAGAAAGGCCGCGCAGGTGGTGATCTCGAAATAGGTGATCGGGTCGCCGGCGTTGGCGGCCTCGGTCTCTTCCATCAGGGCGGTCAGGTCGGGGTCAGAGATCAGCTCCCCTGCCACCCGGATACGTTCATGAAACCGCGCCAGATGCGGCGAGGTATAGGCGTGACAGACCTTTCCCGCTGCCTCCAACCCGGCTCGGATCATCGCCTGGGTGCTGCCCTTGCCGTTGGTTCCCGCCACATGGATCACCGGGGGCAGCGCCAGATCGGGGCGGCCCATACGGTCCAGCAGCACCTGCATCCGGTCCAGCCGCAGGTCGATGATCTTCGGGTGCAAGGACATCAGCCGTTCAAGAACGACGTCCGACCCGGCAAGGGCGGGGGTGCTGGTCATGGCAGGGTCTTTCTGCTGCGGTCCGGGTCAGAGAGGCGCGCGGGTGATCGCCGACAGATCCGCGTTCACATCAAAGCTGTGCGCCACGATGCCGGTGACGCCAAACGAGGCCAGCCGGGCAGAATGCTTGTCCCGATAGGCCGCTGCCGCGTCCGGATTGTCAAAGACATAGATGCCCCCTGCCCGCCCGTCGGCCGCGTTCTCGGTCCAGATCTTCCAGACCAGTCCCGGCTCTGCCGCGATATCCTGCGCAAGACCGCCCAAGGCTTCTGTCATGCCTGCGCCCCAGGGCCCGGCAAACGGGAAATCGAACTGAACCAGCGTGAGGGCCATGGTTTCATCCTCTGAATGACCGCGACGGGCGCAGGATAGCCGGAGGATACCCCGGCTGGAAACGGAATCTGTCGGGCCGGTCAGCTTGCAGCCGGGGCCTCGGGCGCGGCCTCGACGGGTGCCGGCGGCGGCTGGGGCAATTCCCCCTTGATAGCGGGGGGCTGGCCGGTCAGCATCCGCAGGATCGTGACCAGTTCATCCCGCAATGCCTTGCGATGTGTCACGCGGTCCAGCATTCCGTGGTCCAACAGATATTCGGCGCGCTGGAAACCCTCTGGCAGCTTTTCGCGGATGGTCTGCTCGATCACGCGCGGCCCGGCAAAGCAGATCAGCGCGTTCGGCTCGGCAATCTGGACATCCCCCAGCATGGCATAGCTGGCCGTCACACCGCCCGTGGTGGGGTGGGTCAGCACAACGACATAGGGCAACCCCGCCTCTTTCAGCATCTCGATGGCCACTGTCGTCCGCGGCATCTGCATCAGCGACAGAATCCCCTCCTGCATCCGGGCGCCACCAGCCGCCGCAAACACGACAAAGGGCCGCTTGAGCTCGACCGCGCGACGTGCACCGGCAATGAAGGCATTGCCGACATACATGCCCATGGAGCCCGCCATGAATGCAAAATCCTGCGCCGCAGCCACGACGGGGGTGCGCAGCACCTCGCCTTCGGCCACCAGCATCGCCTCTTTCTCGCCGGTGGCTTTCTGCGCCGCCTTCATCCGCTCGGGGTACTTTTTCTGATCCTTGAAATGCAGCGGATCGGCCAGCGGCTCGGGCACCTTGATCTCGACGAAGATACCGCCATCGAACAGCGCCTTGAAACGGTCGCGCGGGGTGATCGCCATATGATGATCACAGTTCGAGCAGACGTTCAGATTGTCGGCAAGTTCGCGGTGGAACAGCATCGTCCCGCATTCGGGGCACTTGGTCCACAGATTCTCGGGCACTTCGCGGCGCGAGAACAGCGAGTTGATCTTGGGTCGGACGTAGTTGGTGATCCAGTTCATCGCGGGCCCTCGAGTAGCGGGATGGAGCCCCGCAGATAAGCCGTAGGGCCGGGAAATGCAATCGCAGCGAAGGCCATGGCGCAGAAGGCGGGGGTTTTACCCCCCGCACGGCCCGGCTCGGGGAACCGGGCAGCCGCCCCCCGCAGCCTATCGGGGCCAATGCGACGGATCAGTCACCCTTGCGCAGCAGGAAACGTTGAATCTTGCCGCTGGCGGTTTTCGGCAAGTGCCCCACGAAATGGACCCGCCGGGGGTACTTGTAGGGCGCGATGGTTGCCTTGACGTGATCTTGCAGGATCTTCACCTCTTCCGGGCCGGGCTCGACACCCTGGGCCAGCACGACATAGGCCGAAACAACCTGACCGCGCGCATCGTCGGGTTCGCCAATGACGGCGCATTCCAGCACATCGGGATGTTTCAGCAGCGCCGCTTCGACATCGGGACCAGCGATATTGTAGCCTGCACTGACGATCATGTCGTCATTCCGGGCGGCAAAATGGAAATAGCCGTCCTGATCCTGCCAGAAGGCATCGCCCGTCAGGTTCCAGCCGTTCTGGACATATTTCAACTGGCGATCATCGGCCATGTAGCGGCAGCCGATCGGGCCGCGCACCGCCAGCCGCCCGACCTCGCCGCGCGGCATCTCGTTGCCCTCTTCGTCAACGATTCTGGCCTGATAGCCCCGCAAGGGTTTGCCTGTGCAGGCCGGGCGATGGTCGCCAAAGCGGTTGGAAATGAAGATGTGCAGCATCTCTGTCGCCCCGATGCCATCCAGCATCGGCTTGCCCGTGCGCTTCATCCATTCCTCATACACCGGACCGGGCAGCGTTTCGCCCGCGCTGACAGCGGCGCGCAGCGACGACAGGTCGGCCCCTTCCTTCATCGCCTTGATCATCACGCGGTAGGCGGTGGGGGCGGTAAAGCAGATGGTCGCCTTGTACTGCTGGATCAGGTCGATCAGATTGGGGGGCGAGGCGTTTTCCAGCAGGCAGGCAGCCGCGCCGAAGCGCAGCGGGAACACCGCCAGCCCACCCAGACCGAAGGTAAAGGCCAGCGGCGGCGATCCGACGAACACATCCTCGGGCGTGGGGTTCAGCACCTCTTTGGCATAGGCATCCGCGATGATCAGGATATCGCGGTGAAAATGCATCGTCGCCTTGGGGTGGCCCGTGGTGCCCGAGGTGAAGCCCAGCAGCGCCACGTCATCGCGTCCGGTTTTCACCGCATCGAACCGCACGGATTTCTTCAGCGCCGCGCGGTCCAGTTCGGCATCGTGGTTCGCCGTGCCGTCAAAGCCCACGACGGTATGCAGATGCACCGAACCCTTGGCACATTCCACCATCTCGTCCATCAGCCGGGAGTCGCACAGCGCCACGCCGATTTCGGCCTTGTCGACGATCTGGGCCAGCTCGCCCGCGCGCAGCATGGGCATGGTGTTCACCACCACGGCGCCGGCCTTGGTCGCAGCCAGCCAGCAGGCCACCATCGCCGGGTTGTTGGCCGAGCGGATCAGCACCCGATGGCCGGGCTTGACGCCGTAATCCTCGACCAGCGCATGGGCGAGGCGGTTGGTCCAGTCGGCCAGTTCCTTGTAGGTGCGCATCCGGCCATTGCCGATCAGCGCGGTATGGTCGCCAAAGCCCCGTTCGACCATGCGGTCGGTCAGTTCCACCCCGGCATTCAGCCATTCGGGGTAGTCAAACCCCTCCATCAGCAGCTCTGGCCACTGGTCGAGAGGGGGCAGATTATCGCGGGTGAAGGTATCGACATGCCCCGAAGGGCCCAGCACATGGCCAGTCATTGGTGTCTCCCGGTTTGGTCGGCCTCTGACGGGCCATTGTAGGACAGGCGCCCCGGACTGGCCGGGGCGCTGAAAGAGTGTCAGTCAGGGATAACGGCAGTTGCCTCGATTTCCACCTTGGCACGGTCCTCGACCAGCGCCACGACCTGCACCAGCGCCATGGCGGGGAAATGTTTGCCGATGGTGTCGCGATAGGCGCGGCCCACCTCGCGCATCCCGTCCAGATATTCGCGCTTGGAAGTGACATACCAGGTCAGCCGCACGATATGCTCCGGCCTGCCGCCAGCCTCGGCCAGCACGGTGACGATATTGTCCAGCGTCTGGCGGACCTGGCCGGCGAAATCGTCGGTCTCGAATTCCTGCTGGCCGTTCCAGCCGATATGGCCGCCAAGGAACACCATCTTGCCGCGCGCGGCCACGCCATTGGCATAGCCGACCGCAGGCTTCCAGCCCTTGGGGTTAAGGAACTCATGCGGGCTTTGCTCAGCCATCTTGGCCTCCTGTCTGGAGCATGTCTTGCAGTTTCATCCGGATTTCCTCGGGCCAGGGCGCCGCCTTGCCGTCGTCGATCCAGACCAGTGTATTCTCTGTGATCAGCCGCACCTCACCTCCCACGGCCGCCGTGATCCGGACTTTCACGCTCGACCGGCCCACGGACAGCACCTCCAGCGTGAAGGGCACCTTGTCCCCCAGCCGCGACGGCGCCATGAAGTTGCAACTGATCGAGACAGTCGGCACGCCATTATGCTTGCCGCCCGTGTGCATTCGGGCAAAAGACCAGCCGACGTGATCCTCGAAGAAATTCTCGACGACCGAATTGATCATCTCGAAATAGCGCGGATAGAACACGATTCCCGCCGGATCGCAGTGGTTGAACTCGATCGGAACGATGCGGGTATAGCTCATGCGTCCAGCGCCGCCCGCGCGATCACCACCTTCTGCACATCGGTCGCGCCCTCATAGATGCGCAACGCGCGGATCTCGCGGTACAGGCTCTCGACGACAAAGCCCTTGCGCACCCCGTCGCCGCCATGCAGTTGCAGCGCGGTGTCGATGACGCGCTGCGCGGCCTCGGTCGCGTTCAACTTGGCCATCGCCGCTTCGCGGCTGACCCGCGGGGCGCCCATGTCCTTGGTCCAGGCGGCGCGATAGACCAGCAGGGCGGATGCATCGACATCCAGCGCCATGTCGGCGATATGGCCCTGCACCATCTGCAACTCATGCAGCGGCGCGCCGAACAACTGCCGCTCCTTGACCCGCGCCAGCGCCTCGTCCAGCGCGCGGCGGGCAAAGCCCAGGGCCGCCGCCCCCACGGTGGACCGGAACACATCCAGCACCGACATGGCCACCTGGAACCCCCGCCCCGGCTGGCCGATCATCGCGCTGGCCGGCAAGCGGATATCGTTGAACCGCAGATGCGCCAGCGGATGCGGCGCGATCACCTCGATCCTCTCGACGATCTCCAGTCCAGGGGTGTCTGCGGGCAGCAGAAAGGCCGACAGCCCCTTGGCCCCCGGCGCCTCGCCCGTGCGGGCAAAGACGACATACAGATCGGCAATCCCGCCATTGGAAATATAGGTCTTTTCGCCGTTGAGGACAAAGCCGTCGCCGTCCCGAACCGCCGTGGTCGCCGTGCGCGCAACGTCGGACCCCGACCCCGGCTCGGTCAGGGCAAAGGCCGAAATCGCCCTGCCCGCCCGTGTCTTGTCCAGCCAGCCGCGCTGCTCGGGCGTGCCGAACAGCGACACCGCCCCCATCCCCAGCCCCTGCATGGCAAAGGCGAAATCCGCCAGCCCGTCATGCCGCGCCAAAGTCTCGCGGATCAGGCACAGGCTGCGCACGTCCAGGCTTTCGCCTTCGCCCGCGCCGGAATGCGTCAGCCATCCGCCCTGCCCCAGCATCGCCACCAGCGACCGACAGGCGGCATCGGTATCTGAATGATCCACATGCAGATGGTCCGCACACCAGGCATCCAGCCCCTCGGCCAGTTCGCGGTGCCGGTCCTCGAAGAACGGCCAGTTCAGAAAGCTACGATCTGCCATCATCTTGCTCCAAATACCCTCGGGGGATTTTCAAGGGGGCGCGAGCGCCCCCTTGAAGCGGGGTGCGGGGCGGCAGCCCCGCCGCCCCCTCAGTTCCCTTCGAACACCGGCTTTTCCTTGGCCACAAAGGCATTGTAAGCCCGCACGAAATCCTGCGTCTGCATACAGATCGCCTGGGCCTGCGCCTCGGCCTCGATGGCCTGTTCCAGCCCCATGTTCCATTCCTGGTTGATCTGGGTCTTGGTGATCCCATGCGCGAAGGTCGGGCCGGCGGCAATGCGGCCGGCCAGCTTCATCGCCTCGGCCTCCAGCGCCTCCGCGGCATGCAGCGCGTTCCAGAAGCCCCAGCGCTCGCCCTCATCGGCGCTCATCACCCGGCCGGTATACAGCAATTCGGCCGCCCGGCCCTGGCCGATGATACGCGGCAGCATGGCGCAAGCGCCCATGTCGCAACCGGCCAGGCCGACGCGGGTGAACAGGAAGGCGCATTTCGCATCCGGCGTCGCCACCCGCAGATCCGAGGCCATGGCGACAATCGCGCCGGCGCCCACACAGATGCCGTCCACCGCCGAGATGATCGGCTTGCCGCAGCCGATCATCGCCTTGACCAGATCGCCGGTCATGCGGGTAAAGGCCAGCAGTTCCTTCATGTTCATCTTGGTCAGCGGGCCGATGATCTCGTGCACATCGCCGCCCGAACAGAAATTGCCCTGGTTCGAGGCGAACACCACCACATCCACATCGGTCGCATAGACCAGCTTGCGGAAGGTATCGCGCAGTTCGGCATAGCTTTCGAACGACAGCGGGTTCTTGCGCTCGGGCCGGTTCAGGCGGACGGTGGCAATGCGGTCCTTGACCTCCCACAGAAAATGCTGCGGCGTCAGGCCCGCCATCTCGAATTCGGTCATTCCTTCTCTCTCCCCATGCGTTTCAGGATCGCGGTCAGCGCATCCAGATCGGCCTCGTCCACATGCTCGAAGATGCGGCTCAACTCGGCCTCATGCCCTGCGGCCCAGACCTCGAAGACCCGGCCGCCTTCCTCGGTCAGCGCGACATAGACGGTGCGGCGGTCGGTGGCCGAAGGCGAGCGTTTGACCAGCCCGTCCTTTTCCAGCCGGTCCACCACCGTCGTCGCATTGCCGTTCGAGACCAGCAACATTCGGCTGAGCTCGCTCATCGTCACCCCGTCGCGGCGGCGCCACAGCGCGGCCATCACGTCAAAGCGCGGCAGCGTGGTATCATGGGTCACGCGCAGATATTCGCGCAGGCCCCCTTCGGCGGCGCGGGTCACGCCCAGCAGCCTGATCCACATCTTCAACCGGCGCTTTGACAACGGGTCCGTCATACCTCACCCCCGGCAATCGCAATCGACTGTCCGTTCATGGCATCGGATCCCGGCCCGCACAACCACAAGGCGGCAGACGTCACCTCGGCGGGCTGCACAAGGCGACCCTGCGGGTTGGTGGCGGTCAATGCGCCCAAGGCATAGGCGCGGTCCTTGCCGGTCTTGTCCATGATGTTGGCGATGGACCGCTCGGTCATTTCCGTGTCCAGAAAGCCGGGGCACAGCGCATTCACCGTGACCGGCTTTTTCGCCACCTCTTGCGCGACGGAACGGACCAGCCCCACCACGCCATGCTTGGCCGCCGCATAGGGCGCGACATAGCCATAGCCCTTGAGCCCCGCGGTCGAGGCCACGGCGATCAGCCGACCCCAGCCAGAGAATTGCCGCAGCCCTTCGCGGAATGTCAGGAAGGTGCCGGTCAGGTTGACTGCAAGCATGGCGCTCCAATGCTCCATCGTCACCCGGCCCAGCGGCGCGCTGTCCGAGGCCCCGGCATTGGCGATCACGATGTCACACGGCCCGGCCTGTTCGAACATCGCCTTGACGCTGGCCTCGTCCGTCACATCTGCGGTGATGGCGCGGGCACCCGGCAGGGCCCCCGCAACCTGTTCCAGCGGCTCGGCACGGCGGCCTGTCACCACAACCTCGGCCCCGGCTGCGGCAAAGCCGCGCGCCAGATCGGCCCCCGTTCCGGTGCCGCCCCCGGTGATCAGAACCCGCTTGCCTGCCAGTATCATGCCCTCAACACCTCTTGCTGCCGTTCGCGCAGACGATACAGCAGATCGCGCCCGCCCTTGTAGGGTTTTGGCCAGTCGCTGGCCTGATCGCCCTGTTCGGCCGCCGCGTGCAGCGTCCAGTAGGGGTCGGCCAGGTGCATCCGCGCCAGCATGACCAGATCGGCCCGACCCGCCATCAGGATGCCATTCACCTGATCCCAGTCGCTGATATTGCCCACCGTCATCGTCGGCATGATGCCTTCGTTGCGGATGCGGTCGCTGAACGGGGTCTGGAACATGCGGCCATAGACCGGCTTTTCGGCCGGATCGGTCTGGCCCGACGACACGTCGATGATGTCGGCGCCCGCGGCACGGAACGCCTTGGCGACCTCGACCGCCTCTTCCGGTGTCACGCCGCCATCAATCCAGTCATGGGCCGAGATACGGACCGACATGGGCTTGGCCTCGGGCCAGACCGCGCGCATCGCGCTGAACACCTCCAGCGGATAGCGCAGGCGGTTTTCCAGCGACCCGCCGTATTCATCGTCCCGCGTGTTGGTGATGGGCGAGATGAAGGCCGCCAGCAGATAGCCGTGGGCGGCGTGCATCTCGATCATGTCGGCGCCGGCGCGGTCGGCCATCTGGGCCGCGGACACGAATTGCGCCTTCACCTCGTCCAGATCGGCCTTGTCCATTGCCTTGGGCGTCTGGCTTGTGGGTTTGTAGGGGATCGCGCTGGCCGACATGATCGGCCAGTTGCCAGAGGCCAGCGGCGCGTCGATCCCGCCGCCGTCCCATGGCACACAGGTCGATGCCTTGCGCCCGGCATGGCCGATCTGGATGCAGAACTTCGCCGTGGTTTCCGTATGGATGAAGTCGGCCAGCCGCGTCCACGCCGCCTCATGTTCGGGCGCATAGAGCCCCGGACAACCCGGCGTGATGCGGCCCACATCCGACACGCAGGCCATTTCGGTATAGACCAGCCCCGCGCCACCCTTGGCGCGTTCGGCATAGTGGATCAGGTGCCAGTCGGTCGGGCAGCCATCCACGGCCTTGTATTGCGCCATCGGCGACACGACGATGCGGTTTTTCAGATCCATGTCGCGCAGACGGAACGGTGCGAACATCGGGCGGCGGCCCGTCTGCCCCCCGGCCTGTTCCTGGAACCAGTCTTCGGCGGACGCCAGCCATTCCGGGTCGCGCAGGCGCAGGTTTTCATGGCTGATGCGCTGGCTGCGGGTCAGCAGCGAATAGGCAAACTGGGTCGGGTGCATGTCGAGATACCGCTCGACCTGTTCAAACCATTCCAGGCTGTTGCGCGCAGCCGATTGCAGGCGCAGCACCTCGACGCGGCGCTCGTCCTGATACCGCTGGAAGGCCGATTGCATGTCGGGTTCCGAATGCAGGTATTCGGCCAGTGCGATCGCACTGTCAAACGCCAGCCGCGTGCCAGAGCCGATCGAGAAATGCCCGGTCGCCGCCGCATCGCCCATCAGGACGACGTTTTCATGATACCACTTTTCGCAGATCACGCGCGGGAACTGGATCCAGACCGCCGAGCCGCGCAGATGCGCCGCGTTCGACATCAGGTCATGGCCGCCCAGATGCGATTCGAAGATCTTGCGGCAGGTCTCGACGATCTCTTCTTTCGACATCTGCTCGAACCCCCACTTGTCCCAGGTCTCGGGAAGGGTTTCGACGATGAAGGTCGCCGTATTGTCGTCGAACTGGTAGACGTGGGCCCACATCCAGCCGTGTTCGGTCTTTTCGAAGATGAAGGTAAAGGCGTCGGCAAATTTCTGGTGGGTGCCCAGCCAGATGAATTTGCATTTGCGCACGTCGATATCCGGCTTGAACACATCCTTGTATTCACTCCGCACCAGGCTGTTCAGCCCGTCGCAGCCCACCACCAGGTCATATTCCTTGCGGTATTCCTCGGCGGCCTTGAACACGGTCTCGAATTGCAGGACCACGCCCAGTTCGCGGGCGCGCTGCTGCAACAGGATCAGCATCGCCTTGCGACCGATCCCGGCAAAACCGTGACCGCCAGAGACCGACCGCACGCCATTGTGCACCGTTGCGATATCGTCCCAGTACGCAAAGCTGGACCGGATCGCCTCGGTAGAGACGGGGTCGTTCTTCTGCATACGGCCCAGTGCATCGTCCGAAAGCACGACGCCCCAGCCAAAGGTATCGTTCGCCTTGTTGCGTTCCAGCACGGTCACATCGTGCGAGGGGTCACGCAGTTTCATGGAAATGGCGAAGTACAGACCGGCAGGGCCGCCGCCGAGGCAGAGAATCTTCATCGGGTTCCTCCGAGTGGCGCGTTATGGAGATCAGGCTAGCAATGCGGTGAATATATTTCAATCTTAAAATTTCGATCTTCAAGATTACTGTTTTTCCCTGTGAATGGCTTGCCAGACAGAGGTTTCTTTGCAATTGCGCAGCCACGACAGGTAGGGGACCAGTATGGAATTCGAGCCGGAATTCATCGAGAACGTCATGAGTCACATCCAGCCGGTGCTGGACCTTGCGGTAAGCTGGCTGACCAGCCCGGCGGCCTGGTCGCAGTTTGCGCTGCTGGTGGTGGCCTGGCTGATGGCCCGTCTGGTGACGCGCCGGATGCAGCCGCATCTGGCGGCCTTGCTGACCCCGGCCCCCGGCGCCACCCACATTCTGGCCCCGACAATGGTGTTTTTGCGCAGCCTGCTGCCGCTGCTGATGCCCTTGCTGGCCTTTCTGTTCACGGCCGTGGGCGAGGAACTGACCCGCTCGCTGTTCGGATCTGGCGCCGTGATCGCCTTTGGCAAACGGATCTTCCTGTTCGTCGCGGCCCGTATCCTTGTCGAACAGGTGCTGACGGATCGCTTTCTGCGGACGATGGGGCGCTATGTCCTGTTGCCGATCATGGCAATCTACATGGTCGGTCTGCTGGAGCCGGTGTCCGAACGGCTCCACGCCATCCGCGTGGAACTGGGCGACATCCGGTTTACCCTGATGGGTCTGATCCGCGGCCTGATCGCCGGGGCGCTGCTGTTCTGGGCGGGGTCGTGGTCCACCCGCCAGTCAGAAACCTACATCAAGCGGCAAGAAGAACTGCGCCCTGCCACCCGCGAACTGGCCTCGAAAGCGGCGCAGATCGTGATCTTCGGCACCGCCTTCCTGATCCTGATGCAGATCATGGGCATCGACCTGACCGCCATTGCCGTTCTGGGCGGGGCGGTAGGCGTCGGCATCGGGCTGGGCCTGCAACAGATCGCCGCGAACTTTGTTTCTGGCGTGATCCTGTTGCTGGAAGGTCAGACAACAGTCGGCGACTATGTCGAACTCGATGACGGCCAGGCCGGCACCATCATCAAGATGACCGCCCGCGCCTGCATTCTGCAAACTGTCGATGGTCGCTGGATCGTGGTGCCGAACGAGAATTTCATCACCTCGCGCGTGGTGAACTATTCCGACGCAGGGACCGCGCACCGCTACGAAGTGGAGTTTTCGGTCGCCTATGAAACCGACATCCACCGCGTGCCCCCGCTGATCGAGGCGGCGGTCCAGACGCTGCCTTTCGTGTTGTCCGATCCCGAACCTGTCGAATGCGAATTGCGCGGGTTTGGCGACAGCGCGGTGAACTTCGGGGTCGAATTCTGGGTGAACGGTATCGAGGATCTCACCGACAAATACCAGTCGCAGGTGCTGTTCGCCGTCTGGGATGCGCTGAAGGCCGAAGGCATCCAGATGCCCTTCCCGCAGCGTGTGATACATATGGCCAAGGCATGACAACAGCCCTCGTCATCGGCGCTGGCCCGGCCGGGCTGATGGCGGCAGAGGAACTGGCCGGGGCGGGTTGGTCCGTCGTTGTGGCCGAAGCAAAACCCTCGCCCGCCCGCAAGTTCCTGATGGCGGGAAAATCCGGTCTCAACCTGACGCGGGACGAACCGCTGGCGGATTTCACGGCCCACTATTCCCAAGGTGCGGCGTGGCTGGCGCCCATGCTGGCCGCCTTCGGGCCCGATCAGGTGCAGGGCTGGGCGCGAGGGTTGGGGCAAACGGTGTTCACCGGCTCTACCGGCCGGGTGTTTCCGGTCGAGATGAAAGCCTCGCCCCTGCTGCGCGCCTGGCTTGCACGGCTGGCCGGGCGTGGCGTGGCGCTGCGCACCCGCTGGCGGTGGACCGGATTTGACGGCGGCGCCTTCGCATTCGATACGCCGGACGGCCCGCAGCTTCTGACACCGGCGCGCACCGTGCTTGCCCTGGGCGGCGCCAGTTGGGCCAGGCTTGGGTCAGACGCCGCCTGGGTGCCCGTGCTGGCACAGGCCGGGGTCGAGATCGCGCCCTTTCGCGCGTCGAACGCCGGTCTGGTCGTCCGTTGGTCCCCGCATATGACCCGCCACTTCGGCGCGGCGCTCAAGGGCATACGGCTGACCGCTGCCAGCCTTGCCAGCCGGGGCGAAGTCACGATCTCGGCCCGTGGGCTGGAGGGCGGCGGGCTGTATCCGCTGACCCCGGCGCTACGCGACAGCGCGCCCCTGACGATAGACCTGCTGCCCGACATCCCCCCCGACACGCTTGCGCAACGCCTGAGCGGGCGCGGCAAGGACAGCCTGGCCAACACCCTGCGCAAGGCCGCTCTCGATCCGGCCAAGAGTGCGCTGGCACAGGAATGCGCCCGCCCCTTGCCCACCGATCCCGCCGCCCTTGCACGGCGGCTCAAGACCCTGCCAGTCCCGTATGACGGCCTCCGCCCGATGGACGAGGCGATTTCCACGGCTGGCGGCATCCGGCAGGCTGCGGTGGACGGCGGGCTGCAACTGCACGCCCTGCCCGGCGTCCATGTCGCAGGCGAAATGCTTGACTGGGATGCCCCGACGGGCGGATACCTTCTGACCGCCAGCCTTGCGACGGGTCGCTGGGCGGGGCGGGCCGCCGCAGGGCGTTCGCCCACCGCGCGCCCGTGCCCTTATCCGGGCGACGTCTAGGGAAAGCCCCTTGCGCGTTTGGGGGGGGCGAGGGGGCAGCCCCCCCGCCGCATGGGCTACCCGCGCGCGGGCTGTAGCAAACCGCGCTGCACCGCCGGTCGGTCCAGAAACCGCTCCAGATAGGCCGGGACATTCTGCAAGGCCCCCCATCCGGCGATATCGCCCGCCTTGTAGAAATCGCGCAATGTCCGCAACCAGGGCGCAATCGCCATATCCGCAATGGAATATTCGCCCGCCACCCAGTCACGCCCGGCAAGTTGCCCGTCGAGCACCTTCAGCAGGCGCTCGGCCTCGGCGCGGAAACGTTCCTTGGGACGCGGATCCTCGATTTCCTTCCCGGCGAAATGGTGGAAATACCCCAGTTGACCGAACATCGGCCCGAGGCCACCCATCTGGAACATCAACCACTGGATCACCTCGTAGCGCTGCCCCTCCGGCAGAAAGCGACCCGCCTTATCCGCCAGATAAATCAGAATCGCCCCGCTTTCGAACAGCGCCAGCGGCCGCCCGCCCGGACCGTCAGGGTCAAGGATCGCCGGGATCTTGTTGTTGGGGTTCAGGCTGAGAAACTCGGGGGACATCTGGTCGTTGTTGCCGAAATCCACCACATGCGCGTCATAGGCCAGACCGCATTCTTCCAGCATGATCGAGACCTTCACCCCGTTGGGCGTTGGCAGGGAATACAGTTGGATCACGTCGGGCCGACGCGGCGGCCAGCGGCGGGTGACGGGAAAATCGGCAAGCACGGTCATGGCAGGCTCCTTCGCGGTTCCGGTTCGTGCTACCTGTAAATTCCCCGTGAAAAAAGCGCGAACCCTGTGCAATAGTGCCTTCGGACCTGTGCGCATGGATCGCCCCTGCGCATTGCGGGCCAGATCACACTCGCGGGGACAGGACAGGGGACTGGAATGCTGGACGAATTCAAGAAATTCATCATGCGCGGCAATGTCATGGATATGGCAGTCGGCATCATCATGGGCGCGGCCTTTACCGCCATCGTCACCTCTCTGGTCGACGACCTTGTCAATCCGCTGCTTGGCCTGGTGATCGGCGGGATAGATTTTTCCCAGATCAGCGTCGGGCTGGGTGACGCACAGTTCATGATCGGCAATTTCATCAATGCCATCATCAAGTTCCTGTTGATCGCCTGGGTTGTCTTCCTGCTGGTCAAGGGCTTGAACACCATGAAGGACCGCGCCTTCCGCAAGGAAGAGGCCGCCGCACCGCCCAAGGGCCCGACCGCCGAAGAGTTGCTGGCCCAGATCCGCGACGAACTGCGCGCCCAGCGCTGACATTGCCTTGCGCCTGACCACGCGGACCGCCGCGGGTCAGGCGCCACCCGGCCCGAACCGACCTGTCACGCCGCGCTTCGCCAGCCTGCCCTCGGATCGGGACGCGGAACTGGCGCACTCACCTTCCGGCATTCGATCATGGGGATCGGGGGCGGGCCGCCCCGCGCAGATGCTGCGCGAACGATGGCGCCATTCAGGTGCACCGGCCGCCGGCCTGACCGCATCGCACCGTGAGCGGAGAATGGAAGGCGCCGCCCCCGGAAATCCGATACCCTCCATATTTCAGCGCATTGCCGGAACAGCCGATGCATTGGGGCATCTCGTGCAATTCATTGATCCGCCGCCAGGGACACGACACCTTGCGATCATCGGGGCGCGTTTCCTGTTGTGACGGAATGGCGGCTCTGATCTTGTCAGACCCGACCCAGCACCCGGATCGTTGTCATGACCACTGCACAAATCCTGATCTTTGGCATTCTCGTTGCAACCATGGCGCTGTTCCTGTGGGGGCGGTTCCGCCACGACATGGTGGCCCTTGCGGCCCTGCTGGCCTGTGTGCTGGCCGGGCTGATCCCGGCAGAAGAGGCCTTCGTCGGGTTTGGCCATCCGGCCGTGATCACCGTCGCTTGTGTACTGGTTCTCAGTCAAGGATTGCAGAACACCGGGGCCGTGGACTGGATGGCGCGCGCCCTCCTGCCGCGCGAAGCCGGGCGACTGACGAGTATGGCCGCCCTGATGGGGCTGGGCGCCGCCCTTTCGGGATTCATGAACAATGTGGGGGCCATGGCGCTGCTGATGCCGGTTGCCGTGCAACTCTCGGGCCGCCTGAACTTGACACCGGGGCAGATCCTCATGCCGCTGGCCTTCGGAACCATCCTTGGCGGCATGACGACGTTGGTCGGCACCCCGCCAAACCTGATCGTTTCGGGATTTCGGGCCCAGGCGGGCCTGGGTCATTTCGGAATGTTCGATTTCGCCCCGGTCGGCGTTGCGGTGGCGGTGGCGGGCACCATCTTTGTTGCCCTGATCGGCTGGCGCCTGGTGCCGGCACGCAAATCCGCGACCGGCGAAGGGTTCGACACGGGAACCTATCTGACCGAAGTGCGCGTGCCGGAAAACAGCAAAGCCGTCGGACTGACCCTGCGCGCCTTCGAGCGCGAAATAGATGCCAGCGACGCGCAGATCGTGGGGCTTGTGCGCAACGATGTCCGCATGACCGCCCCGCATGGCGGCCGCCGCATCCGGGCCAATGACATTCTGGCGCTGGATGCCGATGTTGACGCGCTGGCCGAGACGCTCTCGGTATTCGACATCACGCTGGAGGAACTGGGCTCCTCCTCGCAGGGCGAAAGCGCCGAGACCGAAGGCCAGGACGCTTCTGCGGACCGCCAGCAGGGCGGGGACGGAGCTAAGGAAAAGGACACAGGGCAGCCCGCGCCGAAACCCGCCGAACGCGACGAAGACATCGTGTTGCGTGAACTGGCCGTTCTGCCGGGGTCGAACATCGTCGGTCGCTCGGCGCGCGGAATGCATTTGCGCACCCGCTATGGGCTGAACCTGCTTGCCGTGTCGCGCGCAGGCACACCGCCCCGAGAACGGCTGGGGTCGTTGCCGCTGGCATCGGGAGATCTGTTGCTGATGCAGGGCCCGGCCGAAGCCATTGCCGAATTCATCAATGATACCGGGTGCGTACCGCTGGGAGAGCGTGAGTTGCGCCTTCCGGAGCGGCGGATGGCGATACTCGCGGGGGCGATCATGCTGGGCGCGGTCGGCATCGTGGCGCTTGGCCTGCTGCCAGCGGCGCCGGCATTCATGCTGGGCGTGCTGCTGTCCATGTTGCTGCGCACCGTGCCGCCGCGTCAGGTCTATTCGGCCATCGACTGGCCGGTGATCGTGCTGTTGGCGGCGCTGATCCCGGTGGCAGGCGCGATGCAGACCACAGGCGCCGCAGACCAGCTGGCGCAATTTCTGGTCGGAACGATTGCCCAGGGCAATGCCATCGCCGCGCTGACCGTGGTATTGATCACCACGATGTTCCTGTCGGACGTGATGAACAACGCCGCCACGGCGGCGGTGATGTGCCCGATTGCCATTGGAATCGCCTCCGCACTTGGCGTCAACGCCGACAGCTTTCTGATGGCGGTGGCCATCGGGGCCTCTTGTGCGTTCCTGACCCCGATCGGCCACCAGAACAACACATTGATCCTGGGGCCCGGTGGCTTCCGGTTTGGCGATTACTGGAAACTGGGATTGCCGCTGGAGGGGCTGGTCATCCTTGTCAGCGTGCCGCTGCTGCTGATCATCTGGCCCTTGTGACCCTACGCTTTGGCAGGCCATGGCCTGCCCGAGGCTCCGGCCCGGCCCGACGGCACAGAGGACCGCGGGCCGCGCCCGCACTCAGGGCCTGCGGACGCGCCGCATATCCAGTGTCACCTGCTCTGACAGGTTTTCCAGACTGTCATGCAGAAGTTGCAGGATGTAGGTTGGATTGTGCACATAGCCGCCGGGATCCTTCATGGCGACCTGATAGTTGTACGCGGCTTTCAGCAAGCGGGGCGTCCAGCTCTGATAGCGATTGGGAAAGATCGCCTCGTCCGGGCCAATCTGGCCATCCGCGTTGGTGTCGTTGAAGAAATAGGGAAACGTACCGTTGGCATAGCCTATGGGCGCGCGCGCAACCGTGGCGGCATAGCTCTGGATCGCGGCATACAACCGGGCGTGCAACCCCAGGATCTCGGAATGTACCCCACCGGCCGCAGAGCCGTCGCCGTCAAAATCGCCGTGGCGTGTGCGGATATCCCGGAGGCTGGTCACCCCACGGTGGCACGACAGGCAGCCATCGGTGGCCACCTGGGTGGTATGAGGATCATGGCAGGCCACACAGCTATTGGCACTGGGCACATGGGCAAACCGACCGGCATAGCTCTTGCCGGGGTAGTGAAAGCCGCCCCGCACATCGGCCCCGTGCATCACGGCCGCGGCCACGCCATAGTGCACGTTCAGGAACCCAAGCTGCGAGGATACCGCATCTTCGTCCAGGCCCTGGGTGGCCGTGATCACATTATCCCCTGCCTGCCGCCCCTGATGGCACACCGTGCAGACCGCCGACGGGCCAAGACCGGCGACAGTCTCGCCAGACGGAAAGCCCACGCGGTCCAGCGCATGGGCGGCGGCGGTATGACAGGACGCGCAGCCGATCGGCGCATTGATGGCCGCCGGGTGATCCACCACGCCGGGGGCACTGCCATCCGCCCCCAGCCAGTCAATGAACCCCGGCTGGGAATGACAGGCCGCACAGGCCACTGGCACTGCGCCGTCCTTGTTCCAGTAGGTGAACGACAGCGAACTGTAATCGCCATGCGGCGAAGCCAACCAGCGTTCGACCAGCTTTGGCAGATCCGCCTCGTGCTGCGACGCCACGGGCGACGCCATCCCGAGGCCCACAGCCAGGGCACACACCACGCGCAACAGGCTGGACAATGACATCGCTGATCTCCTCCGGTTCTGTCGGACAGGCGAACATTCTGCCTGAATGCAGGTTTCATACCTTGATCAGGGTCAATGTGAGATACCGTGGGCGTGCTACCCTGCGCCTCGGCAACGTCGACGGATGGATAAATGAAACCGGATCTGCCCGCACGCGCCCGCACGGGGCACAAGCCCCGCCTGCATCTGACGGGGCCGCGCTTGGCCGGGATCTATCTAGCGGTGTGCCTGCTGCCGCTGGGCGTGGCGGCAACGCAAGATGTTGCTCCGCCGGACACCTGGGAACGGGCGGCGGCGGCGCTGGGGCTGATCGCCCTTGTCGCCATGGCAATCCAGTTTGTCACATCCGGCCGGTTCGAAAGCGTCTCGGGCCGACTTGGTATCGACAAGGTGATGGCGTTTCACAAGATCGCCGCCTGGTGGGTGCTGATTGCTGCGGTGCTTCACCCGCTGGCCTATGTGCTGCCCACCTGGCTTGACGCGCCCGACCTGGGGGGCGAGCGGCTGGCCGCCTACCTGACCTTGCCGCACTATCGGTCAGGGGTCGTGGCGCTGGCCGCGCTGCTGGCGCTGGTCATCACCTCCGTTCTGCGCGACCACCTGCCCTGGCGCTACGAGATCTGGCGGGCGGTTCACGTCATACTGGCCCTTCTGGCCGTTGGTGGCGGGCTGCATCATGCAATTTCTGCCGGGCGCTTCAGCGCCACAGGGCCGCTCAACGCAGCCTGGTGGGTAACGGGTCTGCTCGTCGCGCTCGTCATCGCCATTCTATATGTGTGGCGTTGGGCGCGGCTGCACGGGCGGCCCTGGCGCCTGGTCTCTGTCACCAGACTTGCAGATCGGCTGTGGGAGCTCGACATTCAGCCCGCGCCGGGCACCCCGGCCCTCGACTATGCGGCAGGTCAGTTCGTCTGGATGACCGAAGGCCGACGCCGGTTTCCGCTGTTTGACCATCCGTTCTCGATTGCGGACAGCCCGCTGCGGCCGGGGCTGAGCCTGATCGTCAAGGAAGCGGGCGATTTCACCCGGACCATCGGCGCGCTGCCCCCCGGAACCGCCATCGGCATCGACGGACCCTATGGCGAATTCACGCTGGAGGCCCACCCTGGCAGCGCGGTTCTGCTGGTGGCGGGCGGGGTCGGCATTGCCCCCGTCATGGGGCTGCTGCGCGATCTGGTGGCCCGGCGCGATCCGCGACCAGTGCGCCTTGCCTATGCGGCGGGTGCCCCGGCGAACTTTGCCTGCCTGCCAGAGATAGAGGCGGCGAAAACCGTGCTTGATCTGCGGGTCTTGCTGGTCAGCGAAACCGATGGCCCAGGCTGGGATGGCGAACTGGGCCGCCTGTCCGACCAACGGCTGCACCACCTGTTGGCCGGGCTGGAGCTGGATCAGACAGTGGCCCTGATCTGCGGCCCCGGCGCGATGGTGACAGCGGTGTCCGACGCACTTGTGTCGTTGGGGCTGCCGATGAATCAGGTGGTCTATGAACGCTTCGACTACACAGGCGGCGCATCCCGGCAGGATCGGCGGCGTGCCTTGGGATTTCTGACCATCGGCGCAGTGCTGGCCTGTGCCGTGGCAGGATTTTCCGCGCTCTGACAGCATCCATCTGCTGGCGTCGCGTCGCCACCGGCCTATGTGCGCCCCCCGCCTGCCGACCCGGCGATCATGCCTCGCGCAACGCCACCGCGCGGCGCAGGAAGCTGCGGTTCACCGGGGAATGCGGGCGTGTCGCCAGACGCTCGCGTGCAAGTGCCTCTGCAAGGCCCGGCATCCGCCCACGTATCGCGGTCTCGGCCAGGGTCCAGTCGATGACATCGCGCTGTGCGTGGCTGCCACCAAAACCGCCAGAGATATGGCGTGCCTGCATCAGGCGATCTGCGGCGAGGTCATAGTCGCCCCGGCGGAATGCGATCACGCCTTCGACCAGTGGCAGGCCATAACGGCGCATCCAGCCAGCCGCCTCGCTGTCGCCCGATGCCCCGGACAGCAACCTCCCCGCACGATCAAACCGGCCAGCCCCGACATGCGCCATGGCCGCGTGGAGATCGTTGAACGCATAAAAGCCGGGGGCCTCGTGCCCTTCCCATTTGTCGGACAGCTCCTCCCAGCGCGTGCCGACATCCGCCCCCTGCATCTCCAGCCGCCACAACAGGGCCGCCCCATCGGCAAGCGGCAAGGCCAGCCCCAGTCCGCCACGGCGCACCGGCCCGTCATATAGCGCCAATGCCCCGGCGATGTCGTCGGTCTCGATATGGCACAAGGCGCGGTGCCACCAGTTGTGCACCTGAAGGTTGTCGTCGTCCGATGCCCAATAGGGCTCGCGCGCGATCATCCAGCCAAGACCATCCTGGGGGCGCCCCATCATTTCCATCACATGGGCAACCGCATGATGCGCCCATGAATCGCGTGGATCGCGCTCCACCGCCTCGCGCCCGAGGTCTTCGGCACGCGCATAATCGCCCGCCTCCTCAAAGCCAAAGGCGGCCATGCCCATCACCCAGCTTTCTCCGGGCACATCACGCCACAGCGGCAGCACACGCGCCACCCGATCCCGCAAGGCCCGCGCATTGGCGCTGAAGAAGTCGATCAGATGCCCCGATTGCAGCGCCAGCAGGTCATGCGGCATCTCTGCCTGCCAGCGTTCCAGGACAAGCCCTGCCGACGTCCAGTTGCCTGCCAGCAACCGCGCCAGCGCCTCGCCGTGCGCCGCTTCGCGCTTGCCGCCCGCCAGCGCCTGCGCCCGCGCAACGAAGTCACGCGCCATCGCCGTTGCGCCGGGTTCGGTCGCAAGCCCGTAGAGCCAGGCCTTGGCCAGCCACAGCATCGCGCACTCCGGTGCCGCAGCAATACCCCGGTCAAGCGCGGCCACAGGATCGCCGTGATAGGTGGCATAGGCGCGCAAAGCTTCATCGAATGCCACCACCGCGGCCGGGTTTGCCCCCAACAGCGGATTGCCCTGAAGATCCTGCGCCATGCCCATCTTGGTCCCGTCCCGTATCGCCATCCGCCCGCACGAGACACCGCGCCGCCCAAAAGGTCAACGCCCCTGGCACGGAGGCCCAGCTATGAACTTGACCCCTGCGCCACGATCTGCCACCCATGGCGCAGGTCGGGCCTGTAGCTCAATGGTCAGAGCAGGGCGCTCATAACGCCTTGGTTGGGGGTTCGAGTCCCTCCGGGCCTACCAACGCACAAAATTAATGCATTAATATCAATCCATTACAACAATTTCGCCCCACGACAATATAGCGCGTGGGACACAAGCTCTCAGCCCCAGGCAAGGTCCGCCACCGTCTTGCCCATCCGGGTCCAGAGCCGCTTGTCGGGGGCCGACTCGTGCACCAGTCATGCAAGGCGGCCCTGGCGCGGCGCGGCGCCAGTTGCGGTCCATCCTGAACAGCGCCCCCCAGCGGGCCAAACACGCCGTCAGAATACCCTAGCCCCGTCTTGCCCAGTCCATCTGCCCAGATGTCTCGATCGCGCAGGGGCGCGCGGCGCGCAGCCGGATCAGCGCGGCATCGGGCGCTTCGCCGCTGCGCACCATAAGCCTCAGTGCCAGCATTCCCGACCGGCCACAGCCGCCAAGGCAATGCAGCGCGATCCGCCCACCAGACGCCAGCCGCGCCGACAATTCGTCAACCAGCACCAGCCCTTCGCCCGGTCCCGGCACACCATAATCCGGCACCGGCAGATGCCGCCAGCCAAGCCCCGCCAACCCCAGGGCACCCGCCAGATCGCCCGTGTCCATTTCCTGTGCCTGCGTCAGGCTGACCACCAGATCGGCCCCCCACGCCGCCAGCGCAGCCACATCGCCGGCCAGATCCCCGCCGCGCCCCGGCAAGGGCGACAAGGACAGCCAGCCAGCCCCGACCGGCACCTGTGCGGCAGGAAGGCTCACAACCGGTCCGTCCCGAAGGTGTCGCAGGCATCCATGCGGCCACGTTCGTACCCGCGTGTGAACCAGCGAACACGCTGGGCGGAGGAGCCGTGGCTGAAGATGTGCGGCTGCGGAACCCGGCCCGCCCGGCGCTGCAAGGTATCGTCCCCGATCTGCCGCGCCGCAGTGATCGCCTGCTCCACATCTCCGGGTTTCAACAACGCATTGACGCTTTCGGCCCAGACCCCGGCCAGGCAATCGGCCTGCAACTCGATCCGCACCGAGACCGCATTCGACTCCGCCGGAGACATCCGCGCCCGCGCCTGGTTCGCCTTGCCCAGAATGCCAAGCTCATCCTGAACATGATGCGCCACCTCATGAGGCGATCACATAGGCCGCCGCAAGCTCCCCAGGCGCCCCCAGTTCGCGCGCCATGGTGGCAAAGAACGCAGTATCGAGGTAAATCTTGCGATCGCCAGGGCAGTAGAACGGCCCCGTCGCCCCGGACGCACCGCCACACGGGCTTTGCGTCACGTCGGCATACAGCACCAGTACCGGCGGCGTATACCGCGCGTTCAACTCGGTACGGAATCGCTCGGCCCAGACATCCTCGGTGGTGCCCAGCACCTGACCGACCCAAACCCCTGCCTTTTCCTCCTCGGGGGTCAGAGCGCGGCTTTCGCCCGGTGCCCCGCCCTGATCCAGCCCCTGCAACAGCGGGGTCACGTCAATGCCGACAAAATAGCCGATCGCCAGGACTGCCAGCAGCGCGACTCCCGACAGCCTGCCCACGGCAGCGCCCCCCCTGCCCCGGCGATCCTCGACATTCCGGCTCCGCCGCTGCCCGCCAAACCGCATGATAGCCCTCCACCGACTCGATCCGATCAGCCTAGCCGCCCGTCCCGAGGATGGAAACGCCCAGTATCCGCCCCCGTCCGCGCGCAGGGTCTGCCATTTCATCTTGCCCCAAATACCCCTGGGGGGTCCGGGGGGCAGCGCCCCCCCGGCGTATCCAAACGCGGGCGGCCCGGCATCGCGCAGGACCGGCAAAAAAACGGGGCCGCAGCTTGCGCTGCGGCCCCCAAACGTCCCGATGCGCCCGTCAGGCCACCAGATCGAAGCGGTCGGCGTTCATCACCTTGGTCCAGGCCGCCACGAAATCCTTGACGAACTTCTCCGCATTGTCGTCCTGGGCATAGACCTCGGCATAGGCACGCAGGACCGCGTTCGAGCCGAACACCAGATCCATCCGCGTGGCCGTCCACTTCACCGCGCCAGTCTGGCGGTCGCGGATTTCATAGTGGTCTCCGGCCTTGGCCCAGGTGTTCGCCATATCGGTCAGGTTGACAAAGAAGTCGGTGGTCAAGGCGCCCACCCGGTCGGTGAGCACGCCATGCGCGGTGCCACCGTGGTTGGTGCCCAACACCCGCATCCCGCCGACCAGACAGGTCATCTCGGCCGCCGTCAGGCCCATCAACTGGGTACGATCCAGCATCAGTTCCTCGGGGCTGACCACATAGTCCTTCTTCAGCCAGTTGCGATAGCCATCGGCCAGCGGCTCCAGCACGTCGAACGAGGCCGCATCGGTCATCGCATCGGTTGCGTCACCGCGGCCCGGCGCAAAGGGCACCGCCACGTTGAAACCCGCGGCCTTGATGGCCTGTTCCAGACCGACATTGCCAGCCAGAACGATGACATCCGCCACGCTTGCCCCGGTGTCGGCCGCGATCGGCTCCAGCACCGACAGCACGCGGGCCAGACGGGCGGGCTCGTTGCCGTCCCAGTCCTTTTGCGGTGCCAGACGGATACGCGCGCCATTGGCACCGCCCCGCATGTCGGACCCGCGATAGGTGCGCGCGCTGTCCCAGGCGGTGGCGATCATCTCGGCACCCGACAGGCCCGAGGCGGCGATACGTGCCTTCACCGCATCGACGTCATAGGACATGTTCCCTGCGGGCACCGGATCCTGCCAGATCAGATCTTCGGCAGGCACCTCGGGGCCGATGTAGCGTGCCTTGGGCCCCATGTCGCGGTGGGTCAGCTTGAACCAGGCGCGCGCGAAGGTGTCCTTGAAGTATTCCGGATCCGCCATGAACTTTTCGCAGATCGCGCGATAGACCGGATCCACCTTCATCGCCATGTCGGCGTCGGTCATCATCGGGTTATGACGCTTGGTCGGGTCGGTCGCATCCAGGGGCTTGTCTTCCTCGCGGATGTTCACCGGCTCCCACTGCTGGGCGCCGGCGGGGCTGCGGCGCAGTTCCCACTCGTGGCCGAACAGCATGTCGAAAAAGCCCATGTCGAACACGGTCGGATGCGTGGTCCAGGCCCCTTCCAGCCCCGAAGTCACGGCATTCGCGGCCTTGCCCGCCATGTGCGGGTTGGACCAGCCCATCCCCTGCTCGGTCACGTCCGCCGATTCCGGGTCCAGACCCAGCGCCTGTGCGTTGCCGTTGCCATGGGTCTTGCCGACCGTATGGCCACCAGCGGTCAGCGCAACGGTTTCCTCGTCATTCATCGCCATGCGGGCGAAGGTCTCGCGCACCTGGGCTGCCGTCTTGAGCGGATCGGGCTTGCCGTTCACCCCTTCGGGGTTGACGTAGATCAGCCCCATCTGCACGGCGGCCAGCGGGTTTTCCATCGTCTCGGGGTTCTCGACATCGCCATACCGGCTGTCGGACGGCGCGAGCCATTCCTTTTCCGAACCCCAGTAGACATCCTTCTCGGGATGCCAGATATCCTCGCGGCCATAGCCGAAGCCAAAGGTTTTCAGCCCCATGGATTCATAGGCGACATTGCCCGCCAGGATGATCAGGTCGGCCCAGCTGAGCTTGTTGCCGTATTTCTTCTTGATCGGCCACAGCAGACGGCGGGCCTTGTCGAGGCTTACGTTGTCAGGCCAGCTGTTCAGCGGGGCAAAGCGCTGGTTTCCGGTGCCGCCGCCGCCCCGGCCATCGGCCAGACGGTAGGAACCGGCGGCGTGCCAGGCCATGCGGATCATCAGGCCGCCATAATGGCCCCAATCCGCCGGCCACCACGACTGGCTGTCGGTCATCAGGGCATGGACGTCGCGCTTGACCGCATCGAAATCCAGTGTCTTGACCGCATCCCGATAGCTGAAGTCCTTGCCCATCGGGTTGGTCTTGCTGTCATGCTGGTGCAGGATGTCCAGGTTCAGCGCATTCGGCCACCAATCGGTGTTCGACTTGCCCGCCGCCGTCACCGCGCCGTGCATCACCGGGCATTTGCCGCCCGTGTTCACTTCATTTCCATCCATCGTGGCCTCCGTCTGTGCTGCATCACCCTGCGGCGGCCCGCTGGGGTCCGCTGCAATCTGGAATCATTCTTATCAGGAACTTCGCATCAGAGGAACTTGATAGTTCTGATCATGGTGATAAGTTTATCTGATGCTGAACCTGACCCTCAAACAAATGCGCTATTTCGAGGCTCTGGCCCGCCACCGGCATTTCGGCCATGCGGCCGAGGCCTGCTCTGTCACGCAACCTGCCCTGTCGATGCAGATCAAGGAACTGGAACTTACCCTGGGCGCCCCGCTGCTGGAGCGCAGCGCGCGGCAAATCCGGCTGACCGGCTTTGGCGAGACCTTTCTGGAACGCGCCAGTGGAATCCTGCGTGCGGTGGACGAGTTGGACGACCTGGCGCAAGCCGCCAACGGCAAACCCGCCGGGCGCCTGCGGATCGGGGTCATTCCCACGGTCGCCCCCTATCTGTTGCCTGCGATCATCGGGCAACTGACGCAGCACTATCCCGGCCTGGACCTGAACCTGCGCGAGACCGTCACCCCGAAGCTGTTGCAGGAACTGCTGGACGGGCGGCTGGATACCGCCATCGTCGCGCTGCCTGTTTCGGAACCGGCGCTGACCGAAGTGGCCTTGTTTTCCGAAGACTTTGTTCTGGTCCGCCCAGCACAGGACGCCGACCGCCCGGTGCCCGATGCCGCAATGCTGCGCGAGATGCGCCTGCTGCTGCTGGAAGAGGGCCATTGCTTCCGCGATCAGGCTCTGTCGTTTTGCAGCATGGCCAGCACCCGCCCACGTGAATTGATGGATGGCAGCTCGCTGGCCACATTGGTGCAGATGGTCGCGGCAGGTATCGGTGTGACGCTGATCCCGGAAATGGCCGTGCCGGTGGAAACCCGCTCCGCCAATGTGTCGGTGACACGATTCCGCGATCCCAGACCAAGCCGCACGATCGGCATGGTCTGGCGCCGCAGCAGCCCCGTGACGCGGCAGCTTGCGGACATCGCCGCCGTGGTACGCCAGACCGCGCAAAAGCAGCCCTCCCCCGTCATGCCGGCGTGAGCGTATCCCTCGGCCCGAAACCCGCGGCGCCTGACCTGCCCGCCCCGACGACGGCCACGCCAGACGCCGATGCCCACCAAATAGACACCGCCCCCACCCCACAGCCACGCGCCCGTTGCGGTTCACTCCGCGCGAGCCCCCGCGCGCGCGGAACGATTGACACCGGGGGCGCACGACGGGCATAGGTTTTTGGCGCGGATCGAGCGTTCCGGGCCAATCCGAAATGGAAGAAAACCAAGACTAAGGGGGAGAAATCCACATATGAATGCTCTCTTGGCACTGTCCAGAGGCATAGACCGCTTGAACGAGATTGTCGGCAAGATCGTGATGTGGGCGATCCTTGTGGCAATCCTGATCAGTGCGGCCAACGCCCTTATCCGCAAGATATTCAGCATGTCCTCGAACGCCTGGCTCGAGGCGCAATGGTACCTGTTCGGCGCGGCATTCCTGCTGGCGGCCGCCTATACGCTGAAGCAGAACGAACATATCCGCATCGACATCGTCTACGGCATGTTCAGTCGTCGCGTGCAGCACTGGATCGACCTTGTGGGCCATGCCCTGTTCCTGCTGCCCTTCAGCCTGCTGATGGTCTACTACCTGTGGCCCTACACCATGAAGTCGATCCGCTCTGGCGAAATGTCCTCGAACGCCGGGGGGCTGATCATCTGGCCCGCCAAGGCGCTGCTGCTGGTGGGTTTCATCCTGCTGACCATCCAGGCCATCTCGGAAATCATCAAGAAGATCGCGGTGATGCGTGGCGACATCGAAGACCCTACCCCCTTCGTATCCTCGCATGACGCCGCCACCGTCGAAGCCGAGTCATTGATCGGAGAGCTCAAGAAATGATGGAATTCATCGCGCTGAACATGGCGCCCATCATGTTTGCCTCTCTGATCCTGTTCCTGCTTCTGGGCTATCCGGTGGCATTCTCGCTGGCCGCACATGGCCTGCTGTTCTTCTTCATCGGTGTCGAACTGGCGCCGCTGTCGAACGGGTCGATCAACCTGTCCTGGCCCCTGCTGGCCGCCTTGCCCGACCGTTTCTGGTCGGTGCTGTCAAACGAGACATTGCTGGCCATTCCCTTCTTCACCTTCATGGGGGTGATCCTGGAACGCTCGGGCATGGCCGAGGATCTGCTGGATACCATCGGCCAGTTGTTCGGCCCCATCCGCGGCGGCCTTGCCTATGCGGTGGTTCTGGTGGGGGCGCTTCTTGCGGCGACCACCGGGGTCGTCGCGGCATCGGTGATCGCCATGGGCCTGATCTCTCTGCCGATCATGCTGCGCTATGGCTATGACAGATCGGTCGCGGCCGGGGCCATTGCGGCCTCTGGCACACTGGCGCAGATCGTGCCGCCCAGCCTTGTGCTGATCGTGCTGGCCGACCAACTTGGCCGGTCCGTGGGCGACATGTACAAGGGGGCGCTGATCCCCGGCCTGACGCTGATGACGCTGTATCTCTTGTATATCTTCGTCATCTCGATGATCCAGCCCAAGAAACTGCCCGCCCTGCCGCTGGAGGCGCGCACGCTGGGATCGGGCGTCACCTCGCTGGTCGTGGCACTGGCCGCCTGCGCGGCAATCACCTGGGGGTCGCACCACTGGTTTGCAGCCAAATACGGCGCCAACAATGCCGACATGCTGGGCTTTGCCGCCGGGGTGCTTGTGGTTTACCTGTTCGCGCTGCTGGACAGAGGCATGAAGCTGAACGTGATGAGCCGCCTGGCCCAACAGGTGATCATCGTGCTGATCCCGCCGCTGGCGCTGGTGTTCCTTGTGTTGGGCACCATCTTCCTCGGCATCGCCACCCCGACCGAGGGCGGCGCGATGGGTGCCGTCGGCGCGCTGCTGCTTGCTGCCGCCAAAAAGCGCCTCAGCCTGTCGGTGATCTCGGCGGCCGTCGCCTCGACCACCCGGCTTTCTGCCTTCGTGATGTTCATCCTGATCGGGGCACGGGTGTTCTCGCTGACCTTCTACGGTGTGAACGGGCACCTCTGGGTGGAACACCTGCTGGTGTCGCTGCCGGGGGGCGAGCTGGGCTTTCTCCTTGTGGTGTCGGTCCTGGTGTTCTTCCTGGCGTTCTTCCTCGACTACTTCGAACTGGCCTTCATCATCGTTCCGCTGCTGGTGGCTCCGGCCCAGGCGCTGGGGATTGACCTGATCTGGTTCGGGGTGATCCTCGCGGTGAACATGCAAACCTCGTTCATGCATCCGCCGTTCGGCTTTGCACTGCACTTCCTGCGCTCGGTCGCACCACGACAAGCCTATCTTGACCGGATCACGGGGCGCACCATCGCCCCGGTGACAACGGCGCAAATCTATCTGGGCGCCATTCCGTTCCTGTGCATCCAGCTTGTGATGATCGGGGTGGTGATCGGCTTCCCGCAGATGGTGATGCACTACAAGGGGCCGCCGGTGGACACCACGAATGTCACCATCACCCTGCCCCAGATGCCGGGGTTGGGCGGGCTTGGCGTTCCTGGCGGATTGGGTATGCCCGGCGGGCTGGGTGCGCCGGGTGGGCTAGGCGCCCCCGGCGGCCTGCAACCGCCAACGCCGGGCAACTGACCGACGCAACAGCGCAGCACGGCCCCCGTCACCGGGGGCCGTTTTCGTTTGGCCGTCACGTCAGCGCCTGTGCCTGGATCCAAGTACCCGAAGGGGGCCACGCCACGCCGGGGCTGCACATCCGCCCCATGGCAGCAGCACCCCCGCCCAAGCGCCATGACAAAAGGCCCCGGCTTGCGCCGGGGCCTTCTGGCAGTGCATAGGGGCGGCTTACAGCTCGCCCGAGTTCTGCTTCATCATCATGAAGGTGTCGTAGTTGTATTCGGCAATCTGCGCCCAGGTGTAGTTCTCGGAGCGGAACGCCTTGATCGATTCCCAGATCTTGGCAAATGCCGGATTGCTGGCCGACATTTCCGCATAGACCTCGTTCGCCGCCTTGAAGCAGGCATCGAGGATCTCGGGGGTAAAGGGCCGCAACTGGGTGCCCTGCGCCACAAGCGAGCGGATCGCGGTCGGGTTCTTGTAGTCGTATTTTTGCAGCATGTCGGCATCGACACCCTGACACAGCGACTTCAGCAGCGACTGATACGCCTTGGGCAGTTCTTCATAGGCTTTCTTGCCGAACATGAAGTGAACCGTCGGGCCACCTTCCCACCAGCCGGGATAGTAGTAGTAAGGCGCGACCTTGAAGAAGCCCAGCTTCTCGTCGTCATAGGGTCCGACCCACTCGGCGCCGTCGATGGTGCCTTTTTCCAGCGACGGATAGATATCGCCACCCGCGATCTGCTGCGGCACGACGCCCAGCTTTTCCATGACCTTGCCGGCAAAGCCGCCAACGCGGAATTTCAGGCCCTTGAGATCTTCGACGGTGTTGATTTCCTTGCGGAACCAACCGCCCATCTGGGTGCCGGTGTTGCCACCGGGCAGCGCGTAGATGTTCTTGTCGGCCAGGAATTCGTTGTACAGGTCGATGCCGCCACCATGATAGTGCCAGGCATTGGTCCCGCGTGCCGACAGCGAGAAGGGCACAGCAGCAGGCAGCGCCCAGGTCGGATCCTTGCCGAAGTAGTAGTAGCCGACGGTATGGCACGCCTCGACCACGCCATCCGACACGGCATCCGCTGCCTGAAGGCCGCCGACGATCTCACCGGCCGCAAAGACCTGGATGCTGAAATTGCCGTCGGTCGCCTCGGACAGGCGCTGCGACAGGACTTCTGCGCCACCGTAAATCGTATCGAGCGATTTCGGGAACGACGATGTCATGCGCCAGTTGATTTTGGGCATCGACTGGGCGATGGCCGGAGCGGCCAGGGTGGCAGCCGAAGCTGCCCCAACGCCAGCGATACCGGCCTTGGTCAGGAATGAACGACGATCCAAGGATTCCTCCCCTTTCACAATGTGTTGCTGGGCTGCCCCGGCACCTTCCGTACCTTCAACAGCAGCACTGCGCGGTCAGTTTACACGCGCGAATGCCTCTGTCCAGCAGCAGCACGGGGCTTTTGCCAAGATCCTGACATTCCGGCAGAATATGGCCGCCGTTGACGCTTCGGCAGCCGCCCGGTCTGCCACGTCCGGCAGCAGTTGCCTGCGAGTTGATCACCATGCGGCGCGGGCGCGCGGGCCTGTCAGGCGCGGCCAGAATGCTCCGCCGTCGGGGGCAGCGGCGGCTGCGCCCCCTCCCAACCGCAGGTGGCAGCGGCGGCGACGGTGGCCTCTGCCATGGCGTCGGGCATTGGCATTCCGGTCGCCAGGGCCGCGGCAAGGGCGCCGGTAAAGCTGTCCCCCGCGCCGGTGGTGTCGATCACCTCGATCTGCGCGGCGGGCTGGTGCCAATGCGTTCCATCCGGCAGCACCGCCTCGGCCCCCTTGTCCCCGAGGGTACGGACCAGCGCAAATCCGAACGCACCGGCCAGCGCCTCTGCGGTTCCGGCATCACGGGGGCGCATGGCCAGGATCGCGGCGGTTTCATGTTCGTTCATCACCAGAACATCCGTCAGCGACAGCAACTCCTCCAACTGTGCGGCGTCGATGGTTCTGGGCGCCGGCGCGTAGTTCAGCAAGACGCGCCCTCCGGCGGCGCGGGCGCGACGCGCCGCCCGCAGGTTTTCCGCCAGCGGCACTTCCATCTGCAACACACAGATGCGCATGTCCTCGAACACGGCAGAGGACAGGTTCTGCGCCGAAACCTCTCCGTTGGCGCCGCTGGCCACGGTGATGGCATTCTCGCCGTGCTGATCGACGGTGATGAACGCAAGGCCGGTGGCCAGGTCTGCGCGCTGCAAAAAAGCGGTGCCGACGCCTCGGCGGCGCAGATTTTCAGCACAGCTCTGGCCGAACCCGTCCGGCCCAACCGCGCCGACCATCTGCACCAGCACCCCGGACTGCGCCGCAGCCACCGCCTGATTGGCCCCCTTGCCGCCGAAATGAGTGGCACAACCAGCGGCAAGGACCGTCTCGCCAGGGCGCGGAATGGCCTCCACCCGCGCAACCAGATCCACGTTGATGGAACCGAAGACAAGGATCACGACAGCCCCCAGTCATTAGACCTCTGTGTCCGAGATATCGGGCCGATCGGCGCGAATGGCAAGCGGCACGGCCCGGCCGTTACTCAGCCAAAGACAAGCCCGCCATCGACAATCAGGTTCTGCCCCGTCACCGCCCGCGCCCAGGGGGAGGCAAAGAACAACACCGCATCCGCCAGATCGTCAGGTGTTGTCACCCGGCCCAGCGGGGTCTGGGCCGCGACAAGGTCGAACACCGCGTCCGGGGTCGCGGCGCTGGCATCCGTCGTGCGCAACAGCCCGCCAGACACCATGTTGACCGTCACGCCCATCGGCCCGAGTTCCTTGGCGGCGGTCCGCGTCAGCCCCAGCAACGCGGCCTTGGCGGCGGTGTAGTCGTGATAGGGAACAACGGGATTCTGCACCAGATTCGTGCCGATGCTGATAACACGGCCATACCCTTGCGCCATGAAATGCGGCCGCAGCGCCCGAAGACAGGCCAGCAGCCCGCCAACTGCCGTCTCGCCCTGATGGGCCATGTCCGCCCATGTCAGCCGGTCAAGATGCGCCCGCGCCTCGCCGTTGAACGAAAACCCGGCAAGCGCGTTGTGAATCAGGACATCCGGCGCCCCAAACCGCTCGGTGATCGCCGCCACCATGTCCATGACCTGGGCGGCGTCTGTCACATCGGCCTGAAAGGCGGCGGCACGGGGGCCGATGTCCTGGGCCAGCGCCTGCGCGGCGCCCTCGCTGGCGCGGTAATTGATGGCCACCCGCGCACCTTCGCGGGCGAAGGCGCGGGCAATCGCAGCCCCAAGCCCCCGGCCTGCGCCGGTGACAAGAACGGTCTGGTCCGAAAGCGATCTGGTCATGTGAGACGTACCTTTGTGGTCGAAACGTGAAAATGATGGATCGGGCCGTGGCCGTGGCCGACCGACAGCTCACCCGAAGCCGCAATCGCCGCAGCGACATGCGCCTTGGCGCGCCGCGCCGCCTCGGGCAGCGGAACCCCATGGCCAAGCCAGGTCGCAAGCGCGGAGGACAGGCTACACCCCGTGCCATGGGTGTTCTTGCCCGCGTGCCGTGGCCCGTCGATCCAGTGCAGGCCGCCGCGTTCCGCCAGCAGATCGGGCGACCCTGCCCCGCCCAGATGGCCGCCCTTCAACAGCACGGCGCTTGGCCCCAGGTCCAGCAGGGCGCGGGCCTGATCCTGCATGTCCTCCCGGCAGGCGGCCTCTTGGCAGCCCAGCAGATCGGCGGCTTCGGGCAGGTTGGGCGTGATCACCGTCGCGCAGGGCAAGAACGCCCGCAGCGCGGCAACCGCACCGGCCTGCAAAAGCCGGTCGCCGCTTTTCGCCACCATCACCGGGTCAAGCACCACGGGCGCAGTCAGGCCGTTCAACGCATCGGCAACGGCCTCGACGACGTCGCCGGCCCCCAACATGCCGATCTTGACCGCATCAATGCGGATATCCTCGCGGATCATCGCGATCTGGTCGCGGATCATTGCGGGGCGCACCGGATCCACGGCGCGCACGCCACGGGTGTTCTGCGCTGTCAGCGCGGCAAGGGCGGCCATGGCATAGCCGCCATTGGCCGAAATCGCCTTGATGTCGGCCTGAATACCCGCGCCCCCCGAGGGGTCGGATCCCGCTATGGACAAGATGTTGGGGATCATGCCTGCCTCCAGTCCAGCAGCAAGGCACGGGTTGCAGCTTCGGGATCGGCGGCGCGGGTGACGGCGCTGACCACCGCCATGCCCACGGCGCCTGCCTGTTTCAACGCCGCCGCATCCCCCAGCGCCAGACCGCCGATGGCAATCACCGGCACCGGCGCGGCCGCAGCAATCCCGGCCAGCCCCGCCAGCCCGACAGGTGGCGCGTGGTCGGGCTTTGTCGCGGTGGCACGCACGGGACCGGCCCCGATGTAATCCACGCCCGGCGGCACCCTGCGGGCCTGGGACAGGGTTTCGACCGACAGCCCCACAAGGCGCCCCGACCCCAATCGCGCGCGCACGGCGCGGGGATCGCCGTCGCCCTGACCGATATGCACGCCATCCGCACCTGCGCTGATGGCCACCTCGACCCGGTCATTGACGATCAGACGCACAGCCAGCGCCGCCATTTCCGGCAAAAGCTGCCGGACCAGCGCGTGCAGCTCCGCATCGCTGGCCTGCTTGTCCCGCAGTTGGACCGCCCATGCCCCGCCGCGCGCCGCGGCACGCGCCTGTTCGATCACCGGCACCGCCGATGCCGGGTCCGTCACCACGTAGATTGGCCCGATCATAGCGCCAGAACCCTGGCGTCACGGGTCAGATCCTCGGGTGTCACGGCACATAGCGCGTCCAGAAAGGCAACGGCAAAACTGCCCGGCCCTTGCGCGGCACGCCCGGCCATTTCGCCTGCAAGCCCATAGCAGGCCATCGCCGCCACCACGGGTTCAGGGCCGGGATCACCCGCGACAAAGGCCGCGATGACCCCGTTCAACGAGCAACCAAGCGCGGTCACACGCGGCATCAGTGCATGACCATTCTCCACCCGCCACCCCCGGCTGCCATCGGTGATGAAATCGACCGGCCCGGAAACCACGACGACCGCCCCCGTCCACCGGGCCAGATCGCGGGCCGCCTCTTCGGCCGCCGCCACGCTGTCCGCCGCATCGGTCCCCTTGCCCCCCGCCCCAAGGCCGACCAGGGCCAATATCTCCGACGCATTGCCCCGGATGACCGAGGGCCGCAGGTCCAGCAGACGAGCACAGACATCCTGCCGAAACCGTGTTGCGCCGACGCCGACCGGGTCAAGCACCCACGGGCGCCCCCGCGCCGCCATGGTCCGGGCCGCAAGCTCCATCGCCTCGGCCCAGGCGGGATCCAGCGTGCCGATGTTCACCGTCAGCGCCTGCGCCAAGGCGGCGAATTCCGCCACTTCCTCGCGGGCATGGACCATTGCGGGCGAGGCCCCGACGGCCAGCAGCACATTGGCCATGACATTCATCGCCACGAAGTTGGTGATATTGTGCACCAGCGGAGCCTGCGCCCGCATGTTCCGCAAATACTGTCCGATTTCGTCCATATCGCCCCCTGCCGACTGCGAGGGCTGAAGGCAGGTCGGGTCCACGACGGAACGGAAGCCTGCTCTCAGAACTCCCTACGCCAGCATGATCTGGTTCAGGTTCAAAGGGTGCTTCTCAGCCCGCGCGCACGCGAACGCCCCTGTCCGAGCCGCGATCAGATCGCCATGGCGGCAGAATGTCAAGGCGCCCGGCCCGCGGGACAACGTCAGGGGCGTGATCCTCGACCGGCGCGGCAAGTCTTTGCCGGCACAGATGCCTTGGCCCATCGGCGGTTGACACATTCGTGAGTCGTGGCAAATCCTTGGGGTGGCGTGCGATGGAACCGGATGCGGCGGATCACCGCCCGGCATCAGGCTCTGCGGTTCCCACGCCGTGTAGGGGCGGGCAAGTCCCCGCCAATCGGTTCGAGTCCCCACTGCATCGAAATCCAAAGGCAGGACACAGATGTCGATACTCGTGAACGAAGCAAGCAAGCGGCTGGAGCGGCTGCCGCTGCCAACCGCCCTGGAATTTGCCAGTGGCGCACGGATTGGTGCGCCCGACCCGCAGATCACGCTACGCCTGCCGGACGAAAAGGCGCTGCGCCTGCTGACCGGAAACCGCCTGGATGCCATCGCGGATGCCATCGTCGAAGGCAAGGTCGGCATCGAGGGCCGGATGCGCGATCTGATGACCCTGACCGCCGGGCTGATCCGCCCAATGGGGGCCGCCGTGCAGGCCGGCTGGCTGCGGCGGGCCATCTATACCCTGCGCTCCGCCCGGATGCATACCCGCGCCAGGGACGCCGGCCAGATCAGCTTTCACTACGATGTGTCGGACGACTTCTATCAGTTGTGGCTGGATCCGCGCCGCGTCTATTCCTGCGCCTATTTTGCCGACCCGTCGATGACACTGGCCCAGGCACAGGAGGCAAAGCTGGACCTGATTTGCCGCAAGCTGGACCTGAAGGCAGGCGAACGGTTCCTGGATGTCGGTGCGGGTTGGGGCGGTCTGTTGCTGTGGGCCGCAGAAAACTATGGGGTCACTGCGACAGGCATCACCTTGTCCCGGAACCAGCACGCCCATGTGAACCGGCTGATCCATGAAAAGGGGCTGGAACGCCGCGTAACTATGGAGCTGCGCGATTACCGCGACCTTCCCGATGACCAGCCTTATGACAAGATCGCCTCTGTCGGCATGTTCGAACATGTGGGGCGGGTCAATCTGCCGATATATTTCCGCAAGCTGCGCGCGTTGTTGCGGCCCGGTGGACTCTTGATGAACCACGGCATCACATCGGGCTTTCTGGATGATGCGGCGGTGTCAGGCGGCCTGGGAAACTTCATCGAAAAGTACATTTTCCCAGGCGGCGAGCTGTTTCACATCTCGCATGTCCAGCGCGAAATGGCCGGCGCGGATCTGGAAGTGGTGGATACGGAATCGCTGCGTCCCCATTATGCCAGGACGCTCTGGGCATGGTCGGACGGGCTGGAGGCGTGCTTGCCGGAAGCCGAGCGCATTCTGATCCAGAGCCACGGCGAGGACCGCGGCCATCAGGTGCTGCGCGCCTTTCGGCTGTATCTGGCAGGCTGCGCCATGGCCTTCGAAGAGGGTTGGGTCTCGCTGCACCAGATCCTTGCTACGCGGCCCGACGGCAATATGGACAGCGGCGATCTGCGCGGCGCGCAATCGACCTATCCGTTCCGTCGTGGCTACATGTATGCGAACCGGCCCTGATCCCCCGGCCGCCTTGCGGAAACAGGTTCAAAGACCTTCGGCACACTTCGCAAAAGCAAACGCCCCAACTGCGAAGTTGAGGCGCCGCGTGGAATTCATGGTGGGCGATAACGGATTTGAACCGCTGACATCTTCGATGTGAACGAAGCGCTCTACCGCTGAGCTAATCGCCCGATGGCCGGGGGTTTACCGCTACTCCTCGACCGGCGCAAGAGGGGTTTCCGGCTCTTTTTGCGCAGCGTCGCGTTTGCCGCCACCGCGCTTGAGCTTGATCACCAGTTTGTGGCCCGCCTCGTCGTCAGAGCTGCGGCTGACCTTGGCCCTGCCAAGCGGCGGAAGCACAAAGCCCTCGGACCGGGCCAAAGAGGCGCCCAGTTCGTGAAGCACCGCCTCGACAAGCCCCTTGGCCTGCTTCTTGTTGGCCCCGGTCCGCGCGGACACCCGATCCAGCAGATCCTTCATCTTCAGCACGCCGCCTTCGACCGGGCCCTCGATGGGCGCAACCGGCGCGGGTGCCGCGGCGCGGGGTTTCTTCGGCGCGCTGGCGGTTTTCCTTGCGCGGGGCTTGGCAGTCGCCGGTTTGGTGGATTTGGCCATGGGAAGGCACCCTCTTGCGATGTTTCACCGCAGAATAGGGCCACTTGCGCGGACAACAAGCCAATTTCGCAGCATCACACGCGACTTAAAACGGTTTTGCGACAGTCGGGCGCCGAAAACGCACAGGGCCGCCTGTGCGGCGGCCCTGCGTGGCATCGGAACCGGCGTCAGTGCGCCATCTGGCCTTCGCGTCCGGCCCCTTCGGCACGGCGGGCGAGGGCTGCGGCCTCTTCAGCGGCCTCGTCCCATTCCACCGGCTCGGGCTGGCGAACCAGCGCCAGTTTCAGCACCTCGGACACATGCTTGACCGGAATGATCTGCAAGCCTTGCTTCACATTCTCGGGGATCTCGGGCAGATCCTTCTCGTTCTCTTCGGGGATCAGCACCGTGGTGATGCCACCGCGCAGGGCCGCGAGGAGTTTTTCCTTCAATCCGCCAATGGCCATGGCATTGCCGCGCAGCGAAACTTCGCCCGTCATGGCGATGTCCTTGCGCACCGGAATGCCCGTCAGCACCGAGACGATCGACGTCACCATGGCCAGACCGGCCGAGGGGCCATCCTTCGGAGTGGCGCCATCGGGAACGTGGACGTGGATGTCGATGGCATCGAACTTCGGCGGTTTCACCCCGATCCTGGGCGCGATGGAGCGGACATAGCTGGCCGCCGCATCAATCGACTCCTTCATCACATCGCCCAGTTTCCCGGTCGTCTTCATGCGGCCCTTGCCGGGCAGTTTCAGCGCCTCGATGTGCAGCAGATCGCCGCCCACGCTGGTCCAGGCAAGCCCCGTGACCACACCGACCTGATCTTCCTGTTCCGCAAGACCATAGCGGAACCGACGCACGCCCAGCATGGATTCCAGCCGGTCCGGCGTCACCTCGACGGTCTTGGATGTGCCCTTGACGATTTCGGTCACTGCCTTGCGTGCGGTCTTGGCGATTTCACGCTCCAGATTCCGCACCCCGGCTTCGCGGGTGTAATAGCGGATGACATCGTTCAGCGCCTCGTCGGTGATCGCGTATTCGCCTTTCTTGAGGCCATGCGCCGTGACCTGTTTGGTGATCAGATGCTGGCGCGCGATCTCGCGCTTTTCGTCTTCGGTGTAGCCGGCAAGGCTGATGATCTCCATCCGGTCAAGCAGCGGCCCCGGCATGTTGTAGCTGTTGGCCGTGGTCAGGAACATGACGTTCGACAGGTCATATTCCACTTCCAGATAGTGATCGACAAAGGTGCCGTTCTGTTCTGGATCCAGCACCTCCAGCAGGGCGCTGGCAGGATCGCCACGGAAGTCATGCCCCATCTTGTCGATTTCATCGAGCAGGATCAGCGGGTTGGACGTCTTGGCCTTTTTCATCGCCTGGATGATCTTGCCGGGCATCGAGCCGATATAGGTGCGCCGGTGGCCCCGGATCTCGGATTCATCACGCACGCCGCCAAGGCTGATGCGGATGAATTCGCGCCCCGTCGCCTTGGCGACCGACTTGCCAAGCGAGGTCTTGCCGACACCCGGAGGGCCGACAAGGCACAGGATCGGGCCCTTGAGCTTGGACGAACGATTCTGCACCGCCAGATATTCGACGATGCGCTCCTTGACCTTTTCCAGACCGTAATGGTCGGCGTTCAGCACATCCTCGGCCTTGCCCAGATCCTTCTTGACCTTGGACCTGACGTTCCACGGCACCCCGAGAATCCAGTCGAGATAGTTGCGCACCACGGTCGCCTCGGCGCTCATGGGGCTCATGGTCTTGAGCTTCTTGACCTCGGCCTCGACCTTTTCCTTGGCCTCTTTCGACAGCTTGGTGCGTGCGATGCGGGCCTCGATCTCGGCAATCTCGTTCTGGCCGTCCTCGCCGTCGCCCAGCTCCTTCTGGATCGCCTTCATCTGTTCGTTCAGATAGTATTCGCGCTGGGTGCGCTCCATCTGCGACTTGACGCGGGACTTGATCTTTTTCTCGACCTGAAGGACGGACATCTCGCCCTGCATATGGCCATAGACCTGCTCCAGCCGCTCGGCCACGTCCAGCGTTTCCAGCAGCTTTTGCTTTTGCGCGACGGTCACACCCAGATGGCCCGACACCAGATCGGCCAACCGCGCGGATTCGCGGGTTTCGGCGACGGCGGCCAGCGCCTCTTCGGGGATGTTCTTCTTGATCTTGGCGTAGCGTTCGAATTCGTCCGAAACGGTGCGCACCAGCGCCTCGACCGTGGCCTCGTCGCCGGGCAGTTCGGTCAGGCGCGCGGCCTCGGCCTCGAAAAAGCTGTCGTTTTCGATGAACCGCACGATGCGGACACGCGAACGGCCCTCGACCAGCACCTTGACGGTGCCATCGGGCAGCTTCAGCAGTTGCAGCACATTCGCAAGGACACCGACCTTGTAAATCCCGTCGCTGCCGGGATCATCCACCGTGGGATCGACCTGCGACGACAGCAGGATCTGGCGATCCTCGGACATGACCTCTTCCAGCGCGCGCACGGATTTCTCGCGCCCGACGAACAGCGGCACGATCATATGCGGGAATACCACGATGTCGCGCAGCGGCAGCACCGGATAGCTGGGGGAAAGGGGTTCGTTCATCATCGTTCCTTAGCTGGCAGGAAGGCACCGGCCCCGAGGAATTCGGCAGCGCCCGGCCTTCCCCTGTCAAGACAGTCTAGATGGTGTCACAGCCAACGCAAGTCAACGGGTGGCACCTGGGAATGATGGCGCAGCAAGGGGGGCTTTGCGCCGCCCGCCGTTTGTCTGTTCCGGGCAATTCCCCGCAAGGATATTCGGAGCAAAGCGACCGGGTGCCACTACCAGCGCCCGGTCAGCGCGGCCCAGGTCAGGCTGCCACGACGCGCGAATTCGCTCAGGGCAAGCGTTCCGGACGCGACCCTTGCAGGCTCTTTCATCGCCAGTGCCAGGAGCGGGCGGGCCTGCCACCCTGCCAGCAACGCAGGCAGCGCCGGGCCGGGCACCTGCCCCCGGCCCCTGCGGGCCGCCGCGATACGGTCCAGCCCCTGACGTGCAAGCTCGGACACGGCATCCGCCGCCGGGTCCGGCAGCGGATGGCGCCCCCGCGCGGTGAGCGACGGCACAGCGCGCAGCCAGGCAGCCAGCGCCGCAGCCGAGCCGAACTGGCGCACGGTGGATTCCGCGCTGTCCGGCGCGCCAAGCAGGCGGGCCGCCAACCACATCAGCGCCCCGCCAGTGGACTCGAGATGATCCCACAGCGCCCCGGATCCGGCAAAGGGATCGCCCCAGACATCCCAGCGCCGTGCCTCGACCAAGCGGTCAAGCACCGCGACCGCTGCGCCATCCCCTTGCAGAAACCCGCAGGTTTCCAACACCGGATGCCCTGTGCGGGGGGGCGCCCCCTGCCCGAGTTCGGCCAGAACATCGCGCCACCATTGCAGCCGCATCTCGGCGACCAGCGGCTCGGTGCTGGCCCATGCCGCGCGCGAGATCTCGACATTGAGCGCGTAGAGCGGGATCAGCAACGCCTGCGCGGCCCGAGGCGCCGCCTCTGCCGTGCGCAGGCGGTCGGGATCGGCAGAGACCAACAGGGCGCGGCAGTGATCAAGGCTCATCGCAGGTCCGCCAGCCAGTCCCGAATGGCCGCGAACGTATCCGGATGGTCGACCACATCCAGATGCCCGGCCTGCACCAGCCTGTACTGGCCGCCGTGCGGATTTGCGGCGGACATGGCGGGCTGATAGGCGGTGGCGACAAACGCCTCGTCAGCAGTGCCTGCAACCAGCAGGAAGGGCGGCAGGCTGGCCACATCGCGCGGCCAGTCGCGGCGCGGCGCATAAGAGGTGTTCAACCGAAAGGAATAGGCGGTGGTCGCCGCCTCGCCGCCCGGCGCGGCCAGAACCGCATCGGGAAAGGCAAAGCGGATCACCTCCAGATGGTTCAGCGCCCGGATGCCAAAGCTGTTGAGGATCGTCAGCCCGATGATCCGCGGCAAGGCCACCTGTGCCCAGCCACCGGCATTGGGCCTGGTCGTCGGGGCATCATGTTGCAGGAATGGCGCCAGCAGAATCGCCCCGTGCAGCACCCCGCCATGCGCGCCACCCGCCATACGGACCACCAGACCGCCACCTGACGAATGGCCCAGCAGGATCACCAGCTGGTCTGGCCCTGCGGTGGCCGCGATCAGATCGGCCAGATCATCCTCCATCTGGCCGATGTAGTCGACATCCCCGCGCCGCTTCGGACTGGTGCCATGGCCCCGCAGGTCAGGCGCCACCACATCGGCCAGACCTTCGGCGGCCAGTGCAGCGCCGAGGCCACGAAACTGCCCGCCATGCCAGCCAGAGCCATGCACCGCAATCACCAGCGGCACATCGGCCCGCACCGAGTCCCACCGCCGATAGGCCAGTGGCACGCCGTCGCGCGCCATCACCTGCGCCAACGGGACATCTGCCGCCAGGGGTTCCGGCCCGCCGAACCGCAGCCCCTGCCCCGCTTCGGGGGCGCGCCGCTCCCCCGGACCGCCAAACAGCGCCAGCCCTGTCGCCACCGCCAGCGTGCCGCCCAGACCGATACCCGCCGCAATCACCAGTCGCGTCAGCGCACGTCTCAAGCCGGACCCACCCCGTCGCGGATCAGTTTCCAGTTGATCGCATCCAGCAGCGCCATGAACGAGGCATCGACCAGGTTCGGGCTGACCCCAACGGTGGACCAGCGGCGCCCCTGCCCGTCCTCGCTGTCGATCATCACCCGCGTGACCGCGTCAATGCCGCCTTGCGTGATGCGCACCTTGAAATCGACCAGCTTCATATCGTCGATACTGGCCTGATAGGGGCCCAGATCCTTGGCCAGCGCCGTGGACAGCGCGTTGACCGGGCCGCGATCCTCCCCGCTCTCGTCCAGCGATTCCGAGACCGACAGTACCCGCTGGCTGCCGATCCTGACCACGACCACGGCCTCGGACAGGCTGACCGTGCGCCCTTCGCGGTTGCGCCGCCGCTCTACCGTCACCCGGTAGCGTTCGATCTCGAAAAAGCGCGGGACCAGCCCCAGTTCGCCGCGGGCGAGCATCTCGAAACTGGCCTGGGCACCATCATAGGCAAAGCCCTGATCCTCGCGCTCTTTCACCCGGTCCAGGATGCGGGCCAGCCGCGGATCGCCGGGCGGCACCTCCAGCCCCGCTTCGGCCAGCCGCGCGCGCAGGTTCGATTGCCCGGCCTGGTTCGACATCGGAATGATGCGGGTATTCCCGACCGTCGCAGGCTCGATATGCTCGTAGGTCGAGGGATCCTTGAGAATGGCACTGGCGTGCAGCCCCGCCTTGTGGGCAAAGGCGCTGGCCCCGACATAGGGCGCGGATCGCATCGGCACCCGGTTCAGGATGTCGTCCAGCATCCGGCTGATCCGCACCATCTGCGGCAGGCTGTCCCGCGCCACTCCGGTGTCGAACCGGCTGGCATAGGGTTCCTTGAGCAGCAGCGTGGGGATCAGCGAGGTCAGATTGGCATTGCCGCAGCGTTCGCCAAGCCCGTTCAGCGTGCCCTGCACCTGCCGCACCCCGGCATCCACCGCCGCCAGCGAACAGGCCACCGCATTGCCGGTATCGTCATGGCAATGGATGCCCAGACGGTCGCCGGGGATGCGCGCCACCACCTCGGCCACGATCCGCCCGACTTCGGCAGGCAAGGTGCCGCCATTGGTATCGCACAACACGATCCAGCGCGCGCCGGCCTGATAGGCGGCCTCCAGACAGGCCAGGGCATAGGTCGGGTTGGCCTTGAACCCGTCAAAGAAATGCTCGGCATCGAACAGGGCCTCGCGCCCCTGGGCAACCATATGCGCGACCGAGGCGCCGATAGCCTCGACATTTTCCTCCAGCGTCACCCCCAGCGCGGTGGTGACGTGGAAATCATGCGTCTTGCCCACCAGACAGACCGCAGGCGTTCCGGCATTCATCACGGCGGCCAGCACATCGTCATTGGCCGCCGACCGCCCGGCCCGCTTGGTCATGCCAAAGGCGGTAAAGGTGGCGCGGGTCTGTGGGCGGGCCGCGAAAAAGTCGCTGTCGGTCGGATTGGCCCCCGGCCAGCCGCCCTCGATGTAATCCACCCCCAACAGGTCCAGCGCCTGCGCGATCTGGATCTTGTCGGCGACCGAGAATTGCACGCCCTGCGTCTGCTGCCCGTCGCGCAGCGTGGTGTCGTATAGGTAAAGACGTTCCCTCACGCCTCGCCTCCCTCTCGCCTCGTCCGCCGGATGGCCCGACCACCCCCGCACCGCCCCCAAGGGAACCGGCGCCCTGTTTCATCTGTCCACAAATATCCTCGGGGGTCCGGGGACAGACAGCCCCCGGCGTCAACCACCCCACGAACCGCTCAGATATCCTCCAGCTTGGCCGGGTCGAACCCCGGCCCTGGCACCAGTTCCACCCCCGTCTTGGACATGCGCACCTCGACCCCAGCGGTGATGAGGGCGGATTTCAGGGCATCGACGGCGGAGAAGTCCTTGGTGGCCGTGGCTTGCAGGCGAAGGGTCACTAGACGCAGACCATATTGTGCCAGGTCCATAGGGCTGAACAACGGTACATTTCCATCGATGAGCAGCCCCAATAGATTCGCAGATGCCAAGAACTGACCTTCAATCTCTGTTGCTCTTGAACGTTCTTCAGAACTCGTCGCTGCTCCTTTTAGAAACGTCCATAGATTGAAAAGCGTATTCAGTTCCGCAAGAGCCAAAGGGGTATTCAGGTTTTCGGATAGAGAACGCCGAACGGGTTCCGCAGGCAAGGTCGGACCGACTCCAGTGAGTTCTCTGCGCCACTTCCGCAACACACCTTCTGCCTCGCGCGCCTTGTCGGCCGTCCAGTCCATCGGCTTGGAATAATGCGTCATCAGGAACACATAGCGGATCACCTCGCCCGGCACCCCCTGATCCAGCAATTCGCGCACGGTGAAGAAATTGCCCAAACTCTTGGACATCTTCTTGCCCTCGACCAGCAGCATCTCGTTATGCAGCCAGTAGTTGGCAAACCCCTTGGCCGGATCCGCCGCGCCATGGGCGCAGCAGCTTTGCGCCACTTCGTTCTCATGGTGCGGGAATTGCAGGTCGATCCCGCCGCCGTGAATGTCGAACACATGCGGGGCGGCCAGCGCCTCGGGCGACAGGCGGTCCTTCATCGCCTCCCACAGCAGGCCATCCGACATCGCAGAGCATTCGATGTGCCAGCCTGGCCGCCCCACGCCCCAAGGCGATTCCCAGCCCGGCTGATCGCCTGTGGAGGGTTTCCACAGCACGAAATCCATCGGATCTTCCTTGTAGGGCGCCACCTCGACCCGCGCGCCGGCGATCATGTCATCGACCGACCGGCCCGACAGCGCGCCATAGGCGGCAAACGACCGGACGCGGAACAGCACATGCCCTTCGGCGGCATAGGCGTGGCCGCCCGCGATCAGCCCTTCGATCATTGCGACCATCGCCGGGATCCACTCGGTCGCGCGCGGTTCCGCCGTGGGGCGCAGCGCGCCCAGCGCGTCCATGTCGGCGTGATACCAGGCAATCGTCTCGTCGGTGATGTCGCGGATCGGGCGCCCGGTCTCGGCGGCCTTGGCGTTGATCTTGTCGTCCACATCGGTGAAATTGCGCACATAGGTCACCGCCGCCTCGCCATAGACATGGCGCAACAGGCGGAACAGCACGTCGAACACCACGACGGGCCGGGCATTGCCCAGATGCGCCCGGTCATAGACCGTGGGCCCACAGACATACATCCGCACATTGCCGGGGTCGAGCGGCACAAAATCCTCGACCTTGCGGGTCATCGTGTTGCGCAAGCGGATGCGGGCCATGGCAGTCCTTCCCTGATGCCTTTGCGGCATTCCCCCGAGGGCGGGCTTACCAACTTCGCTTTTCCTTGGGAACAGCTTGGAACGGCCCGCCTGACAAAAGTCAGCAGGTAATGCAGCAGATGCAGATGATCGCGGTTCCGTTCATGCCTGCCTCGTATCACGCGGCGCGGTCTGCGTCCAGCCTTCAGGCGCGGCGCAGACCGCCCTACAGCTAGCGCATTTGGCCACCAGACCAGCCAAATATGGAGCGACGGCCACGCATGGACTGGTCAAGCACGCCGGGCTGGATTAACGTTTGCCGAACCGCAGACGGAGACCCCCGGTGGAAGTCCGCCACGAACCACCCAGCGCCGAAACCATGTTCCGCCTGCGCGCCCCGCTGCATGTCGGGTTTCCCGACGGTCAGGCCGTCAAGGTGTCGGACTGGTCGCTCAAGGCGCTCTACACCCCCGATCTGGACGGACGCGATCTGGATGGCCTGATGCTGTCGATCCCGTTCCAGGGGGCAGGCGTCTATTTCCCCATCGAGCTGGAAAAGGGCGAGGCCGAGAACGAATATCTGTTCCGCAACCTCACGGGGCGCCAGCGCGAGACGCTGGCCCTGTTCTACCGCAACCTGATGTCGGGCCGCATGTCGAGCACGGCCGACATGATCACCGCGCTGGATTCCCCCGTGGATCTTGTGCCGATGGGCGAGACAGACGCCGAACGCCAGGCAGGCGAGGCGCGGGTCGGGTCGCGGCGGTCGCGGGCGCTGGTGAACCTGGCCTATTACGGCGCCCTGTTCGCGCTGGTGGCGGGATTTCTGGGCATGGTCGCGTGGAACCGCTTCAGCACGGTGCCGGTGCTGTCGGCGCATGTCGCCGCCGCCACCAGCCAGATCGTTGCCCCCGTCACCGGCTATGTCCGTGAACTGCCGGTTCCCGCCGGGACCAAGGCGCAGGACGGCGACGTGATCGTCCGGCTGGACGATCAGGATGCGTTGCGCCTGCTGGCCGAGGCCGAGACGGCCGAGGCGGAAACCGCGCAGATGCTGATCGCCACCGAGGCCCGTCTTGCCGCCCACGCAGCCCAGGCGACCGAGGCCCGCGCCGCCTTTCGCGGCGGGATAGAGCGCTTCGATCAGGGCGTGTCGGTGAACACCGGCGACTACCACGACGTGCGCCTGAAGCTGGAGGCCGAAGCCAATGCACAGCGCGCCGAAATCGAACGCCTGAAAGGCCGCATCGCCAGTTTCCGCGAACGGGCCGAGGCCACGGCATTGATCGCACCGGGGCCGGGAACGGTGCTGGAACATCTGATCCGCCCGTTTGACATGGTGCGCCCCGGCGATCCGCTGGTCCTGTTCGAACTGGACGAGCCGCGCAGCATCGTGGCCCACCTGCCCGCAAGCTCTGTTCTGAAAATCTGGCCCGGAATGCGCGCGGACATCGCCTATATGCGCGATGGCGAGCGGTTCGGCGTTCAGGGGGCGGTCCAGCGGATTGTCGTGGACGGGCGGGGGGCCTCTCAGCTTCTGGTTGCCACGATCACGGTTCCGGGTCTGGGGGTCGAGGACAGCCGCCGCCTGTTCGTCGAAGGGATGCCGGTGTTCGTGGCGCTGAAGCCCGAGCATCTGTCCCACTGGCTTCAGGGCTGGCGCCAATGACCGACCGCGACGGCGGATATGTCCCGCCGGGCGATTATGCGCTGGAAAAGGAAATCGCCCGCCGCCTGCGCGACCAAATCGCTCCGGCCCCTGTCGGGATGGCGCGGTATCCGCCCGTGTTCCTGTTGCGGCTTGGATTGCTGCTGGGGGTGCTGTGGGGCGTGGCGGTGTTGTTGCCCAACCGTTTCCTGCACCCTGACAACCTGCATATCACCGTGGCGCTGGGGCTGCTGGGGCTGTGGCGCTTTGGCTGGTGGTTCAACCATGCGCTGCGCTCTGACAGCTACCGCCGCATGATCTGGCCCGAGCGGCGCGAACAGGCGGCCCGCGTCTGGGCCAGCGGATGGCGCCCGCGCCGGTTGCATATCCAGATGACGACCTACCGCGAGGAACGCGCGATCACGCGGCTTGTGCTGCTGTCGATCCTGTCGCAAATCCGGCGCGAGCGGGTGCCCACCTCGATCTGGATCGGCACAGGCAGCGCCGAGGATGAACTCAACATCCGAGAGATGGTCCAGACCCACGCTGCCGACATCCCCGATGATCTGGCCGAGGTGATCTTTGTCCGCCAGAACCAGCCGGGCAAGCGCATGGCCATCGGCCTGATCCTGCGCGGAATCAGCCGCCATGACGTAGAGGCCGATGACCTGGTGATCTTCATGGATGGTGATGCCGTCTATGGGCCGGATGTGTTGGAAAAGACCCTGTCGATGTTCGGCGCCGACCCGGAATTGCAAGCGCTGACCACCGACGAAGAGGTCATGTGCTTTGGTCCAGGCTGGATCGAGAAATGGCTGACCATGCGCTTTGCCCAACGGCGCCTGGCAATGGAAAGCCATGCCGTCAGCGACCGGGTGCTGACACTGACCGGCCGCTTCAGCGTGTTCCGCGCCCGCCACATCATCGACCCCCAGTTCATCCGCACCATCGAGGCCGACCATCTGGACCACTGGCTGTGGGGCCGGTTCCGGTTTCTGTCCGGAGACGACAAATCGACCTGGTATCACCTGCTGACCAAGCGGGCCAAGATGACCTATGTGCCCGATGCCTGCGTCTATACGATCGAGATCATCAAGGGGTCCGGCCTGCAACGGATGGTAGAGAACTTTCGCCGCTGGTCGGGCAACATGCTGCGCAACGGCAGCCGCGCAATCGCGCTGGGGCCCGCGGTGGTGCCGCCGTTCATCTGGTGGTGCGTGGTGGATCAGCGCATCGCCATGTGGACGATGATGGTCAGTCCGATCCTGGCGATCTATGGCACGATCCTCGATCCGCTCTATGCCACCAATGTGTTCCTGTGGGTCATCGCGTCACGCCTGTTCCTGTCGGCGTGGCTGTGGCGGTATGCCCGCGTCCCCGATCTGTCCTGGCCCTTCATCCTGTATTTCAATCAGTTGATCAATTCGGGCGTCAAGATTTACATGCTGTTTCACTTGGCCAAACAGAAGTGGTTCAACCGCGGCGGACAGGCGGTCGGGCAGCGAAAAAGCCGGATGGATGCCGTGCGCGACCATATTGCGCTGTTCCAGCTTGTGACATCGGTCATGGCCTTTGCGACGTTTCTGGGCATTTATGCCGGCGTGCTGCCACGGCCATTCTGAACGGACAAAGCCCGGAGCGTTGGCGCTCCGGGCTCTGGGAATAGTTATGGCGGGGCCTCAGGCGAACTGGATAGACCCCCAGACATCCTCGACCTGCAAGGCCACCTCGGACTGCACGAGGATCGACAGGTCCCCGATGGCGATCTGCACTGCGCCGGTGTCGAGCAGGCTCATCGCATCCGACAGGAAACTGTCGGCGGTCCAGCCCTTGTCCAGCAGGCACAGGTCGGCCAGGTCGATGCTGTCCCTGCCCGCCTCGAAATCGGCGACAACATCGGTCCAGACGCCGATATCCTGCGTGCGCCAGACGAACACATCATTGCCCGCCCCGCCATACAGGGTATCGTTGCCCTCGCCGCCGATCAGCGTATCGGTGCCGGTGCCGCCATACAGCACGTCGTCATCATGGCTGCCGTCCAGCAGATCATTGCCGGCGTCACCATAAAGCGTGTCGTTGCCCCGCCCGCCATGGACCTGGTCAAAACCGCCGCCGCCATAGACGAGATCGTCCCCTTCGCCGCCGTGCAGGGTATCTGCGGCCGCGCCGCCATAGATCGTGTCGTTGCCGGTGTCGCCCCAGATCAGGTCAGCGCCGTCCCCGCCGTCGATCAGGTCGTGCCCCGCGCCGCCATAGACAATATCGTCGCCGTTCTGGCCATAAAGGCTGTCATCGCCCTGGCCACCATACAAGGTGTCGTTGGCCGAGCCGCCGTCGAGCCAGTCGTTGCCCGACCCGCCTTCGAGCAGATCGTTGCCATCACCGCCATAGAGCGCGTCGTCGCCCGCGCCGCCCTTCAGGGTATCGCTGCCGTTGCCGCCATAGAGTGCATCATCGCCCGACCCGCCGTGCATCAGGTCGTGCCCCGACCCGCCGATCAGCTTGTCATTCCCGCTGCCGCCGTACAGCGCATCATCGCCGTTTCCGCCATCCAGCACGTCATCGCCGGACTCGCCGTAAAGCGTGTCCTTGCCGCTGCCGCCGAAAAGCTGATCATTGCCCGCCCCACCGTCCAGCCAGTCGCGGCCCGACTCGCCGTACAGCACATCGTTGCCGGCATTGCCTTCCAGAAAATCCTGCCCGACGCCGCCATAGATCGTATCGGCCCCGGCGCCCCCCTTCAGCGTGTCGTTCCCTTCGTCGCCATGGATCAGGTCATCACCCGTGCCGCCCCAGGCCTTGTCATTGCCGGTGCCGCCGCGGATCTTGTCGTTGCCATCGCCGCCATGCATGTGATCCTTGCCGTCGCCGCCGAAGATATTGTCGCCGCCGCCGCCGCCATAGATGGTATCGTTGCCGTCCCGGCCTTGCAGGACGTCATTGTCTTTCGGGCCGCCCGCCCAATCCGAAAAGGTCGGTTGCACCGGCTGCGTGGTAAGCGGGACCGCGCCGTAGCCGTGGATGATGTCATCGCCAGCCGTGCCGATGATCGCATCGGTCTTGGCAGAGCCCCAGAAGGTGGTGATCTTTGCAGTGGTCATTGGGTATCCAATCGCATCAAGGCGCCAGGCGCCGGAACTCGGTCAAATTACCAGCCGATACCGCACAGCGCGGTTGGCTGGTCGGCGCGGGCCTTGAACAGCCGCACGACGTCGATCACCGGCTGCACCAGCGGGGCCACTACCTGGCGGTAAAGGTCGCTGGCGTGGGTCACGATCACCGCATCGGCCCCCGCCACGGCGCTTTCGGCACTTGCCGCAAGCATCCCTGCCAGTTTCGGCGCCAGCCGCTTCAGCCCCGGCGCGGCATGTTCCACATAGGCCAACTGCGCCTCGATCCGGGTTTCGGCGGTGACGGCAGCATCATGGGCCACCACTTCGACACCCGCATCCGTCAGGGCCGCGATGACATCCAGAATGGGGCTTTCGCGCAGATCGTCGGTGCCAGGCTTGAACGCCAGTCCCAGAACGGCCACCTTGCGGGCGCCGGTGGCGCGCACCATCTCCAGCGCGGTCTCGACCTGGGTACGGTTCGACTGGGTCAAAGCCCCGATCAGCGGCAGCGACACCCCCAGTTCTTCGGCGAGGTGGGTCACGGCGCGAACCTCCTTGGGCAGGCAGGAGCCGCCAAAGGCAAAGCCGGGCTTGAGATAATAGGGTGACAGGTTCAGCTTGGTGTCCTGAACGAAGATGTTCATCACCTCGTGGCTGTCGACGTTCAGCGGCTTGCACAGACGGCCGATCTCGTTGGCAAAGGTCACTTTCGTGGCGTGCCATACGTTGTCGACATATTTCACCATCTCGGCCACTTCGATCGAGGTGAGGATGATGTTCGGATCCACCTTTTCATAGATCCGCGCGACCACGGCCGCCGCGCGTTCGTCGCTGGCACCGATCACGGTCTTGGGCGGCGCATGGAAATCCGCGATTGCCACGCCTTCGCGCAGGAACTCCGGGTTGAAACAGATCCCGAAGTCGCGGCCTGCCACCTTGCCCGATGCCTCCTCGATCTCGGGCACCATCACGCCCAGCGTCGTGCCCGGCGGGATGGAACAGCGCATGACCACGACGTGATAGCCCTCCTTGATGGCCAGAGCCCGGCCGATGCCGCGCGCAGCCGAGATGATGTGGCGCATGTCGCAGCCGCCATCCGGCGCCGTTGGCGTACCAACGGAAACGAAGGTCACATCGGTATCGGCCACCGCCGCCACAATATCGTCGGTCGCGCTGACCAGCCCGTCGGCCACGCCCTGGGTCAGCAGGTCTTGCAGACCTTCCTCGTGCAAGGGGGCGTGGCCTGCGTTGATCTGGGCGACCTTCACGGGATCCACATCGACCCCCACCACCCGGTGCCCCAGCGCCGACAGGCAGCCGGTAGAGACCGCGCCGACATATCCAAGCCCGATAACCGACACCGCCGCACGCGGTTCGATGACGGTGAACGGGGCAAATCCCTGAGGTACGACATTGTGGAGCATGACGTGATCTTCCTGGCGAACCGGGGAGCCGGTCTTGGTTTCTGTTGCATTTACCAATCGCCGGGGAAGCGGGCCGGATTCAGGCGCCAGAAAGGTGATTTGTGACCGATATTCCGCCAGTTTGGGCAAACCTGCGGGCGGTGCCGCAATGCCGCCGCAATGGAATTGAGGCCAGAATCGGCCCTGATCCCCCTGATTTTCCGCAAGAACGGCCCTGATTGTTCGCGCCTGCGCGATCAATCCGCAACCTGTCGGTGCATAGGTGCCTATGGCGCAACCAGGAACGGGTGAGGAAATGCGGCAACCCCTACAGGGCCGCGCCAAAATCCACCGGGCTTCCGTCCGAGAACCGGACGAAGCGAAAGCGGCTCAGATCGTGGCCCACGGGCTGCCCCATCGCCATGTCGGCCAGAACCCGGCCCACGCCCGGCCCTATGCCAAAGCCATGACCGGCCATTCCGGTCGCAAGGATCAACCCCGGCAGCGCCGCGACCCGGTCGATCACGGGGACAACATCGGGCAGCGTGTCGATCATGCCGGCCCAGACAGTGCGAAAGCGCAGCGGCCCGGCCTGTGGAAAGGCCCGTTCCAGGGCCACGCGCGCCCGGTTCAGCGTCGCCATGTTGGGGCGGGGCGACAGGATGCGCAGCGCCTCGAACGGGCTTTCCCCCGTCCAGCGGCGCGGGGTCGTCCAGCCATCGGGAAAGCCGCGCGGCGCCCAGGGGCGGAAATGGGTGGACCGGAAGTCCTGCCGCAGCGTCGACATATACCGGAACAAGCTGGCAAAGGCGTCGGGACCGATGAAGACGTCATGCTCCGATCCCGGCGCCAGCGTCAGTCCCCCGTCCGCCCGCGTCCGAAACGCATAGTCGCCATCCGAGAACCCGCCCGCGAACAGACCCGGCACCGGATCGGTCGATGCCACCGATGACAGCACCGACAACTGCGGAATGTGCACGCCATACGGCGCAAGAAACAACCGCGACCATGCGCCCGCCGCAACGATCACCTGCGGGGTTCCGATCCGGCCACGTTCGGTATCCACCCCGGAAATCTGCCCGCCCGACACCTCCAGCCCACGCACCGCGCAAGCCTCGCGGATGGCAACACCCCGCGCCTGCGCCAGTCGCGCCAGCGCCGACACCGCGACCCAAGGCTCGGCCCGCCCGTCCGATGGCGTAAAGACCCCGCCCGCATAATCGACCGCCGCACCCGGTACCATGTCGCGCATTTCGGCGCGCGACACCATCCGTGTATCGACCCCAAAGGGCTTGGCCAGCCGCAGCCATTCCGCGCTGCGCGCCAGATGCGTCTCGGTGCGCGATGCCTTGAGGATGCCGGTCCAGCGCAACCCGAGCGTATCGTCGCCAAGTTCCGCCTCGAAGGCCCGCCAATGTCCGATGGCCTCCATCACGATGGGCAACTCGCCCAGATCGCGGCCTTGCTGACGGATCCAGCCCCAGTTGCGGCTGGACTGTTCGCCCGCCACCCTGCCCTTTTCGCAGACCACCACCTTGAGCCCGCGGTCGGCGGCAAAGATCGCCGCACAGATGCCGATAATGCCAGCCCCCACGATCACCAGATCGCACGACGCGGGCAACGCATCGGCAAAGACGACCGGACTTGCCGGGGTGATCGGAAAGCCGGTCATCGCGACAGTTCGTCCAATATGCCCTGCATGAAGCGCCAGCCGTCCTGGAACTGCGCAAGTTCCAGATATTCGTTCGGCTGATGCGCCTGGGCGATGTCGCCTGGACCGCACACCACGGTGGAGTAGCCGCCCAGTGCCTGGAACTGCCCGCCTTCGGTGCCATAGCTGACCACATGGCTGGCATTGTCACCTGTCAGACGCCGCGCCAATGCCTCCGCCACCCCATCCGTCTCGGGCGACAGGGCAGGCGCGGCAAAGGCAACCGTAACGTCGATACCGGCCTCGGGGCGGACGGCCTGCATCAGGGCGGCAATACGTGCCGCCTCGGCCCGCGCCGCCGCCTCCCATGCGGCCGGATCCTCGCCCGGCACGACCCGGAACCCCAGCACGAACCGGCAGTCCTTTGCCGTGATGTTATGCGCCGTCCCCCCCTCGATCAGGCCGACATGCGCCGTGGTGAAATGCGGATCGAACCCCACGGCCAGCGGATTGGGCGGGCGCGCGGCATTTTCGGCATTCCGATCATTCGCCCACTGGATCAGCCGCGCGCCCTCCATGATCGCGCTGACGCCATAGGGTTGCAGCGAGGAATGCACTTCGAAGCCCCGCACGTGACAATGCAGCGCGATCCCCCCCTTGTGGCCCGTCACCACCTTCATCATCGAGGGTTCGCCCACGATCACTGCTGCTGCCTTGGGCAGCGCATCCACCATGGCGCGCACCAGATCGGCCACCGCCATGCAACCGACCTCTTCGTCATAGGACAGCGCCAGTTGCAACGGGCGCGTCAACGGCCGGCGCGCGCCCTCGACCAGCGCGGCGATGGCCAGCGCGTCAAACCCCTTCATGTCGCAGGTGCCACGGCCATACAACCGGCCGTCCCTTTCGGTCACGGTCCAGGGATCGGTCTCCCAGGCCTGCCCGTCCACCGGCACCACGTCGCTATGGCCCGACAGCAGGATCCCCCCGTCAATCGCAGGCCCGACATGCGCATAAAGATGCGCCTTGGTTCCACAGGGGCTTGGCACCCGCGTGGACGCAATGCCATGGCTGCCCAGATACTCCTGCACCCAATCCACCAGCGGCAGGTTCGTATCGCGGCTGACCGAAGGAAAGGCGACCAGACGGTCCAGGATTTCGCGCGGGGAAAGGGTGGGCATGACGGCTCCTGCAGGGATTTCCGTCACGCTGACCGCGAGCGCCGGAAAGGTCAAGGCGACAGCCGCACAAGTTCGGTCCGCATCGCGCAAACGGGTTTTCCCGCGCGCGCCTGTGCGGTAATGGGCTGGAATGGCCGGAACCAAAGGGGGCGCCGATGACCGAAAGACTGATCGCCCGCTGCGAGGACAAGGGCTTGCGCATGACAGACCAGCGCCGGGTGATCGCCCGCGTGATCGGCGCGGCCGAAGACCACCCGGATGTCGAGGCCCTGCACGCCCGCGCCGCCGCCATCGACCCGCGCATCTCCATCGCCACGGTCTATCGCACGGTGAAACTATTCGAAGAGGCCGGTATCCTTGACAAGCTGGAATTCGGCGATGGCCGCGCCCGCTATGAAGACAGCGCCCGCGACCATCACGACCACCTGATCGACCTGACCACCGGAGAGGTCATCGAATTCGTCGATCCCGAGATCGAGGCCTTGCAAGAGCGTATCGCCGCGCGACTGGGCTACAAGCTCAAGGGCCACAGGCTGGAACTATATGGGGTGCGGGTGAAACCCCCGACAGCTTAGGCCGGATACGGCAAGGGGATCCGGCACGACGCACCCCGCCCTCCCGAACCCCTCTGCCATCTTCTGCGGCATAAGATGGACCCGCCACAGATCCCTTGCGCGCGGCCCGCGATGTTGCATGCCCCAGCCCGCAGGGGATCAGTTCACCCGGTGATCCGCTCGATCTGGTCCCGAAACTTGTACCAACCCGTCATCGCGGGCAGGAACCAAGCCGTCTCGCGATAAAGCGGCATGGTCGGAAAATCGAGGTTCCAGAAGGCCGAGCGTTCTCTGCCTGCCATCGCCTGTCCAGCCATGTGCCCGAGATAGCTTTGCATCGCCACGCCCGAGCCGTTGCAGCCCAGCGCATAGGCGATACCCTCGTGTTCGCCCAGGTGCGGCAACAGGTCAAAGGTAAACGCGATCTGGCCGGACCAGGCGTAGCGGATGGGAACACCCTTGGTTTCGGGAAAGACGGCGTGCAGCCTGCGGGCCAGTTCGCCCGCCAATCCGGCCGCGTCGCGGACGCGCAGGCTGGCGCGACCGCCGAAAAGGATGCGCTTGCGGTCCGGTGTCGGCCGGAAATAGCTGAGCAACCGGCGGCTGTCGACCGCCGTGCGACCCGCAGGCAACAGCCGGTCGATCAGCCCGTCGGGCAGCTCGTCCGTCACCACGATGTAGCTTGCGGCCGGAATGACGCGCCGCCGCACCCAAGGGTTCAGCCCGTCGGAATAGCCATTGGTCGCAATCAGCACCTTGTCGCAGCGAACAGAGATCGTGCCCGCGCGAACCTGCCACGCGCCCCCGGCACGCTCGATTCCGGTCACGCGGATGTTGTCGCACAGCACCGCGCCACGGGCCGCCGCCATGTCGATCAGGCCCTGCACATATTTGCCGGGATGCAACTGCCCCGCACGGTCGATGGTCATCGCCCCGTGATACTGGTCAGAGCCGATCACCTGCCGCTGCCGATCCCGTTCATACAGGGTCACGCCATCTCGCTGCATCTTGGCGGACTTGAGCTTCATCGCCTCGAAATGACCGGGAAGGGTTGCGCAGACCACGCGGCCAGACCGACGATACTGCGCATCCCGTGCAAGCGCCGCGACCCGCGCCTCGACAAAATCGAACGACGCGGCGGCCTCGGCCTTCAGCGTGTCGAAAACACCCTCGGGCAGCCGCTGCTCCAACGGCGAGCGGACATTCGACGCAGAGGCCGTCTTGCCAAGGTTCACCCCGCTTGACACATGCCCCGCGTTGCGGCCGCTGGCACCATGGCCCATGTCCTCGGCCTCCAGAACCACAGCCTCCACCCCTGCCCCACGCAGCGCAATGGCCGCGTTCAGGCCGGTGAATCCTCCGCCGACGATCACCACATCGGTCCGGGCGGGGGGGGCGTGGCCCAGCCTGCGTGGCGGGGCATCCTCCCACCAATAGGGGGTCAGGATCAGGCCCATCAGTCCCGCTCCACAAAGAACTGGATGCCTATGACCCTGTCCAGGATGAAGACCATCAGCGAGGTGAACAGCACCAGCGCCGCAGAGACCGCCGCAATGATCGGGCTCGCGCTTTCCAGAACTTCGGAAAACACCTGCACCGGCAACGTCATGACAAAGGGGCCGACAAGGAACAACGTCACTGTCACCTCATCGAACGAGATGATGAAGCTGAACAGAAGCGATGTCACAAGGCCGGGCCGCACCGCAGGAAGCGACACCAGCCAGAAGGTCCGCCATGGGCGCGCTCCAAGGCTTTGCGCGGCTTCCTCCAGCGCCGGGTCGGCCTTGCGCAGTGCAGCGACGATGGGCCGGTAGGCATAGGGGATCGTCAGGATGCAATGCACGAGGACCAAGCCAGAAAATGTGCCAAGCCATCCCAGCCCCGACAGCGTCATGATCATGATCACGCCAATGGCCGCATGGGGAAAGATCAGCGGGGTCAGCAGGAGTGTCTCGTAGGTCGTGCCAAAGCGCATGTTGTGCCGCACGACGGCCCAGGCTGCGGCAAAGGACGCCGCAGTGCTGACACACGCACCGATCAGCGCCAGCAGTGCCGAAACCCCCAGCACCCTGAGCCAGTCTGCCGAACCGAGAAATTCGGCGTACCAGCGCAGCGACAGCCCCTTGATCGGGAACGAAAGATATCCGGCAGCGGTAAAGGATGACAGGACGACGATAACGATCGGCAGCGGCAGGAACAGAAGCACTGCGATGGCGATGTAGCGGGTGATCATGCGGCACCTCCGTCGGACAGGCGCCGGGCCAGCCAGCGTTCAAGGATCTGGATCGGCAGGACGACGGCAAGCGCGGTGACAAGCAGGACCGTCGCCAGCGCGGCCGCCTTGGGATAATCGAAGAAGTGCATGACTTCCTGAAAAATCTCGGTCCCCAGCATCGTATTGCCCAGACCACCCAGCAACAATGGCGTAACAATCGCGCCTGTAGCCATCAGGTAGACCAGCGTGATCCCCGTCAGCACACCAGGCAATGACAGCGGCAACAGCACCGTGCGAAAGCTGTATCCGGGCCGCCCGCCAAGGCTCATCGACGCCTCTTCAAGGTTGCGCGGGATCTGCATCATCACCGACAGGATGGCGATGATCATGAAGGGCAGCAGGACATGCGCCAGCCCAAGGATCACTCCGAAATCGTTGTACATCAGCTTGAGCGGCCGCGCCGCCAGACCGGACCATGTCAGCAGGCTATTGATCAGGCCGCGCGGGCCAAGGATCACGACCCACCCATAGCTGCGCACCACAATGGACACGAGCCAGGGAAAGATGATTAGCAGCAGCAGGAAATTGCGGTTGCCGCGATAGCGCGCGACGAAATACGCCGTCGGAAACCCCAGAACGAGGCAGACAAAGGTGGTCATCGCGGCAGTGCGCAGAGTGCGACCCAGCATGGCAACATAGTCGGCACGGCTGAGGATCGCATCATAATAGGCGAAGTCGAGCCGCCCTTCGATCAGCAGAGACGACCCGATCAGGCGGACAAGCCCAAAGAGGAAGACACCCATCAGGATCGCCGATGGAAGCAGCAGCACTGCAATGCGGAGGGGTCTCGACACGGTGGCAAACTCCGGTTTCGGGAAAAGTCCCGCCGGTGCGAACCGGCACCGGCGGGCAGGTACGTCGGCCGGGATCACCCCGAACCGCAGGGAGCCTCAGAGTGTGGCGAGCATCTGGTCGATGGCGGCGACGATATCCTTCTGGTTCTCTGCGATGTAACCCCAGTCCGGCTGGTAAAGTCGGGCGCGCAGGTCGTCATACTCCCCGCCCAGCTTGGCCTTGATCTCACTCGTCGCGACGGCATCCCTGTTCGCCGGAATATAACCGGAAAGTGCCGCGCCGCGTTCCTGTGGCGCGGCCGAGGCTATGTGGTTCAGCCAGTCCGCAACCATCCCGCGATCCTTGACGCCTTTCGGTGCAAAGATCACATAGGGCAGCAGCAGCGCGCCCTCCTCGGGGATGAGGATCTTGACGTAGTCAACGCCTGCCTCGTTCAGTGACCAGACCCGGACGGAATAGAACGGCATCGCCGCCACTTCGCCACGCTCCAGCATGGTGTTCTGTTGCGCAAGCGAGTTGGAAACGTTGAGCACGTTTCTTGCCATGCCCTTGAGCAGTTCCATGCCGCCTGCGGTGTCATATTCGTCATCGCCCGCCGCCTTGGCCAGAATCGTCAGATCATATGTCGAGAGGTAGATCGGCCGGGTCATGCCAAGACGCCCCTTCCACTTCGGGTCGGCAACGGATTTCCAGGACTGGAAGTCCTCGACCGACGCCTCGTTCGTGTTCACCGCGATACCGTAATAGGCGAAATACGGGGTGACGCCCGCGATGCGGCCATCCTCGGTCTTGAGCCAGTATTTCTCGTCGATGTTCCTCATGTTCGGGATTTCATCGAGGCTGAAGGTCTCGAGCATGTCATCCCGCATCATGTTGACACCCTGCACAAAGGTGCCGATCCCGGTGTGATATTGCGGATCTCCGGCATGGGCGCGGAACTGCGCCTCGGGGTTGGGAAGCTCGACGATGCGCACGGCAGTTCCGGTATCGGCGGTGTAGGGGCCGGCGAAGGCCACGGTCCAGGTATCGCCGACACCCCCGCCCCAGGAAGCGTGCAGGATGGGGCCGGACTGGGCAAACAGCCTGGCCGGCATGGACAGCGCCGCCGTGGCGCCAAGGGCGCTGGCAAGGGTCTGACGTCTGGTAAGTGTCATTGTTGGTCCTCCAGGTCGGGATGGGTTGCCCCGGCTAGTCCGGGATCACGGTTACGTTTTCTTCGGCCCAGCCGACCCGCACCTCTTCGCCGTGCGGGAAGGGATGCCCCTGCCCCGGCCGGAACGGCACTTGTGCCAGCAAATGCCCGGCAGCACTGTCCAGTGCGTAGGTCACGGTTGCGCCGGAAAAGCTGTGCGACGCGACTCTGGCCCTGAGCGCGGGTCCGGCGGCCCGGCCGATGGTGATGTATTCCGGCCGGACAGCGACCCAGACCGCATCACCTGCACGCACGCCAGCCCCCGGCGTTACAGCGACAGTCATCGGCAGGTCTACCCCCGCAACGGATAGCGACACGCTGTCGCCGTCGCGCCTGATGGCGCGGGCCTCGAACAGGTTGGTCTCGCCGACAAACTGAGCGACGAAACGGGTGCGCGGGTGATGATACGTCTCTACAGCGGTGCTGAACTGTTCCACCCGGCCCGCGTTCATCACGGCGATGCGGTCGGACATCGACAATGCCTCCTCCTGATCGTGGGTGACGAAGATGAAGGTGATGCCCGTCTCTTTCTGGATTCGCTTGAGTTCGACCTGAAGCTGGCGCCGCAGCTTGAGGTCCAGCGCAGACAGCGGTTCGTCCAGCAGCAGCACGTCAGGCGACGTGACCAGCGAGCGCGCCAGCGCCACGCGCTGACGCTGGCCGCCGGAAATCTGGCCGGTGCGGCGCTTTTCGAAACCATCCAGCCCGACAAGCGCCAAGATGTCACGCACCTTGCGGTCCAGCCCTTCGGTCCGCTTGCGGGCGCGCAAGCCGAACGCAACGTTGTCATAGACGTTCATGTGCGGAAACAACGCGAGGTTCTGGAACACCAGGCCGATCTCGCGCTCGTAAGCCGCATCTTTCGACATATCCCTGCCACGCATCAGGATTCGGCCAGAGGTCGGGGTTTCGAAACCGGCCATCATGCGCAGCAACGTCGATTTTCCGCAGCCTGACGGGCCAAGCAGCGTCACGAATTCGCCTTCGGCCACGTCAAGGGTCACCCGGTCCACGGCGGTGGCGCCGTCGAAGACCTTGGTGACAGTATCAATCTGCAGGATCGGCTGGGGCATGGTGGCTGTCTGGGGCACGCAGATGCTCCGGGTTACATGATGGGTGTCGGTGGATCGGATATCGAACATGCCTCATTTGAAACGCCACGCATGGGGCCCAAGTCAAATATCAAGTCCACAGGATATCATTCCCAAATATTATGAAGCTGAAATTCGGATCTCCGCCGCCAATCTTATTCAAAAACAGATGCCTGGGCAGAATCTCAAAAATAACCTTTAGTTATAATATGGGCTGCATTCGAAATTTGCAGGCATCCCGGCGCGCTGGCTAATTGGGTCTGACCGGACGGTAGGACGCCGCACCTTCAACAAGAAATCCAGGACAACTTTCCCAATGACGCCCGTTCCCCTGACCACTCCCGACCAAACTCCTGCAGAACGGCGAGAGACGATTGAAAAGGCCCCGATGCCACTGTCGATTTCGGCCCTGCTTGACGAGGCGGCGGCGGATTGCCCGGATGCGCGGCTGTGGGAGTTCTTTGACGAAGGCGCAACCGCGACCTACCGGGAGGTGCGCCGCGACAGCATGAAGATCGGCGCGCTGCTGGCTGGCGAAGGGATCCGGCGCGGGGATCGGGTGGCCGTCATGCTGCCCAATGTGCCGGAAATGCCGCTGACCTGGCTGAGTCTGGCCCGGATCGGGGCAATCATGGTGCCGGTCAACACACGCTCCTCCGCCAGGGAACTCGCCTATGCGGTGGAAAATTCCGGCGCGCGCCTTCTGCTGATTCACGAGGAACTGGCCGGGATATTCGACGACGGGGATCCGGGCATCGGTGTCCTGATCGTCGGCACAGCCGACTGGTGCAAAAGGTTCGACGCCGCCGCGGCAGAGGAGTGCCCCGCCCCTGCGCTGGACCGCGACACGATCGTCAACATCCAGTATACGTCGGGCACGACGGGCCTGCCCAAGGGCTGCCTGCTTTCGCACCGCTACTGGCTGACGGCCGGTATGGTGAACGCCTGGCGCGACGGCCTGCGCCTGCGCCGCATCCTGGCGACGACGCCCTTCACCTATATGGACCCGCAATGGCTCCTGCTGATGGCGATGTACCAGCGCGGCACGCTGGTTGTCGGCCGCAAGCAGAGCGCCTCGAAATTCTCCAGATGGCTGGCGGATCATGCCATCGAATTCTGCCTCTTTCCCGAGGCAGCCAGCAAACAGCCCCCGGCACCGCATGACGCGGAAAATGTCGTGAAACGCGCCAACATCTATGGCGTCCGCGCCTCGGCCCATAGGGAGATAGAGGCGCGCTATGGCTTCAAGGCCCGCGAGGCCTTCGGCATGACCGAGATCGGATCCGGCATGTATGTCCCGCTGGAAGCCGAAGACATGATCGGCTCTGGCAGTTGCGGGATCGCCTCGCCCTTCCGCGAAACGAAGGTGATCGACGACAACGGGCAAGAGGTCGCACCGGGCGAGGTTGGCGAGTTGCTGATCCGGGGCCCCGGTATCCTTCAGGGCTACTGCAACAATCCCGAGGCGACCGCCGAAGTGTTGCAGGACGGCTGGTTCCACTCTGGCGACCTGTTCCGAAAGGACGCGGCCGGCTTCCACTATATCGTTGGCCGCAAGAAGGACATGATCCGGCGCTCTGGCGAGAATATCGCCTGCCGCGAGGTCGAAGGCGTGCTGCGCGACATGGACAAGATCGAGGAAGTCGCGCTGATCGGGGTCGCGGACGACATGCGCGGCGAAGAGGTCAAGGCGTTTGTGACCCTTCAGAACGGCCAGAAGGCCGACGTGGCCCTGATCGACGAGATCGTGGAATATGCCGAAAGGCGGCTCGCCTCGTTCAAGGTGCCCCGATACTTTGAATTCATCGAAACGATGCCGCGCACCACGTCCTTCAAGGTGTCAAAAACCGAACTCATCAGGAGCCGGAACGACCAGCGCCAGGGCGCCTTCGACAGGGTCGAACGGATCTGGCGGTAGGAGCATTTCGATGATCATCGACTACGGTGCAACACCGCCCATTCCTGAACTGTCGCTGTCCAACGGAACCCATCTGGCCAATTACCGGCGGGTCTATGCGACTGCCGAAAAGGCCGCAGGCCGCGGGGCGATGGACTTGGACCAGTGGTTCGCCGCCGTGGACGAGGCCGGCATCGGACTGACCGTGATCAAAGCCCGCGATGTGGAAACCACCTTTGGCGCACGTATCCCGAACGAAGCCGTCGCCAAGGTGGTCGCAGATCACCCCGGCCGCTTCCTTGGGTTTGCCGGGGTCGATCCGAACAAGGGTATGACCGCCTTGCGGGAACTGGAACACGCCGTGACCGTTCTGGGGCTGAAGGGGCTCAATATCCAGTGTTTCGAGAACCGCCTCGCCGTCGATGATCGCCGCATGTACCCGATCTATGCCAAATGCGTCGAGTTGGATATTCCGGTGAATATTCACGTCGGCATGAACTTCTCGCTCAAGTCCTCGCCGGAGTTCGGGCATCCGATGCTTCTGGACAAGGTGCTGTGCGACTTCCCTGAATTGCGGGTGATTGCCTCGCCGCCCGGTTGGCCCTGGGTCGCGGAACTTCTGGCCGTCGCCTGGCGCCATCCGAACCTGTCGATCGGGCTGGTCGCAATGCGCCCCAAACTTCTGGGGGTCGAGCATTCTGGCTATGGGCCATTGATGCAATATGGCCGGACGATCCTGAAGGACCGGATGATCTTTGGCACGGCCTGGCCGATGCTGCCGATGAAGCGCGCCATCGAGGAGATCCGCGCCCTGCCGATCAGCCCCGAGATTGCAGATCGCTGGCTTGGCGGCAACGCCAAGGCGCTGTTGCGTCTTTGACACGAACCGGCGGATGCGCCCCGGCCCCGGATGCGCCACTATGTATGTTGGACGGAGAGGAAACACACCCATGACCGATGATGACCTGTGCCGCATGTCCGCGACAGAGCTTCTTCCCCGCCTGAAACGCGGAGAGATCAGGGCCGCCACACTGATGCGCGCGGTTCTCGACCGCATCGACCGGCTGGATGCTGAAACCAACGGCATCACCCATGTCGACCCCGACCTTGCAATGGCCGAGGCAGAGGCGCGCGATGCCGCCCTCGCAGCCGGAGACACCCCTGGCGCGTTGCAGGGCATCCCGGTCACGGTCAAGGATCTTCTCAAGGTGAAGGGGCTGCCGATTGAAATGGCCTCCTATGCCTTCGAAGGCGACATCGCGGCGACGGATGCCGAAAGCATCGCCCGCCTGCGTCGCGCCGGGGCCATCCCCTTTGCCAAATCCGCCACGCCGGAATTCGGCCACAAGGTTCTGACCGACAGCCCGATCAATGGTGTCAGCCGCAATCCATGGAACCTGTCGCGCAGTTGCGGCGGGTCGTCCGGCGGATCCGGCATTGCGGCTTCGATGGGGTTCGGGCCGATCCACGTTTCCTCCGACGGGGCCGGATCCGGGCGCATCCCTGCCTCTGTCTGCGGGGTCACGGGCTTGAAACCGACCTGGGGCGCGATCCCGCACGAGACAACGCCGGATGTGTTCGGCTCGCTCACCGTGATCGGCGTGATGGCCCGGACTGTGTCGGACCTCGTCCTGGGCTTCAACACCATGAAGGGACCGGACCGGCGCGATCCGATGTCGTTCGGCGGCACCACAGATCCGGTCCGCCTGCCCGACGATCCGCGCCGCATTCTCAGGGGGCTGCGCTACCGCGTTGTCATGCGCACGGTGAACGACTGGCTGGACCCAGAGGTCGAGGCGGCGGTCCTGAATGCCGTGCAGCGGATCAAGGACGCCGGCGCCACCGAAGTGGGCATGATCAACGATCCGGTATATGACATCAACAACGCGCTGATCTTCATGCGCGGCTATCAGTATGCACGTTTCGGCCACCTCATGCAGACCCATGGCGACAGGCTGGACAGAACCGCGAAAACCTCGCTGACCGTCAATCCCGGCCTGACCTACGAGTCGCTGGCCAAGTCGATGAAAGCGCGGACCGACATCTTTCACGAGATCGAACGTCAGTTCGACGGCGCCGACATATACATCACGCCGACGATCACCACCCCCTCGCTGCCAGCCGACCAGAAGCAGGACGAGCCCCTCGTCGTCGACGGGATCACCCGCGGCCCGCTGCGCGAGGCGTGGTATCCCTATACGGTGCCGCAGAACGCCAGCGGGCATCCCGCGATGTCTGTTCCTGTCGGCATGTCCTCTGGCGGCATCCCGATCGGAATGCAGATCGTCGGCCCCTGGCACAGCGAAGCGCGCCTTCTTTCTGTCGCCGCCGCGATCGGGGCGCTGATGCCCTGGGCCAACCGATGGCCCCCGGCAGCGCGGTGACGCCCTGCCCCGACGGCTGAAGGCCCGGAAAGTCCCATTGTCTTCCAGAGCACGACCGCTAGGGTGAGCCGAGGGGGCAGGACACATGCGTATCACTCATCGCCAGCTAGAGGCGTTCATCCAGTTCATGGAAACCGGCACCGTGACGGCCGCAGCCGACCGGATGCTGGTGACCCAGCCCGCAATGAGCAAGATGCTGGCGGGGCTGGAGATCGACCTGAAGCTGGCGCTGTTCCAGCGCGAAAAACGTCGGCTGATCCCGACCGACGAAGCGCGGCTGCTGTACAACGAGGTGCGCCGCCTGTTTGCCTCCCTGTCGGATGTGGAACGCTTCGCCGACGACCTGCGCACCTTCCGCACCGGAGAGTTGCGGATCATCTCCAGCTCCACCCTTGGCCTGACACTCGTGGCGGACGCCTTGTCGGATTTCTGCAAGGAAAACCCGGAAGTCGATGTCCTGATGGACATGTCCTCCAACGTCGGTCCCGATGTGCTGGCTGCCAATGCCGATATCGGATTTTCTGTCACGCAGTTCCAGCATCCGTCGTTGAAGATCGAGCCCTTGTTTCACGTCAGCTCGGTCTGTGTCGTGCACAAGGACCACCCGCTGGCGGCGCGGCAACGGCTCGGCCCGAAGGATCTGGAGGGGGAGGAGTTCATCTCCTTTACCCGCAACACCCGGATGCGGCACATCACCGATGGCGTCTTCGAACAGTACCGCGTCGCCCGCAAGATGCGGATCGAGGTCTTCGCCTCGGCCGAGGCGAACGCCCTGGTCTCGCGCGGGGTAGGCGTCGCAATCGTCGAACCACTGGGGGTGCGCCAGAATTTCTGGCCCGACATCGTGGCAATCCCGTTCGATCCACCGATCGAGTTCACCTTCTCGGCCTTCCGGCCGCGCGACCGTATCGCCTCGCCGCTGACCAACCGCTATATGGAGATATTGCAGCGCTACGTCCGCCAGATGCGCACCGGCGAAAGCCATCTGCCGCACTGGATGGAAGTCCGCCTGCCCGGAGAGGCAAGACCGGCGACCGGCTGACAGACCGGACAACGGGGCAGCAACCCGGCACCGCTGCGCATCGCGGCATCCGACAGCGTTTGCCTCGAAACCTGTCTCGACCTGCGGGATGAGTGTCGCCAGCGGGCCCGGACGGCGGAACGCATCGCGGCAGGCAGGGCGCACCGCGCGTCCGGCGGGCAGGTCAGATAGGGGCGGACCTATGTGCGGCGTTTCGGCATGGCCCCGGACGTGCCGTTGCGCGCCGCCTGCGGCGGGCCTTTCACACCATCGGCACTCAATGGAAATCCCGGCTGGGAAACAACCGCTTCGCCTGCTCTCGGGGGTGATGCGCGCGCGGGGCATACCGCGCAGGACGGGGCGCATCGTCGGCTTGTGGCTGGGTGATGCCGACGGCGCCGTCCAGCGGATGGCCAAGATCGGCGAGGCGGTGCGAGAGATCCTCGATCCTCTCCGCGATCAGATGGGTGACGATGCCTTCGCGCTCCACCCGACCTGTCACGCGCAGCAACCGCCCCCCCATCACGATCCGGCGGAACCGCGTGTAGGTCTTGGGCCAGACGACGATATTCGACACGCCCGTTTCATCCTCCAGCGTCAGGAATATCACGCCCGAGGCGGTTCCGGGGCGTTGGCGGGTGATGACCAATCCGCAAACCGAAACGCGCCCTGGCGGGATCCGGCATAGTTCGGCATGGGGGAGAAGACCGGGGATCGAGGGGCGCAGCAGTTCCATCGGATGCGCACGCAAGGTGAGGCGCATGGCGATGTAATCCTCGACCACCTCCTCGCCCAGGTGCATGGCGGGCAGCGTGACGGCAGGTTCGCTCACCCCTTCGCCGTCCAGCGGATTCGAGAACAATGGCAACGGCGCCCGCGCGCGAATCGAGCGCACCGCCCACAGCGCATCGCGCCGGGTCAGGCCCATGCCGGTAAAGGCGTCGGCCTCGGCCAGACGCTCCAGAACCGGGGGCATGACGCCCGCCCGCAGCCAGAGGCTTTCGGGATCCGGATATCCGTTGCCGCGCCCGGCGGCGATCAGTTCGGCATCCGCCTCGCGGAAACCCTTGATCTGGCGGAACCCCAGCCGCAGGGCAAGCGCCCCATCCGGGCGCCGTTCCAGCCGGTTGTCCCAAGTGCTGTGGTTCACGCAGACGGGACGGATCTCGACCCCATGTTCACGCGCATCGCGCACGATCTGGGCAGGCGCATAGAACCCCATCGGCTGGGAGTTCAGCAACGCACAGGCAAAGATCGCCGGGTGACGGCATTTCAGCCAGGACGATACATAGGTCAGCATGGCAAAGGCCGCAGCATGGCTTTCGGGAAAACCGTAGTCGGCAAAGCCCTCGATCTGGCTGAAGCATCTTTCGGCAACATCGCGGCTGTAACCGTTGGACAACATGCCGTTGATGAATTTCTGCTTGTGCTGGCCGATAGTTCCCATGCGCCGGAACGAGGCCAGCGAACGGCGCAACTGGTCTGCCTCTTCGGCGGTATAGCCCGCTCCGACCATGGCGATTTGCAACGCCTGCTCCTGGAACAGCGGCACCCCAAGCGTCCTGCGCGTCACCTCCTCCAATGCGGGGCCGAAGGGCTCTGGGTTTTCCAACCCCTGCCGCCGCTTGATATAGGGCTTGACCATGCCGCCCTGAATGGGACCGGGGCGAACGATGGCAACCTCGATCACCAGATCGTAGAATTCGCGCGGCTTCATCCGGGGCAGGAAATTCATCTGCGCCCGGCTTTCGACCTGGAACACACCGACCGCATCGGCACGGCAGAGCATGTCATAGGTCGCCTGGTCCCCCTGCGGGACAGAGGCCAGCGTGTGGCGGATGTTCTCGTGCGTTTCCAGCAGGTCGAAAGCCTTGCGGATGCAGGTCAGCATCCCAAGGCTCAGCACATCAACCTTGAGGATGTTCAATGCGTCGATATCGTCCTTGTCCCATTCGATGCAGGTGCGATCTTTCATCGCGGCGTTCTCGATCGGACACAACTCGTCCAGCCTGCCCTTGGTGATGACGAAGCCACCGACATGCTGGGACAGATGGCGCGGAAATCCGATGACATCGCGGATCAGCGCGATGGTCTGGGCAAGCCTGCGGTCCTCGGGGTCAAGACCAAGATCGCGGATCCGCGCCGGATCCGCACCGCCATCCGACAGGCCCCATATCTGCCCCGAGAGACTTGCAGTCACATCCGCGCTCAGCCCCATGACCTTGCCCACCTCGCGGATCGCGGCGCGGGAGCGGAAATGGATGACCGTGGCGCAGAGCCCGGCACGTTGGCGGGTGTATTTTTCATAGATCCACTGGATCACCTCTTCGCGCCGCTCATGCTCGAAATCCACGTCGATGTCGGGCGGCTCGCCCCGGTGACGCGACAGGAACCTCTCGAACACCATGCCGATCATGTCGGGCGAGACATCGGTGATGCCAAGCGCCCAGCAGATGATGGAATTGGCCGCCGAACCGCGCCCCTGGCACAGGATGCCGCGTTTGCGGGCCTCGGACACAATGTCATGGACTGTCAGGAAATAGGCGGCATAACCAAGCTCGGCCACCACGCCCAACTCTTTCGCCAGCAGGGCTTGATAGCGGTCGGGAATGCCTGCCGGACAGCGCCGCACCAGCCCTTCGCGCGCCAGCCGCTCCAGCCGGTCCTGCGGCATTTCGCCATCCGCGATCTCGTTGGGATATTCGTAGCTGAGTTCGGACAGATCAAAGCTGCAGCGGGCCGCAATCTCCAATGTGCGGCGGATCGCAGCCGGGTGGCGATGATACAGCCGCTCCATATCCGTGGCCCCCTTCAACCGGCGTTCGGCATTCAGCAAGGCGCGGCTGCCGATCTGGTCGATGGTGATATGCTCGCGCATACAGGTCAGCACATCGGCCAGCGGCCGGCGGGCGGCACGGTGCATCAGCACGTCGCCCACGGCCACCATGGGGCTCGATGCCCGCAGCGCAAGACCCGCGCAGGCATCGAACCACGCCTGATCCGACCCGTCATAGCGTGGCGCGGCGCCCAGAAAGACATGGCCGGGATAGCGGCGTGCCATGTTTCGGACCGGATCGAGCGTCTGGTCAAGGTCGGCCGGTGTCAGGTTTCCGGGTGGCAGTGCGATCAGGATCATGCCCCGGCACCCGCCTTGAGCATCGGGGGCGGCCAGGTCGGCCAATGTCAGGTGGCATTCCGCCTTGCCGGCCCGGCCCTTGCCCAATGTCAGAAGACGCGAAAGCCGGTGCCAGGCCGGGCGGTCCGTCGGAAGGGCCAGCCATTCGACCGGGCAATCGCGCAGCACCAGCCGCGCGCCCACGATCAGCTTGGGCAGCTTCGGCACGGCCGGACGGGCCAGATCCCGCGGCTGCCCGATTTCCTGCCGGGAACTGGTGTCAACGCGCGTGGTCGAGCGGATGCGCAGGCTGTCTTGCGTCTTTTTCCGAAGCGTCTTGAGGGCGGTCCATGCCCGGACAACCCCGGCCAGGGTGTTGCGGTCGGTGATCGCAATCGCCTCCAGCCCCAGATCGGCGGCATGCAGAACCAGCTCCTCGGGATGCGAGGCGCCGGTCAGAAAGGTGAAATTCGTGGTCACGCAAAGTTCGGCATACCGCGACCGCGCAAAGCCGTCTTCTGCCACAGGAAAGGCGGGGTCGTTCATGCGAATTCTCCCTGCACGAACCAGCCTGGGTCTTGCGGTGTGTGAAACAGCCAGAGCCGCCACCCCTGATGGGTTTCCACACGCCAGTAATCGCGCAGCCCAGAACGCCAACTGTCGTCATCCACCCACCATTCCGGGGCGATCCGTTCCGGCCCGGTGGCGCGGGCAGTTGTCAGGCGCATCCGTCGCCAGCGGAACCGCGCTGGCGGGGCCGCGCCATGGACGGCGATGGGTTCCGGCGGAAACAGCCGCAGGGGGCGCGAACGGGGGGCATTCCAGGCACCGCTGGCCGTCGTCCCCGCAGCGGGAACCATGACGAAGCTGCGTTCAGGGATATGACTGTCCGCAGGCAGAAAGCGCAGAATGTTGTCCAACCCGATACGGGTGCCGATACGGGTGATCAGATTGTCCAGCCGGTCCGGGGCGTCCGAGGCCGGGCCGGTCTGCTGGATGGGCAGGGGTTCGACCAGCGTGGCCTCCAGCCGCAACTGGTCGATGCCAAAACCTGCATCGACCGTTTCCACCGCCCGCGCGAAAAGCGGCAGGATGCGCGCAGGGTCGCGCATCGCCGTCGCCAGCCGCAGGTCTACCGCCTGGCTGTGCTGATCAACCCGGCGCAGGGTCAGGCGCAGCGCCCGCGCCCCGGCTTCCTGCGCCTTGAGCCTGTTGCAAAGCGCATCAAGCAACCGCGCCGTTCCGGCCATGACATCCGCGACCAGACCGATCGGGTCGGGCAAGGTCAGGCGGGCCGCATAACGAGGTGGATCGGCCAGCGGGGTGATCGCTTCGGGCTGGGCCCCGGTTGCCTGGTCCAGCCGTGTCAGCAACCCCGGCCCGAAACGCCGCGCAAGCGGCGCGCGGGGCGCGGCGGCCACGGCCCCGATGGTCCGCAGGCCAAGCCGCTGCAAGGCGATGTCCGTGCCCTCGTCAAGCCGCAGAGCTGCGACAGGCAGCGACTTCAGCGCGGCAAGACCTTCACCCGGCGCCGCGATTCCCCCGCCATGACGGGCCAGCGCCCAGGCAGCACCGCGTGTGTCGGCCAGCCCGGTCCGCACCTCGAACCCCGCCCGGTCCAGCCGCCCCTGCATGTCGTCGATCATGGCAGGCTCATCGCCCCAAAGATGGGCCGCGCCGGTGATGTCGAGGGTCAACCCGTCCCGCCCCTCGATCCCCACCCAAGGGCAGTATCGGGTCGCCCATCGGCGCAATGCCTCAAGCAGGCGGGCATCATGCGCGGGATCGGCCGGGGTGCTTTGCAGTACAGGACAAAAGGCCCGCGCGTCCGACAGCGACATCCCGCGATGCAGCCCCCTGGCCTCGGCCAGCCTATTCAGACACCAGATTTTCTCGGCATTGCCGAGCCGGAGGGTAACGGCAAATGCCCCTTCAATCGGACGCAGACGCAGGGCCCGGTCGCTGGACAACCGGGGAAACCACATCGAGACGATGCGCCGCCGCGTCCCACCGCACATGCCAAACCCCAAAAGTTCCTGATTTGTTCTTAATAATCTCCCATCGCATCAGAGTCGAGTCCGACCGTTCCTGCGGATCAAGGACGGGGGTGCAATGCCAGCGCGTCTCGCTGGCATTGCTGCCTGCGCCCTCCGGGATCAGGCACAAGCCCGTCGTTTGCCCGGCCTTTGCCGCCAGTTGCAGCCGCCGCCCCTCGCGCAGGTCAAGCGGGCGGGTGATCTCTATCACCACCATGGTCACCGCACCGTCCCGCAGCGCCTCTTCGGCAACAGCAAGCGTGTCGGCCTGACTCTTCGTCCGCGCGATCAGAATACGCGCGGGATCGCAGATCGCCGAGAGGCCGACAGGATCAGGCGTTCCGGCCTGCCAGCCCTCGCGCACCCACAGCACAGGCCCCTTGCCCTGCGCACAGACGACAGCGGCAAAAGCGGTCACACCCGGCCCACAGGCTTCATGCACGCGGGCAGGACGCAAGGGAGACGGAGGAGCGGGTGTCTCGGGCATGGGCATGGGCAACAGTATGGGGTCATGGACGGCATTATTAAGCAACATCGCCGAAAGTCCGGCAAGATCGGCGCAAGTGGGCACCCTGCAGGTGCAGTCTTTGAACCCTGCGACCAAAGAGGGCAATCCGGATACGACACGCTCCGGATTGGTGCGGCAAGAGGCGAACCGGGAAACGGTGCCGACCGGCTGTTCGGCGGGATCGCCCCGCAAGGGGGCGCCGGGGCCGATACCCGGCATGGCGGGGCGGGGCGGACGGACCTGGACGGCGGCGGATTTCAGCTTTGGATGACGATGGCCATCACCCGCGCAAGACCGTGAAGGCCGGAAACCGATCCGGCCAGAGGGGGGGGCAGCGGCAGGTGGTCGGGCCATACACACCGCAATACCGCCACCACTCAGGATGACGTGCGGCGCAACCGGCCCTCGTCGTTCAGCAGGGCAACGGCTGCGGCGCGCGTTGATGCCGTCCATCCCTGCGGCAAGGCCCCATCGGGGCCAGGACAGGCAATCGGCAGGCCACCGGGGGCCAGGATGGCCGGGGTTTCCGGCACCGCAACGGCCATCAGCAGGCTGCGCAACGGGCCAGGCACACGACGGGCGACCGGATCGGGCAGATGACCGGCGCGTACCCCAACCTCGCGCAGGCCATACAGATGCTGGACAGCCTCGCCCCGGACGGCAAGGCAGGTCATCGGCCCCGCCAGCAGATCACGGGCAATCGGCAGCCGTATGGCCCGCAACCGAAGCGGGCTGAACGGAAAGCCGGGGGGAATTTCCGCCAGATGCAGGGCGGCAAGCCGCAGCGGTCTTCCGTTTGCATCCAGAACCGGATCGCCTGCCGCCAGAGTGCCCAACGGGCGCGGGCCGCGCGGCGTGTCAATCGGCGTGCTGGCGGATATTGCGGCGGCGGACCACCCCAGATCTTCTGGCGCCGGACCATTGCGCACCGCGTGACGCACCCCCACCGACCCCAGGGCAGGATGCGCCAATCTGTGCGCCCCCGCCCGGCTGGCCGCCCAGGCTGCCGCGCCATCGGGCGCCAGCGCGCCCTGGCCGGAGACGCTGGGCACCAGAGGCCGGCCTTCGGCATCGGTCAATGTCAGCGCCCAGCGGCCCGCCGGCCTGTCAAGACCGGCGCCCGACCATTCCAGCCGCAGAACGAGGGGGCCGCCTTCCGCAGGCAGCGGCCCCGGAAGCGCATGGGAGACGACCTGCCCTCCACGACGATGGCGCAGCACCAGGCCGATGTCGCGCGCGCCCAGCAAGGACAGCCCCGACGAGGGCGGAAGCACCGGACCCGGCCACAGGGAGGCTTGCCGCGCCTGCGTCGTGACGGCCCCTTCGGGAACGTCCAGCACTACGGTTGCCTGATCGGCCAATCCACCCAGAACAACCAACAGCGCACCGGACCGCAGCCGCACATCCGCGGCCCTGGGAGCAGGATCAGACCCAAGAGCCACCCAGCCGGTCATCGGCATTGACTGTCCCCTCCGTTGCCCATGCACGCCCCCCCGGCCCCGAACCTGTCCCGCATCCTGCCCCTATCCCGCGCGCCTGTCACGCCGGTGCCGTTGCGCATCGCGCTGGGGGTGACGTCGCCGCAACACCGCTTTTCGCTGGAAACGCCCCGGCGGGCTGACTAGGTTGCCCCCGGATGCGCGCTCAAGGAACCTGCCATGACCGATACCGCCCTGCCCTTCGACCCCAGCGATCCGGTTGCGCTGACAGCCGCCCTGATCCGCTGCCCCTCGGTCACACCGGAAGAAGGCGGCGCGCTTGTTCTGCTGGAAACGGTCCTGAGCGGCGCGGGATTTACCTGCACGCGGGTGGATCGCGGCGGCGTGCCCAACCTGTTCGCCCGCTGGGGTGACAAGGGCCATGCGCGCAGCTTCGGGTTCAACGGCCATACCGATGTGGTCCCCGTGGGCAATCCGGCGGATTGGAGCTGTGATCCGTTCGGCGCGGAAATCCGGGATGGCCGCATCTGGGGTCGGGGCGCTGCCGATATGAAATCGGGCGTCGCGGCCTTTGCTGCGGCGGCGATGGATTTCGTGCGCGACACGCCGCCCGATGGTGCCGTCATCCTGACCATCACCGGCGACGAGGAAGGCGTCGGCACCGATGGCACGCTTGCGTTGCTGGACTGGATGGTCGCCAATGACGAGGCGATGAGCCACTGCCTTGTGGGCGAGCCCACCTGTCCGGCAGAGATGGGCGAGATGATCAAGATCGGCCGCCGAGGGTCGATGACCGCGAATTTCACCGCGCGCGGCGTGCAGGGGCATTCGGCCTATCCGCACCGGGCCAGGAACCCGGTGGCGGCCATGGCGCGGCTGATGGACCGGCTTGCCAGTCATGATCTGGATCAGGGCACCGCGCATTTCGATGCATCTACCCTTGCGCTTACCACGATCGACACCGGAAACTTGGCCAACAACGTGATCCCTGCGGCTTGCAGGGGCACGGTGAACATCCGCTACAACGACCTGCATACGGGGGCGAGCCTGTCAGACTGGCTTTCGGCCGAGGCCGCAAAGGTGCAGGCCGAAACCGGCGTGATCTTTACCGTCGAGTTCTATCAGGCCGGAGACAGTTTCCTCACCCCGCCCGGTCGCTTGTCGGATCTGGTCGCGGCCGCAGTGCAGGCGGAAACCAACCGCACGCCGGAACTGTCCACCTCTGGCGGGACGTCTGACGCGCGGTTCATCAAGGATCATTGCCCGGTGGTCGAATTCGGCCTTGTCGGCAAGACGATGCATCAGGTGGATGAGCATGTCGAACTTGCGCATATCCATCAGTTGAAGTCGATCTACAGCCGCATCCTGCGCGACTATTTTGCATGATCATCGCCGAAACCCGCGATATTGTCACATGTCTTGCCTTGCGTCGCACCGTGTTCATTGAGGAACAGGGTGTATCCGAAGCGGATGAACTGGACGATCTGGACCAGGCGGCAACCCATCTTCTGGCAACGCTCGACGGTCGCCCTGTCGGATGTGCCCGACTGCTGACCGATGGCGGAACCGGCAAGATCGGCCGTGTCTGCGTCTTGGCCGAGGCGCGGGGAACCGGGCTGGGCGCGGCGCTGATCCGCGCGGCGATTGGGCATTTTGCGGCAGGAGGCCAGGTGGATGTCGTGAAGCTGGGCGCCCAGACCCATGCGCTGGCCTTCTACGAGAAACTCGGTTTTTCCGCCTATGGGCCGATCTATGACGATGCAGGCATCCCGCACCGCGATATGGCGCTGACGCTTTAGCCTGCGCCGCAGGGGCCTTTCACACGCGCCGCAGGCCGCATATGCTGACCGGCAACAGGAGGAACCGCCATGCAGATGAACGACAGCCGCCTCATTGCCGCCCCGCCCGCCACCGTCTGGGCCGCCTTGTTCGACCCCCAGGTTCTGCAAGCCTGCGTGCCGGGGTGCGAGGAACTGACCGGCACCGCCGCCGACGGGTTCGAGGCAGCCGTCGTCCAGAAGGTCGGGCCGGTCAAGGCACGTTTCACCGGCATCGTGAAACTGTCCGACATCGTCGAAGGCGAAAGCTGCACCATCTCGGGCGAAGGCAAGGGCGGCGCGGCGGGCTTTGCCAAAGGTGCGGCGCGGGTCAAGCTGACGCCAGAGGGCGAGGGCACGCGCCTCGACTATGACGTCGAGGCGAATGTCGGCGGCAAACTGGCGCAGTTGGGCAGCCGCATCATCGACGGATTCGCCCGCAAGATGGCCGACGAGTTCTTCAACCGCTTTCAGGACGCGGTCGAAGGCCCCGACGACGCAGATCCCGCGCCCGAAGGCGATGCCCCGAAAAAAGGCTGGTTCCGGCGCCTTATCGGATAGCAACCTGACGGGCCAGCCCCGCAACATGATCGTGGCACGGACAACTAACCATGTGGTCGTTCACCATGCCGGTCGCCTGCATGAAGGCATAGGTGATGGTCGGCCCGCAGAACCGGAAGCCCGCCTTCTTCAGCGCCTTTGACATCGCCTGTGCGACAGGGGTTTCCGCGGGAACCTCGCGCATGGTCGCAAAGCGGTTCTGAACCGGGCGTCCATCGACGAATTGCCACAGGAACGGGGTAAAGCCGCCCTTTTCCTCGATTGCCAGCCACGCCCGTGCATTGCCGATGGTCGCCTCGATCTTGCCGCGATGGCGCACGATGCCCGCATCGGCCAGCAATCGCATGACCTCGGGTTCACCCCACCGGGCGATCACCTCGGGGTCGAACCCTTCGAACGCGGCGCGAAAGCCTTCGCGTTTGCGCAGGATGGTGATCCATGAAAGGCCCGCCTGAAACCCGTCGAGAATCAACTTCTCCCACAATGCGCGCGGATCGGTTTCAGGCACCCCCCATTCGGTATCGTGGTAATTGACATACAGTGGATCACTACCGCACCAGGTACAGCGTTCGGACATTTATATTTTTCCTCAAAGACTTGAGCCGATTTCGTCCATTTTAGCACAATTAGAACAAAATGGGAATATTTACCGATTGTTCATGCCTTGGGCAGCATGATGTCACAGTTTCGGGACGGAGCATGCAGATGTACACCACGCCATATGAGGACGGTTTTCACGAAGGCCCGGCCGACCCGCTGTCCGCAGCAGTGGCGGAACGCGACAAGGGCACCCTGGCCATGGTCGATCAGGCGCTGCGCGAGGGCCGGACGCTTCTGGCCTTTCAGCCGGTCGTTCTGGCGGCAAATCAGTCTCGTGTGGCCTTTCACGAAGGCATGATCCGCATTCTCGACCCTGGGGGCCGTGTGATCCCCGCGCGCGAATTCATCGGGGCTGTCGAAACCCGCGAGACCGGCCGCCTGATCGACTGCGCCGCGCTGCGCATGGGGTTGTCCGCCCTGGCCGAAGTGCCGGATCTGCGCCTGGCGATCAACATGTCGGCACGATCCATCGGATATTCGCCATGGATGAAGATTCTGCGCGATGGCCTGCGGCGGGACGATACTGCGGGCGAACGGCTGATCATGGAGATCACCGAAAGTTCGGCCATGCTGATGCCCGATGTGGTGACTGCATTCATGGATGACCTGCATGGTGAAGGAATCTCCTTCGCGCTCGACGATTTCGGTGCCGGTTACACGGCCTTTCGCTATTTCAGGGATTTCTTCTTTGATGTGGTGAAGATCGACGGCCAGTTCATACGCAACATCGCCTCGAACCCGGACAATCAGGTGCTGACGCGGGCGCTGACGTCGATCGGCAAGCATTTCGACATGCTGGTCGTGGCAGAATCCGTTGAATGCCAGGCCGATGCCGACTGGCTGCGCGAAAACGGCATGGATTGCCTTCAGGGGTTTCACTTCGGTGCCCCGATGATCCATCCCGCATGGTTGCCCCGGTCGCACGGACAGCGGCAGCAGGTGGCAAAGTGACGCCGCGTTGGCCTGAAATCTGCAATTCCCTTGCGATTCTACCGCCAGACCCTTAGCCATGCTGCAAGGCGGCAGGCCAGCCCTGCCCTGAGCTTCGCATCGGGAAGAGGAGCCCCCAATGACCAACGTGGTGATTGTCTCGGCAGCGCGTACAGCTGTCGGCAGCTTCAACGGGTCTTTCGCAAATACCCCCGCGCATGATCTTGGTGCCGTGGTGCTGGAGGCGCTGTGCGCCCGTGCCGGTGTCGACAAGGCCGAGGTCTCGGAAACCATCCTGGGCCAGGTGCTGACCGCCGGTCAGGGCCAGAACCCGGCCCGGCAGGCCCATATCAAGGCGGGCTTGCCACAGGACTCGGCCGCATGGTCGATCAACCAGGTCTGTGGATCGGGCCTGCGGGCCGTGGCCTTGGCCGCACAGCATATCCAACTGGGCGATGCCGCCATCGTGGCCGCTGGCGGACAGGAAAGCATGTCGCTGTCCCCCCATGTCGCGCATCTGCGGGCCGGGCAGAAGATGGGCGATCTGAATTTCATCGACTCGATGATCAAGGACGGGCTGTGGGATGCGTTCCATGGCTACCACATGGGCCAGACCGCAGAAAACGTTGCCCAGAAATGGCAGATCAGCCGTGAACAACAGGATGAATTCGCGCTGGCCAGCCAGCTCAAGGCCGAAGCCGCCCAGAAGGCTGGCAAGTTCAAGGACGAGATCGTCCCCGTCACGCTGAAATCCCGCAAGGGAGAGGTGGTGATGGATGCCGACGAATACATCCGCCATGGCGCCACGATCGAGGCGATGCAAAAGCTGCGCCCCGCCTTTGCCAAGGACGGCTCGGTCACAGCCGCCAATGCCAGCGGCCTGAACGATGGCGCTGCCGGCCTGCTGCTGATGTCCGAAGAGGATGCCGCCAAGCGCGGCCTCAAGGTGCTGGCGCGCATCGCCTCTTATGCCACGACCGGCCTCGATCCGGCCATCATGGGCGTCGGCCCGATCTATGCCAGCCGCAAGGCGCTGGAAAAGGCCGGCTGGAATGCCGCTGACCTCGACCTGGTCGAGGCGAACGAGGCCTTCGCCGCCCAGGCCTGCGCCGTCAACAAGGATATGGGCTGGGATCCGGCAAAGGTGAACGTCAATGGCGGCGCCATTGCCATTGGCCACCCGATCGGCGCATCGGGCGCACGTATCCTCAACACGCTGGTGTTCGAAATGCAGCGCAGCGGTGCTAAAAAGGGGCTGGCCACCCTGTGCATCGGCGGCGGCATGGGCGTCGCCATGTGCCTCGAACGCTGAGCCGCAGCGACATTTTTCTGCAATAGCGGAAACTGGCGCGCAACATTCTTGCGCGCCATTCTTATTCACGGTAACAGAGTTTCAATACACAATTCGTTGCAGGAGGAATCATGTCGAGAGTTGCTTTGGTCACCGGGGGCTCGCGCGGCATTGGCGCGGCGATTTCCATTGCGCTGAAGAATGCGGGCCATACCGTGGCGGCCAACTATGCGGGCAACGACGAGGCAGCCGCCAAGTTCACCGCCGAAACCGGCATCAAGACCTACAAATGGAACGTCGCGGACTACGACGCCTCCAAGGCCGGGATCGCACAGGTCGAGGCGGATCTCGGCCCGGTGGACATTGTGATCGCCAATGCGGGCATCACCCGCGACGCGCCCTTTCACAAGATGACGCCGGATCAGTGGAAGCAGGTGGTCGATACCAACCTGACCGGCGTGTTCAACACCGTGCACCCCGTCTGGCCAGGAATGCGCGACCGCAAGTTCGGCCGCATCGTGGTGATTTCCTCGATCAACGGGCAAAAGGGGCAGTTCGGCCAGGTCAACTACGCAGCCACCAAGGCGGGCGATCTTGGCATCGTGAAATCGCTGGCCCAGGAAGGTGCCCGCTTTGGCATCACCGCCAATGCCATCTGCCCCGGCTATATTGCGACGGAAATGGTGATGGCGGTGCCGGAAAAGGTGCGCGAGTCGATCATCGCTCAGATCCCGACCGGACGCCTGGGCGAACCCGAAGAAATCGCGCGCTGCGTGGCCTTCCTGGTGGCCGATGACGCGGCCTTCGTCAACGGCTCGACCATCAGCGCGAATGGCGGCCAGTTCTTCGTCTGAGCCCCTCGACAGATGACAAATGGCCGGGCCCAGCCCGGCCATTTGCATGTCACGGCTTGCCGCGACCCTCAGTCTGCTGCACAGTTTCAAGGCATAAGCCTTGGGTCTGCCAAGAAATCAATCGCCCGACCGGCACGCCCAGACCGGGCATCGGCGGGACTTTGCCAATCGGGCCGCTGTCATGGCAGCGTCATCCCCGGATCAACAGGAGGTTTGCATGTTCCACCGTGCCCTGACCGCAGCCGCCACCAGCCTGCTGCTGGCCAGCACCGCCATGGCCGAGACCGCGATCAACTTCGCGCTCGACTGGAAATTCGAAGGCCCCGCCGCGCCCTATTTCGCCGCCATCGACAACGGCCATTTTGCCGCCGAAGGGCTGAAAGTGGAGATCCAGGCCGGGCAAGGCTCGCTGGATGCCATTCCCAAGGTGGCGACCGGCGCCTTCCCGATGGGGTTCGCCGACATGAACTCGATCGCCAAGTTCCTTGACCAGAACCCCGGCGCCCCGGTTACGGCGGTGATGATGGTCTATGACAAGCCCCCCGCCGCAATGGTCGGGCGCAAGTCGCTGGGCATCTCCGAGATCAAGGACATCGAAGGCAAGGTGCTGGGCGCCCCGCCGCCCGACGGGGCATGGTCGCAGTTCCCCGTCTTTGCCAAGGAAACCGGCCTTGACATGAGCAAGGTCACGGTGGAACCGCTGGGCTTCCCGACCCGCGAGCCGATGCTGGCCGAGGGCAAGGTCGCGGCCGTCACCGGATTCTCGTTCTCGGTCGTGCTGAACCTGACCCGGCTGGGCGTAGCGGAAGACGACATCTCGGTCTTTACGATGGCCGACCACGGCGTCGACTACTATGGAAACGCCGTGATCGTGAACACCGACTTTGCCAAAGCCAACCCCGAAGCGGTGACAGGCTTTATCCGCGCCCTGGCAAAGGGGTGGAAAGATGCTGCGACCGAACCGGAAAAGGCGGTTGGCCAGATGATCAGCCGCACCCCGGCCTCGGATGTGGCGCTGGAAACCCGGCGTTTGCAAATGGCGTTGGAGGGAACGGTGCTGACCGACTGGGTCAAGGCGAATGGCATGGGCAATGTCGACCCGGCGCGCTATGCCCGCTCGATCGAACAGCTCAAGGAAATCTACGAGTTCAAGAATGCGCCGACGCCGGATCTCTATTTCACCGATGCCTATCTGCCGACCGATGGCAGCCTGACATTCGAATGATCCGGTCGGCCCCCCTGTTGGGGGGCCGCACCGCCTGGGGGACCGGATGGCCGATCTTGTGGAAATCAAGGGCGTGACGCACGCCTACCGCACCAAGGCAGGCCCGCTGCCGGTGCTGAATGACTTGACGATTTCGATCCCTGAGGGCGAATTCTGCGCTGTCGTAGGGCCGTCTGGTTGTGGAAAATCGACATTGACCCGGCTGATCGCCGGTCTGATGAAACCCGACAGCGGCGAAGTCTGGTTGCATGGCGAACGGGTGAAATCCCCGCGCAAGACAGTGGGGATGGCGTTCCAGAACCCTGTCATGCTGGAATGGCGCACAATTCTGGAAAACGTCATGCTGCCCTTGGAGATCGTGGCGCCGTCGATGCCCCGCGCCAGGCGCGAAGAGCGTGCGCGCCAACTGCTGGCGCTGGTTGGCCTGTCGGGGTTCGAGGGCAAGCGGCCCAGCCAGTTGTCCGGCGGGATGCGCCAGCGCGCCAGCCTGTGCCGTGCCATCGTGCACAAGCCCGAAGTGCTGATCATGGACGAACCCTTCGGCGCGCTGGATGCCTTCACCCGCGAAGATTTGTGGCAGCTGATGCACCGCCTGCGCGCCGAGGAGCCATTCACCGCGCTGCTTATCACCCATGATCTGCGCGAAAGCGTCTATCTGGCCGACGAGGTCATCGTTCTGTCGGATCGCCCGGCCCGCGTGCAATACCGCATGAGGATCGACACCCCCTCACCGCGACCCATAGAAATGCTCTACGAACCCGACAGCGTGGCCCGGCTTGCCATCCTGCGCGAGCAGATCGAGATTGCCCAAGGCCGCAGCGGGGGGGCGCATTGATGGAGTTTCTGCGCAAAGCCGCACCACCCCTTATCGCCATTGCCCTGATCCTGGCGTTCTGGGAATGGCTGGTCTGGTTCAAGGGTTGGCCGACGTACAAGATGGCGGCGCCATCCGACCTGTGGCCGGCTTTCTGGAAATACCGCACCCTGTTCGTGAAAATGGGCTGGGAAACGCTATGGCGCACGGTGGTGGGTCTGGGCGTGGCAGTGGTGTTCGGCACACTGCTGGGCATGATCATGGGCTTTTCACGGCTGATGCGCGATGCGTTGTATCCCGTGCTGGTGGGTTTCAACGCGATCCCCAAGGCGACGGTGGTGCCGGTGATCGCCCTGATCTTCATCGGTCAGCATGATTTCAACACCATCCTGATCGCCTTCATGATCTCGTTCTTCCCCATCGCTGTATCGGTGTCCATCGGGCTGTCCACGCTGGAGCCTGAATACCGTGACATTCTGCGCGCCTTGGGGGCCAGCCGGCTGACGATCTTCTGGAAGATCGCGCTGCCAAAAACGCTTCCCGAGTTTTTCGGCGCGCTGAAAGTGGCTGTGACGCTGGCCTTCATCGGCACAAACCTGATGGAGATCGTCGAGCCGCATGGCCGTGGCCTGGGTGCATTGTTCGACAGCGGCAAGATCAATGCGGATTATCCGCTGATGTTCGCCGTTCTGTTCGCACTCGCCTTTCTGGGGATCGTGCTGTTCTACTTCGTGGTGCTGCTGGAACGGATCTTCGCTGGCTGGGCGGATCGCTCTGCAAGCTGAACTGCCCTCGGGCAGCCTCTGTTCGGATGGGCAATCAGCCCTTCCGAACAGAGGAGACGGGACAGGGCCCCCGATCAGAAGCTTGCGGCGGGATACACCTGCGCAAGGTCGTGGTCCCAGGCACCGTTCCAGGCCGCAAGCAGATCGTCGGCCTGGGTGCGTCCGGTGGCGGCGTGCAGATCCAGCGGTTCCAGAAAGCGCGCCTCGTCCTTGCCGCGCGCTGCAAGCCCGGACCGGGACAGTTTCAGCACCTCACGGGCCAGATCCAGCATGACGACACCATCGGCTTCGGCCCCAAGCGCGCGCTCCGAGGCTGCGACACGCAGCGACTGCCGGGTTTCTGCGCTCCATCCCTTGACCAGATCCCAGGCGGCATCAAGCGCGCCCGCGTCATACATCAGCCCGGTCCAGAAGGCGGGCAGCGCCAGAAGATGCGCGCGGCTACCCGCATCTGCGCCGCGCATTTCCATGTATTTCTTGATGCGCGCCTCGGGAAAGACGGTCGTCAGGTGATCTGCCCAGTCCGAAAGGGTCGGAATTTCACCTGGCAGCGCGGGCAGCCGGCCGGCAAGAAAATCCCGGAAGGACTGACCGCGCGCGTCCAGATACCTGCCGTCGCGGTAGACGAAGTACATCGGAACATCCAGAACCCAGTCGGCGTAGCGTTCGAAGCCAAAACCCTCCTCGAAGGCAAAGGGCAGCATTCCGGTGCGGGAATCGTCCAGACCACGCCAGATGCGGCTGCGCCAGCTGCGATGGCCATTCGGCTTGCCCTCAAAGAACGGCGACGATGCAAAGAGCGCCGTGGCGACAGGTTGCAGCGCAATGGCAACGCGCAGCTTTTTCACCATGTCGGCTTCGGACGCGAAATCCAGATTCACCTGCACGGTGCAGGTGCGGTACATCATCTGCGTGCCGTGGGTTCCGACACGCCCCATGTAGTCGGTCATCAACCGATAGCGCCCCTTGGGCATCACCGGCATATCCTCGTGGCGCCATTCCGGCGCAGCACCCATGCCCATGAAGCGCACGCCCAGAGGCTCGGCAATGGACGCGACTTCGGCCAGATGGGTATCAAGTTCTGCCTGAGTCTGGTGAATATCAACCAGAGGCGCCCCGGAAAGTTCCAACTGCCCGCCCGGTTCCAGAGAAACATTCGCGCCATCGCGGGTCAGGCCGATCAGCGCATCGCCCTCGCGCACTTCGGTCCAGCCAAAGCGGTCACGCAGACCTTCCAGCACGGCGCGAACCGAGGCCACACCGTCGTAGGGCAGGGGTTGGCGGGTCGAGGTCAGCCAGCCGAACTTTTCATGCTCGGTGCCGATGCGCCACTGATCGGCGGGCTTGCAGCCCGACGCCAGGTATTCGATCAACTGCCCCGGATGTTCGATCGGCCCGCCGCCGGACTGGGGAATGGACATTGGGGGCAGCTCCGATTTTCTGGTTTACGGTGGGCAGAGGTGGCGCCAAGGCGGCGCCGAGTCAAGCCCGCGGAAAGCGAAGAATGCGCGACGGCGCGTGCTGCCATATCATCGGCGTATCGGCGGGGCTTTCCAACGCGGCCAGCAGGCGGCGCCCTTCGATCCCCGGCAGGGTGGTCAGCGCGTCGAACAACTGCTCGGCCCCCTGTGCATCCACCGGCACCAGAAGCAGTTGCCCGTCGGTCTGGCGCAGGCGCCAGACGCGCAGCCCCTGCACCGTGACCAGCCCCAGATCCGCCAGATCGGCAACCGAAACAAAACCGCCGACACCAGGTCCGAACCACGCGATCTGGCCTTCGTCCACCTCGACCACGCCCGGTCCCAGAGACGAAGGCGCAAAGCGCAGACGCTGGAGCGCCGCGACCAGCAGCCCCCCGCCGATCAGCGCAACCGCGCCGCCCAGCCCGGCCAGCACCCAGCCGCCGCGCGTGGCAATCCACAAGCCCAGCGCCAACGTGACTGCGGCCGCAATAGCCTCGCGTCCACGCAGCAGGCGCCGGGCAACTTCGGGGCGGATCAGGCTCATGTGCGACGCTCCTTGCCGGGCCGGGCCGCGCGCCACGGGACGGGACCGTTCATCCTGCGGCCTCGCCAATCACAGCGGGCGGTCGCCACAGCGCCATGCGATACCGGCCAATGCGGGCAAAGCCGATACGCAGATACGCCCGCGCTGCGGCATCGGAGGCCGCGAACAACAGGGCGCGGGTTGCGCCCGCGCGGCGGCGCTCTGCCAGCAGCGCGGCCACGACCTGCCCTGCGAAGCCCTGCCCCCGCAACTGCGGCGGGGTATAGACCCCGCCCACCTGCACCGCATCGCCCGCTGCGGCATTGATCCCTGCCATGGCGACGGGCTGGCCATCGCGCAGCAACAGGCGGACAGGGCCGCCCTGAATGGCGTCCCGCGCCCGTTCAGCCGCGCCAGAGGTCACTCCGGTCTGCGTTTCCTGCATATAGGCGGCGAACCAGCCGGTCAGCAGCGCAAGCTCCGACCGATCCGGCGGGCGGATCGTCGCCGCCACCGGAGGAAGGCGGCAGAGATCAAGCGTGAACAGCGGCTCGACCGTGTCGAGCTGCGGCGCGGGCATCACCGCCTCCAGAAATGTGGCGACCTGAGCATCGTCGCCGGTCATGCCTGCTGCGGTACGCCCGCCCAGCAATCGGGCCATCGCGCGGGCCTGCACCGGCGCAAGCTGCGGCGCCTGACACATCAGAAAGCCGTTGTTGGACAATCCCAGAACGGCACGGACCACCCCGTCCTGTTCGTCCAGCACAAAGCGGGTTGCATGAGGATGGGTGCTGGCGGCAAGCCCTTGCGATTCAAGATTGCCGTACAGGAACATCGAGGTTTCCAGATGGCGCGACAGAAACCCTGTCAGCGCGGCCTCGTCTCCCGGTGCGGCAAGCCTGATCATCCCCAATCCCCAAGGTCTGCCTGCCACAGGGCCAGCGCCGCAACCGCCGCCGTATCGGCCCGCAGGATGCGTGGCCCCAGCGACAACGCATGAACAAAGGGCAGCGCCCGCAGCCGCCGCTGTTCCGCAGCAGAAAAGCCGCCTTCCGGCCCGATCAACACAGCCCAGGGGCCGCGCGGCAGCCCGGCAAGCGAGCGGGACTGGCCCACCATCGACTCGTCGCACCACAGCAGATTGCGGTCGGCAGGCCAGACGGCCAGCACCTTGGACAGCGGTTGCAGATCCTCCACCACCGGAACGAAGGTGCCGCCGCATTGTTCGGTCGCCTCGACAGCATGGGCTTGCAGGCGATCCTGCCGAATGCGTTCGGCATTGGTGTATTCCGTCATCACCGGCATGATGCGGGCGGCCCCCAACTCGGTGGCCTTTTCGACGATGAAATCGGTGCGCGCCTTCTTGATCGGGGCGAACATCAACCAAAGGTCGGGCGGCATCAGCACAGGGCGTGTCCGGGATTCGGCCACAAGTTCGCCGCCACGCTTCGATGCGGCCGTGACCCGCGCCACCCATTCGCCATCGCGCCCGTTGAACACCAGAAGTGTCGCCCCCACCTCCAGCCGCATCACGGCAAAGAGATAGTTGGACTGGTCCCGATCCAGTTGGAGCGGTTGCCCAGAGGCAAGCGGCTGGTCTAGATGAAGGCGTATCTTGGGTGTCATGGGAACAGGTGTATGACCGACGCGCCACGAATGCCAGAGCCTGCGGGCCAGGTGGCCGACGCCGTTGCCGGCAACTGGGTGGACCGCTGGGCCCCCGTCGGCGCCCGGCCCTATCTGCGCCTGTCGCGGGCGGATCGGCCGATTGGCACCTGGCTGCTGCTGCTGCCCTGCTGGTGGGGCGTGGCATTGGCCGCTGCGGCAGACAGTCCCGGCTGGTGGGACTTGTGGGTCGGGGTCGCCTGTGGACTTGGCGCGTTTCTGATGCGTGGTGCAGGCTGCACCTGGAACGACATCACGGACCGAGACTTTGACGCAGCCGTCGCCCGCACACGCTCGCGTCCCATTCCATCGGGCCAGGTGACGGCGCGGCAGGCCGCCGGCTGGATGGTTGCACAGGCATTGATCGCCTTTGGCGTGCTGCTGACCTTTCCGCCGCTGGCGATCTGGCTGGGGGTCGGGTCGCTGGCCCTGGTGGCCGTGTATCCTTTTGCCAAGCGATTCACCTGGTGGCCCCAGGTCTTTCTGGGGCTGGCGTTCAACTGGGGCGCGTTGCTTGCCTGGGCCGCGCATGACGGAACACTTGCCTGGCCCGCGCTGGTCCTGTGGCTGTCCGGGATCGCCTGGACCCTGTTCTACGACACCATCTATGCCCATCAGGACAAGGAAGACGATGCGCTAATCGGGGTCAAATCCACCGCGCGGCTGTTTGGCACGCATACGCTGGCCTGGCTCAAGGGGTTCATGGCCATCGCGGTGCTGCTGCTGACGCTGGCCGTCCTGCTGGCGCTGCTGGGGGGCGATGCGGGCGGACTGGCGGTGCTGATCGCCCTGGCGGGGATCTGGGCCTTTGCGGCGCATCTGGGCTGGCAGTTGACGCAACTGAACATCGACGACCCGGCGAACTGCCTCAAACTGTTCCGTGCCAACCGGGATGCCGGCCTGATCGTTGCGCTGTTTCTTGCCGGTGCGGCACTGGCGTGATTGAACTGCACCCCCCTGCGACGTACCTGTGGGCCCCAACCACGCGGAATCGCCTATGCGTCTGAGCCCTGTCCTCCTTACCGTCGCGGCCTTTCTCGGCGCGGCCGTCCTGTCGCTCTTGATGGCGCTGGTCGTGGCGGGTGCGCTGGAATCGCGCAGCCAGCGGCATGTGACCCGTGCCTTGACGGCCGCGGGCCTGGACTGGGCCAGCGCCTCTGCCGATGGTTTGCTGGTAACGCTGAGCGGCACCGCACCGACCGAGGCGATGCGGTTTCGGGCCAATACGGTGGCCGGGCGGGTCGTCGGGGCCAGCCGGGTGATCGACGGGCTGGATGTGACACCGGCCAAGGCGCTGACCGCCCCGCGCTTTTCGCTGGAACTCTTGCGCAACGATGATGGGATCTCGATGATCGGGTTGGTCCCGGCCAGTTGGGATACGACGGCGCTGCTGACCACCGCCAGCCAGCTCGCCCCCGAGGACGCCTTGGCGAACATGCTGGAAACCGCAGATTTTCCCGTGCCGTCGAATTGGGACAGCGCGGTTGATTTCGGAATGGTCGCGCTGCGCCTGTTGCCGCGTTCCAAGATCTCGGTCGCGGCAGACAGCGTTCGGGTCACGGCCATTTCGGACAGCCCGGCCCAGAAGCGCCGCTTTGAATCTGACCTTGGGCGCGCCCTGCCCCAGACCGTGCCGGTCACGCTGGAGATCTCGGCGCCGCGCCCCGTGATTGCCCCGTTCACCTTGCGCTTTGTCGTGGACGAAGACGGGCCGCGCTTCGATGCCTGCGCCGCCGACACCGAACGCTCGCTCGTGCGGATTCTGGCGGCCGCACGGCTGGCCGAGGTGCCTGGAACACCGGCCTGCACCCAGGGCCTTGGCGCGCCGTCGCCGCGCTGGCCGGATGCGGCCGAAGCCGTGATCGCGGCCATGTCGGAACTCGGTGCAGGCTCGGTAACGATCTCGGACGTGGACGTCACCCTGATCGCCGAGTCCAGCGTCGCACAGGCGGAATTCGACCGCGTCATAGGCGAGTTGACGACCCGGTTGCCCGATGTGTTTTCCCTGAAGGCCACGCTTTCACCACGACCCCAGGCCGAAGGCCCGCAAGGCCCGGCACAGTTTACAGCCACCCGCTCGCCCGAAGGCGCCGTGCAGTTGCGTGGGCGTCTGGCGGATGAGCGGATGCGCGACGCCGTCGAAGCCTTTGCCCGCGCCCGGTTCGGGGCCGCGAACGTCTACACCGCCGCCCGGCTGGACGAAAACCTGCCGAATGGCTGGGGCGGGCGGGTGCTGGCGGGGCTGGCCGCACTGGCCGAAGTGCACAATGGCGCCTTGCTTGTGGAACCCGAGCGGGTCGCCATCCGGGGTGTTACCGGCAACAAGGACGCACGATCAGAAATCTCGCGGCTGCTGTCCGACCGGCTTGGGCAAGGCGCGGGGTTTTCGGTGGATGTCACCTATGAAGAGCGACTGGATCCGGCCCGCGCCCTGCCGACCCCGGAGGAGTGCCTTGCCCTTGCCTCGGCAGTGCTGGACAGGCGCCAGATCACCTTTGCCCCCGGATCGTCCGAGATCGAAGGCGAGGCGAATGCGATCATCGCCGAACTGGCGGATGCCCTTGCCGATTGCGTGGCGACCCCGATGGAAATCGGTGGCCATACGGATTCGCAGGGTCGCGCGGCAACCAACCTTGCCCTGAGCCAGGACCGTGCCGATGCCGTGCTGGAGGCCCTGGACGCCCGCGGGGTCGATACATCGGAGATGACGTCGCGCGGCTATGGTGCCGCCGAACCCATTGCCGACAATGCAACCGAGGATGGCCGCGTCGCCAATCGCCGCATCGCTGTCAAGCTGGTGCTGCCCGACGATGATGCCGAGGCGCCGGCGCTGATCCAGATCGACCCCGAAGACGATGGCGAGGCCCTGCCCCCCCCACCCGCACGCCCCGACGATCTTGTCCCCGAGGGGGATGAGCCGATGGGGGATGCGGGCGATCTGGAGATCGACGACGACGGCGGGGACGAGGGCGAGGACGCCCCGGCGGTCGAGGCGGAGGAGCCTGCGGTTGCCGACCCGGAGGCAGGCGCGACAGGCAGCAGCGCCCCCGGCCCCGCCGATGCCGGCGCGTTGATCCGTGACGCGCTGGGGGCCGATGGCGACCCCGAACTTGGCGAATGGCGCAACACCGCAGGCCCCACGGCCTTGCGCCCGAAATCCCGGCCCTGAAAGGAAGCCCCGTGAACAGCACCGAACTGATCTTCGGCATGGCCATCATCCTGTTCGTCGCCTTTGGGCTTGGGTGGTTCGCCTATTGGCTGATGCACAGGTTCACCCGTGTGCCCGGCGCCGATACCGCAGAGCTTGAACGCCTGGCACTTGCGCTGCACGAGGCCGAAGAAACGCGGGACGAGGCCATCGTCTATCTGCAACAGCGCGAAGCCGAACTGGCCAACCGCATTGCCCAGACCGAAGCAGAGTTGCGCGCCGCGATGGATGGGCTGCGCAATGCCCGTGCCGAGGCGGAACAGTTGCGCAGCCAGTCAGGTCGTCGGCGCGAGGACACCGAATGATCCGTCTGGCGACCGTGGCAACCTGCCTGCTGGTGCTGGTCAGCGCCTCGCCAGTGGCTGCGCAGCAGGGCTGGGTTGTCGGTCCGCTGCCCCTTGGCGATGCGCTGACCCTGCGCACCGGACCGGCGCCGGATTTCGAGGCAATCGGCCAGCTTGCCTCCGGCACCGGGCCGCTGTCGCGCGAAACCTGCGTGCGCCTGATCACGGATCCGGCAGAAACCCATGTGCCGAACCTGCCGGAATGGTGCCGCATGGCCCGCAATGGCCAGATGCTGGGCTGGGTGGCGGCACGCTATCTGAGCCCGGCGGACGAGGCCCTGCGCTTGGTGCGCGGCTGGCGTGGCGAGGGCGATGCCTGCCGCATCGCCGGGGAAACCGCGCTGACCGTCGAGTATCTGGACGATAGCGCCGATCTGGTGGCCTGCCCGGACGGGCACCCGGAACTCTCGTCGCTGCAACAGGACCGGCGCGCGCGTATTGTCGGCCATATCCTTGGCCACACCTTGCTGAGTGTTCCGCGTTGATCCGGCCGGTTTGCCAAAGCTGAGGCGGCTTTGCCGCAGGCAGGTTTGGCCGGGCACCTGTACCCGATACGGCGGCTAGGCCGCCTCGAACCGGATCGGGCGGCGCAGGAACTGCGTTGCCTTGGCAGACACGCTGCCCGGATCGCCTGTCGTCAGGAATTTCGATTGCGTGCCGATCCCGATGAACTCTGGCCGCCGCGCCAGATAATCGGCCAGAGACTCCGCAACCAGATTGGCCTGACTGAACACCTTCACATCGGGCCCCAGGGCGGTGGCAAAAGCCGCCTCCATCAGCGGGTAATGCGTGCAGCCCAAAATGGCCGCCTGTGGATGGGGCATCCGGCGCTTCAGCGCCTCGACATGGCTGCGCACCAGCGCCTCGGCGAGGATCTCGTCGCCCTGCTCGATCGCGTCCACCACGCCGCCGCAGGGTTGCGCCTCGACATCCACCCCGATGGCGCGAAACGCCAGTTCGCGCTGGAACGCCCGGCTGGCCACCGTGGCAGGCGTCGCAAACAATGCCACATGCTTGACCGCCACCTCGCGCGGGGGGGAATTGTCGCCCCACTGGCGTTCGGTCAGCGACTCGATCAGTGGCACGAAGACGCCCAGAACGCGCTTGTCAGCGGGAACCCAGGTTTCCTGCATCCGCTTCAGCGCCGCTGCGCTGGCGGTGTTGCAGGCCAGGATCACCAGATCGCAGCCTTCGACCCACAGCCGTTCCACCGCCCGGCAGGTCAGATCGAAGATATCCTCGGACGTGCGCACGCCATAGGGGGCATGGGCGTTGTCGCCCAGATAGACGAACGGTACATCCGGCAACCGCCGCGCCACCGCGTCCAGAACCGTCAGACCACCCAGTCCCGAATCGAACACGCCGACTGCCATATGTCCCGCCTATCGCTTGTGATGGGCCTCGAACTCATGGCCATATCGGCCCGCATCCAGCCCCCGTGGCGCAAGCTCATAAGTGGAACGGCGCAGAAAATCCATCATCGCCTTGCTGTCTCCGAGAAAAGCCGCAAGCCGTGTGGCCGGAATCGGCGTGCCGATCACCAGACGCACTGGCCGATCCACCCGTGCACGAAATTCGCGCAGCAACAGCGCATGGCGCAGATTCAGGTGCAGGTGGCTGGCAAGCTGGAACAGGCGCGAGTTCGCCCCCTCGAACCACACCGGCACCACCGTTGCCCCGGTCCGCGAAATCAGCCGCGCGGTGAAACTGCGCCAGACCGGGTCCATCGGTTGTTCAAAAGGGCGCGCGGCGGTGGAGACCGTGCCGCCGGGAAACACTCCAATCGCGCCGCCCCCTGCAAGATAGGCCACCGCCTGCCCGCGCATGGCAATATTCGCCCGCCGCGCCGTGGTGGTTTCCGAAAAATCGACCGGCAGCACGACCTGCCGCAGGTCGGGCGCATTCCCAAGCACGGCATGGGCCATCAGGCGGAAATCCCCGCGCAACGCCGACAGGATATGCCCCATGACCAACCCATCGAGAATGCCGTAGGGGTGATTGGCGATCATCACCATCGGGCCGACCGTCGGCACATCATCAAAGCTGCCGCCCAGTAGTTCCAGATGCAGACCATACCGCCGCATCATCTCGCGCCAGAGATCGCCCGCAGGCACAAGCCCCGCATCATATCCGCGCGCACGACGCACCAGGGCCATGCGGCCGGTCAGGTTTTCGACGGTGCGGATCAGCAGCCGCCCAGCCGGGCTGCGCGCGGATGGCGCATAGGAGATCTGGGCCGCGATGGGCGAAGGCAGGGCGCTGCGGGCGGCGGTTTCATGGGGGACAAGCGCAGTCATGGGGCGGGCCTCCGGGGCGGATATGCCCCGTTGGTAGCCGGTGCCAGTGACGCTTTGACGACAGCGACAGGGCGTGTCAGGAATGCGGCATGACCCCGGACCGTCTGAACCTGCTGTTCATCACCATTGACCAGTTGCGCGCCGATGTGGTGGCGGGCGGGCTGCATGGCATTGTGCCGACCCCCGCGCTGGACCGCTTGCGGCGGGAAGGAACATGGTTTGCCGAGGCGTTCACCGCGGCCGTGCCCTGTGGCCCGGCCCGTGCCAGCCTGATGACGGGCCTGCATGCCTTCAACCATCGCGTTGTGCGGAATGGCGCCCCCCTGGCCCGGCACCATGCGACGCTGGGAACCGAACTGCGCAAACTGGGGCGCGAGCCGCTGTTGTTCGGCTACGGCGACATAGGCCCCGACCCCGGCGCCCATCATGCTGCCGACCCTGACATGTCCACCTATGAACTGCCCGCGCCAGGGTTCCGCGAAGTGCTGAACATGCGCTTCGAGGCACCGATGGACTGGATCGCCCATCTGCGCCGCAAGGGATATGACCTGCCAGCCCCGCAACCCGACCGCTGGTACGACCTGCACCGTTCGGAAGGCGGCGGTATCGCCGACCCGGCGCTGTACCGGGCCGAAGACAGCGACACCGCTTTTCTGACCGACCGCCTGCTCGAGGCGCTGGACGCCCGGCGCGATGGCACCTGGACCGTTCATGCCACCTATATCCGTCCGCATCCCCCCTTTGTGGCGCCCGCGCCCTGGAACAGCCTGGTGGATCCCCGGCTGGTTCCGCAGCCTGTCGCGGCGGCGCCAGATCACCCGTTCCGCAGCGCCTGGTTTTCCGAACCCGCCGCACGCGGGCTGTGGATGGGTTTCGATGGCAATGTCGCCGCACTGACACCGGCGCAGGTGGCCGACATGCGCGCGGTCTATCTTGGCCTGGTGGCCGAGGTGGACCACCATCTTGGCCGGGTGCTGGATTGGCTGGATGCGACGGGACTGGCCGACCGAACCTTGCTGATCGTGATGGCCGATCATGGCGAAATGCTGGGGGATCAGGGATACTGGGGCAAGGACACGGTCTTTGCCGCCGCGCATCAGGTGCCGATGATCGTGCGGGGGCCGGGGGTCATGGCTGGTCATCGGGTGGCCGGGCCGGTCTGCACCACATCGGTGGCGCCAACGCTGCTGACCGCATTGGGGGCGACGGTTCCGGCGGCGATGGATGGCGCCCCCCTGCAACCGCTGTTGTCTGGCGGCCATGTCGATGCCGATGCCTTTGCCCTGACAGAAATCGATCTTGCACATCCGGTGATCGGAACAAGATTCCAGCGGTATCTTGGACTTTCCGAGCATTCTGCCAATGCCGCCATCCTGCGCGAGGCACGCTGGACACTGGTGCATTTCAACGGTGGACTGCCGCCGATGCTGTTTGACCGGGCCGCCGATCCGCAGGAAACGCGCGACCTTGCACACGAGCCTGGGGCGGCACCCGAGATCAGCCGCCTGCGCACCCGGATGCTGGATCACCGCATGGCCCGCGCTGATCGACGCCTGACACATTGGAGCATCGGCGCCTGAGCCGGTGAGGCCGCCGTGCCGCATCGCGGGGGGGGCCTGCCCCCCAATGCCTGTAGCATTCCCGCAGGATACCCGGATCAATGCGACACGGGTGCATGGGCCGGGAGGTTGACCCGGCGCCACATTCTGTTAACCTGTTAATAGTAAATATGGAGGCGCGAGATGTTCGAACCAGCCCCCGACCTGCCGCGACTGGTGAGTTTCCTGCGGGACGGACACCCCGGATGGGGCGTGCTCCACGGGGATCATGTCGCGCCTTTGCCCGGCAGCCTGCGCAGCGCATTGGAGACTGCGGGGCTGATGGCCGCCCTCCCCCACGCCGGAGCGGCGATTCCGCTGTCGGAGGTGACGTTGACCATTCCGGTGCCGAATGCCGAAAAGATCATCTGTGTGGGTGTCAACTTTCCCGACCGCAATGCCGAATACAAGGATGGACAAGAGGCGCCGCCCAACCCGTCGCTGTTCATCCGCTTTGCGCGCAGTTTCACTGCCCATGGCCTGCCGCTGATCCGTCCGCCGGAATCAGATCAACTGGATTACGAAGGCGAGATCGCCATCGTGATCGGCACGGGCGGGCGGCGGATTGCCGAGGCGCAGGCGCTGGACCACATCGCCGGGCTGACGCTGGCCAACGAGGGCACCCTGCGCGACTGGGTGCGCCATGCCAAATTCAACGTGACCCAAGGCAAGAACTTCGACCGCTCGGGCGCCATGGGGCCATGGCTGGTGCCGTTCCGCAGCCCGGCGCAGTTGGAGGATATCGCACTGGAAACGCTGGTGAACGGCACTTTGCGGCAAAGCGACCGGACAGGGCGGATGATCTTTTCCTTTCGCCGGATCATCGCCTATGTTTCGACCTTCACCACGCTGGTGCCGGGCGATACCATCCTGTGCGGCACGCCGACTGGGGCGGGCGCACGGCTTGACCCGCCGGTCTGGCTGCGGCCGGGCGATGTGGTCGAGGTGCGGGTCGAAGGGATTGGACGCTTGGTCAACACCATTGCCGACGAATAGGGGAAACCGATGACCGAGCCAGAGATCGCCGCTGCCGCCGAGGCGCTGTGGCAGGCCGAACAGACCGGGGTGCAGACCGGGCTGCTATCGCAGGCCCATCCGGGCATGACCATGGACGATGCCTATGCGGTGCAGGCGGCGCTGGTCGCGCGCAAGCTGGCGGCGGGCCGCCGGGTGATCGGCTGGAAGATCGGCCTGACCTCGCGCGCAATGCAGCAGCAGTTGGGCATCGAGACCCCGGATTCCGGGGTTCTGCTGGAGGACATGGCGTTCGAGGATGGCGCGGTGATCCCCCGCGGCCGCTTCATCGCCCCCCGGATCGAGGCGGAGCTGGCCTTTGTGATGAAGGCGCCGCTGCTGGGCCCCGGAGTGCAGCCCTGGGATGTGCTGGCCGCGACGCAGGTGGTGGTTCCGGCGCTGGAAATCCTCGATACGCGGATCGTGCGGGTGGACCGCGCCACCGGGCAGGCGCGCACCATCGTGGACACGATCGCCGACAATGCCGCCAATGCGGGCATCGTCACAGGGGGGCGTGCCGTGGCCCCCGACACCGATCTGCGCTGGTGCGGCGCGATCCTGAGCCGCAATGGCGCGGTCGAGGAAACAGGCCTGGGCGCAGGTGTGCTGAACGATCCGGTCCGCGCGATTGCCTGGTTGGCGAACCGGCTCGCACTCTATAATCAGGGGCTCGAGGCCGGGCAGATCGTGCTGTCGGGGTCGTTCATCCGCGCGGTCGAATGCCGGCCGGGCGATACCATTTCCGCCGATTTCGGCCCGCTGGGCACGGTTTCGGTGCATTTTGACCGGGGACTCTGATGGCCGATGTCAACCGTTTCAAGGCCGCGCTGGCGGCAGGCCAGCCGCAGATCGGGCTATGGGTGGCGTTGGCCAGCGCCAATGTGGCCGAGCTTCTGGGCCATTGCGGCTATGACTGGCTGCTGATCGACGGGGAACACGCGCCGAATGACCTGCCGCTGATGCAGGCCCAGTTGCAGGCCATGCAGGCGGGGGGCAGCCATGCCGTTGTCCGCATTCCGGTGGGCGAGGTCTGGATGGTCAAACAGGCGCTGGACATCGGGGCCCAGACCATTCTGGTGCCCATGGTGGATACGGCAGCCGAGGCGGCTGAAATGGCGCGCGCCATGCGATATCCGCCCGCAGGCATCCGGGGCATGGGGGCGGCGCTGGCGCGCGCCTCGCGCTTTGGGATGGATACCGACTATGTGACAACCGCGAACGGGCAGGTCTGTCTGCTGGTGCAGCTCGAAAGCCGCAAGGCCCTGGAAAACCTGGACGCAATCTGCGCGGTGGACGGGGTGGACGGGGTGTTCATCGGCCCGGCCGACCTGTCGGCAGATATGGGTTTTCCGGGGAATTCCGGCGCGCCCCAGGTGCAGGCGGCCATTGCCGACGCCATGACGCGGATCGTGGCCAGCGGCAAGGCGGCGGGCATTCTGGTCGGCGGGGCCGAGGCGGGGCAGCGCGCCGTCGCCCAGGGCGCGACATTCGTGGCCATCGGCAGCGACGTGGGCGTGTTGCGCCAGGGGGCGCAGGCGCTGCGCGCGGCGATGGACGCGACGTGATCATGCGCGATGCGGTGGCAGCGGATGCTGCTGCCATCGCCAGCTTTCACACCCGGATCTGGCAACAGACCTACCGTGATCTTGCCCCGCCCGAAGCGATCGCCCGGCTGGATGTCGGGCACCGTCTGCGCCAGTGGGAACGGGTGTTGCGCGATCCGCCGACGCAGGCGGCAATCTTGGCCGAAACCTGCGGGGCGATTGCGGGGCTGGTCAGCTTTGGCGCCACGGATACGCCTGTCTATGACGGGCGGGCCGAATTGTCGCATCTGTATGTCGCCCCGGACCATCGCGGACGCGGGCTTGGCAGGCAGCTACTGGCGATGGCCCACGGGCGGCTGATGGCGGCGGGATTTCCCGGCATGGGGCTGGCGGTGGTGCGGGGCAACCATGCTGCACGGGCGTTCTATGCCGCCCTTGGCGGGATAGAGGCGGCAGCCTTTGCCGACCCCGGCCCCTTGTGGAAATCCGACAACCTGTTGGTGGTGTGGGGCGCTACACCGCCCGGTCCATCACAGTAGAACCGCTGATCCCGAACACCGGCGCCAGCAGGCGCAGGCGCTGATGACCAACCGCGCCGAACCCCAGGCGTTCATACAGCGCACGGGCGCGCGGGTTCTGATCCGCGACATCCAGCCGCAAACGGGCATAGCCGCGCGCGCGTGCCTCGGCGGCCAACGCCTCGATCAGCGCCGTGCCTATCCCGTGGCCACGCCATCCGCTGTCCACCGCCAGGCCGTCTATCAGAAAGCGGTCGTTGTCCTCGTCTGCGGACAGCCGGTTCAGCAGGGCAAACCTCCAGGCTGCACCCATTGGCCCATAAACCGCCGTCAGATGCGGACGGGTCAGCGACATGAACCCGCCGCGCGCGCTGCGAAATCCGGCGACGCCGACCACATCGGGGCGGTCGCGGGCCACAGCGACAATGGCGTGATCCGCGCGTATGGTGCGATCCAGCAGGGTCAGCGCCCGCGTTTCAGGCCCCAGCAAGCGGCCGAGCTTGCCACCGAAGGCCGACCAGTACAGCCGGGCCGCCTGGGCGACGGCCTCGGACGGCAGACCGTCCAGGCGCCGGATCATGCACATGCGACCTGACAAAATTCCCTGACCCCATGCCATTGCCCTTAGCCGCAGGATTGCCTAATCCGGTCAGGCAGGTCCATCCCCGATGAAAGCGCGCGCATGTCTGCCCCCTATCCCGAGAACCGCCGCATGGCGATGCTGCGCGGCATGTTGGCCAGCGCGCCCTTTCTGCTTGTCATCGTGCCTTTCGCGCTGCTGTTCGGTGTGGTGGCGACCGAGGCCGGGCTGAACATCGCCGAAGTCCTTGGCTTTTCCCTGGCGGTCTTTGCCGGGGCCGCCCAGTTCACCGCCTTGCAACTGATGCAGGAACAGGCGCCGACGCTGGTGGTGTTGGCGACCTCTCTGGCGGTGAACCTGCGGATGGGGATGTATTCGGCGGCCCTGACGCCATCGCTGGGCAAACTGTCCTTGGGCAAGCGCGCGGCAGTGGCGTTCTTTCTGGTGGACCAATCCTATGCCGCCTCGATGGTGGAATTCGAGAAGCGCCCCGAAATGACCACGGGCGAGCGGCTGGCCTTTTTCGCCGGCACCGTCCTGCCGGTCGCCCCCGCGTGGTACATCGCCACCTGGATCGGGGCGGTGGTCGGCGCACAGATTCCGCCAGAGTTCGCGCTGGATTTCGCGATGCCGATCACCTTCATTGCGATGACCGCCCCGATGCTGCGGACAGCCGCCCATATTGCTGCGGCTTTGGTGTCGGTCGTGGGCACGCTGGCGCTGGCCTGGATGCCGTTTTCGTCGGGTGTTCTGGTGGCTGCGCTGCTGGCGATGACAACCGGCGCAATGGTGGAGTTGTGGCGGGAGAAACGCACATGACCGGATATAGCGGCCTGCAAATCTGGCTGATCATCGTGGCGCTGGGGCTGGGCACCTTTCTGATCCGCTTTTCGTTTCTGGGGCTGGTCGGCGACCGCGAGTTGCCGCCCTTTGTCCTGCGGCTGCTGCGCTATACTGCCGTTGCGGTGATTCCGGGGCTGGTCGCGCCGCTGGTGGCATGGCCTGCTGCGACGGGCGGCCAGCCGGACGCTGCGCGCCTGTTGGCGGCCGCCGTCGCCTTGGGGCTGGGCGTGGCGTTCCGCAATGTCCTGCTGGCGATCTTTGGCGGCGCCGCGACGCTGTTCACCGTGCAGGCGCTGCTGGGATAGGGGGGCGCTGCCCCGGCATCAGGCGCCGGGACGAATGCCTGTCGCCGCGACGATGACCGGCGACATCTTCGGCACGCGGTTGGGATCGGCCTCGTCCGGGGAGCCGAATTCCACCGTGGTCTGCACGCCCGGCATATCGGCGACGGATTCCATCAGGCGGCGGGGGAACATCGTGCTTGTAACATTCCCGAACCCCGGCAACTGACGCAAGATCCCCGATGTGGCAGAGGCGCAGAATGCATCGGGGACCGGCCCGTTGGATTTGGCCAGTTGCAGCGCCAGTTCGGCAGCTTCGCCGGAAACGGGTATCCGCTGGATCACGGCGTGATAGGGGCCATGGGATTGAAAGGCGAAATAGCTGGCCTGCATCTGCGGGGTAAAGCCATAGCGCACATCGTTGCGTTCCGGTGCGTATCTGCTGTCCCAGTTTCCGGCAGGATCGAACAGCACCCGTTCGGAGGCGTTGATCACAAGCGCGCTGTGCGCGCCTTCGCCGGATCTGTCGTTGATCGAGGTGATCAACATCAGTTCAGGCTGACCACCCGGCGCATAGCGCGCGGCCTGCACAGCCTCGTCCGGGGCCCATACACGCTCACCAGCGCATCCCGAAAGCGCAACCGCAATGGCGATTGCGGCGATACCCTGCTTCACTGGCACGGTCAGGCGTTCACAAGAGCCATGAAGACCAACAGGACAATCACCAGCGCGACAACCCAGTTGGTAAAGCGGATAAAGCCGGCAAAGGTCTTTTCCTGTACGCGGATATCCATGCTGCCATGCTTGTGTTCGGCCATGCTCTCGGCTCCCTCGTTCGCGTTTTCAAAGTCGGTCTAGCCGATTCATCCGGCGCTGTCACGGGGCGTTAGCGCGTTCCCCTGACGGTCGAATCTCATCCTCACGCGGTGCTTGGGGAGATCGGCGAGGTCTGCGCCTCCTCCAGCCGAAAGCCGATGCGGCGCGGCGGCTCGCTGGGCGGGCTTTCCTTGCGCACCGCGCGCAGCATCACGTTCAACTGGCCAACATGCTGGATCAACTGCGTCCGCGCCCCGGTTTCGTCCTCGCCATAGAATGTCAGGATATCGGGATCGAAAAATCCCAGCCCCTCGATCCGCAAGACACCTGCATCGGATCCGGCAAAACCAAGCGCCACCTCGTGTTCGCCATCCAGCTGGCTTTCGAAATTGCGCAGATACAACAGAATCCGCTCATAGGCCCAGCGGGCCGGGCTTTTCGTTTCTGGCGGTTCTCGGGTCATGGCTTCGGGCAGCGGCTCCTGCTCGGCCATCGGCATGGACTCGGTCGCAGACGAGCACCGCGCAAGGCCGCGCATCCAGTCAAGCGCCGAGGCTTCGTGCACTTCTGCTGCGGTCATGATGTCGTCTGTGGTCATGTCTGTATCCTTTGCCAAAGCCAGGCGTCGTTCTCGCCGCGCCAGCGGCGGACCTCGCCCAGTTTCAGCAGATGGTTCAGGTGCGCAACCGATTCGACCATCGCCAGACCATAGGCATCCCCCGTGATCTCGCGTCCGAACAAGGGCACAAAGCACTCGCACGCGGTATGCGGCCGCGCCAGATGGGCGCGCAGCCGCTCCAGCGCACCATGATGATTGTCCACCATCTGGCGCAGGCGATGCGGCAGCCCCTTGAACGGCAGCTTGTGCCCTGGCAACACCAGTTGCCGGTCGGTGACATGGGGTTGCAGCCGGGCACAGGCCGCCATCCATTCCGCCAGCGGATCCGCCAGCGGCTCCGAGGCATGAACCCCGATATTGGCCGAGATGCCCGGCAGGATCTGGTCGCCGCCGATCACCAGGTCGCCGCCCACTTCCCAGAAGGTCGCATGTTCGGGGGCGTGCCCGTCGCCCATGCGGACAATCCAGTCGCGCCCGCCCATCCGGATTGTATCCCCTTCGACGATACGGCTGTATCCCAGCGGCAGGGGGGCCACGACATCGGCAAAGTTGTACGGCTTCTCCGCCGCGCGCTTGGCATAGATCTCGGGCGCCATGCCCGCGCCGCGCCAATAGGCCAGCGTTTCAGGGGTGGGCCGGTCCTCGACATCCAGCGTCAGCATCCGCGCATAAAGCCAGGCGGTGCGCGTCGTGACCAGTTCTGCACCCTGTTCCTGAAACCAGCCTGCCAGACCGATGTGATCGGGATGGTGATGCGTCACCACCACCCTGCGAACCGGACGAAAGGCCAGCGGCCCCGCCAGCAGCATGTCCCACGTCTTGCGGCACCGCCCGAAATCCGCCCCCGTATCGACGATGGTCCAGCCATCGCCATCATCCAGCGCATAGACATTCACATGGTCCAGCACCCAAGGCAGCGGGATACGCATCCACAGCACGCCTTCGGCCAGTTCGGTCGCAGTGCCCGGCACTGGCGCATCGGGAAACGGAAAGCGGATCTGAGCCGCCGACAGATCGGTCACGCTGCAAGATCCTCGGGGCTCAGGGCATAAAGGGCCGCCGCCCCATCCCGCATTTCCGCCAGCAGCGCGGTATACTGCGGCAACTGGCGGCGGATATAGACCTGTGCCAATGCGGCGCGCGCGCCCTGCCCGGCGTCGGCAATTGCCGCGCGCAGGTGGAAATGCGCCCCAAGCACCAGCGCAAAGGCGCGCAGATAGGCCACGGATCCGGCCAGCCGGTCCACCATGTCCTGCGCAACCAGCGCCTCGGTCCCCTCGCGCAGCGATTCGGCGGCATCCCAGACCTCGCCCGCCAGTTCGGGCAGATGCGTGCGGGCGGCCTCGGCTCCGTCCTGCACCTCTTGCAGCAGGCGGAACGCTGCCTCGCCTCCGTCCATCATCTTGCGGCCCACCAGATCAGCCGCCTGAATGCCGTTGGTCCCTTCGTAGATCGCCGTCACCCGCACATCGCGCAAATATTGCGCGGCCCCGGTCTCTTCGATGAAGCCCATGCCGCCATGCACCTGAATGCCTGTCTGCGCGACGGCAATGCCGGTATCCGTGCCATAGGCCTTGGTGATCGGCGTCAGCAAGGCCGCGCGGGCGGACCATTCGGCATCCCCCGTGGCGCGCGCCATGTCGATTGCCACGGCATTGGCCAGCGCGATGGCGCGGGCGGCGAACAATTCCGCCTTCATCCCCGCCAGCATCCGGCGCACATCGGGATGATCGACAATGGCGCCGGTCGTGCCGGTGATCGGCTTGCCCTGCTTGCGGTCGATCGCATAGGCCAGCGCATGTTGATAGGCGCCCTCGGCGACCGAAATCCCCTGAATACCAACACCCAGCCGGGCATTGTTCATCATGGTGAACATCGCGGCCATACCCTTGTGCGGCTCGCCCACCAGCCAGCCGGTCGCGCGGTCATATTCCATCACCGCTGTCGGGCTGCCATGCAGGCCCATCTTGTGCTCCAGGCTGACCACACGCAGCGAATTGGGCTGGCCTGGGTTGCCGTTTTCATCGGGAATCAGCTTGGGCACCAGAAACAGGCTGATCCCGCGGGTGCCCGGCGCACCGTCGGGCAAGCGCGCCAGCACCAGATGGCAGACGTTGCCGCCGAAATCATGATCGCCCCAGCTGATGAAGATCTTCTGGCCCGACACCGCATAGGTGCCATCGCCATTCGGCTCGGCCTTGCTGCGCAGCGCACCCACGTCAGACCCGGCCGACGGCTCCGTCAGGTTCATGGTGCCGGTCCATTCGCCCGAAATCAGCCGGGGCAGATACAGTGCCTGCAACTCCGGGCTGGCATGATGTTCCAGCGCCTCGATCTGGCCTTGCGTCAGCAGCGGATTCAGTTGCAGCCCCAGACAGGCCGCCCCCATCATGTCATTGACACAAGAGGTCAGGGCAATCGGCAAGCCCATCCCACCGTGATCCTGCCCCGCCGACAGCGCCACCCAGCCACCTTCGGCGATCTGGCCATAGGCCTCGGCAAAGCCGGGAGTGGTCCGGACGATGCCGTTCTCCAGCCGCGCGCCCTGCAAATCGGATGGGCGCTGCAACGGGGCCAACACCTCGTCGCACAACTTTCCGGCACCATTCAGGATCGCCTCGACAGTATCCGGTGTCGCCTCGGAAAAAAGATCGGTCGCGGCGACCTGCGAAAAGCCGACGACATGGTCCAGCAAAAAGCGGTATTCGGTGATCGGGGCACGAAAGGGCATGGTTCCTCCGGTTGGCTGGCGCCTTGCAGGCGCGGCCGCTCTGTGGCACGGGACATTTGCGCAAATGTTACCGCCTGCCCGCGCACCCGCAACCGATACGCCGCGTCAGATATGATTACCACCCTGCGTTTGTTGCCCGATGCCGATGGCATCGCCCGCTCTGCCGCCATTCTGAAGGATGGCGGGCTGGTCGCGTTCCCGACTGAAACGGTGTACGGCCTTGGCGGGGCTGCCACCATCGACAGCGCGGTCCAGGGTATCTACGCAGCCAAGCGCCGCCCTGGCCACAACCCGCTGATCGTGCATGTCCCCGACCTTGTGGCAGCCGAAAAGCTTGCCGTGTTCGATGAACAGTCCCGCAGGCTGGCCCATGCCTTCTGGCCCGGACCGATGACATTGGTTCTGCCACTGCGCGCAGGTGCCGGACTGTCCCAGCATGTCACCGCGGGCCATAGCAGCGTGGCGCTTCGCATCCCCGCGCATCCTGTGGCGCAGCAACTTCTGCGGGCGACCGGACTGCCCCTTGCCGCCCCATCCGCCAATCCCTCTGGCAGGATCAGCCCCACCACGGCCCGCCATGTGCTTGACGGCCTCTCGGGCCGCATCGCGGCGGTGCTGGACGGCGGGCCATGTACGGTCGGGGTCGAATCGACGATCATTGCGCCCGGCACCCCGGCCCGACTGCTGCGCCCCGGCGGTATCCCCATCGAGGCGCTGGAACTGGTGCTGGGTCACACACCCAGCCGCACCGCAGATGCCGCGCGCCCCCTGGCACCCGGACAGCTCGCCTCGCATTACGCGCCCGATGCGGCGCTGCGGCTGAACGTCACCACCCCGAACGCGGGCGAGATCTGGATCGGGTTTGGCCCATGCCCTGGCGCCGCGCTCTCGCTCTCGGCTTCGGGCGACGTGACCGAGGCGGCGACATGCCTGTTCGACATCCTGCGCCAGGCCGACGCACTGGCCGGTCCTGCGGGCCACATTGCCGTTGCGCCGGTGCCCTTGACCGGCCTCGGCCTCGCCATCAATGACCGCCTGATCCGGGCTGCGGCACCGCGCGGCTGAAGTCTCGCTGGTCCAGATACTCTGGGGGGCAGCGCCCGCTCGCATTGCGCAACCGCCCCGGAATAGCAAAATCAGCGCAAAGGCCGGAGGATCAGCCCAGACCGGCGATGATGGCGCGCAGCGTTTCGAGCCCTTCGCCCTTCTCGGACGAGGTGACGATGATCTCTGGATAGGCTGCGGGATGTTTCGAAAGTGCCGCCTGAACCTGCGCGATGGTTGCCTGCCGGGTTGCCAGGTTCACCTTGTCTGCCTTCGTCAGGACCACCTGGAAGGTGACGGCGGACTTGTCCAGCAGCGTCAGGATCTCCTGATCGACCGATTTGATCCCATGCCGCATGTCAACCAGCACGAACACCCGACGCAAAGTCGCGCGCCCGGCCAGATACTGCTTGAGCAGCGCCTGCCATTTGGCGACCACCGCCACCGGCGCCTCTGCATAGCCATAGCCCGGAAGGTCGACCATGTAGAACGACTCGCCTAGCGCGAAATAGTTGATCTCTTGCGTGCGCCCCGGCGTATTCGAGGCGCGCGCCAGGTTCTTGCGCCCGGTCAGACCGTTGATCAGGCTTGACTTTCCCACGTTGGAACGGCCGGCAAAGCAGAACTCCACACGATCCGCAGGTGGCAGGCCCGGCATGGCCACCACGCCTTTGACGAAATCGACCGGCCCTGCAAACAGCAGGCGCCCCTTTTCGCGGGCGAATTCCTCGGGCTCGGCAGCCAGCGGAAAGGTCAGCTGCATATCCGCACCTCGTCCCCGACGGCGACAGCGCCGTTCGTGATCACCTCGGCATAGAGGCCGAACTCCTGCTCGGACCAGAGCGTGTCGAGCGCGCGCAGCGTATCCCCGTCGACCTTTCCTGTCGCGGGGTTCACCGTTGTGGCCTTGCAACGGGTGATCCGTTCCCGGATACGCAAACGCACCGGGCCGACGTCCAGATCGGCCCCGACCAGATCCGTCTCCTGCCAGGGCGCCCAGCCCCTGACCCAAAGATTGCCGCGAAAGCGGTGCGGCGACAGCTCGATGCCCATATGCGCACTCAGCACCTCCAGCCGGTCCAGCGACAGGATGGAGACCGATGGCCAGTCGCTGTCCGTCAGGGGTTGGCGGGCGGTGACGATCTGCGCGGGCTGCGCGCGATCGGGCGGGTTCAGAGCCCGCAACCACGCGACTGCCCCGGCCATTTCCGCCTCGTCGCCCAACCGGAACACACAGGTGCCCCGTTCGGGATGGCTCAGGGTCAGGCGGCCCGTCGCCTCGTCCAGACGGCTTTCCAGCGCCATCAGTTCCGGGGCCTTGGCGCCGCGGGCAAAATTGGCGCAGCGGCTCCAGCCGCCTGCGGGATCAAGACGCGCCGCCTCGTGCGCCACGGCCCAGACACGGTCCCATGGCATGGCCTGCCCGGCGGAAAGGCAAACGGACGCGAGTTCCTCGCGTCCGTGGCCCTTCAACGGATGCCGGCAGATCAGGGCCAGCCGGGCCGTCATTTCTTGCCGGCCTTTTCAGGTGCCTTCGGCTTGTTGGCGGGTTTGGCCGCCGGATCCGGCTTGGGCTTGCGCTTCACGCTGGACTTGATGTTGCCAAAGATGTCCGGCTTGTGGCCATGGCTGCGCATGATCGCATATTGCTGCGAGAAGGTGATGATGTTGTTGGTGATCCAGTACACCACCAGGCCGCTGGCAAAGCCGCCCAGAATGAACATGAACACCCACGGCATCCAGGCAAAGACCTGCGCCTGCACCGGGTCGGTGGGGGCCGGGTTCAGCTTTTGCTGCAACCACATCGACAGCCCGAGCAGGATCGGCAGGATGCCGATGAAGATCAGCGCCAGGAACGAGGTCGGGTCCGGGGAGGCCCAGGGCAAAAGCCCGAACAGGTTGAAGATCGAGGTCGGATCCGGTGTCGACAGGTCGTTGAACACCCCGAAGAACGGCGCATGGCGCAGTTCGATGGTTACAAAGATCACCTTGTAGAGGCTGAAGAAGATCGGGATCTGCAACAGGATCGGCAGGCACCCGGCGGCCGGGTTGACCTTTTTGTCCCGATACAGCTTCATCATCTCTTGCTGCATCTTTTGGCGGTCGTCGCCGACGCGCTCCTTGAGCGCCTCCATCTCGGGCTGCAATTCCTTCATCCGCGCCATGCTGACGTAGGACTTGTAGGCCAGCGGCAGCACCAACGCCTTGAGGATGAAGGTCAGCGCGATGATCGCCCAGCCCATGTTCCCGATGATCGCGTTCAGCCAGTGGAGCAGCGCAAAGATCGGTTTGGTCAGAAAGAAGAACCAACCCCAGTCGATGGCGTCGATCAGGCCGGGCACCGGCTGGGCCGCTGCGTTCACCTCGGTTCCGAACAGCCGCGACATGAAGCCGGGGGTATTCTCGTACTCCCGCAGCAGCGCCCATTCCTTGGCGCCCGCGAACAGGCGGCTTTCGACGGTGGTCGTCTCACCCGGCGCGACGGAAACGGCGGCCATGCGGGTTTCGGTCTGCCAGACATCGCGCGAGGGGAAATACTTCTGCACAGCGGCAAAGGTCTGGTCCGCCCCCGGAATCAGGGTGGTCATCCAGTATTTGTCACCAAAACCCAACCATCCCGAGGCGGCGGCCTGCGCCGTCACCATCGGCACGCCTTCGGTTGGCGATACTGCGGCCTCCTGGATGTCGGAGTAATCCAGCTCGGTCAGGCGGCCATCCACCATCTGGATGGTGCCTTCATGGCTGATGAAGAAATTCTCCAGATCCTGGGGCAGTCCATGCCGGGCGACGAGGCCATAAGGGGCCAGACGTGCCGCTTCGGTACCCGTGTTCGTCACCGACTGGGTGATCGAGAACATGAAGTTGTCGTCCACCGCGATCGTGCGGCGGAAGGTCAGCCCCTTGTCATTCGCCCATTCCAGCACCACAGGCTTGCCCGGTGCCAGCGTATCGCCCTGGGCCACCGACCATTCGGTGTTCGGTCCCGGCACATCGGTATCGGCAAGATTGCCGCCCGGCGCCCAGCCATAAAGCGCATAATAGGCATTCGCCCCACCCATGGGCCGCAGCAGACGCACGATATCCGCGCCATCCTCGGCGGTCTCGCGGTAGTCGCGCAGGCTCAGATCGTCCAGCCGCCCCCCGGTCAGCGCGATGGATCCGGTCAGCCGCGGGGTTTCCACCGCGATCCGGGCCGTTTCCGGCGCTGTTTCGGGTGTCGCCGCCGTGGCGCCCGGCCCGGTCAGCGCCGGAGGGACCGCACCTTCGGGCGCGGCAGCCACGGGCACGTTCGGGTCCACCGCCGGCTGCTCGGGCGGGAACAGGACGAACCACACGAGGATCACGAGGAAGCTCAGCGCCGTCGCAAGAATGAGGTTCTTGTTCTGATCGTTCATGATGGGGGGGCTACCTGCCAATTCTGGTCAGCGCGGTTCAACAGAACGGGGACCGAAAGGTCAAGCGGAAACGCCGCCCGGCCCGGTAACAACCGGCAACCTTCTGCCCCTGGCCAGTCATCCCGGCGGTATTGCCACCATTCGCCGCGGGTTCGGCCCCCCGTGGCAGCGGGGAACGACGCCCCCGCCTGCCTGCCCGGCAAGCGCCGGTTCACACCGGCACGAACCGGCCGAGTTCGGGCTCGTACTGCTCCAGCGTTCCTTCGCCGGTAGAGGTCCACAGGCCATGCAGCGTCAGTTCCTCGGTTTCGACCGCCGCGCGCACGAAGGGAAAGGTCATCAGGTTTTCCAGGCTGACCAGAACCGCCTCTTTCTCCAGCGCGCCCAGCCGATCACCTTCCGGCAGATGGGAGACACGTTCGAAACCAGGGCGCAGGATGTCCATCCAACGGCCGACAAAGCTGGTCTTTTCCTCCAGCGCGGGCGCATGGCCGCTGCACATGTCGTGGCAGCCCTTGACGCCACCGCAGTTCGCATGGCCCAGCACCACCACATGCGCCACCTTCAGCGCGGTCACGGCATATTCCACCGCCGCCGAGGTGCCGTGCGGCTCGCCATCGGCCTGATAGGGCGGAACAAGATTGGCGATGTTGCGGTGAATGAAGAATTCGCCCTCGTCCGCGCCAAAAATCGAGGTGACATGCACCCGGCTGTCGCAACAGGAAATCACCATGGCGCGGGGATGCTGCCCCCCCGTGGCCAGCTTTCGGTACCAGGCCTTGTTGTCCTGCCATGTGGTCGCGCGCCAACCGTGAAAGCGCTGGATAAGATAACTGGGAAGGGGGCGGGCCATGTTCATCTGAGGTCTCTCCTTGCCTGGGTGTTCACATAGGATGCGGGATGGAAGAATTCGAGATATTTTTGCGATGCGACGAAACGGATTCTTCAGCATGACCCCACATTCTGCCGCCGGGTGAACGGGAATGATGTGGAGGGTGCCGTGGCTGCATTGGTCACGTATCTATGTCCGCGCGAACGGATCTGGCTTGATCCGTCGCGGATCGGATTGTTGTATGCCGAACTTGGCGGGGCCGAGGTGCAGGCCCTGCTGGATCGCGCCATGGCGGAACTGGCCGACGTGCATGAAGACTTGCGCCTGCACTATGTCGCGCGCGATCTGGATGGCTTTTCCCGCAGCCTGCGGCGGATGCGGCGGATCGCGGATCATCTGGGCCTGACCACGGTGGCCCGGATCACGGGCGATGTATCCGATTGTCTGGAACGCGCCGATCCGACGGCCCTGTCCGCCACCTGGGCGCGGCTGTCCCGCAGCGCCGAACAGGCGCAGACGGGCAACTGGAACAGCATCTGACGCAGCCAAACTAGGCGCGCGGCTGGTGAAAGCGAATCGTCACCTTACCACGATCGCATGACAGCCATGCATCCGCGCGACCGCCCCTTGCGGCTGCCGATGAGAGGGATAGGCTGACCTCAACAGGAGGATCCGCCATGACCGACCCGCACCGCCTTGCGTTCGCCCCGGCCGATGCCGACGCACTGCCCTTGCATGTGGTCCGGCAAGAAGACGCCGGGGACTTTCTTGCTGGGCAGCCCCTGGCTGCACGAACCTGGCTGGAGGCACAAGGATGGACTGGCGCGGCAGGCGATCCGGTTCTGCTGGCAGGCGATGGCGGTGCCGTGGCAGGTGCGGTCATGGGGCTGGGCGATGCCACAGCCCGCGCGCGGCAGCGGTTTGCCGTCGCCCGTGCGGCCGCAAAGCTGCCTGCCGGGGTCTGGACCCTGAAGGGAGATCTGACCGCAGAAGAGCGCGACGAGGCGGCGCTTGGCTGGCTGCTGGCAGGCTACCGCTTCGACCGCTACCGCAGCACCAAGGCCCCCGGCGCACGACTTGTCGCCCCCGACGGCTGTGATGCCCGGCGCATCGAGGTCATCGCCAATGCCGAGGCGCTGACCCGCGACCTGATCAATACCCCTGCCGCCGATATGGGGCCTGCCGAGTTGCAAGCCGCGGTCGTCGCCATGGCCGAACGTCATGCCGCCCGACTGACCTGCATTCTGGGGGACGATCTTCTGGCGCAGAACCTACCCATGATCCATGCCGTCGGACGGGCCAGCCCCCGCGCGCCGCGATTGCTGGACCTGCGCTGGGGCGACAGCGGCCCCAGCGTGACGCTGGTTGGCAAGGGCGTGTGCTTTGACACCGGTGGCCTGGACCTGAAACCCGCCTCTGGACTGTTGCTGATGAAAAAGGACATGGGCGGGGCGGCCACGGTGATCGGGCTGGCCGAGATGATCATGGCCACCCGCCTGCCGGTGCGGCTGCGGGTCTTGATCCCGGCGGTGGAGAACGCGGTTTCGGGCAATGCGATGCGCCCGCGCGACATTCTGACAAGCCGCAAGGGCCTGACAGTCGAGGTGAACAATACCGATGCCGAAGGGCGCCTTGTGCTGGCCGATGCCATGGCGCTGGCCTGTGAGGACGCGCCCGACCTGCTGGTGACGATGGCGACGTTGACCGGGGCGGCACGCGTTGCGCTGGGGGCGGATCTGCCGCCCTATTATACCGATGACGACACGGTGGCGCAGGCGCTGGACCAGGCCGCGCGCCGGGTGCGTGATCCGGTGTGGCGTATGCCCTTCTGGGATGCCTATGAGCCGCAGATCGAGCCTGGCATCGCCGATCTGGACAATGCGCCCGGCGGCGGCATGGCCGGGTCGATCACGGCGGCACTGTTCCTGCGCCGCTTTGCCGATGCGCCGCGCTATGTGCATTTCGACATCTACTGCAACCAGATCTCGGATGCCCCCGCCCGTCCCAAGGGGGGTGTCGGCCAGGGCGCACGCGCCCTGTTCGCCGCCCTGCCCGCCGTGTTGGGGGTGTAACATCATGGATCGTCGCACCACGCCATTTTCCGGCCGCATCGCCCATAGTTCGTTGCAAGGCGAGGTCCAGGCCGACGGCTATACAGACGGCACACCCGCCCGCGTGGTCTGGCCGCTCGCCGATCTGAACCGCAGCCCCGGTGGCGCCAGGGATCGTCAGGTGCTGTGGGGCGACAGGATGTGCGTGATCGACCGGCGCGACGGTCATGCCTATGTCCGCGCGGACAAGGACGGGTATTGCGGCTGGATTTCAGAGAGCGCCCTTGGCCCCGATCATCCCGTGACCCACCGCGTCACCAGCCTGTTCAGCCAGATCTACCCCGAGCCCCGCGTCCAGGCGCGCGAAACGCTGACCCTGCCATTCGGGGCCCAGGTGCAGGTGCTGTCCGTTGGCGGCAAATTCGTGGAAACGCCGCAAGGGTTTGTCCCGCTGGCCCATCTGCGCCCGCACGGCGACCATGATGCCGATCCGGTTGCGGTGGCCGCGCGGTTCCTGGGCGTGCCGTATCTGTGGGGCTGCAACAGCGCCTCGGGGCTGGATTGCTCCGGGCTGGCGCAGGGCGCGATGCTGGCCTGCGGCATCGCCTGCCCCGGCGACAGCGATCTTCAGGCCGCCGCCGGCGCGGAGGTGGCCGAAGATGCGCTGGCCCCCGGCGACCTGGTGTTCTGGAAGGGTCACGTCGCCATCGTGTCAGATGTGGACGAGATCATCCACGCCACGGCCGCCTACATGTCGGTGGTGCGCGAACCGCTGCACAAGGCGGTGTCGCGTATCATGGCGCAAGGGGGCGGGCCGGTGACACACCGGCGCCGCCTGCGCTGAAACGGCCGCTTACAGCGTCCGCAGCCACCGGCGCAGGATACGCTCCAACTTGGCGGCACCCATCGGGGCGCTGGCCTTGGTATGTTCGTGGCTGATGTTTTCGTCGCTCATGCCTGCCGCCATGTTGGTAATCACCGACACCGCCCCGCAGGTCAGGCCATAAAAGCGCGCCAGGATCACCTCGGGCACCGTCGACATGCCCACCGCATCCGCACCCAGCAGTTTCAACATGCGGATTTCGGCCGGAGTTTCGAAGTTGGGACCAGAGTACCAGGCGTAGACACCTTCGTTCAGAGGCAGATCCTCGGCCTTGGCCGCCGCCTTCAGCCCGGCGCGAATGGCGGGGTCATAGGCGTTGGTCAGGTTGACGAACCGCGCATCCGTGGGCTCCCCGATCAGCGGCGACCGGCCGGAATAATTGATATGATCGGCAATCAGCATCAGCGCGCCAGGCGGATTTTCTGGCAGGAACGATCCGGCGGCATTGGTCAGGATCAGCGTATCGGCACCCAGCCCCTTGAGCACCTCGATCGGCAGGCGCATCGCATCGGCGCGGCCTTCCTCGTAGTAATGCGCGCGGCCGCCGAACACAGCCACCGGCACCCCTTCCAGCGTGCCGACCACCAGCTTGCGTGTGTGGCCCGAGACCCCCGCATGGGGAAAGCCCGGCAGGTCGTCATAGTCGATGGCGACGCCCTGCACCGCTTCGGTCAGATGACCAAGGCCCGAACCAAGGATCAGGCCAAGGCGCACCTTGGCGCCTCCGGTACGGGCATTGATGATGGCAAGTGCCTCGGCGGCTGACATGGGCAATCTCCTGCTGTTTGTGCCGTTCTACGTCATGGCGGCGGCTTTGCCAGCCCCCGTTGACGGGCGGCGGATCGGATCGGCCAGCAGGCGCAGCCCGTTCAGCACCACCAGCACGGTGCCCCCTTCGTGCCCGATCACCGCCAGAGGCAGCGGCAGATCCCAGACCAGGGCGCCCGTCACCAGCACCAGCATGGCGCCAATGGCGAAGATCAGGTTCTGCCGGATGATGCGCGCGGTGCGGCGGGCCAGGCGATGCGCCTCGGCCAGCCGGGTCATGTCGTCGGACATCAGCGCGACGCCCGCGGCCTGCAACGCCACCTCGGATCCGGCGGCCCCCATGGCGATGCCCACGTCGGCGCGCGCCAGCGCGGCCGCATCATTCACCCCGTCGCCGACAAAGGCCACCTTGCCCTGACCAGCCATCACCGCGATCAATGCCACCTTGTCATCCGGCAGCAGATCGGCATGGATCTCCTCGGGGCGCAGGCCCAATTCGGCGCCGATACGCTCGGCCACAGGGCGGCGGTCGCCGGTCATCATGGCCAGCGTCCGGACCCCACTCTGCCGCAGCGCCGCCAGCCCCGCCGCGGAACTGGCGCGCGGGCGGTCGGCCACCGAAACCGCGCCCAGCACCCGGGCCCCCTGCCCCAGCCAAACAACCGTCTCCGATGCCTCGTCAAAGCCCGCCAGCCCCTCCGCCTCGGGATTCGCCCCCATACGGGCCATCAGACGCCGGTTTCCCGCCCACAGACCACCATCGGCGGTCAGCCCTTCGCTGGGATGGGCCGTCACATTCTCCACAGCCACAGGCACCAACCCGCGCGCGATAGCCTCGGCCCGGATCGCAGCGGCGATGGGGTGTTCGGACTGCGCCTCGATCCCCGCCAGCAGGGCCAGCATTGCACCCTCGTCGCCCGTTGCGGCAATCCGGCGCACCTGTGCCTGGCCCGTGGTCAGCGTTCCTGTCTTGTCAAAGGCAAAGCCGCGCACTGCGGCAAGGGTTTCCAGTGCCGCGCCGCCCTTGAACAACACCCCGCCGCGCGCAGAGGCGGACAGCGCCGACAGAATTGCCGCCGGCACAGAGATCACCACTGCACAGGGGCTGGCGGCAACCAGCAGCGTAGCGGCCTTGTAAAGTGCGGTGTCGAACGGATGGCCCGACGCCAGGAAAATGCCCAGCGCCAAGACTGCCCCCACCAGGACCGCCACCGTATACCGCTGGCCGAACCAGTCGCTGAACCGTTCCGACGGGGCCCGCGCGGCCTGGGCCTCTGTCACCAACCGGATCATGCGGGCGACCGTGCTGTCGGACAACGGTCGCGTCACCTGCACCTCAAGCACGCCGGTCAGGTTCACCGTCGCCTCGAACACCTGATCGCCGGGCGCGCGGGTGACAGGCAGGGATTCCCCGGTGATGGTAGATTCGTCCATCGACCCGCTGCCCGTCACAACCCGGCCATCCACCGGCACGCGCGCACCAGGGCGCAGCACGACCACATCACCGGCCACAAGGCTGGCCGATGCGACCTCGACCACCTCTGCCCCGCGCCGGAGCAAGGCGGATTCGGGGCGCAGGTGCATCAGCGCCTCTACAGCCCGTCGCGCACGACCCATGGCGCGGTGTTCCAGCGTGCCCGACAGCGAAAACAGTGCCAGCAGCACCGCCCCTTCCATCGGGGCGCCCACGGCTGCGGCGGCCATGGCCGCGACGACCATCAGCAGGTCGATGTCCAGCACCCGGTCCACCACCAATGCCCGCGCGGCGGACAGGCCACTGGGAATTCCCCCGGCCAGATAGGCCGCGATCCAGAACAGGGTCGCCAGTTGACCTGCCCCGCTCCAATGCGCGGCGAGCCCGCCAAGTGTCGCGCCTACGGTTATCACGGTCAGCCAAAGGCCGACCCGGTCGGACGACAGGAGCATTTTGTTGCCTTGCACCTTGGGGCACTGGGTGATCACCAGCCTTGGCCATCCGCACCGGGTTTGCAAGGGCCGAAGTCGCCTTGCCCTGCCGCTGCCATACGCTAGAATACGCGGCAAAATGACGCCCGAGGAGTGCCCGGAGATGACCGCCCAGCCCACCCATGCCGCACCAGAAACCGAAACCGTCGCCCGCTGGAAGGTGGCCTGCGATGGCGGCGAAGGGGCGCTTGGCCATCCCCGCGTCTGGCTGGTGATCCCGGAGGAAACCGGCTGGGTGGATTGTCCCTATTGTGACAAGCGGTACGTTCACGAAAGCGCGGCTGGCAAGGCCGCCTGATCGGGCGTCCGAACCGTTGCCCATGGGTCAACGTGGTTGGACCCGCCGGGCGGGCCGTCAGACCGATTTCCGGCTGTGTGCCGGGCGCCCACCCGCCTGGCCCGAACCAGAGCCGCGCAACCGGAAAACCGGCCGCCCCGCCCGGTCTGTTCTGCATTCGGCAGATCACACACCGACAGGCCGCACGGCGCAGGGCACGCAGCCGGCACATACGGCTGTCTGAGGTTGCGCAGCGTCAGGATTGGCATAGGTTTCCCCATGGGTCGCCCCTCGCGGCCAGCCTGACGGTGGGCACTCTGCACCAGATGCAATGGCCTGTGCGAAAATCCGCAATGGGCGGCCACCGCGAAACGCCGTAACCAGATTGCCAGACAGGATATCCCGACTGGCCGCAGCAGGAGACCAACATGCCCCCCCTTCGCCGACTTGGCCAGACCGATCTCCATATTGCCCCGCTGGTGCTGGGCACCAACACCGCAGGCTGGACCGCAGACGAGGCAACCAGCTTTGCCGTGTTCGATGCCTTTCTGGACCTCGGTTTCACGGCACTCGACACCGCCGACGTCTATTCGCGCTGGGTTCCCGGCAATGACAGCGAAAGCGAGCGGATCATCGGCCGCTGGATGGCGGCGCGCGGCAACCGCGACCGGGTGCATGTGCTGACCAAGGTCGGGTCCGACATCGGTCAGGGCAAGCGCGACCTGTCCGCAAAATGGATCATGCAGGCGGTAGAAGGCTCGCTGTCGCGTCTGCAAACCGATTATATCGACCTCTACCAAAGCCACTGGCCGGACACGACCGTCGCGCAAGAGGAAACGCTCGAAGCCTATGATCGGCTGATCACCGCAGGCAAGGTGCGCTGGATCGGCTGCTCCAACTATGACGAGGCCTTGCTGACCGAGGCGCTGGCAGTATCAGAGGCAAAGGGTCTGCCGCGCTATCAGACCGTGCAGAACGAATACAATCTGTACAACCGCGGCGCCTATGAAGGCGCCGTCCAGCAAATCGTGCTGCGTGAAGGGCTGAGCCTGATCCCCTATTTCTCGCTCGCGTCGGGATTTCTGACCGGAAAGTACCGCAGCGCAGAGGATCTGGCCCAAAGCCAGCGCGGCAAGGGGGTCGAGAAATACCTGACCGACAAGGGCATGGCGATCCTTGCGGCACTGGACAAGGTGGCAGCCAGCACCGGCGCAACCCAGGCCGAGGTTGCGCTGGCATGGGTCTCCGCACAGGCCGGCGTTGTGGGGCCGCTTGCCTCGGCCACCTCGGTCACACAGCTTGAAAGCCTGGCGCGCGGCGCAAGGCTGCACCTGGACGCCGACGATCTGGCGACACTGACAGCGGCGGGGGCCTGACCCCGCCCGAAAGGGGGCCGACATGGCAGGTCTGAGCATGGGGCGCGTTGCCCTTGTGGTGCGGGACATCGACAAGGTGGGCGCATGGTATGAACAGGCGGTCGGCCTGCACCTGCTGCGGCGCGATGGGGAAACCGCATGGTATGGTGCGGGAGACACCGTGCTGCTGGAACTGCGCCGCGACACAGCGGCCCGGATGCGCGACCGGAACGAGGCGGGGTTGTTCCATACCGCGTTCCTTTTGCCTGACCGGGCCAGTCTGGGCCAGTGGGTCGCCGATGCCGCTGCCCGTCAAACCCGCGTGGACGGCGCTGCGGACCATCTGGTCAGCGAGACCCTCTATCTGACCGACCCCGAAGGCAACGGGGTGGAGATTTATGCCGACAGACCGCGCGAGGCCTGGACCCGCAGGGGCATAGAGGTGCAGATGGCCAGCGACCCGCTGGACATACCCGCCCTTGTGGCCAGCGCCGCGGGGAGAGAGGCATGGCAAGGCGTCCCCGATGGCACGGTCATCGGCCATGTCCACCTGCAAGCGGGGGCCATCCCCGACGCCGATGCGTTCTATTCCGGCGTGCTGGGCCTGGATCTGACAGCGCGCTATCCGGGCGCCAGCTTTTACGCGGCAGATGGCTACCACCACCATCTGGGCGCGAATATCTGGAACAGCCGGGGCGCCGCGCCGCGCAGCTTCCCCTCGACCGGGTTGGCAGAGGTCGAGATCCGTCTGGATGCCACGCGCGCCGCCGCTATCCGCGACCGGGCGACGGTGGCGACAGTGGGGGACAGGCTGATCCTGACCGATCCCTGGAACACCCCGATCTCACTGGTGACAGTGGGCTAGGCACGGCGGACAGGTCTGCAACAGACACCCACAGAAGACGCGCGCCTGACAGAATCGAACATGTCGTGGCCGGATATTGCGGCATGACGGGCTGCCCACCTGCCCTGCCTGTCCGAATCCAACTTGGGCGATCCACGCCAGCCGGGGCGCCCGGTCAGGCACGCCCCCGGCCATCGGGGCCGCTGCCGGGCACCGGCAACGGCCATGCAGGGCTCAACACGCGGCCAGCGCAGCCTTGGGCTGTGGCGTGCCGCCCTTGCGGAACAGGTCGAGCAGTTCCAGCCGACGGGCCGCCGCCTTTGTCGCATTGGCCTCTTTGACCGGGCCAAAGCCCCTGATGGTCAGTGGCAATTCCGCCAGCTCGCGCGCGACCCCAAGGCGATCTGGCGTAAGCCCTGCCAGAACCTCGGCCATGTCGCGTTCATACTCTGCAATCAGTGCACGCTCCATCCGCCGCTCGGAGGTCCGGCCGAATATGTCCAGCGGCCCGCCGCGCAGACCTTTCATCGCGGCCAGCACCCGGAACAGCGGCATGACCCAAGCACCAAATTCACGCTTTTTCGGCCGCCCGTCTGCATCGGTGCCGCCAAGGATCGGCGGCGCGAGATGAAAACGCGGTTTGAGATCGCCATCGAATTCGGCGCGCGCCTTGTCCATGGTGGACAGGTGCAGGCGGGCCACCTCGTATTCATCCTTGTAGGACAAGAGCTTGTGGTAGCCCTTGGCAACAGCCAGCCGCAGCGCGGGATCACCGATCCGGTCCAGCAGCGCCAGATACCGCGCCGCCAGCGCATCGTTCTGATAGACGCGCAGATGATCCGCCCGGAACGTCACAGGATCCACCGGATCCGCCGCAACCTCGGGGTGCAGCAGAGCCGCCGCCTGATCGGGGTGGGCCACCGCCCAGCGGCCAATGTCAAAGGCGCGCAGGTTCGCCTCGACCCCGGCGCCATTCAACTCGACCGCCCTGCGGATCGCGTCCAATGACAGCGGGACCAGCCCCTGTTGCCATGCCGCGCCGAACATCATCATGTTGGAAAAGATCGAGTCGCCCAGCACCACGCGCGCCAGTTCCGAGGCATCGAACAGCGCGATATTGCCAGCCAGCCGGGCCTGCAACGCCAGTTTCAGCCGGTCGGCGGGCAGGCGGAAATCGGGTTTGCGGGTGAATTCGCCGGTGACAATCTCGTGGCTGTTGACCACGGCCCCGGTGCGGCCTGTCGTCATCAGACCCAGCGTCTTGGCCCCGGCCGTCACCACCAGATCGCCGCCGATCACGGCATCGGCCTCTCCCACGGCAACGCGGACGGCGGTGATATCCTCGGGCCGGTCTGCGATGCGGCAGTGAATGTGGACAGCGCCCCCCTTTTGCGCCAGCCCGGCCATTTCCATCATGCCGGCCCCCTTGCCATCGACATGGGCCGCCATGGCAATGATCGCCCCCACGGTGACAACCCCGGTGCCCCCGACGCCAGTGACAACGATGTTCCAGGTGCCATCAATCGCGGGCAGCTTTGGCAGCGGCAGATCCGGCAGATCCAGCGCCTTGGTCGCCTGCTTTTTCACCTTGGCGCCTTCCAGCGTGACAAAGCTGGGGCAGAACCCCTTTACGCAGGAAAAGTCCTTGTTGCACGACGATTGGTCAATGGCGCGCTTGCGGCCAAGTTCGGTTTCTACTGGAACCAGCGACACGCAATTCGACTGAACGCCGCAGTCGCCGCAGCCTTCGCAGACATCGGTGTTGATGAAGACGCGCTTGTCAGGGTCGGGGAAGGCGCCGCGCTTGCGGCGCCGACGCTTTTCGGCGGCACATGTCTGGACATAGACGATGGCAGACACGCCGGTGATCTCTGCCATCTCCCTCTGGACGGCCATAAGTTCGTCGCGCAGGCGGAACGTGATGCCGGGCGGAAAGGAGGTCAGGTCCAGCCCCTCTTTCGGGTCATGGACCACGACAATGGACTTCACCCCCATCGCCTGCACCTCGCGCACGATCTGCTGCGCGGTCAGGCCACCTTCGTTCGGCTGGCCGCCGGTCATGGCGACGGCATCGTTGAACAGGATCTTGTAGGTGATGTTGGTTCCCGCAGCGACCGCCGCGCGGATGGCGAGCGAGCCAGAGTGGTTGTACGTGCCGTCGCCCAGATTCTGGAACACATGGCCGCGCGTGGAGAACGGCGCCTCCCCCACCCAGTTGGCCCCTTCGCCCCCCATCTGGGTAAAGCCGGTGGTCTCGCGGTCCATCCACTGCACCATGTAGTGACAGCCAATCCCCGCATAGGCCCGGCTGCCATCGGGCACGCGGGTCGAGGTGTTATGCGGGCATCCCGAACAGAACCAGGGGGTGCGCGCCGCGATCTCGGGCGCGTTGTCGGCGCGGCGGGTTTCCACGAGCCGCGCCAGCGCGCTCCGGATACGGTCGGTGCCGCGCCCTTCCTCGATCAGGATGTCGCCCAGACGTTCGGCAATCAGAATCGGGTCCAGCGCATAGCGGGTGGGGAACAATTCCACCCGGCGGCCATTCTCCCATGTGTCGCCCTTGTGCCAGCCATAGACGCGACGGCCGCGACGGTCGTCGAACAGCGCCTCCTTGACCTGCACTTCGATCAGCTTGCGCTTTTCTTCGACGACAATGACCAGATCCAGCCCCTCGGCCCAGTCGTGAAAGGTTTCCATATCCAGCGGGAAGGGCTGGCCCACCTTGTAGGTGGTGATGCCCAGCCGCTCTGCCTCGGCCTCATCAATGCCCAGCAGGTGCAGGCCATGGACCAGATCCAGCCAGTTCTTGCCTGCGGCCACCATGCCGATCCTTGCGCCCGGCTTGCCCCAGACACGCTTGTCCATACCATTGGCGCGGGCAAAGGCTTCGGCGGCAAACCGCTTGAAGTCGATCATCCGCGCCTCTTGCGCCACGGGCGTATCGGCAAGGCGGATGTTCAGCCCCCCAGGGGGCATGGCAAAGTCGGGGAGGACGAACTGCATCCGGTCGGGGCGGCCATCGACGACGGCGGTGGCCTCGATCGTGTCCTTCATGGTCTTGAGACCCACCCAGACACCGGCAAAGCGTGACAGCGCCCAGCCATATAGCCCGTAATCCAGAATTTCCTGCACCCCCGCAGGCGAGACCACGGGCATGTAGGCATCGACCATCGCCCAGTCGGACTGGTGCAGCGTGGTCGAGCTTTCGCCGGTATGGTCATCGCCCATCGCCATCAGCACCCCGCCATGGGGCGAGGTTCCGGCCATGTTGGCGTGGCGCATCACATCGCCCGAACGGTCCACACCGGGGCCCTTGCCATACCACAGGGCAAAGACGCCATCATGCTTGCCTTCGCCGCGCAGTTCCGCCTGCTGGCTGCCCCAGACAGCCGTGGCCGCCAGATCCTCGTTGAGACCCGGCTGGAACAGGATGTCATTGGCCTTGAGCAGCTTGTCGGACCGCGTCATCTGCTGGTCCACCCCGCCAAGCGGAGAGCCGCGATACCCGGTCACATACCCTGCGGTGTTCAGCCCGGCGGCCGCGTCGCGCGCCTTTTGCATCAGCATCAGCCGCACCAGCGCCTGGGTGCCGTTCAACAATACGGGCGATTTCTTCAGATCAAAACGGTCGTTCAGAGACACATCCTGCCTGCTCATCGGGCACCTCCCCTGCGGTCCGAGCAATTTTCACCATAATAGGTCAAAAAAGCTGACCTACAAAGCGGAAATTTCATCCCGCTTTCATTTGCAATCGTTATGGCTCGCGCATATCTGTCATGCGTCTGGCGCGGATCTGGAGACACAAAGTTACATCATGGACTGGGACAAACTGCGAATCTTTCATGCGGTGGCCGATGCTGGCAGCCTCACCCATGCGGGCGAGTCGCTGCACCTGTCGCAATCTGCCGTCAGCCGCCAGATTCGCGCGCTGGAGGAATCGCTTTCGGCGACCCTGTTCCACCGCCATGCCCGCGGGCTGATTCTCACCGAACAGGGCGAACTGCTGTTCGAGGCGACCAACGCCATGGCCAAGCGGCTGGATTCTGCGGCAGCGCGAATCCGCGACAGCGAGGATGAAGTTTTCGGCGAATTGCGCGTCACCACCACCACCGGCTTTGGCACCATGTGGCTGGCCCCGCGCCTTGCGACGCTTTACCAGCAGTACCCCGACCTGCGCATCGACCTGATGCTGGAAGAGCGCGTTCTGGACCTGCCCATGCGAGAGGCCGATGTCGCCATTCGCATGAAGGAACCCAGCCAGGCCGACCTGATCCGCAAGCGGCTCATGGTCATTCGGATGCAGATGTTCGCAAGCCCGCAGTATCTGGACGAGCGGGGGCGCCCCAAAACCCTGTCGGATTTGCGCAATCACCGCATCATCTGCCAGCAAACCGGCGCGGCACAGGTCGCCGCAGGGGCGCGGATGGTTCAGGAAGTTCTGGCGCACGAACCGGGTTCGACGCTGAAGGTGAACAACTACTTCGGGGTGCTGCAAGGTGTTCTGAACAATCTGGGCATAGGCATTCTGCCCGCCTATCTGACACCGGATTTTCCGCATCTGGAACGAGTCTTGCCCGACGTCGAATCAGAGGATGTGCCGGTCTTTCTCGCCTATCCCGAGGAACTGCGGCAATCGAAACGCGTGGCGGCCTTCCGCGATTTCATCATGGATGAGGTCATCGCCCACCGGCGCAGCGTTCGGGAGTGATCTTTCTGCGCCTGCAAACATTGCTGCGCCTGCACAAATTGCAGGTGCGACAAGAACTTGCACAGAATTCAGGCAAGACATGCACAAGGCACATATCGGCCATGCTGCGCCTGCGGCGACTTAACGCTTGAACGAGGCCGCACCGCCCCCTAAATGCTGTCTCGAGGGCAGTGATTGAGTTTCTCTTACTGTCCTTTACCTCCCTGTTGGACTTCGGCCGAGCGAAAGCTCGGCCTTTTTTTTGGCGATGCGCCTGACTGCTCCAAGTTTGGGCGCAAACATTGGCCGACGCCCCGATCTGCGGCAAAGTCTGCACCCCGGCTGCACGAAAAATCCCTGCCGCGCGCCCTTGCCATGCTGCGGATGCTTCCCCTTTGGCCCCTTGTGCCGTAAGAGGCGCGGCAACGCCGCTTATGGGAGTTGCTGCCATGTCCGAACCCGAGATCACACCCGACCTGGTGGCCGCCCACGGGATCAAGCCGGACGAATGGGACAGGTTGCTGGGCATCATCGGTCGCCAGCCGACATTCACCGAGCTTGGCATCTTTTCGGCCATGTGGAACGAGCATTGTTCCTACAAGTCGTCCAAACGCTGGCTGCGCACCCTGCCCACCACCGGGCCTCAGGTGATCTGCGGTCCGGGCGAAAATGCGGGCGTGGTGGATATTGGCGATGGCCAGGCGGTCATCTTCAAGATGGAAAGCCACAACCACCCCAGCTACATCGAACCGCATCAGGGCGCGGCCACCGGCGTGGGTGGCATCCTGCGCGACGTGTTCACCATGGGCGCCCGCCCGATTGCCGCGATGAACGCGCTGTCCTTCGGCCTGCCCAGCCACCCCAAGACCGCGCATCTGGTCAAGGGCGTGGTCGAAGGCATCGGCAGCTATGGCAACGCGTTTGGCGTGCCCACCGTCGGCGGCGAAGTGCGCTTTCATGCGGCCTATAACGGCAACTGCCTGGTCAATGCCTTTGCCGCCGGTCTGGCCGATGCCGACAAGATCTTCTATTCCAAGGCCAGCGGCGTGGGTATGCCCGTCGTCTACCTTGGCGCCAAGACAGGCCGCGATGGCGTCGGCGGCGCCACCATGGCATCCGCCGAATTCGACGACACGATCGAGGAAAAGCGCCCCACCGTTCAGGTCGGCGACCCGTTCACCGAAAAGCGTCTGCTGGAGGCCTGCCTGGAACTGATGGCCTCTGGCGCCGTGATCTCTATTCAGGACATGGGCGCCGCTGGGTTGACCTGTTCGGCGGTGGAGATGGGCGACAAGGGCGGGCTGGGCATCAAGCTGCAACTGGACCACGTGCCCCAGCGCGAACGCGGCATGAACGCCTATGAGATGATGCTGTCCGAAAGCCAGGAGCGGATGCTCATGGTGCTGAAGCCGGAAAAAGAGGCCGAAGCGCGGGCGATCTTTGTCAAATGGGATCTGGATTTCGCCATTGTGGGCGAAACCATCCCCGAGGATCGATTCCTGATCCTGCACGGCAACGAGATAAAAGCCGACCTGCCGCTGTCCAAACTGTCGTCCAGCGCGCCGGAATATGACCGGCCCTGGGTGGAAACACCGGCCGCCGCGCCGCTGGGTCCGATCCCCAAGGCTGACCCGATGGATGCGCTCAAGGCGCTGATCACCTCGCCCAGCTACGCGCACAAGGGCTGGGTCTGGGAACAGTATGACAGCCAGGTCGGCGCCGACACGCTGGTCACTCCGGGCCTGCCTGCTGGCGTGGTGCGCGTGCATGGAACCGGCAAGGCGCTGGCCTTTACCAGCGACGTGACGCCCCGCTATGTCAAGGCCAACCCGTTCGAGGGCGGCAAGCAGGCAGTGGCCGAAGCCTATCGCAACCTGACCGCCATGGGCGCCCTGCCGCTGGCCAGCACCGACAACCTGAACTTCGGCAATCCCGAAAAGCCAGAGATCATGGGCCAGTTCGTCGGCGCCATCAAAGGCATCGGGGCCGCCGTCGCCGCGCTGGACATGCCGATCGTGTCGGGCAACGTCTCGCTTTATAACGAAACCGATGGCCAGCCCATCCTGCCCACCCCCACCATCGGCGCTGTCGGCTTGCTGGCCAGCCTGGACGAGTTGATCGCAGGCAAACCCGACACCGGCGACGTGGCCCTGATGGTCGGCGCCTGCCACGGCCACCTTGGCCAGTCGGCCTTGCTGGCGGAATTCTGGGGCCGCGAGGATGGGGATGCGCCTGCGGTGGATCTTGCAGCAGAGCGGCGCAACGGGGACTTCCTGCGGGCCAATCGCGCGCTGATCCGCGCCGCGACCGATCTGTCCGACGGTGGATTGGCGCTGGCCGCATTCGAAATGGCGGAGGATGCGGGCGTTGGCGTCGCGTTGGACGATGGCGCCCTGCCCTGGCTGTTCGGCGAGGATCAGGCGCGCTATCTGGTCGCCTGCACGGTGGAAGACGCCAAGGCGCTCATTGACGCGGCATCGGCGGCGGGCGTGCCTGTGCAGCCGGTCGGACGATTTGGTGGCGGCTACATGCGCATGGGCAATGCCGAAGCCCCGCTGACAGAACTGTCGCGCCTCTATCGCAGCGCCTTTGCCACCGCGATCGGCGACGTCTGACGCAGCCTGCCCAGAACAGGCTCTGACTGGCCGCTGCCCGTGACGGCGGCCAGAACGATCCTGGCGCGCTCAAGGGCTGACGCCATCAATATCGCCCCAGGCTGTCGCGCCAGCGCCGGGAACGCAATGATCCGCACCCGGAATCGCACCGCATCCCTGCCGGGCCGAATGCTGCAAGCCCCTGGCCAAAACCGCCTCGGATGCGGGCAACGATGCCCCCCCTGAACACGGGCATTGCCCCAATGCCCTTATTTTGACTAAGGTGGCCTCATCTTCTGACACGAGGTGATAGCATGAAACGCGTTCTTCTGGCCTGTGCAACGGCCCTTTTTGCCACTCCGGTCTTTGCTGCGGGCTGGACAGTCGATGATCTTGGATCGATGGCAGAACGATCCGCCTGCATGACGCGGGCAGAAGCCACGATGAAGAAATACTTCGCGCAGCATGGCGGCAAGGAAAGCATCGGCAAAAGCGAATGGACGCTGGGCGGCTATGGGTTGCGCGGCTCGGTCGTCAACGGCCTGATCATCTGCCCGATCGAGGCGGGCCTTGTTGCGCCATTTCTGATTGTACACAACACAGACAGCGACAATGACGCGCGCAAGATCGTTGCCGACCGGCTCAAGGCGATCTGGCAAGCGCAGCCCTGATCCGGCTTCCAGCGCGGGGCAATTTCGGGCACAAGGGCGATCAAATCGAAGGAAGTCTCATGCCCGAATCCCGCGCCCCGCGCCTGTGCGTTCTGATTGACGCCGACAACGTGCCCGCCAGTTATGCCGAGGCAATTTTCGAGGAAGTTGCCACCTTGGGCGAGGCATCGGTTCGCCGTATCTATGGTGACTGGTCAGCCCAGCGGCTGAACAAATGGGCGGAAAAGGTGGCCGCCCTCGGTCTGGTCGCCGATCAGCAGTTTTCCAATACAAGGGGCAAGAACGCCTCTGACATCGGGCTGGTGATCTCGGCGATGGATTTCCTGCATTCCGGCCTGTTCGACGGCTTTGTGCTGGTTTCGTCCGACAGCGATTTCACCCGGCTCGCCGCGCGGATCCGCGAACAGGGGCTCGATGTCTACGGTATCGGGGAAAAGAAGACGCCCGAGGCTTTTCGCATGGCCTGCAAGCGCTTCATCTATGTCGAGAACCTCGGGCCTTCGGAACCCCTGCGCATGTCCACCCCGCAGGCCACCCCGGAGCCTGCGCGCGCACCCGGTGGAAAAGAGGCGCCGACCGTCGCCATCCCGTTGATCGTTTCAGCGATGCGCGCGATCGACCCCGACGGCGAATGGTATTCCCTGGGCCAGATCGGCCAGTTCATCACCCAGGCCAACCCTGATTTCGACACCCGCACCTATGGCGCGGCAAAACTGTCGGATCTGATGCGCAAACTCCCCCGGTTCGAAGTGCAACAAGGCCCCGGCGGCCAGTTGCAGGCGCGCGATGTGACCTGACGCTCCGCCGCAGCGACGGGGGGCCGCTGCGCCCCCCCATCGCCGCATTTCCGGGATCAACAGGATAATGCTGCAAGTCGCATGACCGCGCTTGCAGCACTGGTCTGGCGTCGACTGCAGGAACTGTCTGGTAGCCGACACCACGGGCAACAACCTCCCCGCCGCGCGCTGACGGTTGCCACGCCGAAGGCCACCTGAGCAGATCACAGGCTGGTCAAACGCGGACAATCAGAACAGATCCGGAACGCCGAAGCCATCACCGGCAGGATAACCGCTTGACGCCCACGCCAGAAGAACCTAATCAGACCGAGGCTCCGGCGGGTTGGCGGAGAGGTTACGCAGCGGATTGCAAATCCGTGAAGACCGGTTCGATTCCGGTACCCGCCTCCATATCTTTTCAATGCCTTGCGAGACGTGCCCCATTGCGCGGGGTACTCCGTTTACAGGGGCGTTTACAGTTTTGTTCACGCTGCGCCCCCTTTTGCGTGCGCCAGCTTCACCAAGACAGCGTCGGTTTCGTCCGGGGAAACACGAGCATAGTGCTCGATCACGTGGGCCGCGTAGCGAACAGACCAGCCCATGTGGTTGGCGATCTCGGCAGGCGACTGTAGCGGCGCGCCAGCTTCCGGACGGAGGTGTATCAGCTTCCGGACAGAAATTTTGGCAGGAGTGTCAGGAACCAGCGCCGCCCCCGGATCCTGACATCCCCCTTACTCTGCCTCCGCCTCCTGCAGCCTGACATCGACCCAGCGCCCGCCGGGCACGTCCATCGGTGCACCTGCGATCCAGAGGCCATTGTCCCAGACCGGCTCCGCGATGGCGATGGTCAGCACGCCATCCGCCCAGCCGGTGGCCACATGCACCAGACGATTGCCGTTGTGATCGCGGGGCACCTCGATCTGCCAGCCGGATTGCGCGAGGCCAAGGCTGCCGGTGATCTGGTAGACTCCGATCCCGCTGCGGGTGATGGCAACGCCGCTGGCGTCCGAGTTGACCGCGCCATCGCCTGCCGCCGCAAAGCCCTGGCCTGTGTCGGCCCCACCGCCCACGCGGGCAATGGGCGAGGCTGATTTCACAAAGCCGTTGCCATCCACAGTGGTGTTGGCCGTGTTGCGCACCTGGTGCCAGCTGCTCCAGGTGCCATTCGCGTAGCGGCGGATCCAGATCTCGTCCGGGTTGGCCGCAGCCACCCGCATGGCGCGCAGGGTAAAGAACGTCGAATTGAACCGCTCGACCACGACGATGCCGAAGTTGCCGCTGGCATAGCCCGGCGGCATGTCGGCCTGTTCGGTCGTGGTGGCCCCAAAGACATAGACCCCGCTCGGCGCATCCGTGCGCGTCCACGAACCGATGTTCGCCGGGGCGCTCGACAGCGACCCCCAGCCAAAATCCGCCGTCTTCATCAGCCGGTTGGCCGTGGCATCGGTCGAAGACTGGGTCACGGCCGTGCCTGCAAGCACGCCATTGACGGTCAGGTTCCCCGCCAGCGTATAGGCGGTTCCGGCCCGGCTGAGCGCGGTGCCGCCCAGCAGGCCGCGCGCCTGGCTGGTCAGGTCTGCCAGCGCCATGGCATTGGCGCCAGAGAAATACGGCAGCTTGTTCGCCGCCGAGGCCAGACCCGCAAGGCTGGTCAGCGTGCCATTGCCCAGGGCATTCATCAGCGTATTGGCCGCGACCAGGGCCTGCGCTTCGGCAAGGCGACCGGGGGGCAATGGCGATGGTGGACATCAGTTGGCCGCGACGCGGCCCGCGAGGGCGACCATCGCGGTCTTGCGACCACGACGTTGCGCCAGTTGGGCCACACCAAAAAGCGGGGGCTTGTTGCAAGCCGTTCAAAAGGCAAGGCTGGAAGCCGAGGCTGCCCAAGCGGTTTACCCGTGCTCGGTCCCGCGTGGTCCAGCCGACAGCGCCAAGACGGACCTGGCGAGTGTCTGCCGGTCCAGTCCGTAATAGTGATAGAGATCGCCGATCGTGCCGGTCTGGCCGAAATGCTCCACCCCGTGAGAGACGGTCCTGTGCCCTGCAACGGACCCAAGCCAGGCCAGCGTGGCCGGGTGGCCGTCGATCGCGGTGACGAGCAGGCAGTCGCGCGGCAGATCGCCCAGCAGCGTTTCGATATGGCTGCGCGCCGCACGGTTGCCGCGCGCGCGAGCGCGCTGCGCCGCTGTCCAGCCCGCGTTCAGCCGGTCAGCTGAGGTGACGGCCAGCACGCCCACATCGCGGCGGTGCTCGCCGATGATCCCGGCAGCCGCGATGGCTTCGGGCGCCACAGCACCCTGATAGGCGATCACCACGTCGCAATTCGGGCCGGGCTTGCGCAGCCAATAGGCCCCGTCGATGGCGCCCTGGCGGAAGGCGCCGTCCTGGCGTTTGCCGGGTTGCTCCAGCGGGTTGGTGGTGAGCCGCAGATAGACCGATCCGCCGGTTTCATCCCGCAGCCAGGTGCGCTCGTCAGGATCGCCGTCGCCATCGCGTTGCAGATAGTCGAAGGCCCATTCCATGATGACGGCCAGTTCATCGGCAAAGGCGGGCTCGAACGCGGCCAGCCCGTCCTGCGACATGCCCGTCAAGGGCGTGCCGATGGACTGGTGCGCCCCGCCTTCGGGCGCCAGCGTGGCGCCGGACGGCGTGCCGACGATGATGAACCGCGCATCCTGATAGCAGGCGTAGTTCAGCGCATCCAGACCGCGATGCACGAAGGGGTCATAGACCGTGCCGATGGGAAACAGCCGCTTGCCGAACAGGCTGTGCGACAGGCCCGCAGCCCCCAGCAGAAGAAACAGGTTCATCTCGGCGATGCCCAGTTCGATATGCTGGCCTGTGGGCGCGAATTCCCACTTCGCGGTAGACGGAATGCGGTGTTCGATGAAGGCATCGGCTTGCGGCTGGCGGGCAAACAACTTGCGCCGGTTCACCCAGGGGCCAAGATTGGTGGTCCCGGTCACATCGGGCGAGGTGGTGACGATCCTCGACGCCAGAACGCTATCACCCTTGGACAGGTCATCGAGGATCTTGCCAAAAGCGGCTTGCGTCGAAATCTCGCGGTCGGTGTCGATGGCAATGCGCGGCACGGCGATGCGGTCGTCATGGAACCGGCGGCGACCGCGTGCAAAGAACGGCACGCGCGACAGGAAACCCTGTAGGGCGGCGGGGTCGGGAACGGCGGCGAAGCGCTCCCATTCCTGGCCCTGCGGCACGCCCATGTGGGTTTGCCAGGCGGCGAATTGCGTGGGGTTCATCAGCCCGCCGTGGTTGTCCTTGTGGCTCGCAATCGGGGTGCCCCAGCCCTTGATCGTATAGGCCAGAAAGCAGGTCGGGCGGTCATGCTCGATGGCGTCAAACGCCTCGGCCATAGTCTCGACGCAGTTGCCGCCCAGGTTTTCCATCAATGCCGCCAGCGCCGCATCGTCGCGCCGGTCGATCAACGCGCTGACATCGCCCTGATCGCCCAGATCCTCCATCAGCCGCTTGCGCCAGACGGCGCCGCCCTGATAGGTCAGCGCGGCATATTGCTGGTTCGGGCAAGCGTCGATCCAGTCGCGCAAGGCCGCCCCGCCCGGCTCGGCAAAGGCCGCGCGTTGCAGGGCACCGTATTTCACCCGCACCACATCCCAGCCGAAGGCATCGAAGATCTTCTCGATCCGCCCGAACAGCCCCTCGCGCACGATCCCGTCCAGCGACTGGCGGTTGTAGTCGATGATCCACCAACAATTGCGCAGGTCGTTCTTCCAGCCCTCTTGCAGCGCCTCGTAGACATTGCCCTCGTCCAGTTCGGCATCGCCGACCAGCGCCACCATGCGGCCAAGGGGCAGATCGCCGCCCCAGCTTTTGGCCGCGACATAATCCTGCACGATGGAGGCAAACGAGGTGATCGCCACCCCCAGCCCCACGGACCCGGTGGAGAAATCCACATCATCCACATCCTTGGTCCGGCTGGGGTAGCTTTGCACCCCGCCGAAGCCGCGGAAATTCTCCATCCGCGCGCGGTCGAGGTTGCCCATCAGATACTGGATCGCGTGAAACACCGGCGAGGCATGGGGCTTGACCGCCACCCGGTCCTCTGGCCGCAAGGTGTGGAAATAGAGCGCGGTCATGATCGACACCATCGAGGCCGACGACGCCTGATGCCCTCCGATCTTGATCTGATCCACCTTGGGCCGGATGTGGTTGGCGTGGTGAATCATCCAGTGCGACAGCCACAACAGCCGCTGCTCAAGGGTCTTCAGATGGGCGGCGTCGGGGGTCATCGGCGGCTCCTCGGGGGTCAGGCGGCAGAGCGGGTGGCAATAAATTCGCCGGTAAGGGCGACGGGATTCAGAATGGTCCGGGCATTCGGGCTGTGCGCCACGGCACGGGCCCGAAGGGCGGCCAGTTGTTCGGGCCTAGCATCCGACGTCACATGCAACCTATCGCAAATTTCCGGAAAACCCACCGGCGCATTGCTGCCGATCCCGAGAAATCCGCGCAGATCCAGTTTGGCGTCAAGCTCGATGCGGAGGCTTTCCAACTGGATGCCGTCGGCCGTGGCCATGGGCTCTGCCATCAGGATCACGCGGCTTCGGCATTGTGGGCGGCAAGCGCCTGCATCAGGTCGTCAAGGATGTCCTCCACCCCTTCCAATCCGACCGACAGCCGCACCAAGCCTTCGGCAATGCCGTGGGCAGCGCGTTCCTCGGGGGTATAGGTGGAATGGGTCATCGAGGCGGGGTGCTGGATCAGGCTTTCGGCATCGCCCAGACTGACCGCGCGCTGGATCAGCCGCAGACGGTTCATCATGGCAATGCCGCCGGCCTTGCCGCCGACCACCTCAAAGGGGATCATGCCGCCAAACGCCGCCATCTGCCGCCGGGCAAGGCCCGCCTGTGGAAAGCTGTCCAGCCCCGGATAATGCACGCATTTCACCGCCGGATGCGCCTCCAGCGCGCGGGCGACAGTCAGGGCTGCGGCGCTATGGGCGCGCACCCGCAGGTCCAGCGTCTTGATCCCGCGCAGCAATAGCATCGCGGTCAGGGGCGACATCACCGCGCCGGTCATGTCCTTGATACCTACAAGGCGGATCTGCTGCATGTCCTCGGCCCGACCCACGATCAGCCCGGCGATTACATCGCCATGGCCGCTGAGATATTTGGTCGCCGAATGTACCACGATATCTGCACCATGCTCGACGGGGCGTGTCAGCACAGGCGTGGCATAGGTGTTGTCGACCACCACCTTCGCGCCGTGGCGATGGGCGATCTCGCTGATCGCGGCAATGTCCACCAGCCGGTTGTTCGGATTGGCCGGGGTTTCGAAATAGACGATCCGGGTCTTTGGCCCGATGGCTTCGGCCAGGTTCGCCGGGTCGGACAGGTCCACCGGGCGCACCGAGACGCCAAAGCGCGGCAGGCCGTGGGTGAGGAAGGCGAAGGTGCAGCCATAGAGCGTCTTGTCCAGGATCACCTCGTCACCTGCCTGAAGGAAGGTCCAGAGCGTCGATGTGATCGCACCCATCCCCGACGCCGTGCAAAGCCCTGCCTCTGCCCCTTCCAGATTGGCGATGCGCCGCTCCAGCGCCTCCAGCGTCGGGTTCGAGATGCGGCTGTAGAAATGCCCCACGGCCTGACCCGCGAACATTGCGCCGCCCGCCTCGGCCGTGTCGAAGGTGAAGGTCGACGACAGATAGACCGGCGGGTTCAGCGCGCCCTGATGGTCGCGGGCGTCATAGCCATGGTGAATGGCGCGGGTGGCAAGGCTGGGGCGCGTTTCGGGCATCGGTTTGTCCTCTTGACTGGCCCCAAGTCTGCGCTTGTTGGCGTGGCATTTGGTTGCTATTTATGCCAAGTATAGTGCCATTTTGGGCATTTTATGCCAGGATTGACCCATATGGACGACAAAGACCGCCAAATCATCCGCGCCCTGCAGCGCAATGGCCGCGCCACGAATCTGGAAATCGCAGCCGAGGTGAACCTGTCGCCTTCGCCCTGCCTGCGCCGGATCCGCCTGCTGGAGGACAGCGGCGCGATCCAGGGCTATCGCGCAGTGGTGGACCAGCGTGCCTATGGCCTGCCGGTCACGGTCTTCATCCGCATCAGGCTGGAACGGCATGGCGCCGAAACGGTCGCGCATTTCGAATCCCGGATCCGGGCGCTGGACGAGGTGCTGGAATGCCACCTGATGACCGGCCCAGCGGATTACCTGCTGCGCGTCATCGTCGCGGGACTGGATGCCTATGAGGACTTCATCCGCAACCGCATCCACCCCATCGGCGGCATCGCATCGATCGATTCCAGTTTTGTCTATGGCACGGTGAAGAACACAGGGGAGTTCCCCCTCGTTGGATGAAGTGACGAGACACAGGCGCTGAAATAGGCGGTGACGGAGCTACGAATCTGTCTGGACGACATCCATTCCGGGGTGAGTGAAAGGGCGGGAACCAACACATCTCGCTCCGTAACTCCTGCATCGCACCCAAGCATTCAGCCGCGACCGGATCGAGCGAAGCAGGCAGGAATACAAGGCCGGGAAGATCGCAGGGGCAATACCCGGATCACCGCCGCCGCGGTCCGCAATGGAACCGTGAAGGTCCAGCACGTACACAGGGCGATGGGAAGGCTTCAAGAGACCAATGACCCATCGAGCCTGCGAACCGCCCCTGAGGGGCTAGCAAACATGAGGAAAACCCCATGCGTTCCAATATCTTAGCGGAGGAAATGGCAGCCCGTAGGGGAGTCGAACCCCTCTTTTCAGGTTGAAAACCTGACGTCCTAACCGATAGACGAACGGGCCACACTTGGCGTGAGCGGGTATCTAGAGAATGGTAGCAGGAGGCGCAAGGGGGAATTTGCGACTTTTCCGAAACTTTTTTCTGCCAGCCTTTCCGGCCACTTGCATGAGGCGGATCAGGTCCGCGCCGCATCCTCCAGCCGCAGTTGCACACGCTGGCGACCGCCCCAGGAATCGACCTCGACCCGACCGGCGAGATGGAACCGCCCCGCAGCCCCTGCGCACAGCGCCGCGCCCAGCGGGGTATCGTAGATCCCGAAGGCGATCGCCTGCAATCGGGCGCCATCGCCAAAGGTCAGGCGCAGATGGTTCTCGCCGATCTTGCGCGCGTCGGTGATGCGCTGATCGGCAAAAACGAAGCGCGGCGCCGGAGCAGAGGCGCCAAAGGGACCGGCTGCCTCGATCTGCGCGATCAAATCCGGAGTGGCGCCTTCGGGCGCAAGCAGACCGTCCACCGCCAGATCCCGCGGACCGATCTCGCCCGCACCCTGCCGCGCCAGAAGCTCGGCCAGCCGCGCCATGGCAGGTTCCAGCATTTCCCGCGCCACCGTCAAACCGGCCGCCATGCGGTGCCCGCCGCCCTTGATCAGCAACCCCTCGGCCGCCACCCGTTGCACGGCCGCCCCCAGATCGACACCCGGCACCGACCGCGCACTGCCCTTGCCGATCCCGTTCTCAAATCCGATGACCACCGAGGGACGGTCGAACGCCTCTTTCAACCGGGCTGCGGCAATGCCGACAACCCCCGGATGCCAGCCCTCGCCCGCCGCCCAGACCAGCGGGCCATCGGTCCCGCGTGCCTCTGCCTGCGCCATAGCCTCGGCCCGCACCGCAGCCTCGATCTCGCGCCGTTCGGTGTTCAGTTCATCCAGACGCTGGGCCAGAACCACAGCTTCGGCCGGGTTGTCGGTGGCCAGCAAGCGGGCGCCCAGGTCCGCCTGCCCGATCCGCCCCCCGGCATTCACCCGCGGCCCAAGCAGAAAGCCAAGCGCATGGGTGTCCGGCGCCTTGGTCATGCGCGCCACATCCGCCAGAGCCACCAGCCCAGGCCGCTCGCGTCGCCCCATCACCGCCAGGCCCTGTCGCACCAGGGCCCGGTTGACACCGATCAGGGGCGCCACATCCGCAACCGTCGCCAGCGCCACCAGATCCAGCAGGCGCATCAGATCCGGCCCTTGCACCCCCTCGCCGCGCAACCGCCGGTTGGCCTCGACCAGCACAAGGAACACAACCCCAGCGGCACAAAGATGACCCAGCCCGCCAGCCTCGTCCTGCCGGTTGGGATTGACCACCGCAACGGCAGGCGGCAGGGTGTCGCCACCAAGGTGATGGTCCAGCACGATGACGTCACAGCCCGCCGCGGCAATCGGTTCGTGGCTCAGCGTGCCGCAATCGACACAGACAATCAGGTCATGCGCCCGCCCCAGCGCCTGCATGGCAGGCACGTTCGGACCATAGCCCTCATCTATCCGGTCAGGAATATACAGCGTCGCCCCAAGTCCCATGGCGCGCAGCCAAACGATCAGCAGCGCGGCAGAGGCGCCGCCATCCACATCGTAATCGGCAAAGACTGCAATCCGCTGCCGATCCCGCAAGGCACGCAGAAACCTGTCCGTCGCAGCCCCCATGTCCCGCAGGACCATCGGGTCAGGCAGCAGGTCGCGCAACGCCGGAGCCAGAAAGCCGGGCGCCTCGTCCGGCGCCACCCCGCGCCGCGCCAGCACCCGCGCCACGGGCAAGGGCAGACGCTGACCCTGCGCGATCGCTTCGGCCAGACGGTCCTGGTCATCCGAAAGACCAACCCAGCGCCGCCCGGTCAGCGACAGCTCGACGCCCAGAAACGCCATCGGTGCCCTTTCGCCTTGCTGAAAATACCCCGGGGGTGCGGGGGCTGGCCCCCGCTGCCCTGCATACCGGGGCGCTTACTTCACCGGAGTGCGATAGGTCATGCGCCGGACCGAGCCTGTCTTGGACCGCATCAGCACCGTTTCCGTCGTCACCCAGCCGACTTCGCGCTTCAACCCGCGCAGGATCGACCCATCCGTCACCCCCGTCGCAGCAAAGATCACATCGGCCGTGACCATCTCGTCCCGCGTGTAGATGCGGCCCAGATCGGTGATCCCGGCACGCTCTGCCCTGCTCTTCTCATCGTCATTGCGGAACAGGAGCTGTCCATAGATCTGGCCGCCCATGCATTTCAGCGCCGCCGCCGCCAGCACACCTTCCGGCGCACCGCCAGAGCCCATGTACATGTCGATCCCCGTGGTCTCGGCCTCGGCGCAATGGATCACGCCGGCGACATCCCCATCGGTAATCAGCCGGATCGCCGCGCCGGTCGAGCGGACAGCACTGATCAGATCCTGATGCCGGGGCCGTTCCAGGATGCAGACGGTGATATCCTCGGGCTGCCCTCCCTTGGCCTTGGCCAACTGACGCACCCGCTCGGCCGGATCCATGTCCAGCGAGACCACGCCTTCGGCATAGCCGGGGCCGATGGCCAGCTTGTCCATATAGACATCAGGCGCATGAAGCAGCGTGCCACGCGGCGCCATGGCGATCACGGCCAGCGCATTCGGCATGTCCTTGGCCGTCAGCGTGGTCCCTTCCAGCGGGTCCAGCGCGATATCCACCGCCGGCCCCTTGCCGGTGCCGACCTCTTCACCGATGAACAGCATCGGCGCCTCGTCACGCTCGCCCTCGCCAATCACGACGGTCCCTGCGATATCCAGCAGGTTGAGTTGGGTGCGCATGGCATCGACAGCGGCCTGGTCGGCAGCCTTCTCATCGCCCCGCCCGATGAGCCGGGCCGAAGCAATCGCGGCGGCTTCGGAAACGCGGGCAAGGCCCAGCGACAACATGCGGTCGTTGAAATCGACGGTCTGCGGCATGACTGCATCCAGTTTGGGACAATTTGGCCAAGGTTGTACCGCTTGAGACGGCCAAAGGAAACCCCGCGCAACCGGCCCGCGCTTTGCCACACGCTGCGCCAGCGCCCGGCAGCGAACTGTCGGTCCCAGGATCGTCACAGGGTGTGCGACATGATATCAGTTGAAAACGCGTGCGACACTCCGTAACACCAAAGTGCCGCGACCAACCGCCAGACTGGCGGCTTTTGGTCTAGGCTCAACAAAAACCTGCCTGGCCCGGCCGGCAAGAACACCCACAGGCTTTGATGTCCGACCGCACCGACACCCCGCGCACAGCGCGCGAATGGCTCAGCATTCTGGCACGTTACCGCGAGCCATCAACCCGGCGCAGCCTTTTTGAACTCGCCGCCACGCTGGCGCCGTTCATCGCCCTCTGGGCACTGGCCTGGATGGCACTGTCGATCAGCCCCTGGCTGACCCTTGCCCTGGCCATGCTGAACGGCGCGTTCCTCGTGCGGATTTTCATCATCCAGCACGATTGCGGCCACGGGGCCTTTTTGAAGAACCGCAAGGCGCAGGACTGGGTGGGCCGCGTGCTGGGTGTCCTGACGCTGACCCCCTATGCGGTCTGGCGGCGGGCGCATTCGCTGCATCATGCGACCCACGGGAACCTCGATCAGCGTGGCATCGGCGATGTGCTGACCCTGACGATAGAGGAATATCGCGCACGGTCCCCGCTGGGGCGCCTGATGTACCGGCTTTACCGGCATCCGCTGGTCCTCTTTGTTCTTGGCCCCAGCTACCTGTTCATCCTGCAAAACCGTTTGCCGTTCGGGCTGATGAATTCGGGCTGGCGCTACTGGACCTCGGCCATGGGCACCAATGCGATGATCGGCATCGCATTGGGGCTGATCATCTGGTTCGGCGGGCTGCTGCCGGTTCTGCTGATCTTTCTGCCCACATCGGTGATCGCGGCCACCATCGGCGTCTGGCTGTTCTACGTGCAGCACCAGTTCGAAGAAACCCATTGGTCGCGCGGTGAGGACTGGCAGTTGCATGACGCCGCCCTCGAAGGCAGCTCGCATTACGTGCTGCCTCAGCCCTTGCGTTGGCTTTCGGGCAACATCGGCATCCACCACGTGCATCATCTTTATTCGCGCATTCCGTTCTACCGCCTGACCGAGGTGATCCGCGAACACCGCGAACTCGCCGAGGCGCAGCGGCTGACGATCCGCGAAAGCCTTGCCACGGTGAAACTGCACCTGTGGGACGAGGCGCAGGGCAAATTGCTGTCCTTTGCCGAGGCGCGCGCGCGATACGGCATCAGCTGACCAACGGGCGCCAGCGCCGCGCAAAACCGGCGCGCGGCGCGGACAGCCCGCCCGCGCAGAATCCCGGTCGATAGAACTGGTATCAGGCGCCACGGCACTTTGTCGGGGCCTTGTGACCTGCCAGGCGGCAACAGCGCGGACCGCAGGGGGCGCCACGGCCGCCAGATGCGGGGATCGCGTTGCCACGAAGCCGGGTTGTCAGTCGAAATAGGGTGTCAGCACCGCGACGATGACAGAGTTTTCGGCCAGGGCCCGGTCCATCAGGCCGCCTTCCTCGGGGTCGATCACCTCCCCCGCCGCTTCCCGCTCTGCTCGTGTGCCGTGACCCGTGACCTCCAGAACCGACAGTTCGGCCTGTTGCAGGATCGCCACCGTTTCGCGCACGGCCTCGGCCTCGTCCACGCCGGAGGCATAGCACAGTAGGCCCGCCCCGGTCGCATCCTTGGGCAGGCCATCGTCAGGCTTGCGACCGACCTCGACCAGCAGGGTATGCACCTGCTGCGGGCGTTTCTGCTTGGGCGCGTCGGGCTTGGGATCGGTGGTCATGGGGAACTCCGGCTGATACGGTTGCCTTAGCAATGGCGGGACGCCGGAGCAAGCGATGCGACCCCGGCGCCGTCAGTCGATCCGCAGCCGGGGCGACACGCCCCGGTCGGCGATACGGCCAACCACGGCGGCCTGTGCAAACCCATGGCGCCGGAAGATGTTCAGCACCTCGGAGGCCACGGCGGGATCGCACGCAACCAGCAGCCCGCCCGACGTCTGCGGATCGGTCAGGATCGCGCGGGCCCCTGGCGCAAGATCATCGGACAATATCACTTCATGGCCATAGCTGGCCCAGTTGCGGCCCGAGGCGCCGGTGACTGTTCCGGCCTGGGCCAGTTCTGCCACCCCTGGCAGCAACGGCACGGCAGACCAGTCCAGCCGCAGATCCGCCCCGGCCCCCCGCGCCATTTCCAGCGCATGGCCGCCAAGGCCAAAGCCTGTCACGTCGGTCATGGCATGTACGCCAGCCATACGCGCCAGTTCTGGCCCCGGCGTATTCAGTTGCGTGGTCGTCGCGATCATCCGGGCGTAGCCGGCATCGTCCAGCACCCCTTTTTTCAGCGCGGCAGACTGTATGCCCACGCCCAGCGGCTTGCCCAGGATCAGCACGTCACCGGGCCGCGCATCGGCATTGCGCTTCAGATGGGCCGGGTCCACCAGACCCAACGCCACCAGACCATAGATCGGCTCGACGGAATCGATGGTATGCCCCCCGGCCACCGGAATGCCCGCCAGGGCACAGGCCGCAGCGCCGCCCGAAAGGATCTGCCCGATCGTCTCGACGGACAAGACATTGATCGGCATTCCGACCAGCGCCAATGCCATGATCGGCGTGCCCCCCATGGCATAGACATCCGATATCGCATTGGTCGCGGCGATGCGCCCGAAATGGTCAGGATCGTCCACGATGGGCATGAAAAAATCCGTCGTCGCCACCAGCGCCTGACGGTCGTTCAACAGATAGACCGCCGCATCGTCGGAGGTCTCTATCCCGACCAGCAGCGCCTCTGGCACCGGCAGACCAGAGGTGCCACGCAGGATGCCCGACAGAACGCCGGGGGCGATCTTGCAGCCGCATCCCCCGCCATGGGACAACGAGGTCAGACGCGGTTCTGTCAATGTAGTAGGGGCAGTCATGCGGCACCTCTAGTCAGGCTCGGCAAGGAAAGCGTGGCGACCAGCCTGTCGGCCACGCCATGCAGGGCGGACGGGGCCAGCGACGGGGCGGGCACATCGACAACCGGCACGGATGCGCGGGCGCGATGCTTGCGATAGCGCGGATCATAGTGCTGCTCGATCAATTCGGCGGCAAGCGTCTCAAAGCTCCCCACTCCCGCCAACGCCTGCCAGCGGGCAATGTGCTCGGCGGGATGGTAGGGGCGCAGATTGTCCAGCGTGCCGGACAGCCGCTCCGGATCCTCGGTGACATCGGCATAGGCACGCGCCAGATAGGCCGCGCGTTCGGCCACCGGCACCTCCAGCGCCAGGCGGGGGGCCGCACACATCGCGCGCCACAGCGGAGTCGGCAGGCGCAGATTGCCCACCTTGGCGCTTTCCGCCTCGATCACCACGGGACGCACAGGATCCAACGCCGCCAGCGCCATGGCCAACCGGCCCTCGAACAGTTTTTGCGATGGCTGCACGCCCCGCGCACCGAACACAGAGCCACGGTGATGCGCCAGCCCTTCCAGGTCGATCACCTGCACGCCTCGCAGCGCCAGCAGCCCCAGCAGTTCGGTCTTGGCCGTGCCGGTGTTCCCGTCCAGCAGCACGACAGGCGCAGGACATGGTTGGTCATGCACCGCCTGCACCACCAGCCTGCGCCAACTCTTGTACCCGCCCGCGAGCGTCTCCACCCGCCATCCGATGCTGGACAATATGGTGGCAAAGGAACCCGACCGCATTCCGCCACGCCAGCAATAGACCAGCGGGCGCCACCCTCCCGGCTTTTGCGCCAATGGTCCTTGCAGATGACGTGCCGCATTTGCCGCCACCAGCGCCCCGCCGATCCGGCGGGCATCGAACGGCGAGATCTGTTTGTAAACCGTGCCGACACGGGCGCGCTCTGCATCGTCCAGCACAGCCAGGTTGATGGCCCCCGGCAAATGGTCGTCCGCAAATTCCGACGGCGCGCGCACATCAATGATGTCATCGAAACGATGACGCGCGAGTTCGGTCAACGAGGTCAGGGTGATGGCCATTCCTGGCGCTTTACCTCAAGGGCGGCGCGAGAGAAAGGGCTCTCGCGCCCACTCCGGGGCTGGCTGCCCCGGTTGCCGACCCGCGGGGCTGCTTCGCCCCACCCGGCGCGGATGCCGCCTGACGGCTCAACCCCGAACGCGGCGACCGATCCAGATCAGCAGGGCAGCACCTGCGGCCCCGACAACCAGTTGCGGCAGCCAGGCGCGTTCGGCATAGATCCCGGCCCAGCCAAGGATCATGTTCAGCACCACCGCCCCGATTATTCCAAGAATGATATTGGTAAACAGGCCGGTGTTGGCCTTCATGATCATGCTGGCGATCCACCCGGCAAGGCCGCCGATGATGATCGACATGATGATACCCAGTCCCATAGCATACTCCGCACGCTTGCATTCACGTGGACGTTAACATGGAACCGGACAAGCGGTTCCAAAAATGTGCCCCGGCCGGCAGCAGATTCCACGCCTTCCGACGCATGCGGCAGGTGGAGGCGCGGCCCGAACGCCCGACCCTGAACCTCGCTCCGCCAGCACGCACACCGCCATGCCCGGCCGTCACCCCTGGCACAAATGACGCTACGGATGGGCCGATCCACAGCAAAACCGCTGTTTGCCCCTGACAGCCGCCACGTTTTGCTGTCTTGCCTCTTGAAAATTCCTGAAACGGCGCTCATTAGGTCGCATGTCTGCAGTTCCCGCAGACGTAAGGATCGGAGTGACCATGGCCAAGGAAGAACTGCTCGAATTCCCAGGCGTCGTGAAGGAACTCCTGCCGAACACGACGTTCAAGGTCGAGCTGGACAACGGCCATGAACTGATCGCTACGATGGCAGGCAAGATGCGCAAGAACCGCATCCGTGTTCTCGCGGGCGACCGGGTTCAGGTTGAAATGACGCCCTATGATCTGACCAAGGGCCGGATCAACTACCGCTTCAAGTGATGCGGCTGATCCTTGGGTCGGCCAGCCCGCGCCGGAAAGAGCTTCTGGCGCAGATCGGCCTTGTGCCCGATGCCGTTCTGCCCCCCGACATCGACGAGACGCCGCGGCGCGGGGAACTGCCACGCCCCTATTGCGCGCGCATGGCCGCCGAAAAGGCCGCCGCCGTCACGGCGGGGCCCGACGATGTGGTGCTGTGCGCCGATACCACGGTCGCCCTGGGGCGGCGCATCCTGGGCAAACCTGCCGATGCCGGCGAAGCCGCCGCGTTCCTGACCCTGCTGGGCGGGCGGCGGCACGAGGTGATCACGGCGGTCGCCGTGCGGCGCGGCACCCGCATGTGGACGCGCGAGGTTGTCTCGGTCGTCAAGTTCAAGCGCCTGTCGGACCCGGAGTTGAACGCCTACCTTGCCAGCGGCGAATGGCAGGGCAAGGCGGGCGGCTACGGCATTCAGGGCCTGGCAGGTGCGTTTGTGCCCTGGATGCAGGGGTCGTTCACCGGGGTTGTCGGCCTGCCGGTGGCGGAAACCGCCGCGCTGTTGCACGCAGCTGGCTGGCCGGTCTGGAGGGTGGCATGAAGGGGCGCGTTGTCGTGCTGGATCGCTGGCAAGGCCGCGAGGCGGCGGCACTGGTGGTCGATGGCCGGTTGGAGGATCTGTTGATCGACCCGGCAGATGACAACCCGCTGCGCCCCGGTGCCATCCTGCGCGGGGTGGTGGACCGCCCCGTCAAGGGACAGGGCGGCGTCTTCGTCAAGTTGCCTGGCGGGTCGGGCTTTCTGCGCCAGGTCTCCGGCCTTGCACCTGGGCAACGGGTGATCGTGCAGATCACCGGCGCGACCGAGCCCGGAAAGGCGGCGCCGGTGTCGCTGCGGGTGCTGTTCAAGTCGCGGCTGGCCATTGTCACGCCGGGCGCACCGGGCCTGAACATCTCGCGCCGGATCAAGGACGAAGATCTCCGGGGCGATCTTCAGTCGCTTGCGGCCGAGGCCATGGCGGGCGCGGCCCAGGACCACGGCCTCATCCTGCGCTCGGCCTGTGACGCTGCGGGCGAAGACGAAATCGCAGATGACATCATGGCGATGCGCGATCTGGCCGCCGCCGTGACGGCAGATCTGGCCGGAGGCCCGGAACTGCTGGTCGAGGCACCGGGCGCACAGGACCATGCCTGGCGCGAATGGTCGGACCCTGCCCCGGACGAGGTAGACCAGACCGAGGGCGCCTTTGCCCGGCACGAGATCGAGACCATGATCGACGACCTGCGCAGCCCGGTCGTGGCCCTGACCGCGGGCGCCTCGATGATCATCGAGCCGACACGCGCGCTGGTTGCGGTCGATGTCAATACCGGCCCCGACACATCGCCCGCCGCCACCACCAAGGCCAATATCGCCGCCGCCCGCGATCTGCCGCGCCAATTGCGGCTGCGGGGGCTGGGCGGCCAGATCACGGTCGATTTCGCCCCCATGCCCAAGAAGGATCGCGGCACGCTGGAACAGGTGTTGCGCGCCGCCTTCAAGGGCGAGGCCGCAGAGACCACTCTGGCAGGCTGGACACCGCTGGGCTGCTTTGAACTGCAGCGCAAGCGCGACCGCCCCCCACTGGCAAGCCTGCTATGAGCGCCTGCCCGATCTGCGGCAAACCCGCACAGGACAGCTACAGCCCCTTCTGCTCGAAACGCTGCGCCGATGTCGATCTGGCCCGCTGGCTGAATGGCAGCTATGCGATTCCCGCTGTCGAGGACGACGCCGAGGAGGACGCAGCCCCGCCGCCGGCACCCCACTAGATTTCATCTTGCCCCAAATACCCTCGGGAGGGTTCAGGGAGGGCCGATGGCCCTCCCTGACGGGGGGTGCGGGGGGCTGGCCCCCCGCCGCCTTCCCCGATAGAACGCCGCCCAAAGCCGGAGGCCCAGATGACTCACCCGAAACCTGTCGTTCTTTGCATCCTCGATGGCTGGGGCCTGTCGCCCGACACATCGGCAAACGCCCCTCATCTGGCGCAGACCCCGGCCTTTGATCGCGCCTGGGCAGACGGCCCCCACGCCACGCTGATCACCCATGGGCCCGATGTCGGCCTGCCGACCGGCCAGATGGGCAATTCCGAGGTCGGGCATACCAACATCGGCGCAGGCCGGGTGGTGGCGATGGATCTGGGGCAGATCGACCTTGCGATCGAGGATGGCAGCTTCTTTGCCAATGCCGCGATCCTCGCGTTCATCGGCAGGTTGCAGGCCACGGGCGGGACAGCGCATCTGATGGGCGTGGCCTCGGATGGCGGGGTGCACGGGCACATCAGCCATATTCTGGCGGCGGCAAGACTGATCGCTGCGGCAGGCGTGCCGGTGGCCATCCATGCCATCACCGATGGCCGCGATGTGGCCCCGGTCTCTGCCGCCGGATATATCGAGACCCTGGAAAGCGGCTTGCCCGCGAATGCCCGGATTGCGACGGTGATCGGCCGCTACTGGGCGATGGACCGCGACAATCGCTGGAAACGGGTTGAACGCGCCTATGACGCGATGGTCCGCGCCGATGGCTTCCCCTCGATCAGCGCCGCCGAAGCGGTCGCGCGCGCCCATGATGCCTCGGAAACCGACGAATTCATCCAGCCCCGCGTCATCGCGGGATACGAGGGCATCAAGGATGGCGACGGCGTGTTCTGCCTGAACTTCCGCGCCGACCGGGCGCGGGAAATCCTGCTGGCGCTTGGTCAGCCTGGCTTTGCCGAATTCGACGTGACCGGGCGGCCTGACATGACATTGCTGGGCATGGTCGATTATTCCAGGGACCACGACAGGTTCATGACCGCTGCCTATCCCAAGCAGGCCATCCGCAACACGCTGGGCGAATGGGTGGCACAGCACGGTCGCACCCAGTTCCGTCTGGCCGAAACGGAAAAATACCCGCATGTCACCTTCTTCCTGAATGGCGGCCAAGAGACCCCGGCACAGGGCGAAGACCGCTTCATGCCGAAATCGCCCAAGGTCGCCACGTATGACCTGCAACCCGAAATGTCGGCGGATGAGGTCACGGAAAAGTTCCTGTCCGCAATCGCCGCAGGCTATGACCTGATCGTTGTCAACTACGCCAACCCGGATATGGTAGGGCACACAGGCAACCTGCCCGCCGCCATCGCTGCCTGCGAGGCGGTGGACCGTGGGCTGCAACAGGTGATTCCGGCCGTTCGGGCCGCTGGAGGGGCGATGCTGCTGACGGCAGACCACGGCAACTGCGAAACGATGGTCGATCCGGTCACGGGCGGCCCGCATACCGCCCATACGCTGAACCCCGTTCCGGTCATCCTGATCGGCGGTCCCGACGGGGCCCGGCTGCGCGACGGCCGGCTGGCAGATGTGGCGCCGACGCTGCTGGCGCTGATGGGGCTGCCGCAACCGCCCGAGATGACCGGGCAGAGCCTGATCGCATGATCCTGCGGGCTGCGCTTCTGGTCGCCGCCATGGGGGCAACAGCCCTGCCCGCCGCGGCCCAGACTGTGGCCGAACAGGCCGCAGCCGCCCGGACCGATCTGATCCTTGCCATCGAGACCCTTGAAAAGACCACCAGCGGCCGGGATCAGGTTGCCGCCCTGTCGCAGACGATCACCGCCTATGAACGCGGGCTTGGCGCCCTGCGCGAGGCGCTACGGCAAGCCACCATCCGTGAAGCCGCCCTGCTAATGCGGTTCGAGGCCAAGCGGGACCGGGTCGCCCGGCTGGTCGGCGTGATGTCTGCCATGGGCACCGATCCCTCGCCGCTGCTGCTGCTGCACCCGTCAGGACCGCTGGGCACGGCACGATCCGGCATGATGCTGGCCGACGTCACCCCCGCCCTTCAGGCAGAGGTAGACCAGCTTCGCGCCGAATTGCAGGAGGTGGCCGAACTGCGCCGCCAGCAATCCGGCGCCGCCGACACGCTGCAACGTGGCCTGACTGCGGCGCAAGCGGCACGCACGGCGCTGAGTCAGGCGATTGCCTCTCGCGGGCCCCTGCCCCGCCGGTTCACCGATGACCCCGAACGCCTGACGCTGATGATCGAGGACGCCGATACGCTGGATGCGCTGGCCACCGGCCTTGCCCCGGATCTGAATGCCGACTCGACCGGCCTTGCCGATTTCGCCAGCGCCATGGGCCGGATCGCGATGCCTGTGGTCGGCCAGATCCTGCGCCGGTTCGGCGAAGCCGATGCTGCCGGGATAGAACGTCCCGGTCTGGTCATTGCAACCCGCCCCCAGGCGTTGATCACCGCGCCGTGGTCAGGCACCATCCGGTATCGCGGGGCCTTTCTGGACTACGGAAACGTGATGATCCTGGAGCCGGGGCCGGGCTATCTTCTGGTTCTTGCAGGGCTTGGTACGTTGTATGGAGAAGTGGGCGAGGTCGTGGGCGCTGGTGCGCCCCTTGGTTTGATGGGCGGCACCGACAGCACCGCAGACCCGGTGCAAGAGACGCGAAACGCCTCTGGATCCTCGGGGACGGAAACGCTCTATATGGAACTCAGACAGGGCGGTCAGCCCGTGGACCCCGGCGATTGGTTCGCCGAAGCGAAGGAATAGGACGACGCCATGAGAAAATATGTGTTGGCCGCCTTGGGGGGCACCGTTGCCGGAGCCGTCATCGCCGCGCAACTTGCCGGGCCGCTTCTGGCGCAAGAGGCCGCCAGCAAGGCGTCTGTCTATCAGCAACTCGATCTGTTCGGCGATGTGTTCGAACGCATCCGCGCCCAGTACGTCGAGGATGTGACGCCTGAAAAGCTGATCGAGGCGGCGATCAACGGCATGTTGACCTCGCTCGACCCCCATTCGTCCTTCCTGCCCAAGAAGGCGTTCGACGACATGCAGGTCCAGACCCGCGGCCAGTTCGGCGGCCTGGGCATCGAGGTCACGCAGGAAGACGGCTACGTCAAGGTCGTGACCCCCATGGACGACACGCCAGCCGCAGCGGCGGGCATCCAGCCCGGAGATTTCATCACGCATGTGGATGGCGAATCAGTGCTGGGCCTGACACTGGACCAGGCGGTGGAAAAGATGCGCGGCCCCATCGGGTCCGAGATCGTCATCACCGTGGTGCGCGAGGGAACGGCTGAGCCGTTCGACGTGTCGATCATCCGCGACACCATCAAACTGACCGTCGCCCGCGCCCGGCTCGAAGGCAGCACGGCGGTGGTGCGCCTGACCACCTTCAACGACCAGACCTATCCGGGGCTGGAGGCCGGCCTCAAGAAAGTGTTCGAAGAGGCGGGCGGCGCCGACAAGGTGAACGGCGTGGTGCTCGACCTGCGCAACAACCCTGGCGGATTGCTCAATCAGGCGATCAAGGTCTCGGATGCGTTTCTGGAACGCGGCGAAATCGTTTCGACGCGCGGCCGCAAACCGGGGGACGGAGAACGTTTCAACGCCACGCCCGGCGATCTGACCGGGGGCAAACCGCTGGTCGTCCTCATCAATGGCGGGTCCGCTTCGGCATCGGAAATCGTGGCGGGGGCCTTGCAGGACCATCATCGCGCGATCCTTGTCGGCACCAAGAGTTTCGGCAAAGGGTCCGTGCAATCGGTGATCCCGCTGCGCGGCGATGGCGCCATGCGGCTGACGACCTCGCGCTATTACACGCCGTCGGGCCGGTCGATCCAGGCCTTGGGCGTCCATCCCGACATCCTTGTCCAGCAGCCGCCGCGCGCGCCTGCCGATGACAGCGCCTCGTCCACGCCATCGCGCGCGCGCACCGAGGCCAGCCTGCGCGGCAGCCTGACCAACGATTCGATGACCGACGATGAAAAGCGGATGCTGGAGGAAGAAGCCGCGCGGGCCGAAGCCTCGGCCAAGCTGCGGGCCGAAGATTATCAGTTGGCCTATGCCATCGACATTCTGCGCGGTTCGGCGGCGGTGAACAAGTGACGGCCCCGGACGACCTGCCCTATCGCCCCTGTGTCGGGGTGGTTCTGGCAAACCGGGATGGGCTGATCTTTGCGGGGCAGCGGCTGGACAGTGACAGCCCTGCCTGGCAGATGCCGCAAGGCGGCATTGACGATGGCGAAAAGCCCCGCAAGGCCGCCTTGCGCGAGTTGTGGGAGGAAACCGGGGTCACGCCGGATCTGGTCGAGTTCGTGGACAAGACCAGGGGCTGGGTGACCTATGATCTGCCGCCCGAATTGCTGGGCAAGGTCTGGGGCGGAAAGTTTCGCGGCCAGCGGCAGAAGTGGTTCCTGTTCCGGTTCACCGGCAGCGACGATCAGATTCGCATCGACACCGATCACCCGGAATTTTCCCGATGGAAATGGGTGCAGGCCGACGAGATGCTGGCCGGAATCGTACCTTTCAAGCGCGCGGTCTATGACCAGGTCGTCACCAGCTTTCGCGCGCATCTGGCCTGACCCCCGGTGCCGTTGCCCTCGCTCGGGATGACCGGGCGGCCTTGCTGCGCTGGCGGGTGCGCATGACGAGCCAGCGGCCACCAGACGTCGGCCTTTCCCTTGGCCCGGCATGGGCAGGACCGTGCCGGGGGAGGCAATGGGACGATTTCGACCGTCTGGTCGAAATCCCCGCTTGCCAAGTGTAACGGTTTTATGTCTGCCTTTTGCACAGGGTGCCGCGCGTGGCACCGCAGGACCGTCACAGAACGGTTGCAAAACGGGTTCTACAAGGGGTCAGAGAATCCGACCCCAATCCAACGGAGAGAAACATGACACGGATGATGACCGCGAGCCTGGCCATTTCGGCGCTGCTCGGCTCGACCGCCATGGTCAGCGCGCAGTCGATGGACGAGATCATCGAGGGTGCCAAGGCCGAAGGTATGCTGACCACCATCGCCTTGCCGCATGACTGGTGCGGCTATGGCGACATCATTGCCAGCTTCAAGGCCAAGTATCCCTTTCTGACCGTCAACGAACTGAACCCCGACGCCGGGTCCGCCGACGAGCTGGAAGCCGTCCGCGCCAACAAGGACAACAAGGGCCCGCAGGCGCCGGACGTGCTCGATATCGGCCTGTCGTTCGGGCCGCAGGCCAAGAGCGAAGGGCTGATCCAGCCCTACAAGGTCTCGGTCTGGGATCAGATCCCCGACAGCGTCAAGGATGCCGATGGCTATTACTATGGCGCCTATTACGGTGTGATGGCCTTTATCACCAACAAGGATCTGGTCGATACCGCCCCGACCGAATGGGAAGATCTGCTCAAGCCGGACTACGCCGGCCAGGTTGCCCTGGCAGGGGATCCGCGCGCCTCGAACCAGGCCATTCTGGGCGTCTTGTCCGCAGGCATGGCGCGCGGCGCCGCGGCCGGGACCGAATCGGGCGAAGCTGGCCTGAAATTCTTCAAGGAACTCAACGATGCCGGCAACTTCGTTCCGGTGATCGGCAAGGCGGGGACGCTGGCACAGGGCACCACGCCCATCATGGTGATGTGGGACTACAACGCCCTTGCCGCGCGAGATGCACTGAACGGCAACCCCCCGGTCGAAGTCACCGTGCCGACCAAGGGCACGCTGGCAGGCGTCTATGTGCAGGCGATCTCGGCCTATGCGCCACATCCGAACGCCGCCAAGCTGTGGATGGAGCATATCTTCTCTGACGAAGGTCAGAACGGCTATGTCAAAGGCTACTGCCACACCGCGCGCTTCAACGAGATGGTGGCCGATGGCAAGATCCCGCAAGACCTGCTGGACGCCCTGCCCCCGGCAGAGCCCTATGCCAACGCCTATTTCCCGACCATCGACGAACAGGATGCCAACAAGGCCGCTGTCGTAGGCGGCTGGGACTCGACCGTCGGCGCAAACGTTCAGTAAGCTGAGCTGAACCGTCGCCCTCTGGCGGCGCAGGCGGGGGCGGCACAGCTTGCCCCCGCCTTGGACTTACGGAGCCCCGGCGATGCCCATCCGATCTGCCACCAGCCGCTTTCGGTTCAACCCGCACTGGCTGGGCCTGCTGCCATTCGCACTGTTCACGGTGCTGTTTCTTGTGCTGCCAACGATGAAGATAGTCGTGGGCGCCTTCCAGACGCCCGAGGGCAGCTTTACCCTGAACAATATCCGCGGCTTGAACACGCCCTCTATTCTGTCGTCCTATTGGGTGTCGATCCAACTCAGCCTCGTGACCGCCACATTGGGATGCCTCGTCGGGTTCATGATGGCGGCCGCCGTGATTTTGGGCGGTTTGCCGCGCTGGGTGCGCAGCCCGTTGATGACCTTTTCGGGCGTCGCCTCCAACTTTGCCGGTGTACCGCTGGCCTTTGCCTTTCTGGCCACGCTGGGGCCGGTGGGGCTGGTCACACTCTGGCTCAGGCAGGAGTTCGGTATCAACCTGCGCGCGATGGGGTTCAACCTGCTGTCGTTCTGGGGATTGGTGATCGTCTATCTGTTCTTCCAGATCCCGCTGATGATCCTGATCATCGCCCCGGCCATCGAAGGGCTGAAACGCGAATGGCGCGAGGCTGCGGCCATTCTGGGCGCCACTGGCGCGCAATATTGGCGGATGGTGGCGCTGCCGATCCTGTTCCCATCGCTGCTGGGCACCTTCGCGTTGCTTTTTGCCAATTCCTTTGGCGCCATCGCCACCGCATTCGCCCTGACAGGTCCGCAATTGAACATTGTCCCCATCAAGCTGTTTGCCCAGATCCGGGGCGATGTGCTTGGCGATCCGCATCTCGGCTATGCGCTTGCCTTCGGCATGATCGTGATCACCGGCATCGCCAACGGGCTTTACATCTGGCTGCGGGTGCGCAGCGAAAGGTGGCTGAAATGACCCGCCTGTTCGCCTGGGGCAGCGTGATCCTCGGCTGCGTGTTCTTTGCCCTGCCCTTGATCGGCATGACCGAATTCAGCCTGCGGATGCGCCGCGGAGAATATTCGTTCGATGCCTATGCCGTGGTGCTGGCTGACCCGCGGTTTCAACAGACCTTCGGCTATTCCGTGCTGATGGCATTGGCCACGATTCTGGTCGGCGCCCTGCTGGTCGTGCCCACGGCCTTCTGGGTGCGGCTGAAGCTGCCTGCGGCCCGGCCTTGGGTGGAATTCGTCACCCTGCTGCCGCTGGTCATTCCGGCGATCGTCGTGGTGTTCGGCTATATCCGGCTTTACAACACCTCCAGCTTTCTGCCGCTGACCGGATCCGCGACCGGCACCAACATCCTGCTGATGTGCGGCTATGTCATGCTGGCACTGCCCTATATGTATCGCGCCGTCGATACCGGGCTGCGGTCCATCGACGTGGCCACGCTGACCGAGGCCGCCCAGTCGCTTGGTGCCGGCTGGATCACCATTCTGGCCAAGGTCATCTTGCCGAATGTACTGACAGGCGTCCTGTCGGGGGCCTTTCTGACCTTTGCCATCGTGATCGGCGAATTCACCATGGCCGCCTTGCTGAACCGCCCGGCCTTTGGCCCCTTCATGCAGGTGCTTGGCGCCAACAGGGCCTATGAACCCGCCGCGCTGGCGGTGATCGCCTTTGCAATCACCTGGGCCTGCATGGGCCTGATCCAGCTTGTCACCCGTTTCACCAAACATACCAGAGCGCAGGGCTGATGGCATTTCTTGAAATCGAACATCTGGAAAAATCCTTCGGCACAAACCGTGTTGTCAAGGATTTCAACCTGTCGGTCGCCAAGGGCGAGTTCATATCGCTGCTTGGGCCATCCGGCTGCGGCAAGACCACCGTTCTGCGCATGGTGGCCGGATTTGAATCCCCCAGCACGGGCGCGATCCGGATCGACGGCAAGGATGTGGTGAAACTGCGACCGAACCAACGCAACATCGGCATGGTGTTTCAGGCCTATGCGCTGTTTCCGAACCTGACCGTCGCCCAGAACGTGGCCTTTGGCCTAAAGGTCGCCGGCGTCGGGCGCGCGGAACGCGAGGCGCGGGTGGTCGAGATGCTGCGCCTGATCGGCCTGCCGGACAAGGGGCCGTCCTATCCGTTCCAGTTGTCGGGTGGCCAGCAACAGCGTGTGGCGCTGGCGCGGGCGCTGGCGGTGCGGCCACAGGTGCTGTTGCTTGACGAACCCCTGTCGGCACTGGACGCCAAGATCCGCGTGTCCCTGCGCGCCGAGATCCGGCAGATCCAGCGCGAGCTTGGCATCACCACGATCTTTGTGACCCACGATCAGGAAGAAGCCCTGTCGATGTCCGATCGTGTTGTGGTGATGAATGGCGGCGTGGCCGAACAGGTGGCGGAACCGTTCGAAATCTACAACCGCCCGGCAACGCGCTTTGTCGCGAACTTTGTCGGCCAACTCAATCGGATCGAGGCGCGGGTCATCGCGCCGACGACCGGCGAGATCGAGATCGGCGGCACGCGTCATATGCTGGGGCGCAGCCTACCATCAGGTGATGTCGCGCTGGCCCTGCGCCCAGAGGCGCTGCACATGGGGGCCGATCCGGCTCGGGAACTCAATCTGACCGGCCAGGTGACCGAGGTGGATTTTCTTGGGTCGGTGATCCGGCTGCGGGTGGATGTGGCGGGCAACCGGCTGTCGGCGGATGTCTTCAACCGCCCCGATGCCCCCCCGCCCGCGTTGAACAGCACTGTCACACTGTCGGCATCCGCATCTGACCTGATCATTCTGACGGCCTGACGGCGGGCCGCCGCGGATTTTGCGACAGAGTGTTGCGCCCCTGCCCTAGCAGGCGGATGCCCCGGCTGCTAACCTTGCTGCATAATCAGGTGCGCAAAGCACCGTCGAGCAGGCACCGCGCAATACATGCGCCACAGGCAAGTGAGCAGTCATATGGCACCGGGCTACCGGGGCACTTTCGTTGTTTCATGGTCTCAGACAGAGGCTGATGGTCTGCCGGGTCCGGCGCCCGATCTGCTGCGCGTCGGCGCCGGATGGCGCTGGCTTGGGCAGGCGGTCCGGGTCGATCATCCCGGTTCGATCCTGCTGCTGGAGGGCGCAGAGGGCGCTGAAGATCTGCACCGACGCGCCGCGCGGATGGTGCGGCGGCTGGTCGGCGCGGCGGTTGCGACGGGTGGGGCGCCCCCCCCTGATGGGCTGGCGGCAGCACCTGAACAGGGGTTTGTCGTGACCGACGGGCGCCAGACCTGGGCAGCCACGATCATCCCGGTCCCTGAAAGCGCCGCGCGGCTGGTGATGTTCGTGGGATCCATGCCCCCGTCAGGGCGGGATCTGTGGATCGTCCGGTCCTCTGTCGATGCGCGGCGGCTGGCCCCCGGCACGCCACGGGAAGGTGGCGTCATCTGCTTTACTCCCGGCACGCTGGTGGCAACGCCGCAAGGCCCGCGCCCGATCGAGGCGCTGCGCCCCGGCGATCGGATCGACACGGCGGATTGCGGTCCGCAGGACATACTCTGGTGCGGCCAGCGCCGCATGACGGGTGCGCGCCTCTATGCCATGCCGCATCTGCGTCCGGTTCGTATCCGCGCCTTGTCACTGGGTGCCAATCAGCCGCAGGCTGATCTTCTGGTCTCGCCGCAACACCGGATGCTGCTGCGCGGCAGGGCTGCGGATGCGCTGTTCGGAACGCCCGAAGTTCTGGTCCGGGCCCAGGATCTGGTGAATGACCATAGCGTGCTGATCGACACCTCGCTGCGCGAAGTGACCTATGTGCACATCTTGCTGGAAGCGCATCAGATCGTCTTTGCCAATGGCGTTCCGAGCGAGAGCTTTCACCCCCAGAGCGCGGCGCTGGAGACCCTGGATCCTGCGCAACGTGCAGGCTTGCTGGCCCTGCTGCCCGATACGTCGGCCTATGGTGGCTATGCGCGGCGCAACCTGAGCGGCCCCGAAGCCGCGATCCTGCGCCACGAGGCGGCCTGACCCCGGATCGGCAAAGGCCGCAGCACGCCGCCTGGCAGGGGGGCACCACCGGGGAAACCGTCGCGTTCAACGGTTTTCCCGGCCTTGCACGGCGCGGACCCTTTTTTAGCCGGGGCGGATGGTCTATATAGAAAGCTATCCCGCGACCCGACAGACGAGGCCACCCACCATGCACGAAGCCTGGACCATGACCGACCGCAAGGACGGACCGGGCGACGACACCTCGATCGTCACCAAGACGCGGCCCAAGACGCAGCGCCCGCCGCTGTACAAGGTGTTGCTGCTGAACGACGATTACACACCGATGGAATTCGTCGTTCATGTGCTGGAGCGTTTTTTCGGCCTGAGTCATGCCCAGGCTTTCGAGATCATGCTGACAGTTCACAAGAAGGGGCTGGCGGTCGTCGGCGTATTCAGTTTCGAAGTGGCTGAAACCAAGGTGGCACAGGTGATGGATTTCGCGCGCCGCCATCAGCATCCGCTACAATGCACCATGGAAAAGGAATAGGGCCGCTCTGCGGTCGCCCATGCGTTCCGAACGGTTGACCCTGGCGCTGGAAAGCGGTGCCGTTGAACTTCCCCCCCAAGGGCGGATCCTGGTGTTGCGGCCCCGTGCCGGAGATGACCTGTCGTCGTTGCAACGGGATCGGGTGCAGGTTGTGACGGGGTTCCGGCCTGATCATGATTTCTTTGCCGCGCAGGGGTTTGACGTCGCCACCGACCCAGTGGGGCAATATGCCGCCGCATTGGTCTGCCTCCCCAGGGCGCGCGAACAGGCGCGGGCGCTGCTGGCCCAGGCGGCGGCCCATGTGCAGCCGGGCGGCCCCATCCTGGTGGATGGGCAAAAGACCGATGGCATCGAGGCCGCGCTGCGCGAATTGCGCGATATGGGCGCTGCGCCGGGTGCCCCGCTGTCCAAGGCACATGGCAAGACTTTCTCGGTCGCGGCCGGGCGGGATCTGTCAGACTGGGCTGCCAGGGACCGCCTGATCGACGGCGGTTTTGTCACCCGGCCCGGCGTGTTTTCCGCCGATGGGATCGACCACGCCTCTGCCTTGCTGGCGGCGGCCTTGCCGGAAAAGCTGCCTGCACGGGTGGGCGATCTGGGGGCTGGCTGGGGCTATCTTTCCAAGGCGGTTCTGTCACGCACCGGCGTTGCCGAATGCCACCTGATCGAGGCCGAGGCCGAGGCGCTGGAGTGCGCGCGGCACAACCTTGCCGATGTGCGGGCGCGGTTTCACTGGGCCGATGCCCTGCGGTTCCGCCCGGATCGCGCCTTTGATGCGGTTGTCTGCAATCCGCCCTTCCATACGAGCCGCGACGCCGATCCCGCGCTTGGCATCGCGTTTTTGCGGGCGGCGGCCGGGATGCTGACGACATCCGGCACGCTGTGGCTGGTGGCGAACCGCCATCTGCCCTATGAACCCGTACTTGCCGAACTGTTTCGTGAGTTGGAGGATCGGGGTGGCGATTCCCGGTTCCGTCTGTGTCGTGCCAGCCGTCCCATGACACGCCCTGCCCCCGGCACCGTCCCGCGCAGACCGGCCTGAAGGACATTCCTGCCCATGACCCTTTCGATTTCCGGCAAGACGGCCATCGTGACCGGAGCTGCCCACGGCATTGGCCGCGCCATCGCCCGGCATTTCGTCGATCGCGGCGCAAACGTAATGTTCGCGGATCAGGACGAAGATGCGCTTGAACGCGACCTTGGCGAGGAAGCCCACGCCGAAGGCCCGGTACGCTGGTTTGGTGGCGATCTTTGCAAGAAGCTGACCATCAACAACCTGTTGTCCGCCACCCTGGACGCCTTTGACCGGGTGGACATTCTGGTGAACGCGCATCGCAGCATCGTGCTGTCCGATCCCTTGTGCGTTGACGAGGACGCGGTAGAGGAAATGGTGCAGCAAAACCTGATGACCTCGCTGCGTCTGGCCCAGCATGTCGGACGACGGATGATCGCGCAGGCGGGGAAGTCGGGCGATACCGGGCCGGCGGGCAGCATCATCAATGTGTCGTCGATTGCCGCGCGCCTGACGCATCCAGAGTTGCTGGGCTATTCCATGGCCTGCGCCGGCATTGAACAGATGACACGTTCCATGGCTGTGGCGCTGGCTCCGCAACGGATTCGCGTGAATTGCGTCGCCTTCGGCAGCGTCATGAGCGCCAGCCTGCAAGCCGCCTTGAAAGACAATCCCGACTGGCGCGACGAAATCCGTCGCGGCACCCCGGCGGGCCGTATTGCTGCCCCTGCGGAACTGGCAGAGACGGTACAGTTTCTGGCGTCCGACGGGGCGGGGTTCGTGACGGGACAGGTTCTGACGGTCGATGGCGGGCGCAGCCTTATAGATCCGGTCCGGCTGCCCGCACATTAGCCAAAGCCATCTGCGAATGGCTTTCGGGCCTGACGTTGCGGGCTATTCCGGGTATTTCGCCTTGCACGCGGCAATCACGGGGGCTGCCTCTTGCGCAAGTTGCCGCCGCTTTGCCTCCATCGAGGCGAGTTTGGCGCGCTCTTCGACCAGGTTCACCGCCTTTGGGCGGCGTTCGATGCGCGGCACATTCTCGAAGCAGCGTCGCGGCGGGCCGGCAACCTGCCCGTTCACCATCGGAGGAGGACCACAGACAACCCAGACCCAGTTGTCGACCTCTGTCTCCTCGATGGCATACCCCCGTTGCAGGGTGGCGCGGCTTTCCGCAATCAGACGATCCATGACATGCAGGTCGCGGGCTCCCATGCGGATGCACTGTTCCTGCGGTGTGCCGCAGGCAGCCAGCAAACCCAGGACCAACAGGGTGTGGCGTGCGCGCATGACGGGCCTCCTTCGTCACAAGCGTAGAACAATCGCGCCCGGTTGCAACCCCCGGCCTGCGAGCGCCCTCTTTCCGGTTGCCTCTGTGCTGTTACACTCGGCTGATTGAAGGAGTGCGAATCCCGTCGCCGCGCCCTGCGCGGCCTCCCATCAAGGAGCCTGCCATGTCGTTGCAGATCACTCGTCGTCGCCTGATCCTGACATCCGCCGCCGCCGGAGGTTTGGCGCTGGTACACCCGTTCACCGCCCGCGCGCAGGCGGGACAGGCGCATTTGCGGATCCTGTCCACCACGGATCTGCATTGCCACGTGCAGCCCTACGACTACTACGCCGACCGCGCCGTCGACACGGCGGGCCTTGCACGCACGGCCAGCATCCTGACCGAGTTGCGGGCCGAGGCCGCGAACAGCCTTACGGTGGACAATGGCGATTACCTGCAAGGGAACCCGATGGGCGATTACATCGCCTACAAGAAGGGGATGGCCTCGGGCGACGTTCACCCGATCATCGCGGGCATGAACGCCGTGGGCTATGACGCGGGCACGCTGGGCAATCACGAATTCAACTATGGGGTGGAATTCCTGACCAATGTGAATGCCGGCGCGGGGTTCCCCGTGGTCTGCGCCAATGTGGCGACCCAACTGGGCACTACCCCGCTGGACGACACGCTGCTGGTGCAGCCCTTTGTCGTGCTGGACCGGATGGTGACCGACGGGGCGGGCACCGCGCATCCGCTGAAGATCGGTATCATCGGATTTGTCCCGCCGCAGATCATGGCTTGGGACCGCGCCCATCTGGAGGGAAGCCACCACGCCCGAGATATCCTCGAAGCGGCGCGCGCCTGGATCCCGGAACTGCGCAAGCAGGCCGACGTGATCGTCGTGCTGTCGCATAGCGGCATCGACACTGCGGACGAAACGCCATGGATGGAGAATGCCGCCTGGCATCTTGCCGGGATCGAAGGGGTCGATGCCATCGTCCTGGGGCATCAGCACAAGCTGTGGCCTGCCAAGGATTTCGACGGCGCGGACCTGGATGCCGCAACGGGACGGATCAAGGGCGTACCCGCCGCGATGCCCGGATTCTGGGGGTCGCACCTGGGTGTGATCGACCTGATGCTGGAACGCGACAGCGACGGCTGGAAAGTCGCCTCTGGCGAAAGCGCGCTGCATCCGATCAGCCAGCGGCAGGAAGACCGCTCGATCAAGGCGCTGGTCGCAGACTACGCCCCGGCGATCGAGGCTACGGCGGCCGTCCATGGCGAAACGCTGGAATATGTGCGTGCCGAGGTCGGCCAGACCGACGCCGCGCTGCATTCCTATTTCGCGCTGGTGGCCGATGATCCGTCGGTGCAGATCGTCAACATGGCCCAGTCGTGGTACGTCGCCCAACTGCTCAAGGGGACAGAGCATGAGGGGCTGCCCCTTGTGTCGGCGGCCGCCCCGTTCAAGGCCGGTGGCAGGGGCGGGCCGGACTACTACACCGATGTCGCACCGGGGCCGGTGGCGATCAAGAACGTCGCGGATCTGTACCTGTATCCGAATACGTTGCAGGTCGTGCGGATCACCGGCGAACACCTGAAAGGCTGGCTGGAACGGTCCGCAGGGGCCTTCAACCAGATCGAGCCGGGCAAGACCGACCAGCCGCTGCTGAACCCCGATTTCCCCAGCTACAACTATGATGTGATCGACGGTGTGACCTACCGGATCGACCTGTCGCAACCGTCGCGGTTCCTGCCCAATGGCGACGTGAACCAGCCGGATGCCAGCCGGATCGTGGACCTGATGTATCAGGGCAAGCCGGTCGCGCCGGAACAGGAATTCATCGTTGCCACAAACAACTACCGCGCCAGCGGCGGCGGCAAGTTTCCCGGCGCCGATGGGTCCACCGTCATCCTTCAGGCCCCGGATACCAACCGCGATGTGATCGTGCGCTATATCGTCGAGAGTGGCACCATCGCACCCGCGGCCGATGCCAACTGGACCTTTGCCCCGATCGAAGGGGCGACAGCACTGTTCCTGACCGGCCCCAAGGGCGAAGCCTATCTGGACGAGGTGCGCCAGCGCGGGCTGAGCATTGAACTCGCCGGGCCGGGCGCGGATGGCTTCGCCAGCTATCGCATCACGTTCTGACACCCGACCGCAGGCCAGCCCCCTTTCCGTCGGGGCTGGCCTGCGGCGCGGCAGGGCGCCCCTTCTGGCGCCGTGTGTCTGCTTGCGAGGGCAGCACCGCTTTCCCTGTGACGGGCAGTGACCGGAACATGAGGCCGCCTGCGACATCAGAGATGCGGGGCTGGTCTGGAATGACCTGCACCATCTTGCTATGGCAGGACCAGCGGCCACAGGGGGGTGCCATGCTCGATTCCGATTTCGAAGACCGCAAGTCCAGGGCTTCGGACTGGTTCCGTGAGCTGCGGGACCGCATTGTTGCCGCCTTTAAGGCGCTGGAGGATCGGCATCAGACCGGACCGGGATCCGATCTGGCGGCAGGCCGGTTCGAGGTGACACCGACGACGCGCGCCAATGATGGCGGCGGCGGCATCATGTCGGTCATGCGTGGTGGTCGCGTGTTCGAAAAGGTGGGCGTGAACTGGTCCGCCGTTCATGGCACCCTGCAACCGCGGGCGCAAAAGGCGATGGCCGCGCGCGGTGTGCCGGGCATGGAACACGATCCCCGGTTCTGGGCCAGCGGCATCAGCCTTGTCGCACATATGCGCAACCCGCATTGTCCGGCGGTTCACATGAACACGCGCATGTTCTGGACGCCCCACGCATGGTGGTTCGGCGGCGGCGCCGATCTGAACCCCGCGCTGGAATATGCCGAGGACACCGCACATTTCCATTCCGTGCTGGAGGCCGCCTGCGACGCACATGATCCGCGCTATTACGAGCGTTTCCGCTCATGGGCAGACGAATATTTCTTCATCCCCCATCGCGGCCGTGCGCGGGGCGTCGGCGGCATCTTTTACGACGACCTGAACACCGGCGACTGGGAGGCCGATTTCGCCTTTACCCGCGCGGTGGGCGAGGCGTTCCTGCCCGCCTTCGTGCCACTGGCAGACCGGCGCCGCCCGACCCCCTGGAACGACGACCACCGCGAAGCGCAACTGGTTCATCGCGGCCTGTATGCCGAGTACAACCTCGTCTACGACCGGGGCACGAAATTCGGCCTTGAAACGGGCCACGATGCCAATGCGGTGCTGATGAGCCTGCCCCCGGTGGCCAAGTGGATTTGACGAAACGCTTCAGGCATCCTTAAGGTTGGGCGCGCAGACCAAGGCCCGACACAAGACCGGACGAGGGCCGTGAGAATTCTGATCGTCGAGGATGACGATATGCTGAGCGACGGGCTGACCGTCGGCCTGCGGCTGGCGGGGTTTTCGCCCGACGCTGTGCCGACCTGCGCCGATGCGCGGGCCGCCCTGGGCGCTGGCTGCTTCGAGGGTATGGTGCTGGACGTCATGTTGCCCGATGGGTCCGGGCTGGACCTGCTGGCCAGCTTGCGCGCCGAAGGAATGGACCTGCCGGTTCTGGTTCTGACCGCACGCGACGGGCTGGAAGATCGGGTTGCCGGGCTGGATGGCGGGGCGGATGATTACCTTGGCAAACCCTTTGAGTTGCAAGAGCTTGCGGCACGGCTGCGGGCCATCCTGCGCCGACGCCAGGGACGGGCCGAGGCCGTGCAGCACTGGAACGGTCTCTGCCTGGATCCGGCGCGGATGCGCGGAACGCTGGGCGGCCGCAGTCTCCAGTTTTCGCGCCGCGAATTCACCATTCTGCAAGCCCTGATCGAACGCCCCGGCGCGATCCTGTCCAAGGCGTTCCTTGAGGATCGTCTCTATGGCTGGCAAGAAGATATCGAAAGCAATACGGTCGAGGTGCATATCCACAAGCTGCGCATCAAGCTGGGTACAAGCTTCATCGAAACCGTTCGCGGGGCGGGGTATCGTCTGGCCGATGCCGCAGTGCAAAGCGATCCGGCATGAATTCCATCCGCAAACGCCTGTTCCTGATCCTGCTGGCCGCGACGGGGGTCTTGTGGCTGTCGGCGGTACTGTGGATCCAACATTCCACGCGAACCGAGGTCGGCCTGGTGCTGGACCGGCGCTTGCAGGAATCGGCGCAGATGGTGGCATCGTTGATCGCACGCAGCGGCGGAATCGTGGACAAGGAGGCCGCGTCGCTGGTGCACGCGCCCGCCTTGCCCGGCGACACCCCGCATGACATTGCGCGGCAACTGATCTGTCAGGTCTGGGGCATTGACGGCGTGATGAAAAGCGGCTCCGACGGGGCCCCCGCCGCGCGGCTGTCCGAAGGGCAATCGGGCTTCAGCGAACGCGCCGTGGATGGAACCGTTTGGCGCGTCTACACCCATGTTGACGCCAGAAGTGGCCTGCGCGTGATGGTGGGCGATGCGCGCACGGTGCGCGAAGACCTTGTCGGCGGCGTGGTTCTGGGGCTGCTGGCCCCAACGGCGCTGATCCTGCCGCTGCTGGCGACAGCGATCTGGCTGGCGGTGGGGCGCGGGCTGGCCCCCCTGGACAGAATGACCCAAGCCCTGAGCACCCGATCCGCAACGGATCTGCACCCGCTGGATACCCATGGCACCCTGCGCGAATTGCAGCCCATGGTAACGGCCCTGAACGGCCTGTTTCGCCGCGTCGAAGGATTGCGCGAGCGGGAGCGGAGCTTTACCGCCTTTGCCGCGCATGAGTTGAAGACCCCGCTTGCCGGGCTGAAGACCCAGGCCCAGATTGCGGCGATTGCCCCGGACGCGCCGACCCGCGCCCGCGCGCTGGACCAGATTTCGCGCGGGGTGGACCGGACCGACCGCATGGTCCGCCAGTTGCTGGACATGACCGCCGCCGAAAACGCCGTCGATGCGATGGAAGGGCCGACGCAGGATGGTGCCCGCCTGCTTGCCGATGTGGGCGATGGTCTGGCCAGCCTGGCCAGCGCCCGCCGGGTCCGGCTGGACCTGCGCGCCACGCCGGGCGACTGGCGCACGACGCAGGCGGCCCTTGTTGCGCCTGCCCTGCGAAATCTTCTGGAGAACGCCATCCTCGCCTCGCCCGAAGGGGCTGTGGTCGAGGCGGTTCTGGAACGCATCCACGACAGGGTGCGCTTTCGCATTCTGGACCGGGGACCGGGAATTGCCGAAAGCGACCGGCCACATGTCACCGAACGCTTCTATCGCGGCGCGACCGGCAAACCGGGCAGCGGCCTGGGGCTGGCCATCGTTGCCGCTGTCACGCGGCGGATGGGTGGGGAACTGCACTTGTCGCGGCGCGAGGGCGGGGGCGAGCAGGCTGACCTCGTCCTGCCTGCCACCCCCTGAGGGCCATCGTCAGAGCACCCGCACCTGCGTGCCGATCGGGCACAGCTCGAACAGCTCGGCAATCATCTCATTGTACAGGCCGATGCAGCCATCCGAGGATTTTCTGCCGATCTTGCGCGTATCATGGGTGCCGTGGATGATATAGGCGGGCCAGGACAGATACATCGCATGGGTGCCAAGCGGGTTTTCCGGCCCCGGCGGAACCGGCTTCCAGTCCGGATACCGCTCCATCTGCGAGGCCGTGGGCGTCCAGGACGGGCCGACCTTCTTGCGCACGATGCTGGTGTAGCCGCGTTTGGTCAGATCATCCGAAATCGGGACCGATGTGGGATAGATACGATGATCGCTGCCGTCCCCGCTCCAGAAATGCAAGGCACGCGATACGGTGTCGGCCACGATGGTCGCCTTGCCCAGAGTGTCGAAATGGTCGCGCCAGTCCTGCGTGCGAAAGCTGGAGATGTTGTTGCGCACGACGTCCTGCGCACGGGCGGTCGCGGGCAACAACAGCCCGGCGGTCGCGCCCAGGCCAAGCGCCAGCGTGGTACGGCGGGAAAGGGTCATGTCTGTTTCCTTCTAGCAGAACAGCGCACGCCAGCCTGGGCGTGCACAGCCGTGACGGCGTTGATCAATGTGTGTCGGTGGGCCGACACCCGCGGTGGAGAACGGGCCGCGCCTGCCCGGCACGGGCATTCCTGCCCGCTGACTGGCCGACTGAGAGCGGTGGCCTGACCTGCGCCCGACCCAATGCCTCAACCCTCCTCCTTCCGCCCCCGGCAGAACATGGCCCAGGCGCATAGCAGACCGCACTCCAGGCGCTGGCCGGAGGCGATGGCAAGACAATGTCTTGGGGGAAAGGGGCTGGACGGGTCAGCAACAGGGCGCGAACTTCTCTCATGGGTGGCGAAGTGCCCCGCGAAACTTAAGCGAGACTTAAGTCCGCCGCCAATCACGCGTCGTTGATTTCGGCATGGCTGACGGGACTGTGTCCGCAGCGATTGGATCCGGGCCAGCAACACCCGCGATTTGCCTCGCAATACCGGCGAGTTGACCACGCAAGCCCATTGTCCTACGCGCCAATACAGCGCCCTTTGGCAGCAGATCATGGCCCTGCACTGCTGGCTCGCAAGGAAACAGTGCCCCGCAACTACGCGAATTGAGACAAATTTTCGCCACTATTTCCCGGCTTTGTTCATTCACGGGTTGTGCCGAATGTTCACAATCCGGGTCCAATAGAGACGGAACAAGAGGCGAGCCATGGCACCGATGCGAATATTGGCGGTTGATGACGACCCCGTGTTCCTGTTGTTGCTGGAGCATATTCTCAGTTCTATCGGATATACCGATCTGCGCTGTGTCGGGTCCGGGGCCGAGGCGCTGGCCCTGCTGCGGGACCGACAAAACAGCTTTGACTGTTTGCTGCTCGACATCGACATGCCCGAGATGACCGGGATCGAACTATGTCGGCGCGTGCGCAGCCTGCCAGACTATCGTGACACGCCGGTCGTGATGATCACGGCCATGAAAACCCTGCAATATGTCGAGGGGGCCTTCCGTGCAGGCGCCAACGACTATGTGCACAAGCCGGTTGACGAACTCGAAATTCGCACCCGCCTGCGCATGGTCGGCGATCTGCTGGACGAACGTCGGCGCCGCGCATCTGTGGAATCCCGCATCTCGAGCGATTTCGGCTTGCCTGCGGTGAACATCACCTTCGAAGAGGCGTTCCCGATCACCGAGGTCTCCAGCACCATCGCGTATCTCGCGTTGGAAAACTATGCGCTGACCTTGGGGCGGCTGCGGCTGTATGGCCATACAGCGGTGGCCTTCAAGGTTGTGAACGCCGAAGGAATTTTCTGTTCGACCGACGGAATCGGCTACATCGACACGATGGCCAATGTCGCGGCGGCAGTGGACGGGGCGTTGAAATCCTACACCCACCTGATAGCCTATGCCGGAAAGGGCGAGTTCATCGCCATGATCTCGCAACGGTGTGAGCTGGATCCCTATGCCTTGCAGGATGCCATCGAGATGACGCTGGAACGGTACGAGCGCCTGTACCAGACGTTGAACATCCCGCTTCCGCGCGTCTGCGTTGGCGAAGCGCAGCACGCCGGTTTCTTCACCCGGACGTCCGTCAGCAGCCTGATGCGCGACGCCCGTGAGAGCGCGCGTCGCGCAATGGCTGCGAGGTGACCATGTCCATGTCTGAAACGCCGGGCCACTCTGCCACGACCACGCGACCGGATCCGCTTGGCGCTATCCGTCAACGGTTTCTGGCCTTGGCTGACAGCTATTCGGTCGAAATAGAAATCCTGATGGAAGACGCCGCCGACCCGGCGCAAACCGCCGAGGCCCTGGGCGAGGTTGGGGCGATTGCCCATCGCGTTGCCGGAGTGGCCGCAACGCTGGGTTTCGAGAGGTTGGGCGACCTTGCCGCACGGCTGGACCGCCAGTTGACAGAGGCGCGCAGACAGGGCGCTCTGTCCGTAGACAGCCACGACGGATTGATCCGGGAATTTCACGCCGCCATGGAAGACCTGCTGGAACGCGGGCGCCGCTGAACAACGTATCGAACTTTGGGCGTGACAGGCCAGGGTCGCTGCCCTAATGGGCGTTGTGTCCGACGAGGTTTCCAATGTTGCATTGCTTCGATGTGTCGCAGATCGATGCGCTCAGTGGTCTGACGCTGTTTTTCTGGTTCGGCATTTTTTACCTGCTGTATCGCGCCTGTAGCAGCTACTTTTTTGGCCGCACCTATTTCGTGATCAGCCTGGTCGCCATGCTGCTGTGGCTCTTTGCGGTCTTCATGGAGATTTCGTCGGTCAGCGCCGCGTGCAAGATCTTCTGGTCAGGCACGGCGTGGCCGATGATCGTGCTCCTGCCGACGGCTTGGGTCTTTTTCCTGACCGACTACACTTTTGGCGCCCCGCAAAAACCCCGGCTGTGGCGAAAGTTCATCCTATGGGCTGGGCCGCTGGCGGCGGCGCTTGTGGTCGGCAGCAACCACCTGCATCATCTGTTCTATGGGCCGGGGGCGGGGCCTGTCATCGTGAATGGGCAGATGTCCATCGCATATGACCGCGGGCCGCTGTTCTACCTGTTTTCGACCTATCTCTACACCATGATGATCTGCGCGATGGTCGTGACGCTGCGCGGCGCATTGCTGGCAAACGCGCATCACCGCACCTTTTTCATCGGACTGTTTCTTGTCACCCTCGCCCCTGCGTTCAGCGACATTTTGTACATGTTTGCAGGGGTCACGATCCGCGGCTACGATCCTACGCCTTTTGCGTTTTCCATCTCGCTGTTCATCCTGCTGATGATGGTGGCACAGAATCGGCTGATGGATGTCGGCGCGATTGCCAAGGATCTGTTGTTCAACAACTCGCCCGATCCGATCTTTCTGCTCGACATCGAGGGCAATCTGGTCGGGCGAAACCCCGAAGCCAATCGCATGTTCGGCGCCGGGCATGGCAAGAGCCTTCCGCTCAGCACTCAAAGCCACGATCTCAAGACCTTCATCGACGAGATCATCCAGACCAATGGCAGCCCCCTGCGCCGGGCGCTCAGCGTTCGCAACCGGCATTTCGAGCCGGACGTCTTTCCGGTCAACCAGCATGTGGGGCGGCCCGGCACGGTCGTCGGCTGGGTGCTGCGTTTGCAGGACACGACCGAGCGGCGATTTCTGTCCGGCGCGCTCCAGGCCGAGCGGGATTTTCTGTCGCGGCTGATGGAAACCAGCATGGCGGGCATCCTTGTGCTGGATTCCACAGGCGAAATCACGTTCATCAATGCCGAGGCCGAACAGGTTCTGGGCTTGCAGAACCGGGCAATCTCGGATGTCAGCCTGAAAGATCCTGCCTGGCAATTCGAATGGCCCGAAGGCGTCCCTGCGACGGATCTGGGCGCGGCGTTCGTGCAGTTGATCCGCGACCGCAAACCCGTACGCGACCGGCTGATATCGTTGAAACGGCTGTCTGACGGGGAACGCCGCGTCATATCCATCAACGCCTCGCAACTTGCCGCCCCCGGATCCGAGGCAAAGGCCGTTGTCTCGCTGGCCGATGTGACCGATCAGTACCGGACAGAGCTGCATCTGCGGGATGCCGCCGCAAAGTCGGAATACGAGAACCGCAGCAAATCGCAGTTCATCGCCAACATGAGCCACGAGATCCGGACGCCGCTGAACGGTGTTCTCGGCATGGCCGAGGTGCTGGACCGGCTGATCAAAGACCCCGAGCAAAAGCGCATGATCACCACGATCAGGCATTCGGGCGAACTCTTGCTGGCGATTCTGAATGACGTGCTGGACATGTCCAAGATCGAGGCTGGCAAGCTGGAACTGGAAGCCGCCCTGTTCCGCCCCGACCATCTTGCCGCCCGGATCGAGGAGCTTTTCACCGTTGCCGCAGACGAAAAGCAACTGGCGTTCGAGGTGTTCACCAGCGGGCGGGCCGACCTGCAACGTATTGGCGACCCCCATCGCCTGATGCAAATCCTGCAAAACCTGGTGAGCAATGCGATCAAGTTCACGCCGGATGGCGAAATCATGGTCACGTTTTCCTGTGCTGTCGGAAAGCCCATGATCGTCGAGGTGCGCGACACGGGTATCGGCATGTACTCCGAGCAAGTCGATCGCATTTTCCGGCCATTCGAACAAGCCGACGGCAGCGTCACACGGCGCTTTGGAGGCACCGGGCTGGGCATGGCAATCGTGGCGAAGCTGGTCGAGCTGATGCATGGACAGATCGAGGTGCACAGCGAGCTTGGCGAAGGCACGACGATCCGGCTTGTCCTGCCGCTGGAACTGGCGTGACGCTCTCAGCGCCCCGTCAGGCGGCCTACGGCATCCAGAAAACTGGCCGCCCGGATCGGCTTTGGCAACACGATATCGACCAGCGCAGACGCACGGTTGCCAGACAATATCCCCGATGCGTCAACCGCTGCGGTAAACAGAATCATGGGTGATGTCGAATTGAGCGACTGGCTGGCACGCAGATGGCGAATCAGGCGGTCGCCGTTGATATGCGGCATGTTCAGATCAAAGATCAAAAGATCGAAGCGTTGAGTCTGCGCCAGCTCCAAGGCGCGGCGGCCATCTTCCACCAGTGTGAGCTGAATATCAGACCGTTCAAGGATGATGTGGGTTACAATCGCACGGTTGATCTCATCATCATCCGCGACCAGGATCCGCAAGGGTCGATCCGGTGAGGGCGTGAGCGCAGCAGCAAACGCAACGCTGTCGCTTGCGCGGTCATCCTCCGGCATAAACCAATCCTCAACAAACTGACATCATGCGCGATATACCCCAAGATGAGGATAAAAAGAAAGAAAATGATTGTGGCTCAGGAAAAAATTATTTTCTGAGTGTCAGGATCGCATGCATCAGGTCTTTGCGGCGGAAGGGTTTGGCAAGATGCGTGTCAAAGCCTGCGACCAGATAATCGGCCACCTGGTTCACCAGGGCATTCGCCGTTACCGCGATCGCCGCAGTGGGGGCCATGCCCCGTGTCACCTCGGCGGCGCGAATTTCCCGAATGGCCGTGACGCCATCCATGACCGGCATCGAAATATCCAGCAGCAGCAAGTCGAATTGGCCATCCAGCCAGATATCGACGGCCTCTTTGCCATCCTGCACGCTGGTCAACTCTGCGCGGGTGTCTGCAAGCATCTCCTCCAGCACAAGACGGTTGGTCGCGCTGTCGTCGGCAATCAGGATCCGCACCCCCTCCAGACTTGCCGCGTCTTCCTCGGGGGCAACATCGTCCCTTGCGTCATCCAGTTGGATTTCAGGCCAAGGCAGGGTAATCCGCACAGTCCGGCCCTGCGTGTTCGTGATCGTGGCGACCGTCCCCCCCAGCCGGACCACCAGGTCCTCGACCGAAGGATCGACCGGGGGCAGTTCCTCGTCGGCCAGAACATCGACGACAATCGGCTTGCCCACCTTGGCGCTGACCTTCAGACGCAAGCTGCGGCCTGGGCGGTCGAACGGCGCAAGGCCAAGAATCGTCTGAACCAGGCTCATCATCGCCTCGGGGTCGCCGATCCTGCCGTTCTCGCACCCCAGACTGCCAAACGCCTCGAACGAACCGCTTCCGGCCTCGGCCTGAGCGGAATACGCCGTCTCCAGCCGGCGGAGAACATCGACTGGCCTGAAAGGCGTCTGTTCCACTGTAAATCCTTGAGTCTTTGCCTGCGTTCAGGTCGGGTTCCGCTGCCCTCAAGAGGGTGCCGGAGAGGTTCCGGCGAACTTCAATAAAATAGTAATCAGCCAGACGCTAGGCCCGCCGTTACAGTACTTGTTACACAGCGCACGCGTACAGCCCGACCCAGACCCGTGCAATCACCATCAGCATCTTACCGCAATGTTTAGCACAATGCGAATCCGCAATACAACCTATAAGGTAGCTGCACCATGACAGATCTGCATAAAGGCCCGTGGATGCGGCATTTTGGCACAGAAAGGATGTATCACTTTGGCACATCTTGGCGCAGATTCTGACCCTGCCCTGCAACAGCCACCTTGCTGTATCGCTGTGGTTGAGTGCAGTTTATCTACAGAAGCCGCGAACAGCCCTGTATCATGCCTGTCCAGCCGCCGACATAGCTGAGACAAGGGACCAAAATCAACCCGTGGCAAGGCCATACGGACCGAATGCACAGAAAGGACCGCCTCATGGCGCGGCATATCTTGGTGACACGGGTTCTGCGAAACCTTCTCGCCACGCCCGCTTCGGAACTGGGGACCGGCATCGGCGCGGCGCTGCGCGAAATGTCCGCCGTGCTGGGTGGTGGCAGATCATGGACCTTTCTGACCGAGAATAGCGGCGAATTTCGTGTGGGCCATGCCAGCCATCCACAGGACGGCATCCCCGTTATCGACCGTTTTCCCTTGCCGCCCCCGGCACAGGCCGGGGTGATCGACGCGACCACAGATCTTGACGGTTCACCCGTGCTGGCCCGGTTTCTGTCTGACCTCGGCATCCGACGCTGCGCGGTGGCCCTGATGCGCGCCGATGATGACATTCTGGGCTTTCTGTGCTGCGAGATGGCCGAAACCTTCGAGACCGGCGATGACTATCTGCCGTTTCTGCAAGAAATTGCAGGCGTTCTTGCCGAAGTGTCGCGCAAGGGGCGGACCGAAATCGCCAGGATCGTCATGGCAGACCGGCTGGAGACGACGCTGCGTGCCCTGCCCGATCTTTTGTTCGAGGTTGATGCGACCGGCCACTACACCAACTTTGCCGGTGGCCCGGAAAACCTGTTTCTGGTGGAACCCGAGCAATTCGCCGGCAAGGAAATCGGATCGGTGCTGCCGCCCGGCGCGGCAGAGGTTGCGCGAGAGGCGTTTCGCCGCGTGCAAAAAGACGGCAAGGTCGGCAACCTGACCTTTGCCCTGGACCTGCCGACAGGTCGGTACATGTTCGACATCAGCGGCGCCCGCAAGTCATCGTCCGCCGCCGACCCCAATCCGGCAAGCGTCTTTCTTGTGCGTGACGTGACCGAAGCACACAAGATGAAAGAGGAATTGCGCACGCTGGGCAGTGTCACCCGCGCCATGAGCAACCTTGTCGTGATCATGGATACCGGCCTTTGCGTCACATGGGTGAACCGCGCATTCGAAACCCACACCGGATGGACGCTGGCGGAAATCCGCGGCCGCAACCTGCCAGATCTGGTGCGGTGCGAGGAAAGCGATCCGGCCATGGTTGCCAAGGTCGGCGACGCAATCGCCCAGGCCCAGCCGCTCCGTGGCCAGATGATCAACAAGGACCGGCACGGAAACCGCTACCACGTCGAATTCAACGTGCTGCCCCTGATGGATGAGGATGGAACACTTCAGGGCTTTGTCTCGGTGGAAACGGTCGTCACCGAACTCAAGCAACAGCAGGCCGCTGTCGAACAGCTTGCACGCTCGGCGGCAGCCGCGCAGTCGCAACTGGAAAACGCGGTGAACGCCCTGCCCGATGCGGTGATGATCTTTGACGCCCAGGAACGGCTGCTGGTGTGCAACCCGGCCCAGGTCGCGGCCTTTCCCCAGCTTGCCGACATACTGGTTCCCGGACTGGCCCTGCGCGACCTGCTACGAATTTCCATGGAGCGCGGGCTGCATGACCTGCCAGCTCAAGAGGCGTCGGTCGATGCCTATCTGGAGCGACTGCTTCTGGCCTACCGCCAGGCCAGCTATCTTGACGAGTACCGCACCATGGATGGCCGCTGGTTCCGTAGGGTCAACAGCCGCACGGTGGATGGCGGCCTGATCGCGGTGCAGATCGACATCACGACGCGGCACAATCAGATGGCCGCACTCGACACCGCGAACCTGCAACTGAAGATCGCCCTGAATGAACGGGCCGTTGCCGAACAACGGCTGCACAACATCATGGACTGGACCCGCGTGGGCACCTGGGAACTGGATCTGGCCAAGGGCGTGGTGGTCGTTTGCAGGCAGTGGTCGCAGATTGTGGGATTGCCGACCGATCACGATAACCTGACGCTGACACATCGCGCCTTTCTGGATCTGGTCCATCCCGACGACAGGCACATGCTGGAATCCAGTGCGCCACAGCTTCGCGGCCAGACGCCGGATGTGTTCGAGCATGAGTTCAGGATGCGTCACACCGATGGGCATTGGGTCTGGGTGCTGTCGCGCGGCCGTATCGTCGGACGCGGCACCCAGGGAGAGCCGCAGCAGTTCGTCGGGGTCGACATCGACATCAGCGAACAAAAGCGCCTGGAACAGGAAGTCCGCCAGAGCGACGCCTATCTCACCTCCGCCATGGAAAGCAACGTCGCCGCCATCGCCATTTACGATGACCGGGATTTTCTGCTGTACTGCAACTCCGAGGCCGAACAGGTGCTGCGCCTGAAGCCGGGATTGTTTTATGGGCGACAACTCGACGGGCCTGTCTGGACGCTGGAAACCCTTGATGGCACGCCGATGTCGCTGGATCAGGGCCCCTGCAATCTGGCGCGGGCGGCTGGCACAATCCTGCGCGACATCCGGTTTGCCGTGCGCTGGTCGGACGGGCGACGCCAAATACTGACCTGCAATGCCACCCCTGTGGAGACTGCAGAAGGCCGGCGGAACACCGTGATCTCGTTCTGGGACATCACCGAGCAACTGCTCGCCACCGAGCGGCTGCAAGAGGCATTGGCCAGGGCAGAAGACATGAGCCGCGCCAAATCCATCTTCCTCGCCAACATGAGCCACGAGATTCGCACCCCGCTGAACGGTGTGCTGGGATTGGCCGAAGTTCTGGGGATGCAGATCACCAACCCCGAACAGCAACGCATGATCGCAACGATCCGCCAATCCGGCGAAACGCTGCTGACAGTTCTGAACTCCATCCTCGACATGTCCAAGATCGAAGCAGGCAAGATGGAGATAGAAAACGTGCCTCTGGTGCTGCACGACATTCTGGCACAGATCGACGCGGTCTATGCAATTCAGGCCGATGAGAAAGGTCTGGAATTCGATATTGTCGCCTCGACCGGCGTTGACCTGCGCCGCATCGGCGATCCGCATCGCATCCAGCAGATCCTGCACAACCTGCTCAGCAACGCGATCAAGTTCTCAACCGCCGGATCGGTCACGCTCAGCGTTTCGTGCCGCGCCAATCAGCCTGTGGTGTTCGAAGTGCGGGATACGGGTGTGGGCATGACCCCCGAACAAAGCGACCGCGTCTTTCGCAGCTTCGAGCAGGGCGATGGCAGCGTGACCCGCAGATTCGGGGGGACTGGCCTTGGTCTGTCCATCGTGCGCGAGCTGGTGCTGCTGATGGGGGGCGACATCCGACTGGACAGCCAGGCCGGGGTGGGAACCTGCGTTCGCGTCGTCCTGCCGCTCCCCATGGCCGAAGATGCCGAAGCCGCCGCAGGGTGATCCGGCAGCCCGCAACGATGTGAAATCCTACCGCTGCCACAATCGTGTCTATATTTAACCAATTTCGCGGATCAAGTTTCCAGAAGATGAATAAACGCGCGACCGAAGCCCCCTCGGCGCGAGATGCGACGGCCCGAACGCGCCGGAAAGGTAAGAACGATGAGAATTCTTGCTGTCGATGACGAGCCCCTGTTCCTCGAAATCCTCGAGGTGGCTTTGCAAGAGCAAGGCTTCAGCGACATAACGCCGGTCTATTCCGCCAAGGAAGCCCTGCGCGAACTCGAGATGAGCAAGGAGTTCTTTGACTGCATCCTGCTCGACATCCGTATGCCGGGCATGGACGGGGTGGAACTGTGCCGCAAGATCCGCGCTGTCACGGGCTACAAGCGCACGCCGATCCTGATGATCACCGCCATGAACGATCGTCAGTATATCGACGATGCCTTTGCTGCCGGAGCGTCGGATTATCTGACCAAACCGCTCGACTCGCTGGAACTGCGCGCCCGGATTCAGATGGTCGAACGCCTCATCGCAGAACAGTCGCGCAACCTGCTGCTCGAACAGCGCATCGGCCTGATGAGCGAGGCCGCCGACACCTCGATCCTGCCCGAGGAGCTGGATTTCGATCTCGCCAGCCGCATCATGCTGCAAGGTTTCGACCGGATCATCGAATTCTCCGCGCTGGAGAACTACCTGCTCAGCCTCAGTGTCAAGGACAGCTACGGCACCGCGGCCTGCGCCTTCACGATCCGAAACGCGGATGTGATCTTCGAGGCGACATCGCGCGTGAGCTTCCTCAACATGCTCTATGATGTCGGCGTCACGATCGAGACGGCGCTGAAATCGTCCAAGGCTCTGATCTCTTATGCCGGCAACGGCACCTTCGTTGCCGTCCTGGGGGATATGAGGGGCGCCGACATGCAGGACATCGAAGACCAGATCCGCACACGGCTGCACGATTTCGATGACATCTATGTCTCGGACAAGGTACCGGCGCCGGTGATCGCGGTTGGACAGATCGTGCGCAAGTCGTTCTTCTCGCGCCCGCGCGGCACGGAAATGCTCCAACAGGCCATCGCATCGGTGACAAACGACAAGGCAGATGTGGCCGAAGAGTCCTTTAAGACCGCCTGAGCCGCTGGCACGCCGCCGGGAACGCCCCGAACCGCGTTCACGGCGGCCCGCTAGCGTGCCAGCGCCAGCAGCGCCCCGACATCGACATGGGCCTCCAGATGCACCGCCAGCCGGTCCAGCACCCCATCGACCGCCGCTCCATAGCAGGTGGCGCCCGGCACCGCGCCAAGCGCCGCCACCCAATCTGACCGAAAACGATCTTCGGCGAACATCCCATGCAGATAGCTGCCCTCGACCCGGCCATCGGCGGATCGCGCCCCCTCCGGACGGCCCTCGACATGGGCAAATGGCCGGGCCCGGTCCGGGCCCTGTGTTGTCCCGATGTGGATCTCATAGCCTGACACCACCAACCCGGTGCCTGCATGGGTGCCCCGAACCCGCGCCAGCCGCTTGTGCGGGTGCATCACAGTATCGACCTGCAGCAATCCCAGGCCCGCGGTGATCCCCGGAGGCCCCTCAAGCCCCTCCGGATCGGACACGCTGCGGCCCAGCATCTGATAGCCACCGCAGATCCCCAGTATTCGCCCCCCACGCCGGTGATGCGCCAGCAGATCTATGTCCCAACCCTGGTCGCGCAGAAATGCCAGGTCGCCGCGGGTGGATTTGGTCCCCGGCACAATCACCAGCCCGGCATCGCCCGGAATCGCCTGGCCCGGCATCAGCATCTGCACGCTCAGGCCCGGCTCCATCTTGAGCGGATCGAGATCGTCAAAGTTTGCAATGCGGGACAGGCCCAGGCACACCACCTTGACCGGCCCGCCACCTGCCGGGGCCAGATCAAGCGCATCCTCGGCAGGCAACAGCCGCGCATCGGCAAACCATGGCACCACGCCAAAGCCGCGCCACCCGGTGCGCGCCTCTATCAGCCGATAGCCATCGTCAAACAGGCGCGGATCACCCCGGAACCGATTGATCACAAATCCGGCGATCATCGCGGTGTCGCCGGGCTCCAGAACTGCCTGGGTGCCGACAATCTGCGCGATCACCCCGCCCCGATCAATATCTCCCACCAGCACGACAGGCACATCGGCCGCACAGGCGAACCCCATGTTGGCGATATCCCCATGCCGCAGATTGACCTCTGCCGGGCTGCCCGCACCTTCGACAATCACCAGATCGGCCTGCGCCCTCAAGCGCGAAAAACTGTCCATCACCGCCGCAGCCAACTGAGGCTTCAATCCGCCATAGGCCCGTGCCGCATAGCTGCCAAGCCGACGCCCCTGCACGATCACCTGCGCGCCGATGTCTGTTTCGGGCTTGAGCAACACGGGATTCATGTCCACACGCGGTTCGACCCCACAGGCGAGTGCCTGCAACGCCTGCGCCCGCCCGATCTCGCCCCCGTCAGAGGTGACAGCCGCGTTGTTCGACATGTTCTGAGGCTTGAACGGCAACACACGCAAACCCCGGTTACGCGCCGCCCTGCACAGACCGGCAACAAGCAGGGATTTTCCCACATCGGATCCGGTACCCTGAATCATCAACGCAGTCATCTGCGGCGATCCGACCAGGAAAGGGGGCCTTGCCCCCTCGCGCTTGCAGCGCTCACCCCCAGGGTATTTGAAGGCAAGATGAAACCCCCGGCAAGATCGCGCCGCACCTCGGGCCGCCAAGGCGGGGGAGGCGCGGCGCTTTCACCTTGCGCGGTCATCGGGACCCCTCCCTGTACCGCAGCCCCATGATCGCCCAAGTCGGTTAACATCGTGTTACTTTCATCTTGCCTGAAATACCCTGGGAGAGTCGCCCGGAACGGGCGGCGGGGGCAAAGCCCCCTTCGTTGCGGCCTACACGAGCGGCGCTGCCGGGCACATGGCGAGTCCGTCATCAAAAAGGGGGCGTGCCACCGCACGCCCCCCTTGGTCCAATCCGTGCAAGGCCGGGATCAGCCCGCCAGGGCCTTGTTCAGATACTCATCGACCTTTTCCAGATAGCCCATCGTCGACAGCCACTTCTGATCCGGGCCGACCAGCAGCGCGAGATCCTTGGTCATGAAGCCGTCCTCGACGGTTTGCACCGTCACCCGCTCCAGCGTTTCGGCAAAGCGCAGCAGGTCCGCGTTGTTGTCCAGCTTGGCGCGGTGCTTCAGCCCGCCGGTCCAGGCAAAGATCGACGCGATGGAGTTGGTCGAGGTTTCCTTGCCCTTCTGATGTTCGCGGTAGTGGCGGGTCACGGTGCCGTGCGCCGCCTCTGCCTCGACCGTCTTGCCATCGGGCGTCATCAGCACCGAGGTCATCAGGCCCAGCGATCCAAAGCCCTGCGCGACGGTGTCCGACTGCACGTCGCCATCATAGTTCTTGCAGGCCCAGACGTAGCCACCCGACCATTTCATCGCCGAGGCGACCATATCGTCGATCAGGCGGTGTTCATAGGTGATGCCGGCAGCCTTGAACTTGTCGGCGAATTCCTCGTCGAACACCTGCTGGAACAGATCCTTGAAGCGGCCGTCATAGGCCTTGAGGATGGTGTTCTTGGTGCTGAGGTACACCGGCCAGCCCTTGACCAGGCCATAGTTCATCGAGGCGCGGGCAAAGTCGATGATCGACTGGTCCAGGTTGTACATGGCCATGGTCACGCCCGAACCGGGGGCATCGAACACGTCGCGTTCGATCACGGTGCCGTCTTCGCCAACAAACTTGATCGTCAGCTTGCCCTTGCCGGGGAAGCGGAAATCGGTGGCGCGGTACTGGTCGCCAAAGGCATGGCGGCCCACCACGATGGGCTGGGTCCAGCCCGGCACCAGGCGGGGCACGTTCTTGCAGATGATCGGTTCGCGGAAGATCACGCCGCCCAGGATGTTGCGGATGGTGCCGTTGGGCGACTTCCACATTTCCTTGAGGCCGAATTCCTCGACGCGGGCTTCGTCCGGGGTGATGGTGGCGCATTTCACCGCGACGCCGACCTCTTTGGTCTTGTTGGCAGCGTCGATGGTGATCTGGTCGTTGGTGCGGTCCCGCTCTTCGATGCCCAGATCATAATACAGCAGGTCAACGTCCAGATAGGGCAGGATCAGCTTCTTCTTGATGAAGTCCCAGATGATCCGGGTCATCTCGTCGCCGTCCATCTCGACGATGGGGTTTGCCACCTTGATCTTGCTCATTCGTGCCGCCCTTTCAGGTTGGAGGATTCGCTGGGGGCGTCTTATCGCAACCGCGCTGGTTTGGGAAGTCCGGTATGCGATTGCATACCGAATTGAACGCAGCTGCCGTTGCGCAGCCGGCGCTGATCGCCGTCGCGCTCTGCTGCCGGGCGGGTGGTCGGATCACCCTCCGGTCTGGCGTTGCAGTTTGCGCACCTGGTCGGCCGTCATATAGCCGGTGACGGTTTCACCGGCCGCTCGCTGCCATGCGGAGATCGCACTGCGCGTCAGGGGGCCGAAGGTGCCATTGGTCCCTTGGGTGCCATGGCCAAGCAGCGTCAGGCGCAACTGTATCTCGCGCCGTTCGCTGGCCGTCAGATCAAGGGCACGCTCCGCCCGTTCCGCATCAGACCCTGGCGCGGGGCGCGACGGGGTGATCCTGGAAAACTGATCCGAAATCATCTGCACCTGCCGGGCGGTGACATAGCCGGTGACGGAGTGCCGGTTCGCGGATTGCCAGCGCGAAATCGCGCTGCGGGTGTTGCTGCCCCACAATCCGTCGGCCCCGCGGGTGTCATAGCCCAGTCGGGTCAGTTGTTGCTGGATTTCCAGCCGTTGCGCGCGACTCAGACCGATCTGGGCTTCGAGGGCGGCAGGCGTATCCGCCGCTGGCGGCGTCACCGGCTGGGGGTCGGGGCGCGAAACGATATCGCCCAGGCGTTCCAGGGCGCGTTGGGCATCGGCCTTGTGCAGGCCGTTCGGAAATCGCGAAAGATAGTTGCGATATGCGGCTGCCGTGTCCGCGCGCTGCGCCTCGGCAAAGGCGGTGCGGTCCACCTGCTGGGCAAGCAGGGTCTGCGCAATGCCTGTGATTGCGTCCCCCAGATCCTGGGCTGCCGCGGGAACCGGCGCCGCCAGCGACGCACCAAGCACAAGGGGAAGAACTAGGCTCCGCATGATCCGGCCTCCTGACCAGTGACGTGCCGCGGGACCAGCCCCGCAGCGTTCGGCAAGGTAACGCCGAAGGGCGGAAATGGTTGCATGAGCGGCGCGCGATCAGCCCTCGGCGGCGACCTGTCCCTCGGCCAGCCGAACCACGCGGTCCATCCGGGCGGCGAGTTCCATGTTGTGCGTGGCGATCAAGGCGGACAAGCCGGTTTCCCGCACGATGTCCATCAGCACCGCAAAGACCTGATCCGCAGTTGCGGGATCCAGGTTGCCGGTGGGCTCGTCGGCCAGCAGCAGCTTTGGGGCATTGGCCAGTGCACGGCAGAACGCGACGCGCTGCGCCTCGCCTCCTGACAGTTGCGCGGGGCGATGCCCGGCGCGCGGGCCAAGGCCGACCCGTGACAGAAGCTCCATCGCCCGGTCCCTGGCCCTTCGGGCGCTGGCGCCATTGGCCTGTTGCGGCAACATGACATTTTCCAGCGCGCTGAATTCGGGCAGCAAATGGTGAAACTGGTAGACGAACCCCACCTCGGCCCGCCGGATGGCTGTGCGCGCGCGATCAGACAACCGGCCGGCGTCCTGCCCTGCAATCTCCACCACGCCCTTGTCGGGGGTGTCCAGCAGCCCCGCGATATGCAGCAGCGTGGACTTGCCCGACCCCGACGGTGCGACCAATGCCACAACCTCGCCCCGCGCGATCGGCAGGCTTGCGCCGCGCAGGACATGCACCGCGCCCACAGTGCCGGGGTTATATGTCTTCTGGATCCCGTCCAGCCGCAGAACCGTCTCACTCATGCCGCAGCGCCTCGACCGGATTCATGCGGGCGGCCCGCCACGCAGGCGGCAAGGTCACGATGAACGACAGGCCCAGCGACAGGGCCGCCGATTTCAGCACATCGACCAGCCGCAGTTCCGCCGGCAACGCATAGATGCCCCGGATCGACGGATCCCAGACGCCGCCCTGCCCGATGCCGTTCACCACCGCAAAGATAAAGTCGATGTTCTGCACGAACAGCACCCCGAGACCCAACCCCAACAGCGTGCCGGTAACGCCTGTCGCCACGCCACACAGAAAGAAGATGCGCAGCACCGCGCCTTCGGTCAGGCCCATGGTGCGCAGGATGCCGATGGCCCGGCTTTTGGTGCGCACCAGCATGATCAGCCCGGCGATGATGTTCAACGAGGCGATCAGCACCAGAATGGACAGGATGACGAACATCACATTGTCCTCGACCGTCAACGCCCGCAGAAAGCTGCCCGAGGCATCGCGCCATGTCCAGACAAGCGCCCCGTCGCCTGCCTGTTGCAGCAGGGACATGGCCATATCATCCACCTTGTCGGGGTCGCGCACCATCACTTCGATCTCGTCGGCAAGACCTTCGCGGTTGAAATAGCTCTGCGCCTCGGCAAAGGGCATGTAGATGCGCGTGCGGTCGATGTCCCAGCGCCCGGCTGTGAAAATCGCGACCACCTCATAGGCATTGACGCGGGGCGATGTGCCAAAGGCCGTCTTGACCCCCTCGGGCGAAATTACCTTGATCCGGTCGCCGATCATCACGCCAAGTTCGCGGGCCAACCCCGATCCGATGGCAATCCCCTCGTCAAAGCGCGCCAGATCGCCTTCCAGCTCTGCTTCGGCGCCCGCAACGCGCGGTATGCCGCGCAGATCGTCCAGCGCAATTCCGAACACCTCGGCCCCGGCATTGCGGCCATTCGCATTCGCCATGATCTGGCCACGGATCAACGGCGCCGCGCGCGTGACGTCGGGCACCCGCACCAGACGCTCGGCCCAGCCGTCATAGTCCTGTATCCCGCGCTCTATCCCGCCCTGCTCGGTCGTGCGTGCCGACGCATAGACGGTGACATGCGCATTCGCGCCCAGAATCGTATCGACAAACTCGGTACGAAAGCCCGACCGCACCGCCAGCGTGGCCACCAGCGCGAATACCGCCAGCGTGATTCCCAGCAGGCTGATGATGGTGACGATCGAAACGCCGCCATCGGCGCCGATCCCGCGCATGTAGCGCCAGGCGATCATCCATTCGAAGCGGGAAAAGGGTGTTGTGCGGCTGGCCAAGGGATCCCCCGGAGTGTCAGGCAGACATGCCCGCGCCCCCTGAAAAGGTCAACCCTGACAGACCGCCCGCCGCTTCACAAAGCCGAAGCCCCGGCGGGGCGCCGCACATTCAGGAAAAGCGTGGCGCCGCTGCGTGCGGGCTGGGCAATCCGGCGGGTTCCGGGCTAGGCTGGTCCCATGTCGGACATCGCCTCCCGCCCCTTTGCACCTGATGACTTTGCGGCTTGCCTGTCGATCTTCGACAGCAATGTGCCGCCTTTTTTCGATCCCTCGGAACGACCGGAGTTCTGCGCGTTCCTGCACGGCATCACGGCAGATCGCACCCCCTATCTGGTCCTGCTGCGCAATGGCATTGTGGTCGGCTGTGGCGGGCTGATCATAGATGCCGATGCCCGGCAAGCGACATTGTGCTGGGGCATGATCCACCGTGCCTGCCACGGCGCCGGGCTGGGAACCGCCCTGACGAGGGAACGGCTTGGGCTTGCTGCCGCATTGCCGCAGGTGGACGAGGTGGTTCTGGCCACCAGCCAGCACACACAGCAGTTTTATGCGGGGTTCGGCTTCGGCCTGCGGTCCGTCGCCCCCAACGGCTTTGGCGCGGGGCTTGACCGTTGGGATATGGCCCTGCGCCTGCGCCCGGCACGGCGCTGATCACGCCACCGCCGACACGGTCATACGTGCTGCGCGCCATTCACCTCGATCTCGGTTCCCGAGATATAGCTCGATTGCTCCGAACACAGGAACCAGATCGCATCCGCGACCTCGCTTGGCTGGCCCAGGCGGCGCATCGGCAATGCTTCGACGATCTTGTCGGTGCCGGGCGACAGGATCGAGGTTTCCACCTCTCCCGGCGCGATGGCATTGACCCGCACGCCCAGCGGCCCGAAGTCATGCGCCATCTCCCGCGTCAACGCGGCCAGCGCGGCCTTGGACGTGGCATAGGCCGCTCCGGCAAAGGGATGGACCCGGCTGCCCGCGATCGAGGTGACATTGACGACCGCCCCCTTGGCGGCCGAAAGTTCGTCCTTCAGCCCGCGCGCCAGCACGACGGGGGCAAAGAAATTGACGTGGAACACCTGCCCCCAGGTCCGCAGGTCGGTATCCAGCGTCCCCAGCCGCGCGCCCCCCGCGCCCTTGGGCGAGATCCCGGCATTGTTCACCAGCGCATGAACCCTGCCGCCGACCTTGGCCTTGATGGTTTCAATGGCGGCGATGGTCTTTTCCGGGTCCACAAGATCAAGCTGGATGTGGTTTTCCTCTCCTCCCGGCCAGGGACAGCGCGCATCGAAGGGCTGGCGCGAACAGGTCAGCACGCGCCATCCTTCTGCCGAGAACCGCTTGACCGTGGCGTGGCCAATCCCGCGCGAGGCGCCGGTCAGGACAAGGGTTTTCTGTTCGGGCATTCACGCCTCCGCTGCTGTGGTCCCAAGGTAAGCTGCGGGCGGGAAAAGGCAAGGGTGCCGGATCACCCGCCCTTGGCAGACGCGGCGCAAGCGGTTACGAAACGGCACCCATCCACTGTGCCCCGACCGGAGGCCCCATGAAAAAGCAGCTTGCCATGACGCGCGATCCCGCCGCCACCGCAAAGACCCTGTCCGAGGCCCTGCCCTATCTGCAACGCTATGCCGGCGCCATCGTGGTGGTGAAGTTCGGCGGCAATGCCATGGGAGACGAGGCTGCAATGGCCGAATTCGCCCGCGACATCGTGCTGATGCGCCAGGTGGGGGTCAATCCCGTCGTGGTGCATGGCGGCGGACCGATGATCAACGATCTGCTGGCCCGGCTGGGGATCAAGTCGGAATTCGTGCGCGGCAAGCGCGTGACCGACAAGGCCACGGTCGAGGTGGTGGAAATGGTGCTCACCGGCCTTGTGAACAAGCGCATCGTCCAGGCCATCATGGACGAAGGCGGCCGCGCCGTCGGCCTGTCCGGCAAGGACGACGACATGATGGTCTGCGAGGCGGACGACCCCGAACTGGGCTTTGTCGGCAAGCCGGTGGAAATGAACGTCCAGGTGCTGCGCGATCTGTTCAGCGCGGGCATCATTCCCGTGGTGGCCCCCGTGGCCACCGGGATGAACGAGAACGAGACCTTCAACGTCAACGGCGACACCGCCGCCGGTGCCATTGCCGGGGCGCTCAAGGCCGATCGCCTGTTGCTGCTGACGGATGTTGCAGGCGTCAAGAACGCCGCCGGCGAGGTGATGACCCAACTCACCCCCGAGGAGGTCCGCCAGATGACCGATGACGGCGTGATTGCCGGCGGCATGATCCCGAAGACCGAAACCGCGCTGGCCGCGCTGGATCAGGGCGTGCGCGCCGTGGTCATCCTGGACGGGCGCGTCCCGAATGCCTGCCTGCTGGAACTGTTCACCGATCAGGGCGCAGGCAGCATGATCCGCACCACCGAGCCGCGCGTGAAACCGCGCGAGGCGTGAGCCTGGGCGACATCTCCGCACGGCTGGCCGCGCATCGGCTGGCCGTGTTCGGCGGTTTCCATCCCGGCCCGGACGACGGGGCGCCGCCCGGCACCCGCACCTTGCTGCTGATCGGCCCGGACGAGCCGGGATTCTGGCCTCGGTTCACCGCCGATCCCGAATGGCAGGACGGCCGCCCCGACCCGATGGACCGCTGGTCGCGCCGGGTGATCGGTCGCATCGCCTGTGATCTGGCGGCCAAGGCGGTGTTCCCGTTTGGCGGCCCGCCCTTTGCCCCGTTCTACCGCTGGGCGCTGGCCAGCGGGCGGGCCTGGGCCAGCCCGGTGCATCTGCTGGTGCATGACAGGGCCGGGCTGATGGTCAGTTATCGCGGCGCATTGGCGCTGAAACGGCACCTCGATCTGCCGCCGCCGCCGCCCTGCCCCTGCGATGGCTGCCCCCGCCCCTGCCTGTCCGCCTGCCCCGCCACCGCGTTGACCGGCGCAGGGTACGACGTGCCCGCCTGCCGGACCTGGCTGGCAGCCTCTGGCACCGACTGTCTTGCCGCAGGCTGCCAGGTGAGACGGGCCTGTCCAGTTGCCCAAAGCTATGGCAGGGTGGAGTCGCAATCCGCCTATCACATGAGCATGTTTCATAAATGAGCACCCTTCGTCTGATTCTGACCCGCCACGCCAAATCCAGTTGGGATGATCCCACCGTCGCAGACCACGACCGCCCGCTGAATGCGCGCGGCATCCGGGCGGCGGGGTTGATCGGGGGCTGGCTGGCCTCGCGCGGGGATGTGCCGGGGGAAGTGTTGTGCTCTGATGCTGCCCGCACCCGCGAAACCTGGGAGCGGATCGCTCCCCATCTGCCCGGCACGCCGGAGGCCACGCTGAAACCCGCGCTGTACCATGCCGGGCCCGACGTGATGCTTGCTGTGCTGCGCAGCGCCACCGCGCCCGTGGTCATGATGCTGGGCCACAACCCCGGCATCGCGGAATTTGCCGAACGCCTGCTGGCCCGCGCCCCGGCCGACCCCGAGTTCCGCCGCTATCCCAGCGGCGCCACCCTGGTGGCCACCTTCGAGGCCGCGCGCTGGCAGGATGTCGCTTTCGGCACCGGGTCGGTGCTGGATTTCGTGGCACCGCGCAGCCTCGAAGGCTGATCCGTTCACGCCCGATCACGATTTCCCGAGGTTTTCTCTGGACACGCCCCGCTCTGCCCCACAAAGAGGCAAGTGGGGAAACCAGAGAAGACACGAGAGGACGGCAGATGGCGGGCGACCCTGGCCAGGCCGGCACCGACGGCGCCCTGCTGCGTCTGTCGCTACTGGGTGGGTGTGACATCGCGGGGGCCGACGGGCAATCGCTGCATCTTGCATCCCGCAAGGCCAAGGCGGTGCTGGCGGTGCTGGCCCTGTCTGACGGCATGGCTCTGGGCCGCGACCGGCTTTGTGGTCTGCTCTGGGCCGAAGCGGCCGAAGATCAGGCCCGCGCCTCGCTTCGTCAATGCCTCAAGCTGATCCGCCAGGCCCTGGGCGCACAGGCAGAGCCGGTCATCAAGGCCGACCGGCTGACCATGGCGCTTGATCGTGCGGGCGTCGATCTTGACGTGACGCGCCTGCTGGACCGCCTGGCCAAGGCCGACCTGACCGATCCCGCGCTTTTGCAGCCGATGCTGCACGAAAGCCTGCTTGCAGGGTTCGACGGCATCGACCCCGGCTTTGATGCCTGGCTGGCCGTGTGGCGCGAAACGCTGCGCCGCCGTGTGCAGGCGGTGCTGGAAACCGCCATGACCGCCGATCCGTCCAGCGAGCGCCAGGAACAGGCGGCCCAGGCGCTGCTCGCCCTCGATCCCGCGCATGAGCCCGCCTTGCGCGCCCTGATGCGCCACCGTGCCGGGCGCGGCGACCGCGCGGGCGCCCTGCGCGAGTTCGAGACCTTCCGCGCCCGCCTGCTGGCCGACTATGACGCCGAACCCGATTCCGACACGCTGGATCTGCACGCCACCCTCAGGGACGACACGCCCCGCCCGGTGCAGGCAGCTGCCCAGCCCATGCCCGCACCAGCCCCCGCAGGCAGCGTCACCGTGATCGCAGTTGCGGAAACGCTGTCGGGCGATACCGAGGCGGATGCGGCCTGCCGGTCCTTTGGATTGGCGCTGCGCGGAATGCTGGCACGGTTCCGCCACTGGACGGTGATCGCGGCCCCGCCCGACGCCGAACCCGCCCTGCCCCCCGGCAGCCATGTGCTGCGTCTGACCCCCCTGCCCAGTGCGGGCGGCTTGTCGCTCTCGGTCGTTCTGGCAGGCGCCGGGCCGCAGGGCGCGACGATCTGGACCCAGATGGCCGACATCTCCACCGCCCGCACAATGGCCAGCCAGGAAGCGGTCTTGCGCGGCATCTGCGGGGCGCTGGATGTCTACCTGTCACAGGCCCGCCTGTCGCAGTTGCGCCTGCGCGAGCCGCACAGCCTGAACGCGCTTGAAAAATGGATGCGCGGCCAACAGTTGATGGACCAATGGGATCCGACCGCTGACAGCCGGGCCGAAACCATGTTTCTCGAAGCGATCCACGCCTGGCCCGATCACCCGACGCTGCTGGCCAATCTGGCCGATCTCTACAACTCACGCCACATCGTCTATCCCGGTGTGCGTCGCCGCCCCGAGCTGGAACGCAAGGCGATGCAGCTTGCACGCCGCGCCGTCGCGCTCGATCCGCTGGATCCGCGCTGCCACGTCACGCTGGGCTGGTCGCTGGCCATGGCCGGGCGCTTTGAACAGGCCGGACACAGCTTTCTGCGCGGGCACGAACTGAATCCGGCAGACCCCGCCATCGCCATGTCTGCGGCCCACGGCATGGGGGTGCTCGACCGGCTTTCGGATTCGCTACGCCTGTGCAAGGCAGCCTTCGACTGCCACCCCGCCCCGCCCTGGACCTTCTGGGGCTTTGAATCCAACCTGCTGTTCCTGGCGGGAGAGTATGACGGCGCCGTGCGCTCTGCCGATCGTTCGGGCGAGGTCAAGGCCAATATCCTCGGCTGGAAATGCGCGGCCCTTGGTATGCTGGGCGACCCTCGGGCACGGGGCGACGCGCAGGAATTCCTTGACCGCATCCGCGAGGCATGGACCGCCGACAGCCCACCGACCGATGCCGAGGCGATTTCCTGGTTCGTCGATATCTTCCCCTTCGCCCGCCCCGCCCAACGCGCCCATCTGTGCGAAGGTCTGTCCCGCGCGGGTTTGCCGGTGCCGGATAGCGCGGCACGTTAGGCCGTGCCGTGCCAGGCTGGCGCGCGCACCCCTGACTCTGATCCGATTGTTTCGCGGGATGAATTGGCCTGAATGGCCAAGATTGGGGCAGTCGCCCGCCCATCCAAGGCAGCAGATGCAACCGAAACCGCCCGGCATCCCTTGCGGGATACCGGGCGGTTGCCCCAGGGCGGGGAGGGGAGCCACACCCATCCCCGAGGCGATGGCCGTCGGGGCGCGCCTGCCCCTTGGCCTAATGAATAGATGAAAATGTCTGCCTGAAATGGCACCCGCCGCTGGGGACGGCGGTGTTCCGGGCCTGCCTAGCGACAGTAGTTGAGCGTGTAATCGCCCACCCGGAATTCATAAAACTGCTCTTCGGTCAGGCCCGCGTTGCCCTCGACCCATTCCTTGTATTGCGGCGGCAACGGGTAATCGCCACCCGGCTGACGGAACCGGCACACCGCCGCCAAGGCCATTTCGGGGCTGGGATACATCGCGATGAAGGTCTTGGCCGGACGCGGCTCGAACCGGATCGCCCAATCCGCCGGAACGGGAATGCCCAGATCGTCCAGCACCTCGCGCATCACCGGCTCCGGCACTGCTGCCGGGTCCAACTCGCCCAGCGCCAGTTTCAGGATCAGACGGCCAAAGCGGGCAAAGGCATGGGAATCCGGCACCTGCATCAGCAGCGACGGGTCGGCTTGCGTACAATCCAGCGCATAGTCCTGCGAGAGAATCTCGATGACCTGTTCCTTGGTCAGCGGGGCGGGCGGGGCGTTGTTTTCCTGTTGGTCGTTCATACGTGCATCCTTCCGTTTCGCGCCTTGTTTGTGCGTTGCATGTGCAACGGGCATCCGGGCGGCGCGTGCCCGGTGCTACTGTTCGGTCATCCTGCGGCAAAATCCACAAGTTCAGGCATCGTGGCGGGCATACCGGGCCCGGACGGGTAAAGTTCGCGCCACAACAGGGCGGCAGCGTCATCAAGGCTGGCCTCGCCGCCAAAACCGGGATCGGCCAGCGCCGCGGCAAAGGTTTCGGCCACAACCAGACCGCCGACCGGCCCCAGCCGCTCTCCCGCCCCGAAATGCCGGGCTTCGGCCAGAATGTAGAAGAACAACGGTGTACGCTGCGACAGAAAGCCGATGTCGGCCTCTGTCACACAGCGTTCCCCGATACAGCCCGCCGTGCGCCCAGTCCGCAGGATATGGTCCAGTGCCGCCTGCGGCAGCACCTCAGTCGGGGCAATCTTGCCTGCCTGAACCAGATGCCGCGCCAACGCCTGTCCGGTTGGCAGCCGCGCCATCAGCCCCTTGGCCATGGTTCGCCACCCCAGCCCCAGACGATGCCCGGCCAGACCGGGCAGATCGGCGGGCGGCGCGACGCGGGTCGCCGCATGGCGGCGCAGCGGCTCGGCAATGGTGGGACCAAGCGGGCGGGCGCGGTTCATGCGCGGATTGGCCGCCTGCCCTGTCAATGGATCGAAGAACAGCGACCAGTCGATCACCCAGGTGTCATCGGCAGGCAGATCGCGGGTCGGATGCAGGCCGAAAAAATCCATCAACCGCTCCAGCCGGGCCGGACCCGACGGGCCGGACCCGGAATGCACCGCGCTGAACTCATAAACCGGCTGCACCATCGCGTGCCCAAAGCGCAGCACCGCCAGCGCCGCCTCCAGCCCCACGGGACCGGCGGTGGCAGGGGTCGCCAGCCGGGCCAGCGCGGATGGCGGCAACAGACGCGGCAGAAAATCCCCGCGCAGGATCTGGCGGTAGATCGCGGTCAACATGCAGCGCGCCGCCTCGAAGGGGCGGGCGAACAGCCGGTTGTGCGCCCGTCCCGATGCCGCATGATCCTGCGCCGCATCATACAGGCGGTTGTGCGTCTTCATCAGCAACACGACCAGTTGGCTGACGATCAGGTTGTCGGCATTACGTGTATCGGCCAGCAAAGGGTCGAACCGCGTGTCGCCGGGGGCTGCCCCCAGTTCGGGGCCCAGTGGCAGGCGGGGAATGTCCTCTTGCCGGGTCGGATGGCCGCGTAGTGCCGGATCGCCGCTGCTGTCACGCATCCAGCCCAGCCGGAACCGGGCCCGATGCTCGGTCGCGTCCGTCGGCTCGAAAAAGGCCGGGCTTCCAGCGGGGCCGCCACCGTAAAGCGATGCCAGATCCAGCGCCGCGCTCTGGATGTTGCCGAACTGGCGGCGCGGCAGGTTGCGGTCCAGCGTGGTGCGGAAACTGGCGGTATTGACCAGATCATGGATGGCGAACTGCGCAAGATAGGTATAGCCCGCCGGCAGATCGCCCAGGCTGCCCGTCAGCTTCAGCGCGCCGACATGCATCTGCGTCGACAACCGCGCAAGCATGTCCAGCAGTTCGGGCAGCGCGACACCGGTCGCAGGATCGTCCAGCAGATCTTCGGGGGCATAGTCGAACATCGGCTCATAGCGGTCAAAGCCCGGCAAGGGCTCTGCCCGCGATGCAGGCGGCTGCGCGGCAAGACGCAGCCATTCCTGAAAGACCAGATCGAATCCCTGCCCGTGGCGCATTGTGTGTTCCGTTTCCTTCACATCGTCCGCAGCGTCGCTTCCGGCGGCGCGGGACTATCCAACAGCACAAGCGGCGTTGCGCGGGCGACCAGCACGGGCAGATCGGCCGGCGGAACCCCCACCACCAGATGCCGCACCCGCCCCCAGTCCAGCAACGACGCCGGACAGGCAGGATCAATCTCCGACCGGCAAATGACCTGACCCAACGCAGGGTAACGCGCCCACAGGTGGCGTATCAACTGCGCCAAGGCCAGGGTCTGCCACCCCGATGGGGCGACATCGGGCGCCTGCGGGCTGGCGGCAACAAGGACCGACAGGGTGACATGGTTCAGGCGCGGCTTGCCGCCTGCAAGGGCCGGATGCGCCAGTCGGGCGGGAAGATGCCGCGCCGCGCGCCCCTCGGGCGCCGCGGCCCACAGGAACCGGCCATGCTGATCCTCGCCCTCTGCGGGGATGATCCAGTGCCAACTGGCCCGCCCGGCCTGCATCAGCGCCAACGCCTGATCGGTTCCCGTGCTGCGCGCGCAATGCACCACCAGCGCCTCGACCCCGAACACAGGATCCCCGGCCTGACGCAGGGTTGACTGCTTCCAGACCGAGCGGATACCGGGATAGGCCTCGACGGCCACGGGCGCACTCAGCGGGCGCTGCGCGGCGGGAAGGGAAAACTGGCGGACACTCACACGGCTCATGTACATATCGGGCCTTTCACGGGGCGGAACACCGGATCACCATCCGGCACCGGAACTGCGATTCGCATAGGTCGCGTGATTGCAGCGTGATTGCACGACAGCACAGGAGCAGCGGATGCAGCCACAGGACTTTGCACAGGCCGCTGCGGCCTTGCGCGCTGGTGCCGCGCTGGTCGATGTGCCGGGGTTTCCCGGCGGTCTGGGTCAGGGCATGGCCGCGCTGGCCGCACTCGCCGCCGGGTGCAGCCATCTGTTCCTGGCCCGCCCCCCGATGGCCCCCGGCGCTGTCCTGTGCGGGGCGAGCCATGTGCCGCAGCCGGGCCTGCGCGCCCATGCCGCTGGTCTGGGGCCGACGCCGCAGGCCGCCTTTGCCCGCGCGATGGGCGAAGTCGCGGAAACGCGCGCCTTGTACCGCAGCCCCGGCGACCCACGGATCGACATGGCGGACACCCTGCCCTTGCTGGGCGCGGAACTGCGCCCGTCAGGCAGAATTCCGGCGCATGGCCTGCTGCGCGACGCGGACCGCAATGCCCATGGCAATGGCCTTGGCGCGGGCCATGACGTGACCATGGCCGCCAGCGCCGCCTGGCGCGAGGCTGTCGAGCGACATGCCATCGCCGTCTGGTTCCGCAACCAGGCGCCCGCCGTTCCCCTGCCCTCGCCTGCCGCAGCGCAGCGACTGGAATCCGCGCTGCGGCGCAACTTCAAGGCGGAGCCGTTGCGATACCTTCTGTTGCCGGGCGCCGTGCCGGGGCTGGTCGTCGTCGTGGCATTGTCCGAAGGGACATGGGGCTGCCTGCCCGGATATGGCTGTGCCCCGACCGCAGCCGAAGCCGCCTGCAAGGCCGCTACAGAAGCCGTGATGGGGGAATTCGCACTGTATCTGGAACATCGCGCCAGAACCGAAGAGGGGCGCGCACCACCGGCGCAGGGCTTTACCGCCCGTGCCGCGATGCTGGCCACCCGAACCGATCTGACCCAGCCCCCCGCAGGCGGCGCACTGATGACAGGCGCAGCGCGGCAACCGGCCTTTGCGGATCTGACCGTTGCGGATGATGGCCTTGTGGTCCTGCGCAGCGTGACGCCGGGCCTGCTCTACCCGGACGAAACACCCGGCCCGGTCTAGGGCCGGACAGCCCAAGTGGTGCATCGGCCTTGAGAACACCGGCCATGCCCGACGGCACCAGCCGACAGGCCATGCCCCCGGTTCCGGGGGGGATGCAGTCACAGCATTTCACGTTAGGTTGAACCGATCGCGAATCGACGACACATCCTCACCAGGCTCCAAATGCCACGCTGGCTGAACACCCCGATCACGCTGCCTTTGACGGCGCTCGCCCTTGGCCTGCTGATGGCGGCGATCACCGTCGCGCTGACCCTTGGCCAACCGTGGATGGGCCTGCGCCTGGCCGCGAGCCCCGAGGAGAATGCGGTCGTGATCACGGCCGTTGCGCCAACCGGCCCTGCGGCCCAGGCCGGGGCGCAGCCCGGCGCGGTGCTGGTCGCGCTGAACGGCATTGCCCTCGAAGCCGACGACCTGATCGAGGAACCCGACATGATCGAGTCCTTCGATGCCTTCGCGCGGTTCATCGCGCGGCAGGATCGTCTGGCCCAACAGCTTCAGGGCGGGGGAAGCATCCTGATCGCGCTGGACGAAGACGAGGCGCGCGCGTTGCACCCCGCCCCGCTGCGCCCGTTGCAAACCTTGCCCGCCGCCTTCTGGGCGCAGGTGCTGGTCGGGTTGTTCGGATTCGTTGCCGGAAGCTGGGTTCTGGGATTGCGGCGCAGCCGGGCGGCGGCGTTCCTATGGCTGGCAGGCGTGGGATTGCTGCTGTCAGCCCACGCAGCGGCGATCTACTCGGCGCGGGAACTCGCCTTGCCGGGCGCGCAGTTCCAGATGCTCTCGTCGCTCAACCATCTTGGCGCGCTTGGGTTCGGGGCGGGAATGATCGGCCTGTTTCTGTGCTACCCGGTCCGTCTGGTTCCGTCGCGCTGGCAATTCCTGCCCGGCATTGCGCTGCTGATCTGGTGGGGGGCGAACCAACTTCGGCTGTTGCCCACCCCGGCTCTGGGGTTCCAACTGCCGGTGGCACTGGCACTGGCCGCCATCGCGGTCTGCGTCGCGCTGCAATACCGCGCCACACGGACCGATCCGCGCGCACGTGCCGCGCTGCGCTGGCTGGGACTGGCGGTCCTGATCGGCGCCGGGGCCTTTGTGATGACGATCATCGTGCCGATCCTGCTGGGATTCGATGCGCCGTTGTCACAGGGATTTGCCTTTCTGTTCTTCTTGCCGATCTATGCGGGCCTGGCGCTTGGCGTGGCCCGCTATCGGCTGTTCGAACTGGAGGACTGGGCCTTTCGCATCCTGTTCTATCTGGCAGGCATGGTGATGCTGCTGGTGCTGGATGCCTCGTTGATCGCCCTGATCGCGATGGATCGCGCCCCGGCCTTTGGCCTGTCGCTGCTGGCGGTCAGCCTGCTGTACCTTCCGTTGCGTGACGACATCGGGCGGCGCCTGCTGCGACGGCGCAACGACGTGTCCGGCCAAATGTTCCGGGCGATCACCGATGTCGCGCTGACCCCGCCGGACACCTCGCGGATCGAACGGTGGCAGGCGCTGCTGACCGCCAGTTTCGACCCGCTTCGCATCGAACCCATGGCCGAGACCCCGCCACATGTCAGGCTGGCCGAGGAAGGCTCCGTTCTGGAAATTCCCGCCGTGGACACGCTGCCACCGCAACGGCTGGTCTGGGCGCGGGGCGGGCGGGCCTTGTATTCGCTCCATGATCTGGCGCGCGCCGAAGAGATGGTGACAATGCTGGATCAGGCGGCCGCCAGCCGTCGCGCCTATGAAATGGGGGCCGCCGAAGAGCGCGCCAGGATCGCACAGGACATGCACGATAACATCGGCATCCAGTTGACCGGCGCACTGCATTCCGGCTCTGCCGCCCGCAAAGACGCGCTGATCCGCGAAACGCTGAGCGACCTGCGCGACATCATCTCGAATGCCAATCGTGCCGATCTGGAACTGGAAGAGTTGCTCGCCGATCTGCGTGCAACCATGGGCGAGCATCTTTCGTCTGTCGGCATCGCGCTGGACTGGAAAGTAGTCGGGGCCGGCCCCTCCCGCTCGGAGCCACGCCAGGCCCATGCGCTGCGGTCCATCCTGCGCGAGGCGGTCAGCAACGCCCTGCGCCATTCCGGCGCGTCGCAGGTGCGGGTCCGTGTGCGGATTTCCCCCGACGCGGTGCATGTCTCCGTCGAGGACAATGGCCGCGGCATCGGCGATGCCATCCCACAACCGGGCGGCGGAAACGGCCTGTCCAACATGCGCGCGCGTGCCAACGGGATGGGGGGCGAGGTCATCATCACCGAGATCCCCGGTGGAGGAACGCGCGTGGAGGCGGTTTTGCCCATGGCATCGGCAGGAAAAGCAGCATGAGATCCGTCCTGATCGTAGAGGACGTTGCGGAAACCCGCCGCTGGCTGGGGGGGATCGTGCACAGGGCCTTTCCAGAGGCACAACTGGTCGAGGCATCGACCCTGCGGATGGCACAAGGGTTGTTGCGCGAAAGCTTCGACCTGGCGCTGATCGACCTTGGCCTGCCCGACGGTAGCGGGCTGGACGTGCTGCGCGCCCTGCGCAATCAGCAAAGCGGGGCGCTGTGTGTCGTCACGACGGCGATGGGGGACGATGCCAGCATCGTGGCCGCCTTGTCATCCGGGGCGGATGGCTATCTGCTGAAAGAACAGCCTGCCGAAGTGCTCTCCCGGCAACTGCTGCAACTTGCGATCGGGGTTCCGGCACTGTCCCCCGCAGTCGCCCGGCGGATCATGGAGCATTTTCGCCTGACCGGACCTGCGGCGCCGCCGGACACCGGCCTGACCCAGCGCGAAACCGAAGTGCTGGGCCTGATCGGTCGCGGAATGCGCAACGTCGAGGTGGCGGCAGAGCTTGGCCTCGCCGAAACGACGGTGGCCGGGTACATCAAGGCAATCTACCGCAAACTCGGTATCTCCTCGCGCGCCGAAGCGTCCTGGCACGCCACACGGATGGGGCTGGGGGCGCGGCCTCATGGCGACGACTGATCCCGCCGACGACGACCGCCCCCGCATCGGCGGCGGCTATTCACCCAGACTGTTCAGCGCGCGTTGCATCAGGGCATCCAGCCCAAGACGCGCCTGATCCGCAACCGCGACATAGGCGTCCAGCATCGGTTCTGCCGACGGAACGGCCTGCACGATGGCGGGCGCCTGCGCATACAGCCCCCAGGCCAGAACAGCCAGCAAAAGCATCAGCCCGAAGCCCAGGCGGAACCCCGCGCGGCGTAGTTCGGGTGGTTCGGGCACATGAACAGCAGCTTCGCCCCGGCGCGAGGCGGAACTGGCGTTCAAGGTTGAATTGATGGCCTCTATGTCCGGCAGCAATTCGCGCCGGGCCGCGCGATTGGACAACGACGGCGCAGAGGGGGCCTCGGCCGTCGCCTCGCCCTCGTCCGGATCCTGCGCACGCGGGCGGATCCGCAGGCGCGACGGTTCCGCATCGGTCAGCCCCAGCTCTGGCTGGGTTTCCAGACTGCGAGCTGCGGCGCGGGCGGCCTCCTCGGCGCGGGCTCTGGTCTCGCGCTCGGCCTCTTCGCGCAGCACGGCCAGCATGGATTCGTCCAGAGAATGACGCCGGAGAACCTGCGGATCTTCGATATCGGGCTCAGGGGCCGACCCCAGATCCGGCTCGGGTTCCGGTTCCGGCTCAGGCACCACAGGCGGATCCGCCATCACGGCCAGATCGACAAGTTCCTCGTCCGCCTCGGTCATGTCGGGAGGTTGGAACCACACATGGCCGCAGGCAGAACATTGCACATCCCGCCCTTCGGCTGGTATCAACGCTGCATCCACCTCGTACTGGGCGTCGCAATTCGGGCAGATCAATCGCATCGGCCTGTGTCCCCACTCGTGCTGCCCGGCCCTTGTGGCAGCGCCCCTTATGGTCTGTTGTATCAAGGGAATGTCCAGGCTTCCAGTATTCCCAACACCTTTGCGCCAGTGATTGCAACGCCGGACGCCACGGGCCATTCTGCCCCCGCCTGATTCGCAAAGGGGCCAGCGTGATTTCGTTCGACAAGGTAGGGTACAGCTATGGCGGGGGCGAGTTGCTGTCGGAGATCTCGCTGACATTGTCGCCGGGATCGTTCCACTTTCTGACCGGGCCCTCGGGGGCGGGCAAGACCACGTTCCTCAAGCTGTGTTACGCCGAGCTTTTGCCCACTGCCGGGCGCTTGACCCTGTTCGACGGCGAGGCCCGCGGATTGTCGCGCGATGACGTCGCCATGGTGCGCCGCCGCATCGGTGTCGTGCATCAGGATTGCCAGTTCCTGGATCACCTGCCGGTGGCGGCCAATGTGGCGCTGCCGCTGACGGTGACGGGCAAGGACGCCGAAGTCGCCGATCTGCAGGATCTGCTGACATGGGTGGGCCTGCGCCCGCTGGCCGATGCGCTGCCCCCCTCGCTGTCGGGGGGCGAACGGCAGCGAGCCGCCGTGGCCCGCGCCGTGATCATGTCGCCCGATGTGATCCTTGCGGACGAACCGACCGGCAACCTCGACTGGGAAATGTCGCAGCGGCTGCTGCGGCTGTTTTTGGAGTTGAACCGCATGGGCAAGACCATCGTGATCGCAACCCATGACATGAACCTGATCCGCACCGCCAAGGGCCAGGTCGCCGCGCGCGTGCTGCGCATCCAGAACCGGCGCGTCCAACTGGCGGGGGCCGATCTGTGAAGGAACTCCTGCAACGCCTTGGCCTGATCTGGTCGGATCGCGCCTCTGACCGGGTGGTCCCCCCTACGGGACACACCGCCTGGCTGACCGGATTCACGGCAGGGGCGATGGCATTCCTGGCGGTGTTCGCGCTGGCGCTGTCGCTGGCCTCCGGGCGGCTGGCCGACCGCTGGGCCGAGGCGCTGAGCAATACGGCAACCATCCGCATTTCCGCCCCGCCCGACCAGATGACGGCCCAGACGCGGGCCGTCCTGAACCTGCTTGGCACCACCCCCGGCGTGCAGGGCGCGCGCGCCCTGAGCCCCGAGGAACAACGCGCCCTGCTGGAGCCGTGGTTCGGCCCCGATCTGCCGGTGGACAGCCTGTCGCTGCCGCAACTGGTGGAATTCACCGAAGCCGACGGCGGCTATGACGCCCAGGGCCTGCGCCTGCGCCTGCAAGCCGAGGCCCCTGGCGCGGTGCTGGACGACCATACCCGATGGCGCCGCCCGTTGACGGTGGCAGCCGAACGGCTGCGCCTGCTGGGCTGGCTGTCGCTGGTGCTGATCGGCGGGGCGCTGGCCGCGATGATCACGCTGGCCGCCAATGCCTCTCTGGCCGCCAATGCGCAGGTGATCCGGGTGTTGCGCCTGGTCGGGGCGCAAGACCGCTTCATCGCCGGGGCCTTCGTGCGCAGGTTCACGCTGCGGGCTGCCATCGGCGCAAGTGCCGGCGTGGCCATGGGCCTGCTGGGGATAGCGCTGCTGCCATCGGCCGATGCGGCCGGCGGGTTTCTGACCGGCCTTGGTTTTCAGGGCTGGGGCTGGCTGGTTCCGCTTGTCCTGCCGGTCATGGCCGCGCTGGTCGCCTGGACCGCCACGCGGATTGCCGCCCTTGCCAAACTGCGGGAGCTGAAATGATGGGGCCTGTACGCCTTGCGCTGCAATATGTGCTGTCGCTGATCTTCATCGTGCAGATGTATCTCATGATGGCGATCATGGCGGTGGTGTTCCTGCCCTGGGCGCTGATCTCGCCCGCCGGGGCCTTTGCAGCCTGCCAGAGCTTTTGTCTGTGGGTCCGGTTCACGGCGCGCTGGTTGATCGGACTCAAGACCGAAATCCGTGGCACACCGCCTCGCGACGCCGTTCTCGTCGCGGCCAAGCATCAGTCCTTTCTGGACATCCTGCTGATCTTCTCCGCCATGCCCCGCCCCCGTTTCATCATGAAACGCGAACTGATCTGGACCCCGATCCTTGGGCAATATGCGCTGCGCATCGGTTGCATTCCTGTCAACCGTGGCCGACGCGGGGCAGCGATCAAGCAGATGCTGGCCGACGTGGCCTCGGGCAAGGACAAGGGTGGACAACTGACCATCTATGCCCAGGGAACCCGCGTGGCACCGGGCGTCAAGGCGCCCTACAAGATCGGGATCGGCGCCCTGTATCAGGAACTGGGGCAGGATTGCGTGCCGGTGGCCACCAATGTGGGCGTGTTCTGGCCCCGCCACGGCATCCTGCGCAAACCGGGAGTGGCGGTGGTGGATTTCCTGCCGCGCATACCGGCAGGCAAGCCCCTGCCAGAGTTCATGGCAGAACTGGAACAGGCCGTGGAAACCCGCTCTGACGCCTTGCTGACCGAAGCGGGATTCCGGCCCGACGCAACCTGACGTGACCTCCGGCTACGCGCGCGCGCCCAGCTTGCCCTGAACAAAGGCAACGATATCCGCAGCCGGGCGTGCGCCGGCCAGCCCCGCCACCTCGCGCCCGCGATGATACAGGATCAGCGCGGGAATGCCCTGAATACCGGCACGCGACGAAACCTCGGGATGGTCTTGCGTGTTCAGCTTGGCCAGCCGCACCTTGGGGGCCAGCGCCTTGGCAGCCTTGGCGAATTCGGGCGCCATCATCCGGCAGGGGCCACACCAAGGCGCCCAGTAATCGACCAGAATGGGCAGATCGTCGCGCTTTGTCACCTTGTCATGGGCGGCAGCATCCAGGTCGGCGGGTTTGCCCGGTATCAGCGGGTCGCCGCAACTGCCGCAGCGGGGGTTTTGGTCCAGTCGCGCAAGCGGAACACGGTTGGCCTGACCACAGGTCAGACAGGTCAGTCGGGTGGCATCCATGGCGGTCCTCGTGGGATGGCTTTCCCTGTAGATGGGCGCGCGCGACGGTTTGCCAAGGCCACAGGCCCTGCGACGAACGGCGCACGCTTGCGCCCCCTCCTTGCCAAGGCTAGAGCCGTCGGACGAACCGCGCAAGCGGTCGGGGTCGGATGGCCTGTCCCACCCCGTCCCGACCCCTGCCCGCAAAGGACGATTGCCGCATGACCCGCGCCCGCGCCACCGCGATCGGCTTCATCGCCGTCCTCCTGTGGTCGTCACTGGCCTTGCTGACCGTGGCAACGGCCCCGGTGCCCCCGTTCCTGTTGAACGCCCTCACCTTCGGGATCGGCGGGGCGGTCGGATTGGCGTGGATCGTCGGGACAGGCGGCGGCAGGCGGTTGCGCGCGGTCTCGCCAGCTGTGCTTGCCTTTGGCATTGCGGGATTGTTCGGCTATCACGCGCTGTATTTCAGCGCCCTGCGATTGGCCCCCGCAGCCGAAGCCGGCCTGATCGCCTATCTGTGGCCGCTGCTCATCGTGCTGTTTTCCGGCCTGTTGCCCGGCGAACGGCTGACCCGGCGCCATATCCTTGGCGCGTTGATCGCCTTTGCAGGGGCGGCCCTGATCATCCTGTCCCGTCAGCGCGATGCGATGGCCTCCGGTGCCGCTGTCGGGTTGGGGCTGGCCTTTCTGTGCGCCCTGACCTGGGCGGCCTATTCCGTGGGCTCGCGTCGACTTGGCACAGCCCCGACCGAGGCGGTCGCCGTTTTCTGCCTTGCCACGGCGCTGTTGTCGGTGCCGTTCCATCTGGCGCTGGAAGAGACGCAGTGGCCACAGGATGCCATCGGCTGGGGCGCTGTGCTGGGGTTGGGTCTGGGGCCTGTCGGATTGGCGTTCTATGTCTGGGATGTCGGCATGAAGAAGGGCGATATCCAGCTTCTCGGCGTCGCGTCCTATGCCGCGCCGCTGCTCTCGACCCTGGCGCTGGTTCTGGCCGGTGTCGCGGAACCGACGCCGGTTCTGGCACTGGCCGCCGCCCTGATTGCCGCAGGGGCATTGCTGGCCGCACGCGCAGGTCAGGGCGGGAAACGACACTCCAGCCAGCCATAGGAACGTTGCGCCCTGTCGGGCGCAGGGGTCAGGCGGCGCCGTCCGGGACTGCCGGACAGGGCGACGACCAGATCATGCCGCCCGGCCCCGCCAGCCCATGGCCACGCCCGACGCAATGATGACACCCATTCCGATCACCGCGACCGGCCCGATGGTCTCGCCCCAGATCAGCCATGCCCAGATCGCCGAGAACGGCAGAACGACGTATTCCAGCACCGAAACCCGGCTGGCCTCGGCCAGTTGATAGGCACGCACCATCAGACCGACCGCCACCACAGAGCCTATGGCCTGAATGGCGATCCAGAACAGCACCTCGTTCGATGGCCAGTTCGGACCGCGGATCAGAAATCCGGCGGCCCCCTGCGGCGCCGCTGGCGCAATCCACCACAGCAGGGCCAGGACCAGCGCCGCCAACACGCCCATCACCAGCATGTAGGAGACGACCAGCGTCGCAGCACTTTCCCGGCCGCACCATTCCCGCGTGGCGATATTGGCCAGCGCATACAGCGCCCCTCCCAGCACCGGCACCAGCGTACCTGGGCCAAGCGCCTGCGGATCGGGCGACAGCACCATCAGCACCCCGGCAAACCCCGCCAGCGCCGCAGCGATCCGCCAGGGGCCCAGCCTGTGGCCATAGGCGAACCGCCCGATCAGCAGCACAAAGATCGGTGCGGTGAACAACCCCGCCGCTGCCTGCGCAACCGACAGAAACCCCAGACTGCCGAAATAGGTGAACATCGCCGCCGACTGGACCAGCGCACGGGCCAGCACCGCTCGCGGCGCCACCACCCGCAACTGAGGCGCGAATGGCAGCGCCATCACCGCCATCAGCATCAGCGCGACCATGCCCGACCGCATCGCCTGAAACTGCCACAGCCCCGTGCCGTCCGCGATCACGCGGACATAATTGTCGATGTAGCCGATCAGCGCGGCATAGATCAGGATGGCCCCGGCGGCGGCCAACATGCGGTTCGGGCGATCAGAAGGGGTCATGGACACTCCGTCGGGGCTTTCCACTCCCGGCTTATCCCGCCAGTATGCCGCACCACAAGCACGCATCGGGGAGGATCGCATGGGATGGCTGGCGGATGAAACCGGGCTGGGGCGCAACCAGGCCAACCATGTGCCCCTGACCCCCTTGTCGCATCTGGCCCGTGCGGCCGACATCTGGCCGGATCACGAGGCGCTGGTCTATGGCACCATCCGCCGCAGCTATGCCGACTACCGCGCCCGCGTCAGCCGCCTGGCCTCGGCCCTTGCCACACGGGGAATACGGCCCGGCGATGTGGTGGCCACGATCATCCCCAACCTGCCCGCACAGGTCGAGGCGCATTTTGGCGTACCCGCCTGCGGGGCGGTGCTGAACACCATCAACACCCGGCTGGATGTGGATACGGTCGCCTATATCTTTGCGCATGGCGGGGCCCGGCTGGTGCTGGTGGATACCGCCTTCCTGCCGCTGGCCGAGGCGGCCTGCGCCGCGATGGAGGGGCCACCACCCGGCATTGTCGAGGTCGCAGACCCCCAGGCCGGATTTCCCGCCACCGGCCGCTATCCGGAATACGAAGCCATGCTGTCCGCCGGTGATCCCGACTTCGCCTGGCTGATGCCACAGGACGAATGGGAATCACTGGCGCTGAACTATACCTCGGGCACGACCGGGCGGCCCAAGGGCGTTGTCTATCACCATCGCGGGGCCATGTTGTCCACCTTCGGCCAGGTCGTCAGTTGGCGGTTGCAGTTGCATCCGCGCTATCTGACCATCGTGCCGCTGTTCCATTGCAACGCCTGGTGCCACCCCTGGATGATGCCGCTGCTGGCGGGTACCGTGATCTGCTGCCGAGATGTTACGGCGCGGGCGCTCTATGCCGCATTTGCCGATGAGCGCGTCACCCATTTCGGCGGCGCCCCCATCGTGCTGAACACCATCATCCATGCCCGCGACGAGGACCGCCGCCCCTTTGACCAGATCATCGAGGTCTTCACCGCTGGCGCCCCGCCTCCGGCGGCCACGCTGGCCGCCATCGAGCCGCTGGGCTTCAATGTCACACAGGTCTATGGCCTGACCGAAACCTACGGCCCCGATGTGGAATGCGTCTGGCAAGCCGGTTTCGAGGGATTGACTGGCGACGACCGCGCCGCAGTCAAGGCGCGCACCGGCGTTGCCATGCCCTTCATGGAACATGTCACGGTGCTGGATCCGACCGATGCCCCCGTGCCCCGCGACGGCACCACACTGGGAGAGATCGCCCACCGTGGCAATGGCGTGATGAAGGGCTATTACAAGAATCCCGAAGCCACGGCAGAGGCATTCAAGGGCGGCTGGTTCCGCTCAGGCGACATCGCGTTCCGCCATCCCGACGGCTATATCAAGATCGCCGACCGCGCCAAGGACATCATCATTTCTGGCGGCGAGAATGTCAGCTCGGTCGAGGTGGAAGGCGCGCTGATGCACCACCCCGCCGTGGCCCTCTGCGCCGTCGTCGCCCGGCCGGACGACAAATGGGGCGAGGTGCCTTGCGCCTTTGTCGAATTGAAGGACGGCGCCAGCGCGACCGAAGCCGAACTGATCGCCTTTGCCCGCACCCGTCTGGCCGGGTTCAAAACGCCCAAACAGGTAATCTTCTGCGACCTGCCGAAAACCTCCACCGGCAAGATCCAGAAATTCGAACTGCGCAACCGCGCCAAAGGCCTGTGATCCCCGAGCGAAACAGTCGGGCGCCCCTGTCGCATGGGCGCCCCGTGTCGACGGCGTTAGACATCGTGCAGCAAGATGGCCTGCGACCCTCCCGTCCGGCGGCCATCCAGCCCTCCTCCCCCTGACATTCCAGCACGCCAGCCTCGCGCCAGCCAGCGGAATGTCAGGCCGGATGTTCCAGAACCTCGACCGACAGGATCGTCGGCATGTGCCGCGCGATTTCGGTCCAGGTGTCTCCCTCGTCCAGACTGGCAAAGACCGATCCGCTGTTGCTGCCGAAATAGACCCCCGCGGGCGTATGCCCGTCCCCCGCCATCGCCTGGCGCAACACGGTAAAGAAACACGCCTCCTGCGGCAGGCCCTGACGCAATGCCTGCCAGCTTGCCCCGCCATCGCGCGACCGCCAGACAGCACAGGCCGCATCAGGGGGAAAACGCCCGGCACTGTCGCCGTTCAGGGGAAGCGTCCAGAGCGTATCGGGGTCGCGCGGATGCACCCGGATCGGAAACCCGAACGTCGAAGGCAAGCCGGACGTGATGTCGTCCCAGCTTCGTCCCCCGTCGTTCGACCGCCAGACGCCATGATGGTTCTGCTGATACAGCCGGTCCTCGCCCCCCGGTGCGCGCATCATGTTGTGCACGCAATGCCCCACCTCGCCTCCCCCTGGGCCTGCCGGATGGTCGTGATCCGCGCAGGCATCTGCATTGGACAGCCGGTTGCGCCGCTCCCAGGTCGCGCCGCCATCCTCGCTGGCAAAGACCCCCGCCGCCGAAATGCCCAGCCACAGCTTTTGCGCGTCGCCCGGATCGGACACGATGGTGTGCAGCACCAACCCGGCGGCGCCAGGGCTCCAGCCAGGGGCAGAGGGATGGTCGGTCAACCCGTCCACCCGCATCCAGCTTGCCCCGCCATCGCGGCTTGCCAGCAGGCCAGCAGGCTTGGTCCCGGCATACAGCACACCATGGACATGGCCCAAGGACCACACCTGGGCAAACTCATCGCCAAACGGCAACGCAGCCTCGGCCCAACCGATCATGGCAGCAAAATCCGGATCCTTCGCCGCCCATTCGTCCATCGTCCCGCTGGTCAGGCGCGTAACCGTCCAGCTCGCCCCGCCATCTTCCGACCGCCAGATCCCCGCCCCATGCCAGTCACCACCGCCTCCGGCCCAGATCGTGCCAGAGCCCGGATCGCCCACCACATGGTTGATCGGCCACCCATCGCAGAACGGGCCACGCACCGACCACCCGCTGCGCGCGCGTCCCCCGTCGATCAGAAACACTCCCTTGGTCGTCCCGACCAGCACCGTGATCTTGCCCGCCATCGCAACGCCTCCCCTTGCGGATATGCGGAAAGCCTATCACAGATCGGCTGTCGGGCCATGCGCGGGCTGCTTCATCTTGCCGCAAATACCCCGGGGTCCGGGGCAGCGCCCCGGAGGTCCGCCACAGGCGCACCGGATCAGATTGCGCTGGAATGCCCGGCCTTGGACAGATCGTAGGCGTCAAAGGCCCGCGCCACCATGCGGGTCAGCGGGCGGCCCGGTTCGGGTATCGACAATCCGGTTTCGTCCAGCCGCACCATGTCTCCGAACTGCTCGGCGGCTGCCTGGAACATCGCGTCCAACGCAGATTCCTGCACCGGAAAACAGTCCAGCAACTCGGCCCGGCTGACGCGGAAGTCGCACATCAGCGCCTCGATGATGCGCGCGCGCAAAAGATCCTCGCCGCGGAACGTATGCCCCTTGCGGGTGGCGAACTGGCCCGAGCGGATCAGCTTGGTATATTCGCCGGTCGCCGGGGCGTTCTGGGCATAGCCTTGCGGAAACCGCGAGATCGACGAGGCCCCCAACCCGACCAGCACCGGCGCGGGATCGTCGGTATAGCCCTGGAAGTTCCGTCGCAGGGCGCCATTGGCCAGCGCGCGGGCCATGCCGTCGGTGGGGCGGGCAAAATGGTCGATACCCACATCCACATAGCCGTCCCACAGGAACAACTTTCGCGCCACGTCGAACAGGTTCAACCGCTCTTGCGGTGTCGGCATGGCGTCCGACGGGATCATCTGCTGGCGGCGGCTCATCCATGGCACATGGGCATAGCCGTAAAGCGCGACCCGGTCGGGCGACAGGCTGAGCAGCTTTTGCACCGAATCCGCGATCCGCTCTGGCGTCTGATGCGGCAGGCCATAGAGGATGTCGGCATTCAGACTGTGCACGCCGCGCGCGCGGATCATCTCGACCGCGTCGCGGGTGATGTCATAGCTTTGCTCGCGGCCGATGGTCTTTTGAATCTCCGGGTCGAAGTCCTGCACACCGATCGAGGCGCGGTTCATCCCCGCTGTGGCCAGCGCATCCAGCCGGGGCGCGTCAATCTCGTTCGGGTCGATCTCCACCGAGAATTCGCCATCGCGCGCCATGGGCGCCACTGCAAACACCGCCTGCGCCAGATCCGCGATCAGATCCGGGCCCAGCAACGTGGGGGTTCCCCCGCCCCAATGCAGGCGCGACAGCCGCACGCCGGGCGCAAGATACTGCCGCAGCAGGGCCAGTTCCGCCTTGAGTGTTTCCACATAGGCATAGACCGGCCCATCCGATGTGGTGCCCTGGGTGCGACAGGCGCAGAACCAGCACAACCTTCGGCAGAACGGCACATGCAGATACAGCGAGATTTCAGAGCCCGCCGGGATCTGCCTGATCCATCCGGCGAATTGTGCGGGGCCTGTCGTGGTATTGAAATGCGGGGCCGTGGGATAGCTGGTATACCGTGGCACCCGCGCATCAAAAAGCCCGAGGCGTGCGAGTTGCGATTCCGTGTCCATTCGTATAGCCTAAAGGCAGAGTTGGGCAGCGGCCTTGACCTAGATCAACAGCGACGAGCGGCATGGCCCTTAAAGACGCCCCGGTTCTCAGCCACGTATCCTGCGGAGACTGCCCGATCCGGCATCGGGCCGTTTGTGCCCGCTGCGAATCCGACGAACTGGTCGCGCTGGAACGCATCAAGTATTACCGCAGCTACGAAGCGGGACAGACAGTGGTATGGTCTGGCGACCGCATGGATTTTGTCGCCTCGGTCGTGACCGGAATCGCCACGCTGACCCAGACGCTGGAGGACGGGCGCCGCCAGATGGTGGGTCTGCTGTTGCCGTCGGATTTCGTGGGGCGGCCAGGGCGATCGAACGCGGCCTATGACATCACCGCGACCACCGATCTGGTGATGTGCTGTTTCCGCAAGAAGCCGTTCGAAGATCTGATGGCCCATACCCCGCATATCGCCCAGCGACTTCTGGAAATGACGCTGGATGAACTGGATGCCGCACGGGAATGGATGCTGCTGCTTGGCCGCAAGACCGCGCGGGAAAAGATCGCCAGCCTGATTGCCATCATCGCCCGCCGGGATGCCTCGTTGAAGGCAGAGGGCAGAGACGGGCCGCTTGTGTTCGATCTGCCGCTCACGCGCGAGGCGATGGCGGATTATCTGGGGCTTACGCTGGAAACCGTCAGCCGCCAGATCTCTGCCCTGCGCAAGGATGGGGTGATCGTGCTGGACGGCAAGCGTCATGTCACCGTGCCCGACATTGACCGCCTGCTGCTAGAGGCGGGCGACGACAGCGATGGCGGTTTCATCGGCTGACCCTGGCCTGCCCCTTCGGCACAGGCAAAATCCTGTTGCCCCCTGCATTCGCCATTCACAACCGCGTGCGCGTGCCGTAAGTCGGGATCATGCGGATACTTTTTCTTGGCGATGTGATGGGACGGGCCGGGCGCAACGCGGTTGCGACGCGCCTCAAGGGCCTGCGCACCGAATGGGCGCTGGATTTCGTCGTGGTCAATGGCGAGAATGCCTCCAGCGGGGCGGGGCTGACAGCGGCCCATGCCAAGGCGTTGCTGGAAGCCGGGGCCGACTGCATCACCCTGGGCGATCATGCCTTTGACCAGAAGGACATGATCGGTTTCATCGAGCAGGAGCCGCGCATCCTGCGACCGCTGAACTACGCCAAGGCCGCGCCGGGGCGCGGGGCGCGTCTGTTCACCGATGCGCGCGGGCGCAAGGTGCTGGTGACGCAGGTTCTGGGCCAGGTGTTCATGAAGCGCCCGTTCGACGACCCGTTCTCTGCCATCCAGCCGGTGCTGCACGCGCATCCTTTGGGCGGCATGGCGCAGGCCGTGATCGTTGACATGCATTGCGAGGCCACCAGCGAGAAAATGGCCATGGGCCACTGGTGCGATGGCCGGGCCAGTCTGGTGGTCGGCACCCATACCCATGTGCCCACCGCCGACGCCATGATCCTGCCCGGCGGCTGCGGCTATCAGACCGATGCCGGCATGTGCGGCGACTACAATTCCGTCATCGGGATGCAGAAGGAAGAACCGATGCGCCGGTTCATCACCCAGATGCCAGGCGGGCGTTTCGAACCCGCAGGGGGCGAGGCCACACTGTCGGGCGTCATGGTCGAAACCGACGACCGCACCGGCAAGGCGACCCGGATCCGCATGATCCGCATCGGCGGCAGGCTGGAAGAAGCACAGCCCTGAACCCCGCGCCACCGGCCTGCGACATCCGGGCCGTCACGCCACGCTTGTTTCAGAAATAATCTCTGCTAGAAAGGTCGAGATTAATTCACACAGGCGACCATGTTCGGCATAGAGCTTTCCCAGACCGTTCAAGCCCTCATCGCCATTGGCATCGTGATTGCGATGCTGGTCATGTTCATCCGCGAGACCTACCCCGTCGAGGTGGTGGCAATCGGCGGCGCCGTCGCAATGCTTGTGACCGGCGTCCTGCCGCAGGCCGAGGGGCTCAAGGTATTCGCCAACCAGGCGCCCTGGACCATTGCCGCGCTGTTCATCGTGGTGGGCGCGCTGGTGCGCACCGGCGGGCTGGACTGGGTGTCGCGCAAGGCATCGGCCAGCATCGAACGGCGCCCTGTGCGCACGGTCGTGATGCTGGCCCTGACCGCCCTGACGATGTCGGCCTTTGTCAACAATACGCCTGTGGTCGTGGTCATGATCCCGATCTTCATGCAACTGGCCAAAAAGCTCTCGCTCTCGCCGTCAAAAGTGATGATCCCGCTCAGCTATCTTACGATCCTGGGCGGAACGCTGACCTTGCTTGGAACCTCAACCAACCTTCTGGTGGATGGCGTGGCCCGCCAGGCAGGGCTGCCTGGATTCAGCCTGTTCGAAATCACGCCGCTTGGCCTGATCGTGGCGGCCTTTGGCCTTGCGTATATTGCGCTGTTCGCACGCCGTCTGCTGCCCGACCGCGACAGCATGGCATCCCTGTTGTCCGACAAGTCCAGGATGAAGTTCTTTACCGAAGTTGCCGTGCCCGAGGGTTCTGCCCTGATCGGCAGGCGGCTGGATGAAGTCGATATCTTCAAGCGCGATACAGCCAGGGTCATCGACGTGCTGCGCGGCGATGCCTCGTTGCGGCGCAATCTTGGCGACGTCGTGATGGAACAGGGCGACCGCGTGGTTCTGCGAACCCCGATGTCCGAAGTGCTGGGGCTGCAACAGAACAAGGATCTGCGACTGATCGACAAGCTGTCGTCGGTGCAGACATCGACGGTCGAAGTCCTGATCACGCCCGGTTGCCATATGGTCGGTCGCTCGTTGGGCTCGTTGCGCCTGCGGCGGCGCTATGGCGTCTATCCGCTGGCGGTGCACCGGCGGAACCAGAACATCGGGCGGCAGATCGACGACCTGGTCGTTCAGGTGGGCGATACCCTGCTGCTGGAAGGCGCGCAGGCCGACATTCAGCGCCTGGCGCTGGAGATGAACATGGTCGACATTTCGCAGCCATCCGAGAGGGCCTATCGGCGCGGCCATGCGCCGATCGTCCTGGCAACGCTGGTCGGGATCGTCCTGCTGTCGGCAATCGAGGTTGCCCCCATCATGGTGCTGGCGATCATCGGCGTCGCCATTGTGCTGCTGACCCGCTGCATCGACGCCGAAGAAGCCTTCGAATTCGTCGAGGGGCGGTTGCTGGCGCTGATCTTCGGGATGCTTGCGGTGGGCGCGGGGCTGGAACATTCCGGCGCCGTGCGCATGATCGTCGAGACACTCGCGCCCTGGCTGGTCGGCCTTCCTGCCCCCCTGCTGATTCTGGCGGTCTATGTACTGGCGTCCACACTGACGGAAATCGTGTCCAACAACGCCGTTGCGCTGATTGTCGCGCCGATTGCCATCGGACTGGCCAGCACGCTGGGTATTGATCCGCGCCCCTTGCTGGTGACGGTGATGTTCGCCTCGTCCGCCGCCTTCTCGACACCGATAGGCTATCAGACCAACACGCTGGTCTATGGACCCGGTGGCTACAAGTTCACCGACTATCTGCGCATCGGCCTGCCGCTGAATATCGGACTGGCCATCGTCGTGGCCGTGACGGTCCCGCTGCTGTGGCCGTTCTAGGCCGGGGTTGCGGGCGGGGCCAAGGCTGGACTATACCGACGCATCCACAGATCGTGCTTCCGGGGGAAGGTCATGGCAGGCCATTCGAAATGGGCGAACATCCAGCACCGCAAGGGCAAACAGGATGCGATCCGCTCGAAAATGTTCTCGAAGCTGGCGAAGGAAATCACCGTCGCCGCCAAGATGGGCGATCCTGACCCCGACAAGAACCCGCGCCTGCGGCTGGCGGTGAAGGCGGCCAAGGCCGTCTCGATGCCCAAGGACGTGATTGACCGCGCGATCAAGAAATCCCAGATGGGCGACGCGTCGGACTACTCGGAAATCCGCTACGAGGGGTATGGCGTCAACGGAATCGCCATCATCGTCGAGGCGATGACCGATAACCTGAACCGCACCGCATCGAACGTGCGCAGCTATTTCACCAAATGTGGCGGCAACCTTGGCCAGACCGGATCTGTCGCGCACAGCTTTGATCGGGTGGGCGAAATCACCTATCCGGCATCGGCGGGCGACGCCGATACGGTGATGATGGCCGCGCTGGATGCGGGCGCCGAGGATGTGGACTCGGACGAGGACGGGCATTTCATCTATTGCCAGGTCGAAGATCTGTCAGCGGTTTCCGACGCTCTGGAAACCGCGTTGGGGGAATCGACCGAATCCAAGCTGATCTGGCGCCCGCAAAGCCGCACCGAGGTGGATCTGGAAACCGCGCAAAAGCTGATGCGGCTTGTCGAAATGCTGGAGGATGACGACGACGTTCAGACCGTCACCCACAATTTCGACGTACCCGACGATGTGGCGGCCCAGCTCTAGCCATCCATCGCCCACCAAGGTCTGAGAGGGGCGCTGCTGCGGCGCCCTTTTTGCTGCGATGGCAACAAAAAGACCCGGCACCATGGTGCCGGGCCAGTCCGGGACGCAAAGGCCGGGCGGTCTATTCGCCGCCGCCAAGCCCGTGCACATACACCGCGACAGCGCGGATATCGGCCTCTGACAGACGGGTCGTCCAGTTCGGCATCACACCATACCGTGCAAAGCGGACCGAATGGGTCAAAGAGGCCACATCGCCACCATAGAGCCAGATAGCATCCGTCAGGTTCGGCGCGCCTTGCGAACGGTCGCCGGTGCCATCCTCGGCATGGCACGAAGCGCAGTTGTCGGCATAGACCTCTGCACCCGGTCCGGCCAAGGCCGCGTCATAGTCCTGCCGCGAGATCTGGCGCACATATTGCACAACCTGCGAAATTTCCTCGTTCGACAGCATGTCGCCAAAGGCGGGCATCTGGCTGAAACGGGCGTCGTCATCGGTCGTGTTGCGGATGCCATGGGCAACCGTGTAGTGGATCGACTCTATGTCGCCCCCCCACAGCCAGTCATCATCCAACAGGTTCGGGTAGCCCGACGCCTGGACCCCGGCCGCGCCCGCGCCATGGCACTGCGCGCACCATGTTTTGAACACGGCCGCACCCGCCTGGTTGGCGAATTGCACCAGTTCGGGATTGCTGGTGATCTCTGTCAGCTCGGTTTCCACCAGCCGCGCCCGGATCGGGGCATTCATGCCCGCGAAGCGGTCGATCTCGGCGTTCAACTCGTCGATGCGATTGTAGCCCAGCACGCCTTGCGTGGCGCGTGTCAGCATCGGCCAGGCCGGGTAGGCAATCGAATAGATCAGTGCCCAGACGATACAGGCGTAGAACGTCCACAACCACCACCGCGGCATCGGGTTGTCGTATTCCTCGATCCCGTCCCAGGTATGGCCGGTGGTCTGCACCTCGCCGACAACCTTGCGCTTCAAGACGACCTTGGGGTCGGGATACTGCCGTTCGGGTGGTGTGACCTTGTTTTCCGGCACGCGGTCTTCTGGATCGACCATCACTGCATCTCCTTGGTGGCAGAGGCGCTGTCAGGCGCCGGGCGGTCGTCGTTGCGGAAGATCGAGTTCGCCACGTCACGGTGGACCTTGTTCGACCCAGGGCGAATCGCCCAGACGAAAACGCCGATCAGGAACAGGAACATGAACAGCAGATGCCAGCTGTCCGCGAAGTTGCGCAGGAAGGAATAGGTTTCAGTTCCCATGATGTCCTCCCTCAGCGCAGCGGATCAGGCTGGAAGGTCGAGAAATCGACCATCGTGCCCAGAACCTGGATATAGGCGATCAGTGCATCCGCTTCGGTCAGTTGCGGCTGACCGTCGAAGTTGCGCACATCCACCCGTTCGCCATAGCGTTCAAGCAGCCCGCCGGTATCGGCATCGGGATCGGCCTGCGCGATGAAGTCGGCCTGCGCGGCTTCGATCATCTCGCTGGTATAGGGCACACCGAACACCGCGTTGGTCTTCATGCTGTCCGCGATATACCGGCCATCGATCGGCGTCCGGAACAGGAACGCATAGGGGGGCATGACCGATTCCGGCACCACAGACTTTGGATCGCGGAAGTGATCCTGGTGCCATTCGTCGGAATACCGCCCACCCACACGCGCCAGATCCGGGCCGGTCCGTTTGGACCCCCACTGGAAGGGCCGATCATACATCGACTCGGCCGCCAGCGAGTAGTGGCCGTAGCGTTCCACCTCGTCCCGCATCGGTCGGATCATCTGGCTGTGGCAGACGTAGCAGCCTTCGCGGACGTAGATATCCTTGCCAGCCAGTTCCAGCGGGGTGTAAGGGCGCATCCCCTCCACCTTTTCGATGGTGTTCTCGATGTAGAACAGCGGCACGATCTGCACGATACCGCCGATGGTGACGACCAGGAAACTCAGCACCAGCAGCAGCGTGGCGTGCGTCTCGATGGCCTTGTGCTTGTCAAGAAATGCCATGGTTCACACTCCGGTCATTCTGCGGGGACAAAGTTGTTCGCGTTCACCGGCGCCTTGGCCGGCTGGGCACGAACGGTCATCCATAGGTTGTAGCACATGATGATGGCCCCCAGCAGGAACATCACCCCGCCCAGCATCCGCACCACATACATCGGCAACTTGGCACTGACCGTGTCGGCAAAGGCGTTGACGAGGAACCCGTTGGCGTCAACTTCGCGCCACATCAGCCCTTCCATGATGCCCGTGACCCACATCGACGAGGCGTAGAGCACGATCCCGATGGTGGCGAGCCAGAAGTGCCAGCTCACAAGGCTCAGCGAATACAGCCGTTCACGGTTCCACAGCCGGGGCACCAGGAAATACAGCGCGCCGAAGGTGATCATGCCGTTCCAGCCCAGGGCGCCGGAATGAACGTGGCCGATGGTCCAGTCCGTGTAATGCGACAGGCTGTTGACCGCCTTGATCGACATCATCGGGCCTTCGAAGGTGGACATGCCGTAGAAACCTACCGCGATCACCATCATGCGGATCACCGGATCGGTGCGCAGCTTGTCCCAGGCCCCCGACAGCGTCATCAGGCCGTTGATCATGCCGCCCCAGCTTGGCATCCACAACATGATCGAGAAGATCATGCCCAGGGTCGAGGCCCATTCGGGCAATGCGGTATAGTGCAGGTGGTGCGGACCGGCCCAGATATACAGGAAGATCAGCGCCCAGAAGTGGATGATCGACAGCTTGTAGCTGAAGACCGGGCGTTCGGCCTGCTTGGGCACAAAGTAGTACATCATGCCCAGAAAGCCCGCCGTCAGGAAGAAGCCTACGGCATTGTGGCCATACCACCACTGGATCATGGCATCCTGCACACCCGCATAGGCCTGAACCGAGGCGGAACCGAACACCGACACCGGCAGCGCGGCATTGTTGACCACATGCAGCATGGCAACGGTGACGATGAACGACAGATAGAACCAGTTGGCCACATAGATATGCGGCTCTTTCCGGTTCCAAAGCGTTCCAAGAAACGCCAGCAGGAACGCCACCCAGACCACCGTGATCAGGATGTCCACATGCCAGGGCATTTCAGCATATTCCTTGCCCTGCGAGCCACCAAAGACATAGCTGGTCGCCGCCAGGACGATGATCAGTTGCCAGCCCCAGAAGACGAACCAGCCCAGATTGCCGCCCCACAACCGCGCCGCCGTGGTGCGTTGCACGACGTAAAAGGCAGTTGCGATCAGCGCGTTGCCGCCAAAGGCGAAAATAACGGCCGAGGTGTGCAGCGGCCGCAGGCGGCCGAAGTTCAGGTAGGGCTGGGCCCATTCGAAATTGAGCACCGGGAAGGCAAGCTGCGCTGCCACCACGACCCCGACAAGAAAGCCCACCACGCCCCAGAACGCGGTCGCAATGACCCCGGCGCGCACGACGCCGTCAAAATACTCGTTCTTCGGTGCTACCGCCTTTGGCTCGCCCGTGTTCCGCAAGGTCCAGATGAACGTGGCGGCTGCGGCAAGCATTACGGTAAGCGCATTGACCAGATAGGCCTCGTCGCGCGCATAATTGGCGGCGATCGCGGCAAGCAGCGCGATCACGCCAAGCGCGACCAGTTTAACGTAATCCCACATGTTGCGTCCCTTCGTCTCGTCGTCCGGCAAGGTTTTCGCCCTGCCACATGTTATACGACAGCGTTGGTGATGGCTGCGATGCGGCAAAGATACCTTGATCCATGTCAAGATGTCGCGCTTTCCTGTCGTCGTGCCGAACATCAGGTGCAACCTTGTGTTGATCCGTATCAAGGTGCAGGCTGGCAGGGCGTGCCAACCTCGTAGCCACATGAACAGGAACCGGCGCCGGTGCGCCGACATCAAGGAGGCAATCCATGGCCTGCAAAACCCTGCTTACCGTCGTGACAGAACAGGGGGCCGATGGCCCCGGCCTGGCCGGGCTGGAAACCGCCATTGCCCTGGCACGGCGCGAAGACGCGCATCTTGAGGTGCTGGTCCTTGGCATCGACCAGACCCAATATGGCTATTTCAGTGCCGGGGCAGGCATCGCAATGGTTCAGGAAACGCTGAACCAGGCCATCGCCGCCTCTGAAACGTTGGAAACGACTGTGCGCAAGCGTCTGGCCAGCGAAGAGATTCGCTGGTCCGTTGACCGGGCTGTGGCACAGCTTGGCGGCGTGGCGCCCCTGGTCGCGCACCGCGCACGCTTTTGCGATCTGGTCGTGCAGGCGCGCCCCTATGGTGCCGGCCGCTCGGCCACGGACGAAGCCGTTGTCGAATCCGCCATGTTCGACGGTCAGGCCCCGGTGCTGATCATGCCCGACGGCATGGTACAGCCGCCTGCCTTCGAGCGTGTGGTCGTCGCCTGGAACCAGTCGCCAGAAGCGATGGCCGCGATTCGCCGGGCTCTGCCGCTGCTGAAACGCGCCTCGGTGATCGACATCACCATTATTGATCCGCCTGCCCACGGGCCGGAACGCTCTGACCCCGGCGGCCTTGTCAGCCAGTGGTTGTCGCGCCACGATGTGCGGGCCGAGGTTTCGGTTCTGGCGCGCACGCTGCCGCGGGTGTCCGATGTGCTGGCCCGGCATCTGCGCGACCGCGATGCCGATCTGCTGGTGATGGGCGCCTATGGCCATTCCCGCTTTCGCGAGGCGATTCTGGGCGGCGCGACCCGCGACATGCTGGAAAACACCCCGGTCCCGGTGTTCATGGCGCGCTGACGACCCGTCATTCCCATCAACAAAAGCCCCGGCCACACTGGCCGGGGCTTTGCTTTGCACAGGTTGGCGCCGGAATGGGCCGACCCGCCTAGGGCTTGGGGTGATCGTCCCAGTCGCTGGTCAGGATACGTCGCGAATCGCCTTCGGGGTCTTCGTACTGGCGGTGCCGCATCGTCCAGAAGAACAGCACCAATCCCAATGCCCCCAGAAACAGCGAAACCGGAATCAGAATCGTCAGAACTTCCATGGGCTTACTTCAACCTCAGCGCATTCAGGGCCACGGTGATCGAGGACAGCGACATCGCCAGCGCCGCCCACAGGGGCGTGGCCAGCCCCACCAGCGCAATCGGCACCGCCACCACATTATACGCCGCCGAGATCCAGAAATTCTCGCGGATCCGCCGCGTGGACTTTCGGGCGATCCGCAGCGCATCGGCCACCGGCGCGATGTTGCGGCCCAGCATCACGATATCCGACGCCACCCGAGCCGCATCCAGCGCCGTGGCAGGCGAGACAGAGGCATGGGCCGCCGCAAGTGCGGCGGTGTCATTCAGCCCGTCGCCTACCATCAGCACACGGCGACCGCTCGCCGTCAGCCGCGCCACTTCGCCTGCCTTGTCTTCGGGCAAGGCGCCTGCGGTCCAGTCCGCGATGCCCAGCCGTTCTGCCAGATCCCGCACCGCACCCGGCGCATCGCCCGAGATCAGCTTGACAGCCAGCCCCTGCGCCTTGACGGCCGCCACCACCTCGACCGCCCCTTCGCGCAGCGCATCGGCAAAGGTAAAGGCCGCGACCGTTCCATCCGGCAAGGCAAGATAGGTGGCCGTTACGTCCAGCGATTGGGCGCCGACCCATTCAGCGCGGCCCAGACGAACACGACGCCCATTGTGCCACCCTTCGATGCCATATCCAGGGACTTCCGCCAGATCCGTGACATCTGCGGGCGAGACTCCGCCAGCCCTGCAAGCCATGGCCAGCGATTGCGCCAATGGATGCCCCGATGCCCCCGCCAATGCGGCCGCCACGTCCAGCACCGAACGGGGATGGTCGCCCAGATTGGTCGGCTCCGGGGTGCCCATCGTCAATGTGCCGGTCTTGTCGAACACGACCGTATCCACCTCGGCCAGCCGTTCCAGCGCCGTGCCTGACTTGATCAGCAGCCCTCGGCGGAACAGTTGGCCACTGGCCGCAGTGACAACCGCAGGCACCGCCAGCCCCAGCGCACAGGGGCAGGTGATGATCAGCGTCGCCGCAGAAATATTGATGGCAAAGCGCACATCGCCGCCAGTCGCCCACATCCAGTAGCCAAATGCAGAGAAAGACAGCAGATGGACCAGCGGCGAATACGCCCGCGCCGCACGGTCGGCCAACCCGGTATAACGTGTCTTGGCGCTTTCCGCGATAGCGACCAGTTCGGCCATGCGCGACAGTGAACTGTCCTTGCCCGCCGCCGTCACCCGAACCGTCAGCGGCCCGGTCAGATTGACCTCACCCGCACTGACCACACGGTCGGGGCCGGCGAATACCGGCAGAACCTCGCCCGTCAGCAGCGAGCGGTCCAGTTCGGACGTGCCTTCGGTCACGACGCCATCCACGGGGATTCGCCCCCCCGGACGCACAAGCACCAGATCGCCGACGCGCAGTTCGGCGACATTTACCGTTTCCTCGGCGCCTGCCAGCAACCGAATGGCACGGGGCACCTCCAGCGCCGCCAGTTCCTGTGCGGCGGACCGGGCGATGGCGCGGGTGCGATGGTCCAGATAGCGCCCGATCAGCAGAAAGAACGTCAGCATCACTGCGGCATCGAAATAGGCGTGATGCCCCGACATCCAGGTTTCGTAGACCGAGATCCCCGAGGCCAGAACCAAGGCCAACGAGATCGGGAAATCCATTCCCAACCGCCCCGCCCGCAGCCCACGCCACGCGGATTTGAAGAACGGCTGCCCGGCGAAGGCCACGGTCGGCAAGGCGATCATGCCGGAAATCCAGTGGAACAGGTCGCGCGTGGAATCCGTCGCCCCCGACCATACCGCGACTGACAACAGCATGATGTTCATCATGCTGAAGCCTGCAACGCCAATCCGCATCAGCAGCTCGCGCCCCTGGCGATCGGTGTCTGTCACCGAAAGAACCCCGGCATCCAGTTCATGGGCCTCATAGCCCAGCCGATCCAGATGCGGGATCAGGCTGGCCGCCGTCACCTGGGGATCCGCCTCGACCAGAACCCGGCGCAATGTCAGGTTCACCCGCGCCGACCGCACGCCGGGCAGTTTCTCCAGCCCTTGTTCCACCGTCGAGATGCAGGCGGCGCAATGCGCGGCGGGAATCGACAGCATCAGCCGCGCCTCGCGCGGGGCGGCCATCTGGGCAATCCGCTCTGCCGAAGGGGCGGCCACACAGGCGGGGCAGGCAGACAGCGATGCGCGGGTTTCCGGTTCGGCAGCCAGCGACATGTGATCAGCCCCTGATATACAACTGGCGCTGCTGGCGGAACAGCGTGCCATTGGCGGCGACCGCCTCGATACGCAGGATCCACTTGCCGGGCGCCAGATCGACCGGCGCGACGAACGCCCCGGCCTCGCGGGCAAAGACTGGTCGCTGGTCGTCACGGGATTCGGTTGCCCGGCCGATCAGCACCTGAAAATCGACGATCTCACCCGGAGTGCCGCTGTCCTTTTCGGTGATGCGCAACATCAGCTGGCCATCGGTGTAATCCTGCGCGACCTCCCAGCCCAAGGCCTCCTGCGCCCGCATCGCCGCGTTGAAATTCTGGCTGGCGTAGTAGGTGTTCTTTGCCTCGACCCCCGGAAAGGTGCTGATTGCGGAGTAGGCCATGAACAGATTGACCCCGATAATCACGCTGAACGCCCCCACGGTGCCAATCAGAACATGTCGCCCGGTGATTTCGCGTGCCATTGTCACTGTCCTTTTCCGTTGAATACCGTGCCAGCACTGACCCGGCTGGACGACCCTTCGGCCTGGAACCAGAAGGTGATGTCCGTTCTTGCCATATTGGCCGCAGGCGAACCGGGCGGTGCGATGATGTAGACCCGCTGCTGCAAGGTTGCATCAGGTGCCATCCGCGCGGTGGCCGCATCTTCGCCCTCCAGTTCCAGGCGCAATCCAGGCGGAGCGTCGATGGAAAAGCCCAGCGTGCGTTCCTCATGGTACTTGTTGCGCAGGCGGATGTCATAGGTATTGCGGATAGATCCGTCCGACAGTGTCACAAAGGTCGGGTTGCGCACCGGGGTCACGTTGACGTCGATGTCCGACCGCAGGAACAGCGCCACCAGCAGCGCAAGGCCCACGCCTGCCCACAGGACCGTATACAGCACCGTGCGCGGACGCAGAATGTGTTTCCACACAGGCTTGGGCGTGCTGCCTGCACGTTCTGCCGCCTCGTCGGTCAGGGCCATATAGTCGATCAAGCCGCGAGGCTTGCCGATCTTGTCCATCGTGTCGTTGCAGGCGTCGATGCACAGGCCACAGGTGATGCACGCCAGTTGCTGGCCGTTGCGGATGTCGATGCCCATCGGGCAGACGTTGACGCAGGCCATGCAGTCGATGCAGTCGCCCTGGGCCACGGTCGGCGCTGCGGCACCCTTCTTCAGCTTGCCGCGCGGCTCGCCCCGCCAGGACCGATAGCCGACCGTGATGGTGTCTTCGTCCATCATCGCGGCCTGAATGCGCGGCCAGGGACAGGCATAGATGCAGATCTGTTCGCGGGCGAACCCGCCAAAGACAAAGGTGGTCGCGGTCAGTGTGGCTATGGTCAGCCAGGCGACAGGATGGGCACTGAAGCTGAGCAGATCGCGCAAGAGCGACGGCGCGTCCGTGAAATAGAACACCCAGGCGCCGCCCGTCGCCACCGAGATCAACAGCCACGACACCCATTTGACCAGCCGCTTGCGGACCTTTTCCGCGTCCCATTTCTGCCGGTGCAGACGCAGGCGGGCGTTACGATCCCCCTCGATCCAACGCTCCACCAGGATGAAAAGGTCGGTCCATACCGTCTGCGGGCAGGCATACCCGCACCACACCCGGCCCGCGGCGCTGGTGAACAGGAACAACCCAAGCCCCGCCATGATCAGCAACCCAGCCACGAAATAGAATTCGTGCGGCCAGATCTCGATCATGAAAAAGAAAAAGCGCCGGTTGGCCATGTCGATCAGCACGGCCTGATCGGGCATATTGGGGCCGCGATCCCAGCGAATCCACGGCGTCAGGTAATAGATCCCCAGAGTCACGGCCATGATCCACCACTTGAGCGTGCGGAAGTTTCCTTTCACACGCCGGGGGAATACCGGCTCGCGGGCGGCATACAGGCTGGGCGGGGTGCTCGAATCGGTTGGCAAGGGACTGTTCCCGGACATTTGGCTGACCTTCCATCGCGCTTTCACGCGCATCCTACATTGACCTGCATCAAAATGCCGAATGAACGATGCAACTAATCGACGCACCCGGAAAAAAAGGCCGGAATTCCCCAAGGAATCCGGCCTGTTGGCTGTTTTGTCGCACCGACGCCCCAGGAAACGCGCGAACAGGACGGGGCGTCGGTGCCGGGCCCCAACGCGGGGCTTGCAGACGTTCTGGCACGACTCGGGCGCGGGCGATTTGACCTGCATCAAGCCAGCGACGGGCGCGGGCGCGGCAGGCTGTCGCAGTCCGGCCGCGTTTCAGGCGGCTGTGGTCCGCTGGCGCAGATGGCGCTCCAGCCGCCGCAACCCAAGCGACAGGCTGACCGTAAGCCCGAGATAGATCAGCGCGACCATATTGTAAGTTTCGAAATAGCGAAAATTCCCGGCGGCCGCGACCTTGCCCAGTTGTGTCACATCCGTGACCCCCAGCACCGAGACCAGCGAACTGTCCTTGACCATGGCGACGAAATCGTTGCCCCAGGGTGGCAGGATGGTACGAAACGCCTGGGGGGCCACGATCAGGCGGAACCTCTGCCGCCGGTTCAGGCCCAGGGCTTCGGCAGCCTCGATCTGCCCGGCGGGAACCGACTGGATGCCGGCGCGGAACACTTCGGACAGAAAGCTGGCATAGGCCAGTACCAGCGCCAGAACCGCCCGCCACAGCAGTGGAATGTCGCGGGTGCGAGCCTCGGGCAGGCCAAGGGCGTTCCAGCCCTCGACCGCCAGAGGCACTCCGACAAAGGCGACATACAGCAGCAGCACGATGATGGGCACGCCGCGCATCACCTCGACATACAGTCGCACGACCTGCCGGATCAGCCAGATGCGCGACATGCCACCAAGCGCCAGCAGCAAGCCCAGCGCCGACGCCCCGGCAAATGCCATCAGCGTGACCAGCAAGGTGATGCCAAGCCCTTTCCACAGGATCGACAGGATCTGTGCATGGACCTCCGACGCAAGGGCGGCGCCCAAGGCCCAGATCCCGGCGCCCGCCAGGATGATCAGCCAGAGCGGAAAGTCGCCTTCGCCGCGCGGAGCCGACGTCACGGGGCGCCCCGCCTCATTCGCCCATCTTGTAGTCCAGGAACCATCTGGTGTTCAGCGCATCCAGCGTGCCATCGGCCTGCATCGCAGCAAGGGCAGCATTCACCGGGCCGACCAGATCGGACCCTTTGGGAAAGATGAACCCGAAATCCTCGGTGCCCAGGGGCTCTCCGACGATCTTGAGCGCGCCTTCCGCCGCCGCGACATAGCCGTGTGCGGCCGTCGAATCCGACAGCACCATATCCACGTCCCCCGCCCTCAGCGCCGCAAGCCCGGCCCCAAAGGTCTCGAACTTGATGATGCGGGCGTTGTCCTCGTTGCCGTCAAGCACCTCGTAGACACCGACATAGAACGGCGTGGTTCCGGGCTGTGCCGCCATCAGCAGCAAGGGATCCCCGGCGAATCCCGCCGCATCGGCAAACCGCTCCTCGTCGCCGCGCACGATCATCAGCATCTCGGACCGCAGATAGGGCACCGAGAAATCCACCTTGTCCATGCGATCCTCGCGGATGGTGATCCCGGTCATGCCGATGTCGTACTGGCCCGAGGACACGGCCGGGATCATCGCATCCCAACTGGTGTTCTGATAGGCGATCCGGGCATTCAGCCGCTGGCCAATTTCTGCCATGGCATCGTATTCCCAGCCCACGGCCATGCCCTGCCGGTCAAGAAACTGTAGCGGAGGATAGGCATTCTCTGTCACCACGACGATCTCGCGTCCTTGCAGATCGGGCAAGGGCTGAGCCAGCAGCACAGGCGTCGTCAGGACAAGGGCAAGCCCGGCAAGCAGGGTTCGGCGCAGCATCGGCAGTCTCCAGTCTGAATCCTGGCGCAGTATGCAGGCTGTTCCGCAGATTGCCACCCCCTTGCAAGCGGTTGTGAGCCCTGTGTCAGCCCCCGCGCGCCACGCCACTGCAAATCGGGCAATCCGCGCGAGGGTGCACGCCCACCATCCGCGACTCGCCATAGAGCCCGTCAAAGATCATCAGCCGCCCCGACAAGGTCTCTCCTGCGCCGGTCATGTGCTTGACGGCTTCCAGCGCCATGACCGACCCGACGACACCCGGCAAGGGGGCGATCACCCCGGCCTCGGCACAACTTGGCACCAGCCCCGGCGCGGGCCGCTCGGGAAAGACGCATTCATAGCACGGGGCGCCCAGCTTGGGCGCAAACAGCGATATCTGCCCCTCCCACTGGCCGATAGCACCGGAAATCAATGGCTTGCCCAGTTCGACGCAAATACGGTTGACCAGATAGCGCGTGTCGAAATTGTCGGTCCCATCCAGCACAAGATCATACGCGCCGATCAACTCGCGCGCGACAGCCTCGTCCAGGCGGCGCTGGTAGGGGCGCACGTCCACATGCGGATTCAAGGCCTGCGCGGCAATCTGCGCGGAACGCACCTTTGGCAACCCTATGCGATCATCGGCATGAAGGATCTGGCGTTGCAGGTTGCCCGGCTCCACGATGTCGTCATCAATGACGCCGATCACGCCCACCCCTGATGCGGCCAGATACAGCACCACAGGGCTGCCCAGCCCCCCGGCGCCTACCACCAGCACCCGCGCCTGTTTCAGCCGCACCTGTCCCGGCCCCCCCACCTCGCGCAGCACGATATGGCGGGCATAGCGGGTGAGTTCCGCGTCAGACAGCGGACCGGTCGCCTCTGGCCTGGCTTCGGGTGCCGCGCGGCCCTTCAACCAGCGCAGGCCAGCGCGATAGCCAAGGATCAACAAGCCAACGCCGCCCAGCACCAGCCAGGGTTCCGCCCGCCCGCCCGTCGCCACCCGCAGCGCCGATCCTTCGGGCAACACCAGTTGCGCCAGGATCACCGCCAGATACAGCAGCCCCAGCAGCAACCCGCGCAATGGGCGGGACAGGCGCAACGCCGCGCCGCCCAGCCAGATCACCGCCGCCAGGGCCAGGACCGCCAGCACGGCCTAGCCTCCGGTCGAGCCAAAGCCGCCCGCCCCGCGCGCCGTCTGCTCGGAAAACTCCGTCACCACGGTAAAGTCGGGCCGGACAACCGGCACAAAGATCATCTGCGCGATGCGTTCCCCCGGCTCGATGACAATGGGATCGGTACCCGGACCATTCCGGTTCCAGGCACTGATCAGAATCTCGCCGGTATAGTCGGGGTCGATCAACCCGACGGTATTTCCCATGACCAGCCCGCGCTTGTGCCCTGCCCCCGAGCGCGGCAACACCAGCGCGGCAAAGGAGAAATCACCGAACGACAGCGCAATGCCCGACCGGACCAGAACCGCGGGGGTCTGCGGCGCAATCCGCAAAGGCGCATCAATGCAGGCAAACAGATCCACCGCTGCGGCCCCGGCCGTCTGATAGGCGGGCAAGCCCCAGTGCTGAAGCCGGGGGTCGAGGACCTTGATCTGCATGTCGGATTCCCATGGTCTGTTGCACGCCAGCATATACCAACCGCGCCGGGCCAAGACCAGCGGCCCGGACAGGGCCGGTCCTCAGCCCTGCCCGGCCGCCTTCAGCGTGTCCAGCGCATCGCAGATATCGGCGGTGATCGCCGCCCTCAGCGCCGCCTCGTTGCCCGCACGGACCGCGCGCAGCGCCGCCTGATGCCTGTCGGTCGCCAACTGGGCGGACGCCCGATCGAACAACAGATGCATCCAGGGACCGAACTGCAACCACAGGCTCTCGATCAACGGGGCCAGAACAGACTCTGGCGCCGCACGATACAGGCGAAAGTGAAAACGGTAATTCAGGCGCATGTAGCTGGCCGGATCCCTGGCCAGAATCGCCTGTGACAAGGCGGCGTCCGTCTGGGAAAGCTCGGCCACATCCGACGGCCCCAGGAACGGCAGCGCATCCGCCGCCGCCTCGGGTTCCAACAGCAGGCGGGCGCGCATCAGCGCCTGAAACCGCGCCGACCCCAACGCAGGCACAGTCAGCCGCCGGGTCTCGCTTGCGCTCAAGCCGCCTTCAGCGGTCAACCGCCGCACGGCCTCGCGCATCGGCATGGTCCCGGTGCCCAGCAATGCCGCAAGGGAGGCGACCGTGACCGGCTGGCCGGGCGGAATCCGCCCTTCCAGCAAGGCTTCCTTCAGCGCCAGATACGCAAGGTCATGCAGCGGAGTGGCGGCCATCAGGCGGCCTGCCACAGCCCTTCGGCCCGAACCTTGGCCGCAGCCTCGTCCAGCGACACCCATGCCCGTTCGATCAGCAGATCAATCTCTGCCGGGGTGATGACCAGCGGCGGCGCGATGATCATGCGGTCCCCGACATGGCGCATCACAAGGTTGTTGGCAAAACACCGTTCGCGGGTGATCAGGCCGACCGTGCCCTCTTCGGCGGCAAACGCCGCGCGCCTTGTCTTGTCCGGGCTCAGCGCGATAGAGCCCATCAGCCCCACCAGCCGGGCCTCGCCCACCATCGGATGATCCGCCAGTTGCGCCCATTTCGCCGCAAGATGCGGATGTGCCACGTCGCGGACGTGATCGACCACCTTTTCCTCGGACAGGATACGCAGGTTTTCCAGCGCCAGCGCCGCAGAAAGCGGGTGGCCGGAATAGGTATAGCCGTGATTGAACTCGTCGCGCCCGATGACCTCGGCCACCTCGTCACAGACAATGGACCCGCCAATCGGCGCATAGCCCGACGACAGGCCCTTGGCGATGGTCACGATATGCGGGCGGATGCCAAAGGTCTGGCTGCCGAACCAGTTGCCGGTGCGGCCAAAGCCCGTGATCACCTCGTCCGCAATCAGCAGGATGCCGTATTCGTCGCAAATCCGCTGGATCTCCGGCCAGTAGGTGCTGGGCGGGACAATCACCCCGCCAGCGCCCTGGATCGGCTCGCCGATAAAGGCTGCGACAGTCTCGGGGCCAAGCTCCTTGATCTTGGCCTCCAGTTCACGCGCACGCAGCAGGCCGAAGTCCTCGGGCGTCATGTCGCCGCCTTCGGCATACCAGTGCGGCTGGCCGATGTGGACAATGCCGGGAATCGGCAGCCCGCCCTGTTCGTGCATAGGCTTCATGCCACCCAAGCTGCCCCCGCCCATGGTGGATCCGTGATATCCGTTGCGGCGGCTGATCAGGATATGCTTTTCCGGTTTGCCCTTCAGCGCCCAGTACTGCCGCACCATGCGGATATTGGTGTCATTCGCCTCTGACCCCGAGCAGGCGTAGAACACATGGTTCAGATCGCCCGGCGCCAGTTCCGCGATCTTTGCCGCCAGCGCAATGGCCGGGACATGGGTCGTCTGGAAAAAGGTGTTGTAATAGCTCAGTTCCTTGACCTGACGCGCGGCGACCTCGGCCATCTCTTGCCGGCCATAGCCGATGTTGACGCACCACAGCCCGGCCATGCCGTCGATGATTTCATTGCCTTCGGAATCCGTCAGGAACACGCCTTGCGCCCGCGTGATGACCCGCGCGCCCTTGGCCCCCAAGGCGTTTCCGGCGGTAAACGGATGCATGTGATGGGCCGCATCCAGCGCCTGAAGCTCTGCGGTCGGCAGATGGTTGGTGATCATGGTCATGTCAAAATCCCCTTTTGGCGCAACCTGAGCCAGATGCGTCAAAAGGTCAACATATTTTGATCAAAATATTGCGCCAAGCAAAGGCCCCGGCGAACCGGGGCCTGCGCATCACTTGGCCGGAACAGCCGCCGTGACGATGATTTCCACACGGTATTTCGGTGCGGCCAGCTTGGCCTCGCCCGTGGCGCGGGCGGGCGTGTGACCGGCAGGAACCCATTTGTCCCAGACCGCGTTCATCTCGGCGAAATCGGCCATGTCTGCCAGCCAGATGATGGTTTGCAGGATGTTTTCCTTGGACGAGCCGATCTCGGCCAGGATGCGGTCCACCTGGGCCAGGCAATCTGCGGTCTGTTCGGCGACGGTGGCCCCCTCACCGACCTGACCGGCCAGCCATGCGGTGCCATTGTGGATGACAGCCTCGGACATGCGAGGGCCGGGATTGACGCGCTGGATCATGGGATACCCCTTGTTGTGATATGGCTATGGCCCCGGATGCGGGCAGCGGCGGATTGGCACCCAAGACCCCCCGTTGGTAGGAACTGCATCCCGGAAGATCAAGGCATCCTCGACCGATATGCCGCAAAGCGGTGCCCATTGCGGTGACGCCACGGCACGGTTTCCGGACAGGTGACAAGCGCGCGCCCCTCGCGCAATCTGGCGCGACAGGGGGAACCAGCCATGAGCCAGTATCCGAATCTTCTCGCACCGCTTGATCTGGGGCATGTGATCCTGCCCAACCGCGTCCTCATGGGTTCCATGCATACCGGGCTCGAAGAAACCGGCGACTGGAACCGGGTGGCCGAATTCTACGCCAGCCGCGCGCGCGGCGGTGTTGGTCTGATGGTGACAGGCGGCATGGCCCCGAACCGCGAAGGCGGCGTGTTTCCCGGCGCCGCGGGATTGTTCACCGCGCAGGACATCGCCAACCACCGCATCGTGACCGACCGGGTTCACGACGGCGGCGGGCGGATCGCCATGCAGATCCTCCATGCGGGCCGCTATGCCTATGGCAAGGAGTGCGTCTCGGCCAGTGCGATCAAATCGCCGATATCGCCCTTTGTGCCCCGCGAACTTGACGAAGACGGCATCGAAAAGCAGATCGCCGATATCGTGACCGCCGCCACCCGCGCCCGCGAGGCCGGATATGACGGCGTCGAGGTGATGGGATCCGAGGGGTATTTCCTCAATCAGTTCATCGTGCGCCATACCAACCGGCGCGAGGATCGCTGGGGCGGCAGCTATGAAAACCGCATCCGCCTGCCGGTCGAGGTGGTGCGCCGCGTGCGCGCGGCTGTCGGACCGGATTTCATCGTGATCTACCGGATCTCGCTGATCGACCTTATCCCCGATGGCTCGACCTGGCCCGAGGTGGTCCAGCTTGCCCAAGCCATCGAGACGGCGGGCGCCTCGATCCTGAACACAGGCATCGGCTGGCACGAGGCACGGGTGCCGACCATTGCCACCTCGGTTCCGCGTCGCGCCTTCACCTGGCTGACCGGACGGTTGCGCCCTGAAGTCGGGATCCCGGTCATCACCTCGAACCGGATCAACACCCCCGACGTGGCCGAAGCGGTCCTGGCCGACGGATGCGCCGATATGGTCAGCATGGCCCGCCCCTTCCTCGCCGACCCCGATTTCGTCGCCAAGGCACGCAGCGGACGCGCCGCCGAGATTGCGCCCTGCATCGCCTGCAACCAGGCCTGCCTGGACCATACCTTTTCGGGCCGTCTGACCAGTTGCCTCGTGAACCCCCGCGCCTGTGCGGAAACCGAACTGACCTACCCGCCCGCCGCCACACCGAAAACCGTCGCCGTGGTCGGGGCCGGTCCCGCAGGCATGATGGCCGCCATTGTCGCCGCGCAACGCGGCCACACGGTCACGCTGTTCGAATCCGCCGCCCAGGTGGGCGGCCAGTTGAACCTGGCCAAGCAGGTACCGGGAAAAGAGGAATTCCACGGGCTGGTGCAGTGGTTCGCCACCATGCTGGCCACCACAGGCGTCAACCTGCGCCTGAACACAGCCGCCACCCTGCCCGACCTGCAAGGCCATGACGAAGTGATCATCGCCACCGGCGTATCCCCCCGCGACCCAGGCATCCCGACCGATCCCGGCGCGCGGGTGCTGGGCTATATCGACGTGCTGCAAGGTGCGCCTGTCGGCCCGAGTGCGGTGGTCGTCGGCGCCGGGGGAATCGGCTTTGATGTCTCGGAATATCTTGTGCATCAGGGCACCAGCCCCACCGAGGATCTCGACCTGTGGCTCCGGGAATGGGGTGTCGCCGACCCCGCACAGGCCCGCGGCGGCCTTGCCCCCGCCGGCCCCCAACCCGAACCCCCGGCCCGCAAGGTGACGCTGGTCCAGCGCAAGGCAGAAAGGCCAGGTCGCCATCTGGGCAAGACCACCGGCTGGATCCACCGCGCCAGTCTCCAGATGAAGGGCGTCGAGATGCGCGGCGGCATGACCTATCGCCGCATCACCACCCAAGGGCTGGAGGTTGATACCCCGCAGGGCCCGGAACTGCTGGCGGCAGACACCGTGGTCCTTTGCACCGGACAGGATCCCCGGCGTGACCTTGCCGATGCCCTGAGCGCGGCGGGACTGACCCCGCACCTGATTGGTGGCGCCGATGTGGCCGCCGAACTCGATGCCAAGCGCGCCATTGATCAGGCGGCACGCCTTGCCGCAACCTTGTGATCCGGGGTATCGGTTCGCACCATGATGTTTTCGCCCTGATCCACGTGTCCTGCCGGGGGCCGGGGGGTGCACACCCCCTGTCCGCCTGCCAATGCCAGAGAGCCGCAGATGAATATCGCCATGTGGTCCGGGCCCCGGAACCTGTCCACCGCCATGATGTACGCCTTCGCCGCCCGAGGCGATTGCGCCGTCTGGGATGAACCCTTCTACGCCGCCTATCTTGCGGCCACTGGCATCGACCATCCGATGCGCGACCAGATCCTCGCCGCGCATGATCCCGATCCGGCCCGCGTTTCTGCCCTGTGCGCGGCGCGCCCGGCCACCGGCGAGCCGTTCTTTTACCAGAAGCACATGACGCTGCACATGTTGCCCAGCATCGACCGGGGCTTCATGCGCGCCTGCGCCAATGTCTTTCTGATCCGCCACCCTGCCCGCGTCGTCGCCTCCTATGCCAAAAAGCGCGAAGGGCCGGTGCTGTCCGACATCGGCTTTGTCCAGCAGGCAGAGCTGTTTGACGAGGTGGCGAGCTGGATGGGCCGGGCGCCGCTGGTGATCGACAGCGCCGACATTCGCGCCGATCCGGCGGGTGCGCTCGGGCGGCTTTGTACGGCCCTGGGCGTCCCCTACACGGATCAGATGTTGCGCTGGCCAGCCGGGGCCAAGCCCTACGACGGCGTCTGGGCGCCGCATTGGTACGGCGCTGTGCACCGTTCTACCGGCTTCGAGGATCCCGAAGGCGCGCTGCCAGACCTGGCCCCCGACTATGCGCGGCTGGCCGACAGCGCCCTGCCCTATTACGAACGCCTGCGCGCCCACGCGCTCTGATCTGCGACACTTGACGCTTTCGTGAGCCGGGCGCATCTTCGCCGCCCGTCCCCCCGGAGCGCGTGATGACCCAGACCAAGGCCCCCCTGATGACACCCGTGCTGATCGCGGGGTGTATCATGCTGATGCTCGGCTTTGCCGTGCGTGCGTCGTTCGGAGTCTTCCAGATTCCCATTGCAGAGGAATTCGGCTGGGCACGGTCGGAATTCTCGCTTGCCATCGCCATCCAGAATCTGGCCTGGGGCATCGGCCAGCCGCTGTTCGGCGCGGTCGCCGAACGCTTTGGCGACCGCCGCGCGATCATTCTGGGGGCGTTGGCCTATGCAGGCGGGCTGGTGCTGTCGGCCTTTGCGACCACGCCCTTTGCCATGCAATCGCTGGAGGTGCTGGTCGGCTTTGGCATCGCGGGCACCGGATTTGGCGTGATTCTGGCCGTGGTCGGCCGCGCCGCCGCGCCCGAACACCGCTCGATGGCGCTTGGCATCGCCACTGCTGCCGGGTCGGCGGGACAGGTCTTTGGCGCACCGACTGCCGAGATCCTGATGGGCTTTGTGCCGTGGCAAGGCGTGTTCATCATCTTTGCCGGTGTCATCCTGGCCTCTCTGTTCGCCCTGCCCTTCCTGCGATCCGCCCCGATGGCCAGCAAGACCGAACTGGAGGAAAGCCTGGGCACCGTGCTGAACCGCGCCTTCCGCGACCCCAGCTATACGCTGATCTTTCTGGGGTTCTTCTCTTGCGGGTATCAACTGGCGTTTATCACCGCCCATTTCCCGGCCATGGTGACAGAGATGTGCGGCCCGGTGGCGCCTAATGGAATGCTTGCCTCGCTGGGCATCACCACGACATCGGCGCTGGGGGCGCTGTCCATCGCGGTGATCGGGCTCGCCAACATTGCGGGCACGATCTTTGCAGGCTGGCTGGGGGCGCGATACACGCGGAAATACCTGCTGGCAGGCATCTACACGCTGCGCACCATCGCGGCGGCGCTGTTCATCATGATGCCGATCACTCCGGCATCGGTGCTGGTATTCTCCCTGGTGATGGGGGCCTTGTGGCTGGCCACCGTGCCGCTGACGTCCGGGCTGGTCGCGCATCTCTACGGTTTGCGCTACATGGGCACGCTCTATGGGTTCATCTTCCTGTCGCACCAGATTGGCGGGTTTCTGGGTGTCTGGCTGGGCGGCAAGATGTATGACCTGACCGGCGACTATACCCTCGTCTGGTGGGTGGGCGTCGGGGTTGGCGCGTTTTCGGCCATCGTCCATCTGCCCGTGCGCGAACATCGGCCCACGGCGGCACTCGCGGCCTGAGCCAGCCACCGCCCCCTAACGCGGGCGGTGGACATGCGCGCTCTGGACCAGACCGAAGCCGATCATCAGCACCAGCATCGCCGATCCGCCATAAGACACCAGCGGCAGGGGCGAGCCCACGACAGGCGCCAGCCCCATGACCATCGCCATGTTGACGCCGAAGTACAGAAAGAACGTTGCCGCGATCCCCAGCGTCACCAAGGCCGCAAAGCGGTCCTTGGTCCGCAAGGCTGTGATGATGCAGAACACGATGACCAGCGAATACAGCGTCAACAGGCTGATCCCGCCAATGAAACCGAATTCTTCGGTCAGGGTGTTGAAGATGAAGTCGGTGTGCTTTTCGGGCAGAAAGTTCAGCCTGCTCTGCGTGCCCTGCATGAAGCCCTTGCCAGCCCACCCCCCGGAACCTAGCGCGATCTTGGCCTGGCTGATGTGATACCCGGCCCCAAGCGGATCTGATCCGGGATCAAGGAATGTGTCGATCCGGCGATACTGATAATCCAGCAGGACCTGCCACTCGGTTCCACGCGACAACAGAACGGTGGCAACGCCCCCCGCGCCCATGGCCAGAACCGACGCGAAATAGGCCCAGTGGACCCCGGCAACCAGCATCACCGCCACGCCGGACCCGACCAGCATCAGCGATGTGCCCAGATCCGGTTGGCGCAACACAAGGGCGGTGGGCAACAGGATCAGGAACACCGGCACAAGCACCCAGAACGGGCGCGACGTGCGCTTGACGTCCAGCCAGTCGTAATAGGCTGCAAGCATCATCACCATGGCAACCTTCATCAATTCAGAAGGTTGCAGGCGCATGAAGCCCAGATCCAGCCAACGCTGCGCACCCATGCCGACATCGCCAAAAAGCTCAACCGCGATCAACAGCAACAGCGACACGCCATAGGCAACGCCAGCCATGTTGCGCCAGAACCAGATCGGCACCAGCCCGATGGCCAGCATCACCACCAGCCCAAGGCCAAAGCGTTCCATCTGTGGCTCTGCCCAGCGGTCGATATCGCCGTCCGCCACGGAATACAGCATCAGGAACCCGACCGAGGCGATGGCCGCCAGCAGTACCGCAAGGGCCCAGTTGATATGCAGCAGCTTGCGAAAACCCGCTGGGACGCGCTTGACCGAGTATTCCAGATAGCTCATCGGATGCCCCCGCCCGTCAGGCCCGCGTACGGCTGGTTCCAGCCAATTGGCCTGGATCGCGCAGCGGCATGGTGCGGTGCTGTGTCTCGATCCGGTTGCGCTGCGCCGCCGGATAGGCCGTTTCCGGTGGAATGCCGCCATGCAGCGCGAACAGCAGGATGTCGCGCGCGATGGGGGCTGCCACGCCCGACCCGCCGCCGCCATGTTCGACCACCACCGAGACCGCATAGCGCGGCGCGTCCGAGGGCGCATAGGCGACATAAAGCGCATGGTCGCGCCGGTTCCACGGCAACTGATCGTTGCGCAGCACACCACGCGCACGCTCGGCCGCGGTGATATTGCGCACCTGGCTGGTTCCGGTCTTGCCCGCGATCAGGGTCGCCTTGTCATCGGAGCGCGATGAATATGCGGTACCGCTGCGGGTATTGGTCACGGCGAACATCCCTTGCTGGACCGCCCGCAAGTTCTGCGGCTTCAGCCCCAGCGGGGCGGCTGCGGACACGGGCACATCCACGCCATCGACGGCCTTGACCAGACGGGGTTCGACGGCAAGCCCGGTCGCCAAGCGCGCGCTCATCACCGCCAACTGGATCGGCGAGGCAAGGACATAGCCTTGCCCGATAGAGGCGTTGATCGTGTCGCCGATCCGCCATTCCTGTCCGCGCTTTTCCCGTTTCCAGTGGCGGTTCGGGTTCAGCCCTTCGGCAATCGCCGACATTGGCAGATCATGCCGCACACCCAGCCCCAGCCGCTCCGACATGGCGGCAATGGCGTCGATACCGACCCGCTGGGCGATGTCGTAGTAATAGACGTCGCAGCTTTCGGCCAGGCTGCTGTTCAGGTTCACCGCGCCATGGCCGCCGCGCTTCCAGCAGTGGAACCGCCGCCCGCCCGCATCGTAATGGCCAGGGCAGCGCACCGTCGTTTCCGGCGTGATCACGCCGGCCTCCAGCGCCGCCAGGGCGGTGACCATCTTGAAGGTCGATCCGGGCGGATAGGCGCCCGACACCGCCTTGTTCGACAAGGGGCGAAAATCGGCATCATCCATCAGCGCGCGAAAATCGGTGTTGGAAATGCCCCTCACGAACAGGTTCGGATCGAACGACGGCACCGAGACCAGCGCAACGATGTCGCCCGACTGCACATCCATCACAACGGCGCTGGCACTCTCGCCCCCCAGCCGGATGCGGGCATAGTTCTGCAAGGCGACATCCAGCGTCAGCACGACATCGGCGCCTTCGTCGCCTTCGCGCCGGTCCAGCTCGCGCATCACGCGGCCAGCGGCGTTGACCTCGATCCGCCGCGATCCGGCGGCCCCGCGCAGCGCATCTTCCATCCGCCGTTCCACCCCGACCTTGCCGATCTGGAACTTGGGTATCTGCAACACCGGGTCGGGGCTTTCCAGCTGGGCCAGGTCGCTTTCCGACACCGGGCCGACATATCCCACCGCATGGGCGAAATCCTGATCCAGCGGATAGACGCGGCTCAGCCCAACCTCGGGCTGCACCCCCGGCAACGAGGGCGCATTGACCGAAACCCAGGACAACTGTTCCCAGGTCAGCCGCTCGGCCACGATGATGGGAACAAAGGGGCTGCGGCGCTTCACCTCCCGCAAGGTCCGCTCGATATCGTCCTCGGTCAGGGGGATCCCCTCGGCCAGACGATGCAGCACCGCCTCGACATCGCCTGCGTCCTCTCTGGTGATCGTGACACGGTAATTCTGTTCGTTGCCGGCGATCAACACGCCGTTGCGGTCAAAGATCTGGCCGCGCGCGGGGGGCACAAGGCGGATGGAAACCCGGTTCTCCTCGGCCAGCAAACGGAACTGGTCCGCCTGTTCGACCTGCATGTATCGCAACCGGGCGGCCAGAACCGCGACGACAGCGGCCTGACATCCCCCCAGAAACAGCGCCCGCCGCGTGACCTTGCGGGCAGCATCATCGGTATCGCGGGCGCTGCGTCTCATAGCCGCCTCCCCATGGCGTCAACCTCGCCGGTGGCGGGCTTGCGCAATCCGAACGCCACCCGCAAGACGCCCACCACGAAGGGATAGGCCAGGACCGAGAACACGAACTGCACAAGCGTCAACCCCAGACCCGGCTGGGGCAACATCGTCAGCGCCAGCACAAAGCGGTAGGCCAGCAGCATGGCCAGCATGACAATCGCCACCATCACCCATTCCGAGACCAGCGTCAGTTCGCGCGAGAATGCGGCCCGGCTGCGCAGGAATTCCGTGCCGATCAGCATCAGCGCCGCCCACAAGCCAGGTGGGCGCATCAGCAACATGTCTTCGACCAGCACGGCCCCGGCGATGAGCAGCGCAGGCAGATGGTCCGGCCGGCGCAAGACCCAGGCGCAACTCAGGCACATCAGCAAATCCGGGCCGGGCAAGCCACCTGCCTGCGACCGCAGCGGCAGAATACGCAGGAACAGCATCACCGCGACCGCCGCGACAAACAGCCCGCGCCACATCCACAAACTGTCGCGTGCGCCCTCAGCCATCGGCGCCCCCATCGGGAACGGCGGCCTGCGGCTCGGGCAGGGTTCCGGGCGGTGGCGGGATCAGCACACCGGGGTCGTCGATCCGCTCGGCCTCGTGGCTGCGCAGCACGCGCAGGAATTCCAGCCGCAGGTAATCGGCCGCAGGCGCGACGCGCAGGCGCCGGTCAGCCCCCTGAACAACCTGCCCCACCAGCAACCCGGCCGGAAACACACCCCCATCGCCCGAGGTGACAACCCGGTCGCCGGGGCGCACAAGATCGGATTTCTCCAGAAAATCCAGCGGCGGCAACGGCGAGTTGTCACCTGACAGGATCGCCCGCTGCCCCGATGGCTGGACCGTCACCGGCACGCGGCTGGAAGCATCGGTCAACAGCACCACCCGGCTGACCGTGCGCCCCACCCCCGAGATGCGCCCCACCACGCCCAGCCCGTCCATCGTGGCCCAGCCATCGCGGATCCCGTCACGCGCGCCCACGTTCAGCAGCACCGACTGCCGGAACGGGCTGCCGCTATCGGCCAGCACCACCCCTGTAACATGGGTCAGCTTGGGATCCAGCCGCACCTGGTTCAGGTCCAGCAGCTTGGCGTTCTTTTGTTCCAGTTGCAACGCAGCCTCGCGCCACGCCTTCATCTGCTGCAACTCGCGGCGCAATTCCTGGTTCTGTTCGTAAACCCGGGTATAGGACTGAAACCCGTCCACCACGCCGGCGCCCCAGGTGATGGGCGCCATGGCCCAGTCCATATTGGGCACGATCCGGTCCAGAAGCGCCATGCGGAACCGTTCCACCCGCGGACTGTCGATGCGCCACAACAGGAACAGACCAAGCAGCGCAACACCAAGTGCGCCGACAAGAATGCGGCGCACCGGGCGGGAATACTGCTGTGGGTCACGGTCCCTTGCCAAGGCCGCCTCTCGATAGGTTCAGGCCGGGGTGGTGCCCCTCAGCTGTCGTAGTCTATCACATGCCGGAGCTGCTTTTCGTATTCCAGCGCCTTGCCGGTGCCCAGAGCCACACAATTGAGTGACTCATCAGCAACCGAGATCGACAGCCCCGTCTGTTCACGCAGCGCCAGATCCAGCTCGCCCAGCAACGCCCCGCCGCCGGTCAGCATCACGCCCCGGTCCACGATATCTGCGGCCAGATCGGGTGGCGTCGCCTCCAGCGCCTGCATCACGGCATCGCAGATCTGCTGCACCGGCTCGGCCAGCGCCTCGGCCACCTGGGCCTGGTTGATCTCGGTTTCCTTGGGCACGCCGTTCAGCAGGTCGCGGCCGCGGATGGTCATGGACTGGCCGCGCCCGTCATCGGGCATCCGCGCGGTTCCGATCTGGCACTTGATCCGTTCCGCCGTCGCCTCGCCGACCAGCAGGTTCTGGTGGCGGCGCAGATAGCTGACGATCGCTTCATCCATGCGATCCCCGCCGACCCGCACAGAACGGGCATAGACGATATCGCCCAGGCTCAGCACCGCGACTTCGGTCGTGCCACCGCCGATATCCACCACCATGCTGCCGGTGGGATCGGTGATCGGCATCCCCGCCCCGATGGCCGCCGCGATAGGTTCCGCGATCAGACCCGCACGGCGCGCACCCGCAGACAGCACCGACTGGCGGATCGCCCGCTTCTCCACCGGCGTCGCGCCATGCGGCACGCAGACGATGATCTTGGGCTTGGAAAAGGTGGTACGCTTGTGCACCTTGCGGATGAAATACTTGATCATCTCTTCCGCGGTGTCGAAATCCGCAATCACGCCATCGCGCATCGGACGGATCGCCTCGATGCTGCCAGGGGTGCGGCCCAGCATAAGCTTGGCATCCTCGCCCACGGCGAGAACCTGCTTTTTGCCATCCTTGACGTGATAGGCCACAACGGAAGGTTCATTCAGCACGATCCCCCGGCCCTTGACGTAGACGAGCGTATTCGCCGTTCCGAGGTCGATGGCCATGTCCGACGAAAAGAGGCCCGAGAAAACCGACATCCTGAGGTGATCCTGTCCGTGCAAGCGTGAATGCCCGCGACTCGATCAGCGGCAGGCGGCTTGTTGTAACGTTGCTGACCCAGCAGGGAAAGGGGGCGGGGGGCGCACGGGCGCAATTCCGCGTGTTTCATCGCCCAGGGCCATCACCCCCCTATGAAAATGCCGGCCAGAGCGGTGGGCACCGCCCCGCAATGCACCCCATCGGGCACAAGCGATGCGCCCGCCAACATGGGCGGGCGCGGCTGTTTGACGCCCCCGCCCCGCAGACCGGGATTGCGCCACAGCGACGGGGCGGCCCGCGTCAGATCGAGAGGCAGACGTATTTCATCTCCAGATAATCCTCGATTCCGTGACGGCTGCCCTCGCGCCCCAGACCCGATTGCTTGACGCCCCCGAACGGCGCAACCTCGGTCGAGATGATCCCGGTGTTCACCCCGACGATGCCATATTCCAGGGCTTCCTGGACGCGGGTGATGAGACCGATGTCGCGGGCGTAGAAATATGCCGCCAGCCCAAAGATGGTGTCATTGGCATATCCCACGACCTCTTCCTCGGTTTCGAACCGGAACAGGGGTGCCAGGGGGCCAAAGGTCTCTTCCTTCGACACCATCATATCCTGCGTGACCCCGGTGATGATGGTGGGCTGAAAGAAGTTTCCACCGCGTTCGTGCCGCTGCCCCCCTGCGACGACCTTGCCACCCTTGGCGACGGCATCGGCGACATGCTCCTCGACCTTCTCGACTGCGGCCATGTTGACCAGCGGCCCCAGTTCCACCGTTTCGGTCAGCCCGTCCCCGACGCGCATCTTGTCCACCGCCGCCGCCAGCTTGTCGGCAAAGGCATCGTAGACCCCGGCCTGCACATAGATCCGGTTGGCGCAAACGCAGGTCTGCCCGTTGTTGCGATACTTGGACATGATGGCACCCTGTACGGCGGCATCCAGATCGGCATCGTCAAAGACGATGAACGGCGCATTGCCGCCCAGCTCCATGCTGCATTTCATCACCTGATCCGCCGCCTGCCGCAGCAGGATGCGCCCCACCTCGGTCGATCCGGTAAAGGTCAGCTTGCGGATCGCGGGGTTCTCGCAGAACTCCTTGCCGATATCGGACGAGCGTTTCGAGGTCACGATCGAGAACAGCCCCCCTGGCACCCCGGCGCGTTCTGCCAACACCGCCAGCGCCAGCGCGGACAGCGGGGTTTCCGCCGCCGGGCGCCCGACAAAGCCGCAGCCCGCCGCCAGCGCCGGGCCACATTTGCGGGTGATCATCGCGTTGGGAAAGTTCCATGGCGTGATCGAGCCAACAACCCCGATGGGCTGCTTGAGCACAGTGATCCGCTTGTCCGGTTGGTGGCCGGGGATCGTCTCGCCATAGATGCGCTTGGCCTCTTCGGCGAACCATTCGATGAAGCTGGCGCCATAGGCGACCTCGCCCTTGGCCTCGGCCAACGGCTTGCCCATCTCTGCTGTCAGAATGGCGCCCAGATCGTCCTGGTTCGCCATCATCAGATCGAACCATTTGCGCAGGATGTTGGCGCGTTCCTTCGCGGTGCGCGTCTGCCATGCCTTCATCGCGGTTTCCGCGGCGGCAATGGCGCGCGCCACCTCGGCCCTCCCCAGGTTCGGCACGGTGCAGATCACGTCGCCCCGCGCAGGGTTGGTCACAGGAAAGGTCGAACCATCGTCTGCCTCGATCCATTCGCCCGCCACATAAGCCTTGGTTGCCAACAGCGTCGGGTCTTTCAACAGTGATTTCAGATCGCTCGCGGTATCCAGCATCGGGGCCTCCCATTTCGGTTCAGAACATGTCAAGCATGGCCCGACAGGCTTGTCCAGCGACGGAGGAATGACGGATGGATTGGGATCGTGCCTATGCGAATGCGGATTTCATCCCGCAAGGGGCGGACTATCCCGCGCGCTGGCAAGCCGATGCCGAGGCGTTCCGCGCCACCGCACGGGCCCGGCTGGACCTGCCCTATGGCGAAGGCGCGCGGCATCGCTACGACCTCTTCCTGCCCGATGGCCCACCCAAAGGCGTGGTCGTGTTCATCCACGGCGGCTACTGGCTCGCCTTCGGGCGCGAGATCTGGTCGCATCTGGCTGCGGGGCCACTTGCGCATGGCTGGGCGGTGGCTTTGCCGTCCTACACCCTGGCGCCCGACGCCCGGATTTCGCAGATGACACAAGAGATTGGCGCCGCCATCACCGCCATCGCCGCCCAGGTGCCCGGCCCCATCGTGCTCACCGGCCACAGCGCCGGGGGGCACCTGACGGCCCGCATGGCCTGCGCCGATGCCCCGCTGGCACCGGACATTGCGGCCCGCATCCTGCGGGCGGTGCCGGTGTCGCCCCTGGCCGATCTGGAACAGATCGCGCTGACCGGAATGAACGCCAAACTGCGGCTCGTCTCCGCCGAGGTGGCCGCCGAAAGCCCCGCGCGTCTGCGGCGCCGCGCCGGGCAGGATGTGCTGGTCTGGGTCGGCGGGCAGGAACGCCCCGCCTTCCTGTGGCAGGCGCGGCTCCTGTCGGAAAACTGGGATTGTCCTTGGCAAGTCTCGGCCGGGCACCACCACTTCGACGTTATCGCCCCGATGACCGATGCCACCAGCCCGCTGACCAGGGCACTGATCGGATGATCGTCCTGCTGCGGCATGGCCAGACCGAATTCAACGTGGCAGGGCGGCTTCAAGGTCAGCTCGACTCACCGCTGACCGAGATTGGCCGCGCCCAGGCCCTGCGCATGGGCGACAGGCTGGCGCAACTGGCTGCAGGGCGGCGGGTGGCCATCCACGCCAGCCCGCTGACACGCGCCTTCGACACGGCGCGGATCGTTGCGGACCGGATCCCCGGATCGCCCGAACCCCTGGTCGATCCGGGCTTCAAGGAAATCAGCTTCGGCGCGTGGGACGGATTGACCCAGCCGGAAATCGACGCGCGCTGGCCCGGTCTGCGCGCGCAGGTGCCACGGCACCATTGGTTTTTTCACGGCCCGAACGGCGAAACACTCGACATGCTGATGGCCCGCATCGCGCCGGCGCTGGCCAGGGTCGCCGCCGATCCGGCAGAGCTGCGGGTGATCGTGTCGCATGGCATTGCCGGCTGGGTCATACGCATGGCCCATACCGGCCAGACGCCCGAAGACACCATCCTCCCCGGCCTGCAACAGGATTCACTCCAGCATCTGACACCGGATCGCCGCGTCATCCTGTTGTAACCCGCGGCGGAATGCCCCGCTTGGCCATCAGCCGTATCGGGGCCCGGATACCAGGCGGATGTCACCGTCCATAAAGGCTGGCCCAGGACGGCTGTACATCGCCATCCATGGCCGTTGCCGCATGAACCCCCCGCGCGATGGCACGGGCCAGAACCGTCGCCGCCGCATGGCCCAGCGTAAAGACATCCGCATCGCCGTGCTCCAGATCCCGCGCTCCGGTCGATACGCCAAAGACCAGATCGCCATCGAACGGTGTATGGCTGGGCACGATGGCCCGCGCCATCCCGTCCTGGGCAGCCGTCGCCATGCGCAGCGCCTGCGCCTGAGTCAGCCGCGCATCCGTCGCCACGATCGCGATCGTGGTCGCCTCGCGCAATGCCTTGCCGGGGCGCATCTCCTCATCCGCCGGATAGATTTGCGCCACGCCGCCTGCGCCGAACTCGCCGTCCATCTCCCAGGGCGCCGCCCAGAACTGCCCGGTGTCGCCCACCACAACCGACCCCAGCGGGTTGACCGCCACCAGCGCCCCCACCGTCACCCCGTTCGACAGCACGGCCGACGCCGACCCCAAACCGCCCTTGAGGTTCTTCGTCGTCGCCCCATAGCCCGCGCCGGCCGATCCGATGGCGAAATCCTCCGCCACCGCAGCCAGCGCCCGTCGGCCAAGCCCCGGATAGGGGCTGGCATCCCAGCCCTTGTCCCCGCCATTCACCAGATCAAAGATGATCGCCCCCGGCACCACCGGCACATGCAGGCCATGCACCGGAAAGCCCCGCCCCATGGCCCGCAGGCCATCCACCACACCGCCGACAGCATCGAGCCCATAGACCGACCCCCCCGACAGCACCAGCGCCTCAACCTCCTGCACCACCTTGTCGGGTGCAAGCAGATCAGTCTCCCGCGTGCCGGGCGATCCGCCCATGACCGAAACCGCCGCGACGAAAGCCCGCTCGCCCAACAGGACGGACGTGCCGGTGCGCACATGCGCATCCTCGGCATTGCCCACCTTCAGCCCCGGAACATCCGTGATCAGGTTTCTCGGTCCTGGCCGCATCGCAGCGCCCTCCATCTGTTTCATCTTGCCGCAAATACCCTCGGGGGGTCCGGGGGGCAGACAGCCCCCCGGCGCTGGCCGCCCCGCACCAGCGCCTAGATGCAGCGCCCGCCGTCGACTTCCATCGCCACGCCCGTCACCATGCCCGCCTCGTCCGAACACAGGAACAGCGCCGCATTCGCCATATCCTCTGGGGTCGAGAACCGCCCGATCGGGATGGTGGACAGGAATTTGGCCCGCACCTCGGGGGTATCCTCGCCCATGAAGCTCTTCAGCAGCGGCGTCTCTCCGGCAACCGGGTTGATCGCATTCACCCGGACGCCGAATGGCGCCAGTTCCACCGCCATCGCGCGGGTGGCCGTGATCATCCAACCCTTCGAGGCATTGTACCAGTTCAGCTTGGGCCGCGGGCTGACCCCGGCAGTCGAGGCGACGTTCAGGATCGCCCCCGAGCCGCGGGCCTTCATCCCCGGCACCAGCGCCCGCGCGATCAGGTAGACCGACTTGGCATTCACCAGCAGTACCCGGTCGAAATCGGCCTCGGACACATCCTCCATGAAGGCGGGCAGATGGGTGACACCCGCGTTGTTCACCAGAATGTCCGGCGTTCCGCCAAAGGCCGCCACAGCCGCAGCGGCCATGGCATCCACCGACTCGCCGTTGCCGACATCGACACCTTGGGCAATGCCGCCGATCTCGTCCGCGACAGACCGCGCCGCTTCGGCGTTGATGTCCGCAACCATGACACGTGCGCCTTCCAGCGCGAAGCGCCGGGCGATGCCCGCGCCAAATCCCGAACCTGCCCCGGTCACGATGGCCGTCTTGCCCTGAAGTCGCATCCGTCTCTCCCCTCGCTGGAATCGCGCGGATAGGGCCATGTTTCCGTAGGCTCTGCAAGCCGTTGGCCGCAGAAGGCGCAGAACTTTGCCTTTTGCCGCCCGGTGAAGGACGGGCGGCAAAGGTATCGGCCCCGGTCGCGCGGGCCTATTCCGGCTGATAGCCACCGATTAGTTGCTGCAACCCCAGCGCCGCCCCTGCGGCGATCGCGATCAGCGTCACAGGGCCGGACCATGCCAGCGTGGCAAAGGCAGTGACCCCCTGCCCGACCGAACACCCCATCGCCACAACGCCGCCGACCCCCATCAGAGCGGCGCCGCCAACCTGACGGCCGAGTTCGCGCGGGTCTTCGCAGGCTTCCCATTTGAACAGGCCACGGGAGATCGACCCGATCAGTGCCCCCGCCATCACACCGACGACAGAGCCGACGGAAAAGGTGATACCACCGGCGGTCGAGGTCATCAGATAGATCAGCGTCCGCCCGACCGGCGCGGTGAAGGACGGGCCTTCGACCGCCACCTCGCCAAGGCTGTGGTCATAAAGCCAACTGGTGCCCAGAAAGGTCCAGGTCACCGCAAGCCCGGCCGCCGCGCCCCAGGCGACCATCTTTGGCCGGGCGCGCAGCGGCGCATGGGACAGGCCCCAGATCAGCGCGCCCAGGCCGATCACCGCGACCACCGCCACGGCCGGAACGCCAAGGCTGCCCAGATCGTGGACAATGCCCTGCGGCCCGGTTGCCTCGGGCTGGGGAAACAGCATCACCCGCAGCGGCGCCAGCGGCCCTGCCAGGGCGAAAAATCCGAAGATGCCCATGACCACCACCACGACCAGCGACCGCAGATCGCCGCCACCGAACCGCACCAGCGCGCCAAAGCCGCAATTCCCAGCCATCGCCATGCCATAGCCGAAAACAAGCCCGCCAATGATGGAGCCAAGCGGATTCCAGGCGATGCTGTGGTAAAAGGTTCCCTGCAACTCGATCAGCCCGGCCATGGCAAGGCCCTGGGTGCCCAGGATCGCCACGCCCAGCACCACCCCCCACAGACGCAGGCGGCGGTAGTCCTTGCCATAGATCGCCGACTCCAGCGCGCCGAGCGTGCAGAAATCACCCAGACGGGCCGACAGGCCCAGGACGATACCGCCCAGCAACCCCACCAGCGCCGCCAGCACTCCGACCGGAAGCTCTTCCATCGCATTCCTCCCCACCAAGAGGGGTCGGCCCCTCGCAGTGTCTTCGCAGCCTTGTCAGCAGGCCCCGCCATACAGCCTTTTCAGAACCGCCAGGATGTCAACGACCTTTGGATCCAGAATGGAATAATAGATCGCCTGCCCCTCGCGCCGGGCACTGACCAACCCTTCGTATCGCAAGCGGGCAAGTTGCTGGCTGACCACCGCCTGGCGGGACGCCAACAGATTTTCCAACTCTGTCACACTCTTGGGGCCCGTCAGCAGATGACACAGGATCGTCAGCCGACCATCGTGCCCAAGTGCCTTAAGGAAGGTCGATGCATCGGACGCAGCGGCGACCAGCCCGTCCAGCTCGCTGTCCCATTCGCCTTGATCGCCCACCATATCTTCCACGGCCCCGCCCCTTCCCTTGGCCCCTAAATGCCGGGGAAGTCGCCGCAGGGCAACTGAAACCGGGGAGCCGGAGAAATTTGTCGGCCGCAGCCTAGTTCGCCTGCGCTGCGGCAATCATCCTGGCCAGCATCGGCCAGAAGAAATCCTCGGCGGTGTATCCTTCAAGGCGCCCGTGCTCGACGCCGTCGGCCAGCAGAACGAATGTCGGCGTGAAATTGACCGGCCGGGCAAGCGTGACATCTTCGGGCAAGGCGGCGCGCAACTGCACCCGGCGCAGCGGCGCGGCGCGCCCCTCTTCCGTAATGGGATATTCCGGCGCGACGTCCTCGTTCCAGCGCGCGCAATAGATGCAGCCGGGTTGTTCGAACATCAGCAACTCCAGTTCGGCGCCCAATGCTTGCAGCGGCAGGACGACGGCCAGCATCAGCGACAGGGCAAGACGTTGAATCATGGCAGCCACCCGCAGGATTGACGAACACAGAAGAACATAGAAATATGCTAATGTAACCGGGCGTGCTCTACAAGCGTTGCCCACCTGCGAGCTTCGAGGAGGGGCGATGCTCGATATCACTTTTGGCGGGGCCGCGCTGGCGGGGCTTCTGTCCTTCCTGTCGCCCTGCATTCTGCCGATGGTGCCGTTCTATCTGTCCTATATGGCGGGATCGTCGGTCAATGACCTGCGCGATGGCGGGCAACTGGCCCCCGGCGCCAGACGGCGGCTGGTGTTGCGCGCCTTGGCCTTTGCCCTTGGCGTCACCACCATATTCCTGCTGCTTGGCCTGGGCGCCACCGCCGTGGGCAAGGCATTTGCACAATGGAAAGAAACCCTGTCCTGGGTCGCCGCCGCCGTGCTGATCCTGTTCGGCCTGCATTTCCTGGGCGTGCTGAAAATCGGCCTGCTGTACCGCGAGGCGCGCGTCCAGTCGGATGCAAAACCCTCCAGCTTTGTCGGCGCCTATGTGATGGGCCTTGCCTTCGGCTTTGGCTGGACCCCCTGCGTCGGCCCGGCACTGGCGGCGATTCTGATGGTTGCCGGCGGCATGGGCGACTTGTGGCGCGGCGGGCTGCTGCTGGTCGTCTACGGGCTGGCCATGACCCTGCCCTTTGTGGTCGCGGCATTCTTTGCCGGGCCGTTTCTTGGCTGGGTCGCCCGGCATCGCAACATGATGGGGTATGTTGAAAAGGCGATGGGGGTCATGCTGATCGTGTTCGGCCTGCTGATCGCCACCAATTCGGTGAACCTCATTGCCGACTGGATGATTCGCAACTTCGACTGGTCCGCCACGCTGAAATGAAGGGAAGTCTGCCATGAAACCGATTCGCGCCCTGTTCGTCGCCCTGCTGCTGGCTTCCGCCCCCGCGCTTGCCGCGACTGTCGGAGATGACGGGTTGCACAAGCCTGACTGGCTGCGCGAGACCTTCAAGGATCTGCCCGAGGATCTGGCCGAGGCAAATGCCGAAGGCAAGCGGCTGTTGATCATCGTGGAACAGCGCGGCTGCATCTACTGCAAGAAGATGCACGAAGAGGTATTCGCCGATCCCGAGATCGACGCATTGATTAGAGACACCTATTTCGTCGTGCAGATGAACCTGTTCGGCGATGTCGAGATCACCGACTTTGACGGCACCACCCTGGCAGAAAAGGATATGGCGGTGCGTTGGGGGGTCATGTTCACGCCAACGCTGATCTTTCTGCCCGAACAGGTGGCAGACGACGCGCATACCGGCACCGCCGCTGTCGCCATGATGCCCGGAGCCTTCGGCAAAGGCACCACCAAGGCGCTCCTGTCCTGGGTCAGGGATCACGGCTATGAAAACGGCGAACATTTTCAAAAGTTTGTCGCCCGCACCCTTGGCGGAACGGATTGACGCGCCATCTTGACGCACCCAAGACATAGGAATATTCAAAAATACATATATCCATGTTGTCACCTGCGACGTTTTGGCACTATCATGGATACCGGGAGAGGACAGGGAGGACAGCATGAACAGCCATCTATGGTACGTGTCGGCACTGGCATTGGCCATTGCGACACCTGCCATTTCCGAGACCGGGCCGAAGGACGCCGTCTTCGTGGACGGCGCGATCGAGGCATCGCTGACCGGCGTTCCGGGCGATGCCGCGAATGGGGTCAAGGTCATGACGACCGCAGCCCTTGGCAATTGCGTGGCCTGCCACCAGATCGGCGCCCTGCCGGACGTCGAGTTTCCGGGCGACATCGGCCCGCCGCTGGACGGCGCGGCCGACCGTTGGACCGAAGGCCAACTGCGCGGCCTGGTTGCGAATGCCAAGATGACATTCGACGGAACCTTCATGCCCGCCTTCTTCAAGGGCGAAGGCTTCGTTCGCCCTGGTGACGCCTATACCGGCAAGGCAGGCACGGAACCACTGCCGCCCATTCTCAAAGCCCAGCAGATCGAGGATGTCGTCGCCTTCCTCTTGACCCTGAAGGACTGACGCCCGCTTCGCGCCGGGCCGCCCAACACGAAGGAGAAACCGATGAAACTTTCACGACGCGATGCGCTCTGGGTCGGCTTTGGCGGTCTGGCGGCCGCAATGCTGCCGGGCTCTGCCGCCCTTGCGAAAACGGTCGAGGAACTGACCACCGCTTTTGCCGGCTCTGCCAGCATCGGCGAAGGCGGGCTGACGCTGACCGCCCCCGAAATCGCGGAAAACGGCAACACGGTTCCGATCGAGGTGAATGCACCCGGCGCCGTCGCCATCATGCTGATGGCCGCTGGCAACCCCGAACCGGCCGTCGCCACCTTTACCTTTGGTCCGGCGGCTGGTGCCCAGCGGGCTGCGACCCGTATCCGCCTTGCCTCGACCCAGGACGTGATCGCCCTGGCGAAAATGGCGGATGGGTCGGTGATCAAGGCACAGACCACCGTCAAGGTGACCATCGGCGGCTGCGGCGGCTGAGTTCAGGAACAGGAGAAACGACATGGCAAAAGATGCAAAGCCCCGCGTGAAGGTTCCGAAGTCGGCCAAAGCGGGCGAGGTTGTCACCATCAAGGCGCTGATCTCGCACAATATGGAATCCGGCCAGCGCAAGGGCTCGGACGGCAATCTGATCCCGCGGTCCATCATCAACCGCTTCACCTGCGATCTGAACGGGGTGAACGTGGTGGATGTGGCCATCGACCCGGCCGTCTCGACCAACCCCTATTTCGAATTCGACGCCAAGGTCGAGGCCGCAGGCGATTTCAAATTCACGTGGTATGATGACGACGGCTCCGTCTACGAAGACGTGAAGCCGATCGAAATCGCGTAAAGCCCGCATCCGTCCAGGGAGGAGACGCCATGGGGCGCTTTACCAAGACTACAAGAACACTGGCCGCAACGGCCCTTGGCCTTGCCATATCGGGCGCGGCCTTCGCTGGCCCGGCAGAGGATGAACTGGTCATCGAAACCGAAGACGGTGCCGTCGAGATCGTGACCAAAACCGATGCCCCGCCGTATCTGGATGGCGCCTTGACCGAGATCTATTCGGGCTGGCTGTTCCGCGACGATGCGACCAGGGACATGGAGCGGGACGATTTTGACAACCCCGCCATGGTGTTCGTGGATCGCGGGATCGACAAATGGAATGCCGCGATGGGCAAGAACGGCGAAAGCTGCGCCGGCTGCCACCAGGGCCCCGAGTCGATGGCTGGTCTGCGGGCCGAGATGCCCCGAGTCGATGCCAAGACCGGCAAGCTGATGATCATGGAGGACTACGTCAACAACTGCGTCACCGAGCGTATGGGCCTGGAGCCGTGGGGCATGACCTCGGCCAACATGAAAGACATGCTCTCGGTCATCTCGCTGCAATCGCGCGGGATGCCGGTCAAGGTTGCGATCGACGGGCCTGCCGCCCCGTTCTGGGAAAAGGGCAAAGAGATCTACTACACCCGGTATGGTCAGCTTGAAATGTCCTGCGCGAATTGCCACGAGGACAATTACGGCAACATGATCCGTGCCGACCACCTGAGCCAGGGGCAGATCAACGGCTTTCCGACCTACCGGCTGAAAGATGCAGGCATGGTCACGGTGCAGCAGCGGTTCGTCGGCTGCGTGCGCGATACCCGTGCCGAAACCTTCAAGGCCGGATCCGACGAGTTCAAGGCGCTGGAACTTTACGTCGCCTCGCGCGGCGCGGGTCTGAGCGTCGAGGGCGTTTCGGTCCGGCACTAAGATTTGGGGCCGCCGGTTCGCCCGGCGGCCCCCTGCAACAGACCAAAACAGACCGTCATGGGGCAACCGCCTGATGCGCTTTGGCGCAACGGTTTTGTGTTGTCCAACGATTACAGGAGTGTCCGGGGATGATCACCCGCCGCGAGTTTTTTCAGGCCGCCATGGCCACCACAGCCATCTATGGCGCGTCGGGCTTTGGCAACTGGTCGCGGCTGGCGGCGCAGCAAATGCTGACCCAGGACCAGTTGCTGCAATTCGACGATTTCGGCAATGTGACCCTGATCCATATCACCGACATCCACGCCCAGCTCAAGCCGATCTGGTTCCGCGAACCAGAGATCAATCTAGGCGTCGGCGCGGCCAAGGGGCAGGTGCCGCATGTCACCGGGACCGAGTTCCAGCAGATGTTCGGCATCGCCCCCGGATCGGCCGATGCCTACGCCCTGACCTACACCGATTTCGAGTCGCTGGCCCGCACCTACGGCAAGATGGGCGGCATGGATCGCGTGGCGACCGTGGTGAAATCCATCCGCGCGGCACGCCCAGAGGCGCTGCTGCTGGATGGCGGCGACACCTGGCACGGCTCGATGACCTCGCTTCTGACCAAGGGGCAGGACATGGTCAACGTGATGAATGCCCTTGGCACCGAAGCGATGACCAGCCATTGGGAATGGACCTTTGGCACCGAACGGGTGCAGGAAATCGTCGAAGGGCTGCCCTTCCCCTTCCTTGGCGCCAATATCTTTGATGCCGAATGGGACGAACCGGCCTTCGAGCCCTACAAGATCTTTGAACGGGGCGGTGTACGCATCGCCGTGATCGGCCAGGCCTTCCCCTATATGCCGATTGCCAACCCGCGCTGGATGTTCCCCGAATTTTCCTTCGGCATCCGCGAAGAGAATATGCAGAAATTGGTGGATGAGGTGCGCGCCGAAGGCGCCGATCTGGTGGTCTGCCTGTCGCACAACGGCTTTGACGTCGACAAGAAAATGGCCGGGCGCGTCAAGGGCATCGACGTCATCCTGACCGGCCATACCCATGACGCGGTGCCAGAGCCCGTTCTGGTGGGCGACACCATCCTGATCGCCAGCGGATCGAACGGCAAGTTCGTGTCCCGCGTCGATCTGGATGTGCGCGATGGCCGCATGATGGGCTTCCGGCACAAGCTGATCCCGATCTTCTCGGATGTGATCACGCCCGATGCCGAGATGGCCGCGCTGATCGACGCCGAACGCGAACCGTTCAAGGCGCAGCTTGAGGAAAAGATCGGCACCACCGAAAGCCTGCTCTATCGGCGCGGCAATTTCAACGGCACCTGGGATGACCTGATCTGCGATGCGATCCGGTCCGAGCGCGACGCCCAGATCGCCATGTCGCCCGGCGTGCGCTGGGGCACCACCCTGCTGCCAGGCGATGCGATCACCCGCGAGGATATCCACAACGTCACCAGCATGACCTATGGCAAATGCTACCGCACCGAAATGACGGGCGAGATGCTGAAGACCATTCTGGAAGACGTGGCCGACAACATCTTCAACACCGACCCCTATTACCAGCAGGGCGGCGACATGGTGCGCGTGGGCGGGCTGGCCTATGCCATCGACGTGTCCAAACCCATTGGCGAGCGGATCAGCGCAATGGCACTGGTCGACACTGGCGAGGCGATCGACGCGGCCAAGTCCTATACGGTCGCCGGCTGGGCCTCGGTCAACGAAGGCACCGAAGGGCCGCAGATCTGGGATGTCATCGAATCCCACATCAAGAAGATCGGCACCGTCCGTCTTGAACCCAACACCTCGGTCACCGTGACCGGCATCTGACACGACCAAGGAGTGTTCGCCCATGAATAATGACGAACCCGAAACCGGCACCTCGCGCCGCGGCTTCCTGCGCCAGACCGCGCTGGCAGGCGCGGGGCTGGTGGCCGGCACCATCGCAGCCCGCGCCGAAGGCGCCGATCCGCTGATTACCGAAGTTCAGCCCTGGGCAACCGAATTCGGCGACCCGGTGGATGCCGTGCCCTATGGCATGCCCATCCGCTTTGAACAGCATGTGGTGCGGCGCAATGTGGAATGGCTGACGGAAAGCCCTGTCAGCTCCATCAACTTCACGCCGATCCACGCGCTGGAAGGCACGATCACCCCGCAAGGCTGCGCCTTCGAGCGTCACCATTCGGGCGCGATCGAGCTGTCCAAGGCGGACTACCGCCTGATGATCAACGGCCTGGTCGAACGGCCTTTGGTATTCACCTTCGAGGATCTGCTGCGTTTCCCCCGCGCCACCGTCACGGCCTTTTGCGAATGCGCGGCGAATGGCGGGATGGAATGGGGCGGCGCCCAGTTGGAAGGCTGCCAGTTCACCCAAGGCATGATCCACAACATGGAATATGTCGGCGTGCCGCTGCGGGCATTGCTGGACGAAGCCGGGGTCAAGCCCGAGGGCAAATGGCTTTACGCCGAAGGGGCCGATGCCTCGTCCAATGGCCGCTCTATCCCGATGGAAAAGGCGCTGGATGACGTGATGCTCGCCTTTTATGCCAATGGCGAGGCACTGCGGAAAGAACATGGCTACCCTGCCCGTCTGGTCGTTCCCGGCTGGGAAGGCAACATGTGGGTAAAATGGGTCCGCCGTCTGGGCGTCTATGACCAGGCGGTCGAAAGCCGCGAGGAAACCTCGAAATACACCGATCTGATGCCCGATGGCCGCGCCCGGAAATGGACCTGGGTGATGGATGCGAAATCCGTGATCACGGCACCCAGCCCGCAGGTGCCAATCCGCCATGGCAAGGGCCCGCTTGTGATCACGGGCCTCGCATGGTCCGGCAACGGGCGCGTCACACGGGTGGATGTATCGCTGGACGGTGGCAAGAACTGGACCGAGGCACGCATCACGGGGGACGCGAAATCCAAGGCGCTGACCCGGTTCCACCTGGATATCGACTGGGACGGATCCGAGATGCTGCTGCAATCGCGCGCCATCGACGAGACGGGCTATGTCCAGCCGACCAAGGATGCGCTGCGTGAGATCCGTGGCCGCAACAACGTCTATCACAACAACGGGATCCAGACCTGGTGGGTCAAGGCCGACGGGGAGGTCGAGAATGTCGAAGTCGCTTAAGCTGTTTCTGGGCTCGGCGCTGGCGGTTTCGGTCCTGGCCGGTCCGGCGCTGGCGCAATCGCTTGGCCTGGGTCGCGTCGCGCTGCCCGAGGAAGTTTCCGCCTGGGACGTTGCCGTCCTGCCCGATGGTCAGGGCCTGCGCCCCGGATCCGGCGATGTGGAAACCGGCGAGTCGGTGTTCGGAGAGCATTGCGCCTCGTGCCACGGCGATTTCGCCGAAGGGCTGGACAGTTGGCCCGTTCTGGCCGGTGGTGACGGCACGCTGACCGACCCGCGCCCGGTCAAGACCATCGGCAGCTACTGGCCCTATCTGTCCACCGTCTATGACTATATCCACCGCTCGATGCCATTTGGCGCGGCGCAGACGCTATCGGTGGACGACACCTATGCCATCACCGCCTTCCTGCTGTATTCCAACGGTCTGGTGGATGATGATTTCGTCCTGTCCGACACGAATTTCACCGAAGTTGTGCTGCCGAACGCGGATGGGTTCTATGCCGATGACCGGCCGGAAACCGAATATCCGCTGTTCTCGCAAGCGCCCTGCATGACCGACTGCCTGCCCTCGGTGAGCGTCACCAAGCGCGCGGTCGAACTGAATGTCACGCCAAGGGATCCGGACGGCAAACCTGCGGGCACCCTGCCCGACCTGCACGCCGCAGCGGTTTCTGCCGCCACGGAGCCGGAGGCGGCAACCGAAGCCGCCGCCGCGACCGAAGCCGAGCCCGAGCCCGCAGCCGAGGTGGTCGCCGCCGTGGACCCGGCCCTGATTGCCGAAGGCGAGAAGGTGTTCAAGAAATGCGCTGCGTGCCACAAGGTCGGCGACAAGGCGCGAAACGGCACCGGCCCCTTGCTGAACAACATCGTTGGCCATCCGGCCGGGCAGATCGACGGTTTCAAATATTCCAAACCGCTGCTGACCATGGCAGACTCCGGTCTGGTCTGGGATGAAGCGTCGCTGGATGCATTCCTGGCCAATCCAAAGGGCTTCATGAAGGGAACCAGAATGTCGTTCGCAGGGCTCAAGAAGCAGGACGAACGCGCGGCAGTCATCGCCTATCTGTCCACGTTCAACGACTGATCGCCATGAGGCGCGTGCTCTCTCTTGCGCTTCTGATCGTCGCCATGGGGTCGGGCCCCGTGGCGGCGGACGTCATAGGTGACGCCGAACGCGGGGCCACGCTGTACAAACGCCAGTGTTCCGCCTGCCACCAGATCGGCCCCGATGCGGTGAACCGCGTCGGTCCGCGTCTGAACGGGATTTTCGGCCGCCGGGCGGGCGCGCTGGAGGATTTCAAATACTCCAAGCCCATGGCGCGAATGGGCGCCGATGGCCTGACATGGACACTGGACACCCTGCACGCCTATGTTGAAAATCCCAAGGCGCTGGTGTCGGGAACCCGGATGAACTATCGCGGCATGGCAGATGCCGAGGCCCGCGGCGCGCTGCTGGCCTATCTGCGCGAATGGTCCGACAAGCCGCAGAACATCCCCGAAGCGGAGCCGACCGCCCTCAAGACCAATCCTGACCTGTCGCCTGCCATCCTCGCGCTGAAGGGGGATGCGGATTACGGCGAATACCTCGCCGCCGAATGCAGCACCTGCCACAGGGCGGATGGCTCGGACCAAGGGATTCCAGCGATCAATGGCTGGCCGGAAGAAGACTTCGTGGTTGCGATGCACGCCTACAAGCAAAAGCTGCGCCCCCATCCTGTCATGCAGATGATGGCCGGGCGGCTGTCAAACGACGAGATTGCGGCGCTGGCAGCCTGGTTTGCCACGCTCGACTAGACCTGGGGGGCGATCCGGCATGGGAGGATGCCGGAGAACAACGTTCCACCAAGGTCTCAATACAAGGAAGAATCGCGCTTTTTGTGCGCTTTTTCAATAGTTTACAATGGAATCGGGAACAGGGAAACTGGTTTCTACCCGATCCAACCGTGGGAGGATGCACATGACAATGAACAGACGCCTGTTTCTGGGCACCATGGCCGCTGGCAGCGCCATTCTGTCGGCCCCGATGGTGCTTGGCCAGGCCAAGCCCCGTGTCGTCGTCATCGGCGGCGGCGCCGGTGGTGCCACCGCAGCGCGCTATCTGGCCAAGGACAGCCAGGGCGCGCTGGATGTGACGCTGATCGAGGCAAATCCGATCTATACCACCTGCTTTTTCTCGAACCTCTATATCGGAGGATTCTACAACTTCGAGGATCTCCAACACGGATATGACAAGATTGCCGCAGGCGGCGTGACTGTCATCAACGATCTTGCCACCGGCGTGGACCGCGCCGCCAAGACCGTCACGCTGGCAGGTGGGCAGACAGTGCCCTACGACCGGCTGGTTCTGTCGCCGGGCATCGACTTCAGGGAAGGCTCGGTCGCCGGCTGGTCCGTCGCCGATGCCGAGGTGATGCCTCATGCCTACAAGGCCGGTCCGCAGACGCAACTGCTCAAGGCCCAGATCGAGGCCATGCCCCAGGGCGGCACCTTTGCCATGATCGCCCCGCCCAACCCCTACCGCTGCCCGCCCGGACCCTACGAGCGGATCAGCATGGTTGCTTGGTATCTCAAGCAGAACAACCCCACCGCCAAGATCCTGATCGCAGACCCCAAGGAGAATTTCTCCAAGAAGGCGCTGTTCGAAGAAGGCTGGGGGCGGCATTACAGCGGGATGGTCGAATGGGTCGGCCCCGACATGGGTGGAAACGAGATCGAGGTGCGCCCCGGCAGCATGGAAGTGCTGATCGACGGCGAAGTCACCAAGGTTGACGTCTGCAACGTCATCCCCGGCCAGGTCGCAGGCCAGATTGCCGCCTTGGCGGGCGTCACGGCGGACAGCGGATGGGCGCCGGTGGACCCGGCCAACATGCGGTCGAAGATGGACGAGAATATCTGGGTTCTGGGCGATTCCAGCGCGCAGGGCGACATGCCGAAGTCCGGATTCTCGGCCAACAGCCAGGCCAAGATCGCCGCCATGGCCATTCGCGGCGACCTGCTGGGCAGCCGCGTGTTCCCGGCCAAATACTCCAACACCTGCTGGTCGCTGATCGCCGCCGATGATGGCGTCAAGGTCGGCGCGGCCTATGAACCGACCCCGGAAAAGATTGCCAGCGTCGAAAGCTTCATCAGCCAGACTGGCGAGGATGCGGCCCTGCGCAAGGCAACCTATGAGGAAAGCCTGGGCTGGTATGCCGGGATCACCGCCGACATGTTCGGCTGATCCTTTCAACTTTCGGGACAGGCGGCCCCTGTTGCGGGGGCCGCCACAAGACAAAGGTACACCATGCTGACCCGCCGCCACATCCTGCTGGGCGCTGCCGCGCTGACCATGCCGATCGCCCCCCGCCGTCTATGGGCGGGAACTTCGCTGGACATGGGCGGCCTGCGCATCGACACGCTGTCCGATGGCAATCTGGTGCTGCCGGGCAATTTTGCCTTTGGCGACATGTCGCCCGAAGAAATCGCTGCGCTGGTGGCCCGCCATGGGCTGTCTGCGGATCAACTGACCCCGCCCTGCAACCTGACCTTGCTGCGCGACGGCACCCATACCGTGCTGTTCGACGTCGGCGCGGGGCCGGATTTCATGCCAAGTGCAGGCAAGCTGGCCGATGCGCTGGACGCGCTGGGGCTGAGCCCGGACGAGATCACCCATGTCGTGTTCACCCATGCCCATCCCGATCATCTGTGGGGCCTGCTGGATGAGTTCGACGACCCCATATTCCCCGACGCCGCCTATCTGATCGGCGCCGATGAACTTGCCTACTGGACCGATCCCGCAACGGTGGAGACGATCCGCGAAGACCGCAAGACCTTTGCCGTTGGTGCCGCCCGGCGGCTGGAGGCCATCGCAGATCGCATCACGACGCTGGCCGATGGCGACGAGGTGCTGCCCGGCCTGATCGCCCGCCTGACGCCGGGCCATACGCCGGGCCACATGAGCTTTGACATCAGCGGCCCCGACGGCACTGTGGTGGTGATCGGCGATGCCATCGGCAATCACCACATCGCCTTTGACCAGCCCGACCGGCCCTCGGGCTCGGATCAGGATCCCGAACTTGGTGCTGCCACCCGCGTGGCACTGATGGACCGGCTGGCCGAACGTGGCGATCTGATCGTCGGCTTTCACCTGCCCGGCGGTGGCCTGGGTCGCGTGGAACGTGACGGTGCCGCCTATCGCTTTGTCGAGGTCTGAACCATGCGCGCCCTTGCCCTCTTGCTGCTGACCGCTGCCCCTGTCCTGGCCTCTGAAGATATTCCCGACCAGTACCCGCAATCGGTTCTGTATTCCAAACCCGTCGAGGTCATTCCCCACGTCTTTTCCGCCATCGGCGCCACGGCGCCCCCGACCTATGAGAACGCGGGTCACAACAACAATCTGTCGTTCATCGTCACCGGCGATGGTGTGGTGGTGGTGAATTCCGGCGCGTCCTGGAAACTGGCCGAGGCGCTGCACACCGAGATCAAGACTGTCACGGACCAGCCGGTCCGGCTGGTGATTGTCGAGAATGGCCAGGGCCATGCCATGCTGGGCAACGGCTATTGGGCCGCGCAAGGCGTGCCGATTCTGGCGCATGACGAGGCGGCAGAGGAATTCGCCGATGGCGCGGCGCAGGATCTGGCTGCGCTGCAACGCTATGCCCGCGAGAATGCCGAAGGCACCGTGATCACACCGCCTAGCGAGACCTTTTCCGACCGCCGTGTCATCACCATGGGGGATGTCACCATCGAGGTGCTGCACCTTGGCCCCGCCCACAGCCCCGGCGACACACAGGTCTGGATCCCGGACTGGTCGCTGATGATCGCCGGGGATATTGCCTTTCACGAACGGATGCCCCCGATTTTCGAAGGCACCTGCACGGCCTGCTGGATAGAAACTTGGGACAGCGCGCTGGTGCCGCTGGCGCCGACCTATGTGATCCCCGGCCATGGCCATCCGACCAACCTTGCCCAGGTGCAGCGATACACCCGCGATTACCTGCTGGATCTGCGGGCAAAGATCGGGGCGCATATCGAAGACGGCGGTGATCTGGCCGGGGCCTACTATGTCGATCAGTCGCGCTGGTCGCATCTCGACACGTTCGAGGAACTGGCAACCCGCAATGCCGGAGTGGTCTTTGCCGAGATGGAGTTCGAATAGCGGGCCTCGTCACGCGGCGGCCCGCGCCCCCGACTGATCGACCATCAGGTCGGTGAGCATGGCGCCCACCCACATCGACAGCAAGGCAAGCCAGGCGGTGGCGGCAAAAACCGACCCGCCCGTCACCCCTGCCCCGATGGCGCAGCCACCGGCGAGCATGGCGCCAAAGCCCATCAGCGCAGCCCCGAACATTGACCGGCGCATCTGGCTCTCGCCGTCAAAGCCCTGGAACCTCAGGCTGCGCTTCAGCGCGCCCGAAACCAGCGCGCCAAGGGCCACACCCGGCACCAGCCCGATATCGAAGTCCAATGCGGGGCTATCGGTCAGGAAAAACATCAGCGTATTGGCCGATGGCCCCGAGAAGGTCGCAGAGGTCACGCTGACCGGATCAAACGCCACCTGCGCCAGGCTCCATGTCAGCACCCAGCCAAGGGCAACCGCAAAGCCGACGCCCGAGCCGAACACCAGAACGCGCCAGCCGATCGCATTGCGCACAGCCAGCCACAGCGCCAGCGCCGCCAGCAGGAACCCAAGGGCAAGACCCGCCCCCTCGGGCAATCCCAGCATGGCCAGAAGGTGCAGGTTCTGCCCGCCTGGCGTCACCCATATCCCGGCCAGCCATTGCCGCACGGGCGCCAGCCAGCCATGCAGCGCCATCTGCGCCACCACGGCAAAGATCAGGCCCGAGACGACAGAACGCAGGTTTCCCGTCGCGGCCAGCACCAGCAGACGGCCCGAACAGCCCCGCGCCAGCACCATCCCCGCGCCGAACATCAGCCCGCCGATGATCGCACCGGACCAACTGCCCGCCACGGCCATCACCCGCGCATCCTGCCCCCGGAACAGGCCCAACGCCTGCGCGCCCTGCACCCAGATCACCGCCGTCGAAAAGGTCAGCAACCAGACCGCCACTTTCGGCCCCATCCGGCCCCGCGCAAACTCTACCGTCGCAGCGCGCAGGCAGAACGACGACCGTTCGGCCGAAAACCCAAAGACGGCGCCGACCATCAGGCCGAACAGCGCGGCAAGTTCCGGTTCAGGCAACAGGTCAAGCAAAACGTCCACGGCGCGTCCTCCTGCCCTGTCCCATACCGAACGGGGCAGCGCGCGCCTTGATCCATGTCAGGTGGCGGATGCGACGTTACTTGCCGCGCAGATGGTCCGGTGCGCCGTCGGCAGCCGGCCACTGGCGATACAGCGCCGTGGCGTGAAACGCGGCATCGCGCAGATGGTCCTGCAACTCGTCACGGATGCGCGCGGCATCGCGCAGGCGCAATGCCTCGATCAACGGCTCATGCTGGCGCGCAATCTCTACCGGATCGTCATACACGCGGCCCACCAGCGCAATGCCTGACCGAAGTTCGGTGGCAATCTGGTCGAACAGTTTCAGGATCCGCGAATTGCCCCCGATCTCGCACATCATGCGGTGAAAGGCGTAGTCCTCTGCCACCTGTTCCTGCATCCGCCCTTCGGCGCCCAGCTTTTTCAGCAGATCGACCTGCGCCTCCAGTCGCGCCAGATCGGCAGGGGTCATCCGCTCGACCAGCGCCTGCGCATTATGCAGCTCCAGGCATTCGCGCAGATCGTAGATCTCCGCCAGTTCGTCGGCGTCATAGAGTTTGACAAAGAACCCGCGCCGGGGGTGCGAAACGATCAGCCCCTGGCTTTCCAGCAGCCGCAACGCCTCGCGCACCGGGGCACGGGATGTTCCGAGCTGTTCGGCAAGACGCGCCTCTGTCACACGCTCGCCAGGGCGCAACAGCCCGTCACCTATGGCGCGCAAGACCTGGTCGGCGATCCGGCTGGGCAGGTCGGCTTGCTGCAATGCCTTGAACATGGGTTCCATTACGGGTCCGCCGGGCAACGCCGCCCCTTTCATGCAGATGATCGGCGCACAGGCTGCCCGTTCCTTGAGCGTCGCGTCCTGCCGCAAGCAATGTGCCATCTAGACATACAATATGTCGATTGTCGACACTTGAAAAGTCGACGCGAATTTTCCAACCTTGGGCCAACAAGATCGACGGTCGCACAACCAAGGCGATTCGCGGACAGGGAAAAACGATGACGATACCGGCACCGAACGCGATGCGGACGGCCCTGCCCCCCACCGGCTGGTGGGGTGGCCGTGCGGCCCGCTGGCAAAAGCTCGCCCGATGACCCAGGGACAGCCCCCCGAGGTGCTGAATATCGTCGCACTGTCGCGGGTGTTCGACCTGCCAGAGCTGTTTGCCGCCGCCAATACGCCGACCGTTCGGGTCATCGGCCCCGATCAGGTGACGGATCCGTCGCAGATCGAGGTCGCCATCAGTTGGGCGCCCGAACCCGACGCCTTTGCCCGCTATCCCAACCTGCGGATGGTATCGTCCATCGCCGCAGGGGTGGACCGCATCCTGACCTGCCCGTCGTTGCCCCCGCATGTCGCCGTGACACGCATCCGCGATCAGGCACAGGCCGACATGATGGCCGGTTTCGCGGCATGGCATGTGGTCTGGCATCATCGGCGGATGGGCACCTATGTGGCCAACCAGCCCAAACGCCTGTGGGAGCGCAGCTTTCAGGCCCCGCCCCCTGGGCAGGTGCGGGTGGGCATCCTGGGCTATGGCCTGATGGGCCAATCCTGCGCGCGGGCGATCGCCGCCATGGGGTTTGCCGTCACCGCCGCGCGCCAGTCGCAGGGCGGCGCGCATCCCCCCGATGGGATCACGGTGATTACGGGGCACGAAGCGATTCAGACGGTGGCCGCGCAATCGGACATCCTGATCAACGTGCTGCCGCTGACAGACAGCACCCGCGACGTGCTGAACGCCGCGCTGTTCGCCCGGATGCCGCAAGGTGCGGTTCTGGTACAGATCGGGCGCGGGGAACATCTGGTCGAGGCAGATCTGCTGGCCGCGCTGTCCGCGGGCCATCTGGGCGGGGCCAGCGTGGATGTGTTCCGCACCGAACCGCCCCCACCGGACCATCCCTTCTGGGATCATCCAGCAATCCTGATCACGCCGCATCGTGCCTCTGACACCAGCCGCCCTGAAATCCTGCGGCAGATTGCCGAGAATTATGCCGCCCTCAAGGCTGGCCGCCAGCCACCGGGCGCGGTCAGCCGCGCGGCTGGCTACTGAAACCCGCAGGGCCCCGCCCCGCACCCAAGGAGACTGCCCATGACCGCCCCGACCCGCATTCTGACCAACGGTAAAATCTGGTGCGGCCTTGCCGAAGGCTTTGCCGAGGCGTTGGCCATTTCCGGCGACAAGGTTCTGGCCACCGGCACGGCAGACGACATCGCGGCGCTGGCAGGCCCCGATACGGATGTGATCGACCTTGAAGGCCGTCTGGCCGTGCCAGGGCTGAACGATGCCCACCTGCATCTGCACATGTATGGCAAAAGCCTTGTCGAACTCGACATGCGGCCAGAGGCAGGCATCACCAGCGTTCAGGCCTTTGTGGACCGGGTGGCCGAGGCGGTGAAGAACGCCAAACCCGGCCAGTGGATCCTGGGGCGCGGCTTTGACCATGACAAGCTGGATGAACGCCGCTTTCCCACCCGGCACGAACTGGATGCGGTATCGCCGGACAATCCGGTCTATCTGTCGCGCACCTGCGGCCATTCGGCGGTGGCCAATACCGTCACCCTGCGCGCCGCCGACATCGGTCACAACACCCCCGACCCGTTCGGCGGCAAGATCGAGCGCGTGGCAGGCGATCTGACCGGCGTTCTGTACGAAAACGCCCGCGCGCCGGTGATGGCCATCCTGCCGCCCTTGTCCGAGGAAGAACTGGTCGATGCCATCGAACGTGGTGGCAAAAGCCTGCTGTCCTACGGCATTACCTCCTGCATGGAGGCCGCCATCGGCCTACAGGTCGGCACCGTCGAGCTGGATGCCTATCTGACCGCGCGCAAGGCCAACCGGATTCCCGTCCGCGTCGCAGGCACGTTGATGGGCGATCTGGAACGCAACGTGCTGGACTATGCCTATCAGAAGGGTCTGGTAACAGGCGTGGGCGATGACATCTTCCGCATCGGGCCGGTGAAATATTTCACCGATGGCTCTGCCGGGGCGGGCACCGCCTGGATGTCGAAAGCCTATGAGAACGACCCGACGAACTTTGGCGTCCAGTGCCTGACACAGGAACAGACCGACGCGCTGACCATGATCGCGCATGAACGCGGCTATCAACTGGCCCCCCATGCCATCGGGGATGCCGCCATCGACATGGTGCTGAACGCCTATGAAAAGGCCTATGCCGCCAGTCCCGCCCCGGACCGCCGCCATCGCATCGAACATTGCGGCTGGCACAAGCCCGAGGATCTGCCCCGCATGATCGAGATGGGCGTGATCCCGGCCGGGCAGCCCAGCTTCCTGTACTTCTTCGGCGAAGGCTACCACACCATCCTGGGCGACGAACGCCCGCAGCATTGTTACCCGTTCAAGACCTGGCTCGACAGCGGGCTGCACCCTTCGGCCTCGACCGATTGCCCGGTCACTTCGCCCGATCCGCTGCCCTGCCTGTACGCGCTGGTCGCCCGGCGGTCGGACAGCGGCAAGCCGCTGGGGCTGGATCAGGCGCTGACCATGGCCGAAGCGCTGCACCTCTACACCTACGAGGCCGCCTATGGCGTGCATGACGAAGAGCGCAAGGGCCGCCTGATCCCCGGACAACTGGCCGATGTCGCGGTGTTCGACACCGATTTCTTCACGGTGCCGCACAAGGACATCCTCAAGGCGCGCTGCCTGATGACGATGTTGGGCGGCGAGGTGGTGTACCGCGCCGAAGCCGCCTGACCCATGGACCGGCCTGCGCGGTCGTTCCGCGCCAGCCGGTCCGCCCATACCTTAGCCAGACAGGACCACGCCATGACCTCAGCCAATAGGACCGCCCGATGAACCCCGATCTGATCCTGACCAACGGCAAGATCTGGTGCGGCATGACCGAAGGCTTTGCCGAGGCGCTGGCGATTGCGGGCGATACGGTGCTTGCCACCGGCAGCGCCGAAGACATGGCCGCGCTGGCCGGGCCGGACACCCAGGTGATCGACCTGGGCGGGCGGCTGGCCACACCGGGGCTGTATGACGTGCATACCCATCTGTCACTGTTCGGGCTGGGGCTGAAACACCTGGATCTGAACCCCGGCCGGGTACAGACCATCGACAGTCTGCTGGGCATCGTGGCCGAGGCGGCGAAAACCCGCAAACCGGGTGAATGGATCATCGGGCGCGGCTATGACCATGCCAAACTGGCTGAATACCGCCACCCCACCCGGCGCGAACTGGATGCGGTGGCCCCTGACAACCCGGTCTATATCTCGCGGGCCTGCGGACATGTCGGGGTGGCGAACACGGTTGCGCTGACCATGGCGGGCATCGGGCACAACACCCCGGACCCCGACGGCGGCGCGATCCAGCGGGCGAACGGCGAATTGACGGGGCTTCTGGCTGAGAACGCCCGCCGCCCCGTGCTGGATCTGCAACCCGAACCGGGGCTGGCCGATTACGTCGATGCCATCGAGGCCGGCGGGCGCCTGATGCTGGCCTATGGGATCACCTCGACCATGGATGCCGCAGTCGGCATGAGCCATGGCTGGACCGAATTTCTGGCCTATCAGGCGGCAAAGGACAGCGGGCGCCTGCCGGTGCGCGTGTCGATGTGCCTGATCGGCGACAAGGACCGCGACATCCTGGATCAGGCCATCGCCGAAGGGCACACTTCGGGCAGCGGCTGCGACATGCTGCGCGTGGGTCCGGTCAAATTCTTCATCGACGGCAGCCTTGGCGGCAAGACCGCGGCGATGAAGGACGCCTATCCCGGCACCAGCGATCGCGGAATCTTCTGCCTGTCGGATGACGATTGCAACGCGCTGGCCAAGCGCGCGCATGACAACGGGTTTCAACTGGCCGTCCATGCCATCGGCGATGCCGGGATCGAACAGTTCCTGTCCGCCGTGCGGCTAGCACAGGCGGCCAATCCCGCGCCAGACCGACGCCACCGGATCGAACATTGCGGCTGGGTCACGCCCGACCAGATCGCCACCATGCAGGAGCTGGGCGTGATCCCCGGCCCGCAACCCGATTTCATCTATTACTTCGGCGACCAGTATGTCGAGGCGATGGGGAAGGAACGGGCCGATACCTCCTACCCCATGCGGGCCTGGATCGACGCGGGGCTGCGCCCCTCGGCCTCGACCGATTGCCCGGTCACGGCGCTGAACCCCTTTGCCGGGCTGTACGCCATGGTCACGCGCACCACCGACAAGGGCACTGTCCTCGGGGCCGACCAATGCCTGACCATGGCCGAAGCGCTGAACGCCTATACGCTCGACTCGGCCTATGCCACGCATGACGAGGCCCGAAAGGGACGCCTGGTGCCAGGACAACTGGCTGATATCGCCGTCTTTTCGCAGGATCTGTTCGCCATTCCACCTGCGGCCATTCTGGAAACCGGCTGCGTGATGACCCTGCTGGGCGGCAAGGTCGTGCATGACACCATGACGGGGGGCTAGGCCATGGTTGCAACGCTGCTGCGACGTATCGGCCTGTCGATCCCGGTTCTGCTGGGCGTAATGGTCTTCGGTTTTTTGCTGCTGCAAATGGTGCCCGGCGATCCGGCCATCGTGTTGGCCGGACCGACCGCCCCGCCCGAAGTGGTCGAGGCGATCCGCAAATCCATGGGACTGGACCGGCCGCTGATCGTACAGTTCTGGATGTATTTCGAACGCATCCTTGCCGGAGATCTGGGCCGGTCGATGATTTCGAACAAGCCGGTAACAGAGGAACTAGCCGCTGCCATCGGCCCCACCATCGAACTGATGGTCGCCTGCCTGATCTGGTCCATCCCGCTGGGCATCGCCATGGGCACCGTCGCGGCGATGAAACGTGGCTCGCTGGTGGACCGGGCTGTGATGGCGCTGTCGGTGGCCGGCGTATCGCTGCCGGTCTTCTTCATCTGCCTGCTGCTGATCCAGCTTTTCGGCATCACCTTTCGCTGGCTGCCCTTTGTGGGGCGCGGCGGCCCGGTCTGGACGCTGGAGGGCCTGCGCCATCTGGCCCTGCCCGCCATGTCGCTGGGCATGGTGTTCATCGGGCCGGTGGCGCGCATGACCCGGTCGTCCGTGCTGGAGGTGCTGAAGCTGGATCATGTGCGCACCGCACGCTCGAAAGGGCTGACCGAACGCGCGGTGGTCATACGGCACGCGCTGCGCAATGCGCTGATCCCGGTTGTCACGCTGGTGGGATTGCAGGCGGGCTATCTGCTGGGCGGTGCTGTCGTGACAGAGACCATCTTCGGGTGGCCGGGCGTCGGTCGGCTGGCCGTGGGCGCGATCCTGTCGAGCGATTTCACCATCGCGCAGGGCTGCATCCTGGTCATGGCGCTGACCTTCATCGCCATCAACCTGATCGTCGACATCCTCTATTCCGTGCTTGATCCGAGGGTGCAGAAATGACCGATGCAACTGCCGGAACCGTCGCGCAAACCACCACCCCGCCACAACGCCGTTCCTGGTGGCGCCGCCTGCTGCGCGACCGCGCCGCCGTTCTGGCGCTGGTGGTGTTGGCGCTGATCTTTGCCGCCGCAGCACTTGCGCCGTGGATCGCGCCCTATGACCCCTATGCCAGTTCACGCAAGGTGATGCTGCCTCCCGCCTGGGCCGCGCGCGGAACGATGGAGCATTTGCTGGGAACCGATCCGCAAGGGCGCGACATCCTTAGCCGTCTGCTGTATGGCACCCGCCTGACATTGCTGATCGGGTTGTCCAGCATCCTGATCGGCGGGATGTTCGGCTCTTTCCTCGGGCTGCTGGCGGCGTTCTATGGCCGGCTCGACCCCTGGATCATGCGGGTCTCCGACGTGCTGCTGTCGCTGCCCGCCATCCTGCTGGGGCTGGCCTTGGTAGCTGCGATGGGACAGGGCATCATGCCGGTGGTTCTGGCGCTGATCATCTCGACCATTCCAGACTGCGCGCGCATTGCCCGCGGCATTGCCATGGGCATCATGAAACAGGAATTCATCGAGGCGGGCCGCGCCCTTGGTCTGCCCGACAGGCAGTTGTTCGTGCGCTATCTGCTGCGCAATGCGATTTCCTCGATCCTGATCTTTCTCAGCCTGCGGTTCGGGCAGTTGATCCTGATTGCCGCATCGCTGTCGTTCCTGGGGCTGGGCGCCCGCCCGCCGGTGGCCGAACTGGGGATGATGGCGGCACAGGGGCGCGATTTCTTTCTGTTCGCGCCACATATCGCCGTGATCCCCTCGGTGCTGATCCTGATCATCGTGCTGGCAGCCAATATCGCCGGCGACGCGCTGCGCGACGTGCTGGACCCGCGCCTGCAAACCTGAACCTGCGGGCGCAGTGCCGCCCGCCCCTTCTCAACACGGCCACCAAACGAGCCGCGAGCGACCTGCAACCAAGACCACCCAACAAGGAGCCCGACGCGATGTTTTCCAGAAAGTCATCCCTGCTGCTGAGCGCGGCACTTGCCGCCGCGCTTCCGGCCGCCGGCCTTCAGGCGCAAGAGGTCAAGCTGGCCCGCCTGATCGATTCCAACAGCTATGATCCGCACAAGACCACCGCGACAGCCGCGGCCGAGGTGCTGTTCATGATCGCCGATACGCTCGTGGCGATCGACTCCGACATGAAGACGCTGCATCCGGGACTGGCCAAGAGCTGGGACATTTCCGAAGACGGCCTGACCTACACCTTCCATCTGCGCGATGACGTCACCTTCTGCGATGGCAAGAAGATGACCGCCGCCGATGTCGCCTTCAGCTTTAACCGCTGGATCGACCCCGAGGTGAAATCGCCCGTCGCCTGGCGCGCTGGTCAGGTCGATGCGATCACCGCCATTGACGATACCACACTGGAATACAAGCTGAAGGCGCCGTTCTCGGAACTGCTGTATCAGCTCACCCAGAACTTTGCGGTGGTGATCGACAAGGAAACGGTGGACAGGCTGGGCCCCGATTTCGGCGTGGCGGGTTTCAACGGCACCGGGCCGTTCTGCTGGGGCGAATGGCTGCCGCGTGACCGGTTCACCATGACGCGCAACCCCAACTATACCTGGGGCCCCGAGATCTATGAAAACACCGGCCCGGCCAAGGTGGAAAAGATCACCTGGAGCATCATCCCCGAGGCGAACACCATCACCGCCGCGCTGATGACCGGCCAGATCGACGCCACCAACTATGCCCCGCATATCTCGCTCGACCAGTTCGAGACGATGCCGGGGTTTGTGGTCAGCCCGTCGGATTCGGCGCGCTACACCTATTTCGTCGGCTTCAAGCTGGACAAGCCGACCGTGTCCGATCTGGCGGTGCGCCAGGCGATGAACTATGCCTTTGACCGCGTGGCCCTGGTCGAGGACCAGTTCTATGGCAAGGTGCTGCCCGCCTACAGCTATATCGCCACCGATACACTGGACTGGAGTGCCGATGTCGAAAAGGTGCTGATCCAGAACTACGACATCGACAAGGCCAAGGCGCTGCTGGATGAAGCGGGCTGGTCGGTTGGCTCTGACGGGATCCGCGAAAAGGACGGGGTAAAGCTCAAGCCCGTGCTCTACAGCCTGTCGGGCGTATGGCCCAACATCATTCAGGCATTGCAGGCCGAACTGCTGAAGGTCGGTATCGACCTTGAACTGAACGTCTTTGACCCGACCGTGGGCTGGGGCAAGCTGGCGACCCAGGAATTCGACATGTTCACCATGGCCTATCCCTATGTCTCGGCCGGCGACGCGATGAACCTGTATTTCCGCTCGGGCAACACCCCTGCCCCGAACCGCACCAACTGGAAGGACGCGGAAACCGATGCCTGGCTGGCCGCCGGTTCCGCCGCACTCAGCGATGCAGAACGGGCCGAAAACTTTGGCAAGGTGCTCTACAAGGTGCACGAGGCCGTGAACTGGCTGCCGCTGTACCACGCGCCTATCATCATCGTGCAGTCCGACAAGCTGAAGCCGATGACCGCGCATCCGATCTATGGCGCGGCCTATTACAAGGGCCTGGGCATCGAGCCCGCGCAATAAGCCCCCACCATGGCCGGTCCCGCCTGCGCGGGCCCGGCCCCTGACTCCTGCCCCAGCCAGCCCCGGAGCCCCCGATGCCAGATGCCCAACCGCTTCTCGAGGTGCGCGACCTCCATGTCCATTTCAACACCGATGCCGGTCTGTTCCGCGCGGTGGACGGCATCAGTTTTTCGGTGCGCAAGGGGGCAACGCTGGGGATCGTGGGGGAATCCGGCTGCGGCAAGTCCGTGACATCGCTGGCCATCATGCGGCTGCTGGCGCAGCCGGTGGCGCAATATGCGGGCGGCGACATCCTGTTCCAGGGCCAAAGCCTGCTGGCGCTGTCGGAACCCGACATGCGCAAGATGCGCGGCGGCAAGATCGGGATGATCTTTCAGGAACCGATGACCAGCCTGAACCCGGTCTATACCATTGCCGATCAGATCATAGAATCCCTGCGCGCCCATGGCGTGACCGACAAGGCGCAAGCCCGCGCCATCGAAATGCTGAAGCTGGTCGGCCTGCCCTCGCCCGAAAAGCGCGCCGATGATTACCCGCACCAGCTTTCGGGCGGACAGCGGCAGCGCGTGATGATTGCCCTTGCGCTGGCGAACGACCCGCAACTGCTGATCGCGGACGAACCGACCACTGCGCTGGATGTGACCATCCAGGCGCAGATCCTGGCGCTGATGCGTGATCTGTCGGCACGGACCGGCGCGGCCATCGTGCTGATCACCCATGATCTGGGCGTGGTGGCGGAAACCTGTGACGAGGTGGTGGTGATGTATGCGGGCAATGTGGTGGAACGCGCGCCCGTCGCCTCGCTGTTTGCCGCACCGCAACACCCCTATACCATCGGCCTGATGGCGGCCGTGCCGCGCATCGACAGCACCGCCGACCGGCTGGAGACGATCCCCGGATCGGTGCCCCCGCCCTATATGGTGATCCCCGGCTGCAAGTTCGCCTCGCGCTGCCCGATGGCGGATGCGCGCTGCACCGGCGAACGCCCCCCCCTGCGCGAGATTGCCCCGGCGCATTTCGTCGCCTGCTGGTATGCACCCATCGAGGAGGCCGCCCAATGAAACCGCCCGTGCTGGAGGCTGTGAACCTGACCAAGCACTATCCGGTGCACAAGGGCATCCTGAACCGCCAGATCGGCGCGGTGCAAGCCGTGTCTGATGTCAGCTTTCGCCTGATGGAAGGGGAAACGCTGGCCATCGTCGGGGAATCCGGCTGCGGAAAATCCACCCTGGGCCGGGCGTTGCTGCGGCTGTCGGAACCGACGGCGGGCAATGTGCTGCTGGACGGGCGCGACATCACCACCCTGCCGACGGGACAACTGCGCACCACCCGGCGCGAGATGCAGATGGTGTTCCAGGACCCGTTCGGATCGCTCAACCCTCGCATGACGGTGCGCGAAACGCTGCTGGAACCGATCATCCTGCACGGCGTCGCCACGGGGGCCGACGCCGATGCCATGGTGTCGGAGCTGCTGAAAACCGTGGGCCTGTCGGAATTCCATGCCGGGCGTTATCCGCATGAGTTTTCCGGCGGCCAGCGCCAGCGCATCTGCATCGCCCGCGCGTTGGCGACAAAACCACGGCTGATTGTCTGCGACGAGCCGGTCTCGGCGCTGGATGTGTCGGTTCAGGCGCAGATCGTCAACCTGCTCCAGGATCTGCAACGCCAGTTCGGCCTGTCCTACGTGTTCATCAGCCATGACCTTGCCGTGGTGCGCCACATCGCCGACCGGGTGGCGGTGATGTATCTGGGGCGCATCGTGGAAATGGGCGATGCCGAAACGCTGTTCCACGATCCGCGCCATCCCTATACCCGCGCGCTGGTCGCGGCGGCGCCCAAACCCATGCCCGGCGCCGTGCTGCCCGACCGCGCGGTCAAGGGCGACATGCCCAGTGCGCTGAACCCGCCATCGGGCTGCGCCTTCCACACCCGCTGCCCCATTGCGCGCGATGTCTGTTCGCGCGACCGGCCCGACTTGCGCGAGACCGGCGGCAAGCTGGTCGCCTGCCATTTCCCCGACGAGGCGGCCACGATCCCCGCCCCGGCCACCGCGCCGATGTCGGACGTTCTGCAAAAACGGCTGGCGGTGCTGGAGCAGCGCCGCCGCGCCGCGCTCGTGTAAAGGGAGGACACCATGCGCACCGTCATCAACGCCGGCCACATCATCGCCTATCAGGACGGGGGCCATCGCCACCTGACAGACGGGCATATCGTGGTGGAGAACGACCGCATCGCCCATGTCGGTGGCGGGGCCTTTGAGGGCACGGCAGACGAGATCATCGACGCCCGCCACCAGATTCTGACGCCCGGCTTCGTCAACACCCATGCCCATATCAGCGAGTCGCCGCTGGACAAGTCCTTTGTCGAGGATCGCGGCCCGCGTAACTTCTACCTCTCGGGGCTGTTCGAGTTTCTGACGGCACGCAAGGGCGCGCTGACCGATCAGGCGCGGCAGGCAGCGGTGGATTTCTCGATGGCCGAACTGATCCGCACCGGCACCACGACCATTGTCGAGATGGGGCTGATGGGGCCCTATGTGGCCGAACAGGCGGAAAAATCCGGCCTGCGCGCCTGGATCGGCGAGATGTACTCCTCAACCACCTGGTACACCGATGATGGCCGCACCGTCGGCTATCGCCCGCGCGGCGACGATGGGGCAGCGGGCCTGGCCCAGGCCGTGAAGTTCATCGAGGATGTCTCGGGCCGCGCCAACGGGCGCATCCAGGGTTTCCTCAGCCCTGCGCAGGTGGACACCTGTTCCGAGGATTTGTTGCGCAAGACCAAGGCCCTTGCGGCCGATATGGGGGTGCCGACCGCGCTGCACACGTCGCAATCGGTGCCGGAATTCCAGGAAATGGTGCGCCGCCATGGCTGTTCGCCCATCGAATGGCTGGACCGGATCGGGTTTCTGGGGCCGGAACTGCTGATGGGCCATGCGATCATGCCGGGCGGCTCCAGTTGGGTGAACTATCATGCGCCAGATCTGGATCTGCTGGTGGACAGCGGCACCAATGTCACCCATTGCGTCTGGGTCTATTGCCGCCGCGGCATCGCCATGGAAAGCTATTCGAAATACCTTGCCAAGGGCATCAACATGACCCTGGGCACCGACACCTGCCCACAAAGCATGATCGAGGGGCTGCGCTGGACCGCCGTGATGTCCAAGGTGCAGGACCGCCGGACCGAGGTGGCGACGGCCGCCGATGTCTTCAACTCGGCCACGCTCGCTGGGGCCAAGGCGCTGGGGCGCGACGATATTGGCCGGATCGCCAAGGGGGCCAAGGCCGATCTGCTGTTCTGGGATATCGCCAGCACCTTCATGACGCCGATGCGCGACCCTGTGCGCAACATTGTCTATTCGGCCCAGACAAATGACCTGAAATCCAGCATGATCGACGGACATTTCGTGATGCGCGACCACATCATTCCCGGCTATGACGAGGCGACGCTTGCCGCAAACCTGCAAAAGGGGGCCCAGCACATGTGGGACCATATGCATGTCGAGGACTGGGCGCACCGCAGCATTGACGAGCTGTCGCCGAACAGCTTCCCCGCATACCGCGCCTGACCGGCGCCCCGGTGCCCCGCAAGGGGCATCCCTTCAGGAAAAGGCAGACGACCCATGGACATGCTTCCCAACTCGACCGAAGCCCGCGACATCCGCTATCAGATGCCCGCCGCCGCCGACATGCGCAAACACGAAGAGACCGGATCGGTCGTCATCGAACGCGGCGAAGGCATCTATGTCTACGACAACACCGGCAAGCGGTATATCGAGGGGCTTGCCGGGCTGTGGTCGGTGGCGGTGGGCTTTGGCGAACCGCGTCTGGCCAAGGCGGCCTTTGACCAGATGTCCAAACTGCCCTATTACCACCAGTTCAACTACAAGACCCATGGCCCTTCGGTCGATCTGGCAGAAAAGCTGCTGTCGCTGATCCCGTTCCCGATGTCGAAGGTGCATTTCACCTCGTCCGGGTCCGAAGCGAATGATCTGGTCGCCAAGATGGTCTGGTACCGCTCGAACGCCATGGGGCGGCCGGAAAAGAAAAAGATCATCGGCCGGATCAAGGGCTATCACGGCGTGACCATCGCCGCCGGGTCAATCACCGGGATCGAGCGCAACCATACCAGCTTCGACCTGCCCCTCGACCGGATGATCCACACCTCCTGCCCCAGCTACGAGCTGTTCGGCAAGGAGGGCGAGTCCGAGGCCGACTTCACCGCCCGGATGCTGGCCGATCTGGAGGCATTGATCGAACGCGAAGGCGCCGACACCATCGCCGCGATGTGGGGCGAGCCGGTGATGGGCGCAGGCGGCGTGCTGCCGCCCCCGGCAGGCTATTGGGCCGGGGTGCAGGCGATCCTGCGCAAGCACGATATCCTGCTGGTTGCCGACGAGGTGATCTGTGGCTTTGGCCGGACGGGCAAGATGTTCGCCTGCGAAACCTATGACATCGTGCCCGATGTGCTGGTGCTGTCCAAGCAACTGTCGTCCTCGTATCTGCCGCTGTCGGCCATCGTGATCAACGATGCCTTCTACCAGCCCATCGCGGATGAATCGCACCGCATCGGGTCGTTCGGGCATGGGTTCACGGCCTCGGGCCATCCGGTCGCCACCGCAGTGGGGTTGGAGAACGTCAAGATCATCGAAGAACGCGATCTGGTTGGCAATGCAGCGCGTCTGGCACAGATGTTCCAGGCCGGGATCAAGGATCTGGCCACCCATCCGCTGGCCGACCATGCGCGCGGTGTCGGCCTGATCGGGGCGGTGGAACTCAAGGGTTGGGACAAGCCGGGGCAGGCTGGCACCGCCGTAGCCGACCGGATGCAGGCCGAAGGGCTGATCATTCGCGGGATCGGCGATGCGATCTGCTTCTGCCCGCCGCTGATCATCACCGAGGCGCAGGTGACAGAGATGTTCGCCATTGCCCGCGCGGCGATGGATGCCGTTGCCGCAGAGCGCGGCTGACAGCGTTGACGCGGGGGGGCACAAGCCCGCCCGCGCACGCCCCCGCCCGTACGACGCGGGCAAGCCCCTGAAATGTGGATCAGAGCGACAGCGGCGCCCCCCGACGCCGAGGATCAGAGCGCCATGTCATCGCGGTGGATCAGCGCCGCGCGACCAGGGTAGCCAAGGATCCCCGCAATATCGCCAGAGCGATGGCCCGCGATGGCGCGCGCCTCTTCGGCCGTATAGCGGATAAGACCCTTGCCAAGCTCCGCCCCGTCCGGGCCCTCGATGCGAACGGGTTCGCCACGGCCGAACTGCCCCGACACCGCGCGCACACCCGCCGGCAGCAGCGACTTTCCAGCCTGAAGCGCCGTGACAGCACCCGGATCGACCATGACGGTCCCGCGCGGCTTCATGGCCGCGATCCAGCGCTTGCGCGCGGCCTGCGGATCGCCTGCGGCCACAAACCAGGTGCGGTTCGCCCCCGCTGCCAGGGCCATGAGCGGGCGATAGGTCGAGCCCTCCATGATGGCCATGGCGCATCCCCCGGCGACGGCGGTTTTCGCCGCCATCAGCTTGGTCTTCATGCCGCCCTTCGACAGGCCAGAGATGGGATCGCCCGCCATTGCCTCGATTGCAGGCGTGATATGGTCCACAACATCGAAACGGCGCGCGGAGGGATCTTCCTTGGGATTGGCCGTGTAGAAGCCATCCACATCGGACAAGAGGATCAACTGATCCGCCCCCACCGTCACGGCGATTTGCGCCGCCAGCCGGTCGTTGTCGCCAAAGCGGATTTCGTCGGTTGCAACCGTATCATTCTCGTTCACGATCGGGATGACACCCAGCGACAGCAGCGTCGCCAGCGTCGCACGGGAATTGAGATAGCGGCGGCGGTCCTCGGTATCTTCCAGCGTCACCAGCACCTGCGCGGCCTTGAGCCCATGCGGCACCAGCACCTCTTCATAGGCGCGGGCAAGCCGGATCTGGCCGACGGCGGCCGCTGCCTGCGATTGTTCCAGCGGCAGCGCCCCTTCGGGCAGGCCCAGAACGCGGCGCCCCAGCGCGATGGAACCAGAGGAAACAAGGATCACATCGGTACCGCGCGCGCGGGCGGCGGCCACATCCTCGGCCAGGCCGCGCAGCCAATCGCCGCGCAACCCAGTGACACGGTCCACCAACAACGCAGAGCCGATCTTGATCACCAGCCGCCGAGCGGCGGCAACATCGGGGCTCAGGGGCGCCATGGTCCTTGATCCTGCTCCGAGGGTGCACGATCCGCCTCGATTTCGGCCATCAGCGCGCGCAGCACCTCTGTCAGCCCCAGCCCCGCCGCGCCGGAAATGGCATACACCTTGCCGCCCGATGCTTTTTCAAGTGCGCGGCGCCGGGTGGACAGCGTTTTCGAATCGAGAGCGTCGATCTTGTTCAGCGCCGTGATGCGCGGCTTGTCGGCCAACTTGCCGCCATAGGCCTCAAGCTCGCCGATGATCGTGCGGTAATCCTTGGTGATGGTGGAGGAGGTGCCATCGACCAGGTGCAGCAGCACCGCGCAGCGTTCCACATGGCCAAGGAACTGATCGCCCAGCCCCCGGCCTTCGGACGCGCCTTCGATCAGGCCGGGGATGTCGGCCATCACCAGTTCCTTGCCATCGACACCCACGACACCGAGATTTGGCACCAGGGTGGTAAAGGGATAGTCCGCGATCTTGGGGCGGGCGTTCGACGTCGCGGCCAGGAAGGTGGATTTTCCGGCATTGGGCAGGCCCAGCAAACCCGCATCGGCAATCAGCTTCAGTCGCAGCCAGATGGTGCGCTCGACCCCTTCCTGTCCCGGATTGGCACGCGCCGGCGCCCGGTTGGTCGAGGATTTGAACCGCAGGTTACCCCAGCCGCCGTTGCCGCCCTGGGCCAGCAGAACGCGCTGCCCCGGCTCGGTCAGATCGGCGATGATCGTTTCCTCGTCTTCTTCGAGGATCTCGGTGCCGACCGGCACTTTCAGCACGATGTCGTCGCCCGTCTTGCCGGTGCGCTGGCTGCCCATGCCGCCCTGCCCCGACTTGGCAAAGAAATGCTGCTGATAGCGAAAGTCGATCAGCGTGTTCAGCCCTTCGACGGCTTCGGCATACACAGACCCGCCGTTCCCGCCATCGCCACCGTCCGGGCCGCCGAATTCGACAAACTTCTCGCGCCGGAACGAGACGCAGCCACCGCCACCACCGCCCGATCGGATATAGACCTTGGCTAGGTCGAGGAACTTCATGGCGTGGTCCTTTCCGGGACGGGGTTGCGGCCCGCTTCCTAGCGCATCGGAGGGGGCAGGCTCAACAGCCTATCGCATCAGGCAGCGCAGCACCCAGACATCGTAGCGCGCATGATCCAGCGCCGACAAGGCCGGGCTGGAGGCCACCATCCAACCGGAATAGACCGGATCGGGGGCCAGGCTGTCGCGAATGGTCAGATGCGCATAGGCTTCGCCTGCAGGATTGTCCTCCGGGTAGCGGCAACCATCGAGCTGAATCGTCAAGCGGCCCCAGGCCGCTGATTGTCCGCGCGACAGTTCGACATCCGCCGTTTCACCCGACGCCTTGTCCAGCCAGCGCAACTCGGCACCGGGTGCCTCGCGCATGGATTGCGCCTGGGCCGCACCGACCGCAAGACAGACAAGAAGAACCGAAAGCCGGATCATTCGGCCGCTCCGGCCCCGTCTTTCAGCGCATCCTCGGCAGATCCCCCGACGAACTTCATCAACAGACCTGTCAGACTGACAGACCCTTGCGTATCCTCGATCTCTGCCCCCGGCTCCAGGTTGAAGGGCGACCCGCCTGGCATGATCTCCAGGAAGTTGCCGCCCAGAAGCCCTTCGGAGGAAATCAGCGCAGTGCTGTCGTCCGGCAGCTCTATCCCGTCACGGATGGTAAAGCGCGCCTCGGCCATGAAGGTCTGAGGGTTGAGATCCAGCCGGGTGATTGCCCCGATCTTGACGCCGCCCAGCCGCACATCAGTGCCAACCCGCACACCCTCGACAGATCGAAATGCGGCACGCAATTCATAGCTGTCCGCCTGCGGGCCAAGACCTGTTGCCTGAACCGCATAGATCAGAAACGCCGCCGCAACAGCAAGCACACCACCGCCGACCGCGACCTCGGTCAGATTCTCGCCGCTCATTCCGGCTGCCATGCCTCGTAGTCGCGACGCTCGACCGGGGCCGGGCGGCGCAGCGATCCGGCGGGCACATAGGCCGCATCGGTGCCTGTCATGTTCTCGTGGTGCGGCTTTTCCCATGGCTTGTGGGCCAGCGGCTTGTCGGTCGGCGGCTCGTCCCAGGTGTGGTGCAGCCAGCCGTGCCAATCGGGGGGCACGCGGCTCGCCTCCATCTCGCCATTGAAGATGACCCAGCGTTTCTTGCCATCGCGCGAGCGATAATAGACGTTGCCCTGGGCATCCTCGCCCACCTTGACGCCATTGCGCCAGGTGAAGAAGCGGGTGTTCAGCGTCTGGCTGTTCCACCAGGTCAGGAAGCTGAGCAGGAACTTCATCGGGATTCCTCCGGCATTGCTTGGCACTCTATGAACCATAGGCGCGGCAAGATCCAGCGGCAACAGCGGCGCTGGCACGGCTGAGTTCTGCGCCAACCGATATCGGCCGATATTTACCGGGCATTCAGAAATCCTTGCGACATTTCAAGGGAGCAGCACCAAGGGGGGCATGAATGTCCGTCACTTCGACCATTGGCAATGTCTACCTGTTCACGGGCAGCCTGGTCTCGCTACAGACCGGCGGTCTTCTGGATGTCAGCGTTCTGAACAGCGCCGGGTCTGCCAACAGCGCGACATTCGTTGACGATGACGGGCGGCTGACCCAGGCCGACGATGGTGATGCGACCGTCTCGATCAATGGCGCGGCACCTGTCGCCATCGACTATCTTGGGGCGGGAAGCGTCTCGACCGCCACACTGCTGGGGATCCCCCTTCTGGCCAAACCCATGATGGCCTTTCAGGCCGATGGCGCGATCTATCTGCATTTCCCGGACGGGCTGCCCCCCTTGTCGGGCCTGCTGATCAGCTTCAATCTTGATGCAGGTGCCGCATTCGCCCTGCCCAATCCGATGCCGATCTGCCTGACCCATGACACGCGGGTCCGGACGTTGCGGGGCGATGTGGATGCCGGCTTGCTGCGATGCGGGGATATCGTGCTGACGCGGGATCATGGGCCGCAGCCCATTCGCTGGATCGGGCGGCGCGCCGTGGGACTGGCAGAGCAGCAAGTGGAACCCCGGTTGCGCCCGGTCCGAATCGCGGCGGGCGCGCTTGGCGAGGGAATCCCGCTGCGGGACATGCTGGTAACCCAGCACCATCGGATCCTGCTGCAAACAGGCCGACACACCGAAACCCTGGTCGCGGCAAAACATCTGGTCGGTCGGCCGGGGATCGTCCTTGATGCTGCGACAACGCCTCGCACATATATCCACCTGCTGTTTGACAGGCACGAGGTGATCGTCACCGACGGCTGCGCAACCGAGTCGCTGTATCTTGGCACCCAGGCGGTGCAGGCGCTTCCGGCTGCGGCACGGGCCGAAATCGGCCTGCTGTTTCCCGCCGCACTCGCCGGTGCACCGGCCCCACCTGCCCGGCCCATTCTGCCACGGCAGGCGGCGATGAAACTGTCGGCCGCCACCGGCCCCCCGATCTAGGCCACGCGGGCGGTCACTTCAATTTCGATCTTCATCGCATCCTCCATCAGCCGCGCCTCTATCATCGTTGCGGCGGGACGGGCTGTGGCAAAGGCCTGCGACAGTTGCGGCCACAGCTTGGGGAAATCCTGTCGATCCGGCAAGATGTAGGTCACGCGCACCACGTGATCCAGACTGCTACCCGCCTCGGTCAGCGCCTTGGAAATGCTGGCAAGCGTATTGGCGCATTGCGTCTCGACGTCATCGGGCAATGTCATCGTGGCATAGTCATAGCCGGTCGTGCCCGCCACGAAGACCCAGCCATCCTGCACCACCGCGCGGGAGTAGCCGATGGTCGCCTCAAAGCTGGAACCGGATGAGATCAGTTTGCGCATGGCAAGCCTCCGCTGTCTGTGTGATCCTCAGTCCCGCAAACCGTGCAGGACCGCAAGCCCGATCCCGAGCCACCAGAGCCGGACGGCATCGTGGGGCAACCCGTCAGCACCGCAGCATGACGTTCGCCGCCATCGCCCTGCAAGCCGGGAGTTGCGGTTCACGAACGACAAAGGGCGGGCCATTCCCGGCCCGCCCCTGCGCTATTGTGCTGTCACCAAGGTCTCAGGCACTGGCCGCCTGTTTCTTCTTGCCGCCTTCGGCATGAACGACCAGCGGTTTGGCCGTGCCGTTCACGACTTCCTCGTTCACAACGACTTCCTGCACACCCTGCATTCCGGGAAGTTCGAACATGGTATCCAGCAGGATATCTTCCATGATAGACCGCAGGCCACGGGCGCCGGTCTTGCGCTTGATCGCCCGCTTGGCAATGGCCAGCATGGCATCCGGGCTGAAGGTCAGCTTCACACCCTCGATGTCGAACAGCTTCTGGTACTGCTTGACCAGGGCGTTCTTGGGCTCTGTCAGAATCGTGACCAGCGCGCCTTCGTCCAGATCGTTCAGCGTGGCGATAACGGGAAGACGGCCGACGAATTCGGGGATCAGGCCGAATTTCAGCAGATCCTCCGGCTCCAGCTCGCGGAACAACTCGCCAACGCCGCGGCCCTCGGGGTCTTTCACATCGGCACCAAAGCCGATTCCGGTGCCCCGTCCGCGCTGTGCGATGATCCGCTCCAGCCCGGCAAAGGCGCCCCCGCAGATGAACAGGATGTTCGTGGTGTCGACCTGAAGGAATTCCTGCTGCGGATGCTTGCGGCCACCCTGCGGCGGCACGCTGGCCACGGTGCCTTCCATGATTTTCAGCAAGGCCTGCTGCACACCCTCGCCGCTGACGTCACGGGTGATCGACGGATTGTCGGACTTGCGCGTGATCTTGTCGACCTCGTCGATATAGACAATGCCGCGCTGCGCGCGTTCGACGTTGTATTCGCTGGCCTGCAACAGCTTGAGAATGATGTTCTCCACATCCTCGCCCACATAGCCCGCCTCGGTCAGCGTGGTGGCATCGGCCATGGTGAACGGCACGTCCAGAATCCGCGCCAGCGTCTGCGCCAGCAGCGTCTTGCCGGTGCCGGTCGGACCAATCAGCAGGATATTCGACTTGGCCAGTTCCACTTCGCCCGACTTCCCGCCGGAGTGGTTGAGCCGCTTGTAGTGGTTGTGGACCGCCACAGACAGCACGCGCTTGGCATGGTCCTGCCCGATGACGTAATCATCCAGCACCTTGGCGATCTCGCGCGGCGTCGGAACGCCATCGGTGGTCTTGAGCCCCGAGGTCTTGGTCTCCTCGCGGATGATGTCCATGCAGAGTTCGACACATTCGTCGCAGATGAACACCGTTGGGCCGGCGATCAGCTTGCGTACCTCGTGCTGGCTCTTGCCGCAGAACGAGCAGTAGAGGGTGTTCTTGCTGTCGCCCGAATTGCTTGCCATGCGTATAGGTTCCTCTGGCCTTTCGTCCCTGCGCTCCCGCAAGATTACGGGAGCGCCGCGCCCATCACAACGCCAAATCGCCGCAAGGCGTCTGGTCTTACTTCGTCTCGGGGTCGGCCTTGTTGCGGCTGTCGACGATTTCGTCGATCAGACCCCAGGCCTTGGCGGCTTCTGCCGACATGAAATTGTCCCGCTCCAGCGCGGATTCGACGGTGTCGTAGTCGTTGCCGGTGTGTTTGACATAGATTTCGTTCAGCCGCCGCTTGAGGTTCTCGGTCTCGCGCGCGTGGATCAGGATGTCGGTCGCCTGGCCCTGATAGCCGCCCGAGGGCTGGTGCACCATCACACGGCTGTTGGGCAGCGAGAAGCGCATCCCCTTTTCGCCCGCTGTCAGCAGAAGCGAGCCCATCGAGGCCGCCTGGCCGATCACCAGGGTCGAGACCTTTGGCTTGATGTATTGCATCGTGTCATAGATCGACAGGCCCGAGGTGACGACACCGCCGGGGCTGTTGATGTACATGCTGATTTCCTTGGTGGGATTCTCCGCCTCCAGGAACAGCAACTGGGCGACGATCAGCGTGGACATGCCATCATGCACCGGACCGGACAGAAAGATGATCCGCTCCTTCAGCAGCCGCGAAAAGATATCATAGGCCCGTTCCCCCCGGCTGGTCTGTTCGACAACCATGGGGACAAGGGTGTTCATGTAGAATTCTGCCGGATCGCGCATGTTCGCCTGCCTCTGGATGTTGTCGCGTTTTGCCACAGTTGGCCTTGCCAGAGTCTTAGTGGCGCGGTCTGCCCCCTGCAAGGGGCGGGGGGAAAATCGTTGGCCGGGCCTCCGGCGGGGGAATATCCGGATCAGGGCGAAGCAGGCGCGCGGCGCAGGGCAGAGGCGACAAGCAGGACGGCAAAGATCACCGCGGCGGTGGCAATGATCGACGGGCCTGCGGGCGTGTCCTGCGCGATCGACAGGCCGAGCCCACCAAAGGTGGCCAGAATGCCGATCAGTGTTGCGCCGACCGCCATCGCCTCAGGGGTGCGGGCGAGAGAGCGGGCGGCGGCAGCGGGCACGATCAGCATCGCCGCGATCAGGAGGGCGCCGACAACCTTGAGCGCCACGGCGACCACAACGGCGAGCGACAGCGTAAGGACAAGGCGTTCGCGCGCCGGGTTCAGCCCTGCGGAACAGGCCAGATCCTCGTTCAGCGTCGCGGTCAGCAGGGCCTGCCAGCGCCAGACGAGCAATCCGGCAACGACAAGCGCACCTGCCCAGATCACCGCCAGATCGACTCGCCCGACGGCAAGGATATCGCCGAACAGAAAGGCCGACAGATCCACCCGCACACCCGGCAGGAACGATACCGCAACCAGCCCGAAGGCCAGCGCGGAATGGGCCAGGACGCCCAATGTGGTGTCCATCGCCCAGCCCCGGCCCGCCAGCGCCGACACCGTGCCCGCCATGGCCAGCGCCACCAGCGTGGTGCCCGCAAGGACCGGCAGGCCAAGCGCCAATGCCATGGCCACGCCAAGGATGGCGGCATGGGATGTCGCATCGCCGAAATAGGCCATGCGGCGCCAGACCACAAAGGAGCCAAGGGGGCCGGCGGCCACCGCCACCCCGGTTCCGGCAAGCGCGGCGCGGGTCAGGAAATCGTCAAGCATGAGTGTGTGGCCCGTGATCATGGGAAAACGGCGCATGGGGCGCATGATCATCGCCGTGATCGTGGTCATGTTCGTGGTCGTGTTCATGGCGATAGAGCGCAAGGGCGCCCTGGGTGCCCAGCCCGAACAGCGCGCGGTATTCCGGCGCCGTGGACACCACACGCGGCGTGCCTTCGCAGCAGACATGACCGTTCAGACAGACCACACGATCCGACGCCGCCATGACGACATGCAGGTCATGGCTGACCATCAGCACGGCAGCGCCGGTCTGGGCGCGGATATCCTCGATCAGGCGGTAGAAGGCCGCTTCTCCGGGCTGGTCCAGCCCTTGGGTCGCCTCGTCCAGCACCAGGATCTGCGGGTCTCCCAGCAGGGCGCGCGCCAGCAGCACCCGTTGCAACTGCCCCCCGGACAGCGCCCCGAGTTGACGCCCCGCCAATGCACGGGGCAGCCCGGTGCGGTCCAGCGCAGCCATAGCCTGGGGGTCGCTGACCCGTCGGGGCAGCGACAGGAAGCGGCGCACGGTCAGCGGCAGGTTGCGGTCGATCGCCAGTTTCTGGGGCACATAGCCGATGCGCAGCCCCGGCGCGCGCAGCACGCGCCCGGCCGAAGGTGCGACGATTCCCATCAGCGCGCGCAGCAGCGTGGATTTGCCGGAGCCGTTCGGGCCAAGCACGGTCACGATCTCGCCCGGAGCGATACGAAAATCGACCCTGGACAGCACGTCGGCGCCACCCAGGCGGATGCTCAGGCCCTGCGCCTCGATCAGCGGTGTCATGCGGCCTCCTGGCAGGCGGGGCACAGACCCGTGGCTTCGACGCTGATCCGCTCGACAGCAAAGCCGGTACCGGCGGCGGCAGACTGAAGCGCGTCACGCACCGTTTCGGCCGGCGCTTCGGCAATGCGGTTACAACTGCGGCAGATCAGAAAGGCCGGCTGATGCGCATGTGCGGGATCCATGCAGGCGGCAAAAGCGTTCAGCAACTGGATGCGATGCGCAAGCCCATGTTCCACAAGGAATTCCAGCGCGCGATAGGCAACCGGGGGCTGGCGTCCATAGCCTTCGGCGGCAAGACGGTCCAGCACATCATAGGCCCCCATCGCCCGATGCGATTCCAGCAAGATCTCCAATGTGCGGCGACGCACAGGAGTCAGGCGCGCGCCCCGCGCCTTGGCCAGACGCTCTGCCTCGATCAACGCGGCATGGGTGCAGGCGTGGTGATCATGCGCCTGGAATGGTGTGGCCGGATCGGTCATCGGGCGATCCCCTCTTGACATGTTATCTTATCACATACACTCATCGCGGCGAGACCGAAAGCCCGACGGAGGCCCGACATGAGATATTCCCTGGCGCTTGCCCTGGCCATGCTGCCCGTGCCTGTGATGGCCGAAGTTCCACGCGTTGTCACGGATATTCCCCCGGTTCACGCGCTGGTGTCGCTGGTGATGGGGGATCTTGGCGCACCCGATCTGCTGCTGGATCGCGGCGCGGATCCGCATAGCTTTGCCCTGCGTCCCAGCCAGGCGGCAGGGTTGCAGCGGGCCGATCTTGTGGTCTGGGTCGGGCCGCAGATGACGCCCTGGCTTGACCGCGCCCTGGGCAGCATCGCAGGTCAGGCCCACCGGCTGGAATTGTTGGGCGTCGCGGGAACCGTGCGGCGCGACTTTGGCGACGACCACGACCACGACCACGACCACGACCACGACCACGACCACGACCACGACCACGACCACGACCACGACCACGACGAAGCGGGCCATGATCACGGCGACCATGGCCATGGGCATCACGATCATGTGCACACCGGCCTTGACCCCCATGCCTGGCTGGATCCGGGCAATGCACTTGTCTGGCTCGATGCGATTTCCGCCGAGTTGTCAGAGCACGATCCGGCCAATGCGGCGGTCTATGCCGCAAATGCCGGCAAGGCGAAGGACCGGATCGCGGCGCTGGATGCCAGCGTGTCGGCAGACCTCGCACCGATCAAGGACCGCCCGTTCGTGGTATTTCACGATGCCTATGGCTATTTCGTCAGCCACTACGGCCTGACCGTGGCAGGAAGCGTCACCCTTGGCGATGCGGCTGCCCCCGGCGCGGCGCGTATGCAGGAAACCCGCGCCCGACTGATCGAGGGCAAGGTGGTCTGCGCCTTTCCCGAAACGCCGCACGACCCCGGATTGCTGACCACATTGATCGAAGGCACCGGCGTGGCGGTCGGCGATGCGCTGGACCCGTCAGGCAGCAGCCTGGAGCCGGGGCCAGAGCTGTACGAAACCTTGATACGCAGGCTCGCAGGTTCCATGACAACCTGTCTGGCCCAGGAATGACCTGACGCCGCCAGCCCTGCCGCGAAAGCGTCGGCACGGCTGGCCGCCACAAGGTGCCGCGCGGGGCTATGCCCGATATGGCCGAAACCGGCCCCCCGCCGATTGGGCGGTCAGGCCGCGGATGGCAGGTCCAGCCGGTGATGTATCCGGTCCACCTTCGTTCCATCCCGCATCGGAACCGCTGGACTGCGATCATAGGGCACGAACCCCATCTTGCGATAGAACGCCAACCCTCCGGTATTGTCGGCCCGGATCGTGGCATTGATCGCAACCAGCGCCAACGCCCCGAGACCTGCCAAGGTCGCATCAAACACTGCGCGGCCAACCCCCGGAACCTTGCCGTCCTGCCGGGCAAATGTGGCGATGTCGGCCCAATCCGCTGACAGACCGGCGTGTCGCGTCAGCGCCTGAAACCCCAGAAGGCGGCCACCGGCATCTTCGGCCACCATGCAGGAGATCGCATCCGGGCCGCCGATATAGCTGCGTTCAAGCTGCACCGCCGAATAGGGAACTTCCAGTGCCGTAGTGCCGCCACGCGCGATGATCGCATTCAGAATCACGGCCAACTCTGCGGCATCGCGGCCATGGGCGGGGCGCACCACGACGCCGGACATCAAAAGGCCCGGCGCCGCTCGGGCCGCGCCAACAGGCCGAACCCGATCACAGCCAGCGCCAGGGTGATGCCGGATGCGATGGTGCGGATCAGGTTGAACTCTTGCCAACGCGGCGAATAGCCCGCCCAGATCTCTCGCGCGGCGTCGATGTCATCGGGTACGGGCGTCACGGCCAGCACCTCGTTCATCGGAACGTTGACCTGCAACGTCACCAACAGCGCAGCCCCGGCATAGACAACCCCCGCCAGCCCCAGCGCCAGCCCTGCCGCCCGGTTCACCCGCAGGGCGAAAACAGCGGCCAGTGCCAACACCGCCGGTGTACCGAAGAATGCAGGCGCAAAGACCACATTGCGCACACTGCCGTTCATGGCCTGCATCGCGGCAATCGCCACACGGGGATCGGCGCTGTCCAGCCCCCACATGGCAGAACAGAGCCAAGCATAGAAAAAGCCAAAGATCGCGCCGGACAGCAACACACCGACGAACGCAGTAAGAATCGCAAGGGGGCGCATCGGCACCTCCGTCGTGAGCATTTCAGGACCAAACGCGGGCGGCGCCCGCTTCCGTCGCGCTCAGGCGAGCTTCAATGCGACGATGCCCGCGACGATGAGGCCAATCCCCGCCAGCCGCAACAGGTTGACCGCATCCCCCAGCAGGATCATGCCGAAAACCGCCACCCCCAGCGCCCCGATACCTGTCCAGACGGCATAGGCCGTGCCAGCGGGCAACGATTTCATCGCATGGGCCAGCAGCCAGAAACTGGCAACCGCCCCGACGAGGGTAATGACCGACGGCCAGAGCCGACTGAAGCCGTCAGAGTACTTCAACCCCAGCGCCCAGACGATCTCGAACAGTCCTGCAACGACCAGAATGGTCCAGGCGTTCATCTCAGGCCGCCAAACCCTTGGCGCCCATGTCCAGGAATTTCTGGCGGCGATCCTTGACCAGCCAATCGGACTTTTTGCCGGACAGCTCCTTCAGCATCGCCTCGATGGCCTTGCCGACCGCCTCGATCGCGGCCTCGCGCCCGCGCTGCGCGCCACCCAGCGGTTCCTTGACGATGCGGTCAACCACCCCAAGCCGCAGCAGATCCTGCGCCGTCAGACGCAAGGCCTCGGCCGCATCGCGGGCACGTTCGGCATCTTTCCACAGAATGCTGGCGCAACCTTCGGGCGTGATCACCGAATAGACCGAATGCTCCAGCATCGCCACACGGTTTGCGGTGGCCAGTGCGACCGCCCCGCCGGATCCGCCTTCGCCGATGACCATCGAGATCAGCGGCACGCCGATCTCCAGGCATTTCTGGGTGGATCGCGCAATCGCCTCGGCCTGCCCGCGCTCCTCGGCCCCCTTGCCCGGATAGGCGCCAGGCGTATCCACCAGCGTAATCACCGGCAGGCCAAAGCGGTTGGCCATCTCCATCAGCCGGATCGCCTTGCGGTATCCTTCGGGCCGCGCCATGCCGAAATTGCGCTCGATCCGGCTTTTGGTGTCATGGCCCTTTTCCTGGCCGATCACCATCACCGCCCGGTCGTTGAACCGCGCCAGCCCGCCCATCACCGCATGGTCATCGGCAAAGTTCCGGTCCCCCGCCAGCGGCGTATACTCGGTGAACAGCGCGTCGATATAGTCGCGGCAATGCGGGCGATCCGGATGGCGCGCCACCTGGCATTTCCGCCACGGCGTCAGATCCTTGTACAGATCCTTCAGCAGCGCCTCGGCCTTGCGGTCCAGCGCCTCGGCCTCCTTGGCCACATCCATCTCGGAATTCGACCTGGCCATGGCGCGCAGTTCCTCGGCCTTGCCTTCGATCTCTGCCAGCGGCTTTTCGAATTCCAGATACTGCATCGCATTCTCCCCAAGGGTCGCAGCCTATATGGCCAAGACCGCGCCCCGATGCAACCGCAGCAGCGTCAGAGTCCGCCGCCCGGCAGCCTCGCCCCTGTCAAGCCAGCAGCTCGTTCACCATCGGGATCACCCGCCTGCCATAGAGTTCGATACAGCGCATCAGATCGGCATGGGGCACCGGGCCGGTGGCATATTTCATGTCGAACCGCTGGACACCCAGCGCCCTGACCGCAGCGGCGATCTTGGTCGCCACCGTCTCGGGAGAGCCGACATACAGCGACCCGTGCTCGACTTCCTGCAAGAAATGCTCCTTCGTCGTCGGCGCCCAGCCGCGCTCGGCGCCGATGCGACCGAAACTGGCCTGATAGGCCGGCCACAGAATCTCGCGTGCCTGCTCGTCGGTCTCGGCGACGAAACCGGGCGAGTGGATCCCAACCGGCCGCAGCGGCGTGCCGATCTGGGCGCAGGCCCGCTTGTAGAGATCGACATAGGGGACAAAGCGGCGCGGATCGCCACCGATGATCGCCAGCATCAGTTGCAGATCCTGCCGCACCACACGCACAACCGACTCCGGGCTGCCGCCCACACCGACCCAGGCCGTCATGCCCTCGGCTCCCAGCGGCGGATAGACCCGCTGGGCGGTCAAGGCCGGGCGATGCTGGCCCTTCCAGGTCACCTCGGGGTTCCGCAGGAGTTTGGCGAACAGATCGAGTTTCTCCTCGAACAGCAGATCATACTCCTGAAGATCATGCCCGAACAGCGCATAGCTTTCGGTAAAGCTGCCACGCCCCAGGATGGGCTCTGCTCGCCCGTTCGACAGCGCGTTGAGCGTCGAGAACCGCTGGAACGCGCGCACGGCATCATCCGTGGACAGCACGGTGACAGCCGTGCCCAGCTTGATCCGGCTGGTCCTGCCCGCAATGGTCGCCAATACGATCTCCGGGGCCGAAATGGCGAAATCGCTGCGGTGATGTTCGCCCAGGCCGATGAAGTGGATCCCCGTCTCGTCCGCCAGGACAGCCTGGTCCACGACATCGCGCAAGACCTGATCCATCGGCAGATCCCGGCCATCCGGCCCCTTGGTCACATCGCCGAAAGTATCGAGGCCCAGTTCCACGGTGGTCGTCATAGCGCATCTCCTGCCGGTTATCGGGGGCAACCTAAGCGAGCCCCGCCTGTGCGCAAAGGCACGAGCGCGCACAGGGTTCTGTTCAACTCCGCGCAGAGATTGCCGTGATCTTGCAAGAACCGCCCAAGCCCGGCGACCGTCTCAGTCAGACAGACCGGATTCGTCCAGCAGCGTCCGCCCTTCACGACTTTCGATCTCGATCACCCACAGATCCGGGTCGCGGGCGCGTTGACGCGCAAGCAGCGCATCGACTTCCGGCTCGGCCCCGTCGGCCAGCACGACCCAGGCCCGTGCCCCCGTCATCAGATCAAAACTGCGTTGAAACGCTGTGGCAGTCCCATCCAGCCGCGCACATTTGACAATCACCGCGCCTGCCGTGGGATCCCCCCTGGCCGTGACGTAGACGGGAATGTCGGCCAGCCGCAACCGGGTCAGGTAGGCGCGGACCCAGAAATCGGCCGTAAGACGGGCCGTCATCCCGCCATGCCCCGACCGCCCACGCCCGGCGATGCCTGGATCACGGCGAAGGCGCGCGCAGAACGGCCCCGGCTCTGCCCCCGCAACCGTGCGCGGTCAGTTGCCATCGCGGAAGTCGAGGCCCATTTCGGTGTAGCGTTCGGCCTCGTCCAGCCATTCGGGACGGACCTTGACTGTCAGGAACAGATGTACCGGGCGGCCCAGAAACTCTGTCATTTCCTGGCGTGCAGCCGTGGAAACCGCCTTGATCGTCGCGCCCTTGGCCCCCAGCAGGATACCCTTGTGACCATCGCGGGCAACATAGACGATCTGGTCGATGCGGGTAGATCCGTCGGGGCGGTCCTCCCATTTTTCGGTTTCGACCGTCAGTTGATAGGGAATTTCCTCATGCAGGCGCAGGGTCAGCTTTTCGCGGGTGATCTCTGCGGCGATCATGCGCATCGGCAGATCGGCAATCTGGTCTTCGGGATAGAGCCAGGGATGTTCGGGCAGTTCGGCGGCCAGCCAGTCGCGCAGCCCCTCGACCCCGTAGCCGCGTTCGGCCGAAATCATGAAGGTCCGCACGAAGGGATAGGCGGTGTTCATCTCTTCGGTCAACGCCAGCAGGGTTTCGGCCTTCACCCGGTCAATCTTGTTGATCGCCAGTGCAACGGGGGTGGCCCGCGGCAGGCGGTCCTTGATGGTGCTGATGATGGCCTTGGTGCCTTCGGTCAGGCCGCGATGCGCCTCGATCAGCAGCACGACGATGTCGGCATCCGCAGCACCGCCCCAGGCTGCGGCAACCATGGCACGGTCCAACCGGCGGCGCGGACGGAACAGGCCGGGCGTATCGACAAAGACGATCTGGGCATTCCCTGCCATGGCCACGCCGCGGATGCGGGCGCGGGTCGTCTGAACCTTGTGGGTGACGATCGACACCTTGGCGCCGACCATGCGGTTGAGCAAGGTGGATTTGCCTGCATTGGGTTCGCCGATCAGGGCAACGAACCCGGCGCGCTGCAACAGGTTTTCGGTCATGGCTGAGACTCCATGCGCGCAAGCAGCGCGCGGGCGGCGGCCTGTTCGGCCTGACGTTTCGATCCGGCGCTGGCCTGTTCGGTTTCGCCGGTGCTGAGGCGGGCCGCGATGGTGAACACCGGCTGATGCGGTGGCCCTTCGCGCGAGATTTCATCATAGCCGGGCGGCGGCAGGCCACGGGCCTGCGCCCATTCCTGCAACGACGTCTTCGGATCGCGGGCATCGGCCTTGACCTGCCCCACCCGATCGCCCCACAGCCGCAGGACCAGCGTGCGCGCGACATCGAACCCCGCATCGCGGTAGACAGCGGCAATGACCGCCTCCATCGCGTCGGCCAGCAGCGCCTCCTTGCGGCGCCCGCCGGACAACATTTCAGACCGGCCCAGGCGCAGAACCTCGCCCAGTTCCAGATCTCGGGCCACTTCCGCGCAGGTTTCCTTGCGCACCAGCGCGTTGAAGCGGGGCGCCAGTTGCCCTTCCGAGGCGCCCTTGTCGGCCATCAGCAGCGCCTCGGCCATCACAAGGCCCAGAACGCGGTCGCCCAGGAATTCCAACCGCTGATTGTCGGGCCGCGAGGCGGTGGCAATCGACGGATGGGTCAGCGCGCGGACCAGAAGTTCGGGCCGCTGGAAGCGGTGCCCCAACCTGGCGGAAAACGCCTGGAGATCCGCCGACATTTTCACTCGACCGCCTTGAACAGACGGTCGGTCCGCCAGGTCCAGATGTAGAACAGCGACCGGCCAGCGGACGAAAAGACGATGCGGTCGGCCCGGCCGATCAGGTAGTCGGCCGGCACAAAGCCAACGCCGCCCACTGCCCGGCTGAACCGGCTGTCCTGGCTGTTGTCGCGGTTGTCGCCCATGAAGAAGTAATGGCCCGCCGGAACGGTAAAGGCGGGGGTATCGTCGCCAAAGCCGCCATCGGTGATGTTGAGCACATCATGGGTGCGGCCGCCCGGAAGCGTCTCGGTATAACGCGACTTGGTGCACATGCCGCCCTGGCCGACCGGCGCATTCTCGCAGCGCGGCTCATGGCCCATGGGGCCCTGGGGTTCATACAGCTCTTCGAACTGGCCCGCAGGCGTTTGCGGCACTTCTTCGCCATTCAGATAGATGACGCCACCGCGCATCTGCACCGTGTCGCCTGGCAAGCCGATCAGTCGCTTGATGAAATCCGATCCGTTCACCGGATGACGGAACACCACGACATCGCCCCGCTCTGGTTCAGAGGCGAAGAGGCGCCCTTCGAACGGGCACAGCCCCATCGGGCAGGAATAGCGCGAATAGCCATAGGCCATCTTGTTGACGAACAGGAAGTCGCCGATCAGCAACGTGTCCTTCATGCTGCCGGACGGGATCCAGAAGGGCTGAAAGAACAGCGTGCGGAACACGACGGCGATGGCGACGGCATAGACCACGGTCTTGACCGTCTCGAAAAAGCCGTCCTTCTTTTGCGCCTTGCTTGCCATGATGGGCCTTTCCTGCTGATCGGGGCTTCATGCGCGCGCCCTGCCTGCCTGTCAAGGCAGCGGACGGGCCTCGATCACGACGAAAGCCTGCGCCCAAGGGTGATCGTCGGTCAACGAGACGTGAATGACCGCTTCGTGTCCGGGCGGCGTCATGGCCGCCAGCCGCTCTGCCGCCCAGCCCGTGACCTGCATCACCGGCTGGCCGGTGCGCAGGTTGGTCACCGCCATGTCACGCCAGGCGATTCCCATGCGCAGCCCGGTGCCCAGAGCCTTGGAGCACGCCTCCTTGGCCGCCCACCGCTTGGCATAGGTGGCGGCGGTTTCGCGGCGACGCTCGGCCTTGGACTGTTCGGCCACGGTGAAAACGCGGTTGCGGAAACGGTCGCCAAAGCGGTCAAGCACCCCGGCGATGCGGTCGATATTGGCCAGATCGGTGCCAATCCCCAGAATCATCGCGCCACGGCCCACAAGGTTCGGCGCCCAGGCCAGACCGGCAAGCCCGTCAGGCGAATGCGCATCGTGCCTCGTCCATCAGACGGCGCATTTCCGCGATGGCGGGGGTCAGGCCAAGGAACACCGATTCCGAAATCAGGAAATGCCCGATGTTCAACTCCACCACCTCGGGCACCGCTGCCACCGGCTGTACGGTTTCATAGGTCAGGCCATGGCCCATGTGCACCTCCAGCCCGAGTTCATGGGCAAGGGCGGCACCGGCCATCAGATGGCGCAGTTCCTCGTCACGCTCGGCAATCCGGCCCTCGGCGTGCAGGTCGCAGTAGTGGCCGGTGTGCAGTTCGACCACAGCCGCACCGATCCGGGCCGATGCCTCGATCTGGCGCGGGTCGTGGCCGATGAACAGGGAAACACGGCTGCCGGCCTCGCGCAGCGGCGCGATGAAATCGCTCAGGCGATTGTCATCGCCAGCCACGTCCAGGCCCCCTTCGGTTGTCCGTTCCTCGCGCTTTTCAGGGACGATGCACACCGCATGAGGGCGATACCGCAGCGCAATGGCCTGCATCTCCGCGGTGGCCGCCATTTCGAAGTTCAGCGGTATGCGGATGGCGTCCATCAGGCGGGCGATGTCGGCGTCGATGATGTGCCGCCGATCCTCACGCAGATGGGCCGTAATGCCGTTGGCCCCGGCGGCTTCGGCCATCAAGGCGGCGCGCACGGGATCGGGATAGGCCCCGCCCCTTGCGTTGCGCAGGGTGGCAACGTGATCAATGTTGACGCCAAGGCGTAGAGGCTGGGCAGACATGGCGGCACTCCGTTCCCGTGTGGTGCAAACCTAGTGCGCGCGCGGTGGGAAGGGAACACCCCGCAGCTATTTCCGGGGCGGTTTGTCACCCGGATCATCCGCGCCCAGAAGCTGCCAGTCCGCCGCCTCGGCCTGCGCCATCTTGACCCGCTGCGAGGCGCGGCGGCGCTCGATTCGCTCGACCGTCTTGCGGCTGCGCAGGCGTTGATAGGCGCGGATCAGCGGCAGGCTGGCATATTGGAACATCAGCCCGACAATCGTTCCCGGAATGATCGCCCCGACCAGATAGGGGAGATACACCTTGGTAAAGAATACCTTCAGCGGCTCCCAATAGGTTTCGCCTCCGTGCAGAAGGCGGATGAGGTTGCGGCTCAACTGCGCCCCGGCCTCGCCAAAGGCGGGCATGACCGCTGACAGCGGCAGCCGGTACTCTGCCCCCAGCAACCAGTATCCCGTTTCCAGCGACATTGTGGCGAAAATGGGAAAGGTGATCGGATTGCCGACGAATGTGGCCAGCAGTGCCGCAAGGATGTTTCCGCGATAGGCCCAGGCCACCGTCGCCGCAGCCAGAAAATGGAACCCGTATAGCGGTGTGAACGAGACGAAAACACCCGCGAAAACGCCGCGCGCGATACGATCTGGCGTATCGGGCAACCGGCGCAGGCGATGCAGGATATAACTGGACGCGCGCCGCCAACCACCGCGTGGCCAGAAAAACTCCAGCACAACCCGCGGCCAGGACCGGGAATCGCGTCGTTTGAAGACCAAGGCCGTTCCTTCCCCTGCCGCGGCCCCGCCGTCAGGGCCTTCGCTTCTGATCGCGGACGCGGACAACCCGCGCCACGTCGCTTTCGGCATCCAGCGCCATGGTAACGTTGTGCAGGTGCTCGACATCCCGAAGATCGACGTCGATGACGATGCGATAATAATCGGGCTTCTTGTCGGCAAAATGAAGGTCGGAAATGTTCGCCTTGCGATCACCGATCAGTGTGCAGATCCGACCCAGCACACCCGCCGCATTCGAAATGGTCAATTCCAGCGTGACGGTGTTCACCGCGGCATGACGACCGGAATGCCATTGCAGATCAATCCAGCGATCCGGCTGATCATCCAGTTCGATCAGGGTGGGGCAGTCGATGGCATGGGCGACAACACCCTTGCCGCGATAGGTGATGCCGACAATCCGCTCTCCCGGCAGTGGCTGGCAGCAGGATGCACGCGTAAAGGTCTGCCCCTCGGCCAGCCCCAGGACAGGGCGCGCACCATCCACCTCGTCCTGCGAGATGCTCAGCTCTGGATACAGCGTCTCGACCACCTTGCGGGCGGTCAGTTCCGCCGACCCGATCCGCGCCAGCAATTCCTCGTCATCGGCAAGGCCAAAGGCGCGGGCAGCGGTCTGCAACGCCTTGTCGGTGGACTTCTTGCCATAGCGTTCGAAGGTGACACGCGCCAGTTCGCGGCCCAACTTGACGAACCGGCCCCGGTCCTCCTCGCGCAGCGACTTGCGGATGGCGGCCTTGGCCCGCCCGGTGGTCACGATGTCGATCCAGCTGGCCTGCGGCTTTTGCCCTTCGGCGGTGATGATCTCTACCGCCTGACCATTGCGCAGCCGGGTCCACAACGGTACGCGGATGCCATCGACCTTGGCCGACACACAGGCATTCCCGATCCGGGTATGGATCGCATAGGCGTAATCCAGCGGCGTCGCCCCACGCGGCAACTGCACCACATCCCCCTTGGGGGTAAAGCAGAACACCTGGTCGGAATACATCTCCAGCTTGACGTGTTCGAGGAATTCGTCGGTGTCGCCTTCCTCGAACCGTTCGGTCAACTGGGCAATCCACTTGGCCGGATCGACGGCAAAAGGGTTGGCGCTGCGCTGGCCATCGCGGTACGACCAATGCGCGGCGACCCCGGCCTCGGCCACTTCGTGCATTTCCTGGGTGCGGATCTGCACCTCGACCCGCTTGCCATCGCGACCCGACACGGTGGTGTGGATGGATCGGTAGCCGTTCTGCTTGGGCTGGCTGATATAGTCCTTGAACCGCCCCGGCACTGCGCGCCAGCGCTGATGCACAACCCCCAGCGCACGATAACAATCGGCAACATCCCGCGTGATGATGCGGAACCCGTAGATGTCGGACAGGCGGCTGAAGGCCAGATCCTTTTCCTGCATCTTGCGCCAGACCGAATACGGCTTCTTGGCACGACCGTAGACGTTCGCCTCTATCGCCACCTTGTCCAGTTCGGTCCGGATATCGGCGGTGATCTTGTGGACCACATCCCCCGCTTCACGTTGCAACAGAATGAACCGCCGCAGGATCGAGTTGCGCGCCTCGGGGTTCAGCACGCGGAACGACAGATCCTCCAGTTCCTCACGCATCCATTGCATCCCCATGCGTCCGGCAAGGGGGGCATAGATCTCCATCGTCTCGCGGGCTTTCTGGGCCTGTTTCTCCGACTTCATGCTGCGGATCGTGCGCATGTTGTGCAGCCGGTCGGCCAGCTTGACCAGGATCACCCTCAGATCCTTGGACATCGCAAAGAACAGCTTGCGAAAGTTCTCTGACTGTTTCGACTGGGTCGAGGATAGTTGCAGGTTGGTCAGCTTGGTCACGCCATCGACCAGTTCCGCGACCTCGGTCCCGAACAGACGCTCCACCTCTGTATAGGTGGATTTCGTATCCTCGATGGTATCGTGCAGCAGGGCGGTGACGATGGTCGCGTCATCCAGCCGCATCTCGGTCAGGATCGCCGCCACCGCGACCGGATGGGTGAAATAGGGCTCGCCAGAGTGGCGCAACTGCCCGTCATGCATACGCCGCCCGTAATCATACGCGCGGCGCAACAGATCCTCGTTGGTGCGGGGATTGTACAGGCGAACGAGCGCGATGAGGTCTTCGACGTCGATCATCGCAGCTCCGCCGGGCCTGTCAGTCTTCCCGTTGTGCTTCGACGAGCATACGCAACATACGCTCTTCGGACATGTCGTCGCTGGAGGGGCGATCCATTTCGGCGCCCATCAGCAGCGACATCTTGTCTTCTTCCGGCTCGTCCACCTCGATCTGGGTCTGGAGGCTGGAAATCATCCGTTCGCGCAGCGCATCGGCTTGCTGGGTTTCCTCGGCGATCTCGCGCAGGGATACGACCGAATTCTTGTCGCGCTCACGCTCGACGGTAATCGGGGCTCCGGCCGCGATCTCGCGCGCACGGTGGGACGCAAGCATCACAAGCTCGAAACGGTTCGGAACCTTGTCAACGCAATCTTCGACCGTCACGCGGGCCATGAGTCACTCCAGTTCGATCGGGGGCATGGAGCAGCCTAGCTAGTCGATCAACAGGGGATTGACAAGGGCGGAATCCAGTGACAGCGCGTCGCAGATGCGAATGGCGCCCGAAATTCAACCAAAAGTTGAATTTCCGCCATCAACAGCCCGCCATGGATGAACGAAGCCCTTCCCCGGCCACATGGCCAATGCTACACTTTCGTATGATGTATGTTGCAGTCACGGAGGTTTGGAATATTTACGATCTGTGGTCCGAAATCGTTTGGTCATTCACCGCGCGCCACTCACGCTTGATCGATTTCTGACCATTTTTTGAGGGGACATGATATGTTTTACAAGGACGATCGGTTGGCGCTGTTCATTGACGGCTCCAACCTCTACGCCGCAGCCCGCGCCCTGGGCTTCGATATCGACTACAAACTGCTGCGGCAAGAGTTCATGCGCCGGGGCAAACTGGTGCGGGCCTTCTACTACACCGCATTGCTGGAGAACGAGGAATATTCGCCCATCCGGCCCCTGGTCGACTGGCTGCACTACAACGGCTTTGCCATGGTCACGAAACCGGCCAAGGAATACACCGACAGCCAGGGCCGCCGGAAGGTCAAGGGCAACATGGACATCGAACTGACGGTCGATGCCATGGAACTCGCACCGCGCGTGGATCACATCGTGCTGTTCTCGGGCGATGGCGATTTCAAGCCTTTGGTCGAATCCCTGCAACGCCAGGGCGTGCGGGTTTCGGTCGTCTCGACGATCCGCAGCCAGCCCCCGATGATCGCCGACGAACTGCGCCGGCAGGCCGACAACTTCATCGAGCTGGAAGAACTGCGCGACGTCATCGGCCGCCCCCCGCGCGAGCCGCGCCCCCTGACCGACAGGCCGGTCGGCGAACGCGACGAAGCCCCGGCCGAGGCCCGGTGACGCCCGCATCGCGCATCTTCGGCGCCGGATGACCTCTGGCGTCTTCCTTGCGTTGCTGGGCCTTGCGGCGGCATCCTTTGCCGCTGCAACGCCGCTGCCGATGACATCCGAGCCGCTGTTCGTCGGCATGTTGATGTCGGGGCTGGCGCTTCCGGCCCTGACCGTGGCGGTGGCTGCGCTGGCCAATACCGCCGGGTCGGTGCTGACCTATGCCCTTGCCCGAGTCGCCGGGAATGCGGCCAACGGTCATCTGCCGACGCGGGCGGGACGCTGGCAAGCCCGGATCGAGGCATGGTATTCCCGTTGGGGCCTGTGGTCTTTGCTGCTGTCCTGGTTGCCCGGCGGGGATCTTCTGGTGGTTCTGGCTGGCTTGGCCAAGGCCCCCTTTGCACTGGTCCTTGCCATTCTTGCCCTTGCCAAGACCCTGCGCTTTGTCGTGCTTGCGCTGGTCACTCTGGGACTGGTGGGCTGAGACTGGAATTCCCGCGCCACAGGCCCTAGATTGCCCCGAGCAACAAGGAAACCGCATGAGCCTGCCGCCGCTGACCCTGTACCTTGCCGCGCCACGCGGGTTCTGCGCCGGTGTGGACCGCGCGATCCGCATCGTCGAAATGGCGTTGGAAAAATGGGGCGCCCCGGTCTATGTCCGGCACGAGATCGTGCACAACAAGTTCGTGGTTGACGGGCTGCGCGCCAAAGGTGCGGTCTTTGTCGAGGAACTTGACGATTGCCCGCTGGACCGCCCGGTGATCTTTTCCGCCCATGGCGTGCCCAAGGCGGTCCCCGCCGAAGCGGCCCGGCGGCAGATGATTGCCGTGGATGCCACCTGCCCGCTTGTCACCAAGGTTCACAACGAAGCCCAGCGCCATTCCGAGAACGGATTGCAACTGGTGATGATCGGCCATGCGGGGCACCCTGAAACGGTCGGCACGATGGGCCAGTTGCCACCAGGCGAGGTTCTGCTGGTCGAAACCGTCGCGGACGTCGCCACGCTGCGGGTGCGTGACCCCGCGAAACTGGCGTTCATCACCCAGACCACGCTTTCGGTGGACGACACTGCTGAAATCGCAGCCGCGCTCAAGGATCGCTTTCCAGCGATTCTGGCACCTGCGCATGATGACATCTGCTACGCCACCACCAACCGGCAGGCCGCCGTCAAGGCGATCTCGCCGCAGATCGACGCGCTTCTGGTGATCGGTGCCCCGAATTCCTCGAACTCGCGCCGACTGGTCGAGGTCGGCAAAGCGGCGGGCTGCGCCTATTCCCAACTGGTCCAGCGGGCCGCCGACATCGACTGGCGCGCGCTGGCCGGTATCCGGTCGGTCGGCATCACCGCTGGCGCCAGCGCCCCCGAAGTTCTGGTCAACGAGGTGATCGACGCCTTTCGCGCACGCTTTGACACCACGGTCGAACTGGTCGAAACCGCGCAGGAACATATCGAGTTCAAAGTGCCACGCCTGCTGCGCGAACCCGCCTGAGACCTTCGGGGCCAGGCGATTCGCCTGTCGGGACAACCAGTCCCTGCCAATCAAGAGCACGGGGGGACTCTCGCATTTGACGCCCGCTTGGGAGGGGGCAAGTCCGCCGTTGCGCGGATCCGTGCCGCCTGATGCCCGTTCCCGTCTGACCAGCGACGCCGGACCACAGCAGTCGCGCGCCCGAGGCATCGGAGCCGCAGCAGATTGCACCCGCCCCCGGCATCGGCGATGATCATCACCATCATGCGCAAACCCTTCTCCTACCGAGACGATCCCGCAGTTCCAGATTTCGACGACAGTGCCCCCGTCGCGGTGATGGATGCCGAATGCGCGATTTGCAGTTGGGGTGCGCGGATGATCCACCAACTCGACCATTCGGGCACGGTGCGCATCTGCCCGATCCAGAGCCCGCTGGGCGCGGCCCTCTTGCGCCACTATGGGCTGGTGCCCGAGGATCCTTCGTCCTGGCTGTTCATTGACAATGGTTTGCTGCATCAGGACTTCGAGGCGGTGCTTCACGCGGGTCGGCGCTTTGGCGGCTGGGCACGGCTGACCGGCGTGCTGCGCATCGCACCGCGACCGCTGCGCGACTGGCTTTACACGCGGCTGGCGCGCAATCGGTATGCCCTCTTTGGCCGCGCCGACATGTGCACCCTGCCGGATGCAGCGTTTCAGCGTCGGCTGCTGCGATGAAGGTGCTGGTCCTTGGCGGCTATGGCGTCTTTGGCGAGCGTGTCGCCCGGTTGCTGCTGCGCGACGGACATGGTGTGACCATCGCCGGACGTGATGCAGCCAGGGCGCAGGCGCTGGCCGCATCGCTTGGATGCGATTGGCTGCGCATGGACCGCGACCGCGATCTGCACCTGCTGGCGGGGCATGAGGTCGTGGTCGATGCCGCTGGCCCCTTCCATGCCTATGGCGACGATCCTTACCGCCTGCCCCGTGCCGCCATCGCCGCCGGAATGCACTACCTGGATCTGGCCGATGATGCCCGGTTCTGCGCCGGAATCCACACGCTGGATGCCTCGGCGCGGGCGGCGGGGTGCTGTGTGCTTTCGGGCCTTTCCTCGGTTCCGGCGCTGTCCAGCGCCGCCGTGCGCGCGCTGGTCGGATCGGACAGGCCGCAGGTGATCGACACCGCGATCCTGCCCGGCAATCAAAGCCCGCGCGGATTGTCTGTCATGGCGTCGATCCTGTCGCAGGCCGGACAACCGATGCAGGTCTGGCGCGGCGGGCGCTGGATGCCCGCAACCGGCTGGTCCACACCGCGCGACTATGCCTTGCCGGGCGGGTTGACCCGCCAGGGCTGGCAAATCGAGGTGCCGGACCTGACCCTGTTCCCAGGACATTTCGGCGCGCAATCCGTGCAGTTTCGCGCCGGGCTGGAACTGGCAGTCATGCGCTACGGGCTGGCCGCCTTTGCCCGGCTGCGGCGCTGGGTCGGGATCCCTGTCAACGCCCCGGTCCTGCGCGCCTTCAAGCTGGCCGCCGATCTGCTGGCCCCCTTCGGCAGTGGCCGTGGCGGCATGACGGTCATGGTGGGGATCAACGGAGAGCGCCGCTTCTGGCGTCTGTTGGCCGACGACGGCGATGGTCCCTTCATCCCGGCCGTTGCGACCCGCGCCCTTCTCCGGCGCGCTACCCTGCCCTCTGGCGCAGGCCCGGCGATCGAGGCGATCACCCTGGCCGAAGCCGAAGCAGCGATGACGGATCTGCATGTGCGGACCGAGTACGTGACAGAACCTGCCATCGCACTGTTTCCCCGAGTGCTTGGCCCAGACTTCGACATATTGCCCGCGCCGGTCAGGGCCACGCATCTAACAATGGACATCAGCCATTGGCAAGGCACCGCCGCTGTCCAGCGCGGCACAGGGCTTTGGGCCGGGCTGCTGGGTCGCATCTTCGGCTTCCCGCCGACCGGAACGGATGTGCCGGTCGAGGTCATCAAGACCGCCACGCCCAAGGGCGAAACATGGCAGCGGCACTTCGGGGCGCAGGTCTTCCGGTCGCGCCTGGCGGCAAACGCTGATGGCATGACCGAAAGCTTCGGCCCCTTCACCTTCCGCCTCGGGCTGAAGGTTGAAGGCGAGGCGCTGCATTTCCCGGTGGCCTCGGGCCACCTTGGCCCCATTCCCCTGCCGCGCTGGCTGCTGCCGGTGTCCATCGCGCGGGAACATGCCGATGCAGGACGATTCTGCTTCGACGTCAGAATCCTTGCGCCAATGACACGCAGCCTGCTGGTCCACTACCAGGGCACCTTGGCTGCGGCGGCCCCGGAGTGACCGGCCCGTAGAGCAGCGAGGCCGCGCGCTCCCGGCCTCTGGCCCCCAAGGCTACGCGAATGGCCGCGATGCAACCCGATGAGGAGCGTTCGCCGGGCCAGGCCGGATTGACGCCGCCGGTAGAACGCACCCCTGGCGACCTAGCGGCGCCATATCAGGCGTCCAGTTCCGCGTCCCAATACAGATAATCGACCCAGCTTTGGTGCAGGTGGTTCGGCGGGAACTTTCGGCCCGCGTTCCGCATCTCTTCGGGCGAAGGCGCGCGGGGGATTCGCGTCAGCCTCAGCCCGGATTGCTTCAACGACCGATTGCTTTTGCGCAGGTTGCAGGGGCTACAGGCCGCGACCACGTTCTCCCAGGACGTCGTCCCGCCGCGCGAGCGCGGAATGACATGGTCAAACGTCAGATCATGCACGCTGCCGCAATACTGACAGCGGAACTCGTCCCTCAGAAAAAGATTGAAGCGCGTGAATGCCACGCGCTTCTGGGGTTTCACATAATCTTTCAGCACCACGACGGAAGGTATCCGGAACTCGGCCCTTTGGCTTCGGACCGTGGCCTCATATTCGGCCACGATCTGCACCCGCTCCAGCACCACGGCCTTCACCGTCTCCTGCCAGGGCCAGAGAGACAGCGGGTAATAGCTGAGCGGCCGGTAATCGGCATTCAGCACCAAAGCGGGAAAATGCTTCAGCGAGGCCGGATCGCGGACAAATCCGGTACGGAATTCGGTTTCGGCTGTGTCAAGCAAGACCCATGCCTCCTTGGCCCTGTCAGGCAGGGCGGGAGCCCCGCCCCGTCCTCCAGACTATATATCGCGCTTGCAGCATGGCAAGCCCCGCGATCTGTGATCGCGTGGCGAATCTGGCAGTCATTGATGACAGGCGCGTGACGGATCAGCCCAGACGGTCACGCAAGAAATTCAGCGCGACCCCAAGGCCATCCGGCGCAATTCCGTGGCCCGTCCCCTTCATCACATGCGCATAGGTTTCGACCCGCGCCTCGACCAGGGCCTCGGCGGCCTTGCGCATATCGTCAAAAGGAACGACCGGATCGGCATCCCCATGCACCAGCAGCACCGGCGGTTTCACCTTCATCTCTGTCATCAACCGATCCGGGCGCAGCAATCGACCGGAAAAGGCGACGACACCCGCCAGTTCCTCGTCCCGGCGCAGGGCGACATGCAGGCTCATCATCGTGCCCTGAGAAAAACCCACCAAGGCCAGCCGGTCCGGCGCCAGCCCCTCGGTCGCCAGCACGCTGTCGATATAGGCGTTCAGATCGTCCGCCGCCGCCGCCAGGCCCGCCTCTGCCTCGGCGTCGCTCGATCCGTCCAGCCATGGGATGGGAAACCACTGGAACCCGAAAGGATTTCCCGTGCAACGCTCGGGCGCGTCGGGGGCATGAAAGGCCGTGTCCGGCAGATGTGGCGCCAGCGGGTCGGCAAGCCCCAGCAGATCGGCACCATCCGCGCCATAGCCATGCAGAAAGATCACCGCCGATTTCACATCGCCCGATTGCGAGGGCTTGCGTTTGGCATTCAACTTGCGCGTCATCTTGTTCCCTCACGGTCCTTGGCCACCCGGTAATAGGCCCACAACAGCCGTGCCGCAACCGCCCGCCAGGGCGACCACTCCGCCGCCATAAGGCGCAGCGCCTTTTCGGTCGGTCGCGTCTCCAGGCCGAACAGTAACCGCGCCGATTCCTGCAAGGCCAGATCGGCAGGCGCGAAAACGTCGGCACGGCCAAGACTGAACATCGCATAGATCTCTGCGGTCCAGCGCCCGATTCCGGGCAAGGCCACCAACGTGGCCACCACGGTCTCGTCCGGCATGTCGCGCAGCCCGTCGAAGTCGAGCCCCGCCGCCGCCAGCGCCTGTGCATAGCGCACCTTCTGGCGCGACAGGCCGCAAGCGCGCAGCTCCGCATCGCTTGCCTGGGCCACGGCCTCGGGCCGGGTCATCCCGGCGTCCACCATCCGCGCCCATATCGCGTTGGCAGAGGCGACGCTGACCTGTTGCGACACGATGGCCCCCAACAGATCGTGAAATCCACCCTGCTTCCGCCGCAGCGGCAGCGGCCCCGTCAACACAAGCGCCTCGGCAAATCGCGCATCGCGTGACGCCAGCCATTCGGCGCCTTCGGCCACACAGGCGTCGGTCTCGATAAGTCTGCCGGTCATGGCTTTGCTCTGATGAAATGTCCCCGCCGGAGGCATCCCCGGCGTGCAGCCCCGCTACAGCGCCGGGTCGCGCGCGGTGATCAGGCCGCGTGTCAGATCCGACAGCGCCACGACCTGCCTCCCCTCGACAAAATTCGCCGGATCCAACCACCGCCGATAGGCCGCCTCAAGGACGGGCCACTCGACATCGGTGATGGAAAACCACGCCGTGTCCCGATTCCGGCCCTTGATCACCATATGCTGGCGAAAGGTGCCTTCGTAGCTGAACCCCAACCGCTGCGCGGCGCGGCGCGACGGCAGGTTCAGCGCATTACACTTCCATTCATAGCGCCGATACCCAAGGTCAAAGGCAAAGCGCATCATCAGCACCATGGCCTCGGTCGCGGCGGGCGTGCCCTGCAAGACGGGTGAAAACAGGATGTTGCCCACCTCGATCACGCCATCCTTCGGGGTGATCCGCAGATAGCTGGCCATTCCCGCCCAGTCCCCGCCCTTGGGCCGGATGGCCCAGAACTGCGGATCCGCGCCCGGCGCAACCGTTACGATCCACTCGGCGAACTCGGCCTCGGACGCAAAGGGGCCGCCGCCCATATAGGTCCACAATTCCGGGCGCGCTTCGACCGCGCGCCACAGCGCAGGGGCATGATCCACCGACAGCGGGGCAAGATCCACCCATGCGCCAGAGAGTTCCACCCGCGGCGGATGCGGCGGAGCCTGCCACGCTCCAAGCTCTGGGCCGATGGCCCCCGGTTTGAACATCACTCGTCCTTTCGCAGATCAGTACGGCGGTAGATGCCTTCGGGCAGATTGAGCGCCGCCGCAAGATCGCGCACCTGCGTCGGGCTCAGGATGATCCGCTGCACCTCGTCGCTGCGGGGGTCCAGTTGCTCAAGCGTCACCCCGTCTTCGAAGGCGGTTACCGTGACGTCCTCCTCCAGCGGGCTCGCACCTTCGTCCACCAGGGTGATGACCGTCGCGTCAAACTCGTGTTCGATGGTGAACATGGCGCACCTCCTGCGGTTCCCGCGATCCTGCCATGGCTGCGGCCCGAGGGCAAACCCCCCTCACGTCCCTGTCAAACACCGCATGGCCGCTTTCCCCCGCTGCGCCGCCCCGCTAGATTGCTTCCGCGCAAAGGGCATGGCGGGGCGACTATGAAACGGACAGGGCTGATTCTGGCAGTGCTTGCGGGGCTGGCTGGTTGCACCATGACACCGACGGCGATGCCTGCGCCGCCTGCGCCTGCGCCCGTACCTTCCACCGCGCCCGACTTTCGCGTCGCCGCACGCACCTTCGTGGAGGTGGTTGCCCAAGTGGAGCCTGTGGCCGAACGCTACTGCCGCGAAAAGCGGCCGGACCTGAACTGTGATTTCCGCATTGTCATCGACAACCGTGCCGGGGCACCGTCCAACGCCTTTCACACGCTGGATCCGCAGACCGGCCAGCCCTTGATCGGTTTCACGCTGGCGTTGATCGCCGATGCCAGGAACGCCGATGAACTTGCCTTCGTGCTCGGCCACGAAGCCGCGCATCACATCGCGGGGCATATCGGGCGCTCGCGCAACTCTGCAATGGCGGGGGCCGCCATCCTTGGCACCATCGCCGCACTCGGCGGGGCGAATGCCGGCGCCATACGCTCTGCGCAGGACATCGGCGCGTCGGTGGGTGCCCGCAGCTATTCCAAGGACTACGAACTGGAAGCCGACGCCATTGGCACCATCATCGCATGGCGGGCCGGCTATGACCCGGCGCGGGGGGCGGGTTTCTTCACCCGCATTCCCGATCCGGGCGACCGTTTCCTGGGATCCCACCCCCCGAATGCCCAGCGCATCGGGATCGTCAACGCCACGCTGGCGGACTTGCGCGCCGGGCGCCTGCACTGAGCGGTTGACCTGGATCAAGGCGCGGGCGCAAGGGGTGCGCGACCATGCAGCGGTATCCCTTGATGGAGCCATACGATGCTGGCAAATCCGCGAACTCAGGCCCATATCCAGTTGATGACCCGCATGGCGCGGGTCGTCGGCGCCGACCTTGACCACCTTGGCGATGCCGAATGGTCTGTCGCGCTCGAACGTTGCTGCGCCTGCGCCAATCCGGGAAGCTGCGAGGATTGGCTGGACGACAACTCCGATGGCGCCCCGCAGCCCCCGAGGTTCTGCCCGAACCGCAAGCTGATGACCGCTGCCGCTGGCTGATCCGGCGCTTGCTGTCGCCGTTGCCGCGTGGTTCTGTGCGCATGATCTGACGGGAGAATGCGCATGGTCAGCCGGTTTCGCTGGAACCTACGGCTCCTGCTACGCAAGGTCTGGGTGCGGGCCTTGGGGTATGGCGTGTTGGGGGTGGCCACCGCCCTGGCTGCCCTGCTGGTAAAGCCGCTGCTGCCCCCTGATCTTGGGACGAAGATCGGCGCCGATGCGGTCGAGCAGATACTCGGAATCCTCGCCTCCTCGATGTTGGCGGTGACGACATTCTCCTTGTCGATCATGGTCACCGCCTTTGGCGGCGCCACAAGCAACGCCACGCCTCGCGCCATCGAACTGCTCAAGCAGGATCCGACAACCCAAAAGGTTCTGGCCACGTTCCTGGGTGCCTTCCTGTTTGCGCTGGTCGGGATTGTCGCCCTGAAAACAGGGGTCTACGGGGACAGGGGCCGACTGGTGCTGTTTGTCGTGACGATCGGCGTGCTGGCCATGGTTGTCGGCACCCTGTTGCGGTGGATCGCGCATCTGATGGATTTCGGCCGCCTGTCCGATACGCTGGATCGGGTGGAGCAGGCCGCGTCAGAGGCATTGCACGGCCGGGTAGAAATGCCGTTTCTGGGAGGGTACCCGCTGCGCGGCGCCGTCCCGATCAGCGCGCCGCCTTTGACGGCAGACACCACCGGCTATGTGCAGCATGTGGATATGGCGCAGTTGTCGGCGTTGGCGGACCGCGCAGGGCGCGACATGTATCTGGCGGCACTACCGGGAACCTTCGTCCACCCTGCAGCGCCATTGCTCCATATGGCGGATCTGCGGGACGATCTGCACGAACAGGCCAGAGCCGCCTTCAGCATCGGGCACTGCCGGACCTATGACCAGGATCCGCGCTTTGGTCTGATTGCCCTGACCGAAGCCGCCTCGCGGGCCCTGTCTCCTGCGGTGAACGACCCTGGCACGGCAATCGAGGTGATCGGACGTCTGGTCCGTGTGCTGTCGGAATGGGACGAGCCGCCAGAGACCGACATCCGCTGGCCACGCCTGCATGTGCCCCCCATCCGCAGTGCCGATCTGATCGACGATGCATTTCGCCCCATCGCGCGCGATGGCGCCGGCCTGATCGAGGTGCAGGTCCGGCTTCACAAGGCCCTGCTGGCGCTGGCAGGCATGGCGCCTGCGGTTTTTGCCCAGGTGGCGGCCCGCGCCAGTGCAGAAGCCATGGATCGCGCGGCCAGCGCCGGCCTGCTACCGTCGGAGCTGGATCTTCTGGCCGGGCTTTCCGCCAGGATTTCGGCCATTGCCGATACACAGCCGAAGGCGTCGGAACTCTAGCCGTTTGATCTGACTCAAGGCGCGGCGGTCGTTCGACAGGCAGGCTGTATGCGTGAAGCGGGCGAACGGAGGCATCAATGGCACGGCACCATTCCCGGAACATGGAGACACATCCATGATCGGATTTCCCGAACAACAGCGGAGCTGGTGGATGGCGCATGGCATGGCGCGCGCCTCTGGCCTGCATCTTGCGCGCGCGGTCGTCGATGGTTGGCTGACGCGCAGCGATCTTGCGCGGATGGTGCAGTCCTGCGCGCATTGCAGCAAGACATCCGAGTGCCAGCAGTGGCTGGCCGACCCCAGCCACACAACGCCGCCGGATTTCTGCCGGATCGGGCTCGAGATTTCGGCCCTGGCCCCCGCGCATCCATGACAGCAGGCGGAAAGCCCATGCAATGGCGCAGATCGACAGCAGCACCACGCTGATCACCGGCCGCACTCAGGCGAAGGGGCGGGGCATTTCGCCCATCCGCAAGGCGACAAGCCCTGTCAGATAGGTCAGCCGCGCAGAATCGGCATAGGGCAGGTCTTCGGCAGCGCGGGCCAGTGCCGTATCGCGCGTGCTGCGGGCAATGCCTGCCAGAAACCGGGCGAGATAGGCGCGCTGCGCCGCATCCGGCCCCTCGGCCAGTATCCCCGCAGCATGTGCGAGATCTTCGCGCAATGCGAACCTGTCAGGTTCCGGATCGTCCCCGCTATGCGATGCGGCGAGGCGGCTTGGCAGATGCGCCAGCACCGCAGACTGGAATTCGGCCAATCCGGCGACCGGCTTTTCCATGAAACCGGCGGCGCCGGCGGCCAGGGCGATGCCGCGCTGCGCCGGATCGCCGCTTAACCCCAGAAGGACGGACGGCGCCGTGCCGGACTGGGCCAGGTCGCGGACAAGACCAGCCCCCGACCCATCCGGCAACCCCATGTCGACGATCACCACATCGGGCACATAGATCGCAAGATGACGCCGCGCATCTGCAAGTGTCTCGGCCCGCCGCAGCCGGGCACCCGAACGCTGCGCCATCAGCCGGAAGGCTTCGGAGGCATAGCGGCTGTCCTCGACCACAAGGATCGTAAGCCCTTGCATCGGCAAAGCCGGATCACAGCCTTTGGGACGAGAATCGGAATACGGCACAGCCAAGCCTCCTGCATAGGCGTCCAGTGAACCCCGGCCGGGTTTCCATCGGGTTAACGCCTCGGCCCTGCGGCGCAACGTCCGCCCCGGAGACACCCCCTTGCCAGGCCGCGCCCCTGCCCGCATAAACCGGCCAACGAGGATCCCCCAGACCGGAGCACGCCCAATGATCGGACGCCTGAACCACGTCGCCATCGCCGTTCCAGACCTGGAGGCGGCAACCGAGCAATACCGCACCACGCTTGGCGCCAATGTCCGCCCCCCGCAGGACGAACCCGACCACGGCGTGACAGTGGTGTTCATTGACCTGCCCAACACCAAGATCGAACTGCTGTATCCCTTGGGCGAAAACTCCCCCATCGCGGGTTTTCTGGAGAAGAACCCCTCGGGCGGCATCCACCACATCTGCTATGAGGTCGAGGATATCCTTGCCGCCCGCGATCGACTGAAAGCCGCAGGCGCGCGCGTTCTGGGCACGGGAGAGCCGAAGATCGGCGCCCATGGCAAGCCGGTGCTGTTCCTGCACCCCAAGGATTTCAACGGCTGCCTTGTGGAACTGGAGCAGATCTGATGTCGATTTCCGCCGCCATCGTCCTGTTCGCCGTCTGCTGGTTCATGGTGTTCTTCATCGTGCTGCCCTTGCGGCTGATCACGCAGGACGATGCGGGCGAGGTGGTGCCCGGCACACCGCGCAGCGCGCCTGCCGGGTTCGTGGTCAAGCGCAAGGCCAAGATCACCACGGTGGCCGCCCTCCTGGTCTGGGCGGCCATCTACATCGTGATCACGCAAGGTTGGATCACCGTGCGCGACTTTGACGTCATGGGCCGGTTGCCCCCACCCGCGCAGTTGGACTGAACGGCGCCGCCGCAGTGCCGTTCAGGCGGTGGAACATATGGGTAAAGGTGGCGGCCCCCAAAAGCGGGATCAACAGGTTCACCACCGGGACTGACAGCGGAATGGCCATCAGCACCCCTGCCACCCATATCTGGCCAGGATAGCGCGCCCGCAGCGCCCGCGCGCCATCACGCCCCAATCGCCGCATCGCGGCCAGGGTGAAATACTCGCGCCCCAGCAAGAAGCCGTTCACGGCCCAGAACACGACAGGGATCGCCGGGCCTGCAAAAATCGCCAGCACGAGCGCGACGAGGTTCACGAGGATCAGCACCGCAAAGAAGTTCAGCGAGTCCTTGATCGATTCGTAAAGGCTGATCTTCGGCGCGGGCGGCAGCCAGGGATAATGCCGATCTTCGACCGCCTGGGCGACATCCTCCAGAAAAAAGCCGGTGAATACCGAGGCGACCGGCACCATCAGGAAAATGCTCAGCGCGATCATGAACAGGAATGATCCGACCGACAGCAATGTGTCCAGCCCGCCAACCGGGCCGACCAGCGGAATTTCCACCGTGTCGGGTGTCAGCGACTGGATGGCGAACAGGAACAGCGCATAGACGGCCACCAGCAACGCAAGTGTCAGCGCAAGCCCCAGCAGCAGCACGCGGCGAAAGCGGGGATCGGGCAACTGGCGCACCGCCTTGAGAAAATCGGCAAAAATCATTCGGAAATCCAGGTCGTGATCGCGGCGATGTCGGGGCGCGGCCTTTCGGCGGGTGCGGTATCGGTCGTGCCAATATGGACAAACCCGGCAACCCATTCGCCGGGTTGCAGGCCAAGCACATCGGCCATCAAGGCGCGATCATGCGCGGCCCAGCCGGTCAGCCAACTGGCCCCCCATCCCGCTGCCAGTGCAGCATTGACCAGCGACAGGCAGACAGCGCCAGCCGAAAGGGTCTGCTCGATCTCCGGGATACGATCGAACCCCTTCGGGCTGGCAATCACCGCCACTGCGAGCGGGCTGTCGTCGAATTGGCTGCGACCTTTGGCGGCCTGCTCTGGCGCCATCTCGCGCTCTGCCGCGCGCGCGGCGACGGATTCTGCGATCCGGCGCAGGGCGGGCTTGTGCAACACGATGAACCGCCAAGGCTCCAGCTTGCCATGGTCGGGCACGCGGGCGGCGGCGGTCAGCAACAGGTCAAGACCGGCGCGGTCCGGCACCGGCGCCGACAGCAACTTGGCGGGACGCGACCGGCGGGTCAGAAGGAAGTCCATAACGGGGGGGTGTGGCATCATCATCTCCAAAGACCTGTGCCTGATGTCGGCCCTGCCCGCCCCAAGGTCAAGTTGACTGGGCGCCGAAACGCTAACGCCCTGAGCACAAGGCCCAGGGCGTTCCTCCCACGTGGTCGCCGGGGCCTCCTCTCCCCAACGGCCGGAGGGTTCAGGCGGCAGAAATCATCTCTGCCTGTTTGACAATCACTTCTGCCTGTTTGATGGACGCGATGTCAACGAGTCTTCCCTTGTACACCGTCGCGCCCTGCCCGGCGGCCTTGGCGGCCTCCATGGCGGCAAGGATTTCCCGCGCCTCGGCGACGGCCGCGTCGGAGGGGGTGAACACCTCGTTTGCAAGCGCGACCTGTTTGGGATGGATGGCCCATTTCCCGACCATTCCCAGCGTGGCCGAGCGGCGCGCCTGGGCCCGGAAACCATCGTCATCGCTGAAATCGCCGAACGGCCCATCCACCGGCAACACCCCATGGGTGCGGCAAGCGGCCACGATCGCCGCCTGCGCCCAGTGCCACGGATCAGACCAGTGCTGCACCCCGGCGCGCAACATATAGTAGTTTTCCTGCGTGCCGCCGATACCCGTAGTCTGCATTCCCATGCTGGCCGCGAAATCCGCCGCGCCCAGGCTCATCGCCTGCAACCGGGGGCTCGACGCTGCGATCTCCTCGACATGGGCGATCCCGGCGGCGGATTCGATGATCACCTCAAAGCTGATGCGCTTCTTGCGCCCCTTGGCCGCCTCGATCGCCGTCACCAGCGCGTCCACGGCATAGACATCGGCCGCACAGCCCACCTTGGGAATCATGATCTGGTCCAGACGGTCGCTTGCCTGTTCCAGCAGGTCCACCACATCGCGGTACCAGAATGGGGTATCCAGGCCATTGATCCGCACCGACAACAGCTTGGTGCCCCAATCCACGTCGTGGGTCGCCTTGATGATGTTCGCGCGCGCCGTGTCCTTGTCCGCCGGAGCGACCGAATCCTCCAGGTCGAGGTTGATCACATCCGCCGCACTCGCGGCCATCTTTTCGAACAAGGCCGGGCGGGATCCGGGCCCGAACAACTGGCAGCGGTTGGGGCGGGCAACAGGAGCGGGTTGCAGGCGAAAGGACATCTGGCCTCGCAAGTATATTTCAGGGACAACTGAAATTCAGCTACATTATTGCGCCCGATCCCGCAAGCACGGAAATGTTGCGTCGCAGCATCGGCGCGGCGCGGCAGCAGGCCAGACCCGGCGTGTACCGTACCCACCGCATTGATGCCGCCAGAGGCAAGATCGACACATCGCTTGCCAGCCAGCTTCAGGCGCACGCCATGCAGCCCACCGCGACGACACCCGCGAACCAGGTTCGTTGAATCGCGGTGCGGCGCATCTTCCCCGCTCCGGGGCCGTTCCACAGGCAGGGCGGCGTGACGCTGAACACCAGAGAGTTGCCCCGAACCTGTCGGTGCGCTGGCGTCCCCGCCCTCATGCCGCGGGCGGGCCTGATGGCACGGTCAAGGAGTATCACCTGGGCCCGACATTCCCGCTCTGGTAGCCGTCGCCTGGCCCTTGCGGCGCGGGGACCGGGGCGGCGCTGCGGGACCATGTCGATCTTGACGCGCCGCCGGTTCTGTCCGAAGACCGCTCCGTGCCTTTTTTTTGCGCGCAGGATACCGCCCCTTACCCGCCCGCCCCCGGAACAGTGGGGCAGAGATGAACAGGAGACCGAAATGACCCGCATCGTCCACCTGAACGGCGAATGGTTGCCAGAGGCAGAGGCGAAGGTCTCGATCTTTGACCGTGGTTTCCTGATGGGCGATGGCGTCTATGAGGTAACAAGCGTGCTGGGTGGCAAGCTGATCGACTTCGAAGGTCATTGCCGCCGCCTTGACCGCTCGCTCAAGGAACTCGGCATGGGCAATCCCCATACCGACGACGAATGGCTGGCGATCCACCGCGAGATCCTGAACAGGAACAATATCGGCGACGGCCTGATCTACCTGCAAGTGACACGGGGCAATCCGGGCGACCGCGATTTCGCCTATCCGAATCCCCCGGTGCCGCAGACCGTGGTGCTGTTCACGCAGTCGAAGCCCGGCATCGACAAGACACCGCTCGCGGACTCGGGCCTCAAGGTGATCAGCCTGCCGGAACTGCGCTGGCATCGCCGCGACATCAAGACCGTGCAACTGCTGTACCCCTCGATGTGCAAGATGGCGGCCAAGGCCGCCGGCGCCGATGACGCCTGGTTTGTCGAGGACGGCAAAGTGACCGAAGGCACATCGAACAACGCCTGGATCGTCAAGGGCGGCAAGATCATCACCCGACAGCTGAGCAACGACCTGCTGCACGGCATCACCCGCGCGTCGGTCATCCGTTTCGCAAAAGAAGCGCAGATGGAAATCGAAGAGCGCGCCTTCACCATCGAGGAAGCCCAGGCCGCCGATGAGGCCTTCATCACCTCTGCCGGGGTTTTCGTGATGCCGGTGGTGGAAATAGATGGCGCGACGATTGGCGATGGCACCCCCGGCAAAGTCGCCCGGCGCCTGCGCGAGCTGTATCTGGACGAGACGCGCAAGGTAGCACTCTGATCCCCACCGTCTGACGACGGTCCGGGGCGATGGGCACTGCCCGTCGCCCCTGGCGTCACAGGCCGGATCAGGCGCGATGAATCATTCGCGCGGCTTGCCGACGTTCGCGTCAAAGGCGGCCTCGAAGGCGGCCTTTTGTTCGGCAGAGGCTTCGATCTGGTGGCGCGCGCGCCAGTCGTCATAGGGCATCCCATAGACGATCTCGCGCCCCTGATCCTTGTCCATCTCGATACCTCTGGCATTCGCTTCTTCCTGATACCAGCGGGACAGGCAGTTGCGGCAAAAACCGGCAAGGGTCATCAGGTCGATGTTCTGCACATCGGGGCGCTTGTCCATCAGATGCGCGACCAGGCGGCGAAAGGTGGCCGCTTCGAGTTCGGTTCGGGTGGTATCATCCATCACGGTCTCCATCTGATTCTGCGGGCCCAAAGGGGCTCTGTCTGCCCGCCTTGGCGCGTGCCGCGCCCTTCCCCCAAGGATATTTGGATCAAGGCGACGTGGAAAGGGCCCGTTCCAGAATCGGGGCAAGCCGCGCGGCCCAGGCATGTTGATCGGAGGCGTTGGCAATAAGATCGTTGCGCAGTTCGATCAGGGTGTTGTGGCGGCCTTGCGCCAAGGCGTGCCGGTCGATGGAATCGCCAGGAAGATGGCCGGAATAGGGCTCGTTGTCGCCGACGCACAATGCCGGATCGGCGGACAGCAACTCGATGATCCGGCGCGACAACCGATCATCGCGCGGCGAATAAAGGACACCAACCTGCCAGGGCCTCGGTGCCCGGCCACGCAGGCACGGCGTAAACGAATGGACCGCGCAGATGACCGTATCGGGACGACGGCTGGCCAACCGCTCCAGCGCCTGATGGTACGGCCGGTGCAGGGCCGTCAGCCTCCGCTCGGTCTCTGCCGCGTCGGCATGGCGATTGGCCGGGATGATCGTGCCGTCATACAGCTTCATCAGCAGGGTCGGATCATCCTCACCCCGGTTCGGGTCAATCACCAGGCGCGAGAAATCGGAGAGGATGCACGGGCTGTCGAGATGTTCCGCCAATGCGGCGGCAAGACCGGCGGCGCCGACATCATAGGCGATGTGGCGGGCCATATCCGCGGGCGCGATTCCCAGATCGCCATCATTCACCCATTCCGGGACGCGATTTGTGGCATGATCACAGGTGATCAACCAGCGGCCGGGACGTGCTGCGCCAAGAATGTGGAAAGGTGTCTGCGTCATGATGCTGTTGCCTCGGACAGGGCAAATCCGCTTTACAGGCAGACAGCGCCGGGTTCCAGTTGCCGCGACGGACGAAACCGGGCAAAAGGCGCCCATGTTTGCGCAAACACAAGGAGATGTCGGATGAGACGCCACCGCAAGATCAAGATCGTGGCAACGCTGGGACCGGCATCTTCGGACAAAGCCACCATCCGCGCGCTGTGGGAGGCCGGGGCAGATGTGTTCCGCCTGAACATGAGCCACGGCACCCACGAGGACATTGCGACCCGCCATGCCATCATCCGCGAAATCGAAGCCGAGATCGCGCGCCCGATTGCCATTCTGGCGGACCTGCAAGGGCCAAAGCTCCGGGTGGGTGTATTTGCCGCCGGGGCAGTCGAACTGGAAGAAGGACAGGGCTTTCGCCTGGATCTGAGCGATGCACCCGGCGATGCGCAAAGGGTGCAGTTGCCGCACCCCGAGATCTTTCAGGCGCTTGAGCCAGGCGGCGCATTGCTGGTCAACGATGGCAAGATTCGGTTACAGGTCACGGAATGCGGTGCCGACTTTGCCGAATGCCGCGTCATCGTGGGCGGGACCATCTCCAACCGCAAGGGCGTGAACGTGCCCGATGTGGTGTTGCCGCTGGCTGCGCTGTCCGACAAGGACCGGCGCGATCTGGAATTCGTCTGTGCGCTGGGGGTGGACTGGCTGGCCCTTTCCTTTGTCCAGCGTCCCGAAGATGTGCTGGAAGCGCGCGATCTGGCACGGGGGCGCGCGGCGATCCTGTCCAAGATCGAAAAGCCCGCCGCCGTCAAATCCTTTGACGCGATTCTTGCGGTATCGGATGGCATCATGGTGGCGCGCGGGGATCTGGGGGTGGAATGCCCGGTGCAGGCCGTGCCGCCGATCCAGAAGCGCCTGGTGCGCGCCGCGCGCGCTGCGGCAAAGCCGGTGATCGTGGCGACCCAGATGCTGGAATCCATGATTGAAAGCCCGATGCCGACACGGGCCGAAGTATCGGATGTTGCAACCGCAATCTACGAAGGGGCCGATGCCGTGATGCTGTCGGCCGAATCGGCAGCGGGGCAGTATCCGGTACAGGCTGTGACCACCATGGATGCCGTTGCCCGAGAGGTCGAAGGCGATCCAATCTATCGCGAAGTGATAGAGGCCAGCCGCAAGGTCAACCGGAGCACGGTGGCCGACGGCATCGTCTCGGCCGCGCGCGAACTGGCCGAAACGACGGATATCAAGGCGATCTGCTGCTTTACCCAATCGGGCACCACGGCCGCGCTGGTGGCGCGTGAACGACCGCGCGTCCCGATCCTGGCGCTGACCCCCTTGATGCGCACCGCGCGCAAACTGTGCCTGACCTGGGGGGCCCATTGTGTGCTGGTGCCGCCGCAGGAGCGTTTCAAGGGCGCTGTACTTTCCGCCGCCAAGGCCGCGCGCGAAGATGGGTTCGCCGCAAGTTCCGATTATATCGTTGTCACCGCCGGCGTGCCCTTCAACGTGCAGGGAACCACGAATATCCTGCGCGTGGCGCCCTGCGACGAACGGTTGATCTTCCGTGCCGATCCTGAATAATCGCGCAAGGCCGATGGTGTAGCGCGGCCTTGTGTCAGGGGTATCCGTATGAACAGCGACTTGATGCTGGTGGTCGGACTGATCGTCGGGGTGTTGACGATTCCCGCATTGTTGAACGCCTGGACAGAAGGACGGCCGCCACGGGCTGCGGCGATCATGGTCATGATCGCCATCGGGCTTGTGGTCATGGCGGTGCGGCTGGCCCCCGGCGGGTATGCGCTGGACGATCTGCCGGACGTGTTCTTCCGTGTGGTCGGCAGGCTGATGAACTAGGGCTTTGTGCTTGCCAATCCCGCGGGGTCGCGGTAATGCGGCGGCTCATTCTGCGCGACCGGCCTATGTGGCATGCCGAGTCGCGTCTCGACCACTCGAACCAGGAGATGGAAATGCCCAAGATGAAGACGAAATCCGCTGCGAAAAAGCGGTTTTCCTTTACCGCGACCGGCAAGGTCAAAGCGGGCCCCGCTGGCAAGCGCCACGGCATGATCAAACGCTCGACGAAATTCATCCGCGAAGTGACCGGGACCATGATCCTGTCCGATGCGGACGCGAAGATCGTCAAGAAATACATGCCGTACAACCGCTAAGGAGAGCCAGATATGTCCCGCGTCAAATCCGGCGTCGTCACCCATGCGGCGCACAAGAAGGTTCTGAAGAAGGCGAAAGGCTATTACTCGGCCCGTTCGCGCAACTTCCGCACCGCAACCCAGGCCGTCGACAAGGCCAACCAGTACGCGACCCGCGACCGCAAGGCCCGCAAGCGCAGCTTCCGCTCGCTGTGGATCCAGCGTATCAACGCGGCTGTTCGCCTGGTTGATGCCCAGATGACCTATTCGAAGTTCATCTTCCTGCTCGACAAGGCCGGGATCACGGTGGACCGCAAGGTTCTGGCCGATCTGGCCGTGGCCGAGCCCGAAGCCTTTGCCGCCATCGTCGGCCAGGCCAAGGCGGCTGCCTGATTTCAAGCCTGTATGGCAAGGAACCCCCCGCGCAACACAGGTTGCGCGGGGGGTTCTCGTTTGACCGGCCCGGTCCGATGGCGCACTCCGCTGGGGGGGTCGGCCCTGCGTGGCGCAGAGGGCAGTTCCGCCTCAGACCGGGAAAGGGGCCAGCGATAGCGCCAGCAGGCCGCCATAGGCGACAAACGCTGCGCCCGTAAGGCGACGGAACCACGCGCTGGCCACGGCAGACAGCGCAGACCGCCCCATACGCGCACCCAGCGCTGTCCACCCCGTGTAGCTGAGTCCCGTCATCGCAAGGGCCGTCGGATAGATCACCGCCATCTGCGGCCAGATCGCGCGGCCCGGCTCCACAAACTGGGTGAACGCGGCCAGATAGCCCATCAGGCTTTTCACGTTGAGCGTAGCGATCAGGAACGCACGAAGCCAGATGGCACGGCTTGGCGTCGCGGGCTCCAGCGGCTGCCCCGCCCGCAGGATGCCGCGCAACCCCAGCCAGACAAGCACGGCGGCACCCGCCAGCTTCAGCGTATCGAGGGCAGAGGGCATCGCAGCCAGCGCCACCGTCACACCGGCGGCCGCAAGCGTCAGGAACAGCGCCGCCTGCGTCAGGATCGCAGAAACACCCCAAAGCGAGCGACGAAAGCCGAATGCCATGCCGTTGGCAACGCAGTTCACCGCATTCGGGCCAGGAGAGGTGACAAAGACCGCCCAGAATGCCGCAAAGGCAAGCCAGGCCTGAATGCTCATGCCAACGGATCGGCGCAGTCGTGGAACGTCTCTGCCAGAATGGCCGTCAGCGCCTGGACATCGTCGTCCGTAAACGCGGCAGGCGTGTTGCTGTCCAGATCGAACACGGCAATCAACGCGCCCTGCCCGTTCCACACCGGCAGGACCAGTTCGGAGCGGGTCGAGGACGCACAGGCAATGTGATCGGGAAAGGCGTCCACATCGGGCACCAGTTGCACCTGCCCGGTACGGGCCGCTGCGCCACACACCCCGCGCGAAAACGGGATGACAAGACAACCGTGCCCGCCCTGATAGGGGCCGATCTTCATAAGATCCGGCGCCACCACGCGGTAGAATCCGGTCCAATCGGACAGCGTATGGGCATGATGAACTTCGCAGGCCACCGTCGCCATCAGCGCGACGGCGTCGGTCTCTGCGTGGGTCAGCGACCGCACTGCGGCTGCCAGCGCGGGATAGTCACAGGCGGGTTCAGCCAATCTTTGCCTCGATTGCAGCAAGGCGGGCCTTCAGCGCCTCGTTTTCCTCGCGCGCTTTCTGGGCCATGGCCCGCACGGCATCGAATTCCTCGCGCGTGACAAGGTCGCGTTCCGCCAACCAACGGTCAAGCAGCGACTTCATCGCATTCTCGGCCTCGGTCCGGGCGCCTTGCGCCACGCCCATGGCATTCGTCGCCAGCCGCGACAGGTCGTCAAAAATCTTGGTTCGGGTCTGCATGGCAGCCTCCGTTGCGATCTTGTGACCATATGGCGCCTGATGCCCGCCTGCGCAAGGTTGACAAGCGGGCAAGCCACCCTGACAACCCCGACTGTCGGAACAGCGAGGCGCCATGACCTATATCCCCTTCCCCGAGATTGCGCCCGAGATTTTCACCATCCGCATCGGCGAATTCGCCTTTTCGCTGCGGTGGTACGCGCTGGCCTATATCGCGGGGCTGGTGCTGGGCTGGCAACTGGTGGTCGCCCTGATGAAACGGCCCGCGCTGTGGGGCGGAACGGCCCCGACCGAGCCGCGCCGCATCGAGGATCTGCTGACTTGGGTCATCCTCGGGGTCATCCTGGGCGGACGGCTGGGGTTCGTGATGTTCTATCAGCCCGGCTACTACCTGGCGAACCCCGCAGAGATCCTGAAGGTGTGGGAGGGCGGCATGTCCTTTCATGGCGGGTTCATGGGCGTCGTGATCGCGGCCTGGATCTGGGCTGGCCGCAATGGCGTGCCGCGCCTGTCTCTGGCCGATGCGCTGGCGGTGGCGGCACCGGCCGGGCTGTTGTTCGGGCGGATCGCAAACTTCATCAACGCAGAGCTTTGGGGCCACCCCACGACGATGCCCTGGGGAGTTGCCTTTCCGGGCCTGGGGCAAGACTGCCCAGGCGTGATCGGCATCTGCGCCCGGCATCCAAGCCAGCTGTATGAGGCGGCTCTGGAAGGGCTGTTGCTTGGCGCGGTGCTGATCTATGGCGTCTGGCGGCGCGGCTGGCTGCGCTGGCCCGGCCGGGTTCTGGGCATCTTTCTGGCCGGGTATGGGGCCGCCCGCTTTGTCGTCGAGTTTTTCCGCGAGGCGGACGCGCAATTCGTTACGCCCGACAATCCTGGCGGCGCGGTGGTTCTGGGAATGCAGATGGGGCAGATCCTGTCCTTGCCGATGATCCTTCTGGGTCTCTGGTTCATCCTGAGGTCGCGGCACGCATGACAACGGCACTTGCGGATCTGCTGGTGCGCCGGATCGCCGCAACAGGGCCGATCAGCCTGGCAGATTACATGGCCGATTGCCTGCTGCACCCGGAGTATGGGTATTATACCCGCGCCGAGCCCTTTGGCGCTGCCGGAGATTTCATCACAGCCCCCGAGATTTCGCAGATGTTCGGCGAGTTGCTGGGCTTGTGGCTGGCGCAATGCTGGCTGGATCAGGGCGCGCCCCCGCGTTTCGTACTGGCGGAACTTGGACCGGGGCGCGGGACGCTAATGGCGGATGTGCTGCGCGCAACGCGCGGCGTGCCGGGGTTTCACGCGGCAGCCGAAGTTGTGCTGGTCGAGGCGTCGCCCCGCTTGCAGGCCATTCAGCACCAGCGCCTGGCACCGCATCCCGTATCGTGGCTGGACACCCTGAGCCAGGTGCCAGAGGCGCCGCTGTACCTGCTGGCCAACGAATTCTTCGATGCGCTTCCGATACGCCAGTTCACCCGCGCGGGCGCGGGTTGGGCGGAAACCATGGTGGCGCTGGATGCCGACAGGCTTGCGCTGGCCCGCGCCGCGCCGGCCCCGCTGGCGGCGCTGGACCACCGGCTGAACGACACGCAGGACGGCGACATCGTAGAGGTTTGCCCCGCCGCCCCTGGACTTGCGCAGACAGTTGCCAGCCGCGTGGCGCAGCACGGCGGAGCGGCCCTGGTGGTGGATTATGGCGGCTGGCGCTCGCGTGGCGATACGGTGCAGGCCATGCGATCCCACGCCTACACCGGCCTTCTGGACTGTCCGGGCCAGGCCGACCTGACCGCCCATGTCGATTTCGAACCGCTGGCCGGGGCTGCGCGATCTGCCGGCGCAACCACCTATGGGCCAATCGCGCAAGGTGTGTTGCTGGAGCGTCTGGGCATCGCCGCGCGGTCTGCACGGCTGCGCAAGGGGTTGAGCGGGGACCGCCTATCCGCGCATCTTGCCGCAACCCGCCGCTTGACCCATCCCGAGGAAATGGGAACCTTGTTCCAGGCGCTGGCAATCCTGCCCGCCTCTGCCCCTTTGCCCGCCGGATTTGTCACGTGACCGCAACCGCCGCCCTGGAAATTCTCACCTCCCGCGCCCTGCGCCCGGTCCGGCACGGGTTCTTTACCCGCAAGGGCGGCGCATCCTCTGGCATTTTCGCCGGGCTGAACTGCGGTCAAGGCTCCTCCGACATGGCCGAAGTGGTGGAGATCAACCGCAGCCGTGTGGCCGAGGCGATGGAGGTGGACCCCTCCCGGCTGGTGACACTCAACCAGATTCACTCAACCCAGGTTGCCGTGCTCGACTCTGTGCCAGAACGCCGCCTGCCCGCCGATGCGATGGTCACGGCAACCCCCGGCATCGTGCTGGGCATCCTGACGGCCGACTGCCAGCCCGTGCTGTTCGCAGATCACAAGGCCGGGGTGATCGGTGCCGCCCATGCCGGGTGGCGCGGGACATTGGACGGTGTGCTCGAAGCCACACTCGACACAATGGAGACGCTGGGTGCCCGGCGTCAGGACACGGTTGCCGTGATCGGCCCGACGATCAGCCAGGCCGCCTATGAGGTCGGGCAAGAGTTCCTCGATCGGTTCATGTCCGAGGATCCGATGCTGTCGCGCTTCTTCGTCAATGGTCAAGGCGGGCGATACATGTTCGATCTGCCCGCCTATGGCCTGCATCGCCTGCGCGAGGCCGGAATCGGGGCGGCCGAATGGACGCGGCACTGCACCTACAGCGATGAAGCACGATTCTATTCCTATCGCCGTACGACTCACCGCAGCGAGGCGGATTACGGAAGATTGATCTCGGCAATCCGGCTCTGACCGTCCGCGTTTGTCCCAATCCCGCCGCAATATCGGGCACATCACGGCCCGAATCGCAGGTTTCTTCGCAAAGCGCCGGTCCCCTCGTGGCGGCTCAAACCCGGAAAATGCCACGCAACCAACCAAAAGTCGGCCGCATTCTCTGGAACACTGTCTCCATGGCGGGAACGATTCCGCCCAATGGAAAACCGGGCAGTACGAGGTCTATCATGCAAACCGAACGCCGCTGGCTCAAAGCCGCCATCCTTGCCGCTTCCGGGCCTGTCCCCGCATTGCCGTGGGAGCGCACGGCCAAGGCCAATCCCGCACCTGTCCAGCCCTCCGCGTCGATGGCCGCACGCTGACCTTGCCGGGGTTTCTGCGATACTGGCAACAATCGCCCGACGATGGCCAGACCTGTCCTGCGATCTGCGGCGCTGCGGATTTGCTTTGACAGGGCGCCTGGTTTCAGACACATTCAGCCTGTCCAATATCGGGGCGCGCAGGGTCGCATATGACTCGCCGCCACTGAACCGGGTAGCTCGGAAACGGCGGCTCTGCTCTGCGTCCTCTGACCCGCAGGCAGGGCCGCTGCCGTTTCATCGGGGCGGTATCGTGCGAGGACAGCCCTGCCCGCAACACGCTCCTGCACCTGTGCGCGACCTGATCAGGCCTGCCGCGCGATCCGATCTTCCAGAACATCGAACGGAACGCCCGGTTCGTCCTTGGCACAGCGGATCACCAGGCTGGTCTTGACGTTCGCCACATGCGCGGCCTTCAACAGATCGCCGGTCAGGAAGTTCTGAAACGACGACAAGTCGGGCGCCACGCATTTCAGGATGAAATCAATCTCGCCGTTCAGCATGTGGCATTCACGCACAAGCGGCCAGGTCCGGCACCGCGCCTCAAAGGCCGACAAGTCGGCCTCTGCCTGGCTGGACAGCCGGACCATGGCAAAAACCTCGACCTCGAACCCCAGTTCGCGGGCGTCGATATCGGCGTGGTAGCCACGGATATAGCCCTGCTCTTCCAGCGTCCGAACCCTGCGCAGACAGGGCGGGGCAGAGATGCCGACCCGCTTGGCCAGTTCCACGTTGGTCATCCGGCCATCCGCCTGCAACTCGGCCAGAATATGCCGGTCAATCGGATCAAGTTTCGCGCCTGCCATCGTGCTGCCTCCAGAATTGCGCGGAACTTATGCGTTTGGCCCCGGATGCGCAATATTGTTTCGCCAGATGGCCAAAGTTTGATACGTCGCACCTGCGTCGCCACACCACTGGCGCAGATCGACGGTGCCGCCTATATGGGTCCAACCAGCAAGGAAAGGGCACATCCATGGCCGAGACGCGGCACACCAAGGTTCTGATCATCGGGTCCGGCCCGGCCGGCTACACCGCCGCCGTCTATGCCAGCCGTGCCATGCTGAACCCCATTCTTGTTCAGGGTATGCAACCCGGTGGCCAGTTGACCATCACCACAGACGTGGAAAACTGGCCCGGCGACAAGACGGTGATGGGCCCCGACCTGATGCTGCGGATGGAAGACCACGCCCGCGAGATGGGGGCAGAGATCGTGATCGATGTGATCACCGCGCTGGATCTGTCAAAACGCCCCTTCACCGCCACGGGCGACAGCGGTACGACCTACACCGCCGATGCCGTCATCCTTGCCACGGGCGCTCAGGCAAAATGGCTGGGCCTGCCGTCCGAGGACAAGTTCAAGGGCTTCGGCGTCTCCGCCTGCGCCACTTGCGACGGGTTCTTCTATCGCGGCAAGGAGGTCGTCGTGATCGGTGGCGGCAACACCGCCGTCGAAGAGGCGTTGTTCCTGACCAACTTCGCCTCGAAGGTCACACTGATCCACCGCCGCAACAGCTTCCGTGCGGAAAAGATCATGCAGGACCGTCTGTTCAAGAACCCCAAGGTCCATGTCATGTGGAACCACACGGTGGAGGAAGTCCTGGGGGCCGAAACGCCGCTGGGCGTGACCGGACTGCGTACCAGACATGTGGAAACCGGCGAGGAAACCATCGTGCCCGCCGATGGGTTTTTCGTCGCCATCGGTCATGCCCCGGCCTCGGAACTGGTAAAAGATCAGCTGGAGTTGCATTCCGGCGGCTATGTCAAGGTCGAACCCGGCAGCACCCGCACCAGCATTCCCGGCGTTTTCGCCGCGGGCGATCTGACCGACCACATCTATCGTCAGGCCGTCACCTCGGCAGGCATGGGCTGCATGGCGGCGCTCGATGCCGAACGTTTCTTGTCCGGCCACTGATCTGTCAGGCCGCTTTTGGCGCATTTTGCCAGAGGCGGCTGACCCGCTTTCGCCGGTGCTTTCTGCTGAGGGGCGGTTTCACCACGACGGCCAGCCCGCGCTTTACTGCTCTCCCACGCCAGAGGCCGCTGGCCATGCGATTGCACGCTATGTCAAACCGGGCGACCCCATGCGGGTGGCGTTTCCGCTATGGCTGGACGGCGCGCGGGTCATAGACCTGCGGACTCCGGCCACACTGGTTGCGCTGGGGCTATCCAGGTATGAAAGCGCCACACCATGGATGCCCGAACGCGAACTGGGCCAGCCCGCAACCACGTGGCGCGCGTCGGACGCCGCGCGCGGGACCGGAGCCTGCGGTATGATCTACACCGCCCGGTCAGCGCCCGAACGCTGGCATCTGGTGTTATTCCGCTGGAACCTTCCGGGCCGCGCGCAACTGCGACGTGACGGGGCGCCAGAACCGGCGCGTTGATGCGCTCAGGCCGCCAGCGGCGCCTTGTCGACCAGCGCGACGATATCCATCATGATGCGGTTCAGCTCGAAATCCTTTGGCGTATAAACGGCGGCAACGCCCATGGCGCGCAGCTTCGCCGCATCTTCTTCGGGGATGATGCCGCCCACCACCACCGGCACATGGGTCAGGCCCGCCGCCCGCATCCGGCCCATCAGATCCTCGATCAGCGGCAGGTGGCTGCCCGACAGAATCGACAGGCCGACCACATGCGCCTGCTCGGCCTCGGCAGCCGCCACGATCTCGGCTGGCGTCAGGCGGATCCCCTCGTAGGTGATGTCCATCCCGCAATCGCGGGCACGCGCTGCGATCTGTTCGGCGCCATTGGAATGGCCGTCCAGGCCCGGCTTGCCGACCAGAAACTTCAGCCGCCGCCCCAGACGCGACGACACCGCATCCACCGCCTCGCGGATCGGCTCCAGCCCCTCAGTGCGGTTCGACACCGCACGCGACACGCCGGTCGGACCACGGTAGAGACCGAAGGCAGACCGCACCGTCTCGCCCCATTCTCCGGTGGTCGCGCCTGCCTTGGCCGCGGCAATAGAGGCAGGCATCACATTCGCGCCCGATTGGGCATCGGACCGCAACCGCGCCAGGGCCGCTTGCACCGCAGCCTCGTCCCGGCTGGTGCGCCAGGCCTTCAGTCGGCCGATCTGGTCGGCCTCCGCCTCTTCATCCACAACCATGATGGCGCCGTTCCCGGCGGTCAGCGGTGAAGGTTCGGTCGAGGTAAAGCGGTTCACGCCAACCACAACCGTTTCGCCGCCTTCGATCCGGCCGATCCGGTCGGCATTGGCCTCGACCAGGCGGGATTTCATGTATTCGATGGCCTCGATCGCGCCACCCATGGCGTCGATCTGCGCAAGCTCGGCACGTGCCCCATCCTTGAGCGCGGCCACCTTGGCCTCGATTGCCGGGTTGCCATCGAACAGATCACCATATTCCAGAAGGTCGGTCTCATAGGCGAGGATCTGCTGCATCCGCAGCGACCATTGCTGATCCCAGGGGCGCGGCAGCCCCAGCGCCTCGTTCCAGGCCGGCAACTGGACCGCCCGCGCGCGCGCCTTTTTCGACAGCGTCACCGCCAGCATTTCCAGCAGGATGCGGTAGACGTTGTTTTCCGGCTGCGGCTCGGTCAGGCCCAGCGAGTTCACCTGCACACCATAGCGGAAACGGCGGTACTTCGCATCTTCGATGCCATACCGCTCCAGGCAGATCTCGTCCCACAGATCGACAAAGGCGCGCATCTTGCAGAGTTCGGTGACAAACCGGATCCCCGCATTCACAAAGAACGAGATGCGTCCAACCATGTTGGGAAATTCGGCCGGGGCAACCTTGCCCTTCAGATCGTCCAGCACCGCCTGGGCCGTTGCCAGCGCAAAGGCCAGTTCCTGTTCCGGCGTCGCGCCCGCCTCTTGCAGGTGGTAGGAACACACGTTCATCGGGTTCCATTTTGGCAGATGCTGTTGCGTATAGGCCGCGACGTCGGTGATCATCCGCAGACTGGGACGCGGCGGGCAGATATAGGTGCCACGCGACAGATATTCCTTGATGATGTCATTCTGCACCGTGCCTTGCAGCTTGCTGACATCCGCGCCCTGTTCCTCGGCCACCGCGATGTACAGCGACAGCAACCACGGCGCCGTGGCGTTGATCGTCATCGAAGTGTTCATCTGCTCCAGCGGGATATTGTCGAACAAGGCCCGCATGTCACCGATGTGGCAGACGGGCACGCCCACCTTGCCCACCTCGCCGCGCGACAGTTCGTGATCGCTGTCATATCCAGTCTGGGTCGGCAGATCGAACGCGACCGACAGGCCGGTCTGCCCTTTGGACAGGTTGTTCTGATACAGCTCGTTCGACGCCGCAGCCGTGGAATGGCCGGCATAGGTGCGGAACAGCCAAGGCTTTTCCTTCTGGGTCATGGCGGGGCCTCCGTGCAATCGCAGCGCAACATTCTTGCCAAACCGATGATGCAGGCGCAAGATCATGTCAAGCCATTTTCGCCGCATTGCGGCACGGGCGGCTTGCCGGGACGGAACATTCGCGGCACTGTGGAACCATGTTCGGGACAGTGGAACTCCCCGTCTGGTTGCTTGTGCTGATCCTGGCGTTTGCTGCGGTCACCTTTGCGTCGCATTTCCTGTTTCCGTCGGTCCGCTGGTTCTTTCGGCGCAGGATGGAGCGCGCGGTCGGCGAGTTGAACCGTCGGCTGCATCGACCGATCGAGCCGTTCAAGTTGCTGGAGCGCCACGACCGTATCCAGCAGATCATCTATGATCCTCAGGTTCTCTCGGCCACGCTCGACCATGCCCGCGCAGAAGGCGTGCCGCGAAACGTCGCCTTTGAATCCGCGCGGCGCTATGCGCGGGAAATCGTGCCGGGGTTTTCGGCCAGCGTCTATTTCGGCTTTTCGGTCCGGGCCGCGCGCTGGCTGTCGCGGCTGCTGTACCGGGTGGAGGTGATCTCGCCCGACGAGTCGGCCTTGCAGACCGTCGAGCGCGAGGCGACCGTCGTCTTTGTCATGAACCACCGCAGCAATATGGATTATGTGCTTGTGACCTGGCTGGTGTCCAATCGCATGACCCTGTCCTATGCGGTGGGCGAATGGGCGCGGGTCTGGCCGCTGTCCTGGCTGATCCGGGCGATGGGGGCCTATTTCATCCGGCGCCGCACACCGAACATGCTGTATCGCAGGGTTCTGGAACGCTATGTGCAGACCGCCACCGCCGAAGGCGTCGCGCAGGCCATCTTTCCCGAGGGCCATCTGTCGCTGACCGGGCGGGTGGGACAGGCGCGGCTTGGCCTGCTCAGCTATATTCTGGCCGAGGCGCAGAAAGGTGCGCGCCCGGTTGTCTTTGTTCCCGTCGGCCTGGGCTATGACCGTGTTCTGGAAGACAAGCTTCTGGTCGCGGCCGAAGAAACCGGCGTGCGGCGGTTCCGCACCAAACTGTCGTTGATCATGCTGCATGTGGCACGGATGCTGTGGCGCAGGCTTTGGGGGCGCTGGCAAGGCTTTGGCGCGGCGGCTGTCAGCTTTGGCAAGCCTATCCCGTTGGCGCCGCTGTTGGCGCGAGATCCCGATCTCACGCCCGAAGCACTTGGCGCGCATCTGATGCGCGATGTTCGGCAGGTGGTGCCGGTTCTGCCCGTTCCGCTGGTGGCCGCGGCACTGCTGCGCGCCGGGCTTCCCATCGACGCCTCCGAGGTGGCGCCCGCCGTCGCGGCATTGAGAGCCGAGCTTGAGGCGACCGGCGCCGTCCTGGCACTGGGCGCCCTGCCCGAGGCTGACATGCTGTCCGGCGCGCTGGATGCGCTGACGGACCGGGGCTTGCTTGCCAAAGACAACGGCGCGCTGATCGTGACGGATCCTGCGTTGCTGGCCTTTCAGGCCGCGCCAGTGCAGCAAATTCAGGATGCAACTGCGGCGAAAACGCCACAAGGGCAAACCGCAGAGACATAAAATTACAATTAGTGACCGCAACCTATTGCAATGTTGCGCGGCGATTTCTATCCAAAGCGCATGGTGCCGCCCGATTCTGCGGCGCGGCACAGATATGCAGGAACACGCCAAGGAGGCACCCATGGCTCTGGACACGAATCCCGACATCATCGCCTATGACGCCCCCAAGAAGGATCTGTACGAAATCGGTGAGATGCCGCCCCTGGGCCATGTCCCTGCCAAGATGTACGCCTGGGCGATCCGCCGCGAGCGTCATGGCGAGCCGGATACCGCCATGCAGGTCGAGGTGGTGGACACATGGACGCTGGACAGCCACGAAGTGCTGGTTCTGGTGATGGCGGCCGGCGTGAACTACAATGGCGTCTGGGCGAGCCGGGGCGAGCCGATCTCGCCCTTCGACGGGCACAAGGCCCCGTTCCACGTGGCAGGATCCGACGCCTCGGGCATCGTCTGGGCTGTCGGCGACAAGGTCAAACGCTGGAAGGTCGGCGACGAGGTCGTGATCCATTGCAACCAGGACGACGGCGACGACGAACATTGCAACGGTGGCGACCCGATGTTTTCGCCCAGCCAGCGCATCTGGGGCTATGAAACCCCGGATGGGTCGTTCAGCCAGTTCACCCGCGTGCAGGCGCAGCAACTTATGCCGCGCCCCAAGCATCTGACCTGGGAAGAATCGGCCTGCTACACCCTGACGCTGGCCACCGCCTATCGCATGTTGTTCGGCCACGAACCGCATGACCTGAAGCCGGGGCAGAACGTGCTGGTCTGGGGCGCCTCGGGGGGGTTGGGCTCCTATGCCATCCAGTTGATCAATACGGCGGGCGCCAATGCGATCGGTGTGATCTCGGACGAATCGAAGCGCGATTTCGTCATGGGCCTGGGCGCGAAGGGCGTGATCAACCGCAACGATTTCAAATGCTGGGGCCAGTTGCCCAAGGTGAACTCGGACGAGTACAACACCTGGCTGAAAGAGGCGCGGAAGTTCGGCAAGGCAATCTGGGACATCACCGGCAAGGGCGTCAGCGTCGACATGGTGTTCGAACATCCCGGCGAGGCGACCTTTCCCGTCTCGGCGCTGGTGGTGAAAAAGGGCGGCATGGTGGTGATCTGTGCCGGGACCAGCGGGTTCAACTGCACCTTTGACGTGCGCTACATGTGGATGCACCAGAAGCGTCTGCAAGGGTCGCACTTCGCCCATCTGGCGCAGGCCAGCGCCGCGAACAAGCTGATGCTGGAGCGCCGTCTGGACCCTTGCATGTCCGAGGTGTTCCCCTGGGCCGAGATCCCGGCAGCGCATATGCTGATGCGCCGCAACCAGCACAAGCCGGGCAACATGGCCGTGCTGGTGCAAGCGCCCCGCACCGGGCTGCGGACCTTCGAAGACACGCTCGACGCCAGCCGCGGCGCCTGATGGCCGGCCGGGAGCGGGGGTTTCACACCCCCGCACCCCCGTGGGGTATTTCGGGCAAGATGAAACGGGAACCGGGGCTTGCGGCGGCAAGGTCCGGCGTGCCTTTGCGGGGTTCCTCTGCCCAGGGCGCCATGCGATAAGCGCCGCACAAGTCTGGCAGGAGGCGCAACGTGACCCGGATCATTCAGGAACTGGCCGAGATTTCGGACCGCTACGATGTATTGTTCTGCGATCTCTGGGGCTGCGTCCATGATGGCGTGCAGGCCATGCCAGCGGCCGTTGCGGCGCTACAGGCCTTCCGCGCGAAGGGTGGCGCGGTTGTGCTGCTGACCAACGCGCCGCGCCCGAAGCCCAGCGTGGCCCGGCAGATCGCGCGGCTGGGCGTGCCTGAAGACGCATGGGACGACATCGTGACCTCGGGCGATGCGGCCCAACATGGGCTGGTCACAGGCGCGGTTGGCCGCAAGATCTGGCATATCGGCCCGTCGAAGGATCTGACGTTTTTCTCGGAAATGTCGCCCGACCTTCCGAAGGCCGACATCGCATTGGTGCCGCAGGCCGAGGCGGAGGGCATCGTCTGCACCGATCTGTTCGAGAACCTGACAGAGCAGCCAGAAGACTATCGCGGACGTCTGATGCTGGCGCGCGAGGCCGGGCTGCCGATGTTGTGCGCCAATCCGGATCTGATGGTGGACTATGGCGACAAGCGGGTCTGGTGCGCCGGTGCGCTGGCGAAGCTATATGAGGAGATCGGCGGAACGGCCCTGTATTTCGGCAAGCCGCATCCGCCGATCTACGATCTTGCCCGGCGGCGGCTGGCCGCGCGCGGGATCGAAGTGGTCGAAGACCGCATCCTGTGCCTTGGCGATGGAATCGGCACGGATGTCGCCGGGGCGGCCGGCGAAGGGCTGGATGGGTTGTTCGTGACAGGCGGCCTGGCTGCCGCCGACTTCGGACCGGACCCCGAGCACCCGGATCCGCAATCGCTGAATACCTGGCTCGCGGCGCGCGGGGCGGCGCCGCAATGGTCCATCGGGCGGGTGCGCTGAGATCCGAGCGCAACAATATTGCACCAGGATCACGCCGTGGGTAAAAAAATTACGCTGCAGCGTTGTGCTGCGGCGCAGCGTATGGTATGATTTGCGCACCTTCACCAAGGAATCGCAGGATGCTGGACAACAACCCGCGCGGAACCATCTGCATCGAGGATATCGAGCTTGGCATGACCCGCTCCTTGCGCAAGGTCGTGACGGATCGGGATATCGAACTGTTCGCCGAAGTGTCCACCGATCGCAACCCGGTGCATCTGGACGATGACTACGCCCGCGATACGATCTTTCAGGGTCGCATCGCGCATGGAATGCTGACTGCGGGCCTGGTCTCGGCAGTCATCGGCGAACAGTTGCCGGGCCATGGTACCGTCTATCTGGGCCAGAGCCTGAAGTTCATGGCGCCCGTTCGGCCCGGCGACACGGTCGAGGCTGCCGTGACTGTCACAGCGGTTGACCATTCGCGGCGGCGCGTGACCCTTGAAACCCGCTGCGCGGTGGGTGATACGGTTGTCCTGAAGGGCGAGGCGCTGGTTCTGGCGCCCAGCCGCAAGTTCGACTGACAGGCGGGCGGCCCCGCCATCCGGGGGCAGATGAAACGGCACCATCACTGGAACGGGCTGACGGAGGCAGAGCGTGGCGCCTCGGTCGCCATGGGGAATTTCGATGGCGTGCATCTTGGCCATCGCTCGGTGATCGACCTTGCAAGGCGCGATGGCATGGCCCTGGGCGTCGTGACCTTTGAGCCCCACCCGCGCGAGTTCTTTGCCCCGGACTCTCCTCCGTTCCGCCTGATGAACCCCGAAGCGCGGGCGAATCGGCTGGCACGGCTGGAGGTCGATCAGCTTTATGAACTCCCCTTCGATGCCGCGCTGGCCGCGCTGGCGCCGGAAGACTTTGCCCGGACTGTGCTGTCCGATGGACTTGGCATCCGCCATATTGTCGTCGGCGCAGATTTCCGCTTTGGCAAGGGCCGGGCGGGCACCGTAACGGATCTTGAGGCGCTTGGTCGCAGGTTCGGCTTCGATGTGACGGTTGCGCCGCTGGTGGAAACCGGCGGGGTCGAGATTTCGTCGACGGCCATCCGCAGCGCACTCGCCGCCGGAAGGCCTCGTGAGGCGGCGGTCATGCTGGGGCACTGGCACAGGATCGACGGCGAGGTGTTGCACGGCGAGAAACGCGGGCGCGAGCTGGGCTTTCCCACTGCCAACATGGCCATGACCGGCCTGCATCTGCCGAAACTGGGCGTCTATGCCGTCAAGGTCGATGTTCTGACGGGCCCGCACAGGGGCAGCTATCACGGCGCGGCAAGCCTTGGCGTGCGCCCGATGTTCGGAGAGAACCTGCCGAACCTCGAGACCTTCATCTTCGACTTCAAAGGCAGCCTGTATGGCGAACATCTGTCGGTTGCGCTGGTCGAATTCCTGCGGCCGGAGCTGACATTCGACGGACTGCCCGGTCTGATCGCGCAGATGGACGCCGATTGCGCGCGCGCGCGGACAATCCTGGCAGAAATCTAGCCGGAACGCATCACGCCGGTGACAGCAATCAGCGGCGACGACAGGTCTGCAATTGGTTCCGATAGGTTTCAGCCCGGCTGGCAACACGGTCTGCGACCGCCAGCAGCCACGGCTTGGCATTGTGGCTGCCCCGCGCATAGCCGGATCTGCCTTCGTGATAGGCCAGATATTGATTGCGCGCATCATGCTTGGAGATGCCGAGCGCCTTTTCCGCCTTGTCGAAATACCAGCCCATGAAGTCTGTCGCGTCCTGAATGCGATCCCGCCGCGCGCCGCCACGGCGGGCTTCGTCCTGATATTCGCGCCATGTATCGTCCAGCGCCTGACTATAGCCATAGGCCGAACTCTGGCGCCCCATCGGGATAACCCCCAGCGCATAGCGATAGGGGGTTCGCGCATTGCCGACGAAACGTGATTCCTGATGGATTACGGCCATCTGGACATGCACCGGCACGCCCCAACGACGTTCGGTTGCCTGCATCGCACGAAAGTATTTCGGTCGCTCGTCCGCCAGACCACATGCGTTGTCGAGACTGCGGGGGGCCGAATAATTCGCCCCGCACGATCCAAGCACCAGTAGCAACGCCACGGCACGAAAGACTTTGCCCATCTGCTCTTGCCCATTCTTTTTTCCCAGTCTAGCCGAAACCGGCCCGACTGAAAATCCCGTGCGGATGGGATGCGATCAGAAAGCCGTGTCCGGGCCATGTCGAACAGACTGTTTCGCAAGCCGTACCGCCCCCGAGGTGGACAAATGCCATGTGCAAGGGTAGTTAACCACTTGGGGGTCGATATCATGCTGAAGTCTCAGGCCAAGTACCATCTCGGTCAGGTGCTCCGTCACCGCAAGCACCCCTTTCGGGGCGTTGTGTTTGATGTGGACGCCATGTTCTCGAATACAGAGGAATGGTATTCCGCCATTCCCGAAGAAAGCCGTCCGCAAAAGGACCAGCCTTTCTATCATCTGCTGGCCGAGAACGACCAAAGCTATTACGTCGCCTATGTCTCGGAACAGAACCTTGTTCCCGACGATACGGGCGAACCCGTGGATCACCCGGATCTGCCGGATCTGTTCGGTGATTTTCAGGATGGGCGCTATCCGCTTCAGTTCCAACTGAACTGACGACGGGCTTTCGTGGCGTCGCGTTGACGGCTATGGTCTTTGCATGACCCTAGCCGCGCTGATCCAGGCCTTCACCCTGACGGATGCCGTTGCGCTGGCCCTTCTGGTGGCCGGTTGGTGGGGTCTGGGCTGGCTGATCGAACATCCGCCTGCCCGGCGGCCTTCTGTTGCGATCCTGATGGGGGACATGCGGCGCGAGTGGATGCGCACCTTCGTCACCCGGCAGCCCCGCATCTTCGATGCCAATGTGATCGACAGCCTGCGGCAATCCACGGCCTTTTTCGCGTCTGCCACGATGATTGCCATGGGCGGTGGCGTCGCGCTGATGGGCGATACCGAGCGTCTGGCAGGGTTTGTCAGCGACTATACCTTGCAGACCAGCCGCCGCGCGCTGGAAGTCAAGCTGCTGGTGGTGTTGCTGCTGGTGGCCAATGCCCTGCTCAAGTTCATCTGGGCGAATCGACTGTTCGGGTACTGCTCGATCCTGATGGCCTCTGTGCCGAACGACCCCGAAGATCCGCTGGCCTATCCACGCGCGGCACAAGCCGCCGAGGTCAACATCACCGCCGCGCGCAGCTTCAACCGGGGTCTGCAATCGGTCTATTTCGCGCTGGCGGGGCTGGCCTGGCTGGCGGGGCCGCTGGCGCTGGCGGGGGCAGTGGTGCTGACCTGTGCCGTCATGGCGCGGCGCGAATTTGCCTCGGAATCGCGGCGGGTCATCCTGGGGGCCGGCGAGGGGCGTCGGGGATGACCACCGCGCTGGTACTTGGCATCACGGCCGATCTGGATTTTGCCGCGGGTACGTTTCTCGCCGGGTTCTTTCGCCATAATCCCGGTTTTGACGGCGATGTCGTGGTGCTGCACGATGGCCTGCGCCAGGACGCGCAGCAGGCCCTTGCCCACCTTGCACCCCGCCTGCGGCTGGAGCCCTATGGCCCGCGCCGTGCGCGGCGCAGACTGGCCGAAGCCGGGTTGGAACGCCCCGCGCAGATCCACAAGGCCCTTGGGCGACGCAGCCCGATGATGCTGGCCAAATTCGAAATGTTCGACTGGCTCGATCGCTATGAAACCTGTGTCTGGTGCGATTGCGACATGCTGGTCCAGGCGCCTGTCAGCGATCTGTGGCAGGCCGGGCCGCTGGGCTGGCGGGCGCTGGCCGCCGGTGCCCTGGGGCGGCGCGCACAGGTGCTGGCGTCCGTGTCCCACCTGCTGACCGTGCCGGATGTGCCGCTTGCAAATGGTGGCGTGGTGGTGGCCGGGGCCGCGCTGCGGACGCGCTGGGGCCTGGGCGCGCGGGATCTCTATGCCATGGCCGCAGAGCTGGTGCGCCACACCCGGATCGAGACGCTGGATGAAATGGCGCTGTTTCTTTTGGCCAGCCACCATGGGCTGCCGGTCTCGGCGCTGGATCCGGGGTTGAACCATTCGATTGCCGCCCCCGGTACGGTACGCGCGCGCATCCTGCACGCAATCGGGCCGGACAAGTTCTGGAATGCCGCCCCGCTCTACCATGCTTGCCCGCAATGGCGCGCGGACCATGACCTGTGGATCGCGGCCGGCGGCCACCCTGCCCCGGCGCCCACCCGACTAACGCAGGTTCATCCGCTCGCCCCGGACGCCGCCTTGGCTGCGGCGCGCAACCGCGAGATCTGGCACTCCCTCTGGGTGGATCTCGGGCCATCCCTGCCGCCGGGGCTTTGGCCGGATCTGGCGACCGACCGGCCATTCCTGCGGCTCTATCCCACGGGACAGGGGCGCGCCGTCTGGGCCGAACTGACCCCCACGGCGGTGCCAGATCGCTTTCGCATGGCCGTGGGCGTGGAACGGGCGCAGGTGCCCGACCCCGGCCTGCCCGACAGGCTGCATGATGCCCTCGCCGCAACCGGCCTTCGCGTGAAGCGCAAGGATGCGCGAGTGGTGCATGTCTGGTTCGCCGAAGTTCCGCGCAATACCATTCCCGCCGCGTTGACGCTGATGCGCGATGCGCTGATACACGCTCTTCTGCCGCAGGACATACCATGACCGCCGCCCTGATCGTCGCCCACGGATCGCCCGCCGACCCGGATCCACAAGAGGCGGCCTTGCAGGCGCTTGCCCGGCACGTGGCCGCCGAATTGCCGGGCTGGTCGGTCCGAGGCGCCACACTGGCCGCGCCAGGGGCGCTGGAAAGGGCGCTGGAACGGCTGGGGCCAAAGGCGGTGATCTATCCGTTCTTCATGGCGCAAGGCTGGTTCACCGGGCGAGAGCTGCCGCGCCGGTTGGCTTTGGCGGGAATGCCGGATCTGCACCAGTTGCCGCCCTTTGGAACAGATCAGGATCTGCCCGCGCTGATGGCACAGGTTGCGCTGGCCGGGGCGCTGGAGGCGGCGTTGGATCCGCCCGCGACGACCCTGCTGCTCGCCGCGCATGGCAGCAAGATTTCACGCACGTCGGCCAATACAACCTATGACATGGCTGAACAGATGCGCCGCCTGACGCCCTTTGGGCAGGTTAGTGTCGGGTTTGTCGAGGAAGCCCCCTTCCTGCAAGATGCAGCCCGGATCGACGGGCCAGCGGTGTGCCTGCCATTCTTCGCCCTGCGCGCCGGGCATGTGGCCGGGGATGTCCCCGAAGCGCTGGAGCAGGCCGGTTTCACCGGCCCGCTGCTGCCTGCCATCGGCGAACATCCTCTGGCCGCCCGCCTGATCGCCGCTGCGCTGTTGCGCTGCGCCCTGCCAGAGCGATGATCCCACTGTCAGGCCCGTTCAATCAGTCCGGAATAGCATCCCCGCCGCGCATAATGCGCGTGGATATAGGCGATGTCGGGATTTTCGAACAGCCGATGGATCAGCGGCGCGATGCCGTCGCCTTCGGCCAGATCGGCATCCAGAATGAACCCGCGCGCGTCAAAGCCACGCAAGGCGAGCATTCGGCAGTGCATCACATCAGGCACCGTATCGACGGCATCATAAGGCGCATCCGCGCCTTCCTTGACGAAAATCGCATGACGCGAGCGGTAAGGCGAGGCGACAGGCAAGTGTTCGTAGTTCATCAACAGCGCCGTTTCACCTGGCGCCATATCCTGCATCGTCACGCGGTCGGGGAAACCGGGCTGGGTATCGACCTCATACCGCACGACCCCTTGGGCAGCCAACGCCGCGTCTGACAGGCCGAAATATCTCTGGAACGGGGCGGGATCGAGCCCGCGAACACGAAACGCCATATCTGCCTCCTTGCATTGCGTGGCAGCAGATATGGCCGAGGGGCAACGTCATGGCAGCCCGTTTCCTGCGCATTGCACCGCAGACCCCGGCCCGATCAATGTTCGGGCAACAGGATCTCGCGCTTGCCGACGTGGTTGGCGGTGCTCACGACCCCCTGATCTTCCATCTGTTCGACCAGTCGCGCCGCCTTCTGATAGCCGATCCCCAGCTTGCGCTGGATATAGCTGGTCGAACATTTCCGGTCCCGTGCCACGATGGCGACAGCCTGATCGTAGAGAGCATCGTCGGAATTGTCGCCGCCACCCAGCCCCAGCACCATGTCGATATCGTCGGCCTTTTCCTCGTCCGGCCCTTCGACGACGCCGGACATATAGGTCGGCGGCCCAAAGGATTTGAGGTGGTTGACGATCTCTTCGACCTCTTCATCCGACACGAAGGGGCCGTGAATCCGGCTGATCCGCCCGCCGCCTGCCATATACAGCATGTCGCCCATGCCCAGCAGTTGTTCGGCCCCCATCTCACCCAGAATGGTGCGGCTGTCGATCTTGGACGTCACCTGGAACGAGATCCGGGTCGGGAAGTTCGCCTTGATCGTACCTGTGATCACATCGACGGAGGGCCGCTGGGTTGCCATGATCAGGTGAATGCCGCTTGCCCGCGCCATCTGTGCCAGACGCTGGATGCAAGCCTCGATCTCTTTGCCTGCCACCATCATCAGGTCGGCCATCTCGTCCACGATAACGACGATATAGGGGAAGGGCTGGGGTTCGAACTCGTCGGTCTCGAACACCGGATCGCCGGTTTCCTCGTCAAAGCCGGTCTGGATGGTGCGCTTGAACATCTCGCCCTTGGACAGCGCCTCGCGGACACGACCGTTGTAGCCCTCGATGTTACGCACGCCCATCTTGGACATCTTGCGGTACCGTTCCTCCATCTCGCCCACGACCCATTTCAGGGCGACGACCGCCTTTTTCGGATCGGTGACAACGGGGGACAGCAGATGCGGAATGCCGTCATAGACCGACAGTTCCAGCATCTTTGGGTCGATCATGATCAGCCGGCATTCCTCGGGCGTCAGCTTGTACAGCAGCGACAGGATCATGGTGTTGATCGCCACCGACTTGCCCGACCCCGTGGTCCCCGCAATCAGCAGGTGGGGCATCTTGGCCAGGTTCGCCACGATGGGCTCGCCGCCGATATCCTTGCCCAAGGCAAGTGGCAGCCGCATGTTGCTGTCGCCAAAATCACGGGCGGCCAGAATTTCGCGCAGCACCACCTTTTCGCGGGTGGCATTGGGCAGTTCGATCCCGATCACCGACCGGCCCGGCACGGTGGAAACGCGCGCCGACAGCGCCGACATGGAGCGCGCGATATCGTCCGCCAGACCGATCACGCGGGATGCCTTGAGCCCAGGGGCGGGTTCGAGTTCATACATGGTGACGACGGGGCCGGGGCGAACGCTGACGATCTCGCCCTTGACGCCGTAATCGTCCAGCACGTTTTCCAGCATCCGCGCGTTTTCTTCCAGCGCCTCGTCCGACAGATGGTGACGTTCGATCGTGGCGGGATTGGTCAACAGATTCAGCGGCGGCGCCTCGTAGTCGGCAGTCGCGCGTTCGTCGAATTTCAGACGCGGCTGCGCCTCTGCCTGGGCCTGGCGCGAAGGGGCAGCCGGTTTGCGCACCGGATGCTGCACGACGCCGCGCTTGATATCCGGGCCAACCTGCGGCGCACGATGCGCGGCCCAGGCGTCCGGGATCCCGTCATCGGCATCATCGTCATCGCCATAAGCATCATCCTGCACGGCCGCCAGCATCTCGCGCGCGGTCTGCTGCGGTTCGTCTTCCGCTGGCGTCTGCCAATCGTCGTCGAGCGACCAATCTTCGGGCGGCAGTTCATCGGCCAGCGGCGTTTCCAGTTGCTGGGGCAGATCCTCCCATTCGGGCGGCGCGGGCCAGACCTGCGCAGCTGGCGCGCGGGCCACAACCGGCGGCTCGACAGGGCCAGGGGTGACTGCAAGCCGCATGGGCGCGGTTGCGGCGGCCGCGGCGCGGGCCTGTGCCCCAGCGATGGCGCGGGAAATGGCTGGAATTGCGGGCAATTCCTCGCCCCGCGGCCCCCGCACAACGGGCGGCTCTGCCCGCCCGCCCGCGGCTGCTGGCATTGCTTGCCGTGTCTTGGCGCGGATCGCATCGGAAATGCGCGCGCGGATGCGGTCCTCGCCCGGCGCCTCGGTCACGACATGGCCGAAGTCAGGCTCGATCAACTCCGGCTCGGGGTCCGGAACCCGCCGGATCAGGCCGGCCACACGCGCCCGCAGCCCCTGAACCGCCTCGTCCCCCGATAGAACGGGGGGTTCCTGGCGCCCCGGAAACGGGGGTTCGATCAACTCGTCCATCACGGACGCTTCGCGCGCCGCACGTCGGGACTGCGCCTTTTCCTTCAGCCGCGTGCCAACCCCGACAGCCCCCGAGGCGGCGCGCAACCCTGCCAGATGCAGGGCCGACAGCAGCCAACCGTAAAGCACCACGGTGCCGATATAGAGAAACCGCCCGGTGCTGCGCAGTTCGTCCTTGTCAAACCCGAGTGTGAACAGCCCCGCCGCCAGCAGTGCCACAGCAAGCACCAGCGACACCAGCTTCAGCGCGGCCCCCAGCCCCATCGGTGCCACGCCCAGCATGGCGCCCAGCATCGTATCGCCTAAAAGACCGCCAAGCCCAAAGGAATGCACCCACTCATTGCCCGGCACATGGGTTGCCGCATAGGTGGCGGCCACGATCACCAGCACCCAGGCAAAGATCGCGCGGCCAACCGCGCGATCCCCGCCCCGGTGCAGCACGAACCGCACCCCCCAGACCATCGCCAGCACCGGCAGGCTCCAGGCGCCAAGCCCAAGGATGATGATCAGCGTCGAGGACACCGCAGCCCCGACCCGGCCCAAGGCGTTGCGGGCAGGTTCGTCAGTGGCCACCATCCAACCCGGATCATCGGGTGAATAGCTGCCCAGCATGAGCATCATCACGAACCCAAGCGCCAGCAGCAGCAACCCCAGCAATTCCTTGCTGCGCTTCTCCACCATCGCCTGTGTGGTGCGATCCAGAAGCGGATCGCGTTGCCGTGCATGATAGCTCGCCATGCCCTTCCTCACCCGTAAAGACAATCGCGGATCTGTGTCAGACCCCGCTTGGTTTCGTCAGCCGGGGCGACCAGCGCCACGCGGATATAGCCCTTGCCGGGATTGTGGCCCTGGGCCTCTCTGGCCAGATAGGCGCCGGGCAGCACACGCACCCCGGTTTTCTGCCACAGGTCCAGCGCCGCCTGTTCGCCGTCCTCGACGGGCATCCACAGGAAAAAGCCGCCTTGCGGCAAACTCACCCCCTGATGCCCCGAGAATATCTCGGCCGCATCGCGGAACTTGTCCTGATACAGGCGCAGGTTCTCGGCCACATGGGTTTCGTCGGACCACAGCCGCTCTGACACGCGCTGAAGCGGCAGCGGCACTGGCGCGCCAGAATACGAACGCAGGCGGCGGATATGCCCCATCGACTTTGGCCCTGCCGCGACAAACCCCGACCGGATCCCCGGCACGTTCGACCGTTTGGACAGCGAGTTGAACACCACCACCCTTTCAGGATCGGCGCCCTTGGCTGCCGCAACCTCCAACAGGCCGGGGGGCGGGGCTTCGCGCCAGATCTCGGAATAGCATTCGTCGCAGAATACCGTGAAATCGTGTTTCTCTGCGAGGTCCAGCAAGTCGGCCAGATAGTCGCGCGATGCAATCGCACCCTGCGGATTGGCGGGCGAACAGACATAGGCTACCGCCACGCGATTCAGAACATCCGCCGGAAGGCTGCGGTAATCGGGCAGAAAACCATTGGCCGCCGTCGCGTTGACATACACCGGCTCGGCATTCAGCGCGAGCGTGGCAACCGCATAAACCTGATAGAACGGGTTGGGTATCAACACCACCGGGCGCTGGCCGTCTTTGGTTTCCGGGCACAGCGCGATCAGGGTATTGAACAGACCTTCGCGGGTGCCGTTCAAATTCATCAGACGCGATACAGGCATCTCGACGCCATAGCGCCGACCGATCCAGCCGGAAATCGCGGCCAGCAACTCGGGCGTGCCGTCATTCGGCGGATACACGCCGAACCCGTCCAGCGTCTGCGCCAGAACCTCGCCGACCAGCGCCGGAACCGGATGCTTCGGCTCGCCTATGGTCATGGCAAGGGGCGTGCCCCCTGGCTGGTGATGATCCAAAAGCGCCCGCAACCGCGGAAACGCATACTCCGGCAAGTCGGAGAACCGCTCGGGAAATGCCATGTCTGCCTCGATTTTCGGGGTCGTATCGCCCCGTTAGACCCGAACACTAGCCGTCTTTTCCACGCGGGTCCAGAAAAACGCCACGCAGGCGCGGGGTTGCGTGGCGGAAATGGCACGGAGAGGCCAAAACAAAGGCGGCGCCACAGGCGCCGCCGAAACCGATACCCCAAGACGGACTACGATCAGATCGCCATGTCCTCGGGCGCCTTGCCGCTGGCCAGAGCTTCGACAAACCACCGCGGCTTGCGCCCGCGCCCGGACCAGGTATCCGACGGATCGGCAGGGTTCGCATATTTCGGCACCGACACGGAACGCGACCGCGTCGCCTTGGCGGATTGAATGGACATCAGCTCAGCCAGATTGAAGCCCATCTCGCGGGCCTTGTCTTCCAGTTCCGACAGGGCTTCCCTTTTGCGTCGATCTTCATAGGTGGCGACAGCCTTCGCAACGCGAGTCTGCAAGTCCTTGAGTTCACGAAGCGATAGCGCGTTGAGATCAAAATCCATCGCGTTTCCTTTCACGAGTTTGGCGCGCGGTTAAAATACCGTACCCAAGCAAGCGCAGAAAACCACGCACGGCGCAAGCGATTCAACATGAAACGGGTTTTGCATATCGCAAAATACCCTCAGGGTTGTGCTACCGGGGGCTGCGCTTGGCAAGAATACGCTGAAGCGTGCGCCGATGCATGTTCAATCGCCGCGCGGTTTCAGAAACATTGCGGTCGCATTGCTCATAGACACGCTGGATATGCTCCCACCGGACACGGTCGGCGGACATCGGATTTTCGGGCGGCGGGGGCAACGCCTCGCCGCGCGACAGCAACGCATTTGTGATGTCATTCGCGTCGGCCGGCTTGGAAAGATAGTCCGCAGCCCCGATCTTGACCGCTGCAACAGCGGTCGCAATCGCGCCATACCCCGTCAGCACCACAATACGGCAATCGGGCCGGCGTTCGCGCAACGCCTCGACAACGTCCAGCCCGTTCCCGTCTTCCAGACGCAGATCGACCACCGCATACGCCGGGGGCCGGCTTTGCGCGATGGCCTTGCCCATGGCGACGCTCTCGGCTGTTTCCGGCACGAAGCCGCGCTTTTCCATGGCCTTTGCAAGCCGTTTCACAAACGGCTCATCGTCATCCACCAGAAGAAGGGAGCGATCGTCACCCAGATCGGCCGGATCGAAGTCGGACATTGCAGGATATCCTTGCAGCACTCTGTCCGTTTCCGTTCTAGGCTCATGCAGGCACAGGGTCAAACCTGCATTTTCCGCAGGCTCGGCGCCGCTACCCCTTGTCCAGGAAGCACGACACCTGCGCCGCCAGGTCTTCGGGTGTCAGATCCCGCTTGAAAAACTCCAGAAACCCCTTTTGCGGATCCACCAGGTAGGTGAATGTGGAATGGTCCACCAGGTAATAGTCGTCGGACTTGTCCTGTGCCTTGTAATAGGTCCGATAGGCCCGAGAGGCCGCCTGGACCTGATCCGGCGATCCGGTAAGGCCGATCATCCGCGGGTGCAGAAGATCCGCATAATCGCCCATCACTTCGGGCGTATCGCGTTCGGGGTCGATGGAAATGAAAACGGGCGTCACCTCATGGCCCATTTCCTCCAGAATATCGACGGCTTCGGCATTGCGCGCATTGTCCAGCGGACACACGTCGGGACAGAATGTATAACCGAAATATACCAGCGACGGCTTTGTGATCACATCCTTTTCCGTGACGGTCTGCCCGGTTCGGTCCACCAGTGTGAACGGCCCGCCAATCGCCCCCGGCCCGCCCGCAATCGCCGATTGGCGGCAATCGGCAAAGGGATCGGCAGACTGACGCTGCATCACATACCATGCGGTTCCACCGAGAAGGGCCGCGACCGCAATCACCGCAACCCCTGCATACACCTTGATCATTTCGAAACCTCCGTGCCTGTCCTGCGGATTGATTGCTGGACAGCGCCTCGCTAACAAGGGCAAGACACCCCCCGGAGCCGCCAGAGTCAATGCCGCGTTTTGCCATAGACCCGCAGGTCGGGACCGAGTCCACCACATGGATCAGGCTGCGCACGCTGATCCTGCTGCGCTGGATCGCCGTCGCCGGACAGATCGCGGCCATCCTGACCGCATCGGTCTGGTTCGGGCTGGCATTGCCGCTGGGGGCTTGTGCCTTTGCCGTCGGTCTGTCGGTCGTCGCCAATCTGGTGTCGATGACCGTACTGCCCGCCAGCTATCGGCTGACCAGCCGTGGCGCGCTGCTGATGCTGTTGTTCGATCTGGGTCAGTTGGCCTTGCTTCTGGGCTTGACCGGCGGGCTGAACAACCCGTTTGCCTTGCTGGTCGTGGTCCCCGTCACCATCGCCGCCACCGGCCTGACCGACCGCAGCACAGCCCTGATCGGCGCAGCGACGCTGATCTGCACGGGGCTGTTCTCGGTGTTTCGCCTGCCCTTGCAACTGGCCAGTGGCGCAGAGATCCGAATGCCACCATTGCTGGAGTTCGGCCACGCCATCGCCATCGTCATCGGGGTCGGGTTTCTGGCAATCTATGCCCGTCGCGTCTCGGGCGAGATCCGCAGCATGTCCGAGGCGCTGATGGCCACCCAGATGGCTTTGGCGCGCGAGCAGAAGCTGACGGATCTTGGCGGTGTCGTCGCGGCCGCTGCGCATGAAATGGGCACACCGCTGGCCACCATCAAGCTTGTCAGCTCCGAAATGATCGCGGATCTGGCCAACCGCGACGACATGGCCGACCTGCGCGACGATGCCGCCCTGATCCGCGATCAGGCCGACCGTTGCCGCGATATCCTGCGGTCCATGGGGCGCGCGGGCAAGGACGACCTGCATATGCGCCATGCGCCGTTGGATACCGTGCTGCGCGAGGCGGCGGAACCCCATGCCCATCGCGGCAAGCGGCTGATATTCGACCTGCACCCGGACGATGGCGCGGATCCCCGGCAGCCGCAAATCCGGCGTGCGCCCGAGATCATCCATGGCCTGCGCAACCTGATCCAGAATGCGGTGGATTTTGCCGCCTCTACGGTATGGATCGACGGCCAATGGTCGGGCGATGTGCTGATCGTGCGCGTCATCGACGATGGCCCCGGCTACCCCCCAAGTCTGCTGGGCCGGATTGGCGACCCGTTCCTGCGCCCGCGCGCCGACGACGGTCGGGACAGGCCGGGCTACGAAGGCATGGGCCTGGGGTTGTTCATCGCCAAGACCTTGCTGGAACGCTCGGGCGCCACGCTCAGCTTTGCCAATGGTGGCGATCCGTTCCTGCGCCAGGACGAACGCCCCGTCCGTTCAGGCGCCATCGTCGAGGTTGCCTGGCCGCAGGACATGGTAACGGCGCCCGCCACCGGGCCGCTGGGCGAAAACCGACCGATAGAGGGATAGCCCCGGCAGATCGTCGCGGCATATTCCTTATCAAAGCCACAATTCGTTAACATGTGATTAACCTATTCAGCTTTAGGTTGCTTTGGTCAACCAAATTCCCGTCGCAGGAGGGTCCATGACGTTTGAACACCTGATCTGGCTTTTTGCGATCAGCTTCACTGCGGCAACGCTTGCCCTGGCAGCAACGGCCCTGGCCGAACGACGACGCAAACAGGCACGAACCGGTGTATTTGGCGACCAGCAATCCGGCGCGGTCCTGCTGTTCGATGGCGACACGCTGCTGGACGCCACCTCGGCCGGGCGGGCGCTTTTGGCCGCCTCGCGCAGCCGCGGCACGGCATGGCAACGGTTCATGGCATGGGCCGCGCCGCGCTTTCCGGGCGTTGATCAGAAACTGGCGGAACTGCCGGATCTGGGGCGTGTCAGCCTGACGTCAGCAGGCGCCGAAGGACTGACGCTGATTGCGGAATGGCGCAGCGGTGTGCGGCGCATCGCGGTGCTGGAGCCGCATCTGGACAGCCGGGGGCTGCTGATGGACTCGCTCGCCCAGCGCGCACAGGATGAGGAACTCGAAGCCCTGCGCCAGATCACCGACGAGGCCCCCCTGCCCCTGTGGCGTGAAGATGCCGCAGGCACGATCACCTGGGCGAACCGGGCCTATGTGGCGCTGGCCATGCAACAGGCCCCCGAGGACACGCCGGTCGGCTGGCCCTTGCCCCGGTTGATCGAGATCGCCGCCGATGGCCGCAAGGCGCTGCCCGCCTCCGGCGACGGGGCGCCGACGTGGTTCGACTGTACGATCAGCCCGCAGCCCAATGGCGGGCGGATTGTCTTTGCGCTGCCCGCAGATGCCGCCGCTCAGGCGGAACAGGCGTTGGGCAGCTTTGTGCAAACCCTCAGCAAGACCTTTGCGCATCTGCCAATCGGGCTGGCCATTTTCGACAGGCAACGCAAGCTGCAACTGTTCAATCCCGCATTGACCGATCTTTCGGGCCTGCCGGTGGATTTTCTGTCGGCCCGTCCCGGCCTGTTCGCCTTTCTCGATGCCATGCGAGAGCGTGGCATGATCCCCGAACCGAAAGACTACAAATCGTGGCGGCTGCAAATGGCCGCGCTGGAGGAATCCGCTGCCAGTGGCCAGCATGAGGAGACCTGGGCCTTGCCGTCCGGGCTGACATATCGGGTGATCGGCCGCCCACATCCCGAAGGCGCGCTGGCATTGCTGTTTCAGGACATCAGCGACGAGATCACCCGCGCCCGCCGGATGCGCGCGGATCTGGAGCTTGGGCAATCCGTGATCGACGCCACGGACGAGGCGATCGCGGTGTTTTCCTCGGCCGGACAGCTTGTCATGTCGAATGTCGCCTACGCGCGGCTCTGGGCTCACGACCCCTCTGAAATGCTGACCGACCAGTCTCTGGCCGGTCTGGCAGCCCTGTGGCGCACCGCCTGCGCGCCCAGTCATTTCTGGTCGCTAGCCGAAAGCTACGCCGCAAGCGCCGGGCCGCGCGAACCATGGGTGTCGCAAGCGCGCCTCAATGACGGGCGCAGCTTGCGGTGTAGGCTGGCACCCCTTGCCGGCGGCGCGACACTTGTCGGATTTTCGGCAGAATCAGGGCCGGACATGGCGGGAGATCCGGCCATGCGGCTGATCCTGTCGCCCGATCCGGTCCCCACCTCGGGCGCTGATGCCCCGCCGCCACTGCGGCGCGCGCCGGGCTGATCGGCCCCCTTCCTCCGAACGGCCGGGCAGGATACAACCGCCCCATGACCGCCGACCGCCCCGCCATAACCCTCGATCTGCCAGACCCCGCCGCGACAGAGGCCGTGGCGCGCTGGCTTGCGGACCATCTGGGGCCTGGGGATGTGCTGTTGCTGCAAGGGCCGATCGGCGCCGGGAAAACCCATCTGGCCCGCACGCTGATCCAGCACCGGCTGGCGGCCGATGGCACGATGGAAGATGTGCCGTCGCCCACCTTCACGCTGGTGCAGGTCTATGACACTCAGGGCGGCGAGATCTGGCATGCCGACCTATACCGGCTGTCGCATCCGCAAGACGTGCTCGAACTCGGCCTGGACGAGGCATTCGACACCGCGCTGTGCCTGATCGAATGGCCCGACCGGCTGGGCAGCCTGACCCCACCACAGGCGCTGACCCTGACCTTGACCCCGCGTGGCGAAGGCCGTCGCGCGACGCTTACCGGCCCGTCCGCACGCCTCTCCGCGCTTGGAGCGCCGCCCCCCACATGAGTGACCGCAAGACCCTTTCCGACAAGTTTGTCGCCAAAGCGGGCTGGGGCTTGGCTGCGCGCAGCTTCCTGGCCGGCGATGCCTCGCCCCGCAGCTACGACCGGCTTGCACGCGGAACGGAAACCGCCGTTCTGATGGATGCGCCGCCCGAACGGGGCGAGGATATACGCCCCTTTGTCGCCATGGCGCACCACCTGCACGCGCTGGGTCTGTCGGCCCCTCGGATCCTTGCCCAAGATGCAGCACACGGCTTCCTGTTGCTGGAGGATCTGGGCGACGATCTGTTCGCCCGCGTGCTTGACAGGGAACCGGCGCTGGAACGGCGGCTTTACACTGCGGCTGTCGACATTCTCGCCACCATCCATGCCGCACCGCCCCCGGACGGTCTGTCGGCCCATACGCCGGAATTCATGGCCGCCGCCGCCGGGCTGGCCCTGACATGGTACGCAAGCGCAGTCACCGGCCGACCACACCAGGCAGACGCCCTGACAGAGGCCATGGCACAGGCGATGGCCGCGCATTGCACCGCGCGCCCGGTGCTGGTGCTGCGCGATTATCATGCCGAAAACCTGCTGTGGTTGCCCCGGCGTAGCGGCCCTGCGCAGGTCGGCCTGCTGGATTTCCAGATGGGGTCGATGGGCCAGCCGGAATATGACCTGATCTCGTTGCTGCAAGATGCCAGGCGCGATGTGCCGCGCGATCTGGCCGACCAGATGATCGCCCATTTCGCCCGCGTGACCGGCGCCGACCCCGAACGCACGGCAACGGCCTGTGCTGTCCTGGGGGCGCAGCGCAATCTGCGCATTCTTGGCGGGTTCACCCGGCTGTCGCTGCATTTCGGCAAGCCGGGATATGTCCGGCTTATCCCCAGGGTCTGGGCGCATCTGCAACATGATCTCGCACATCCGGCCTTGGGGGGGGTGCGCGCGGCAGCGGCCCTGCCCGAACCTTCCCCTGACGCCCTGCAAAGGATCATCGAGCTGTGCGGAACCGTCCAGACGCCCTGATGTTGTTTGCCGCCGGCTTCGGCACCCGGATGGGCGCGATGACAGCCGACCGGCCCAAGCCGCTGATCGCCGTGGCGGGCCGCCCGCTGATCGACCATGCGCTGGCGCTGGCGGATGCGGCAGGCATTGGCCGTGTCGTGGCCAATCTGCACTATCGCGGCGACCAGATTCGCCGCCACCTGAGCGGGCGCGACATCCTGTTCAGCGAGGAACAGCCGCATATCCTGGAAACCGGGGGCGGTTTGCGGGCCGCCCTGCCGCTGCTTGGGGCTGGCCCGGTCTTTACGTTGAACACCGATGCCGTCTGGACCGGGCCGAACCCGCTGGAGACGCTTGCCACGGCATGGAAGGCTGATATGGGGGCCCTGCTGTTGCTGGCCCCTGTGAGCCGGACACGGGGGCACGGGGCGCGGGGCGACTTCACCCTGAGCCCGGATGGCCGCATCCTGCGCGGTGGCGACATGGTCTATCTGGGCGCCCAGATCCTCGATCCTGCCGGACTTGATCAGATTGCAGAGCCCGTCTTTTCCCTGAACCGTCAGTGGGATGCGCTGATCGCACAGGGGCGCGCATTCGGCACCCTTCACCCCGGCCTATGGTGTGACGTCGGTCGCCCCGAAGGCATCGCCGAGGCCGAGGCCATGTTGCGCGAGGCTGCGCCATGACTGAGCCATCTCGCCTGTTCGGCATCCCGCCGGGTCTCGATTTCGGCGCGGCGCTGGTCGCCGGGCTGCGCGAACGGCTGGCGGGGCAGCCGCCAGAGGCGATGGCGCGGGCCACCCTGTGGGTAAACTCGTCGCGGATGCGAAGCCGGGTCAAGGCGCAGTTCGGCGCGCATGAGTTGTTGCCGCGCGTCCGGCTTGTGACGGACCTGGCCGAGGCGCTGCCCTTGCCCGGCCTGCCACCGCCGGAACCCGGCTTGCGCCGCCGGTTGCAACTGACCCAGTTGATCGCCCGGCTTCTGGACGCCGAGCCCGACCTGGCGCCGCGTTCGGCGCTCTATGATCTGGCGGACAGCCTGGCAGGATTGATCGACGAGATGGCCGGCGAAGGCGTCCCCCCCGAGGCTGTCGCGGGCCTTGATGTGTCGGACCACTCGCTGCACTGGGCACGTACGCAGCGGTTTCTGGGCATCGTCGCGCCATTCTTCGGCCCCGATGCAAGCCCGCAGGCAGAGACGCGCCGCCGGATGGTTGCCGCGCGGCTGACGGCGATCTGGGCGGACCACCCGCCACAAGGGCCGGTGATCATCGCAGGCTCGACCGGATCGCGGGGGGCGACGGCGCTGATGATGCAGGCTGTGGCCGCACTGCCGCAGGGCGCCCTGGTTCTGCCAGGGCATGATTTCGACATGCCGCTGGCGCTGTGGAACCGGCTGGACAACGCCCTGACATCGGAGGATCACCCGCAATACCGCACCCGGCGCCTGCTGGACCTGCTGGGCGAAACGCCCGACCGCATCGCCCGATGGACGGATCTGCCGCCGCCATCACCTGGGCGGAACACTCTGGTATCGCTCGCGTTGCGCCCGGCACCCGTCACCGACCAATGGCTGTCCGAAGGCGCCGCCATGCCCGACCTGCGCGAGGCGACGGCGCAGATGACGCTGATCGAGGCGCCCAGCCCGCGTGCCGAGGCGCTGGCCATTGCGCTGATCCTGCGCCAAGCCGCAGAGGACCATCGCCCCGCCGCCCTGGTCACGCCCGACCGCGACCTTGCCCGCCAGGTCACAGTGGCGCTGGATCGTTGGGGCATCGTCCCCGATGACAGCGCAGGCCGCCCGCTGGCCCTGTCGCCACCGGGCCGCCTGTTGCGCCAGATCGCGGGGTTGTTCGGGCAGCGCCTCACCGGCGACCGGCTGCTGGCCATGCTGAAACATCCGCTGGTGCATACCGGGGCGGATCGCGGTGAACATCTGCGGCTGACCCGCGATCTGGAACTGCATCTGCGCCGCAGGGGACCAGCCTTTCCAGACCCCGGATTTCTGCGCGGCTGGGGGGCGGCCCATCAGGCTGCCGACTGGGGGAACTGGCTGGCCGAATGCATCGCGGGGCTGGAACAGGCGGGCACCCGCCCCCTGACCGCGCATCTGGCGCATCACCGCGCCGTTGCCGAGCGGCTTGCGGCGGGTGTCGTGCCAGGCAGCGGCGAGCTTTGGCTGGAGAACCCCGGCGAGGTGGCGCTGGCCGCCTTTGGCGCGCTGGAATTCGAGGCCGCCCACGGGGGCGAGTTGGCGCCACATGACTACGCCGCCCTGTTCGATGCCGTCATCGCCGGGCAAGAGGTGCGCGATGTTCTGACACCGCATCCGCTGATCCGTATTCAGGGCAGCCGCGAGGCGCGCGAACTGGACTCTGATCTGGTCATCATGGGGGGCTTGAACGACGGATCCTGGCCGCAGTTGCCGCCGCCGGATCCCTGGCTGAACCGGCAGATGCGGCTCAAGGCAGGGTTGCTGCTGCCCGAACGCCGCATCGGCCTGTCCGCACATGACTTTCAGCAGGCGATCGCCGCGCCCGAAGTTATCCTGACCCGCGCCGCCCGCAGTGACGAGGCGGAAAGCGTGCCCTCCCGCTGGCTGAACCGGCTGACCAACCTGATGCAGGGCCTGCCCGATCGCCATGGCCCTCAGGCGCTGGCCGCGATGCGGGACCGCGGCAAGGGCTGGCTGGAAATGGCGCGGGCGCTGGAACGCCCGGACGCCGAGATCCCGCGAGCGCCGCGTCCCTCTCCGGCGCCACCAGTCGATGCGCGTCCGCGCGAACTGCCCGTCACAGGGATCGAAACCCTGATCCGCGATCCCTATGCCATCTACGCGCGCGAAATTCTGCGGCTGCGGCCGCTGGACCCGCTGCGGGCGGAACCGGATGCCCGCCTGCGCGGCTCGGTCCTGCACAAGGTCATGGAGGTCTTTGCCCGCGCGGGGGATCGGACGGTGGGGGGCCTGTTGGCCGCCGCCGATACCGTGCTGGCGGACGAGGTGCCATGGCCTGCCGCCCGCATCCTGTGGCGTCAACGCATAGCGCGTGTCGCGGACTGGTTTCTGGCCTTCGAGGCGGATCATGCCGGCACGCCTGTCCTGCTGGAAAGTGCGGGCGGAGTCGCCGTGGGGCCAACCGGCTTTCGCCTGACCGCCCGCCCCGACCGCATCGACCGGCTGCCGGACGGGAGCCTGCATCTGTACGATTACAAGACCGGCAGCCCCCCCAGCCAGAAACAGCAGCAATATTTCAATCAGCAACTGGTCCTGCAAGCCGCCATGGCGCGGCTGGGCGGCTTTGACCGCATCGGCGTGGCCGAGGTTGCGGCGGCCACCTATGTGGGACTTGGATCAACCCCGAAGGCCGAGCCGGTGGATGTCAGCGAGGCGAACCTCGACAAATCCTGGGCGGGGCTGGTGAAGCTGATCGGAACCTATCTGGATCCGGCAACCGGCTTTGCCGCCCGACGGGCCATGCACAAACATGCCTTTGGCAGCGATTACGATCTGTTGTCGCGATATGGCGAATGGACGATGGCGGACAGTGCACTCCGGATTGTCGTGACGAAGAGAGGCGCCACATGACCCTTTCCGCCTCTGCGGTACAACAGATGGCCGCGGATCCGTCGCATTCGGTCTGGACTTCGGCCAATGCAGGATCGGGCAAGACCAAGGTGCTGACCGACCGCGTGGCCCGCCTGCTGCTGTCGGGCACTGAACCACAGCGGATCCTGTGTCTGACCTATACCAAGGCGGCCGCCGCCGAGATGCAGAACCGGCTGTTCCGCCGCCTTGGCGAATGGGCGATGATGCCCGAGCCCGCCTTGCGCGACGCGCTGGCCGGACTGGGACTGACCGCGGCGCCCGATGCCGATACGTTGGCCGCCGCGCGGCGCCTGTTCGCCCGCGCCATCGAAACGCCCGGCGGGCTGAAAATCCAGACGATCCACAGCTTTTGCGCCTCGCTCCTGCGGCGCTTTCCACTTGAGGCGCAGGTCTCGCCGGGGTTCTCCGAAATGGACGACCGCTCCGCCGACCTGTTGCGCGCCGAGATCGTCGAAGATATGGCCGAACGGCTGGCCCCGCAGATCATCGCGCGGCTGGCGCGGCACTATACCGGCGAGGATTTCCTGCGTCTGGCCGCCGAAGTCGCGCGCAACCGGGCGCGCTTTGCGGGTCAGACGCGCGCAACGCTGGCGACGGCGCTTGGGCTGGCCGCCGACGATACACCACAGCGCCTGCTGGCCGATGTCTTTCTGGGGGGCGAGGCCGAATGGTTGACGCAGGTCGCCGCATTGCTGGCAGCCGGCAGCACAACCGACAGCAAGGCCGCGCAGCGCATCAAGGCGCTGGATCTCCTCCGCGCCGGTCTGCGCGATCTGGCGGGGCTGGAATCCGTCCTGCTGACCGGAAGCAGCGCCAAGGAACCGTTTTCTGCCAAGATCGGGGCCTTTCCGACTAAGGCGACGCGCGGCAAGCTGGGCGATCTGATCACACCGCTGGAAAATCTGATGGCGCGGGTGGAATCCGCCCGCCCCCGCCGTCTGGCGCTGGAGTCGCTGGAGCGGTCCTGCGTGCTGCATGACTTTGCCGCCACGTTCCTGCCAGAGTACGACCGGCGCAAGCAGGCGCGGGGCTGGCTGGATTTCGACGATCTGATCCTGCGCGCGCGCGATCTGCTGTCGGTCTCGTCGGTGGCGCAATGGGTGTTGTACCGGCTGGATGGCGGGATCGACCATATTCTTGTCGACGAGGCACAGGACACCGGACCCGATCAATGGCGGGTGATCGAGTTGCTGGCCCAGGAATTCACCGCCGGGCAAGGCGCGCGCGATCAGGGGCGCACGATCTTTGTGGTGGGGGACAAGAAACAGTCGATCTATTCGTTCCAGGGTGCCGATCTGGAAAAATTCGACGCGATGCAGACGCATTTTACCGAACGGCTTGCGGCCATGGGAACGGCGCTGCATCTGCATCCGCTGGAGTATTCGTTCCGCTCCTCGCCTGCCGTTCTGGGCGCCGTCGATGCCACCTGTGCCCCGTTCGACAGCCTTGGGCAGGTATCGCATATCGCCTTTCGCGCCGCGATGCCGGGCCGCGTCGATCTTTGGCCAGCGGTCGAGGCCGAGGATGACCCCGATCCCGGCGACTGGTTCGATCCGGTGGACCTGCCCAGCCCGCGCGCGCCCGAAGTCGTGCTGGCCGAACGGATCGCCTCCCAGATCAAGGCACTTCTGGCCGCAGGCACGCGCATACCGATTTCCGGCGGGGGCAGCCGGGCAATGCAGGCGGGCGATGTGCTGATCCTTGTGCAGCGCCGAAGCGCGTTGTTCCACGAGGTCATCCGCGCCTGCAAAGCCGCGGAGTTGCCGATCGCGGGCGCCGACCGGCTGAAGCTTGGGGCGGAAATCGCGGTCAAGGATCTGGCCGCGCTCCTGGCGTTTCTGGCAACGCCCGAGGATGATCTGTCGCTGGCAACCGCGCTGCGATCGCCGCTGTTCGGCTGGGACGAACAGCAGATTTACGACCTGGCGCAGGGTCGCGGGCGGCAATGGCTGTGGGAAACCCTGCGAAAACGCGATGATCACGCCGTAACCTTGACCGTGCTGCACGATCTGCGCAACCGCGCCGATTTCCTGCGCCCGTTCGAGCTGATCGACCGCATCCTGACCCGTCACGATGGCCGCCGCCGCCTGATCGCCCGCCTTGGGGCAGAGGCCGAGGATGGCATCGACCAGTTCCTCAGCCAGGCACTGGCCTATGAACGGATGGAGGTACCCAGCCTGACCGGCTTTCTGACCTGGCTGTCCACCGACGATGTCGAGGTCAAGCGCCAGGCCGACAGCGCGGGCAACCGCATCCGGGTGATGACCGTGCATGGCTCCAAGGGGCTGGAGGCGCCGGTGGTGATCCTGCCCGATACCGGCGACCGGCGCCCCGCGCAGGGCGGCGAGGTATTGGTGCTGGAGGACGGCACACCCGTGTGGAAAACGGCGGCAGAGCAGGCCCCACCCCGGATGGCCGAGGCACTGGAAAACGGACAGCGCCGCTGGCGCGAGGAAAACCAGCGGCTGCTGTATGTTGCCATGACGCGGGCCGAAAGCTGGCTGATCGTTGCTGCGGCAGGCAAGACGGAAAAGCCGGAAAGCTGGCACAGCTGCATCCGCGCGGGGCTGCAACGCCTGAATGCCGTCCCGCTGGAAACACCCTCCGGGACTGGTCTGCGCCATGCCTTTAGCGACTGGCCGGTCGATGGCCCGCCCGAACAGGCGGTTCAGCCGTCGCTGCCTGCGCTGCCTCGCTGGGCCGCTACACCCGCCGCGCCCGTAACCAAGGCGCCTGCACCGTTGAAACCGTCTGACCTTGGCGGGCCAAAGGCACTGCCGGGCGAGTCCCCGCTGACCGAGGCAGAGGCAAAGGCGCGCGGCACCCTGCTGCACCGGCTGCTGGAGGTGCTGCCCGACCACGCAGCCACCGACTGGCCTGCACTGGCAGAGGCGATGGAGGCGGACCCCGCCTTGCTGGCCGAGGCGCAGGGCGTCCTGACGGCGCCCGATCTGGCCTTTCTGTTCGCGCCCGGCACGCTGGCCGAAGTGGAATTTGCCAGCCTTTTGAACGGACGGCCGATGCCCGGTCTGATCGACCGTCTGGTGGTTATGCCCGACCATGTGCTGGCGGTGGATTTCAAATCCAACGCCACGGTGCCCGACAGCCCGGCCGAGGTGCCCGAGGGGCTGCTGCGCCAGATGGGCGCCTATGCCCATGCGCTGGCAGCCATCTACCCCGACCGCCGCATCGACACTGCGCTGCTGTGGACATCCTGTGGCCGGCTGATGCACCTGCCCCACGATCTCGTGTCGCAGGCCCTGACCCGTGCCGGCCTGCCTTGACGTGGCGGGCGGGGGTTCTTACCTTCGCTTGCAACTTCATATTCCTGACAGGAGATATGTCATGGCCACCGTGCCCGTCACCGATGCCACCTTCGACGCCGAAGTCCGCCAGTCCGATATCCCCGTTGTGGTGGATTTCTGGGCCGAATGGTGCGGCCCCTGCCGCCAGATCGGCCCGGCTCTGGAGGAGCTTTCGGCAGAGTTCGAAGGCAAGGTAAAGATCGTCAAGGTCAACGTCGACAGCGATCAGCAAGCGGCGGCCCAGTTGGGCGTGCGCGGCATTCCCGCCCTGTTCCTGTTCAAGGACGGCGAGGTCGTGTCGAACAAGGTTGGCGCAGCCCCCAAGGCCTCGCTGCAAAGCTGGATCCAGTCGGCGATCTAATCGCCACGACCGGATCATGCTGAAGTAAAAGGGTGCCGTCCTGTTCCGGGGCGGTTTCCCTTTTCGCGCTGCGGGCCTATATCGGGCATCCAAGGAAGGCGCGCATGTTCCGGTATTTTGAAAATCTCGTAGATCCCTATCAGTCTTACCAACAGGTCGATGCCCCGCCACGCGGGCTGTGGCCGTTCATGCGGCAGTATGTGCTGCCGTTCCGCAGGGTGTTTGCGGTCACCGGATTCGTCTCGCTGCTGGTTGCATCCGGTGACATCGTTCTGATCTGGTATGTCGGTCGTCTGGTCGACCTGCTGGCGGCTGGCACGCCGACCGAGGTGCTGGCCTCGCATGGCTGGGAATTTGTGATCGTTGCGCTGATCATCGCGCTGATCCGTCCGCTGGTATCCGGCGCCGGAACGGCCCTGCTGCACAACACGATCCTGCCGAACTTCGGCACCATGATCCGCTGGCGGGCGCATCGGCATGTGCTGCGTCAGCCCGTCGGCTGGTTCGAGGGCGATTTTGCCGGGCGCATCGCCAACCGTATCATGCAGACACCGCCTGCCGCAGGCGATGCGGTGTTTCAGACATTTGATGCCATGGCCTTCGGCTCTGTCACGGTGCTGGGGGCGGGGATCCTGCTGGCCGATGCCGACCCGCGCCTGCTGGTGCCGCTTGTGGCATGGTTTGCCGCCTATGGGCTGCTGGTACGCTGGACGATCCGACATGCGGGCCCGGCCGCCAAAGCCAGCGCAGATGCCCGCAGCGCCATCACGGGCCGCGTCGTCGATGCCTATACCAACATCCATTCCGTCAAGCTGTTCGCCCACCATGACCGCGAGATCAGCTATGCCAAGGATGCGATCGAAACGGCGCGGCAGAAATTCCAGCAGGAAATGCGGATCATCACCCGCATGGATGTGACGCTGACAGTCCTGAACGGGTTGCTGATCGTTTCGGTGATCGGATGGGCCGGGCTGCTGTGGTATCAGGGGGCGGCGACCGTTGGGGCCGTCGCGGCGGCATCGGCGCTGGTTCTGCGGTTGAACAACCTGACCTACTGGCTGATGTGGGCCACCACCGGATTGGTGCAGGCGCTGGGAACCGTGTCGGAAGGGATGGAGACGATCACACAGCCCGTCACCGTCCTGGACACGGCTGATGCCAAGGCGCTGGATTGGCGCGAAGGGCGGATCGAATACCAGAATGTGCGCCACCACTACGGACGCGATACAGGCGGGTTGCAAGGCGTCGATCTGGCCATCCGCCCCGGCGAAAAGGTCGGTCTGGTCGGGCGCTCGGGTGCTGGCAAGACCACGCTGGTCAAGCTGTTGCTGCGGTTCTACGACGTCGAGGCCGGGCAGATCCTGATCGACGGGCAGGACATTGCGCAAGTTACCCAAGACAGCCTGCGCCGCCAGATCGGCATGGTGCAGCAGGACAGCAGCCTCCTGCACCGTTCGGTGCGGGACAACATCCTGTATGGTCGCCCCGATGCAAGCGAGGCCGAGATGATAGAGGCCGCCAAACGCGCCGAGGCGCATGATTTCATCCTGACCCTCGAAGACCCCGAAGGGCGCAGCGGCTATGATGCCCATGTCGGCGAGCGGGGTGTGAAGCTTTCGGGCGGACAGCGGCAGCGGATCACGCTGGCGCGGGTGATCCTGAAGGATGCCCCCATTCTTGTTCTGGACGAGGCAACAAGTGCGCTGGATAGCGAGGTCGAGGCGGCCATTCAGGATACGCTCTACCGCGTGATGCAGGGCAAGACCGTGATCGCCATTGCGCACCGGCTGTCGACCATCGCCGCGATGGACCGCATCGTGGTGCTGGACAAGGGCCGCGTGGCCGAGGACGGGACCCATGCCCAACTGCTGGCAAAAGGGGGGATCTACGCCGGGTTGTGGTCCCGGCAATCGGGTGGGTTCCTGGGTGACGAGGCGGCGGAATGACGGTGGCGCCCCGATCTCTGGCACGCCGCGCCATGCGGCAATCGTGGTTGCAGGCGCATCCGGGGGCATCTGGCAACGGCATCGCACCGGCACGCGATGCCGCCGGGCAGGATGACCCCCTGCGCACCACATCGGACGCGCGGGTCCGCGCGCCGGACGATCTGCACCGGGAGTGCGCAGCGTGAAACTGTCCAACCTGATAACCCCGTTTCAACCCGCCGATGGCGCCCCGCCACGACGGCTGGGGGCGTTCTTCATGTGGTGCCTTGGCGGTTCCTGGAAGGCGCTGCTGATCGCCTCTGTGGTCTCTGCCCTGGCAGGGGTGACAGAGATCATTTCCGCCACCATCCTGGGGCGGGTGATCGACGCAACCGCCGGGACAGCGCCCGAGGGGTTCTTCGGCAATCACCTTTGGCTGATCGGCCTGTTCCTGGCGTTTTATCTGGTCGCCCGGCCGCTGATCTTTGCCGCCTCCTCCGCCGCGAACTCGGTGGTGATCGGGCCGAATGTCATGCCGCTGGTCCTGTCTCGCCTGCACCGCTGGACCATGGGGCAGGCCGTCACCTTCTTTGACAACGATTTCGCCGGGCGCATCGCCACCAAACAGATGCAGGCCGCCCGCGCTGTCACAGAGGTGGTCACGGAAAGCATCAACACGGGTGTCTTTGCGCTGGCCTCTGTCGTCGGATCCGCGGTGTTTCTGCTGGATATCGACGCCCGCATGGCCCTTGCACTGGCGGTGTGGCTAGTGGCCTATCTGGCGCTGATCCGCTTTTTCATGCCGCGCATCCGGGCGACCTCTGTCAGCCGGGCGGCGGCGCGGGCGAATATCACCGGGCAGGTCGTCGATACGATCACCAATATCAAGACGGTCAAGCTGTTCGCCCATTCTGAACACGAAGACCGCGCCGCGCTGAAATCCATGGGGCTCTACCGCGAGAAATCCATAGATTTCGGCATCGTTTCAGCATGGTTCCGGCTGACGCTGATGACCCTCGCCGGGGCGTTGCCGGTGGTTCTGATCGGCGGAACGACATGGCTGTGGACGCATGGCGCGGCCACTGCAGGCGATATTGCGGCAGCCGGCACCATTGCCATCCGCATCGCCCAGATGACCGGCTGGGTCAGCTTTACCCTGATGGGGATCTACGCCAATGTCGGCGAGGTCGAGGATGCGATGCGCACGCTGACCCCGCCCCATGCATTGACCGATTCCCCCGATGCCACCGATCTTGTCCGGGTGAAGGGCGAGGTGCGCTATGATCATGTGACCTTCACCTATGGCGGCCCCACGGGCGGCGTGCGCGGGCTGGATCTGGCGATCCGCCCTGGTGAACGGCTGGGTATCGTCGGGGCGTCGGGCGCGGGCAAGTCCACATTGGTCGCACTGCTGCTGCGGCTGTACGACCCGGAAACGGGCACCGTGCGGATCGACGGCCAGGACGTGGCGGCGGTGACACAGGAATCCTTGCGCCGCCAGATCGCCATGGTCACGCAGGAAACCGCGATGTTCAACCGCTCTGCCCGCGACAACATCCTTTACGGCCGGCCTGACGCAACCGAGGACGAGGTGATCGCCGCCGCCCGCGCCGCCGAGGCGCATGAGTTCATCCTGACGCTGAAAGACCACAAGGGGCGCACCGGCTATGATGCCCATCTGGGCGAACGTGGCGTCAAGCTGTCGGGCGGGCAGCGGCAACGCATCGCGCTTGCCCGCGCGTTTCTGAAGGATGCCCCCATTCTGGTGCTGGACGAGGCAACCAGCGCGCTGGATTCCGAGGTCGAGGCGCAGATTCAGGATGCGCTGGATCGGGTGATGCAGGGCAAGACGGTTCTGGCCATCGCCCATCGGCTGTCCACCATTGCCGCCATGGACCGTATCATCGTGCTTGATCAGGGCCGGATTGTCGAACAGGGCAGCCATGCCGATCTGCTGACTTCAGACGGGCTCTATGCGCGGTACTGGGCGCGGCAATCGGGCGGGTTCCTGGGGCTGGAGGATGCAGCGGAATGACCCTGACCATCGAACGGCTGGGCCATCATGGCGACGGTATCGCGCGCGGCCCCGACGGGCCGGTCTTTGTGCCCGGCGTCTTGCCGGGCGAGGTGGTGGAGGGCGAGATACAGGGTAGCCGCCTGAGCACGCCGCGTATCGTCACGCCATCGGCCCATCGCCGAAGACCGCCCTGCGCCCATGCGCGTGCCTGCGGCGGATGCGCGTTACAGCACGCTGACGATGCCTTTGTCGCCGACTGGAAACAGGGGGTCGTGCAACAGGCGTTGCAGGCTCAGGGGCTGGAGGCCGCGTTCCGCCCTATCCTCACCTCGCATCCGCACAGCCGCCGGCGCGCGACGCTGTCAGGGCGGCGGACCAAGGCGGGCGCGACCTTGGGCTTTCACATCCGCGGTTCCGATCAGGTGGTCGCTGTCCCCGGTTGCCAGTTGCTGCACCCCGATCTGATCGCCGCTTTTCCGGGGCTGGAGGCGCTGACCCGCACAGGCGCTTCGCGCAAGGGCGAACTGTCGCTGACCGTGACCGCCACCCTGTCAGGGCCCGATGTCGCGGTGACGGGCGGCAAGCCACTGGATGCGCCGCTGTTGCAAGACCTGGCAGGTCTGGCGGAAACGCATCGACTGGCACGCCTGACATGGGAGGGCGAGGTGGTCGCCCTGCGCGCCCAGCCGGTGGTGGACATGGGTCGGGGGCGGGTGCCCCTGCCCCCCGGCGCGTTCCTGCAAGCGACCGCAGACGGCGAGGCCGCGCTGCTGGCTGCCGTCCGCGATGCCGTGGGTCCGGCGCGGCGCATTGTCGATCTGTTCGCAGGTTGCGGCACCTTTGCCCTGCCATTGGCCGATCGGGCCGAGGTTCACGCCGTCGAGGGCGAGGCCGCCCTGACCACCGCCCTGACCGCAGGCGCCCGCGCCACGCCGGGACTGAAGGCGGTCAGCGTGGAAACCCGCGACCTGTTCCGCCGCCCGCTGCTGCCCGACGAGCTGCGTTTTGACGCCGCCGTCATCGACCCGCCCCGCGCGGGCGCCGAGGCACAGGTGGCCGAACTGGCCCGCGCCCATGTGCCGGTGCTGGCCATGGTGTCGTGCAACCCGGCAACCTTCGCGCGTGATGCGAAAACGCTCGTCGATGCGGGCTATCGGCTGGATTGGGTGCAGGTGGTGGACCAGTTCCGCTGGTCGACCCATGTCGAGCTTGCGGCGCGGCTGTCCTTGCCCCATATGGCCGCCTGAACCCGCACACAGGAGCCCCGAGCATGACGCCGCGCCAACGGATTGACGCCTGGCTGGAAACCCCGCTTGTCCGCAACGCCATCATGGCAGTGATCGTGTTCAACGCGATCATACTGGGCACGGAAACATCGGCCACCCTGATGGCGCGGGCGGGTGGGCTGATCGTGACGCTGGACCGCCTGTGCCTTGCAATCTTTGTGCTGGAGCTGCTGGCCAAGATGTACGCGCGCGGCTGGCGGTTCTTTCGCAACGGCTGGAACATCTTTGATTTCGTGATCGTCGGAATCTCGCTGATGCCCACGGCGGGCGGGCTGTCGGTGCTGCGCGCCCTGCGCATCCTGCGGGCACTGCGGCTGGTGTCCGTGGCGCCACGTCTGAGACGTGTGGTCGAGGGCTTTGTCAGCGCCTTGCCCGGCATGGCGTCGGTTTTCCTGTTGATGGCGCTGATCTTCTACATCGCCTCGGTCATGGCGACGAAGCTGTTCAGCAGCAGCTTTCCACAGTGGTTTGGCGATCTGGGCAATTCCGCCTATTCGCTGTTCCAGATCATGACGCTGGAAAGCTGGTCCATGGGCATCGTGCGTCCGGTGATGGAGGTGCATCCCTATGCCTGGGCGTTCTTTGTGCCCTTCATCATGATGACCACCTTTGCGGTGGTCAACCTGCTGGTCGGTCTGATCGTGAACTCGATGCAGGATGCCCATTCGCAAGAGGAAAACAGCCGCACCGATGCCTACCGCGAGGAAGTGCTCGCCCGGCTGGTCGAGATCGAAAAACGCCTGGCGGCCCGCGACAACACGCCGTTGTGATGCGACCGCCCTTCCCTGCCTGGGGTAGGGAAAGGGACAGCGCGGGGGCCGGTTCGTGTCGTCCGGTCCGCGCGCGATATGGATCCAATCGAAAGGACAGCCGCCACAGAGCGGCGTCTGAGAGGCAGCGATGCAATTCTGGAACAGGCGACAGGCGATACTGGGCGCGATCGCGGTGGGACTGGCGGCCTGCGCCCCGTCCAAGTTCCGCAGGTATAACGGCCCCGAGGTGACGCGGGTAGAGATCCACAAGGGCGCTCGCAAGATGTACCTGCTGCACCATGACAAGGTGCTCAAGCAATATGATGTGGGGCTGGGGGCGGCGCCGGTCGGGCACAAACAGTTTGAAGGCGACAGCAAGACCCCCGAAGGGCTGTACTACATCGACCGCCGCAATCCGAATTCGAATTTTCACCTGTCCGTCGGCATTTCCTATCCCAATCCTGCCGATCGGGCCTTTGCTCGGGCTCAGGGCAAGTCACCTGGCGGCGACATTTTCATTCACGGCCAGGCTGGCAAGCATATGGGGCGTGGACGCGGGCGCGACTGGACCGATGGCTGCATCGCGGTGACAGACCGCGAGGTCGAGGATATCTACGCGATGCTACGGCTTGGCACGCCCGTCGCGATCTATCCCTGACCCGCAGACCGGGCCTCATTGCAGCCAAGGGGGGCTATCCGCCCCCATGGTGTGCACCACGCCCACTCCCCCAGCATATCTGGATCGAGGCAAAGGCGCGGCCAGACATTCCGCCCCGCCAGACCGCGTGATAGTCTGGTAGGCCGGAGCCGCCTCAGCCGTAGCTGCGGCGGTCTTCGATCACCTTGCCATCGTTCGGCAGGCTGCCCGGCGGCACCAGTTCGACCCGGCCCTTCAACTTCAGCACATCCAGCACCGACCCTTCATAGAGCGCGGGATTGGAGGCGCGGGTTTCCACCTGAACCGTCATCACATCCATCTCGCCATCGCGGTCGGCGATGACTCTGGCGCGTGTGACTTCGGCATGGCGGGCGACAAAATCCGCAACCTGTTCGGGGCGGACGAACATGCCCTTGATCTTGGTGGTCTGGTCCGCGCGACCCATCCAGCCCCTGATCCGCAGATTGGTGCGGCCGCAGGGCGACTGGCCCGGCATCAGCGCCGAAAGATCGCCGGTGGCAAACCGGATCAACGGATAGTCCGGGTTGAGGGTGGTGACGACGACCTCGCCGACCTCGCCCAAGGGCACGGGATCGCCCGTGCCGGGGCGGACGATTTCGACGATGACCCCTTCGTCAAGGATCATGCCTTCCATCGCGGCGGATTCATAGGCGATGTTCCCCAGATCGGCCGTAGCATAGCACTGACGGCAGGTGATGCCGCGATCCGCATATTCCTGCCGCAGCGACGGGAACAGCGCACCACCGCCCACCACGGCCTTGGCCAGTTTGAGCGCGACCCCCATCTCGGCCGCCTTGTCGAGGATGACCTTGAGAAAGTCCGGCGTGCCGGCATAGGCCGTCGTTCCGATATCGGCCGCTGCGCGCACCTGCAGTTCGGTCTGGCCCGTTCCGGCCGGCACAACGGTCGCGCCCACCGCGCGGGCGGCATTGTCGAACATCATCCCGGCGGGCACCAGATGGTACGAAAAGCAGTTCTGCACGATGTCGGCCGCCCCGATCCCGCTGGCATAGAGAAACCGGCCAAGGCGCCACCAGTCATAGCCCAGCCCCCCCGGTTCATAGATCGGGCCAGGCGACTGAAAGATCTGCGCCACGTTCGATGCGGCCACACCGCCAAAGGGCGGCTGCGCCTGCTGGCCCGCGACCAACGCCGATTTACGCATGATCGGCAGCGACGACAGCTCGGCCAGCGACGCCAGGGCCACACCCTGCAAGGCGGCACCCGCCGGGCATTTGGCGGCACGCGAAAGCTGGGCGCGCAGACTGACGAGTTGATCCGCCTCGCGTTCATCCTGGCTGCGGGTTTCCAGGGCGTCGTAATACGGCATGACCCGTTCCTCCTTAGGCCAGCCAGCGTTTGCGGCGGCGATAGCTGCGCACATCGCGGAAGCTTTTGCGCCCCTTGTCCGACATGCCCAGGTAGAATTCCTTTACATCAGGGTTCTCGCGCAGATCTTGCGCCGTCCCCTCCATCACCACGCGCCCGCTTTCCAGAATATACCCCGTGTGGGCATAGCGCAGCGCCACGTTGGTGTTCTGCTCTGCCAACAGAAAGGTCACACCTTCCTTGTCGTTCACTTCGCGCACGATCTCGAAGATCTGCTCCACCAACTGCGGCGCAAGTCCCATCGAGGGTTCATCCAGCAGGATCGTTTCGGGGCGGCTCATCAAGGCGCGGCCGATGGCGGTCATCTGCTGTTCGCCGCCCGAGGTATAGCCAGCCTGGCTTTTGCGTCGTTCACGCAAGCGGGGGAAATAGGTATAGACCATCTCCAGGTCGCGGGCGACATCGGCCCGGCTGGCGCGGGTATAGGCGCCGGTCAGCAGGTTTTCCTCGACCGTCAGGTGTTCAAAGCAATGTCGCCCCTCCATCACCTGGATGACGCCCATGCGCACAAGATCGGCCGGGTTGCCCTCGGCGATATTCTGGCCGCGATAGAGGATCGACCCTTTGGTCACGTCGCCGCGTTCCGATTTCAACAGGCCCGAAATCGCCTTGAGCGTCGTGGACTTGCCAGCACCGTTGCCGCCCAGAAGCGCCGTGATCGCGCCCTTGGGCACGGAAAGGCTGACCCCTTTCAGCACCAGGATGACGTGGTTGTAGATCACCTCGATGTTGTTGACCTCCAGCAAGGTCTCGCGGGTGGGTGCGGCATCCAGCATGGCAGGGTTTCCCTTGGGCGTGGTTCCCGGCCCGCGGGATGCGGGCCGGGAAAGTGGCATCAGTTGCAGCGTTCAGCGATCTTGTTCTCGGCCGCATAGGCCGCGGAATCTTCAAGCACCAACGGATCGAGCACATCGTGATCGGGCTCGATGAAATCGGTGATCAGGTTCCACTTCTTGGCCGACGCATCCCACTGCTTGATCATTGCCGCGCCGGGGCCGCCATGGTCGGCACAGGTCGCCTGGAAGGGCTGGCCGAAATTCGGCAGGCCAAGCTCGGCCAGCCGCTCCGGGGTCAGCGCCAGAGCTTCCATCCCGTCACGCAGCTGCGGCGGAGTGATCTTGGAGCTTCCGACCGCCGCTTGCGTGGTGCGGATCGCCTCTGCCACGACCATCGCGGCATACATGCCACGCGAATAGACCGCGCTGCCGATCTGATCGCCTGCGCCGGCTTTCTTGCCCGCGTCGTAGACATATGTCTTCAGGTCGTCATACACCGGATAGTCCATGCCCACGCCGTGGAACGTCAGCGCCTTGTAGCCATTGGCCCCATCGCCCGCCGGGTTCACGTCGTTTTCCGACCCCGACCACCAGATGCCGATGAAATTCTCCATCGGGAACCGGATGTTCGCCGCTTCCTGGATTGCCACGGCATTCATGACACCCCAGCCCCACATCAGCACATAGTCGGGCTTGTCGCGGCGGATCTGCAACCACTGCGATTTCTGCTCCTGTCCGGGGCTGTCAACGGGCAGCAGGCTGAGCGTGAAGCCGTGCTTCTTGGACAGTTCTTCCAGGGTGCGGATCGGTTCCTTGCCATAGGCAGAATTGTGATAGACCAGCGCAACCTTCTTGCCGTTCAGATCGCCGCCATTTTCCTGCAGCAGATACTTGATCGCCACCGAAGCGCCATCCCAGTAGTTCGCCGGGTAGTTGAAGACCCATTCGAACACCTTGCCGTTGGCCGCCGAGGTCCGGCCATAGCCGGGGGTATACATCGGGATCTTGTCGGCCGTGACCCTGGGGATCAGCTGATAGGTGATGCCGGTCGACAGCGGGTTGTAGATCAGCGCGCCCGAACCCTTGGTCGATTCATAGCATTCGACACCCTTCTCGGTGTTATAGGCCGTCTCGCATTCCGGCACGACGATCTTTTCGCCGCCGATGCCGCCATCGCGTTCGTTCAGCAGGGTGAAATAGTCGCTGAAACCATCGGCATAGGGAATGCCACCTGCGGCGAACGGCCCCGTGCGGTAGCTCAGGTTCGGCACCACCAGATCGGCCTGCGCCATCCCCGCTGCCGACGCGGCAATCGCAGCCGCCGCCAGCATCGTAAAGGTCTGTTTCATTCTGCATCCTCCCAGTTGCAATATCGCCGGTTGTCCCGGCATCCCTTCGGCCCGGACCTAGTGCGGAAAGGGCCAGAGTCTCAGTTTTTCCTTGGTCACGCGCCACAGTTGCGCCAGCCCGTGCGGCTCCAGGATCAGGAATGTGACGATCAGCGCGCCGATGATCATCAACTCGATATGGGCCGCGAGATCCGTCGGCCAGCCCAGCATTCCGACCAGCACGTTCTTGAGAAACACCGGCAACAGCACCAGGAACGCAGCCCCTGCAAAGCTGCCGAAGATGCTGCCCAGACCGCCGATGATCACCATGAACAACACGAGAAAGCTCTTGTTGATCCCGAAGGACTCGCCCACCTCGGCCGCCCCCAGATAGACGGCAAAGAACAGCGCCCCGGCGATCCCGATAAAGAAGGACGAGACCGCAAAGGCCGACAGCTTGCTGCGCAGCGGGTTCACGCCGATGATCTCCGCCGCGATGTCCATGTCCCGGATCGCCATCCACTGCCGACCGATGGACCCACGCGTCAGGTTGCGCGCGATCCAGGCGACAATGAACAGGATCACCAGACAGAACAGATACTTGGCCCAGGCCGGCGTGTTCGCACCAGTAACGGCGATGCCAAATACCGTACGTTCCGGCGCGTTGATCTGCCCCGAGGCCGAGTAGTTGTAGAACCACGGCACCTTGTTGAACAACCACACCAGAAAGAACTGCGCCGCCAGGGTCGCCACCGCCAGATAGAACCCCTTGATCCGCAAGGATGGCAGGCCGAACAACACCCCCACCATGGCGGTGATGCCCCCTGCGAGCATGACGTGGAAAAAGATGTTCACATCCGGAAAGCCGGTCATCAGCTTGTAGCAGGCATAGGCCCCCACCGCCATGAACCCGCCCGTCCCAAGCGAGACCTGACCGCAATAGCCGGTCAGGATGTTCAGTCCCAGCGCCGCAATGGCATAGATCAGGAACGGCACGAATACCGCGTTTGCCCAGTAGTCATTGATCAGGAACGGCACCACGCCAAAGGCGACGGCCATCAGCACATAATATCCGGTCCGGTCGAACCGGATCGGAAAGGTCTGGCTGTCGTCGCGGTAGGTGGCCTTGAAATCCCCTGCCTCACGGTAAAGCATCGCTCAGACCCTCCCCACGGTCACGCAAAAGGGCGCGGATCCCGGCATGGGATCGCGCGCCCTGAAATGTTGATCTTGCCGCGCCCCGGCCGTCAGGCGTGCGCGGTTTCCTCTTGCGTCACGCGCTCTCCGCGCGCCAGTTCCTGCGTCAGGGCGACCAGCCGCACCCGCGCCCAGATCCCCGCTCCAAGGCCCAGCAGCGCCAGCACCAGCACCGCACCGAACAGCGGATGCCCGTCGATGAAGGCCAATACCGACAGCCCTCCGAACACCCAGAAGGCCGAGAAGCCCAGCGTGCAGGCGATTGCCCAGAACTTCTTCATTCCGCGACCCCTCCCAGAGTCCGGCGCGGGATGCGCCAGTATGCCGCAGAGTAGAAACGCCGCAGACACGCGGTGTCAACATGCATTCGGAATTCGGCATGTGACGATTGCCCTGTTTTTCATCTTGCAGAAATACCCTCCGGGGGGTGCGGGGGGTGGAAAACCCCCCGCTGCGGCCGGTTCGGGTGAAGCGTGCGTCCGACATGGTCATACCCGCTCGATGATCTTTTCGCCGAACAGCCCCTGCGGGCGGAACACGAGGAAGATCAGGGCCAGCACATAGGCGAACCAGTTCTCGGTTGCGCCGCCGATCAGAGGGCCGGCGAAGAATTCGAACAGTTTCTCGCCCACACCGATGATCAGCCCGCCGACAATGGCACCGGGGATCGAGGTAAAGCCGCCCAGCATCAGCACCGGCAGCGCCTTGAGCGCGATCAGGCTGAGCGAGAACTGCACACCGGACTTGGAGCCCCACATGATGCCCGCAACAAGGGCGACGAAGCCCGCGATCGACCAGGTCAGCACCCAGATGAACCGCAACGAGATGCCGACCGACAGCGCGGCCTGGTGATCATCCGCGACGGCCCGCAGGGCCCGGCCCTGTTTGGAATACTGCGAGAACAGCGTCAGGCTGACCACAAGGATCACCGCCACCACCGTCGCCACGATATCCAGCTGGTCGATGAAGAACCCATAGCCAAAGGCGTTGTAGGTGAAATCGTCGATGGCCCCCGACATGCCTTGCGGAATGCCCACGTCCAGCTTCTTGATGTCGGCGCCCCACATCACATCGCCCATACCTTCCAGGAAATAGGCCAGGCCGATGGTCGCCATGAACAGGATGATCGGCTCCTGGTTCACCAGATGCTTGAGCACGAAGCGTTCGACCAGAATGGCCAGTCCGACCATGACGAGGGCTGTCAGCAAGATGGCGAGAACGGCCGGGACATGCCAACCGAAATGGTGGATCGACGTGCCGAAGATCGCGTTGATCAGATGGGCAAAGGGCACCTGCCCGTTCTGGATGCCCACCAGCGTCAGCGCCGCGAACAGCGCCAGCACCCCTTGCGCATAGTTAAAGATACCGCTGGCCTTGAAGATCAGCACAAAGCCCAGGGCCACCAGCGCATAGAGCACCCCGGCCATCAGGCCGTTCAGCGTGACTTCGATGGCGTAAAGAAGCGTCTCGGGCATCACACCCTCCCTTGGGCGGAACGGAACAGGCGATCAGTCATGGCTCACCCCCAGATAGGCGTCGATCACGGCCTGATTGCTGCGAATGTCATCGGGCGACCCGTCGCCGATCTTTTTGCCGTAATCCATCACGACCACACGGTCCGACAGATCCATCACCACGCCCATGTCATGTTCGATAAGGGCAATCGTGGTGCCGAATTCGTCGTTCACATCCAGGATAAAGCGGCACATATCCTCTTTTTCCTCGACGTTCATGCCGGCCATCGGTTCGTCCAGCAGCAACAGCTTGGGTTCTGCGGCCAGTGCGCGCGCCAGTTCCACCCGCTTTTTCAGGCCATAGGGCAGTCGCCCCACGGGTGTCTTGCGGATGTGCTGGATCTCCAGAAAGTCGATGATCTTCTCGACCTTCTCGCGGTGCTCGTCTTCCTCGCGCTGCGCGCGGCCCCACCACAGGGCCTGTTGCGCAATATTGGTGTTCATCATCGTCAGGCGGCCGGTCATGATGTTGTTCAGAACCGACATGCCTTCGAACAGGGCGATGTTCTGGAAGGTGCGGGCAATGCCCTGACGCGCGACCTCATAGGGTTTCATCGGCGGGCGCCGGGCGCCACGGAACCAGACCTCGCCCTCTTGCGGGACGTAGAAACCCGAAATCACGTTGAGCATCGACGATTTCCCGGCTCCGTTCGGCCCGATGATCGCGCGGATCTCGCCTTCGCGGATGTCAAAGGAAATGTCGGTGATCGCCTTCACCCCGCCGAAACGCAGCGTGATGTTCTTCATTTCCATCAGCACGGGGCCGATCTTGCGGCCATCGGCGGTGGTCCAGCCCTCGGCGGGCATCGTCTGGGCGGCGGCGGTCATGCGGCCTCCTTGCGGGATTTGGCGACGGGCACGACCTTGGCATCACGCAGTTCCAGCGTGGCGCTGATATAGCCCTTGCGGCCGTCCTCATAGGTGACTTCGGTACGGGTGCTGACCTGTTTGGCGCCGTCGTACAGACCCGCAATCAGATCGGAGAATTTTTCCGCCACGATATTGCGGCGCACCTTGCGGGTACGCGTCATTTCGCCATCGTCGGCGTCCAGTTCCTTGTGCAGCACAAGGAAGCGGTGGATCTGACATCCCGACAGCATCCGGTCTTGCGCGACAGAGGCGTTCACCTCTTCGACATGGCGCTGGATGGTGTCCAGCACCTTGGGGTGCCCGGCCAGTTCCTGATAGCTGGAATAGGCGATGTTGTTGCGTTCCGCCCAGTTGCCAACCGCCGTCAGATCGATGTTGATAAAGGCGGTGCAGCGGTCGCGCCCGGCACCAAAGACCACCGCCTCCAGGATGTTCGGGTAGAACTTCAGCTTGTTTTCCACATATTTCGGGGCAAACAGGCTGCCATCGGCCATCTTGCCGACATCCTTGGCCCGGTCGATGATACGCAGGTGCCCAGTGCCCTCCTCGAAGAACCCGGCGTCGCCCGTCGCCACCCAACCCTCGGGATCCTTGGTCGATGCGGTGCTTTCGGGATTCTTGTAATAGGCCACAAAGGTGCCGGGGCTGCGGTACAGCACCTCGCCATTGTCGGCGATCCTGACCTCGACCCCTGGCGAGGGCACACCCACCGTATCCGACCGCACCTGGCCATCAGGCTGCTGGGTGATGAACACCGTCGCCTCGGTCTGGCCATAGAGCTGTTTGAGGTTGATCCCCAGCGAGCGGTAGAAATCGAAGATCTCGGGGCCGATCGCCTCGCCCGCAGTATAGCCGACGCGGATGCGCGAAAAGCCCAGCGTGTTTTTCAACGGTCCGTAGACGAGCAGATCGCCCAGCGCATAGCGCAGGCGATCCATGCCCGACACGGGCTTGCCATCCAGAATGTCAGGACCGACACGCCGTGCCACCGCCATGAAGTGATCGAACAGCTTCTTCTTGAACCGTCCCGCGTCTTCCATGCGGATCATCACGCTGGTGAGCTGGCCTTCGAACACCCGCGGAGGCGCAAAGAAATAGGTCGGTCCGATTTCCCGCAGGTCGGTCATCATCGTGGCGGCCGATTCCGGGCAGTTCACGCAAAAGCCTGTCCAGTACGCCTGCCCGACCGAAAAGATGAAATCGCCGACCCAAGCCATGGGCAGATAGGCCAGAATATCGTCACCCGCCGCCAGCCGGTCGAATTCGGACGAGTTCCGCGCCGTTTCTATGACATTGCGGTTCGACAGCACCACACCCTTGGGCTTGCCCGTGGTCCCGGATGTGTAAAGCATCACACAGGTATGGTCCCAGGTCAGTTCCGCGATGCGGGCGTCCAGCTCTGCCTCGACGCGCTGATGGCCGGCGCGGCCTTCTTCGGCCACATCATGCAGCCAGTTCAGGTGGCTGTGATCGTATTTCCGCATCCCGCGTTTGTCGTGATACAGGATATGCTCGATGTTCGGCAGCCGGTCCTGAACCTCCAGCACCTTGTCCACCTGTTCCTGATCGCCCACGATCACGAAGCGCGCACCGCAATGATCCAGCACATAGGCCATCTCTTCGGCAACGGCATCCTGATAGAGCGGAACCGGAACCGCACCGCACATCTGCGCCGCGACCATGGACCAATAGAGCGCCGGGCGGTTGCGCCCGATGATGGCAACATGATCGCCCCGGTTGATGCCAAGCACCATAAGCCCCAGCGCCATGTTCCGGATCTCTTGCGCCGTCTGGGCCCAGGTCCAGCTTTGCCAGATGCCGAATTCCTTTTCCCGGTAGGCGGCCTTGGCGCCATGCACCTGCACATTGCGCGCGAGCAGCGCCGGGATGGAGCAAAGTTCGCCTGTCGGCGTTTGCGAAACCACGGAATATCCCTCCCTTGGCCGGAAAGCTGCCGCGCCTCCACGCAGCAACCTTTCGGCGCCTCCTCTGCTTTGCGACATTGGTCGGGGGGAAAGCTTGCCTGACTTTTTCGCAATCCTTACGAATTGTAACGGTCGCGCAAAACACTTTCCGGCCCGTGGAAACGGGTGCTAGACCGGACAGACACCGCCCGCATTCATCGGCGGACCGGGGCCCTTGGCGGCTTGCGGTCAGGCGCGGAACATGGACGGTCTTGGGGAGGATGCGGATGCCGGCGGCAGAAGAGACCCATGCAGGGTTGATCCGGGCAGGGCTGAACCTGATCCAGCAAGGGCTGTCGATCTTCGACAGCGACCTTCGGCTGGCGGTCTGCAACCGGCGTTTCCAGAGCATGTTCGACTTTCCTGACGAACTGGTCACGCCGGGGGCCGCCTTCGAAGACGTCATCCGCTTTCAGGTCGGGCGCGGTGAATATGGCCCGGTGGACGACGCCGATGCCGCAGTGCGGATGCGGGTCGAGGCGGCCCGTGCCTTTGTGCCGCATTACATGGAACGCCAGCGTGCGAATGGGCGCTGGATTTCCGTCGAGGGGGCTCCTTTGCCGCAAGGCGGATGGGTGACTGTCTACACCGACATCACCGAAGTGAAGCTGCAAGAGGGCCTGCTGCGCGCGCGGTCAGAAGAACTGTCCGACGAGGTTCTGGCCAATGCCGAACGGCTGGCGCAGACAAACCGGCAACTCGCGGCCAGCAACGCCGCACTGGAAGAAGCCAAGCGCGAACTGACAGAGATGGAGGCACGCACCCGGCTGACGACCGAGATGATGCCCGCGCATATCGCCCATGTGGGCCGCGATCTGCGGTATACCTATTCCAACAGGCGGCTGAATTCCGTGTTGCCGGGCCGGCCTTCCAACATCCTGGGGCTGACCGGGCGCGAGGCTCTGGGCCCGTCCACCTTTGCCAAAATCGAACAGAACCTTCGCCAGGCACTGGCCGGCGAGGCCACGGTATTGGAGTTTTCCGACGACGACAGCGGGCGGCGCATCCGGGGCGCCTTTACCCCTGATCGCGTCGGCGACGGGCCGATCAGCGGGGTCTACATCCTGTCGATGGACGTAACCGAAGAGGTGCAGGCCCGTGCCGCCCTGACCCAGACCCGCAAACGGGAACTGGCCGCGCAGTTGACCAGCGGCCTTGCGCATGACTTCGCCAATCTGCTGACGATCATCCTGGGGCTGCAATCGCGGCTTGCCAAACTGGAGCTTCCCGCCGAAGCCCCTGATCTGGTTCAGGGCACGCTGGCCGCCGCCCGGCGCGGCGGTGTCTTGCTGGACCGGATCGGCTCGATCTCCGGCAAGCGGGCCCTGAAACCTGTTGCCGTGGATCTGACCGCCTTTGGCACGGAGCTGCGCACGCTGGCGCGGGCTGCATTGTCGGACCGGATGACGCTGGAAATCCGCATCGACGATTTCGGCGGCCCGGTGCTGCTGGACCCTGGCGCGATGCAGGACGCCTTGCTCAACTTGATCCTGAATGCCCGAGACGCCATCGGGTCCGCCGGAGGGCGCATCACGGTGACAATCCGGCCGGTGCGCGACACATGGGCAGAGTTCACCGTTGCCGACGACGGCCCCGGTTTCACCCCCGAGGCGCTGGAGCGGGGTCTGGATCCGTTCTTCACCACCAAGGGGGGCGAAGGGTCGGGGCTGGGTCTGGCAATGGTGTTCGACCATGCCAATCTGGCGGGCGGGTCCGTGCGGCTGGCCAACCGGGTGCCGCGTGGCGGGCTGGTGACATTGCGCTTGCCGCTGCGGCGGGTCGCGGCGCCAGGGCCGCCGGGGCTGGTGCTTCTGGTCGAGGACAGCGACGACATCCGCCAGTCCGTGCGCGAAATGCTGCGCAGTTTCGGCCATGCGGTGATCGAGGCCACGAGCGCCGAGGAGGCGCTATCGCTGGCCGCCCTGCCCGGATTGCGGCTGATCCTGTCGGACATCAACCTGAAAGGCGCCGCAACAGGGGTGGATCTGGCAGAACATCTGACCAACGATGAGGTAGACGTGCCGGTCATGCTGATGACGTCATTGCCGGCCACGGATCCGCGCCGCAGGCGGGCAGAACACCGCTTTCCGGTCCTGGCAAAACCCTTTGATGCTGTCACGCTGTCGGCCTTCCTGTCCGGCGTGCCCCAGAAAGAGCCCGCTGCATGACCCAGTCTCATATTGCCGTTCTGGATGACGAACCGGAAATCCGCCGGATGCTGGCCGATGCGCTGACCGAGGCAGGCTATCGCGTCACCACATTCGCCCGCGCGACCGAGTTCGAGGCGGCCTTGAACCGTGGAACGCCGGATGTGTGCCTGGTGGATCTTGGCCTGCCCGACCGCGACGGATTGGCCGTGGTGCACCGTCTGGCCCTGGAATCGGGGGCGGCGATCATCATCATTTCCGGTCGCGCGCAGGTGCAGGACCGGGTCACCGGGCTGGAACTGGGCGCCGACGATTACATCATCAAGCCGTTCGAACCCGCCGAAGTGGTGGCCCGCGTACGCGCCCGGCTGCGCAAGGGGCGCGGCGAGGCGGCCCCCCGCGCGCCCCAGGTGGCCCGGTTCAACGGCTGGCGGGCCGAATTCGACCGCTATGTCCTGGTGGCAGCGGACGGCACAGAAGTGCCGTTCAGCCATGCAGAGGGCGAAGTCCTGCGCATGTTCCTCGACAGCCCCAAGCGGCTTATCAGTCGCGCCCAGATGCAGGAAACCCTGGGCGGTGCGGCAGGAGAGAGCTTTGACCGCGCGATGGACGTGCGCATCTCGCGCCTGCGCACCAAGCTGGGAGAGGATCCCAAGAACCCCCACCTGATCAAGACGATCTATGGCGCAGGCTATATCTTTCTGGGTGAGGTGAGTTGGACCTAGGGCCAGAGCGCCGCGCCGGGGATCTGCACCAACGGCACGGCCCCCCTTGCCTTTCCCCTGCGGAAGGGTCTTTCTGCGGCGGACCCTGATCCGAGTCTTTCGCTCGGCCGGTCTGTCCGTCTGCAAGGAAGCGAACACCCCAGATGACAACTGCAACCCTTTCGGCCCCAACCCGCCCCCGCACTTATACCGCCGTGCTGATCGTTCTGGGCATGAGCCATTTCCTGAACGACCTGATGCAGTCGCTGATCCCGGCCGCCTATCCGTTGCTGAAGGAAAGCTACGCCCTGGATTTCTGGCAGATCGGCATGATCACCATGACCTTCCAGATCGCCGGGTCGCTGTTGCAGCCGGTCATCGGCTTTGTCACCGACAAGCACCCGGCCCCCTATTCGCCGGTGGTGGGCATGATGTTCACGCTGTCGGGGCTGGTCAGCCTGGCCTTTGCGCACAGCTATGCGGTGATCCTCGTCTCTGTTGCGCTGATCGGCATCGGCTCGTCGATCTTTCACCCGGAAGCGACCCGCATGGCCCGCTATGCGGCGGGCGGGCGGCAGGGACTGGCGCAGGGCATCTTCCAGGTCGGCGGTCAGGCAGGCGGGGCGCTGGGGCCGGTTTTTGCCGCGCTGATCATCGTGCCGTGGGGGCAGCCCAGCCTGGCCTGGTTCGCCGTCACGGCGCTGTTGGCGATGGCGCTGCTCGGCTGGATCGGCAGCAGACAACGCGAGATCGCCGCCGCCTTTGCCGCAGGCCGGGCGGCCAGCACCGCAGGGGGCAAGGCCGCAGTCGCCCACGCCCCCCGGACGGTGCTGATCGGCATGGTGGTCCTGACCCTGTTGATGTTCTCCAAGAACGCCTATGGCGAGAGTTTCCGGTCGTTCTATACCTTTTACCTGATGGACCGCTTCGGGCTGTCGATTCCCTCGGCGCAGATGATGCTGTTCATCTTCCTGTTGGCCGCCGCAGCAGGCGCCTTGATTGGCGGCATGGTGGGCGACCGTATCGGACGATATCGGGTGATCTGGATCTCGGTGCTCGGCCCCTTGCCGCTGACGCTGATCCTGCCGCATGTCGATCTGTTCTGGACGGGCATCCTGACGGTGATGATCAACCTGATCATGGCCAGCGCCTTTGCCTCGATCCTGATCTACGCGATGGAACTGGCCCCGAACCGCATCGGGCTGATCGGCGGGTTGTTCTACGGGCTGAACTTCGGCCTTGGCGGTATTGCCGCCGCGATTCTGGGGGCATTGGCGGACAGCTATGGCGTCGAGACCGTCTATCAGATCTGCGCATTCCTGCCCCTGGCGGGCTTGCTGGCATGGTTCCTGCCAAAGATCGACGACGGGCGCGGGGTGGGCGGTTAGACCGGGCCGTCAAAGGGGCGCGGGCATCCTGCGCCCCGCCCCATTGCAGCACCTGGCCTCGCTGATCCACAAAGAAAAAGGCCGCATCCGAAGATGCGGCCTTTTCTGCAAGCCCTGCGAAGCGGCTTAGCCCTGACGGGCCTTGTAGCGCTTCTGCGTCTTGTTGATCACATAGATCCGGCCCTTGCGGCGCACGATCTGGCAATCGCGGTGACGCTGCTTGAGCGAGCGGAGCGAGTTTGCGACCTTCATCGGTACTCTCCTTCTTCGCGGCGCGTCGCGCGCCTTTGGGTTGCCGTCTGCCCGTCGCCGGGCGGTGAATGGTGGGCGCGACAAGGATCGAACTTGTGACCCCTACGATGTCAACGTAGTGCTCTACCGCTGAGCTACGCGCCCTTCCCGCAAACCTGCCCGATCCCTTGCCGAAAAACAAAGGACGCGGAGCAGGACCGCGTCTGCGACTGGCGTATAGACAGAGTCGCGGGCGGCTTCAAGGGGGTCGATGACGGTTTCGCGCAAAAGCTCGGAAGGCATCGACAGCGGCGCGGATTGAGATGTAGCATTGCGGCCAAGGGGATACCGATGATCCGCACTGCATATGACCTGTTCCTGCCGCGCCGGCACGACACGGCGACCATCTTTGCCTCGCCCCATAGCGGACGGGACTATCCCGAAGGATTCGTTGCGCAAAGCCCGCTGGACCGGCGGGCGCTGCGATCGTCCGAGGATGCCTTTGTCGATATCCTGTTCGGCGCGGCCCCCGACCATGGCGCCCCGCTGCTTGCTGCGCGTGCGCCCCGTGCCTGGGTGGACCTGAACCGTGCCTGCGACGAACTCGACCCCGCCCTGATCGAGGGGGCGGCTCGTGGCGCGTTGAACCCGCGGGTCGCCTCGGGGTTGGGGGTGATTCCCCGCGTCGTCTCTGGCGGGCGCGTGATCCACCCCGGCAAGATCAGCCGGGTCGAGGCCGATGCGCGCCTTGCGGCGGCCTGGCATCCCTATCATCAGGCGTTGCAGTCCCTGTTGCAGGACGTGCGCCGACGGCAGGGCGCGGCCCTGTTGATCGACTGCCATTCGATGCCGCACGAAGCCATCGCCGCCCATTGCGCGCCTGGCAAGACCTGTCCCGAAGTGGTGCTGGGCGACCGTCATGGCTCTGCCTGCGCGCCGCAGGTGATGGCGGCGGTCGAGACCGCCTTTCAGCGCGCCGGTTTCCGGGTGGCACGCAACACACCTTTCGCCGGGGCCTATGTCAGCCATGCCTATGGCCGCCCCTCCATCGGGCAGCATGTCGTTCAGGTGGAAATCGACCGCGGGCTGTATATGGACGAAGCGCGCATCCTGCCTGCGCCGGGCTTTGACCCTGTCCGGCACCGCGTGACCCAGGTGGTGGCCGAACTGGCCGCGTTGGGGCGTCAGCTTGGATCGGGCCTGTCGCTCGCGGCGGAATAGGCGGCTGGCATCGGCCTGTTCTTGGGTGTATCGCGGGCAAGGTGACGCGCCCACGATCATTGCGGGGCCGCCACGGGACAAGGAACAGACGCAGCTCCCGGCAGGAGAAGGCATGAGCGAGAGCGGAAGCAAGGCGCGGTCGCATGGGCGGTTTTCGGTACAGGTCTCGGCACAGCCGCGTGATCTGATGCAAGACCCGCGCACCGTGCGCGGCGCATGGCGCGCACGCGTCATCACCCTGTTCCCGGAGGCGTTTCCAGGGACACTGGGCCTGTCGCTGACCGGCAAGGCACTGGATCAGGGATTGTGGGCGCTGGAGGCCATTGCGCTGCGCCAGTTTGGCGAGGGCCGCCACCGCAATGTCGATGATACGCCCGCAGGCGGCGGCGCGGGCATGGTGCTGCGGGCCGATGTGGTGACACGGGCATTGGCCGAGGCCAGTCAGGGCACCCCCCCTGACCGCAAGCTCTGGCCTATCGTCTATCTGTCGCCACGGGGGCAGCGGTTCGATCAGGGAACGGCGCGCTCCTGGGCCGCCGCAGAGGGCGTGACCATCATCTGTGGCCGGTTCGAAGGTGTCGATCAGCGCGTGCTGGACCGATTTGCCATCCAGGAGGTGTCCTTGGGCGATTTCGTGATGACCGGCGGAGAGATTGCCGCACAAGCGATGATCGACGCCACCGTCCGCCTGCTGCCCGGCGTGCTGGGCAATGCCGCCTCGACCGAGGAAGAAAGCTTTTCCGACGGCCTGCTGGAACATCCGCAATACACCCGCCCTGCCATCTGGGAAGGGCGCGAGATTCCGGCGGAGCTGACCTCTGGCAATCACGCCGAGGTCGAGAAATGGCGCCGCGCCGAGGCAGAGCGGATCACAGCCGAACGCAGACCAGACCTCTGGGCTGCCTATCTGGCGCGCAATTCCCGCGGCTGACCCGGACTCAACCGATTGTTCCCTGTTTTAGGCCTGGGACAGGCGGCGCAAGCGCCCATTGGCCTTGCCCTTGGGCGGGTGTGCCGCTAGCTAGATTCCGCTGACCCTTGCCCGGAGTGACAGATGACCTCGCTGCTGCAAATCCTGCTCATGATCCTGCAACTGGCGCAGTTCGTCATCATCATCCACATCATCATGAGCTGGCTGATCAACTTTCAGGTGCTGAACCTGCGCCAGCCGCTGGTCTATCAAATCTGGAACGGTCTCGAACGGCTGCTGGCCCCGATCTATGACCGTATCCGGTCGGTGCTGCCCAATCTGGGCGGGCTGGATCTGGCGCCGCTGATCGCGCTGCTGGCGATCTATGCGCTGCGTATCGTGATCATCAACAATTTCGCCGCCTTCTGATCTGATGCCCGACCCGCAAGAGGTACTGTCCCGCGTCTTCGGGTTTCCGGGATTCCGCCCCGGCCAGTCCGAGATCGTGCAGGCTGTTCTGGCGGGGCGCAACACGCTGGCCATCATGCCCACGGGCGGCGGCAAATCGCTGTGCTTCCAACTGCCGGCACTGTGCCGCGATGGCGTGACGGTGGTGATCTCGCCGCTGATCGCCCTGATGCGCGATCAGGTGCGCGCCCTGCGCGCCGTCGGGGTCGAGGCGGGGGCGCTGACATCGGGCAACACCGAGGCCGAAACGGACGAGGTGTTCCAGGCGCTGGACGACGGGCGGCTGAAACTGCTGTATTTGGCACCCGAGCGGCTGGCGAATGCGGGCACCCAGGCCATGCTGCGCCGCGTTGGCTGCACCATGATCGCCGTGGACGAGGCGCATTGCGTCAGCCAATGGGGCCACGACTTCCGCCCCGATTACCTGCGCATCGGGGAATTGCGGCAGTCGCTGGGCGTGCCACTGGCGGCCTTTACCGCCACCGCCGATGCCGAAACGCAAGGCGAGATCATCGCCCGGCTGTTCGGCGGCCAGACACCCGAGACCTTTCTACGCGGGTTCGACCGGCCCAACATCCACCTGGCCTTTGCCGCCAAGGACCAGCCGCGCAAACAGATCCTGTCGTTCATCACCGCCCGGCGGGGGCGGTCGGGCATCGTCTATTGCGGCACCCGCGCACGGACCGAAACCCTGGCCCAGGCGCTGCGCGACGAGGGGCACCCGGCCATCGCCTATCATGGCGGGATGGAGGCCGAGTTGCGCCGACAGGCCGAGGTGCGGTTCCAGCAGGAAGATGGCCTGATCGTGGTGGCCACCGTCGCCTTTGGCATGGGGATCGACAAGCCCGACATCCGCTGGGTGGCCCATGCCGACCTGCCCAAGTCGATCGAGGGCTATTATCAGGAAATCGGCCGCGCGGGCCGCGACGGTGCCCCCGCCGAAACCCTGACGCTTTATGGCGCGGACGATATCCGCCTGCGCCGCAGCCAGATCGACGAAGGTCTGGCCCCAGCCGACCGCAAGCAGGCCGACCATGCCCGCCTGAACGCCCTGCTGGGGCTGGCCGAGGCCACGGGCTGTCGCCGTCAGGTGCTGCTGGGCTATTTCGGCGAACAGGCTGGCCCCTGTGGCAACTGCGACCTGTGCGACCGGCCTGTCGAGATCTTCGACGCCACCGAAGCCGTGCGCAAGGCGCTGTCGGCCATCCTGCGCACCGGCGAAAGCTTTGGCGCCGGTCATCTGATTGACATCCTGCGCGGCAACGCGACGGACAAGGTCAAGGCGCGCGGGCACGACCGGCTGCCCACCTTTGCCGTCGGGCGCGACATGGCGAAATCCGCCTGGGATGCGGTATTCCGTCAGATGATGGGCCGCGATCTGGTCCGCCCCGATCCCGAGCGCCATGGTGCGCTGCGCATGACCGATGCCGCCGTGCCGGTGCTGAAGGGCGAACAACCCATCCACCTGCGCCGCGATGCGTTGAAATCGACGGACCGCCCCGCCGTCAAGGCGCTGGTGGCGGACGAGGATGCGCCGCTGCTGTCCGCACTCAAGGCCAAGCGGCGGGCGCTGGCCGAGGCGGCGGGCGTTCCGGCCTATATCGTCTTTCCTGACCGCACGCTGGTGGAAATGGCCGAGCGGCGCCCGATGACGATGGACGACATGGCAGGCATCACCGGCGTTGGTGCAAAGAAACTCGAAAGCTTCGGCGCCGCGTTTCTGGAAGTCATCGCAGGGGCGGCAGAGCCACTGCACCCGCAACGGATGCGGCTGGCAGGCCGCGCGGCAGGCGAGGTGTTCGATCGCTTGCAGGAAGCGCAACTGGACCTGTCGCGCGGGGCTGACGGGACCGGCAAGTATCTGTCCTGCACCCAGGCGACCTTGCGGGTGATCGCAGAACGTCGGCCATCCACGCTTGACGAGCTGGAGCGCGTGCAGGGGATGGGGCCGCACAAGGTGGAACGCTTTGGCCGCGCGTTTCTGGACATCTTGCGCGAAGGCTAGGGTGCAGTCGGCATCCCCGGCGGCGGGCCCACACCGCTGCCATTGCCGCAACACCCCCACGGTGATATGCCCCGGCAGGAAATTGGCAACGGCCAAAGGTGAAAAGGACAGATCATGTCGCAGGACTACATCATCAAGGATATCGGGCTCGCGGGTTTCGGTCGCAAGGAACTGGACATCGCCGAAACCGAAATGCCCGGCCTGATGGCCTGCCGTGCAGAGTTCGGCGAGAGCAAGCCGCTCAAAGGCGCCCGGATCGCAGGCAGCCTGCACATGACGATCCAGACGGCGGTGCTGATCGAAACGCTCAAGGCGCTGGGTGCCGATGTCCGCTGGGCATCGTGCAACATCTTCTCGACGCAAGACCACGCAGCGGCCGCGATTGCCGCCAGCGGCACCCCGGTGTTCGCCATCAAGGGCGAGAGCCTTGAGGAATACTGGGACTATACCGACCGCATCTTCCAGTTCGGGGGCGTCGGCGGCACCTGCAACATGATTCTGGACGATGGCGGCGACGCCACCTTGTACATCCTGCTGGGCGCGCGGGTCGAGGCCGGAGAAACCGACCTGATCGCCGTGCCCACCAGCGACGAAGAGGTCTGCCTGTTCAACCAGATCCGCAAGCGGCTGGCCGCCAGCCCCGGCTGGTTCACCAAGCAGTGCGCGGAAATCCGCGGCGTGTCCGAAGAAACCACAACCGGCGTGCACCGCCTGTATGATCTGCACAAAAAGGGCCTGCTGCCCTTCCCGGCGATCAACGTGAACGACAGCGTCACCAAGTCGAAGTTCGACAACAAATATGGCTGCAAGGAATCGCTGGTCGATGGCATCCGCCGCGCGACCGACGTGATGATGGCAGGCAAGGTGGCCGTGGTCTGTGGCTATGGCGACGTTGGCAAGGGATCGGCCGCCTCGCTGGCCGGGGCCGGTGCGCGGGTGAAGGTGACAGAGGTGGACCCGATCTGCGCGCTGCAGGCAGCGATGGACGGGTTCGAGGTTGTGCTGCTGGAAGATGTCATCGACAGCGCCGACATCTTCATCACGACCACCGGCAACAAGGACGTCATCCGCATCGAGCATATGCGCGCGATGAAGGACATGGCCATCGTCGGCAACATCGGCCATTTCGACAACGAGATCCAGGTGGCCGCGCTCAAGAACCACAAATGGACCAACATCAAGGAACAGGTGGACATGATCACGATGCCTTCGGGCAGCCGGATCATCCTGCTGTCCGAAGGCCGCCTGCTGAACCTGGGCAACGCCACCGGGCACCCCAGCTTTGTCATGTCGGCCAGCTTTACCAACCAGGTGCTGGCCCAGATCGAATTGTGGACGAAAACGGCAGAGTATGCGCCTGGCGTCTACATCCTGCCCAAGCATCTGGATGAAAAGGTCGCACGCCTGCACCTTGACCGGATCGGCGCCAAGCTGACCGTGCTGCAACCGGATCAGGCCGCCTATATCGGCGTAACACCCGAAGGCCCGTTCAAGCCCGAGCACTACCGCTATTGATCCCGTCAGGGTCAAGGCACAGGCCGCCGGTTCCCTCCGGCGGCCTTTTTCATGTCGCCCTCAAGCGGTGCCTTGCGCAGGGGGAGAAAGCGACAAGATTTCCCTTGGTCGGTTCCGCGCCTTGCGCCTAAGCTGCCCGCGCGCCCAAGCTGCCGCAAAGGGCACGGACAACGAACCAGACGGGGACATGGAATGAGCAAACGTGACGCACTGATCGCCAAATATGCCGAAGACCTGCGCACCAAGTGCAAGGTCGAGCCTGACATGGCGCTGCTGACCAAAGTGACCATTGGCTGCGGCCCGGCGATCTACAATGCCGACAGCGAGACTGTTGCCGCCTCGCAGCCAAGCGAGTTGGAGACAGTGAAGAAAAACTTCCTGATGAAGAAACTCGGCCTGCCGGACACGCCTGCACTGATGGACGCCATCAACGCCGTCATCGACATTTACGGCAAGTCCGAACGCAACAAACATCGCGCCGTCGTCTATTACCTGCTGGTCAAGCATTTCGGCAAAGAAGCCGTTTACGGCTGAGCCATTGCGCAGGATTTTACAACAATCCCGCGCATTCGCCATTTGCCGCAACCCGGCTGCGGATGTATCACGGACAAAAGGCCAGTATGGCCGGAACCGATGATCTTCCCGTGGTGCGAAGGGGTGCGCCTGGGTGTGAAGGGGGGTTCCGGTTCGCCGGGCCCCCCGTTTCCTTGACCTGACACCGCCTTGGCGCAGCGCGATGACCGTGCCGTCAAGGCTGGCGGATGCTGCCACCCGCTCAGGCGCGGATGGTTCCATCCCCATCGACAAGATACTTGAAGCTGGTGAGTTGCTCGGCGCCAACCGGGCCGCGTGCGTGCATCTTGCCGGTGGCGATGCCGATTTCCGCGCCCATACCGAACTCGCCACCATCCGCAAACTGGGTCGAGGCGTTCCGCATCAGAATCGCACTGTCCAGACGCTGGAAAAAGCGTTCGGCCGTGGCATCGTCTTCGGTCAGGATGCTTTCGGTATGCTGTGACCCATAGCGGCGGATATGCGCGATGGCGCCGTCCACGTCGTCCACGACGGCGGCGGCAATGATCATGTCCAGAAACTCGCGTCCGAAATCCTCGACAGCAGCGGGTTTGACACCGGGCAGATGATGCAGCCCCTCGCCCGCGCGCACCTCGACCCCGGCCGCGACCAGATCGGCAATCACCCGAGCGCCCAGGCCATCGACCAGATCGCGGTGAATCAGCAGGCATTCGGCGGAACCGCAGATGCCGGTCCGCCGGGTTTTGGCGTTCACCACCACGCGGCGAGCCTTGTCGGGATCGGCAGCCGCATCAAGATAGACGTGGCAGATACCTTCCAGATGCGCAAACACCGGCACGCGCGCCTCTGCCTGCACCAGGCCGACCAGCCCCTTGCCGCCGCGCGGCACGATGACGTCGATGTGATCGACCATGCGCAGCATCGCGGCAACCGCCGCCCTGTCCCGCGACGGCACAAGCTGAATGGCATCCTGGGGCAGGCCAGCCGCCTGCAAACCCCGCACCATCGCGGCGTGAATGGCAGTCGAGGAATGGAAGCTTTCCGAGCCGCCCCGCAAGATCACCGCATTGCCCGCTTTCAGGCACAGGGCACCTGCATCGGCCGTGACATTGGGGCGCGATTCGTAGATCACCCCGACCACCCCCAGCGGCGTGCGCACCCGGCGGATGTGCAAGCCGGACGGCATGTCCCATTCCGCCAGCACCTGGCCCACCGGATCAGGCTGCGCGGCAACCGCGCGCATCCCCTCGGCAATGGCCTGAATGCGGGCTTCGTCCAGGATGAGCCGGTCGATCATGGCATCGCTCAGGCCCTTCTCGCGGCCATAGGCAAGATCGGCGGCATTCGCGGTCAGCAAGCCGGGAATATCGGCAAGCAGGGCCTCTGCGGCGGCCGACAAGGCCGCAGCCTTTTGCGGTGCCGGGGCAAAGGCCAACTCTGCCGCCGCCGCACGTGCGCGGCGGCCCATTGACTGCATCAGTTCGGCGATTTCGTCGGCCATGCCCTGCCCTCATCCCTTGATATGCGGTCCCGGCGCCATGTCGTGGCGCCGCCGCCATGCCGGGTCGGGCGGGGCGCGCAGATCAGATCTGACGTTCTGGCAGATTGACCACCAGCCCGTCGAGCGCATCCGTCACCTTGATCTGGCACGTAAGGCGCGAACGCGCCGGATCGGGCTTGTACGCAAAGTCCAGCATGTCGGCTTCCATCGCGTCCTTGGGCGACAGCTTGTCCACCCAGGCCGGATCCACATAGACATGGCAGGTGGAACAGGCACAAGCGCCGCCGCAATCCGCCTCGATCCCCGGAACGCCATTGTCGCGCGCGCCTTCCATGACCGTCAGGCCGGGCGCGACGTCAATCTCATGCCGGGTTCCGTTATGCTCGATGTAGGTAATGCGTGCCATGCGCCGCTGCCCCGTTTCTGGCTGTCGGCGGATGACATAGGGCAGATCGAAGCGATTGGCCAGAGGCTGCGGCTTTTCGCGCGATGGCGAAGTCGTTATGGTGCCGGCAACAAGAGGGATTGCGCATGTGGCGTGGACGACTGGCAGGGGGAGTGACCACGCTGTGGCTTGCAGCCTGCACGGCTGGAAATCTTCCGGTCGACCCCCCCGTGACCGCACCGGCGTTCGACGCCGCACTGCGCGCAGAACGCCCGACCGGCCCGGAACACGCCTGCTGGCACGAAAGTCAGCGTCCTGCATTGTTCGAGACAGTGACCGTCCAGGTGATCGTCACCCCGGAACAGCGGGACGCGCAAGGCACAGTGATCCGACCCGCGACCTTTCGCAGCGACACACAACAGCGCGAATTGCGGCCGCGCCAGACCGTCTGGTACCGCATCCCCTGTCGCAGTGACATTGATTCAGAGGCCAGCTTCACGGCATCGCTCCAGCGGGCGCTCAAAGCGCGGGGGCTGTATGGCGGCAGTGTGACCGGAACCATGGACGATGCGACCGAAACCGCTGTGCGCCGCTATCAGGCCGCCAACGGGCTGGACAGCGCGGTTCTGTCTCTTGCCGCGGCACAGGCGCTTGGGCTGGTCTCGGTGGCCGACTGACAGGCGCCGACCTGCCGCTCACGCGACGAAGGGGCGCCCGGCGTTGACGCTCAGACTTTCTGGCACGAATCCTGCTGTTCTGGCCGCAGAAATGAACGCGCGCCGTGCAGAGCCGACAGAGGCCAGGCAGTTCATCGCCGCATCAAGCTGATCCAGCGCCCGGTCCTGCGCAATGTCTGCCACGGGCCATTTTCTGCGCAGCCAGTAGTGCGCCTGTTCTATGGTGGTGAATTTTTGTACATCGCCCTCGGGCGATACGACGAACGACAGGGGTTCCCCCCAGTGAATTTCTATCATGTCTCTGTTTCTGAAAATGAATCTTGCCGTGGGATGCACTTTGCAGCCAGGCGGCAAAACAAGGGCGGGGCCGGCAACTGGCCGGCCCCGCCCCGAAAGTCAACCAGCGAGCTGATCAGGCGAGAACGAGGTTCGTCGCCGATTCACGACCATTGCGGTCACGCTCGATGTCGAAGCTGACAGCCTGGCCATCATTCAACTGACGGATGCCAGCGCGTTCCAGAGCGGAGATGTGGACGAACACGTCCTTGGAGCCGCCTTCCGGAGCGATGAAGCCGAAGCCTTTGGTGGAGTTGAACCATTTCACGGTGCCATTTGCCATCGTGATATTCCTTATCGAAAGATGCCGCTCACACTGCGCAGCGGCCCGGCAAAGCTGAAGATCGAAAGCTGAGCCGTGAGGAACAGGTCCGAAAACAAGAGATGCAGCGTTTACATAGCACGCCTCGGCCGGTTTTGCGAGAGGCTCTGAAAAATAAACTGGCACCAGAGGCTGGCTTCGGCACGGCGGCCCGAAAGCGAATGCGCCCGCCAGAGCCGGGGGCGCATTCCATGAGTGACAGCCTGGAGTCTCAGTTCACCGACAGCGCAACGAAACGCGGATCACCAGCGCGGCGCACCAGCAACAACAGGGACTTGCGCCCGGCCTCCTTGGCCTCTGTGATGCGCGCGGTCAGATCCGACAGCGCCGCAACGGGCTTTTGCCCCGCCTCGGTGATGACATCGCCGGCGGCAAGGCCCTTGCTGTCGGCTTCGGAACCTGCGGCGACACCGACCACGAGCAGACCGCTCGAACCGGGGGCCATGCCTGCGGCCTGACGCTCCTCTTCGGTGGGGACGCGCAGGGTCATGCCCAGCAGGTCTTCCTGTTGCGGGGCCGATTGTCCGCTGCCCGACGCTGCCGGGGCCTCGCCTTCGGCGGTTTCCCTGCGCCCCAGGGTCACGCTCAGCGTCTCGGTCTTGCCGTCGCGTAACACGACAACGCGCACCGCCTTGCCGACATCGGCATCCGCCACGCGGCGCACCAGCTCGCGCGTATTGGCAACATCGGCCCCGTCAAAGCTGATGATGACGTCATTGGCCAGCAACCCCGCCTCCTTGGCCGGACCGTCGGGAACATCCGTCACAAGGGCGCCTGTGGGCTTGGGCAGGGCCATCGCTTCGGCGATATCCGGCGTCACATCCTGGATGCGCACGCCCAGCCAACCGCGGCGGGTTTCGCCAAAATCGCGCAACTGCTTGACCACCTTGTCCACGACGTTCGATGCCATGGCGAAACCGATGCCGATCGACCCGCCATTGGGCGACAGAATCGCCGTGTTCACCCCGATGACCTGCCCATCCATGTTGAACAGCGGCCCGCCCGAGTTGCCACGGTTGATTGCCGCATCGGTCTGGATGTAATCGTCATAGGTGCCCTGCAACATACGCCCACGGGCCGAAACGATCCCGGCAGACACCGAGAACCCCTGACCCAGCGGGTTCCCCATGGCCATCACCCAGTCGCCGACGCGCATCCGGTCGGAATCACCGAACTGCACATAGGAAAGTGGCACATCGCTTTCGACCTTCAGCACTGCAAGGTCGGTGTTGGGATCGGTTCCGACAACTTTGGCCTTGAGCCGGTTGCCAGAGAAAAACTCGATCTCGATATCATCGGCGCCTTCGATGACATGGTTGTTGGTGACGATGAACCCGTCTTCGGAAATCACAAATCCGGATCCAAGCGCCTGACCGCGCCGGGGGGCCTGATCGCCACCACGGTTGTTGCGGTCCATGAAGTCACGGAAAAACTCCTCGAAAGGGGATCCTTCGGGCAGTTGCGGGCGACGGTCGGCCGCCTGTGCGATCACCGTTGACGTGGTGATGTTCACAACCGACGGGCTGACCTTGTCAGCCAGATCGGCAAAACTTTCCGGGGCGCCGCGCGCCTCGACGGCCAGGGACTGGGCAAGTGCGAAAGCCAGTGCCAGAACACCAAGCCACATGGCCCGCAGCGTCACCTGCGGCAATGGCCGGGCGAGAACCCGTGAATGCATGGGCAAATCCTCCATCCTGAAACCGGGGCCCGCCCGGTCTTGAGCGAACAATGGGCAAGCGCCCCGGCGAAAGCAAACCACGTTGCAAAACTCTCAATCGGTTGTGAAGCGCCGCGACTGCGCCGCGATCAGATCGCCCCCATCTGACGGGCCAGCCACACCAACCCCACGCCAACGGCCAGCATGGCCAGCCCCAGAAGCCGCCGCACCTCGACGGGAAGCCGGGCGATCAACGCGACGATATCCTCCATACGCGAAGGGGCCAGCGCAAAGGCCAGCCCCTCGACAACAAGCACCAGCCCGATGGCCAGAACCGCCAGCATCATTCCTGCGGCTGTGCGGGTCTGTCGGACCGCAGATATTCAAAGAACGTGCTGTCCGGCTGCATCACGATCGACGAATTGCCCCCCTGAAGCGCGCGTTCGTAGGCGGTCAACGAGCGGGTGAAGGCAAAGAACTCCGGGTCGCGGCCAAAGGCTTCGGCGTAAACGCGGTTACGTTCGGCATCGGCCTCGCCGCGGATCACCTCTGCCTGGCGGCGGGCGTCCGAGGTCAGCTCGATGACGGTCCTGTCCGCGGTGGCGCGGACACGTTGTGCCGCCTCTTCGCCGCGCGCGCGCTCGTCCGCCGCCTCGCGTTCACGCTCTGCCCGCATCCGGGCATAGGTGGCCGCAAGGTTCTGTTCCGGCAGATCGGTGCGCGTCAGCCGGACGTCAACAACATCGACCCCCAGCGACAGCGCAGAGCGACGCGCACTGTCCCGGATCTGGTTCATCAGCGCGGTCCGGTCCTCGGACAGCACCCGGTTCGACGGCACGCCACCCAGCACTTCACGGATGGCCGCGGTGACGATCCGGTTCAGCCGGACCTGGGCGGCGTCTTCACCGGCAGACCCGATGGCCTCGCGGAAGTCGATCAGGTTGACGATGCGCCAGCGCGCAAAGGCATCGACGACCAGACGCCGGTCATCCAGCGGCGTCACTTCCAGCGGCTGGGTCTGAAGGCCAAGGATGCGGTCCTCGTATTTGACCACTTCCTGGATCAGCGGAATCTTGAAGCCAAGCCCCGGTTCTTCCTTGACCTGTTTCACCTGACCGAATTGCAGGACCAGCGCCTTTTCCCGTTCATCGACGATGAACAGCGACGACAGCACCACGGCCACAATCACGGCAAGGACCGGCAGTATCAGCGCGGAACGGTTCATTGACCCACCCCCCGGTTCAGTTCGTTCAGCGGCAGATAGGGCACCACGCCCTGCCCGCCATCGCCGGACACACCATCAAGGATCACCTTGTTCATGTCGGCCAGAACACGTTCCATGGTTTCAAGATACATCCGGCGGCGGGTCACATCCGGCGCCTTTACGTATTCCTCGTAGACGGCGAGGAACCGGCTTGCCTCACCCTGCGAGGCGTTGACCACCTCGGCGCGATAGCCTTCGGCCTGTTCCATCAGGCGTGCGGCTTCACCACGCGCGCCGGCGGTCACACGGTTGGCATAGGCGTCGGCCTCTTTCTCCAGCCGGTCACGTTCCTGCTGCGCGGCCTGCACTTCGCGGAAGCTGTCGATCACCTCGCGCGGCGGATCCGCACGGTCGAACAGAATCCGAACCACGTTTATCCCGGCCTGATAGCTGTCCAGCGTGCCCTGCACGGCGGCCAGCAGATCGTTGGCAATGGCGCCGCGGTCGCGGTTCAGAATGGGCGAAAGCTCGGACCGCGCGATGATGTCCCGCATCGCGGATTCAGCGACAGCACGGATCGTGTCGCCGGGCTCGCGCAGATTGAACAGGAACAATGCAGGGTCCGACACGTTCCAGACCACCTGGAATTCAATATCCACGATGTTCTGGTCGCGCGTCAGCATCAGGCCCGTATCCATCGCGCCAAGGCGCCCGGTGCCGACATCGGTCACCCGCTCGCCCGTCACCTGCACGATTTCCGCCGTCACGAATGGCCAGGGTGCGAAGTTCAGACCCGGATTGCCGATGCCACGGAATTCCCCCAGCATCAGTTCGACCGAACGTTCCTCGGGCTTGACGGTGTAGAACGAGGCCATGCCCCAAAGCACCGCGGCTGCCGCAAGGCCCAGCAGGATGCCGCCACGCGAGAACATCGGCGAAGGGCCGCGCCCTGGACCGCCGGTTCCCCGATTACCGCCGCCCTGGCCGCCGCGCCCGCCCATAAGGACGCGCAGTTGCTCCTGGCCCTTTTTCATCAGTTCGTCGATCTCGGGGATCTGGGGGCCGTCGGGGCCCTTGCGCCCACCACCGCCATTCTGACCCCGGTCGTCGCCCCCGCCACCGCCGGAGCCGCCGCCCCAAGGTCCTCCACTTCCCGCCATCGGTGTTTATCCCTTCTCTGTCCGTTTCGGTCTAACTGGTCATTCCGGCGCGAAAATCAAGCGTTTCCGACCCGTCGCGCCGGGGTTTTCATCGTGACCAGTTCCTCTGCAATCGTAGGATGAACCGCAACCGTGCGGTCGAAATCCTCTTTAGTCGCGCCCATCTTAACAGCAATCGCCGCAAGTTGGATCATTTCACCGGCACCGGCAGCCACGATGTGGCAGCCTAGGACCTTGCGGGTCGCCTGGCTGACGATCAGCTTGAACAGGGATCGGTCCTGACGCCCCGCAAACAAGGTCTGCATCGGCCGGAAGGTCGCCACATACACCTCGACAGGTTCCTGCGCGGCGGCTTCTGCCTCTGTCAGTCCGACAGTGCCCAGTTCGGGCTGGGTGAATACGGCCGATGGCACCTGATCATGGTCGGCCTGCCGCGGGGTGCCCTTGAAGACGGTATCGGCAAAGGCATGGCCCTCGCGGATGGCAACGGGCGTCAAGGCGATACGGTCGGTCACATCTCCGACCGCAAAGATCGACGGCACCGAGGTCTGGCTGTAACCATCCACCAGAACCTCGCCATTCCCGCCCAGACCGACGCCCAGATGTTCCAACCCAAGGCCCTGGGTGTTCGGCTTGCGGCCGGTGGCATACAGAACGGCATCATAGACACCCCCCGCACCGTTGGTTCCGGTCGCGCGGATACCTTCACCAGCCTTGTCCAGCGCGGTGACATCGGCCTCGCAACAGATCTCGATGCCATTCGCCTTCATGGCATCCGCAACATGGGTACGCGCCTCGTCATCGAAGCCGCGCAGCACATGCGTGCCACGATAGGCCAGCGTGACCTTGACGCCCAGCCCGTTCAGAATGCAGGCAAATTCGCAGGCAATGAACCCGCCGCCCACGATCAGCACCGAGCTTGGCAGCCTGTCCAGCAGGAACATGTCATTCGACGTCAGTGCCAGATCCGCCCCCGGAATCTCGGGCACGAAAGGGCGCCCTCCGGTGGCGATCAGTATGTGCTTGGCCGTGATCCGTTGGCCATCGGCCAACCGCACCGTATGGGCATCCTCGACCACCGCGCGGCTGTCATGCACAGTCACGCCCGCGTTCAGCAGGCCGCTGCGATAGGCGCCTTCGAGGCGGACAAGTTCCTGATCCAGCGTGGCACGGAACCGGGACCAGTCGAATCCGCCAGCAGACACATCCCAGCCATAGGCCCGCGCATCCGCGATCTGACCGGGAAAGGCACTGGCATAGACCATCAGCTTCTTGGGAACGCAGCCGCGGATGACGCAGGTGCCGCCCATGCGGTATTCTTCGGCCAGGGCCACCCTCGCGCCACCCTCGGATGCCGCGATCCGCGCCGCGCGCACACCGCCCGAGCCGCCACCGATGACGAAAAGATCAACGTCGAACGTCATGTTGTCTCCTTGCAGGCGATGCTACGGGATCAATCCGCGCCGAAAACATTGTCGGTATCGGCGAATTCCACCACCTCATGCGCGACGGTTCCGGCGTTGATATCGCGCACATCGACGCGGCCATCACCATGGCCAACGATCACGATATCGCAGATGTCGATGAACAGACCGTTCTCCACCACACCGGGGATCTGGTTCATCACCAGCGACAACTGGCGCGGGTTGTCGATGCGGCCCAGATGCAGATCAAGGATATAGTTCCCCTCGTCGGTCACAAAGGGCCGGTCACCGTTCATGCGCAACGTCACCTCGCGGCCCAGCACATCCAGGCTGCCCAGGGTTTCACCAACCAGCGCGCGCGTCGTCTGCCAGCCAAAGGGGATCACCTCCACCGGCAGGGGAAACGCGCCCAGATGTGCAACCTCCTTGGCCGCATCCGTGATGACGATCATCTGGTCCGAGGCGGTCGCAACGATCTTTTCTTGCAACAACGCCCCGCCGCCGCCCTTGATCAACGCAAGGTTCGCATCGAACTCGTCAGCGCCGTCAATGGTCAGGTCCAGCCATTTCGCCTCGTCCAGCGAGGTGATGCGGATGCCCAGTTGGCGCGCAAGTTCCGCAGTGCGGGTCGATGTTGGCACACCAGTTACCCGCAACCCCTCGTTCTGCACCCGGTCAGCCAGGCAGCGCACCATCCAGGCGGCGGTGGACCCTGTTCCAAGACCAAGCCGCATCCCGTCCTCGACAAAGGCGACGGCGCGACGGGCGGCCACGAACTTGGCCTTGTCGATGGGGGAAAGGGCGGCAGGCATGGCGCGGTCTCCGGCAGGCAGGGTCGCGCTGGTTATAGGCAATGCCCGCCCCGCGTGCGAGGGGGAATCGCCGCCCTGCGGCAATACCCCCGGCCAGGGCGCGTCAGATCGACCTGAGATCCGCTGTCAGCGCGTTGATGTCGCCCCGGCGGCGATCAAGCATGGAACCGATCTCGGTCCGCTCCGCCGCAAGCATGTTCACACCTTCGATGATGATGTTGAAGAACAACTGCCGGCCTGAACGGTCCGACACATGCCAGCGCAGATCGAACGGCGACTGCCCACGCAGCTTGGCGACGGAAACCACCTCATAGTAGCTTTTCAGCGGCTGGGCGCCTGTCACCTCGATCTGTCCCCCGATGAATTCGCGGAACCGGCGGCCGTATTTTCGGGCGATATAGACGCGGAACGCCTCGGTGAAGGTCGCCAGTTGCGATGCGCTGGCGGAACGCGCCGCAGGCCCCAGGGCCGAACGGGCAATCGTCGGCACATCGGCATAGCGGGTAAAGATACCCTCGAAGTCCTTCAGCATCGCTGCCTCGGGCTTGCCGGAGTTGATCGTGCCGTTCACCTCGCCCACCGCCCGATCAATGAGCGCGCGCGCCTGATCGACGGTGAACGCCATGACGGGCGTGCCCGTCAGCAACATGCCAGCATAAACCGCCCCACCGGCCAGCAAGGCACGCCGGCGCGGATCAGTCGCCGTAAGGGTCTGCATACGGGTCGATGAACGCGTCATCCGCAACCTCCTGTCCCAATTCGAAACGGCGATTTTGCAGATACAAAAGCCGCATCTGGGCATAACTATCCGCACTTTCGTGCAGGATCGAGTCCACGGTGTCGCCAAAACGGGCCCGATCAACCACTTTTGAGGCGGCCTTGAAGCCACGCGCCCAATGGCTTTCGGGCGACTTCAGCACATGCCCCAGCGGATCCAGCACCGTATCGACGACCTTGCCGAACGCATCCCGTTCGGTCGAAGGGCCAAGCACCGGCAGCACGACAAAGCCACCCTCACCTGCGCCCCATGTGTGCAGTGTGCCCCCGAAATCCGCGTCGCGTTCTGTCAGGCCCATGGCCCCTGCGGGATCGAACAAGCCGCCCAACCCTATCGTGGTATTCAGTGCGAACCGCCAGGTGTTGTGGACCGCATCCTCTGCCTTGCCCTGCAACACCTTGTTCAGGATGACCGACGGCATGAACAGGTTGCCTGCCACATTCCTGACGCCCTGCCCCACCGGCCCGCGTGCCACCCCGGCAGAGCCGCGCGCCACGGGACGGATCAGATTGCGGTCCAGCGACTGGTTGAAGGCATGAACCCGGCGGTTCGCATCTTCGTACGGGTCGGCATCCGACACCGGCGGTGCGGCGCAAGCGGCCAGAAGGCACAGCCCGAGAATCGGCAGCGAAAGGCGGGCGGCAACTGGAGACAGGGAAAAAAACAATGGAAAACCTGCTGTTCACTTTCTATGGTCGCGCAGACAACAGCGCCGTAGTGATGGCTCCGTGACGACCGAGAATTATCAGGCCGGGCAGCAGAGGCAACGCAGACCGGCACACTTTTTTGACATCAGGCCGTTTTCCGCCGCAGCGAAAGCTGCAACAATGGCGCAGCGTTCACGAAAGACCAAACCATGAGCACCCCCGAAACCGCCCGCGGCAGAGCCGAGCTTCGCGCGGCACGCGCAGAGAACCGAAAGCTTTTCTGGGCGGTATTCCTGTTCAGCGCCCTGGTGAACATCCTGATGCTGACCGGCCCGCTGTACATGCTTCAGGTCTACGACCGGGTGCTCGGTTCGCATTCCGAGGCGACACTGGTCGCACTGACCGGATTGATCGTGTTCCTGTTCCTGGCCATGGGTCTGCTGGACCATGCCCGCTCCCGCGTTGCGGCACGTATCGGCGCCCGGTTCATGGACAAGCTGGACCGCCGGGTCTTTGCCGCGTCGATCCGCATGTCCGCTGTGGCGCCCAACGAGCCAAGCGCCCAGGCCGCGCAGCGCGATCTGGAATCGATCCAGCGGTTGCTGGTCTCGCCGGTGCTGATGGCGATGTTCGACTTGCCGTGGACGCCGGTCTTTCTGGTCGCGATCTTTCTGTTCCATCCGCTGCTTGGCTGGCTGGCCATCGTCGGCGGCGGCATCCTGATCATGGTCACGCTGCTCAACCAGGCCATGACCAAAGAGCCGACGACCACCGCCAACGGCACCACGGCCGCCGCCGAGCGCCTGTCGGAGCAGATCAAATCGGAATCCGAACTGATCCAGAGCCTCGGGATGCGCGGGGCCGCCTTTGCCCGCTGGTCGCGTGCGAGAGAGGCGCAGACGGCGGCGGTGATGAAGGCGTCGGATCTGACGGGCGGTTTCAGTGCTGCGACCAAGACATTCCGGCTGTTCCTGCAATCGGCCATGCTGGGTCTGGGGGCCTGGCTGGTGTTGCAGGGCCAACTGACCCCCGGCGCCATGATCGCAGGCTCGATCCTGCTGGGCCGCGCCCTTGCCCCGATCGAGATGGCCGTGGGCCAGTGGTCGTTGGTCCAGCGCGCGCAAGAGGGCTGGGGGCGGCTTGCCAGCCTGCTGTCGCGCGTGCCGGTGGAACAGGACATGACCGCCCTGCCCCGCCCGCGCGCCATTCTGGAGGCACAGGCCATTTCCGTCGCACCTCCGGGGGAAAATGTCGCGGTGATCAAGGGGGTATCCTTCCGCCTTGATCAGGGCCAGGCCATGGGCGTGATCGGCCCGTCCGGTGCCGGCAAATCCACATTGGCCCGCGCGGTCTGTGGCGTCTGGCGTCCGGGTGCGGGCAAGCTGCGGCTGGATGGCGCGACGCTGGACCAGTTCGACCCCGACACGCTGGGCAGCTATATCGGCTATCTGCCGCAACGGGTCAGCCTGTTTGACGGCACGATTGCCGAGAACATCGCCCGCCTGTCACCAACCCCCGATGCCGCTGCCGTGGTCAAAGCCGCCCAGAAGGCCGCCGCGCATGACATGATCCTTCAGTTCCCCCAAGGCTATGACACCCGGATTTCGGCCATCGGCAGCCGTCTGTCGGGCGGCCAGTTGCAGCGCATCGGCCTGGCGCGCGCCATGTACGGCGACCCGGTGATCCTGGTGCTGGACGAGCCGAACTCGAACCTCGACAATGAGGGGTCGATGGCGTTGAACACGGCAATCCGCACGATGAAAGCCGAAGGCAAGGGCGTCATCATCATGGCCCATCGTCCGGCAGCCATCCAGGAATGCGACGTGCTGCTGGTGCTGGAGAACGGCGTCCGCACCGCATTTGGGCCGCGCGATACGGTTCTGCGCGAAATGGTCAAGAACCACACCGAAATCATCCGCTCTGCCGGACCGGGAGGCGTGTCGTGACCCAACCCCAGAAATCGAAATGGTCGGTCGCCCGGCCGATGGCGCTTGGCCTGATCACGTCGGCCGTGCTGATCGGCGGAACCGTCGGCTGGGGCATGATGACGACCATCACCGGGGCTGTTGTCACCTCGGGCCAGTTGGAGGTCGATCGCAACCGGCAGATCGTCCAGCACGCCGATGGCGGCACCGTTCAGGAGATCCACGTCACCGAAGGCGCCTTTGTCGAGGCCGGCGATGTGCTGATGATCCTTGACGGAACCCTGCTGCGATCCGAACTGACCATCGTCGAGACGCAGTTCTTCGAGATTCTTGCCCGGCGCGGCCGCCTGGAGGCGGAACGCGACGATGCCCGAACCATCTCTTTCCCTGCGGAACTGGTCGAAGTCTCGGCCAGAGCGCCGGATGTGGCCGATCTGATGACAGGTCAGGAACGCCTGTTCAGCGCGCGCGCCGAAACGCTGACCAGTCAGATCGAACAACTGCAAAAGCGCAAATCGCAGACCATGAGCCTGATCGAAGGGATCGACGCCCAGCGAGAGGCGCTGACCACGCAACGCCGCCTGATTGCCGAAGAACTGGCCAGCCAGCGCGAATTGCTCAGCAAGGGCCTGGCGCAGGTAAGCCGCGTGCTGGGACTGGAACGCGAGGAAGCCCGCCTTGCCGGACAGGTCGGCGAACTTACCGCCAGCCGCGCACAGGCCGAAGGCCGCATCACCGAGACCGAGATCGAGATCCTGCGCATGTCCTCGACCCGGCGCGAAGAGGCAAGCACCCAGTTGCGCGATATCGGCTACCGCGAACTGGAACTCGCCGAACGCCGCCGCGCGCTGCACGAACGCATGGCCCGGCTGGACATCCGCGCGCCGGTGTCCGGCGTTGTCCTTGGCCTGCGGGTCACGACCCCCCGCGCAGTGCTGCGCGCCGCGGATCCGGTGCTGTTCATCATCCCGCAGGACCGCCCGCTGGTGATCGCCACCCGCGTTCCGACCGTGCACATTGATCAGGTCCGCCCCGGACAGGAAGCCAAGGTCGTGTTCTCTGCCTTTTCCATGCGGACCACGCCGGAAGTGTTCGGAACCGTCACGATCGTCTCGCCCGACGTGCTGGTGGACGAGGCGACCAATGCCCCTTACTATCGCGCCGAGATCGAGCTCAACCCCGGCGAACTGGCCAAGCTTGGTGACATACGCCTGATCCCCGGTATGCCCGTCGAGGCATTTATCCGCACCGATGAACGCACGCCGGTGCAGTTCCTGACCAAGCCCTTCACCGACTATTTCAACCGCGCCTTCCGCGAAAGCTGAGAGACTGACGACATGACCGGAACCATCGACGCCCGCCTCGCCGAACTGGGCATCACCCTGCCCGCCGCTCCCGCCCCGGCAGCGAACTATGTGCCCTTCGTGATCAGCGGCAAGATGCTTTATGTTTCCGGCCAGATCAGCTCGGACGAGAACGGTCTGATCAAGGGTCGGCTTGGCGATGGTCTGGAGGTTGCCGAGGGTGCGGCGGCCGCGCGGCGCTGTGCGCTGTCGCTGATCGCGCAGGCCAAGGCGGCCTGCGGTGGGGATCTGGACGGGATCGCCCGTGTGGTGAAGCTGGTGGGCTTTGTGAACTCGACCGCCGATTTCACCGATCAGCCCAAAGTGGTCAACGGCGCATCGGATCTGATGGTCGAGGTATTCGGCGACGCCGGGCGCCATGCGCGCTCTGCCGTGTCGGCAGCCGCCCTGCCGCTGGGAGTGGCGGTCGAAATCGAGGCGATCTTCGAGCTCCGCTGATCCCGTCATGCAACGCCCTCGCCTGCCCGAGACCCTGCGCCGCCTGCCTGTTGCGCACCGGGCGTATCACGACCGCGCTGCCGGTCGGGTCGAAAACAGCCGCGCGGCCATCCGCGCGGCCATTGATACCGGTTATGCCATAGAGATCGACCTGCAACTGTCCGCCGATGGTCACGCCATGGTCTTCCATGACGACGATCTGGACCGGCTGACGCAGGCCGCAGGCCCCGTGCGTGCACGCAGCGCGGCGGAACTCGCCGGGATCAGGCTGACCGACACCGACGAGGGGATCCCCTCGTTGGCAGAGGTGCTGCATCTGGTGTCCGGCCGCGTGCCCTTGCTGGTGGAGCTGAAGGATCAGGATCGCGGCTTCGGCCCCGGCGTCGGCACATTGGAGGCGACAACGGCCCGGCTGCTGGCAGGATACGCCGGAGATCTGGCGGTCATGTCGTTCAACCCGCATTCCATGGCACAGATGGCGCGCCTTCTGCCGCGCGTTCCCCGCGGCCTTACCACCTGGCAATGGCGCGGCCATGGCGCGGATGACCTGCCCGCCGAACGCCGCGCGTCGCTATTGGCGATTGCCGATTATGATCGGGTCGGTGCCAGCTTTGTCTCGCACAACTGGACGGATCTGATGCGCCCAAGGGTGCGGGAACTGGCCGCGCAGGGGGCGGATGTGCTGTGCTGGACCATTCGCTCGGCCGAGGAAGAAACGGAGGCGCGCAAGATGGCTTGCAACATCACCTTCGAAGGATACCCCGCCACCATCCCGCAAGCGTGATCGCAGGTGGCTGGCGCTGGATGAGTCTGGCGGAGATATTCGGATCAGAGCAAGGCTACGCAGGCAGGAGCGTGACGAATGGATGCGCAGCTTGAACTGGAGGTGACACTGGCAAACGGGGTCGCCGATGTGGCGGCGGCCGAGTGGGATGCCTGCGCCAACCCCGGTGGCGGGGTTCCGCTGGATCCGTTCACATCCCACCGCTTCCTTGTTGCGCTGGAGGCATCGGGATCGGTCGGTCAGCGGAGCGGATGGCTGCCCCGCCCGTTGGTGGTGCGGGCCAAGGGGCGGGTCGTTGCCGTCGCGCCGATGTATGTGAAGTCCCACAGCCAGGGCGAGTATATCTTTGACCATAGTTGGGCCGATGCCTGGGAACGGGCGGGCGGTCGCTACTACCCGAAATTGCAGGTCGCGGTTCCCTTTACCCCCGCGACGGGACGGCGGTTCCTGTGCAGACCGGAGTGGGAGGTGGCAGGCCGGGCGGCCCTGTTGGGCGGGATCGAACAGATCGCGGCGCAGAACGGCTTATCCTCGGCGCATGTCACCTTCTGCACCGAAACCGAGGCGACGGCGGCGCCCGGATGGCTGCACCGGGTAACGCAGCAGTATCATTGGCAGAATCAGGGCTATGAGTCATATGATGCGTTTCTGGGCGTATTGTCGTCGCGCAAACGCAAGGCGCTGCGCAAAGAGCGGGCGGCGGCGCGCGCCTTTGGCGGCTCCATCGAGACGCTGACCGGCGATGCGCTGAGGCCCGAGCACTGGGATGCCTTCTGGCAATTCTATCAGGATACGGGCAACCGCAAATGGGGGCGGCCCTATCTGACGCGCGCCTTCTTTGACGAGGTGCAGGCCAACCTGCGCGACGATGTGCTGCTGGTGCTGGCAAAACGCGACGGGCACCCCATCGCCGGGGCGCTGAACTTCATCGGGCGCGAAACGCTATTCGGGCGGTATTGGGGCTGTATCGAAGATCACCCCTTCCTGCATTTCGAACTGTGCTACCATCAGGCCATCGACTGGGCGATCGGGCGGGGTATGGCGCGGGTCGAGGCCGGGGCCCAGGGCGAACACAAGCTGGCGCGCGGCTATCTGCCATGTCCGGTGCACTCCTTGCACTGGATCGCCGATCCCGGCTTTCGCGGCGCGGTCGGCCGCTATCTCGACGCGGAACGTGCGGCCGTGGACGAAGAGATCGAGGTGGCAACGGCCCTTGGGCCGTTCCGCCGCAGCCAGGGAGACGACCATGACTGACCTGACCTTCTGGACCAGCCCGCGATCGCGCGGGGCCATCGTCCGGTGGATGCTGGAAGAGGTGGGCGCACCATATACGACGATCATGCTGGACTATGGGGCACCGATGAAGACGCCGGAGTATCTGGCGATCAACCCGATGGGCAAGGTGCCCGCGATCCGCCACCTGGGGCAGGTTGTGACCGAATGCGCGGCGATCTGCGCCTATCTTGCCGATGCCTTTCCGCTGGCGGGGCTGGCACCGCCGGCACCGGACCGGGCGGCCTATTACCGCTGGCTGTTCTTTGGCGCCGGGCCGGTGGAAGCCGCCGCAACCAATGCGGCCCTGGGCGTGGTTGTCCCCGAGGATCGCCGGAGCATGGTCGGCTATGGAGATGCCCGAAGCGTGATCGCAGCAGTGGAACAAAGACTTGACGCAAGCGCCTATCTGGCTGGCGACAGCTTCAGCGCCGCCGATGTCTATACCGGAAGCCAGATCGGCTGGGGGCTGAAATTCGGCACTGTTCCCGACCGTCCGATCTTCCGCGACTACTGGGCGCGTCTTTCGGCACGTCCGGCCCATGCGCGCGCGACAGAGCTGGACGCCGCGCTGTCTGGCGGTGCCGCATGACGGCTCTGGCGCCCGCAATCCGCGACCGCGACCTGCCCGTACTGGCAGAGGGCGGCTGGCAGATGGTGCCGGGCCGCGATGCCATCCGCAAGATCTGGCGCTTCTCTGGCTTTGCCGAAGCCTGGGGGTTCATGTCGCAGGTGGCGCTGCTGGCCGAGCGGATGGACCACCACCCGGAATGGACCAACCGATACAACATCGTCGATGTCACGCTGACAACCCACGATTGTGGCGGATTGTCGGACTTGGACATTGCCATGGCGCAGGCCATGGACAGGATCGCAGGCGCCACGCCGGTTGTCGGCGCAGATGCCCGGACCACCTGCGAAGACCGCGCGGCGGCGCGATAGCTGGCGGCCCGACCGCCCTATCCCCGCCCGACAAGTGGCATGGTGGTCGCCATGAGCGTCATGGACTGGACATTTGCCTCCAGCGGCAACGAGGCGAGGTGCACCACGGTATCGGCCACCGTCGCCACGTCGATCATGGGGGTGTCCGGCGCATCCGGGTCGGCGGCCTTCACCCGGCGGACATGGCTTTCCAGTAGCGGTGTCCGGGCATTGCCGATGTCGATCTGGCCCGACGCGATGCGGAACGGTCGGCCATCCAGCGACAGTTGCTTGGTCAGCCCCGTCACCGCATGTTTGGTTGCGGTATAGCACACTGCACCAGGCCGGGGCGCTTGGGCGGCGACAGAGCCGTTGTTCAGGATACGCCCGCCCTGGGGTGTCTGCCGCCGCATCTGGCCAAAGGCGGCGCGGGCGCACAGGAACATGCCGGTCAGATTCACCGCGACCGATTGCGTCCAGTCCTCCAGCGGTATCTCGTCGATCAGCCCCGCCGGTGTAAAAATGCCCGCATTGTTGAACAGAAAGTCGATGCGGCCAAATCGGGCCGTCACTGTCCCGAACGCGGACTGAACCTGCGCCGGATCGGTCACATCGCAGATCAGCGGCAGCGCGGCGGCATGGCCGGCGGCCACCGCCTCCAGCGCGGCCTTGCGACGGGCCAGCAGGGCAACCTGCCATCCGGCCGCAAGCAGGGCGCGGGCGGCTGCGGCCCCGATCCCATCCGAGGCGCCGGTCACAACGGCGATGCCCGGCATCTCAGAACGCCTTGAAGGTCATGGTGGTCAACGTGCGCACGATGCCGGGAATGCCGAACAGTCGCTCTGCAAGATAATGTCCGACATCGGCGCCATCCGGAATGTAGACCTTTGCAATCAGGTCATATTCTCCCGAGGTCGAATAGAGTTCTGACACGACTTCGGCATCCCAGACGGCATTGGCCACCTCGTAGGTCTTGCCGGGCTGGCATAGGAACTGGACGAAAACGCAGGTCATGGCGGGCTCCCTTCAGGCTTCGTGCAACGATAGGCCGAGCAGAGCCGGTGCGAAAGGGGCGCAGGTTACCGTTTGTCAACGGATTGGCGCTAGGCTGAGCGGACGGCATGGGAAAGGTACGGCATGGACATCACCTGCGAACACGCTGGCGACACACTGATCGCAAGGATACACGCCACACGGATCGACGCGGCTGCGGCCATCCGCTTCAAGGATCGGATGCGCGAGGTGTTGCAGGCGGCCGCCCCGCGCGTCGTGCTGGATCTGTCGCGCGTCGATTTTCTCGACAGCAGCGGCCTGGGGGCTGTGGTCGCGGTGAAGAAACTTGCGGGGCCGGGCCGCAACCTCGAACTGGCCGCGCTGACCCCGACCGTGCAAAAGGTGTTCCGGTTGACCCGCATGGATCAGGTTTTCACCATTCATCCGAACGCACCCGCAGGGGTGCGCCATGTCGGCTGAGCAGCCTCGCATGGAGGATACGCCCCCCCCCGGCGTGGTTCGGCTGGTGATTCCGGCTGACCCTTTGGCCGTCCGCCACGCGCTGGAACGGCTGTTCTCGAATTTCTCCCCGGACATCTTGCCCAACGATCTGCGGTGTTCGGCAGAGATTGTAATCGCAGAGGTGCTGAACAACATCGTTGAACATGCCTATGCCGGATCACAGGGCGACATCGAACTGTCCGTGCAGCCGGTACCGGGGGGGCTATGGTGTTCGGTGACGGATCACGGCACGCCGATGCCCGACAACATGCTTCCCGGCGCCAGGGCTCCAGATGTTCAGGCGGATGACATGCCCGAAGGGGGATTCGGCTGGTACATGATTCATGCATTGGCACAGGGCATCCGATATGCGCGCGTGGGGGGCACGAACAGGCTGACATTCCACCTTCGGGCGGAACAATAGCGCGCCAGAGGCAAAACTGTGGGCCGAACGGAAACGCTGCCCTGAAAATGCCCCGCTTCCCCCGCAGTTGCGCCACGCTCTGGCATCAGAACAGTCTTGTAGCTGCATAAAGCTCCCCTCGACGTCGCGGAAACAGCCCCCACCCAGCCCGCGGCGTCGAGGAACCAAATGCAGATACGCGATAAAGGCGGCTGCCCGGACGGGCGGCCGCCTTTCCTTTGCCCGCACGCCCGGCCCGGCGGCCATCAACCGCACGATCCGACAGCGGGCGGAATCGCGGTTCTACGCAACGGTCCATCCCCCTTGTGTCTGACGCCATGTGGTCTATGCTCTGCCCCACCTCGGGGTGCCTGCGGATGTTCCGCCGGCTGAGATGCGCAAGCGAACCCGTCGAACCTGAACCGGATCATACCGGCGGAGGGAAGGTGCGAGAGCGATCTCCGGTACCGACCTGTTCCGTCGCAACTGGAGGACATGATGAAAGCTCCCTTCCTTGCGACCTGTGGCCTGATGGCCGCGAGCACTTTGGCGATGGCGGACACGCCTGTCCTGACGGTGCTGACCTATGACAGCTTTGCGTCAGACTGGGGCCCCGGACCCGTGGTGGAAAAAGCCTTCGAGGCAGAATGCGGATGTGACCTGCGGTTCATTCCGGCAGGCGACGGCGCCGCGCTTCTGGCGCGCCTGCGGCTGGAAGGCGCACGGTCCGAGGCGGATGTCGTGCTGGGACTGGACACCAACCTGACGGCCGCCGCCGCAGAGACCGGGCTGTTTGCGCCTCATGGTGTCGCGGCCACCCTGGATCTGCCCGTTGACTGGAGCGATGCGAACTTTCTGCCCTTTGACTGGGGATGGTTTGCCTTTGTCCATGACACCACACGCGTGCCCTCGCCCCCAACATCCATCGAGGCCCTGGCAGAGTCGGATCTGAAAATCGTGATCCAGGATCCCCGCTCGTCCACGCCGGGACTTGGCCTGTTGATGTGGGTCAAGGCGGCCTACGGCAGCAGGTCCGAGGAGATCTGGGGCAAGTTGGCGGACAATATCCTGACGGTCACGCCGGGCTGGTCGGAATCCTATGACCTGTTCCTGAAGGGCGAAGCGGATATGGTGCTGTCCTATACCACCTCCCCCGCCTATCACCTGATCGCCGAGAACGACGAGTCCAAGGCGGCGGCGGCATTTTCCGAGGGGCATTACCTGCAAGTCGAGGTGGCAGGCGTGCTGGCCAATGCCAAACAGCCAGAACTGGCGCGGCGCTTCATGGAATTCATGGTGTCCGATGCGTTCCAGTCGGCAATCCCCGAGACGAACTGGATGTATCCGGCCAAGACCCCTGCCGGCGGCCTGCCAGAGGGGTTTGGCGGCCTGGTCCTGCCCGAAACATCGCTGCTGTTCCCTGCCGACGAAGCGCAAGCCCTGCGGGATGCCGCGATCGAGGAATGGCGCGGCGCGCTCGCCCGGTGATCATGCCGAAGCCTGATCGCACCGCCGGGGGTTTCGCGCCCCCGGCCCCCCGCAGGAGGCTTCCGTCAAGGCAAGGCGGATGGCCGGGGATCGTGCTTGCCGCAGCGATTGCCGGGCTGATGGCGGTCGCGCTCGCGGTTGTGTTCTTTCGGGCCGGATCATCCCGGCTGGGGGCGGCCGACTGGGCCGCGGTGCGGTTTTCGGCAACGCAGGCGGCGGTTTCGGCATTGGCATCGGTTGCCCTGGCAATTCCCGTGGCGCGGGCGCTGGCGCGGCGGCGCTTTGCCGGGCGAGCGGGTCTGATTGCGGCGCTGGGTGCCCCGTTCCTGTTGCCGGTGGTCGTGGCCGTACTGGGGTTGCTGGCCATTTTCGGACGGGCAGGGGTCTTGAACAGCGGCCTGGCGGCGCTTGGGCTGCCGCAGGTTGGAATCTATGGGTTTCACGGTGTGGTTCTGGCCCATGTGTTCCTGAACATGCCGCTGGCGGTCCGCATGATCCTGCATGGATGGCAAGGGGTTCCGGCAGAACGGGTCCGGCTGGCGCAAAGTCTGGGGTTGGGGCCGGGCGGGGTGTTCCGGCATATCGAGGTGCCCATGCTGCGCGGTGTGGTGCCGGGGGCGTTGCTTGCCGTTTTCCTGATCTGCCTGACAAGTTTTGCCGTTGTGCTCATTCTGGGTGGCGGGCCGCGCGCGACAACGGTCGAGCTGGCCATCTGGCAGGCCGTGCGCTTTGATTTTGACCTGAGTCGCGCCGCGATGCTGGCCGCGGTACAGTTCGGGCTTTGTGCCGCAGCGGTGCTGCTGGCGGCACGCTGGACAGCGCCGGCTGCACTTGGGGCCGGGTTGGACCGCCCGCTGGCATTGCCCGCGCCGGGTGGATGGCGAAGGATGGCCGATGGTCTGGTGATTTTCGTCGCGGCGCTGTTTCTGGCACTGCCGGTCGCGGTGCTGGTGGTCTGGGGTGTTTCGGATCTGGCGGATTTGCCGGCGGGTGTGTGGAACGCGGCAGCAACCTCGGTGGCGCTGGCGCTGGTGGTGGCAGGGCTGACCGCGCTGGCGGTTGTCGCGCTGGCTTCGGCTGTGGCGCGGGGCGGCGGACTGGCGCGTATGGTCGAGGCGGCGGGAATGCTGCCGATGGCCGCGAGTTCGCTGGTGCTGGGGATCGGGCTGTTCCTGATGCTGCATCCCTTTGTTGCCCCATCGCGGCTGGCGCTGCCGGTGACCGCACTGGTCAACACGCTGATGGCGCTGCCCTTTGCCTTGCGGCTGGTATTGCCGGCCTGGCGCGCGGCAGAACTGACCCAAGGGCGGCTTGCCGACAGTTTGGGCCTTGTCGGGTGGGCGCGGTTCCGTCTGGCGGTCCTGCCACGCATTCGCCGCCCGCTGGGCATGGCCGTGGGACTGGCCGCTGCGCTGGCGATGGGCGACCTGGGGGTGATCGCGCTGTTTGCCAGCGATCAGGGCGTCACCTTGCCCTTGCAGGTCTGGCGGCTGATGGGGGCCTATCGGACGGATCAGGCCGAAGCCGCCGCGCTGTTGCTGATGGGGTTGTCTTTTGCCGTTTTCATCCTGTTCGATTCGTGGGGGCGCCGTGGGGCTGACACTTGAAAAACTGGCGCTGGAGCAGGGCACATTCCGGCTGGAGGCCGATTGGACCGTGCCGCAGGCGGCCCGCGTGGCGGTGATCGGTCCGTCGGGTGCGGGAAAATCCACTCTGCTTGCCGCGATTGCCGGGTTTCATCCCCCGGCATCGGGCCGCATTCTGTGGGCGGGGGCAGATATCACCCAGTTGCCACCGGGGGACCGGCCGCTGTCGGTGTTGTTTCAGGATGGCAATCTGTTTCCGCATCTGACGGTTGCGCAGAACCTTGGGCTGGGCCTGTCGCCACGGCTGCGCCTGACACAGGCGCAGCGGGAGGCCGTGGCCGGAGTTCTGGCGCAGGTTGGCCTTGGCGACAAAGCTGAACGCAAGCCAGCCGCGCTGTCGGGGGGCGAACAGTCACGGGTCGCTTTGGCCCGCGTGTTGCTGCGGGCCCGGCCGCTGCTGCTGCTGGACGAGCCATTCGCCGCCCTGGGCCCCGCGCTGAAGGCGCAGATGCTGGATTTGGTGGACCGGATTGCCGGACAGACCGGGGCCACCGTGCTGATGGTCACCCACGATCCCGAAGATGCGCGGCGCCTGTGCCCGCTGACGGTGGTCGTGGCGGATGGCACTGCCGCAGCACCGACCGCCACTGGGCCGGTTCTGGACGATCCGCCCCCCGCCCTGCGGGCCTATCTGCGCGGCTGAGCGCGCGCGACAGCCCAGCAGAGGTCAGTGGGCGCTGACCGGGGACAGGTCGTTCTGGCGCGCCAAGGCAAACGCCAGTTGACGATCCCGGACAAGTGCCAGCCGCTCGCCATCGGGGCGGTTGACGGAATAGATGATGTCCAGCCCGGTCGCTTGTTGGCGCAGGGCTTCGGGCAGTTCCGCAACGGCAACGGGACGCACATAGACGATGCGGTCCGCGACATCGGGGCCAAAGTTGAACGGATGATCCATCGTGCCCTCCTTTCAGGCGCTGACGATTTGGATGGTCTGAACGACAGGTTCCGGGGTTGACCGGCGCAGGTCCAGGTGCAGAAGGCCGTTTTCCAGGCGGGCGCCCCCGACCTCCACGCCTTCGGCCAGCACGAAGCTGCGCTGAAACTGACGCGCCGCAATGCCCCGGTGCAGGAACACGCGCGCATCAGCGGCATCATCCTGACGCCCGCGCACCACAAGTTGGCGATCCTCAAGCGTGATCTGCAACTCCGCCTCACGAAAGCCGGCGACGGCCAGCGTGATCCGATAATCGTTCTCGCCCAGACGCTCTATGTTGTAGGGCGGATAGCCATCTGCCGCCGTTTTGGCGGTGCGCTCGACCAGCCGTTCAAGCTGTTCGAACCCAAGAAGGAAGGGGTGCCCCCCGAAACTGGTCTTGGTCATTCGCGGTGTCCTTGGTGCAAGCGACATGTCCGGCGGGCCCCGGCGTTCGGCAACCCGTGGTGTGAATATGGGGAGCGGAGGAGCGCCCGGCAAGCCCCTTGAAAAACTTCCAACAATCCCCACGAATCGCTATAGTGAGGGCTCAGTGCCCGCGACTCAGAAGAAGGCCGCAAGCGATGAATGCCCCGCCCGAGTTGAACACCGAAGAAGTTCTGTGCATCCGGCTGGAAGTGATGCGCCGCGAACACCGCGATCTTGATGATGCGATCCACGCATTGGAGATTTCGGGCACCGCCGATCAACTGACACTGCGCCGCCTGAAAAAGCAGAAACTGGCGCTGAAGGACCAGATCGCGCGCCTTGAAGACCGACTGATCCCCGACATCATCGCCTGACGCACCCTTTGCCGTTGACCGCGCGCGACGCCACGGCTACGCCGCAAGGCGCAACGACAGCCGGAGGACGGGCATGGCCGGACAGGTGGAAGTGGGCATCATCATGGGCAGTCAGTCCGACTGGGCCACGATGAAGGAAGCGGCAAACATCCTTGATGAGCTGGGCGTGCCCTACGAGGCGCGCATCGTCTCGGCCCATCGCACCCCCGACCGGCTGTGGACCTATGGCAAGACCGCCGTGGACAGGGGGCTCAAGGTCATCATTGCGGGCGCTGGCGGTGCGGCGCATCTGCCCGGCATGATGGCCAGCAAGACCCGCGTGCCCGTCATTGGCGTGCCGGTCCAGACCCGTGCGCTGTCCGGCGTTGACAGCCTGTATTCCATCCTTCAGATGCCCAAGGGCTTTCCCGTCGCCACCATGGCAATTGGCGCGCCCGGCGCCGCGAATGCCGGGTTGATGGCCGCAGGCATCCTGGCCATCAGCGATCCCGCCCTGGCAGAGCGGCTGGACACATGGCGCGCGGCGCTGTCCGCCTCTATCCCCGAGGAACCACAGGATGACTGAACCACTGGCCACCGGATCGACGATCGGCATTCTGGGTGGCGGGCAGTTGGGCCGGATGCTTGCGGTCGCCGCCAGCCGCCTGGGGCTGCGCGCGCATGTCTACGAGCCGGCTGCCAACCCGCCTGCTGCCGATGTGGCGCATCGCGTTACAACCGCATCCTATGACGATGCCGCCGCGCTGACCGCATTCGCGCAATCCGTCGACGTCGTGACATACGAGTTCGAGAATATCCCCACCTCGGCCCTGGATCTGATCGAGGCGATCCGCCCGATCCGCCCCAACCGCCGCACATTGGCCATCAGCCAGGACCGGGTCGAAGAGAAGGGGTTTCTCAACGCCATCGGCCTTGCGACCGCCCCCTGGGCCGCCGTGAATGACGCAGCGGAGCTGGAGTCGGCGCTGGGTGCCATCGGCGCACCTGCCATTCTGAAAACCACGCGGCTGGGCTATGATGGCAAGGGGCAGGCCCGCATCATGACACCGGAAGATGCCGCCGCGGCCCTGACAGCCATGAGCGGTGCGCCTGCGGTGCTGGAGGGGTTCGTGCCCTTCACCATGGAAATCTCGGTCATCGCCGCGCGGGCATTGGATGGTCAGGTCGCGGCGTTCGATCCGGGCGAGAATGTGCACCGCGACGGCATTCTGCACACCACCACCGTTCCCGCCCGCCTGCCCCCGGCCCGTCGGTCGGATGCGGTGCTGATCGCCGCACGGATCCTGAATGCCCTGGACTATGTGGGCGTGATGGGGGTGGAGCTGTTCGTGACGCCACAAGGCTTGCTGGTGAACGAGATCGCACCGCGCGTCCACAACTCGGGCCACTGGACGCAGAATGGCTGCGCGGTGGACCAGTTCGAACAACATATCCGTGCGGTTGCAGGCTGGCCGCTGGGGGATGGCAGCCGCCATTCCGACGTGACCATGGAAAACCTGATCGGCGACGATATCGACCGGGTTCCCGCGCTGGCGACCGAGGCGGGCACGGCCATCCATCTGTATGGCAAGGCCGAGGCGCGCGCCGGGCGCAAGATGGGTCACATCAACAGGATACGCCCGCGCGGCTGAAACCTGCGCGGTGCTTTGGACAGGGCCAGTCGCAGGCGCGCCCCGGCGCCCCTGCGCCACTTGCCCTTGCGCCTAGGCGGATGCTACAGGAAGCAGAGGTGCGAGGCAGGGAGAAGCACGTGTATCCAACCAGGTTCGATCGGGAAGACCTTTTGAAATGTGCGCGGGGCGAATTGTTCGGGCCCGGCAATGCGCAGCTTCCCGAGCCGCCGATGCTGATGATGGACCGGATTACCGACATCTCGGCGGATGGCGGCGAACACGGCAAGGGGCATGTGGTCGCCGAATTCGACATCACCCCCGACCTGTGGTTTTTCGCCTGTCACTTCCCCGGCAATCCCATCATGCCAGGATGTCTGGGGCTGGATGGTCTTTGGCAGCTGACCGGCTTCAACCTGGGCTGGCGCGGCTGGCAAGGGCGCGGCTATGCGCTGGGGGTCGGCGAGGTCAAGCTGACCGGCATGGTCCGCCCGGATCGCAAGATGCTGCGCTATCATGTCGATTTCACCAAGGCCGTGCAGACCCGCCGTCTGACCATGGGTGTGGCCGATGGCCGCGTCGAGGCGGATGGCGAGACCATCTATCTTGTCAAGGACATGAAGGTCGCCCTGTCGGCCAGCTAAGGAAGGAAGCCCATGCGTCGCGTCGTCATCACCGGCATCGGCATCGTCTCGCCCATCGGAAACTCAGCCGAAGAGGTGCAGGAAAGCCTGCGCCTTGGCCGCTCGGGCATCATCGCCTCGCCGGAATATGCGGAACACGGGTTCCGTTCACGCATCCACGGCCAGCCGCAGATCGTGCTGGAAGACCATATCGACAAGCGCGACCTGCGCTTCATGGGCGATGGCGCGGCCTACAACTTCATCGCCATGCAGCAGGCAGTGAAGGATTCCGGCCTCGACCCCTCGGATGTGTCGAACGAACGCACGGGGATCATCGTGGGGTCCGGCGGGCCGTCGACCAAATCCTTCTACAAGGCGCACAACATCGTGCGCGACAGCGGCAGCCCCAAGCGGATCGGCCCCTTTGGCGTGACCAAGGGCATGTCGTCCACCAATTCCGCCTGCCTCGCCACGCCCTTCAAGATCAAGGGCGTGAACTATTCCATCACCTCGGCCTGCTCGACCAGCGCGCATTGCATCGGGAACGGCACCGAGTTGATTCAGATGGGCAAGCAGGACATCGTCTTTGCCGGCGGCGGCGAGGAACTGGACTGGACCCTGTCGTGCCTGTTTGACGCAATGGGTGCCATGTCGTCGAAATACAATGACACGCCCGCCACAGCCTCGCGCGCCTTCGATGCCACGCGGGACGGGTTCGTCATCGCCGGAGGCGGGGGCGTCGTGGTGCTGGAGGAGTTGAACCACGCCCTGGCCCGTGGCGCCAAAATCTATGCCGAAGTCACCGGCTATGGCGCCACCTCGGACGGGCACGACATGGTGGCCCCCTCGGGCGAGGGCGGCGAACGGTCGATGCGGCTGGCGCTGTCCACCCTGCCGCAGGGGCGCAAGATCAGCTACATCAATGCCCACGGCACCTCGACCCCTGCGGGCGATGTCACCGAGGTCAAGGCAGTGCGCCGCGTCTTTGGCGACGGAAACGTGCCGCTGATCTCGTCCACCAAATCGCTGACCGGCCATTCGCTGGGCGCGACGGGCGTGCACGAGGCGATCTATTCGCTGCTGATGATGCAGGGTGGCTTCATCGCGGCCTCGGCAAACATCACCCAACTCGACCCCGAACTGAAACCCGAGGAAATCGCCACCACGCTGCACGAGAATGTCGATTTCGACAGCGTGCTGTCGAACAGCTTCGGCTTTGGCGGGACGAACGCCACCCTGGTGATGAGCAAATATCTCGACTGAGACCGGAGACGGACATAAATGGCAGACCTTCTGAAGGGCAAGCGCGGGCTGGTCATGGGGGTCGCCAACGAGCGCTCCATCGCCTGGGGAATCGCAAAGGCCATGGCGTCCGAGGGCGCCGAACTTGCATTTTCCTATCAAGGCGAGGCTTTCGGCAAGCGGGTCGAACCGCTCGCCGCTTCGGTCGGTTCGTCATTGCTGGTCGATGTGGACGTGACCGATGATGCCAGCCTGGATGCCTGCTTTGGCAAGCTGAAAGAGGCATGGGGCACGATGGACTTTCTGGTCCATGCCATCGCCTATTCCGACAAGAACGAGCTGACCGGACGGTTCATCAACACCAGTCGCGCGAATTTCCAGAACTCGCTGACCATCTCGTGCTTCAGCTTCATCGACGTGGCCCGCCGCGCATCAGAGATGATGCCCGAGGGCGGAACGCTGCTGACGCTGACCTATGGCGGGTCCAACCGGGTGACACCGAACTACAACGTGATGGGTGTGGCCAAGGCGGCGCTAGAATCGGCTGTTCGATACCTTGCCAATGATCTTGGACCGCAGAAAATCCGGGTCAACGCCATCTCGCCCGGCCCGATGAAGACACTGGCAGGTGCAGCCATCGGTGGCGCCCGCGCCACCTATCGCCACACCGAAAGCAATGCCCCGCTGCGCTCGAACGCCACGCTTGAGGCGGTGGGCGGCACGGCGGTCTGGCTGGCCTCGGGGGGCGGGGCCTTCACCACGGGCGAGATCGTCCGGGTTGACGGCGGCTTTCACGTTCTGGGTATGCCACAGGGCGACAACCTCTAGCGGCTCCCGCTGGCCATCACCTGCCCTGCCCTGGTGATCACTCCCCTTGGGCGGGACATCCACGCCTTGCGCAGCCATTGGCACGGCGCCGTGTGGCAAGGATCAGCGCGCCGGAACTGCGATCAGCCGCGCAACATCAAAGCCGTTGAAGGCCAGAACATCCCGAGCGGCTTGCAGCCGGTCGGGTGATATGCGCCCCCGGTCCAGCACCACCGCAGAGGTGCCGGAAGGCGGCGCGATGACCAGTGTGCGGTCGCCGTGATCGGACCAGATCACCCACCAATCCTCGGCCCTGCCCGACAGCGCAAGGCGGCCCGGACCCACGGGCACCGCGCGGGTATCGACGGGCTGGACCCCGCCGCCCGTGCAAAGCCGACCCGTGACACGCAACGCGGCGCCGTCGGCGCGGATGGCCAGTGTTTCCGCACCGCACCGGGTGCCGATGGGGGCAAGGAACGCCGCCGCCTGCCAATCGCCAACCATGCGGGCAAAGTCGTATCCGGCGATCGAGCGCAGCGGACTCGCCGCGTCGCGCAACGCAACGCTGCGCGGGGCCACTGCACAGGCCGCGACCAGCAGCAGCGGCAAGACAGTCAGTCGCGGCACAGCGTTGCCCTGCGACCGTCATTCATCAGAATGTCGTTGCACCCGAACAGCGGCCGGACCGGCGCACAGGTGCCGCTGCGGGCCAGACAATCGCCCTGACACTCCACAGACGCCCGGCATTGCTTACCGGAATCGGTGGTCTCGTGAATGCAGGTCATCGCAGAGGAGAGGCCCGCCCGCACCATCCGCCCCCCCGTGCGCGTGCAGTCCTGCGTCGCCACATCAAGCGGATTGGGGGGCAAGGGCGCCGGTCCGGCATCCTCGCGGCACGCCGCCAGCGCCAGCACAACCAACAAGAGCGCCGCTGGACGCATCAGTAGGGCATCGGATGCTGACGCCGGGTTGCGGCGATGTCTGCAAGCACCTCATCGGACAACGTCAGCCCCGCCGCCCCAAGATTGGTGCGCAGTTGTTCCAGCGTTGTCGCCCCGATGATCGGGATCGTCGGAACCGGGCGCGAGCGAACGAAGGCCAGCGCCATCTGGCACGGATCAAGCCCATGGTCGGCCGCGACGCCCAGATAGGCCGCGACGGCCGGAAAGACCTGCGGTGTGATGCGCCCGCCCAGGTCGGGTGTCGCAACGCGCCGGGTCTTGTCCGGGGTCACATCGCCGGCATATTTGCCACTCAGCAACCCTGCGGCCAGCGGTGAGAAGGCCAGCGGCGTCACGGCCTCGTTGTGGCACAATTCGGCAAGATCCGAATCGAAATGCCGGCAGAGCAGCGAATATTCATTCTGGATCGAGGCCACACGCGGCCAGCCGTTCACCTCGGCAAGCCGCAGCCATTGCGCCGTGCCCCAGGCGCTTTCATTCGACAGGCCAAAGGCGCGGATCTTGCCTTCGCTCACCAGTTTTCCCGCCTCGGCCAGCACATCTTGCATATGCGCGATAACGGCGGCCCGGTCCTGCCCCGTCGGATCAAACCCCCAGTTGCGGCGAAAGTGATAGCTTCCGCGGTTCGGCCAGTGCAACTGGTACAGGTCGATCACATCGGTCTTCAGCCGCCGCAGCGCCTGCTCCACACAACTGCGCAATGCCGCCCCCGTGATCGGCGCACCACCGCGGACCTGATCATGGCCCGCCCCGGTGATCTTGGTCGCAATGACCCAATCGCCACGACGCTTGTGCGACGCCATCCAGGAGCCGATGATCTCCTCCGTGCGGCCGACGGTTTCGGCACGCACGGGATTGGTCGGATACATCTCCGCCGCATCCAGAAAGTTCACCCCATGGTCCAGCGCCATATCCATCTGGGCATGGCCTTCGGATTCGGTGTTCTGGCTGCCCCAGGTCATCGTGCCCAGGCACAGCTCGCTGACCTGGAGGCCGGAGCGCCCCAGCGGAAGTTTCTGCATCGGTCTCTCCTTCGTTGCAGACAAGACTAGTCGCCACCGCGCCAAGGGCAAGGGGGCACGTCCACCGGATCGCCGCCCCGCCGGGCCATTGCCGTGATGTTGACCGCCCGGCAGGGCAGCAAGCCGCCTGCAAACATGGCAGAATGTTGCGCAAGCGTTGCCGCGCGTGTATCAGCTTGCCGGATGAAGCGATTGTCGATGAGGAGACATGCATGCGTCGGGTAGTGGTGACGGGACTTGGCATGGTCACTCCGCTGGCTTGCGGAGTCGAGGAAACCTGGTCGCGCCTGCTGGCCGGGCAATCGGGTGCTGGTCCGATCACGCGGTTCGATGCCTCGAACGTGGTCACGCAATATGCCTGCGAGATCCCCTTTGGTGATGGCACGGACGGCACCTTCAACCCCGACCACTGGATGGAGCCGAAAGACCGCCGCAAGGTGGATGATTTCATTCTTTACGGCATGGCCGCCGCCGTGCAGGCCGTGAACGATTCCGGCTGGCAGCCCACGACGGACGACGACAAGGAACGCACCGGCGTGATGATCGGCTCGGGCATCGGCGGGTTGACCTCGATTGCCGAAACCGCGGTGCTGATCAAGGAAAAGGGCCCCAAGCGGGTTTCTCCCTTCTTCATACCTGGCGCGCTGATCAATCTGATCTCTGGGCAGGTGTCGATCCGCTTTGGCTTCAAGGGGCCGAACCATGCCGTGGTCACTGCCTGTTCCACCGGCGCCCATGCCATTGGCGATGCCGCGCGGCTGATCATGATCGGCGATGCCGATGTGATGGTCGCGGGTGGCGCGGAAAGCCCCATCAGCGAGATCGGCATTGCCGGGTTCAACGCCTGCAAGGCCCTGTCGACCAAGCGTGCCGACGACCCGACCAAGGCCAGCCGCCCCTATGACGCCGACCGCGACGGCTTTGTCATGGGGGAAGGCGCGGGCGTCGTGGTGCTGGAGGAATACGAACACGCCAAGGCGCGCGGCGCAAAAATCTATGCCGAGGTGCTGGGCTATGGCCTGTCGGGCGATGCCTATCACATCACCGCCCCGTCCGAGGACGGCGACGGCGGCTTCCGCAGCATGAAGGCGGCGCTGAAACGGGCCGGGATCACCCCCGATCAGATTGATTACATCAACGCCCACGGCACCAGCACAATGGCCGACACGATCGAACTTGGCGCCGTGGAACGCCTGATGGGCGATGCGGCGACCAGCGCCACGATGTCGTCGACCAAGTCCAGCATCGGCCACCTTCTGGGCGCGGCGGGTGCTGTCGAGGCGATCTTCTGCATCCTCGCCATCCGCGATCAAGTGGCACCGCCGACGATCAACCTGGACACTCCAGCGGTGCAACCCAAGCTGGACCTGGCGCCGAATACCGCCGTGAAGCGCAAGATCGACATCGCCCTGTCGAATTCCTTCGGCTTTGGCGGCACCAATGCCAGCCTGGTGCTGGGCAAGGTAAGCGACTGATGTGGAAGGCCATCGCCTCGAACGCACTTACGCTGTTCATCGTCGTTCTGGTGGCCGTGGCCGGGCTTTTGGCCTGGGGCAAACGCCAGTACGAAGGGCCGGGCCCGCTGGCCGAGGCGATCTGTTTCCGCGTGGATCGCGGCGCCTCTTTCGCCGCGGTCAGCCGCGGACTTGAAACCCAAGGGGCAATCAGCGATGCTCGCATCTTCCGCATCGGCGCGGATTATACCGGCAAGGTCCAGGGACTACGGTTCGGATCCTACCTGATCCAGCCGCAGACCAGCATGGACGACATTGTCGATCAGCTCACTCGCGGTGGCCAGTCGACCTGCGGATCCGAAATCAACTATCGCATCGGTGTCACAACCGCCGATGTGGTGCTGCGCGAGCTGGACCCTGGCACCCAGCGGTATGTCGAAGTGGTCAAATTCGATCCCGCAATCGACAACACACCCCCGGAATACACCGCCGCCATCGACGACCCCGGCATCCGCTTTCGCGTGACCCTTGCCGAAGGCACCACGGTCTGGCAGGTCGCCGAGGCGCTGAAACGCATCGACATCATGGAAGGCGACATCGGCGCCCTACCGCCCGAAGGCACTCTGGCCCCCTACAGCTATGAGATTTCCAAAGGCAGCAATCGTGCCGAACTGGTCGCAGAAATGCGCGACCGCCAGTCCCGCATCCTGAACGATCTCTGGGCCGCCCGCGCCGACGGATTGCCCTATGCAACCCCCGAAGAGGCGCTGATCATGGCCTCGATCGTGGAGAAGGAGACCGGCGTCCCCGATGAGCGCGGCACGGTCGCCAGCGTGTTCGTCAACCGTCTGCGCACCGGCATGAAGCTTCAGACCGACCCCACCGTGATCTATGGCGTGACCAAGGGACAAGGCGTTCTTGGCCGTGGCCTGCGACAGTCGGAACTGCGCGGGGCAACGCCGTGGAACACCTATGTGATCGACGGCCTGCCGCCGACGCCGATTGCCAATCCCGGTCGTGCCAGCATCGAGGCAACGCTGAACCCGCCAACCACGCCCTATATCTTCTTTGTCGCCGATGGCACCGGCGGCCATGCCTTTGCCGAAACGCTTGCAGAACACAACGCCAACGTGGCGAAGTGGCGCCAGATCGAGGCCGAACGGGCCCGTCAGCCATCGGCACAGCCCGCAGGAAACTGACGCAGCCCATCGCCTCGGGCCAGATACTTCGGGGATGAATACGCCGCAAGGCGCAGCGGGGGCCAGACGCCCCCCCTGCGCTGACAGGGCAGCGCCGCGCCCGGTCAGCCGTTGCGCCGGAAGGTCAGATAGTGCGGATCCCGCCCTTCACGCAGGGCCTTCTGCTCGTAGCGGGTTGACAGCCAGTCCTCCCATGCCGCGCCGGGGCCTGCCTGGCGTTCCAGCGTGAACCCCGCTGGCGGCACTTCTTCCAGCGTTTGGCGGACATAGTCGGGAATATCGGTCGCCACACGGAACTCGGCGCCCGGCGCTGTGACCCGTGCAAGCGGCAACAGGTATCCGGGCGTCACGAAACGGCGCCGATGGTGGCGTGCCTTGGGCCAGGGATCGGGATAGTTGAGGAACACTTTCGCCACGCAGGCATCCGGCAGCACATCGAACAGATCCCGCACGTCAGCGGGATGAATGCGCAGATTCTCGACACCCGCGACCCGGATCTTGCCCAGCAGCATCGCAATGCCGTTCACAAAAGGCTCGCACCCGATCAGCCGGATACCGGGGTTGCGGGCCGCCATATGCACCATATGCTCGCCGCCGCCGAACCCGACCTCGAGCCAGAGCGAGCCGGTGCCGGGAAAGGCGGTGTCCAGATCCAGCGGTGCGCGGTCGGGGTTGTCCTGCACCGATACGCCCGGCAGGCGCAGCCGGTCGAGATCCTCGGCGAGGTAGGTCTTTTGCGACGCGCGCAGCGTCTTGCCATGGGCGCGGCCATAGAAATTGCGGCGGGGCGTGTCAGCGTTGGTCATCGTGGTTCCTGTCGGAAGGCAGGGCGGGGGACCAGTCCCCCGCACCCCCTGCTCAAGGGGGCCGCTGGCCCCCTTGAGAAACCCCCAGGGGTATTTGGGGCAAGATGAAAGATCAGACGGCCTTTTTCAGAGCCTCGATCAGGTCGGTACGCTCCCAGCTGAAACCGCCGTCGGCGTCTGGCTGGCGGCCGAAATGCCCATAGGCGGAGGTGCGGGCATAGATCGGCCGGTTCAGGCCAAGATGGGTCCGGATGCCCTGCGGGGTCAGATCCATCAGGGCCATGACCGCCTTTTCAATCTGGGCATCCGGGACTACGCCGGTGCCATGCGTGTCGACATAGATCGACTGCGGTTCCGCCACGCCGATGGCATAGGAGACCTGGAGCGTGCAACGATCCGCCAGACCGGCCGCCACAATGTTCTTGGCCAGGTAGCGCGCGACATAGGCGGCGGAGCGGTCCACCTTGGTCGGATCCTTGCCCGAGAAGGCACCACCGCCATGGGGGGCCGCGCCGCCATACGTATCCACGATGATCTTGCGTCCGGTCAGGCCCGCATCGCCATCCGGGCCGCCGATCACGAACATGCCGGTCGGATTGACATGCCAGACGGTGTTGCCGGTGATCCAGCCTTCGGGCAGAACCTCGCGGATATAGGGTTCGACAATGGCGCGGATGTCTGCGGATGTCTGTTTCTTGCTGACATGCTGGTGCGACAGCACGATCGACGTCACCTCGACCGGCTTGCCATCCACATAGCGCACCGAGAGTTGCGACTTGGCATCGGGTAGCAGCGTCGGCTCGGCGCCCGATTTGCGGGCCTCGGCCAGACGGCGCAGGATGGCATGGGCATACTGGATCGGCGCCGGCATCAAATCCTCGGTTTCGCGGCAGGCATAGCCGAACATGATGCCCTGATCGCCCGCGCCTTCGGCCTTGCCCTTCTTGTCGTTCGCATCCACGCCTTGTGCAATATGGGCGGATTGTCTGTGCAGATGGTTCTGCACCTTGACCGTCTCCCAATGGAATTTCTTCTGTTCATAGCCGATGTCGCGGATGGCATCGCGGACAAGACCATCGACGCGGCCCAGCATCTCTTTCAGCTTGTCCTTGTCGGACAATCCGACCTCGCCGCCGACGACAACGCGGCCAGTGGTCGCAAAGGTCTCGCAAGCAACGCGGGCATGGGGTTCAACCGTCAGGAACGCATCCAGGATGGAATCGGAGATACGGTCGCAGACCTTGTCGGGGTGACCTTCCGAAACGCTTTCGGAAGTGAAGACATAGTTCTTGCGGGACATGAAGGGTGCTCCATTGCAATATGCCGCCACGCCAGGAAGCCGTTGTGACGGTCAAACACCGCGCATACAGCGCAGCCGGGGGGTGGTCAATGCGTGACGACGCGGCGACGAAAAAGCAACAGCCCGCCAAGCGCCCAGATTGCAATGCCCGGCACGCGCCCCGTCGCGGCATGGACAGTGGCCGGGAGCGCCCCCGGCAGCGCAACATCCAGAATGCCCATCCGGCTCAGGCCAAGCTGCGCCACCACCCCACCGCGTGCGTCGATCACCGCCGAAACGCCGGTGTTGGCCACCCGGACCAGCGGAACGCCGCTTTCCACCGCGCGCAAGCGCGCAAGCGCCAGGTGCTGGAACGGGCCTGCATCCTCGCCGAACCACGCATCGTTCGTCACCTGCAACATCCAGTCCGCCCGTGGCACGCTGCGCTGAAAATAGGGGAACACCGCCTCGTAGCAGATCAGCGGCAACATCTGGCCCAGATCGCCCATGTCGATCAAGCGGGGGCCGGGGCCGGGGGTGTAGCCGAACCCTTCGCGCGGGGAAAAGCTGAAGATCCCCAGCCAATCGGCCATCAGATCGCCCAGCGGAACATATTCCCCGAAAGGCACCAGATGCGCCTTGTCATAGACCGCCCGAACCTCTGGCACGCCCAGCGCATCCGCGCCGACCACGGCAAGCGAATTGAAAGCGCGGGCCCCTTCGGTCCGCTGGATGCCCAAGGCGACCGGAACCCCGGACGCCGCCGCCGCAATCGCAGCCAAACCGCCCCGATCATCGTTCAACAGGAACGGCACCGATGTTTCAGGCCAGACCACAAGGTCGGGCCGGCGCCCGGCGGGCCGCGCCGTCAGATCAAGATGGCGTTCGAAATAGTCGCGCGCATATTCAGGCAACCATTTCAACCGCTGATCGGCATTCGGCTGTACCAGGCGGATCACCGGCCCCGGTTCGGGCGGTAGCGGCTGGGCCTGCCGCCAGTGCCCCCACCCCCAGACCGCCGCCAATATCGTGGCGGCCAGACCCGCCCCGCGCCAGCGGCCCACCACCAGCAACAGGGCAAGCCCCAGCGTCAGCAGGGTCAGCCCCCCTGCCCCGACCAGGGCCGCCGCCTGCATTGCAGGCAGATCAAGCCAGATATGCCCCGGCATTGCCCAGGGAAATCCTGTCAGCACCGTGCCGCGCGCGGCTTCTGCGGCTGCCAGCGCCAACGCGAACCCAAGCGCCCGCTGTCTGGCATAGGACGAGAGCAAACCCGCGGCGCCCCAGAACAATGCCAGGCCACCCGCCATGAACGCCCAGGCAAAAGGCGCCATCCACGCATCGCGCTCGGCTTCGATCTGGAAGGGCTCGGTGATCCAGTGCAGCGCCACCAGGAAATGCGTGGTCCCGAAGGCCCAGGCCCGCAGCGCGGCCTGCGCCCGCGTCGCCGCACCGGAGACCAGCCAGATGCCCCCGGCATATCCCGCAAGCGCCAGCCACCACAGCGACCAGGGCACCTGCCCCAACGCCGCCGCCAGCCCCGCAACAGCCGCCAGCCCCAGACCGACCCAGCGTCCCGCCACCATGGTCACGGCCGGGGATACAGACCTTCGTAGATCGGCTGCAAGGTTTCGGTCTCGAACAGCGACGATACGGAGTTCCCGTTCCAGATGTTCAGGATCGCCTGGGCAAAGATCGGCGCGGTCGGCACGATCCGGATATTCGGGGCCGCCTTGACAGCCGCCGTCGGCTCGATGGAATCCGTAATCACCAGGGATTTCATGCGCGACTTTGTCACACGTTCCACCGCAGGGCCAGAAAGCACACCGTGGGTGATATAGGCGTGCACCTCGGCGGCGCCCTTGTCCAGCAGCAGATCGGCCGCCTTTACCAGCGTGCCTGCCGTGTCGCAGATATCGTCCACGATGATGCAGGTCTGTCCTTCCACATCGCCGATCACGGTCATCTCGGCAATTTCACCGGCCTTTTCGCGGCGTTTGTCCACGATGGCCAATGCGCAGCCAATGCGCTTGGCCAGTTCACGGGCACGCGCCACACCGCCCACGTCCGGCGAAACGATGGTCACATTGTCCAACCGGCCCCGGAACTGATGCTCCACATCCATGGCAAAGATCGGCGCCGCATAAAGGTTGTCGACCGGCACATCGAAGAAGCCCTGAATCTGTGCCGCGTGCAAATCCATGGTCAGCACACGGTCCACACCCGCCTCGGTCAGCAGGTTGGCCACCAGCTTGGCGGAAATCGGCGTACGCGCCTTGGCCCGGCGGTCCTGTCGGGCATAGCCGAAATAGGGAATCACCGCCGTGATGCGGTTGGCCGACGACCGGCGCAGTGCATCGGTGATGATCAGCAACTCCATCAGGTTGTCATTCGCCGGATTCGAGGTCGGCTGGATGATGTACATGTCCTCGCCCCGGACATTGTCATAGACCTCGACATAGACTTCCTGGTCATTGAACCGCTCGACCCGCGCGTTCAACAGACTCACGGACATGCCCCGATGCATCGACATCCGGCGGGCGATGGCGCTGGCCAGCGACTTGTTGGCATTCCCGGCAATCAGCTTGGGTTCGGTCATCACGGGCATGGGACAGTCCTTGCGCAGGGGATTCGAGGCGTTGACACCGCTTATCACCCGACTAGGGTCCAGCGGAACCCTCTGGCCACCGGGAAACGCACCATGCCGCAGATCGACTACTATTTTACACCCGTCTCGCCCTGGTGCTATCTGGCAGGCGACCGACTGGAACGCATCGCCGCCAAGCATGGCGCGACCATCCGCTATCTGCCGTTCGACACGCCGGGCATCTTTCCGCGCACCGGGGGCAAGGTGCTGGCCGAACGACATGAAAGCCGCAAGGCCTATCGCTTGCAGGATCTGCGGCGGACGGCAACCAAGCTGGGCATCCGGATCGACCTTCAACCGCCGTTCTTTCCCACCAACCCCGCACCGGCCAGCTATGCCATCATCGCGGCGCAGGCCGCAGGCGGCGGCGATCTGCCGGGGCTGGTGCAGGGCCTGATGGGCGCCTGCTGGGCCGAAGGCAAGAACATCGCCGAGGACGACGTGATCCGCGACCAACTCTCGCGCCACGGGTTCGATCCGGCACTGGCGGACAAGGGCCTGTTCACCGGCGCCGAAACCTATGGCCGGAACCTGGAACAGGCGATTGCCGCCGGAGTCTTTGGCGCGCCGTTTTACATTGTCGGCGACGAACGGTTCTGGGGTCAGGACCGGCTGGAGGATCTGGACCTGCATCTGGCGGGAAAGCTCTGATGAAGACCGAACCTGTCGGCGGACATCCGACCCATCTGCGCCGCTTCGGAACCGGCGCACGCCCGGCCCTGGCGCTGCATTGCTCGCTGGCGCATGGCGGCGCATGGGGACCGATGGCCGCGGAACTGGGCGATGTGCTGACACTGACCGCACCCGACCTGCCCGGCCATGGCCATAGCGCCGACTGGCCTGCAAACGGCTCGTTGCACGATACTGCAACAGATGTCGCGGCCGCGCTGGCCCGTCGCATCGGCGACGGAGCGCCCGTGGACATTCTGGGCCATTCCTTCGGCGGCACCGTCGCCCTGCGGCTCGCCCTGGAACACCCGGAACTGGTACGCAGCCTGACGCTGTTCGAGCCTGTGATGTTCTCTGCCGCAGCCGCAGACAATGCCCCAGAGGCCGCAGACTGGATCGGCAAACAGGCCCGTTTTCACAACCTTCTCGATCAGGGCCGCCGTAACGAGGCCGCCGCAGTCTTTCACGCGCTCTGGGGCAACGGCACACCGCTGGACCACCTGCCCGACTCCCAGCGCCGCTACATCATCGACCGGATCGAGGTGATACGCGCCGCCGAAGATGTGGTAGAACGCGACCGGACCGGCCTTGTCGCCCCCGGCCGGCTGGAGGCCCTGCGCCTTCCCGTCCTGCTCGCCGCAGGCAGCAGGTCGCCGGGCGTGATCCACGCGATCATTCGCGCCCTGGCGACCCGCATCCCCGGCGCAAGGCACATCGTCATGGAGGGCGCGGGCCACATGCTCCCCCTCAGCCATGCAGCCCTGCTCGCACCTGCCGTCCGCGATCATCTGGGGTTGCAGGCCCGCCGCTGACGCATCCCCTTCATCTTGCCCCAAATACCCGAAAGCCGGGCCGCAGGCCCGGCCCCGCCCAACGGGAGGCGCGGTGCCTGCACCGTGCCGACGGGCGGGAGCGCGCGGTCAGTCCAACTCCCACAGATCGTCATCGCGCAACGCTCCAAGCGCGGTCCAATCCGCGCGAACACGGGCGATGCGCGTATCGCCCCAGGTGCGGAACACCAGGTCGAACCCGGCCTCTGTCACGGTTTCGGCGGAAATATCGGCACGCAGATTGGTCTTGCGGTCGGCATCCCACATCGAGATCGACACCATCACCGCCGGCGGCGCGGCAAAGGCCTCGGCAAATTTCACTGCCTGGCGGCTTTCGCGCGGCCCAGATCCTGTCCACATCGGCCCATCATGGGCAAAGTCCGAGAACATCACACAAGACCCTTGCACAATGCCGACCGGATGGGGGGAAATTCGTTTCATGTCTTGCCGTCATTACGTCAGGTCAGCAGCCTAACCCGGATACAGGCAAAATTCCGGCATGACAGCGGAAATCGCGTGGCACATGGGTCAGTCGCGCGCAAAAAGCGTGTCGGGCAAACCGGGCAATACCGCCAGCAGATGGTCCAGGTGCAACCGGGCCGCTGCCTCTGCGCCATCGCAATCACCGGCAGCAACCGCCGCCACCAGCGCCGCATGGCTGGCAGCACTGGCAGCGGCGTGATCGCGCATCTGCGCACGCACCAGCGGCACCTGGATCGACGGCAGCAGGCGCATCACCTCGCGGTTGCCTGCCAACGCGGCAAGCGCCCGATAATACCGCGCCCGCGCCCGCTGGCGTCCGCTCTCATCCGCCGCGGCATATTCGGTCGCCGCCTGCACCAGATCGGCCGCACTGGTCCCCGCCGCCACCGCCTCGGCCGCCTGCCGGGCGGCCAGAGCCAGCAGCGCCGCAGCGACGCGCAGCACATCCGCCGCCCCCCGCCGGGTCAGGAGCCGGATCGTGGCGCCCCGGTGCGGCACGATTTCGACCAGACCGTCCGAAGCCAGACGCCCCAATGCCTCGCGCACGGTGCTGCGCCCCACGCCATAGCGCGCGATCAGATCCGGTTCGGCAAGCCGCTGCCCCGGTACGAACCGGCCTTCCGCCAATCCATACAGGATATCGCGCGCCAGGGCCTCGGGGCCCGATCCTTGCTGCGTCGTCATATCTTGCGGGCCATATCCCAGGCGATCTGCGCCAAGGGTTCCGCCTTGGCGCCAACCTCGACGGCCTCTGCGCTGGCCGCCGTGCCATCCTGCGCGCGTTTGGCAATGCCTTGCAGGATCGCGGCAATGCGGAACAGGCTGAGGATAACGTAAAAGTCAAAGTTCTCGGGCCGCTGCCGCCCGGTGCGGCGGCACCACGCGTCGACATATTCCGGCTCCGGTGGAATGCCGGTGCCTGCCAGGGCCACACCGCCAAGGCCACGGAACAGCTCGGGCGCAATCCGCCAGACCATGACGTTATAGGCAAAATCCGCAAAGGGGCAGCCAAGCGTGGACAATTCCCAGTCCACCACGGCCAGAACGCGCGGTTCGGTCGGATGCAGGATCAGGTTGTCCAGCCGGAAATCGCCATGGGCGATCCGCACCTCCTCGGGCGTGGTCGGCAGATGCTGCGGCAACCAGTCGATCAACGCATCCATCGCGGGAATCGGCCGCGTCTCGCTGGCGCGATACTGTCTGGTCCAGCGCGAGACCTGACGTTCGACATAGCCACCCTGACGACCATAGTCACCCAAGCCGACGGCCAGTGGATCGACCATCGAAATCGCGGCGATGGCCGCATTCATGCTGTCAAAGATGGCTGCGCGTTCCGTTGGCGACTGGTCAGGCAGGCGCGGGTCATAGAACACCCGCCCCTCGATATGATCCATGACAAAGAACATGCTGCCCATGACCGCATCATCCTCGCACAGGGCGATCATGCGGGGCACGGGCACATCCGTGCCTTGCAGCGCGCTCATCACGCGGTATTCGCGGTCCACCGCATGGGCCGAGGGCAACACCTTGCCCACCGGCTTTTGTCGCAGGACATAGCGCGCGCCGGGCGTGTCCACCCGCCAGGTCGGGTTGGATTGCCCGCCCGACAACTGCGTCAGCGTCAGCGGACCCGCGAACCCCGGCACATTCCGGGCCATCCACGCTGCCAGTTGTGCCTCGGCCATCCCCGCATCCTCCCCTTGGCTTTTCCGCAGGATGCCGCGCGGGAGGGTGCGGCGTCAAGACATATCGTCAGACGATCTTGTCAGATATAACTGCCGTGCTAAGGTGACGGCAAGGAGGACCGCCCATGATCCCGGAAAAATCCGCACGCGTGATCGACCTGTCAGCCAGACTGACGGCCTTCATGGATGAACATATCTACCCGAACGAGGCGCGCTACTACCGCGAGGCCGAAGAGCTCGGGCCATTCTGCACCTATCCGGTCATGGACGAGTTGAAACCCAAGGCCCGCGCCGCAGGATTGTGGAACCTCTTCCTGCCCGAATCGGACAGAGGCGCCGGGCTGACCAACGTGGAATATGGCCACCTGTGCGAAATCATGGGCCGGTCGCTGCTGGCGCCAGAGGTGTTCAACTGCAACGCTCCCGACACCGGCAACATGGAGGTGCTGGAACGCTATGGCACCGACGAACACAAGGCGCGCTGGCTGCGGCCCCTGCTGGCCGGAGAGATCCGCAGTTGCTTTGCCATGACGGAGCCGGATGTCGCATCCTCGGACGCCACCAATATCGAGGCTGAAATCCGCCGCGATGGCGACGACTATGTGATCAACGCCCACAAGTGGTACACCACAGGCGCCAGCAATCCTGCGACGAAGATCTGCATCTTCATGGGCAAGACCGATCCGGCAAACCCCGACCGCCACCGGCAGCAATCCATGATCCTTGTGCCGATGGACACGCCCGGCATTACCGTAACCCGGTCGATCCCGATCTTTGGCTATTATGGCGTGCCGGACCGCGCCTCCGAGGTATTGTTCGAAAACGTGCGGGTTCCGGCCAGCAACATGCTGCTGGGAGAGGGGCGTGGGTTCGAAATTGCTCAGGGTCGTCTGGGGCCAGGACGCATCCACCATTGTATGCGCTCGATCGGGCTGGCCGAACGGTTGCTGGAAGGCATGTGCGACCGCGCCCTGCAACGGGTGGCCTTTGGCAAAAAGGTCGCCGATCAGGGCGTCACACGCGAACGGATCGCCAATGCGCGCATCCTGATCGACCAGTGCCGCCTGCTGACCCTGCACGCCGCGCACCGCATGGACACGGTGGGCAACAAGGTGGCCAAAGCCGAGATCGCCATGATCAAGGTGGCGGTGCCCAACATGGCCTGTCAGGTGGCCGACTGGGCCATTCAGGTTTTCGGCGGTGGCGGCACCGGAAACGACTTCGGGACGGCCATCGCCTATGCCGGTGCCCGTGTCCTGCGGCTGGCCGATGGCCCGGACGAGGTGCACCGCGATCAACTCGCCCGGATGGAGTTGAAAAAGCGCCAGGGCCGGACCCACCCCGGATGGACTCCACTTGTCACGCGGCTGGGCCGCAACCCGAGGCTGGCGTGATGGGGGGCGCATTGCAAGGCAAGGTTGCCATTGTCACCGGCGCGGCAGGCGGCATCGGGCGGGCCAGCGCGCTGATGCTGGCCAGCCGGGGGGCCACCGTACTGGCCGTGGATCGGGCGCCCGAGGTGATTGACACCGCCGCCCTGATCGCGGGGCGTGGCGGACGGGCCGATGCGGTACAGGCCGACTGCGCCGCCGAAAAGGACGTCTCCGCCTTTGTCGCGCAAGCCATGCGCGATTTCGGGCGGATTGACATTCTCCATGCCAATGCCGGGATTCTGGGCGCCTTCGTCCCATCGTTCGAGGAAGGACCGGACCGCTTCATGGAGGTGCTGCGCATCAACCTGCTGGGTCCATGGCTGGCGATCCGGGCCGCCGTGCCGCATATGGGCAAGGGCGGATCCATCATCTGCACCGCCTCGGTCGCGGGGTTGCGGGCGGGGGCCGGGGGTGTCGCCTATTCCGCCTCGAAGGCCGGGGTCATCAACCTGGTGCAATCCACCGCCCAATTGTTGGCAGGCAGCGGGATCCGCATCAACGCAGTGGCGCCGGGACTGGTGGAAACGGGGATGACCGCACCCCTGTTCGACGCGGCCCGCGCGCGCGGGCGCGAAGGCCGCATCGGCCAGTTGAACCCGCTGCGCCGGTCGGGCGATGTGAGCGAAATTGCCGAAGCGGTCGCCTTTCTGGCCTCGGACGCGGCAAGCTATGTGAATGGTCAGGTGTTGCCGGTAGATGGCGGGCTGAGCAGCAGCCATCCCTTTGCCCCACGCCCGGCCGGAAGCTGAGACAGCCGCCCAACTTTCGCCGCATCAGCCTGCCACGGCGGGGCACTATTGATGCCTCGCAGGTTCCCGATGCGTACCCCTTTTGTGTTGCTCTGTCTTTCGCTCGCGCTCTGGGCGGCAACCTTCCTGCCGAACAGCCTTCTTCACCCCGACCTCGCGCCGCTGGCCCTGTTGTCTGCGGGCGCGGCTGTCTTCCTCATGCTACGCGGATGGCTGCGACCTACATGGAAACGGATCGTCGTGGACGGGTCAAATGTGCTGTACTGGGCCGGACAGACCCCCGATCTCATGAGCCTGTCCACCGTGTTGGCAGAACTGCGGGGGTATGATCTTGATGCCATGGTCTGGTTTGACGCCAACGCCGGCCATCTGATCGCGGGCCGCTATCTCACGGCCGGCCAACTGGCCGGCCAACTTGGCTTGCCCAAAGGCTGCGTGCATATCGCCCACCGTGGCACGCCAGCCGACCCGCACATCCTCGCCATGGCAAACAAAGACAATCTCCAGATCGTCAGCAATGATCGGTATCGCGACTGGTTCGATCACTACCCGCGTCTGGCAAAGCCCGGCCTGCTGGTTACCGGCACCGTCATGGACGGCCAGGCCAGGCTGCGGTTTCCAACCGTTACCGCCGCCGCCGCTTCACCCCGCCGCGCTGACCGGGCCGCCCGGCGGTGGAGCGCCCTTTGGCCTGCTGCGCGTCTTCCACGGCCTCCTCGATCACCGATTGCCGGGCCAGCGGATCGTCCGCGATCGCAAGTTCGACGGCCTCCAGCCGCTTGACCTCGTCGCGCAGACGGGCGGCTTCCTCGAACTCCAGATTCTCGGCGGCCTTGCGCATCTGACTGCGCAGCGCATCCAGATGCGCGGCCAGGTTCTGGCCCACCATGGGCTTGTCAACCTTGGTCGTCACGCGGCTTTGGTCGGTATCGCCCTGCCACAGACCGGCCAGCACATCCTCGACGTTCTTCTTGACCGTTTCGGGCGTGATACCGTGTTCGATGTTGTAGGCCATCTGCTTTTCGCGGCGGCGGTTGGTTTCGGCCAGCGCGCGCTCCATACTGCCGGTGATGCTGTCGGCATACATGATCACCCGGCCCTCGGCGTTGCGCGCCGCCCGGCCGATGGTCTGGATCAACGAGGTTTCCGACCGCAGGAACCCTTCCTTGTCGGCATCCAGAATCGCCACCAACCCACATTCGGGAATATCCAGCCCCTCGCGCAGCAGGTTGATGCCGACCAGCACGTCGAACGCCCCAAGCCGCAGATCGCGCAGGATCTCGATCCGCTCGATCGTGTCGATGTCGCTGTGCATATAGCGGATGCGGATGCCCTGTTCGTGCAGGTATTCCGTCAGATCCTCGGCCATGCGCTTGGTCAAGGTGGTCACGAGCACGCGCAAGCCCCGCGCAGCGACCTTGCGGATTTCGTCCAGGACGTCATCGACCTGGGTCTTGACCGGACGGATCTCGACCTCGGGGTCGAGCAGTCCGGTAGGACGGATCACCTGTTCAGCGAACACGCCGCCCGCCTGTTCCATTTCCCATTTGGCCGGTGTGGCCGATACGAACACCGACTGCGGGCGCATCGCGTCCCATTCCTCGAACTTCAGGGGGCGGTTGTCCATGCAACTGGGCAGACGGAAGCCATGTTCGGCCAGCGTGAACTTGCGCCGATAGTCGCCCTTGTACATGCCCCCGATCTGCGGCACCGACACGTGGGATTCATCGGCAAAGACAATGGCATTGTCGGGGATGAATTCGAACAGGGTCGGTGGTGGCTCACCCGGCGCGCGCCCGGTCAGATAGCGCGAATAATTCTCGATCCCGTTGCAGACGCCCGTGGCCTCAAGCATTTCCAGATCGAAGTTGCACCGCTGCTCCAACCGCTGCGCTTCCAGCAGCTTGCCTTCGGCGTTCAACTGCTTGAGCCGCTGGAACAGCTCGTCCTTGATGCCCCGGATCGCCTGCTGCATCGTCGGGCGCGGGGTGACATAGTGGCTGTTGGCATAGATGCGAATCTGTTCGAACGTATCTGTTCTGGCCCCGGTCAGCGGATCGAATTCGGTGATCGACTCCAGTTCCTCGCCAAAGAAGGAAAACCGCCAGGCCCTGTCCTCAAGGTGGGCGGGCCACATCTCCACGACATCGCCGCGCACGCGGAACATGCCGCGCTGAAACGCCGCCTCGTTGCGCTTGTACTGCTGGGCGACCAGTTCGCGGATGAACTCGCGCTGATCATAAAGGCCGCCGACCTTGAGATCCTGCGTCATCGCCGAATAGGTTTCCACCGAACCGATACCGTAGATGCAACTGACCGAGGCGACGATGATCACATCATCCCGTTCCAGCAGCGCTCGCGTGGCCGAATGGCGCATCCGGTCGATCTGTTCGTTGATCTGGGATTCCTTCTCGATATAGGTATCGGTCCGGGCCACATAGGCTTCGGGCTGGTAATAGTCGTAGTATGAGACGAAATACTCGACCGCATTGTCAGGGAAGAACCCCTTGAACTCGCCATAAAGCTGCGCCGCCAATGTCTTGTTGGGGGCCAGGATGATGGCGGGGCGCTGCGTTTCCTCGATCACCTTGGCCATCGTGAAGGTCTTGCCCGTGCCCGTCGCACCCAGCAGAACCTGGTTCTGTTCACCCGACCGCACCCCTTCGGCGAGTTCCGCGATGGCCGCCGGCTGATCGCCCGCCGGTTTGAACGGCGTCTGCATGACAAACCGCCGCCCGCCTTCCAGCTTGGGCCGGGTCAGCACATCGGGGCGGGGGGCAAGGGCATTGGTGTTGTTGTGGGGCATGGGTGATTCCCTCTCTGGCCCCTAGACTTGGTCACATTTTGTTCCGGTGCAAGGGGCGCCTAGCCCGCCTTGGCCACCTTGCCACTGCGCCAGATGGTGAACACGCCCGCCGCGCAGACAATCAGCGCGCCCAGGAACACATTGACGGCGATGGTCTCGTTGAACACAAACACCCCGATGAACGACACGAACACCAGTTGCAGATAGGCAAAGGGCTGCACGGCCCCCGCCTCGGCCACCTCATAGGCCCGGATCATCAGCCAGTGGCCAAGGATCCCCGTGCAGCACAACAGCGCCATCCACCCCCAGTCGCGCGCGATCATCGGCTCCCAGAACCACGGCCCGATCAGTGTCATCACCACACAGCCCATGGTGCCCGTCCAGAACAGGCTGACCGACGAACTGTCATGGCGCCCGACATACCGCGTCATCAGACCATAGAGCGCGAACATGAAGGCCCCCAGCAACGCCAGCAACGCCCGCGGATCAAACACTGCATATCCGGGCCGCAGGATCACCAGCACGCCGACAAAGCCGATGCCGATCGCGGTCCAGCGCCGCCAGCCCACGCGCTCGCCCAGCACCGGCCCCGACAATGCGGCAATCAGCAGCGGATAGGCGGCAAAAACCGCATGGGCATTGACCAGCCCCAACAGCGAAAAGGCCAGCACCGCCACGCAGATCTCCAGCGCCAGCACCACCCCGCGCCCGACCTGCATCAAAGGGTAATGGGACCGCACCGCAGCCCGCAGCCCCCCCGGCGCCCGCGTCGCCAGAAAGATCACGAACGCCGCAAAGAACCAGTAGCGGATCATCACCACCATCCAGACGTTGTATTCGCCTGCCAGATGGCGCGAAATCCCGTCCTGCACAGCGAAGACCGCCGTGGTGGCCACCATCAGCATAATGCCCAGGCGCGTGTTCTGAACTGCCATCTCAGGCCCCCTGTGTCTGCCTGCGGCCAATGCGCATCACCGTCATCAGCCCCGCGCCCACCACAATGGCCGCCCCGATCAGCGTGGCCGCCTCCAGCGGCTCGCCAAAGACGACTACACCCATCAGCATCACGAACACCAGTTGCAGATAGGCAAAAGGTTGGACCACATTCGCCTCGGCGCGGGTGTAGCAGCGGATGATCAGCCAGTTCGACAGAATGGCCACCAGCCCGTTCGCAACCGTCAATCCCCAATGGGCCAGGGGCATCGGTTGCCAGAACCAGATGCCAATGGCCGTCATCATCGCCGCGCCCAGAATGCCGGACCAGAAAAAGGCGACAAATGACGGCTCGGTCCGCGTCGCCAGCCGGGTCAACACGGAATAGAGCGCAAACAGCGCGGCAGAGGCCAGCGGCAGCACCGCCAGAGGCGAAAACAGATCGCTGCCCGGCCGCAGGATGATCAGGATGCCGCAAAACCCCGCCCCGATCGCCAGCCAGCGCGCCAGGCCCACACGCTCACCCAGCACCGGACCGGCCAGCGCGGCGATGATCAGCGGGCAGACCGCAAAGAGCGCATGGGTGTTGATCAGCCCGATCAGCGTGAAACTGGCCACGATCACGCAGATCTCCGAAATATGCAGCACCGCCCGCGCAAGGTTCAGGCCCGGCTGGCGCGTGCGCACCGCAGCCCGAAACCCCAACGGCTGGCGCCAGGCCAGCAACAGCACAAAGGCGGCAAAGAACCAGTAGCGGATCATGATGGTCTGCCAGACGGTGTATTCCCCCGCCAGATGCCGCGATAACCCGTCCTGCACGGTAAAGCTGGCCACCGCGCCGATCATCAGCCAGATGCCTGCGCGATTGTCCGCGGCGGTCATGTCACCCCAACCTGCCCACGCTCATGTGGCGCTTGAACCCGAATCCTGCCTGCCGCTGTACCTGAAAGCCGGCCGCCTGCAAGGCCCGGCGCACATGACCTGCTGCCGTATAGGTGGCAAAGCTGCCCTGTGGCGCGGTATGCGCCCCCACCTCGGCCATCAGCCCCTCGCCCCACATCTCGGGGTTCTTGGCCGGGGAAAAGCCATCCAGAAACCAGGCATCCGCCCAACCTTGCCAGCGCGGCAACGTCTCGCGCACATCCCCGATGATCACCTCGGCCTCCAGACCCGGCAACCGGATCACGCGCGCGCCTTGTGCCCATTGCTCCAGAAATGGCCCCGCCACCGCGGCCGCCTCGGGAAAGGCCGCCAGCGCCTGGGCAATATCCGCCGCCGCCAGCGGAAAGCCTTCGAAACTGGTAAACCGCAAGGGCCCCGCAATCCCCGCTCCCCTCCAGGCGATCAGCGCCGCCAACATGTTCAACCCGGTGCCGAACCCCAGCTCGGCCACATGAAATCCGGGCCGGAACCGCCCCGGCAGCCCGTTGCCGTCCAGAAAAACATGGCGCGTCTCCGCCAGCCCGTTTCCCAACGAGAAATACGGGTCATCGAACCGGCACGAGACGGGAACACCGCCCTCTTTCCACTCCAGCTTCTCGTGTGCGACCATCTTTGCCCTTGCCGCTTCATCTTGCCCCAAATACCCCGGGGGAGGCCGCCACAAGGCGGCCGGGGGCAGCGCCCCCTTCTTCGGCTGCGACAGGGACAAAGACAAGGCATGAGCGATCTGACCATACTGGGCGCGGGAATCTTCGGCCTGGCCTGTGCATGGCAGGCCGCACGACGCGGCGCGCGGGTTCAGGTGCTCGACCCACACGGCCCCGGCGCCGGAGCCTCGGGTGGGCTGGTCGGGGCACTTGCCCCCCACGCGCCCGAAGGGTGGACCACCGCCAAGGCGTTGCAACTTCAGGCCCTGACCATGGCCCCGGACTGGTGGGCAGGGGTCGAGGCGGCATCAGGACTGCCCTCGGGCTATGCGCGTTCAGGCCGGGTGCAGCCGCTGAAGGACGCTCGCGCCATAGACCAGGCGCGGGGCCGCGCAGCCGGTGCCGAGGCGCTATGGCAGGGCAAGGCACAGTGGCGCCTCCGTCCGGCAGATCGCCCCGGCGATCCGGCCAGCCCCAGCGGCCTCGTGGCCGAAGACACCCTGACCGCCCGCCTGCATCCACGCATGGCGCTGGCTGCGCTGGTCGGCGCCATCCGGGCGACAGGGGGCACCGTGGACCGGGCCGGCACACCCAGGGGCCCGGTGATCCATGCGACCGGCGCCGCAGGGCTGCGCGATCTGTCCTCCACGTTCGGGCGCGAGATCGGGCGCGGAGAAAAGGGGCAGGCGCTGTCGCTTGCCTTCGATGCGCCCGGCTGGCCGCAAATCTATGCGCCGGGCCTGCATATCGTGTTCCATGCCGACGGCACGACGGCCATCGGATCGACATCCGAACGCAGCTATGACCGGCCCGACACCACCGATGCCCAGCTCGACGCGCTCCATGCCCGCGCGCTGGAGGTGCTGCCCGCGCTTCGGAATGCGCCGGTCCTGACCCGCTGGGCAGGAGAGCGCCCCCGCGCGGCCAGCCGTACGGTGCTGTTGGGGGCATGGCCCGGCAGGCCGGGGCATTTCATCGCCAATGGCGGGTTCAAGACCGGCTTTGCCATGGCGCCACTGGCGGCGGACAGGCTGGTCGAGCGTGTCCTGACCGGCACCGACCACATCCCACCCGACTGGCGCCTGTCCCTCTAGCCCTTGGGCGGCCAGACCGGGCGGTCCAGCTGGAACATGTCCTGCGTGCGGGCATACCAGCCAGACCCATGCATTCGCCCCACCAGCTCCAGCGCGGGGGTGTCGATGTGGCCGCGTTCGACGTTGCTGACATAGGCATCGTCGATATGGACGGCCAGGATTCGCCCGATCACCACCGTCTGCTGCGGCCCCGTGACCACTGCCGACAGGGTGGTGCATTCAAAGCTGACCGGGCTTTCGGCAATGCGCGGCGCGTGGATATGCGTGCTGGGTGCGGGAGTCAGGCGGGCGATGTCCAACTCTGAGACATCGGCCGGCGCGTCGATGCAGGTCATGTTCATCGCCTCGGCCAGCCGCTCGGGCACAAGGTTCACGACGAATTCGCCAGTATCCAGAATATTGCGCGCCGTATCCTTGAAGCCGCGCACCGGATCGGCCAGCAGACCCAGCGCCAGCGTGGGCGGGCTGTGCCCCATCGCATTGAAAAAGCTGTAGGGCGCGGCATTCACCACCCCGGATTTTCCCAAGGTCGAGACCCAGGCAATCGGGCGCGGGGTGATGGTGGCTGTCATCAGCTTGTAGCCGATGCCGGGGGCGAGCGTGTCGTAATCGAACCTCATGCTTCGCGCACCGCCGGTTTGGCTTTGGTGTCGACGGTCAACTGGAACACATCGGGCCGGGCATAATGGCCGGTACAATCGAAATCATACTTGCCCCGCGCCACATCCACCGGATCCAGCGTGGCATAAAGGATGGTTTCACCGCTGAAATCCGGTCCGGCGATCACCTTGCCCAAGGGCGAGACAATGGCCGATCCGCCCCGCATCAACACCGTTTCCGGCGCGTCGCCCAGCGCGCATTCATGATCCGCCGGATAAGCCGCCCGCGTGATGTGCTGGCACGAGGTGAGCACGAAACACCGCCCTTCCAGCGCGATATGCTGCATGGTGGAAATCCAGGTATCGCGGTCATCCGCCGTCGGCGCGCAATAGAGCGTGACGCCCTGATGATACATGTGCATCCGCAGCGCCGGCATGTAGTTTTCCCAGCAGATCACCGCGCCGATGGTGCCGAAATCGGTCTTGAACACCGGCAGGGTCGACCCATCGCCGAACCCCCAGATCAGCCGTTCGCCAGCCGTGGGCATCAACTTGCGATGCTTGCCGACCAGCCCCTTGGCCCCGTCGAAGTAAAGCGCCGTGCAATAAACCGTGCCGCCATCACGCTCGATCACGCCGATGACAGCGAAGGCGCCGGTCTCGGCCGTGGCCTCGGCGATCAGGGCGACTTCGGGACCGTCGAGATCAATGGCCGCCGCGTGATAGCGGGCAAAGGCCTCGCGTCCCTCCGGCTTGCGCATCCCGATCGGGGCGCCGAAGCTGGCGCCCTTGGGATAGCCACCGATCAATGCCTCTGGAAAGACCACCAGCCGCGCGCCCTGCCCGGCCGCGTCGCGCAAGGTGGCGGCCGTCTTTTCGGCGGTGGCAAGGCTGTCGGCCGGGATAGAGGCGATTTGCGCGACGGCGACCTTGAAGGGGGCAGACATGGCAAGCGGTCCTTTTACGGCGGCGGAGAACCGGGGGTTTCACACCCCCGGACCCCCGTGGGGTATTTCAGGCAAGATGAAAGGGGCGGCCTAGCGCGTCAACCCGTCGTGACGTCGATCACCGGATGGCGAATGGTGCCAATCCCCTCGACGCTCGCGACGACCGTATCGCCTGGCCACATCCATTCCTGCGGCTTGCGCCCTGCCCCGACCCCTTCGGGTGTGCCGGTGGCGATGATGTCGCCCGGTTCCAGCGTGATGCCGCTGGAGATGTCGGCGATCAGCTCATCAACCTTGAACAGCATCTTGGCGGTGTTGGAGCGTTGCTTTTCCACGCCATTCACCGTCAGCCACAGATCCAGCGCCTGGGGATCGGGGATATCGTCTGCTGTCACGATGCAGGGGCCGAAGGGGGCATAGCTATCCATGCCTTTGGAGAAGATCCATTGTCCGGCACGGCGGTTGTCGCGGGCCGAGACGTCGATCATCACCGAATAGCCGAAGACATGGCTCAGCGCATCCTCGCGGGCGATGCGGCTGGCGGTGGTGCCGATGATCACGGCCAATTCGACTTCCCAGTCCAGTTGCTGGGTGATGGCCTTGTTGTGCCGGATCGGTTCGCCCGGCCCGATCACGCTGGTCGGCGGCTTGGAAAAGATCACCGGCTGCTTGGGCAGATCGGCGGATGTATCCAGCGCCGACGAGCTTTCGGCCACGTGGTCCAGATAATTCAGGCCGATGCCAAAGATGTTCTTGCGCGGGCGCGGGATCGGCGCCAGCAGGCGGACATTCGCCAATGCCATGGCCGTGCCCGGCGGGAACGACCCCTCGCATTCGTCGAGCATCGCGCGCAACGCGTCGAGCCCCGGACGGCCAAGGTCGATCAGGCCCAACATGCTGTCCGGCATCGTTTCATCGAAAGACGCGCCAAGGCGGGCAACGTCCACGACCAGATCATCGGCGATCACGCCAAGGCGGGCCGCGGTTTCAACCGTGGCGCGATAGGTGACAAGTTTCATGCTGTCCTCACTTGATGGGCTGATGGCCGCCGTTTTCACCGAAGGCCTGTTCGCGGTAGAGCCCCAGCGCCCGCATCACCGGCAGATCGCTCAGGCAGAACAGGCAGGCGTCTTCGGTCGCGGAGCCATTGACATGTTCATGCCAGGCCCAGGAGGGCACGCAGAAGATGTCACGTTCCGACCAATCGAACCGCTTGCCGTTGATGATGCTGTGCCCCGAGCCCTTGGCCACGGTATACAGATAGCTTCCGGTATGACGATGCGCCTTGGTATGTTCGCCAGGGCGCAGCATCTGCATGCTTGCGCCCAGCGTGCGCATCACGGGGCCGTTGGTCGTGGGATTGACGTATTCCATCATCACCCCGTCAAACGGCGATCCGTCGGTGCAGCCGGCATAGCGCTGCAAGGCGTCGTAGGTCGGCGCCCATTCATATTTGAACATCGGGCTGTAGCCCTTGGCCCAGTCGCCCCCCGATGGCGTCAGGCCGGCATTCCCCCAGGTCTTGGTCATGTCGTCCACCGCATAGCCCACGGCCTGCGTCAGATCCGGGTGAACCTCGTAGAAATTCGCTTCCATCGCATTGACGAAGGGAATGTCCAGGCAATCCTGCCAGATGCAGGGGCTGCCTTCGGCGGCGACGGCATGTTCGTGCCAGGTGCCGTTCGGGGTCAGCACGAAATCGTTACGGCCCAGCGTCATCTTGTGGCCATCGACGACGGTATAGGCGCCCGCGCCTTCGAGAATGAAGCGGATCGCAGAGGCGGAATGGCGGTGCGCGCTGGCGGCTTCGCCAGGATTCATCACCTGAAGGCCGGAATAGATCCAGCCGACCGCTGCCGCCACATCATCGCGCCCCGGATTGCGCAGGTAGATCACCCGCCGCCCAGCCTTTTCCGGCGTCACCAGATCGACCGAGCGCAGCACCGGCTCGCGCAATTCGGTCCAGCGCCACAGCATCGGCACCGAGGAGGACTGCGGCTCCCAGGGTTCGATCTTGTTGGCCACGGTCCACAGCGCGCCTGCGCCGAAACGGTCCAGATCGGCGTAATAGGCCAGCAGTTCGGGCGTGTCTTCCACGTTCGCGCGGCCAGCTACATCCTCGCGGTGGTTTTCATGCGGGCGTGCCATCGAGTCCTCCATGGTGGGATCGGGGCGGAGTGTGCGGCGCGCGCCCCCGGATTGCAACAGGATTTTCGAAAATATTGCCCTAAATGGCGCCTCGCTTGCCCTGATGCGCCGATCCGGCGACCGGAGGTGCGGCCGGGCCTGATGGCGCAGCAACAAGGGGGGCAACGCCCCCCTTTCGCGTCCGCCTGACAGGTCGGGCGTCAGAAATCCAGATTCTCGACGCTCAACGCGTTTTGCTGGATGAACTCGCGGCGCGGCTCCACGACATCGCCCATGAGCTTGGTAAAGATGTCGTCCGCCTCTGCCACATCGTCGATGCGCACCTGAAGGAAGGTGCGGGCGTCCGGGTCAAGCGTGGTTTCCCACAGTTGCTCGGGGTTCATTTCGCCCAGCCCTTTGTAGCGTTGCAGCGCAAGGCCCTTTTCACCCTCTGTCAGAACGGCGTTCAACAGATCCATCGGACCGTTGATCGGGGTCTCGCGCTCTTTGCGCACCAAACGGCTGCCGTTGACATAGGCATCCCGCGTGGTCGCCGCCACCTGCGACAGACGCCGCGCCTCGCCCGACCGCAGCACAGCGCCATCGAGCGTGCGAATCTCTTCGACACCACGCAGCACGCGGGCCAGTCGGATGCCGTGATCCTGCGTGATCCGCCCCTGCCAGCCGCGTTCATATTCCACCGCAACAGCATCCAGTCGCGCCGCCACCTTGTCGGCCACGGCTTGCAGATCGCTCTGGCCGGCCTCGAATGCCCCGGCGATCGCAGCCTGCTCCAGAATGGCGCGCGGATAATGCGTCGGGAACGCCTCAAGGATTCGACGGAAGGTCCGCGCCCCTTCGATCACGCGCGCCAGATCGGCGCCTGCGATCTCTTCCCCCGAACCAAGCCGCAGCACGGCGCCATCGGTGCCCTGTGCGATCAGGTAGTCATCCAACGCCGCCTGATCCTTGAGGTAAACCTCGGACTTGCCGCGCGATACCTTGTAGAGCGGCGGCTGCGCGATATAGAGATAGCCGCCCTCGATCAACTGCGGCATCTGACGGAAGAAGAAGGTCAGCAGCAGCGTGCGAATATGCGCGCCATCGACATCGGCATCGGTCATGATGACGATCTTGTGGTAACGCAGCTTGCCGATATCGAATTCGTCCCGCCCGATGCCCGTACCCAGGGCCGTGATCAGCGTACCGATCTCGGCGCTGGACAGCATCTTGTCGAAACGCGCCCGCTCTACGTTGAGGATCTTGCCGCGCAATGGCAGCACGGCCTGATTGGCGCGGCTGCGGCCCTGTTTGGCCGATCCGCCCGCCGAGTCACCCTCGACCAGGAACAATTCGGATTTCGACGGATCGCGCTCCTGGCAATCGGCCAGCTTGCCCGGCAGGCTTGCCACATCCAGCGCGGTCTTGCGCCGCGTGAGTTCACGGGCCTTGCGTGCCGCCTCGCGCGCCAGCGCGGCCTCGATGATCTTGCCCACGATGCCCTTGGCGGGGCCGGGATTTTCCTCGAACCATTCAGCCAGCTTTTCGTTGACCAGGTTTTCGACTGCGGGCCGCACCTCGGAACTGACAAGCTTGTCCTTGGTCTGGCTGGAGAATTTCGGGTCCGGCACCTTGACCGACAAGACGCAGGTCAGTCCTTCGCGCGCATCGTCGCCGGTGAAATCAACCTTCTCGCGCTTGGCGATACCGCTGGTCTGGGCATAGCTGTTGATGGTGCGCGTCAGCGCGCCGCGAAAACCGGCAAGATGGGTGCCGCCATCGCGCTGCGGGATGTTGTTGGTGAAGGGCAGCACGTTTTCATGGTAGCTGTCATTCCACCACATGGCGATTTCAACACCGATGCCGTTCTTTTCGCCTTCCATGTAGATCGGTTCGGGGATCACGGCCGACTTCGAACGATCCAGGTATTTGACGAACTCCTTGACGCCGCCTTCATAGAACAACTCGGTCCGCAGCGGTTCCGCCGGGCGGGCATCCTCGATGATGATGCGCACGCCGGAATTGAGGAATGCGAGTTCCCGCAGGCGGCTTTCAAGCGTCTTGAAGCTGTACTCAAGGTTGGAGAACGTGCCATCCGGCCGGTTGATCTTGGCCGAGGCCATGAACCGAACCTCGGTGCCCCGTTCGCCCGGCGCGGGGCCGACCGGGTGGACATGCACAACGCATTCGCCATTCTCGAAACGGGCACGATATTCGGTATCGTTGCGCCAGACCCGCAGCTCCAGCCAGTCGGACAGGGCATTCACCACCGAAACGCCGACGCCATGCAGGCCGCCGGACACCTTGTAGGCGTTGCCGCCGTCATCGGTATTGTTGAATTTCCCGCCCGCGTGCAGTTGGGTCATGATGACCTCGGCCGCGCTCACGCCCTCTTCGGCATGAATGTCGATCGGGATGCCGCGGCCGTTGTCGCGCACGGAAACACTGGAATCGGCGTGAATCGTGACTGTCACGGCCGTCGCATGACCGGCCAGCGCCTCGTCAATGCCGTTGTCCACGACCTCGTACACCATGTGATGCAAACCGCTGCCATCGTCGGTGTCACCGATGTACATGCCGGGGCGTTTGCGGACCGCCTCCAAGCCTTTGAGAACCTTGATGGAATCGGCGCCGTATTCGTCGGCCTTCCGTACTGCTTCGGCCATGCCTGCGTTGTCCTTCACCTTGCCCGCAGGTTATAGCTTCGGGGGCAGGGAATGTCACGCCTTGCAGGGCCGATTCCGCTTACGTGAACGGAATCACCAGGCCGACGAAAATCAGCAGCACCCCGGACCCCACATTCAGGCGGCGCACCGCCTCGGGGCTCGACAACAGCCGTCGCGCCCTGTCCAGAAACAGCGCCAGCCCAAGGTTTCCCAGCATCGGAACGACTGCCGAGATCGCCAGGATGGCCAGGATGTCCCACAAGGTCACGCGCGACAGGTCAAAGAACCCCGGCAGAAACCCCATATAGAACAGTATTGCCTTGGGATTGCCGATCACCGCAGCGACGCCCACCGAAAAACCGGCCCACACGCCCGGCCGTGTCATCCGGCTGTTGGTGCCCGGCGCTGCGGCTGGCTTGCGGATCAACAGCACGCCCATCACGACGAACACCGCCGCGGCCACCCAGCGCAGCACCTCCAGCGCATCGCCATACAGCGACAAGACCCAGGCAAGACCCAGAATCGCGCATAGCGGCCAGATCAGATCGCCCAGCGCCACGCCCACCGCCAGCGGCCATGCGGCGGCCATCCCCCCGGACAAGGCACGGGCCGTCAGCGCCACCCAGACCGGCCCCGGCACCGCCCAAAGACCCGCCATGCCCAGCGCATAGAGCATGAGCTGCGAGAACGTCACCGTCATGCGGCACCTTCGGGCAGGGTCAGGCTGCCATCATCCGCCAAAGGCCAGAACGGGTTCATGGCCACCTCCCAGACATGTCCGTCCGGATCGGCCCAATAGCCGGAATAGCCGCCCCAGAACACCTTCTCGGGCCGTTTCAGGGCAATGCCACCCGCCCGCAAGGCGGCCTCAAAGGCCGCGTCCACCTCGGTCTCGGTGGCAAAGTTCTGCGCCAGCGTCACCGCCCCCACCCCGAGCGCGGCGTCGGACCGCCCCTGATCCGCTGCCAGATCCGCCAGCCCGAACAGCGCCAGAACCGCGCCATGCATCTGGTAAAAGGCAACGCCCGGCTGGCTTTCGCCATGCTCTGTCCAGCCCAGCCGGGCATAGAAGGCACGCGATGCGGCAAGATCGGCCACGCCAAGGGTTGTCAATGTCACGCGCTGGGGGGTCATGCCGGGCTCACTGTGGAAACGCCGCCGGTTTCGGCGACAGCAAATCCTTGGGCTCTTTGCCCCAAGGTGTCAAACAGCCCCGGCTCTGTTCCGGTCAGGAACGCCTGCGCCCGCAAGACACAGATCTCGTCGTACAAGGCCGCTCGACGGGCCGGATCCAGATGCGCTGCAACCTCGTCCAGCAGGATCAGCGGCGGTCGCCCCAGTTCCTCGGCCGCAATCCGCGCGCTGGCCAGGACAAGTGAAATCAGCAATGCCTTCTGCTCGCCGGTTGAACAAAGCGCCGCAGGCATGTCCTTGGCGGCCCAGACCGCCCGCAGATCGGCGCGATGCGGACCGGCCAGCGTCCGCCCGGCGGCCATGTCGCGCCGCCGCCCCTCTGCCAACGCAGCCGCCAGATCCCCAGTTCCCTCGCCCGGTTCCAGCTCCAGCGTCGCGGCGGGAAAGGCACCGTCCACCTGCGCCGCCTGCAACCGCGCCACCACCGAGCGACGGGCCGCAGTGATCCGCCCCCCCGCATCTGCCATGCGCGCCTCGATCACGCCGTACCAGGCCGGATCCTGCACCTGCTCTTTCAGCAGGCGGTTCCGCTCGCGCATTGCGCGCTCATAGTCCAGGGTCGCTTCGGCATGATCGGACTGCAAGCTCAGCACGAGCCGGTCCAGAAAACGCCGCCGCCCCTCGGGTGCCTCGATCCACAGCCGGTCCATGGCGGGCACCAGCCAGACGACCCTGGCCAGCGCGCCCATGGCGGTCTGGGTCGCGCCTTTGCCGTCGATCCGCACCTGACGCCCCGCCCCTTCGGCCCAGGTCTCGACTTCGCGCCCGTCCAGCACCGCGGCCACTTTCCAGCCTGCCGCGTCGGGGCGCCGGCCGACATCCTCTGCGGCAGCCCGGCGCAAACCCCGGCCCGGCGACAGCAAAGAAACCGCTTCGAGGATATTGGTCTTGCCTGCCCCGTTCGGCCCCCATATCGCCACGGGCCGCCCGTCGAACGTCAGCCGCAATGCCTTGTGGCTGCGGAACAGGGCCAGACGCAGATCCGACAGCATCGCGCTACTTCGCCTTGATCCAGATATCCTCGGGGGTACAGGGGCAGACAGCCCCCGCTGCGCCCTGCGTCACACGCGCATCGGCATGACGACATAGACCGCCGACGTATCATTGCCTTCGCGCATCAGGGTCGGATCCCCCGACGAGTTGAACAGGAACACGGCATTCTCGCGGTCCACCTGACTGGCGATTTCCAGCAGATATTTGGCGTTGAAACCGATTTCCAGCCGCTCGTCGCCATAGGCCACGACCAGTTCCTCCTCGGCGGCGCCCGAATCCGGCGCGTTCACCGACAGGACCAGACGGTCTTCGTCCAGGCTCAGCTTCACGGCGCGGCTGCGCTCGGACGAAACGGTGGCCACCCTGTCCACGGCCTTGGCGAAATCGCCGGCGTCCACTTCCAGCCGCCGGGTGTTGCCCACCGGGATCACGCGGGAATAGTCGGGGAATGTGCCGTCGATCACCTTGGAAGTCAGCGTGATGGTCGGCGTCGCAAAGCGCACCTTGGTCTCCGAGACCGAGACGGCGATCTGCGCATCGTCATCATCCAGCAGTTTGCGCAACTCGCCAACGGTCTTGCGCGGCACGATCACACCGGGCATTCCGCCAGCCCCTTCCGGCAAGGGCGCATCGATACGCGCCAGCCGGTGGCCATCGGTCGCCACACAGCGCAGCACAGGCCCCTCGTCGCCCGTCGCGGTGTGCATATAGACGCCGTTCAGATAGTACCGGGTTTCTTCGGTCGAAATGGCGAATTTCGCCTTGTCGAACAGCCGCCGCAGGACGGGCGCCGGGGCCGAGAAGTTCGAGGCATATTCCGACGAGGCCATCACCGGAAAATCCTCTCGCGGCAAGGTGGCCAGGTTGAAGGTTGACCGGCCCGCCTCGATCAGCAGCCGCCCGCTTGCCGCCTCGTCCGTCAGCGTGACCAGCGCGCCATCGGGCAGCTTGCGCACGATCTCGTGCAGCATGACGGCGGAAACCGTGGTGGCGCCGGCGCGTTCGACCTGGGCCACAGCCTTGTCCACCACCTCGATATCCAGATCGGTGGCACGGAACGATACGCCGGCCCCTTCCGCCTCGACCAGAACGTTGGCCAGAATGGGAATCGTGTTCCGCCGCTCGACCACCGACTGGGCCTGCGCCACGGCTTTCAAAAGCGTCGCGCGCTCGATGCTGAACTTCATACGAACCCCCTGTTCTTGCCCGCCGGGGCGGCAGCCCCCGGGGCCACGAAACTACCCGGAATCCCGCGCGGCACAAGGGGGTTGGCAGGACAAACCGCCATGAATGGCCAAGGTGCAACGCCGTAGGGCACGCGCCAGGGGATCAGAAGGTGCCCGCGCCCCTTGCAGGGGGCGCCGCCTTGCCTACAGCAGGCCCGGAACCACCTGATCCGGCGGGCGGTGGCCATCGGCAAAGGTCTTGATGTTCAGGATGACCTTTTCGCCCATCTCGACCCGCCCCTCGATGGTCGCCGAGCCCATATGCGGCAACAGCACCACGCTTGGCAGTTCGCGCAAGGTGGGATTGATCTCGACGCCATGCTCATAGACATCCAGACCGGCGCCAGCCAGTTCGCCGCCCTTCAGGGCGCGGACCAGTGCATTCTCGTCGATGACCTCGCCACGCGACGTGTTCACGATGACGGCCGAAGGTTTCATCAGCTTCAGCCGCCGCGCATTGAGCAGATGGAAGGTCGAGGGCGTATGCGGACAGTTGATCGACAGCACATCGACCCGCGCCAGCATCTGATCCAGGCTTTCCCAATAGGTTGCCTCGACCTCTGCCTCGACCTCGGGGCGCAAGCGGCGACGGTTGTGATAGTGGATCTGCATCCCGAAAGCCTGTGCCCGGCGCGCCACGGCCAGCCCGATCCGGCCCATGCCCAGAATCCCCAGGCGACGCCCCCCGACACGGCGGCCCAGATGCGCCATCGGCGACCAGCCCTGCCAGTTTCCGCCCATCATCTCGGAAATCCCCTCGGGCATCTTGCGCAGCACCGCAAGGATCAGCGCCATGGCCATGTCGGCGGTATCGTCCGACAAGACCCCTGGCGTGTTCGATACCAGAATGCCCCGCTGACGTGCCGTCGCCACGTCGATATGATCGACCCCTGCACCATAATTGGCGATCAGCCGCAGCCGGTCGCCCGCCTGGGCCAGCAGATTCGCGTCGATCTGATCGGTCACACAGGGCACCAGCACATCGGCGGCACGCATCGCCGCCGCCAGTTCATCGCGGCTCATCCGTGTGTCCGGGTCGCGCAAGGTGACGTCGAACAGTTCGGTCATCCGGGTCTCTACCGCCTCGGGCAACCGTCGCGTCACGACAACACTCAGCCTTTTCGCGGGCATGTTATACCTCCCTGCACTTCCAAACCGCTGCCTGTGGTGGCAAGGTGGCGCAAGCGCGGGCCGGGCACAAGCACCCCGGCACCGACAACAGCCACGACGCGGCAAAAAGACCGCGCGATCCCCGAGGCGTCGGCGCCCCAGCGCCGCAATGACAGGCAGAACCGATGCGTCAGGCGATCTTTGCGCTGGGACTTGCGGCCGCGGCACTGGCCTGGCCCGGTGGCGCAACCGCGCAGATGGCCGAGGACGGCAGCGCCGCCCAACCCGCAAACACCCAGGCAGGCGCCAGGGATTGTCCGCCAGGATTTGGCTGCGTCACGCGGCGCCCCTTGCCGCGCTACGTTTCGGTCAAGGGCGCCGAGGCACGCGCCCGGCGCGGACCGGGGCAGGACCATCGTGTCGACTGGGTGTACAAGCGTCCGGGCCTGCCGCTGCGGGTAACAGCGGAATATGAAAACTGGCGCCGCGTCGAAGATGCCGAAGGGGCGGGCGGCTGGATGCACTATGCCCTGCTGTCGCCGTCGCGCACCGCAATCGTGACAGATGAGGTGGCGGACCTGCGTGCAAGCCCCGATGCCGGCGCCGCCGTTGTCGCCCGCGCCCAGGGCGGGGTTGTCGCGCGTCTGCTGCAATGTCAGCCGGACTGGTGCCGCATTTCGGCGGACGGAACGCGCGGATGGGTGCCGAAAACAGCCGTATGGGGCGTTGAACCCGGCGAAGTCTTCGACTGATCCTTGCCCATGATGGAATCAGGTGGCATGACAGGCCCCTTTTTGCCAGAGATCCGCCCATGCCCGACACTGAATCGCTTCGGCTCAACCTGTCCGCTGCCCGTGCCTCGGTTGGCGTCGCCCTTGCCCTGATAGCGGTCAAGATCTGGGCGCTCTGGGTCACAGGCGCATTGTCGATTGCGGCGTCTCTGGCGGATTCGACCATGGATCTCATCATGTCGCTGGGCGCCATGCTGGCCGTGCGCTATGCCGCAAGACCGCCGGACGAAGACCATGCGTTCGGCCATACATCGGCAGAGGATCTCACAGCCTTTGTCCAGTCGCTGTTTCTGACGGCGGCGGCCGTTGGTCTGGTGGTGTCCGCAGTATCCCGCCTGATGGCCGAAGCACCGCCCGAACTGGCCCGCGAGGGGGCAGGCATCGTCGCCATGGTGATCTCGATGGCGCTGACGGCCGGTCTGGTGCTGTGGCAGGGCCATGTCGCCAAACGGACAGGGAACCGGGTGATCGCGGCGGATCGCCTGCACTATCTGGCAGACCTGTTGCCCGCCATGGGCGCGATCGCGGCACTGATCGCCTCGCGGCTCTGGGGCCTGTGGCAACTGGACGCTGCGGTTGCCCTGATCGCGGCGCTGGTATTGGCACGTGGCGCATGGACCATCGGGCGCGGGGCATGGGATGCCCTGATGGATCGCCGCGCCGACCCCGAGATCCTGAGGGGCATCGCCCGAATTACCGAGTCCTGGCCCGGCGTCAGGGGCTGGCACGATCTGAAATCGCGCACAGCAGGCAGCCGGGTGTTTGTGAACCTTCATATCGAACTGGACGGCGACCAATCGCTGCGCGAGGCGCATGACATTGGCGCAGGGCTGCGCGCCGCCATCCTCGACGCTTATCCCCAGGCGGATGTCATCATCCACAAGGATGTTGCGGCGCCCCCGACGCAGCCATAGCCCATCGCATTGCAAACGCCCCGCCCACGGCGGCCCACCCTGGATTCAGACGCAACAGGATGATCCCCGCGCGACCGCCTAAACGGTTTGACCATTTCCCGGCCCGTTGCTAGACAACCTCAAACCGGGAGGAACCGATGACAACTTCTGCATCAGGCGATTGGGCCACGCCATATGGCGCCGACACCACGACAATCATGGGCCGGATCGACGGCAAGCCACTGACGGGCGGGCGCAGCTTCGACATTCTCAATCCCGCGAACGAACAGGTCATTGGCCAAGGGGTCGCCGCCTCGCCCGAACAGGTGCAGGCTGCGCTGACCTCCAGCGCCGCCGCGTTCGAAACATGGCGATTCAGCCCGGTTCAGCAACGCTCGGCCATCCTGCATCGCGCCGCGGCCCTGATGCGGGACAAGGCGCAGGAGCTTGCCCTGACGCTGACGCTGGAGCAGGGTAAACCGCTGGCACAGGCGCTGGTCGAAATCCAGATCTCGGCCGAGGCGCTGGACTGGTTTGCTGGTGCCGCCTTGCGCATTGATGGTCGTGTGATGCCTGGCCGCACCCCCGGTGCACGGCAGATCACGGTGCCCGAACCCATCGGCCCGGTTGCCGCGCTGACGCCGTGGAACTTTCCCGCCTTGCTGGCCGTGCGCAAGATCGGCCCCGCGCTGGCCGCAGGGTGTACCGTTGTGCTGAAGCCTGCCGAAGAAACCCCGGCCATTACCGTGGCTATTGCCGATGCCTTTGCCCAGGCGGGTCTGCCGGATGGTGTGCTGAACCTGGTCTTCGGCAACGCGGCAGAGATCTCCTCGGCGCTGATCGCCTCGCCCGTGATCCGCAAGGTCAGCTTCACCGGATCGGTCCCTGTCGGAAAGCTGCTGGCCGAACAGGCCGGGCGCCATATGAAGCCCTGCACGCTGGAACTTGGCGGCCATGCCCCGGTGCTGGTGATGGACGACGCCGATCCGGTCAAGGCCGCAGCCGCCTCGGTGCTGGGCAAAAGCCGGAACTCGGGTCAGGTCTGCACCTCGCCGACCCGGTTTTTTGTGCAGGATGCCGTGCATGACCGCTTTCTGTCGGCCTTTACCGAAGGCATGGCCGCGCTCAAGGTGGGCGATGGCACCCAGCCGGGGATGGACATGGGGCCACTGGCCAATGGCCGGCGCATCACCGCAATGGAGGAACTGGTGGCCGATGCCATTCAGCGCGGCGCCAAGCTGATGACCGGGGGGGCGCGCATCGGCAACCGTGGCTATATGTTCGAGCCGACCGTCCTGGCCGGCGTCCCCGATGACGCCATGATCATGTCGTCCGAGCCGTTCGGCCCCATCGCCATCGTCAACCGTGTCGCCGATCTGGACGAGGCATTGGCCAAGGCCAACAGCGTATCGGTCGGGCTGGCGGGCTATGCCTTCACCGACAGCCAGACCCGCGCCGTCGCCATTGCCAACCGGCTGGAGGTCGGGATGCTGGCGATCAACAACTTTGCCGTGTCTCAGATCGAGGCACCGTTCGGCGGGGTCAAGGACAGCGGCTACGGCTACGAGGGTGGCCCCGAAGGTCTGTCACATTACCTGCATCACAAGCTTGTCCACCACGCCTGACAGGCGCCAGCCGATCCGCCACCTCCCCTATCCGTGCGGATGGCCGGACTGGACGCAGCCCGCCGGGAAGCCGGCGGGCTTTTTTCTTCGCCCATATCAGACGGTATGCAGATACAGATCGTAATCCACATCCGGAATCGTGCGCGCAACACGGGCGTATTCTGCCGCCTTGATGGCACAGAAGGTGCGGTGCATCTCCTCGCCCAGCGCATGTTTCAGGAACGCCGATCCCTCTGCGGCCCGGATCGCCTCGCGCCAGTCACGCGGAATGCGGTCCGATCCCGGCACATCATAGCCGTTGCCCGTGGTTTCAGGACCGGGATCCACCTTGTGGGTCAGGCCATGCCGAATACCGGCCAGAACCGTGGCGCCAACCAGATAGGGGTTGGCATCAACCCCTGCCGGGCGATGTTCGATCCGCCGCGCCCTGATGTCACCAGCCGGGATGCGCAACGCGACCGAACGGTTGTTCACCCCCCAGGTCGGGCTGACCGGCGCATAGCTTTGCGCGGCAAAGCGGCGCCAGCTGTTGGCGTGGGGGGCAAACACCAGCATCGATTCGGCCATCGTCTCGATCAGGCCACCCAGTGCATTCAGGATCAGCGGGGACCACTGCCCCGGCGCCTCCTCCATCAACAGATTGTCGCCAGCGGGCGATTGCAGCGACACATGGAAATGCATTCCCGACCCGGCATAGTGTTCAACCGGCTTGGCCATGAAACAGGCCGTCACGCCATGCCGCCGCGCCTGCATCCGCACGATACGCTTCAGCCGCATCAGATCATCGGCCGCCTCCAGCACATTGGTGCGGTAATGCAGCGTCAACTCGTACTGGCCCGGTGCATATTCCGAAATCATCGTCTCGGCCTTGATCCCCGCCAGATCGGCCGCCGCATAGATGTCGGAGAACAGCGGTTGCATTCCATGCAGATGGTCTACCGAATACACTTCGGTCTTGGACGACGGCCGGCCGTCCAGCACGGCATGGGCGGGCTGCACCCTGCCGCTTGCATCGCGGTCATTGGCCAGCAGAAAGAACTCCAGCTCGAACGCCCCGGCGGGATGCAGGCCATCCGCCTCCATCTTGGCCAGGTTGCGCGCGAGCGCATGGCGCGGATCGGACCCCATGGGCAGCCCATCCAGCGTGTACATCGACATGAACACCTCGGCCCGCGCCGGGCAGGTGCCATGCAGCCGTTTCAGCGTGTCGGGAATCGGCCAGGCGCGCAGGTCGCCATCGCCCTGGTCCCAGATCAGGCCGGTTTCGTGCACATCCTCGCCACAGATATCCAGGCCCAGGATCGAAATCGGCAGATGCCGCCCGTTGCGATAGAACGGCACCAGCTCATGCCGCCGGATGATCTTGCCGCGCCCGATGCCGTTGGCATCGTGCAGAACGATGTCGACGGCTTCGATATCGGGATTGGCCGCCAGAAATGCCTCGGCTTCGGCAACAGAGGAACCAGAGGGGGATGTGGTCATGATCTCACGCGAAAAGGTCTGAGAGGGCTTCGTCAAAGGCGGCGATCAGGCGATCAATCTGCGCCTTCTTCGTCGCAGGACTGACAAGCATCATGTTGTGGAACGGCGCGATCAGGCAGCCACGATTCAGCAACATGGTGTGAATCGCGCCTTCCAGCCGGGGCTGGTGGGCCGCAGCCGCCTCGGCACCGTTGCGCAAGGGGCCGGGGGCGCAGATGAATTCGACCCGCGCACCGACCCGGACCACATGCCAGGGCGCCTTGTACCTTGCGATCACATCCGCCAACCCGTTTTGCAGGCGTTCGGCCCCCTTTTCCATCCGGCCATAGGCTTTGGGCGTCATCACCTTGTCCAGCGTGGCACGCAGACAAGCGAATTGCATCGGATTGGCCGAAAGCGTGGTCCCCATGCCCGAATGGCCCGGACCGCGGGTTTCATCATAGGCCGCCAGACGCCCCGCGACTTCCTCGGTCACGCCCCAGACGGCGGTCGGCATCCCGCCAGCCACGCATTTTCCGACGACAAGGATGTCGGGCGACAAGGAATGAACGCGGGCATAGCCGCCCAGACCGCTGGAAATCGTATGCGTCTCGTCGATGATCAGCAATGCACCATGGCGGCGGGTCAGGGTGCGCAGGCCATCGTGGAACCCCGCTTGCGGCAGCACCATGCAGGAATTGGTCATCACCGGCTCTGTCAGAACGGCGGCAATCTCTCCGGTTGCCAGCGCAGCCTCGACCGCAGCGATATCGTTGAACTCGACACAGACCGCGACATCGGACAGATCCGCGACCTGCCCCACCAGCCCCGGCCGGTTGAGCGTGCGGCCCTGGTCGTGCACCACCATCGCATCGTCAACCGTGCCATGATAGCAGCCGTTGAACACCAAAACCTTGCGCCGCCCCGTTACCGCGCGGGCGACCCGCAGGGCAAAGCGGTTGGCGTCGGTTGCCGTGGTGGCGATCTGCCAGCGGAAATTGCCAAACCGCTCGACCAGCAGATGACCCACTGCCAGCGCCTCTTCGGTCGGCAGCATATAGGTGAGCCCGCGCCCCGCCTGCCGCCGGATCGCCTTGGCCACAGGGGCAGGAGAGTGGCCGAACATGCTGCCTGTATCGCCCAGACAGAAATCGTCGATCCCGTAGCCGTCGATGTCCTCCAGCCGCGCACCCGCAGCCCGCGCGACCACCAACGGGAACGGCATGGGCCAGTCCTTCATCCAGTGCATCGGCACACGGCCCAGAAATGGCCCGGCGTCCTTTTGCAGCACCTTGAAGCTGCGCGGGCGCGAGGCGGCATACCGCCGGGCCTCGCGCAGGGAAATGCGCGCCAGCCGGTCGGCGGGCACGCCTGCGATCAGATCGGGATTGGACATGGGACCACCACGGGGTTTTCCCTGTCATACCGCTGCGGTCGGGGCGCGTCCACTCCCCGACCAGCGATCATTCGGCCGGGATCAGCCGCGGCTCCGACGGGGTGACAGGCCCTGGAACCGGGCGACGGGCGGGCAGTTCGCCCCGGACACGCGCCTGTTCCATCACCAGGAAGCATCCGGCGCCGATGATGCAGGCGGCCCCCACGAAGGTGCCGGCTTCGGGCACCTCGCCAAATGCGATGCGGCCGATCACCACCATCCAAACGAATTGCAGGTTCATCAGCATCATCGCGACATGGGCTTTCAGCCGGGCCAGCGCGGGAACCATCAGCCAGCGGGCGGCAAACACCGCAACCGAATAGGCCGCGACCAATCCTACATCGGCCAGCGACATCGGCTGCCAGACAAAGGGCAGCGCGCCGCCCATCACCGCCACCATGGCGGCATGGGGCCAGAACACCTGCGCCAGCGTGTTCGGTTCGGATTTCGTCATCCGGCGCATCAGCACCAGCGACAGCGTGCCCGACCCGACCCCCGACGCGGCGGCCAGATGGCCCCAGCCAATCCCGGCCAGCCCTTGCGGGAACAGAAACAATACACCGAAGGCCCCGGCCCCCAACGCAACCCAGGCCGCAGGCGCCACCGCCTCGCCCAGAACCGGGCGCGACAGAATGGCGGCCAGCAACGGCATCATGCCGATGAACACAAAAACCTCGGCCAGCGGCAGGCGGGCAAATGCATGGTAGTAGGAGACGACCGACACAAGCACCAATGCCGATCGCAGGGCCAGCAGCCAGCCATGCCGGGTTGCCAGTCGGCCGGTCGGCCCCAGTGCCGGGGTCGCCCGGTTCATGAACAGGCTCATGCCCGCAACCACAAGGCCGCAGAAGAAATACATCTGTGGCGGCGCAAAGCTTCCGGTCAGATGCTTGGTCAACCCATCCGCCGCAGCTGATACCAGCGTGGTGGACAATACCAGTCCTACCCCGACAACAACGGCGATATCCCAGTTGCGGCGGTTCATGCGGCACGTCCTTTCCGGTCAACCCGCGCAAAGCGGGCAAAAAACGTCTCGAAGGCAGGGGTAGAGGCGGCGGCACTGTCCAGAACATCCAGCGCAGGGGCCGACAGCCGCGCCGCGATCCGGCGGCGCATCACCGACCAGTCCGCACTGCGCGCCGCATCGAGCTCCATCAGGACGGACGACACCTCGCCAAGCGCCGACACTCGACGCGGCGCGACAAAGCCAAGCGCCCCTCCGGGCAACATCCGGTCCAGCGGTCGCCCACCGGCGGCCGTCGCAGACCATGCCGCCATCAACCAGGCATGATAATCGTCGGATCCCGCCGCAGCCCCGGCCGGACCGACATGAAAGGCCGCCAGATCCTCTGCGACCCCACGCGCCCACAGCTCGGGCACCGCCAGACCGCAAAACAGCATCGCCAGACAGACTTCGGCCAGCAGATCGGTGTTCTGCTCCAACCAGGCGACGAGACCTGCGTATTGCAGGCTCTCGCGCATCGCCTCGGCCCCATCAAAGGGGTGCAGGCCATAGTCCGACAGGTAGAAGGCAATGTGGGTCAGTTCGTAAGCGGCCTTTTTGTTCGGCAGCGCAAAGGTTGCCGAACGCGCGGCAAACCGCAGCAGCCGCTCTGTCAAACCGTCATCAGGACCGGCAAGCCCGACCCGCTGCGCGAACAACCGCGCCTCGGCCCGTTGCAGGTCTGACATCTCGGCTTCGGGCAGGCCGTCCGACATTGCCCGCGCGACCAGGGCCTCCGCATCGAGATCCGTCAGCCCCAACGCATTGAGGTCCAGGGCTATTGAAAGAAAGAACCGATAGTATTGCGGGAAGAACCCCAGACGCGCCGGCAATTCGCGGGCGGTCTGGCCATGAACCCTGTGCAGCAGGTCAGGATCCAGCCCCTGACCCGTGGCAACCAGCAGGCGCAGAACCTCGGCATTCTCTTTCAGCCAGCGGACATCACCGGGGCCGTGCCGGTGCTGTGCGAACAGTTCCACCAAACGCTCTGGTGCCGCGACCGGCAACCGGCGCCGGCGCATGTCCGGCAAAGTCAGGATATTCGACATGATCCCCCCAGGACCGTCGGCGAGAAATCGGCCTGCCCAGGCGCACCCGGACCAGCCAGCGTCAGGGCGCGGGTGGCTGGCAGGCCACCCGCAGCCCCGGTCGGTCTGTTCAGCGGTCCGATGCCGACGAGAACATCTGCACCGCATCGCCACGGTCGATATCGCGCGCGATCGACGGGGACGATGCCGACGAGAACATCTCGACAGCGTTGCCGCCCGTCATTCCATGGCTGACCGGCGCAGAGGCGGACGAGAACATTTCCACCGCATGACCACCGTCCATCGCAAAGGCGACCGGCGACGAGGCAGAGGAGAACATTTCGACGGCATGGCCCGACATCAGGTCGAACCCGGCGGTGATGGAGGCGGACGAGAACATCTCGACAGCGTCGCCCGCCAGCATATCCAGCCCGGAATCCACCGAAGCCGCAGCATAGTCTTTGATCTTGAGAGTGTTGAACACTTGATTCCCCCAGTGTCATGAAGTGGCAGTCCGCAAAGCCTAGCAACCAATGCGGGACTTTCAAATACTAAAAATTCCCCCATAAGAATAATTATTTCAGCACAATTCTACTTATAGGAGAAAAACGCAAATCGGGCACGCGACGGCCTCCGTCGCATGCGGCATGGGGGAAATTGACTTTGGCCGCATGTTCCGCCGCAATCGTCGCCTGGCAGCGCGTCGGAACTCTTGGCCCTTTGAAAGCTGCGTCAAAGCGGGTAGTCGCGCAAGAGGTGGTCTTTCTCAAACTGCCTTGCCGCGACCGCCCGCGACCGCCACAATAGGGAAAACCTGAACCAAGTAAGGATAGCCGATGCCCCTGATGCGCTCTTGGGTCGAAAGCGCCAACACTCCCACCACAGACTTTCCGCTGAACAACCTGCCCTGTGGCGTCTTTTCCAGAGATGGGGATGACCCGCGCTGTGGCGTGGCAATTGGCGACATGATTCTCGACGTTGCCGCCATGGAGGAATCGGGCCTGCTGCGCCTGGCCGACGAGCCGGTGCTTGATGTGCCGTTCTGGAACGAAGTCATGGAGTTGGGCCCGCAAGCCTGGGCGCGGATGCGGATCCTGCTGCTGGGCTTTCTGACCGAAGGCTCGGAAGTGAAGTCGCAGGTGGAACCGTTTCTGGTGCCCCAGCATGGCAGCAAAATGCATATGCCGTTTCTGGTTTCGGAGTATACCGATTTCTATGCAGGGCGGCATCACGCCTTCAACGTAGGCTCGATGTTCCGCGACCCGGACAACGCCCTGCCCCCGAATTGGCTGCATATTCCGATTGGCTATAACGGACGGGCCTCGTCGGTTGTCGTGTCAGGCACCCATGTGCGCCGCCCCTTGGGGCAATTGAAGCCACCCGGATCCGATGCCCCGGTATTCGGCGCCTCGCAACGGTTCGATTTCGAGCTGGAAATGGGGGCGGTCGTCGGCACCGCCTCGGACGGGATGATTTCGGTTGCCCAGGCCGATGATATGATATTCGGCTATGTAATCCTGAACGACTGGTCGGCGCGCGACATCCAGGCGTGGGAATATGTTCCGCTTGGGCCGTTTCAGGCCAAGGCGACGGCAACCACAATCTCGCCGTGGATCGTGATGAGGGCCGCGCTGGACCCGTTCCGCACCACAACCCCCGAGCGCGAGGTGCCGCTGTTGCCCTATCTGCGCGAGCCCGGCCCCCTGCTGTATGACATTGCGCTGGAGGTGGCTTTGGCGCCCGAAGGCAAGACAGAAACCGTCATCGCCCGCACCAGCTATGCCGAAATGTACTATTCGGCGCCCCAGCAACTGGCGCATCATGCCAGTAGCGGCTGCCCGATGAATGTCGGCGACCTGCTGGGGTCGGGCACCATCTCTGGCCCGTCAAAAGACAGTCGCGGCAGTTTGCTGGAACTGTCATGGGGCGGCAAGGAACCCGTTTCCATCGCCGGGGAGGACACGCGCAGTTTCATCGCGGATGGCGATACGATCATCATGCGCGGGCATTGTCAGGGCGATGGCTATCGCGTCGGCTTTGGCGAATGTCGCGGCAAGGTGATTGCGGCCCAAGCCGTGCCCGACTGGGCCAGGTAATGCTCTGGGCCGGGATGTTGGCAGTGCAGGCGGTGGTCTTTGTCATCTGGACATGGCTGGCCTATCGCAGCCTGTTCCGGCTGCGCGCACGGGCCGTCGAACGCACGGGACACGCCTTTCCGGGTCTGTCCGCGACATTAGAGTCCTTTGCCGCCTTTCTGCGCCACCCCGATTATACCAAGGACCGTCGCCAGCTTGGCCTGGCGACGGCGGCCATGATGGCCATGCTGCTTGCAAACGGACTGCTGAGGGCATCGCATGGATAAGCCGCTGGCGGCAGAGATCGCGGTGGTTGGCGCAGGTGTCATCGGCCTGACCTGCGCGCTGCGACTGGCCCGCGCCGGGCACGAGGTGGTTCTGGTCGACCCGGCCACACCCGGAATGGGCGCATCCTATGGCAATGCCGGCACGATTGCCGACTATGCGGTCATGCCGGTCGGCACCCCTGACGTGCTGCGCAACCTTCCAGCGCTGCTGTTCGACAAGAATTCGCCCCTGGCGATCCGCAAGGCGGCGATCCTGTCGCTGACACCCTGGCTTGCGCGCTTTGCCTGGCAATCCCTGCCCCGCCAGGCCGCCACCAATGCGGCGCGCATCGCGGCATTGGTCGCGGATGCCGGCCCGCTGTGGGCCGAACTGGCAGCGGAAATCGGCGGCACCGCAATCTTGCGGCCGCAAGGCGCGATCTATGTGTATGAAACCCAGGCGGCGCTGAAAGCCGCCAAGGCCGATATGGAGACCCGGCGGCGGCTTGGCGTCTCTGTCGATCTGATCGATTCGGCAGAACTGGCGGTGCTGGAACCCGGCCTTCCCCCGGCTGCGGGCGGGGCATTCTTTCGCAATGCGCTGTTCCTGTCCGATCCAGGCCAGATGGTCGCGCATCTGGCGCAAACCGTGGCCGCAGCGGGTGTGCCACATTTCAGGGCGCGGGCCGAGCGGCTGGTTCGCGGCCCGGATGGTGTGCACCTCTCGGGGCCAGGACTGCATCTGACCGCACGGCGGGTGGTGATCGCCGCAGGTGCCCATTCGCGCGATCTTGCCGTGCAGGCGGGGGATCGTGTGCCGCTGGACACCGAGCGCGGCTATCATTTGGAATGGGACATGGCCGAACCGCTGCTGACCCGGCCCTGCTGCCCCACATCGCGTGGATTCTACCTGTGCCCGATGGCGGGGCGGCTGCGTGTGGCCGGCACGGTCGAGCTTGGCGGGCTGGATGCGCCCCCGTCGGCCCACCGGATCGCGCGACTGCAAGACGGCGCGCAGATGTACTTTCCCGGCCTTGGCGCCCCGTCGCGCAGTTGGATGGGGTTCCGACCGTCGCTGCCCGACAGTTTGCCGGTGATCGGGCCATCCAAGGCAGGGCCGGAGGTGATTCACGCCTATGGACATGGCCACATCGGCCTGACGCTCGCCCCGGTGACAGCGCAGCTCATCGAGGCCATCGTGGCAGGGCGACACCCGGACCGGACGCTTGAACCGCTACGACCAGGCCGGTTCTGAATGCGCCTGTTCCTGCTGACCGCGCTTGCCATGGTCGCCTTTGCCGGAAACTCGTTGCTGAACCGCGCAGCGGTCGGGGCGGGTCATATCGACGCCTTCACCTTTGCGGCCATTCGGGTGGCAACCGGGGCGGCCGTCCTGCTGGTACTGGCGCGATCCCAAGGCAAGACGCTGCCATGGCGCGGACGGCTGGTCCCGGTACTGGCGCTGACGGCCTATATGCTGGGCTTTTCCGCGGCCTATCTTGGGCTGGAGGCCGGACCGGGCGCGTTGATTCTGTTCGGCACGGTGCAGATCACCATGTTCGCAGGCGCCGTGATCGCAGGCGAAACGCTGCCACGCCGACGCTGGCTTGGGGCAACCGTGTCACTGGCCGGGCTTGCCGCGCTGCTGCTGCCCGGCACCGGCGCCATACCGGCGCTGTCACCGGCGCTGGCGATGGTGGTCGCGGGCATCGGCTGGGGGATCTATTCCCTCTCTGGCCGCGCGGGTGCCGACCCGCTGGCTGCGACGGCGGCGAATTTTGCCTTGGCGCTTCCACTGGTGCTGATCCCGCTGGCGCTCATGCCGTTGCAGGCCAATCTGACGGGGGTCGCATTCGCCATGGCATCCGGCGCGGTCGCCTCTGGCCTTGGATATGCGCTATGGTTCGCCGTTGTCCCACGCCTGGGCGCCGCGCGCGCCGCCGTGGCGCAGCTGTCCGTGCCCGTCATCGCCATGGCAGGCGGGGCACTGCTGCTGGCCGAACTGCCAGCGCCTGGCGTGATACTCGCCTCGGGACTCGTTCTCGCCGGGGTGGCGTTGGCCAGCCGCCGCTAGTCCGCCATCTGGCGCGCAATCGCCCATGAAACCGGAATGGCCAGCACGAACCCGACCGCCGCCGCGATCAGAATGGGTTGCAGCGTGTCGTATCCCGTGGTCAGCGCGACCACCACGCCAATTCCCATAAGCGTGGTGGCCACCATGGAGAAGATCATCATCATCAGGCGGGTCATGGAAGCGTCCTTGCACTGTGCGTTTCGCCGCCAAGCTGCACCGGCACGAAGCATCGCGCCTTGATCCGCATCAACATCGCCCTACCCCGACAGGCGCCGGACCACATCTTTCAACCGGGCCGTCTTGGCGCCGGCAAGCTGCCACATCTGTTGCCCCTGCCAGAAGGCAAACAGCACTGCGGCCGACTCGCGGCCCCGCGATCCACCGCCAAGGCGCAGCGCCAGTTCCGCCTCGATCCGGCTGCGCCATATCATCGCGCGCTCTGGATCGGCACCAACCGGGGGCAGGCCCAACCCACCCAGCGACTTCAGCAAGACGACAGCCCCCTTCGGACCCTGCGCTGCACCGGCAACCGCTGCCTCTGTCGCGCTCTCGATCCGGCTCCAGACACCGGCATAGGTATCGGAGATCATGCCCGCCACGCTGCCGTGCCGCTCTGCCAGGGACGAGGCCGCAAGCCCCGCGCGTGCAGCAACCGCCGAAAACGTCACCGCCTTTTCGCCCTTGCTGCGAATCAGGGACAGCACGGCATCGTGGACTGTGGCATCGGGAACACTGCGGGGGCGGGCCATGGCACCAGCATAGCGCCGGATGCGCGACTGAAAAGGGGTCAGACGCGCGGCGGGCGGGGGCGATAGGCCGGAAGGCTCCAGCCGAATGCCAATGATCCTGCGCGCAAGGCGAATGTGACCCCGGCGCAGACCAGCAGGGCAACGACCTGCCCGCCGCCCGCCTGCAAGGCGAACAACGCCGCGGCGCCACCCGCAAGGGCGCAGGTCGCGTACAACTCGCCCTTCTTCAATACCAGCGGCACCTCGTTGCAGACCACGTCGCGCATCAGGCCACCCATGGCGCCTGTGACCACGCCGGCCACCAGCACGATGGGCCAGGGCTGTCCCTGGTTCAGCGCAATACCCACACCGGCCGGCACGGCAACCGCCAGCGCAAGCGCATCCAGCCATGTCAGCGCCTTGATACGGCTTTCCAGCAGATGCGCGGTGAAGAACACGATCAATGCGGCCAAGGTCGCCAGGCCCAGATAGCGCGGGTCCGCCACCCAAAGGACGGTGCGATCCAGCAACAGGTCACGGACGGTTCCGCCACCCACCGCCGTCAGGCTGGCGATGAAGATGAACCCCACCACATCCAGTTGCGCCCGGCTTGCCGCCAGCCCGCCCGTCAAGGCAAAGACAAACACCGCCGCCAGATCCAGAAGCCCGATCAGCGTCATGGTGCCTTGCCCGGCTTGAACGGCGCCATGCCTGCGCGGGCCAATGCATCGGCGCGTTCGTTCTCGGCATGGCCGGCATGGCCCTTGATCCACTTCCAGATCACCTGATGGCGGGCCTGTGCGGCCTCAAGCCGCTGCCACAGATCCACGTTCTTGACCGGCTTCTTGTCGGCCGTGCGCCAGCCGTTCCGCTTCCAGCCGTGAATCCAGCCGGTGACACCATTCTTCACATAGGCACTGTCGGTGACAATCGTCAGCTCCGACGGGCGTTGCAGGGATTCCAGCGCGTTGATCGCCGCCAGAAGCTCCATCCGGTTGTTGGTGGTATCCGCCTCGCCGCCCGCCAGTTCCCGTTCCTTGAGAACGGCATCTCCCTCGCGTGCAACGAGCAATACGCCCCAGCCACCCGGACCGGGATTGCCGGAGCAGGCTCCGTCGGTATAGGCGAAAAGCTCTGGCATCGGAGACCCCGGATCGGACGTTGCAGGTACTTACCCCCGATGGCACGCGATGGCCAGAGCGCGCAGAGCGGGCATCAGGCCCAACACGCCGGTGGCATGTTCGTCAGAGCGGCATCAGATACGGAACCGCAGGCGAAGCGGCTGCCCCTGCCGGATCAGGTCGATGGCCCAGTTGCGGGACCGTTCCGTCGCGGCGCGCTCGGTATCGTCCGGCGTCATCACGCGCGCACCGTTGATGGCAAGAAGAACATCGCCAACGCGCAGTCCCGCCTGCGCCGCCCAGTCCTCGGCCCCGGTCACAACCACGCCTTCGGCCTGGAGCGGCAGGTCATATTCGGCAATCACCGCCGGATTGATCCGGGCGATCTGCAATCCGGCCAAGGCGCTTCCTGCCCCGATGCGGCGGGTGTCCCGCGCCGGAGTGTCAGGCGGGGCAATCAGGCTGACGGATGCGACCTGCGGGGCCCCGTCACGCAGATAGTCCACCTCCAGCGTCGCACCGACACCACGAGCCGACATGCGAAAGATCATCTCTGCCGGGGAGTTCACGGGCACACCATCCAGCCGCACGACCACATCGCCAGGCCGCAGCCCGGCTGTGGCAAAGGGGCTTTCCGGGTGGAGTTCGGAAAAGATCACCCCTTCCGGCACGGGCAGACCCAAGCTCTCGGCCATCCCACCATCGACCCCCTGCCCGCTGACCCCAGCCCAGGGACGTTGAAACCGGGTCGCCCCCGCCTGGGCCTGGGCCACGACGGCGCGTACAAGATTGGAAGGAATGGCAAAGCCCACCCCGTTCGAACCGCCCGATTGGGTCAGGATCGCGGTATTGATACCGACCAGTTGCCCCGCCGCATCCACCAGCGCACCGCCGGAATTACCGGGGTTGATGGCCGCATCGGTTTGCAAAAAATACCCGTGCCCATCGCCGACCGAGATAGAAGATCGCGCAAGCGCCGAAATGATCCCCATGCTCACGGTCTGGCCAATCCCGAACGGATTGCCGATGGCAAGGACCAGATCGCCCACCTCGACCCCATCGCTGTCCCGAAACGGCAGCACCGGCAAACGGTCAGCGCCGTCCAGACGAAGCACCGCAAGATCATTGACCTTGTCCGCCAGAATAACCTCGGCCCGATATTCGCGGCGGTCTTGCAGGACGACCGTGATTTCCGTCGCCGCATCGACCACATGATAGTTCGACACGACCAGCCCATCTGCCGACACGATGACACCGGACCCAAGCGAGTTCTGCACCTCTGGCCGCGTCGCGCCGAAATCACGAAACAAACGGTCAAAAAACGGATCGCCGGCAAAGGGGCTGATCCGGCTTTCCACGACGCGCGTTGCATAGATGTTCACCACCGCCGGTGCCGCGGCCTTGACCACCGGAGCGAACGACAGGCTGATCTCGGACTGTGAAACCGGCGGGCGGGTTTCGGCAGGCAACGGTGCCGCAGCCGTCAACGCGACGAGCAGGACAGCAAGGCGAATGACAGTCATGGAACCTCCCGCTAGACCGGCCTCTGATATGGGCGGCGGGCGCAGCGCCTGCAAGCGCCCGAAATGCAAAAGGCCCGCCATTGGCGGGCCTTGGCCGTCAGATGGGCGAGGATCAGTCCTCGGCCGCTTCCTCTGCCTCGACGCGGGCGCGGTCGGCAGCGCCTTTGGCCGACGGATCACGGTCGACGAATTCGATGATCGCCATCGGCGCCATGTCGCCATAGCGGAAACCGGCCTTCAGAACGCGGATGTAGCCACCCTGACGGTCCTTGTAGCGCGGGCCGAGGATCTCGAACAGACGCGCGACCAGACGCTCTTCCTTGAGCTGCGACGACGCCTGACGGCGGGCGTGCAGATCGCCGCGTTTGGCCAGCGTGATCAGTTTTTCAACGATCGGACGCAGTTCTTTCGCCTTGGGCAGGGTCGTCTTGATCTGCTCGTGCTCGATCAGCGATCCCGCCATGTTGGCAAACAGTGCCTTGCGGTGTTCATGGGTGCGGTTCAGGCGGCGGTAGCCACGGGCGTGACGCATGATGGTCTCCTTACGTCTTTTGCTTTGTCCTGCGTGCCGTGCGTGCGGCGCGCTTCGTTGGGGCAGGATTGCCCAGGCTTTCCCGGTACAGAACCGGCATATGTCCGGGGGCGTCTAGAGGACGCCCCCGCAAACTGCAAGATCAGAACTGATCTTCGAAACGCTTGGCCAGGTCCTCGATATTCTCTGGTGGCCAGTCCTCGACTTCCATGCCAAGGTGCAGGCCCATTCCGGCCAGGACTTCCTTGATCTCGTTGAGCGACTTGCGGCCGAAGTTCGGGGTGCGCAGCATCTCGGCTTCGGTTTTCTGGATCAGATCGCCGATATAGACGATGTTGTCGTTCTTGAGGCAGTTCGCCGAACGCACCGACAGTTCCAACTCGTCAACCTTCTTGAGCAGAAGCGGGTTGAACTCCAGCCCGGTGTCGATTTCGCCGGCCTTGGCCGATTCCGGTTCATCGAAGTTGACGAAGATCGACAGCTGATCCTGAAGAATGCGCGCAGCATAGGCCACGGCGTCATCCGGGGTCAGCGAGCCGTCGGTTTCGATCTTCATCGTCAGCTTGTCATAGTCCAGCACCTGACCCTCACGGGTCGGCTGCACTTCGTAGCTGACCTTCTTGACCGGCGAGTAGATCGCGTCGATCGGGATCAGGCCGATGGGCGCATCCTCGGGCCGGTTCTTGTCGGCCGAGACATAGCCCTTGCCGGTGTTCACGGTGAGTTCCATGAACACGTCGGCGCCTTCGTCGAGATGGCAGATCACATGATCCTTGTTCAGGATCGTGATGCCGTTCGATTCCGAAATGTCGCCCGCGGTGACAACGCCCGGACCCTTGGCGGAAATCGACAGACGCTTGGGCCCTTCGACTTCCATCTTGATGGCCACGCCCTTGAGGTTCAGCACGATGTCGGTGACGTCTTCACGCACACCGGCAACCGAGGAAAACTCGTGCAAAACGTTGTCGATCTGGACCGAGGTGATGGCGGCGCCTTGCAGCGAAGACATCAGCACGCGGCGCACGGCGTTGCCGAGCGTCAGACCAAAGCCGCGCTCCAGCGGTTCGGCCACGACCGTCGCAACCCGCGACGGATCGGAGCCCGGTTTGACCTCGAGCTGCTGCGGCTTGATAAGTTCCTGCCAGTTCTTGTGGATCATGCGTGTCGCCTCCATACCTGCCTGCCATCCATGTCCGTAAACGGCAAACGCCCGAGGATCGTATCAATACGTATGGGCCGCGCCCGAAGGCACGGCCCTGAAGGGATTGCCGGGGGTTAGACCCGGCGACGTTTCGGCGGACGGCAGCCGTTGTGTGCGATCGGGGTCACATCACGGATCGAGGTGATGTTGAAACCGACAGCGGCCAGCGCGCGCAGCGCGGATTCGCGGCCCGAACCGGGGCCCTGCACTTCGACTTCCAGCGTCTTGACGCCGTGTTCCTGTGCCTTGCGTCCCGCATCTTCGGCCGCCATCTGGGCAGCATAAGGGGTCGATTTGCGCGACCCCTTGAATCCCATCGTGCCAGCCGACGACCACGAGATCGCATTGCCTTGCACGTCCGAGATCAGGATCTTGGTGTTGTTGAACGAGCTGTTCACATGAGCAACGCCGGTGGCGATGTTCTTGCGCTCTTTTTTCTTGCCGCCACGGGCTTTGGTATCGCGTGCCATTACCTTGCGCTCCCCTTACTTCTTCTTGCCGGCGATGGGTTTCGCCGGGCCCTTGCGGGTGCGGGCGTTGGTGTGGGTGCGCTGACCGCGAACCGGGAGGTTCTTGCGGTGACGCAGGCCACGGTAGCAACCAAGATCCATCAGGCGCTTGATGTTGGTGGAGACTTCGCGGCGCAGGTCGCCTTCGACGGTGTAGTTCGCGTCGATATGTTCGCGGATCGCCAGCACTTCGGCATCAGACAGTTCGTTGATGCGGCGCGCGCGGTCGATGCCGACAGCTTCGCAGATCTTTTCAGCCACATCCGAGCCGATGCCATGGATGTACTGAAGCGCGATCGGGACGCGCTTGGCGGTGGGGATGTTGACGCCAGCAATACGTGCCACGCGTAAATTCCTTTCGTTGCGGTTCCGTGATCCCAGAACCTTTTTTCACAACGCAAACCTGCGGGACGGTTTCCCGCAGGCCAATGCATCGTCATGGAGTGGTTCGTCGTCAGGCCAAAAGCCCCAGGACGATTCCCTTGCGGGACGGTGTTCCCTATGGGGTTTTCTGCCTGACGTCAAGGCGCATCAGCCCTTGTCAAGCACTTTCGAAATGGCGGCCGATACATCGTCCATCTCTGCCAGCCCATCCACGCCAACCAGATTGCCCTTGGCCCAGTAATAGCCAATCAGCGGCGAGGTCTTCTTGTAGTATTCCATCAGCCGGGTCTTGAGGCTGTCCTCGTTGTCATCGGCACGCCGCTTCATGTCGGTGCTGCCGCACACATCGCAGACGCCCGCAACCTTGGTCGGCTTGGTCACGTCATGGTAGACCGCGCCACAGTTCCCGCAGGTAAAGCGGCCCGTGATGCGCGCCACCAGCGCGGCATCATCAACCTGCATCTCTACCACGGCGTCCAGCGTCTGCCCCACCCTGGCCATCAGCGCCTCCAGCGCATCGGCCTGTGCCAGCGTGCGGGGGAAGCCATCGAAGATGAAGCCGCCACCCTGTTCGCCGGTCAGCTTTTCCTCGATCAGGCCGATGACGATCTCGTCCGTCACCAACTCGCCACGATCCATCACATCGGCCACACGCTTGCCCATCTCGGTGCCCGAAGTCCGAGCGGCGCGCAGCATGTCACCGGTGGACAGCTGCACCATGCCGCGCTCCTCTTCCAGCCGCTTGGCCTGGGTGCCCTTGCCCGCACCTGGCGGCCCAAGAAGGATGATGTTCGGCATGGCGGCTGGCTCCTCTCTGTCTCAGCGGCGGGCGGGCGCGCGGGTCCCGCGCTTTTTGCCTGTCAGGCGGCTTTTCTCGATCAGGCCCTCATATTGGTGGGCCAGAAGGTGGCTTTGCACCTGGTTGATCGTGTCCATCGTCACCGAGACCACGATCAGCACCGATGTGCCGCCGAAGTAGAACGGAACCGCCAGTTGATTGCGCAGCACCTCGGGCAACAGACACACGGCCACCAGGTAGAACGACCCAAGCACCAGAACGCGATTGACGACGTATTCCAGATACTCCTCAGTCTTCTTTCCCGGACGGATCCCAGGAATAAAGCCAGTCTGGTTCTTGAGGTTGTCCGCCACGTCTTCGGCCTTGAACGACACGTTGTGCGTGTAGAAGTAGCTGAAGAAGACGATCATGCCCGCGAAGAACAGCAGATACAGCGGCTGGCCGGGGCCGAAATAGGCCAGAATCGTCGACATCACCGGGCCGGTCTGGTTGCCGGAGAAGGTCGAGATGGTCACGGGCAGCAGCAGCAGCGACGACGCGAAGATCGCGGGAATCACCCCTGCGGGGTTTACCTTGATCGGCAGGTGGCTGGAACCGCCGTCATAGACCTTCATGCCCACCTGGCGGCGGGGATACTGGATATGGATCTTGCGCAACGCCCGTTCGACAAAGACGACCACCGCAATCACCACGATGACCATCAGTATCACGCCGACAATCACCGCCGGGGAAATCGCGCCCGAGCGGCCCTGGCTGAAGAACTGGGCCAATGCCGAGGGAATCTCGGCCACGATACCGACAAAGATGATCAACGAGATGCCGTTGCCGATGCCGCGCTGGGTGATCTGCTCGCCCAGCCACATCAGGAACATCGTCCCACCTACCAGCGTGATCACCGCGCCGATGCGGAAGAACATGCCGGGATCATGCGCCAGATCGCCCGCCTCAAGGCTGACGGCGATCCCCCACGCCTGAAAGATCGCCAGCGCGACCGTGCCATAGCGGGTATACTGGTTCAGCTTCTTGCGACCCGCCTCGCCCTCTTTCTTCAGCGCCATCAGGCTGGGCACCATAGAGCCCAGCAACTGCACGATGATCGAGGCAGAGATATACGGCATGATGCCAAGCGCAAAGATGCCCATGCGGCTGATCGCACCGCCGGTGAACATGTTGAGCATTCCGCCGATACCGGCGGCCGCCTCGTCCATGAACTCTCGCAGCGCGAATGCGTCGATGCCCGGCACCGGGATATAGGTACCAAGCCGATAGACGATCAGCAGCCCGATGGTGAAGAAGATACGTTGGCGCAGGTCGGTCGCCTTGCCGAGCGCGGCCCAGCTGAGGTTCGCCGCCATTTGCTCTGCAGCAGATGCCATGTCCGGTCTCTTTCATGACTGCGCCGCCGAACCGTTTTCCGGTCGGCGGCGCTGGAAAACTTGTGCAGATGTAAGCGGGGCTGGCCCCGCCTGCAACCGCTTATTCCGCCGCTGCGACGGTCTGCGCGGTCAGGGTGATCTTGCCACCCGCTTTTTCGATCGCTTCGACGGCCGATTTCGACGCGCCCGACACAACCAGCGTCAACGCCGTGGCGATCTCGCCCTTGGCCAGAACGCGGATGCCATCGCGCTTGTGCGAGGTCACACCCGCCGCAACGATCGCATCTTCGGTGATCTCGGCTTTTCCGTCCAGCTTGCCAGCCTCGATGAACTTCTGGATCAGACCCAGGTTCACCACGGCCCATTCCTTGCGATTCGGCTTGGTAAAGCCGCGCTTGGGCAGGCGGCGGTACAGCGGCATCTGGCCGCCTTCGTAGCCGTTCAGCGCCACACCCGAGCGGGATTTCTGGCCTTTGATACCGCGGCCTGCGGTCTTGCCCTTGCCCGAACCGGGGCCGCGCGCCACGCGCTTCTGCTTCTTGGCGGCGCCGTCGTTGTCGCGCAGTTCATTCAGTTTCATGTCGCTATCTCCTTGGCCGGAACTGCCCCGCCAGCGACGGATGGGGCAAACACGGCATTTCTTGAGTCTGTTGGCCACAGTGGCACCCGGCGCGGGTACACCGTCTGCGGACGGATTGCAAGCCGGGCCTGTGCCGGCCCGGCATATGGGCTCAGTTCTGCTCCGGTACGAACAGGCCCCAGCCCTGCGGCGCAAACCCGTGCACCGCAGCCAGCAGCGTCAAACGCTCCTCATGCGCCCAGATGGCCTCGACCGTGACCTTGCAGTTGGGCACGGTGACTTCGACCCAGCGGTCCTCGGGGCCTTCGCCTTCGTACCATTCGACCTCGAGGCCGAGAGCCTCGACCGCTTCGGTCAATGCATCCCAGTCCGCATCATCGGCTTCCGGCGCAAACTGGAAATCCACCCCGGCCCGCTCGGGCAGCGGACCAGAGGCTGCCATCTCGCTGAACACGGCTTGGGTTTCGGCTTTCTGATCTTGCAGGTCCATTCCAGGCTCCTTGATGTCGCCAGCGGCTGATGCCGCAAAAAGGGAACGCCCCGGCCAAACAGCCGGGGCGTCTTGTTTTGTCAAGAACCGGGAAACCCGATCCTCAGCCGCGCTCTTCGATGATCTTCACAAGATGCGAGATCTTGTTGACCATGCCGCGGACCGAAGGCGTATCCTCCAGTTCACGGGTGCGGCGGACCTTGTTCAGACCGAGGCCCTTGAGCGTCGCGGTCTGAATAGCGGGACGGCGTGCGGCCGAAGCCACCTGCTGTACAACGATGGTTTTCTTGGTCATCGCGCCGCTCCTCAGGCTTCAGCCGGGGCCGCTTCGGCCTCGGGCTTTTTCAGGATGTCGGCGACTTTCTTGCCGCGACGTGCCGCCACCGAACGGGGCGACGATTCCTGCTTCAGACCGTCGATCGTCGCGCGGATCATGTTGTAGGGGTTCTGCGAGCCGAGCGACTTCGCAACAACGTCCTGAACACCCAGCATCTCGAACACGGCGCGCATCGGACCACCGGCGATGATGCCGGTCCCCGGAACCGCGGTCCGCATCACGACCTTGCCAGCGCCGTGGCGCCCTTCGATGTCATGATGCAGCGTGCGGCCATCGCGCAGCGCGACACGGATCATCTGGCGTTTGGCCTGCTCGGTCGCCTTGCGGATCGCCTCGGGCACTTCCTTCGCCTTGCCCTTGCCGAAGCCGACACGACCGCGCTGATCACCGACAACCACGAGTGCCGCAAAGCCAAAGCGCTTGCCGCCCTTCACGGTTTTCGACACGCGGTTGATCGCAACCAGACGATCTGCGAATTCCGGGGTTTCCTCACGCTCTGCGCGACGTTCCCGGCGGTTATCACGTTCTGCCATAAGGCATTCCTTCCGTGACGGCGCGCAAAGCACGCCTTGTTTTGCCGATCCTGGTGAGCAGGCGCATCAAGGCCGGCTCCCGGATCATCGGGGTGGCGCCAGGCGCCACCCGCATGGATCAGAACTTCAGTCCGCCCTCACGGGCAGCGTCGGCCAGGGCCTTCACTTTTCCGTGGAACAGGAAGCCGCCCCGGTCGAAATAGCAGGTTTCGACGCCTGCCGCTTTCGCCCGCTCTGCGATGGTCGTGCCGACCTTCGCGGCCGCCTCGACGTTGTTCTTGCCGAAGTACCCCAGATCCTTCTCCAGGGTAGATGCGGCAGCAACGGTTACACCGCGCACGTCGTCGATCAGCTGTGCGCTGATGTTCTTGTTCGAGCGATGCACCGACAGACGCAGACGCCCATCGGAAGTTTTCCGCAGCTTGTTCCGAACGCGCAGGCGGCGTTTGATGAACAGCTCTCTTTTCGTGTTCGCCATTTTCGCAGCCCTTACTTCTTCTTGCCTTCCTTGCGGAAGATGTACTCACCCTTGTAGCGGATGCCTTTGCCCTTGTAGGGCTCGGGCTGACGCCATTCGCGGATGTTCGCGGCGACCTGACCGACAACCTGCTGGTCGATACCTTCGACCACGATCTCGGTCTGCTTGGGCGAGGTGACCGTCACTTCCGTCGGAGCGGTGAAGTTCACTTCGTGGCTGTAGCCGAGCGACAGCTTCAGCACGTTGCCCTGCATGGCCGCACGATAACCAACGCCCTGGATTTCAAGCTCTTTCTTGAAGCCCGAGGTAACGCCGGTCACCAGGTTCGCAACCATCGACCGCGACATGCCCCACATGGAGCGTGCGCGCTTGGACGACCCGCGCGGAGTGACCTTGACCTCCGAACCTTCGATCACGATGGTCACGTCGTCGGGTGCGGTGAAGCTGCGGGTGCCTTTCGGCCCCTTCACTTCGATGGTCTGGCCGGACAGGGAGGCGGAAACCCCCTTGGGCAGCTCGACCGGTTTCTTCCCAATACGAGACATTCCACCCTCCTCAGAACACGGTGCAAAGCACTTCGCCGCCAACGTTGGCTGCGCGTGCATTTGCGTCCGACAACACGCCCTTGGGCGTGGAGACGATGGCGACACCCAGGCCATTGCGCACCGACGGCAGCTCTTGCGAGCCAGCATAGACGCGGCGGCCGGGCTTCGACACCCGTTTGATCTCGCGGATCACCGGGGTACCTTCGAAGTACTTCAGGCTGATTTCCAGCGAGGGGTGGCCGTTTGCATCGGTACCGCGCTCGTAGCCGCGGATGTAGCCTTCAGAGGCCAGCACATCCAGCACCCAGGCGCGCAGCTTCGAAGCGGGCGACGTAACGGTGGACTTCCCACGCATCTGCGCATTGCGGATGCGGGTCAGCATATCGCCGAGCGGATCGTTCATCGACATGCGTTCCTCCTTACCAGCTCGACTTCACCATGCCGGGGATCTGACCGAAAGAGGCCAGTTCCCGCAGCATGATCCGCGACAGTTTCAGTTTGCGATAATAGGCGTGCGGACGCCCGGTCAGCTCGCAACGGTTGTGCAGACGGGTTGCCGAAGAATTGCGCGGCAGTTCGGCCAGCTTGAGGCTGGCACGGAAGCGCTCTTCCATCGGCTTCGACTCGTCCTTGACGATCTCCTTGAGAGAAGCGCGCTTGGCAGCATACTGCTTGACCAACCGTGCGCGCTTTTTCTCGCGTTCGACCATGGAAACTTTTGCCATTGTCCTATCCTCCCGCGATCAGGCCATGAAGGGCATGTTGAAATGCTTCAACAGTGCCTTGGCTTCCGCGTCGGTTTTCGCGGTGGTGCAGATGATGATGTCCATGCCGAGGATCTCGTCGACCTTGTCGAAGTCGATCTCGGGGAACACGATATGTTCCTTCAGGCCCATCGCGTAGTTGCCACGACCATCAAACGAATTGCCCTTCACACCACGGAAGTCGCGCACGCGCGGCATTGCGATGTTGATCAGACGATCCAGGAATTCGTACATGCGGTCGCCGCGCAGCGTGACCTTGCAGCCCAGCGGCATCTTTTCCCGAACGCGGAAGCCGGCGATCGACTTCTTGGCATGGGTCACGACAGCTTTCTGGCCGGCGATCCTGGACAGTTCCTCGGCGGCCTGCTTGACCTTCTTGGTGTCCTTGACCGCCTCGCCAACACCCATGTTCAGCACGATCTTGTCGAGCTTGGGCAGTTGCATCGGGTTGGTGTAGCCGAATTCTTCGGTGAGGGCAGCCTTGATGCTGTCTGCATAGACGGCCTTGAGGCGCGGGGTATAGGTTGCAGCGTCAAGCATCAGATCGCCTCCCCGGTCGACTTGGCGAAACGCACCTTCTTGCCGTCTTCCTCGCGGAAGCCGACGCGGGTGGCCTTGCCGTTCTTGTCCACGAGGGACAGGTTCGACAGGTCGATCGGCATCGCTTTCGGGATGCGGCCGCCCTGGCTGGTTGCGCTTTGCTTGGTGTGGCGGATGGCCACATTCACACCATCGACAACGGCTTTGTTGTCCTTGGGCATAACTTGGGTGATTTCACCCTGCTTGCCCTTGTCCTTGCCGGTGAGCACGACGACCGTGTCACCCTTGCGGAGCTTCGCGGCCATTACAGCACCTCCGGCGCCAGCGAGATGATCTTCATGAAGTTCTTCGCACGCAGCTCGCGAACGACCGGCCCGAAGATACGGGTGCCGACCGGTTCGCCCTGGTTGTTCAGGATGACGGCGGCGTTACGGTCGAAGCGAATGGCGGTGCCATCTTCACGACGGACTTCCTTGGCGGTGCGAACGACGACAGCCTTGCGGACATCACCCTTCTTCACGCGACCCTTCGGAATCGCCTCCTTGACCGACACCACGATGATGTCGCCCACGGATGCGTAGCGGCGGTGCGAACCACCGAGAACCTTGATGCACTGAACCCGGCGAGCGCCAGAGTTGTCAGCAACATCCAGATTGGTCTGCATCTGGATCATTGGTTGTCTCCCGACCTTTGGGGACGATCATGCAGCTGACCGCCCCAGGGTTTCGAATATTGCCTTGCGGCGATCAGGCGTTGGCCTCGGTCACCACATGCCAGCGCTTGGTCTTGGAAATCGGGGCGCATTCAACGATGCGGACCGAATCGCCGGCCTTGAACTGGTTTTCGGGATCATGCGCGCGATATTTCTTCGACTTGCGCACGGTCTTTTGCAGCAGCGGGTGCTTGAAGCGACGCTCGACCAGGACGGTGATCGTCTGATCGTTCTTGTCCGAGGTCACGGTGCCTTGCAGGATACGACGGGGCATCTGTGGCTCCTCAGTTCGCCGCCGCTTGCGCGGCCATTTCGTTCAGCACGGTCTTGATGCGCGCGACATCCTTGCGGACAGCGTTCATGCGTGCGGTGTTGTCAAGCTGGTTGGTAGCCTGACGGAAGCGCAGGTTGAACGCTTCCTTCTTCAGAGCGGTCAGCTGGTCGCGCAGCTGGTCCGGCGTCTTTTCGCGCAGTTCCTTGGCGTTCATCGCCTCGTTCCTTTTCACAATCACCAGAGGGCCCCTGCGGATTGCTCAGGGTGACCTTGAACCTGGTGGATCAATGACAGACGCGCGACTCCCGTAGCCGGGAATCGTGCGATGCGCCCGTATAGGGGGGATGCCGGGAAAGGGCAAGGAAAACTTGGCAATCCCGATGCCCCCGCAAATGCAAACGAAAAGGCCCCCGCCGGATGTCCGGCGGGGGCCTTTCGCGGCGGGGCGTGCCCCGTCAGATCTTACCAGTCTTCGCGGGCGACGACACGGCTGGTGACCGGCAGTTTCATCGCGCCGAGACGCAGGGCCTCGCGGGCGATGACTTCGGACACGCCGTCGATTTCGAACATGATCCGGCCGGGTTTCACCTTGCAGGCCCAGTAATCCACCGAGCCCTTACCTTTACCCATCCGCACCTCGGTCGGCTTCGACGAGACCGGAACATCCGGGAACACGCGAATCCAGACGCGGCCCTGACGCTTCATGTGACGGGTGATCGCGCGGCGAGCCGCTTCGATCTGGCGCGCGGTGACCCGCTCCGGCTCGGTTGCCTTCAGGGCGAACGAGCCGAAGTTCAGGGCGAAACCGCCCTTGGCTTCGCCATGGATGCGGCCCTTGTGCTGTTTGCGGAACTTCGTCCGTTTAGGTTGCAGCATTGTTCCTTACTCCCCTCAGGCGCGGTCGCGGTCGCGGCGAGGACCGCGCGGCGACGGGCCTTCGTTGCCTTCGGCAGCGCGACGGTCACGGGCCTGCGGATCATGTTCCATGATCTCGCCTTTGAAGATCCAGACCTTCACCCCGATGATGCCATACGGCGTCGTTGCTTCGGACAGCGCATAGTCGATGTCGGCGCGCAGCGTGTGCAGCGGCACACGACCTTCGCGGTACCATTCGGTACGCGCGATCTCGGCCCCACCCAGACGACCCGCAACGTTCACCCGGATACCCAGGGCGCCCATGCGCATCGCGTTCTGCACGGCACGCTTCATCGCACGGCGGAACGAAACGCGACGCTCCATCTGCTGTGCGATCGACTCGGCCACCAGTTGCGCATCGACTTCCGGCTTGCGGACTTCGACGATATTCAGGTGCAGTTCCGACTTGGTGAAGTTCGCAAGTTTCTTGCGCAGCGTCTCGATGTCCGCACCCTTCTTCCCGATGATGACGCCGGGACGGGCGGTGTGGATGGTGACGCGGCACTTCTTGTGCGGACGCTCGATGATCACGCGGCTGACACCAGCCTGCTTGACTTCCTCGTGGATGAACTCGCGCATCTTGAGGTCTTCAAGCAGCAGGTTGCCGTAATCCTTGGAGTCGGCATACCAGCGGCTGTCCCAGGTACGGTTGACCTGGAGACGCATCCCGATCGGGTTGACCTTCTGACCCATTATGCAGTCTCCCCTTTCTGACGCACCTTGATCGTGATCTCGGCGAAGGGCTTCATGATCTTGCCAAAGCGACCACGGGCGCGCGGACGGCCCCGCTTCAGGGTGATGTTCTTGCCGACCCAGGCTTCGACGACGACCAGTTCGTCAACGTCGAGACCATGGTTGTTTTCAGCGTTGGCGATGGCGGACTGAAGGCATTTCTTCACTTCGCCAGCAACACGCTTTTTCGAGAAGGTCAGATCGGCCAGGGCCTTGTCCACCTTCTTGCCACGGATCATCGCCGCGACAAGGTTCAGCTTCTGAGGGCTGGTCTTGAGCATACGCGCGATGGCCATTGCCTCGTTGTCCGCCACGCGGCGCGGATTTTTCTCCATACCCATGGCTTACTTCCTCTTGGCTTTCTTGTCGGCCGCGTGACCATAATAGGTCCGGGTCGGGGAATATTCACCGAACTTCTGGCCGATCATTTCCTCGGTCACAGCGACCGGAATATGCTTGTGGCCGTTGTACACACCAAAGGTGAGCCCGACGAACTGCGGCAGAATGGTGGAACGACGCGACCAGATCTTGATGACCTCGCTGCGGCCCGATTCACGGGCTTTCTCGGCCTTTTTGAGGACGTAAGCGTCGACAAAGGGGCCTTTCCAAACAGAGCGCGACATGGATCAGCGTCCCTTCTTCTTCGCGTGACGCGAACGGACGATGTACTTGTCCGTCTGCTTGTTGGAGCGGGTCCGGTTGCCCTTGGTGCCCTTGCCCCACGGAGTGACCGGGTGACGGCCGCCCGAAGTCCGGCCTTCACCACCGCCGTGCGGGTGGTCGATCGGGTTCATGGCCACACCGCGAACGGTCGGGCGAACGCCCATATGCCGCTTGCGACCGGCCTTGCCCAGGTTCTGGTTCGAGTTGTCGGGGTTCGACACGGCGCCGATGGTGGCCATGCATTCCTGACGCACCATCCGCAGCTCGCCCGAGGACAGGCGGATCTGCGCGTAGCCGCCATCGCGGCCGACGAACTGGGCATAGGTGCCAGCAGCGCGGGCGATCTGACCGCCCTTGCCGGGCTTCATCTCGACGTTGTGCACGATCGTACCGATCGGCATACCCGAGAACGGCATCGCGTTGCCCGGCTTCACATCGACCTTTGCACCGGCCAGCACCTTGTCGCCAACGGCGAGACGCTGCGGCGCGATGATGTAGTTCACTTCACCGTCTTCATACTTGATGAGCGCGATGAAGGCCGTCCGGTTCGGATCGTATTCGATCCGCTCTACGGTGGCGGCAACGTCGAACTTGCGACGTTTGAAGTCAACGATGCGGTAGAGCCGCTTGGCCCCGCCGCCCTTGTGCCACATCGTGATGCGTCCGGTATTGTTCCGCCCGCCCGTCTTCACGAGACCCTCGGTGAGTCCCTTGACGGGGCGGCCTTTCCAAAGCTCCGAACGGTCGATCAGCACCAGCCCACGCTGGCCAGGCGTCGTCGGTTTATACGACTTGAGTGCCATGGTTTCTGTCTTCCGTCTGCTGCGGGTCATTCGACCCGGGTTACAGGGCTCCGTAGATCCCCTATCTGAATTCCGGCCTGCATTAACCACGTTGGCCGGAAAAATCCGCGGCCCCGGAAAGCCGGGGCCGCGAGATTCGTTCGGCTTCTATCAGAGGCCGGTAGAGACGTCGATGGTGTTTCCGTCTTCCAGCGTCACATAGGCCTTCTTCACATCCGAACGGACGCCGGGGCGACCGCGGAAGCGTTTGGCCTTGCCTTTGGTGATGGTGGTGTTGACCGCCTTCACCTTGACTCCAAAGACGTTCTCGACCGCGGCCTTGATCTCCGGCTTGGTCGAATCCATCGAGACCTCAAAGACCACCGCGCCGTTCTCAGACGCCATCGTGGCCTTCTCCGTGATCACCGGACGGCGAATCACGTCATACTGTTCGGGCTTCGCGCTCATTTCAGGCGTGCCTCCAAGGCTTCGACACCTGCTTTCGTGATGATCAGAACATCACGTTTCAGGATGTCATAAACGTTGGCACCGATGCCGGGCAGCACGTCGATGCCTTCCAGGTTACGCGCCGCCTTGGCGAAGTTCTCGTCGATGGCCGCGCCGTCGATGATCAGCGCACGCTTCCAGCCCAGGGCGATCTTCGCCTTGGCCAGCTGCGCGGTCTTGGCATCGGTCAGCGTTGCCGCGTCCAGAACCACCAGCTCGCCTGCCTTGGCTTTCGCCGACAGAGCGTGCCGCAGACCCAGCGCACGGAACTTCTTGGGCAGGTCGTGAGCATGCGACCGGGGGGTCGGGCCTTTGTAGACACCGCCCTTGCGGAAGATCGGCGCCTTGCGAGAGCCGTGGCGTGCGCCGCCCGTGCCCTTCTGGCGATAGATCTTCTTGGTCGAATAGCTCACGTCCGACTTGCCCAGCGTCGAGTGGGTGCCGGCCTGGGCTTTCGCCCGCTGCCAGCGCACCACACGGTGCAGGATGTCGGCGCGCGGCTCGAGGCCGAACAGGGCCTCGTCCAGCTCGATCTCGCCGGCCTTGCCGCCATCGAGCTTGATCACGTCAAGTTTCATGCTTCACCCCCTTCGGCGGCCACTTCGGCAGCCGGAGCAGCGGCGGTGCGGACCGCGGCCGGTTTCGGAGCGTCGGCATGAGCCGGCTTCTTCACCGCGTCCTTGATCGTCACCCAGCCGCCACGCGAACCGGGAACCGCGCCCTTGACCAGGATCAGGCCCCGCTCGGCGTCGGTCTTGACGACTTGCAGGTTCTGCGTGGTCACACGGACGGCGCCCATGTGGCCGGCCATCTTCTTGCCTTTGAACACCTTGCCGGGGTCCTGGCACTGGCCGGTCGAGCCATGCGAGCGGTGGCTGATCGACACACCGTGCGAGGCGCGCAGACCACCGAAGTTGTGCCGCTTCATCGCACCGGCAAAGCCTTTGCCGATCGAGGTGCCCGCGATGTCGACGAACTGACCTGCGACATAGTGTTCCGCCGAGATTTCGGCGCCCACGTCGATCAGGTTGTCGGACGACACACGGAACTCCGCCAGCTTGCGCTTGGGTGCCACGTTCGCCTTGGCGAAATGGCCGCGCATACCCGCGGTGGTGCGTTTGGCCTTGGCATTGCCTGCGCCAAGCTGGACGGCGGTATAGCCATCCTTGTCGGCGGTGCGCTGCGCGACCACTTGCAGATTGTCCAGTTGCAGAACCGTGACCGGAACCTGTTTCCCGTCATCCAGGAACAGACGGGTCATGCCCAGCTTCTTTGCGATAACTCCAGAGCGCATCGTGATGCCCCCCTTATACTTTGATCTCGACATCCACGCCGGCGGCAAGGTCGAGCTTCATCAGCGCGTCCACCGTCTGCGGGGTCGGATCCACGATATCGAGCAGACGCTTGTGGGTGCGGATCTCCCACTGGTCGCGCGACTTCTTGTCAATGTGCGGCCCACGGAGAACCGTGAACTTTTCGATCTGGTTCGGCAGCGGAATCGGGCCGCGCACTTGTGCGCCGGTCCGCTTGGCCGTGTTGACGATTTCCTGCGTCGAGGCATCCAGGACGCGGTAATCGAAGGCCTTGAGCCGGATGCGGATGGTTTGTCCAGACATCTGAGTTCCCTTCGACGGATGGAAGGCGGGGTTAGCCGCCCCCCTTCCGATCCTGATTAAGCGATGATCTTTGCGACGACGCCGGCGCCGACGGTGCGGCCGCCTTCACGGATGG
>NZ_FTOT01000040.1 GCF_900156815.1 Gemmobacter megaterium
GACTCAAACAATCGGGTTTTTTGCGTTGCGAATTCTTGTCAACACCTGGTCAACGTTTTACGAGCCCCCCATCGACGGGGCGGATAATCGTCGCCAGTACCGTCACAGCACCAACTCATAGTGCGTGCTGCGGCCGCCGCCTTCGCCCTTCCGCAGCAGACCGAGGTCCAGTAGAGCCGTGATGTCACGGTTCGCAGTGTCCTGCGAGCACTTGGCGATGATGGCCCACTTCGAAGAGGTCATCTTGCCCTCGAACCCATCAAGCAAGCGGTTCAGCACCTTGATCTGACGTTCGTTCAGCGCCAGCGCCGCAGTGCGTTCCCAGAACTGCCCCTTGGCGACGACCGCAGCCAAGACGCCGTCGGCACCGTGAACCGCGCGGCCGAGGCAGTTAAGGAACCACAGGAGCCATGATGTGACGTCCGTGCCCCCCTTCTGAGTGCGCTCGAGCTGCTCGTAGTAGGCGTTCCGCTCGGTCCTGATCTGCGCGGACATGCTGTAGAACCGCTGCGAGCTTCCCTCCGAACGGGCAAGCGCCAGGTCGGCGATGGCGCGGGCGATGCGGCCGTTGCCGTCCTCGAAAGGGTGGATCGTCACGAACCACAGATGCGCCAACGCCGCCTTGATCACCGGATCGGTGGCCAGCGGTGCGTTGAACCATGTGAGGAAGGCTTCCATCTCCGCCACGACCCGCGGTGCGGGTGGGGCGGAGTAGTGGACTCTCTCCCGGCCAAAGGGCCCGGACACCACCTGCATCGGGCCGGTGCTGTCATCACGCCAATCGCCGACGATGATCTTCGTCATGCCGCTGCGTCCGGTGGGGAACAAAGCCGAATGCCAGCCGAAAAGGCGCTCGGCGGTGAGCGGGGCCTGAAAGTTCCGCGTTGCGTCCAGCATCACCTCGACAATGCCTTCCAAATTGCGATCGGTCGGAGGCAGGGCGCCGATGTCGATACCAAGCCGTCGGGCGAGGGATGACCGCACCTGAGTGGCGTCCAGCTGTTCGCCCTCGATCTCGCTTGTCTTGACGACGTCCTGCGTCAGGGTCTGCAGGACCGCCTCCTCGCGTAGCTTGAAGCCCAGCGCTTCCATCCGGCCTATCAGTCGCCCCTGGTCGTGACGCACTGCAGCCAGGGGCGCAGCAATGCTGCCGTCCTGCCAGGTTAGCCTGGGCCAGTCTGTTTGTTCCCAGATGTACACGACATTCTCCGCGCTAGGTGAGGCGATTGTGGGCCGCATTCTCCGCAAGCGCAAGGAAAAACACCGCACAATATGCGGAGAATGTGGGAGCTAATCTCCGCACGACACGAACGCGCGGTTTCGTCGCTTGTCGGCCAATGAAGCTGTAGACTGTTGATTGCCACTGAGATTTGACCCGGCGTTGTCACCGAGAACTGACCCACCCAATGGTTATGTTCTGCGTGTTATGATGGCGTCAATGC
>NZ_FTOT01000034.1 GCF_900156815.1 Gemmobacter megaterium
GTAAGCGGCGGCTGGCTCCCACCTTCCCCCGGTTCCTCGGACCTGAGATTTCGCGCCTTACGGAGATGGGTGCGGGAGTTTCGCGATGGCGACTACGATGGAGTTTCTCAGGGATTACGGGGTGGAGATCCGGCCCAATGGGCAGAAGCGGTGGCCTGACGAGGTCAAGGCGCAGATTGTTGCCGAGACCCTGAAGCCCGGGGTTACGGTGAACGCGGTTGCGGCGCGCTATGGGCTTCGGGCGAACCATCTGTCGGAATGGCGCGGCCGGGCGCGGGATGGTAGGTTGGTGTTGCCCGCGGTGGAGGAAGACGCTTTTTGCTTTGCACCGCTGATGCTTTCGGAGGCGGAGCGTGGGGCGGCGGATCCGGCGGGCAGCTCGGCTGTCGTGACCTCTGCGCCCGCTGTCCGTATCGAGATCGTGGCGGGGACGGTCACGATCCGGTTGGACAGTGCCACGTCGGCCGCGCGGATTGCCGAGATCGTGCAGGCGATCGGATCGCGGCCATGATGTTTCCTTCCAATCGGGTGCGGGTTCTGGTCTCGACGCAACCCATCGACTTCCGGAAGGGCCATGACGGACTGGCGGCTCTGGTGTCGTCGGTTCTGCGCAAGGATCCCTTCACCGGCACGGTCTTCGTGTTCCGGTCGCGCCGGGCGGATCGGCTGAAGCTGCTCTACTGGGATGGCACCGGGCTGGTGATGGCTTACAAGCGGCTCGAGACCGCAACCTTCACTTGGCCCGCCATCAAGGACGGGGTGATGGCACTGAACCATGCGCAGTTCGAAGCGCTTTTTTCCGGTCTGGACTGGCGCAAGGTCAAGGCGCTGGAGGGCCGCCCGCCGACTGCGGCGGAGTGAATCAACCGCTTGGTTTTGCATGTTTTTATGGGGGTTTTGTGGTAGCTTTGCCCTATGCAGATACCCCCCGCCCTTGATCTTTCCGCCATCCCCGCCGCACAACGTGCAGCGGTCTTGGCGTTGATGGATGAGGTTGCCGCGCTCAAGGATATCACCAAGCGCCAAGAGCATCTGATTGCCGAACTGAACCACGCCCTGCATGGCAAGCGCTCGGAAAAGCTGTCCGAAGATGAGAGGCAACTGGCGTTTGAGGACCTGTCCATCGCCTTGGCCGAGGTCGAGGCGGAGAAAGAGACGCGCGCCGCCAAGACGGGCAACGAGGCGGCCAAGCCCGCACCAAAGCGCACCATCGGCAATCTGCCTGCCGCGCTGCCGCGTATCGAAGAGGTCATCGAACCCGACAGCCTGATCTGCCCCTGCGGCTGCGGGGTCATGCACAAGATCGGCGAGGACCGCTCGGAACGGCTGGACATCGTGCCGGCGCAGTTGCGCGTCATCGTCACCGTTCGCCCGAAATATGCCTGCCGGACCTGCACCGATGGGGTGCGCCAGGCGCCGGCACCGGGCCATCTGATCACGGCGGGCCTGCCGACCGAGGCGACCCTCGCCCATGTGCTGGTCAGCAAGTATGCGGACCATCTTCCCTTGTATCGCCAGAGCCAGATCTTGGCGCGGGCAGGCCTTGATCTGCACCGCGCGGTTCTGGCCGATTGGGTCGGCAAGGCCGCGTTCCACCTCAAGCCGGTGGTGGACCGGCTGGCTGAACATCTGAAACGGTCAAGCAAGCTGTTCATGGATGAAACCACCGCCCCGGTGCTGGACCCGGGGCGCGGGGCGACAAAAACCGGGTATCTCTGGGCGCTCGCCCGGGATGATCGGCCGTGGGGCGGCGAGGATCCGCCCGGCGTGGTCTATTTCTACGCCCCCGGCCGCGCGGGCGAGAATGCCGAAGCGTTCCTCACCGGCTTCGATGGCATCCTGCAAATCGACGGCTATCCGGGCTACAATCGTCTGACCAAACCGTCGCGCAAGGGCGGAAAACCCGTTCGGGTGGCCCATTGCTGGGCGCATGCCCGGCGCAAACTCAAGGAGGTCTTCGACCGCGACGGCTCCGAAATCGCCGCCGAAGGTCTTCGTCGCATCGCCGAATTCTATGCCATTGAAGCCGAAATCCGCACCACTTCACCAGGACAGCGTCTCTCGGCCCGTCAGGCCCGCACGGCTCCGCTGCTGGCAGCCTTCGGCGATTGGCTGCAGGCAGAGCGTCGCAAGATCTCCGCAAAATCCCGCCTGGGCGAAAAGCTCGCCTACATCCACAATCACTGGGACGGGCTGCAAACATTCCTGACCGATGGCCGCGTCGAGATCGATAGCAACAGGGTCGAAAACCTCGTCCGACCGATCACCCTCAATCGCAAGAATGCACTCTTCGCAGGCCACGACGAAGGCGGTGTCGCATGGGGCCGCATCGCCTCGCTGATCGAGACCTGCAAGATCAACGGCATCGAACCCTTTGCTTACCTCAAGGCAACCCTTGCCGCGATCGCAAACGGTCACCGCCAAAGCCGCATCGACGACCTGCTCCCGTGGAACTTCAAGCCGTCAAGCTGAAAACCTCGTGGGAGCCAGCTAACGCTTAC
>NZ_FTOT01000001.1 GCF_900156815.1 Gemmobacter megaterium
TCGCAGCCGTCAGCGTCGTCTTGCCGTGGTCAACGTGACCAATCGTCCCGATGTTCACGTGCGGCTTGTTACGTTCAAACTTTGCCTTCGCCATGGCCCAGACATCCCATGCTTGGGGGCCCCCGCAGGCGCGGCCGGCCCGATTCAACACCGGGCGCGATGTATCGGCTGCCAAGGGAAATTTCAAGCGCCGTCGCGTAGAGGCCGGCGCCTGTGTGTCATTTCACCGATGCGGCGGGAATGGTCACGATCGGCTTGGCATCCGGGTCGAAGAACTGCGGGTTCTTTGCCAGCCAGTCCTCGATGGCAAGGGCTGCGTTGAAGGACAGATTTTCCATCTGCTCTTCGGCGGTCTTGGTCAGCCCGGTGCCGACGACTGTGCCGCCCGACAGGGTTTCGAACACAGTCAGCTGCTCTGGCTTGGGGTTCAACACCTTGCCGCCCTCGGTGTCGGTGATCAGCGTGACCGAGATGATCAGCACCGATTTGGGCGAGATCACCAGCGGCACACCGGGCGGGGCAAGCGCATAGCCATCGACATGCACGCCCAGGTGATAGAACGTGTCGCCGTCGATCCGTCCGAACCTGTCGCGAACGGCCTTGCTCAGCGCGGCTTTCCATTGTTCGGGCTGTGCATCGCGTGAAATCGGCGCCTTGGTCGCCTTGTCGGCCACGACGGCGACATGGCCCAGCTTGAACGATGCAAGCTCTGCAGGCGGGGCATCAAGGCCGGTGCGGGTTTCGCAGGCGGCCAGCGCCAGGGTGGCGGCGGTCAGGGCGATCAGGCGGAATGCGGTCATCGGGGTTCTCCGTTGGCCGAACCGCCATAGCCGAAAGCCGGCACCGGGGCAACGCCCGCCCCCGTCTGCGGCCAGGATCCCGCCGATGCCCCCCCGTATCGGGCACGCTTGACCGCGCTGCGGCGCCGTGTCCCCATGGCGTCTGACCACCACCTCCCGCCCCGCGAGTCGCCCATGCCGCACAAAGCCGCCCTTGCCATTGTCTGGGCCGTCCTGACGGTCGCGCTGGCCGCCCCGGCCCGTGCCGATGACCCGCCCCTGACGCTTGAACTGACATTTTCGCAGCGGGCCTTGCAGGAACTTGCGGGCCTGTCCGAAATGGTCACGGTCTCGGCGTTTTATTTCGGCGAACCCGCGCCCGGCGCGACGATCGAGCCGGACGAGGACGGGCTGATCTTTCTGGGGCTGGAGGAACATGTGATCTGGCCGGTACCGCAACGGCTGCGGCTGGGGGCGAATCTGGCGGCGATGCCACATGCGCAGGTGGTCGCGCCGCAGGTGAACGTGAATATCTATTCCGCGCGTTTCGGCGCCGAGGACAACCTGCTGGACTGCGGGCTGATCGACGGGCCGGTGCAGGATTTTGCCGGCAGGCCGCAGACCATTGGCTGCAAGCTGATCGGCGAATGATCCGGCCGCGGTCGCCCGCGATTCCCCCTTGACCCGCCCGAGCCGCTGGCTTAACCCCTGCGCCACGGCCTAGGGGTATAGCTCAGTTGGTAGAGCATCGGTCTCCAAAACCGAGGGTCGCGGGTTCGAGTCCCTCTGCCCCTGCCAAGTTCCTCGTCGGGACTTGTGGCCTGTGACACCATTCGGATGGTGCCCCGTGGGGCAGCATCTTCCAAGGTGCAAAGCGATCAGCGGAGTATCACATGCCGGGTGGCGCAATCGGTGGACCCGCTTTCGGGCCAGGCCCGGCAGGACAGGCCCAGGCCGTCCGAGGCGCTGGCGCGGCGATGCCGGTCCCGCCGCCGCACAGGCTGTCTGTCGCCCCAATGATGGATTGGACCGACCGGCATTGCCGGGCCTTTCACCGCACCCTGTCGCGCCGGGCGCAGTTGTGGACCGAAATGGTGACCGCCCCTGCGGTGATCCATGGCGACCGCGAGCGGCTCTTGGGTTTTGAGGCAGCAGAGCATCCGGTTGTGCTGCAACTGGGCGGGTCGGATCCGGCACAGTTGGCGCAGGCGGCGGCCATCGGCGCCGACTTCGGCTATGACGAGATCAACCTGAACTGCGGCTGCCCATCGGACCGGGTGCAATCGGGGTGCTTTGGCGCGGTGCTGATGGAACGCCCGGAACTGGTGGCCGAGTGTGTGGCGGCCATGATCGCGGCACAGCCCCGGCCTGTGACGGTGAAATGCCGCATCGGCGTTGATGATCAGGTGCCCGAGGAGGTGCTGCCCGCCTTTCTGGAAACCGTCTCGGCGGCAGGTGTGCGGCATTTCGTGATCCATGCCCGCAAGGCCTGGCTGCAAGGGCTGAGCCCCAAGGAGAACCGCGAGATCCCGCCGCTGAACCATGCCTTGGTGGTGCAGATGAAGCGGGACTTTCCCCAGCTTGAAATCTGTCTGAACGGCGGGTTGACCGCGCGCGATCAGGTGCCGGGATTGCTGGATCAGGGGCTGGACGGGGCGATGTTTGGCCGGGCCGCCTATCACGATCCGGCTGCGGTGTTGCTGGGGGCCGACAGCACCCTGTGGGGGCAGGCCGATCCGGTGGACAGCGCCGAAGGCGCGGCCGAGGCGATGCGCCCCTATATCGCGCGGCATCTGGAACGGGGCGGGCGGCTGCATCAGATCACCCGGCACATGCTGGGCCTGTTCACTGGGCGGCCCGGTGCGCGGGCTTGGCGGCGGCTGTTGTCCGAGGCAGGCGGGCGGCCCGGATCGGGGCTGGCAGACTATGACGCGGCACTGGCTGCGGTGGTGTCGCGCGCCGCCTAAGGGTGCAGGGCGTGGAACGCGGCCAGAGCGTCGGGGTCAACATCGTCGATATGAACGATGCTGGTGTGGATCGAGAATACCACGGCGCGGGTTTTTTCCAGCCTGACAAGGCATTGGCGCTCGGTTCTCAGGTAATTTCTTGACTGCGGGCGCGGCCGTTCCTCGCCTTCGCGGCGGGGCTGGTGCAGGCTTGGGTCTTCGTACAGCAGCGCATTGGCCCGCCAGAGTGGTTGTTCGGGCCGGATCGCATCGAACAGCCGCTGGACGCGCGCGGCCAGTGCCGCATCATAGACCGCGACCGGAGTATGGATCCCCGTCAGCGGGCGGCCGATCTTTTCGGCCAGCGTCCAACTGGCCGGAAAGCACAGGATGGCCGCCATCAGGGCGTGTTCGCTTCCCTGGGGCAGGTGGATGCAGAAATCCTCTTGCACCAGCCGGCCCAGGGTCAACAGCGGTGCGGCCCGATCCAGCGGGACGGTAACACCATCGGGGCGGGTGACAGAGCCGTGGCCCATGTGGTGGCCAAGGGCTGGCAGTTGGGGCAGCACCAGCTCCAGCAGTTCCGATGCCGCCTCTTGGGCCGGGGCCATCAGGGCATGGACCGTCTCGGGGCAGGTGCGGATCAGCCGGTCGCGTTCGGCCATCTGGCCTGCAAAAGCCTCGTCCACGCGCAACCAGTCACCGGGGGCCACCGGCTGGATGCCGGGCAGCCGTGCGGTGGCCGGTTGCATCCAGGGCATCTGCGGCAAGCGTCGTTGCAGGATGGGCGCCATCACCGGCGGCGCCCCGGAAAGACCGGCTTGTCGCGCGGACCCAGCTTGCGCCGTTCCACCGGCACCGCCCGCGGCATCGGCTTGGGCGGCGGCGGTGGCGGCGGGGCCTTGGGCGGCGGGCCGGTCGGGCGGGGCGGTTGTTTGGGCGCCGCGCCGGGGCGGGTGCGGTCGGCCAGATCGCGGGCGATGGCGAAGGCGCCCTTGATCTTGTCGGCCTCGGAGGACCAGTCGCGGGCGATGACCAGCTTGTTGTCCTTGATCCGCGTATGCTGCGGGTCGGATTGCAGATATTCGACCAGACCGGCCGGATTGGCGTATTTGTCGCCGTGGAATTGCACGGTGGCGCCCTTTGGCCCGCCATCCAGCCGGGCGATGCCAGCCTTTTTGCACATCGCCTTGATACGCATGACCAGCAAGAGCGTGTTGACCTCGCGCGGGACAGGACCGAAGCGGTCGATCAGTTCGGCGGCGAACCCTTCCAGTTCGACCTTGCCGGTCAGACCGGACAGGCGGCGATAGAGGCCCAGCCGCACGTCCAGATCTGGAATGTAATCCTCGGGGATCATCACCGGCACGCCCAGGTTGATCTGGGGCGACCAATCGGTATCCAGCGCCTGCGGTCCTTCGATCTCGCCGGATTTGATCTTGGCGATCGTCTCTTCCAGCATGTGCTGGTACAGTTCGAACCCGACTTCCTTGATATGGCCCGACTGCTCCTCGCCCAGCAGGTTCCCGGCGCCGCGCTGGTCCAGATCGTGGCTGGCCAGGGTAAAGCCCGCCCCGAGGCTGTCAAAGCTGGCCAGAAGCTTCAGCCGCTTTTCCGCCTGTGGTGTCAGGGGAACGCGCGGCTTGGTGGTCAGATAGCAATAGGCGCGGGTCTTGCTGCGCCCGACCCTGCCGCGGATCTGATAGAGCTGCGACAGGCCGAACATATCCGCGCGATGCACGATCATCGTGTTGGCCGTCGGAATGTCGAGACCGGATTCGACGATGGTGGTGGCCAGCAGCACATCGGCCTTGCCATCGTAGAAATCGTTCATGCGCTGATCCAGATCGCCTGCCGCAAGCTGCCCGGTGGCGGTGATCACCGAGACTTCGGGCACGTGTTCGCGCAGGAAATCCTCGATGTCTGGCAGGTCAGAAATGCGCGGCACCACAAAGAACGACTGCCCGCCGCGATATTTCTCGCGCAGCAGCGCCTCGCGGATGGTGACGCCGTCGAACTCGGACACATAGGTGCGGATCGCCAGCCGGTCCACCGGAGGCGTGGCGATGATCGACAAATCCCGCACGCCCGACAGCGACAGTTGCAGCGTGCGCGGGATGGGCGTTGCCGTCAGCGTCAGGACATGGACGTCCGAGCGCAATTCCTTGAGCCGTTCCTTGTGCGCCACGCCGAAATGCTGTTCCTCGTCGATGATCATCAGGCCCAGGCGCATGAACTTGACCGCCTGGGCCAGAACGGCATGGGTGCCCACGACGATATCGACCGTGCCATCGGCAAGCCCGGCGCGGGTGGCGGCCGCCTCCTTGGCGGTGACAAACCGCGACAACGGGCGCACGTTCAGCGGAAACCCCCGGAACCGTTCGGCAAATCCGCGATAGTGCTGGCGGGCCAGCAGGGTGGTCGGGGCGATGACCGCCACCTGCAACCCGGCCATGGCGGCGACAAAGGCCGCGCGCATCGCCACCTCGGTCTTGCCGAACCCGACATCGCCGACGACCAGACGGTCCATCGGGTTGCCATTGGCCAGATCCTCCAGTACAGCGGCGATGGCCGACAACTGATCATCGGTTTCCATATAGGGAAAGCGGGCGCAGAACTGGTCCCACATGCCATCGGGCGGGGTCAGCACGGGGGCCGCGCGCAGGTGGCGTTCGGCGGCCACGCGCATCAGGCGGTCGGCAATCTCGCGGATGCGTTCCTTGAGCTTGGCCTTGCGCGCCTGCCAGGCCCCGCCGCCCAGCTTGTCCAGCAGACCTTCGTCATGGCCATAGCGCGACAGCAGCTCGATGTTTTCCACCGGCAGATACAGCCGGTCGCCCCCCGCATATTCCAGCGCCACACAATCATGCGGCGCCCCCAGCGCGGTGATCGTTTCCAGCCCCTTGAAACGGCCGATGCCATGTTCGACATGAACCACCAGATCGCCGGGCGACAGGCTGGAGGTTTCGTTCAGGAAATTCTCGGCCTTGCGCTTGCGCCGGGGGCGTCCGACCATACGGTCGCCCAGGATGTCCTGTTCGGAAATCACCGTCAGGCCCGGCGCCTCGAACCCGTCCTCCAGCGGCCAGATGACCAGATAGAGCCGCCCCTTGCCCGGTTGCGCCGGGGGCAGGGCGCGCAGATCGTCCACCAGTTCGGCGCCGGTCATGCCCTGATCCGCCAAAAGCCCGGCCATCCGGTCGCGCGCGCCTTCGGAATAGTGGGTCAGGATCACATGGCCGGCGGATTTGCGCGCGCGGATATGGTCGGCCACGGCTGCGAACAGATCCACGCCCTCGGCCTGCCGTTCGGCGGCAAAGCTGCGCCCGCGCCGGGCGCCTGCGTCGATCACCGCGGGTCCGGGCGGTTGCGGGGCGCCATGGAACTGCACCACGCGGCTGTCCGCCAGCGCCACGCCCCACGCCGCATCGTCCAGATACAGCAATTCGGGCGGGCAGGGCTTGTAGACGCTGTCGAGCCGCGCCTTCGTGCCCAATGCCTCGCGCCGGGCGTCATACTGGTCGGCTATCGCCTCCCATCGGGCGGCGCGCATGGCCTCGGACTGGTCGTCCAGCGTGATCGTGGCACCGGGCAGATAGTCGAACAGCGTTTCCAGCCGATCATGGAAGAATGGCAGCCAATGCTCCATCCCGGCATGTTTGCGACCCGCACTGACCGATTCATACAGCGGATCGTCATTTCCGCCCGCGCCGAACGCGCGCCGGTAATTCTGCCGAAAACGGCTGATCGCGGCGTCGTCCAGAATGATTTCCGACACCGGCGCCAGATCCACATGGGTAAGCCGATCGCCGGAGCGCTGGGTCTCCGGGTCAAATCGGCGGATCGTATCCAGCTGGTCGCCAAAGAAATCCAGCCGCAGGGGGGCGTCGATCCCCGGTGGCCAGACATCGACGATCCCGCCGCGCAGCGCGCAATCGCCGGGTTCGGTCACGGTCGGGGTCTGCACGAAACCGGCGCGTACCAGAAAGGCCCGCAGCGCCCCTTCGTCCACCCGGTCCCCGACCCGTGCAACAAAGCTGGCGGTGCGCAGGCTGTCACGGGCAGGCACCCGCTGGGTGGCCGCCGACAGCGTGGTCAGCACGATCGGGGCCACGGGCAGCCCATGCGCCAGCGCGGCGAGGACGGACATCCGCGCCGCCGATACCTCGGGGTTGGGCGAGATGCGGTCATAGGGCAGGCAGTCCCAGGCTGGAAAGGACAGCACCAGCCGGTCAGGCGCCAGGACCGCCAGCGCGGCCCGCATCGCCTCGGCCCGCTTGTCGTCGCGCGCCACATGCAGGACAGGCGCCCTGGCCGCCTCGCGCAGCACAAGCGTGGCATCGAATCCTTCCGGCGCGCCCCCGGCCAGCACTCGCACCATGGTCAGTTCCCCAGCACCGACGCGGACAGGTTCTGGAACATCCCCCACATCGCGGTAAAGAAGATAGAGGTCAGCCCGATGGCCTGGGTGGTGAACCGATGGGCCCGCAGGCGGCGGTACAGCGCCTCGCCGGTGTCTTCTCCGGCCTCGATTCGCCTGGCGGCGCGCAGCGACAGCAAGGCGACCAGGCTCATCGGTGCAAGCAGCAGAAAGACCGCCTGACAGAACTGGATGCCATACCAGAACCCCAGCACCCACAGGCCCGACAGGCTGCCAGCGACCAGACCCATCAGCCAGGTGCCGGACACCCGCCCGATGAACAGCAGGCGACGGGTATAGATCCGGGCCAGATCCTCGACATCCTGCTGTTGCGCGCCGCCCTTGCGCCGGGCGCGCAAGACCAGATCCCACGGCACGCCGATCACCCAGTGACTGGCGGTCGACCACATGACCGCAAGCGCGATCCAGAACCACAGGTTCGAGAACGACCGCATGTCGATGACTTCGAAGATGGTGCGGGGCAGGTCCACGCTTGGCCTCTGGCTGGATGTCTCGGGCTGTTCTAGCTTGTGGGCCGGGGGATTCCCAGCCTTGAGATACACGCGCAGGTGTGGCAGGCAGGGCGGCATCGCCAGCCACGCCGGACGCCCGCCATGACACCGACCTTTGCGCCGTACCCCGCCACCCGCTTTCGCCGCCTGCGCCGGACGCCCGCCCTGCGCGATCTGGTGCAGCAGGAACGGCTGTCGGCCGCCGATCTGATCTGGCCGGTGTTCATCCGCGACGGACAGGGGGTCGAAGAGCCGATCCCCTCGATGCCCGGCGTCGCGCGACTGTCGCTGGATCGGCTGCTGGTGCAGGCCACCGAGGCGCACCGGCTGGGAATTCCGGCGATCTGTCTGTTTCCCTATACCGACGCGGCCCTGCGCACCGAAGATTGCGCCGAAGCCTGGAACCCCCAGAACCTGACCAACCGGGCGATCCGCGCGCTCAAGGCAGAACTGCCCGATCTGGCGGTGATGACCGACATCGCACTGGATCCCTACAATGCGAATGGCCATGACGGGCTGGTGCGCGACGGTATCATCCTGAATGACGAATCCGTCGAGGCATTGGTCAGGATGGCGCTGGCCCAGGCCGAAGCCGGGGCCGACATCCTTGGACCGTCCGACATGATGGATGGCCGGATCGGCGCGATCCGCACCGCGATGGAGTCGGCCGGGCACAAGGATGTGGCGATCATGTCCTATGCCGCGAAATATGCGAGTTGCTTTTACGGGCCGTTCCGCGATGCGGTCGGCGCCTCGGGGCGACTGGTCGGCGACAAGAAGACCTATCAGATGAATCCCGGAAATTCCGACGAGGCGCTGCGACTGGTCGCCCGCGATCTGTCCGAAGGCGCCGACATGGTCATGGTCAAGCCGGGGATGCCCTATCTGGACATCTGCCGCCGGGTCAAGGATGCCTTTGGCGCACCCACCTATGCCTATCAGGTTTCGGGGGAATATGCGATGATCCGCGCCGCCGAGCAGAACGGCTGGATCGACGGCACACGCGCGATGGCCGAAAGCCTGCTGTGCTTCCGTCGCGCCGGTTGCGACGGTATCCTGACCTACTTCGCACCCGCCATGGCGCGCGCGCTGAACGGCTGATCGACGCGGCGCGGCGAACAGTCGCGCAAGGCGCAACCGACCCGGTGACAGGCCCCGGTATTGTTGGTATTCTTTGTTCAAGGGGCGCCCACAGCCCCACCCAGAGGCGGAGCACCCCATGACCCATTCCATCAGCCTTCCCCGGCGCGGCCTCCTGACGGGCCTTGGCGCGACCCTGGCCCTGGCGGCCTGCGGCAACGGCCTTGGATCGCGCGGCGGGGAAACCATCGACGCCCGCGTCGATGCCACCCGCGATTTCCTCTTCAACCGCTACCCCGGCACCCGCGATCTGGCCGCCAAAGCCTCGGGTGTGCTGTATATCCCGCTGGTGACCGAGGCGGGGTTCGGTGTCGGCGGCGGGTTCGGCCGCGGCGCGCTGCGCATCAACAATGTCACTGTGGACTATTATGCCGCTGTCCGTGCCACCATCGGATTCCAGATCGGCGCGCAGCAATATGCCCATGCGCTGTTCTTCATGACCGAGGAATCGCTGGGGGAATTCCGTCGTGCCGACGGCTGGGCCGTGGGCGCGGACGCCCGCTATGCGCTGCCCGACAAGGGCGGCAGCATCGGCAAGGAGAGCACCGAGAACGCCCCTGTCATCGCGCTGGTCTTTGGCCAGTCGGGGCTGATCGCAGGCGCGACGCTGTCGGGCATCAAATACACCCGTATCATTCCCTGAGACCCGTGGCCGGCGTCGCGCGGCGACCCTTGCGTGCACATCGTGGCAGGCAGTTTTGGGTATTTGGGGCAAGATGAACGGGGAAGACGGCGCTTTTCTTTGCTTTCATCTTGCCTGAAATACCCACGGGGATTTTCAAGGGGGGCGTGCCTCCCTTGAAGCGGGGAGTGCGAGGGGGTGCGCCCCCTCGCGTTCAGTGCAGGGTGAATTCGTCGGTGACGTTGCGCCATTCACCGGGGGCGATCAGCTTGCGATGCGTGAACCGGACCGAATGCAGCGGGCCTTCGATGGTATCCTGCCAGAATTCGATGAAGGCAAACAGCCTGGGATGATCGGGTGCCAGATCATACTCTTGCCAGATATAGCTGTTCAGCACGCGCTGATAATCGGGCATCCGGTAGAAGAACTCTGCCGTTGTCAGCCCATAGCCCTTCAGCATCAGTTCGGTTTCGCTTGGATCGTCGCGCATTCCTGACCTCCGGTTGTGGCCCCCCCTGATCCCATAGTGCCAGATTCGGGTTGTTAATCAATGAAAACAGTATGTTGTCACTACAGGTCGTTGGCTGCCAGATCCGGCCCGGCTGCTTGCCTTGCACCCAAGCCCTTGCATGGTCTATAGTCCGCGCAACCAAATCTGGGGTTGCAAGACCCCCTTCCAGCCAGAGATCGAGCGAACGTGAACGACCGCCCGGAAGACATTGAAACCGCACCGGAAATGCCGGAGCGCCCCACCCATTCCGGCCCGCAGGTCGATATCTCGGCCGAAATGCGGACGGCCTATCTGGATTATGCGATGTCGGTCATCGTGTCGCGCGCGATCCCCGATCTGCGCGACGGGCTGAAGCCGGTGCACCGTCGCATCCTGTTTTCGATGCATGAAAGCGGCAATACCCACGACAAGCCCTATCGGAAATCGGCGCGACCGGTGGGCGATACGATGGGCAAGTATCACCCACATGGTGACAGTGCGATCTATGATGCGCTGGTGCGGATGGCGCAGCCGTTTTCCATGTCGCTCAAGCTGTTGGACGGGCAGGGCAACTTCGGCTCGATGGATGGCGATGCGGCGGCCGCGATGCGCTATACCGAAGTGCGGATGGACAAGCCTGCGGCCTTCCTTCTGGCGGATATCGACAAGAACACCGTTGATTTTCAGGACAACTACGATGGCAAGGACCGTGAGCCGGTCGTTCTGCCGGCGCGGTATCCCAACATGCTGGTCAATGGGGCCGAGGGTATCGCCGTCGGCATGGCCACCCGCATTCCGCCGCACAATCTGGGCGAGGTGATCGACGGCACGCTGGCGCTGATCGAAAATCCCGATCTGTCGACCGAGAGGCTGATGGAGATCATTCCGGCACCCGATTTCCCGACGGGGGGGCAGATTCTGGGCCGTTCGGGTGCGCGCAAAGCCTATCTCGACGGGCGCGGCTCGGTGCTGATCCGGGCGAAAACCCGTGTCGAGGAGGTCCGCAAGGACCGTTTCGCCATTGTCGTGGACGAGGTGCCCTATCAGGTCAACAAGGCCGCGATGATCGAGAAGATCGCGGAACTGGTGCGCGAGAAGAAGCTGGAAGGCATCGCCGGGGTCGCCGACGAATCCGACCGCATCGGCGTACGCGTGGTGATCGAGTTGAAACGCGATGCCACGCCGGATGTGGTGTTGAACCAGTTGTTCCGCTTCACCTCGTTGCAGGTCAGCTTCGGGTGCAACATGCTGGCCTTGAACGGCGGGCGCCCCGAGACGCTGGCGCTGCGCGATTTTCTGACCCATTTCCTGACCTTCCGCGAGGAAGTGGTGGTGCGCCGCACGGCCTTTGAGCTGAACAAGGCGCGCGATCGCAGCCATGTCCTGTGTGGTCTGGCCGTTGCCGTATCGAATGTGGACGAAGTGGTGCGGACGATCCGATCCTCTTCCGACGCGGCCGAGGCGCGGGACCGTCTGATGACGCGGCGCTGGCCCGCCGCCGAGATTGCCGATTACATCCGTCTGGTCGATGATCCGACGCACAAGATGAACGACGACGGCACCTATAACCTGTCGGAAACCCAGGCGCGGGCCATTCTGGACCTGCGGCTGCAACGCCTGACACAACTGGGCGTGAAGGAAGTCACTGACGAGCTGGAAGAGCTGGCCGCCAGGATCAAGGATTATCTGGCGATCCTGGGGTCGCGGGACCGGATCATGGCGATCATTTCGGATGAATTGCGCGAGGTGAAGGCGCAATTTGCCGTGCCGCGCCGCACCGAGATCGTCGAATGGGGCGGCGATCTGGAAGACGAGGATCTGATCGAGCGTGAGGATATGGTCGTCACCATCACCTCGGGCGGCTATATCAAGCGGACCCCGCTGGCCGAATTCCGGTCGCAGCGCCGGGGCGGCAAGGGTCTGGCCTCGATGCAGACCAAAGAGGATGATGTCGTCACCACGCTGTTCGTGGCCAATACCCATACGGCGCTGTTGTTCTTCACTACCGATGGCATGGTCTATCAGTTGAAATGCTGGCGCCTGCCGCTGGCCGGCCGGACCGCCAAGGGCAAGGCCATCGTCAATATCCTGCCGATCCAGCCGGGGGTGTCGATCGCCGCGCTGATGCCGGTGGACGCGCCCGAGGTGGAATGGGACAGCCTGCAGATCGTCTTTGCCACATCGGATGGCGACGTGCGCCGCAATGCGCTGTCGGATTTCACCAACATCATGCGCAACGGCAAGATTGCCATGAAGCTGCCCGAAGGTGTCAGCCTGGTGAATGCGCGGATTGCCGACGAGAATGACGACGTGATGCTTGTCACCCGTCAGGGCAGGGCGATCCGGTTCTCGACCACTGATGTTCGGGTGTTCAAGGGGCGGGATTCCACCGGGGTGCGGGGCGTGAAGCTGGCGCCGGGTGACAGTGTGGTCTCCATGGCCGTGATCCGCCATTTCGATGCCAGCGCCGAGGAACGGGCCGCCTATCTCAAGCAGCGCCGCCTGATTGCGGGAACGACTGACGAAGATGTGGCCGATGACGAGGAAGATGCCGTCGAGGCCGGGCAGTTGTCTCCCGAACGCTATGCCGAAATGTCGGCGGCCGAGGATCTGATCGTGACCGTGACCGCCAAGGGGCTGGGCAAGCTTACGTCCAGCCATGATTATCCGGTACGCGGACGTGCCGGTATCGGGGTGCGTGCGGCCGATGCGGCGATGCGCGGCGGCCCGCTGGTTGCAGCCTTTCCGGTGGACATGTCGGATCAGGTGATGCTGGTCACGTCCTCGGGGCAGTCCATCCGTATTCCGGTCGAGGGAATCCGCTTCATGTCGCGTTCGGGCGGTGGGGTCAGGGTGCTGAACCTCAACGGATCCGGCGAGGAAGTGGCATCGGTTGCCCGTATTGCCGAAGCCGCCGAGGACGACGCCGAGGAATGATCGCGGGCCCTGCACCGGCACTGGTGCAGGGCTCCCGCCCTCCCCATATCGCGGGGCAGGAGGTACCGGATGGACGGTGACGATTTTGCAAGGGTGGCCTATCTGATCCTGCTGGGGTCTGCGGTTGGCGGCTGGTTGATCGTGGAAAGCCGGGGGCGGATGGGGCAGATGGCCCGTCAGGCCCTGGCGTGGCTGCTGATCGTGGTTGGGCTTGCGGCAGGCTATGGGCTGTGGACCGATTTCGACCTCAGATCCCCGCAGCAGGCCGTCCTTCGGCAGGATGGCCAAATCGTGGTGGCCCGCGCGCCGGATGACCATTTCTATCTGACGCTGGATATTGGCGGGACGCCGGTGCGGTTCATGGTCGATACCGGGGCCACGAATATCGTGCTCTCGGACCATGATACCGACAGGCTTGGAATCGACCGGCGGGGACTTGCGTTCCTGGGCACCGCACAGACGGCGAATGGCGTGATCCGCACCGCCCGTATCCCGCTGCGCGATATCCGGCTGGAAGGCGAGCCCTTGGGCGATATGCCGGCATGGGTCGGGGATGGGCCGCTTGGCATATCCCTGCTGGGCATGGATTTCCTGAACCGCTTTCAAAAGGTTGAGATGTCGCGGGACCGGCTGGTGCTCAGCCGCTGACCTCGGACGAGGGGTGCGGCGGTTCGTTGGGCGGCCAGACGGGGTGTTGCAAATGTTCCCCTTTTGTTTTTATGCTGCGCCATGGCCGATGCGACGATCCCCGCGAATCTGCGCCTGCGCGCCCGAGGCGCCGGGTCGAACGCCTCCGGGCGGTTCGAGCGGGAGTTGCGCGAACGGTTCGAGGATGGCTGGGACATCCCCGAGGACGCGCGCCCGCTGACCACCCATGTCCGGCTGGAGAGCCCGCGATCCGCATTGGTCTATAACCAGTCGCCGGATCTGTATTTCGATCGGTCGATCAACCCCTATCGCGGATGCGAACATGGCTGCATCTACTGCTTTGCCCGCCCGACCCACGCCTATCTGGGCTTGTCGCCGGGGCTGGATTTCGAAACGCAGTTGATCGCCCGGCCGGGTATCGGCGCGGTGCTGGACCGGGAATTGCGCCGCAGGGCCTATGCGCCGGCCCCGATCGGCATCGGGACGAATACCGATCCGTATCAACCCTGCGAGGTGCGCTACCGTGTCATGCGTGAGGTGCTGGAGGTGCTGGCGGCCTTTCGCCACCCGGTTGGCATCACGACAAAGGGCACGCTGGTCGAGCGGGATCTGGATCTTCTGGCGCCAATGGCGGCGCAGGGGCTGGCGGGGGTCGGGGTTTCGCTGACCACGCTTGACCCCGCGCTGTCGCGTCGGCTGGAACCCCGCGCCCCGGCCCCGGCCCGGCGGCTGGAAACCATCCGCCGCCTGACCCAGGCCGGTGTGCCGGTGCGCGCGATGATCGCGCCCGTGGTGCCTGGGCTGACCGATCACGAGTTGGAAAGCCTGCTGGCCGCCGCCGCCGAGGCGGGGGCGCGCAATGCCAGCTACATTGCGCTGCGTTTGCCGCGCGAGGTGGCGGGCCTGTTCCGCGACTGGCTGGAGGTGCATGAGCCTGGCAAGGCCGCCCATGTGATGGGGCGCGTTCGTGAAATGCATGGCGGACAGGACTATGACCCGCAGTTCGGTGCGCGGATGAAGGGGCGGGGCATCTGGGCCGATCTTCTGGCGCGTCGCTTTGCTGCGGCGATCCGACGGCTGGGCCTGACCGCGCCGCGCGCCACGCTGCGGTGTGATCTGTTCCGCCCGCCCGCGCGTCCGGGGGATCAACTGGGATTGTTCGACGCCTTGTGATCGCTGGGGCGGCGCGCGGAACCGCTGCTGACCGGGTTGTGACATCTGGCCGTCCCTCGGGCTTTGACCCCAGGGTCGGTGGCGTGTATGGAAATGGTTCAGGCCATTCGGGGGTTTTGGCGCGTGTTCCGGTTCATCGGCTCGTTCTTCGGGGCCATCTTCACCTTTGTCACCCTTGGCGTGCTGGCAAGCGCGCTTATGGTGGGTGGCGTCTTGTGGTTTTATGCGCGCGATCTGCCCAGCCACGAGTCGCTGGCGCAATACACCCCGCCCACGATCAGCCGGATCTATTCGTCCGAAGGCCGGATCATCGACGAATTCGCCCACGAGCGTCGGCTGTACACGCCCATCGAGGATGTGCCGGCGATCGTCAAACAGGCGTTTGTCGCGGCAGAGGACCAGAATTTCTATACCCACAAGGGCTATGACGCCAAAGGCATGGTCGCGGCTGCGGTCGAGGCGGTGGCCACCCGTGGCCAGCGGGTGCGCGGTGCCTCTACGATCACCCAGCAGGTGATGAAGAACTTCCTGCTGGGCGGCGAGCGCACGGGCGAGCGCAAGATCAAGGAAATCATCCTCGCCACCCGGATCGAGGAAACGCTGTCCAAGGACAAGATCCTTGAGCTGTATCTGAACGAGATTTTCCTTGGCCAGAATTCCTATGGCGTCGCGGCCGCAGCTCAGACCTATTTCAACAAGCCGCTGCACGATCTCCGGCTTGAAGAGGCCGCCGTCCTGGCAAGCCTTCCGACCCAGCCGTCGAACTTTCACCCCGTGCGCAACCGTGACCGCCTGCTGGAACGGCGCGGCTATGTGCTGCGGCGGATGTTCGAGGATGGCTATATCACCCGCAGCCAGGTTGACGATGCCCTCGCCTCGCCGCTCAGCACGGTGCAGGCGGGCGATTATGCTTCGTTCCGCTCTGCCATGCCGCCGCGCGATTATTTCACCGATGAGATCCGCCGCCAGTTGTCGTCCAGCTTTGGCGAGCAGGAGTTCTTTGGCGGTGGCCTGACCATCCGTGCGACGGTTGATCCCGACATGCAGCAGATCGCCGCCAAGGCACTGCGCGACGGGCTGGAGAAATACGACCGCAACCTTGGTATCTGGCGCGGCACCCGTGCGACGCTGGATCCCGGCCTGTTGGGCGACGAAACCAGATGGCGCGAGGAACTGGCCCGGCTGGAACTGCCGCGCGATATCGACGGCTGGTTCGCCGCCGTTGTGCTGGACACCGAGGGGAACACAGCCCGCATCGGGATCGAAGGGGTCGAAGGCACCGATCACGCCATTCCCGCCAATGACGTGACCTGGGCGCGCAAGCGTCTGGCCAATGGCCGGCTGGGCAACAAGGCCCGCGTGCCGTCGGATCTGCTGGATGTGGGCGATGTCGTGCTGGTGCGCGCCGTGACCAACACCAACGGCGAGTTTCAGCGCTGGTCCCTGCGCCAAGTGCCCGAGATTCAGGGCGCCTTCATGGCGATGGATGTGAATACGGGCCGCGTGATTTCCATGCAGGGCGGGTTCTCGTATCAGGACACGGTGTTCAACCGCGCCACCCAGGCCCAGCGCCAGCCCGGTTCCAGCTTCAAGCCGTTTGTCTATGCCGCAGCACTGGACAACGGGTTCAGCCCGGCCACCATCGTGGTGGACGCCCCGATCGAGGTGAACACGCCTCAGGGCCTGTGGAAGCCGAAGAACGCGTCGAACCGCTTTTATGGTCCGACCCCGGTGCGCACGGGGATCGAACAGTCGCGCAACCTGATGACCGTACGCATCGCCCAGGAACTGGGGATGGATACCGTGGCCGCCTATGCGGAACGCTTTGGCGTCTATAACCGCATGGGGGCCTATCTGGCGAATGCGCTGGGGGCCGAGGAAACGACGCTGTTCAAGATGGTCGCGGCCTATGCCATGTTCGCCAATGGTGGCGAACGGGTGGAACCCACGCTGGTGGACCGCGTGCAAGACCGCTGGGGCCGTACCGTCTATCGCCACGATCAGCGCGAATGCGCGGAGTGCCGGCTTGCCAGCCTGGATCCGGGTGCCGCTCCGCGCATCGTTGCCAAGCGCGAGCGGGTGATGGATGCCATCACCGCCTATCAGTTGACCTCGATGATGGAAGGCGCGATCCAGCGCGGCACCGGGCGCGGCATTTCGGTGGGCGCCCCGGTCGCAGGCAAGACAGGCACCACGAATGACGCCAAGGATGTCTGGTTCGTCGGCTATACGTCCAACATCGTTGCGGGATGCTACATCGGGTATGATCAGCCGCGCAGCCTTGGCAGCGCCTCTGGTGGCGGCATGTGTGGCCCGGTGTTTACCGAATTCATGCGCGAGGCGGTGAAGAAATACGGCGGAACCCGGTTCAAGGTGCCACCGGGCGGCTACTGGGTAAAGGTGGACCGTTTCACCGGGACGCGCCTGCCGGACAATGCCGGGGGCGAAAACGTGATCGCCGAGTATTTCCGCGAAGGCCAGGAAGACCTGTATGGCTTTGGCATGATGGTGGACGGCGGCTTTGCAATGGGCTCGAACCTGCCGCTCTTTGCCTATGGCGAGACCGATGGTTCCGAAGCCACCACAACGGTGACGACGGCCAGCGGCAAGACGCGGGCGATCCCGAAGAAGGCCGATTTCGGCACGGTATCATCGGGCGGCCTGTACTAGCGTCACTCGGGCATTCCCTGCCGCACAGGGCCGGGCATTCCCGTCCGATGGGTAAAAGCCATATTTCTGCCATATTTAATCGCCGCGGGCTTGATCCCGTGGCGATTCGGTTCCACCCTGTCCGGCGGTGAGGCGGGTTTCCGCCATGATATGGGACTTGGGGTTGTCATGAACATTATCGGCGGACTGAACTTTCGGACATTCATCAACGATTTCGCACCCGAGATTGAACTCTACGGTGCCTATGACGTGACAACCAGCGTCGTGAACGGTCGCATATATGTCTATGTCAGCGGCTATTACGACGATGGCATCCAGATTCTGACCATGGCCGAGGACGGAACGCTGACGCCAGCAGGCGCCATTTCCGACACGGCCCAGATCGGGCTGAACGGTCCGACGCGGATGGAAGTCGTCACCGCCGGCAGCAATACCTATCTTGTCGTGACAGGCTATGACAACGATGCGCTGAACGTCTTTCGCATCGACGAACGTCGCGCGACCGAGGGCCAGCTGATCCATGTGGACACCAAGTTCAACGCGGGAGAGGCGTTGCTGGACCGCGCCTTCGGCTTTGGCGTGGCCAAGGTTGGCAACAACACCTTCATTGTCACCACTTCGGATACGCAGGATGCGATCGTTGTGCACCGTATGGCGGACAATGGGAGGCTGACGCTGACCGATACGATCCGCGACACGGCCAGCCCCACCCTGAACCTTGACGGGGCGGGCAAGCCGGTTGTCCATGCGATCGGCAACCAGACCTATATCTTTGTCGGCGGCTACAACGATGCCGGGATCAGCGGCTTCACGCTCAGCAATCAGGGAAAGCTGAGCCATGTGTCGAGCTTTGACCAGACCGGCACCTACTATGCCGAGATGACCTCGATGACGGTGGGGGGCAAGCATTACCTATTTGCGTCGACCAATTCGTCTGGCGGCAATCTCGACAGTTTCCGCATCGAAGCGGATGGGTCGCTGACCTCGCTGGGCGGTTCCACGGTGGGCTTCCTGAAGGATCTCAAGACCATCACCATCGAGGGGGTGTCCTTCCTGGTCGGTGCGCGCAACGGGCAGGACACGGTGCTGCTGATGTCCTTCACCGAGGCCGAAGGCATTGTCACGGTTCAAAGCATTACCGACAACACCCAGCTTGATGGCGTGTCCGGCACCCATCACATCCAGATCGGCAGCCGCCACTTCCTGCTTGCCGGCGCGGTGAACAGCAGCCGGGTCAGCGTCCACGAGATCGGGGCAGAGGGCGAGGCGATGATCGGCACCTCGGGTGCCGATGCCATGCTGGGGCTGAACGGCGATGACGAATTGCTTGGCCGTGGTGGCAATGACACGCTGTTCGGCGGCGATGGAAACGACGTGCTGTCCGGCGGAAGCGGGGCCGACATGTTGTTCGGCGGGGCCGAGGACGATGTGCTGATCGGCGGTGCGGGCAACGATGTCCTGCATGGCGGCGCCGGGGCCGATGTGCTGATCGGCGGGGCCGGGCGCGACAAGGCGGTTTACCAGGGATCGTCGGCCGGGGTGGATGTCAACCTTGCCACAGGCCGGGCCAGCGGCGGGGATGCCGAAGGCGATATCCTTGGCGGGATCGAGGATATCGACGGCAGTGCACATGCCGATACCCTGACCGGCGATGCAGGCGACAACCGCCTCAGCGGCCAGGCTGGCGATGACGTGCTGGACGGTGGCGGCGGGAACGACAACCTTCAGGGCGGCGGTGGCAACGACCTGCTGTATGGCGGTGACGGCAACGATACCCTGAATGGCAGTGGCGGCGCCGATCTGCTGGAGGGTGGCACCGGGAACGACAAGCTCAAGGGCGGCGGCGGGAACGACACGCTGGACGGCGGCGATGGGCGCGACAATCTGGCCGGGGGCAATGGAAATGACCTGCTGCTTGGCGCCGGTGGCAATGACCGGCTGAACGGCGGCAAGGGGCATGACACGCTGGACGGCGGCCAGGGCAATGATACGCTTATCGGTGGCGCCGGGCGCGATGTGTTCGTCTTTGCCGACGGGTTTGGCAATGATGTCGTCAAGGATTTCCAGACCGGCACCGACCAGATCGACCTGAGCGGTCTGTCCAGCCTGAATTCGCTGGCCGATGTGCTGGACCGGGCCATCACCTTCCGGGGCGATACGGTGATCCAGATTGATCAGGACACCTCGATCCTTCTGGAAGGCGTGAACCGCAACGCCCTTGGCGACGGCGACTTCCTGTTCTGATCCGCGTGCCCTGCCGCCTTGCGGCGGGGCTTCGCCTTCCGTATATCGGGCATGACCGCCGCGGCATGGCTCCGGTGGCAAGCCGAGGAATACCATGCGCGCCGAGACCCTGAACAACGTTGCCGCGATCGAGAAGTCGCTCAAGCTGCTGGCCCAGCGGATGGACTGGGAGACGGCGCCGCACCGGCTGGAAGAGTTCGACGCGCTGATCGAGGCGCCGGACCTGTGGAATGACCCGGCCAAGGCGCAAAAGCTGATGCGCGAACGTCAGGCCCTGATCGACGCGGTGGCCACCTACAAACGCATCGCGCAAGGTCTGAAGGACAATGTCGAGCTGATCGAGCTGGGCGAGATGGAGGATGACGCCGAAATCGTCGCCGAGGCAGAGGACAGCCTGAAGGCGCTTTTGGCCGATGCCGCCGAAAAGGAACTGGAGGCCCTGCTGGACGGCGAGGCCGACAGCAACGATACCTTCCTGGAAATCAACGCCGGGGCAGGTGGCACCGAAAGCCAGGACTGGGCCGAAATGCTGGCGCGCATGTACACAAGGTGGGCCGAGCGCAAGGGCTACAAGGTTGAACTGCAATCCGAAACGCCGGGCGAGGAAGCGGGCATCAAGTCGGTATCGTACCGCGTCTCGGGCCTCAATGCCTATGGGTGGCTGAAATCGGAATCGGGCGTGCACCGTCTGGTGCGGATCAGCCCCTTTGGCTCTGGTGACAAGCGGCAGACCTCTTTCGCCTCGGTCTGGGTCTATCCGGTGGTGGACGACAATATCGAGATCGACATTCCCGCCAATGACATCCGGATCGACACCTATCGTTCCTCCGGGGCAGGGGGGCAGCACGTCAACACGACCGACTCGGCCGTGCGGATCACCCACTTGCCGACCAATATCGTTGTCACCTCGTCGATGAAATCGCAGCACCAGAACCGTGAAGCGGCGATGAATGCGCTCAAGGCGCGGCTGTACCAGATGGAACTGGACCGTCGCAATGCCGCGATCAATGCGCAGCACGAGGCCAAGGGCGATGCAGGCTGGGGCAACCAGATCCGGTCTTATGTGTTGCAGCCTTACCAGATGGTCAAGGATCTGCGCACCAGCTACGAGACCAGCGATACCCAGGGCGTGCTCGACGGCGATCTTGACCAGTTCATGGCGGCGACATTGGCGATGGATGTTGCCGGGAAATCCCGTGCAGAGGCGCAGGGCGACGACTGATCGCCGCCGCAGCCCGCTCTGATCGGCAGGTCGCGCGGGTTCAGTGCAGGCGCGTGATCCGTTCGTGATGCACATGGGCTGGTCGATCCAGAGACCCGGTGGGAGCCTGTGGCAGGGCGACCGGCGCGCTTGAGGCGATGGCACAAGATCACTTGCAAAAACATCTTTTCGTGCCTTGTCGTGCCGCCTAGTCTGGCCCTGTCCAGGGGAGGGACGCCATGCACGAAAGCACCATTGCCGCGCCACCAGCCGAGATCCGGACCGTCACGCGGGCGGATCTGGCGGCAAGCCTGCGCGCGGGATGGCGGGATCTGACCCAGGCGCCGCTGTTCGGCCTGTTCTTCAGCCTGGTCTATGTGGCGGGGGGCTGGCTGTTGTGGTGGGCCCTGACCACGGCGGGGCAGCTTTGGTGGACGATTCCCGTCACACTGGGCTTTCCGTTGCTGGGTCCATTCATCGCCGTCGGGTTCTACGAGATCAGCCGCAGAATCGAGGTTGGCGCACCGCTGGATTGGGGCGCAGTGCTGGGCGTGATCTTTCGCCAGAAGGATCGCCAGATCCCCTCGATCGCAGCGGTTGTCGTGGTGTTTTTCCTGTTCTGGAACTTTCTGGCCCACATGATCTTTGCCCTGTTCATGGGGTTGCAGGTGATGACCAACATCTCCTCCAGTTATGAGGCGTTCCTGACCCCGCATGGCCTTGCCATGATCACGATGGGCACAGCCGTCGGCGCCGTGTTTTCTGCGGTGCTGTTTTCCATGACGGTTGTGGCCCTGCCGATGTTGCTGGACCGCGAGGTCGATTTCGTCACGGCCATGCTGACCTCGCTTGCGGTGGTGCGGCAAAGCCCGGCGGTCATGCTTGGGTGGGGGATGCTGATTGCGGTGCTGTTGTTCGTGGCGATGTTGCCTGCGTTTCTGGGCCTGTTCCTGGTGTTGCCGCTGCTTGGACATGCAAGCTGGCACCTGTATCGCAGGGCCCTGGGCTGAAACGACGAACGCCGCAGGCGGGGCCTGCGGCGGTATTTGGTGCGGTCTGATGGGGCGGCGGGCGGCTCAGTTGGCCGCCAGACCCGGCTTGGAGCCCTCTGCCAGCGGATCGTCCTGACGCTGCACCGAGCCTTCGAAATGCGCCCCGGATTCGATGGCGATGGTCTTGTGGATGATGTCGCCTTCGACCCGCGCGGTCGAGGTCAGGCGCACCTTGAGGCCACGCACGCGGCCGATGACCCGGCCGTTGATCACGATGTCATCGGCAACGATTTCGCCGCGGATCGTGGCGCTTTCGCCGACGGTCAGCAGATGGGCGCGGATATCGCCCTCGACCACACCTTCGACCTGAATGTCGCCGGTGGTCTTCAGATTGCCCACAACGGTCAGGTCCGACGACAGTACAGATGCCGCAGGCTTGCCGCGCGACACGGGTGCGGCGAAATCCGAACCGGATTTGCCACCGACTGCCGACGAAGCCTCGGGCACTTTCTTCTCCGGCTCGGAGGCCTTGGGACCGGGTTCATTGATCCTGGATTTAGAAAACATTGCTCGCTGCCTTGATGTAGATCATCGGATTGACGGGTTTGCCGTTCACCCTCACTTCGTAGTGCAGATGGGTGCCGGTAGAACGTCCTGTACTTCCCATATCACCGATCCGGTCCCCGCGCGAGACCCGTTGGCCCTCCTTCACGCGGATTTCGGACATATGGGCATAGAGGGTTTCTATTCCGAACTCGTGCTGGACGATGACGGTTTTGCCATACCCGGAATGCCAGCCGGCCTTTTTCACCACACCGTCGCCTGCGGTGTAGATCGGCGTGCCGCGACCGGCGGCGAAATCGGTGCCCGAATGCATCCGGCGGCCCGCACCCTTGGGATCGCGGCGATAGCCGAAGCCAGAGGTAAAGCGGAATCCGCTTTTCACCGGCATGGCAAAGGGCAGCTTGGCGGCGGCGAGGCGGTAGAGCGCCATTTCATCCAGCCCGTTCAGCACCCGGTTCGCGCGCAGTTCGTCGTCGGACACATCGTTGCCCTTGGTGGAAATCCGCAGCGGCCCAAGCGGCCCCCCCTGGCCGGAATAGCCGCGGCGAACCTGGCGCAAAACCTCGTCGGGTTTGAGCCCGGCCGAGCGGAACATGCGATCCAGCGGTTCCATCGACACGGCGACGGCATCTTCCAGCGTGCGGAAGATTTCGTCGTTGCGCTTTTCCAGCTTGCGTTTCGCGTCGCTTACCGCGCGGGCCTCGGCGCGGGCGGCTTCGGCGGTCTGCACCATGGTGTCCCGTTCAACCGCGGTGGCCCCTAGGGTGGCGGCCAGAAGATCCAGCGTCGTTTCCATGTCGCGGGCGCGGGCGGCCTCGGGGCTGCCTTCGCCGCCCTGTGCGATCAGCTCGCCTTTCAGCGCGGCGGCTTCGGCGCGGGCGTCTTCGCGCTCGCGGATGGTGCGGCGCAGGGTCAGTTGCACCACGTCCAGCCCGGTCTCCACCTCTTTGCGGCGGTCTTCGGAGGCCAGCAGCAGCGATTGCATCTGCGAGACCTTGGCGAGTGCCTGGTTGAAACGTTCCTGTGCGCGCACGGCTTCCTGCGCGCGTTCGTCGCGTTCGCGCGACAGGGCATCGAGCCGCCGTTCGAATTCGGTGACAGAGCGTTGCGCCTGTTCACGGGCGTTTCCGGCGCTCAGATAGTCGATCATCAGAATGGAGGTCGCCAGGATCGTCCAGGCGACCAGCGCGCCCCCGACGACGGTGGCAATCGCCTGCGTCAGCGGGCGCAGCCGGACAAAGCGGGTTTCGGTATCGGATTTCAGGAACAGCCGTTGCTCGGGAAATCGTCGTTCAAGTGCGTGATTCACCCGCTGCAAAAGGCGTTGCGGCATCGGCCCGTTGTCCCCGTTCCAGATGGCCCGGACCTGTGCCCGGACATTTGAGGCGGCGCCCGCACGGGCGCGGCCATTTCCCCGAGCAGATGCTTAGCCGTCCGGGGCGGCACCGTGCAACCTTTCGGTTCCCAAAAAACGCTTAGTCCGTGGATTTGCGCGAGATCCCGCCGAATGCTGCGGCCGACTCCTCGGCCAATGGCCAGTAGAAGTCGGGCGGCAGACCGGCCTCGGCCCGTTTTTCCTCGTTGAATGGCGGTTTGAGCGCGCCGTGGAAATATCGTCGCACCAGATCGTGAAAGACATCTTTCGGATCCAGTTCATGGCGCCCGCACAGGAAGTGGAACCACTTCGACCCATAGGCGACATGGCCGACTTCCTCGGCATAGATCACCTCCAGCGCGGCAATGGCGGCATCGTCCCCGGCCTTGCGGAAGATGTCGATCATCTGCGGCGTGACATCCAGGCCCCGCGCCTCCAGCACCATGGGCACCACGGCAAGGCGGCCCATGAAATCGTCGCGCGTGTCCTCGGCGGCGCGCCACATTCCGGCATGGGCGGGGAGGTCGCCATAGCGGCTGCCGTGGTTTTCCAGGCAATCGCACATCAGGTTGAAGTGCTTGCATTCCTCGTCGGCGGCCTTGACCCAGTCGTCATAAAAGCCAAGCGGCATAGGCACATGAGAAAACCGCGCGATGATGTCCCAGTGCAGATCCACCGCGTTCAGTTCGATATGGGCCACCGCGTGAAGCAGTGCCAGACGCCCCGGCAGCGTTCCTGGCCTGCGTCGCGGCATGTCGCGCGGGGCCAGCAATTCGGGCCGTTCGGGGCGTGCCGGCCGGTCTGGCGGGGCGCAGTGCCCGATCTCCAGCGGTGTGCCGGTGGCGCGGGCGGCAAACCACGTTGCCGCATGGCGCCGCCCCAGCGCGGTCTTTTCGCGCCCGTCGGCGCAGGTCAGCACCTCGACCGCCATTTCCGCCAGTGTTGCCATTGTCGCCTCTCTGCCATGTCCCGAGACCGGGCATATCAAGCCGGACCCGCCCGTGCAAACCGGGCAGGTTCGGCGCGATCGCCCGCCTTAGCCAGAGCGGGCGACCGGACCGCCGACATCCAGCACATGCGAGGCCCGGCCCACGATCAGCGGATCGGGGGCCTGGACGACCGACAGATCCTTGTCGGGATAGTCGATGGTGGACAGGAAATGGCGCATACAGTTCAGCCGGGCGCGTTTCTTGTCGTTAGATTTGACGATCACCCAAGGCGCATCTGCGGTGTCGGTGTAAAAGAACATCGCCTCCTTGGCGTCGGTATACTCCTGCCACTTGTCGAGGCTTGCCTTGTCGATGGGCGACAGCTTCCAGCGTTTCAGGGGGTCGGTCTCGCGGGCCAGAAACCGCGCGTGCTGTTCGGCTTGTGTGACCGAGAACCAGTATTTGTAAAGCCGTATCCCCGAGCGGACCAGCATCCGTTCCAGATCCGGCGCCTCGCGCATGAATTCCAGGTATTCCGACGGGGTGCAAAAGCCCATCACCCGTTCGACACCCGCGCGGTTGTACCAGCTGCGGTCAAAGAACACGATTTCCCCGGTGGTCGGCAGATGCTGGATATAGCGCTGAAAGTACCATTCGCCCCGTTCCTTGTCCGATGGCTTGGTCAGCGCGACGACGCGGGCATAGCGGGGGTTCAGATGTTCCATGAACCGCTTGATCGTGCCGCCCTTGCCGGCGGCGTCGCGCCCTTCCATCAGGATCACGAACTTCTGCCCGGTTTCCTGCGCCCAGATCTGCACCTTCAGAAGCTCGGCCTGCAATCTGGCCTTTTCGGCCTCATATGCGGCGCGGCCCATGCGGTGTGGATACGGGTAGCGCCCGGATTCGAAACTGGCGCGGATCTGTTCCGGCGTGGTGATCGCAGGAAGGTGCCGTGGGGCGCGCGGGACAGGCGCGACCGCCGGGGCCGCAGCAGAGGGGGACGCATCAGGATCTGCGGTGCTCGCCTGGTCCGGGGGGGCGATGGCTTCTTCGGACGCGGTGGCGGTTGCGATCCTGTCCTGGGGCATCGGGCGTCTCCTTGGCTATGACGAGTCGGTGGCGGGTGAAACGCAGCCTATATAGGACAGTTTGCCGCAAAGCGCCTTGATCGGTATCAATCGGCGCTTTCATGTCGTCCGGGGCCTGCCCGGATGCGCAGAGGCGGTGGCACCAAGGATGCCACCGCCTCAAGGGGACTAGGAATAGGTAAAATTCTTGCGCCAATCCGCATATCCTACGGCGTCGCACCGGCGCGCGACATACCCTGTTCGGGGGGACTGGCGGGATATCCGGGCGAAAGGGGCCGAGCCCTGGGCGCGCTATCCGCTTTTCGCCGGAAAAACCGCAGCATAGGGTGTGCCCGAACCGCTGCAGGAGGAAACGGCGATGCTGACGATCTATGGCACCATGCGCTCGCGCGCGACGCGGCCCATCTGGTTGCTTTACGAAACGGGGACCGAGTTCACGCATGTCCCGGTGATTCAATCCTACCGACTGGCGGATCCGCAGGCTGCCGATGCGCCGCTGAACACCGCCTCGCCCGAGTTTCTGGCAATCAACCCGCAGGGCCTTGTGCCTGCAATGCTGGATGGCGACCTGCTGCTGACGGAATCGCTGGCCATCACCTATTACCTTGCGCGCAAGCTGGGCGGCGATCTGGCGCCGCGCGATCTGGCCGAGGAAGGGCAGGCGGTGCAATGGGCACTGCTGGGGGCCACGGCGGTTGAAACCCCGGCGCTGGACATTGCGCAGGTGCATGGCAAGGGCATCGCCGACACGCCCGAAGGAAAATCCATCGTTGCGGCCCGCACGGCGACGCTTGCCCGCCCCTTCGCCCGGATCGAGGCACATCTTCAGGGCAGGGACTGGCTGATGGGGGATCGCTTTACCGTGGCGGACATCGTGCTGTCGGAAGGCGTGCGCTACGCGATGGCGCAGCCGGGCATTTACGATGAATGGCCCGCGCTCAAGGCATGGCTGGCCCGCTGTCATGCCCGCCCCGCATGGCAGCGGCTGTGGGCCGAGCGCAACGCAGAACCGGCATAGGCCGGATCGTTGCCGACCGGGCAGGGCGCATGGCTACCATAACTTGCGTCCTGTCCCGTCGGATGGTCTATTGCTGCGCTAAACCGACAGTCAGAATCGAGCAGCCATGTCCGACCTTCTCAACCAGCAACCGGAAACCTATGACGCCTCGTCCATCGAAGTGCTCGAAGGGCTGGAGGCGGTGCGCAAGCGGCCCGGCATGTATATCGGCGGCACCGATGAACGCGCGCTGCATCATATGGTGGCCGAAATCCTCGACAATGCGATGGACGAGGCGGTGGCCGGTCATGCCAGCCGCATCGAGGTGGAACTGCACGCCGATTATTCGGTGACGGTGCGTGACAATGGCCGGGGCATCCCGGTCGATCCGCATCCGAAATTTCCCGACAAATCCGCGCTGGAGGTGATTCTGTGCACGCTCCACGCCGGGGGCAAGTTTTCCAACAAGGCCTATTCCACCTCTGGCGGTCTGAACGGTGTGGGATCGTCGGTCGTGAACGCCCTGTCCGATCTGATGCGGGTCGAGGTGGCGCGCAATCGGGAACTGTTCGCGCAGGAATTCAGCCGTGGCAAGCCGCAGGGGCCGGTGGTCAAGGTGGGCCCCGTGGCGAACCGGCGCGGCACCGCCGTGACCTTCCATGCCGATCCGGACATCTTCGGCAGCCAGCGGATGAAACCGGCGCGACTGTACAAGATGGTGCGGTCCAAGGCCTATCTGTTCTCGGGCGTTGAAATCCGCTGGCACTCTGAGATCGACGATGGCGAAACCCCGCGCGAGGCGGTGTTCCACTATCCCGGCGGTCTGGCCCAGTATCTGGGCGACACGCTGGACAAGACCATGACCTATGCGGACAGGCCCTTTGCCGGAAAGGTCAGCTTCGAAGAAAAATACGGCGTCCCCGGCAGCGTGGAATGGGCGATCAACTGGACGCCGATGCGCGATGGCTTCATCCAGTCCTATACCAATACCGTTCCCACGCCCGAAGGCGGGACGCACGAGACGGGGTTCTGGGCGGCGATCTACAAGGGCATCCGCGCCTATGGCGAATTGTCCAAGAACCGCAAGGCCGAGTTGATCACCCGCGACGACCTGATGTCGGGCGGCTGCGCGCTGATCTCGATCTTTATCCGCGAACCCAGTTTCGTGGGGCAGACCAAGGACCGGCTGTCCACCGAAGAGGCGGCAAAATGGGTCGAGGGCGCGGTCCGCGACCATTTCGATACCTGGCTGGGAGGAGATCCGAAATCCGCCGGGGCGATCATGGATTTTCTGGTCCTGCGTGCCGAGGAACGCCTGCGCCGCCGGCAGGAAAAGGAAACCGCCCGCAAGACCGCGACGAAAAAGCTGCGCTTGCCCGGCAAGCTGGTCGATTGTTCGGCGACCAACCGCGAAGGCACAGAGCTGTTCATCGTCGAGGGCGATTCGGCAGGCGGCAGCGCCAAGATGGCCCGCGACCGCGCCACCCAGGGGCTGTTGCCACTGCGCGGCAAGATCCTGAACGTGCTGGGCGCCGCAGGCGGCAAGATGGGCGCGAACCAGGAAATCAACGATCTGTGCCAGGCGCTTGGCGTTCAGATGGGCAGCAAGTTCAACGTCGAGGATCTGCGCTACGACAAGGTCATCATCATGACCGATGCCGATGTGGACGGCGCGCATATCGCCAGCCTGCTGATGACCTTTTTCTTCACCCAGATGCGCCCGATGATCGACAAGGGCCACCTGTATCTGGCCTGTCCGCCGCTGTACCGCCTGACCCAGGGCGCCAAGCGTGTCTATGTGGCCGATGATGCGGAAAAAGAGGACTGGCTGAAGCGCGGACTTGGCGGCAAGGGCAAGATCGACGTGCAGCGGTTCAAGGGGCTGGGCGAGATGGATGCCAAGGATCTCAAGGACACCACGATGAACCCGGCCAGCCGCAAGCTGATCCGCGTCAGCATCGACGACGACATTCCTGGCGAAACCGGCGATCTGGTCGAACGGCTGATGGGCAAGAAACCTGAACTGCGGTTCCAGTATATTCAGGAAAACGCCCGTTTCGTCGAGGATGTTGACGTCTGACGGCGCGCTCCGGTCGTCGCCTAAGCGCGCCGCCGTCCGGGGGCGCTCCCGCGCCGTGCCTGCTGTTATCGCCTGACCAGCCGGGCGCTGCCATACAGGCTGTCCATCGTCACTCGGACGACCCGCATCTGCCCGTCCGGCTGTGCCGCATAGTGAACGGTAAAGGGAAAGTGGGTCCGCTCGGCCATTTCCTCGGCCGTAAAGCCCGCGACACGGATGTAGTCCCCGGTGCAGGCCGTTGCGTTGCCGTTGCGCTGCGGCGCCGACATGCGCAGTTGCATCCGGTAGCGCCCATCATAGAGCGCAAGGTTGGCCTGGCATTCCTCGCCCGGCACCACGTCGCGCAAGGTGGCGTAAAGCGCGGTCAGCGTATCCACCGTGCCGCGCTGCTGCGCCGGGTCGGCATCGCGGTCGCGGGCGGGTCTGGGGGGATCCTGCCGTTCGATCCGGGGCAGACCGCCAGACCAGACCACAACCTCTTCGGTATACCGCGATCCGATGCCGCCGGATTGTTCATAGCGCATGGGCGCAAATCGCGGCGGGGTCCGGAAGCCCTGCACCTTGGCGTCATACTGCATCTTGCGCAGCATCCCGGCCAATCCGGTGGTGCGGACCGTGCCCGATACCGCATAGGAGGCTGGCGTTTCGAGTCCGGCGAACAGCAGTTCGCCAACGGTAACCCCGCGGATTTCCAAGGCGAAACGCGCGTCCTGTCGCTGCTCTTGCGCGAAGGCCGGCGCGGGGGGGGCCAGGGGCAGCGCCGCCAGCGAAAGAGCGGCAAGGATCGTGGCTAGGCGCATCGCGGATCTCCGGGTCACGTCATCGGGAACCGCGGCGCCTCTGGACATGGCGCGCGGCTTGGGCACAGATACCCCCGGAACCGGCCGGGGGCACATGACATCTGCGTCACGGCTCCGTTGTCGGCAAGGGCTTGCCAGAGGAGAAAGGTGGCGTGATGGATCTGGATGTGCTGGCAGAGCGGCTTGCAGCCGGGGATCGGCGTGCCCTGGCGCGCGCGATCACGCTGGTCGAAAGCTCGCGCGCCGACCATCGGGGCCAGACCGCCGAACTGCTGGCCCGGCTGGGCACGCTGGGGCGCCAGGCGCTGCGCATCGGGCTGTCGGGCACGCCGGGGGTGGGAAAATCCACCTTTATCGAGGCATTCGGCCTGCAACTGACCGGGCTTGGCCTGCGGGTGGCGGTGCTGGCGGTCGATCCGTCCTCGGCGCGGTCGGGCGGGTCGATCCTGGGCGACAAGACGCGGATGGAATTGCTCAGCCGCGACCCCAACGCCTATATCCGCCCCTCGCCCAGCCAGACCCATCTGGGCGGCGTGGCCCGGCGCACCCGCGAATCGGTCAGCCTGTGCGAGGCGGCGGGGTTCGATGTGGTGCTGGTGGAAACCGTGGGCGTCGGGCAATCGGAAACCGTGGTGGCCGAGATGACGGATCTGTTCATCCTGCTGCTGGCCCCGGCCGGCGGGGACGAGTTGCAGGGCGTCAAGCGCGGCATAATGGAAATGGCCGACATCATTCTGGTGAACAAGGCCGATGGCGACCTCAAGCCGGTGGCCACCCGCACCGCTGCCGATTACGCGGGCGCCCTGCGGCTGTTGCGCAAACGCCCGCAGGATCCCGAGGGCTTTCCCAAGGTGCTGACCGTTTCGGCGGTCGAAGGCGACGGGATCGGCAAGGCCTGGCACGAGATGACCGCGCTGGCCGAATGGCGCCGCGCGCACAGCCACTGGGACGGCCGCCGCGCAGCCCAGGCCCGCCGCTGGTTCGAGGACGAAGTGCGCCAGGCCCTGCTGGCCCGGCTGACCGACGACCCCGCCCTGCGCGCCCGGATGGAGACGGCAGGACAGCGCGTGGCCCATGGCGATCTGTCGCCCGCCGCCGCCGCCCAAGATATTCTTTCGCATCTGACGACCTGAAAGGCCCGCAATGACCGACCCCAACCTGATCCGCCGCCAGGGTTTTCCAACCGGACGTTCGCGCCCGGTGGCCTCGCCTCTCCATCCTACGGTGGTCTGGGCGGCGGATACGCCCGACCAACTCGACAACATCTATGAAAATCCCGGCACCGGCTTCACCTATGCCCGCGAGGCGCATCCCAATGCCGAGGCGCTGGCCCAGCGGCTGGATGCGCTGGAAGGCGGGCAGGGCGGGCTTGTCACCGGATCGGGCATGGCGGCGGTCACGGCGGCGCTGCTGGGGTGCCTGAAGGCGGGCGATCATGTGCTGGGGGGCGATCAGTTGTATGGCCGGTCCTTGCGGCTGATGGCGGAAACGCTGCCGGCCATGGGGATTGAAACCTCGCTGGCCGATCCGACCGATGCGCTGGCCTTTGCCAAGGGGGTGCGTCCCAACACCCGCGCCATCCTGATCGAAACGGTGTCGAATCCGACCCTGCGGGTGGCGGATCTCGCAGGCATTGCCGCATTGGCCAAGGAGCGGGGCATCCTGTTGCTGGTCGATTCCACCTTTTCCACCCCGCGCGCCGTGCGGGCGCTGGATCTGGGGGCCGACATCGTGATCCAGTCGGTGACCAAGCTGCTGGCCGGGCATTCGGATGTGACCCTGGGCTATGTGCTGGCCCGCGATCCGGCACGCATGGCGGCGATCCGCACGCTGGCGGTGACAATGGGGCTGACGCCCAGCCCGTTTGACTGCTGGCTGGCAGAACGCGGCCTGTTCACCTTTGCCCTGCGCTATGATGCGGCAGAGCGGAATGCCCAGGCCCTGGCCGATCATATCGCCGGGTTGCCGGGTGTGGCGCGGGTGATCTATCCGGGGCGCGCCGACCACCCCGACCACAACCGCGCCCGCGCGCTGCTGGGCGAGCGGCCCGGCAACATGCTGTCCTTTGAACTGGCCGGGGGCCGCGCGGCGGCCAATGCGCTGACGGCGGCGATGCCCGATGTGCCTTTTGCCCCCACGCTGGGCGATGTGGCAACCACGCTGTCGCATCCGCCGTCGTCCTCGCATCGGGCGCTCACGGTGGCGGCGCGCGAGGCGATCGGGATTTCCGAAGGGTTCTTCCGGGTGTCGGTCGGGGTCGAGGATGTCGAGATGCTGAAGGCCGATTTCACCCGCGGGATCGCCGCCGCGGCCGCGGCGGTCTGACCCCATCGGACGGCCCCGGCCCGCCCCCCCTGCGGGCCGGGGCCATCGGCAGGCATGATGTGCGCGGCGGGGGCGCTGTCATGCCCGTGTCACCAACGGGTTGCACAAAGGCGGAATGGAGAGCTTGGTGAACGACCGCACGATGTCTGACCTTCTGGCCGCTGTGCCGATGCCCATGGTGCTTGTGGGGCCGGATGCGCGCATCCTGATGCTGAACGCACCGGCCCGCACCGCCTATGGTGATTGTGTCGGCGCGCATTACCTGACGGTGATCCGCCAGCCCGAACCCGTCGCCGCGCTGGAGCGGGTGCTGGGCGGCGGCGAGGGGGGCGCGGTGCGTTGGCGCGTGACCGGGCCGGGGCGTGACACCATTTATCGTGGCACTGTCGCGCGGGTGAGCGGCCTTGGCGTGACGCTGGCCTTCGAGGACATTTCCGAACTGGAACAGGCCGCCGACATGCGCCGCGATTTCGTGGCCAATGTCAGCCATGAATTGCGCACGCCGCTGACCGCGCTGCTGGGCTTCATCGAAACGTTGCGTGGGGCGGCGCGCGATGATCCGGCGGCGCGCGACCGCTTTCTGGGCATCATGGAACGCGAGGCGCTGCGCATGAACCGGCTGGTGGCAGACCTGCTGTCGCTGAGCCGGGTCGAGGCCGAAGAGCGGGTGCGCCCGACGGCGCGGGTCGATCTGGTCGGCACGGCGGCTTCGGTGCTTGCAACGCTGCGCGGTGTCGCCGAGGCGGCCGGGGTGGAATTGGAACTGGATGCCGAGGCCGACGTCCCGCTGGTGCCGGGCGACGGCGACCAGATCACGCAGGTCTTGCACAATCTGGTGGAAAACGCCCTGAAATATGGCGCCAGCGGCGGCAAGGTGCAGGTTCAACTGCGCCGCATCGCTGTGCATCCGCATTTGCGGGGGGCAGGTGTGTCTTTGGCCGTGGTCGATCATGGCGAAGGGATAGATCCGCTGCACCTGCCGCGACTGACCGAACGGTTCTACCGCGTGGACAGCCACCGCTCGCGCGAGAAGGGCGGCACCGGCCTGGGGCTGGCCATCGTCAAGCACATTGTCAACCGGCATCGCGGGCGCATGAAGGTTGAAAGCGAGAAGGGCGAAGGAACCCGGTTCGAGATTGTTCTGCCGCTGCAATAGGGGCGCAACGGCCCTTGCAAAGCCCCCGGCGTTCCGCGATTGTTCCGGCCATGACGCAGCCTGACCCCACCCTTCGCCCTGACCGTCTGCCCGAAGACGGCGACCGCGCCCTGCGCCCTGCGCAACTGGACGATTTCATCGGCCAGCAAGAGGCGCGGGCGAATTTGCGGGTCTTTATCGAATCGGCGCGGATGCGGGGCGAGGCGATGGATCACACCTTGTTCCACGGGCCGCCCGGTCTGGGGAAAACCACGCTGGCGCAGATCATGGCGCGCGAATTGGGCGTCGGCTTTCGCATGACCAGTGGCCCGGTGCTGGCCAAGGCGGGCGATCTGGCGGCGATCCTGACCAACCTGGAGCCGCGCGATGTGCTGTTCATCGACGAGATCCACCGCCTGTCCGCCGTGGTCGAGGAAGTGCTCTATCCCGCGATGGAGGATTTCGCGCTGGATCTGGTGATCGGCGAGGGGCCGGCGGCGCGCACCGTGCGGATTGATCTGCAACCTTTCACGCTGGTCGGGGCGACCACCCGGTTGGGTCTGCTGACGACACCGCTGCGCGACCGCTTCGGGATTCCGACGCGGTTGCAATTCTATACCATCGACGAGCTGGATCTGATCGTGACCCGCGGGGCGCGGCTGCTGGGCGTGCCTTCGGATCCCGAAGGCACGTGGGAAATTGCCCGCCGTGCACGCGGCACGCCGCGGATTGCCGGGCGGTTGCTGCGCCGTGTGGTGGATTTTGCGCTGGTCGAAGGTGACGGGCGGCTGACACGGGCGATTGCCGACCGGGCGCTCACCCGCCTGGGAGTGGATGACCTGGGCCTTGACGGGGCCGACAGGCGCTATCTGCTGCTGCTGGCGGAAAATTACGGGGGCGGGCCGGTCGGGGTGGAAACCATTGCCGCCGCCCTGTCCGAATCGCGCGATGCCATCGAAGAGGTGATCGAGCCGTTTCTGCTGCAACAGGGGCTGATCCAGCGCACGCCCCGCGGGCGGATGCTGGCGGCCAAGGCGTGGCGCCATCTGGGACTTGCCGCCCCGCGTGCGCCCGGCCAGCCCGATCTGTTCGAGGCCTGAGGTTTCAGGCCGCCAGGTGGCGCAGCCCTTGGGTCACATCCGTGCGCACCGCCAGCCGCAGGCCCGGCTCGTCGCCTGCGCGCAGTGCGGCAAGGATATGGCGGTGATGCGCCGGTGGTTCGTTACGCCGCAGGCGGGCATACAGCGCGCGCATCGTCGGCCCCAGTTGCAGCCAGACCGTTTCGCAGATGGCCAGCATGGCCGGGGCCTGGGCGCGCAGATACAGCGTGCGGTGAAATTCCAGGTTGGTGCGGATATAGGCGACCGCATCCTGCCGCGCCACGGCCTCGGCGTTCAGGGTGTTGATGGCGGTCAGCCGGTCGATCAGGGCGAAATGCGCGCGGGGCAGGGCGCGCGAGGCCATTTCGGGTTCGATCAACGCGCGAATCGCGGCCAGTTCCTCGATCCTCTCGGGCGTCAGTTCCGGTGTGGCGACCCGGCCCGAGGAGGACAGCGTCAGCGCGCCTTCGGCGACAAGGCGCTGCAATGCCTCACGCACGGGGGTGACGGACATGCCATGCTGCTGGGCCAGACCGCGCAACGTAAGCGCCTGGCCGGGTGCGATTTCCCCGTGCATGACCTGCGTGCGCAGCACCCGGTACAGCCGGTCATGCGCGGAGAGGGCAGAATCAGAGGTGCGGGCCTGGATCACCATGAGGTCATTGTCCTTCGGCTGGTGGGTCGGTCAATCCTGAAAGCGCCAGGCATGCAGGTCCGAGCCATGGCTTTTCAGCCATCGTCGCGGGGCTTCATAGCCGGGCAGCAGCCGGGCCACCACGGCCCAGTAGCGTGGCGAATGGTTCATTTCGGCAAGATGCGCGACCTCGTGGGCGGCCACATAATCCAGCACCTCGGGCGGGGCCATGATCAGCCGCCAGCTGAACATCAGCCCCCCCGCCGCCGTGCATGAGCCCCAGCGTGAACGCGTGTCGCGCAGTGTCAGGCTGGAATGGCGGCGCCCGAGGGCCTGGGTGTAGTGCGCGACCGATCTTTCCAGCCTGGCCCGCGCAAGGTGGCGCAGGAAGGTGGCAACCCGCACGCCGCATTGCGACGGATCACCGGGGACCACCAGCCCCTCGTCCGTTAGGTGCACGGCCCCGCGCGCCGGACCTGCGGTAATGGCGCGCAGCCGACCCTCGACCGGAAACGCCACGCCCGGTGCGATCTGCGCCGCTCTGGGGACACGTGCCAGTGCCTGCGCGATCCAGTCCGCGCGCGACCGCGCAAAGGCCAGCCCTTCGGCCTCGCGCACCCGCGCGGGCAAGGTCAGCGTGACCTGACCGTCAAGGCCGGACACGCGCAGCGAGATGCGCCGCGCCCGCGCCGACCGGCGCAAGGCAATCTCGATCTGGGGCGGCCCGCCGGGCGGGCCGGGGATTCGTGCCATGGCCCGTCCTTCCGTTTCACCATCAAGGGATTTGACAGGGCCTTGGCGTTGTGACAAGGGAGGCCGACTCCGGCCCATCCATCTCTTGCAGGGAAAATACCATGCCCAAGGCAGAATGGGGCACGAAGCGCATTTGCCCGACCACCGGGAAACGCTTCTACGACCTCAACCGCACCCCGATCGTCAGCCCCTACACCGGCGAGATCGTCGATATTGAAACCGTGCGTCGCAAGGCCGCAGGTGCCATCATCGCACAGGAAGCCAAGACGGCCGCCGTTCTGGATGACGATCTGGATGGCGAGGATCTGATCGAAGCCGATGCCGACGACGCCGATCTGGACGAAGAGTTGCTGGAAGACGACGACGAGACCGTCTCGCTGGACGATCTTGCCGATGTTGCCGGCGGCGAAGACGACGCCTGAGAAAACGTTCCGGGGGGCGCATTTTCCCACTTGCAGCCCCCCGACGAACCGCCTAAACACCGCCTCACGAAGCGACGATGACGGAAACGGAACGCAGCTTCGCACCTCCGGTGGGGCCATAGCTCAGATGGGAGAGCGCTTGAATGGCATTCAAGAGGTCGGCGGTTCGATCCCGCCTGGCTCCACCAAAAATCCAAATTTGACGTTGAATAAAGCCCCCTCCGGGGCTTTTGTCATTTCATGCCATGCGTGAGACGGGATGCGCGGTCTGCGCGGGCAGGCGCCGGTGCCTGGGTGCCCTGCCCATGGCGCAGCGGGGCAGGGCTTGAACTCATCTGCCCTTGCGCGTATCTGGACGCGATCCGGTATGCGAGGCGATGACGATGGCCAAGACGAACCCCTTCCAGTTCCTCCAGCAGACGCGCTCCGAAGTGGGCAAGATCGTCTGGCCGAACCGGCGCGAGGTTGTATTGACCACCGTCATGGTGTTCGTGATGGCAACCTTGACGGCGATCTTCTTCTTTGGGGTCGATACGCTTATCAACCTTGGGCTTCGCAGTCTGCTGTCGTTCTTCGGCTGATCCGGCGACACCCCTTGAAATCGCGCGGTCCCGGCGTTAGACGGGGCAGCGTTCCCCGGACAGCGGCGTGCAGCGATTCGCATGCGCGCTGTGATTTTGTCCGGGTTTGGGCCGTTCGGGTCCATGAAACGACAGAAAGACCGGGGCAGCCCGGAAGGCGAAGGTGGCAGGCATGGCAAAGCGCTGGTATTCGGTGAGCGTCCTCTCGAACTTCGAGAAGAAGGTCGCCGAACAGATTCGTACGGCCGTAACCGACGCCGGTCTGGAAGATGAAATCGACGAGGTGCTGGTCCCGACCGAAGAGGTCATCGAGATCCGCCGCGGCAAGAAGGTCACGTCCGAGCGCCGGTTCATGCCGGGCTATGTGCTTGTTCACATGGATATGTCGAACCGTGGCTATCATCTGGTCACGTCGATCAACCGCGTGACGGGCTTTCTTGGCCCGCAAGGCAAGCCGATGCCGATGCGCGACGACGAGGTGAACGGTATCCTCAACCGTGCCGAGGCCGGGGCAGAGGTGGCGCCACGCAACCTGATCCGTTTCGAGATTGGCGAGCGGGTCAAGGTGAACGACGGCCCGTTCGAAGGTTTCGACGGCATGGTCGAGGATGTGGACGAGGCGGCAAGCCGCCTCAAGGTCACGGTCTCGATCTTTGGTCGCGCCACGCCCGTGGAACTGGAATTCACCCAGGTGTCGAAAGTCGCCTGAGGTGCACCTGCGGGAGGCGGACGGGAAACCGGGCCGCCGCACCGCTAAACTTGCCCGGCCGGAATGATCCTGCGGGCACAGTGACGAAGGAGTAGGCCAGATGGCCAAGAAAGTAATGGGGCAGCTCAAGCTGCAAGTGAAGGCCCAGCAGGCCAACCCGTCGCCCCCAGTGGGTCCGGCGCTGGGTCAGCGCGGTCTGAACATCATGGCGTTCGTGAAGGAATTCAACGCCCGGACCGCCGACATCGAGGCCGGCGCGCCGACCCCGGTGGTGATCACCTACTACCAGGACAAGTCGTTCACGCTGGAGCTGAAAACGCCCCCGGCCTCTTACCTGCTGAAAAAGGCCGCTGGCCTGAAGCCGCAGGGCAAGCGCGCCCGTATGCAGGGCAGCCCGAAGCCGGGCCGTCATGTGCAGGGAACCGTGACCGCGGCGCAGGTGCGCCAGATCGCCGAAGTCAAGATGAAGGACTTGTCGGCGCATGACATCGATGCAGCGATGCAGATCATTCTTGGCTCTGCCAAGTCCTGCGGCATCGAAGTGAAGGGCTGAGATCATGGCGAAAGTTGCAAAACGCACCGCAGCCGCCCGCGCGCTGTTCGAAGGCAAGTCGAACGTCACCGTTGAAGAAGCGGTCGACCTGATCAAGAAGGCCGCTTCGGCAAAGTTCGACGAAACCGTCGAAATCTCGCTGAACCTGGGCGTCGATCCGCGTCATGCCGACCAGATGGTCCGTGGCGTGGTCAATCTGCCGAACGGTACCGGCAAGACCGTGCGCGTCGCGGTGTTCGCACGCGGCGCCAAGGCTGACGAGGCCAAGGAAGCCGGTGCAGAGATCGTCGGCGCCGAAGACCTGCTGGAAACCATCCAGAAGGGCGAGATCAACTTTGATCGTTGCATCGCAACCCCGGACATGATGCCGCTGGTCGGCCGTCTGGGCAAGATCCTGGGCCCGCGCAACCTGATGCCGAACCCCAAGGTCGGCACCGTGACCATGGATGTCGCCACCGCGGTGAAGAACGCCAAGGGCGGCGAAGTCCAGTTCAAGGTTGAAAAGGCCGGGATCATCCACGGCGGCATCGGCAAGGTGTCGTTCGAGGGCAACCAGCTGGCAGAGAACATCCGCGCCTTCGTGGATGCCGTCTCGCGCGCCAAGCCGACCGGGGCCAAGGGCACCTATCTGAAAAAGGTGTCGCTGTCCTCGACCATGGGCCCTGGCGTCAGCGTCGACCTGACCTCGGCCACGGCGAAGTGATTTGCAGTCTGGGTGGAAACACCCATTCTGACGAGCTTCCGATCTGAAAGGATCGGAATGACAGGGCGGAAACGCCCTGTCCTGTCCGAGACGGAGGGTGCCGGGAAACCGGCTTAATGTCCTTCCCGAGATGGGAAACGGGAACGGAATTCGGGGCATGTGCCTCGGGTGATCTGGAACCGGGACCCTGAAACGGACCCGACCGCCCGGCCCGCAAGGGCAGGGCGAAAACGAGCCGGGGGGAAACCCCCAAACTTGGAGTAAACCTGTGGATAGAGCGCAGAAAGAGAAAGTGGTCGAGGAACTCGGCCAGATCTTCGAAAGCTCTGGCGTCGTGGTGGTTGCCCACTACGAAGGCATGACGGTTTCTCAGATGCAGGCCCTGCGGGCGGACATGCGTGCCGTCGCCGGGGGCGTTCGCGTTGCCAAGAACAAGCTCGCCCAGATCGCCCTTGAAGGCAAGCCCGGACAGGGCATGACCGAACTGCTCAAGGGCATGACCGTGTTTGCCTATTCGGATGACCCCGTCGCTGCGGCGAAGGTCTGCGAAGCTTATGCCAAGAAGAACGACAAGTTCGTGATCCTTGGCGGCGCTATGGGCAATGCGGTTCTCGACCAGGCCGGTGTCAAGGCCGTGGCAGCCATGCCGTCGCGTGAAGAGCTTATCGCTCAGATCGTTTCGTGCATCGGTGCCCCTGCTTCGAACATCGCTGGTGCGATCGGCGCGCCTGCGGCGAACATCGCTGGAATCCTCAAGACCCTTGAGGAACGCGAAGCTGCCTGAGACTTCCCCATGCCTTCGACTGGACATCCCGTCGTCGGAACCCCATCTAGTATCGAACGGAACTGAAAAATGGCTGATCTGAAAGCACTCGCCGAGCAAATCGTCAACCTGACGCTGCTGCAGGCCCAGGAACTGAAAACGATCCTGAAAGACGACTACGGCATCGAGCCCGCCGCTGGCGGCGCTGTGATGATGGCTGGCCCGGCTGCTGGTGCAGCTGCCCCCGCCGAAGAAGAAAAAACCGAATTCGACGTCGTCCTGACCGATGCCGGCGCCAACAAGATCAACGTGATCAAGGAAGTGCGCGCGATCACCGGTCTGGGCCTGAAAGAAGCCAAGGACCTGGTCGAAGCTGGCGGCAAGGTGAAAGAAGGCATCTCGAAAGCCGACGCCGAAGCCATGAAGAAAAAGCTCGAAGAAGCTGGCGCGAAAGTCGAGCTGAAGTGATCATGTCCGGGATGCGCGACGCATCCTGACACTGTCATCAGGCCGGATCCGGGGAACCCCGGGTCCGGCCAGACCTGTCTTGAAGGGCGCATCCAGGTGCGCCGTTCCGGAAAGGTCCGGGTTCGGGAGCCCGCCGGTGGGACGGCGGGCAGGCATGGAACCCAAGACATCCGCGTTCGAAAGGCGCTCCTCCGTGGCCCGACGGAGAGACGCGCCGAGATGACGAAAGGTGACCACGAGCATGGCGCAAGCTTACGTTGGCCAGAAGCGCATTCGCCGCCACTTCGGCAAAATCCGCGAAGTTCTTGAAATGCCGAACCTCATCGAGGTTCAGAAATCGTCCTATGACCTGTTCTTGCGGTCTGGCGACGGCGACAAGCCCGCCGACGGCGACGGGATTCAGGGGGTGTTCCAGTCGGTTTTCCCGATCAAGGACTTCAACGATACGGCCGTGCTCGAGTTCGTGAAATACGAACTGGAGAAGCCGAAGTACGACGTTGACGAATGCATGCAGCGCGACATGACCTATGCCGCGCCGCTGAAGGTGACGCTGCGCCTGATCGTGTTCGATGTGAACGAGGATACCGGCGCCCGGTCCGTGAAAGACATCAAGGAACAGGATGTCTACATGGGCGACATGCCGTTGATGACCGCGAACGGGACCTTCGTGGTGAACGGCACAGAGCGCGTGGTCGTCAGCCAGATGCACCGCAGCCCCGGCGTGTTCTTTGACCATGACAAGGGCAAGACGCATTCCTCGGGCAAGCTGCTGTTCGCCTGCCGGATCATTCCCTATCGCGGATCGTGGCTCGACTTCGAATTCGACGCCAAGGATCTGGTGTTCGCCCGTATCGACCGCCGCCGCAAGCTGCCGGTGACGACGCTGCTCTATGCGCTTGGCATGGATCAGGACGCCATCATGGCGGCCTATTACAACACCGTGTCCTACCGCTACGAGCGCAACAAGGGCTGGGTCACCCGCTTCTTCCCCGAGCGCGTGCGCGGCACCCGTCCGACCTGGGATCTGATTGATGCGGCCACCGGCGAGGTCATCCTCAAGGCAGGCGAAAAGGCCACGCCGCGGATGGTCAAGAAATGGATCGACGAAGGCGCCGTCACCGAATTGCTGGTGCCGTTCGACCATATCCTCGGCCGTTTCGTCGCCCGCGACATCATCAACGAGGAAACCGGCGAGATCTGGGTCGAGGCCGGTGACGAGCTGACCTGGGAACTGGACCGCGACGGCGAAGTCAAGGGCGGCTCGCTCAAGACGCTGCTGGATCAGGGCATCATCGACATTCCGGTGCTGGACATCGACAACATCAACGTCGGCCCCTACATCCGCAACACCGTTGCGGCCGACAAGAACATGAACCGTGACGGTGCCCTGATGGACATCTACCGCGTCATGCGCCCCGGCGAGCCGCCGACGCTGGATGCGGCCGCGAACCTGTTCGACAGCCTGTTCTTTGACAGTGAACGTTACGACCTGTCCGCCGTGGGCCGGGTCAAGATGAACATGCGTCTGGATCTGGATGCCGCCGACACCCAGCGCACCCTGCGCCGCGAAGACATCATCGCCTGCATCAAGGGCCTGGTGGAATTGCGCGACGGCAAGGGCGAGATCGACGACATCGACCACCTGGGCAACCGCCGGGTGCGCTCGGTCGGCGAGTTGATGGAAAACCAGTACCGCGTTGGTCTGCTGCGCATGGAGCGCGCCATCAAGGAGCGCATGTCGTCGGTGGAAATCGACACGATCATGCCGCAGGATCTGATCAACGCCAAACCGGCGGCTGCGGCTGTCCGCGAATTCTTCGGCTCCTCGCAGCTGTCGCAGTTCATGGACCAGACCAACCCGCTGTCCGAAGTCACCCACAAGCGCCGCCTGTCGGCCCTTGGGCCGGGCGGTCTGACCCGTGAGCGTGCGGGCTTTGAGGTGCGCGACGTTCACCCGACCCACTATGGCCGGATGTGCCCGATCGAAACGCCGGAAGGCCAGAACATCGGTCTGATCAACTCGTTGGCCACCTATGCCCGCGTCAACAAATACGGCTTCATCGAAACCCCCTATCGCAAGGTGGTCGATGGGCAGGTTACGGATGACGTGATCTATCTGAGCGCGACCGAGGAAATGCGCCATACCGTGGCGCAGGCGAACGCCAACCTCGACGACGACGGTCGTTTCGTGAACGAGTTGGTATCGACCCGCAAGGCCGGTGAATTCATGCTGAACCCGGCCGAAGCCGTCGATCTGATCGACGTTTCGCCGAAACAGCTGGTGTCGGTTGCGGCCTCGCTGATCCCGTTCCTGGAAAACGACGACGCCAACCGCGCGCTGATGGGCTCGAACATGCAGCGTCAGGCGGTTCCGCTGCTGCAATCCGACGCGCCCTTTGTCGGCACCGGGATCGAGGGCGTTGTGGCCCGCGATTCTGGCGCCGCGATCATGGCACGCCGGGGCGGGGTCATCGACCAGGTGGACGCGCAGCGTATCGTTGTGCGCGCGACCGAATTCCTGGAGCCGGGCGAGCCGGGCGTCGATATCTATCGTCTGCGCAAGTTCAAGCGGTCGAACCAGTCGTCCTGCATCAACCAGCGCCCCATCGTGAAGGTGGGCGACGTCGTGACGCGCAACGAGATCATCGCCGATGGTCCCTGCACCGACATGGGCGAACTGGCGCTTGGCCGGAACGTGGTCGTGGCCTTCATGCCGTGGAATGGCTACAACTACGAGGACTCGATCCTGATCTCGGAGCGCATCCTGAAGGATGACGTCTTCACCTCGATCCACATCGAGGAATACGAGGTCGCCGCCCGCGATACCAAGCTGGGGCCGGAAGAGATCACCCGTGACATCCCCAACGTCGGCGAGGAAGCCCTGCGCAACCTTGACGAGGCGGGCATCGTCTATATCGGGGCCGAAGTGCAGCCGGGCGACATTCTGGTCGGCAAGATCACCCCCAAGGGTGAATCGCCGATGACGCCGGAAGAAAAACTGCTGCGCGCCATCTTTGGCGAAAAGGCATCGGATGTGCGCGACACCTCGCTGCGCCTGCCGCCCGGCGCCTATGGCACCGTGGTCGAAGTGCGGGTGTTCAACCGGCATGGCGTGGACAAGGACGAACGCGCGTTGCAGATCGAGCGCGAGGAAGTCGAACGCCTCGCCCGCGACCGCGACGACGAATTGGCCATTCTGGAGCGCAACATCTATGCGCGCCTGAAAACGCTGATCATGGGCAAGGTTGCGGTCAAGGGGCCGAAGGGCGTCAAGTCCGGCTCCGAGATCAACGACGATCTGCTGTCCACGCTGAGCCGTGGCCAGTGGTGGCAACTGGCAGTGGCCGAAGAAGACCTGGCCAAGGATGTCGAGGCGCTGAACGACCAGTACAACGCGCAGAAACGCGCCCTGGAACATCGGTTCGAGGACAAGGTCGAAAAGGTCCGCCGTGGCGACGATCTGCCCCCCGGCGTGATGAAGATGGTCAAGGTGTTCGTCGCGGTGAAGCGCAAGCTGCAACCCGGCGACAAGATGGCCGGTCGTCACGGCAACAAGGGCGTGGTCTCGAAAGTCGTCCCGATGGAGGACATGCCGTTCCTGGGCGATGGTACCACGGTTGACCTGGTGCTGAACCCGCTGGGCGTGCCGTCGCGGATGAACGTCGGTCAGATTCTGGAAACCCATATGGGTTGGGCCGCGCGCGGCCTGGGGATCAAGATCGACGAGGCGCTGGCCGATTACCGCCGCAACGGCGACCTGACCCCGGTCAAGGAAGCCATGCGGATCGCCTATGGCGACGAGACCTATGACGCGGCCTTTGGCGATGTCGATGACGATGCCTTTGTCGAAAGCGCGCAGACCGTCACGCGCGGCGTGCCGATTGCCACCCCGGTCTTTGACGGGGCCAAAGAGGCCGACGTGAACGACGCGCTGCGCCGGGCAGGGTTCGACCAGTCTGGCCAGTCGATCGTGTTCGACGGCCGTACCGGCGAGCAGTTCGCGCGTCCTGTCACGGTCGGGGTCAAGTATGTGCTGAAACTGCACCACCTGGTGGACGACAAGCTGCACGCCCGTTCGACCGGCCCGTACAGCCTCGTGACTCAGCAACCGCTGGGCGGCAAGGCGCAGTTCGGTGGTCAGCGTCTGGGGGAGATGGAGGTCTGGGCACTCGAAGCCTATGGCGCCGCCTATACCCTGCAAGAGATGCTGACGGTCAAGTCCGACGACGTGGCAGGCCGGACCAAGGTCTACGAATCCATCGTCAAGGGCGAGGACAACTTCGAAGCGGGCGTGCCCGAGAGCTTCAACGTGCTCGTGAAGGAAGTCCGCGGCCTCGGCCTGAACATGGAACTCCTGGATGCGGAGGAGGAGTGAGGGCTTCGGCCCTCTCTCAACCGCTCCCCTTAGCTAAGGACGCAAGATGAACCAGGAAATCACTTCTGCCGCCAATCCGTTCAACCCGATGGCGCAGCCCAAGACCTTTGACGAGATCAAGATCTCGCTGGCCTCGCCCGAGCGGATCCTGTCGTGGTCGTATGGGGAAATCAAGAAGCCCGAAACGATCAACTACCGGACCTTCAAGCCCGAGCGCGACGGCCTGTTCTGTGCGCGCATCTTCGGGCCGATCAAGGACTACGAATGCCTGTGCGGCAAATACAAGCGCATGAAGTATCGCGGCGTCGTCTGCGAGAAATGCGGCGTGGAAGTCACGCTGCAAAAGGTGCGCCGCGAACGGATGGGCCATATCGAACTGGCCTCGCCGGTTGCGCATATCTGGTTCCTGAAATCGCTGCCCAGCCGCATCGGCCTGATGCTGGACATGACGCTGCGCGATCTGGAACGCATCCTCTATTTCGAAAACTATGTGGTGATCGAGCCGGGTCTGACCGACCTGACCTATGGCCAGTTGCTGACCGAGGAAGAATTCCTCGACAAGCAGGACCAGTGGGGGGCTGACGCCTTTACCGCCAACATCGGCGCGGAAGCCATCCGCGAGATGCTGACGATGATCGACCTGCAAGCCGAGGCCGACAAGCTGCGCGAGGAGCTGAAAGAGGCCACCGGCGAGCTGAAGCCGAAGAAGATCATCAAGCGGCTGAAAGTCGTCGAGCATTTCCTGGATTCGGGCAACCGTCCGGAATGGATGATCCTGACGGTCCTGCCGGTGATCCCGCCGGAGCTGCGCCCGCTGGTGCCGCTGGACGGTGGCCGCTTTGCGACCTCGGACCTCAACGACCTGTATCGTCGCGTCATCAACCGCAACAACCGCCTCAAGCGGCTGATCGAACTGCGTGCGCCCGACATCATCGTGCGCAACGAAAAGCGGATGCTGCAAGAGGCGGTGGACGCGCTGTTCGACAACGGCCGTCGCGGCCGCGTGATCACGGGCACCAACAAGCGCCCGCTGAAATCGCTGTCCGACATGCTGAAAGGCAAGCAGGGCCGCTTCCGTCAGAACCTTCTGGGCAAGCGGGTGGACTTCTCGGGCCGTTCGGTCATCGTGACCGGGCCAGAACTGAAGCTGCACCAGTGCGGTCTGCCGAAGAAGATGGCGCTCGAGCTGTTCAAGCCGTTCATCTATTCGCGGCTGGAGGCCAAGGGCCTGTCCTCGACCGTGAAACAGGCGAAAAAGCTGGTCGAGAAAGAGCGCCCCGAGGTCTGGGATATTCTGGATGAAGTCATCCGCGAACACCCGGTCCTTCTGAACCGTGCGCCGACGCTGCACCGTCTGGGCATCCAGGCGTTCGAGCCGATCCTGATCGAAGGCAAGGCGATCCAGCTTCACCCGCTGGTCTGCTCGGCCTTCAACGCCGACTTTGACGGCGACCAGATGGCCGTTCACGTCCCGCTCTCGCTGGAAGCCCAGCTTGAAGCGCGCGTTCTGATGATGTCCACGAACAACGTGCTGTCGCCTGCCAACGGCAGCCCGATCATCGTGCCGTCGCAGGACATGGTGCTTGGCCTGTACTACGTCACCATGAACCGCAAGGGCATGAAGGGCGAAGGCAAGATCTTCCGCGACATCGACGAGGTGGAACACGCGCTTGCCGCTGGCGAGGTGCACCTGCACTCGACCATCACCGCGCGGATCAAGCAGATCGACGAGGAAGGCAACGAGGTCTGGAAGCGGTTTGAAACCACCCCCGGCCGTCTGCGCCTGGGCAACCTGCTGCCGTTGAACGCAAAGGCGCCGTTCGAACTGGTGAACCGCCTGCTGCGCAAGAAGGACGTGCAGAACGTCATCGACACCGTCTACCGCTACTGCGGCCAGAAGGAATCGGTGATCTTCTGTGACCAGATCATGGGTCTGGGCTTCCGCGAGGCGTTCAAGGCCGGCATCTCCTTCGGCAAGGACGATATGCTGATCCCGCACAACAAGTGGGACATCGTGAACGGCGTCCGCGATCAGGTGAAGGAATTCGAACAACAGTACATGGACGGCCTGATCACCCAGGGCGAAAAGTACAACAAGGTTGTCGATGCCTGGTCGAAATGCTCGGATGCCGTGGCCGCCGAGATGATGAAGGAAATCTCGGCCGTCCGCACCGACGACATGGGCGCCGAAAAGGAACCGAACTCGGTCTATATGATGTCCCACTCCGGGGCACGGGGGTCGCCTGCGCAGATGAAGCAGCTGGGCGGGATGCGCGGTCTGATGGCCAAGCCTTCGGGCGAGATCATCGAGACGCCGATCATCTCGAACTTCAAGGAAGGTCTGACCGTGTTGGAGTACTTCAACTCCACCCACGGGGCCCGGAAGGGTCTGGCCGATACCGCGTTGAAGACGGCGAACTCCGGCTATCTGACGCGGCGTCTGGTGGACGTGGCGCAGGATTGCATCGTGCGTTCGCTCGATTGCGGCACGGATCGCTACATCACCGCAGAGGCAGCGATCAACGATGGCGAGGTTGTCGCCTCGCTGGCCGAGCGTGTGCTGGGCCGCGTGACGGCAGAGGATGTGATCGACCCGGCAACCGGCGACGTGCTGCTGGCCAAAGGCGTGCTGATCGACGAGCGCAAGGCCGATGCCATCGACACGGCAGGCGTGGTGAACGTCAAGATCCGCTCGCCGCTGACCTGCGAGGCCGAGGAAGGCGTCTGCGCCACCTGCTATGGCCGTGACCTTGCACGCGGCACCATGGTGAACGAGGGTGAGGCCGTCGGCATCATCGCCGCGCAATCCATCGGGGAACCCGGCACGCAGCTGACGATGCGGACCTTCCACATCGGCGGCATCGCGCAGGGTGGTCAGCAGTCGTTCCTCGAAGCGTCGCAGGAAGGCAAGATCGAATACCGCAACCCGAACACGCTGGAAGCCGCCAATGGCGACATCATCGTGATGGGCCGGAACATGTCGATCGCCATCATCGACGAGAACGAGCAGGAACGCGCCGTCCACAAGCTGACCTATGGCACCAAGCTGTTCGTCCGCGAAGGCGCGGCGGTGAAACGTGGCACCAAGCTGTTCGAATGGGATCCCTATACCCTGCCGATCATCGCCGAAAAGGCGGGTGTTGCGAAATTCGTCGATCTGGTCTCGGGCCTGTCGGTCCGCGAAGATACCGACGAAGCCACCGGCATGACGCAGAAAATCGTGTCTGACTGGCGCTCGGCCCCGCGTGCCAACGATCTGAAGCCTGAAATCATCATCATGGATCCCGAAACCGGCGAACCCATGCGCAATGAACAGGGCAATCCGATCAGCTACCCGATGTCGGTCGATGCCATTCTGTCGGTTGAAGACCAGCAAGAGGTGAAGGCCGGCGACACCGTGGCGCGTATCCCGCGCGAAGGTGCCAAGACCAAGGACATCACCGGGGGTCTGCCCCGCGTGGCGGAACTGTTCGAGGCCCGTCGTCCCAAGGATCACGCGATCATCGCCGAACTCGATGGCTATGTGCGCTTTGGCAAGGACTACAAGAACAAGCGCCGCATCTCGATCGAGCCGGTGGACGACACGCTGCAAGCCGTCGAATACATGGTGCCGAAAGGCAAGCACATCCCGGTGCAGGAAGGCGACTTCGTGCAGCGTGGGGACTACATCATGGACGGCAATCCCGCACCGCATGACATCCTGCGGATCATGGGGATCGAGGCGCTGGCCAACTACCTGATCGACGAAGTGCAGGACGTCTATCGTCTGCAAGGCGTGAAGATCAACGACAAGCACATCGAGGTGATCGTGCGGCAGATGCTGCAAAAGATCGAGATCCTCGATTCCGGCGAGACCACGCTGCTGAAAGGCGAGCAGGTCGACAAGACCGAGCTGGAGGAAGAAAACGCCAAGGTCATGGCCCGTGGTGGCCGCCCCGCATCGGGCGAGCCGGTTCTGCTGGGCATCACCAAGGCGTCGCTGCAAACCCGCAGCTTCATCTCGGCGGCGTCGTTCCAGGAAACCACCCGCGTTCTGACCGAAGCTTCGGTGATGGGCAAACGCGACAAGCTGGTTGGCCTGAAAGAGAACGTCATCGTTGGTCGTCTGATCCCGGCAGGGACGGGCGGTGCCACCAGCCGCGTCAAGCGCATCGCCTCCGAACGCGATCAGGCGGTGATCGAGGAACGCCGTGCCGAGGCCGAAGCGGCCGCTGCGCTGGCCGCCCCGATGGACGTGGCCGAGACCGAGGTCGCCTCGGGTCTGGTGGATACGGTCGAGAGCCGCGATCTCTGATCGTGACGTGAGATGAGATGAAAGGCCCCGGCACCACTGCCGGGGCCTTTCGCGTTTCGGCCTGCTGGACCGGGCAGGGCGGGGCGCGGTCCCGTTGCTGGCGGACGCAGCCCATGAAAAAGCCCCGCGCATGAGCGCAGGGCGGGCGGCAGGGCGGTTCGGTGCGGGTCAGCCTTCGGTGGCGGTGCGGAACCAGCGGCGGATCGCCGCGCGCTCTTCCTCTTCCATGAAGCTGAGGTTTGCGGGGGGCATCGCATGGCTTAGCCCCGACTGGAGCCAGATATCGCGCGCATGGCGGGCCACCGCTTCGGGGGTGTCCAGCACCACGCCCTTCGGTGCCCAGGCCAGCCCCTGCCAGCCGGGTTCGGCGGCATGGCACATCGAACAGCGACCCATGACGATGTCGCTGACGTCGGCGAACCCCTCCGCAGCGGCGAAACGGGCCGGGGCGCCGGTCAGCGCCGCCTGATCCTCGTCACCGATGCGCAGGGGCGCGGTGGACAACCACATGATCAGCACGAACAGCACCGCCGTCACGCCCCAGGTCCAGTGCGGATTGCCAAGGCGCGCATGTTTCGAGTTGAACCAATGCCGGATCGTCACCCCCATCAGAAACACGAGTGAGGCGATGATCCAGGTGTTGTCGGTGGCAAAGGCCAGCGGATAGTGGTTCGACAGCATCAGGAAGATCACCGGAAGCGTCAGGTAATTGTTGTGCGTGCTGCGCTGCTTGGCGATCTTGCCATATTTCGGGTCGGGCTTGCGGCCCGCTTGCAGGTCGGCCACCACCACCCGCTGGTTGGGCATGATGATGAAGAACACGTTCCCCGACATGATTGACGCGGTGAACGCCCCAAGATGCAGCATCGCCGCCCGGCCCGAAAAGACGCTGGTGTAGAAATAGGCCATGCCAACCAGCACGACGAACAGCGCCACCATCACCAGGGTCTGGTTCGCATTCACAAAGGTCTTGCAGATCTGGTTATAGGCCATCCAGCCAAAGGCCAGCGACCCCAGAGAGATCAGCACCGCGCCCCAGATCGGCAGATCCATCACCGCAGGATCCACCAGATAGAATTCCGCGCCCAGATAGTAGACCAGTGCCAGCAGGGCAAAGCCCGACAGCCAGGTGGCATAGCTTTCCCATTTGAACCAGGTCAGATGCTCGGGCATCGCCGCCGGGGCCACCAGATATTTGCGGATATGATAGAATCCGCCGCCATGCACCTGCCACTCCTCGCCATGCGCCCCTTCGGGCAGATCCGGCGCCTTGCGCAGCCCCAGATCCAGCGCGATGAAGTAGAAGCTGGAGCCAATCCAGGCGATGGCCGTGATCACATGCAGCCAGCGCACGGCAAATTCCGCCCAGGCGCCGAAAACGTATAGGTCATACATGGCCCGCATCTCCCCTGTTTGCCGCAGGCTATACCGGCGCGCATCTTTCTGTTAGCACAGGCAATCGCCAAGCAGTTTCAAACCAGCCCGAAAAATGCCCGTGGTCCACCCATGTCCTATGTGAACAATATCCGCATGTTCGTGCGTGTCTATGAATTGGGCAGCATGAGCGCGGCCGCCCGCGATCAACGCACCTCTCCGGCGGTGGCCTCGGCCCGGATCTCGGAACTGGAAAAGCATCTGGGTGTGCGCCTGTTCAACCGGACCACGCGCAGCCTGCAAGCGACGGAAAGCGGGCGGTTGTTCTATGACGGGGCCTGCAAGGTGCTGGAGGCGATTGACGAGGCCGAGGCGGCGGTCGTCGATGCCACGCAGAACCCCCGCGGCACGCTGCATATTGCGGCGCCACTGGGGGTAGGGCGGCGGCTGATTGCGCCCCTGGTTCCGGCCTTCAAACATGACTGGCCGCTGATCGACCTGCGGCTGCGGCTGTCCGACCGTTCCATCGACGTGACGGCCGAAGGGCTGGATGTGGCCTTTCATCTGGGGATTCTGGAGGATTCGAACCTCAAGGTCCGGGTCATCGCCGATTGCCCCCGTCTGCTGTGCGCCGCCCCGGCCTATGTCGCGCGCCGTGGGATGCCGGCCGATGGCGCCGCGCTGGTGCAGGACCGGCACGAGTGCCTGAACCTGCGCTTTCCCGGCGCGCGCGAGTTCCAATGGACGCTTGTCACCCCCGACGGCCCACAGCGGTTCGAGATCACCGGCCCGTTCGAGACCGATGACGGCGATGTTCTGACCGGCTGGGCGCTGGAGGGATGGGGTATCGTGCTGAAGCCGCTGTTCGAGGTGGCCGACCATCTGCGGTCCGGCGCCTTGGTGCCGGTGGCGGTGGCCACGCCGCCCTTGCCGGTGCAACTGTCGGCGTTGATGCCGCATCGACGTCTGAAAGACCCCAAGACACGGCTGCTGGTGGATTTCATGGCCACCCGGATCAAGGCCGATCTGGCGGCCAAGGTCATGGGGCTATGAGACAGGCGCTGATCCTTGGCCTTGCCCTTGTCGGGCTGGCGGGGCCGGTCATGGCCAGCGATGCGCGGTTCGTGGGCGAATGGTCCTGTCGCAGCGATCATGCGGATCTGGATGGCGCGGGCAAACATGTGTCCGGCTTTACCCGCAGCTTTTATCTGATCGTGCTGGGCGATGGCACCTTCATCGCCGAAGGGCGGCAGACCGGCTATGGAACGTTTCGCACCTTCGGCCCCTGGCAGGTGGTGGGCGGTGACACGATGACCGCCCGCGGGCAAGAACGCGGGGGGCTTGGCCCCGGCCTGTTCACGCTGATGCTGAAACCGGCGCAGGATGGCACATTGATAGATGTCTGGGAGATGACAGACAGCCGTGGCCGGGTCATCGCCCGCACCGTCGACAGTTGCACGCGGGCCTGAGGCCCGCGCGCAACGGCGCCTCAGGCCGCTGCCAGCCCGCGCAGCAGGTCGTCGATCAGATCGCCCGCATCCTCCAGCCCCACCGACAGACGGATCAGGCCGGGGGTGATGCCCAGCCGCGCCTTCTGATCGTCCGGCAGGCGCTGGTGCGTGGTGGTCGCGGGATGCGTCGCAATGGTTTTCGCATCGCCCAGGTTGTTGGAAATCTTGGCGATCTGCAATGCATTCATGAAACGGAACGCAGCCTCTTTGCCACCTGCTATATCAAAGGCGACCATCGTGCCGCCCGAGCCGATCTGGCGCATCGCCAGTTTGTGCTGCGGATGCGAGGACAGGCCGGGATAGATCATCCGCGTCACCTTGGCATGGCCTTGCAATGCCGTCGCGATGGCCAGTGCACTGTCCGCCATGGCCCGGCAGCGCAGGTCAAGCGTTGCCATGCCGTTCAGCATGATCCAGCTGGTAAAGGGGCTCATCGCGGCGCCGGTGTGCTTCAGATAGGGCTCCGCCACCTTGCGCACGAAGTCGCGGCTGCCGCAGATCACGCCGCCCAGGGCGCGGCCCTGGCCGTCGATATGTTTGGTGGTGGAATAGACGACAACATCGGCCCCTTGGTCCACCGCCCGCGAAAAGATCGGCGTGGCAAAGACATTGTCCACGATCACCAGGGCCCCCACCTCGTGGGCGATCTGTGAAACGGCTGCGATATCAACAAGTTCCAGCGTGGGGTTCGACATCGACTCGAAGAACACCGCCTTGGTGTCGGGTGTCACGGCCGCGCGCCACTGGTCCAGATCGGCGCCATCGACAAAGGTGACGCGCACGCCATAGCGCGTCAGGACGTCCTCCAGGATATACAGGCACGAGCCGAACAGCGCCCGCGCCGACACCACATGATCGCCCGAACGCAGCATCGAGGTCAGCGCCCCGTTGACGGCCGCCATTCCGCTGGCAGTGGCAAAGGCATCCTCGGTTCCTTCCAGCGCGGCGATGCGCTCTTCGAACATCCGGGTGGTCGGGTTGCCATAGCGGGCATAGATGAACTCGTCCGGTCCCGACTGGATGAACCGCGCCTCGGCCTGTTCGGCGCTGTCATAGGCAAAGCCCTGCGTCAGGAAAATCGCCTCGGCCATCTCGCCATACTGGCTGCGGCGGCTGCCTTCGTGGACCAGTTTCGTGCGCGTCTTCCAAGTGTCGGCCATGGCGGACCCCCAAGCAAAAGCCCCGGACACCAGAGGCGCCGGGGCGAACCGGGGCTCCTCTTTAGCGGCTTGTTTAACGTGGCCCGCAATCCGGAAAACAAAGCGCCACAAACGCGCGATACGCCCGCGTGGACCAAAGGTCAAGGGAGGGCTGCACCCTGGGGCGTATCCTGGCTGAACAGGTTGATCCAGGTGCCACCCTGCCGCTGCCACAGCGACGCGACGAACATCGCCTCCTCCCGGTCCGATCCGCAGCGGCGAAAGTCGGCGCGATAGGCCAACAGCGCCAGATCCGGGGCCGGTGCGATCACTCGTGGGTCCGAGATGCGAAAGGTGTCGATGGTCGGCCCCTGGGCCAACTGGCCGGAATGATCGTCGCGGTTTGCAAAGCCGGTCGGATAGACGCCCAGGAACCCCGGCGCCAGAAGCGCGCGGTCCGCAGCCATGTCCCCGTCGGCCAGCGCCTGCCAGACGGCGGTTTCCGCCGCCAGCACCTGGGCCAGAACATCCTCGGTCATCGACGCCTCCTGTCGGCTTGCCCCTTGTGCGGGGCGGGGTTTCGGCACAGCTTTGATGCCAGCAGCCGGAGAACCGCCATGACATCGCCCATCGTGCTCTACTATTGGCCCACGCCCAACGGGTGGAAGATCTCTGTCGCGCTGGCAGAGATGGGTCTGCCCCACGAGGTGCATTACGTCAATATCGGCGCAGGCGAACAGTTCGATCCCGATTTTCTGAAGATCGGCCCGAACAACCGGATGCCGGTGATCGTGGACCCGGAGGGGCCGGACGGAATGCCCGTTTCGATCTTTGAATCCGGGGCGATCCTCCAGTATCTGGCCCGCAAGACCGGCCAGTTCTATGGCACCACAGAGCGCGACCGCATCGCGGTGGACCAATGGCTGATGTGGCAGATGGGCGGCGTCGGCCCGATGGCGGGGCAGGCGCATCACTTCCTGTCCTATGCCCCGCAGATGGATCCCCCGCAGGTGCTGCCCTATGCCCAGGACCGCTACCGCAACGAGGTTGCCCGGCTTTATGGCGTGCTGGACCGGCGGCTGGCGCAATCGGAATATGTCGCAGGCGGCTTTGTGTCGATTGCCGATATGGCGATCTGGCCCTGGGCCATCCTGTGGCAGCGGCAGGAACAGACGCTGGACGACAAACCCCATATGGCCCGCTGGCTGGCCGCGCTGGACCAGCGCCCCGGTTTTGTGGCGGGCAAGGCGCTGGGGGCGGAAAAACGCGCACCGGGCCCGATCGACAAACAGGCCCAGCAGGTTCTGTTCGGCAAACGCTAGGCCGCGTGCCTGCCCGTGAAGTCAGGGCAGGCATCCGGCATCACTCGGCCTTGTCGCCAATGGCGTGGCGGCTGACCAGCCTGCCTTGCAGCATGAAGAACGCGAACAGCGCAACGGGCAGGCCGAAGGTCTTGAAATTCACCCAGGCATCGGTGGACATCAGCCGCCAGATCGCCTCGTTCGCAACGGCCAGCCCGGCAAAGAACCAGGCCATGCGCCGCGTCAGCACCATCCAGCCGGTATGCTCCATCGGCATGATGTCGCCCATCAGCAACGCGACATAGGAGTGTCCGCGCAGCAGGCCAATGCCCAGGATGGCCGCGAACAGCGCATAGATGATGGTGGGCTTCATCTTGAAAAACGTCTCGTCGTTCAGCCAGACGGTCAGGCCACCGAACACCACGACCAGCACGAGGGTAAGCCCCTGCATCCGCGACAGCTTGCCCGTCAGCCCCCACAGGATCAGCGAGCAGACCACCATCAGCGGAATGAAGGCGGCCGTCACCACGACAAACCCGGAATAGTCGGTGCCCCAGATGGTGAAGATGTCATCCTTCCAACGGCTGTAGCCGATGAAAAAGGCGATGACAGGCCCCAGTTCCAGCGCCATCTTTACCCAGGGGCTTACGTTTCTTTCGGTTGCCATCTGTCCTCAACCTGCAAATTTCACGATCACCGCACCGGCCGCGATCAGGGTCATCAACGCCACGCGCCGGGGTCCGGTGCTTTCCCCCAGCATCAGCCAGCCGATCAGCGCGGCAAAGACCGTCGAGCTTTCGCGCAGCACCGCAGCTTCGCCGACATTGCCGATCCGGGTGGCGATCAGGATGGACCCGAAACTGATATAGGCCACCAGCGCGCCCAGAACAGCCTTTTTCGCAAAAGGCCAGCGATCGGCGGCGGGCAGCGCGACCAGCCGGCGCCGCGCCAGCAGGGGCATCAGGATGCCGTCCAGCATGAAGAACCAGGCCAGAAAGGTGAAAGGGTCGGGCGGCTGCCGGATCGCCCAGGCGTCATAGGTCGTATAGGCCGCGACAAAGCCGCCCGTGACGACCGCCAGACCCAGCGCAGGCAACAGCGTGTCGCGGTTGTCGGTGACATGGCGCAGATTATAGGCCGCAAGGCCGAAGATGCCGCTCAGCAGCACCGCCAGCCCCAGCCACTGGCCGGGCGAAAAACTTTCGCCGAACACAAGCCCGGCGCCCAGCACGGTGAACAACGGCGCCGATCCGCGCACCACCGGATAGACCACGGTAAAGGCACCACGGGCATAGGTCGCGGCCTGCACCATCTTGTAGCCGGCATGGATCACGAAGGCCCCGGCAAAGATCGGCCACATATGCGGCTCTGGCCAGGGGACGACGAACAGCGCAAAGGGCGCCGCCATCAGCGCATAGCCCAGATCAATGCCGCCGCGCATCAGCCAGGGATCGAACCGCCCCTTTTGCAAGGCACCGAACACGGCATGGGAAAAAGCGGCCAGCAGCGCCAGCCACAGCGCCACCTGCCGCCCGTCGGCCGTGCCTTCCAGCGAGACAAGCAGTTCTGTCATCGGTGGTGCCGTGCCAGGGGGCAACCGCCGGGGGTTTTCCACCCCCGGACCCCCGGAGGGTATTTGTGGCAAGATGAAAGGGCGCGGGCGTCTGGCAAGGATCAGGGATCCTGGCTGCCGACAAGGGCGCGGGCGAATTCATCGGGGTCGAACGGGGCGAGATCGTCGATCTGTTCGCCGATCCCGATGGCATGGATCGGCAGGCCGAACCGATCGGCCAGCGCCACCAGAACCCCGCCGCGCGCCGTACCGTCGAGTTTGGTCATCACGAGGCCGGTGACATCGGCGATCTTGCGGAAGATCTCGACCTGGCTCAGCGCGTTCTGGCCTGTGGTCGCATCGAGCACCAGCAGGGTGTTGTGCGGGGCATCGGGATCGACCTTGCGCAGCACGCGCAGGATTTTTGCCAGTTCTTCCATCAGGTCTGCGCGGTTTTGCAACCGTCCTGCCGTGTCGATCAGCAGCAGGTCGGCGCCGTCGGCGCGGGCGCGGGTCAGCGCATCGAAGGCGAGGCTGGCCGGGTCGGTGCCCTGGGCTGCCGTCAGCACCGGCACGCCGGCGCGCTGGCCCCAGACCTGGAGCTGTTCGACGGCCGCGGCGCGGAAAGTATCGCCCGCGGCGATCACCACCTGTTTTCCGGCCGCCTGGAACTGGCTGGCCAGTTTGCCGATGGTGGTGGTCTTGCCCGAGCCGTTGACGCCGACGACCAGCACGACCTGCGGCTTTTGCGGATAGATCGGCAGGGGGCGGGCGACGGGGGTCAGGATGCGCGCCACCTCACCGGCCAGGGCGGCGCGCAGGTCCGAGGCGCCGATGCGGCGCCCGAACCGGCCTTCGGCGATATTGGCGGTGACGCGGGCGGCGGTCTCGACGCCCATGTCGGACTGGATCAGCAGATCCTCGAGGCTTTCGAGCATCTCGTCGTCGACCAGTCGCCGTGGCTCTGCCTCGCCGGTCAGCCGGGCCAGCAGGCCGGGTTTGGCGGTCTCTGCCGGGGGCGGCGCCTCGGCGACGATATCGTCCAGTCCGCCGGACAGGCGGGAGGAGCTTTTGAACAGCCGGTCTTTCAGTTTGCCGAAGAAGGACATGTCGGGCCTTTCGCGGGCGGTTTCCCCCTGCTAGCGCAAGGGCGCGGCAAGGGAAAGCCATGGGGTGGCGGAAATGCGGCCCATCGCGCCAGATGCTGGAAATCGCTGGGGGCAGGTGTCATATTGGTGCCGCAGACCCGTCATCCAAGCATAGTGTCGCCGTTACATGAGCCTAGATCGCCCCATTCATGCCGACCCCGACATGCCCGTCGCCTTGCGCGCGGCGCTGGAGGCGGCGCTGCGGCATCCGCCGCAGCGCGTGCAGCGGGTGGCTGCGGGGGGGCGGGCGGTGTGGCTCAAGCAGGCAGAGCAGCTTTCGCTGCGCTGGCGGCTGCAAAAGGGCGATACGCGCCGCGCATTCGAGGCCGACCGCGAGGGGTTGCACGACCTGGCCGCGCTTGGCCTGCCGGTGGCGCATGTCGTGGCCGAGGGGCCGGATTTCTTTGCCACTGCCGAAGTCGGCCATTCCATTGCGCATCTGTTGCGCAATGCCGAATTTGCCGGTCCGGATCGGATTGCGGCCTGCCGTGCCGCCGGGGCTGCGCTGGCCGCGTTGCACCGGGCGGGGGTGGCGCATGGCCGCCCGTCGATCCGCGACATCTGCTGGGATGGTCAGATGGCGCGGTTCATCGACCTGGAACGGTACCGCAAGGGGCGGGCGGGTGAGGGGCAGATGGCGCTGGATGTGCTGATCCTGGTGCATTCGATGTTCGCCATCACCCGTGGCCCGGCGGCCGAGATCGACGCGGCCTGGGCGGCATGGCGCGGCGCGGCGCCCGAGGGGCTGTTGCACGCGGTTCGCGCGCGCGCGCGGCGGGCGCGCTGGCTGGGCGTGCTGGCCAGGCTGGGGCTGCGGCTGCGCCCGGCATTGCGCGAGTTGCGCGCGGTGCCGCTGACGCTGGACCATGTGGCGGCGCAGGGCTGCGACACGACGGCGCCATGATTCCGGCGCCTTCCCGTGGCAGGCTGCGGCGGGCAAGGGGAATCGACGGATGATGGGGCAGGACAGGCTTGCAGCTCTGGGTGCGGTGATGCGGGGCCGCGATGCGGCGTCGCGCGCGATGCGCGACTTTGCCATCGTGACACTGGCCCCTGCCGGTTTGCTGGTGGCGGGGGTCGTGCTGGGGGGCTGGGTTGCGGTGTTGGCCCTGATCTTCATCAGCCCGATCGTCTGGGCGCTGGACCGTTCTGCCGCGCGCGCAGCGCCCCATGTGCCGGGGGCGGACGAATTTCCGGCGGCTGATGGCTTGTCGGTGGTGCTGGCGCTGATGCATCTGGTGTTGCTGCCCTTCATGGTCTGGGCGCTGGCGGGGGGGGTGGTGCTGTCCACCGGGGCGTGGCTGGCCTTGTTCGCAGGCTTCGGGTTGTGGATAGGGCAGGTGTCCAATTCCAATGCGCACGAGCTGATCCACCGTCAGGACCGCGGGTTGCGGGCCCTGGGCGTGGCGGTCTATGCCTCGGTCGGGTATGGCCACCATGCCTCGGCGCATCGGCTGGTGCATCACCGCCATGTGGCGACCGGGGACGATCCGAACACCGCGCTGCGCGGCGAGCATGTCTATGCCTTCATGCGGCGGGCCTGGCCTGCGGAATTTGTCGCCGGGTGGCAGATGGAGACCGTGTTGCGCACGCGCGCGCGGCGGCGGGGGCTGCATCCGTATGCGGTGTATCTGGGGGCAGTGGTGCTGGCGATGGGGCTGGCGGTGGGGCTGGGCGGCGCTGCGGGCCTGTTCATCTGGGCCGGGCTGGCGATCTGGGCGCAGATGCAGCTTTTGCTGTCGGATTATGTCCAGCATTACGGGCTGTTGCGCGCGCGCCTGCCGGGAGGCAAGCCCGAACCTGTCGGGCCGCAGCACAGTTGGGATGCACCGCATTGGGCCTCTTCGGCCCTGATGCTGAATGCGCCGCGCCATGCCGATCACCATGCCCATCCGGGCCGTGCCTATCCTGCGCTGGATCTGCCGGACGGCGGATTGCGGCTGCCGTACAGCCTGCCGGTGATGGCCGCGCTGGCACTGGTGCCGCCGGTATGGTTCCGGGTGATGGATCGCCGCCTGCCGCCCGAGCCGCCGCCGTCGTTCAGGTTGTGATTGGCACGGCGGCTGTGGCTGTGGCAGGGTGGCACCGGATGGGATGGAGCCTTGCCATGATGCGTTGTCTTGTCGCCTGCCTGATCTGCGCCGCCACGCCCCTGTGGGCAGAGGAACCGCTGGACGGCGCGGCCTTTGAGGCGCGTGTGACCGGAAAGACGCTGACGTTTCAGGTGCAGGGCCAGTCCTACGGGGCAGAGCAATATCTGCCGGGGCGCCGGGTGATCTGGGCATTTGACGGTGGCCCCTGCCATGCAGGGCACTGGTTCGAGCCGGATCCGGGGCGCATCTGTTTTCGCTACGACCATGATCCGGGCGATCTGCAATGCTGGGCGTTCTTTGATGACGGCGGGCAGTTGCGGGCACGGTTCGAAGGCGCGCTGCCGCAGGACGACCTGATCGAGGCGCGACGCAGCCCGGTGCCGCTGGCCTGTCCGGGGCCGGATGTGGGGGTCTGATCCGGGTCAGCCTGTCAGATTGGCATCCTTGAGCAACCGGCCATGGCGGCGCACCTCGGCCAGAACGGCGCCATAGGTGGTCAGCCCGCGCGCCTGAAGCATGGGCAGCAGCCGCAGAAAGGCTTCGGCCGTGGCCATGGTATCGCCAATGGCGGTATGGCGCGCTTCCTCGGGGATGGTGATGCCAAGCCGATGGGTCAGCGCATCCAGCGAATGCACCTCGGACTGGCCCCAGATCACTGCCGACAGCAGCACCGTATCGAGGATCGGATTGTCAAAGCGCAGGCCAAGCTCTGTCTCGCGCCGCCGCAGAAAGGTCATGTCGAAGGGCGCGTTATGGGCCACCAGCACCGATCCGGCGGCAAAGCGGTGAAAGCGCGGCAGAACCTCGGTCACGCCGTCGGCGCTGGCGACCATGGCATCGGTGATGCCGTGCACATCGGTCGATCCTGCCGGGATGGGCCGGCCGGGGTTCACCAGCGTATCGAACACCTCGCCTTCAAGCCGTCGGCCATTCACCAGCCGCACGGCGGCGATCTGGACAATCTCGTCCCCCTGTTGGGGCAGCAGGCCGGTGGTCTCGGTATCGAAGACCACATAGGTCAGTTGCTCCAGCGGCATGTCCGCCACCGGGGCAGAGCGTTCGCGCGACAGAAGGTCAAAGTCGTAGACGACGGCGCGCGCCACCGGGGCAGGGCGCCGCCCCGCGCGCCGGGCCTGACGGATCGGCAGGCACAGGCGCGGCTGGCCGGTCGTGCCTTCGGGCCAGCATTCGGTCGCATGGGTCTGCAACACCGCGCGGCCCGACAGATCGGCAAGGCCGGGTTCCAGCGGGCCTTCCAGCCACTGGTCCAGCGTGCCGACCGGCAGCGCAGGGCCGTCCCATCCCAGCAGGATCAGCGCGCCGGGGCCGTCTTCGGCGATGTCCAGCCGCAGGGTGGTGGTTCCGGCATGGGCCGCCACGCGCCGGGCCAGTTCGGCCACCAGAACGACCATTTCAAACCCGTTGCAGCGCAACAGCAATTCGGCAGCCTGTCCGATGACGCTCAGCCCTGCGCCTTCCAGCCGGGCGCGCAGGCTGTCCAGCAGGTCAGAGGCGCGGGTCATCGACAACAGCGCCCAGTCGCTGCGGCCCTCGTCATAGCGGGCGCCCAGTTCGGTGATGGCGCGGGTCAGTTGCGCCACCTCGGCCCGCATGGCCCGGTCCAGCCGTCCGCCGGGGTCGGCGCCGCTGTCTTCGGCCAGCACACCCATCACGGTTTGCAGGTTGGCGGCGGGTCGGCGCACGCGGTCGAACACTTCGGCCAGCAGGGCCTCGCGCTTGGCATGGGCTGCAAGGTCGGCGGTCACGTCGCGCAGCGTGATCACATAGCCGGGCGCCATCTGCTCGGGGCTGTGCAGCAGGCGCATCCGCGCGGCCAGCAAACGCGGCATGGGGCCGGTGGTGGCGCACAGCAGGTCGGACGCCGCCTCGGCATCGCCGGTATCGCGCAGCCGGTCATAGGCGTGGCGCACCGGCCCGTCGCGCAGATAGTCGAACAGGCTGCGGTCCAGGCCCGGCGCGCCGGTGGCGCCCCCCAGCAGATCCTGCGCAAGCCCGTTGTAGAACACGAGCTGATGCCCCGCGGAACACAACAGCACCCCGGCAGGCACATCGGACAGCAGCGTTTCCAGCCGGGCCTTTTCCCCGGCCAGCCGGGTGGTTTCCCGCGCCACCGATTCCGCCAGTGCATTGCGGGTTTCCGACAGTTTCGTCAGGGCCGCGCCCACCGCCGGGGCCAGATCGCCCAGATAGCGCGCGGTCTGCCGGTCCAGATCGCTCCCCGCATCGGCATGAGACCGGCTGCGGATGCTGCCCGCCAGCCGTTCGATGGCGCGCGCGACATGCAGATCGAACAACAGCCAGACCCAGACCACGATCCCGACGAGCACGAATCCGGCAACAACGCCGCCCTGAACAAAGGCGTCGAGCGTGTCCGGGCTGCCAAGGCGGCGATAGCCCAGCCACAACCCCGCAACCAGCGCCGCCACCCCCCCGAATGCCAGCACGGCAAAGAACAGGAAGATGCGCAGCCGCAGGCTGAGGCGGTCAAGCATCGTCGACCCCCCCGCCTTGCGCGGCCGTCGCCCCCACCCCCGTCAGCAGGCGCCGCACCTCCTCGCGCAGTTCCTTGAGTTCGAAGGGTTTCGAGATGAAGCCATCGGCGCCCAGTGCAAGACCCTTGCGCCGTTCGATGGCCGAGCCGCGCGCGGTCATCATCAGGATCTTGACATCGGCCAGCGCCGGGTCCAGCCGCACGCCCTGACAGATCTCGTATCCCGAGACTTCCGGCAGCATCACATCCAGCAGAACCAGATCGGGCCGGGTGCCACGGATCCGGGCCATCGCCTCGCCGCCATTGGCCACGCGATCATGTTCGTAGCCTTCGCGCGTCAGCAGATAATCCAGGGCGATGGCGATGTTGTCCTCGTCCTCGACCACCAGAATGCGTTTCTTCCCTCCCTCAGCGCCCATGGCTATCCTCCGTGGCAGGCCGCTGCCAGAACCGGATCGTCGGCGGCAAGCGGCACCCAGGTGCCCCCCGCCAACACGCCGGTGTCTGAAAATGTCACCCCTTCGGTCAGATCGACCCGGCGCGCGTTGGCGCAGTCGAACATGACCAGGATTTCCCTGTCCTTTTGCCAGCGGGCAAAGCGCCAGACCGGCGCCAGCACCAGATCGGGCGCGCCGGGGTTGCGCATCGCCTTGCGGGTATCGACCAGCCAGGCCTCTGTGACCAGGGGGGCCGCATAGGTCCAGGGACGCAGGGGCGAGGTGCCCTTGCCGGTCTGTGCCAGCACCACGCCGGGCGGGATCCCGGCTTGCAGGCGCGGAAACCAGCTATATTCCGACCAGATCGAAGCGGTCAGCATTCCGACGCCGGCCAAAGCCGGCACCAGCCATTTGGGCGCGCGCCGCGCTGTCAGCTTGCGCAGCATGAGCCCGATGCCCGCGCCCGCGATCCCCGCAATCAATATGGCCAGAAATTCAAACGTCATGATCGGGGCCCCCTAGCCCGGAGCGCCCCGGCTGGATGCCGAGGATTGCATGGTGCGCACGACGACAAAGGCATCGCGCAGATGGCTGCGTTCGAAATCGGACAGATCGGCCGGGGCAAGGAAGTTGTCGGGCTTGCGCCGCATCTGCACCAGCGTCGCCTGATTGCGCAGGCGGGTATCGGCGATAAGGTCATAGGCCTCGATCAGGTCGCGCGCGCCCGAGACCGAGATCACCCCCGCCTCTTCGGCGGCCAGCAGGCGGGCGCGGGTGTTGACAGCCGTCAACTTTCCGCGCAGCGCATAGACGCGGCCCAGATCGACCACCGGGATCACGCCGTTCAGCTTCATGTCGATATGGTTGCGATGTTCGCCCGAGCGGATGGTGGCAAAACCGCGCAACAGCCCCAGCGGTGGCTGGTGTTTCAGACTGTTGGAAATCATGTGGGCCACGAAGATGGAATTCTTCGCCGCCATGTCCAGCGTTTCGGCCTGAAGGTTGGAAAACAGCGATACCTGCCCCCCGATGGGCCGCAGGTCGAACATGACAGAGGCCAGCATCTGCGCCATCGGGTCGGGTTTGGCCACCCAGCCGGCAAAGTAGTCGCGCCACACGCTCACCGGCTGGCACCAGCGCGGATTGGTCGCCATCATGTCGCCGGGGCAGTAATAATACCCTGCGGCGTTCAGCCCGTCCGATACGATGCGGGCCAGACGCTGGAAATAGGCCATGTCGCCAGGCGCCATGCCATCGTCGATCAGCAGGCAGTTGTCCTGGTCGGACACGCCGGTCTGTTCCTGCCGCCCTTGCGATCCGCAGGCCAGCCACAGATAGGGCACCGGGGGCGGGCCAAGTTCGGCCTCGGCCATGGCCAGCAGGCGGCGGGTGACGGCATCGGCAATATCGGTGATCAGCCGGGTCACGACCTCGTGCGCGTTATGGGCCCCGACCAGTTGCATCAGCAGTTGCGGAATGCGGGCGGTGGTGGCGGCCATGTCGGCCACGCTGTCGGCGGTGGCCACATCGCGCACCAGAACGGCGGCACTGACGGCCTGAAAACGTGTCAGGTCGGTCTGTGTGACCATGCCGACCAGCGTGCCGTCGCGCACCACCGGAAGATGCCCGATGCGGCGTTCCAGCATAAGATGCAGCACATCCGACCCCAGCGCCTCGGGCGGCAGCGACAGCGGCGCAGGGGTCATCACGGCATGAACCGGGGTCGCGGGATCGCGCCCTTCGGCGACCACCTTGTTGGTCATGTCGCGCGTGGTCAGCAGCCCGACGAAGCGCCCCTGATCGACGACGCCCAGGCTGGAGACATGTTCGTCGCGCATGATCCGCGCCGCGGCAAAGACCGTGGTATCGGGCGCGCAGATCACCGGCTTGCGGGCCATCAGATCGGCCACCTTGCGGGTTGCCAGATCGGGCCCGCGCGTTTCCATCGCGCGGCCGCGGTTGAAGAACCGCTCAAAGGCCGGGCGGGTGGCGATCAGGCGGCGGAAGTCATCGGTCGGCAGCATCAGCACAACCGAGGCTTCGGCTGCCTGTGCCGTGGTCAGCGCCAGCCCGTCGCGCATCAATCCGCGTTCGCCGAACGTATTGCGCGGCCCCAGCAACGACACGAGCGTGCCCGAGTCGTCCACCACCTCGATGGCCCCGGATTTCACCAGATACAGCCCCTCCAGCGGGGTGCCGGCGGTATAGACACGCTGGCCTGCGGCCAGTTCCCTGCGGCCGAAGGAACCGGCGACACGCGCCAGTTCGTCCTGCGGCAGGGTATCATAGGGGTGCACCGTTTCCAGAAAGGCGGCGATGCGGGCTTTGGCGGTCTGGTCGGTCATCGCTGCTCCTCCCTTTGGATGCGCGCCGGGTTTGCCCCGGTCTGGCTGGGGATGCGGGGGCGGTGTGAGCCGTCCCCGCACAGGATGTCAGTGGGCCTGCGCCTTGCCTGCGCCTTTCGGCACGCGGATCGATTCCACCAGATCGATCACATGGGCCGGAGGAGCCTTGGTCATCATCGAGACCACATAGGCGACCCCGAAGTTCACCATCGCGCCCACGGTCCCGATCGACAGCGGCGAGATGCCGAAGATGTGGTTGTCGGGGGTGTTGGGCAGCATGTTGGTACCGGGGATAAAGAACCAGCCCAGATAGATGAAGATGTAGACGGCAGTGAAGATCAGGCCCGCCAGCATCCCCAGGATCGCGCCTTCCTTGTTGATGCGCTTCGAGAAGATGCCCATCATCAGCGCCGGGAAGATCGTCGCGGCGGCCAGACCGAAGGCCAGTGCCACCACCTGCGCGGCAAAGCCGGGCGGGTTCAGGCCAAGCCAGGTTGCCAGCACGATCGCACCCGCCATCGAGATCCGGGCGGCCAGAAGCTCGCCTTTTTCCGAGATGTTGGGGTTGATCGAACCTTTGATCAGGTCATGCGATACGGCAGACGAGATGGCCAGCAGAAGACCTGCCGCCGTGGACAGCGCCGCCGCCAGACCGCCAGCCGCCACCAGCGCGATCACCCAGCCGGGAAGCTGCGCGATTTCCGGGTTGGCCAGCACCATCATGTCGTTGTCGATCTTGGTCAGTTCGTTGCCGACCCAGCCCCGCTCTGCCGCGATTTCCTTCATGCGCGGGCTGGCTTCGTTGTAGTACTGGATCATGCCGTCGCCGTTCTTGTCCTCGAACGCCAGCAGCCCGGTGTTTTTCCAGGTGTTGATCCAGGACAGGTTCGGATCGGTGTTGATCGCCTCCAAGCTGATCGCATCGCCATCCAGCGCGGCACCGGCAACGGCGTTCGGCCAGAAGGTGGTGGTCAGGTTCAGACGGGCCATCGCGCCCACGGCCGGGGCCACGGTGTAGAGCAGCGCGATGAACACCAGCGCCCAGCCAGCCGACGACCGGGCATCGGCCACTTTCGGCACGGTGAAGAAGCGGATGATCACATGCGGCAGACCGGCGGTGCCGATCATCAGCGACATGGTGAACAGCAGCATGTTCACCATGCTGGTCGTGTCGGCGGTATACTGGGTGAAGCCCAGTTCCATCACCACGGCATCCAGCTTGGCCAGCATCGCCACATCACCGCCCTGGGGGGCGTATCCGCCGATCAGGCCAAGCTGGGGCAGGAAGCTGCCAGTCAGGCTCAGCGAGATGAAGATCGCCGGGATGGTGTAGGCGATGATCAGCACGACATATTGCGCCACCTGGGTATAGGTGATGCCCTTCATGCCGCCGAACACGGCATAGGCGAACACGATCGCCGCGCCGATATACAGGCCCATGTCGGTCGAGACTTCGAGAAAGCGGGCAAAGGTCACGCCCACGCCGCGCATCTGGCCGATCACATAGGTGACCGAGATCACGATCAGGCAGATCACCGCCACCAGGCGCGCGCCACCGGAATAGAAGCGGTCGCCGATGAATTCCGGCACGGTGAACTTGCCGAACTTGCGCAGATAGGGGGCCAGCAGCAGCGCCAGCAGCACATAGCCGCCGGTCCAGCCCATCAGAAAGGCCGACTGGGTATAGCCGCCAGCCGGAGCCAGCGCGATGATGCCCGCCATCGAGATGAACGAGGCCGCCGACATCCAGTCGGCGCCCGTCGCCATGCCGTTCAGCACCGGGTTCACACCCTGGCCAGCGGCATAGAATTCCGCCGTAGATCCGGCACGGGCCCAGATTGCGATGCCGATATAGATGGCAAAGGTGAAGCCGACGACGATGAGGTTGAGGGTAAACTGTTCCATGTTTCCCCCCCCCTTACTCGTCTACGCCGTATTCGCGGTCGAGCTTGTTCATCTTGGCCGCATAGACAAAGATCAGAACAAGAAAGACGTAGATCGACCCGTTCTGCGCGAACCAGAAGCCCAGATCGGCGCCGCCGATATGGATCCCCTTGAGAAGTGGGCGCAAGATGATGCCAAGGCCGAAAGAGCAGACGAACCATACCACCAGCGAAATGGTGATGATGCGGACGTTCGCTGCCCAATAGGCCGAGGCGGACTTGTTGTCTGCCATGAGCGTTTCTCCCTGAATGGCTCCGCCGGGCGCCGTGCGGACGCCCAGCCCCCCGTTATTGCGCCGATACGCGCGTCACGATGGCCGCCAGCCCGCTGGCGACGGTGTCGATGCCGGACATGGCGTCGATCCGTTCCAGCACGCCGCGTGCTTCGTAATAGGCGATCAGCGGTGCCGTCTGCGCGTGATACGCGGTCAGCCGCGCCCCCGCAGTTTCGGCATTGTCGTCGGCCCGGCGCTTGAACGCCGTGCCGCCGCACCTGTCGCAAACCCCCGCCGTGGCGGGCAGTTTGAATTCGTCGTGATAGCCCTCGCCGCACCCGGCACAGGTGTAGCGACCGGCCACGCGGGCGATCATCGCCGCGTCGTCAACCTCCATCGAGATCACCGAGGTGACCGACAGCCCGGCCTGCGCCAAGAGCCCGTCCAGCGCCTCTGCCTGACCGGCGGTGCGCGGAAAGCCGTCAAGGATGACACCCTTGCCGGTGTCCGGTTCGGCCATGCGGTCGCGCAGGATGGCCAGCACGATGTCATCGCTGACCAGACCCCCGGCCTCCATGACCGCCTTGGCCTGCTGGCCCGCCTCTGTCCCGGCCGCAACGGCGGCGCGCAGCAGATCGCCGGTGGACAGTTGCACCAGGCCAAAGCTCTCTTCCAGCATCCGGGCCTGTGTGCCCTTGCCAGCACCGGGCGGGCCCAGCAGGATCAGGACTGCGGGCCGGGTGATGGTTGCGTTTTCCATGGGCTCAGCCCCGGTTCATGCGGTTGGCGACCAGATCGTCCACCACCGACGGATCGGCGAGGGTCGAGGTATCGCCCAGGCTGCCATGGTCGTTCTCGGCGATCTTGCGCAGGATGCGGCGCATGATCTTGCCCGACCGGGTTTTCGGCAGGCCCGGCGCCCACTGAATCAGATCCGGCTTGGCGATCGGGCCGATTTCGGTACGGACCCAGGCCTCCAGCTCCTTGCGCAAGCTGTCGGTCGGTTCGATCCCGTTCATCAGGGTCACATAGGCATAGATGCCCTGGCCCTTGATTTCATGCGGGTATCCGACCACCGCGGCCTCGGCCACCTTTTCATGAGCGACCAGCGCGGATTCCACCTCGGCGGTGCCCATGCGGTGGCCCGAGACGTTGATCACGTCATCCACGCGGCCAGTGATCCAGTAATCCCCGTCGGCATCGCGGCGGCAGCCGTCGCCGGTGAAGTAATAGCCCTTGTACTGGCTGAAATACGCCTCTTGAAAGCGTTCGTGATCGCCCCACAGGGTGCGCATCTGGCCTGGCCAGCTATCGGCAATGCACAGCACGCCTTCGGCGGCGGTTTCGGCCTGGATGGCGGCAGTGCTGGCATCCAGCACCACGGGCTGCACGCCAAAGAACGGTTTGGTGGCCGATCCGGGCTTGGCGTCGGTGGCGCCGGGCAGGGGGGTCAGCATGTGGCCGCCCGTCTCGGTCTGCCAGAAGGTATCGACGATGGGGCGCGTGCCCTTGCCGACATGGGTGTTGTACCAGTTCCACGCCTCTGGGTTGATCGGTTCGCCAACGGTGCCCAGCAGCTTCAGCGAGGACAGGTCATAGCGTTCGACCCAGTCGGCCCCCAGCCCCATCAGGCTGCGGATCGCGGTGGGGGCGGTGTAGAACTGGCTGACCTTGTGCTTTTCGCACACGGCCCAGAACCGGCCCGCATCGGGATAGGTCGGCACGCCTTCGAACATCAGCGTCGTGGCGCCATTGGCCAGCGGGCCATAGATGATATAGCTGTGCCCCGTGACCCAGCCCACATCGGCGGTGCACCAGAAGACATCGCCATCGTGATAGTCAAAGGTGATCTGATGCGTCATCGACGCATAGACCAGATACCCGCCCGAGGTATGCACCACCCCCTTGGGCCGACCCGTCGAGCCAGAGGTATAGAGGATGAACAGCGGATCCTCGGCCCCCATTTCGACATAGGGGCAATAGGGTTTCGCCGCCGCCATTTCCGCCAGCAGGTCGATGTCGCGGTCCTGGACCCAGCTTGTCTGATCGCCGGTATGCTTGACGACAAGGCATTTGATCTTGTCGGAACAGTCGAACAGCGCCTTGTCGGTATTGGCCTTGAGGGCGGTCTTCTTGCCGCCGCGCGGGGCGAAATCGGCGGTGATCACCGCCTTGGCCTGGCAATCGTTGATCCGGCTGGCCAGGCTGTCGGGCGAAAAGCCGGCAAAGACCACCGAATGAATGGCGCCGATCCGGGCGCAGGCCAGCATGGCATAGGCCGCCTCGGGGATCATCGGCAGATACAGCACCACCCGGTCGCCCTTGCCCACGCCATGGGCCTTGAGCACATTGGCCATGCGGCTGGTCTGTTCCAGCAGTTCGGCATAGGTGATGTGGCGGGCCGGTTTGGCCGGATCGTCGGGTTCCCAGATGATCGCGGTCTGATTGGCGCGCTGCACCATGTGGCGGTCGATGCAATTGGCCGAGACGTTCAGCGTGCCGTCCTCGAACCATTTGATCGACACATTGCCATAGTCGAAGCTGGAGTTCTTGACCTTGGTATAGTCGCGGATCCAGTCGATCCGCTTGCCATGTTCTGCCCAGAAGGCGGCCGGATCGGCCACCGACGCTGCATACATCGTCGCATAAAGCTCTGCGTTCACATGCGCATTCGCGGCGAAATCGCTGGACGGCGGGTAGATTCCGGCTGCTGCCTGATCGGACATTGGCTCCTCCATAGTGCGCTTGCGCGACCCGTGCCGCGCCTGGCCGGGAGTTCCCGGCGCTCCATCCCTTGGCGCCATTGTAAACCATTGGTGAAGTTTTACGTAACCCCTTTTTTTGAAATGGTTTTTCTGTAAAGAAATTCACGCTGCAATGCAGAATAGTGTCAATTTCTGTAAATTTCGCGCGACTTGGGCAGGAAAATCAACAGATTGGCGGATCACGGCGGCGTGAGCTCGGATGGCGCGTTTCGGATCAGCCTGTGGTTGTCCTGCGTGGCAGGGTGACGCAGGGGCACATCAATGGCGGCGCGCAAGAATATTGCGTCATAGGGGCTGACATTCTTTCGAATCAGCCTGGCGGGCCGCCAAACTCTGCCAGGGCATCCGCGACCGTGGCCCGCCAACGGACATGCGGCTCGCGCAGGCCCTGGGCCAGCAGGGTGCGGCGCACCTCGGGGCTGGCGCCGGTCAGCACCAGATGGCCGCCGGTGCGTTCCATCTTTTTGGCCAGCAGCTCGAACGACCGCGCACCGGAGCTGTCGACGAAGGGCACATCGGAAAAATCAAGCACAAAGGCGCCTGGCCGGTCAGCGATGCTGTCCAGAACCGCGCCGACCGTTGCCGCAGCGCCAAAGAAATAGGCGCCATGCAGGCGATAGACCACGGCACTGCCCGATTGCTCGACCGGCATTTCCGCCGCGCCATGCGCCGGTTCCACCCGTGCGGCCTCGGACATGCGGCGGATGAAGACGGCGCCGCCGATGGCCGCACCTGCGATGATGCCTTCGGTCAGGTCGCGGAACACCACCAGCAGGAAGGTCACCAGCACGATGGCCGCATCGGCCCGGCTGGCGCGGATCAGCGCCCAGAATTCTGCCTTTTCGGCCATGTTCCAGGCGACTATGGCCAGCACCCCCGCCAGCGCCGCCAGAGGGATATAGCCGGCAAGCGGCGCGGCGATCAGCATGAACGCCAGCAGGAATATGGCATGCAACATGCCGGAGACCGGACCCCGGCTGCCCGCCCGCACATTGGTTGCGGTGCGCGCGATGGTGCCGGTGACGCAAAATCCGCCGAACAGCGCCGAGCCGATATTGGCCACCCCTTGCGCCACCAGTTCGGCGTTCGAGCGATGGCGCCGCCCGCTCATCCCGTCGGCCACTACGGCGGACAACAGCGATTCAATCGCCCCCAGCAGCGCAAAGCTGACCGCATAGGGCAGGGCTGCCATCAGCAGGGCGGTGTCCATCACCGGCAGTTGCGGGGCAGGTGGCGTGCGCGGCAACGCGCCAAACCGCGTGCCGATGGTTTCCACCGGCAGGCCCAGCCCCACCGCCGCGACCGAGGCGACGGCAATGGCGATCAACATGCCGGGCCAGTGCGGACGCCAGCGTTTCGTGCCCTGAATGATGGCGATGGTGGCCACCGCCAGTGCCAGTGCGGCCGGTGTCACGCTGCCGCGCGCGTTCCACAGCGCCTCGATCTTGTGCAGGATTTCGGCAGGTTCCGCTCCGGGCAGCGTCAGGCCGAACAGGTCGCGCATCTGGCTGGCAAAGATGATCACCGCAATTCCGGCGGTGAATCCCACCGTGACCGGATAGGGGATGAACTTGATATAGGTGCCGAACCGCAGCGCGCCCACCGCGATCAGGATGAAGCCCGACAGGAAGGTCGCCAGAATGAGGCCGGGCAGGCCGATCTGCATCACGCAGGCCGCAACCAGCACGATGAACGCCCCCGCCGGTCCGCCGATCTGGAACCGCGACCCGCCCAGGGCAGACACCAGAAACCCGCCGATGATCGCGGTATACAATCCCCGTTCCGGCCCCACGCCGCTGGCAATGGCGATGGCCATCGACAGCGGCAGCGCAACGATGGCCACGGTCAGCCCGGCCAGCGCATCGGCGCGCAGATCCGCCGCAGTGTAGCCCTCGCGCAGCACGGTGGCTATTTTCGGAGTGAATTCATCAACTATTGCCATGATCGGTCCCCGGCCCCCTTGACCCCTCCGGTCCCCGCGGGCAGTGAGACTCCTGCGCGCACGCCCTGTCAAGTGATGCAAAGGAGGCCGACATGCCCATCGCACCTCGTTCCGACCCGTTCCTGTCTGCCGATGACGAGGCCCGCGACATGGCGCGCAGGCTGGTGGCCGGTGCCACCTATGCCGCGATCGCGGTGCTGGAGCCCGACACCGGCCTGCCGTTTTGCAGCCGGATCGGGCTTGGCACCGACGCGCAGGGCCTGCCGCTGGCGCTGGTCTCCATGCTGGCGCATCACACGCGGGCATTGCAGGCCAATCCCGCCTGCTGCCTGTTGATCGGGGAGCCGGGGCCCAAGGGCGATCCGCTGACGCATCCGCGCCTGTCGCTGCGCGCACGGGCCGAATTCCTCGACCCGGCCGGCGCCGACCATGCCGCGCTCAAGGCCGCCTGGCTGGCGCGCAACCCCAAGGCGACGGTCTATGCCAGTCTGCCCGATTTCTCCTTTGCAAGGTTCCGCCCGGTCTCTGCCTCGCTCAATGGCGGTTTCGCCAAGGCGTTCGTGATGACAGAGGCAGACCTGGCCCCGACGGCCTAGCGGGACCAGCCGCCCCGCGCCCGGATGGCGGTGGACGAGGCGGGGTTGAGCGGCAGATCCGTCAGGCACAGGGCCGGGGCCTGGGCGCGGCCCAGCAGGCGCGAATCTTCCGCAGCGATGCGATGCCCGGCCATGTAGCGCGCCGCAGGGGAAAACCGCGCGCTCAGCTGGCTGCCAGGGCGTGACAGCACCCCGATGGGCACCGTATCGGCGATGCTGCGCCAGTCTTCCCATTTGTGGAAACTGGCCAGATTGTCCGACCCCATGAGCCAGACAAACCGGACCCCCGGATAGAGACGGCGCAGCGCGGCCAGCGTGTCGGCGGTATAGCGGGTGCCCAGCAGCGCCTCGACCCCGGTGATCGTCACCTTGGGGTGCCGCATGATCCGGGCCGCCTGGTCCAACCGCCGGGCAAGCGGGGCTGGACCTTGCGTCTTGAGCGGGTTGCCGGGCGAGACCAGCCACCAGATCCGGTCCAGCCCGAACCTGCGCAGCGCCGCGCGGGTGATGTCGACATGCCCTTGATGCGCCGGATCGAAAGACCCGCCCAACAGGCCGATGACCATGCCGCGCCGTGCCCTGGGCAGATCGGCGCGCAAAAGGGCGCGGTGCGAGCTCAAGGCGCGGAGATCCGGATCCGCCAGGCGAAATGGCGCAAGATCAAGGGGGTGCAAACGGTTCGGATCATCAGGGCGCCTTCCTGGGGCAGCAAGCAGGTGCATATGGACACAGCGCCGTGACTTGCGCAACGGTCGGCGGGGCTTGCCCCCTGCGCCCTGTGGCGGTATCGGCAGGCGCCTTGCCGCATGGAAGCGTCCCGATGCCCGCCCTGACCACAATTCCGCAGCTTGTCGCCGCCGGTCTGGCCGATGCGGCCGATGCTCCGGTGCTGGAGGAGGTGGCCGGGGCGTTCCGCGTGCTTGTGTCGCCCGCGATGCAGGCCGCCATCGCGGCGCCCGGTGACGGGGTGGCCCGCCAGTTCCTGCCCGATGCGGCAGAGTTGCATGTGCGCCCCGAAGAGCTGCACGACCCCATCGGGGACCGCAGCCATCAGCCGGTTCCCGGTCTGACCCACCGCTACCCTGACCGCGCCATCCTGCACCTGACCCAGACCTGTGCCGTCTATTGCCGCTTCTGTTTTCGCCGCGAGACGGTGGGTGACAGCGGCCATCTCTCCGATGACGCGCTGGACGGGGTGTTCGCCTATCTGGCCGCCACACCCGCCATCCGCGAGGTGATCCTGACAGGCGGCGACCCGATGGTCCTGTCGCCGCGCCGTCTGGGCGCGGTGATTGCGCGGCTGGCCGGGCTTGGCACGCTGGACGCCATCCGCATCCACACCCGCGTGCCGGTGGTGGCGCCCGACCGCCTTACCCCTGCGATGCTGGCCGCGCTCCGGGGGGCTGTGCCTGTCTGGCTGGTGATCCACACCAACCACGCCGGCGAACTGACCCCGGCCGCCCGCGCCGCGCTTGGCCGTCTGGCGGATGCGGGCGTGCCGCTGTTGTCGCAGACGGTGCTGCTCAAGGGTGTGAACGATACGCCCGAGATCCTCGAAACGCTGTTCCGCGCGCTGTATCGCCTGCGCGTAAAACCCTATTACCTGCACCACTGCGATCTTGCCCGCGGGGCCGGGCATTTCCGCACCACCATCGCCGAGGGCCAGTCGATCATGGCGGCCCTGCGCGGTCGGCTGTCGGGGGCGGCGCTGCCGACCTATGTGCTCGACATCCCCGGCGGCCATGGCAAGGTGCCGCTTGGCCCGGAGTATCTGAGCCGGGACGGCGACGGCTGGCAGGTCACGGACCCGAACGGTCGCACGCACCGCTATCACGATCCCGGCTGATCCCCGACCCCCGCTCTGGACCACAAAGGCAGAACGGCCCGGTTGTCCCCCTTTTCTTTGGCGGCCCTTCCGCCTATAGGCTTCGCTTCGGACCGCCACAGGAGATGCCCCATGCAAGGCAGCGCGAACCTCAACCTGATGATCAAGGCCGCGCGCAAGGCCGGGCGCTCGCTGGTCAAGGATTTCCGCGAGGTCGAGAACCTTCAGGTCTCGACCAAGGGCCCCGGCGATTTCGTCTCCAAGGCCGACCGCGAGGCCGAGCGGATCATCAAGGAAGAACTGATGGGCGGCCGCCCGACCTATGGCTGGCTGGGCGAGGAAACCGGCGAGGACGAAGGGGCCGACCCGACCCGCCGCTGGATCGTCGATCCGCTGGACGGCACCACCAACTTCCTGCATGGCCTGCCGCATTGGGCGGTTTCCATCGCGCTTGAACACAAGGGCGAAATCATTTCCGCGGTTGTCTTCGATCCGGCCAAGGACGAGATGTTCGTCGCCGAAAAGGGCGCGGGCGCCTGGCTGAACGACACCCGCCGCCTGCGCGTGTCGGGGCGCAGGGTGATGATCGAGTCGATCTTTGCCACCGGCGTGCCGTTCGGCGGCCGTGGCACCTTGCCAGCCACGCTCAAGGATCTTGCCCGGTTGATGCCGGTCTGTGCGGGCGTGCGGCGCTGGGGATCGGCGGCGCTCGATCTGGCCTATGTGGCCGCAGGGCGGTATGACGGTTATTGGGAACGTGGCATCAATGCCTGGGACATCGCCGCCGGAACCCTGCTGGTCAAGGAGGCCGGGGGGTTCGTCGGCCCGGTGCGCGAAGGCGACGACCCGCTGGAAAAAGGCGCGGTGATCGCGGGCAACAGCGAATTGTTCACGCCCTTTGCCAACATCATCCGCAGCCGCGACTGACCGACCGCTGGCGCGGCACGTCCCGCGTCTGCGCGGTTGAGGCGCCCGGAACTGGCGATCGGCGCGCGGGCGCCGGGTCTGTAGGTGCGTGGCCTCGCTCTGTCGCCCGGTTTACTCTCCTCGATACCTGCTGTCCCGGACCGGGCAGGGGGGGGGGAACGGCCCTCTGCGCGCCCCTTGCCCAGGCCGCAACCGGGGGGCAGGGCCGGGCGCGAATACGGGTGGATCTTTCCGCAAGGTCGGGCAAATGTGACCGCACCCAGCCGGAAGCCCGCCCATGCGTATGCTCGTTTCGTTCGCCGCCCTGTTCGTGTCCGTGGTGCTGTTGCAATTGGGGTTGGGGGGCGTCGCGCCGCTGGATGCGATATCGGGCGTGCAGCTTGGCTTCACCACCGCAGAGATCGGCATCATCGGGTCGGCGCATTTCCTTGGCTTCTTCATCGGGTGCTGGTGGGCGCCAAGGCTGATGGGCGATGTCGGGCATTCCCGCGCCTTTGCCGCCTTCACGGCTGCGGGCACCATCGGCATTCTGGCGCATATGATGGTGGTGGACCCTTGGGCCTGGTCGGTGTTCCGCATCGCCTCCGGCCTGTCGGTGGCAGGCTGCTACACGATCATCGAGGCCTGGCTGCAAGGCAAGGTCACCAATGCCAACCGGGGCCGGGCGATGGGGGTGTATCGGATCGTCGATATCATCGGCAGCCTGGGCGCCCAGCTTGTGGTGGCTGTGCTGGAGCCGGCCAGCTACCTGTCGTACAACCTTCTTGCGCTGGTCTGTTGCGCTGCGCTGTTCCCGCTGGTGCTGTCCAGGGCCGAGGCGCCCGAAACCGGCCCCGCCCCCCGCCTGCGGCCGCGTCTGGCCTGGGACCGCTCTCCGCTGGCTGCGGTCGGTGTGGTGGTGTCGGGTGTGACCGGCGCCGCCTTTCGCATGGTCGGTCCGCTCTACGGTATTGCCGTCGGGCTGGAGCCGGGCACCATCGCGCTGTTTCTGGCGGCCTATGTGCTGGGCGGGGCGTTTGCGCAGTTTCCCGTCGGCTGGCTGGCCGACCGATATGATCGCCGCACGGTGCTTATCTGGCTCTCCGTTGCGTCGGTGGTGGCCTGCGGGGCAACGGTGGCCGCCTCGGGGGCGGGGGTTGTGGCCATCTTTGTGGCGGCGGCGTTCTTTGGCCTGACCACCTTGCCGATCTATTCGATCTCTGCCGCCCATGCCCATGATTTCGCGCAACCGCTGGAACGGGTGGAGTTGTCGGCGGCGCTGATGTTCCTATATGCCGTCGGGGCCATTGCCAGCCCGCTGCTTGCCTCTGTGTTGATCGACTGGTTCGGCCCGGCGGGCATGTTCGGCTTTATCGCGCTGTCGCATGTGCTGCTGGTGGTGTTCGGCATCGTGCGGATGCGTGCCCGCCCGACCCCGGATACCCGCACCCGCTATACCTATGTGCCGCGCACCTCGTTCCTGATCGGCCGCCTGCTGGGCCGCGGCAAGGACGACGGCTGAGGAACCGGGCCATTCGGGCATTGTAGCGCCGCTGATACCGCAACGGGGGAGGTGGCCCCTCCTAAGAGGCAGCTCCATGGAGGTCCAAGGGGCAAGACCCGAGGGCGGCGGGGCTGGCGCCGTCCTGGTCAGCGCACCGTGGCGATCGGTCCGTCTGCGCGGCCGTGGATGAACTGATCTACATGGGCATCGCCGCTTGAATCCAGTGCCGACACCGGCCCATGCCAGCGCACCACCCCGCCATGCAGCATCGCCACGCTGTCGGCAATCGCGCGGACAGAGGTCATGTCGTGGGTGATGGTGATCGCGGTGGCGCCCATTTCCGTGACCAGATCGCGGATCAACTCATTGATCACGCCCGACATGATCGGATCCAGCCCGGTTGTGGGTTCGTCGAAAAAGATGATCTCGGGGTCGGCGGCGATGGCGCGGGCCAGGCTGACGCGCTTTTGCATCCCGCCGGACAGTTCGGCCGGAAACAGCTCTGCCACCGCCTCTCCCAGGCCGACGCGGCGCAGCTTGTCGATGGCGATGGCGCGGGCTTCGGCCTTGGGGCGTTTTCCAGGGCCGCGCAGCAGACGAAAGGCGACGTTTTCCCAGACCCGCAGGGAATCGAACAGCGCGCCGCCCTGGAACAACATGCCGAACCGCGCCAGAAACGCATCGCGGTCGCCCAGCGTCACGTCGCGGCCATCCACCTGGATCAGGCCGCGATCCGGGCGGACAAGGCCAAGGATGCATTTCAGCAGCACCGACTTGCCGGTTCCCGATCCGCCGATGACCACAAGGCTCTGGCCGCGCGGCACCTCCAGCGTGACACCTTTCAGCACCCGGTTGGCCCCAAAGGCCTTGTGAACGTCATCCAGCCTGATCATGCGGAAAAGAACACTTCGGTCAGGACATAGTTCGCGGCCAGGATCAGCACCGAGGCGGCGACGACCGCCGCCTTGGTCGCCCGGCCCACGCCTTGCGCACCGCGACCGGAATTCATGCCATGATAGCAGCCCATCAGCGCCACGATAAAGCCGAAGGCCGCGCCCTTGAACAGGCCCGACATCACATCCCAGGTTTCCAGATATTGCGCGGTGTTGTGCAGATAGCTGCCAGAGTTGAAGTCCAGCCGGTTCACCCCCACCAGCCAGCCGCCCATGATCCCGATCACGTCGCCCACCCCCACCAGCACCGGCACCGCCAGCGTTGCAGCCACAACGCGGGGCACGGCCAGATATTTCAGCGGATCGGTGGACAGAGTGACCAGCGCGTCGATCTGTTCGGTCACTTTCATCGTGCCGACCTCGGCGGCGATGGAACTGGCAACGCGGGCGGCCACCATCAAGCCGCCCAGCACGGGGCCAAGCTCGCGGACCATACCGATGGCGACGATCGAGGGCACGGCGAATTCGGCCTGGAACCGTGCACCGCCGGAATAGATTTGCAGTGCCAGCGCACCGCCGGTGAACAGCGCGGTCATGCCGACGACCGGCAGCGACAGCCAGCCGATGGCGATCACCTGGGCAAAGAGCTCGCGCCCGTAGAACGGCGGGCGCAGGACATGCGACAGGACGGCGCCGGCAAACATCGCCACGCGCCCAAGTTCCGCCAGCGCGGACAGCACCGCGCGGCCCAGCCGTGCCAGCCCGGCCTGTGGCAGGGCCGCAAGGCTCATGCCGTGGCTCCGGTGCTGTAGCGCCGGGCGTAGCGCGGCCCGAGCGAGGTCAGCACCTCGTAGCCGATGGTGCCCGCGATGGCGGCAAGGTCGTCCACACCCTGATGCGGGCCAAGAATGTCCAGCGCATCGGGAAGTTCGGCCAGATGGGTGATATCGGCGGCGATCATGTCCATCGACACGCGGCCCAGAACCGGGCAGGGCGTATCCCCGGCCCAGACGGTCGCCTTGCCCGACAGCGCACGCGACAGACCATCGGCATAGCCTGCGGCCAACGTGGCGACATGGGTGGGTGCAGTGGCCTGCCATCCCATTGCATAGCCGACATATTCGCCCGGCTCGACCATGCGGGTCTGGATCACCGGCAGCGACAGCGTGACCACCTTGCGCGCATTGGCAAAGGGCTGCCCGCCATAGACCCCGATTCCCGGACGGGTCAGGTCGAAATGATAGTCGGACCCCAGCAGGATGCCGCCGGTGGCCGACAGCGAACGCGGAATGCCTAGCCCATCCGTCAGCGCGCGGAAGGTGTCCAGCTGTTGCGTGTTCAGCGCGGCGTCAGGCATGTCGGAGCAGGCCAGATGGCTCATCAGCAGATGCGGCCGCGCTTCCAGCACGATACCGGCGACCGCGGCCCAGTCATCCGGTTCCATCCCCAGACGGTTCATCCCGGTATCGAGCTGGATCCCGAAGGGCTTGCCGGGCAGCGTCTCCAGATGGCGGGTGATCTGGTCCAGCGAATTCAGCATGGGCACCAGATCCAGATCGCCGATCATGTCGGTATCGCCTGGCATATGGCCCGACAGCACGCTGATGTCGGGGCCCGGCCCAAGGATCTGGCGCAGGGCGGCGCCTTCCTCGGCGGCGGCGACAAAGAAATTCCGTGCGCCGGCCTGGGCCAGCGCCTTGGCCACGCGCGGGGCGCCAAGGCCGTAGGCATCAGCCTTGACCACGGCAGCGGTCTGTACCGAAGTGGCAGAAGCGCGATCCAGGGCCCGCCAGTTGGCGCAGATCGCATCGAGGTCGATTGTCAGGGTTCCTGTAGCCATGACAGGGTTTTGACAGTCAGGCGCGCGGCGTCAAGGGGAAAGCGCGCGCCCCGGCCCGGCAGAGCGACCCGCCGCCCCCGTGGCGGCAAGCGGCTGCCGATGGACTGGCCATGCGCGGGCGCATCTCTGACAGCGCAGGAATTTCGGGGACCGGCGCAGCCAGGCGTTGCGGCAGGATGCGCCGATCCGGTTCTGTGTGTCTAGAAATGTGAGTTTCCATACTATTATTCAGACCATTACATGTGTTTCTTAAGGTAATACCCGAGCTTTGCCCGGTCATGTGCGGCGCCCCGTGCCTGCGGGGCGCCGCAATGGGTGTCAGCCCTGCCAGTCGGGCACCACCGATTGCGCGATGCTTGCATCCAGCGCCTCGAAGGCATTGAGGCCGATCACGTCATACAACTCTGCCCTGGTCTGCATCTCGGGGATCATGGCGGTGGTCGCGCCATCGCGGGCCAATGCGGCGTATAGGTTCGCCTGCGCCTTGTTGGCGACGCGCAGCGAGGAGACGGGCCAGATCACCATGTCATAGCCCAGATCCTGGAACTCTTGCGCGGTCAGGGCGGGCGTGCGGCCGAACTCGGTCATATTGGCCAGCAGTTTGACGTCCGGCAGCGCCGCACGCACCGCTTTGAACATCTCCACCGATGTCAGCGCCTCGGGGAAGATCGCATCGGCCCCAGCCTCGACATAGAGCTTCGCGCGGGCAACGGCCCCCTCGATCCCTTCCGAGGCTGCCGCATCGGTGCGGGCGATGATCACCAGATCGCGCCGGGCGCGGGCGGCGGCGGCAACCTTGGCCGCCATGTCGTGCGGGCTGGCCAGTTTCTTGTCGTTCAGATGGCCGCATTTCTTGGGCAAGAGCTGGTCTTCCAGATGCACCGCGCCCGCGCCCGCCTCTTCAAACACCCGCACCATATGCATGACGTTCAACGCCTCGCCATAGCCGGTATCGCCATCGACCAGCAGGGGCAGGCCGCTGGCCCGGACGATCTGGCGGATGAAGAACGCGACCTCGTCCACAGTGATGATACCCAGATCGGGCAGGCCCATGCTGGCGGTCATCGCGGCGCCCGACAGATACAGCGCGTCGAACCCGGCCGCCCTGGCCTGCAAGGCCGCCTGTCCGTTGTGGGCGCCCGGCAGGCGCAGGATGCCGGGACGCGAGAGGGCCGCGCGCATACGCGCCCCGGCCGATGCAGTCGGCAGATGGTCGGCGATCAGATAGGGCATGTCACGCCTCCGGCTGGGGCGGGGCCAGCAGGCCGCGCCGTTCGATCGGGGCAAAGGCCCGGTTGTCCGGGCCGATGTAGTTGGCCGAAGGGCGGATGATCTTGTTGTCCTGCCGCTGTTCGACCACATGCGCGCCCCAGCCGGACGTGCGCGAGATCACGAAGATCGGCGTGAACATCGCCGTCGGCACGCCCAGCAGATGGTAGGACACCGCCGAATACCAGTCGAGGTTGGGGAACATCCGTTTCTCGTCCATCATCACCGTCTCGATCCGCTCGGCAATATCGAACATGCGGGTCGATCCGGCGGCCTGCGAGAGATGCCGCGCCACCCGCTTGATGACGATGTTGCGAGGGTCGGCGATGGTATAGACCGGATGGCCAAAGCCGATCACCACCTCCTTGCGCGCCATCCGGGCGCGGATGTCGGCTTCGGCCTCGTCCGGGGTCGCATAGCGCTTTTGAATTTCGAAGGCGACTTCGTTGGCGCCGCCGTGTTTCGGCCCGCGCAGCGCGCCAATGGCCCCGGCGATGGCGGAATAGACGTCCGATCCGGTGCCCGCGATGGTGCGCGCGGTGAAGGTCGAGGCATTGAACTCATGCTCGGCATAGAGGTTCAGCGTCGTCTGCATCGCCCGCACCTCGGCGGCGCCGGGCGCGACCCCGTGCAGCAGATGCAGGAAATGGCCCGCGATGGTATCGTCCCCGGTCTCGACCTCGATCCGCCGACCATTTTGCGCGAAGTGATGCCAGTACAGCAGCATCGACCCCTGAGAGGCGATCAGCCGGTCCACGATATCGCGCGCGCCGGGCAGGTTGTGATCAGCCGCCTCGGGCAACACGCAGCCCATGGCGCTGACCCCCGAGCGCAGCACATCCATCGGATGCGCGGCCGCAGGGATCGCCTCCAGCGTCTCGCGCACTGCACGGGGCAGGCCGCGCAGGGCCGTCAGCCTGGCCTTGTAGGCGCGCAGTTCCGCCGTGGTGGGCAGGGCGCCGTGGATCAGCAGATGCGCCACTTCCTCGAATTCGCAGGCTTCTGCGATGTCCAGGATGTCAAAACCGCGATAATGCAGATCATTGCCCGACTGGCCCACGCTGCACAGGGCGGTGTTGCCCGCCACCACGCCCGACAAGGCGACGGATTTCTTGGGTCTGACGATGGAGCCGCTCATGCGCGCACCCGGTCGAAAATGCCTTGCGGGCGAGGCGCGCCCATCCGGTCTGCACCGACCGCGAAGTTCAGGGCCGCAAGATCCCCCCGCTTCAGATCGGCCAGCGCCTCCGCTGCATCGAGAAACCGCTGCTGTTCGGCGGTTGCAACGATGCCATCCGAGAGGGTGAGGAATTTGCGGATGTAGTTTTCGCGCGTGAAGGGGCGGGCACCATCGGGATGTGCATCGGCCAGCGCGAGGCTGTCCTCGATCACCCGGCCATCTTTCAGCGTGACCACCACCCGGCCGCCGAACGCCTTTTCCCTGGGGTCGCGGGCGTGGTAGCGGCGCGTCCAGTCCTGGTCCTCGACCGTGCTGATCTTGTGCCACAGCGCCACGGTCTCGGGGCGCCCGGCGCGCTCGGGGGCGTAGCTGCGTTCGTGATGCCAGCCGCCGTCCTCCAATGCGACCGCGAAGATATACATGATCGAATGGTCCAGCGTTTCGCGGCTGGCCTTGGGGTCCATCTTTTGCGGGTCGTTGGCGCCGGTGCCGATCACGTAATGGGTGTGGTGACTTGTGTGGATCTCGATGCGGTCGATCCGGGACAGATCCCCGATGTGCGGCCCCATCCGGCGGGCAAGGTCGATCAGCGCCTGACTTTGGTATTCTGCCGAATGCTCCTTGGTATAGGTGTCAAGGATTGCGCGCTTGGCCTCGCCCTTGCCGGGCAGCGGCACCTGATAGCGGGCGTTCGGACCGGACAGCAGATAGGCGACAAAGCCGTCCTCGCCCTCCCATGCCGGGGAAGGTGCGCCTTCGCCGCGCATTGCGCGGTCCACCGCCTCGATGGCCATCTTGCCGGCAAAGGCCGGGGCAAACGCCTTCCACGACGAAATCTCGCCCTTGCGGCTCTGGCGGGTGGTGGTGGTGACATGCAGCGCCTGTTGCACGGCCTGATAGATCACGTCGGTGGGCAAACCCAGAAGCGTGCCGATCCCTGCGGCGGCCGACGGGCCAAGGTGGGCGATATGGTCGATCTTGTGTTCGTGCAGGCAGATGCCGCGCACCAGGTTGACCTGGATTTCATAGCCGGTTGCCAGACCCCGGATCAGATCTGCCCCCGATGCGCCCGTATGCTGCGCCACGGCAAGGACAGGCGGAATATTGTCGCCGGGATGCGAATAGTCGGCAGCGAGGAACGTGTCGTGAAAGTCAAGCTCGCGCACCGCAGTGCCGTTGGCCCAGGCCGCCCATTCCGGCGAAACGCGATCATTGGCAAGGCCGAACACCGTGGCGCCGGGCGTCATCGGGTGGCACAGCGCCTGTGCCCTGGCCGACGCCACGGGACGCCGCGCAACCGAGGCGGCGGCGACGGCGGCATTGTCGATGATCCGGTTGATGATCATCGCCGTCACCTCCGGCAGAACCGCCACCGGATCGGCGGCGACTTCGGCGATTTTCCATGCAAGCTGGTCCTCGCGCGGCAGATGTTCGGCGGATTTGTAGGTCCGCACGTCATGCGTGATCATCGGATGTCCCTTCGTCTCGTGTCTGTTGTGCAATGGCCTGCGGTCGCCCTGCGGCATCGACGGAGACCATTTCGAACCGTCCCGACAGGGCGGTCCGTGCGGGGGCGCCGCCGGTCGTCTGCGCCATCGCCTCGACCTGAACCGTCATGGAACTGCGCCCGGTGCGGGTGACGCGGGCGACAAGTTCCATCGTTTCGCCCAGCCGGACCGGCGAGGCGAAATCGACCCGTTCGGACCGCGCCATCACCACAGAGGTGCCGGCATGGCGGCTGGCCGCAACGAAAGCGGCCTTGGCCATCAGGGCCAGGGCATGGCCGCCGAACAGCGTGCCATAGTGGTTGGTCTGATCGGGAAAGATCATCTCGATCATCCGGGTTGCGCAGTTGGCTGACATGGCAAGTGCCTTTGCAGGATTGGCACCTTGATCTTTTCACAACGCAGGAATGAATATAAACTACTGAAAATGAATGAAATTGCGAACGGTATCGCTGCGAATTGCGAAGGTTGCAAAGATGAGCAAGACCTATATGGGCGTCCGCCTGCGCCGCTTGCGCGAGGATCGCGGCATGACACAGGCGGCGCTGGCCCGCGCGCTGGAGATCAGCCCGAGCTATCTGAACCAGATTGAACAGAATGCCCGGCCGCTGACCGTGCCGGTCCTGCTGAAACTGAACGCTGCCTTCGGACTGGATGTGCAGATGTTTTCCGATGCCGACGAGGCGCGGCTGATCATCGACCTTCGGGCGGCGCTGGCCGATCAAGGGGCGGGGATCTCTGTGGCCGAGGTGCGCGAACTGGCGACCAACATGCCCGAGGTGGCGCGCAGCATCATTGCCATGCAGCGCCGGCTGCGGGAAACGGCAGAGCGGGCCGATCAGCTTGCAGGGCATATCACGGCGCCCCCCGGCCATTCCCCCGCCGCGTTCGAGGCGGTGCGCGACTGGTTCTACGAGCGCCGCAACCATGTGGCCGAACTTGACCTTGCGGCCGAGGCGATCGGCGACGCCTTGCCGCCGGGGCGCATGACTGCGGGACTTACCGACCGGCTGGCGGGGCGGCATGGCATCCGCATCGCGCAGGGCGGGGCCGCGCTGCGCCGCTACGACCCGGCCGAGCGTATCCTGCATCTGGCCGCGCATCTGTCGCCGGGGCAGATGGCGTTTCAGATCGCCACGCAACTGGCGTTTCTGGAACAGGGCGAGACCATCGCCCGGTTGTCACAGGATCCGACGTTGTCGGTTGATGCCTGCACGCTTTTGCGGATCGGATTGGCGAATTACTTCGCCGGCGCGCTGATCCTGCCGTATCGCGCCTTTCTGGCCGCCGCTGAAGCCACGCACTATGACATCGACCTGCTGGCCCGGCGGTTCGGGGTGGGATTCGAGACGACCTGCCACCGGCTGTCCACCCTGCAACGGCCCGAGGCGCGCGGCGTGCCGTTCTTTTTCATCCGGGTGGACCGGGCGGGCAATATCTCGAAACGCCAGTCGGCGACGGACTTTCACTTCAGCCGGATCGGCGGCTCTTGCCCGTTGTGGAACATCTACGAGGCATTCGCCCGCCCCGGCGAGGTGCTGCGACAGGTGGCGCAGATGCCCGATGGCCGCAGCTATCTTTGGATCGCGCGGCAGGTGCAGACCGGGCAGGGCGGCTTTGGTGCGCCGGTCAAGACCTTTGCCGTGGCGCTGGGCTGTGATCTGACCCATGCCGAACGGCTGGTCTATGCGCGGGGGCTGGAGCTGAGAAACCCCGAGACGGCAACCCGCATCGGCCCCGGCTGCAAGGTTTGCGAACGCCCGGCCTGTCCGCAACGTGCCTTTCCGATGGTGGGCCGCCCGCTGGCCGCCCATCCCGGCGAAGCGCAGTTCGCGCCCTATTCCGGGGCAGGCTGATCCGCGGGCCGCTTGGGCGCGCGCAGGGTGTCTGGCGCTATTGCGCGCGGGGCATTTGCCGTCCGGCGACATAGGTGGCGGCAATCGCCCGGTCATCGCCCAGCATGATCGTGGGGAACAGCGCCTGCCACAGATCCTCGGCCCGGCGGGTCGCCTGTTCGATGGCCGGGGTCGAGGCCAGGTCGATCACCACCAGATCGGCCTCCATTCCGGGGGCGATATTGCCGATGCGGTCGTCCATCCGCAGCGATTGTGCCGACCCTTGGGTCGCCAGCCACCACAATTCGGCCGGATGCAGGGCACGGCCTTTCAACTGGCCCACCTCATAGGCGGCGGCCATCGTGCGCAGCATGGAGAACGACGAGCCGCCCCCCGTATCGGTCGCAAGACCGATGCGGTGCCCCGCCGCCTTCAGCCCGCCCATGTCGAACAGCCCCGAGCCGATGAAGGTGTTCGAGGTGGGGCAGTGGATCAGGCTGCAATCCATATCCAGCAGCTTGGCGCGTTCGCGGTCTTCCAGCCAGATCGCGTGCCCGAACACGGCGCCGGGGCCGACAAGGCCAAAGCGTTCATATGTGTCCAGATAATCCCGTGCCGTCGGATACAGGCTGCGGACCCAGGCAATCTCGTCCGTCTGTTCCGACAGATGCGTCTGCATCAGGCACGACGGGTTGGCGGCCCACAGCGCCCCCAGCGCCTCTAGCTGCTCTGGCGTCGATGTAGGGGAAAAGCGCGGCGTGATCACATAGGACAGGCGGTCCAGTTCATGCCACTTTGCGATCAGGCGGGCCGAGTCGTCATGCGCCGACCGGGCCGTATCGCGCAGCGCTTCGGGGGCGGTGTCGCGGTCCATGCAGGTCTTGCCGGCCAGGGCGCGCAGCCCGCGCGCCTGCGCCTGGTCAAAGAACGCATCCACGCTGGCCGGGTGGATGGTGCAATAGCTGCATACGGTCGTGGTGCCGTTGGCCAGCGTCAGATCGAAATAGCGGCTGGCAATCTCTGTGGCATAGGCGGGATCGGCAAAGCGCATTTCCTCGGGGAAGGTGTACAGGTTCAGCCAGTCGATCAGCCGCTTGCCCCAACTGGCGATGATGGCGGTCTGCGGATAATGCACATGCGCGTCGATGAACCCCGCCGAAATCAGGTTGCGCCCGTGGCTGGTGACGGGCACCTGCGGATGGTCGGCGCGCAACCGCGCCGCAGGGCCGATGGCGCGGATCACCCCGCCCTCGATCAGCACGGCGCCCTCGGGCTCGATCCGCGCGGCGCCGATCCCGTCTGCAAAGGGATCGCCGGCAAAGCTCAGTACCTGTCCGGTCAGAAGTTCGGCCACGGGATCACGCTCCATGTTTGCGACACAAGAGCGTAACCCTATTTTGCGCGTGGGTAAATTTCCCCATTGCCTCTGTTTTCCCGAAACTGCTTCGGCTAAGGTCTTCGCAATTCCGGCCACAAGGAGGCGCGACATGACGGATGATCCCGAAAGCCCGCGCCCCGCCCCCCCGCAAGAAGTGGTCGATGCCGTCCGCGAGGCGGTCGAGGCGGGGGATTCCGCCCGTCTGGTGGATTTGCTGGAACCACTGCACGCCGCCGATGTGGCCGATATCCTGGAACAGATCCGCGCAGGCGAACGCGCCGCGCTGCTGCGCCTGTGGGGCCGCGAGATCGACGGCGACATCCTGTCGGAAATCGACGAATCGATCCGCGAGGAGGTGATCGAAAGCCTAGCGCCCGATGTGCTGGCCGATGCGGTGCGCGAACTCGATTCCGACGACGTGGTCGATATTCTCGAAGATCTGGAAGAACCGGCCCAGGCCCGCATTCTGGGCGCGCTGGACCGCGAGGATCGCGCGGCGGTCGAACAATCGCTGTCCTACCCGGAATATTCCGCCGGGCGCCTGATGCAGCGCGAGGTGGTGTCCGCCCCGCTGCACTGGACCGTGGGCGAGACAATCGACTTCCTGCGTTCCGAAGAATGGCTGCCGGATCAGTTCTACCATGTGATCCTGGTCGATCCGCGCATGAAGCCCATTGGCTATGTCACGCTAGGCCGCATCCTTTCGGCCCGGCGCGACGTGCGGCTGTCAGACCTGGCCGAGGAGAGTTTCCGCGTCATTGCCGCGACCGAGGCAGAGGCCGATGTGGCCTATATCTTTACGCAGTATCACCTGATCTCGTTGCCGGTGACGGATCAGGCGGGGCGGCTGGTCGGTGTGATCACGATTGACGATGCCATGTCGGTGCTGGACGAGGAGCACGAGGAAGACATGCTGCGCATGGCCGGTGTCGGCGAGGAAAGTTCGCTGTCCGATGGCGTCTGGGATACGGTGCGGCAGCGGTTTCCCTGGCTTGCGGTCAACCTGGTGACGGCGAATATCTCTGCGCTCGTGATCGGGATGTTCGAGAATACCATTGCCGTGATCGTCGCCCTGGCGGCCCTGATGCCGATTGTCGCCTCGATGGGCGGTAACGCGGGAACCCAATCCCTGACGGTGGCGGTGCGGGCGCTTGCGACGCGGGATCTGACCGCATCGAATGCCAAGCGTGTGGTGTGGCGTGAACTGGTGGTGGGCCTGTTGAACGGTGTCGGCTTTGCCGTGGTCATGGGTCTGGTCGCCTGGGCGTTCTATGGCCGTGACGTCTGGCTGGGGGCCGTCATTGGGGCCGCAATCGTCGTCAACCTTGTGGTGGCGGCGTTGTCGGGCGTGCTGATCCCGCTGGTTCTGCATCGGCTCAAGCTTGACCCGGCCCTTGCCTCGGGCACGTTCGTGATGACGCTGACCGATGTGGTGGGCTTTTTTGCCTTCCTCGGACTGGCGACGATGGTGCTGTTGTGAACGCTGGGGCCGCTGCCAAGGCTGTGGTGCGCGATGTCGCACTGGCGGCGCGTGCGGTCGCCCATGCCGCAGGGCAGGGCGCTGCGTCCGATCATCTGCGCGCCGCGCTGGCGCCCTGGCATGGCAAGGTGCTGGCGGGCTACATGCCCATGCGGTCGGAAATCGACCCGCTGCCCGCGATGGCGGACTGGGCCGGGCCGGTCTGCGTGCCGGTTGTGGTGGAACGCGCGGCGCCGCTGCGCTTTCGCCGCTGGACACCCGAGGCGCGCATGGTGCCCGGCAATTTTGGCGCGCTGATCCCCGAGTCCGGGGACTGGCTGGTCCCCGAGGTGCTGATCGTGCCGCTGGTCGCCTTTGACCGGCGCGGCGGGCGTCTGGGATATGGCGGCGGGTTCTATGACCGGACGTTGCAGGCGTTGCGGGCTCATGGGCCGGTGGCGGCCATCGGCTTTGCCTTCGCGGCGCAGGAAGTGCCCGATGTCCCGACCGAGCCGACGGACCAGCCGCTGGACCTGATCGTGACAGAGGCGGGGCGGATTGCGTTCCCGTGATCCCCTGCCGTTCTTGACAGACGGGGGGGCGGGGCGCATATCCGCAGCAACCCCGGAGATTGTGCCATGTTCATCCAGACCGAAACCACACCGAACCCCGCCACGCTGAAATTCCTGCCCGGTCAGGATGTGATGGCGGTGGGAACTGCGGATTTCCCGTCGGTCGAGACGGCGGAAAAATCACCGCTTGCGCGCCGCATCTTTGCCGTCGGCGGTGTCAGCGGCGTGTTTCTGGGCAATGATTTCGTCACCGTGACGAAAGAGGCCGAGACCGCCTGGGACCATGTGAAGCCCGCCATTCTGGGTGCCATCATGGAGCATTTCCAATCCGGCGCCCCCGCCATCGAGGGCGAGGCAGAGGCGGCCCATGCCACCCATACCGGCGAGGATGGCGAGATTGTGCGCCAGATCAAGGAACTGCTGGACACCCGCGTGCGTCCGGCCGTGGCACAGGATGGTGGCGATATCACCTTTCACGGCTTTGACCGCGGCGTCGTCTATCTGCACATGAAAGGCGCCTGCGCGGGCTGTCCGTCCTCGACCCTGACGCTGAAGATGGGAATCGAGAACCTGCTGCGCCATTACATCCCGGAAGTGACCGAGGTCCGCCCGGTCGCTGCCTGATCCATGGCGCAGGGACCATACCTGGCCTTTGATACATCGGCCGCGCATTGCGCGGCCGCTTTCGTCGTAGAGGGCCACGTGGCGATTGCCCGGCTGGAGCCGATGCAGCGCGGGCAGGCCGAACGTCTTGTGCCGCTGCTGCAAGAGGTGCTGGCCGAGGCGGGGGCGGAATGGCGCGATCTGGCTGGGCTTGCGGTCGGGATCGGGCCGGGGAATTTCACCGGGGTGCGGATCGCGGTTGCCGCAGCGCGCGGACTGGGGCTGGCGCTGGATGTTCCGGTGATCGGAATTTCGGGGTTCGAACTGCTGCTGGCCCCCGAGGATCGCGGGCCGATGCTGCTGTCGCTGCCCGCCCCGCGCGATCTGGTCTATGTGCAGGCGTTCCGCGAGGGGCGGCCAGATGCGGCGCCCCGGCTGATCGACCCTGCCGCCGTGCCGCAGGATCTGGAGGTGCCTGCGGGCCTGACAGTGCGCGGGCATCGCGCGGCAGAGATCGCGGCAGCGGTCCATGCCCGCGCGCAGGTGGCCGATACGGCCGATGTCGCGCCTTTGCTGGGCAGGCGGGCGGCCTGGCGGTTCGGCCAGCCGCTGGATGGTCTCCGGCCTGCGCCGCTTTATGTGCGCCCGCCCGATGCCGCGCCGCCATCGGATCCGCCCCCGGTGATCCTCGATGCCTGATCCGGTGCGCCTGGCGGAGATCCACGCCGCCAGCTTCACCAATCCGCGCCCCTGGTCCGCGGCAGAGATCGCGGGCCTGCTGGACATGCCGGGCAGTTTCCTGTGCGAGGCGGACGATGGCTTTGTTCTGGGGCGTGTCGTGCTGGACGAGGCCGAGTTGCTGACCCTGGCCGTGGCCCCGGACGCCCGCCGGAACGGGGTGGGTGCCGCGCTGCTGGATGCCTTCGAGGCGCGGGTCAAGGCCAGCGGCGCCACCTGTGCCTTTCTGGAAGTGGCCGCCGACAATGCCGCGGCGATTGCGCTGTACACGCGGGCCGGATGGCGGCCCTGCGGACGGCGCCGGAACTATTACCGCGACGGGACGCAAGGGCCGGTGGATGCCATGGTGATGGAGCGCACATTCGCGCAACCAATGGCTTAGCCCGGCGCCTTGTTGCGTCCGGCGCGTCCCGGCCGGGCGAGATTCCTGTTGACCGCCGCCAGCGCCTGCGGCTTGATGAGGGCAGATCCGCAAGAGATCGGACAGCCGACCGGGCCGCTATGCCCGCGGCATAACCGGGAGACTCCGAATGACCCTGATGAAAAAATTCCTTGGCGCCACCGCCATGCTGGCGCTGTCGGCAGGCGTTGCTGCTGCTGAACCTGCGCTGATCTTCGATCTTGGCGGCAAATTCGACAAATCCTTCAATGAAGCGGCCTATAACGGCGCTCAGGCCTGGGCCAAGGAAACCGGCGGCACCTACAAGGAACTGGAAATGCAATCTGCGGCGCAACGGGTGCAATTCGCCCGTCGCATGGCAGAATCGGGCGCCAATCCGATTGTCGTGATGGGGTTCCAGAACGAAGAAACGCTCAAGGAAGTTGCGCCCGACTATCCGGATACCTCCTTTGTGCTGATCGACGCGGTGGTCGATCTGCCGAATGTGCGCTCGGTCATTTTCGCGGAACATGAGGGCAGCTATCTGGTCGGGATGCTGGGCGCCATGGCGTCGAAAACCGGCACGGTCAGCTTTGTCGGCGGCATGGACATTCCGCTGATTTCGGCCTTTGCCTGCGGCTATGCCCAAGGCGCCAAGGCTGTGAACCCCGATATCAAGGTGATCGTCAACTATACCGGCGATACGCCTGCCGCATGGAACGATCCGGTCAAGGGCGGCGAAATCGCCAAGGCACAGATGAGCCAGGGCTCGGACGTGATCTTTGCGGCCGCGGGCGGAACCGGGCTGGGCGTGTTGCAGGCCGCCAGCGATGCCGGCGTGCTGTCGATCGGGGTTGATTCGAACCAGAACCACCTGCATCCGGGCAAAGTGCTGACCTCGATGCTCAAGCTGGTCGACAATGCCGTCTATCAGGCGTTCAAGGATGGCCCCGGCCTGGAGGTCGGCGTCGTCAAGATGGACCTGGCCGCCGGGGGCGTCGGCTATGCGCTGGACGAGCACAACAAGGATCTGATCACCGAGGAGATGCAGGCCAAGGCCGAAGCGGCCAAGGCCGATATCGTGGCCGGCAAGATCGCGGTGCACGATTATCGCACCGACAGCACCTGCCCGGCGTTCTGATCCGGCGATGGTCACTGGCATTCATACGGGGCGGCAGGCAACTGCCGCCCCGGTTTCGCCCTATGCGATCGAATTGCGTGGCGTTTCCAAGGCGTTCGGTCCGGTTCAGGCCAACAAGGACATCTCGATCCGCGTGCGGCGCGGAACGATTCATGGCATCATCGGCGAGAACGGCGCAGGCAAGTCGACCCTGATGTCGATCCTGTACGGGTTCTACAAGGCCGATGCCGGGGAAATCCTGATCGGCGGCCAGCCGACCGCCATTCCCGACAGTCAGGCGGCGATCCGCGCGGGGATCGGAATGGTCTTCCAGCATTTCAAGCTGGTCCCGAATTTCACCGTGCTGGAAAACATCATCCTGGGCGTCGAAGAGGGGCGCCTGTTGCGTCCGTCGCTGTCCAAGGCCCGCGGGGCGTTGAAGCAGCTTGCGGCGGATTATGAACTGGACGTCGATCCCGATGCCGTGGTCGAAGAATTGTCGGTCGGCCATCAGCAGCGCGTGGAAATCCTCAAGGCGTTGTACCGACAGGCGGATATCCTGATCCTGGACGAGCCGACAGGCGTTCTGACCCCGGCCGAGGCGGACCATCTGTTCCGCATCCTGCGCGGCCTGCGCGATCAGGGCAAGACGGTGATCCTGATCACCCACAAGCTGCGCGAGATCATGGAGATCACCGACGAGGTCAGCGTGATGCGTCGTGGCACCATGGTGGCCACCGTCGATACCGCTACCACAAGTCCCGAACATCTGGCCGAACTGATGGTCGGCCGCAAGGTGTTGCTGCGGGTGGACAAGGTGCCCGCGACACCCGGCAAGCCGGTGCTGGAGGTCGAGAACCTGTGCGTCACCGATGCCTCGGGGGTGCAGCGGCTCAAGAACGTTTCGCTTCAGGTACGGGCGGGGGAAATTCTGGGCATTGCCGGGGTTGCCGGAAATGGCCAGACGGAATTGCTCCAGGTGCTGGGGGGCACCCAGCGGGCCACCGGCACGCTGCGCCTGAACGGGGCGGATCTGCCGCTGTCGGGGTCGGCCTGCAATGGTCAGGCCCGCCGCGCCGCCGGGGTGGCCCATGTGCCCGAAGACCGGCACGAAGAAGGGCTCATTCTGGACTTTACCGCCTGGGAGAATGTGGCCTTCGGCTATCATCATGCCCCGGAATACCAGAAGAACGCCCTGATGATGGACAACGACGCGCTGCGGCGGGATACCGAGGCCAAGATCGCCCGGTTCGATGTGCGCCCGGCGAATTGCTGGCTGCCGGCCAAGTCCTTTTCGGGCGGCAATCAGCAAAAGATCGTCGTCGCGCGCGAGATCGAGCGCAATCCCGACCTGCTGCTGGTCGGCCAGCCCACGCGCGGAGTCGATATCGGGGCCATCGAATTCATTCACCAGCAGATCGTCGCCTTGCGCGACGCGGGCAAGGCCGTGTTGCTGGTCTCGGTTGAACTGGACGAGATTCTGGGGCTGTCCGACCGCGTGATCGTCATGTTTGACGGACGGATCATGGGGGAACGGGTGGCGGCAGACACCAACGAACGCGAGCTGGGCCTGATGATGGCCGGAATGGGGGGCACGCCATGACCCGGATGCCACCTTGGGCCGATGCGGTCATCGTGCCGCTGGTTTCGTTGATCATTGCGTTTCTGGTGTCCGGGCTGGTGATCCTGGCCATCGGCGAAGATCCGGTCCGCGCCATGACGGTGATGGTCAAGGGCGCGCTCGGCTCGACCTATGGTTGGGGGCATACGCTGTATTATGCGACCAACTTCGTCTTTACCGGGCTTGCGGTGGCGATCGCGTTCCATGCCGGGTTCTTCAACATCGGGGGCGAGGGGCAGGCGTTGCTGGGGGGGCTTGGCGTGGCGCTGGTCTGCCTGTTCATTCCCTGGCCGCACTGGTCGCTGGCGCTGATCGGGGCAACTGTCGGGGCGGCGCTGTTCGGCGCGGCCTGGGCGGCCATTCCGGCCTGGTTGCGCGCGACACGGGGCAGCCATGAAGTGATCACCACGATCATGTTCAACTTCATCGCCTCGTCGCTGCTGGTCTATATCCTGGTTCACGTCCTGCGCCCGCAAGGCTCGCAGGATCCCGCCTCGCCCCGCTTTCCGACCGAGACCCGCCTGCCGCGCCTGGGCCATATGATGGAGAGCGTCGGGATTCCGTTTTCCAAAAGCGCCCCGGCCAATGTGACGCTGTTTCTGGCGATTGCGGCCTGTGTGCTGGTGTGGTTCATCATCTGGCACACGCGATTGGGCTATCAGATCCGCGCGCTGGGAAAAAAGGAAAAGGCCGCCGTCTATGCCGGGATCAGCCCGGTCCGGGTGACGATGTATGCCATGCTGATTTCGGGCGCGCTGGCCGGGTTGATGGCGGTGAATTCGACCATGGGCGAGGCGAACCGCCTGATCAACGGCGCTGCCGAAGGGGCCGGGTTCATCGGGATTGCCGTGGCGCTGATGGGGCGCAGCCACCCGTTCGGGGTGGCGCTGGCGGCCCTGCTGTTCGGGTTCCTGTATCAGGGCGGCGGCGAGCTGAGCCTTGAAACCTCGATCCCGCGCGATCTGATCGTGGTGATCCAGGCGCTTGTGATCCTGTTCACCGGGGCGCTTGACAATATGGTGCGCTGGCCGGTGCAGCGGATGTTCGCGGCGGCGAAGGGGGGCAAGTGATGGATTTCCTGACGGTCCTGCAACTGCTCGATTCCACGTTGCGCCTTGCCACTCCGTTGTTGTTGGCCTGTCTGGCGGGGTTGTTCTCCGAACGTGCGGGGGTGTTCGACATCGGGCTCGAAGGCAAGATGCTGGCGGCCGCCTTTCTGTCGGGGGCCATCGCGGCGGTCACGCTCAACCCATGGCTGGGGCTGATGGCGGGCATCCTGGCCAGCCTTGGCATGGCGGCGATCCATGGCGTCGCCTCGATCACCTTCCGCGGCAACCAGCTGATTTCGGGCGTGGCAATCAACTTTCTTGCGGCGGGCCTGACGGTGCTGATCGGACAGCATTGGTTCGAGTTGGGGGGGCGCACGCCCGCCCTGCTGAGCGGTGGAAGATTCGCGCCGATCACCCTGCCGGGGGTCGAACTGCTGTCCGGGGTGCCGATCCTGGGCCCGATCTATGCCGAGCTGATTTCCGGACACACGATCCTTGTCTATGTCGCGCTGGCCTGTGTGCCGCTTTCCTGGTGGCTGCTCTATCGCACCCGCTTTGGCCTGCGGCTCCGGGCGGTCGGCGAAAACCCGGCGGCGGTGGATACGGCGGGCGTGTCTGTCGTTGGCCTGCGCTTTGCCGCCGTGATGATCTGCGGCCTGTTGTGCGGCATTGCGGGGGCCTATCTGGCCACCGGACTGTCCGCCGGCTTTGTGCGCGACATGACGGCAGGACGCGGGTTCATCGCGCTGGCGGCGCTGATCTTTGCCAAATGGCGCCCGTGGCAGGCATTGGGGGCAACCTTGCTGTTCGGCCTGCTGGAGGCGCTGTCGAACCGCTACCAGAACATAGATCTTGGCGGCGTGGTGCTTCCGGTCCAGGTGATGCAGGCCTTGCCCTATGTGCTGACGGTGATCATTCTGGCCGGCTTTGTCGGCAAGGCGATCCCGCCCCGCGCAGGAGGGGAGCCCTACGTCAAGGAGAGGTGAGCCGCCGCGCATCACCTTGATGTCAATCTGTCGTCCGGGGGCGGGCAACGCCCCCGCGCCCTTTGACATCCAGCGGTCCCGATGCCACTGTTTCCTTGCGCGCCAACGGGTTCCAATTTCGCAGGGTTACGAATGCAGCTTTACCTGCCGATCGCCGAAGTTTCGGTGAATGCCTTCACACTTCTGGGGCTTGGCGGGCTGGTGGGCATTCTGTCGGGTATGTTCGGCGTGGGGGGCGGCTTTCTGATCACGCCGCTTCTGATGTTCATCGGCATTCCCCCCGGTGTTGCCGTGGCAACCGGCGCGAACCAGGTTGTCGCCTCGTCCGTGTCGGGTGTGCTGGCGCATGTGAAACGGCGCACGGTGGATTTCCGCATGGGGCTGGTGCTGCTGGCGGGCGGGATGGTCGGCTCGGGGCTGGGGATCTGGGTGTTCTCGATCCTGCGCGGCATGGGGCAGGTCGAACTGCTGGTGCAACTGAGCTATGTGGTTTTCCTTGGCCTGATCGGGTTGATGATGGCGCAGGAATCCATCCGTGCCTTGCGCCGTTCGGCCCGGCCTGGCCCGCCGCGCCGGGCGCATCAGCATTTTCTGGTGCACCGCTTGCCGCTGAAGATGAAGTTCCGCGCCTCGGGCCTGTATATCAGCGCGATACCGCCGCTGGTGGTGGGGGCTGCGGTCGGGTTTCTGGCGGCCATCATGGGGGTGGGCGGCGGGTTCATCATGGTGCCGGCCATGATCTATCTGCTTGGGATGCCGACCAAGGTGGTGATCGGAACCTCGTTGTTCCAGATCATCTTTGTCACCGGCTTTACCACCCTGATGCACGCCGTCACCGCCTATTCGGTCGATATCATGCTGGCGGTGGTGCTGATCCTGGGGGGCGTGATCGGGGCCCAGATCGGAACCCAGATCGGCCTGAGGCTGAAGGCCGAACGGCTGCGCCTGTTGCTCGCGCTGCTGGTGCTGTCGGTGTCGGTCAAGATCGGCTTCGATCTTGTGCTGCAACCTGCCGAACTCTACTCGGTCATGCCGGGGCGTCTGCCATGATCCGCCTGGTGCTCGCGCTGCTGGTGCTTGTGGCATGGCCGGTACGGGCCGAGCAGGTCGTCGCGGGGCTGAGCCAGAATCGCGTTGCGATCACCGCGAATTATGACGGATCGGAGATTGTGGTCTTTGCCGCCGTCTCGCGCGATGCCCCCCCGCCCGAGGGACGGCTTGATGTCATCGTGACCATCGAGGGGCCGGTCGAGCCGGTGGTCGTCTGGCGCAAGGCGCGCCGGTTCGGGATCTGGGTGAATACCGAAGCGGTCGAGATCGGCAGCGCCCCGGCCTTTTACGCCATCGCCACCACCGGCCCTTTGCCGGAGATTGTCGATGACAGCTACAATCAGGCCTATCGGATCGGGGTGGGGCAGGTGTTGCGCGGCCTGGACGTGGCCGAACGGATGCCCGACAGCGATCAGTTTGCCGAGGCGCTGGTCCGCCTGCGCCGCGAGAGTGGTGATTATCAGGTCGATGCCGGATCGGTGCGGCTGGACCACCAGACGCTGATCCGCACCGATGTGCGGTTGCCTGCGAACCTGACCGAAGGCCGGTTCCGCGCCCGCATCTTTCTGCTGCGCGAAGGCAGGGTCATCGCGCTGGAGGAAACCGCGATCTATGTCCAGAAGGAGGGGATAGAGCGTTTCCTGCACCGGCTGGCGCTGGATCAGCCGCTGATCTATGGCATCCTGTCGTTGGCCATTGCCATTCTGGCGGGCTGGTTGGCATCGGCGGCGTTCCAGTGGATCCGGCGCTAGGCCGCTGCGTGCAGGGAACCGTGCGCCGGTTCAGGTGATGGATTCCAGCCGCTCCTTGGAGATCTCGCCCGGCACGATGGTGATGGGGCAGGGCAGGCTGGCCGAGTGCCGCGACAGATGCGTCACCAAAGGCCCCGGCCCGGATTTGTCGCTGCCGGCGCCCAGAACAAGGATGCCGATGGTCGGATCCTCCTTCAGTTGTGCCAGCACTTCGGCCGCAGCTTCGCCTTCGCGGATCACCAGTTCGGGATGCACATTGTGCTTGGTGCGCATCCATTTGGCAAAGACCTCGAAATGCGCCTCGATCCGTTCGCGCGCTTCGGCACGCATCAGATCAGCCACCCCGATCCAGTGCTGGAATTCCTCGGGCGGAATCACCGACAGGATGACCACCCCCGCGCCGGTATGTGCCGCGCGCAGCGTGGCATAGCGCATCGCATTAAGGCATTCGCGGCTGTCGTCCAGCACGACCATGAACTTGCGCATCGTCTCTCTCCCGGCTGCGGGCGGATGATGCCGCGCCCGGCGCGGGCTGTCCAGCCACCTGTCCCGGTCAGACTGACCGGGATATTGACGCTATCGCCCGGCCCTGCGCGCGATCAGCTTGTCACGCATCAGCCGCAACCGCCGAAAGATGGTGCCCGGATCGGCATTCAGCCGGTCCAGCAGCGCCATGGCCAGCGGTCCAAGCACAGGCTCGTCGCGCGCCTCGACCACCAGCGGGGCCAGCAGGTTGATGTCCAGCCCACCATCGCGCAGGGCAAAGGGTTCGATCTCCATCGGCAGCGGCGCCTTGGCCTTGTGTCCCAGCCGGAACGGGGTCGCGGGATCCAGCCCGGAATACAGCCGTTCGAATTCGGTCAGCTTCAGCAGGCTGAACAGCACCTTCAGCGATTGCCCCAGCCGCCGTTCGCCCTCTGTCGCGCCATGGTCGGCAAAGGTGATGGCAGCCGAGATCAGCCAGCGCGTGGACAGGCAGCCGATCAGCGCAGCCCCCTGTTCGGCCCAGAGCCGGCGGAACAAGGCCGGGGCCTGGGGCGGCCAATCGCGTTTACGCAAGGAGGCAATCAGCAGGCCATGCAACAGGGCGATTTCCGGCTTGCCGTGCAGTTCCTCGGCCAGTGCATGGCGCTTGCGGGCATACATCGTCGGGCGGGCAGGCAACGGGGCAGGCGGCGCGATGACCCGCGTCAACAGGGGCTGCAACGCCACGTCCAGCGGTGGAAATGCCTCGTCAGGGCCAAAGTCCAGCGGTGCGCGGCGGGCTTCGTAGCGGGCAATCGCGGCATCCCAGCCGTCGGGATAGGTGAGCATCGGGCCTCCGTCGATGATGGCGCGGCCGGGGGCAGGGCGCCTGTGTCCTGACGGCTGGGCATGTCCCCACCTCATCCCGCCCAGGGAGGCGCCCCTGCCGGATATGCCGCAGGGGTAAGCGCACAGTGCCGCGCCCAAGCCCCGACCCGCAAGCGAAAAGGGCGCCCCGCGGGGCGCCCTGTCCGGCCAGATCGCTCTGCGATCAGCAGCTATAGTACATCAGGTATTCGACCGGGTGGGGTGTATGCTCGTAGGCATAGACCTCTTCCCATTTCAGCGCCATGTAGCCTTCAAGCTGGTCACGGGTGAACACGTCGCCTGCCAGCAGGAAGTCCATGTCCTTGGCCAGTTCTTCCAGCGCCTCGCGCAAGGAACCGCAGACGGTCGGGATTTCGGCCAGTTCTTCGGGCGGCAGATCGTACAGGTCCTTGTCCGAGGCAGGGCCGGGGTCGATCTTGTTCTTGATCCCGTCCAGACCGGCCATCAGCAGCGCGGCAAAGCACAGATAGGGGTTTGCCGACGGATCGGGGAAACGGGCCTCGACGCGCTTGGCTTTCGGCGATTCGGTCCACGGAATACGCACGCAGCCCGAGCGGTTGCGCGCCGAATAGGCCCGCAGAACCGGCGCCTCGAAACCGGGGATCAGGCGCTTGTAGCTGTTGGTGCCGGGGTTCGTCAGCGCGTTCAGCGCCTTGGCGTGCTTGAGGATGCCACCGATGAACCACAGAGCCTCTTGCGACAGGTCAGCATATTTGTCGCCAGCGAACAGCGGCTTGCCGTCCTTCCAGATCGACATGTTGACGTGCATCCCCGAGCCGTTGTCGCCCTTCATGGGCTTGGGCATGAAGGTCACGGTCTTGCCATAGGCATGGGCGACGTTGTGGATGACGTACTTGTACTTCAGGATGTTGTCGGCCTGTTCGGTCAGACCACCGAAGATCAGCCCCAGCTCGTGCTGACAGGTCGCCACCTCGTGGTGGTGCTTGTCGACCTTCATGCCCATGCGCTTCATGGTGCTCAGCATCTCGCCGCGCAGATCCTGGGCTTCGTCGATGGGGTTGACCGGGAAATAGCCGCCCTTGTGCGCCGCACGATGGGCCAGGTTGCCGGTCTCGTATTCGGTATCGGTGTTCCACGAGGCCGCATCGGCGTCGATCTGGTAGGCCACCTTGGCCGGCGTGACCGAATAGCGCACATCGTCAAAGATGAAGAATTCGGCTTCGGGACCGAAATAGGCCACATCGCCGATGCCGCTGGATTTCAGATAGGCCTCGGCCTTGAGCGCGGTGCCGCGCGGGTCACGGCTGTAGGGCTCGCCGGTATCGGGCTCGACCACGTTGCAATGGATGCACAGCGTCTTTTCCGCATAGAACGGGTCGATATAGGCCGACGACGGATCGGGGATCAGCTTCATGTCGGACTGGTCGATCGACTTCCAGCCAGCAATCGACGAGCCGTCGAACATGAAGCCTTCGTCGAACCAGTCTTCATCGACCAGATCGACCACCAGCGTCACGTGCTGCAATTTGCCCTTGGGGTCGGTGAAGCGGACGTCGACATATTCGACTTCCTCGTCCTTCATCAGCTTCAGGACGTCCTGAACCTTGCTCATGTGTAATTCCTCAGGTTGGCGGTTGCGGGCGCTGGCCTGCGATGGGCAGGCCGCGAAACTCAGACGGCATCCTCGCCGGTTTCCCCGGTACGGATGCGGATGACCTGTTCGACAGGGCTGACAAAGATCTTGCCATCGCCGATCTTGTCGGTGCGCGCGGCGGAAATGATCGCATCGATGGCCGCTTCGACCATGTCATCGGTCAGCACCACCTCGATCTTCACCTTGGGCAGGAAATCGACGACATATTCCGCGCCGCGATAGAGCTCGGTGTGGCCCTTCTGGCGGCCAAAGCCCTTGACCTCGATCACGGACAGCCCCTGGATGCCAACATCCTGAAGCGCCTCTTTGACCTCGTCGAGCTTGAAGGGCTTGATGATCGCCTCGATCTTCTTCACGGCCGCGACTCCCTTGCTTCCTCTTCCTAGCCGACTGACCACTTTCGCGGCGAAGGAACAATCTGTTAGGGTTCACGGTGGCATCGGTGATGGGTCTAAACCGGGAAATTGCCGGTATTTTGTGCATCTGGCCTGTTTTGTGGGCTGTCATATGATCGTGGTGGCGCGGAAGTGACCGAAGTTCTGACATCTGCCCAAATGCGCGCCATCGAGCAGGCGGCCATCGACTCTGGCGCCGTGACCGGGCTTGACCTGATGGAGCGCGCCGGCCAGGGCGTGGTCGCCGCCATCCTGGCCGAATGGCCCGAACTGGCCACCGGCACTCCGCGCGCCGTGGTGCTGTGCGGTCCGGGCAACAACGGCGGCGACGGGTTCGTCGTGGCGCGGCTGTTGCGGGAGCGCGGGTGGGAGGTTGAGGTGTTCCTCTATGGCGATGCCGCAAAGTTGCCGCCGGATGCGCGGGTGAATTATGAACGGTGGTGCGGGATGGGAGAAAGCGTGACCGCGCTCGATCAGGTCCGGCCGAGACCGGACTATCAACTGGTTGTCGATGCAGTATTCGGGACCGGGTTGGCTCGACCGCTTCCCGCCGAACTGGCGATCCTCGCAGAAGTGGCGGCGGAGTGTTCGGTCCGCGGGCGTGGTGGCCGTGTTGTGGCGGTGGATGCCCCCAGCGGGATTTGTATGGACAGTGGAAAGGTGCTGGACGGCGGCCTCATTCCCCGCGTCGAGCCGGCATATGCCGATCTGACGGTCAGCTTTCACGCACCGAAAATTGGCCATTTCCTGAATGACGGCCCGCTTTTCAGCGGTAAGATTTGCACTGTGGATATCGGCCTGGTGACCTGTCCTGACGAGCCGCTCTCTGAATACTGGCCGAGCGGAGTCGCGCGATCTGTCGGTGTGTACGGGCCGGATTCGTTGGTCCGAGCGAAGCGCGATTTGCGTAAATGGCGACCTGGAGAACACAAGTTCGATCATGGTCACGTCCTCGTTCTCGCCGGGCCGCCCTGCCATGGCGGCGCGGGCCGCCTTGCCGCCCGAGGCGCGCTGCGGATCGGTGCCGGGTTGGTGACACTGGCCGCACTGCCGGAAGCCATCCCCGAAAACGCCGCGCGGCTTGACGCGATCATGCTGCGGCCGGTCAATGATGCTCCGGCTTTGGCCGGGTTGCTCGCGGATCCCCGGATCACCGCGCTCTGCCTTGGTCCGGGGCTGGGAACCGATCTTGCGCAGCGCGACCTGCTGGCGGTGTCTCTCGGGCAAGGGGGGCGGAAACCCCGCACCACGGTGCTGGATGCCGATGCCCTGACCCTTTTGGCGCAGCATCCCGACCTGTTCGCCGCCTTGCACGCGCGCTGCGTGCTCACGCCCCACGGTGGCGAATTCGCCCGGCTGTTCCCCGACATTGCCGAACGGCTGGCCGCCCCGGCGATCATGAGCCCGGCCTATAGCAAGGTCGACGCCGCCCGAGAGGCTGCGGCGCGCGCGGGCTGCGTGGTGCTGTTCAAGGGGCCGGATACGGTGATCGCCACCCCGGATGGCCGCGCGGCGATCCATGCGGCCGCCTATGATCGCGCCGCCCCCTGGCTGGCCACCGCCGGTTCCGGTGATGTGCTGGCCGGGTTTATCGCCGGCCTTCTGGCGCGCGGCCTTGCCCCTTTCGACGCGGCCTGCACTGCCGCCTGGCTGCATGTCGAATGCGCCCGCAGCTTTGGCCCCGGCCTGATCGCCGAAGATCTGCCCGAGGAACTGCCAAAGGTCTTCCGTGCGCTTGGCTGCTGACCTTTCCGCAGCCAGTTTCATCTTGCACCAAATACCCTGGGGGGTGAATTGGCCGTCAGGCCAAGAGGGGGGCAAGGCCCCCCGTCTGCCGCCCGCCTAGATCCCGTCGCCGACAAAGGCCTTTTCGACCACGAATTCGGCCGGTTCGGAATTGGCGCCCTCGCGCAGGCCCCAGCCTTCGAGGATCGCCTTGAGATCCACGTTGAACGCCAGGCTGCCGCAGATCATCGCGCGGTCGGTGGCCGGATCCATCGGGCCGGGGATGCCCAGATCGGCGAACACCTTGCCCGAGGACAGGTTGTCGGTGACGCGGCCCATGTGGTGGAACGCCTCGCGCGTGGTTGTGGGGTAATAGAGCAGCTTGCCCTCGACCATCTCGCCGATCAGCTCGTCCGTTTTCAGCCCCTCGACCAACTGGCGGCCATATTCCAGCTCTGCCACCTCGCGGCAGGTATGCATCATGATGACCTGATCGTATTTCTCATAGGTTTCGGGGTCGCGCATCAGGCTGGCAAAGGGCGCAAGGCCGGTGCCCGTGGCCAGCAGCCACAGCCGCTTGCCCGGCAACAGCGCGTCATGCACCAGCGTGCCCACGGGCTTGGGCCGCAGGATGATCTCGTCTCCGGGCTGGATATGCTGGAGCCGCGAGGTCAGCGGGCCATCCGGCACCTTGATCGAGTAGAATTCCAGCTCCTCATCCCAGTTCGGCGAGGCGATGGAATAGGCGCGCAGCAAGGGTTTCCCGGTGTCGCCCATCAGCCCGATCATCACGAATTCACCCGAGCGGAACCGCAGCGATTGCGGGCGCGTCACGCGGAACGAGAACAGCCGGTCGGTCCAGTGGGTGACGCTGGTCACGGTCTGTGCATCGGGCAGTACAAGCGTTTTCGTGGCGGTGGCGGTCTGGGTCATCGAACTGTCCTTGCCGGTGGTCCGGCGGTGGGCGAGGCTTGGGGGGTGCACCCCCGGACCTCCGCAGGATATCTGGGTAAGAGTGCAGGGCATCGCGTGACGCCCCGAATGCCTTGGGATGATTTAGTCCCGAAACGCGCCTCCGGGAACCACCAATTCAGGCAAACAGCCGCGACCTATGGTCATGGGTCTGCCAGTCAGCGCGAAAGCGCCATTGATCTTCCGGCTGACGGGCCGCGAGGTCGTCAGAGATTTCCACCTCGTCAAAGCCGGTGCGGCGGGCCATGGCATATTGATCGGCCAGCAGGTGGCCATGCGCGCGCAGGCGCCCGGCATAGCCCATGCGGCGCAAATCCTGCGCGAGGGTAAAGCCGCGCCCATCGCTGAAGGCGGGAAAGGCGATGCGGATCAGGTCCAGCCGGTGCAGTTGGCCGGTCAGGGCCGTGGCGCGGTCGCCCGGCGCCAGATCGACGGCGCGGGCCTGCGGGTGCTGGTCCAGATCGGCCAGCGGCACGCTGGCCAGGGGGCCGGGTTCGGGGGCAAAGCCCGCGTCGGTGACGAGGATGGTCATGCTGCCGTGTCCTTGAGGGGGCCGCGCACCATGCGGCCGTCGATGAAATGGATGCCGCATTCAACCTTGTCCGAGCCGCGCCAGCGTCCGGCGCGTTCGTCCTCGCCGGGTTTTACCTTTGACGTGCAGGGGGCACAGCCGATGCTGGGATAGCCCTGGGCCACCAGCGGATGACGCGGCAGGCGGTTGTTGAGCATATAGTCGGCCACATCCTCCTTGCCCCAATGGGCGAGGGGGTTGACCTTGATGCGGCCGGTGCCGGCCTCGGCCTCGAAAAAGTCCAGCGCGGCACGGCTGGTGCCTTGATAGCGTTTGCGGCCCGTGATCCAGGCGTCGAAACCGGCCAGCGCGCGGTCCAGCGGCAGGGTCTTGCGCAGATCGCAGCAGGCATCGGTGTTGCGCTGGTGCAGCGTCCCGTCCGGATCGGCGGCGGTCAGGTCGGTCAGACCGGCACGGATCACCCGGATGTCGCGCAGGTCGAGCCGTTCGGCGATCTCGCGCTGATAGGCGAGGGTTTCGGGAAACAGCAGGCGGGTGTCGATGAACAGCACCGGCGTCTGTGGGGCCACCACCGACACCAGATGCAGCAGCACCACCGATTCCGCGCCAAAGGACGATACCAGCGCCACGCGGCCCAGGTCGGGGTCGTTCAGCGCATGTTCCAGCACGGCAACCGCGCCGTGATGGCGGTACCGGGTGTTGAGCGCGGCCACACGGTCGGCCACCGGGGCAAGCCCGGCGCCCGATCCGTGCAGGTCACGCGGCATGTTACGCGGCAGTGCGTTCGGCGGCGCCATAGAGGGCCTCCTTGAACGGGGCGGGGCCAAGGCGGGCAAAGGCTTCGGAAAAGCTTTCCTGCGGGGCGCTGCGATGGCTCAGATAGGCGCGCAGCAGGCGTTCGATGGCGGGCACGATCTGGTCATAGGCAAAGCCCGGACCGGCGCGTTCGCCGATGGCGGCGTTTTCGGTCGCATCGCCGCCCAGGGTGATCTGGTAGTTTTCCACCCCCGCACGGTCCAGCCCCAGAATGCCGATATGGCCGACATGGTGATGCCCGCAGGCATTGATGCAGCCCGAGATCTTGATCTTGAGCTGGCCGATTTCCCGCTCCAGCCCGATGTCGCGGAAATGGGTCGCCAGTTCCTGCGCCACTGGAATGCTGCGGGCGGTGGCCAATGCGCAGTAATCCATGCCGGGGCAGGCGATGATGTCGGACAGCAGGCCGACATTGGCCGTGGCCAGCCCGGCATCGGTCAGCGCGGCCCAGACGGCTGGCAGGTCGCCCCGATGGACATGCGGCAGGATGACGTTCTGTTCATGGCTGATGCGCAATTCGTCATGGCCATAGGTTTCGGCCAGATCCGCCAGCACCCGCATCTGCGCGCTGGTCGCATCGCCGGGGGTTTGCCCATGCGCCTTGAGACTGACGGTGACGATGGCATACTGCGCGTTGCGGTGCTCGGTCAGGTTGGTTTGTGCCCAATCCGCATAGGCCGCATTCCCCAGCGCCAGCAGATGCGCGTCGATGGGCGCGTTGCGGAAGGCGGGGGGCGCAAAGGCCGCCTCGATCTCTGCCAGGAACGCGCGGTTGAGGGTAAAGCGCGGGCGGAGTTCGGCAAAGCGCCGGTCCACCTCGACGCGGAAGGCATCAAGGCCGTTCTCGAACACGGTGATCTTGATGCGCGCCTTGTATTTGTTGTCGCGGCGGCCAGCCTCATTATAGGTGGCAAGGATCGCCTCCAGGTAGGGCAGCAGGTCGTCGACGGTGACAAAGGGGTTGATCACCTGACCGATCATCGGCGTGCGGCCAAGGCCCCCGCCCACGATCACCTCGAACCCGCCGTCGCCCTTGTCGTTGCGCACCATGCGCAAGCCGATGTCATGCGCCTTGGTGACGGCGCGGTCATTGGGCGATCCGGTGATGGCGATCTTGAACTTGCGCGGCAGGAACTGGAATTCCGGGTGGTCGGTGGACCATTGGCGCAAGAGTTCCGCGATGGGGCGTGGATCGGCGATTTCATCCGCCGCCGCCCCGGCGAAATGATCCGCCGTCACGTTGCGGATGGTGTTGCCGCTGGTCTGGATGGCATGCATTTCCACATCGGCCAGCGCCGACAGGATGGCGGGCACATCGGCCAGTTTCGGCCAGTTGAACTGGATGTTCTGGCGCGTGGTGAAATGGCCATAGCCCTTGTCGTAAGCGTCGGCGATATGGGCGAGCTGCCGCATCTGGCGGCTGTTGAGCGTGCCATAGGGGATCGCTACCCGCAGCATATAGGCGTGCAGTTGCAGGTAGAGCCCGTTCATCAGGCGAAAGGGCTTGAATTCATCCTCGGTCAGGCTGCCGTCGATGCGGCGTTGCACCTGTTGGGAAAACTGAGCCACGCGGGCGCGGGTGAAGGCTTCGTCGAAGTCGGTATAGCGGTACATCGGGCTTCCCCTTGGGCGGCGGCGCGGGCTGTCGGCGTCGCATGGGTATTTGTGGCAAGATGAAGGGGGTCAGGCGCGCTCTGCCTGTTTTCCGTGGTCGTAGTTCGATGGGCCGCGGGTGCGGAAGATCTCGCGGAAATGCACAGGTTCCGGGCCATGCGGGCCGGGGGTCGCATCGGCCAGATAGGCGCCGACCACGACCGCGCCCTGACGCTGGGCAAACAGCAGGCGCAACTGGGCGTGGGCCTCGTCCTCGATCAGTTCGGCCTCGTGATGGTCGCGGCTCCAGCGGTCGTCCGGGGTCAGCCAGACAGAATCGCCTTGCAGCAGATCATTGGCGGTGACGGTTTTGGGCGTAAAGCGGGCCATGGTCAGGCTTCCAGTGCGGCAGGCAGGGCGGAGAGGGCGGCGCGCGGGGCAAGGCCCCACAGGATGACGGCAGGGCCGGAACAGAGCTGGGCCGTGGCGGGAAGGGTGGCCAGCGTGGCGGCATGAATGCGCTGATCGGGGCGCGAGGCGTTTTCCACCAGCGTTACCGGCGTGTCGGGGGGGGCGCCGTGCATCATCAGGCGCCCTTGCAGATAGCGCGATGCGGCCTTGCCCATGTAGATTGCGGCGACCGCGCCGGGGCGGGCAAGCCCGCGCCAGTCCTGATCGGCAAAGCCTTGGACGTCATGGCCGGTCAGGATGGTCAGCGCGCCGTTGCGGCCCCGCGCGGTCAGGGGCTGGCCCAGCGTGGCGGCGGCGGCCGAGGCGGCGGTGAGGCCCGGCACGATCTGCCAGGCGATGCCGGCGGCGTCCAGCGCATCGAGCTCTTCTTCCAGCCGCCCGAAAATGCCGGGATCGCCGGATTTCAGCCGCACGACGCGGGCGCCATCGCGGGCGGCGCCGATCATGGCGGCGTGAATCTGCGCCTGAGGGGTCGAGGGGCCGAACCCCTCTTTTCCGGCGTCGATGCGTTGCGCGGTGTCGGGGATCAGGTCCAGGATGCCCTGGCCGATCAGCCGGTCCAGTACGATCACATCGGCCGACCGGATCGCACGCAGGGCGCGGAGTGTCAGCAGGTCGGGGTCGCCGGGGCCTGCGCCGACAAGGGCGATGGTTCCGGGGGCAAAGCTGGTGGTCATGGCGGGCATCCCGAGGCTGCGTTCCTGCTGCAATATAGGACATTTTCCCGTAAATACGCCATATTCCGCTTGCGAATAAGGACGTTTGTTCTGATATTGTGGCAAAGTGAAACATGTGTTCGCGTTCTGGGAGGATTGGGGAATGGCGGTCCGGCTTGACGACATGGACAGGAAAATCCTTGCTGCGTTGCAGGAGGATGCCAGCCAGTCGCTGGATGAAATCGCCCGGCAGGTGGGCAGTTCCAAGACGCCGGTCTGGAATCGCATCCGCCGCATGAAGGAGGCGGGGGTGATCTTGCGCACCACCGCGCTGCTGGATGCCGAGGCGCTGGGGCTGGAGGCGTGCTTTTTCGTTCTGGTCCGCACGAGCGAGCACGAGGCCGACTGGCAGCGCCGGTTCCTGGATGTGCTGCGCAAGCGCCCCGAGGTGATGGAGGCGCACCGGCTGGCCGGGGATATCGACTATATCCTCAAGGTGCGGGTCCGGAATGCGCGGGCCTATGACACCTTTTATCAGGCGCTGATCTCGGAGGTGCGCATCTACAACGTGACCGCGTTGCTGAGCATGGAGGAGATCAAGTCCACCACCATGCTGCCGCTGGGCTGAGGGGCGGTTGCGCCGGGGGGCGCGGGTTGCCATATGGGAGGCCAGAACAATGGAGGCACCCGATGGCGGATGAGCGGTTTCCCGGCTGGCATGGCACCACGATCCTTGCGGTGCGCCGCGGCGGCGGGGTGGTGGTGGCAGGCGATGGGCAGGTCAGCCTGGGCCAGACCGTCATCAAGGGCACGGCGCGCAAGGTGCGCCGCCTGAACCCCGGCGGGCGCGAGGTGGTGGTGGGCTTTGCCGGATCGACCGCCGATGCCTTTACGCTGTTGGAACGGCTGGAACGCAAGCTGGAGGCCGCGCCGGGGCAGTTGCTGCGCGCCTGTGTCGATCTGGCAAAGGATTGGCGCATGGACAAGTATCTGCGCAATCTGGAGGCGATGCTGATCGTGACCGATGGGGCAGGCCTTTATGTCATCACCGGCGCGGGCGATGTGCTGGAGCCGGAACATGATGTGGCCGCCATCGGATCGGGCGGCAATTTCGCGCTGGCCGCCGCGCGCGGGCTGATGGAAACCGATCTGGACGCCGAGGCGGTGGCCCGCAAGGCGATGGCGATTGCTGCCGACATCTGCGTCTACACCAACGGCAGGCTGACGGTCGAGGCGATCCGGGGCTAGAAGGGGCCGTTCAGGCCCCTTCCTTGTCTGCCAGACCGTGCAGCAGCGCCATCCGGTCGGCCGAGAAATCGCCCGGCCGGCGGCCCAGATTCTGCATGGCACGCACGAAGAACTGCCGGAAATCTTCGGCCTTTTCGCACCAGGCCAGCAGTTTGACCCCCTGCGGCGGATGCACCAGGATCAGCGGAAGGACGGTGCGTTCGGATCTCTGGTCCGACAGGTCGGTATAGCCGAAATGCACCGGCTGGCAGGCGGCGATGGCCGCGTGCAGGCGCGTCAGATCCCCGGTCTCGGCCGCGATGGCGTCGCCGTGCCACCAGGTGGCGGGGCGCACGTCGAGCTTGCGATAGAGACGGCAGATCAGCGCGCCTTCGGGGTCGGTTTCGGCCAGTTGGTCAATCGCCGCGCGGGCGGCACGGGCTGCGACCGGATCGCCGCGATGGTCTGCCAGGGCCAGGCCGCGCAGGGCCGCATCGCGCAGCACGGGATCGACTGGCGCAGGCTGCGGGGCCGCCGAGATCGCCGGCCGCGCCAGACCCATCGTGGCCGCGCTGGCGGCCAGCCAGCCGGCAAGCGCGCGGCGGGTCAGGGAGAGAGGCGAAGCGGGAGTCTGGCGGGGGCGCATGGCCGTGGTCCTTTGCTGATGTGAAACGCTGTGCGTGACGCGCAGACCGCCTCTGGTCAAGCGGAGCGGTTGAAACAGGATCCCGCGGTCTTTAAGTGATGCGCAACGACCACAGGAGCCGCCATGACCGACCTGACCCCGCGCGAGATCGTCTCGGAACTCGACCGTTTCATCATCGGACAGAAAGAGGCCAAGCGCGCCGTGGCGGTGGCCCTGCGCAACCGCTGGCGGCGCCAGCAGCTTGCACCGGGCCTGCGCGAGGAGGTGCAGCCCAAGAACATCCTGATGATCGGCCCGACCGGCGTCGGCAAGACCGAGATCAGCCGCCGCCTGGCCAAGCTGGCCCATGCGCCATTCCTGAAGGTCGAGGCGACGAAGTTCACCGAGGTTGGCTATGTCGGGCGCGATGTGGACAGCATCATCCGGGATCTGGCCGATGTGGCGTTGCATGAAACCCGCGCCCGGATGCGCGAGGCGGTGAAGGCGCGCGCCCACAAGGCGGCAGAGGATCGGGTGATTGCCGCGCTCGCCGGGGCAGAGGCGCGCGAGCAGACGCGCGAGATGTTCCGCGGGCGGCTCAAGCGGGGCGAGCTTGATGATACCGTGATCGAGGTTGAGGTGGCAGAGACCGCGCCCAGCCTGCAGATGTTTCCGGGGATGCCGGGGCAGGGGATGGAAACCCAGATGCAGGGCTTGCAGGATCTGTTCGGCAAGGCCTTCGGCGGGCGGCGCAGCCGCAAGCGCATGACAGTGGCCGAAAGCCACGATGTGCTGATCGCCGAAGAAGCCGACAAGCTGCTGGATGACGAGGCGGTCAAGGCCGCTGCACTGACGGCGGTGCAGGAAACCGGCATCGTGTTCATCGACGAGATCGACAAGGTGGCCGCACGCGCCGAAACGCGCGGCGCCGATGTCAGCCGCGAGGGCGTGCAGCGGGATCTGTTGCCGCTGATCGAGGGCACGACCGTTTCCACCAAGCTGGGGCCGGTCAAGACCGACCATATCCTGTTCATCGCCTCGGGTGCGTTCCATGTGGCCAAGCCATCGGATCTGTTGCCGGAGTTGCAGGGGCGGTTGCCGATCCGGGTGGAATTGCGCGCCCTGACGGAAGAGGATTTCCGCCGCATCCTGACCGAGACCGATAATGCGCTGACCCGGCAATATGCCGCGCTGATGGGCACCGAACAGGTGGAGGTGAGTTTTACCGAAGATGGTATCGCCGCGCTGGCCCGCATCGCCGCAGAGGTGAACCGCACGGTGGAAAACATCGGGGCGCGGCGGCTTTATACGGTGATGGAGCGCGTGTTCGAGGAGTTGTCGTTCCATGCCCCGGACCGTGGCGGCGAGGCGGTGGTGGTCGATGCTGCATTCGTCGAGTCGCAGTTGGGGGAATTGTCGCGGTCGGCGGATCTGGGGCGCTACGTGCTCTAGCCTCGCGGGGGGCAATTGTGGCCCTGTGCGGTGGGGCGGTGGCAGACGCGCGGACTTTGGCGGGGGGGGCAGGGCCCCCCCGTGCGCCGGACCCGCAGCCCCCCGCGCCGCTGTGTCAGCGATGCGCGCCCCAGCTTGCCGCCACGTCCAGCATCCGGCAGGAAAACCCCCATTCATTGTCATACCAGCCAAAGACCCGCACCAGCCCGCCGCCGGTGACGGCGGTTTCCCGCGTCGCCATGATCACGCTTTCGGCGCGCGCGCGCAGGTCCGAGGACACCAGCGGGCGGTCGGTCCAGCCGATGACGCCACCCGCACCTTGCAGCACGGCATTCACCTCGGGGGTCGTCACGGCGCGCAGGGGCTGGAACGTCAGGTCGATGGCCGACACGCTGGCAACAGGCACCCGCACCGCCGCGCAGGAGATGCGTCCCGCCAGATCGGGCAGAACCCGGTCCATCAGCCGCCCGGCGCTGGTGGTGGTCGGCACCATGGACAAGGCCGCCGCGCGCGAGCGCGCGGGATCGCCGCGCGGTGCATCCACCGTGGGCTGGCTGCCGGTATAGCAATGGATCGTGGTCATCCAGCCCGTGCCGATCCCGATGGACTCGTGCAGCGCCTTGACCAGTGGCGCCAGCGCATTGGTGGTGCAGGAGGCATTCGACACCACGCGCATATGCGCGTCCAGCGCCGCATCATTGGCCCCCAGCACCACGGTGAACTCTGCCGCTTCGGACGGGCCCGAGATCAGCACGCGGCGCGCGCCTGCGGCCAGCCCGCGCCCCGAAACCTCGACCGTATCGGCGCGTCCGGTACATTCCATCACGACGTCGATGTCGGACAGATCCAGCCGCGACAGATCCGCCTCGCGCGTCAGGCGCAGACGATGGGGGCCTGCGACCATCGCGCCCGGCTCCAGCCGTACAGCGCCGGGAAAGCGGCCGAAAACGCTGTCATATTCCAGCAGATAGGCGCAGTCTTCGGCGCTGGCGATATCGTTGATGGCCACGATCTCCACCCCCGGCCAGGCGCCGCCGGCCCAGGCGCGCAGCACCGTGCGCCCGATCCGCCCGAACCCGTTGAGTGCCACCCGAACCCGTTCCGCCATTGCCTGCCCTCCGACTCGCGGCGCCAATCTGCGCGCCGTTTGCGGCAGATGCCAGAGCCGAATGCACTGTGCGGCAACCGGGACTGGCCCCGCACGGCCGCGCCTGCTAACCGGGGCAGACACCCGAGCAGGAGAGCAGGATGACCAAACGCGGCACGGTTCTGATCACCGGATGTTCCACCGGCATCGGCCATGATGCTGCCCACGGGCTGGCACGGCGGGGCTGGCGCGTGCTGGCCACCTGCCGCACCGCCGAGGACTGTGCCCGGCTGGAGGCGGAGGGGCTGGAGAGTTTCGTTCTGGACTATGCCAGCGAGGACAGTCTGGCCGCGGCGATGGAGGAGGTGATGGCGCGGACCGGCGGGCGGCTGGAGGCGCTGTACAACAATGGCGCCTTTGCGATTCCCGGCGCGGTCGAGGATCTGCCCCGTGCGGCGCTGCGCGAGATCTTCGAGACCAATCTGTTCGGCGTCCATGATCTGACGCGGCGGATCATTCCGCTGATGCGCGCGCAAGGCCATGGCCGGATCGTCAACTGTTCGTCCGTGCTGGGACTGGTGCCGATGAAATGGCGCGGCGCCTATGTCGCCAGCAAATTCGCGCTGGAGGGGCTGACCGATACCCTGCGGCTGGAAATGCGCGATACGCCGATCAAGGTGATCCTGCTGGAGCCGGGGCCGATCACCAGCGAGTTCCGCCGCAATGCCCGCAAGGGGTTCGAACGCTGGATCGACTGGGAAAATTCCGCGCGGGCCGAGCAATACCGCACCACCCTGCGCAAGCGGCTGTATGCGGCCCAAACCGGCAAGGACAGGTTCGAGTTGCCGGCCGCTGCGGTGACGGCCAAGCTGGCCCACGCGCTGGAAAGCCCCCGGCCCAGACCAAGGTATTATGTCACCACGCCGACCTATCTGATGGGCGGTCTGCGCCGTCTGTTGCCGACGCGGGCGCTGGATTGGCTGGTGGCCAAGGGGTAGCGCCCCCGCAGGCCCCACAGACCCCGCGTGCCTTGGCGGGCGCCCGTTTCCGTTGGGCGGGGGGCAGGATATTGGCACAGCGCCAGGATGCGCCTGGATCGCGCCACTGTCCGGTTTCGCGGCGGGCATGGATTTCGGTTCAGACCGGGCTTGACTTACATGAGTGATTCAGTCAGGAATTAAGCATCCCAGCCCGGTCAGATGGCCCAGCCCCGGACGCCGCAACCCGCAGGAGTTCCCATGAGCTGGCATGACCGCACCATTCCCGCCGCCACCACCGTTGCCCCCGCGCCCGCGCTGCCGGTCCATTCGGCGGTCCATCTGACCAAGGGGGGCAATCTTGCCCATATCCTGCTGGAAGGGCAGACCTACACGTTGCGGATCACCCGGCAAGGCAAGCTGATCCTGACGAAATAGGCTGGCTGCCCCGGACGCCGGGGTCAGCCGATGGAGCGGCGCAGAAGGTCAATCCAGTTCTGCCAGCAGATCCGCTGGATCAAGGGCGCCCCGAATCCGGCCTGCTGCATCGCCTCGACCAGGGCGGGCAGGCCCGCAGCCGTGCCGATGGCCCGTGGCATCAGGGCGCCATCGAAATCGGATCCCAGCGCCACGCCGGTTTCGCCCAGACGCTCGACCAGATAGGCCAGATGCCGCACCATGACCGACAGGTCGGTGTCATCGCGGCGCTGGCCGTCTTCGCGCAGGAACTGGCAGCCAAAGTTCAGCCCGACCAGCCCGTCGGATTCGGCGATGGCCGAAAGCTGGCGGTCTGTCAGATTCCGGCTTTGCGCCGACAGGGCGTGGACACAGGAATGCGTTGCCACCAGTGGGCGCGATGACAGGCGGGCAACGTCCCAGAACCCGGCCTCGTTCAGGTGGCTGAGATCAATCAGGATGCCCAGCCGTTCACATTCGGCCACAAGGCGCAGCCCGGCCTCTGTCAGCCCCGGCCCGATATCGGGCGAAGCAGGCCAGGCGAAGGGCACGCCATGGCCAAAGATGTTGGGCCGCGACCAGACCGGGCCCAGACTGCGCAGACCGGCGGCGTGCAGCACCTCCAGCTCTCCGAGCTCCGGGCCGATTCCCTCTGCACCCTCGATGTGCATCAGGGCGGCAATCGCGCCGTCTTTCCGGGCGGTTTCGATCTGGTCGGCGGTGGTGCACAGGCGGATCGCGTCGGGATGCGCGCGGGTCAGGCGCAGCAGGATGCCTGCCATTTCCAACGTGACCTTGCGGGCGCGATCGGTGGAAACGGGTGCGGTCCGGGCGCTGCCGCTGTGATCCTCGGGCGGGACATATATGGCGAAGAACCCGCCGGCAAAGCCGCCGGCACGGCATTTTTCCAGATCCAGGTGCCCCTCGCGGCCCGACACGAAGCTGTCGCCGCCCCTGTCGCCTGACGCATGAAGATGCAGGAGCAGATCATTGTGACCGTCAAAGATCGGAAATGCCTGTGTCATTGCGCGGGGCCTCCTGCCGATGCTGCTGCGCTGTCCAAGTGACGCGCCGGCGCGACATTCTGCCGAACGACACCGCTTGACAACCCCCGCGTTCCATCGCCCCCTAGACTGATCCGAACGCCCCGCTCTGACGGGGCGATGGAACCGAATGCAACGAAAAAACAACTAGGGAGCTTTTCATGACCTTCGAACCGACCTTCCGCACGGCGGGCCTGGCGCTGGCCGCTGCGCTGATGCTGGGCGCCTCGCCCACCGTTCTGGCCGCAGCCACGCCTGCCGACACGCTGGTGCTGGCCGACGGGATCGACGATATCGTTTCGCTGGATCCGGCCGAAGCCTTCGAGTTTTCGGGCATCGACCTGCTGAACAACACCTACGATTCGCTGATCGAGTTGGATCCGCTGAAGCCGGGCGAACTGATTCCCGGTCTGGCCGAAAGCTGGGACGTGTCGGAAGACGGCATGACCTTCACCTTCAAGATGAAGTCGGGCATCACCTTTGCGTCGGGCAACCCGGTCCGGGCCGAAGATGCCGCCTGGTCGTTGCAGCGCGTGGTCAAGCTGGACAAGACCCCGGCCTTCATCCTGACGCAGTTCGGCTTCACCCCCGACAACGTGGATGATCTGATCAAGGCCGATGGCGATATGCTGACCATCACCATCGACAAGAAATTCGCTCCGTCGATGTTCTACAACTGCATGACCGCAGTCGTTGCCTCGATCATCGACAAGGAAACCGCCATGGCCAACGAGGTCAACGGCGATTTCGGCTATGAATGGCTGAAGACGAACACGGCGGGGACCGGCGCCTATGTGCTGCGCAGCTACAAGCCGCAGGACAGCTATATCCTGGAGGCCCGTCCCGGCTATTGGCGCGGCGATGCCAAGCTCAAGCGCGTCTTCATGCGACATGTGCCCGAAGGGTCGGCCCAGCGGCTGTTGCTGGAAAAGGGTGACATCGACGTGGCCCGCGGCCTGACGCCGACCGATGTGCAGGGCCTGGCCGGCAGCCCGGATGTGTCGGTGGATGCCGATATGGAAGGCTATATCTACTACCTCGCCGCCAACCAGAAGGTCGAGCCGCTGAACAACCCCAAGGTGCTGGAGGCGATCCGCTACCTGGTGGACTACGAAGGCATGGTAAACACCGTGCTCAAGGACAAGATGATCGTGCAGCAGGGCTTCCTGCCGCGGGGCTATCTGGGCGAAGTGACCGATACGCCTTATGCGCTGGACGTCGAAAAGGCCAAGGCCCTGTTGGCCGAAGCCGGGTTCCCCAACGGAATCGAAGTCACCATGTCGGTGCGCAACGACCCGCTGCGGATGGAAATGGCGCAGGCGATCCAGAATACGCTGGGGCAGGGCGGTATCAAGGTGACGCTGAAGCCCGGCGCAGGTGCCGAGGTTCTGGGCGACTATCGCGCGCGCAACCATGAACTGACGCTGCAAAGCTGGGGCCCGGACTATCCCGATCCGCATACCAATGCCTCGACCTTTGCCTGGAACCCGAACAACTCGGACGATGCCAAGCTGACCGGGGTTCTGGCCTGGCGCACGGCATGGGATGCGGGCGAGATGACGGCGATGGTGGATGCAGCCGTTGTCGAGCGCGATTCTGAAAAACGCCGCGTGATGTACGAGGATATTCAGAAACTGCACCGCGACACCTCGGCCTTTGTGACCATGTTCCAGGAAATCGGCCTGACGGCACGCCGCAACAATGTGGCGAACCTGCACACCGGCGGGACCACCGATCAGGTCACCTACTGGTATGTGACGAAGTAAGTTGGCTGGCGCCCCCCGAAGGTAGTCTTCGGGGGGCGCCCGCATGACGCGCATGACCGCACCCGACATCTCCTCCCCCCGCCCGCCGTCCCAGATCGCCCGTCGTTTCAAAAGGGTAGCCAGTGTTGTTCTGGCGCTTTTTGCAACGTTTCTCGGGCTGTTGCTGGTTACTTTCATCATCGGGCGTGTGGTGCCCATCGACCCCGTGCTTGCGGTGATCGGCGAACGCGCCAGCCAGGCGCAATACGAGGCCGCGCGCGAGGCGCTGGGTCTCGACAAGCCGATGTGGCAGCAGTTCGGGATCTATGTCTGGAACGCGCTTCAGGGCGATCTGGGCCAGTCGCTGCTGACGCGGCGCCCGGTGGCCGAAGATATCGCCCGCGTCTTTCCCGCCACGCTCGAACTTGCGACCATCGCAACCATCTTTGGTATCCTGGCGGGCATTCCGGCCGGGGTGCTGGCTGCGACACGCCCTGGCAGCTGGATTGATCAGCTTGTGCGGTTGATCGGGCTGATGGGCTATTCCATGCCGGTGTTCTGGCTGGGCCTGATGGGGCTGCTGCTGTTCTATGGCATGTTGGGCTGGGTCGGCGGGCCGGGCCGGCTGGATGCCGTGCACGAAATGATGTTCGAACTCGAGGTGCGGCGGGTCACAGGCATGATCCTGATCGACACCGCGCTGGCCGGACAGTGGGAGATGTTCCGCAACGCGGTCAGCCATATCATCCTGCCGGCCGGTGTGCTGGGCTATTACTCCATGGCCTATATCAGCCGCATGACGCGCAGCTTCATGATGAATGAACTCAGTCAGGAATACATCACCACGGCGCGCGTCAAGGGAATGCCCGAATGGCGCGTGGTCTGGGTCCATGCGTTGAAGAACGTGATGGTCCCGCTGATCACGGTGATCGCCCTGTCCTATGCCAACCTGCTGGAAGGGTCGGTCCTGACCGAGACGGTCTTTGCCTGGCCCGGTCTTGGCCTTTACATCACCAATGCCCTGTTCTCTGCCGACATGCCTGCGGTGCTGGGTGGCACGGTCGTGGTCGGGCTGGTGTTTGTCGGGCTCAACATGTTCTCCGATGTGCTGTACCGGCTCGTCGATCCGCGTGCGAAGTAAGAGGGCGCCATGACCACATTGACCGAATGGCTGCGCGACCCGTCGCCGTCTTCGCGTGCCCAGGCGCGGCTGGGGCAGCTCTGGCTGGGCTGGCTGCGGTTCCGCCGCAACCCGATGGCCATGCTGGGCGCAACGATCGTCGTGCTGCTGCTGCTGATGGCGGCATTCGCGCCCTGGGTGGCGCCCTATGATCCGATCACCCAGAATCTGGCCGAACGGCTGAAGCCGCCGATGACGGGCGGCCATCTGATGGGCACTGACGAATTCGGGCGCGACATCTTTTCGCGCATCGTCTGGGGTTCGCGCGTCACGCTCTATATTGTCGTGCTGGTGGCGGTGACCGCGCCAGTCTTTGGCATGTTGATTGGCACCGTCGCCGGATATGCCGGCGGCTGGGTCGATCAGGTGCTGATGCGGATCACCGATATTTTCCTGGCCTTTCCCAAGCTGATCCTGGCCCTGGCGCTGGTTGCCGTGCTGGGACCGGGGATCGAGAATGCGGTCCTGGCCATCGCGCTTACGTCCTGGCCGCCCTATGCGCGGGTGGCGCGGGCGGAAACGCTGACCGTGCGCAACTCGGACTATATCGCTGCGGTGCAGTTGCAAGGCGCGGGGCCGGTGCGGATCATCCTGGGCCATGTGATGCCGATGTGCCTGTCGTCGGTGATCATCCGGGTGACGCTGGACATGGCGGGGGTCATCCTGACCGCTGCGGGCCTGGGCTTTCTGGGCCTTGGGGCGCAACCGCCGATGGCCGAATGGGGCATGATGATTTCCTCGGGCCGCAAGTTCCTGTTCGAACAATGGTGGGTCGCCACCATGCCGGGTCTTGCGATCTTTATCGTCTCGCTCGGCTTCAACCTGCTGGGCGATGGCCTGCGCGACGTGCTGGACCCAAGGAGTGCCGGGAAATGAGCCTGCTGTCCGTCAAGAACCTGCGCGTCACCTTCGATACCGAATCCGGCCGGGTCGAGGCGGTGCGCGGGGTCAGCTTCGATCTGGGCCGCGAGCGGCTGGGCATCGTGGGCGAATCCGGCTCGGGCAAGACCATGACGGGGCGGTCCGTCCTGCGCCTGATCCGCCCGCCGGGGCGGATCGAGGCCGACGAGATGACCTTTGACGGCATCGACCTGATCCGGGCATCAGAGCGCAAGATGCGGTCCTTGCGCGGGCCCCGCATTGCCATGGTGATGCAGGATCCGAAATATTCGCTGAACCCCGTGATGAAGATCGGCCGCCAACTGACCGAGGGTTTGCGCCTGCGCGACCGGATCGGGGCCGCCGAGGCGCGCAAGAAGGCCATCGAGGCGCTGGAGGCCGTCCAGATCCGCGACCCGGAGCGCGTCATGGAGGCCTGGCCGCACGAGCTTTCGGGCGGCATGGGCCAGCGCGTGATGATTGCCATGATGCTGATCCCGAACCCCGATCTGCTGATCGCGGATGAACCCACATCGGCGTTGGATGTGACCGTTCAGGCCGAGGTGCTGAAGATCCTCGACGACCTGGTGAAAACCCGTGGCATGGGGCTGATCTTCATTTCCCACGATCTGCGGCTGGTGGCGCGGTTCTGCGACCGGGTTCTGGTGATGTACAAGGGCCGCGTGGTCGAGGAAATCGAGGCGGGCAATCTGATGGCGGCGAAACATCCCTATACCCAGGGCCTGCTGAACTGCCTGCCACGTATCGGGGGTGCGCGCGAACCGCTGCCCTCGCTTGATCGTAGCGGTGCATGGGCGGAGATGTAGAATGGCATTGATCGAAATCGACAATCTCTCCGTGCACTTCGACGCAGGGGACCGCATCGTCAAGGCGGTGCAAGAGGTCTCGCTCAAGGTCGATGCCAGGGAAAGCTATGGGTTGGTGGGCGAATCCGGCTCTGGCAAATCCACCATCCTGCGGGCGATTTGCGGCCTTGCGCCCATTTCGGGCGGTTCGATCCGCATCGGCGGCGAGCCGTTGAAAACCCCGCGTGGCAAGGGGTTTTCCGCCCGTGTCCAGATGGTGTTCCAGGATCCCTATTCCAGCCTGCATCCGCGCCATACCATCGACAGCACTCTTGCAGAGCCTTTGGCAATTCATGGTGTTGGCGATACCGACCGCCGGGTGGTGCAGGCACTGAAGGACGTGGCGCTGGACCCGAAGTTCCGCTTCCGCTACCCGCATCAGCTCTCGGGTGGCCAGCGGCAACGGGTGGCGATTGCGCGGGCGCTGATGCTGCAACCGGAAATCCTGCTGCTGGACGAACCGACCTCGGCGCTCGATGCCTCTGTTCAGGCGGAAACGCTGAATCTGCTCAATCGGTTGCGGGCCGAACGCGGGCTGACCTTCCTGATGGTCAGCCATGATCTGGCGGTGATCGACCACATGTGCGACCGGGTTCTGGTCATGCAGCATGGCCGCGCGGTCGAGGAACTGGCCCGCGCAGATCTGGCAGCGGCGCGGATGCAGACCGACTATGCCCGCACCCTGTTCGAGGCCAGCGCCGACCGTTTGCTCGACACGGCCTGATCTTCGCCCTGATCCCGATATCTTGCGGGGCGCCGACCGGCAATGCCGGTTGGCGGCGGGGGGCAACGCCCGCCCCTGACTGCATCCGGGGCAGGTGCAAGCGGTCAGAACAATCCGGTCTCACGGGCGACCATGGCCGCCTGCGTGCGATTGGCCGCGCCAAGCTTGCGGCACAGGGTGCGGGCGTGAAGTTTGACCGTAGGTTCGCTGATGTCGAGCTTTGCCGCGATCTCCCGGTTGGACAGCCCATGGCAGAACCCTTCGAGCACCTGCAATTCGCGCCGCGTCAGCGGGCGTTCGCCAGTGGCTGGCCGGGACTGTTCCGACCGTTCCTGCGGGCAGGCGGCGCCGCTTGCCATGGCGCGGATTGCGGCGGTGAAATCCTCTGGCGACAGGGTTTTTTCCAGAAATCCCGCGGCGCCAAGGGCTTTGGCCTGGTCAACGGTTTCGCGGCGCACGCTGCCCGAGATCAAGGCGACCGGGCGGCCGCCATTGGCCTCCAGCATATGGCGCAGGCCAGCCAGCCCGTTCATGCCCGGCATGGCCAGATCCAGCAGCACAAGATCGAAAGGCCCTGCCGCGTCGATCCGGGCCATCGCGCCGTCCAGATCGGCCGCCGTGTCGGTGCGTATGCCTGCGGAGTGCAGGAAAAGCGCGAGCGTATCGCGCAGCAATTCGTGATCGTCGGCAAACAGTACCCGCATCGCGGTCACTCCGGGGACAGGGCGATGCGGGCAGAAAGTCCGATCAGCGGCGACGGTCGCGCCGTGCACTCATGGGTTGGAACGCGACGCCGACATGCGCCTCGCAATAGGGTTTTCCCGGTTGCGACGGCAGGCCGCAGAACCAGAAATCATCCGTCGCCGGATCGCCGATGGGCCATTTGCAGGTCCGCTCGGTCAATTCCATCAGGGTGATCTTGCGCGCACGCTTTTCAACCTCGCGCACCGAGGCCAGCGCCTCGGGGCTGATCTCGTTCAGCGCGGGTTGGGGCGGCAAGGGCTGGCCTGCCGGAATGATCGCCTTGCGCGTGATCGGCACAACGGGCGCCGGGGCTGCCGCGGCTGCCCGCACGGGTTCGGGCTCGTGCGGCGGTGCTGCCGCATGCACAGGCTCGGGCGGCTCGCGCCGGGGTTCGGGGTCGGGCGGGGCCACCACTTCGGGCTCTGCCTCGGTTTCGGCACTGGTGCCGGCCACACGATTGGACAGACCCAGGCGGTGGACCTTGCCGATCACCGCGTTGCGCGTCACACCGCCCAGTTCCTTGGCGATCTGGCTGGCCGACTGGCCCTCGCTCCACATGCGTTTGAGCGTCTCGACCCGCTCGTCGGTCCAGGTCATCGGCAACCCTCTCAAATCCGGCTGATGGTGCCGCATTCTAGCGGCAAAGGCACGGGATACAAGGTCGCGCGGGCAAGTTCAAGCACCAGCTGCCTTGCCCAGGGCGCAAGGCGGTGCCACAACACCCTCATGTCACGTTCGTCGCCCCGATTTTCCCTGTCCCGCGGCCTGCACCGCCTGATCCAGGCGTTTCGCCCGCCGCCAGGGCAACTGGATCGCGTGGCGCTGATGCGTGTCTCGGCAGGTACGGCGCTGGCGGTCTTGCTCGCGGGGGCGTTTGTGGCGGCGGTGCAGATGCCTGTGATGAGCGGACTCGCGCTGATCGCGCCGTTCGGGGCCTCGGCGCTGCTGGTCGTCGGCGTGCCCAACAGTCCGATGGCGCAGCCCTGGCCCTTGCTGGTCGGGAATGGCGGGGCGGCGGTTCTTGGTGTGCTGGCGGCGCATTGGGTGCCATGGCCACTGCTTGCGGCGGCATTGGCGCTGGGGGGGGCGGTGGCCTTCATGTATCTGGCGCGGGCGCTGCATCCGCCTGCCGGGGCGATTTCGCTGTTGCCGGTGCTGGAGCCGGAGATCGCCACCGACCTGGGCCTGCGCTTTGCGCTGATGCCGGTGATCAGCGAAGGGATCTTGCTTCTGGCATTCGGCATGGTCTGGCACCGGGCCACCGGGCGGGTCTACCCCTATCGCCAGATGAACGAGACGCCGCGCGCCGCGCAACGCTTCAGCGCGTCGGATCTGGCGATGATTCTGGCGCGGTTGCGGCTGTCTGCCAACATCGGGGTGGCCGATTTTGCCCGGCTTCTGGCCGCGACGGATGAAATGCGGTTTGCCGACCAATGCACCGAAGGGTTGGTCTGTTCGGATGTTGCCGGACCGCCACCTGCACCGCTGGCGCCGGACACGCCCCTGGCCGAGGCGCGCACGCGGATGCTGGCACAGCGCGCCTATGCCTTGCCGGTGACAGATGCGGCCGGGCAGCTTGTCGGCATCGTGTCGCAAAGCGACCTGCTGCGTGCCGATCCGGCCCGGACAGAGGCCGTGGTGGCCGACAGCATGACCGCCCACCCGGTCAGCCTGAGTGCCGATGCGCCATTGCGCAAGGCGTTGTCGGTCCTGGCCGAGGGGGGCTGGCGCTCGGTTCCGCTGACGGATGGCGACGGGCGGTTCGTGGCGATGCTGAGCCGCGCCGATCTGATCGACATCCTGGCCCATCGTCCTGGCGCGACTTCGCCCTTGCAGCCGCGGTCGCCATCGGGTATCGCCGAACCATGACCAACGCGGCTTTCCAGTTCCAACTGCCCCGACGCCGACGCTGATGCGTTCCGGCGCCTTGGTCGCGCCTGCCCGGACATCGGGCCTGTTCCCCGCCTTTGCAACGTTGACAGCCCGCAGTGCCCTTGGCACGACTTGGGCCTGACTTCAGGGATATCCACATGATCGCTTCTGTCCTGCCGACCTATTCCCGCGCCCCCATGGCCTTTGATCATGGCATCGGCGCATGGCTTGTCACCACGGGGGGCGAGCGTTTCCTTGACCTTGGTGCCGGTATCGCGGTGAACGCGCTTGGCCATGCCAACCCCGAACTGGTCAAGGCGCTGACCGATCAGGCGGGCAAGCTGTGGCACACCTCGAACCTGTACGAAATTCCGAACCAGCAGCGCCTGGCGGATCTGCTGGTCGAGCACACGTTCGCCGATACGGTCTTTTTCACCAACTCGGGGACCGAGGCGGCGGAGCTGGCGATCAAGATGGCGCGCAAGTTCCATTCGGCGGCGGGTCATCCCGAACGGCAGAAGATCATCGCCTTTGAAGGGGCATTCCATGGCCGGTCCACCGGCGCCATTGCGATGGCGGGCGGCGACAAGATGACCAAGGGCTTTGGCGATCTGATGCCTGGTTTCGTCCATCTGCCGTTTGGCGACATGGCGGCCCTGCGCGGCGCGATGGGCCCCGATGTGGCCGCTGTCATCGTGGAACCGCTGCAAGGCGAAGGCGGCATCCGGCAGGTGCCGGACCAGATGCTGCGCGACATGCGGGCGGTCTGCGATGCCCATGGCGCGCTGCTGATCTTTGACGAGGTGCAATGCGGCATGGGGCGCACCGGCAAGCTGTTCGCCCATGAATGGGCCGGTGTCACCCCTGACATCATGATGGTGGCCAAGGGCATTGGCGGCGGCTTCCCGCTGGGCGCCCTGCTGGCCACGGAAACGGCGGCGGCGGGCATGGTCGCGGGCAGCCATGGGTCCACCTATGGGGGCAACCCGCTGGCCTGTGCCGTGGGCTGCAAGGTGATGGAGATCGTGGCAGAGCCGGCATTCCTCGCCGAGGTGAACCGCAAGGCATCGCTGTTCCGGCAGGGGTTGGAGGGGCTGGTCGCCAGCCATCCCGACGTGTTCGAAGAGGTCCGGGGCCAGGGGCTGATGCTGGGCCTGAAATGCAAGGTTCCCAATGTGGATGTGGTCAAGGCCGGCTATGCCGCCCAGGTGCTGACCGTCCCCGGCGCGGACAATGTCATCCGCCTGTTGCCGCCCCTGAATATCGAAGATGCCGATATTGCCGAGGCGGTTGCCCGGCTGGATGTGGCCGCGCAGTCTGCCCGCCCGGCAGGCTGAGCCCGGAACCCCCGCGGGTGCCCGCTCCCCTCCCCGGTTCGAGGGGGAGAGCCGCGCCCGCTGTGCGTGATAGCTTGGCGCGGATTTGTATCAAGGGGAGGTTGGAATGCCTGTCACGATGAACATGGTCCGCTTCGAGGCAAGCGGGCCCAGAGAATTGAACACCCTCGTCGGCTCGGGGCTGATTTTCCCGCAAGGCACGTTCAGCCTTGTTGGTGGCGTCGCTCCGGCGGTTGTCGGCGGCCCGGTCGAAGACGGGATGCCCGTCCTGATCGGGGTGAATGCGTCCAATGGCGTGCGCGTCTCGATGGTCGGGGCATTTCCGGCGCCGTTGCGCGTGACCGACATGTTCGATCTGCCGAAGGTCGATGCCTGGCTGGCGCAGGCGGCAAATGTCCGGCTGACGGCCGTGCGGGTCGAGATCCCGAACGAGACCGGCTCTGGTCATGCGCTGATCGCCAATATCTGGTTCAACGATGTCCAGGGGCCAACGGCCAAGACCCTGTTCGAAAGCTGGACGCTGGCCACGCTGTCGGCATTGAACCCGGTCTTTGGCGAGGCGCCGGTCGACCCTGACGGGGTGATCCGCGGCACCGATGGCGCGGACCGGCTGGAGGGGACCGGCGGTGACGATACCATCCGTGCCCGTGACGGCGACGACACCGTGTCGGGCGAGGCTGGCAATGACGAGATCTATGGCGGCAAGGGCAAGGATTCGATCCTTGGCGGCGCCGGGACCGACCGGATCTGGGGCGATGGCGGCAATGACACGCTTGTCGGCGACAGTGGCAACGACACCCTGAACGGTGGCAAGGGCAACGATCGGCTGTTCGGCGGCACGGGCAACGACTCGCTGTCCGGGGATGCGGGCGATGACCGGCTGTATGGCGGCGATGGCAATGACAACCTGATCGGCGGCGACGGCAATGACAAGCTGTTCGGCGGCCTGGGCAATGACCTGCTGCAAAGCGGGCAGGGCACCGATACGCTGAACGGCCAGGCAGGCGATGACCGGCTGTACCTGACCGCCAGCGGCGTGGCCAGGGGGGGCGACGGCAACGATTCGATCTACGGCGGTTCCGCCGGAAGCCGCAGCGAGATCTTTGGTGGCAAGGGCGACGACCTGGTCATCCTGTTCAACGGCACCAATGTGATCCGGGGCGACGGCGGCAACGACGACCTGCGCGCCAGCAACGGCGATGACCGGCTGTTCGGTGGCAAGGGCAGCGATACCTTGTCGGGCAGCGGGGGCAACGACCTGCTGGATGGCGGCGATGGCGCCGACATTCTGTATGGGGGCACCGGCAACGACACGCTGCGCGGAAGCAAGGGCAAGGACGTGCTGGGCGGCGGCAGCGGCGATGATGTCCTCTATGGCGGCGATCATGGCGATGCGCTGAATGGCGAGGCTGGCAACGATATGCTGTACGGCGGCGCAGGCAATGACACGCTGCGCGGCGGAGGCGGAACGGATACGCTTTACGGTGGCAAGGGGGCCGATACCTTTGTCTTTGACATCCGCTCGGGCATCGTGAGTGTGATGGATTTCCGCAAGGGCCAGGATGACCGGCTGGAACTGACTCAAAGCTCTTTCCTGGGCAGTTGGGGCAATTCCACCGTCCAGCAGGTGCTGGACACCTATGGCAGCCTGAACCTGAATGGCGATCTTATGCTGACATTCTCGGGTGGCAATTCCATCACCTTTGTCGGCATCGATTCTGCAAATGCGATCCGGTCACAGATCGACCTGATCGACCTCTGATCCGGTCCGATAGTGGCGACCGCAGCCCGGTGTTGTGGTCGCTCTGCGGATCGGTGAGACTATCGGCCGTCAGACGCGGGCGGCCGGTCCGATACGATCCCTGGTTCCGGGCATACGAGGTGCCCGGCTCCCTTCTTGTGAAAGTCCAATGATGAACCACTTTCTCGATCTGCACACCACCGACCCTGCGGCCCTGCGGCACATGATGGATACGGCCCACGCCATGAAGACCGCGCGCGCCGGTCTGCCGCGCGGCACCCGAGACGCCGATCAGCCGCTGGCCGGGCGCATGGTGGCGCTGATCTTCGAGAAACCCTCGACGCGGACGCGGGTGTCGTTTGACGTGGGTGTGCGCCAGATGGGCGGCGAAACCATGGTGCTGTCGGGCAAGGAAATGCAACTGGGCCATGGCGAGACGATTGCCGATACCGCGCGGGTGCTGTCGCGGTATGTCGATCTGATCATGATCCGCACCTTCGAGGAAGCGACGCTTCAGGAAATGGCTGAGCACGCCACCGTGCCGGTGATCAACGGGCTGACCAACCGCACCCACCCCTGCCAGATCATGGCCGATGTGATGACCTACGAGGAACATCGCGGCCCCATCGCCGGGAAAAAGGTGGTCTGGTCCGGGGATGGCAACAATGTCTGTGCCAGTTTCCTTCATGCCGCGGGGCAGTTCGGCTTTGATTTCACCTTCACCGGGCCGCCCACGCTGGACCCCGAGGATGCGGCGGTCAGGTTTGCCCGCGAAAAAGGCGTGCGGGTGGCGATCGAGCGCGATCCGCACAAGGCGGTCGACGGCGCCGATCTGGTCGTGACCGATACCTGGGTGTCGATGCATGATCCTGAAAGCGCCAAGGAACGGCGGCACAACCAACTGCGGCCCTATCAGGTCAACGAGGCGCTGATGGCGCGGGCCAAGCCCGATGCGTTGTTCATGCATTGCCTGCCCGCGCATCGCAATGACGAAGCAACCAGCGCCGTGATGGATGGCCCGCATTCCGTGGTGTTTGACGAGGCCGAGAACCGCCTGCACGCGCAAAAGGCCGTGTTGCGGTGGTGCCTGGGCCTGTGATGCGCGGGCGGCAGGCGGCAGGCGCCAGCGACGACCTGCCACCTGCCGGCCCCTGCTTGCCCTGGCACTGACAGACCGGAAAAGACGGGACAACATCAGATGACTTCGGTGCCAGAGGCGCATGTGACCGTGGATGCCCGTGGCCTGCTGTGCCCGCTGCCGGTGCTGCGGGCACGCAAGGTGCTGCTTGGCATGTTGCCCGGCCAGATCCTGTGCCTGCGCGCCACGGATCCGGCTGCTGTGGTTGATGTGCCGCATTTCGCGCGAGAGAATGGGCATGAGATCCTGACCTCGGACGACAGCGGGGGGGAAAGCCGTTGGTGGGTGCGGCGGGGCGAATATTCCCCATTTGTTCCGTAAAGTTCTTAAAAAGTTCTTGACGTAAGGCGGTGTGAATGAGAACAATGAGGCAACATCAGCAAGGAGGCCCCGATGATTTCCGATTTCTTCGCCATCGCCGCCAGATCGCGCCGCCATCTGGCGCAGGATGCAATCGGGGTGTGCGGGTTGTTTGTCCTGCTGATCGGTTCCTTGCATTTCGCTGCTGTCTGACCTGCCTGTTCTCTGTTCAGCAAGGGCCTTGTCCCGGTCCGAGCCTGTCCCCGACAGAGACGACTGCCGCCGCCGCGTACCCCCGCGGCGGCGGTTTTTTCTTGGGCAAAGCGGTCGTCGGGCAGGGGGTGCCTCTGTGGCAGCCGCTGTGGCGCGACAGATCCGCCACCGGCATCGCGGCAGGCTATGGCTGCTGGTCTTCGGCGGCGGCGATGGCCTCTGCGGCGGCCTGAAGGGCCAACTGGATCGAGGCGTGGCGGTTCTTGTAGTCGCGTGCGGGCATCAGCACCTCGAACCCGTCGAAAGGCGCATCAGGGACCGGCCCGCCTTGCAGCATGGTGGCAAGCTGGTCGCGGGCCTGTTCGACCTCGGCCCGTGTGCGGCCGGGTAGCACGGCGCCCATGACCGACGCGGCGGCCTGACCCAGGGCGCAGGCCTTGACGTCTTGGGCGAATTGCGCGACGCGGCCGTCCTGCATCGTCACATCCACCGTCACCGTCGAGCCGCACAGGGGCGAGCGCCGCCGCGCGCTGCCTTGCGGCGCGGGCAGGCGGCCCAGATGCGGAATGGATGCCGTCAGCGCCAGGATGCGCGCGGAATAGAGCTTCATCAGGTCGCTGTCGCTCATGGTCGGGGTGCTTTCGTTCGGGACCTTGCAGGTATAGATAGGCGCCTGGACCACGCGAGGAAAGACGCCATGACCTTTGATCCTGCCAGCCTGACCTACGATGTGAACGGATTGATCCCCGCCATTGCACAGGACCATGCGACGGGCGAGGTGCTGATGATGGCCTGGATGAATGCCCGATCGCTGGCGCTTACGCTGGAGACCGGGCAAGTCACCTATTGGTCGCGGTCGCGCCAGGCGTTCTGGGCCAAGGGCGAAACCTCGGGCCATGTGCAACGGCTGATCGAGCTGCGAGTGGATTGCGACCGCGATTGCCTGTTGTTGCGTGTCGATCAGGCCGGGCCTGCCTGCCACACCAACCGCCGCTCGTGCTTTTATACCGCTGTACGGGGCGGAGACGAGGTGGAAATCATGGCGCCCATGGTCTGAGCGCCCGCCTGATACCGGGGGCGAATGCCTTTGGCGGGGATACCCGGATCAGGCCGACGGGGGCACCGGATCGAGACCCACCATACGGCGGATTGTCTGCGGGGTGGCGCCTTCGGCCCGGAATTTCGCAAGGGCGCGGGCATCGTCGCGTTTGGCCAGGCGCTTGCCCTGACTGTCCCGGATCAGTCGGTGATGGTGATAGACCGGATGGGGCAGGCCAAGCAGGCGTTGCAGCAGGACGTGGATGGCCGTCGCCTCGAACAGATCGGCGCCGCGGGTGACATGGGTGATGCTCTGGGCGGCATCATCCACCACGACCGACAGGTGATACGAGGTGCCGAAATCGCGCCGGGCGAGCACGATGTCGCCAATGCGGGCGGCGTAGTCCTGCGCGGTGCGCGTGATGGTGCCTGCGTGGTCCGGGCCGGTTTCGAGGAAGGTGGTGGAGCTGATCCCCGACAGCGCGGCTGCCATGTCCAGCCGCAGGTGCTGGTCGGTCGGGCGCGGGCCGCTGCGCGGTCGGGTGCGGCAGATGCCGGGATAGACCGGGCCATCGGGGCCATGATGGGGCGCGCCTTCCTGCGGGGCGCCAAGCGCAAGGTCGATGTCGCGCCGGGTGCAGGTGCAGGGATACAGCAGGCCCAGCGCCCAAAGCTGGTCGAGCGCGGCGCGGTAGGCGGGCATCCGGTCCGACTGCCGCATCGGTGCGGCGTCCCAGCGGATGCCCAGCCAGGCAAGATCGTCGATCAGTTGGGCGTGCCATTGCGGCTTGCTGCGCTGGGGGTCGATATCTTCGATCCGCAGCAGGAAGGTGCCGTGGTTGGCCCGCGCCATGTCATGGGCCAGAAGGGCGGAATAGGCGTGGCCCAGATGCAGCGGCCCGGTGGGCGAAGGGGCAAACCGGGTGGTGAAGCTCACGTCAGCTTTGCCCTGCAAGCCATTGGTTGAACGCCTCTTTCGCGCGGTCGGTATAGGCTTTGTAGCGATCCTTGCGCCCGCGGCGCCCGCCCTTGGCCTCGATCGGGGGGAACAGGCCGAAGTTGACGTTCATCGGCTGGAACGTCTTGGCATCGGCATCGCCCGTGATATGCGCGACCAGCGCACCCAGAGCGGTTTCGCGCGGCGGCGGCGCAAGGTCGCGGCCCAGGATCTCTGCTGCTGCCATCCGGCCTGCCAGAAGGCCCATCGAGGCGCTTTCGACATAGCCTTCGACGCCGGTGATCTGTCCGGCAAAGCGGATGTTGGGCCGCGATTTCAGGCGCATCCGGCCATCCAGCAGCGTTGGCGAATTGATGAACGTGTTGCGGTGGATGCCGCCAAGCCGGGCAAAGGACGCCTGTGTCAAGCCGGGAATCATCTTGAAAACAGTGGTTTGCGCGCCATACTTCATCTTGGTCTGAAAGCCCACGATATTGTAGAGCGTTCCCAGCGCGTTGTCCCGACGCAATTGAACCACGGCATAGGGTTTGACATCGGGCCGGTGCGGGTTGGTCAGGCCCACCGGCTTCATCGGGCCAAAGCGCAGCGTTTCGCGCCCGCGTTCGGCCATCACCTCGACCGGCAGGCAGCCATCGAAATAGCCCGCCGTCTCGCCTTCGTGGAACTCGGCCTTCTCGGCGGCCAGCATGGCGTCGATGAAAGCTTCGTACTGGTCGCGGTCCATCGGGCAGTTGATATAGGCGGTGCGCTCTTCCTCGGTCTCGCCCTTGTCATAGCGCGACTGGCGCCAGGCGACCGACATGTCGATGCTGTCGGCATAAACGATGGGGGCGATGGCATCGAAAAAGGCGAGCGACTCGGCCCCGGTCACGGCCCGGATACTGTCGGCCAGCGCGCCCGATGTCAGCGGGCCGGTGGCGACGATCCAGTGGCCGTCGGCCGGTAGCTCTGTCACTTCGGTTTCAGAGACCGTGACCAGCGGATGGGCGCGCAACTGTGCGGTGATCCATTCGGAAAACGGGTCGCGGTCCACCGCCAGCGCGCCGCCCGCTGGCAGGCGGTGGCGTTCGGCCGATTGCAGCACGATGCCGCCGGCCGCGCGCATTTCCCAATGCAGCAGGCCCACGGCATTGCGTTCGTCATCGTCCGACCGGAACGAATTGGAGCAGACCATCTCGGCAAAGTTGCCGGTGCGGTGGGCAAAGGTGCCGACATGGGGCCGCATCTCGTGCAGCACAACGGGCACGCCCATGGAGACGGCCTGCCAGGCGGCCTCGGATCCGGCCATGCCGGCGCCGATGATATGAAGGGGTTCTGTCATGGCGACGATGTAATCCCCCGCCACGCCAAAGGGAAGTCAGCGCGCGCAGAACGCCTCGGCCATTTCGCCGAAAGCGCGGTAGCGGGCCCAGAATTCGTTGTCGCTGTCGGATTTCGACATGCGGATCTGCTGTGCCTGATCGGGATCCTTGAAGAACCGGGCGGCGCGGCGCTGTTCGCTGCGTTGCAAGGTGCGGTCGGCGGCCTGCTGGATGCAGGTGCACAGCGCCCGGTCGCCTTTGGCGCGGGGGCTGGACATGCAGGCGTTTTCAATGGGTCCGGCAAGGGTGGCGGTGCCGCTGGCCAGAAGGATGCCTGCGGAGAGAAGGAATTTGCGCATGGTCTGCCTCATATCTTTGGTCGCGGCGCTCGTCCGGCCCGCTTGAGCCCCTTGCCATCCTGCCCGAAGGCGCGCCGAGTTTCAATCGCGGTGCCGCCGGGCGGCGGCGCCCAAGGGGCAGGGGCGCCCGAACCGGCGAGCGCAAGATGCAGTGGGCGGGGCCTGCCTGGCATGGATGTTTGCGCGAATCTGCCGGGGCCCTGTGTCATCGCGCCGCAAGTGGATCACAGAATCGTTGACCGACTCTGCATCGGATGGTAGGAAATGAACATTCGTTCAATAAACGGGAGGGGAGCCCATGTTCACCGCATCCATGCGCTTTGATCTGGGTGAGGATGTCGACGCACTGCGCGAGACCGTGCATCGCTGGGCGCAGGAGCGGGTAAAGCCCCTCGCCGCACAGGTGGACCGCGACAACACCTTTCCACATGATCTGTGGCGCGAGATGGGCGATCTGGGCCTGCTGGGCATCACCGTGTCCGAGGAGTACGGCGGGGCGGGAATGGGCTATCTGGCCCACGCCATCGCCACAGAGGAAATCGCGCGGGCATCCGCCAGCATCAGCCTGTCCTATGGCGCGCATTCCAACCTGTGCGTGAACCAGATCAAGCTGAACGGAACCGACGAGCAAAAGCGCAAATATCTGCCCGGCCTGATTTCGGGCGAACATGTCGGCGCGCTGGCCATGTCCGAGCCTTCGGCAGGGTCGGATGTGGTGTCGATGAAGCTCAAGGCCGACAAGCGCAACGGGTATTACGTGCTCAACGGCACGAAATACTGGATCACCAATGGCCCCGATGCCGATACGCTGGTGGTCTATGCCAAGACCGACCCAGAGGCCGGATCCAAGGGCATGACCGCCTTTATCGTCGAAAAGTCGATGAAGGGATTCTCGACCTCGCAGCATTTCGACAAGCTGGGAATGCGCGGGTCGAACACGGCGCAGTTGTTCTTTGACAACTGCGAAGTGCCGTTCGAGAATGTTCTGGGCACCGAAGGCAAGGGCGTGCGCGTCCTGATGTCGGGGCTGGATTATGAACGGGTCGTGCTGTCAGGCATCGGCACGGGCATCATGGCGGCCTGTCTGGACGAGGTGATGCCCTATGTGAAGGAGCGCCAGCAGTTCGGCCAGCCGATCGGGAATTTCCAGCTGATGCAGGGCAAGATCGCCGATATGTATGTCGGGCTGAACACGGCCCGCGCCTATCTTTACGAGGTCGCCAAGGCCTGCGACCGGGGCCAGGTCACGCGGCAGGATGCGGCGGGCTGTGTGCTGTATTGCTCTGAACAGGCGATGGTGCAGGCGCATCAGGCGGTTCAGGCGCTTGGCGGCGCGGGCTTTTTGAATGACAGCGTGGTCAGCCGCCTGTTCCGCGATGCCAAGTTGATGGAAATCGGCGCCGGCACCTCCGAGATCCGCCGGATGCTGATCGGGCGCGAATTGATGGGCGCCCAATAGCGGAGGGCGCGATGCGCAGTGTTCTGGTTCTTGCTGCCCTGTGTCCCGCCCCGGCGCTGGCGCAGGACATGACCTTTGCCCCGGATGCGACGGCGGCCTGTCTGGTCGCAGGTGGCACCGATTGCGCAGGCAAGGCGGCGGATGCCTGCATGGCGGGCAATCCGGGCGGCGACTCCACCTATGGCATGGGGTTCTGCCTGGAGAACGAGCGCGTGTGGTGGGATGACCGGCTGAACGCGGCCTACAAGGCGCTGACCTCGATCCATGCGCGGCAGGACCGGGCGGCAACGGTGGCAGGCGAACCTGTTGCCAACCGCCAGTCGGCCTTGCGCGACATGCAGCGCGCCTGGATCGGCTGGCGCGATGCGGCCTGCGCCTATGAGGCGGCGCAATGGGGCAATGGCACCGGGGCGGGGCCCGCCACGCTGGCCTGCCTGATGCAGATCACCGCGGATCAGGCCCTTGCGCTTGAGGCGCGGGTGGCCGAGGCAGACCGCTGATGCGCCGCCCCGGCCGATCCCCCTGCGCGGCGCGCACTCCCGCGCGCGCCACGGCAGCGGGGCGATCAGAACTTCATCACATAGGCAAGGCCAAAGACCAGCGGGTCCACCTGGGCCTTGCCGATCTTGGCGCCGTTCAGCGACACATCGGCATTGATGTCGATCCAGCGCAGGTTCATCCGCAGCGCCGATTTTTCGCTGACCGCATAATCCAGCCCGACCTGCGCCGCGAGGCCCCAGCTATCGCCGATCTTCACGCTGCCCAGCGGGGATTTCTCTTCGAAGAATTTGGTATAGTTCACCCCAAGGCCGACAAAGGGTTTGACCGCGCTACCCGTCGGGAAATGCCAGTTCAGCGACAGCGTGGGCGGCAGGTGCTGGGTCGATCCGATCTTGGCCCCGCCCACCTTCAGATCGTGCTTGAAGGGCGTGGCGGCCAGAACCTCGATGCCCAGATTGTCGCGGATGAAATATTCGAAGGTGATTGTCGGGCGCGCACTGTTGCCAATGCTCAGCGGCCCGGCGGTCAGCGTGCCATTGTTCGATTTGGGCGCGACGACACCCAAGCCAAAGCCCAGCGTCATGTCACCCCTGGACTGCGCAAGCGCCGGGGCGGCCGTGCCCATGACAGCGATCATGGCAAGGGACATCAAGGAACGTTTCATCGGTTTTCTCGCAGGTTGGTTGCGGGCCGACCCTGCGCCTGCGTGCCCGCGCAACACGTTGATCTGGATCAAGCGCACCGCGAAACCGCCTGCGGCATTTCGGCCCGGATGCGCAAGCAAGCCCATGATGCGCATGTGAAAAACATGACTATGACATATTGCATCAGACCGGCCGCCTTTGGCCGCGCCCTGACATCCCCAGAAGGGAACCGCCCATGAAGCTGACGACCAAGGCCCTTCCGACTTCGGAGACCTTCAAGGCGAACCGCGCCGCGCATCTGGCATTGCTGGACACCGTTGCCCAGGCCGCAGCGGCGGCAGCGGCAGGGGGCGGCGAAAAGGCCCGCGCCCGCCACATCGCCCGTGGCAAGATGGCCCCGCGCGACCGGGTGGCCAACCTGCTGGATCCCGGCTCGCCGTTTCTGGAAATCGGCGCCACGGCGGCGCATGGCCTGTACAACGGCGATGCCCCCTGCGCAGGCGTTATCACCGGCATCGGTCGCGTGATGGGGCAAGAGGTGATGGTCGTGTGCAACGATGCCACGGTCAAGGGTGGCACCTACTACCCGATGACCGTGAAAAAGCACCTGCGCGCGCAAGAGATTGCCGAGGAATGCCAGTTGCCCTGCGTCTATCTGGTGGATTCGGGCGGTGCCAACCTGCCCAACCAGGATGAGGTTTTCCCCGACCGCGACCATTTCGGGCGCATTTTCTACAATCAGGCGCGGATGTCCGCCAAGGGCATTCCGCAGATTGCCGTGGTCATGGGCAGTTGCACCGCAGGCGGCGCCTATGTGCCTGCGATGTCGGATGTGACGATCATCGTCAAGGATCAGGGCACCATCTTTCTGGCCGGTCCTCCGCTGGTCAAGGCGGCCACCGGCGAGGTGGTCAGCGCCGAGGATCTGGGCGGCGGCGATGTGCATACCCGCCTGTCCGGCGTGGCCGATTATCTGGCCGAAGACGATGCCCATGCGCTGGCGCTGGCCCGTCGTGCCGTGGGCAACCTCAACCGCGCCAAACCCGCCACCGTGCAATGGCAGTCGCCCGAAGACCCGGCCCATGACCCCGAGGACATCCTGGGTGTCGTCCCCGCCGATCTGCGCACGCCCTATGACATCCGCGAGGTCATCGCCCGCGTTGTCGACGGCAGCCGCTTTGACGAATTCAAGGCACGTTTCGGCGAAACGCTGGTGACGGGCTTTGCCCATGTGATGGGCTGTCCCGTTGGCATCATCGCCAACAACGGCGTGCTGTTCTCGGAGGCGGCGGTCAAGGGCGCGCATTTCGTCGAGCTTTGCTCGCAGCGCAATATCCCGTTGGTCTTCTTGCAAAACATCACCGGCTTCATGGTCGGTCGCAAATATGAGAACGAGGGCATCGCCCGCCATGGTGCCAAGCTTGTCACGGCGGTGGCCACCACCAATGTGCCCAAGATCACCATGCTGGTGGGTGGCTCGTTCGGGGCAGGCAATTATGGCATGGCGGGCCGCGCCTACCAGCCGCGCTTCTTGTGGACCTGGCCCAACAGCCGCATTTCGGTGATGGGCGGCGAACAGGCCGCCGGTGTGCTGGCCACCGTCAAGCGCGACGGGATCGAACGGGCAGGCGGCCAGTGGTCGGCTGAGGACGAGGCCGAATTCAAACGCCCGACCATCGAGATGTTCGAGCGCCAGTCCCACCCGCTTTATGCCTCGGCCCGGCTGTGGGATGATGGCATCATCGACCCGCGCAAGACGCGGCAGGCGCTGTTCCTGTCGCTGTCGGCGGCACTGTGCGCACCCATCGAGCCGACACGCTTCGGCGTGTTCCGGATGTAGCGCGATGAGCCGCGCGAAGCCTTGTGATCTGTCCGGCGGCCCGTGGCGGTTTCGCGCCATGTGCCTGCGGCGGGATGCGATGCCCGCCCCTGCGGTCCGGCGTGGCCTCCACGCGGCGCCCCATATGCAGCCTTGCAACGGATGGTCCCCATGCCTGTGACGACACGCTTCACGACGGCCTTCGATCTGACCCATCCCGTGGCCCTTGCCCCCATGGCCGGGGCCGCTGGCGGCGCGCTGGCGGCGGCTGTGGCCAGGGCTGGCGGGCTTGGCCTGCTGGGCGGTGGCTACGGCGATCCCGACTGGATCGCGGCGGAATGGGATCGGGCGGGCGATGCGCCGATTGGCGTTGGCTTCATCACCTGGCGCCTGACCCCGGCGGTGCTTGCCGCGGCGCTGGCGCGGGCGCCAAAGGCGGTGATGCTGTCCTTCGGCGATCCGGCGCCCTTTGCCGCCGCCATCCATGACGCAGGCGTTCCGCTGATCTGCCAGTGCCAGACGCTGGACCACGCCCATGCCGCATTGGACGCCGGGGCCCGCGTGATCGTCGCCCAGGGGGCAGAGGCCGGGGGGCATGGCGCCACCCGTGGCACCATGTCGCTGGTGCCGGAACTTGCCGATCTGCTGGCTGCGCGTGCGCCCCGGACGCTGCTGCTTGCGGCGGGCGGTATCGCCGATGGCCGGGGGGTTGCGGCGGCGCTCATGCTGGGGGCCGATGGCGCCATGATCGGCTCGCGCTTCTGGGCGGCGGCCGAGGCGCTGGCGCCTGCCGGGTTCCACCAGGCCGCCGTGGCGGCCAACGGCGATGCCACCTTGCGCAGCCGGGCGCCCGATGCGGCCCGCCTGCTGGATTGGCCCGCGCCGTTCACCATCCGCACCCTACGCAGCGCCTTTACCGACCGCTGGGCCACCGATACGGCGACCGAGGCGCTGCGTGCCGATGCCCCGGCGCGGGACCGCTGGGCCCAGGCGCAGGCCACGGGCGATGCCAAAGCGGGAAGCCCGGTCGTCGGAGAGGCCGTGGGCCTGATCCATGACATTCGCCCTGCGGCCGATATCCTTGCCAGAATTTCGTCCGAGGCAGACCAGCGCCTGCTGTCTTTGCCGTGATCCAGATATTCCGGGGGTGCGGGGGCAGCCCCCCGCGCCGACGCCCGCCCATCCCGAACCGAGGTCCGACATGTTCCAGAAAATCCTGATCGCCAACCGCGGCGAGATCGCCTGCCGGGTGATCGAGACCGCGCGCAAACTGGGCGTGGCAACCGTGGCCGTCTATTCCGATGCCGACCGGGGGGGCAAGCATGTCGCCATGGCGGACGAGGCGGTCCATATCGGCGGCCCGGCCCCGGCCGACAGCTACCTCCAGGGTGCTCGGATCATCGCGGCGGCGCAGGCCACCGGGGCACAGGGCATTCATCCCGGCTATGGCTTCCTGTCCGAGAACCCCGATTTCGTCGATGCGGTCGAGGCGGCGGGCCTTACCTTCATCGGGCCCTCGGCCAGCGCGATCCGGGCCATGGGGCTCAAGGATGCCGCCAAGCGCCTGATGCAAGAGGCGGGCGTGCCCGTCGTGCCGGGCTATCATGGCGAAAACCAGGACCCCGAGCATCTGGCGGGGGCGGCCGAGTCCATCGGGTATCCGGTCTTGATCAAGGCGGTGGCTGGCGGTGGTGGCAAGGGGATGCGCAAGGTCACACGTCCGCAGGATTTCGCCGATGCGCTGGCCAGCGCCCAGGGCGAGGCGCGGACGGCCTTTGGCAATCCTGCGGTGCTGATCGAGAAATATGTCGAGAAACCCCGCCATATCGAGGTGCAGGTCTTTGGCGATGGCACCCGCGCGGTGCATCTGTTCGAGCGCGACTGCTCGTTGCAGCGCCGCCATCAGAAGGTGATCGAGGAAGCCCCCGCCCCCGGCATGACGGCCGAGATGCGCGCGGCCATGGGGGCCGCCGCCGTGCGCGCGGCCGAGGCGATCGGCTACAAGGGCGCGGGCACCATTGAATTCATCGTCGACAGCAGCCGGGGCCTGCGGTCCGACGGGTTCTGGTTCATGGAGATGAACACGCGGCTTCAGGTCGAACATCCGGTGACCGAGGCGATCACCGGCGTCGATCTGGTGGAATGGCAGTTGCGTGTCGCCAGTGGCGAGTCCCTGCCTGTGCGGCAGGAGGATCTGACGATCACCGGCCATGCGTTCGAAGCGCGGCTGTATGCCGAAGACGTGCCCGCAGGGTTTCTGCCAGCGACCGGGCGGCTGGATCATCTGGCCTTTCCGCCGGGTGTGCGGGCCGACAGCGGGGTGCGCACGGGCGATGCGATCAGCCCGTGGTATGACCCGATGATCGCCAAGGTCATCGTCCATGGCCCGACCCGTGCGGCTGCCTTGCAGCAATTGGCCGATGGGTTGGCGCGGACCCAGGTGGCGGGGTCGGTCACGAATCTGGCGTTCCTGGGGGCGCTGGCGCGGCACAGCGGATTTGCGGCCGGGGATGTCGATACCGGCTTGATCGAACGCGACCTGTCTGCGCTGGTGGCAGACCCGCCAGTGGCCCCGGTGGTGCCGGTGGCGGCAGTGTTGGCCGCCGCAGGCCTGTGGGACGGCGCGTCTGTGCCGGGCGGCTTTGCCCTGTGGGCGCCGCTGAACCGGACCGTGCGGCTGGAGCGTGGCGACACGGTGCTGGAGGCGGTGGTCCGGCTTGCCGGTCCCGAGGCCATCGAGGTCGAGCTGGAGGGCCAGGCCCATGCCTGCCGCCGGATCGGCGGGCGCTGGTGGATCGGGGATGCGCCGTCGCAGGCGTCGGTCGTCGTGGCGGGTGGTTCAGTGCATGTCTTCGATGGCGGATGCGTCAGCTTTGCCCTGCATGACCCGCTGGCGCGGGGCCTCACGAGCGGGGCGGGTGGCAATATCACGCTTTCGCCAATGCCGGGGCTGGTCAAGGCGGTGTTCGTGGCGACGGGGCAGGCGGTGGCGGCGGGGGATCGTCTGGCGGTTCTGGAAGCGATGAAGATGGAGCATGTCCTGACAGCGGCGCGCGATGGTGTCGTCGCAGAGGTGCTGGTTGCCCCCGGTGCCCAGGTCGAGGCGGGCGCGGCGCTGATCGCCCTGGAACCAGAGGCATAGCACCCGCCGCAGCCCGGCAGGATGTGCGCGCGCGTTTGCGGCATCGGGCCGGGCGCCGGGGCCGTGGCGGCTTGCGGGCCAGGATGCGCCAATCTGGCGGCGGCATCGCTGTTCGCCCCTGACCACATCAGGCACTGCGCGCAAGGGGGGCCACCGCGCCGACGGGCGCAGAGGCCGGGGCGGCGAGTGCGGGGGGCGCCACCGATGTTTGGGCCGCAGCGGTCGCATGGGCGGGGTGCTGCCCGCCCGCGTCAGTCTCTGCCGCCTGGAACTTGAGGGCGCGCAATCCCCGGTTCTGCCCCAGCCGTGCCGTGCCCATCGGTTGCCCGGCAGGACCGATCAGGGCGATACAATCCAGCCGCGCCCCGGTCAGCGGCAGGATTGCCCCGGCCTCCAGTCCCATCGCCTGACCAAGCGGCAGCCGCAATCGACCGATTACCGCATCTATGGCCACGTCTGCCCCCAGGACCGCGCCATTCAGCGCGGCTTGCCAGGCCAGGGTCGTGGACGGCGTCTCGTCAGGGGTGTGCGGCGTGGGTTTGGGCCCCCGTCCTTCGGCCGGCAGGGCAAGCAGCACCCGCCCCCGCCGAAGGCCATCGGCGATATCAAGGTCGCAGATCAGCAAGCGGTAGGGAATATCTTCCAGCAGAAGGCCAAGCGGGCGCGGCTCGTCCAGAAACGAGGCATAGCGAAAGCCCGCGGTCCAGCGCAGATCAGGCGAATGCGCCAGCGCGGTTTCCAGTGCGGCCAGCGCACCGTCGATCAGCCGGGCCGCCATGGCGCCATCGGTGCGGGTGGGGCGGCGCGGCAGGGGGGGGCTGGCGGATATGCGGCCGATGGTCTGCGCCTCGATCACCGAGGCGGTCAGTTCCGGCGACATCGCCAAAAGGCCCAGCCCTTGCCCCGGCCCTTCCAGCACGGCCAGCAGCGCACGCTCGGGGACAAGTTCCAGCAGTTCCGTCAGCGAGCGGCGGTCATCGTGCAGCACCGGGACCGCCAGATCCAGCCCGACCATATCGCGGGCGACGCGGGCAAAGGCGGTGCGCCAGGCGCGCGCACCCGTTTCGACACCGCGATGATCGGCCCTGCGCACCGCGACCTTGCGTCTGAGAACCCCCTGTGCCGACATGCCGCCACCCTTCTTCTGCGTGGGGGCCACTGTGCCATGCCGGGGTTAGCGGCAGGTTTACGTCCTGCGGTTTTCGGGCAGAACCAGCACCATCGGAAAGGCGACGCGAAAGGCGGCCCCGCCCTGTCCGGGAACGTAAGAGATGTCGCCATCCAGATTCTGCATGATCTCGCGGCAGATCGCCAGGCCCAGCCCTGCGCCACCCGCCTGGGCCGAATCGGTGAGCCGGGCGAATTTCTCGAAGATCAGCGCCTGCGATCCCTTGGCAATACCGCTGCCATTGTCGATGAAATCCACCCGGATCTGCGCGCCCTTGCGCCGGACGGCAATACGCAGCACCGGCGCCCCGGCATCACAATATTTGCGCGAATTCGAGATCACGTTGATAAAGACCTGCGTCAGCCGGTCGATGTCCGAGGTCACGGTGATCTGTTCGCTCTGCGGGTCGCGCTGGATGGTAAAGGCGCGTTCGGGCCGGGTAGAACCGGCAGCATGGAGCGCGCGGTCCAGCATGTCATGCAGGCTGGCGCTGCGCAGGCTGAGCTGCACCGTGCCGCTTTCCAGCACCGACAGGTCCAGCAGATCATCCAGCAGCCTGGTCAGGCGGATCGCCTCGTCATGGATGATGCGGGCATAGCGCGCGTTCAGATCCGGGGGCACGTCGTCGTCCATCATGATCTCGGAAAACGCGCGGATCGAGGTCATGGGGGTGCGCAGTTCATGGCTGATCTGGCTGAGAAAGGCGTCTTTCTGAACCGAAAGCTGGGTCAGTTTCTCGTTTGCTTCGCGCAATTGGCGGGCGGTGCGGGTCAGTTCATCCTGCTGCGCTTCCAGCCGGGCGGAATATTCCATCATCTGCGCGGTTTCGTTGGCCACCGCCATCAGATCCTCGACCGATACGGCGGCGCCCCCGGCAATCTGGGCGATCATCGCATGGGCGGCTGCGGCGCCGATCGACCCCGACAGCCGCCGTTCCAGATCGTTCATGAAATCGGGGGTGATGTCGGGCAGATAGCCATCCTTGCCCTGCACCCGAGCATGGGTCTGGAAATAGGCCAGCGCCACATCCTCGCCCATGATGCGCTGGGCCATCACCAGCAGATCCTCGGCTTCGGCCTGGCCGCGCGCCCAACTGGACGCCGGGCCCGACTGATCGAAGGCCTGAACAAAGCGCGCACCTTGCAGACGTTCCATCGGGGACGGGAAGGTCAGCAGCGATCCAAGACCGAACAGCAGGGTGTTCATGGCCAGCGACCAGAACATCGCGTGCAGCAGGGGATCCATGCCGTCGATGCCGAACAGCGCCTCGGGGCGCAACCAGCCGATCCCCCAAGGCCCCTCGACAAACACCTGCACCGGAATGACCCCGCCTTGCCCGAAGGACGGAAGATACAGCGTATACAGCCACAGCCCGTAGCCGGCACACAGCCCAAGCAACGCACCCGTGCGCGTGGCGCCGCGCCAGAACATGGCGCCCAGCATCGCGGGCAGGATCTGCGCCACCCCGACAAAGGCGATCAGCCCGGTTGCGGCCAGCGCGCCACTGCCGCCGGTCAGGGTGTAATAGCCATATCCCAGCGCCATCACCCCGGCGATGGACAATCGCCGCGCCAGCAGAACGACGCGGCGCAGGTCGCCCGGTTCTTTCCCCTTGCGTTCGCCAAAGGCCAGGATCAACGGCATGACCACATGGTTCGACACCATGGTTGCCAGCGCGATTGCCGCGACGATCACCATCGAGGTGGCCGAGGAAAACCCGCCCAGAAACGCCAGCATCGCCAACCCGCCCTGATCCAGCGCCAGAGGCAGGGTCAGCACGAACAGATCGGGGTTCGATCCTTCCGGCAGGATATCCAGGCCGACCACGGCGATGGGCACCACGAACAGGCTCATGGCGGCAAGATACAGCGGAAAGGCCCAACTGGCCGTCGTCAGGTGGCGCTCGTCGGCGTTCTCCACCACCAGAACCTGGAACATGCGGGGCAAGGTCAGAATGGCGGCGGCGGACAGAAAGATCAGCCCGGCCCAGCGGCCCGGCACCATCTGCCATCCGGCAATCGGCGAATTGTCGATCCGGGTCACGATATCGGCCGGGCCATCGGCGACGATCCATACGACAAAGACCCCCACCGCGACCAGCGCCACCAGCTTGACCGCCGCCTCGACGGCAATGGCCATTACCACGCCATGGTGCTGTTCGTTGGCATCCAGGTTGCGGGTGCCGAACAATACCGTGAACAGCGCCAGACCCGCCGCCACCCACAGCGCCGTCGTGTCGCGGTCGGGCAGGTGCCAGCCATCGGGCGTGTCCGACGCAAAGACCGAAAACGACAGCGCCACCGATTGCAGTTGCAAGGCGATATAGGGCGTCGCTCCGGTAACGCAGATAGCCGTCACCACCACGCCCAGCAGGCTGGATTTGCCGTAGCGGCTGGAGATCAGATCGGCGATCGAGGTGATGCGCTGCGCCTTGGCGATCCGCACCAGCTTGCGCAGGATCACCCACCAGCCGACAAACACCAGCGTCGGGCCAAGATAGATCGTCAGGAATTCCAGCCCCGAACGCGCGGCATAGCCAACCGCGCCATAGAAGGTCCATGCGGTGCAATAGACCGACAGCGACAGCGTATAGACCATGGGCGAGCGCAGCCAGGGCAGCGTACCCGCCTCGGCCCGCCGGTCGGCCAGAAAGGCCACCGCGAACAGGAAGGCGACATAGGCAAGGCAGGCAAGGATCAGCAGGTTGAAGGGCACCGCCTAATCCTCTGTCTGTCCGGGGGCGGGCGGGTCTTCTCCCAGGCGGGGGGCCAGCAGGCGGGCGGCCAGGATCAGCGCGCCCCACAGCACGAACAGATAGATCCCGTCGCGCGCCGTGGACCGCGCGCCGTCACCGGCGGGATCCCACAGGATGGGCACCAGCACCAGAAACCCGCCCAGCACCGGCAGGATGCGTGCCGCATCCCGCAGACGGCGGCTGCGATAGATGCGCGGGGCCACGAACAGCGGCTGGCGCGGCGGTTTCATGCCTGACCCAGCAGCGCACGGACCGAGGCCAGAACCTCGGCGTTGGAAAACGGTTTCGCCATGAATCCGCTGGCCCCTGCCGATTCTGCAAGTTCGCGGTCGCGCCCCTGGCCACGCGCGGTCAGCATCAGCACGGGCAACAGCGCGGTATCCGGCTCTGCCCTCAGGTCGCGCAGGATGTCATATCCGGTGCGGCCCGGCAGCATGGCATCCAGGATCAGCGCATCGGGGCGCTCGGCCCGCACCACCTCCAGCGCATCGCGGCCCTGATCATGGCACGACACCCGGAACCCGTCGCGGGTCAGGATGAAGCGGATCGCCTCGGATATGTTCGGCTCGTCCTCGATGAGGAGCACGTGCTTGCCCATCCGTCGGCCTCCCCTCCGTGCGGTTGGCATGGTGCCATGCGCGACTATTGCCGCAATTCACGGATCTGTCAAAACCCTGTCATGGATCGGGCGCCTGCGACAGCACGGCCAGCGCCTCGGCATGGATGGTGGCATTCGCGGCGGCAAGGATGCGCCCGCCACCATGGGCCGGCCGCCCTTGCCAGTCGGTGACGATACCGCCTGCCGCCTCGATCACCGCGATGGGGGCCACCACGTCATAGGTCTGCAATCCGGCTTCGACCACCAGGTCGATCTGCCCCGCGGCGATCAGGCCATAGGCATAGCAATCCATGCCATAGCGCACGAGCCTGCACTGCCGCGCCAGCCGGTGAAAGGCCGCGCCTTCGGCGGGCGTGCCCACTTCGGGAAAGGTGGTGAACAGGATGGCCTGCGCCAGAGGGCGCGGCGCGCGGCTGCGCAATGGGGCGGTGCCCTGCGGCCCTGTCACCTGCGCCACGCCGGGCGCCCCGATGAAACGCTCGCCGATATAGGGCTGGTCGATGATGCCAAGCACCGGGCCGGTGGCATCGGTGACGCCGATCAGCACGCCCCAGGTGGGCGTTCCCGAGAGATAGGCCCTGGTCCCGTCGATCGGATCCAGCACCCAGGTCAGCCCGCTGGTGCCCGCTGTCAGGCCGCGCTCTTCGCCCAGAATGGCGTCATCGGGCCGCAACTGCGCCAGAAGCGCCCGCATCGCATCTTCCGAGGCCCGATCCGCCTCTGTCACCGGATCAAAGCGGTCGGTTTCCTTGCTGTCGGCCGCCAGATCTGTCCGGCGGAAATGCGCCAGCGTGGCCACCCGCGCCGCATCGGCCAGGGTTTCGGCCACGGCCACCAGTTCGGCAGCGGTCTGTGCATCGCGTTGAGGGATCATTGCGGCCTCCGGTCCGTTGTTCCCTGCCGCGGCTAGCGCGGCAGGGGCAGGGCGGTCAAGCCCGCAGTCCGGGGCCGGGGTCAGGCCGCCGACGTATCCGACAGCACGCGTGCCAGATCGAACAGCCGCCGCCGCTGTGCTTCGGGGATGCTGTAATAGGCGCGGATCAGCTCCATCGCCTCCTTGTCGCCCATCAGATCTCCTGCGGGGTGCGGCGTCTCGGCGGCATCCAGCCCGTCAAAGAAAAAGCTGACCGGCACCTCCATCTCGCGCGAGATATCGTACAGCCGCGAGGCGCTGACCCGGTTCATGCCGGTTTCGTATTTCTGGATCTGCTGGAACTTGATACCCACACGGTCGGCCAGTTGTTGTTGTGTCATCCCCACCATCCAGCGGCGGTGACGGATGCGTTTGCCGACATGAGCGTCTACTGGGTGCTTCATGGTACTTTCCCTTCCCGGACCTCGTTACCTTAGGGCCAACACTCGCGGCCCTGGAAAGATTTGTTTCATATTTTTCCCGCACTGCAAGGAATCTGACGGCTTGATGCCCGTCAAGGTAGCAGATTTTCGCGTCAGACAAGGGAAACCCACGTTATGGCTGTTATCTTTTGGGCATTTTACCCGCCAAGGGTTGAGTGAGGCTTTGCATTTTGCAAAAATCGCTGCATTTTGCGAATTGGCAGGTCGCGCATAAATTGCATTCTGCAAGCGCTGGTCTTGCAATACCCAAGCCGCTACCGTCCGGGGCGACCAATCACAGGGGGATTCTCATGCGTGCCTATCGTGTCATGGACTTTGGCGGCAAGGCCGGGCTGACAGAGATCGACCGGCCCGAACCCGGCCCCGGCGAGGTTCTGTTGCGCATCGCCGCCTGTGGTCTCAACTTTGCCGATCTGCTGATGGTCAAGGGCGAATACCAGGAACGCCCCGATCCGCCCTTTACCCTTGGCATGGAAGTGGCGGGCCGGGTCGAGGCCCTTGGCGCGGGTGTCTCGGGCCTGGCGCCGGGCGATCGCGTGGCGGTCTTTGCCGGGCAGGGCGGCCTGGCCGAATGGGGCGTGTTCCCGGCCGATCGGTGCGTGCGCCTGCCCGATGTGATGCCGTTCGACCATGCGGCGGCCTTTCTCATCACCTATGGCACCTCGCATCTGGCGCTGAAACACCGCGCGCGCCTGCAACCCGGCGAAACGCTGCTGGTCACGGGTGCGGCTGGCGGGGTCGGATTGACGGCGGTGGAAATCGGCAAGGCCATGGGCGCAAGGGTCATCGCTTCGGCGCGTGGCGCCGACAAGCTTGCGGTGGCGCAGGCGGCGGGTGCCGATCACCTGATCGACAGCGATGGCGCGGATCTGCGTGCCGCGGTCAAGGCGCTTGGCGGGGCGGATGTGGTCTATGATGCGATCGGTGGCGATACGTTCATGGCCGCGCTGCGGGCCACCAACCCCGAGGGCCGCTTGCTGCCCATCGGTTTTGCCGGGGGCGCGGTGCCACAGATCCCGGCCAACCTGCTGCTGGTCAAGAACCTGACGGTGATGGGGGTGTATTGGGGCGGCTACATGGCGTTCAAACCCCGGATCTTGGCCGACAGCATTGCCGAACTGATGGGCATGTATGCGGCGGGCCAGCTCAAACCCCATATCGGCCAGACCCTGCCGCTAGACCGCGCCGAGGAGGCGATGGACCTGCTGCGCAGCCGCAAGTCCACTGGCAAGGTCGTGGTCACGATGTAGCGGCGGGGGCTGTTCGCCCGGATCCGGATCTGCCGCAGGGGGCAAGCAAGGCTGTCAGCCGCCCTTTGCCCCGACGCGCCGTGATCCGCCGCCATCACGGCGCGGCATATTCCTGCCGGATCATCGCGGCCAGTGCGCCCGCCGCATCGCCCTGGCCCGTGGCGGCCACATACAGGTTCACCTGTGTATGGCCCAGATCCGGCAGCGTCCCGCCATGCGCCACCCGCTGGATTTCGCGCGGTTCCGCCCCCTCGACCAGAACATGGACCGCCAGATCGGCCGACAGCGAAGCTTCGATCGACCGTGTGGTTTCCGATTCCGCCGCCATCACCCAGGGAATCCCGGCCCGGTCCAGCGCCGCCTGCACATGGGTGCGGAAGATGCAGTTGTATTCAAAGGCCAGCGGCAGGGGGCGTTGCTTCCAGGCATTGCCGCCTGGCGCCCCGACCCAGATCAGCGGGATCGACCGCAGCGTCTCGCCCCCCGGATCGGCGACATCCTCGGTGGTCAGGATCACGTCGCATTCGCCCAGTTCGAACAGCCGCTTCAGCCGACGGGTATAGGAAGAGACCAGCGTGACGCGCATCTTGGGGTAATCCTGGGCAAACCGGCGCAGCACGCGGGGGATCGCCGGATAGACGATATCCGACGGCACCCCCAGCACCACCTCGCCTTCAAAGCTCTGGCCGGTCAGCCGCGCCAGCGCCTCGTCATTCAGGTTCAGCATCCGCCGGGCATAGCCCAGCAATTGTTCGCCCGCAGCCGTCAGCGCCACCCCGCGCCCCGCACGATCCATCAGATCGACACCCAGCGCCTCTTCCAGCCGCTTGAGTTGCATCGAAACCGCGGATTGCGTCAGATTGAGGAAACCGGCGGCCCGCGTGACGCCGCCGGCATCGGCGATAGCCACGAAACTGCGCAGGGAGGTGAGGTCGAGTTGGCGCGGCATATCACAAATCCTGATGATATTCTTCAAAACCATTCACTTTTACAATGAACGATATTCTGGCACAAGGATCAAGACATTTGATGGTCCGGCGAATCGGATCACGATACCTGAAAGGATACGACCATGTTTGCCTCGCTCCACACCTCGTCCCTCGCGCTTGGCCGCGTCGAGCGGCAGGGCAAGCGCGGCCTGTTCGCGCGGGTGCGCGACGCCATGACGCTGTCGGCGCAGCGCCGTCAACTTGCCGCGCTGGACGATGCCCTGCTGGCCGATATCGGCCTGAGCCGCCAGCAGGCGCTGACCGAGGCCGCGCGCAGCGCTTGGGATGTGCCGCGCCACTGGCTGCGCTGATCACATTCAATTCATGTTCCGGTGTCGGAACTGCTTGAATTTCCGGGGTTCCGCCCCGATATTGATGTCAGACGCCTGTGTGATCCTGCACAGGCGGCTTTCGCCATGACTGACGGAGGCTGACCAATGGCAGACTATCAGACGATCCGTGCAGGATCTGTCGGTGCACAGAACGTACGGATCGACGAGGGCCTCAAGGCCCATATGAACAAGGTTTACGGGCTGATGTCCGTGGCCATGCTGCTGACCGGCGGCGCGGCCTGGGCAATCTCCGGCCTTTCCGTGACAACCGACCCCTCGGCCGCCGTGGCCGAAATGGGCAATGGCAAGTATCTGACGCAGCTTGGCTATGCGCTTTATGCCTCGCCGCTGAAATGGCTGATCATGTTCGCCCCGCTGCTGATGGTGTTCGGCTTTGGCGCGATGATCAACCGCATGTCCGCAGCCACCGCGCAACTGGTGTTCTACGTCTATGCGGCCGTGATGGGCCTGTCGCTGTCGTCGATCTTTCTGGTCTATACCGGCACGTCGATCGCCCATACCTTCCTTGTGACGGCCATCGCCTTTGCGGGCCTGTCGCTGTATGGCTACACCACCAAGCGCGACCTGTCCGGCATGGGCACCTTCCTGATGATGGGGCTGATCGGCCTGATCGTCGCGATGATCGTGAACATCTTCATCGCCTCCTCGGCATTGCAGTTTGCAATCTCGGTGATCGGCGTGCTGATCTTTGCCGGTCTGACGGCCTATGACACCCAGTCGATCAAGACGGAATATATCGCCCATGCCCAGCATGGCGATACCGAATGGCTGGGCAAGGCGGCGATCATGGGCGCGCTGCGCCTGTACCTCGACTTCCTCAACATGTTCATGTTCCTGCTGCAATTCCTGGGCAACCGGGAATAAGCTGTCAGGACAGATACAGTGGAGCCGGTGCGACAACGCGCCGGCTTTTTCATTGCGCAAGCTGACAGGTGGAGGGGGGCAGTCTGCCCCCCTCTTGGCCTGGCGGCCAATTCACCCCCCGAGGGTATTTGTGGCAAGATGAAGGTGCAGGGGCGGTCTGGCCCCTCAGCCTTCGGTGAGGGTGTAGTCGCGGCGGATGCCTGCGCTGGCGCTGGCCCAGACGCTGGCTGCCGTGCGACGCTGATGCGCCTCGAAGGCGGGGCGGTCGGTAAAGCGTTCACGCACCTGCCAGACCAACGGGTCGGCGGTGGGCGCCACATCAAAGGACAGGCAGCCGGGTTCGGCGCGGGTCAGGCGCAGGTGGTCGGGCAGATGGGCGCGGACGCGCGCCGCCTCCTCGGCTGTCGTGCAGCGAAGGAGGTCGGTGAGCGTGATCATTCCAGCTCGATCGTGCCGGGCGGCTTGGAGGTGACGTCGTAGAACACCCGGTTCACGCCCTTGACCTCGTTGATGATCCGGGTGGCGGTTTCGCCAAGGAACTCATGGGTGAAGGGGTAGTAATCGGCGGTCATCCCATCGACGCTGGTGACAGCGCGCAGGCCGACGGCGAAATCATAGGTCCGGCCGTCGCCCATGACACCCACGGTGCGCATCGGCAGGATGGCGGCAAAGGCCTGCCAGATCTCGTCATAGAGGCCATGTTTGCGGATCTGGTCGATGTAGACCGCATCGGCGCGACGCAGGATGTCCAGTTTTTCGCGGGTGATCTCGCCGGGGCAGCGGATGGCAAGGCCGGGGCCGGGAAAGGGGTGGCGGCGGATGAATTTTTCCGGCAGGCCCAGTTCGCGGCCAAGCGCGCGCACCTCGTCCTTGAACAGTTCGCGCAGCGGTTCCACCAGCTTCATGCCCATCTTTTCGGGCAGCCCGCCGACATTGTGGTGCGACTTGATGGTGACCGAAGGACCGCCCGAGAACGACACCGATTCGATGACATCGGGGTAGAGCGTGCCCTGGGCCAGAAAGTCGGCGCCGCCGATGTCCTTGGCATGTTTGTCAAAGACCTCGATGAACAGGCGGCCGATGGTTTTGCGCTTGACCTCGGGGTCGCTGACCCCTTCCAGCGCGCCAAGGAACAGGTCGGATTCATTGGCATGGATCAGCGGAAGATTGTACGCCTCGCGGAACATCGTGACGACTTCTTCGGCCTCGTTCAGGCGCAGCAGGCCATGGTCCACGAAGACGCAGGTCAGTTGTTCGCCGATCGCCTCGTGGATCAGGATGGCGGCGACCGAACTGTCGACCCCGCCCGACAGGGCGCAGATCACCTTGCGGTCGCCCACCTGTGCGCGGATCCGGGCGATCGCATCCTCGCGGTAGCTGGCCATTGTCCAGTCGCCGGTGAAGCCGGCCAGGCGAACGAAATTCTCGTAGAGTTTCGCGCCCTTGGGTGTGTGGTGCACCTCGGGGTGGAACTGTACGGCGTAGAAGTTGCGCGACACATCCGCCGTGATGGCAAAGGGCGCATTGGGCGAGGTGCCGTAAACGGTAAAGCCGGGTGCGATCTTTGACACATGGTCGCCGTGGCTCATCCAGACCTGTTCGCGGCCATCCGCGAACCAGCCGTCCAGGATGGGCAGCATATCATTGGCGGGCGTCACATAGGCACGGCCGAATTCGGCGGTGCCATGGCCCGATTCCACCAGGCCACCCAATTGGGTCATCATGGTCTGCTGGCCATAGCAGATGCCAAGCACCGGCACGCCAAAGGTCCACAGCGCCTCGGGCGCGCGGGGGCTGCCGGGGCGGGTCACACTGTCGGGGCCGCCCGACAGGATCACGGCCTTGGGCGCGAAGTCGCGCAGAAAGCCATCGTCCACCCGGTTGTAGGGGTGGATTTCGCAGTAGACGTTCAGCTCCCGCAGGCGCCGCGCGATCAGCTGCGTCACTTGCGAACCGAAGTCGATGATGAGAAGGCGCTGGTGCTGGGTCATGCGCCCGCGTAGCCCGCGAAACGCAGAATCGCAAGGGGGTGCGGTGCACTAGAGCCGTGTCAGGACCACGCCGCCGACAATCAGCGCCGCAGCCAGTGCCTTGTTTGGGGTCATCCGTTCGCCAAAGACCAGCCAGCCGATCAGGACCGCGAACAGGATGGAGGTTTCGCGCAAGGCAGCCACCAGCGCGATGGGCGCCACCGTCATGGCCCAGACAGAGATCGCATAGGCTCCGTAGGAGGCAACAGAGGCCGCGCCCCCCGTTGCCCAGGCGCGCGCGCCGCCGCCCAGCACGCCGCGCCCGCGCAGCGCCACCATTCCGGCGGCAAAGAGAATGCCATCGACCACATAGATCCAGCCGACATAGGCGATGGCATCGCCCGACACCCGCGCGCCCATGCCGTCGATCAGCGTATAGCTGGCGGTGGCCAGCGCCGAGCCAAGGGCGTAGGGCAGCAGCCGGCGCGATTCGCCGTCGGTGAACACGCCGCGTGCCATGGTCAGGATCCCAAGCCCCAGCACGGCGATGCCGAGATATTCGATGGGCCGCACCGCATCGGCCAGCAGGAACAGCCCGGCCAGCGCGGCAATCATCGGGGCTGCGCCACGCGCGATCGGATAGACCCGGCTGAGGTCGCCCACCTCATAGGCATGGGCCAGAAAGAACTTGTAGCCGAAATGCGCGACCCCGGCGGCCAGCACCCAGGGCACGACATCGACCGGGGGCAGGGGGCGCAGCACCACCACCGCAAGCCCGATGGGGATTTCCATCACCGACAGGATCACCATGGCCCCGATGCGCGAGGTGCCTACGCGGATCAAGGCGTTCCACAGCGCATGGAGCGCCGCCGCCCCCAGCACCGCCAGCAGCACACCAAGGGTCATGTGGGGTCATCCATCCGTTGCAGAACCGTCGCACAGCTAGCGCGGCGGGCTCTGGGCGGCAAGGGGGCGACAGGCGTGACGGGCGGGGGGGCTGCGCCGCCAATCGCCGGAACCTTTCACGACGCGGTGCGTTGGCTTCGCAGCAACATCATCGAGGGAGCAGCGCCATGAAAGGCATCTTTGCCTGGCTGATCGGTATTCCGATCCCGATCATCATCCTGTTGTATGTTCTGGATGTATTCTAGGGCGCTAGGCGCGGCGGGTCAGCCCGCCGCCGCCTGCACCTCGGCCACGATAGTCCCGACGACCTGCGCCAGAAGGCCCTCGTCCTCGCATTCCGCCATGACGCGGATCAGCGGTTCGGTGCCCGATTTGCGGATCAGCAATCGACCGCGTCCCGACAACTGCGCCTCGGCCCCGCGGATCGCCGATTGAACGCTGGCCGATCTCAGCGGTTCCAGGCCAGAGGTGTAGCGGACATTCTGCAACAGTTGCGGCACCCGCTCAAAGCTTTGGGTCAGGGCCGAGGCCGGTTTGCCCGCGCGCCGCATCTCTGCCAGGAACTGCAAGCCCGCGATCAGCCCGTCGCCCGTGGTGGCATAATCGGTCATCACGATATGGCCCGATTGTTCGCCGCCAAGGTTCCAGCCGCCCCGCCGCATCGCCTCGACGACATAGCGGTCGCCCACGGCGGTGCGTTCCAGATGCAGGCCGCGCCGGTCCAGAAACCGCTCCAGCCCCAGATTCGACATGACGGTCGCCACCAAGGTGCCACCGTTCAGGCGCCCCTCGTCGGCCCAGCGTGCGGCCATCAGCGCCATGATCTGATCGCCATCCGCGACCTGCCCGCGCTCATCCAGCAGGATCACCCGGTCGGCATCGCCGTCCAGGCAGATGCCCACATCGGCGCCATGGGCCACCACCGCCTCTGCGGCGGTCTGCGGATAGGTGGAACCGCAGCGAAGATTGATGTTGTTGCCGTTGGGCGAGACGCCCACCGGGATCACCTCGGCCCCCAGTTCCCACAATACCTCTGGCGCGGCCTTGTAGGCGGCACCATTCGCGCAGTCGATCACGACCTTCAGCCCGTCGAGCCGCCCGCGGCCGGGAAAGGTGGTCTTGGCATACTCAACATAGCGACCGCGCCCATCCTCGATCCGCTTGGCGCGACCGATATTCTGCGGTTGGGCGGGGGCGATCTCGCCCGACAGGATCGCCTCGATCTCGGTCTCGGCCTCGTCCGACAGTTTGAAACCGTCGGGGCCAAAGAACTTGATGCCATTGTCATGGGCGGGGTTGTGGCTGGCAGAGATCATCACGCCCAGATCGGCACGCATCGAGCGTGTCAGAAACCCCACGGCCGGGGTCGGGACGGGCCCCAGCAACAGCACGTTCATCCCGGTGCTGGTCAATCCCGCTGTCAGGGCGTTTTCCAGCATGTAGCCCGAAAGCCGGGTATCCTTGCCGATCACCACCCGGTGCGCGCCGCTTCCTTCGCGGCGAAAGTATCGTCCGGCGGCTGCGCCCAGTCGCAGGGCCATTTCGGCCGTCATCGGATAGGTGTTGGCGGTGCCCCTGACCCCATCGGTTCCGAACAGCTTCCTGCTCATGCCCAGTCCTTTTGTGCGGTTCTGCCAGACATCTGCGTCTGGCTGTCTGGCACGGGGGTGCCATGGGGCGGGCAGGGGATCAAGGGCCGCCGGACAGGGCCGCGCGGCTTCCCGCCAGTCTGTCATGCGGGCGTGATCGCTGGGCGCTACAGTCCGGTGCCCTGGTCGAGCCCGGAGCCGCGTTCCATGTTCTTGCCGCTGACCGTCGTCATGCCGCGGCCAAAACCGGGCACCGCGCCAGGCTGGCGATAGAACAGATGGGTGCCGATCCTGGTGGTCTGCGGAAAGACCTGCGCCCAGTTGGGCCGCACGCGATGGGTGTGGAAATGCGTGGCGCCTTCGGTCAGCCGTTCGCGGGCCTTGCCGTCCAGCATCAGCCGGGCCACCTTGCCCGCACGATCCCAGGCGTGCGATTCCGAAATCACCTCGGGCTTGCCGTCGCAGGCGTAGGAGAACTGGCAGCCGCCCTTGCGGCTGGCACCTTGCAGAACGACACCACAAACACTGTTGGGATAGCCCGGCGCGGCGACACGGTTCAGGATCACTTCGGCGACCGCGAACTGCCCTTTCAGGCTTTCGCCCCGCGCTTCGAAATACAGTGCCTCGGACAGGCATTTCCATTCGGCGCCGCCGGTGGCGGTGGGCAGGGTGGCCAGCCAGCCATCATCGTACAGCTTGGTGTCCGCGCGGGCCTTGGGCCGCTTGGACCACTGCGGGCTGGCACTGCGCAATGCGACCGGGGGCGCCGCCTCCAGCGCGGCGCGTTCGCCGTCCAGCAACCGCCGCAGATCGGCGGCATAGCCTGCATTCGGGTCGTTGGACTTGCTTACCGTGACTTCGGCAAGCGCGGTCCCCGACATGGCACACAGCACGACAAGGCTGCGAACCAGCATCGAACGAACGTGCATGGTTCAATTCCTGGGTCAGTTTCAGGGCGCCGCCGCCGGGGCAGGACCGGCTGGCAACCGCGCGTTCTTAGCCCAAAATTGCCGCCTGGTCCACCATGCCACGCCGCGCTGCGGAAAATCCCATTTGCACCCGAGGCTTAGAGGGCGATCACGAATATGTTAACTATCTGTCATCGCAAGGTTTCTTCGCCATCCAGCGGTGTCTCGCGGTCTGCCAGCGCAAGGTGCGCGGCAGCCAGCCGGGCAAGGGGAACCCGATAGGGCGAACAGGAGACATAGTTGAACCCCGCCTTGCGGCAGAAGGCGATTGATTCGGGGTTTCCACCATGTTCGCCGCAGATCGAAAGTGTCAGGTCGGGCCGCGTGGCGCGCCCCCGGTCGGCGCCGATCAGCAGCAGTTCGCCCACCCCGTCGATGTCGAGCATGTGAAAGGGATCTTCGGGGAATACGCCCTGATTGACATAGGCCGACATGAACCGCCCCGCATCGTCGCGCGACAGGCCATAGGTCATCTGTGTCAGGTCATTGGTGCCGAACGACAGAAAGGCCGCGTGTTGCGCGATGTCACCTGCCCGCAGCGCCGCGCGCGGTGTTTCCACCATGACGCCCAGCTTGTAGCCGAACTGCACCGTGCGTTTGGTGCGCACGGCGGCGGCCACCGCGTCGATCCGGGTCTTCACCAACTCGACCTCGCGCATGGCCGAAACAAGGGGGATCATGATTTCTGGTTCCACCTTGATGCCGCGCGCGCCGACGGCCAGGGTCGCCTCGAAGATTGCCTGCGCCTGCATCTCGTAGATTTCCGGCAGCACGATCCCCAGCCGCACCCCGCGCATTCCCAGCATCGGGTTGAATTCCGACAGCGCCTCGGCGCGGCGGGTGATGTCGGACAGCGGCTTGTCCAGCGCCTCGGCCAGTTCGCGCATCCCTTCGCGCGTGTGGGGCAGGAATTCGTGCAACGGCGGATCGAACAGGCGGATACAGACGGGCAGGCCGGCCATGATTTCGAACAGATGGATGAAATCCTCGCGCTGCATCGGCAGCAGACGGGTCAGGGCCGAGGCGCGATCCTTGGCATCATCGGCAAAGATCATCTGCCGCATGACGATCAGCCGGTCGGATTCAAAGAACATGTGCTCGGTCCGGCACAGGCCGATGCCTTCGGCGGCAAAGTCGCGGGCGACCTGCGCATCTTCGGGCGTATCGGCATTGGCCCGCACCCCGATGTCGCGGAAACTGTCGGCCCAGCCAAGGAACTTGCGAAAATCGTCGTCCAGCGCGGGGGCCAGCATGTCGGCGGCGCCGGCTAGCGCCTCTCCGGCGGTGCCGTCCAGCGTGACCAGATCGCCTTCGCGCAGGATGCGCCCGCCGGGGGCAATCAGCCGCCGCTCGCGGGCATCCAGCTGCATGGACGAGGCGCCCACGACACAAGGTAGGCCAAGGCCGCGGGCGATCACCGCCGCATGGCTGGTCATGCCGCCGCGTTCGGTCAGAACCCCTTGGGCGGCGTGCATCCCGCGAATATCCTCGGGGCTGGTTTCGCGCCGTACCAGAATGCAGCCCTCGCCGCGCGCCGCGCTCGCCTGCGCGGCTGCCGACGAGAATACCAGCCGCCCGACAGCGGCGCCGGGGCTGGCGGCAATGCCGCGCACCACCACATCGCGCGCGCCGCGCGGATCGACCTGCGGATGCAGCAGTTCCGAAAGCGCGCGGGGTTCGACCCGCAGAACGGCTTCGTCCTTGCCGATGATGTCGTCCTCTGCCAGCGCCACGGCGATTTTCAGCGTCGCCCGCGATGAACGTGTCACCTTGATCGCGTCCAGCACCTTCAGCGCGCCATCTTCGAGGGTGAATTCGATCTGCATTTCCTCGCGCAGGCGGCGGCGGCAGACGATACCGTGATGGATCAGCGCCGTGAACGCCTCGGGCGCCAGCTCTTCCAGCGAGGGGCCGCGCGGATCGCGGGCAAGATAGATGGTGCCTTCGGCCGCGCGGGCCAGCGCATCGCGCCCAAGGCTCTGGCTCAGGTAGCGGCCCGTTACCTGCGGCAGTCCCGTTGTCGGATCGACAAACTGGATCACCCCGGACCCGGAGACACCGTGCCCCATGCCAAGCGCCATTTCCTGCACCACAAGCCCCAGCGCAGCATCCGCGGGGGCGCCCTTGGCCTGGCGCAGCAGGCGCGCGGTCGTGCCTTCCCAGGCGCGGGCCATCGACCGCAGCGCCTGTGTCAACTGCACGGCGGGATCCTGGGGGAAAGGTTCGTCGGTTTCCTGCTCATAGGCGCGCAGCGCGGTGCGCAGCGCCTCGGCGCTGGGGGCCGACACGTCGAACATATCCGGATCCAGCCGCGCAACATGGATCGCATAGGCCTGAACAAACCGCAGATACAGCGCATCCGCCACTTCATGCCCATGGCTGCTTGCCAGAAGCCGGTGGCGTTCCGCGTTCAGCCCGATGTTCAGGATAGTGCCCGGCCCGCCCCAGTCGGGGTTTTCCGGGCTGGGCCGTATCGACACCAGCGGCGCGGCATCGAAGGCGGTCAGGATGGCGGCAGCGGGGGCAGGTTGCCCGGCGGCGATGCTTCGGACGGCCGAAAACGACAATGCCACGGTGCGCGGCACCGGCAGGTCCAGCCGCACCAGGCGTTGCAGACATTTCGCCCGCCAGCCATGCGTGGTGGCGGCGATGGCGGCGGTAGGCGTGATCGGCGTGTGGTCAGGATGTTTCTGCACTGCGGCACCTTTTGCTGCCGGAAGCATACGCCGACCCCGCCCGTGTGCAAGCGGGGTTTCGGCTCAGTCTTCGAGCGTCAGGGTCACGCGCCGGTTGACGCGGCCCTTTTTCTCGATCTTGCCGATGGCCACGCGGCCGATTTCCGCTGTGCGCGCGACATGGGTGCCGCCACAGGGTTGCAGATCGACCTGGGTCTCGCCGTGCCCGATCCGTACCAGCCGGACCCGGCCCTGACCCGTCGGGGGCTGTACGGACATGGTTTTCACCAGGCCCGGATTTGCCGCCAGCTCTGCATCGGTGATCCAGTCGGTCGTTACCGGCAGATCGCGCGAGATCAGCGCGTTGAGCGCGGTTTCCAGTGCCGCGATATCCTGCGGCGCTTCGGGCATGTCGAAATCCAGCCGCCCCTTGCCTGCGCCGATCTGCCCCCCCGTCACGGGCAGCGGGATCACCACCGACAACAGATGCAAGGCGGTATGGACCCGCATATGTGCATGGCGCCTATCCCAGTCCAGCCGCAGCGTGACCGTGGCGCCGACCGGGGGCAGGGCAAGGGGCTCGGCCGGCAGCATGACCGAGCCGCCATCGTCGCCCTTGACCGTCGTGGCAATGGGAATCGTCCCGCCCTCCCAGTCCAGCCAGCCGCAATCGCCGGGCTGGCCGCCGCCCTGGGGGTAGAACAGCGCAGGCTCTGCCACCAGCCCGCCTTCGGATGTCACCGCGACAATCTGCGCCTGGGCGCTGCGGGCATGGGCATCGGTGCGGTACAGTGGCTCTGTCATGTCAGTCTCTTTCGTCTTCGCGGCCGTATCCGGGGGCGTGGTCGCTGACGCCCGGTTCCTCGCGCAGGGTTTCGTCATCGCGCAGCGGGTTGGCGACACTGGACGGTTCGGGCGGCAGGGCGGCCGCGGGCCGTTCGGCGGCGCGGCCGGTCAGTGCCTCGGGGTTGCGGATCCACAGGTCGCGTTGGGCAAAGGGAATCTCGATGCCTTCCTCGGCAAAACGCGCGGCGATCTGGTGGTTGATCTCGGAGCGCACCGACAACATGAAGTTGATGTCGCGCAGGATGGCGCGGATCTCGAAATTCAGGCTGTCGGCGCCGAATCCGACAAAGGGCACGGCGGGGGGCGGGTTCAGCACGACCAGCGGTTGCGCTTCGGCAATCTCGCGCAGGATACGTTCCACCTTGCGCGTGTCGGTGCCATAGGCGACGCCGACCGGCACGATCAGGCGGCCATTCAAGTTGAACCCGGTCCAGTTGGTCACCTGACCGGAAATCAGGTCGGCATTCGGCACGATCACCGTGGTGCGGTCAAAGGTCTCGACCTTGGTCGAACGCACCGAGATTCCGCGCACGATGCCCTGAATGCCGCCGACCTCGATCCAGTCGCCCTCGGCCACGGGACGTTCGATCAGCAGGATGATGCCCGACACGAAGTTCGAGACGATGTTCTGCAAGCCAAAGCCGATCCCGACCGACAGCGCCCCGGCAACGATGGCAAGGTTCGACAGGTCAAGTCCGGTAGAGGTGATCGCGGCCAGCGCGGCCAGCACGATCCCGACATAACCCACACCGGCCACGATGGCGTTCTTGCCGCCGGTGTCCAGCGAGGTCTTGGGCAGGATCGTCGTGCGCAACGCCCCCTGCATCAGCCGTGTCACGCCATAGCCGATGCCGAAGATCACGCCCAGCATCACGAAATCGGTGGGGCTGATCCGGGTATCGCCCAGCCGGAACCCTTCGCGAAAGCGGGTCCAGTATTCCCACAGATCCGCACTGCGCACGCCCCACAGCAAGGCCAGAACGGGGATCGCTGCGAGGACAAGGGCAAAGGAGATCAGCACGGGGATCAGCGCATCGCGCGCCAGCCGCGGATCTCCACGGGTGACGACGGCGTAGATGTCGTAGATCAACCGTTGCAGCAACGCGACCACCGCCAGCAATCCCAGGGTGCTGAGTGCGGGCCGGACCATCGCATCGGCCAGGGCAATATAGCCGATCGCGCCCAGAATGGGGCCGACAATGCCGATGGCCATCGCGGCCTTGCCCAGGATCGTCAGTATCAGGGGCCGGAAGCCGGGGGTTTCCTGCCCGTCGTTCTCGATTGCGGCGCTCTGGCGCAGCAACTGGCCCAGACGGAACAGCAGCAGACCGATCAAGGCGGTGACAGGGTAATTCACCGTGCTGACCGCGGCCACCCCATAGGCCCCGGCGGTGAATGCCGGGGCAAGCAGCGCCTCTGCCCCCATGGCCATCGCGGCCAGCGTCACATGCAGCCGGCCTTCGGCCCGGCGCGGGGCTGGCAGCACCACGACCTGGGTCAGCCGCTCGTCGGCGGGAAACACGTGCCAGCCGATCCACAGCATGACAGAGATCACAAGCCCCGCCGTCATCACCCCGTCGGTGGCGATGCTTTCGGCCAGCGGACCCAGAAAGCCCGTCTGTTCCAGCGCCGAGGTCAGGAACAGCAAGGCGGCGACCGGCAGGATAACCTGTGTCAGCGACAGCGGCAGTTCCACCACCCCCCACCAGCCGGTGGGCAGCCTGTCCTGCAAGCGTTGGATCACGCGGTCGATCCAGCGCCGCCCCTGCCACAACAGCAGCGCGGCAATCAGCAATTCGCCAAGCAGAAGCGGCGCGGCCTGTACCAGCGAGGACCGGCGCGCGGGATCGGCCCAGGAGGCCGACAGATCGGCCCACAGATCCGTTGCAAAGCCGCTGAGCGCCGCTGCCGCCATGGTCCAGTTGGCCGGGTTCACCGGGGCAGGGTCGCGGCGCACCAGCTTGCTTGCATCGCGGGCGCGCAGGATGCTGTCGGCCTCGTGGATCAGGCCATCGGCACGGCGATAGGCTTCTTCGGCAGCAATGGCCGGGGCCTGCGCGGCGGCCAGTTGTGTGTTCAGCTCGGCCCGGCGTTCGGCCAGTTCCGGCGGCTCGGTGCTGCCTTCGGCGGGGGCCGGGCCCAGGGCGGCGATCTGTTCGCGCAGCGTGTCGATGCGGGGCTTGTTCGCGCTCTGGGCCTGAAGGAACCGCTCTCGCCAGGCGGCCAGTTCCCCGCGCAGGGATTCCAGCCGGTCCGACACGGTGGTCGGATCTGAGATCATGCGCTCTGTCTGGCCTGCAAAGGTGGCCCAGGCCCGGTAATCTATGCCGGTCTCGGCAGGGGCGGGCGCCGGGTCGGTCTGGGCGCTGGCCGCACCGCTGCCGACAACGCCGCCTAGCCACCACGCGCGGGATTGCGCAGGCGCCGGCCCTGCGGCCATCAGCAGTACCAGCAGGACAAGAGGCAACAGACGGGACAGCACGGCGCGCATCAGCCCTGATAGACTTCGGGCAGGGCACGGCCCGGCTGGTCCAGCCAGGCAGGCACCGGCAGCCCCTTGGCCTTGAGGAATTCGGGGTTGAACAGTTTTGACTGATAGCGCGTGCCGTAATCGCACAGCACGGTGACAATCGTATGGCCCGGCCCCATGGCCCGCGCCATCCGGATGGCGCCTGCCACGTTGATGCCCGACGATCCGCCCAGGCACAGCCCCTCTTGTGCCAGCAGGTCGAACACCACCGGAAGCGCCTCGGCATCGGGGATGCGGAAGGACATGTCGGGGGTGAACCCCTTGAGGTTGGCGGTGATGCGGCCTTGGCCGATGCCTTCGGTGATCGAGCCGCCTTCGGCCTTGAGCACCCCGTCGGTGTAGAAGGAATGCAGTGCCGCCCCCTCGGGATCGGCGAGGCCGATCTTCACGCCCCTGGACTGCAAGGCCATGCCGACACCGGCCAGCGTGCCGCCGGATCCGACCGCGCAGATGAACCCGTCCACCTTGCCGCCAGTCTGGTCCCAGATCTCGGGTCCGGTCGTTTCGATATGGGCCTGACGGTTCGCCACATTGTCGAACTGGTTGGCCCAGATCGCCCCGTTCGGTTCTGTGCGGGCCAGTTCCTCGGCCAGACGGCCCGAATAGCGGACATAGTTGTTCGGGTTGGAATAGGGCGCGGCGGGAACCTGCACCAGTTCAGCCCCGGCCAGGCGCAGCATGTCCTTTTTCTCCTGGCTCTGGGTTTCGGGGATCACGATCACGGTCTTGAACCCCATGCTGGCCCCGACCAGCGCCAGCCCGATCCCGGTGTTTCCGGCCGTGCCCTCGACGATCGTTCCGCCGGGCTTCAGTTGCCCGCGCGCGACTGCATCCCTGATGATATACAGCGCGGCGCGATCCTTGATGGACTGGCCGGGGTTCAGGAACTCGGCCTTGCCCCAGATATCGCAGCCGGTGATCTCGGACGCCTTGCGCAGGCGGATCAGAGGGGTCTTGCCGATGCTGTCGGCGAGGTCACGGCACATGCGCATGGGATGCGTCCTTTCGCGTTTCGTCTGCAAGGTTTAGGCCGCAGGTGCCAAGGATACAAGCGTATCAGCCGGCCGAACGCAGGGTTGCGCGGTTCGCGTGCAGCCACATCGCCGTGAGGATCAGCGGCCCGTTCCCCGCCTCGCGGCGCCGGATCAGGTCCATCAGCCGGTCGAACGGCAGGACATGGGCGCGGATATCCTCGACTTCTTCGGCCAGACCGCCGCTGCGGGGGGTGGCATCGGGCAGATCGCACAGGCCGACATAGGAATAGAGATATTCCGTCTTGGCACCGGGGCTGGGATAATATTGCGCAACCTCGATCAGATCGCGCAGCACGACGCCCGCCTCTTCCTGCGCTTCGCGCCGCGCGCAGGTTTCGGGGGTTTCGAACGGGTCGATCCGGCCCGCCACCGCCTCCAGAAGCCAGGGATTCGCCTCGCCTCGGGCATAAAGACCGGGGCGGAACTGTTCGACCAGCAACACCCGGTCGCGCACCGGATCATAGGGCAGCACGGTCGCGGCATCGCCCGACACAAAGGCGGCGCGGGTGGTCTGGTCGGACCAGGTGCCATCGAACCGGCGATAGCGCAGGTCGAATTCCTCGACGGCAAAGTAATTCGCATAGGGCTGGCGATGCGCCACGATGTCCACATCCGCAGATGTGGCGGCCCGGCGCAGGGTCGGCGGCTCGGACCGGGCGGCGCGCAGCCGCGAGGCCCCGCGCCCCAGCATCATGCCATAGCGCCGCAGCGCCTCGGCCGCGGGGGTGTTGCCGTAAAGCGCCATCACATCGCGCGCGGTTTCGGTCACGACGGCGCCGCGCGCCGCAACCCAATCCGCCAGCGACCAGGGCGCGCCGGGCAGCCAATGGCCGGGATCGGGGAAATAGACGCGGGCCGAATGGCCGTTGTCCAGCGTCACCTCGCGGGTGTGATAGGCAAAGCCGCCTTCGTAATAATCCAGCCGCGCCATGTCCTCGGCCCCCAGATCCGGCACGAACAGCCCTTGGGCGGTCTGGCCGGGGGCCGCGACGATCAGCGGAAAGGGCTGGGACTGTGCCCAGAACACGGCATGATCGGGCAGGCGCGCGGGCACCGCAGCGACCGCGCGTCCCAGGACGGTTTCCAGCAAGGGCAGGTGGCACAGGGTGCCGTAGACAAAGACATTGGCCATCGACAGGCTCCGTTCCGGGGGCGGCATCGCGGTTGGCAAGGGCAGGGGCCAGACCCCCGCGCCAGTCAGGGCCAGGGGAAATGCAGCCCCGACCGGCGCGCGTGGGATAGGTGGGTTGCGGCCCAGATGGAAGGGGCGGCGATCATCCCGCGCGGCGGGCGACCCATTCGGTCAGCAGACCGGCCAGCAAGCCCCCGGCAACAAGCGCGATCAGCGGTTCGGGGCGCAACAGCGCGGCCCCATAGATCAGGATGATGTCGAAGGTGCCCTCGATCGCCTCGAACACACCGGGATAGCGTTTGCGCAGCGCGCGCAGGATCATCTCGTAGACCGAGAACAGGATCATGGCGTGAAACAGCATCGTCGCCGAGGTCCGCAGCCCCGCACCAAGGGCCGTGCGCGTGCCGCGCCCGGCCAGCCGCCCCATGACGATCCAGCCGCACAACAGGCCGATCACCGTGCAGATCAGGGTGAACCGGCCCCATTGCGTTTCGGGCGGCAGGCCGGGCTTGTAAAGTTCGGCCGTGAAGAAGCCGACCACGGCAAAGGCCAGGGCGGCAATCAGGCGGGCGGCGGTGGGCATCATCGGCGGGGCCTGCGGGCTGATCTGGATTGATCCGCACTGTCGGCCGCTGCGCCGCGTGGCGCAAGTGGGGCGGCTCAGGCGGTGGTGGCGGTGTGGCGCTAAAGCACCCGGTCCAGCGCGGCGATCAACTGGTCGATTTCCGCCTGCGCCGTGTAATGCACGAAGGACAGCCGCAGAACGCCTTGCTCCCCGGACAGGCCAAGGGCCTCCAGCGGGCGCTGGGCATAGAAGTTGCCGCCCCCCGCCATGATGCCATGCGCCGCCAGGGCTGCGGCCACCGGATGGGCCGGGCGGTCCAGTGCCACCGCCACGGTGGGCGCGCGTCCTGCCGATGTGCGCGGCCCGATCAGGCGCAGATCGTTGCGGGCGGCCAGATAGTCCAGCAGCGGTTGGGTCAGCGCGCGTTCATGGCTGCGCATCAGATCATGCACGGCATTGTTGCGCGCCAGCGGCGTGGCGGTCTGGCCGGGGAAATGGTGGGCGTGCAGCGCATCGACATAATCCGCCATGCCCGCACAGGCCGCGACCTGCGCATGATCCGGCCCCGCAGGGGTGAACCGCTTGAACAGCGTGTCGCCGTTGAACCCATGCGCCTGGTTGGGCAGGGCAAATCCCACCTCGGGCCGGATGACCATGATGCCCTGATGGGGCCCATAGGTCTTGTACGCGGAAAACAGGTAGATGTCGGTGCCAAGCGCCGGAATGTCGGGAAAGCCATGCGGGGCATAGCTGACCCCGTCAACGCAGGTATAGGCCCCGGCCGCGCGCGCCATGGCGCAGATCTCGGCCACCGGATTGATCTCTCCCACCACGTTGGAGCAATGCGGAAAGGCCACCAGCCGCACCTTGCCATCGGCCAGAAGCGGGGACAGGTCTGCCGGATCAAGGTGCCCGGTGTCCGGGTCGATCCGCCATTCCCGCACCTCGACGCCGGCATCGGCCAGGCGGCGCCAGACGCCGGTGTTGGCCTCGTGGTCCTGATTGGTGACAACAATGGCGCTGCCTTGGGGCAGCCATTGGCGGAACGCCTGCGCCAGCACATAGGTGTTCTGGCTGGTCGAGGGGCCAAAGGACACCTGATCGGCCTCGACCCCCATCAGGGCCGCCAGCCGGCTGCGCGCCTCATCCATTTCGGCGCCGCCAAGCTGGCTGGCCTCGTACGGGGCGTAGGGTTGCACCTTGCGGCTGTGATAGAACCGGGTCAGCCGCCCGATCACCTGCGTGCAGGTATAGCTGCCGCCCGCATTCTCGAAAAACGCCTGCCCTTGCAGCGAGGGTTCGGCAAAGGCGGGGAACTGGGCGCGGACAAAGTCAAGGTCGAGGCGGGTCATGGCGGCATTCCGGATGAAGGATCCGGCGCAGACTGGCCGCAGTCCGGCGCAGGCGCAAGGGGAAACCGGCCCGCCCCGGCCCCCCGCACCTTGTGCCCGCGCCCGTCCCGTGCGGCCGCGAGCAGGCGGGGCCGATGGTCTGCACAGGGTCCGGGCGACCAGGCCGTCGCGGTTCAGTCCTTGAAGCTGCGGCTGTCCTTCAACTGATCCCAAGCCCAGACCACCTCTTGCAGGCGGTCCTCGTCGGCGCGGTTGCCGCCGTTGAGGTCGGGGTGCAAATCCTTGACCAGGCTCTTGTATTGCTTGCGGATTTCCGTGCGCGTCCAGCTATCGCGGGCGTCAAGAATTTCCAAAGCCTTGCGCTCGGTCGGCGGCAGGCGGCGGGTCTGGACCGAGGCGGGCGCATTTCGCGTGCCCTTTTCGCCAAGGATCTCCAGCGGGTCGTCCACCCCCAGGCGCGACCAGGCCCGCCCCTCGTCCGGGCGTTTGCCAAAGGGTTGGGTGTCGCGGCCCCAGACGCGGTCCTTGTCGACAAATCGCTGGAATTCCTCTTCGGTCTGGCCCTGGAAGAAATTCCACTTGAGGTTGTATTCGCGGACGTGATCCTTACAGAACCAGACGAATTCGTCGAGGTTGTCCGGGGACTTGGGCGCGCGGTATTGGCCAAGCTCCTTGCAGCCGGGAAAGGCGCAAGGTTTGTCGGTGCCTTCGACGGCCCCCGACATGCCACGCCGGCCACGCGCCTTGCGTTTCTTGTCCGAAGACACGCGAATGTCGAAGTCGAACGGCGAACGGGTTGTCATGGCGGGCTCCGGGGCTTGCCTTTCCGATTCAGGGCGGTGATTTTAGCTTGATCGACGGGCACTTGTAGGGGGTTGACAGCCAAAAATGCAGATCGAGGACAAAATTCGCGCATCCTTGATGGACGCTTTCGCCCCGGAGCGGCTGGAAGTGGTGAATGAAAGCCATCGCCACGCCGGTCATGCGGGCGATGACGGCTCTGGCGAAAGCCATTTCCGGGTGGCGATCCGGGCCCCGGCCTTTGCGGGCCAGTCGCGCCTAGCGCGGCACCGTGCGGTTCATGCCGCCCTTGGCCCCGAGATCATGGGGCGCATTCATGCGCTGGCGCTGGAGATCGAGGGATAGGCTATTCCGCAGCCTGACCGCCGCCGCCCGGCCCGGCCGACCGCGCCGGGCCGACCGACGGGGCAAGCCCGGTGTCCGTTGTCGCCGAAACGCGCGGCGCCGGCCCGAACTGGGGCCGCGCCACAAGGGCCGCACGCCGGGCCGCCACATCCATCGGATCCAGCTCGATATCGTCGGCAGTGGCGGGATCGTCAAATCCGGGCATCGGCAGGGCGGCCAGCGGCGCCTTGGCGGTTGCGCCCGGCGCCAGTTCCTTGCGGAACACCAGCATGTGCTGAAAGGTCGTGGTCCGTCCGGTCAGGCCGACCCGCTCTTCGACCGGCAGGGTGTCGGTGCGCAGATACTCCCAGCCCTCGGCGGCCATCTCGTTCATGGCGCGGGTCAGGGCATGGGCAAAGCGCGCCTCGGTCGTCTTGGCGCCTTTGACCTTTTCACCCCTGCGCGGTGCAGGCACCACCTTGTATTCGAAACGTTGCATTCACGACCCCCTGCATCTGCCCGCAAGATTAAGAGATATGCCGACCAAGGCCAAGCGGGCGGGGGGAATTCTGCCGAAGGTGTGACCGGACCGGCCCCCGCACCAGTCGCTGTGTGCCGCATGGCCGGAGCTGGCACATATGGTATCTGTCCGGGGTGTTCAATGCGGTTGCAGGTGGCGGGCGCAAACGCCCTCTTTACGAATCGCCGCCGCCGCCCTAGCGATTTGTTCCATGAATGTTCTTGTCTGGATCAGGCGCGATCTGCGGGTGGGCGACCATGCGGCCCTTGTGCGGGCCGCGGGGATGGGGCGCGTATTGCCGCTGTATGTCGCGGATCCTGCCGACTGGCAGGCGCCGGGCGCCTCGGCCCGGCAATGGGAGTTCGTGGCCGAGACGCTGGCCGGGTTGCGGGCCGATCTGGCCGCCCTGGGCGCCCCGCTGGTGGTCCGCATGGGGCGGGCCGACGAGGTGATCGCGCGCCTGACCCGGTCTTATCGCATTGACCGGGTGCTGGCGCTGCACCGCCCCGGATACCCCTTGCCGGAGGGGGTCGAGGAGGTGGCGCCCGATGCGCCGCTGGCGCCCCCCGGCCTGACGCCGGTCGCAGGGGTCGAGCCGGGGTTGATCCCCACGGCCCGCGCGCTTGGTCTGGGGGCCGATCCCTGTCCGCACCGCCAGCCTGGAGGGCGGGCGGCCGGGCTGGCCCTGGCCGAAAGCTTCGCGGCCGGTCGCGGTGCGGCCTATCCGGCGGCGCTGGCGTCACCCGTTGCGGGCGAGCGCGCAGGGTCGCGGTTGTCGCCGCATCTGGCGCATGGGACGCTGTCGGTGGCAGAGGTGCGGGCGCTGCTGCCCGGTCGGCTTCCGTCGCGCGCGGCACGGGCGTTTCTGGAGGCGCTGCGTCAGCGTCCCGGCGCAGGGCGGCTGTCCGACGAGGGCGAGGCAAGACATCTTGGCGCGTTTTCCGCCGCGCAGACGGGGTTGCCGCTTGTCGATGCCTGTCTGCGCCAGTTCAGGGCGACGGGATGGCTGAATGCGCGCGGGCGCTGGATGTTGGCCTCGGTTGCGGTGCATCTTCTCGGGCTGTCGCCGCAGGCCGTGGCGGGCGTATTGGCGCGGCTGGCGACAGACCATGATCCGGCAATCCTGGGGCCGCAGATGGCCGCGTTGTGCCAGCCCAATGCGCGGATCGCCAATCCGGTCAGGCTGGGGCAGGAGCATGATCCGCTTGGCGGCTTTACCCGCCGCTGGGTGCCGGAACTGGCGGATGTGCCCGATGCCTGCCTTCATGCGCCATGGCGGTGGGAGGCAGCCGGAAGGCTGCTGGGCCGTCGCTACCCCGAGCCGGTGATCGACCCGGCACAGGCCGCCCGCGATGCCCGCCTGCGGCTGGGGCCCGCGCGGCGGGCCTGGGCGGCTCCGGCGAACCGGCAGGATCTGGTGCTGGTCGAGGATGCCGTCCCGCGCCCGCGTGCCGCAACGGCGCAGCTGTGTCTGGATCTCTAGCGGGGCGGCACCAGCGGCAACGCATTTACGCACAGATGGCGCCCGTGCAGTCGCGGTGGCCATGTCCGGTCGTGCCGGGCCTCGTGTCTGGATGCCGGGCCAGGGCAGCCCCCTCGCAAGTCGCGCCGGACTTTTGCCAATGCACCATGTTTCGCCCCTGCAAGGGCAGAGGGGCGCCTGGCGCCCGGTCGCCCGCAACTGCGTGCCGGGATCCGGCATCAGATGGCTGCGATGTTCACAGGTGCACAACCGGAGGGGCCGATCTGCTAGGGTCTCTCCCCTTTTCCTTTCCGTTTCGCGGCGCTACCTTGACGGTGCAAGGGGCGCGAGGACGGAAATGGCAATGCAGAACCGCAGGCCGGTAATCGGCATCATCGGCAACGAAAGCATCCTGAACGATACCTATCATGTGCAGGCGGCTGGCATGATGAACTGCCATGCCGTGGCCGAGGTGGCGGGATGTCTGCCGCTGATCGTGCCAGCCGATCCGCGGGTCGCCTCGGTGGCCGAACTGCTCGAGTCCTGCGACGGGTTTCTGCTGACGGGGGGGCGCCCGAATGTGCACCCCAGCGAATACGGCGAGGATGAAACCCCCGCGCATGGCGCCTTTGACCGCAACCGCGATGCGATCACGCTGCCGCTGGTGCGGGCCTGCGTCGAACGGGGCCAGCCGTTCTTTGGCATCTGCCGTGGCTTTCAGGAGGTGAACGTCGCCCTTGGCGGGACGCTGTATCCGGAAATCCGCGATCTGCCTGGCCGTATGAACCACCGGATGCCGCCCGATGGCACCATCGAAGAGAAATTCGCCCTGCGCCATACCGTGAAATTTGTCTCTGGCGGGGTGTTTGCCCGGCTTCTGGGGGCTGACGAGGTGATGACAAACACGCTGCACGGTCAGGGGATCGCCCGTCCCGGCAGCCGCGTGGTGATCGAGGGAACCGCCCCCGACGGCACGCCCGAGGCGATCTATGTCAAGGATGCGCCGGGCTTTACCCTGTCGGTGCAATGGCACCCGGAATACAATGCAGGCGCGGATCCGGTGTCGCGCCCGCTGTTCCAGGCCTTTGGCGAGGCGGCCCGCGCCTGGGCCTGTTCGGGCGCTGCCCGCGCCGCCTGATCCGGTTGCGCCAGCCCGCCAAACCCATGGACCGCCGTGCGGTGATGGTGCTAGGTCGGGGCGGGGGCAAACCGGGAGGGAACAGTGACCGCCGACGACAGATCCGCCGAAGATTCCGGGATCAGGCTTTGGCATGTGCCTCAGGCCCGGTCCTTCCGCATATTGTGGTTCCTGCACGAAACCGGACTGCCGCACCGGGTCGAGCGGCTCAGCTTTGCAGGCAAGGCCCTGCGCGATCCGGCGTTTCTGGCGATATCCCCGGCTGGCCGGGTGCCTGCGGTGCAGATCGACGGCGCAACGATGTTCGAGAGCGGGGCGATCCTGGAATATCTGTGTGAAACCCGTGCGCCCCATATGGGCCGCGCGCCTGGGCATCCCGAGCGCCGCGCCTGGCTGGAATGGCTGCACTACGCCGAAACCATCGGCCAGCATCTGGCGCAACTGACCCAGCAGCATATCGTATTGCGCGAGGACTGGATGCGCAGCCCGACCGTGATGCGGTTGGAGGCGATGCGGCTGGCGCGCGCGCTGGATGGTGTGGCGCGTGCGGTCGGCGGGCAGGACTGGACCCTTGCGTCGGGGTTTTCCGCGGCGGATGTGGCGCTGGGCTATGGGGTGCATCTGGCCCGTCGGTTCGTGCGGTTCGATGACAGTCCCGGCCTTGCCGCCTATCACGCCCGACTGACCGCGCGTCCCGGCTTTCAGGCCGCCCTTGCTGCCGATGGCGCCCCCGAGATTTATACCCGCGATTTCTATGAGGCCCCCGATGACCAGCCACGTTGAGATTTTCGAAGTCGGCCCGCGCGACGGGTTGCAGAATGAACAGCGCCCGATCCCGACAGCAGAGAAGATCGCGCTGGTCGATTGCCTTGGCCGTGCCGGGTTCCGCCGGATCGAGATTGCCAGTTTCGTCAGCCCCAAATGGGTGCCGCAGATGGCCGACAGTGCCGAGGTGCTGGCAGGCATCGCCCGCGTGCCGGGGGTGCGGTATGCCGCGCTGACGCCCAACCTGAAGGGGTACGAGGGCGCGCTGGCGGCGCGTGCCGACGAGGTGGCGATCTTTGGGTCGGCGTCGGAAGGGTTCTCCAAGGCCAATATCAACGCCTCCATCGCCGAAAGCCTGGAGCGGTTTCGCCCCGTGGCCGAACGCGCGCAGGCTGATGGGATGCCAGTGCGGGGCTATGTGTCCTGCGTGACCGATTGCCCCTATGACGGGCCGGTCGCTCCCGATGCGGTGGCGCGGGTGGTCGCGGCCTTGCGTGACATGGGCTGCTACGAGGTGTCATTGGGCGATACCATCGGGCAGGGCCGGCCCGAGACGATTGACGCCATGTTGCAGGCGGTGCTGCAAGAGATGCCGGCCGGGCGTCTGGCCGGGCATTATCACGATACGGCAGGCCGGGCGCTGGAGAATGTCAGCGTCTCGCTGGAGCGGGGCCTGCGGGTGTTCGATGCGGCGGTCGGCGGGCTGGGCGGTTGCCCCTATGCGCCGGGGGCCAAGGGGAATGTGGCGACAGAGGCGGTTGTCGCCCATGTCGAGGCGCTGGGATATGCGACCGGGCTGGATCGCGCCGTGATTGCCGAAGGCGCGGCCATGGCCCGCGCGATGCGCGGCGTCTAAGCCGGAAACGCCCCATCCGCAGGTCTGCGGGCGGGGCGCGGTTTGATGTCTGGCCCCACAGGGGCCGCGTGCGATGGCGTTTCACGGCGTGCCGCTGGTTTGGTGTCGGCCTTGCCCCCCGGTGTTTCAGAGCGCCGGGTTTCGCAGCGCCGGATCAGGGCAGAGTTGCCGCCCGCAGGGCTGTGCCGGGGCGGCGACCTTTTCAGCGACGGGCGCCTTGCTCGTACAGGGCGCCGGTGCGGGTTGCCTCCCATGGGGCCAGCCGGATGTCTTCCTGTTTCAGGAACCCCTTGGCGGGCAGGGTGCCTGCGCGGACCATCTCGATCACCGCGACGACCGAGGCAGAGGTGGTCCAGGCAATGGCCGTGCGCCGGGTGCCGTTGATTTCCAGCGGATAATAGGCGCGCACGAATTCCTTGCGTTTCAGTTGCCCGCCATCCCAGCCTTCGGCGGCGACGTGAACATAGACGACATCCTCGTCCACCGGCGGTTTGGCATGGGTCAGGATGCGGCCCGCTTCGGCGCGGTTCTCCCGCATCAGCAATTCGTGGAAGAAAAAGTTCATCAACTGCGCATGGCCCGGATAGCGCATGGTCTTGTAGTCGAGATTCTCGATCTTGCCGGCATAGGTCTCGCACATGGTGCCAAGGCCGCCCGAGGTGGTGAACGCCTCCAGCTTGACGCCGTTGACATAGATGGTTTCCATCCATTCCATCGCCGAAACCATCTTGCGCGTGCCCTCCTCGATCACTTCGCAATCGTTGAGGTATTCGTTCACCACGCCTTCGGGGGACCAGTTGAACGCATAGCCCAGCAGGCCGGTGGGGTTCTGGGGCAGCGCGCCCACGCGCAGGCGGATCGAGCGGACCTTTTCAAAGCGGTTCGCCAGATCTGCGCCCACGATGCCGACAAAGCCGGGCGCAAGCCCGCATTGCGGGGCCATCACGCCAGAGGAGGTTTCTGCCAGTTTGCGGATGTGGTTGGTCGTCGGCACATCTTCGGTCAGGTCGAAATAGTGCAGCCCCATCGCATGGGCCACGGTCGAGACGCCGATGTTCAGGTGATAGGGCAGGCAGGACAGCACCGCCTGTTGCCCGGCCAGCGCGCTGCGCAGGGCGGCATCGTTGGAAATGTCGACGGCCTTCACCTTGAACGGGGCGCCTTCCAGCCCGCGGGCATCAATGCCCGTCACCTCGAATCCGGCCCCGGCCAGCAGTTCGGCAGCCAGATGCCCGACCTTGCCCAGACCCAGAACCGCAACCTTTTCGAACGCCATGACATGTCCCTTTCATTCCGGCGCCCGCTGCGCCTGTCCACGGGACTTTGCCCGAGGAACCTGCCGGATCGGTGTGTCACTTCGCGCGTTATGTCAGGAATTTTCGTTGAAATGACGCAAGCGAGAGTCACATTGCAAAGGCGCTTGCGTCACCTTGTCCTGGAGCTTGGCTGTGTTCGCCAAGGGGGGCATGATGCGCCGGGCCTGCGTATCGGGGTCTAGCCTGTGACCAGTCCGCGTTGATCCTCGCGCCCCATCGAGACCAGAATCGGTTGCTCCGCTTGCCGCGCCATGAAGTCGTCCTTCGACGTCATGCCCCGCCATCCGGCCAGCACCAGGCTTTGCGCCACGGCGCCGCCCAAAGTGGTGCCGGGGCCGGTCACGATGAAGACATCCGGTGCGAATTCCCGTGCCGCCACGGCAATGGCATGGGTGAACTCATAGGCTGCCACCACCTGATGCCCCAGCGTATAATCGGCCAGTCTGCCCAGATCGGCAGAGCGGGGCCACCAGATTTCGCCCCTCCCATCAATCATGGGAAGTGCCGGTTGCTGCCAGGGCAGGCCCAGAAAGGCCGCGCGCCCTTCGGCCGCAACCGGCGCCTGCAAGCCTGTGTGAAAGGCAGCATGGTTGGGCAGCCGCAGCGGGAACTGCCCCGCTTTGGGCACCGCCGCCTCAAAGGCCGCCAGCCCCGCCTCGTTTCCAGCCAGCACCAGCATTCCGCCCAGGTCGATCGACAGCGCAAACGCATGTCCCGGCCGTGCACCGATGTCTGCCACCAGCGCCAGCAACTCGGCCTTGCGGGCTGGGTCGGGGCGCCAGTCGTCACCCATATGCGGATAGACCAGTTGCCCCCCGATCAGCGCCGCCTGCATCCGCGCGCCCATGCCGTTTGCCAGCCGGAATCCCTCGACGGGGGCCAGCGCACCGGCCACGGCCAGTGCCGAATACCAGCCCATCGAATTGCCCGTGACGGCGACCACCTCGACCCCGGCCAGATCCATGGTATCGGCCACCGTCATCGCATGAATCAGCGCCGAAGCATTGTCGCCCCGCGTATGCCGTGCCATGTCGAACCGGGCGGCGCCATCCAGATCTGCGAGGCTTTCCTGCCCGGCCTCTGCCCGCACCGACTCGTAGCTCGCCAGCAGATCGGCCTTGCCGGCATGATGCCGCAGCAGCGACCCCAGTTCGCCCTTGCCATAGGTGCCGCGCCCCGGACAGACCACAACCGCCTTCATCGCATTTCTCCTCGACCCGGTCGCGCACGACCCTGTTTATATTGGATGGCCCCGGCAAGACGTTGCGGACGGGCGCCTTGTCAGTCCGTCTGCGCCAGGCACCTGCGGCAGATGTATCGCACAGGGCCCGCCCGGCGCACGGGGCCCGCCCGCCAGGGCAGGACCCTGCGGGCGCGCTATGCCAGCGCGGCCTTGGCCGCCGCCACGATCTGTTCGCGCGAGGGCATGGTTGCCGCATAGGCGGGGCCGGTGGCGATGAAGCTGTCCTCTGCCGCCAGCCGCGCAACGCCTGTCACGCCTGCCAGCGTCAGGGCGCTGACCACCGCCTCGGACGGCCCGCCTCCGGTGCGGCGGCATTCGTCGACCACCAGCACCCGCGCACAGCCCTTGACCGCCTCCAGCATCGCCGCCTCGGGCAGGGGCGTCAGCCAGCGCAGGTCGATCACCCGCGCCGATACGCCTTCGGCCGCCAGATCCGCCTGTGCCTGACGCGACAGATAGACACCGTTGCCAAAGGTGACGATGGCCAGATCGGTGCCATCGCCATGCACCCCCACCGTGCCAAGCTCTGTCCGTTCGCCCAGGGCGGGATAGGTGCGCATCCAGCCGCCGTCCTTGTCCGCCAGCAGATCGCGCATCGGGTAAAGCGCGATCGGCTCTAGGAACACCACCAGCCGCTGTTCCTCGCGTGCCAGCCGGACGCATTCGCGCAGCATCCGCACCGCCTCTGCGCCATCGGAGGGCACGGCAAGGATCAGCCCCGGAATGTCGCGCAGAACGCCGACCGAGTTGTCGTTGTGGAAATGCCCGCCAAAGCCCTTTTGATAGCCAAGGCCCGCGATGCGCAGCACCATCGGGTTGGTATACTGGCCGTTGGAGAAGAAGGGCAGCGTCGCCGCCTCGCCGCGCAACTGGTCTTCGGCATTGTGCAGATAGGCCAGGAACTGGATCTCGGGCATCGGCAGAAACCCGTTGTGCGCCAGACCGATGCCCAAGCCCAGAATGGATTGCTCATCCAGCAGCGTGTCGATCATCCGGTCCGGGCCAAAGCGCGCCTGAAGTTTCTGCGTCACGCCATAGACGCCGCCCTTGCGGCCGACATCCTCGCCCATCATGACGATTTCGCCATGCTCCAGCATCAGATCGGTCAGCGCCCAGTTGATCAGCTTGGACATGATCTGTGGCTCTGCCATCTGGCGTAGCTCTGCGCCGAAGGCGGCGGCGCGCGCCTCCTCTGCCGGGCCATTGGTCGGGCGACAGGGCCTTGCAGGCGGTATCAACGCGGCCATCACGCCCTTGGCGTCGTTCAGGCGCGGGCGCGTCACCGCTTCGGCGGCGACTCTGGCCACCCGTTCGCGGGTGTCGAGATAGATTTGCAGCGCCTCTTGCGGTGCCATGGCGCCGGCCTCGGCCATCAGCCGGACGGAATGCAGCAGCGGATCGTTCGCCTCTTCGGCTTCGACCTCTTCGCGGGGCATGTAGGTGGTGGGCAGATCGGCCCCGGCATGGCCATACAGCCGCACGGTGCGCAGATGCAGAAAGGCGGGCTTGCGGCGCTTGCGCACCCAGTCGGCGGCTTCCTTCGCAACGGCGAAGGTTTCGTACATGTCCAGCCCGTCGGCCTTGAAGTATTTCACACCGGGCCGCGCGCGAAAGCCCGCCTCGATCCAGCCTTTCGGGGTCTTGGTCGAGATCCCGATCCCGTTGTCCTCGCAGACGAACAACAGCGGCAGCGGGATATGCTGATAGGCGGTCCAGCCTGCGGTGTTGAACGCGCCCTGAGCCGTCGAATGGTTGGCCGACGCATCGCCGAACGAACAGACGACGATGGCGTCATCGGCCATGCTCCGATGTTCCGGTGGCCGCCGCCGCGCCAGCCCCAGGGCATAGGCCGCGCCCACCGCCTTTGGCAGGTGGCTGGCAATCGTCGATGTCTGCGGCGGAATATTCAGCGCCTTGGAGCCCAGCACCTTGTGCCGCCCGCCCGAAATCGGATCCTCGGACGACGAGGCGAAGGACAGCAGCATATCCCAGATGGGGGTCTGTCCGGGCACCTGATCGGCGCGTGCAATCTGGAATGCGGCATCGCGGTAGTGCAGAAAGGCCATGTCCTCGACCCGCAGGGCGGCGGCAACGGCGGCCATCCCCTCGTGCCCCGAGGAGCCGATGGTGTAGAAACCTTGCCCCGCCTTCTGCATCGCGCGGGCTTGCAGGTCCAGCGCCCGGCTTGCCACCTGCGCGCGATAGACGGCGACCGCCGCTGCGGCAGTCAAGCCCGGTGCCGGGCTGCGCCCAGCGGGAAAATCCCCGACCGGCACGCGGCGCAGGAAATTGTCGTGAACGATTTGCGAGCGCGGCATTGGCGGCTCCCTCCCTTGTCCCGGCTTTTCCGGCACCGGGATCGTTGTCCCACAGGCGGGTGGCTCCCGCCTGTCTGTCTTGCCCGACATGCCCCCAGACCCTCGGGCAAATCCCGCGGGTCAGGGGTGCGGGGGCGGGCGCCCCCGCCCGTGGCTCAGTAGAACGCCTGCAATCCGGTGATGGCACGGCCCAGGATCAGCGCGTGCACGTCATGGGTGCCTTCGTAGGTGTTCACCGTTTCCAGGTTCACCATATGGCGGATCACCTGGAACTCCTCGGAGATCCCGTTGCCGCCGTGCATGTCGCGGGCCCAGCGGGCAATGTCCAGCGCCTTGCCGCAGTTGTTGCGCTTGACGATGGAAATCATCTCGGGCGCGGCATTCGCGGCATCCATCAGCCGACCGACCTGCAACGAGGCCTGAAGACCCAGCGAGATCTCGGTCATCATGTTGGCCAGTTTCAACTGGAAGATCTGGGTCTGGGCCAGCGGCTTGTTGAACTGCTTGCGGTCCAGGCCATACTGGCGCGCGGCGTGCAGGCAGAACTCGGCAGAGCCAAGAACACCCCAGGAAATGCCATAGCGGGCGCGGTTGAGGCAGCCGAACGGACCTTTCAGCCCCTCGACATGCGGCAGCAGCGCATCTTCGCCGACTTCGACATTGTCCATGACGATTTCGCCGGTGATGCTGGCGCGCAGGCTCAGCTTGCCGCCGATCTTGGGCGCCGACAGGCCCTTCATGCCCTTGTCCAGCACAAAGCCGCGGATCTTGCCGCCATGGGCCTCGGACTTGGCCCAGACCACGAACACATCGGCGATCGGGCTGTTCGAGATCCACATCTTGGATCCGTTCAGCACATAGCCATTGGCGGTTTTCTTCGCCACGGTCTTCATGCCCGCGGGATCCGATCCGGCGTCGGGCTCTGTCAGGCCAAAGCAGCCGATGAACTCGCCAGAGGCCAGTTTCGGCAGGTATTTCTTGCGCTGTTCTTCCGAGCCATAGGCATAGATCGGGTACATCACCAGCGAGGATTGCACCGACATCATCGAGCGATAGCCCGAATCCACTCGTTCCACCTCGCGGGCGACCAGACCATAGGCGACGTAGCTGGCGCCCAGACCGCCGTATTCCTCGGGAACCGTCACGCCCAAAAGGCCCATCTCGCCCATTTCACGGAAGATTTCCGGATCGGTGGATTCCTCGGCAAAGGCCTTGATGACGCGGGGTTGCAGCTTTTCCTGGGCATAGGTGCGGGCGGCATCGCGCATGGCGCGCTCGTCCTCGGTCAGCTGGGCGTCCAGACGGAAGGGATCTTCCCAGTCGAAGCGGGTCAGATCGGGGGCATCCTTGGCTTTGAGTTTCGGGCGCTCGGTCATGGCGTTCCTCGTGGTTTCAGGGGTTGCATGAGGTATAGGCTTGGCAAACCCGGCAATCCAACGTTATCTGGGCGTCAATCCATGCGCAAAACACATATCACATGAGCCGCCCGCGTCGTTTCCTGCCATCGGTCAGTCTGTTGACGGCGTTCGAGGCCGTCTTGCGCACCGGCTCGACCGCCGCGGCGGCACGGGAACTGGATCTGACCCAAGGGGCGGTCAGTCGCCTGGTGCAGAACCTGGAATCGCAACTGGGGCAACCGCTGTTCCTGCGGGAACGTCGCCGTCTGATCCCGACCGAGGCCGCGCGCGCCTATGGCCGCGACATTTCCCGCGCGCTGGATCTGGTGGCGCGGGCGTCGATGGAACTGGCCGCCAATCCGGGCGGCGGGGTGCTGAGCCTGGCGATCCTGCCCGCCTTTGGCACCCGCTGGCTGGCGCCGCGTCTGGCGGGATTCCTGTCGGCGCATCCGGGCATCACGATCAATCTGGCCACGCGGCTCAAGCGGTTCAACTTTGCGGCCGAGGGCTTTGATGCCGCAATTCATTTCGGCGTGGATGACTGGCGCGGGGCAGGGCATCTGCGGCTGTTTGACGAAACGCTTGTGGCCTGTGCCGCGCCCGCGTTCCTGCGCGCCAATCCGATCCGGCAGCCTGCCGATGTGCACGCCCTGCCGCTGCTTCAGATCGAGACGCGCCCCACGGCCTGGCCGGAATGGTTCCGCGCCCACGGGCTGGTGGCCCCCTTGCCGCGCGGCATGTTGTTCGACCAGTTCGCCCCGATGACGCAGGCGGCGATCCATGGTCTGGGGGTGGCGCTGCTGCCTGAATTCCTGGCGATGCCGGATCTGGACGAGGGGCGGCTGCAACGGCTCCCCGGCGCGCCGGTCAGCGGAACCGGAAGCTATTGGCTGGTCTGGCCAGAGGCGCGGGCCGATTATCCGCCGGTGGTCGCCTTGCGCGACTGGCTGGCCGCCGAAACCGCCGATCTTCGGGCGCGCGAAGGGGCAGGGGATGGTGCGGACGACGGGGATCGAACCCGTACTCCCTGAAGGAGGCAGATTTTCGTACCACTTCGGCTTTCGCCGCCGCCCCCGTTGCGGGGGGCGTTCGTGGTCTGGACTGTCCCTTCGCCATGGCCCCGAAAGGCTACAGGCGCCGCCCGTCCAGTCTCTACACCTTCCCCGGTGTCGGGGCTTGGCTCGGGATTGGCAGGGGGCCGCATGGCCCCGTCAGCTTTCCCCGACTTTGAGCGGTTCTGCACCGCAGGTTTCCCCGCGGGCACCCAATGATTTCAAGTCTGCTGCGTCTACCTGTTTCGCCACGTCCGCACAGGGCCGAATCCGGCCCTGCCGCCGATATAGACCAGCCGCGATGGAATGGGCAGTCCCTTAGCGCGTGGCGCGCAGCAGCAGGCCATCGCTGCCCAGCAGTTCCAGCGCCCCGCCCGGCGTCAACGCAAGGGTGGTCACTGCCCCCAGCGCGGCAAGCATCCGGTCCTCGACCTCCATGCGGGCGGAGTCGCAAGCCATGCGTGTGGTGGCCATGGCGGTAAAGGTCAGTTGCAACCCGTCCTGCGTCCAGCCGCCGGTAAAGCGGTTGCAGCCGGAATGTCCCGCGACCCTGCCCTCGGCAGAAAAGCTCAGCGTGGGCGTCGCGTCGGGGGGCAAGGTGATGCCGGGCAGATCGGCGACCTGCCAGTCACCCCCTGTCAGGGTCTGCGCCTGCGCCAGCATGGGCATGGGGGCCAGCATACCAAGAACGACCGTCAGGGCCTGGAAAATGCGCATGATATCCTCCGTTCAGCGGCCACTCGGGGCCGGATCCCTTATGGCATCCGCCGCCGTGCGCCGCCATCCTTGGCGGTGGTGTCCGGCGGGGGTTTGCCGGTGGCCAGTCTGGCACGGGATCGAACGCCGGCAAGGGCTTTGTCCTTGATCTGCCGCAGGGCGGGCGTCACCCTGCGCTATCGGCCCTGGCAGGAGAACGGGAATGCTGGCTTTGGTTCTGGTTGCGGTGGTCGCGGCCATCCACATCTATATCGTGATTCTGGAAATGGTGCTGTGGGAAAAGCCCGCAGGCCGGAAGGCGTTCAACACCACCGTTGAACAGGCCGCGCAAACCAGGGTGCTGGCTGCCAATCAAGGGCTTTACAACGGGTTTCTGGTGGCCGGCCTGCTTTGGGGCCTGATCCACGGCACGCCGAGGGCTGATATCACGGTGTTCTGCCTGATCTGCGTTGCCGTCGCCGGGATCTATGGCGCGGCGACGGTCAGCAGGCGCATCCTGATGGTGCAGACTTTGCCCGCCGTGCTGGCGCTGATCGCACTGTGGCTGGGCTGGTAGGCGCGGCCGATGTGAAAAGGCGCCCCGAAGGGCGCCTTTTCGCAAGTATCGCAGACGCTTATGCCTTGGCGAGGTCGCGCAGCACATAGTGCAGAACGCCGCCGTTCTCGACATATTCGATCTCGATCGCGGTATCGATGCGGCACTTGATCTGAATGGTCTTCACCGTGCCATCCGCATAGGTGATGGTGCAGGGCACCATGCTGAGCGGCTTCAGATCCCCTGCCAGACCGGCGATGGAGACGGTCTCGTCGCCCTTCAGGCCCAGCGTCTTGCGGTTTTCGCCGGGGCTGAATTCGAACGGGATGACGCCCATGCCAACCAGGTTCGAGCGGTGGATACGCTCGAAGCTTTCGGCGATCACGGCCTTGACGCCCAGCAGCGCCGTGCCCTTGGCCGCCCAGTCGCGCGACGAGCCTGCGCCATATTCGACACCGCCAAAGATCACCAGCGGGGTACCCTGTTCCTGATAGGCCATCGAGGCATCATAGATCGAGGTCTGTCCGCCGTCCGGCCCCTTGGTGTAGCCGCCTTCGACGCCGTCCAGCATCTCGTTCTTGATGCGGATGTTGGCAAAGGTGCCGCGCATCATGACTTCGTGGTTCCCCCGGCGCGAGCCGTAGGAGTTGAAATCCTTGTGCGCCACCTGGCGTTCGGTCAGGTATTTGCCCGCCGGGGTGGTCGGCTTGAACGAACCGGCCGGGCTGATGTGGTCGGTGGTGATCATGTCGCCCAGGATCGCCAGCACGCGGGCGTCCGAGATGTCGTTGATCACGCCCTTGCCCTTGGCCATGCCGCGGAAATAGGGCGGGTTCTGGATATAGGTCGAGCTGGGCGGCCAGTCGTAGGTTTCCGAGTCGGTCACTTCGACCGCCTGCCAGCGTTCGTCGCCCTTGAACACATCGGCGTATTTCGACTGGAACGCTTCGCGCGTCACGGTCTTGTGCACCAGATCGGCGATTTCCTGGTTGGTCGGCCAGATGTCTTTCAGGAACACATTCTTGCCATCCGGGGTCTGGCCGATCGGATCCTTGGTCAGGTTGATGTTCATGTCACCGGCAATCGCATAGGCGACAACCAGCGGCGGCGAGGCGAGGAAGTTTGCCCGCACGTCCGGGCTGATCCGGCCTTCGAAGTTGCGGTTGCCCGACAGGACGGCCGCCGCGACCAGATCGTTCTCGTTGATCGCCTTGGAAATGGCAGGATCGCCCAACGGGCCAGAGTTGCCGATGCAGGTGGTGCAGCCATAGCCGACGAGGTTGAAGCCGATGGCGTCCAGATCCTCTTGCAGACCGGCGGCCTCCAGATAGGCGCCCACGACCTGCGATCCCGGTGCCAGCGAGGTTTTCACCCAGGGCTTGCGGTTCAGACCCAGCGCGCGCGCCTTGCGGGCCACCAGACCGGCCCCGATCATCACATAGGGGTTCGAGGTGTTGGTGCACGAGGTTATTGCCGCGATCACGACCGACCCGTCGGTGACGCTGTAGTCCGTGCCTTCGACCGGAACGACCTTGCGCACATCCTTGGGCGGGGCGACGATGGCGCCGCCTTCGGCCCCCATCTCCTGCGCGTCAGGCGACAGGTCGATGCCGCGGTAATCGGCCACCACCTTGTAGAAGGTGCGGGCGCTGTCGGTCAGCGGCAGATAGTCCTGCGGGCGTTTCGGTCCCGAAATGGCCGGCACGATCTCTGCCATGTCCAGATGCAGGGTCGCGGTGTAGACCGGGTCATAGTCCGGGCCGCGCCAGAAGCCGTTTTCCTTGGCATAGGCTTCGACCAGCGCGATGCGGTCCTCGTCGCGCCCCGTGTTGCGCAGGTAGCGCAGCGTTTCGTCATCGATCGGGAAGAAGCCGCAGGTGGCGCCGTATTCCGGGGCCATGTTGGCAATCGTCGCGCGGTCGGCCAGCGGCAGGTGGTCCAGCCCTTCGCCGTAGAATTCGACGAATTTGTTCACCACGCCATGCTTGCGCAGCATCTGCACGACCTTGAGCACGAGGTCGGTGGCGGTGGTGCCTTCGACCATCTTGCCGGTCAGCTTGAAGCCGACGACCTCGGGGATCAGCATCGAGACCGGCTGGCCCAGCATCGCGGCCTCGGCCTCGATCCCGCCGACGCCCCAGCCCAGAACGGCCAGGCCGTTGACCATGGTGGTGTGGCTGTCGGTGCCGACCAGCGTGTCGGGGTAGGCAACCAGATTGCCGTCCTGGTCGGTATCGGTCCAGACGGTCTGGGCCAGATATTCCAGGTTCACCTGGTGGCAGATGCCGGTGCCGGGCGGCACCACGCGGAAGTTGTTGAACGCGCCCTGGCCCCATTTCAGGAACTGGTAGCGTTCCATGTTGCGTTCATATTCCAGATCGACGTTCATCTGGAAGGCGCGCGGATTGCCGAATTCGTCGATCATCACCGAGTGGTCGATGACCAGATCGACCGGGTTCAGCGGGTTGATCTTTTGCGGGTTGCCCCCCAGGCCGATGATGCCGTCGCGCATGGCGGCCAGATCCACCACGGCGGGAACGCCGGTGAAGTCCTGCATCAGCACGCGGGCGGGGCGATAGGCGATCTCGATCGGGTTCTTGCCCCCCATCTTGCCCCAGTCCGAAAATGCCTTGATGTCGCCGACCGAGACGGTCTTGCCGTCTTCGAACCGCAGCATGTTTTCCAGCACCACTTTCAGCGCGGCGGGGAGTTTCGAGAACTCTCCCAGACCGGCGGCCTCGGCTGCGGGGATGGAGTAATAGGCATAGGATTTTCCGCCGACCACAAGGGTCTTGCGGGTCTTCTGGCTGTCATGTCCGACGGTCACGGTCATCTGCGGCCTCCTGGCTGATCGGTCGTGCTGGGATCCTGTCCCCGGCGGCGGGGAGGGAGTCGAGAGCCTTGTATGCAATTGTATGCCGAAAATCCAGCCCGATCTTGCCGTGACCCTCGGACAGGCGATGCGACCGGGCTGGACCCCCCATCTGGCCGCCGCAGCCACACCTGCCGTGCGCCTGCCGCGCGCGGGGGATCCCTGCGGTTGGTCCCTATGGTACCGGCAGGGACGACCGGGCGCAACGGCTCCGCCCCGGACGGGCAAGCCACGATTTTCCTGCGGTCGTTCGCGGGGGCGGCGCCGTTCGTGGCATGGGGCGCTGCCTTGCGCCCGCCTGTGCCATCGGCGATAGTCCGGTCTGGCCGGAGATGGCAGCGCGCCGGATCCCTCGGGATCCTGGTGGTCATCGCGGCCCATGATCGTGCAGCCCCCGGCCCTGATGGCACCGTCAGGGGGGTGCACACAGCAGCAGGCGGTTGGCATGGGACGGATAGCGATCATTGCAGGGGCCGGGGCGTTGCCGGGTGCGGTGGCGGTAGCGCTGGGACGCGCAGAGGTCTTTGCCCCCGAAGGGGTTGCGGTTGACCTGCCTGCCGAACGGTTCCGGTTCGAACGGTTGGTGCCGTTCCTGCGCCACCTTGCCGAACGCGATGTGACCGGGGTGGTGCTGGCGGGGGCGATGACCCGCCCGTCGCTGGACCCCGCCCTGTTCGATCCGGCCACTGCACAACTGGTGCCGCGTCTGCTGGGGGCCATGCAGGCGGGCGACGATGCCACCCTGCGCGAGGTGATCGCGGTGATCGAGGAATCGGGGCTGGAGGTGCTGGGCATTGACCGCGTTGCTCCGGAGCTGATCCCCGGTCCGGGTATTCTGGGCGCGATACGCCCCCAGCCCGCGGACGAGCGCGACGTGGCGCGCGCGGCGGCGATTGTCGCGGCCCTGGGCGCCGTGGACGTGGGGCAGGGCTGTGTGGTCGCGGGGGGGCTGTGTCTGGCGGCCGAATCGTTGCCGGGCACCGATGCCATGCTGGACTGGGTCGCCGCGACGGCGGGCCGTCTGCGCCCTCAGGGCGCGCGCGGCGTGATCTACAAGGCCCCGAAGCCGGGGCAGGACCGCCGCGCCGATCTGCCCGCGCTTGGCCCGCAAACGGTGCGCAAGGCCGCCGCCGCAGGCTTGGCCGGGGTGGCCTGGCAGGCGGGCGGCGTGCTGTTGCTGGACCGCGAGGAGTTGCTGGCCGAGGCGGAGCGGCTGGGCCTGTTCCTGTGGTCGCGCGAGCCATGAAGCTGTTCCTGATCGCGGGCGAGCCATCGGGCGACCGTCTGGGCGGCGCGCTGATGGCGGGGCTGCGGTCGCTGGAGCCGGTCGAATTTGCCGGCGTGGGCGGCCCGTTGATGGAGGCCGAAGGACTGTCCAGCCTGTTCCCGATGGAGGAACTGTCGGTCATGGGCATTGCCGAGGTGCTGCCCAAATACCTCCATCTCAAGCGCCGTATCGCCCAGACTGCACAGGCGGTGCTGGACAGTGGCGCCGCCGCGCTGATCACCATCGACAGCCCGGATTTCTGCCTGCGTGTGGCGCGGATCGTGCGGGCGGCACGGCCCGGATTTCGCACCATCCATTATGTCGCGCCGTCGGTCTGGGCCTGGCGGCCGGGGCGGGCGGCAAAGATGGCGCAGGTGGTGGATCACGTGCTGGCGCTGCTGCCGTTCGAACCGCCCCTTATGCAGGCGGCGGGCATGACCTGCGATTTCGTCGGTCATCCCGTGGTGGCCGAGCCGGTGGCGGATGCCGCCGAGGTGGCGCGCTTTGCCACCGCCCAGGGGCTGGACCGGCCCTGGCTGCTGGCGTTGCCCGGTTCGCGCCGGGGCGAAGTGGCGCGGCTGGCCCCGGTGATCGGGCAGGTGCTGCACGAGGTTGACCTGCCGGTCGTGCTGCCAACCGTCCGGGGGGTCGAAGGGCTGGTGCGCGACCTGACCGCAGGCTGGCCCCGCTCCCCGCGGATCGTGACCGATGCGGCGGACAAGCGCGCGGCCTTTGCCGGGGCGCGGGTGGCGCTGGCGGCCTCGGGCACCGTGTCGCTGGAACTGGCGGCCAATGGCGTGCCCATGGTCATCGCCTATGACATGAACTGGCTCAGCCGCGTGCTGATTTCCCGTCTGTTGCGGGTCGATACGGTGACGCTGGTCAATCTGGTGGCCGACAGCCGCACGGTGCCGGAATTCCTTGGCCCGCGCTGCCGCGCTGATCTGATCGCCCCCGCGCTGGCCGCGCTGATCCCCGACGGAGCGGCGCGCGCGGCCCAGGCGCAGGCCATGGCGCTGACCATGGACCGGCTGGGGCAGGGGCGCGCGCCGCCGGGCCTGCGCGCGGCCCGCTCGGTGCTGGCCCATCTGGGCGGAGCGCCGCTTGCCCCCCGGCGCCCCATCCGCTAAGCCCGCAGCACCTGACCCCATGCCCAAGCGAGGCCCCATGTCCAAGGAAAAGGCCCCCCGCCGCCCGCGCGCTGAAACCCCCAAGGGGTTCCGCGACTATTTCGGTGCGGAAGTGACCGAGCGCAAAGCGATGCTCGACGCCATTGCCAAGGTCTATCAGTTGCATGGGTTCGAGGCGCTGGAAACATCGGCCGTGGAAACGGTCGAGGCTTTGGGCAAGTTCCTACCCGACGTTGACCGCCCGAACGAAGGTGTCTTCGCCTGGCAGGAAGACGAAAAGGATTGGCTGGCCCTGCGCTATGACCTGACCGCGCCGCTGGCGCGCGTCGCGGCGCAGTATCGCAACGACCTGCCCACGCCCTACCGCCGCTATGCCATGGGCCCGGTCTGGCGCAACGAAAAGCCGGGGCCGGGGCGGTTCCGGCAGTTCTATCAATGCGATGCCGATACGGTCGGCGCGCCGTCCGTGGCGGCGGATGCCGAGATCTGCGCCATGCTGGCCAATGCGCTGGAAGCGGTGGGGATTGAGCGCGGGGACTATGTTGTTCGGGTCAGCAACAGGAAGATTCTTGACGGTTTGATGGAGAGCGTGGGTTTGCTCGACCTCAACGACCCAAGCTACAATGCCGCAGAACGTGGTATTGCGATGCGCGCAATTGATAAGTTTGATCGTCTGGGTGAGTCGGGCGTCGAGAAGTTACTCATGGATGGCCGCGAGGACGCATCCGGGGATTTCACTCAAGGGGCTGGTCTTAACTATTTGCAGGCTTTGTCTGTAACGACCTTTTTGATGCAACGGCTCCCGACAAATGCCGAAACGATCTCCGGCTTGAGAAGCTTGCTAGCACAATCTGTTCGTGGCCTCGAAGGCGTCCAGGAACTCGAAACCATCGCCGCCCTCCTCGATGCCCAAGGCTTCGGCCCCGACCGCATCGTCATCGACCCGTCCGTCGTCCGTGGCCTTGGCTACTACACCGGCCCGGTGTTCGAGGCGGAATTGACCTTCGAGATCCTCGACGATAAGGGCAACAAACGCCAGTTCGGCTCGGTCGCCGGGGGCGGGCGCTATGACGATCTGGTCAAGCGGTTCACCGGGCAGGCCGTTCCGGCCACCGGCGTGTCCATCGGGGTGGACCGGCTGCTTGCGGCCCTGCGCGCCAAGGGGCGGGCCGAGGCTCCGGCCCCCGGCCCGGTCGTTGTCACCGTGATGGACCGCGACCGTATGGCCGACTATTTCGCCATGGCCGCCGATCTGCGCAACGCAGGCATCCGCGCCGAGGTCTATCTGGGCAACCCCAAGCAATTCGGCAACCAGTTGAAATACGCCGACAAACGCGCAAGCCCCGTTGCCGTGATCCAGGGCACGGACGAGGCGTCGCGCGGTGTGGTCGTGCTCAAGGATCTGATCCTGGGCGCCAGGATCGCGCAGTCGGCCACGCTGGAGGAATGGAAGGACCGCCCCGCCCAGGTCGAAATCCCCCGGTCCGATCTGGTCGCCGCCGTGCGCCAGATGCTGGAAGGCTGAGCCATGCCCATCAGCCCCGCCGCCCGCGCCGAGGCTGCGCGCCTGTTCACCGCCTTTCAACAGGCCGGGGCGCAGCCGGTGGAAACCGACATCCTGCAACCGGCCGATACGCTGCTGGATCTGTATGGCGAGGATATCCGCAGCCGCGCCTATGTGACATGGGATCCGCTGCGCGGCGAAATGATGCTGCGCCCGGATTTCACCGTGCCCGTGGTGCAGATGCACATGGCCCATGGCGCCGATCCCGCGCGCTATTGCTATATGGGCGAGGTGTTTCGCCGTCAGGATCACGCAGGCCCCCGCGCCAGCGAGTATCTTCAGGTCGGCTATGAGGTGTTCGCCCGCGACACCCCCGAAACGGTCGAGGCCGAGGTCTTTGCCCTGTTCGACGATCTGCTGACCCCCCTGCGCCCGCGCGCCGCGATGGGCGACATCGGCCTTCTGGTCGCGGCGGTGGACGGGCTGTCGGCCACGCCCCGCCGCAAGGCCGCGCTGATGCGCCACATCTGGCGGCCGCGCCGCTTTCGCGCGCTGCTGGATCGGTATGCGGGCTGCGTGCCTGCCCCTCCTGCGCGGCTGAAACTGCTGGAACGGCTCGCCACTGGCCGCCCTGCCGATCTCATGGCCCAGGCGGGGCCGGCGCTTGGCCTGCGCGACCCATGGGAAATTGCCGAACGCGCCACTGCGCTGCTGGAAGATGCGGCCACGCCCAACATCCCGGCGCGCGAGGCGGATCTGATCGACGATCTGCTGCGCCTTTCGGCCCCCGCGCCCGCGGCGCTGGAACGCCTGATGGATCTTGGCGTCGACATGCCCGCCATCCGCCCCGCCGTCGACCGGCTGGCAACCCGGCTTGCCGCGCTGGAACAGGCTGGCGTCTGGCTCAGCCAGGTGACGTTCGAGCCCAATCACGGACGCACGACGCTGGAATATTACGACGGCTTTGTCTTTTCCTTTCATTCCGACCGTCCCGGCCTGCCCCCGGTGGCCAGCGGCGGGCGCTATGACGCGCTGACCCGCGTGCTGGGACAGGGCCGCGAGATTCCGGCCGTGGGCGGTATCATCCGGCCCGGCGTTGTCGCCAGCCTCAAAGGGGCCCCCGCATGAGCCTCAAGATCGGCGTGCCGTCCAAGGGGCGGCTGATGGACAAGACCTTCGACTGGTTCGGCGCGCGCGGCATCACCATGACCCGCTCGGGGGACGAGCGTGAATATTCCGGTCGTGTCGACGGGATTGACGATGTGCAGCTTGTCCTGTTGTCCGCAGGCGAGATCCCGCGCGAACTGGCAGCGGGGCGCATCCATCTTGGCGTCACCGGCACCGACCTGATCCGCGAAAAGCTGGCCGACTGGCCGCAACAGGTGGCCGAAGTGGCGCCGCTGGGCTTTGGCTTTGCCGATCTGATCATCGCCGTGCCGACCTGCTGGATTGATGTCGATACGCTGGACGATCTCGATGCTGTGGCGGCCCAGTTCCGCGCCCGCCATGGCCAGCGCCTGCGCATCGCCACCAAATACCACCGCCTCGTGCGCGACTTCCTGCGCGAGGCCGGGGTGGCCGAATACCGCTTGGTCGACAGCCAGGGCGCCACCGAAGGCACCGTGCGCAACCTGACCGCCGAGGCGATTGCCGACATCACCTCCTCTGGCGAAACGCTGCGCGCCAATCACCTCAAGATCCTCTCCGACGGGCTGATCCTGCGCAGCCAGGCAGAACTTTTCGCCGCCCGCGCTGCCGACTGGTCGAATGGCCACCGCGCCACGCTTGCCGCACTGACCTCTCGGCTGGGCATCGACGCGCCGGACCTGCCCTGATCGCTTTCATCTTGCCCCAAATACCCTCGGGGGGTGAATGCGGCCTTGGCCGCAGAGGGGGGTCCGAGGACCCCCCTTCCTCCCCATCAAGGTTGAGCGCGCGCGCCCGACCGGCTAACACAGTCAAAACCCTCACGGAGGATCCCATGTTCGACCTTACCGGCAAGACCGCGCTGATCACCGGCGCCTCGGGTGGCATCGGTGCCGAGGTGGCCCGTGCCTTGCACGCGGCAGGGGCCACGGTCACGCTGTCCGGAACCCGCATCGACCCGCTGGTCGCGCTCAAGGACGAGTTGGGTGAGCGTGCGCATTATGCCACCTGCAACCTTTCGGACAGCGCCTCGGTCGAGGAACTGCCCAAGGCGGCGGCCGAGCTGATGGGCGGGCGCGTCGACATTCTGGTCAACAATGCCGGCATCACCCGCGACAATCTGTTCATGCGGATGTCGGATGACGAATGGCAATCGGTGCTGGATGTGAACCTGACCGCCAGCTTCCGGCTGATGCGCGGCGTGATGCGCGGCATGATGAAGGCGCGCTGGGGCCGCATCGTATCGGTCACGTCCATCGTCGGGGTCACCGGCAATCCGGGGCAGGGCAATTATGCCGCCTCCAAGGCCGGGCTGATCGGCATGTCCAAATCCCTGGCGCAAGAGGTGGCCAGCCGCGGGATCACCGTCAACTGCGTGGCGCCGGGCTTTATCGCCACGGCGATGACCGACAAGCTGAACGACGAGCAGAAAGGCCGCATCCTGCAACAAATCCCCGCCGGGCGGATGGGCGATGCGCGGGAAATCGCCGCCGCCGTTCTTTATCTTGCAAGCCCGGAAGCCGCTTATGTTACAGGGGCGACACTTCATGTGAATGGCGGCATGGCCATGGTGTAACCATGCCGCAGGGCGGCGGAAACAGTTTGCGGCGCCCGGCGAACATGCTATAGCCCTGCCGGATCGCAGGTGACTCCCCGGAGTTGCAATCACCGGCCCTGCGGACGATATGGGACAGACAGCGGGCGCGGCCCGCCCTAGAGAGGAAGAACCATGAGCGACATCGCGGACCGCGTGAAGAAGATCGTTGTCGAACACCTTGGCGTCGAAGAAGACAAGGTTGTCGAGAACGCCTCGTTCATCGACGATCTGGGCGCGGACAGCCTTGACACGGTTGAACTCGTGATGGCCTTCGAGGAAGAATTCGGGATCGAAATCCCGGATGACGCTGCCGAGACCATCCAGACCTTTGGCGATGCGGTGAAGTTCATCACCGAAGCTTCGGCCTGAGACAAGCGGGTCGCTTGACCTGACAGGGCGCCCCCAGCGGGGCGCCTTTTGCGTTTGCATGGGGCCGTAGGCCGGGCCAGGGCTTGGCGGGCAGGGGCCTTTCCGCGCCCCTTTGCATGACGCCTGCGCACGCCGTGCCGTCAAAGGACAGGTCTGTCAGAGCGAATGAGGACAGGCCGGGGCAGCGATCCTGCGGCCCCGGCCCGTCCTGCCTGCGTCACGCCGTTTGTGGGGGCGGCGGGGCGGCACATCGCCGCCCGGCGCGGTGTTGTGGCAATCGGCCACAGGGCGCTATTCTGCGGCCGCGGTCAGGGTCTTGGTCGGTGGGTGCAATGTCTGTTCCACCCGATCCAGACGCGCGGCAAGGCCCGCCCGTTCGGCATCGGCTTCGACCACGCGGCGCGAAAGCTCTTCGGGGGGCAGGGTTTCGGCCTCGGCCTCCCTGGGGCCGATGATGCCACTGAACAGCCGCGCGATCAGGCGCGAGAGGTCGTCCATGATCAGGTAGAAGGCCGGGACGACAACCAGGCTGAGCACGGTAGAGACAATGATGCCGCCGATCACCGCCGTGGCCATCGGCGCGCGGAATGCCCCGCCTTCCCCGACGCCAAGCGCCGAAGGCAGCATTCCTGCCGACATGGCGATCGAGGTCATCACGATGGGCTGGGCGCGCTTGTGCCCGGCCTCGATGACCGCTTTCAGCCTGTCCAGCCCCTGATTGCGCATCTCGATGGCAAAGTCGATCAGCAGGATGGCGTTCTTGGTGACGATCCCCATCAGCATCAGCATTCCGATCAACACCGGCATCGACAGCGCCGAATTGGTCAGGATCAGCGCCGCCGCCACCCCGCCGATGGCCAGCGGCAGCGACAGCAGGATGGTGAAAGGTTGGATCACCGATTTGAACAGCAGGATCAGCACCGACAGCACGAACAGCAGACCCATGATCATGGCATTGCCAAAGCTGACCATCAGTTCGTCCTGGATTTCGGCGTCGCCCGCCTTGGCCACCCGCACCGATGCCGGCAATTCCACCCCGCTGACAAGTTCCATGAAACGGTCGGTTGCAGTGCCAAGTGCCACGCCCACCGGCAGATTCGCCCCGATGGTGGCGCGGCGTTCGCGGTTCATCCGGTCGATCAGGGCCGGGCCTTGCGAAATGGTGATGTCGGCCACGGCCAGCAGCGGCACCGAGACCCCCGCGCCATTGGTCACGCGCAGCGCGCCGATCCGGGCAATGTCGGATCGCGCAACATCGTTCAGCCGGACGCGGATCGGCACCTGACGGTTGTCGATCGACAGTTTCGCCAGCGCGGCATCCTGATCGCCGATGGTGGCGACGCGGACCGCTTCGGCAATCGCGGCGGTGGTGATGCCCAGCCGCGCCGCTTCGTCAAGCCGGGGGGTGATCTGGAGTTCCGGCCGTGGCAGTGCACCTTCGGACGACACATTGGCCAGCAGCGGATCGCCGGACAGCGCCTCCTCCAGTCGCCGCACCGCCTCGGACAGATCGGCCTCGTTCTGCGACAGGATGGAATAGGAGATGTCGCGTTCGCCGCGGTCGTTCAGCTTGATCGAGCGGGAATCGGGGATCTGGGCCAGCCGGTCGAAGATCTCGGCCTCGATCACATTCTGCGGGCGGATGCGTCCGTGGCTCTCCATGGCCGGGATCATGTGGCCGACCAATGGCAGGCCCTGCGCAACGGTGCTCAGCCGGTAGCTCAGCCGGTGGTCCAGCCGTTCCAGAACCACGGTGATCGAGGCGCGGCGCACGTCCATGTCACCTTTGGGCGAGGCGCCGCCCAGAACATAGATGCTCTCGATCCCTTCGACATCGGCGATGGCGCGCACCATTGCAGAGGTGGTGCGGTCGGTTTCCTCAAGCGTGGTGCCGGGGGGCAGTTCGACGCTGACCGAGATGCGGCTGACATCCTCGGGGGGCATGAAGGCGCCGGGTACCTTGAGCATGAAATGCACCGAGATGATCAGCACCACGATGCCGGTGAGCAAGGTCAGATAGCGCGCGGGGATCCACAGCAGGCGGCCCGAGGTCGAGGTGCGGACAAAGCGCAGATAGCCGCGCATGATCAGCCCGTCCTTGTGGTCGTCGTCATGGGCGGCGTCCTTGTCGCGCATCAGATAGGCGGCCATCATCGGCGTGATCAGCCGCGCGACCAGCAGCGAGAAGAACACCGAGATCGCCACCGTCATGCCGAACTGCCGGAAATACTGCCCCGGAATCCCTGGCATGAAGCTGACGGGGGCAAAGACCGCGATGATGGTGAAGGTGGTGGCGATGACGGCAAGGCCGATTTCGTCGGCGGCCTCCATCGCGGCGCGGAACGGGGTCTTTCCCATGCGGATGTGCCGGGCGATGTTTTCAACCTCGACGATGGCATCGTCAACCAGAATGCCGGTCGCCAGGGTGATCGCCAGAAAGGACACGAGGTTCAGCGAAAACCCCAGCAGGTCCATCACCCAGAAGGTCGGCACCGCCGACAGCGGAAGTGCCACCGCAGCGATCAGCGTGGCCCGCCAGTTGCGCAGGAAGGCAAAGACCACCAGCACGGCCAGCAAGGCGCCTTCCATCAGGGTGTGCAGCGCGCTTTCATAGTTGCCATAGGTATAGAACACCGTGTCATCGACCAGCGAGATTGCCACGTCGGGGTGTTTCTCGCGCAGCAGGTCCAACTGTTTGCCGACCGTCTCGGCGACCGTGACCTCGGAGGCGCCCTTGGCGCGGTAGACCGCGAATGTCACCACCTGATCGCCGTTGAAGCGTGAAAAGCTGCGCAGTTCCTCGTAGGTGTCCCTGACCTCGCCCAGATCGGACAGGCGCACATGGCGCCCGCCACCGACGGCGATGGTGGTCTGTGCCAGTTTCTCGACGGTGTCGGCGTTGCCAAGGGTGCGGATCGCCTGTTCGCTGACGCCCACTTCGGCGCGGCCTGCACCAAGGTTGGTATTGGTCAGGCGCAACTGCTGGCTGACCGCCTGGGCGGTTACGCCCCAGCTGTTCAGCTTGACCGGATCAAGCTCGATACGGATCTCGCGGTCGGCGCCGCCATAGCGGTCGATCCGGCCGATGCCGGGTTGGCCCTGAAGGGCGCGCTTGACGGTATCCTCGACGAACCAGCTCAGTTCCTCGATGGTCATGTCGGGGGCCGACACCGCAAAGGACTGGATCGGCGCCCCTTCGACGTCGATCCGGGCGACCACGGGGTCATCGGCGCTGGCGGGCAGGTTGCCGCGAATCCGGTCGATGGCATCCTTGGTGTCCTGCACCGCCTTGTCGGTCGGGATCTCGATGCGGAATTCGACCGAGGTGGTGGACACGCCGTCCGTGACCTTGGAATAGATGTTCTTGACCCCGGCGATCCCGGCGACGGCATCCTCGATTTCCTTGGTGATCTGGCTTTCCATCTCGACCGGCGAGGCGCCGGTCTGCGGGACGGTGACAGAAACCAGCGGCACGTCGATGTTGGGAAAGCGCGTGATCGGCAGGGTGTTGAACGAATTCCACCCCAGCAGCATCAGGATCACAAAGGCCAGGATCGGGGCGACAGGGTTGCGGATGGCCCAGGCGGAAAAATTCATGGCGCCCTCAGTTGGTTGCGGCCAGAACCGGGTTGACCCGGTCGCCATCGCGCACAAAGGCGCCTGCCTTGGTCACAACGCGGTCGCCGCCGGTCAGGCCCGACACGATCTCGACCATGCCGCCGTCGCGGATGCCGGTTTCGACCGTCACGCGGGACACATGGCCCTGCGCATCGACCCGCATCACGGTTGCCCCGGCAGGGTCCGTGCTGACTGCGGTGACAGGCACGGCCAGGCCCATGCGCCGCGCCACCAGGATTTCGGCATCGGCAAACATGCCGGAAACCAGGATGCCGGGCTCCTCCAGCCGGATCCGGGCATGGCCCAGCCGCGTGGCCTGATCAACCGTCGGTTCGACCAGACGCACCGTGCCGGACAGCACCCGCGACGCACCGGCGACGCGCAGTTGCGCCGTTTGCCCCGGTGCGATGCGGATCAGGTCGCGCTCTGCCAGTTCTACCCGCAGCTCCAGCGCGCCGTCGCGCATCAAGGTGAACATCGGCTGACCTGCGGCCGATGCGATGGCGCCGACCTGCGCGTTGCGGGCCACGATCGCCCCGGCCACCGGGGCCACCACATCGGTCCGGTTGAGGTTGAGTTCGACATTCGCCAACTGGGCCTCGGTGCTGGTCAACTGCGCCCGCGCGGCTTCAAGCGACTGGCGGGCCACGGTGACACGGGCCGTCGCGGCCATGGCACTGGTCTGCGCCTGATCCAGCGCGGCCTGGCTGGCATTGCCACCCTCGCGCAGGGCGCGGGCACGATCGGCGACCCGCCGTGCTTCGTCCGAGGAGGCTTCGGCCTCCAGCACCTGCGCCTCGGCCTGGGCCACGGTGGCGCGGGCCGCCGCGACAGAGGCCAGCAACTGGCTGCGGTTCAGGTCAAGCGTGGTCTTGGACAGCCGCGCCAGCACCTGGCCCTCGGCCACCCGGTCTCCGACATCGGCAAGCAGCGCGTCAATCGGCTGGCCTTCGATCAGGGGCGCCACCTGAACGGTTTCCAGCGCCTGCACCAGCCCGCCCGCAAAGATGCGGTCGGACAGCGATGCCACCTTGACCGGCGACACGGTGATCGCGGGCAGCACCGGGGCCGGTGCCCCGGCGGCCAGCGCGGTTGCGGTTTCGGCCAGCACGGCCTGCGGGGCGTGCCCCACAGTGGCCATGACAAGAACAAGCGCGATACTGGGAATGGAACGGGGTGTCATGTGCGGGATGTCTCCGGGCGGGCGGCGGCGACCTCGTCGAGCAGGCTGTCGATCTGGCGCAGGATCAGGACGGTCAGGGCCTCGCCATCGACATCGCCGATGCGCAGGCGCGTGGTGCAGGCCTTGACCAGCAGCACGATCAGGCGGGCATGGGCGGCAAACCGCTGCCAGGCCGTATCGAAATCCAGCCCGGTGGCCGTGCCGAAGGCGCGGACCAGGTAGGTGGTTATCTCGCGTTCCACACGTCCCACGACGATGGCCAGTTCGGGTTTGCGCAAGGCGGCGGCGGTGATCTCGGCCCGCAACGGGGCATCGGTGCACATTTCGGCATAGTTGCGCACCCGTTCCGCCAGGGCGATCCGCAATGTGGCCAGCGGATCGGGCGCCGAGGCGACGCGGGCGAAATGCGCCTCGACATCTTTCAGATCATGGCGGATCAGTTCCTCGACCATGGCGGCCTTGGACGGGAAATAGCGGTAGAAGTTGCCGACGCTCATGCCCGCAGCCCGCGCCAGTTCCTGCATCGACGCGCCATCGAACCCCTTTTCGGCAAAGACATGCCGCACCGCATCGAGGATCTCTGCCTCGCGCGGGGTGGGAGGCTGGGCCTGGGCGTCAAGCGGCGCAAGATGGGTCATTGGGCAGGGCACCCTTTGGGGCGGGAGTGAACGTTCATTCACACGCAGATGGATCCGAACCGGACCCCCGTCAAGGGCTGGACTCCTGCATTTTCCGGGGCTGTGGCGAAATGCTGCGGCGGTGCTGCATTTTTCGCCACCTGTCAGGCCGAACCGGCGTATGGTCGGGCGATCCGTAAGGCGATCAGGCGCGGGGCACGCCTGCGCCGCTGGGCGACGGGGGCCGCAAGGGGCGGCAGACAAGAAGGGGCCGCACATGACCACAGGCATTCATCACGTCACCGGGCTGACTGCGGACGCGCAGGCGAATGTCGATTTCTATGCCGGATTCCTCGGGCTGTCGCTGGTCAAGCAAACCGGCGGCTACGAGGATGCCGAGCAGTTGCACCTGTTTTGGGGCGATGCCGCGGGCAGCCCCGGTACTCTGGTCAGCTTTCTGGTCTGGCCGATGGCGGGGCGCGGGCGCACCGGGCTGGGGCAGGTGTCGGAACTGGCGCTGCGCGTGCCGGTGGCCAGTATCGGCGACTGGCTGACGCGCGCCCTGTCGGCGCATGTGCCGGTGCACGGGCCGGTGCGGGAATTCGGCGAGCCGGTGCTGCGCCTGACCGACCCGGACGGGATGATCGTCAAGCTGGTGGGTGTCGGCGACGGGCCGATGCGGATCCGGGGCGTGACCATCCTGACCGATACACCGCAAGAGACGGCCAGCTTCCTGACGCGGTTCGGCTATCGTGCCGCAGCGGTCGAAGGCCCGTTCCAGCGCATGGAATCGCAAAGCGATGTGGTGGATCTGCGGGCCTCGGCGGGTTTTGTGCCCTCTATCCCCGGCGCGGGTGTGGCCGACCATGTGGCGTTCCGCGCCCCGGATGCGGCAGCGGTCCGGGCCATGCGGCTTGCGCTGAAGGATCATGGGCCGACCCAGGTGCATGACCGCAAGTACTTCCTGTCGCTGTATGTGCGGGAACCGGGGCACACACTGATCGAATATGCCACCGATGGCCCCGGCATGGCGGTGGATGAACCCGCCGACCGGCTGGGCCGGATCCTGATGATTCCGCCCGAGGCGGCGGGGCGGGCCGACGACCTGCGGGTCATGCTGCCGCAATTCGCCTTGCCGGGCGAGGAGCGGTTTCCGATGCGCGATCTGCCGTTCGTCCACCGTTTCCATCGCCCGCAGAACCCGGACGGATCGACGCTTGTGCTGCTGCACGGAACGGGCGGCAACGAGGCGGATCTGATGCCGCTGGCTCACCAGATCGCGCCGCGTGCCACGTTGCTGGGGGTGCGTGGCCGGTCCACCGAGGAAGGGGTGAACCGCTGGTTCCGCCGCTTTGATGCCACGCGCTATGATCAGCAGGATATTTCCTTTGAATCCATGGCGTTCGCGGCATTTGTTGCAGAGGCGGTGAAAGGCTACGGGCTGGATCACGCGAGAATGGCGTTTGTTGGATACTCCAATGGAGCCAATATATTGGCGGCGATTCTTCAACTTCGTCCCGGCGTTGTCCGCACGGCCGTCCTGCTGCGAGGGCTGCAACCGCTGGAAGATCCGCCCGCGCCCGACCTGACCGGCACGCGCGCGCTGATGCTGACCGGGGCCGAGGATCCCTATGGCCGTCTCGCGCCGCCGCTGGAAACCGCCCTGCGCGCGGCGGGGGCCGAGGTGACTGCGCAGGTGCTGGCCGCAGGGCATGAGCTGACGCGCGAGGACGCCACCCTTGCCGCCCGCTGGTTGGCGGCGGCGCCATATCCGGCCGAGGGCTGAACTGCGGCGCGGAAGGCGGCGTGCGCTGCATCTCCCGCACCGCGCGCCTCTGGAGCAGGCCAGGGCGTGGAACGTGTCAGGGGGGATCGGCGTTGACCCCGACAGTATGCGCGCAGGCAGGCGCGGCGCAGATCGGGACGTGTTTCAGGGCGAGGAGGACATCATGGAATTGCAGGGGATCCATCATCTGACGGCAATCACCGCAAATGCCAGCGGCAACAAGCGGTTCTACACCGAAACACTGGGGCTGCGGCTGGTGAAAAAGACGGTCAACCAGGACGATACCAGCGCGTGGCATCTGTTCTATGCCGATGGGCTGGCCAGTCCGGGGACCGACATCACCTTTTTCGACTGGCCGACGGGGCCGGAGCGGCGGGGCAGCCGGTCTGTTGTCTGCACCGGCCTGCGCGTGGCCCCTGACAGTCTGGACTGGTGGGCCGACCGGCTGCGCAAGGCCGGACTGGCGCAGGGCGACAGGGGCGTTCTGGACGGTCGCGCATCGCTGGAGTTCGAGGACCCCGAAGGTCAGCGCCTGCGGTTGGTGGCTGATGCGGCGGGACCGGCCCATCCCTGGCACGGCAGTCCGGTCCCGCCCGAGCATCAGATTCGCGGGCTGGGGCCGGTCACGCTTTCGGTGAACGATCTGGCGCCGACACGCAGGGTGCTGGAAACCGTGATGAACATGCGGGAGGTGCGGGCCTACGATCTGGCGGATGCCGCCGTCCATGTGTTCGAGATGGGGCCGGGTGGCGCGGCGGCCGAGGTGCATGTCGCAGTGCATCCCGGCCTGCAACGGGCGCGGCAGGGCGCGGGCGGCGTGCATCACGTCGCCTTTCGCACACCGGATGCTCAGGGGATCCGGGCCTGGGCGGAACGGCTGGCCGCGCAAGGGATCCAGTCGTCGGGCGAGATCGAGCGGTATTACTTCCGCAGCCTGTATTTCCGTGAACCGGGCGGAACCCTGTTCGAAATCGCCAGCGACACGCCCGGCTTTACGGTGGACGAGCCGCTGGACAGCCTGGGCGAGCGCTTGTCGCTGCCGCCATTTCTGGAACCACAGCGGGCGCGGATCGAGGCGGGGTTGAAGCCGATCGACTAGCTTTTGAACGCCCAGCTCCCCTCGCCCAGTGCCGGTGCGGCCTTTTCCGTGATCAGCGGGCTGCGCGAAAAGCGGATCGGGCTGCGCAGGCCGGGGATGCCTTCGGGTTCGACGCGCATCGCGCGGGCGGCGACCTGCGGGTCGTCCAGCGCCTCGGCCACGGTGTTGATCGGGCCTGCGGGGACGCCGGCCTTGTCCAGCAGGGCAATCAGCGCGGCGCGGGGATGGGTCTGTGTCCGGTCCGTCAGCAGCGGGATCAGCGCATCGCGGTTGGCCACGCGCGCGGGGTTGGTGGCATAGGGGGGCGCGACGCTCAGATCCTCGCAGCCCAGCACACGGCACAGGGCGGCGAATTGCCGGTCGTTGCCACAGGCGATGATCAGATGGCCATCGGCGGCAGGAAACACCTGATAGGGCACAATGTTCGGATGGGCGTTGCCTAGGCGGGTCGGCACCATGCCACCCAGCAGGTAGTTCGTTGCCTGATTGGCCAGCACGGCGACGCCGGTATCCATCAGCGACAGATCCAGGTGCTGCCCAAGGCCAGACCGGGCACGCTCTGCCAGCGCCGCCTGCACGGCGATCACGCCATAGAGCCCGGTGAACACGTCGATCCAGGCCACGCCGACCTTTTGCGGCTCGCCCGAGGGGTCGCCGGTCAGATCCATGATGCCGCTCAGTCCCTGCACCATGAAGTCATATCCGGGCTGCGCCGCGCGCGGCCCGGTCTGGCCAAAGCCGGTGACAGAGGCATAGATCAGGCCGGGATTGCGGGCCGAGAGCGTGGCATGATCCAGCCCGAACTTGCGCAGGCCGCCGAGTTTGAAATTCTCGATCACCACATCGGCGCTGTCGATCAACTGCCCGAGGCGGGCCAGATCGCTGGCATTGCCGAAATCGCAGGTGACGGAGGTCTTGCCGCGATTGGCCGCGTGGAAATAGGCCGCGACCCGCTCGGTCGTGCCATCGGCGCGCGGGCGGTCGATGAAGGGAGGGCCCCAGCGGCGGGTGTCGTCGCCTTCGGGCGCCTCGACCTTGATCACCTCGGCGCCAAGATCGGCCAGGGTCTGGCCGATCCAGGGGCCAGCCAGGATGCGGGCCAGTTCGACGACCTTGAGGCCCTTGAGCGGAGCATCGTTCATGTCAGGGGATCCTTTGGCAAGAAGCGCAGCGCGGCACGGGCGACCAGCACGGCCAGCACGATGCGCACCAGATGATGCAGGGTGACATAGACTGCCGACAGGTGCAGCGAGATGGCGACCAGCGCCATTTCACTGATCCCGCCGGGGGCAAAGGCCAGGATGACCGCCGAGGCGGGTTCGCTGACCGGCCCCGACAGCAGCAGCGCAATGCCAAGTGCCAGCAGCAACGAGGCGGCGATGGCCACCACCGACAGGCGCATGGCCAGCCACAGGCGGCGCGGCTCCAGCCCGGCAAAGCGCGTGCCCAGGGATGTGCCCACCACCCACTGGGTCAGCACGATCATCCAGCCGGGCGGCGCAGCCGCCGTCAAGCCCGAGGCATGGGCCAGCGCCGACAGCAGCAACGGCCCCGACAGCACCGCCGCCGGAAGGCCCAGCCGCTGCGCGCCCAGATAGCCCAGCACCCCCGAAGCCGTCAGGATGGCCACATCCCTCAACGTCAGGGTGACATCGGCGCCGGGCATGGCACTGCCCGATCCGCTGCCGACGGCATGGCCGGTGACCAGCGAAAACAGCAGCGGCACCAGGACGATGCACAGGATCAGGCGCAGGAATTGCAGCATGACCAGCATCTGCATTTCCGCCCCCCGCGCCTCGCCCATGTCCAGCGCCTCGATGAACCCGCCGGGCATGGCCGAAAAGAACGCGGTGGGCGGGTCGATCCGCCCAAGGCGGCGGTAGATGTGGTAAGAGACCCAGTGCGCCAGCGGAACAAAGGCGAATACCGCAAGGACAGTGGGCCACCAGTGCAGCGCCTGGCCCAGAAAGTCGGACGGAAAGCTGGCCCCGATCGCCACGCCGATGATGGGGATGAAGGCGTTGCGCCAATGCTGCGGAACGCCCGGCAGGGCGCCCAGAAGATGCACCCGTGTCGCGGCGGCCACCGCGACTGTCAGCATGGCGCCCAGCAGCACCCCCAGCGGCAGGCCCACCGCCCAACCGGCCAGCCCCCCCGCCGCGCCAAGCGCGAATGTGGCAAGCACCGGGGGCAGGCGGTGCCCCCGCATCAATCCGGTTCGCCAACTGGCCATGCGTCGTCCTTTTGGCGCGCAAGGCACCATCATCGGCAGGGAAGTGCAAGGGCTACCAGTGCGGAGGTTTCTGGTCGGCGAGCGGGATGGCATGGCTGCCATCCGCCTCGCGTTCGGCCTCGCGTTCCAGCAGCAGGCCGACGCGGCGTTTCAGCCGGTCGATCTCGCGGCCCTGCGCGGCGGTGACATCGGACAGATCCTCGACCGTGCGGGTCAGATGCGCGACAAGGGTTTCCAACTGGGTCAGGCGGGTGTCCATGACGGGCCTTTGATCTGGGGGCCCCGCGCGGGGCCCGTTGGATATGCGGTGGAACCTGGCGCCACGGCGCGGCCACCGGCCGCCGTGGCGCTGCCCCAGGATCAGCCCGGATCGGCGCCGATGCGGACCAGTTGCTTGCCGTCGTTCTTGCCTTGCAGCAGGCCCATGAAGGCGGCAGGGGCGGCGTCCAGCCCGTCGGCGATGGTTTCGCGCCATTTGATCTGGCCCGCAGCGACAAGGGGCTGCACTTCGGCCAGGAATTCGGGGGTATGGGCGTAGTGGTCAAAGACGATGAAGCCCTCGATCCGCAGGCGCCGGGTCAGGACGGTGCGCCAGACCGGGGGCAGGGGGGGAGGGTTGTCCACGCCGGAATACCAGGCGATCGTGCCGCAGACGGCGATGCGGCCATGGACATTCATGCGCGGGATCACCGCCTCCAGAGTCTTGCCGCCGACGTTTTCGAAATAGACATCGACGCCATCGGGCGCCGCCGCCTTGATCTGGTCCGACAGGGTGCGGGCATCGGGGGCGGCGCGGTGGTCAAGACAGACATGGCAGCCATACTCCTGCACCGCGCGGGCGCATTTGGCGGCCCCGCCGGCGACGCCGATTACCCGCATCCCCTTGCGTCGCGCCAGTTGCGCGGCAAGGCTGCCGACGGCGCCGGTCGCCGCCGAGACGACGATGGTTTCGCCCGGTTGCGCGGCGGCAATGCGGTTCAGCCCTGTCCAGGCGGTCATGCCCGGCATTCCCAGCACCCCCAGCCAGGCGGCCAGCGGTGCGGCGCCCGGTTCCACCCGCTTGACCTCGCGCGCGGGGACCAGCGCATGTTCGGCCCAGGGCATCAGTCCGTAGACCACATCGCCGGGCGCAAGCGACGGATCGCCCGAGGAGATCACCTCGGCCACGCAACCTGCATTCATCGGTGCGTCGATCTCGATGGGCGGCACGTAGGATTTTGCCGCGCTCATCCGTCCGCGCATATAGGGATCGAGCGACATCCAGATCACCCGTACCAGCACCTCGCCAGGGCCGGGATCGGCCAGGGTGGTGGGTTCGAGCCGGAAATTCTCGGGTCCGGGTTCGGCTTCGGGGCGCGAGGCCAGCACGATCTGGCGGGTTTGCTGGGTCATGGTCGGGTCTCCTCCGGGTTTTGCGGCAGCACCTTGCCGGGGTTCATCAGGTTCAGCGGATCAAAGGCGGACTTGACCGCCTGCATCATCTCCAGCACCAGCGGATCCTTGCGGCGCCGCATCGAGGCCAGCTTGGACAGGCCGATGCCATGTTCCGCGGAAAAGCTGCCATCCAGTTCCGCCACCACATCCTCGATGGCCGAGCGGATGGCGTCCAGCAGTTCGGGCGTCGCCGTGCTGGGAAAGACGGTGTAATGCAGGTTGCCGTCGCCCAGATGCGCCACTGTCAGATCGGTGGCGCCCGCGTCCAGCGCAGCAAGGCGCAGGGGCATCCGGTGCAGGAAATCCTGCACCCGGTCCAGCGGCACGCAGACATCGGTATCCACCAACGGCCCACGGGTCAGCGCCAGTTCCGCCGCCGCCTCGCGCCGTGCCCACATGGCGGCGCGCTGTGCCTCGGTCCGGGCGACAACGGCATCCAGTACGGCGCCCTCGTCCATCATGGCGGCGAGGGTTTCTTCCAGCAGATCCACAACGGGGATCGCGCCATCGGGGCGCGGCTCGGCGTCGCGCGGGGCCGTGGCGCCCAGTTCGACCAGAATCGTCACCTCATGCCGTTCGGCAAAGGGCTGGCCCAGATCGGGGCGCAACTGCGCCAGACGGTCCATATAGCCACCGGGCATGAATTCATAGGCTTCGACCAGCCCGCCCGTCACCTCTTGCAGCCGGTTCAGCAGCGTCAGCGCGGCCGCCAGCGATGGGGCAGCCAGCGTTGCGGTGGCATGGGCGCGCGGCGCAGGCACCAGTTTCATCGTGGCGGCGGTGATCAGGCCCAGCGTGCCTTCGGCACCGATGAACAGATCCTTGAGCGCATAGCCCGAATTGTCCTTGTGCAGTTCCTGCATCAGGTTCAGCACCCGGCCATCGGGCAGCACCACCTCCAGCCCCAGACACAGGCCACGGGTAGACCCATAGCGCAGCACGTTGGACCCGCCCGCATTGGTGGACAGCGCGCCGCCCAGCATGGCCGATCCGCGCGCACCGAACCACAGGGGCAACAGCAACCCGTGATCGGCCGCCGCGTCATGCAGCCGGGCCAGCACGACCCCCGCCTCGGCCACCACGACCCGCGCCTCGGGCTTGAGCGCGCGGATGCGGTTCAGCCGTTCCAGCGACAGCATCAACTGTCCAGGCGCCTTGGTGCCGCCGACCAGCCCGGTATTGCCCCCCACCGGCACCACGGGCACCCGCGCCTCATGGGCAAGCCGCATCACGGCGGCCACCTCTTGCGTGGTTCCGGGCCGCACCACGGCCAGCGGCGACCAGGTATAGCTGCCGGTCCAGTCGCGGCTGTGGCTTGCGGCGTCGGCACCGGCAAGTACATTGCCCGCGCCGACGATGGCGCGCAGACGGTCGAGCATCCTGTTTCCCCGCTTTGTCAATCGGCGGCATCCTTGCCGATCTGCGCGGCGGATGCCAGAGCCTCACTGACCCTGCGCGAGGTCCAGAAGCTCGATGACCTGCGGCCCCATGGCCTCGACGATCTTTGCCACGCCGTCGCGGTTGGGATGGATCCCGTCGGCCTGCATCAGGTCGCGCATCAGCGACAGATTGCTTTCCCCGCGAACCAGCGGCTTGAGAAACACCTCTCCCAGCAGCGCGCCATGCTTTTGCGCCAGTTCGGCGTACATGGTGTCAAAGGCCAGCTTGTATTCGGGGCCGTAATTGCCCGGCGCCTCCATCTGCATCAGCAGGACCGGCACGCCCTTGACCGCCGCCGCGGTCAGGATGCCGTCCAGATTGGCCTTGCTGCTGGCCGGGTCGATCCCGCGCAACAGGTCGTTGCCGCCCAGGGTCACGATCATGGCATCGGCGGGTTCGGCCAGCGTCCAGTCCAGCCGTGACAGCCCTCCGGCGGTCGTGTCACCCGAAACCCCCGCATTGTTGATCACCACGTCCCGCCCCTGATCGGCCAGCCATTTCGCCAGTTGCGGCACGAAACCATCGCCCTCGGGCAGGCCATAGCCTTGCGTCAGGCTGTCCCCAAGGGCAACAAGGCGTTGCGGTTCCGCAGCCACAGCCGTGGCGCCGAATGCCAGCGACAGGTTGAGAACCGCCAGCGCCGCCCCATATCGGACGGAACGGGCCACGGACAGGATGGATGTAATGGGCGACACGGTGCTTTCCTTGCGCGATGCGCGGCTGACGCTGGACGGCAATGCCGGGCCAGTGGAGATTCTGAAAGGCATCACGCTGGACGTGGCGCAGGGTGAAACGCTGGGATTGGTCGGGCCTTCGGGGTCGGGCAAGTCGTCTCTCCTCATGCTGATGGGCGGGCTGGAACGTGCCACCGGCGGGCAGGTGCTGGCGCTGGGCCAGGATCTGACGACGATGGACGAAGACCGGCTTGCCCGCTTTCGCATGGCCAATATGGGGGTGGTGTTTCAATCGTTCCACCTTATCCCGACCATGACCGCGCTGGAAAATGTCGCGGTGCCGCTGGAACTGGCTGGCGTGGCGGATGCGTTCGACCGTGCACGGGCCGAACTGGAGACGGTGGGGCTGGCGCATCGTGGCGGACATTATCCCGCGCAGATGTCGGGGGGCGAGCAACAGCGCGTGGCGCTGGCACGGGCCGCCGTGGTGCGGCCGCGCATCCTGCTGGCCGATGAACCGACCGGCAATCTGGACGGCGTGAACGGCGCCGCGATCATGGATCTGCTGTTCGGCCTGCGGGACCGGCATGGTGCCACCCTGGTCCTCGTGACTCATGCGCGCGAACTGGCCGACCGCTGCGACCGGGTCGTGCGGCTGGTGGATGGCATGGTGGCAGAGCCGGTGGCGGCCTGACCCCGAAGCCCCCGCAACACAGGGCGGACCACTCATGACCGACGACGGAAAACCGCAACCACGCCTTTTGTCCGGCGGAAACCCCCAGATCGCCAAGGGCTATGGCGAGGCGCCGGTCCGGGCCTGGCTTGCCGCCGCGCCGGGGTGGAAGGGCGATGTCTGCCTGCGCCTTGATGCGGTCATCAGCGCCACGGTTCCGCAGGTCTGCAAGGCGGTCAAGTGGAACTCGCCGCTGTACGGGATGGCACAGGGCGAATGGTTCCTGGGGCTGCATTGCCTGACCCGCTATGTGAAGGTTGCGTTCTTTACCGGCGCCGGTCTTGTGCCGCCGCCGCCCGTTGCCTCGAAACAGCCAGACGTGCGCTATCTGCATGTCTTCGAGGACGGGCGGCTGGACGAGGCGCAGGTGGCCGACTGGGTGGCACAGGCCAGCCGTGTGCCAGGCGTGCGGATGTAGCCTGCGCTCCTTGCGTCCGGGCAGGGCTCCCGCCGAACGGCTCTCCCGCCACGGTGGACGGCTGGGGTGGAGCCTGTCGCGCAAGAGACGCATTCCACGTTTGGGCCGCCCTCGCGACGCACGCGCCCTTGACTCGGGGGGCGGTTGGCCTATTCAGGGCGCACTTCGGTTCCGTCCGGGCCTGCCCGGCGGATGAAAAGGGAACGCGGTCCGGCCATCTGGCCAAATCCGCGGCTGCCCCCGCAACTGTAGGCGGTGAGCGACGGCCAGACACACCACTGGGGCATCCGCCTCGGGAAGGTTGGCCCAAGCGATGACCCGCAAGCCAGGAGACCTGCCGAGGTGATCACCTTTCCGACGCGCGGGGTGCGCGGACGGAGGCGGACTCCCGCCCATGGTGACGCATTCACCGTCGGCGGGAAGGGCAACCTTTCCAATGACTTGACGTCATACCGGGCCGATCCGGCCCAACGGAACAGGACTTGCCATGCCTCGTCAGGCCGTCTCTTTCATCACTTTGCTTGCCGCCGCGCCGCTGGCGCTGGCCAGCCCCCTTGCCGCCCAGGTCGTCACGCTGGACGAAATCGTCCTCAGCGCCAACCGGACCCCCGCCGAACTGGCACGCACCGGGCTTTCGGTGTCGGTCGTCACGGCCGAGGATCTGGAAAAGGCCGGTGATCTGCAACTGTCCGATTATCTGGCGCGTCTGCCGGGCGTCGGCGTGGTCCAGTCCGGGCCTGCGGGCACATCCGCCAACCTGCGCATCCGTGGCGCAGAGCCGCGCTATGTGGCGGTATATGTCGATGGAATCCGCGTCGACGATCCGACCGGGATCGCCAGCGAGTTCGATTTCGGCGCCATGTCAACGGCGGACATCGGCCGGGTCGAGGTGCTGCGCGGTTCGCAATCGGCGCTCTGGGGCAGCTCTGCCGTTGGCGGCGTGATCAATATCACCAGCCGCAAGGCGCTGAAGGACGGGCTGAGCCAGGAGGCCGCCATCGAGGGTGGCAGCTATGGCACGGTCGCCGGGCGCTATGGCCTGGGCTACAAGACCGACCGGGTCGAGACGCATTTCACCCTGTCGCATCGCCGCACCAAGGGGTTCTCGGCCTATGATACCCTGCCGCCGAACCCGGCGCTGGAACCCGACGGGATGGAGGCGACGCGGCTGTCCTTTGGCGCGCGCTACGCGCTGACCGATGCGGTGGCGCTGGGCGTTTCTGCATTCGCCCAGACGACCGAACATGACTATGACGGCTGGGGCGCCGATGCCGCGAATATCCAGAAGCGCAAGGAATGGGGCGCGCGGGTGTTCGGCGAATGGTCGGTGGGCAATTCCACCCATGTGCTGGATGTGACCCGCTATCGCATCTCGCGCGATCAGTTCGCCGCGGGCGTTCCGGATGGCAGTTTTACCGGCGTGCGCACCGGGCTGAGCTATCAGGGCACGACCGAGTTCTCGAATACGTTCACGCTGGTCTATGGCGCGGACAGCATGAAGGAAACCGCGTTCAACGCCTCGCTGCCCACCGGCGGCAGCACCCGAATTTCCGGCGTCTATGTGCAGGGGCTGTTCCGGCCCATCGACACGCTGGACATTTCGGCCAGCCTGCGGCGCGACGACAATTCGCGGTTTGGCGGCCACAGCAGCGGGCGTCTGGCGCTGGCCTGGCAGGCGGCACCGGGCCTGACGCTGCGTGGTGCGGCCTCGACCGGGTTCCGGGCACCGTCGCTTTACGAACAGTTTGGCGATCCGACTTGGGGTATCGCGGCCAATCCCGGCGTCGGCCCGGAGAAAAGCCGCAGCTTCGAGATCGGGGCGGATTATGCCATGGCAGGCGGGGCCTCGTTCGGGCTGACGCTGTTCCACATCGACGTGGACAATGCGATCACCTATTGCGGGGCCCGGGCCAGTGCCTGCGTGACACCGTTGCCGGGCGGGTTCACCAACCTCTACGAGAACGCGCCGGGCCGGTCCAAGCGGCGCGGGCTGGAACTGTCGGGCGCCCTGCCGCTGGGGGAACGCGCGGATCTGGGGCTGGCCTATACCTATACCGATGCGCGCAACCCCGCAGGTGCCCGCCTGGCCCGCGTGCCGCGCCATGCGCTGTCGCTGTCGCTGGATGGCAAGCTGTCCGAGCGGCTGACCGGCCAGCTTTCGCTGCGCCATTCGGCAGGGCGGACGGATGTGGCCGATTTCACCGTGGTGAATGCCGGGTTCAGCTATGCGCTGGGCGCCGATACCGCGCTGAGCCTGCGGGTCGAGAACCTGTTCGACAAGGCCTATCAGACCGTGCCCGGCTATGGCACCTCGGGCCGCGCGGTCTATGTCGGGCTGAAGACGAGCTTCTGACATGGCAAAATCCGGGGGTGCAGATGTGGCAAGGGGGACACTGCCCCCCAGGGCGCCGGGGGGACCGGCGCCTTGCCCCGGCCTATGGGGATCAGGGCGAAAGGGGATGCTCGCGATCCTTTTCGGCCTGATGACCGGGACGTCGGTCCTGGCTGCACCGCAGCGCGTGGTGTCGGTGAACCTGTGCACGGACCAGTTGGCAATGCTGCTGGCCGATCCGGGGCAACTGCTGTCGGTGTCCTATCTTGCGGCGGATCCGCGTGCCTCGGTCATGGTCGAGGCGGCGGCAGGCCGGGTGCTGAACCGCGGCGGCGCGGAAGAGGTGTTTCTGATGCGCCCCGATCTGGTGCTGGCCGGTACCTATACCGCGCGGGCCTCGGTCGATCTGTTGCGGCGGCTGGGGGTCGCGGTGGTGGAACTGCCGCCTGCAAACCGGCTGGCCGATGTGCCCGCGCATCTGCGCGCGGTCGGGGCGGCCCTTGGCCAGCAGGCGCGCGCCGAGGCGCTGGTGGCCGAGTTCAACGCCGGGCTGGAGGCCGTGCGCGTGCCGCAGGTTCCTTCGGTGACGGCGGCTTTTTATCATCCGAACGGCTATACCACGGGGGCCGGGACATTGGCCGATGACATCCTGTCGGTGACGGGCTTCATCAACGCGGGCGCGACTGCCGGGGTGACGGGCGGGGGGATCCTGCCGCTGGAACGGCTGGTGATGGTGGCGCCCGAGTTGATCGTCACCTCGGCCCCCTATCCGGGGGCATCGCGGTCCGAAGACATCCTGCGGCACCCGGCGCTGGAGGTGCTGCGCGCCAAGGCGGCGGCGCGGCGCATGTCGGATGCGGACTGGATCTGCGGCATTCCGCATATCCTGCGGGCGGTGGCCGGGATGGCCGCGGCGCACAAGGCCCTGACGCCATGAGGGTGATCCTGCCCCTGGCCGTGCTGGTGGTGGCCTTGTTCGCCGCCTCGTTGCTGATCGGTCCGGCTGCGATCGGGTTGCGCGCCTCGCTGCACGCCTTGGTGACGGGAGAGGGCGAGGCGGTGGTCCTGGTCATGCGCGAAATCCGCCTGCCGCGGGCCTTGCTGGGGCTGATGGTGGGCGCGGCGCTTGGGCTGTCGGGCGCGGCGATGCAGGGCTATCTGCGCAATCCGCTGGCAGAGCCGGGGCTGATCGGCGTGTCGCCTGCCGCATCGCTGGGCGCGGTGGTGGCCATGCAGACCGGGCTGGTGGCGATGTTCGCCCCGGCCTTGCCGCTGGCGGCCCTGCTGGGTGCGGGCCTGTCGGTGGCGTTGCTGTTCGTGCTGGCCGGGCCGGGCGGCGGGGCGCTGGCGCTGATCCTGGCGGGGGTGGCCTTGTCGGCGCTGGCAGGGGCGCTGACCTCGCTGGTGCTGAGCCTGTCGCCCAATCCGTTTGCAATGATGGAGATCGTGTTCTGGCTGATGGGGTCGCTGGCCGACCGCTCGATGCTGCATGTCTGGCTGGCCGCGCCGGTGATGGCGCTGGGGGTGGGGCTGCTGTGGCGCACGGGCCGGGGCCTTGATGCCTTGACGCTGGGCGAGGATGCGGCGGCCTCGCTCGGGATCCCGCTTGCGCGGCTGCGCGCGCAGGTGGTGCTGGGGGTGGCGGCGCTGGTCGGGGCGGCTACGGCGGTGGCGGGGGCGGTAGGCTTTGTCGGGCTGGTTGTGCCGCATCTGTTGCGGCCGCTGGTGGGCGGGCGCCCTTCGGCGCTGTTGCCGGTCTCGGCGCTGGGGGGGGCTGCGGTGGTGCTGGCGGCCGATATTGCCACCCGCGTCATCGCGCCGGACCGGGATCTGAAACTGGGGGTGCTGACCGCCATCGTGGGGGCGCCGTTCTTTTTCCGGCTGATCTGGCAGATGCGGCGGGGGGCGGAATGAGCTTGCTGGACCTGCGCGACCTGAGCGTGACCCGTGGCGCGGTGCCCGTGCTGTCGCGCATTTCGCTGGCGGTGGCCGCAGGCGAGTTTGTCGGGCTGGTCGGGCCGAACGGGGCCGGCAAGACCACCCTGTTGCGCGCGGCGCTCGGGTTGGTGGCGCATGAGGGATACGCCTCGCTCTCGGCCCTGCCGGGGATGGCGCGGGCGCGGCAGGCGGCGTTCTTGCCACAAACCCGCGAGGTCGCCTGGCCCGTCTCTGTTGCGGCGCTGGTGGGTTTGGGGCGGGTGCCGCATGGCCGCAAGATGCAGGCGCAGGACCATCAGGCGGTGGATCACGCCCTGCACCGGATGGATCTGGCCGAATTCCGCGCCCGCAATGTGCTGGAACTCTCGGGCGGGGAACTCGCGCGCGCCCTGATCGCCCGTGTTCTGGCGCAGGAGACCCCGCTGCTGCTGGCCGACGAGCCGGTGGCAGGGCTGGATCCGGCGCATCAGATCCGCACGATGCAGGTGTTCCGCGATCTGGCGGATCAGGGGCGCGGGGTCGTCGCCTCGGTCCATGACCTTGGGTTGGCGGCACGGCATTGCACGCGCCTTGTGGTGCTGTCGGGCGGGCGTGTCGTGGCCGATGGCGCGCCGATGCAGGTGCTCGATGATGCGACGCTGGCCACGGTGTTCGGCATCCGCGCCTTTCGCGCACAGTCCGATGGCCCGGTGCTGATGCCGCTGTCGGTGCTGCCATGATCCGCGTGACGCTGGAGCGCCCGTGGCTCGAGGCACGGCTGCCGCGCCCGATGCGGGCGCTGAGCTGGGCGCCGGTCGGCGGCGGCACCACCATGACCGACCGTGTTCTGTGGCGCGAGGTCAGGAATGCCGACCTGACCCCCGATTTCGATGCGCTCGGCTGGTTCGAGGCGGAAATGGCGCTGCGGGCGCCGGGGGCGGTCGGCCTGATGACATCGCGCGACATCGGCGGCTGGCACGAGGCCGTGGCGCAGGTCGAAGGCATCCGCGCCCATGCCCTTGCCACTGCGGGCCTCTCGAATGCCGAAGCGGTCGGGCGGCGCTTGCCCTGGCATTCGGCAGACTATGGCACGATCAACCTTCTGGTGGCGGTCGAGGGCGGCCTGACCGACACCGCCCAGCTTGAAGCGCTGAGCGTGGCCGTCCAGGCCCGGACCGCCGCGGTGATGGAAGGCGGGCTGCAACTCGCCACCGGGCTGGCAACCGGGACCGGCACCGATTGCGTGGTGCTGGCCTGCGATCCGGGCAGGATCCGTCACGCCGGGTTGCATACCGCAGTGGGCGAGGCGGTGGGCGCCGCCGCCCGCGCGGCCATGACGCGCGCCACGGCCGACTGGCTGGCATGGCGCGCCGCCAAGCGGCAGGAAAGGGACATCCACGATGTATGAACGGATCATCTGCCTGACCGATGAAACCGTCGAAACGCTGTATCTGCTGGGCCAGGACCACCGCATCGTCGGCGTCACCGGCTATGCCACCCGCCCGGCACGGGTGCGGCGCGAAAAGCCGCGTGTCTCGGCCTTCACCTCGGCCAATATCGGCAAGATCCTCGATCTGTCGCCCGATCTGGTGCTGACCTTCTCCGACCTCCAGGCCGATATCGTCGCCGATCTGGTGCGCGCAGGCGTGGCCGTCCATGCCTTCAACCAGCGCGACATTGCCGGCATCCTGTCGATGATCCGCACGCTGGGCGCCTTGACCGGCGCCATGGACCGCGCCGAGGAACTGGCCAGCGGCCACGAGGCTCGCATCCAGGCCCTGCGCGCCGATGCCCCCGACCGGCGCCCCCGCGTCTGGCTCGAAGAATGGGACGATCCGCTGATCTCGGGCATCGGCTGGGTGTCGGAACTGGTCGAGATTGCCGGCGGGCAGGACGTATTCCCCGAACTTGCCAGATGCAAATCCGCCCGCGACCGTATCGTCACCCCCGATCAGGTGGCCGCCCGCGCGCCCGAAATCATCATCGCCTCGTGGTGCGGCAAAAAGGTGGTGCCCGCCCGCATCGCGGGCCGTCCGGGGTGGCAGGCGTTGCCCGCCGTGCAGGCTGGCCGCATCCACGAGATCAAGTCGCCCATCCTGCTCTCGCCCGGCCCCGCCGTGCTGGGCGACGGGCTGGAGGCGATGGTGCGCCTGATGCGGCAGACCAGCACCTGAGCCCGGCTTGCCCGGCGCTGCCTGTTCATCTTGCCCCAAATACCCCCGCCGGAGGCAGCAACGGCCCCACCGGGTGCCGCGCCACAGGCAAAGGGCCGCCCTTGCGGACGGCCCTCTCTTGATACGCTGCGCCGTCCTCAGCCCTTTTTCAGGCAGCGGCTTCCCAGCACTTCGGCGATCTGCACCGCATTCAGCGCGGCACCCTTGCGCAGGTTGTCCGACACGCACCAGATGTTCAGGCCGTTCTCGATGGTCTCATCCTGCCGGATGCGGCTGATATAGGTCGCATATTCACCAACGCATTCGATGGGGGTGATGTAGCCGCCCGCCTCGCGCTTGTCGACGACCAGGATCCCCGGCGCCTCGCGCAGGATGTCGGTGGCCTCTTCCCAGTCGAGATAATCCTCGAACTCGATGTTGATGGCCTCGGAATGGCCGACAAAGACCGGAACGCGCACGCAGGTGGCCGTCACCTTGATCTTGGGATCAAGGATCTTCTTGGTTTCGGCCACCATCTTCCATTCTTCCTTGGTCTCGCCCGAGTCCAGGAACACGTCGATATGCGGGATCACGTTGAAGGCGATCTGCTTGGGGTAGACGCTGGGCGCGACCTCCTGTCCGGGGACAAAGATGCCCTTGGTCTGGTTCCACAGCTCGTCCATGGCCTCCTTGCCGGTGCCCGACACGGATTGATAGGTCGAAACGACGACACGCTTGATCCGCGCGCGGTCATGCAGCGGCTTCAGCGCCACCACCATCTGCGCGGTCGAGCAGTTGGGGTTGGCGATGATGTTCTTCCTGGAATAACCCACCACCGCATCGGCGTTCACTTCCGGCACGATCAGCGGCACATCCGGGTCATAGCGATAGAGCGACGAGTTGTCGATCACCACGCAGCCGGTGGCCGCCGCCTTGGGCGCATAGACCTTGGTCGCGTCCGAACCGATGGCGAACAGCGCAATGTCCCAGCCGGTGAAATCGAACGTGTCCAGATCCTGGGTCTTCAAAGTTCGGTCGCCGAAGCTCACTTCGGTTCCCAGCGACTTGCGCGACGCCAGTGCCGCGATTTCGTCCACGGGGAATTCACGCTCCGCCAGGATGTTCAGCATTTCCTTGCCGACATTCCCGGTAGCGCCCACGACAACGACCTTGTAGCCCATCATGGCCTCCTGAGTTCAGAACCCCGCCGCATCTGCGCGGCACGGGCGTGTGGCGAATACCGCATGGGGGCGGCAGGGGAAAGCGAAAGCAGGAAAGCGTGAATGTCAGAATGACGAAAAACACGTCATTCTGACGGGGACGCGGGCAGATTGCGGCATTGCGCGCCGGAGGACCGCGAACAAAAGGGCGGCCCCCCGCGCCAATGCCGTGCGTTCGCGCGATCCGGCTCGTCAGATCCGCGCGGACGTGCGCCGCTGTGCTGCTCCCCTCCCCCTCGTGGGGAGGGGATGGGGGAGGGGGGGCGCGCAAAGATGCGGCGACCGGATGGACACGCCGCCGCGCTACCCGATCAGGCAGCGCCGATGGCTGTTGCCGGTCCCGCCATCATTGCCGCCCCTGCATGGCGGATATGATGGCCCGCCCCCCTTGCCCTGGCGGTCCTGCCAGGCGAGATGTGATGTTCGCGCAAACAGACAGGACTCCGTGATGACCATGACCGCCCCCGCACCGGGTGAGGATGCGGCCCCCATGCCCCCTCGTATCGGCATCGTCATTCCTGCGCTTGCCATGGGGGGATTTGCCATCGGCACTGTGGAATTCGCCGCCATGTCACTGGTGCCCTATTACGCTGCCGACATGGGGGTCGATCCTGCCCGTGCGGCCCATGCCATTTCGGCCTATGCGCTTGGCGTCGTGGTCGGCGCACCATTGCTGGCAGTGCTGGGTGCACGCATGGCGCGCAAGACGCTGCTGGTCGCGCTGATGGTGCTCTATGCGCTGGCCAATCTGGCGGCGGCACTTGCCCCCGATTTCGCGCTGCTGATGCTGTTCCGCTTTCTCTCGGGTCTGCCACATGGCGCCTATTTCGGGGTGGCGGCACTGATGGCCGCCGGGCTGGTGGCGCAGGGCCGGCGCACCTGGGCGGTGTCGATGGTCATGCTGGGCCTGACAGTGGCGACGCTGGTTGGCGTGCCGCTGGCCAATCTGCTGGGGCAGGGCATCGGCTGGCGCTGGGGCTTTGCCATGGCGGCGGGCCTTGCAGGTGTGACCGCAGTACTGGTCGCGCGATTTGCGCCTCTTGACCGGCCCGACCCGCGCGCCAACCCGCTGGCGGAACTGTCGGCTCTGGCCAATCGCCAGGTGCTGCTGACCCTGGCGACCGGGGCCATCGGCTTTGGCGGGCTGTTCGCCGTCTATACCTATGTCGCCAATACCTTGCAGGAGGTGACGCTGGCCCCGGCCTGGGCCGAGCCGCTGGTGTTCCAGACCTTTGGCCTTGGCATGGTGCTGGGCACGCTGTTCACGGGGCGGGTCGCCGACCGCTGGGGGCTGCTCCAGACGACCGCAGGGCTGATCGTGCTGTCCTGCGTGGCGCTGGTGGCCTATCCTACCACGGTGCACAGCCTGGGGCTGATGGTGCCTTGTGTCTTTGTCATCGGCTTTGGCGGATCGTTCGGACTGGCCTTGCAGACCCATCTGATGGATGTGGCAGGTCGCGCCCAAACTATGGCAGCGGCCATGCACCATGCCGCCTTCAATGCGGCAAATGCACTGGGGCCCTGGCTGGCCTCTGTCGCGGTGGCCGCAGGGCTGGGGTATGCCTCGACCGGGTTCGTCGGCGCGGCGCTCGCGTTGGGCGGGCTGGTGGTTCTGGGGCTAACGGCGCTCGATTTGCGCCGCAGCCGCAGCCGCGGCTGATCGGCCCGCGCGCCGCTCTCACATCGAAAAGCTGGTGCCGCAGCCGCAACTGCTGGAGGCATTGGGATTGTCGATCACGAACCGCGCTCCGATCAGCTCTTCGGTAAAGTCGATCCGCGCCCCCGACAGGAACGGCAAGGACACCGGGTCGATCAGCACGGTCTGACCATCCTTTTGCAACACCAGATCATCCTCGGCCGGATCATCCAGCTTGATATCGTAGTGAAACCCCGAACAGCCTCCTCCTTCGACAGCCACGCGCAAGGCGCGCGCCACTCCGGTCGCCTCGGCAATCTCGGCAAGCCGGGCAAAGGCGCGGTCGGTCACGGTCGGCGGCAGGGTCAGCGTCATCGCTTTGGCATCCATGCTGGCAATGCTGTTACGCAGCGAATATAGGGACACACACGCCCGCCGACAAGGAAGCCCGATGTTCGCCCCCTATGCCTGCCTGCCCGACCAGAGCCGCGAACGGCTTCACGCCGAACGGATGAGCACCTTTCGCAGCCCCTATCAGCGCGACCGTGACCGCATCATCCATTCCAGCGCCTTCCGTCGACTGAAACACAAGACCCAGGTGTTTGTCGAACACGAAGGCGATTACTACCGCACCCGCCTGACCCATTCCATCGAAGTGGCGCAGGTGGCGCGCACGCTGGCGGGGGTGCTGGGGCTGAATACCGACCTGGCCGAGGCGGTGGCGCTGGCGCATGATCTGGGCCACACGCCCTTTGGCCATACCGGCGAAGATGCGCTGGCCGCCCTGATGGCACCCTATGGCGGGTTCGATCACAATGCCCAGGCGCTGCGCATCGTGACGCGGCTGGAACGGCACTATGCCGATTTCGACGGGCTGAACCTGACCTGGGAAACCCTTGAAGGCATCGCCAAGCACAATGGCCCGGTAACCGGCCCGAATGCCGATCCGAAACACGCGCGCGATCCGCTGCCCTATGCACTGGCCGAAGCGAATGCCGAGTGGGATCTGGAACTCTCGACCTTTGCCAGCGCCGAGGCCCAGGTGGCCGCGATCGCCGATGACGTGGCCTATTCGCACCACGATCTGCACGATGGCCTGCGCTCGGGCCTGTTCAGCGAAGACGACCTGATGGATCTGCCCGTCACCGGCCCGGCCTTCGAGGCGGTGGACCGGATGTATCCCGGCCTCGACCGGATGCGGCGGCGCCACGAGGCGCTGCGACGGGTGTTCGGCGTGATGGTCGAGGATGTGATCGCAGTGGCCAGGAACCGGCTGGACGCCGCACAACCGAAATCCGCCGACGAGATCCGCGCGATGGAGGGGACGGTGATCCGGTTCTCCAAACCGCTTTATCAGGAACTCAAGGCGATCCGGTCCTTCCTGTTCACCCGCATGTACCGCGCGCCTTCGGTGATGGTGGAACGCGCGCGGGTGTCGGCGGTGATCGCCGATCTGTTCCCGCTGTTCATGGCCCAGCCCGACCTGCTGCCGGACGAATGGCAGGCCGATGTCGCGGCGGCGCAGGATGAAACCACCCTGGCGCGCACGGTGGCGGATTATGTCGCCGGCATGACCGATCGCTTCGCCTTGCAAGAACACAGCCGCCTGCTCGGCTGACCACGCGCTCCCGCACCCGTGCCGCGCCCCTGCGGGGCGCCGCCCGGCTTTGGGCCAGGCAGCGCGCAGGCGCGCTGCGCACCGCATCTGCCATCTGCCCGCACGGGGCGCGCGAGCGCCGGATCAGAGTGCAGGCCCCACCGTGGCGGTGGAACCGCCGCCCGGCACGGATCGACGCCGCGCTGTTTCATCTTGCCCAAAATACCCCCGCCGGAGGCATCCGACGCCACCACCAGGGGCCGCGGCCAGTGGTCAGTCCCCGGCCACGTCCCAGAACACCTCAAATCCGGGGTCGAAGACGGTGACGGGCCCTGCGCCGGTGTGGATCTTGTCGGGGAAGCGTGTCGGGGTTTCGCGCTTCACCAGCCGCAGCATATCGGAATTGGCCGGAAGGCGGTAATAGGCCGGGCCGTTGAGCGAGGCAAAGGCTTCAAGCCGGTCAAGCGCGCCGTCCTGTTCAAAGACATGGGCCAACAGAGCCATGGTATTGGTGGCGGTGAAGCATCCGGCGCATCCGCAGGCGCATTCCTTCAGCGGATCGACATGGGGCGCGCTGTCGGTGCCCAGAAAGAAGCGCGCATCGCCCGAGGTGGCCGCAGCCCGCAGCGCCAGGCGGTGTTCTTCGCGTTTGGCGACGGGCAGGCAGTAATAATGTGGGCGGATGCCGCCAACCAGCAGGTGGTTGCGGTTGATGATCAGATGATGAGTGGTGATCGTCGCGGCCAGATCCTGGCCGGCCGCGCGCACGTAGTCCACGCCTTGTGCGGTGGTGATATGTTCCATCACCACGCGCAGGCCGGGGGTGGCGCGGCGGATCGGGTCGAGCACGCGGTCGATGAACACCGCCTCGCGGTCAAAGATGTCGACGGCCGGGTCCGTCACTTCGCCATGCACGCAGAGCGGCAGGCCGATCTCTGCCATCACCTCCAGCACGCCGCGCACCTTGTCGAAGTCGCGCACGCCGGAATGGGAATTGGTCGTCGCCCCGGCGGGATAGAGCTTGACCGCCTTGATCAGCCCGCTGCGCGCCGCTGCGCGCAGATCGGCGGCATCGGTGCCCTCGGTCAGATAGAGCGTCATCAGCGGCTCGAACGACATGCCGTCGGGCAGGGCGGCCAGGATGCGGTCGCGGTAGGCGGCGGCATCGGCGCCGGTGACCACCGGCGGCACCAGGTTCGGCATGATGATCGCGCGGGCGAAATGGCGCGCGGATTCGGGCAGGATACCTTCCAGCATCGCGCCATCGCGCAGGTGCAGGTGCCAATCGTCGGGGCGGCGGAGCGCGAGTTCTGTGACCATGCCCCGGACCTAGCCGAATGGCAGGGCGATTTCCAGTCCCCGCGCGCCGGTGCCGCCCGTCAGTGACCGCTGGCCATCGCTGGCCGATTGGTTTCGAACAGGAACCAGACACGGCGTTCGGCGGCGTCGATCCATTCGTCGATCATGGCAGAGCTGGCATGGTCGCCATGATCGTCGCAGGTGGCCTTGGCCTTGCGCAATGCGGCGACCAGGGCGCGGTTGTCGTCGGTCAGTTCGGCCAGCATCTTGTCTGGGGAAACGAAATCGGCCTCGTTTTCCGTGATGCCGCTGGTTCCGATCACCTGGGCCAGCGATTTCAGCGCGGGGCCACCGATCTTGCGGGCGCGTTCCGCCACATCGTCGGTGATCCCGATGATCTCGGCGGCCTGCTCGTCCAGCATGAGATGATAGTCGCGGAAATGCGGCCCCGAGACATGCCAGTGAAAGTTCTTCGTCTTGAAGTGCAAGGCATAAAGATCGGCCAGAACGCGGTTCAGCGCGGCGGAAATGTCCTTGACGGCATTGTTACCCAGATCGCTGGGCGTGGCGAGGCGGGGTTTGGTCTTGAGGTCGGTTGTGGTGGCCATGGATGTCTCCTGTCAGGTTGGCGCAGGATTTCCCTGCGACGTCCCCAGGAAGACGCGCCCCGCGCCAGGATGGTTCCATGGCGCGGGGCTTTGGGGCGGTCAGAGCCCCTTGGAGCGATAGGTCGCGGCCACGCGGTCGATGGCGACGATATAGGCGGCGACGCGCAGATCCTCGACATCCTGGCGGCCATGCCAGATTTCGCGCATCGACTGATAGGCGGTGCGCATGGTGTCATCCAGGCCCGAGCGCACCAGCGCCAGTTCGTCTGAACCTGTCAGGAACTTTTCGCGGAATTCCGGCTTCAGCTCCCATCCAAGGCCCTTGTCGGCGGACAGGCGTTCCAGTTCCTCGACCAGCAGGCGCGAGCGCGATTCCTCGGCTCGGCGCTGCATCCGGCCAAAACGGATATGCGACAGGTTCTTGACCCATTCGAAATACGAGACGGTCACGCCGCCGGCATTGGCATACATGTCGGGAATGATCACGCAGCCCTTGCGGCGCAGGATTTCATCGGCGCCAAAGGTGATGGGGCCGTTCGCAGCCTCGATGATCAGCGGCGCCTTGATCCGTTCGGCATTGCCGATGTTGATCACCCCTTCCATCGCGGCGGGAATCAGGATGTCACAGTCGGTTTCAAGCACCGCCGCGCCCTCAGCCACATATTGGCCATGGGCATAGTCCTTGACCCCGCCGGTGGCCGCCAGATGGGCGCGCAGATCCTCGATGTCCAGGCCGGCCGCATTCAGCACCGCGCCGTCGCGTTCGATCACCGCGATGATCTTGGCGCCATCTTCCTCGGACAGGAACTTGGCGGCATGATAGCCCACATTGCCCAGGCCCTGCACCACGACCCGCTTGCCGTCCAGCGTGCCGGTCAGCCCGGCCTTGGCCATATCCTCGCGGTGGCGGAAGAATTCGCGCAGCGCATATTGCACGCCCCGGCCCGTCGCCTCGACCCGGCCGCGTATCCCGCCCGAGTTCAGCGGTTTGCCGGTGACACAGGCGGCGGCGTTGATGTCGGTGGTGTTCATGCGGCGGTACTGATCGACGATCCAGGCCATTTCCCGTTCGCCCGTGCCCATGTCGGGGGCGGGCACGTTCTGCGCCGGGTGGATCAGGTCGCGCTTGATCAACTCATAGGCAAAGCGGCGGGTGATCTGTTCCAGCTCGCGCTCGTCATATTGGCGCGGGTCGATGCACAGGCCGCCCTTCGATCCGCCGAAGGGCGTTTCGACCAGCGCGCATTTGTAGGTCATCAGCGCGGCCAGCGCCTCAACCTCGTCCTGGTTGACGTTGGTGGCATAGCGGATGCCGCCCTTGACGGGTTCCATATGTTCGGAATGCACCGAGCGATAGCCCACGAAGGTCTCGATCTTGCCGCGCAACCGCACGCCGAACCGCACCGTATAGGTGGAGTTGCAGACCCGGATCTTCTGCGCCAGCCCGGCGGGCAGGTCCATCAGCGCGACCGCGCGTTCGAACATCAGGTCGACAGATTCCCGAAAGCTGGGTTCGCCGGAATGGTGCATTGCGTTTCCTCCCGTATGCATGGACCTTGCGGAGCCGTACTACAGGGTTAGCCCCGCTTTGCCCGGCGATCCACCGCGAAGTGATGGCGGAATGCTCCGAATCACCTGCACTTTGGCGCGAGGAGGTTAACGAAGCCCGAAATTTTCCGGTGCAACACTGTTGTCGAAACGCCCCTCAATCCGGTGGGGCAGAGCCTGTCCGTTTCCGGCCTCTGGGGAAAAATGCATAAAATTCGGCAGCTTCGCCCTACTTATGCCACAGGAATTAGGGATTTTATCGTCTGGTGACTCTGGCGGACGCACGCCCGTCCGACAGAGCCGCGAATTTCACGAGGCGAGGTATCATGGTGCAAGGTTCTCTCATACAGCCCCCACGCCGGGCCATCGGGTCCGGGCGTTCCTGCCTGCTGTCCCGTGCGGCGCGGTTTCGCCGGGATGAAGACGGCAGCATGTTGTTCTTTTCGATGGTCGTGCTGCTGATCATGTTGTTCGTTGGCGGGATGGCCATCGACATGATGCGCTACGAGGCCGAACGTTCGCGCACCCAGGCCACGGCCGATGCGGCCGTTCTGGCCGCTGCTGCGATGCGTCAGACACGGCCACCGGCCCAGGTGGTGCAGGACTGGTTCGACAAGGCCGATCTGTCCGACTCGCTGACCGGCGTGATCGTTGACAACGGCCTGAACTTCCGCACCGTCCGCGCCCAGACACGCACCGTCACGCGCCCCTATTTCATGCAGATGCTGGGGGTGGACGAATTGCGTTCGAACGCCGCCAGCACGGCCGAGGAACGCCGTACCAACGTGGAAATCGTGCTGGTGCTGGACATTTCGGGCTCCATGCAGGGGACCAAGCTGACGCGGCTCAAGGATGCGGCGGTCGAATTCGTGACGAACATCCTGGAAGAAGACACCGAGAACCGGGTCTCGATCTCGATCGTGCCCTATAACGGGCAGGTGAATGTCGGGCCCGATCTGCGTGACCGCTTCAATGTGCTGGGGACGCACAACCGTTCGTATTGTATCGACCTGCCGCACAGCAGCTATCAGCAGCTTGCGCTGCCGACCTCGACGCCGATGTATCAGCACGCCTTTGCCGATACCTACAACACGTCCAATACATCGACATCCTGGAGCACCTCGAACATGACGCCCGGCACCACCAACGTCTGGTGCCCGGTCAATTCGACCAACAGGGTCCGTGTGCACAGCAACAACCTCACGCTGTTGACAAGCCAGATCCGCAACCTCGAAGCCGTCGGCGCCACCTCGATCGACGCAGGTCTGCGCTGGGGCGTGACGCTGATCGACCCCGGCTCGCGGCCGCTGATCACCTCGCTGGCGAATGGCGGGATCGTGCCCAACACCTTCCGCAACCGCCCGTTCGACTATGATGACGAGGAAGTGCTGAAGGTCATCGTGCTGATGACCGATGGCGAACATTGGCCGAACGAGTTTGTGAACGATGATTTCAAGTCGGGCGACTCGCCGATCTACCGGCACAGCGACGGATATTATTCGATCCATCACCCCGGCAGATCCGGCAGCAACAAATACTGGGTGCCGCATCGCAGCGAATGGCGTGCCGTTCCGTGGTCGGGCTCGACATGGTGTTCGGCCTGGTCCTGCGTGGCGACGGCAACCCGCAACCCGCTGCCGTGGCAGACAGTCTGGGTGAACCTGCGGGTGCAATGGGTGGCCAACCAACTGTATCGCCGGGCCCTGGGCGGCAGCGTCAACAGTTGGGTCGAGCATCTGCGCACCCGCGAGGGCACCGTCATCGGGGCGGGACCGCACGAGGTCAGCCGGATGGATACCCGCATCAATACGCTGTGCACGCTGGTCAAACAGCAGAACGTCGCCATCTTCGGCATCGCCTTCGAGGCGCCGACGAACGGCCAGAACCTGATCCGCAACTGTGCCTCGCCAGGCCGGTTCTATGATGTGAACGGGCTGGACATCTCGACCGCGTTCCGTGCGATCCGCGCCCAGATCAGCGCGCTGAGGCTGACGCAATGACAGCCGTCCGGCGCCTGTCCAGCCGCCTGCGCCGCTTTGCGCAGGCGGAGCAGGGGTCCGTCACGCTGGACTTCGTGCTGATGTTGCCGCTGGTGCTGACGATCCTGCTGGCCTCGTTCGAGGCGGGCTATTCCATGCTGCGGCTTGTCATGCTGGAACGCGCGCTGGACATCACCGTGCGCGATCTGCGGGTGGGGGCGATGGGCACCAGCCCGACGCATGACCAGGTGCGCGACCGATTCTGCGACGAGGTGATGCTGATGCCTGCCTGCCGGTCTGAACTGAAGCTGGAAATGCGGCTGATCAACCGTGCCAACTGGACGGGTTTCACCACATCGCCGACCTGTATCGACCGCACGACCAACATCAACCCCGCGCTCAGCTTTACCCAGGGCGGCACGAACGACATTGTGACGATCCGCGCCTGTGCGGTGTTCGACCCGTTCTTTCCGACAACCCGTTTCGGGTTGCGGCTCGATCTGGATGCGTCCGGCGGCTATCAGCTGGCCGCCAATTCAACCTTTGTGAACGAACCGAGGTAGGCCATGCATTGCCTGTTGTGCCGTCTGCGGCAGACCCTTCGTCGGTTCCGGCAGGACGAGCGGGGCATCGTATCGACCGAAACCATACTGGTCATGCCCCTGTTGATGTGGGTGTTCATGGCGATGTTCGTCTATTGGGATGCGTTCCGCGCCCATAACACCAGCATCAAGGCCAGCTATGCCATCGCCGATCTGATCTCGCGCGAGAATGCGCCGGTGAACAATGCGTTCATCGGCGGGATGCACAGCCTGTTCCGCTACATGGTCGCCACCAACGAAGGCACCTGGCTGCGCGTGAGTTCGGTGCAATATGATGCGTCGCAGGATCGCTACAACGTGCTGTGGTCGCGGACGACCAACACCCATCGCTCCCCGGCGCATACGACCGCGACCATGGTGGCTATGCGGCCCAAACTGCCGGTGCCCGCGAATTCCGACACGCTGATCGTGGTGGAGACCTGGCGCCAGTTCTCTCCCGCCTTCAAGGTCGGGCTGGAACGGCGGACGTTTTACGAAACATCGGTGGTCCGCCCGCGCTTTCTGTCGCCGCTGCCGATCTCCTGAGCCTCAGCCGTTGCGGCGGCGCACCAGTTCCGACAGCATCGCCGCCATTGCCTTGGCCTCGACCCGCGCCGTGGTGCCGCCCACGCCAAGGCGGCGACCCAGCCGCCACCACAGCCCCGGCGCCCAGCCGACCGGGGCAGGGCGGCTCAGCGTGATCACAAAGCCGCCCGCAGGCTTGAACAATGCGATGGCGCTGTTGTCCACGCTGACGATGTCGGCCAGTTCGACCAGCACGCGCCCGCCATCGCCCTCCCGCAGGGCGCGGGGGGTCAGCTCCAGCCCGCGGGCCGTGGCCTGCCAAGTGCGCCACGCCATCCATAGCAGAGCCATCCCCACCAGCGGCAAGCCTATGCGCAGCGGCATCCGATCTGCGGGCATCTCCAGCCCGGCCAGCGCTGCCATGGCGCCGAAGGCGACCAGCATCGCCACGCCCGTCACCCGCCGGATCGGCGAGGGTTTCAGGCGCAGCAGGATATGGGAGGTGTCCGTGCGGGTCATGGTGGCTCCTGTCGGGTTCGCGCGGGCATAGCGCAAACGGTCCGCGCCGCAAACCCTGCGCGTGCGCGCACAGATCTGCCGCCGTTGATGCGCCTTATTTCACAGGCCGGTTTGCACTAGATTGAGGCAACGCAACCGATCCCGGAGCCTCCCGCCATGTCGATCCGCCCCGTTGACCGCCAGAGCCTGGCTACCCCCACGCTGGAAGGCGCTGGCGTGCACCTGCACCGCGCCTTTGGCTTTCACGATCCCAAGCGCCATGACCCGTTCCTGCTGTTCGACGATTTCCGCGGCGACCACCCCGGCGACTATGCGGGCGGCTTTCCCTGGCACCCGCATCGCGGGATCGAGACGATCACCTATGTTCTGGCCGGCAGCGTCGATCATGGCGATTCGCTGGGCAATGCCGGGCGGCTGAAGGCCGGGGACGTGCAATGGATGACGGCCGGGTCGGGCATCCTGCACCAGGAAATGCCCAAGGGGAACGCGCAGGGCCAGATGCACGGCTTTCAGTTGTGGGCCAATCTGCCGCGTGACCTCAAGATGACCACGCCGCGCTATCAGGACGTCAAGTCGCGCGATATTCCCGAGATCCTGGAAGATGACGGCACGGTGGTGAAGGTGATCACCGGCAATTTCTGGGGGCGCTCCGGTCCGGTTGACGGGATCGCCGCCGATCCGCTGTATCTTGACATCTATGTGCCACCCCTGCGCCGCAAGACCTTTCCCATCGACACCCGCCGCAAGGCCTTTGCCTATGTCTTTGAAGGGGCGGGCAAGTTTGCCGATGCGTCTGATCCGCGCGGCGTGCTGCTGGAAAAGGAAGTGCGCGGCGAGGAGGTGAACATCCGCGATCTGTCGGGCAACCGCACGCTGATCCAGTTCGGCAAGGGCGACGAGGTGGCGGTGCAGGCGGGGCCGGATGGCCTGCGGTTTCTGCTGGTGGCCGGAGCACCGATCCAGGAGCCGGTGGCCTGGCATGGCCCCATCGTGATGAACACCGCCGAGGAACTGCGCACCGCCATGGCGGAACTCAGGAACGGCACCTTCATCAAGCCGGCGCATTAGGCGGGCGGGGGCCGGGGCGCGGCCCAAGGGTTTGCGCCCCCCGCTGTGCGTGGTATAGCGCCGCCAAACCAGCCCCCGAGGATTGCCATGAAATTCTTCGTCGATACCGCCGATGTCGCCGCCATTGCCGAGCTGAACGAGCTGGGCATGGTCGATGGCGTGACCACCAACCCCTCGATCATCATGAAATCCGGCCGCGATATTCTTGAAGTGACGAAGGAGATTTGCTCCATCGTCTCGGGCCCGGTCTCGGCAGAGGTCGTCGCCACCAAGGCCGAGGACATGATCGCCGAAGGCCGCAAGCTGGCCGAGATTGCCGAGAATATCGCCGTCAAGGTGCCGCTGACCTGGGACGGGCTGAAAACCTGCAAGGTGCTGTCCTCTGAAGGGCGGATGGTCAACGTGACCCTGTGCTTCAGCGCCAATCAGGCATTGCTGGCGGCCAAGGCCGGGGCGACCTTCATTTCGCCCTTTATCGGGCGTCTGGACGATATCAACCTGGACGGGATGGAGCTGATTTCCGATATCCGCCAGATCTATGACAACTACGATTTCCAGACGCAGATCCTGGCCGCCTCGATCCGCACGGTGAACCATGTGCGCGAATGCGCGCTGGTGGGCGCCGATGTGATGACCGCGCCGCCCTCGGTGATCAAGGCCATGGCCAACCATGTGCTGACCGACAAGGGGCTGGAACAATTCATGGCCGACTGGGCCAAGACCGGGCAGAAAATCCTCTGACACGGTGGCTGTGTTCGGTATAAACTGCCCCGGAGTGGCACCAGACCGGAGAACGGCATGACGCCAGGGGCAGGGCAACCGGGCCGCATCGGCCTGACCGATGACATGCGCGATCAGATCCTCTCGGCCCCCGAGGCAATTCTCGGGGATCCAGAGGTGATGCGGGCGCTGATTGCCGCGAACGACCGGGCGATGGGCGAGAATATCGTCGATCTGCGCGGCGTGGCGATGCGGCGGCTGGAAGGGCGGCTGGACAAGCTGGAAGACACCCACCGCAGTGTGATCGCAGCCGCCTACGAAAATCTGGCAGGCACCAATATCGTGCATCGCGCTGTGCTTCAGTTGCTGGAGCCGGAAACCTTTCCGGCCTTTCTGGCCTCGCTTGCCACGACGGTGGCCACGACCCTGCGGGTCGAAAGCCTTGCGCTGGTGCTGGAAAGCCCAGAGGGCCACGCAGCCCCGCCGCTGGCCGCGCCCGTGCGCGTCGCGCCGCCGGGATTTGTCGACGCCTATCTGACCGCCAGCCGCGGCGGTCCGGTGCGGCCGGTGGTGCTGCGCCAGACGGTGGCCGATACGGCGCTGGTGCATGGCGACATGGCGCCCGACATCCGCTCCGAGGCGGCCATGCGGCTGGATCTGGGGCCGCGCCGGCTGCCTGGCATGTTGGTGCTGGGATCCGAGGATCCGCATCAGTTCCGCCCGGCGCAGGGCACCGACCTGTTGGCCTTTCTTGCCGCCAGCTTCGAGCGCGTGATGCGCCGCTGGCTGTCTTGACCGATCATCCGGGCATCTCGGCCGCGGCCCGTGCGGCCATGGCCGACTGGCTGGCGCAGATGAAGGCGCTGGATGGCGCCAGCCCGGCAACGCTGGAGGCCTATGCGGGCGATGTCGGCCGCTGGCTTGCGTTCATGGCCGGACATCACGGCGGCGGGCAGGGGCTTGCCGCATTGGCATCGACCTCCAGGTCCGATCTGCGCGCCTTCATGGCGCATGAACAGGGCCGGGGGGTGGGCGCGCGGTCGCTGGCGCGGCGCCTGTCGGCGGTGAAGTCCTTTACCCGCTGGATCGCTGATCGCAGCGATACCGATGCCACCGCCCTGCTGGCCACCCGCGCGCCCCGCCACCGCCCCAAGCTGCCCCGCCCCCTGACCCAAGAGGGCGCCCGCGCCGTGCTGGACGAGGTTGCCACCGATGCGCGCGAGGATTGGATCGGCGCGCGCGATATGGCGGTGGTGACGTTGCTTTATGGGTGCGGGCTGCGGATCTCCGAGGCGCTGGGGCTGACCGGCGCCGACCATCCGCTGCCAGAGGTGATGCGCATCATTGGCAAGGGCGGCAAGGAGCGGCTGGTTCCGGTGCTGCCGGCGGCGCGGGCGGCGGTGGCGCGCTATGCCGCGCTGTGCCCGTTCGAGATATCGCGCGATGGCGCGCTGTTCCGTGGCGCGCGCGGGGGGGCGCTGTCGCCGCGTCTGGTGCAACTGGCGATGGAAAAGGCCCGCGCCCGTCTGGGTCTGCCTGCCACGGCCACACCCCACGCCCTACGGCATTCCTTTGCGACGCATCTGCTGTCGGCGGGTGGCGATCTGCGGGCAATCCAGGAACTGCTGGGCCATTCGTCGCTGTCCACGACCCAGGCCTATACCGCGGTTGACGCGGCCCGCCTTGCCGAAGTCTATGCGCGCGCTCATCCGCGGGCATGATGGAAACCGCGCGCCTGATTGAAACCATGCCGAACCCGGAGCTAGTCTGACCCATGCTGTCTGAACTGAGGGCCTATTCCGTCCATATGCTGACCGCCACCGGCGCGGTCTGGTCTATGCTGGCCCTGCTGGCGGCGGTTGACGGCAACTGGGACATGATGTTCGTCTGGCTTGTGGTGGCCTTTCTGGTCGATGGCATCGACGGGCCGATGGCGCGGAAATACGACGTCAGGTCCAACGCCCCGCAGATTGATGGTGTGCTGCTGGATCTGATCATCGACTATCTGACCTATGTGTTCATTCCGGCCTATGCGCTGTTTGCCAGCGGCCTGCTGCCGGGATGGACGGGATGGGTGGTGATCATCATCATCACCTTTGCCTCGGCGCTGTATTTCGCCGACACCCGGATGAAGACCAAGGACAATTCCTTTGCCGGGTTTCCGGCGTGCTGGAACATGGTCGCGCTGGTGATCTTTGCGCTGCGCCCCGAGTTCTGGGTCTCGTTGCTGCTGGTCGTGGTGCTGGCGGCGACGATGTTCACGCCGCTGAAGTTCATCCACCCCGTGCGCACCCGGCGCTGGCGCGCGCTGTCGCTGCCGGTCGCGCTGGCCTGGACCTTCTTTGCCGGTTGGGCAGCCTGGGTTGATTTCCACCCGCAAAGCTGGGCGCATTGGGGGCTGGTCCTCACCTCGATCTATCTGCTGGGCGCGGGAATCGCCCAGCAGCTTGTCCCCGCGCGCAGCTAGGCGGGTCAGGCCGGGCGCCGGGCCACCAACCGCGCCTCGGCCATCAGCGCGATCAGCAAATCCACATGGCGGGCGATGCTGTAGGCGGCATCGCCTGCCATGCGCGTGGCTTCGGCCCGCGCTTCGGCATCCAGCAATGCCGCCAGCGCACGTTCGGGCGCTGACGAGGCAGAGGCCCCCAGCAGTCGCCGAAGATCCCGGTCGCGGCGATAATCGGCAACGCCGATGCGCGCGGCCCGGATCATCAGGCGCGGGCGGCGGATGGCGGAAAACAGGGCGAGCAGATCGGTCATGGCGGTCTCCTTCCAGTATGGGCAGAGCATAGCGCGCCACAACCTGGCGTTGCGTTTCGCAGTGTTTCGGCGCGCGCAACATTCGCTAATGTTTAGCATTTGGAAACAATCATGGCGAAACCGGCTGATTTTAACCATGGCGTAACCAATGCCCTCATAGGTTGTGCAAACGTAAACAACAGCCGGGCCGAACCCTGGCAAACAGGCAGCAAATGGAACCGAACGGATGATGACGGGGAACCTGACAACAGATGTGCAGGTGCCGGGCTGGTTGCCCGACATGGTGCGCAATTACCTGGATCACGCCCGCGAAGGGCTGTCCTTGCGCGAAATTGCGCGGCGCGAGGGGCTGCACGCCTCGACCGTGCTGCGACAGGTGCGCCGGATTGAAAACCGGCGCGACGATCCGCTTGTCGATGCGGCGCTCGACCATCTGGTGCGCAGCAGTGATGCGCAGCCCGGCCCCCAGCCCAAGGAGACCCCAAGCATGACCGCACCGATCCGCACCGATGCCATGCTGACCGATGCCGCGACCCTGGCCCGCGAAGGCCGCCGCATCCTGCGCCGTCTGTCCGAGCCCGGCGCCATGCTGGCCATTGCGCCCGACATGGAAAAGGCGGCAGTGCTGCGCGAATTTCCCGATGGCCGCAGTGCGCGGACCGCGGTAGTGGATCGCGCGGTTGCCCAGGCCTTCGCGCTCAAGGACTGGATCGCCTGCCGCCGCCCCGGTCGCGTCGCCAGCTATGAAATCACGCCAGCCGGCCGGGCGGCGCTGAAGCGGTTCCTGGAGGAGGAGGCGGCACATGGCATGGCAGAGGCGCCGCAGATCTTTGCCGCCCAGCACCGTGTCTGGGGGGAACGCACGGTCGATGACGATGGCGAGCCGCGCCGCATCCGCTACAACATGGCCGAAAGCCCGGCTGTCGCGCTGGGGCGGCGGCGCGACAAGGACGGCGTGCCCTTCCTGTCGGCAGAGCAGGTCGCGGCGGCCGAACGTCTGCGCGAGGATTTCGAACTGGCCCAGATGGGGCCGCGCGTGGCCCAGAACTGGGACCGTTTCCTGACCGCAGGCACGCGCGGCGATTTCGGCCCCGGACGGGGCCCCGCCGAAGGGCCGCGCGGGGCGCGCGAACGGGTCGCCGCCGCACTGCGCGATCTTGGCCCCGGTCTGGGGGACATGGTGTTGCGCTGTTGCTGCTATCTCGAAGGGTTGGAAACGGCGGAAAAGCGGCTGGGCTGGTCGGCGCGTTCGGGCAAGGTGGTGTTGCGGATCGCGCTTGACCGGCTGCGGCGGCACTACCAAGAGACCTATGGCGGTTCTACCCCGCTGATCGGCTAGGGGTTGCGGCGGCGGGCGCCTTGCGGCAGCCTCGCGCCAGCCGCAGGAGCCCGCCATGCACCCCAACCCCGCCTTTCGCCAGACCCCGCAGTCCGAGATGCTGGACTTTGCCCGTGCCAGGGGCTTTGGCATTCTTGTGCTTGGGGCCGCTGACGGGCCGCTGCTGGCGCATGTGCCCTTTGTGCTGTCCGAGGATGGCGCGTTTGCCGAATTCCATCTGGCGCGGTCCAACCCCATCGCCCGCGCCCCGGTGGGGGTTGCGGTTCTGGCCATCAGCGGCCCCGATGCCTATGTCTCGCCGGATTGGTACGGGCTGGAGGATCAGGTGCCGACATGGAATTACGTTGCAGTGCATCTGCGCGGCCGGATCGCCCCGGCAGAGCCGCAGTCCCTTGCCCCGCATCTCGACAGGCTGTCCGCCCGGTTCGAAAGCCGCCTGGCCCCCAAGACCCCCTGGACCTCTGGCAAGATGACCGCAGGCGTCATGGAGCGGATGATGCGCGGCATCCTGCCGTTCCGGCTGCATGTCGAGGATGTCCAGGGCACCTGGAAACTGGGGCAGAACAAACCGCCCGAGGCCCAGGCCGGTGCAGCGGCGGGCATTTCCGCCCATCCGCTTGGCAGCGAGGCGCGCGAGATCGGCGCACTGATGGCCGCCCGTCAGTCGGCGGGCATCTGACGCAGCCCCGCCGCCCGCGCCCGCAGCCGGGCTGCCCGCGCCTCCAACTCGGCTTCGGCTGTCGTGGCACGGCCAGGGGCATCCGCCGCCGCCAGCAGGTCGGGCATCGGCGCCAGGGTTGGGTAGGCTGCGGCCTTGGCCACCGCACTTTCCCGCATCGCCACATCGGGCAGGCTGGCACAGGCTGCCAGCATCAACAGGGCACCAAGGCACAGGGGCAGGGCAGGTCGGGTCATCGCGGGCATCCGGTTGGCTGTGGCGCACCCTAGACCGCGACGGGGATCCGGGGCAAGCCGCCCTGTCCGGGGTTGAACTGAACAACCGTTCAGATACCATGGCGCCATGGCACGCAAGACAGGCTCGCATTCCGAAATCACCGGCCCTCGGGTCCGCGCCGCCGCGCTGCGGCTGTTCGCACAGCACGGGTTTGCCGCCGTCTCGATGCGTCAGATCGCGGCCGAGGTGGGGGTGCAGGCCGGAGCGCTGTATCTTTACACCCCCGACAAGCAAAGCCTGCTGGCCGAACTGATGGCCGATCATATGGATGAACTGCTGTCCAGCCTTGCGGCGGAACCGATGCCGGAAGAGCCGGTGGCACGGCTGGCCGCCTTTGCCCGCTTTCACATCGGCTTTCATCTGGAGCGGCCCGAGGCGGTGTTCATCGCCTATATGGAACTGCGCAACCTGACCCCCGAGAATTTCGCCCGGATCGAGGCGATGCGCCGCCGCTATGAGGATGCGCTCGAAGCCATTCTGTGCGCCGGTTGTGCCAGCGGTGCCTTTCGTGCGCCCGATACCAAGCTTGCCACCCTTGCCCTGATTGCCATGCTGACAGGTGTCACCACATGGTTCCGCGACGGGGGCCGGTTGTCGCGCGCCGATGTGGCTGCGATCTATGCTGATATGGCCTGCAAATCGGTCCGGGCCTGAGATCCTGCGCGGTGGGATTGGCCGGGGCCGCCAAGGGGGGCCGCAGGCGCCCCCTTTGCCTGGCGTGAGTGTCAGAGAAAGCTTTGCGGGTCGATATCGACTGCCAGCCGCACGGCGGCCGGAACGCTGACTTGCGCCAGCCAGGCGGTCAGCGCGGGTTGCAATGCGCAGGACTTTGGTGCCTTGACCAGAAGGCGCACCCGGTGCCGCCCCCGCACGCGGGCGATGGGCGCCGGGGCGGGGCCCCAGACCTCGGCGCCCACGGCGCGCAGCGGGCCATCGCGGCGCACCAGCTCTGCCCCCAGATCAAAGGGGGGCTGCGGATCGGTGGCGGACAGGATGATCCCGGCCAGTCGCCCATAGGGCGGCATCCCGGCCATCTGGCGCGCCTCGGCCTCTGCCTGCCAGAATCCTTCCTCGTCCCCAGACAGGATCGCGCGGATCACCGGATGATCGGGCTGATGCGTCTGCAACAGCGCCAGCCCAGGGCGTTCGGCCCGGCCTGCGCGCCCGGCGACCTGCCGCATCAACTGGAATGTGCGTTCGGCGGCGCGCAGATCCGACCCTTGCAGGCCCAGATCGGCATCCACCACCCCGACCAGCGTCAGCCGGGGAAAGTTGTGCCCCTTGGCAACGATCTGGGTGCCGACGATGATGTCGGCGCCCCCTTCGGCAATCGCGGCGATATCCTCTTTCAGCGCCCGCGCGCTGGAATAGAGGTCAGAGGACAGCACCTTGACCCGCGCGTCGGGCCACAGCGCGCTGGCCTCTTCCGCCATCCGCTCGACACCGGGGCCAAGCGCGGCCAGCCGCCCTTCGACCCCGCAGGACGGGCAGGCGGTCGGGATCGGTTTGCTGGCGCCACATTGGTGGCAGATCAGCCGCTGCTGAAAGCGGTGCTCGACCATCCGGGCATCGCATTGATCGCAGCCGATCTGCTGCCCGCAGGCCCGGCAGATCGTCACCGGCGCAAACCCGCGCCGGTTGAGAAACACCAGCGATTGTTCCCCCAGCGCCAGCCGTGCCGTGATGGCCTGTTGCAAGGCCGGGGCGATCCAGCGGTTCGAGGGCAATCCGGCCGCGCGCAGGTCTACGGCCTGCATGTCGGGCAGTTCGGCAGTGCCGAACCGCGCCCCCAGATCCACCCGGCCATAGCGCCCCGATCGTGCATTGGCCCAGCTTTCCAGGCTGGGCGTGGCCGAGGCCAGCACCACGCGGGCCCCGGCAATGGACCCGCGCAGAACCGCCATGTCGCGGGCATTGTACAGAACGCCCTCTTCCTGTTTGTACGAGGTGTCGTGTTCCTCATCCACCACGATCAGCGCCAGATCGCGGAACGGCAGGAACAGCGCCGAGCGTGCCCCGACGACAAGGCCGACGCCACCTTCGGCCGACATGCGCCACAGGCGGCGGCGTTCGGCAGGGCTGACGCCGGAATGCCATTCGCCCGGCAAGGCGCCAAAGCGCGCCTCGACACGGGCCAGGAAATCCGCCGTCAGCGCGATTTCGGGCAGCAGCACCAGCGCCTGCCGTCCTTGCGCCAGCACATCGGCAACGGCATCCAGATACACCTCGGTCTTGCCCGATCCGGTCACGCCCTTGAGCAGCGTGGTGCCATAGCCGCCCTGCCGCAGCCCTGCGCGCAAGGCGGCGGCGGCGGCAGCCTGTTCGGACGACAGCTCCGGCCCTCGGGTCGCGGGATCCAGCCGGGGATAGGGCAGATCGCGCGGCACCTCGCCTTCGGTCAGCACGCCTTGGGCGATCAGCGTCTTGATCACGGCGGCGCCGACCCCGGCGGCGCGGCACAGATCGGCCTGGGGCACCCCGGCGCCGCCCAGTTCGGCCAGCACCTCCAGCACACGGGCGCGGGCTTCGGTGCTGCGGGCAGGCAGGGTGCCGGTGGCCCGGATCAGGCGGCGCATCTGCGGCGGATCGGCCAGACCCGGCACGCGGCTGGCCAGCCGCAGCATGGCGGGCAGGGGGGTCAGGGTATAATCGGCGGCCCGGCTCAGGAACTGCCGCAGTTCCTCTTGCATCGGGGGGGCGTCAAGGACGGTGTCGATCCGGCGCAGGCGGGCCGGGTCGAACCCGCCCGCGCCCGGCCCCCAGACCACGCCGATCACCTGGCGCCGCCCCAGCGGCACGACAACCCATGCGCCGGTGGCCACGCCGCCTTCGGGCGCCAGATAATCCAGCGCCCGCAGCGGCATGTCCGGCGTCAGCACCGAAACAAGGGCGCCGGGGGGAAAATCGTGGACGGGCATCGGCAGGGGGTCCGGGGGCATGGCTCCACCCTTGCACTGCGCGGCGGCGGGGCACAAGGCCCCCGCCCCCGCGCGGACCAGCGCAGGCGATTGCGGTTGACGCCCGCGCATGTCAGTCTGGGCGCAGACGGGAAGGCAGGGGCATGGCTGGGGACGAGGCGTTCGATCTGGGGGGCTTTCTGCCCTATCTGCTCAATCAGGCGGCCGAGGCAACCTCGCGCGATTTTCAGGCGACCTATCGGGCGGCCTATGGGTTCACCCGCACGCAATGGCGCGTTCTGGCGAATCTTGGCAAGTTCGGCTCCATGACCGCGCGCGACATCTGCCGCATCACCCATATGGACAAGACCAAGGTCAGCCGCGCCGTGGCCGGGCTGGAGACCGAAGGCTATCTGACCCGTGCGCCCAGCCCGCAGGACCGGCGGGCCGAGATCCTGTCGCTGACGGTGGCCGGTCGCGCGGCCTTCGATGATCTGGGCCTGCGGGCCATCAGCTATGACGCGGCATTGCGGGCCGAACTGGGGCCGGATCTGGCCGGGCAACTGGATGCCTTGCTGCGCCGCCTGATCGGGCGCGGCGGGTTGGAGTTGCCCGCCGAGGACTGAGGCCGCCACCATCGCGCCGGGCGCCCTTGCCCCCCCCCGCTGGCGTGCCGGGGCAGGCGGGCGGTTAGTGTTCCGCCTCGCCCGCGTGATGGACGGTGAAGAAGAAATCCGCAGGCAGATCAGCCGCCAGCGCGACATCGTCGGGGATCACCTGCGGCCCGGCGTTGAACACCGCCGATCCGAAATGCGGCGTGCGGCGCGACAGGGTTTCCATGCGCGGGCCGGTCAGTTCGGCATAGAACGCCTCGTAATTCGGGGTGGCGCGCAATTCCGCGATCTTGGCGCGATGGGCCGCCACACAGCCCTGATGGGCGGCGCGGATCTCGGGGTCGGCCAGCAGCCGGTCATATTCGGCGCGCAACAAGGGAAGCCGCGACTGGATCGACGGATCGTGCACCACGTTGTGGTTCATGCGGAACCAGTAGTGCAGGCCCTGATCGCGGTCCACATGGTTGACCCGGCCCCGGTCGCGCTTGACCAGAAAGCTTTCGGCCGATCGCACCGCATAATGGTTCAGTTGCACCCAGTCATAGCCAAAGGTCTCGACCGTCGAACGCCAGCCGTTGCGGAACATGGTCCGGGGCATCCGCTTGCCCGATCCGGTCAGCCAGCGCACCTGATCCCACAGGTCGGGCTTGAGCCCCTTGGGCCGGTGAACCCCCAGTTTCTTGTAGATGTCGATGTTGCGAAACAGCGTCTTGAACCCCCAGGCCTGATGCGGCTTGCGCATCATTTCGGGGGCGGCCAGCGGAAACTGGTCCAGCAGGAACAGGTCGTCATACCCTTGCACATCGGCATTCCCGAACAACCGCCAGGTCAGGCTGATCATGTTCGCACCGGGCAGCGCCTGTTCCATCGCGGCATAGAGCGTCGGCAGCCGCCCGTCGCCCAGCTTGATGTTGATGAATTCGTCCACATCCATGCAGATCGCCCAATCGGCGGCCTGCATCAGCGGCTCTGCCTCGGCGGCCTGAAGTGCGGCGTGTTGCGGCTTGAGCGTGTCGCCGGGGCGGTAGGGGTTGGCGCGGTGCTGGACCAGACCCTTGGCCTGCAACAGATCCAGAAAACTGTCGGTGCCATCGGTGCAATCGTTGGTATAGATCAGGAAATCCTCGACCCCGATCGCGCGGTGATAGGCCAGCCATTCCAGGATGAACGGCCCCTCGTTCTTCATCGTGGTGACAATGGCGGTGCGGTTGCGGCCCGGCACCGGGATCCGGCGCTCTGACGCGGGCGCGCGCACGGGTTTCCAGCCAAAGGTCCGGGTCGCAAGCGTGACCAGCGCCGGATCCTCGATCAACGAGGTCTTGGGCGCCAGTTCCGACGAGGCGCGGCCCGGCACCCGCAGCGCCATGGCGCGCAGGAACGGCACCACCACGCCCGGATCCGGCTTGGCATAGGACACGCGGATCGTGCGCCAGGTGTTGTCGATCCCCGCCTTGCGTGGGGCCACGCCCCAACGGGCAATCCCGCGCCGGGCGTCGAACTGGCGGCAGATGTGATCGCCAAAGCGGGCAGGTTGTCCCGCCCGCACCCGCCAGGGATAGATCCGGTGCCCTGCCATCAGGATCACCCCGTTGCGGGCCTGATCGCAGAGGTCAAAGGCGGTGGGCGCATCCGCAGCGCGGGGGGCCAGGATGTCGCAGCAATCCAGCAGCAGCACGGCCCGCGCATCGCCCAGCCAGCGCCATTTCAACAGCTCCAGCACCAGCCCTTCGCCAAGCTGCGCGCGCCATGGGTCGGGCTCGGGCGGGGTCATGCGGTCCTTGCCGGGGGCATCGGGCGCCAGGAAGGGATGGGTTTCCGGGCCGCGGTCCGGCTTGCCCAGCGGCATGTCGGGTTCCACCAGCACCACAACCGGCGCGATCCCTTCGGCCTCCAGCGCCGCCTGCAACCCATTGGCAAAGGCGGCATGATCGGTCTCGGGCGGGGCGCGGTTGACGATCAGCGCGGCATCGGCGCCATGGTGGCGCATGTGATAGGCCAGCCATTCCGCCACCGCCTGCGGGGGTTCCTCCAGCCGGAAGGCCAGCAGCACATTGCGCCCGGCCAGCGCGGCGCGTTCCTGCGGTTGGGCGGCGATGTCGGCGGTACCTTCGGCCAGCGCCAGCCGCACAGGGCCGTCGGCGCGGGCGTCATAGAGGATGCCGCCCGACACCTCACGAATCTCCAGTGCCTCGGCATGGCCGGGACCGGGCAGCGGGGCAAAGGCCGCGCGGTCGGTCCCGCTGGCGAAAAACGCCCGCAGGCGGCCCGGATCGTCAGGTTCCGCCACAGCCCCCAGCAAGGCCAGATCCCCGCCGACCAGTCGCGCCACCAGCGGGCGCCGCAGCACCTGTGCCGACTTGCCTGTCGTTGCCGTGTCCGAACCCATGCACCTGCCCTCGCCTTGCCGTCTTGCGCGGCCCCGGACGGGCTATAGCATGGCTGGGCCGATAGACAAAACGCTTGTGTGTCAAGCCTATGCCCCAATTCAGTCAGATTGTTTCCGTAGCGCAGTCAGGATAGGCTTCACGGGCGCGTGGCGCGAGGGGATGTGCGATGGTCAAAGAGTATCGGGTCGGGGCGCTGTGGATCGGCGGCAGCCTGAGCTATCTGGAACAATTGTGCCTGAAATCCTTTGTCGATGCCGGCCAGCATATCGTGCTGTACACCTACCAGGGTGTGACCAATGCGCCCGAGGGGGTGGAACTGGCCGATGCGAACACGATCCTGCCGCAGACCGGCTTTCTGCGCCATACCCGCACCGGCAGCCCGGCGCTGCATTCCGATCTGTTCCGCTATCACATGCTGGCCCAGCATGACGATCTGATCTGGGCCGATACCGATGCCTATTGCGTCCGGCCCTTTGCCACCACGACCGGCCATTTCTACGCGTGGGAATCGAAGCATGGGTTGAATGGCGGCGTTCTGGGCCTGCCACGCGACAGTGCCACGCTGGCGGCATTGTTGGAATTGACCAGCGACGAATTTGCCATTCCCGAATGGTTTGATGATGCGGAAAAGGCCCGGATGCAGGCGTTGAAGGACGCGGGCACCCCGGTTCATGCGGCGGAAATGCCCTGGGGGGTCTGGGGGCCTGCGGCGCTGACGCATTACCTCAAGAAAACCGGCGAGGTGAAATTCGCCTTGCCGCAGGTGGCGCTGTATCCGTTCCACTACAAGGATCGCCGCCTGATGCTGCGCCCCGGCATAGAGATGTCGGAATATGTGACGGACGAAACCTATTCGATCCATTTCTACGGCCGCCGGATGCGCGCCCGGATCCTTCAGGTCGAGGCGAACGGCATTCCGCGCCCGCGTTCCGTGATCGGCAAGTTGCTAAGGAAACATGGCATCGACCCCACGCTGGCACCGCTGAAACGCCCGGCCCTTCCCGATCCCGAGATGGCCGACGATGACGGAGCCGCCTGAATGAGCCCCGAGGCGCTGCTTGACCGGCTGGATCTGCGCGAGGTTGCGACATTCGCCGATCTGGGGGGCGGATCGCGCGATCTGGCGCTGGCGGCCTATCGGCGCTGGGATTGCGATATCGTGCTGGTCGATCTGGACCGCAAGGGGCAATTCCCCGAGGGGGAAAGCGGCTGGCTGGCCGCGCGCCGCGCCGATCTGATCGGGCAAGGGGTGGATCCTGCGCGTCTGCATGTCGTGCGGTCGGTCAAGGGGCTGAGGCCCTGGGATCTCATCGCCAATCAGGGCGCCTATGGCGACCGATGGAAGATCAAGCATCTGGCCCCGGTGCTGGCGCATTGCCTGCACGCGGACAGCCGGATGGTACTGGACATCCGCAAGGGATCTGGCGGCTTTCCGTTCCTCAAGGCGTTTGGCGCCACCGAGATTCTGGCCGAGGACGAGGGCGGCGACCTGCGCCGCGTGCTGTTCACGCCCAATCCGCCCGCACAGGGGCAGGAACACGACCCGGAATGGACAAAGATTGCCACGCAACTTGCCGGGACCGAAGGGTTTTTCCGCGAAAAGAACGGGCATTCCTTTCTGTTCGTTCCCCGGTCGCCCGATGTGCTGGTCGTCACCTTTGACAACCTCGACATCGCCATGAACAAGCGCGCCGAGCGCCGCCCCTGGGGGTTCGAGTTCATCGAGAAACAGGGCTGGTCCATGCTGGGCGCCATGGCGGGCGGCTGGACCTGGTACCGCGAGCCATCGGTCTGGGCGGAATTCGACCGGCTGCGCGACGAAGGGTTCTTTGCCCGGTTCGGTCGGGTGGTGTTCTATGGGGCCTCGATGGGCGGCTATGCGGCGGCGGCGTTTTCTGCCGCCTGTCCGGGGGCGGATGTGGTGGCGATTTCGCCGCAATCCACCCTGGACCGGGGGCTGGTGCCGTGGGAAACCCGCTACAAGACCGCCTGGGACCGCGATTTTTCCGGCCCCTATGGCGATGCGGCGCAGGTGTCGGGTGCCGCGCGTCGGGTGACGATCCTGTATGATCCCTATGAGCCGCTGGACGCGGGCCATGTGGCGCGGTTCACGCAGCCCAATGTGCTGAAACTGCGCGCGCCCCTGATGGGGCATCGGCTGGGGTCGTCGCTGCATCAGATGGGCATTCTGACCCCGACCATTCTGGGTGCGCTGGATGGCACGCTGACGGGGGAAGAGTTCTACCGCCGCCTGCGCGCGCGGCGCGACTTTCCCCGCTATCAGCGGGAATTGTTCGAGCGGACAGCGCGCAAGCACCCCGAACTTGCCCGCCGTCTGGGCCGCTGGGTGCTGGCGCGTGGCGAAAACCGTGCGATCCGGCAGGGGCTGGCGGCGCTGTAGCCACCAGCCCCTCCAAAGGTCAGGCCGCCTTGGGGCTGGCCAGCATGGAGCGCATGATATCCTCCAACCCGACCACGCCGCGCGGCTGACCCTGACGGGACAGCACCGTGACCAGATCGCCGGGGGCGTCCATCAGCCGCTTGGCAGCGTCTTCCAGCGTGGTGTTGCCGGGCAGGTGAAGCTGTGGCCAGTCCAGGCCATCGGCCTTGCGCCGCAGGATGGAGCGCAGGCGCACGACGCGGCCCCGGTTCACCTCCTTGACGAAGGCGCGGACGTAATCGTTCTGCGGGTTCAGCACGATTTCCTCGCCCGTTCCTTGCTGCGAGATTTCGCCCGCCCGCAGGATGACGATCTTGTCGCCCAGCCGCAGCGCCTCGTCGAGGTCATGGGTGATGAACACGATGGTCTTGCCCAGTTCCTTTTGCAGATCCAGCAACACGGATTGCATATCCATGCGGATCAGCGGATCCAGTGCCGAAAATGCCTCGTCCATCAGCAAGATAGGGGCATCGTTGGTCAGCGCGCGGGCCAGTCCGACCCGCTGTTGCATACCGCCCGACAACTGGCTGGGATAGCGGTTCTCATAGCCTTTCAGGCCCACCCGTTCGATCCAGTGCTGTGCACGCTTGGCGCTGTCGTCGCGCCCGATGCCCTGGATGTCCAGGCCATAGACCGCATTTTCCATCACCGTGCGGTGCGGCAACAGGGCGAATTTCTGGAACACCATCGCCGTCTTGTGGCGCCGGAAGGTGCGCAGTTGGTCCGGGGACATGGCCGCCACGTCCTGTCCGTCGATCAGAACTTCGCCCGCCGTGGGCATGATCAACCCGTTCACATGGCGCAGCAGGGTGGATTTGCCCGACCCCGACAGCCCCATGATGACCGAGATCTTGCCAGCCGGCAGATCGGTGGAAATATCCTTCAGCCCAAGGGTGTGGCCATATTTCCGGTTCATCTCTGTCTTGGTCATGCCCGCGCGGGCAGCTTCGACATGTTTCGCAGCATCAGGGCCGAAGATCTTGTAAAGATTACGGATCTGAATGCCGGGAACGGTATCGTCATCGTCCGCCGGGGGCAGATCGGTCTGGGTCCGGTCACTCATCTGTCGCCTCCGCATGACGTTGCAGCCGCTTGCCATAGGCCTGCGAGGCGCGGTCGAAGGCGATGGCAATCGCCACCAGCGCGAATCCGTTCAGGAAGCCCATGGTAAAGAACTGGTTGTTGATGGCCTGGAGCACGTTCTTGCCCAGCCCTCCTACGCCGACCATCGAGGCCACGACGACCATCGACAGCGACATCATGATGGTCTGGTTCACCCCCGTCATCAGGGTGGGCAGCGACAGCGGCAACTGCACGTTCCACAGTTTCTGCCGTTCGGACGAGCCAAAGGCATCGGCGGCCTCGATCACCTCGCGGTCGACCAGCCGGATGCCAAGGTTGGTCAGCCGGATCATCGGTGGCGTGGCATAGATGACCACAGCGATCATGCCGGGCACCTTGCCGATGCCGAAGATCACCACAACCGGGATAAGGTAGACAAAGCTGGGCAGTGTCTGCATCACGTCCAGAACGGGGGTGATCAGGCGTTGGGCCCGGTCCGACCGGGCCGACAGAATGCCGATGGGCAAGCCGATGATCACCGCGACGAGGGTACAGACCGTCACCATCGCCAGGGTGATCATCGAATCGGCCCACAGGCCGAACCAGCCGATGCCCAGCAGCGCGACGGCGGTGCCGGCGGCAATGCGCCACGACCGGCTTGCGCCATAGGCGGCGGCCACCAGAGCCGCAAAGACCACGATCCACGGGCTGTTGACGAACAGGCTTTCCAGTCCGTTCAGGAATTTTTGCAGCGGCGCCGTTGCCGCGTCGATCCAGGGTGACATGTCCCGCACCAGATCCCGAAAGCCGGTATCAATGCTGCGCCGCATCTGGCGAAGGCTGCTGCCGCTGAGTTCCGGGGCACTGCACAGGAAATCGGGCAGCCCCCAACAGGAAGACGCCATGGCCTCTCCTTTCGATGGTTGGGTCAAAAAAGGAAACCGCCCGGCAAGGCCGGGCAGTCGCCGAATGCTCTGCTATGCCTTACAGGGCGCCCTTGACCTTTTCGGCCGTGGCCTCGTCAAGCCACGCCTGCCAGATCTCCGGGTAGGTTTCAAAGAAGTGCCAGGCGGCATCTTCGTTCGTGCCCTGGTTTTCATCCATCCAGGCCAGAATGGCGTTGACCGTGTCGTTCGACCACGACCGCTTGCCAAGATAGCCCATGACGATGGCGTTGTTCTCGGCCACATTCTTGGTCACGACTGTGAACACTTCGGCCACTGGATATTCGGTCAGCTTGGGATCCTCGCAATCCGGCACGGCGGTGCAGCGGTTGAATTCCTCCATGTCCAGCTCGGTGCCGAACGGCAGCTTCACCATGTCGTATTTGCCAAGGATCGCGGTCGGGGCCCAGTAGTAGCCAAGCCAGCCCTGTTCCCGCTCGTAGGCATTGCCGATCGAGCCATCGAGACCGGCCGCCGATCCGCTGTCCACCAGGTCAAAGCCCTTGTCGCCCGCGCCGACGGCACGATACAGGTTTTCGGTGGTGATCTGGCAGTTCCAGCCGGCCGGGCAATTCATGACGGCGCCGCGCTCGGGGCGTTCGGGGGCGGGGAACAGATCGGGGCGTTCCAGCGCATCGGCCACGGTCTTGATCTCGGGGTGGGCATCCGCGATGTATTTCGGGATCCACCAGCCTTCGACGCCACCATCCGTCAGGATCTGCGCGGCCTCGATCAGGCGGCCTTCGTTGAAGGCAACGGTCAGCGGGTCTTTCACCGCATTGACCCAGAGCTCGGGGGCGATGTCGGGCTCACCCTTTTCGTTCATCGAGGTGAAGGTCGGCATGGTGTCGCCCGTCACCAGATCGACAGTGCATCCATAGCCTTCTTCCAGAATGATCTTGTCGACCCAGGCCGCGACACCGGCAGAGGCCCAGTTCATCTCGGCGATCGAGACGCGGCCACAGCTTCCGGCGTCTTGCGCCATGGCTGTGCCTGCCATCAGGCCCGAGCAAAGCGCAATGGCCGACACATGAAACAGTTTCGTCATACGGACTGTCCTTCGTTTTCGTGCAGCGCAAATAAAAGACCCGCCGTGGCGCTGCCCCACGACGACCCGCTGGATTTTTGTGCTTCCATCGAATGCCGCCAACAGGCAGCAAGAAGCTGGTGCGCAATGCGAGACCGCATCGCAGATGTGCTCCACCATTCCTGCCGGATCGGCATCGGGCGGCACAAAACGCGCAACAGATGGCGCGAACAAATCTACATATAGTCTATTGATCGCGGATTATCAAACCCTTGTGTGCATCTATGTGCAAAAATGTGAGGGTGCGGCCCGGCATGCCCGAGCGCAGCCTGTGTTTTCAGGCGGTTGCCGGCCTGTCGGGATTGCGCGGGATCCGGTCGGACGGCCCGGTCGGGCCGGGCGATAACCCGCCGACAGGCGCCGGATCGGCAGGCGGTCGGGCGCCTATGCCTGCGCCGCTGTGTCGTAGGCGCTTGGCGCGGGGACGGCCCTGCGTCATCAAGGCCATATGACACATGCACCTTTGCCACCGCCCGGCGTTGGATCGCCCTTCCTGACGATTGACGATGCGCTGATCCTGCGCAGGGGGGTGCGTGGCGTTGTCGCGGTCGATGTGCGGCTGATCGGCGCGCATCCGACGGCCGGGGCCGAAGTCGTGGCGTTTCTGGAGGCCGAGGGGCTGGAAACCTCGATGCAGCGTATCGAACATATGCAGCCACCGCCCTTGCGGCGTCTGGTGTTCCGCTATGCCGGAAACCGCGCAGAACTGACGGTGGCGCCCAACGCGGCCGATTGACCGACGGGGCGCGCTGCGCGTCTTTGACGCGGCATCGGGGGTCGGCGCCCCGGAGCTATGCCCCTTGCAGGACGCGGCGCCCCCACAGGTCGTAGTCGCCCGCCTCGTCCACATCGACCGTGACGATATCGCCGGGGGCCAGACCGTCGAAATCCTCGTCGATGAACAGGTTGCCGTCGATTTCCGGCGCATCGCCCTTGGTGCGGCAGGTGGCGCCGTTCTCATCCACCTCGTCCACGATCACCTGGATCGTCTGGCCGACCTTGGCCGCCAGCTTGGCCTCGGAGATGGCCTGGGCCTTTTCCATGAAGCGGGCGAACCGCTCGGCCTTGACCGCCTCTGGCACATGGTCGGGCAGATCGTTCGACCGGGCGCCCGCGACGTTTTCGTATTGAAAGCAGCCGACCCGATCCAGTTGCGCCTCGTCCAGCCAGTCCAGCAGCGTCTGGAATTCGTCCTCGGTCTCGCCCGGATAGCCGACAATGAAGGTGGACCGCAGGGTGATGTCCGGGCAATCGCGGCGCCAGGCGGCGATTTCGTCCAGCGTTCGCGCCGCAGCCGCTGGCCGGGCCATGCGCTTGAGCACGTCGGGGTGGGCGTGCTGGAACGGGATGTCCAGATAGGGCAACACCAGACCTTCGGCCATCAGCGGGATCAGGTTGCGCACATGCGGATAGGGATAGACATAATGCAACCGCACCCAGGCGCCCAGCGACCCCAGATCGCGGGCAAGATCGGTGATATGGGCGCGGTGGCCGCGCGCCTCTTCATGTTTCAGATCAACCCCATAGGCAGAGGTGTCCTGGCTGATCACCAGCAATTCGCGCACACCTGCCGCGACGAGGCGCTCTGCCTCTTTCACCACGGCATAGGCGGGGCGGGACACCAGTCGGCCGCGCATGTCCGGGATGATGCAGAACTTGCACTTATGGTTGCAACCCTCTGAAATCTTTAGGTAACTATAGTGTCGCGGCGTCAGGCTTACCCCGGTTGCGGGCAACAGGTCGACGAATGGGTCCGGTGCGGGCGGCACCGCCTTGTGCACCGCATCCAGCACCTGTTCGTATTGATGCGGGCCGGTCACGGCCAGAACCTTGGGATGCGTGCCGGTGATATAGTCCGGCTCTGCCCCCAGACAGCCCGTCACGATCACCCGGCCGTTTTCGCGGATCGCCTCGCCAATCGCCTCCAGGCTTTCGGCCTTGGCGGAATCCAGGAATCCGCAGGTGTTCACGATCACCGCTTCGGCGCCCTTGTAGTCGGGCGAGATGGCATAGCCCTCGGCCCGCAGACGGGTGAGGATGCGCTCACTGTCCACCAGCGCCTTGGGGCAGCCAAGGCTGACCATACCGATGGTGGGTTGGCCGGGCCGGGCCGGTTCAGAGAACCGGGGGGCAGGCGCGAGATCCGGGCGAAGGCTGGGAGGGTTCTGGCTCATGCGCGGCATATATCCCTGAAAGATGGCGCCGGAAAGGGGTCAGCCGATCAGTCCGGTGCCGCGAATGCCGTCGATGATGAACTGGATCGCCAATGCCGCCAGCAGCATCCCCAACAGCCGCGTCACCAGCAAGGTTCCGGTGCGTCCCAGCGCGCGGGCCATCGGGTCCGCAATCAGAAAGCTGGCCCAGGTGATGGCGATCACCACCAGCATCACCGCCTCGACCACCAGAAACCCGGTCAGCCCGCCGCCGGCCTGACCCACCAGCAGGATCATCGAGGCGATGGCCCCCGGCCCGGCCAAGAGCGGAATGGCCAGCGGCACGACCGACGGATCCTCGACCTGATCGGCCTCGGCATCCTGCGCCTTGTCCTCGCGGCGCCGCGTGCGACGTTCGAACAGCATGTCCAGCGCGGTCAGGAACAACAGCATCCCGCCCGCAATGCGAAAGGCGGGCAGGGTGATGCCGATCAGCGTCAGAAGTTGTTCCCCCACAGCCCCGAACAGGGTCAAGACCCCCGCGGCGACCAGACAGGCCCGCAGGCCGATGCGGCGGCGCTGTGCCGGGGTCATTCCATGGGTCAGGGACACGAACAGCGGCACCAGCGCCAGCGGGTCGATGATGACAAGCAGCGTGGTAAAGGCCGCAAGAAGGAAGGTGATGTCGATCATGGCGGCGCCCCTGCTGAATGCTGCCAGCAGATCAGGCGCGGCCCCGGTCCGTCAAGCCTCAGCCTTCGGCGGCCTCCAGCCGCTCCTGCGCCTCCAGCCACAAGGCCTCGGCCCGGCCGGTCGCCTCTTCGATTTCGGCGAATTTGCGGTTCCAGCCTTCCAGCTCGTGGATGCGGGCGTCGTCGTAAAGCCCCGGATCGGCAAGCTTTTCCGAAACCTTGGCGCGCATCTGTTCCAGCTTGGCCATCCGGTCCTCGCATTTGCGGACCTCGGCGCGCAAGGCCAGGATGCTATCGCGCGAGGGCCGCGGACGGGAGTCGCGCTTTTCGCCCTTGGGGCCGGGAACCTCGCGGTCCAGCAATTCGGCGCGGTAGGCCTCCAGATCCTTGCCATAGGGGGCGACCTGTCCGCCCTTGACCAGCCACAGCCGGTCGGCCACCAGCCCCAGCAGGTGCATGTCGTGGCTGACCAGCACTACGGCGCCGGAATAGGCTGTCAGCGCCTCGACCAGCGCCTCGCGGGATTCGATGTCGAGGTGGTTGGTCGGCTCGTCCAGGATCAGCAGATGCGGCGCGTCGAGCGTGGCAAGAACCAGCGACAACCGCGCCTTTTGCCCGCCCGACAATTTGGCGACGACGGTATCGGCCTGATCGGCCAGCAGGCCGAACCCGGCAAGCCGGGCGCGCAGCTTTGACTGATGTTCGTCCGGGCGCTGGCGCTGAATATGGTTCAGCGGCGTCTCGTCCAGATGCAGTTCGTCCACCTGATGCTGGGCGAAATAGCCGATGCGCAGCTTGGACGACCGGGTGATCTGGCCTGCCATGGTCGGCAGCTTGCCCGCCAGCAACTTGGACAGGGTGGATTTCCCTTCGCCGTTGCGGCCCAGCAGGGCGATGCGGTCGTCCTGATCTATGCGCAGCGACAGCCCTTTCAGCACCGCGCGGCCATCATAGCCGACGGCCACCCCTTCCATGCTGATGATGGGGGGCGACAGTTCCTCGGGCTCGGGAAAGGTGAACACCTGCTTGCGCGCCTCTTCGGGCGGGGTGATCGGTGTCATCTTTTCCAGCATCTTCAGGCGGCTTTGCGCCTGCACGGCCTTGCTGGCCTTGGCGCGAAAGCGGTCGACGAAGCTTTGCAGATGCGCGCGCCGGGCATCCTGCTTGCGCGCCTCGGCGGTCTGGACGGCAATGCGTTCGGCGCGCTGGCGGGCGAACTGGTCATATCCGCCTTGCCAATAGGTCAGCTTGCGGGCGTCCAGATGCAGGATGCCCTGCACCGCGCGGTTCAGCAGGCCGCGGTCATGGCTGATGATGATCACTGTATGCGGATAGCGCGCCAGATAGCTTTCCAGCCACAGCGCGCCTTCCAGATCCAGATAGTTGGTCGGTTCGTCCAGCAACAGCAGATCGGGCTGCGCAAACAGCACCCCGGCCAGCGCCACGCGCATCCGCCAGCCGCCCGAGAAATCCGAACAGGGGCGCAACTGGGCCTCGGCATCAAAGCCCAGACCGCGCAGGATCGCGCTGGCCCGGCCTTCGGCCGACCAGGCGTCGATATCGGCCAGTCGGGTCTGGATATCGGCGATGCGGGCGGGGTCGGTCGCGGTCTCTGCCTCGGCCATCAGGCTGGCGCGTTCGGTATCGGCCTGCAACACCGTTTCCAGCAGCGAGGTCGAGGACGACGGCACCTCTTGCGCCACGCCGCCGATCCGCGCGCGTAGCGGCATGGCGATTTCGCCACCCTCCAGCGCAAGCTCTCCCCGGATCAGCCGGAACAGCGTGGTCTTGCCCGCGCCGTTGCGCCCGACAAGGCCCACCTTGTGGCCTGCGGGAATGGTGGCACTGGCGCCCTCGAACAGGGGGCGGCCTTCGACGGAATAGGTGATGTCATCTATGCGTAGCATGGCAGGGGGTTGCCCTGTGTCGGCGCGGTTGTCAATCGTGGCTGCGGCTGCGCGACCTTGCCTGCGGGGCGCAGTCCGCCGCGCGATGCGGGGTTTTCAAGGTTGCGGCCCCGTGCTAGGGCAGGCGCCGCAACGGGCCGGGCATGGGGCGCGGCCCGAACCCGAATTTCCAGAGGGCATCATGGCCATCGAACGCACCCTGTCGATCATCAAACCCGACGCCACCCGCCGCAACCTGACCGGCAAGATCAATGCCAAGTTCGAGGAAGCCGGCCTGCGCATCGTCGCACAAAAGCGCATCCATCTGTCGCTGGCTCAGGCGCAGAAATTCTACGAAGTGCACGCCGAGCGTCCGTTCTTTGGCGAACTGACCGAATTCATGGCATCCGAGCCGGTGGTCGTGCAGGTGCTGGAAGGCGAAGGCGCCATCCTGAAGAACCGTGACGTGATGGGCGCCACCAACCCGGCCAATGCGGCCGATGGCACCATCCGCAAGGAATTCGCCCTGTCGGTCGGCGAGAACTCTGTCCATGGTTCGGACGCGCCCGAGACCGCTGCGGTCGAAATCGCCTATTTCTTCTCGGGCCTCGAACTGGTCGGCTGATCGGCCCGTCCGGCACAGTGGGGGCCGCCCGGCTGGGCGGCCTTTTTCATGTCCGACGACCTGATCGCGGCTGCCCCAAATCCGCTGTGCCGCATCCGGGCCTGTGCAGACGGTCGGCGGCAAACACTTGGCTGCAAGGTCAAAAACACAACGGCCCCCGCGTGTGGCAGGGGCCGCGCAGATGCCACAGGCATACGCCAGTCATAGGCCGTCAGGCAGTGGCCTCAGGCCAGTGCGAGGTTGGTCGCCGATTCGCGGCCATCACGGCTTTTCTCGATGTCGAAGGTGACCGGCTGGCCATCTTTCAGCGCGCGGATGCCCGCACGTTCCAGCGCGGTGATGTGGACGAACACGTCCTTTGCGCCGCCTTCGGGGGCAATGAAGCCAAAGCCCTTGGTGGTGTTGAACCATTTCACGGTGCCCTTGGCCATCGTGAAAACTCCTGTCGTTTTGCCGTCCGCGGAATTGCGACGGCCCGGCGCAGTCAAGTCAGGTCGATAACTGGCGGCCTTGGGCAGACAGGAGGTCGAATAGAAAGACGTCGCGGCAGAAATAATCACAGGAATCTGCGACAGTGCAAGGAAAATCAGTGGCGCTTGACCTTGGCGCCGCAGGGCCCTAACGGCATGGCCATGGCACGCGCACCCCTTCTGCAACTCTCTGGCATCTCGCTGACCTTTGGCGGCAATCCTGTGTTCGACGGGCTGGATCTGGTGGTCCAGCAAGGGGACAGGGTGGCCCTTGTGGGCCGCAACGGGTCTGGCAAGTCCACCCTGATGAAAATCATGGCCGGCAGTGTCGAGGCCGACGCGGGCAACCGCGTGGTGCCGCCCGGCGTGACGGTCGGGTATATGGAGCAGGATCCCGATCTGTCCGGCTACGACACGCTGGGCGACTATGCGGTCGCGGGCCTGCCCGAGGGCGAAGGCTGGAAGGTCGAGGCGGTCGCCGAAGGCTTGCGGTTCGATCTCTCCACCCCGGTCGCCACCGCATCGGGCGGCGAGCGGCGGCGTGCGGCGCTGGCGCGGCTGATGGCCGAGGCGCCCGAACTGATGCTGCTGGACGAGCCGACCAACCATCTGGACATTTCGGCCATCGAATGGCTGGAGACCGAGTTGCAGGCAACCCGCGCCGCCTATGTGCTGATCAGCCATGACCGGGCCTTTCTGCGCCGCCTGACCAAGGCCACGCTCTGGCTGGACCGGGGCGAGGCGCGGCGGCGCGACTCCGGCTTTGACGGCTTTGAGGAATGGCGCGAACAGACTTGGGCCGAAGAGGACGCCGCCCGCCACAAGCTGGATCGCAAGATCAAGGCCGAGGCGAAATGGGCCGTCGAAGGCATTTCCGCCCGCCGCAAGCGCAATCAGGGCCGCGTGCGCGCGCTGGAGGCGTTGCGGGCCGACCGTGCGGCGCAGATTCGCCGCCAGGGCACTGCGGCGCTGGAGCTGGACGCAGGCCCGCAATCGGGCAAGCGGGTGATCGAGGCGGTGGGGATCGGCAAGGATTTCGGCCATGGCCCGGTGATCCGCGACTTCTCGCTGCGCGTGATGCGGGGCGACCGTGTGGCCTTTGTCGGCCCGAATGGCGCGGGCAAGACAACGCTGCTGAACCTGCTGACCGGAAAGATGCCGCCCGATACCGGCACGATCGCCCTTGGCACCGGGCTGGAGATGGCGGTGTTCGATCAGGCCCGCGCGCAGCTGGACCCCGAGGCAAGCCTGTGGGACAGCCTGACCAACGATCCGCAGATGAGCGTTTCGGGCAGCTCCGATCAGGTCCTGGTGCGCGGGACGCCCAAGCATGTCGTCGGGTATCTCAAGGATTTCCTGTTCGATGAACGGCAGGCGCGCGCGCCGGTGCGGTCGTTGTCGGGCGGGGAAAAGGCGCGGCTGCTGCTGGCCCGGCTGATGGCACGCGAATCGAACCTGCTGATCCTTGACGAGCCGACCAACGATCTGGATGTGGAAACGCTGGATCTGTTGCAGGATATTCTGGGCGAATATCCGGGCACCGTGCTGCTGGTCAGCCACGACCGGGATTTCATCGACCGGGTGGCGACCCAGACGGTGCTGCTGGAAGGGCAGGGCCGTGCCACCGTCTATGCGGGCGGATGGAGCGACATGCAGGCGCAACGTGCCCTGGCGGCGCCTGCGCCGGTTGCCGCTGCGGCGCCTGTCGCCGCGCCTGCCAAGGCCACCGCCGCGCCAAAACCCGCGCCTGCGACGGTCCGGGCCGGGCTGAGCTTTACCGAACGCAAGCGCCTGGACGATCTGCCTGCGGTCATGGCCCGGCTGGAGGCGGAAATCGCCAAGCTGACCGAACTGCTGGCCACGCCCGACCTGTTCATCGCCGAGCCGGTCAAGGCCCGCAAGGCATCCGACATGCTGGCAGACCGCCAGGCCGCGCTTGCCGCCGCCGAGGAAGAGTGGCTGGAACTGGAGGACAGGGCGGGCGGCTGACGTCTAGAAGGCGCCTTCCTTCACCGCCTCCATCGCCACATGGGTCGAGGTCGAGGCCACATGCGGCAGCGCCGAAATCCGTTCGCCCAGCACGCGGCGATAGTCCTGGATGTCGCTGGTGCGCACCTTCAGCAGGTAGTCGAACCGGCTGGCGATCATGTGGCATTCCTCGACCTCGGGCACGGCCAGTATGGCCTTGTTGAACGCCTGCAAGGCGGCTTCGCGCGTGTCTGACAGCTTGACCTCGACAAATGCGACATGGGCCTGGCCCAGACGGATCGGGTCCAGCATGGCCCGGTAGCCGGTGATGATGCCGCCGTCCTCCAGACGTTTCAGACGCGCCTGCGTGGGGCTTTTCGACAGGCCGATGCGCCGGGCCAGTTCGGTAACGGCGATGCGCCCATCGGTTGCAAGAATGCGCAGAATCGCATGGTCGAGTCGGTCCAGTTCTGCCAGGGCGGATTGCATCGTGATTTTCCATATTTTCGGGCCATTCGCCCGTTGCAGGGCCAACTACGGGACAAATGGCCGCCCGATCTGCGCTATCCTGCCACAAACCGGAGCGCCCCGCCATGACCCAGACCTTCGCCGATCTGCCCCCCGCCATCACCCACGAGTCGTTGCGGGACGAAACCGCATTGCTGCACGATCTGATCGCTCAGGCCGCGCTGTCGCCCGCAGACCGCTCGCGCATCGTCGCCGCCGGTGCCGATCTGGTGCGGCGCATCCGCTCCAGCGCCAAGCCGGGGCTGATGGAGGTGTTCCTGGCCGAATATGGCCTGTCCACCGACGAAGGCATCGCCCTGATGTGTCTGGCCGAGGCCCTGTTGCGGGTGCCGGACGCCGAGACGATGGACGCGCTGATCGAAGACAAGATCGCGCCGTCGGACTGGGGCAGGCATCTGGGCAAATCGGCCTCCAGTCTGGTCAATGCCTCGACCTGGGCGCTGATGCTGACCGGCAAGGTGCTGGACGACCGCGAGCCGGGCATTGCCGGGCATCTGCGCGGGGCCATCAAGCGGCTGGGCGAACCTGTGATCCGCCGTGCCGTGGGCCAGGCGATGAAAGAGATGGGCCGCCAGTTCGTGCTGGGGGAAACCATCGAGGCCGCGATGAAGCGCGCGGCAGAGCTGGAGGCCAAGGGCTTTACCTACAGCTACGACATGCTGGGCGAAGCCGCGCGGACCGAGGCGGATGCCCGCCGCTATCACCTGTCCTATTCCAAGGCGATCACCGCGATTGCCACTGCGGCAAAGTCGCGCGACATCCGCACCAATCCCGGCATTTCGGTCAAGCTTTCGGCCCTGCACCCCCGCTATGAGGTGGCCAAGCGCGACCGGGTGATGGAGGAACTCGTGCCCCGCGTCCGCGCGCTGGCAGGTCTGGCCAAGGCCGCGAACCTCGGGTTCAACATCGACGCCGAAGAAGCGGACCGGCTGGCCCTGTCGCTGGAGGTGATCGAGGCGGTCCTGTCCGACCCGGCCCTGCGCGGCTGGGACGGGTTCGGCGTTGTGGTGCAGGCCTATGGCCGGCGCTGTGGCGCGGTGCTGGATTGGCTGCATTCCCTGGCCACCCGGCTGGACCGGCGGATCATGGTGCGGCTGGTCAAGGGCGCCTATTGGGACGCCGAGGTCAAGCGCGCCCAGGTGCTGGGGCTGGAGAGCTTTCCCGTCTTCACCCGCAAGCAGGCGACCGATGCCAGCTATCTGGCCAATGCCCGCAAGCTCTTGCGGATGACCGACCGGATCTATCCGCAATTCGCGGGTCACAATGCCCATACCGTGGCGGCCGTGCTGGACATGGCGCAGACCGAAGGGGTGGACAGGGCGCAGTACGAATTCCAGCGACTGCACGGCATGGGCGAACGGTTGCATGACATCGTCCATGCCGATCAGGGCACCGGCTGCCGGATTTACGCCCCCGTCGGCGCCCATCGCGATCTGCTGGCCTATCTGGTGCGGCGGCTGCTGGAAAACGGTGCCAATTCCAGCTTTGTCAATCAGATCGTCGATGACGAGATCGCGCCCGAACAGGTCGCCGCCTGCCCGTTGAGCGCGTTGGAGGCGATGGGCACCGGCCCCAATCCGGTGCTGCCGGCGGGTCCGGCGATCTTTGGCGCCCGCCGCAATTCGCGCGGGTTCGATCTGACCGATGCGGCCGATCTGGCGCTGATCGAGACGGCGCGGGCGCCGTTCATGGATCATTGCTTCGAAGCGGCGCCGCTGCTGGCAGGCACGGCGCAGCCTGCGGAAACCGTGGTGGTGCCCGATCCGGCCCATGCGCCGGGGGTGGCTGCGCAGGGCGCTGGCGGGGATGCCTGGAACCGGGCGATGGGGGCGGGCCGTGCAAGCTGGGCCAGCCGGGGCGATGTGGCCATCGCCTTTGACGCGGCGCGGATCTGGCAGGCGGGGCCGGGCGAGCGGGCGGCGGTGCTGCGCCGCGCGGCGGATATGTACGAGGCGGAGTTCGGACCCATCTTTGCGCTGCTGGCGCGCGAGGCGGGCAAGACGCTGGCCGATGCGGTTGCCGAACTGCGCGAGGCGGTGGATTTCCTGCGCTATTATGCCGACGGGGCCGAAGGGCTGGCGCGACCGGCGCGCGGGGTATTCGTCTGTATCTCGCCCTGGAACTTTCCGCTGGCGATCTTCACCGGGCAGGTGGCCGCCGCCCTGGCGGCGGGCAATGCGGTGCTGGCCAAACCGGCCGAACAGACGCCCCTGATCGCGGCGCTTGCGGTTGATCTGCTGCACCGTGCCGGGGTGCCGCGCACCGCCTTGCAACTGCTGCCGGGCGATGGAGGCATCGGGGCCGCGCTGACCGCAGATGCGCGGGTGGCGGGCGTGGCCTTTACCGGATCGACCGCCACGGCGCAGATCATCCGCCGCGCGCTGGCCAATGCGGCCCCCGAGGCGGTGCTGATCGCTGAAACGGGCGGGTTGAATGCGATGGTGGTGGACAGCACCGCCCTGCCTGAACAGGCGGTGCGCGATATCGTCGGATCGGCCTTCCAGTCGGCCGGGCAGCGGTGTTCGGCGCTGCGGTGTCTGTATGTGCAGGAGGATATTGCCGACACGGTGCAGGACATGCTGCTGGGGGCCATGGAGGATCTGGCGATTGGCGATCCCTGGCATTTCGCCACCGATGTCGGGCCGGTGATTGACGCCGAGGCCGCAGGGGATATTCGCGCCCATATCGCCGCCGCGCGGGCCGAGGGGCGTGTGGTCAAGGCGATGACCGTGCCGGAGGCAGGCCATTTCATCGGGCCCACGGTGATCCGGGTGGCCGGTATCGCGGATCTGGACCGCGAGATCTTTGGGCCCGTGCTGCATCTGGCAACCTTCCGGGCGCAGGATCTGGATGCGGTGATAGATGCCGTGAATGCCTCTGGCTTTGGATTGACCTTCGGGCTGCACAGCCGGATCGACGACCGGGTCCAGCGCATTGTCGAGCGGATCCGGGTGGGCAATACCTATGTCAACCGCAACCAGATCGGGGCGGTTGTGGGCAGCCAGCCCTTTGGCGGCGAGGGGCTGTCGGGCACGGGGCCAAAGGCGGGCGGGCCTGACTATCTGCATCGCTTCACCAAGGGCGATCTGCCGCAGGCGGGGCAGTGGGACCGCGCGGCCGATCCGGCGCAGGTGCAGCTTGCGCTGGGTCGGGTGCAGGTGCCGCAAGCGGCGCTGACCAGTTGCGATCTGCCTGGGCCAACGGGCGAATCCAACCGGCTGACCACCCATGCGCGCGGCCCGATCCTGTGCCTTGGCCCTGGGGCAGAGGCGGTGGCGGCCCAGGCGGCGGCCGTGCGGGGCGCAGGCGGCGTTGCGATCGAGGTGCAGGGCAGGCTGGAGCCTCGGGCGCTGACGGCGCTGCATGGCTTTGCGGCGGCGGTCTGGTGGGGCGATGGGGCCACGGCACAGGCGTTGCAACAGGCGCTGGCCGCGCGAACCGGGCCGATCCTGCCGCTGATCCGCGAACAGCCAGATGCAAGCTGGGTGCGGCTGGAACGGCATGTCTGCATCGACACCACGGCATCGGGCGGTAATGCCCAGTTGCTGGCGGCATCGGGCTGACCCGGCAAGGGGGGCGGCCAGCGTGCCGCCCGCCGTCTTGACGCTTGACGCCCAGAGCGGCACGGGGCAGCGTGGCCCCATGTTTCCGATCCGCGATCACAACCCGTCTGGCCGCACGCCCTGGATCACCTGGGCGCTTATGGCGATCAACATTGCCGTGTTTCTGGCAACCTGGCCGCTGTTGCCCAGCGAAGAGGCTGCTTTCGTGCTGTTCGACGCCTGGGGAATGGTGCCGGGCCGGATCAGCATGGGCCAGGACTGGCAGACCATCCTGACCTCGATGTTCCTTCATGCCGGGTGGATGCACATTGCGGGCAACATGCTGTTCCTGTGGATCTTTGGCGACAACATGGAAGATGCCTTTGGCCATTTCGGCTTTCTGGCATTCTATCTGGCCGCCGGGCTGGCGGCGGCGCTGATCCAGTTGGGCGCCGATCCCTGGTCGCCCATTCCGATGGTGGGCGCCTCGGGGGCGATTGCCGGGGTGCTGGGGGGCTATCTGTTGATGTTCCCGCGCGCCAGGGTGGATATCCTGGTGATCATCATCATCTTTTTCCGCATCTTTCCGGTGCCGGCCTGGATCATGCTGGGGCTGTGGTTCGCCTTTCAGCTTGTCGGCGGGTTTTCCGCCCCCTCGGACGAGGGGGGCGTGGCCTATTGGGCCCATGCGGGGGGCTTTGTCGCCGGGGTGGTGATGACGGTTCCGCTCTGGCTGCGCCGCGGCGGACCGGCGTTCTGGAGCCGGACCCATGGCCTGCCACCCCACCCGGAGGCGGAATACGAGATCGGACCGTCGCGGATTCCGGTGGTGCGTCGGCGGCGCTGACGCTCAGGCCACCTTGACCAGATCGGGCTGCGCAGGAACGCCAAGCGCAAGGCACACATCGCGCGACAGATAGGGGCGGTTGAGGGTGTAGAAATGCAGATCCTCGACCCCTTCGGCCATCAGCTTGCGGCACAGTTCCACACACAGCTCGACCGACAGCGCATCGGCGCGGCCCTGGGCCTCGGCGGCGGCGAAACGCTCGTCCAGACCGGCAGGCACGGCGGTGCCACAGCGGGCGGCAAAGCGTTTGGTGCCCTCCCAGTTCTCGATCGGCAGGATGCCGGGAATGATGGGGCCGGTGATCCCCTCGGCCACGCAGGCATCGCGGAAGCGCAGGAAGGTGTCCGCCTCGAAAAAGAACTGGGTGATGGCGCTGGACGCCCCGGCCTGGAACTTGCGCTTGAGCCAGCGCACATCGGCGGTGCTGTCGGCGGCATCGGGGTGCGGCTCGGGATAGGCGCCCACGCGCAGGGTGAACTTGCCGGTGGCGGCCAGCGCCTCGATCAGCTCGACGGCATCGGCAAACCCTTCGGGATGCGGGGTGAACCGATCCGCCCCCTTGGGCGCATCGCCGCGCAGCGCCACGATTTCGCGCACCCCCGCCTCGGCATATTGCTGGGCGATTTCCAGGGTTTCGGTGCGGGTCGCATCCACACAGGTCAGGTGCGCGGCAACATTGAGGCCAAAGTTCTTGCCAATGGCCGTCACTGCCTCGTGCGTCAGTTTGCGGGTGGTGCCGCCCGCGCCATAGGTGACAGAGACAAAGCCGGGTTGCAGCGGTGCCAGCATCTGGACCGTTTCCCACAGCTTGAACGAGGCTTCCAGCGAGCGGGGCGGGAAGAATTCGAACGAAATGCGCGGGGCGGTCATGGCGGCTCTCCTGTTGGTGGTCCCTTGTGCCAGAGTTCGGAACCTGCGACAAATTCATAATGTGCAAGATCAACATGAGGCGAGCTCAAGGTGCATATCGAGCTGCGTCACCTGCGCACTGTCCGGGAAATCCACCGGCAAGGTGGATTGGCCAGGGCGGCCGAGGTGCTGAATATAACCCAATCCGCGCTGAGCCACCAGATCAAGGGAATCGAGGATCAGGCCGGGGTCGAATTGTTCGTGCGCCGGGCCAAGCCGATGCGCCTGTCGGCGGCGGGGCTGCGGATGCTGCGGCTGGCCGAGCGCGTGCTGCCCGAAATGGAGGCGCTGGAGGAAGAGTTCCGCGCCCTGCGCGAGGGCAAGTCGGGGCGGCTGCATATTGCCATCGAATGCCATGCCTGTTTCGACTGGCTGTTGCCCACGCTGTCGGCCTTTCGGCGCGCCTGGCCCGAGGTGGATGTGGACATCCGCCCTGGCCTGGCCTTCAACGCCCTGCCGGCACTGGCCCGCGAAGAAGTGGATGCGGTGATCTCGTCCGATCCCGAGGCGCTGGCAGGGGTCACGTTTCATCCGCTGTTCGACTATGAGCCCCGGCTGGTGGTGGCCGCTGCCAACCCGCTGGCCCAAAAGGCCGAAATCGTGCCCGAGGATCTGCGGGACCAGATCCTGATCACCTATCCGGTGGACCGCGCGCGGCTGGATGTGTTCACGCAACTGCTTGCCCCCGCCAAGGTCGAACCGCGCGGGGTGCGGCAGGTGGAACTGACGGCGGTGATCCTGATGCTCGTCGCCTCGGATCGCGGGGTGTCGGTGTTGCCCGACTGGGTGCTGCGTCAGGTCGAGGGCAACCCGGATTATGCCATCCTGCCGCTGGCCGGGCGACCGTCACGGCGCCTGTATGCCGCCGTGCGTGATACCGAGGCGGGATCGCCCTTCATGGCGCATTTCCTGCGCCTGGGCCGAACCGAGCCGGTACGGCTTGGGCTTGTGGCGGCGGCGGCACCGGGCACAGGAAGGGCTGGCCCGAGGTGATCCTGGCCTCGCCGCTCAGGCGGCAATCGCCGCGTTTGTTGGAATGGACGCGGTTGCCCACCAGTCCGACGCGCATCGGCAGGATCTGGCCCTGTTCCTCGGTGTTGGGCGCCCGCTTGGACCCTTGCCAGTCATAGGCGCGCAGGCCGTGCTTGCCGTTGGCGGTGACGGTGTTGCCATCCAGAAACACCTGTTCCGAGGCCCGCAGGCGAATGCCGTCGGCGGCATTGTTGTGAAAGCGGTTGCCGATCACCGCCACGCGCGCGACTTCGTGCAATGTCAGCCCTTCGGTGCCGTTCAGAAAGCTGTCGTTGCCGATGATCAGCACGTCGTGGCACGCCTTGTCGAGAAAGATGCCCGCCTTCTTGTTGCCCGCGCTGACATTGTAACTGACCACGGTGTTGTGGATCCGCCGCGACAGGATGATGCCGTGGCTGTGCCGGGCGCCCAGCACGTAATTGCCATGGATCAGCATGTTGCGCGTATCGTCATGCGGGTCGATGCCATAGACATGGCTTTCGGCGATATGGTTGTCGAGAATGTTGACCCCATCGGCATCGAAGCTGAAAAAGCCGAAATACACATCCAGCAGGCGGTTGCCGATCATATCGACCGAAGGGTGTTCGGTCACGATGCCGCTGCGCCCTTCGGTGCCGAAGGACAGGCCATAGGACATGGCGCCCTGATGGCCCAGATGATGCAGATCGGACCGCCGGATCAGCGTGTGGCTGGCGGCAAAGGCGGCGAGATGGGGCCGAAAGGCTGCCCCCTTGTCATCGGTGGCGGCGGGTGTGTCGCTGGACAGATGCCAGGCCCGCAGCGTCGCATCCGAGATGATCAGTTGCCCCCAGGACAACAGCGCCGCGCCTTCGTCCTGGCCAAGCCGCAGGTCAATGCCGTCGATCACCAGCGTTGTGCCGCGACCGACCACCAGCGGCGCCGACAGGATGCAGCGCGATCCGTCGCAGTCGAGCCAGCCGGGATCGGGCAGGGCAGCGGCCACCGAGGCGAGATCAAAGCTGCCGCCCTCCAGCACGATGGCCTGTCCGCGCCAGCGGGCGGGCGGTTGGGGCAGGCGGCGGTACATGCCCCCCAGGGTGGGCATCCCGGCCACGGGGCGCAACGCGACCTTTCCGGGTGCCGGCGCGGGCGGGGCCGTGTCGTGCAGACGGGCGCGCAACTGGTCGAGTTCGACCGGGCCGGGCATGGTCGGAATCGTTCCGGGGCTGGTCTGGGCAGGGCCAGCCAGCACACTGAGGGTGGTCAGGGCAAGAGCAGCCCGGCGGAGCATGTGCGTGTCCATCGTCGCATGGGTGTCGGCGCCGAGTCTGGGCAGGCAATATGGCTGGGTGATGGCACGGGCGGGGCGGGAAAAGGAGGCGACCGGCCCCCGTTGCGCCTGCACTCAATTCGCCCCCTAGGATAGTTCGATCAAATCGCAAAAGGGGGGCGTCGTGGACCTCCGGGGGCACGGCAGGATGGCCCCGGAGGATTGGCGCGATGCGGACTACTTGCGGGTGATCCGGCCATCCAGCGCCGGGGTATAGGGGCCGGTCTTTGCCATGTACTCTGCCACCACATCGGCCAGATCGGGGCCGAAGTCATAGGCGTTCATCGCTTCGGCGGCAAACATCCGGTACCCGTCGCCGCCACGGCGCATGTAGTCGTTGGTGGCGACGCTGTAGGTGGCTTCGGGGTCGATCGGCACCCAGGCGTCACCCTCCCGCACCATGACGTCCGACACGCGGCTGCCAGCGGGCAGGGCGGGATCGAACGTATAGGTCATGCCCGCGACCTGGGCAAAGCGGCCTGCGCCGTCCTCGACCTGGCCTGCACCGTTTTCCAGGGCCTTGATCAGGGTCGAGCCCTTGGCTTGGAAAGTGGCGAGGGTGTTCTGGAACGGTAGCACCGCCAGCACGCTGCCCATGCTGACCTGGCCCGCCTGGATCGAGGCGCGCAGGCCGCCGCCGTTCTGGATGGCGATGGTCACGCCCTGATCCTTGACCCGGTCGAGCATCGCCTCGGCGACCAGATTGCCCATGGTGCATTCCTGCTGCCGGCAGGTTTCGCGTCCGCCGTCGATGTCGGCGGTGGCCTCGGCGACGATCCGGGTCTTCAGTTCTTCGATGGGGCCAGCCAGTTCCTTGACGCGGGCCTCGATGTCGGCGTTCGGCGCGACCGAGGCGTCCAGCAGGATGGCGTCGCCTTCGGCGAATTTCAGCGCGCCGTCATCGCCAAAGGTCAGCACCAGATGGCCGACATACTTGCCATAGGCATAGGCCGTCACCACCGGGACAGAGCTGTTGCCCTGTTCCACCCAGGTGGGATAGGCGCCCTGGCGTTTGGGATCGCTGGCCGACAGGAAGGTGTGCGAATGCCCGCCGATCACCGCGTCCAGGCCGGGAACGCTGGCGGCGATTTCCTGATCCCGTGTAAAGCCGACATGGGTCAGGGCGATGATCTTGCTCACGCCCTGGCCTTCGAGTTCGGCGACCTGGGCCCGGAGGCTTTCAATCTCGTCCTGAAAGATCACATCAGGGCCCGGCGAGGAGGTATCGACCGTATCGGTCGCCAGGGCCGAGACAAAGCCCACCTTCTGGCCGCCGACATCCAGCACCGCTGTCCGGCCAACCTTGTCTTTCAGCATCGCGGATTGCGACAGGTCGAGGTTGCCCGAGATCACCGGAAACTTGACGCCGTTGACAAGCTTGGCCAGCCCTTCGTTGCCATCGTCGAATTCGTGGTTGCCCACCGCCATCAGGTCAAACCCGATGCGGTTCATCATCTCGATTTCCGCATCGCCCTTGTAGGTGGTGTAGAACAGGCTGCCCTGATACTGGTCGCCGGAATCCACGACGATCACGTTTTCGCCTGCGGCTTTCAGGCTGTCACGCAGTTCGTTGATCTTGGTGAACAGCCGGGCTGCGCCGCCGAAGCATTTGTTTTCTTCGACATCCTTTCCGGCACAGGTGGAATCGAAGCGGTTGATCGCCTCGATCCGGCTATGGAAATCGTTGATGTGCAGCACATGCAGCGTGTAATCCGCCGAGGCCGCGCCTGCCGAGAGGGCGAGGGCCGCAGCCGAGATCAGGAATCGGGCTGTCATGGGAAATCTCCTGTTGTGATCTGCATTCACTTTGCGACCAGCAAGGCCGCCTGTCAAAGGCCCTTGGCGTCAGACAGGTATGGCAGACTGCCGGGCCGCGATGACAGGGCGATGACGCCCGCATTCCTGGCAGAGTGCATTGCACGGGGCTGGCCAAGCGGCTAAAGCCGCTGGGAGCATTGAATGACGGAGCTTCTCATGTCTGCCCCCCTGCGCCTTGGCATTGCCGGACTTGGAACCGTTGGAACAGGTGTCATCCGCCTGATCCAGACCGAGGCGGAGATGATTGCCATCCGGGCGGGCCGGGCCGTTCAGGTCGTGGCAGTGTCCGCCCGCGACCGCAGCAAGCCCCGCGATGTCGATCTGTCGGGATATGCCTGGGAGGACGATCCCGTCCGGCTGGCACAGCGGGCCGATGTGGATGTGTTCGTCGAACTGATGGGGGGCGATTCCGGCCCGGCCAAGGCGGCGACCGAGGCGGCGATCGCGGCTGGCAAGGATGTGGTGACGGCGAACAAGGCGTTGTTGGCCCATCACGGACAGGCGCTGGCCGAGGCCGCCGAGGCCGCAGGGCGGGTGATCCGGTTCGAGGCGGCGGTGGCTGGCGGCATTCCGGTGATCAAGGCATTGACCGAAGGGTTGGCGGCCAACCGGATCACGCGGGTCATGGGTGTGATGAACGGCACCTGCAACTATATCCTGACCCGGATGGAATCCGCAGGCTTGCCCTATGAAACGGTGTTCGAGGAAGCGCGCGCGCTGGGGTATCTGGAGGCGGACCCCAGCCTTGACGTTGACGGGATCGACGCGGGGCACAAGCTGTCGCTGCTGTCGGCGATCGCGTTTGGCACCAGGGTGTTCTTTGATGCGGTGGAGTTGGAAGGTATCGGGCGCATCGACATTGCCGATATTCGCCATGCTGCCGAACTGGGCTACCGGATCAAGCTGCTTGGCGTGGCGCAGATGACCGGGCGCGGGCTGGAACAGCGCATGTCGCCCTGTCTGGTGCCGGTGAACAGTCCGCTGGGCCAGTTGCAGGGCGGCACCAACATGGTGGTGATCGAAGGCGCTGCGGTGGGGCAGATCGTCCTGCGCGGCGCCGGGGCGGGCGAGGGGCCGACGGCCAGCGCGGTGATGGGCGATGTGATCGATCTGGCGCGCGGGATCCGCATTCCGGTCTTTGGCCAGCCCGCCGTTTCGCTGGCCGATCCGGTGGCGGCGGCTGTGGCGGCGCCCGCGCCGTTCTATCTGCGCATGACATTGCAGGACAAACCCGGCGCCCTTGCCAAGGTGGCGACCATTCTGGGCGAGGCGGGCGTGTCCATCGACCGGATGCGCCAGCGCGGCCATGATGAGGAAACCGCCCCCGTGCTGATCGTGACGCATCGCTGCACCCGTGATGCGCTGGATCACGCGCTGGCGCGGCTGCCGGCCACCGGCGTGGTGGTGGGAGAGCCGGTGGCGATGCGGATCGAGGCAGTCTGACACAGGCCCGAGGGGGCAGCCGCCGCGCGTTGCCATTCCCCGCGCTATCGTGGGCGCCAGGGAACGCGCGGTTCGATGACCCTTGTCCAATCCGGGCCGCGAATGGCGCGACACCATGGGGGCCTGGCTGGGCTTGTTGATCCGGGGGCGTGGTCCGATGGCGGTTCATGCGCCGCATGATCAGTCGGTCTGGTGGCCTCTGTCGTCGTGGCGCCTGTCGGGCTCGACCCTCCCGCCCGATGTCCGGCGCGCGTTCGCACTGGCGCCATGGGCCGGGGTCTGGCGGTGGTCTTGTCACCATCCTGATCGCGACGGCGCTGCCGCTGATCCTGCCTGGCCTGATGGGGAGCCAAGGCCGTCTGGCTGGGCTATTCCGCGTAATGGCCAACCTGATGCCAGCGCCAGGCATCGCCGATCATCTGGTCCAGGCGCGACCGCGTCGGTTGCCAGCCCAGATCGCGCAGCGCCCGTTCCGAGCCGGAGACCAGCCGCACCGCATCGCCGGGACGGCGCGGCCCTTCGGTCATCGGCACGGCGCGGTTGGTGACGGCGCGGCTGGCCTCGACCACCTCGCGCACCGAAAACCCCCTGCCGGTGCCAAGGCAGAACACCCGGCTGCCCTTGCCGTCCAGCAGCCATTTCAGCCCCAGCACATGGGCATCGACCAGATCCATCACATGCACATAGTCGCGGATGCAGGTGCCGTCCGGCGTGGGGTAGTCGGTGCCATGCAGCGTCAGGGCGGCGCGTTTGCCGGCAATGGCGTCCAGCATCAGCGGGATCAGATGGGTTTCCGGCTGATGAAACTCGCCCACCTCTGCCTCTGGGTCGGCCCCGGCGACGTTGAAATAGCGAAAGATCACCGACTCCAGCCCCTTGGGGGCGAAATCGCGCAGCATATCCTCGATCGCGCGCTTGGAGCCGCCATAGGCGTTGATCGGGGCTTGCTGGGTCTCCTCGTCCAGCACCACGCCATCCTGATCGCCATAGGTGGCGCAGGTCGAGGAAAAGACAATGCGGCGGATCCCATGGGCCAGCGCGGATTCGATCAGGTTCAAGGCGCCCAGAACGTTTTCACGCCAGTACAGGCCGGGGTCGCGCATGGAATCGCCAACCTGGCTGAGTGCCGCGAAATGCATCACCGCCACCGGGCGCCAGCGGGTCAGCGCCGCGTCGATCCGCGCGCGGTCGGTCAGGTCGCCCTGTTCCAGCGGGCCGAACTTGACCGCCTGGCGCCAGCCGGTGGACAGGTTGTCGAAGACAATCGGCAAAAAGCCCGCCGCCTTCAGAACCTTGCAGGCGTGAGAGCCGATATAGCCCGCGCCCCCCGTAACCAGAACCGGAACATCGCCCACCCTGAACCCCCGTCTTGCTGCAGGTGCAGCTTAGGCGCGCGACGCCGCAGCGGCAAGGCGATCAGCGATGAAAAAGGGCCGGGTTGATCCCGGCCCTGCATGTCGGTGATCGCAGCCGATCAGTTGCCGCTAAGTGAACTGAATGTGTCGGCGGCCGTCGCGGTGCCGGTGATGGCGCCGATGGTCTTTTGCCACTGCACATAGGGCGCCTCGGTCACATAGACCGTATCGCCATCCCGGACGACAAAGTCGCGCGCGTGGAACATGCCCATCGGCTGGGTCAGATCCAGCACATAGACCATGCGCTGATCGCCGGTCAGGTCGTTGCGGCCCAGCACCTTGTTGGCGATGACATCAGGCTCGTTGCGGAACACGAACACGCCGGTCGGATCGGCCAGGTTGGTGTTCAGCCCGCCGACCTGGGCAATCGCCTCCAGCGCCGAAAGCGTCTGGGTGTCGAACGGCACGCGGGTCTGGGTTCCGGTGGCGCCCAGTGCGACATAGGCGCGGCGGTCTTCCTCGACCACGATCTTGTCACCGGGACGCAAGGCAATGTCGGTGCCCGGATTTTCATACAGATCCTGCAACCAGATCTTGCGGGTCGTGCCGCCCCGCGTCACGCGGACCTGCGCAACCGAGGGCTGGATGGCCACACCGCCCGCCGTGGCCAGCATTCCCGACAGGGTCCGGCTGGGCCGTTCAATCGGATAGACCCCTTGCGCGGCCACACCGCCTGAGACCGAAACGGTCGATCCGTCGCCTGCGACACGGGCCACCATGACCTGTGGGTCGGGGGTCTGGGTGTCGAGTTCCTTGGTGATCGTGGCGCGGAGCTGATCGGGCGTGCGGCCCGCGGCCCGCACCCGGCCAGCGTAGGGCACGAAGATGAAGCCCTTGTCGTCCACCTGCACATCGGTCAGCACCGAGACCCGTTCACCGGCCACCGACAGCAGGGGTTCGTCCCGGACGTTTTCGTAGATTTGCAGGTTCAGCACATCGCCGGGGCTGATGATGTCGGCGGTCACGCGCCCGGCCGATGCGAAGGATTGCGGAAAGCTCAGATCCGGCACCACCGATGTGGCGCGTGTCACGCGGTCGTTCACCGTTACGACAAAGGCATCGCCCTGTTGCAGGACACTGCTGGCGAAAATCTCGCGCTTGTTCGGGCCGGATCTTGGCAAGCCACAGGCCGATACGGCTGCGACACAGGACACGAGAACCAGATACCTGGCCCCGCGGGAGGTCATGACGTTCACTGCTCGGGCTCCTTTTCGGAACTGCCTTTTGGTATTTTTACGTCACGCTACAGGAATTTTCCCAGCCGATAAAGCCCTTGGCGAATCGTTCACGTCACCACGCGCAACTGTTGCCGTGGTGCCGCGCATCCGTGCCGCAGTGCGTCATAGGGATCTTCGGGGGCCAGCATCGTATCGACCACCTGCCGCAGCAACGCCCGCCGCCCGCGTGCGGAATAGAACCCCCCGACGATCTGGCTGGTTTCCAGCAGAAAGCGCCGATAGTCGCGGTAGGCCCGCGCATCCGGGCGGCGCGGGTTGGCAAAGAACTCTGGCAGAGGTTGCGATGAAATGAACTCCGGCAGATTGTAGACCGCCTGGCCGAACGCCTTGATCGGCAGCCCGCGCCACAGCGCCTGTTGTGCGGCGGTGGAATTGACGGTGACGGCGGTTCGCGCGTGGTTCAGCAGCCCGGCCAGCTTGCCACCGCTGACATAATGCACGCGCGCCTGCACCCCCTGCTTGCGGGCCTCGTCTGCGATGGTGCGTTCAATGGCGGCGCGTCCATCCTCCAGCGGGTGGGCCTTGAAGACCAGATGGTGGTGCGACGGGGCGCCACGGGCAAATCCGTCGATCACCAGCGCGATGAACTCGGTCATCGAGGCAAAGGACGAATGCATCCGAAAGCTGGAATCATGTTCCAGTTGCAGCAGCACGAGATGATAGGGGAATCCCCCCCGGTGAATGCGGCGCGTGGCCAGCCATCTGGCCATGCGGTTGACCGGCATCAGGATCAGGCGCCTGAAATACAACCGGAATTCCGATACCACGGACAGCGATCTGTGCGGGCGAAAGTTGCGATAGCCGCGGTTCGCCACCATCACGAAGAAATGGTAGAGCGCGCCGTAGAACACATGCTGGCGCAGGTCGCCCCAGACGGCGGGCGCATCGGGCACATCCTCGTCGGCGTGTTCCAGCGCGGCCCGCATGTCGGGCAGGCTCATCTGCATCAGCCGCGAATGCCCGTTGGATCCGCCGCGTTCATACGTGACCCAGTAGGGGCGCAGATACCCTTCCTCGAACACATGCACCGTGATGCCGCGTGCCTTGGCCAGCGCGACGGCATGGGCATGGATGGGCCGGGTATCGCCATACAGCACCAGGTCGGTGATCGCGTGCCGGTCCAGCAGGCTGGCGCATCCGGCGGGCCATTCCTCGGGCGGCGCGGTCCAGGGGATATAGCTGGCCGCATCGGGCCAGAACACCCTGTCGCCCATGTTGAACCCCACCCGCAGCACCTGGGCGCCCGAGGCGCGCAGCATGGCGGCCAGACTGGCAAAGAACGGCCCATGCGGCCCTTGCAGCATCAGGAAACGACGTCCGGCGCCTGGGGTGGTGGTTGACTGGTGCATTGTGTTTGTCCCTTGCCCGTCTGTGCCCGGCGACAAGCCTCTTCGACAAGGGGAAATAATCGGTTGATGTGGCGAAAAGGCAGACGTGGCATGGCAGAACTGCGGCACCGGGCCCGGCAGGCCCCCTCGCCCCATGCGCCCGCGATACGGCGCGTCGGGCTGGCCGATACTTCCATCGCTGGACGAGGTGCGCTAGGGGAGAGCAGGCAACAGCAGGGGGCGGGGCATGTTCACCGGCATCATCACCGATATTGGCGAGGTTCTGGAGGTCGAGCGGCGCGGCGACATCCGGGCGCGGATCGGCACAGGCTATGACGTGGCGGGGATCGACCTTGGCGCCTCGATCGCGTGCAACGGCATCTGCCTGACCGTGATCGCCAAAGGCAGTGACCCGCGCAACTGGTTCGACGTCGAGATTTCGGCTGAGACGGTCAGCAAGACCAATATCGGCGCCAATGGCTGGCCCACCGGCCAACGGCTGAACCTGGAACGGGCGCTGAAGGTCGGCGACGAACTGGGCGGGCATATCGTGTCGGGTCATGTCGATGGCGTGGCCGAGGTGATTGGCCTGCGCCCCGAAGGCGACAGCCTGCGCCTGACCTTTCGCGCCCCGCGCGATCTGGCCGGGTTCATCGCGCCCAAGGGGTCGGTCGCGCTCAATGGCACGTCCTTGACGGTGAACGAGGTGGAGGGGGCCGAATTCGGCGTCAACCTGATCCCGCATACCCGGACCGTGACCACTTGGGGCGAGGTGGCGATGGGGGACCGGATCAATCTCGAAATCGACACGCTGGCCCGCTATGTCGCCCGTCTGCGCGACTGGGCGGCGCACGCCTGATGCTGCCGACCGACAAGCTTGACCAGATCGTCCAGCGTTTCGAATATCTCGAAGCGAAACTGTCGTCGGGCGCCCCTCCCACCGAGATTGCCGCGCTGAGCCGGGAATACTCCGAACTGAAGCCGGTCGTTGCCACCATCGCCGACTGGAAACAGGCCCGCGCCGATATCGCCGAGGCCGAGACGATGCTGGCCGACCCGGACATGCGCGCCCTGGCCGAAGACGAACTGCCGGTCCTGCGCGAACGCCTGCCGCTGATGGAACAGGCCCTGCGCATCGCCCTGTTGCCCAAGGATGCCGCCGATGCCCGCCCCGCCATTCTGGAGATCCGTCCTGGGACGGGGGGCGAGGAGGCGGCATTGTTCGCAGGCGACCTGCTGCGCATGTACCAGCGCCATGCCGAACGGATGGGCTGGGATTTTCAACTGCTGGACTTCACCGCCACCGACCTGGGCGGGGTCAAGGAAGCCACCGCGCGCATCGTCGGCGAAGGCGTCTTTGCCCGGCTGAAATACGAATCCGGCGTCCATCGGGTGCAAAGGGTGCCGGAAACGGAATCGGGCGGGCGCATCCACACCTCGGCTGCGACGGTTGCCGTGCTGCCCGAGGCCGAGGATGTCGACATCGACATTCCCGCCAGTGACATCCGCATCGACACCATGCGCGCCAGCGGGGCAGGGGGACAGCATGTCAACACCACCGATTCGGCGGTGCGGATCACCCACATTCCCACGGGCATCATCGTGACCAGCTCCGAGAAATCGCAGCACCAGAACCGCGCCAATGCCATGGCCGTGCTGCGTGCCCGGCTTTATGACATGGAACGCGAGGCCAAGGACGCCGCCCGTGCCGCCGACCGCAAGGCGCAGGTGGGCAGCGGCGACCGCAGCGAGCGGATCCGCACCTACAACTTTCCCCAGGGCCGCATGACCGACCACCGTATCAACCTGACGCTGTATGCGCTGGCGCAGATCATGGACGGCGATCTGGGCACGGTGATCGACGCGCTGGTGTCCTTTGATCAGGCGGCCAAGCTGGCGGAGCTGGAGGGGTGAGCTGGCGGCCGCATCTGCGCGCCGCGGCAGGCCGGATGGCCGATGCCAGCGTGCCCGACGCCATGCGCGATGCCCGCCTGCTGCTGGCCCATGTGCTGGGGATCGCACCCGACCGGCTGACGCTGCATCTGGACGATCCCGTACGCCCCGATCTGCTTGGCGGTTTCGAACGGCTGGTTGCGGCCCGTACCGCCCGCAGGCCCCTGTCGCATCTGACCGGGCAACGCCTGTTCTGGGGGCGCGCCTTCCATGTGACCCCCGATGTTCTGGATCCGCGACCCGAAACCGAAACGCTGGTGGCGCTGGCACTGGCCGAACCCTTTGCCCGCGTGCTGGATCTGGGGACCGGCAGCGGGGCGATCCTGCTCAGCCTGCTGGCGGACCGGCCGGGGGCAACCGGGGTCGGGGCCGATGTCTCGCCTGCCGCCCTGGCTGTGGCACAGCACAATGCGCAGTCTCTGGGGCTGCTGGATCGCGCCCGGATGGTGTTGTCGGACTGGTGCGCGGATATCACGGGCCAGTTTGACCTGATCGTGTCCAACCCGCCCTATATCGCGCTGTCCGAAATGCCGTCACTGTCGCCCGAAGTGCGCGAGCACGAACCCCATCTGGCGCTGACCGATGGCGGGGATGGGCTGCGCGCCTACCGCGACATCGCGTCGCAGGCCTGCGCGAATCTGCGGCCCGAGGGCCGGTTGCTGGTGGAAATCGGCGCGACACAGGGCGCGGATGTGGTGAAAATTCTTGTGGCTGCGGGCTTTGTCGGCGTCGCAATCCATCCCGATCTGGACGGGCGCGACCGTGTTGTCGCGGCGCGTGCGCCCTGAACCGGCGGTTCTTTGCGGAAAATGCGCGCCGCTGCGGGTTTCGGGACAGAATCTGCTTGCCCTGCCGCGCCGGACATGGTTTGACGTCCTAAGCGAAGGCCGGGGCATTGGTGCCCTGCATCGTCTTACAGCCGCAAAGCCTCTACCAGATCCGCCTGATTCGCAGGGCATATCGCTCCGCATGGCGCAGGTCGGGACAGGCAAGATCAAGGCCGGAATACAGGACACATGAGATCCTCCAAGTCCCGCTCGCGTTCGAAGCAGAACCGCCCGCGCTCCATTGGCAATATCGTGAACCGGGTTTTCGACAGCTCGGGGCCCGAAGGTAAGGTGCGCGGGACTCCGCAGCAGATTATCGAGAAATACCAGGCGCTTGCCCGCGACGCCCAGTTGTCGAACGACAGGGTGGCCGCCGAAAACTTCCTTCAGCACGCCGAACATTACACCCGGATGCTGGGCGAGGCGATGCGCGAACTCGCCGCCGAGCAGGAGGCGCGCCGCCAGCAGCATGGCGGGCAGGGTGCCAACGGCAACGGCAATGGCCACGGCCAGCCACAAGGCGGGCAGGACCGTCCGCAGTACCAGCCCCGACGCGACGAACGCGAGGATGAACAGCCAGAGGTCGGCGCAGGTGCCTTCGCCGTGGTCGTGGCCGACGAAGCCGAAAGCGGTCTGGTCGAAACCCCCGAAGCCCGCGCCGAACGCCGCCCCGCGCAAGAGCCGCGCCGCGACGAACCGCGTCGGGACGAGCCGCAGCGCAACGAACGCAAGCCCGCCGAAAAGAAACCCGAAGGCAACCGCAAGGTCGCGCCCCCCGCCCCGGTGGCAGACCCCGCCGCCGCCCCGGCCCCCGAGGCAAGCCCCACCCCGGAACCGGCTGCCGAAGCCGCAAAGCCGCGTCGCAGCCGCAGCCCGCGCAAACCCCGCAGCACCGAGGGCAGCGATACCGCGCCCGCACAGGGGCCCAGTGACGCGGCAGCCGAATAGGCCGTCTCTCTCATCGGAACCGGCAAGACGGGCGGCCATGGGCCGCCCGTCTTGCTATGTCAGTTCCCGTGCCAGGGCGCAGAACCCTTCCAGGGGAATCTCTTCGGCCCGCCGGGTCGGCTCGATCCCGGCCGCCCGCAACTTTGCCTCTATGTCCGGCGCGACCCCTTTCAAGGCCGAGCGCAGCATCTTGCGCCGCTGGTTGAAGGCAGCGGCCACCACGCGCTCCAGCACCTTGCCATCGGCCGGATAGCGCGGCTGCGGCAGGGCCACCAGATGCACGACCGCTGAATGCACCTTCGGCGCGGGCACAAAGGCGTCGGGCGGCAGCGTCAGCACGATCTTCGCCTCGCAGCGCCATTGCGCCAGCAGGGCGAGTCGCCCATAGGCCGGACTTCCCGGCCTGGCGACGATGCGCTCGGCCACTTCCTTCTGGAACATCAGCGTCAGGCTTTGCCAGAACGGCGGCCAGACCGGAGGCGTCAGCCAGCGTATCAGCAGTTCGGTCCCGACATTGTAGGGAAGATTGGCGACCACCCTGACAGGGGCCTGCAACCGCGCGGCGGCATCCACGTCCAACGCATCGCCGTTCACCACCTCCAGCCGCCCCGGATAGGCTGCGGAAATCTCCTCCAGCGCGGGCAGGCAGCGGGCATCCTTTTCCACCGCAAGCACCCGTCGCGCCCCTTCGGCCAACAAGCCGCGGGTCAGTCCGCCCGGCCCCGGCCCGACCTCCAGCACATCGGATCCGGTCAGATCGCCTGCCGCCCGCGCGATCCGCGCCGTCAGGTTCAGATCCAGCAGAAAATTCTGCCCCAACTGCTTTTTCGCCACCAACCCATGCGCCGCGATCACGTCGCGCAGGGGGGGCAAACCGTCGATCGCCGCCATGCCGATCCGCTCCTGTTCTTCATCTTGCCTGAAATACCCCACGGGGGTCCGGGGGTGTGAAACCCCCGGTCACCGTTACCGTCGGCGCGCCGCTGCCATTCGGGCGGCCATCCGCAAGGCTGCAATCACCGAGGCCGCCCGCGCCACACCCTTGCCTGCAATGTCGAAGGCCGTGCCATGATCCGGCGAGGTGCGGATGAAGGGCAGGCCCAGCGTCACGTTCACCCCGTCGTCAAAGGCGAGCGTCTTGATCGGGATCAGCGCCTGATCGTGATAGGCACAGACCGCAACATCATAGGCGTCGCGCGCACGGGCATGGAACATGGTATCCGCAGGCAGCGGGCCAAAGACCGCCAGGCCTTCGGCGGCCAGCCGGCCGATCAGCGGGGCGATCCAGTCCAGTTCCTCACGCCCCATGTTGCCGCCTTCGCCGGCATGGGGGTTCAGACCGGCAACCGCGATGCGCGGCGCCGCAATGCCGAAATCCCGCACCATGCCCGCATGTGTCACCCGGATGACCCGGTCCAGCACCGCAGGGGTCAGCGCCGCAGGCACCTGCGACAGGGGAATATGGATCGTGGCAGGGACCACCCGCAGCAGGTCCGAGGCCAGGCACATCACCACATCGGCGCCACCGGCCAGATGGGCCAGAAATTCGGTATGGCCGGGAAAGCCGAATCCCGCACCATCCTGCAAGGCCTTCTTGTGGATCGGCAGCGTGCAGACGGCGGCCGCCTGGCCACGCTGGACCAGCCGCACCGCCTGTTCGATGGCCGCGACCACACCGGGCGCATTCGCCGGATCGGGGCAGCCCGGCACAGCCTTTCCCGCAAATGACAGTGGTAGCACCGGCAGCCTGTTGCTGGGCACCGTCAGCGCGTCTTCGGGCCGGGCAATCTCGGCCATTCGGCTGCCTGGTGGCAGATGGGCGGGATCTCCGATCCAGAAGAACGGCACAGCCGCCCCGAGTGCCGCCCGCGCCTTGACTGCCAGTTCGGCACCGATCCCGGCGGGTTCACCGCAGCTGACGGCGATGGGCAACCGATCGGGCAGCACGGCGTCAGGGCCGCCGGATATGCGCGTTGGAGCGCAATTGTTGCAGATACAGCTCTGCCTCGCCCACGACGCGCTGTTCGGCCAGACGGGCCCGTACCGTATCGCGGTCGGGGTCGCTGTCGCTGGCGACGCGGCGGGAACACAGCATCAGCACAATCTGGCTGCCGCCAGCGGCATAAATCTGGATTTCGTTCTCGTCCATCGTGGCGAGCCGCGCGGCAACATCGCCGGGCAGGGCGGATTGCGCAACGGTCTGGCGCGTGACATCGCCCCAAGCATAAAGATCGTTGCAGGCCGCGACGCGGGCCCGCAGATTGGCCAAGGCCGCCTCGGTGGCCGGGGTGCCTGCACCGGCCAGCGCCAGGCGGGCATAATCGACGGCCGTCGCCTGCGCGGTCAATGCCTCGCGCTGTTCGATCTGGCGCAGCAGGTAGACGGCATAGCGCCCGTCCGGCAGTCGTGCCGGCGCCGAGACTTGCCCGGCCTGAAGGCCATGCAGCGACTCGACCACGGCTTGCGGCAGCACGGCCAGATTGCGCCAGTCCGCCCGGCCGCCCTCGGCGGCGGTCGTTCCGATGGAATGCTCACGCGCCGCCGCGGCAAAGGCCGCCTCGCCGCGCAGGGTCGTCGAAAGTTCGTTCGCAAGATTGCGGCGCGAGGCCGGAATGATGATTTCGGACAGCAGGACTCGCGTCGTTCCGCGCTGCGTCAAGGCCGACATGGCGCGGTCAACCTCGGGCTCATAGATCGAGGCCAGCGCGCCGGGGCCGAATTTGGCCTGCACGACATTGCGCCAGGCCAGCCCGGCATGGACAAAATCGCGGAACGTGGCAGCGGCGACGCCGTTCTGTTCCAGAATGGTGATGAATTCCTCGGGCTCCATCTCGAAGCGCCCGGCGAATTCGGCCATGCCTTCTGCGATCTGCCGGGGCGCGATGCGGATTTTCAGCCGCTCGGCCGCGATCATGCGCAGCCGGTCTTCGATCAGGGATTTCTCGGCCTCGACCCGCAGATCGCCGGGGGCGTTCAGCAAGGTCATGAAGCGCAGGCGCTGGTCGTATTCGTAAAAGGTGATGACCTTGCCATCCACCATCACCTTGGGGGCAAAGGCCGAGCTTTGGGCACCGGCTGGGCCCGGCTGCGCCACGGCAAGCATGGCGGCCAGAAGGGCAGTGGCGGCAACGAGGGTCTGGCGCATAGGTCGTCTTCCGTTCCGTCTTGTCGTTCCAACACTTGCGCCAAATGCGCGAAAAAGGCCAGCCCCTAGTAGCGGCAGCTGTTGCTGGCGGCGCGGCTGCCACGCGCGTTTCCGAACCCGAGCAGATCCACCGAGACACCGAAGCTGGTCGAGGGGCGCACCGTGGAGGAGGAGGTGAAGCTGCGCTGGACCGTCATATCCACGCGCATACATTCATTGAGAAACTCCAGCCCGAAGGCGGCAGAGGTGGTGCGCTGCGCGCGGAAATCATGGCGGGTGGCCGCGCGGGCGTTCCAGCCGTCGGTCAGCTTCAGCCGCCCGTCCAGAACCCATTCCGATGTATCGGTCAGGCGGTTTTCCGCGGCATCCGCTTCGGCCCACAACCAGCCTGCCGACAGATCGTAGCGGTCCCGCAGCATGGCCAACCGCATTTCACCCCGCGTCAGGTCGAACCGCGGATCAAACACCGCCCGGCCCTGGAACAATGTGCCGTTCGGGGCCGTCAGGTGCAGGGCCGTCACCCAGTCGGACCGTTTGCCGCCAAGGCCCGAGGCCGCGGTGAACTGGCCCGTTCCGTTCAGGCGAAAGACCCGCCCGGCACTCGCCACCATGGCCCAGCCGCTGGCCGAGGCCCGTGTCCATTGCAGGCCCGCATTGACGCGGGTTCCGCCTTCGCGGCGGTCTGCGCCAGCAAAGCGCGAAAAGCCGAACAGGTTGCCCTCGTCGAACTCGACCAGGGTACTGTCCTCGTTCGGGACATGGTTCGCGGTGGTCCGCCGTGACCAGACCAGTTGCACCACGGGTTCGATCACGTCGGAATTGCCCGCGCCATCCACGCGCGCCCAGGGCCAGCGCAATTCGGCCAATGCGGCCGGGGTCACGGTCGTGACATGGCCGGGCCAGGTGGAATCCTGTGCGATGCGGTGCAGGTCAAAGGTTGCCCCGGTTTCGACCGATGCCAGAATCCCCGCCGGGCCCACCCAGGAGCGCCGCCAGAAGGCCGACAAGGTTGCGCGGGCAACGTCACGGCCGACCATATCCATGTCCGAGGCGCGGCGGTGTGCATGGCTGTCAAAGGCCAGGGTCGCCGTGCCGCCGATGCCGGGCAGGGCGATGCGGCGGGTCCAGCCGATATCGGCCGACAGTTGCGGCAGGGTTGCATTCACCTCGCCCGAGCGGATGGAATGCACATGGACCAGCCGCCCGCCGATATGTTCCCCCGCACGGGTCCGGCTGATCACCAGCGAACTGTCCAGCCGGTCCTTGTCGGACAGCCCGTAGTCCCGGAAATAGGCCGGATCGCTGATGGTCTCTCCGGCAAAGCGCAGTTCGAACCCCTGCGGCAGATCGAACCGCCCTTCGGCGCCCAGCCAGCCGCGACGGCCCGTGACCACGCGGTCGTGGCTCAGCGCGCCGGTCAGGGCGATTTCGCCTGTGCGGAACGCCTGACGATAGCGGAAGCCCAGCGACTGCACATCTTTTGACGCTACAAAGGGCGTCAGCGTCAGATCGCGGCTTTGCCCCAGCTTGATGAAATACGGCAGTTGCACCCCAAGCCCAAGGCGCGAGGTGCTGACAAGGCGGGGCATCAGGAACCCGCTGGCACGGTCCAGCGTCGGGTCGGGCATCCGCAGATGCGGCACCCAGAACACCGGCACCCCCGCAATGCGCAGCTGCGCGCTGTCGAAATAGATCTGGCGTTCCTGCTGGTCGTGGACAATCCGGCGTGCCCGGATTTCCCACAGCGGCGTCGGATGTTTCGCGCAGACCTCGCAGGACGAGGCGACGGCCTTGGACAGCACGGTATGCCGCCCGCCCAGCCGCTGCATTTCCGTTGCGGCGATCTGCATCTGCCGGTCCATCACCAGCCGGGCCGAGGACAGGATCCCGTCGCGCAGGTCATCGGACAATTCCGCCGCATCGGCCAGAACCACCGTGCCCTGATCGTCGGTCAGCACGATGGGGCCGCCGATGCTCAGCGCGCCGGTGGTCCTGTCATAGACGACACGCGAGGCGCGCAGCCGGGTGGTGCGGTACAGAACCTCGACATTGCCCTGGGCTTCGAGCGTGCGGTTCGCGGCGATCTGCACCTTGTCGGCCACCAGCGTGGCCGCATCGGACGGCTGCGCCAGGGCCGCAGGCGCAAAGGCCAGCCCCAGGGCCAGAATCAGCGCGGCAAGCGGGCGGGCGGGCATCAGCCGTCCTCCAGATGCAGCAACAGGCCAAGCGAGGCCAGCAATGCCACGGCCGGGGGCGTCCAGGCTGCAAGCACAACCGGGATTTGGCCGTTTTCACCAAGAACTTGCGCGAAGTTGCGCAGGAAGAACATTGCAAACCCTGCCAGTACCGCCATCAGAACCATCGTCCCCGACCGCCCGAACCGGGCGTGTCGCATGGTGAACCCTGCCGCAAGCAGCACCATGGCCGCAAGGGTCAACGGCAGAGCAAGTTCCCGTTGCAGCCAGACCCGGTGCTTTTGTGCCGAAAAGCCCGCGCGTTCCAGCCCGGCGATGAACGCGGGCAGATCCCAGATGGCGACCGCGTCGGGAGAAGAGAAGCTTTCGCGGATCTTGTCGGCGGTCAGATCGGTGGGCAGCGTTTCGGTCTCGGTCCGGGTGGCCGAGGTTTCGGGGTTGGCAGTGTCCAGCCGCCATTCCTTGACCGTGTTCAGCCTCCAGGCGTTGCGGCTCAGTATGGCCTCTGCCGCCTCGATCCGTGAAATGGGCTGGCCGCTTGCGTCGAAGTTCAGAAAGGTGACGCCGAACAACTGGGTGCCGTCCAGATTGGCGCGCGCCGCCCGGATCACGGTCTGGCCGTCGGGGTTGCCCTGCCGCAGCCACAATCCTTCCTGGCTGACGGACAGCACCGCCTGGCTGCCGCCGCGCGCCAGCGACGCGGCAAGACCATCCACCGCCCGCGATGTCGCCGCCACCATCGGGTTGAGCAGCGCCACGGCCGCCAGCCCCAGCACAAAGGCGGCAACGGCGGGGGCCACCAGCGCGCGGATGGCCGAGCGCCCGGCGGCCCGGATCACCACCAGCTCGGACGAGCGCGCAAGGCCAAGGAACATCGCCACCGATCCCAGCATGACGATCAGCGGCAGGATGCGGTACAGCCCGCCGGGCAGGTTCATCGCCGAGATCTGCAACGCCAGACCCAGACCGACATCGGGATTGGCGGAAAACCGGCGGATCTGCTCAACCATGTCGATCAGCAGCAGGATGCCCGCAAACACCGCCGCCACGATGCCGACCGACAGCAGGAACCGCCGCGCCAGATACAGCCCCAGTTTCATGCTGCGCGCCCCCGGCGACGGAACAGCCCGTGCGGGCGTTGCGACAGCCACAACAGGAACAGCGTCAGCAGCGCGCCAACCACCGGACCCGCCCAGACAAGCGGCCACAGCCGTTCGTCCCGCACGCCCAGGGTTTCCGCGCTGTTGGCCACCATCTGCACCATGACCAGACCCAACGACCCGCCCAGCAGTTGTTTCCACAGCCCGAAGCGGCTGAACGCCCCGACCATCAGCGCGGCAAAGCCGATCAAGGCGGCCACGGTCGCCAGGAACGGTTGGGCCAGCCGGTTGTGCCCCTCGTACAGCAGGATCGCCCGCGACCGGCCTGTCAGTGCCTGTTCCTCGGGGCCCGCACGCAACAGGGCCGCGGTCGACAGCGACGCCTCGTTCTGTATTCCCAGCGCAGAGGGCGACAGGACCGCGCCCAGATCATAGGTGAAATTCTCGAACCGCGTCACGGCAAGGCGCAGATCGTCCAGCGCCACCGTCTGCGCCATGCCGTCGAACAGCACCAGCTTGGGTCCGCTGGGGGCCCGCGCCAGCAAGGCCCGCTTGGCGGTGTAGCTGGTCCGGCTTTCCCCGGACCGGCCGTCTGACAGGAAGATGTCGCGCAGCTCGCCTGTTTCGGTAATCTCGCGGATATAGAATGTGACGCCATCGGCGGGAAACTGGAACTCTCCGGCCCGCAGGAACCTCGCGGTCACGTTCTCGGCAATCGCTGCCTGCCGTGCGTCCAGCGCCACGCGGCTGGCCGGGACCAGCACATGGACCAGCACCGCCATCATCGCTGCCGCAACCAGCCCGAAGACCAGAACCGGCCGCGCCAGCCGATAGGCGGAAAACCCGGTCGCCTGCATCACCACCAGTTCGGATTCCGTGCTCAGACGGTTGGTCACATAGGCCGACGCGGCAAAGGCCGCCACGGGCAGGACCATGCGGATCACATTGGGCAGCGTAAGGGCCGTCAGTTCCAGAAACACCAGCGCGGTCTGGCCATCCCCGATCAGCCGGTCAAACAGCGAGACCGCCCGGTTGACCCAGTAGACCGCCACCAGCACAAGCGAGAAGAAGCCGAACAGCATCAGCAGCTGTGACAGCAGGTATCTGTCGAATCGCGACAGCAAGACCTTCCCCCGATGGTAGCGAACGCCCTGTCCTAGACCGGAACGCCCGGCGCGAAAACCCGGATTCGTCGGTGGCGCCCCTCTGGCCAAGGTGACGCCGCAGGTCTAGGCTGCCGCCAAGTTTCAGGGAGACCACCATGACCAGCCCCGTTGCCATCCAGTTCGTGCCTGCCGATACCGGGCCGCTTGCCACCCATACCGGCCGCATCGCCCTGCTGAGCGGACCCGAGGTGAAAGGCGCCATCCCCCGCGCCTTGTCGCGGCTGACCAAGGGCGCCGTGGACCGCGCCCTTGCCTCGCCGGCCTTTGCCAAGCTCAAGCCGGGCGAGGGGATGGAACTGGCCTGGCCGACCGGCCTGGCCGCCGAGGCGCTGCATCTGGTCAAACTCGCGCCAAAGGCCGAGAGCGCCGCCGCGCGCAAGGCTGGCGCGACCATCGGCGCGAAGCTGGGTGACGGCGATATGCTGGTGCTGGCGCCCGGCATTTCGGGCGCGCATGAGGTGGCCTTTGGCCTTGCCTTGCGCGCCTATCGCTTTGCAGAACGCAAGTCAGAGGCCGCCAAGCCCTATGGGGCCGTTCAGATGATGGTGGCCGAACCCGAGGCGGTCGCCGCCAAGGCAGGTCCGATGGCGGCGGTGGCCGAAGGCGTGTTCTTTACCCGCGATCTGGTGTCCGAGCCCTCCAACATCCTGACCACCCACGATTTTGCCGCCCGTCTGGCCGCGATGCAGGAACTGGGCCTGGATGTCGAGATTCTGGAGGAAGACGACCTTGAAAAGCTGGGGATGCGTACCCTGCTGGCTGTTGGCATGGGGTCGGACTGCCCGTCGAAAGTGGTTGTGATGCGCTGGAACGGCGGGGGCGACGAGGCGCCGCTGGCGCTGGTCGGCAAAGGCGTCTGCTTTGATTCCGGTGGCATTTCGCTGAAACCGGCCGCCGGGATGGAAGACATGACGATGGACATGGGCGGTGCCGCCGTCGTGGCCGGGGTTATGCGCACGCTGGCCTTGCGCAAGTCGAAGTCCAATGTGGTGGGGCTGGTCGGTCTGGTCGAGAACATGCCCTCTGGCCGTGCCCAGCGGCCGGGCGATGTGGTGACGTCGATGAAGGGCGATACGATCCAGGTGACAAACACCGATGCCGAAGGCCGGCTCGTGCTGGCCGATGTGCTGTGGTATGCGCAAGAGCGGTTCAAACCCTCTGGCATCATCGACCTGGCCACGCTGACGGGCGCGGTCATCATTGCGCTGGGGCATGAGAATACCGGCGTCTTTTCGAACCACGATGCCTTTTGCAACGAATTCCTCAAGGCAGCCCGTCACGAAGGCGAAGGCGCCTGGCGTCTGCCATTGGGCGAGGCTTACGATGCCAAGCTGAAATCCGACATCGCCGACATCCGCAATTCAACCGGCGCGCGGGATGCGGGGTCGATCGTGGCGGCCTGTTTCCTGCAACGCTTCGTCAAGCCGGACATGCCGTGGATCCATCTCGATATCGCCGGAACCGCGCTGACCAAGAGCGAAACCGCCTTTGCCCCCAAGGGCGCAACCGGCTGGGGCGTTCGGGCGATCAACCGGCTGATCGCCGCCCGCGAGAGCTGATGGGCCACGCGCTGTTCTTTCACCTGACCCGGTCCTCGGCAGAGGATCTGGTCAGGCTGAACGTGACCCGTGCGCTGGGACTGGGCTGGCGCGTGGTCATCCGGGGCACCAACCGCGCGGGGCTGGAGCGGCTGGACGAACGGCTTTGGCTGCATCCCGAGGACAGCTTTCTGCCCCATGCCATGGCGGGGGGCGCGCAGGATGCCGACCAGCCTGTCCTGCTGACCGACAGCGCGGCAATCCCCAATGCGGCCCAGGCGCTTCTGACGCTTGACGGGGCCGAGGTGACGGCCGAGGAGGTCGCCATGCTGGAGCGCACCTGGATCGTGTTTGACGGTGGAGATCCTGCCGCGATGGAAACCGCCCGCGCCCAATGGCGGGCGCTGACAGCCGCCGGGGCCGAGGCGGAATACTGGTCCGAGGCGTCCGGGCGCTGGCAGATGCAGACGGCAAAACGAAACAGCTAAGGGCCGCACCGGGGCAGGGCGGGGGCATGTCAGCCCCGGTGTCCAGGGCCATGGCGGACATGAAAACGGCGCCCCCAGGGCGCCGTTTCCGTTCTGGCCCAAAGGAGGCCGCCGATGCCTATTGATCGAGAAAGCTGCGCAGCTTGCGCGAGCGGCTGGGGTGCTTCAGCTTGCGCAGCGCCTTGGCCTCGATCTGCCGGATCCGTTCGCGGGTGACGCTGAACTGCTGGCCGACCTCTTCCAGCGTGTGGTCGGTGTTCATGCCGATGCCAAAGCGCATCCGCAAGACCCGTTCCTCACGCGGGGTCAGGCTGGCCAGAACCCTGGTCGTGGTTTCCTTGAGGTTTTCCTGAATCGCGCTGTCCAGCGGCAGCACGGCATTCTTGTCCTCGATGAAATCGCCAAGCTGGCTGTCTTCCTCGTCCCCGATGGGGGTTTCAAGGCTGATCGGCTCCTTGGCGATCTTCATCACCTTGCGCACCTTTTCCAGCGGCATCTGGAGCTTTTCGGCCAGTTCTTCCGGGGTCGGTTCGCGGCCGATCTCGTGCAGCATCTGGCGGCTGGTGCGGACCAGCTTGTTGATCGTCTCGATCATGTGCACCGGAATACGGATGGTGCGCGCCTGATCGGCGATGGAGCGGGTGATCGCCTGACGGATCCACCAGGTCGCATAGGTGCTGAACTTGTAGCCACGGCGGTATTCGAACTTGTCCACCGCCTTCATCAGGCCGATGTTGCCTTCCTGGATCAGGTCAAGGAATTGCAGCCCGCGGTTGGTGTATTTCTTGGCGATGGAGATCACGAGGCGCAGGTTGGCCTCGACCATTTCCTTCTTGGCCTGACGGGCCTCTTTCTCGCCCTTCTGCACCTGGTTCACGATGCGACGGTATTCAGAGATGTCGACGCCGATATACTGGCCGACCTGCGCCATGTCGTTGCGCAGCTCCTGCACCTGCGCGGCAGAGCGTTCGATCAGCGCCTGCCAGCCACGGCCCGGTTTGCGCGCCATCCGCTCCAGCCAGGTCGGGTCAAGCTCGTAGCCCTGGTATTCCTGAATGAACTCCTGCCGGTTGATGCGGGCCTGGTCGGCCAGCTTCACCATGCCCGAGTTGATCGACATGATCCGGCGGTTGATGCCGTAAAGCTGGTCGATCAGCGCCTCGATCCGGTTGTTGTGCAGATGCAGCGCATTGACCAGTGTCACGATTTCCGAGCGCAGCTTCTGATAGGCGGCTTCGTCCGAGGCCGAGAACTTGCTGGTCTCCGACAGGGTCGCGGTCATGCGCTGGCGCTGCATTTCGGCCAGTTTGACGTAATCGCGCGCGATCACGTCCAGCGTGTCGAGCACCTTGGGCTTCAGCGCGGCTTCCATCGCGGCCAGCGACATGTTCGACGCATCGTCATCGTCGTCGTCATCATCGGACCGCATCAGCGGATTACCGTCGGCGTCCAGCTCGGGCTCATTGCCTGCCGGGCGGCGCGGTGTGGTCGTTTCCGTGGCCGAAACCTCGATCCCGTCCAGTTCGGGGCCATCCATCTCGCCTTCGCCATCGACCGAACGACCAAAGGTCGCTTCCAGGTCGATCACATCGCGCAGCAGGATTTCCTCGTTCAGAAGTTCGTCGCGCCAGATCGTGATGGCCTGAAAGGTCAGCGGGCTTTCGCACAGGCCCGCGATCATCGTGTTGCGCCCGGCCTCGATCCGCTTGGCGATGGCGATCTCGCCTTCGCGGCTCAGCAGCTCCACCGATCCCATTTCACGCAGATACATGCGCACAGGGTCGTCGGTGCGGTCCAGCGTTTCGGTCTGAACCCCGGCAATGGCCACCTCGCGCGAGCCGGATCCGGTTTCGACCAGATCGCCGCCCGGCACCGCTTCGCCGTCCTCGACCTCTTCTTCCTCGATGACGTTGATGCCCATTTCCGATAGCATCGACATCACGTCCTCGATCTGCTCGGACGAGACCTGATCGGGGGGCAGAACCGTGTTCAGTTGTTCATAGGTGATGAACCCCCGCTCGCGCGCATCGGCGATCATCTTGCGGACAGCGGCCTGGCTCATGTCCAGGGTATGTTCGGCGTCCTGCTCGGCCGGTTTGACGTCGTCGGTGTCCTTCATCGCCATGGATGCTCCCTGGATAGCCATCGGGGCGAATCGAATCGACGAATCGCCCTCTCCAATCTGTCACTCAATACCGCGAATCACAGCGAGGGAAAGCCTTAGTGGCGTTTCTTGACCCAGACTTGCCCGTCGATGAGGCTTTGAAGATACCCCGACATGGCCGCCCGGTCCTCACCAAGATCGCTCGAGTCCTCATTTTGCGCCCGTCCGGCGCGGTTCACGGCCTCTGCCGCCTGTCCCAGACGCCATGTCAGCCCTTCGTCGCTTGGAGTGCTGCCTTCGCCAACTTCCTCGACACCTTCGGCTATTTCCCGACGGGCGGTGCGGCGGGCCTCCAGCTTGGCGAATTCCTCGGCCAGACACAGCCTGGCCATGACGGCATCCTCGGGGTTGCGAACGGCAGGGACGATCTGCACATGGGGTAGCGCACGCAGGGTTTCAAGTTCTGGCCCCGCCATGGCCGACAAGGTGCCGCGCGGATCTGCCGCCTGTGCCGCGCGCAGCAGCGCGGTGCGCAACTGGCCATGGGCCGGATCGGTGCACTCCATGCGTTCCAGTGCGGTGTCGAACGTCTCGACCAGGTCGGGATGCAATGCGAGCACCGACAAGACCACCGCCTCGCGCAACCGTTCCTCCACCGCTTCGCCCGACCCGGCCAGCATCGAGGCGCGGGTCGAGGGCATGGGCGCCGCCTTGACCTTTTGCTGCCAGTGCCGGGGAACAAAGCCACGCGGTGCCCGCACGCCGGTGCCGAACAGGTCCTCGCGCAGCCGTTTCATCTCGGTGCCGTAATGCGCCCGGATCGACGGATCGGCGATGCGCGCCAGGGCCGCGCGCAACCGCTTGTCCAGCGCGGCGCGGCGTTCGGGGCTGTCGAACACCTGACCTTCGGTCTCGCGCTGCCACAGCAGCCGCACCATGGGCTGCGCGCCCTCCAATACCCGCTGGAACGCGCCCGCACCCTCGGCCTTGATCAGATCGTCGGGATCCATGCCGCCCGGCATCACGGCAAAGCGCAGGCCCTTGCCCGCCTCCAGCATGGGCAACGCCAGGTCGATCACCCGCAAGGCCGCGCGCAGCCCCGCCGCATCGCCGTCCAGCGCGATGACCGGCTCGTCATGGATGCGCCACATCAGACGCAACTGGTCTTCGGTCACGGCGGTGCCCAAGGGCGCCACCGCACCCCGGAACCCTGCCTCGGACAGGGCGATCACATCCATGTAGCCTTCGGCCACCACCAGCGGCAGACCCTTGCCCGCCGCCTCGCGCGCCGGGCCGATGTTGAACAGGTTGCGGCCCTTGTCGAACAGCGCGGTTTCAGGGCCGTTGAGGTATTTCGCCCGCGCATTCGGGTCCAGCGACCGGCCGCCAAGGCTGATCGCGCGCCCGCGCCCGTCGCGGATGGGAAAGATCACCCGTCCGCGAAAACGGTCATAGGGCGCGCCGCCGTCATCAGGCTTGATGGCCAGCCCGGCCTCGACCACCAGCTCCGGCGCAATGCCCTTGGCCCCCAACGCCTGCAACAGCCCGGTGCGGCTGTCCGGCGCCCAGCCGATATGCCAGCGGTCCTGCGCGGCCTCCGGCAGGCGCCGCCGCACCAGATAATCCCGCGCAACCGCGCCCGACCCCGACCGCAACATCAGGCGATAATGCTGGACTGCGGCCTCCATCACCTCGGCCAGCTTGCTGCGCCTGTCGGCCACCTCGGCAGCCCTGGGGTCGCGCGCCGGCATGGGCATCCCGGCCTCGCGCGCCAGAATCTCCACCGCCTCCATGAAACCGACGTTCTCGGTCTCCTTCACAAAGGAAATCGCGTCCCCCTTGGCGTGGCAGCCAAAGCAATAGTAAAATCCCTTGCGGTCATCCACATGAAAAGACGCGCTTTTCTCCTGATGGAACGGGCAGGGCGCCCACATGTCACCCTTGGCCTGATTGGACTTGCGCATATCCCATGTGACCTTGCGCCCGACCACCTGGGTCAGGGAAAGCCGGTTGCGCAGTTCGTCAAGGAATCCGGGAGGCAGGCTCATGGGTCTGATATAGCCCCCATGCCGGGGAATTGCACCGTTTCATCTTGCCTCAAATACCCATGAACGGCGCCGCTTGCGACATCATCGGGCTGGCGCGTCCCCCCATGGGGCCCCCATCCTGCGGCCTGCCCCCTGGGGGCGGTCAGGAATAGCGGGTAAAGAACCCCTCGGGGATCAACAGGTTGTGCCGCCCGAGGTTGTGCGCATCGCGTTCGCCACACAGGGCCATGGACACATCCAACTCCTTGCGGATCACCTCCAGCGCCGCCGTGACCCCGGCCTCGCCCATCGCACCAAGGCCATGGAGGAACGCCCGCCCGATGTAGGTAGAGCGCGCCCCCAGCGCCAGCGCCTTCAGCACGTCCTGGCCCGAGCGGATCCCGCTGTCGAGGTGGATCTCCACCCGGTCGCCCACCGCATCGACGATCTGCGGCAACATGCGGATCGAGGACAGCGCCCCGTCCAGTTGCCGCCCGCCATGGTTCGACACCACTATGGCATCGGCCCCGACCTCGGCCGCCTTGCGGGCATCGTCAGCATCCAGGATGCCTTTCAGGATCAGCTTGCCGCCCCACATCTCCTTCAGCTTGGCGATCTTGCCCCAGTCCAGTTGCGGGTCGAACTGCTCTGCCGTCCAGCTCGACAGCGAACTGGCATCGGCCACCCCCTTGGCATGACCGACGATATTGCCGAAGAACCGCCGTTTCGTCCCCAGCATTCCCAGGCCCCAGCGCCAGCGCGTCGCCAGATCGGCAATCGTCGCGGGCGTCAGCTTTGGCGGCGCCGACAGCCCGTTCTTCAGATCCTTGTGCCGTTGGCCAAGGATTTGCAGATCCAGCGTCAGCACCAGTGCCGAACAGTTCGCGGCCTTGGCGCGCTCGATCAGCCGACGCACGAAATCCTCGTCGCGCATGACGTAGAGCTGGAACCAGAACGGCGCGGGGCTGTGGGCCGCCACATCCTCGATGGAACAGATCGACATGGTGGACAGGGTAAAGGGCACGCCGAACCGTGCCGCTGCGCGGGCGGCCAGGATCTCGCCATCGGCGTGCTGCATCCCGGTCAGGCCCACGGGGGCCAGCGCCACCGGCATGGCAATGTCTTGCCCGATCATCGTGGTGCGGGTCGAGCGGTTCGTCATGTCTACCGCCACCTTCTGGCGCAGACGGATCTGGGCGAAATCGGTGGTATTCTCGCGGAAGGTCTGTTCGGTCCAGCTGCCCGATTCCGCATAATCGTAGAACATCTTCGGTGTGCGCGCCTTGTGCAGGCGCTTGAGGTCGTCGATGCAGGTGATGACGGGCATGGCTGGCTCCTGAACTGGTAATTTTCGCTTACCAATCTGACCATGTTCCCGCAATGAAAAAGGCGCGAGGAGTCCCCTCGCGCCGTCTCGCCGGTCGGGACCGGATCAGATTTCCGCCAGCAGCGCCTCGCCGCCCGAGATTTCGCACTGGCCGGGCGACGCTTCGAGATGCAGCTTCTCGATCTTGCCATCGACAACATACATCGCATAGCGCTTGGACCGCCCTATCAACCCCGCCGGTGGGGCGTCGAAGTTCATTCCCAAGGCTTTGGTCCAGTCGCCGGAATCGGCCAGCATGGTGATGCCCGCACCCGCGGCGCCCGTAGCCTCGCCCCAGGCTTTCATCACGAAGGGGTCATTGACCGAAACGCAGACGATCTCGTCCACGCCCTTTGCCTGGAAACCCTCCTTGGTGCGCATGAAGCTGGGAACATGGGCGGAATGGCAGGTCGGGGTGAAGGCGCCGGGCACGGCAAAGATCACCACCTTGCGGCCCTTGGTCAGCCCAGAGACCGAAGCGCCCTCGGGCCCGTTCGGCCCCAGCTTGATCAGGGTTCCGTCGGGCAGCATGTCACCTGCAGAAATGGTCATGTCGTCTCCTCGCGCGTTGTGTTCGGCTTCACAGCCGATATAGGCTCTTGGCGCGAACGCGACCAGAGGGGGCAGACATGCATATCGCCATCATCGGGGCCGGACAGGCCGGGGCGGCCCTTGCCGCGCGGCTTCGGGCGCTGGGGCACACAGGCCCGGTGACGTTGATCGGCGCCGAGACCACGGCCCCCTATCAACGCCCGCCGCTGTCCAAGGGCTATCTGCTGGGCGAAATGCCGCTGGACCGCCTGTTGCTGCGCGCGCCCGATTTCTGGGCGGCGCAGGATATCCGGCTGCTGACGGGGGCGGAGGTGACGGCGCTGGACACCACGGCACAGACCCTGACCCATGGCGACAAGGTGGTGCACTGGGATCAAGTTGCGCTGACCACCGGCGCGCGGGTGCGCCGCTTGCCTGCCGCGATGGGGGGCGACCTGCCGGGCGTGCACTATGTGCGGAGCCTGAGCGATGTGGATGGCATGGCGCCCGAATTCGTCGCCGGTCGCCGGGTGCTGATCGTGGGGGGCGGCTACATCGGGCTGGAGGCGGCGGCGGTGGCCGCGAAAAAGGGGCTGAAGGTGACGTTGATCGAGGCGGCGCCGCGCATCCTGCAACGGGTGGCCGCCCCGGAAACCGCCGACTGGTTCCGCGCCCTTCACATGAACCATGGCGTCGAACTCCTTGAAGGTACGTCGCTTTCGCGTTTGACAGGCCAAGGGCGGGTGACGGGGGCCGATCTGACGGACGGCGGGCATATCGCCTGTGACTTTGCCATCATCGGGGTTGGCATCCTGCCGGACACCGCGCTGGCCGAAGCCTCGGGGCTGGCGCTGGACAATGGCATTGCCTGTGACGATCAGGGCCGCACCTCTGCCCCCGGCGTCTGGGCGGCGGGCGATTGCGCCAGCTTTCCCCATGGCGGCGGGCGGCTGCGGCTGGAAAGCGTGCCCAATGCCATCGACATGGCCGAACGGGTTGCGGAAAACATGCTGGGCGCAGGCACATCCTATGTGCCAAAGCCGTGGTTCTGGTCGGACCAGTACGACGTGAAGTTGCAGATTGCCGGGCTGAACACCGGCTATGACCGGGTGGTGGTGCGCGATGGCGGTGCCGCACGGTCGCATTGGTATTATGCGGGCGACCGGCTGCTGGCCGTGGATGCCATGAACGATGCGCGTGCCTTCATGATCGGGCGGCGATTGATCGAGGCGGGGCGCAGTGCCGACCCGGCGCTGGTGGCCGACCCCTCGGCCGATCTCAAAAGCCTGATGGGATAGACCGATGCGCATCATCTCTGGCAAGTCGCGCGGGCTGCAACTGGCCGATGTCGGCGCAGGCGATCCGGCGGCACATCTGCGCCCCACCACCGACCGCGTGCGCGAGGCGATCTTCAACCTGATCCTGAATGGCGGCTATGGAAATCCGGTCCAGGATGCCCGTGTGCTGGACCTGTTCGCCGGAACCGGCGCCCTGGGGCTGGAGGCGCTGAGCCGTGGCGCGGCCCGCGTTGCCTTTGTCGACGATGGCACCGCTGCGCGTGCGCTGCTGCGCCGGAACATCGAAAAGATGCGCGCCATGGGCGTGACCGATGTCTGGCGCCGCGATGCCACCCGGCTGGGGCCAAACCGGGGGCCGGGCTATGGGCTGGTCTTTCTGGACCCGCCCTATGGCATGGGCTTGGGCGAGGCGGCCATGGACTCGGCCATCGCGGGCGGTTGGCTGGCCCCCGGCGCGCTGATCGTCTGGGAGGAAAGCCAGCCGCCGGCCCTGCCGTCCGGGATCGAATTGCTGGATCAACGCCGCTATGGCGATACGCTGGTCACACTGGCCAGGGCGTCGGAGGATGGGGGTGGGCGCTGACACGGACGGCGCGCGATCCTGTGACGCGGCCTGCCGGGCTGGTCATGCGTCGCGGTTCGTCCTAAATCCCCGTCAGGGGGGTGGGTGATGCGCATGTTCTGGTTCCTGTCGGGCGGGCTGTCGCTGACACTCGGGGGCGCGGGTATCGTGCTGCCGCTGCTGCCCACGACACCCTTCGTGCTGCTGGCGGCCTATTGCTTTGCCCGCTCTTCGCCGCAGTTGCACGACTGGTTGCTGGCCCATCGCACCTTTGGCCCGATGATCCACAACTGGGCCGAACACGGCGCCATTCCCCCGCGTGCCAAATGGTCGGGGGTGATCGCCATGGCCGCCGCCTTTGGCCTGAGCCTGGCCATGGGGCTGCGGTGGGAGATTCTGGCAGTGCAGGGCGTTGTGTTGCTGGCGGTGTGCACCTTCCTTCTGACCCGCCCTGACGGACCTGCCGGGAAAGGATGATTTTCCCGCGCGTTTCTGGCACCATCGGGCCGGGAGGATGCACCATGCCGCAGATCGACACAGAGTTTAAGGGACAGACCGTCATCACCACCTTCGAGACCAGCCCGGCCCATGCCTTTGACCTGCTGGAGGCATTGGAAGCCGCCTATGCCGAGGTGATCTCGAACCAGCCGGGGTTCGTGGGGGCGGCGCTGCATATCAACGACGCGCGCACCCGCATCTGCAACTATTCCCGCTGGGACCGCCGAGAGGATTACCAGGCCATGCTGCGCACCCCCGAAATGCGCAAGCGCAACGCCCATATCACCACGCTGTGCAAGACCTTCGAGCCGGTGATGTACGAGGTGGCGGGGGCGTATTGAGGGGGGCATCAGCTACAGTTCAGCGAGCCACGCATTTCGCCACTGTCGCCTTGAATTGTGTTGGGTTTTATCCGGCATTTTGTAATGCTCTCGACCACCTCCAACATTGTCTCCCGGATGCGGTCATGGTCGCCACGTGCAACGTAGCCGAGCCTTATAACCTCGAAACGGTTCGCCTTCTTGAAGATGGTGTAGTCGCGGCCATCGCGTGAGGTTTCATATCGCTCTGCCCCAAAGAACTCAGGTGCAGGCTGTGCACCGCAGGCTGCAAGTACAAGGACTATGAGGAAAGAGTATTTGACCATAGAACAGGCTCCTGTTGCCACGACCAGATTGATCAACGTTAGTAAATAAATGATTAAGGCGCACGGTTGTGCGCCTTAATTTTGTCGGATGCTTGGTCGTCACCTAGCTGCAAGTGTTTGGAACACCTTTAGAAACAGTCTCCTGCCAGCTTGCTCCAAGAACTTCGCGCGCTGACAGAGCATTTGATGCCTCGCGCGATCCTTCTGGGATGATCCTTACGACCATACCTTGGTTGAAATTCTGATTGAAACCAGAGAAGAAATCGCCCTGCAAACCGCTGCCGGTGCTATCATTTACGATGACAAATTTGTCACCACCCTTGCGGATGACTTCAATCGCCGCCGCTTTGAATGCCAAGTTTCTAGCGCCAGTGGGGCCGCAAGCGGGAGCAGCGTGGGTTTGAACCTTGAAGGTATCTTTTGACATGGGCTGAACACTTGTCTCAGCACAGCTTGCCAACACGAATAGTGATGCAATTCCTATAAATTTAGAGAGGGTAGTTTTCATAGATATAGTTCCTCCGAATCCCACTTCGAAGGATATCACACGATTTCGTGAGCAAGTGCAACGTATCAGACAACAATATTCTGCGCTGCCTCAGGAATCCATCTTCAGCGCGTTAATAAACGCTTCCTGCGGGATTTCCACCTTGCCGAACTGGCGCATCTTCTTTTTGCCGGCCTTTTGCTTGTCCAGCAGCTTGCGTTTGCGCGTCGCATCGCCGCCATAACATTTGGCCGTCACGTCCTTGCGCATGGCGGACAGGGTTTCGCGGGCGATCACGCGGCCACCGATGGCGGCCTGAATCGGGATCTTGAACATGTGGCGGGGGATCAGCTCCTTGAGCTTTTCCACCATGGCCCGGCCGCGCATTTCGGCGCGGTCGCGGTGCACCATCATCGACAGCGCGTCCACCGGCTCGTCATTGACCAGGATCGACATTTTCACAAGGTAATCCTCGCGGTAGCCGGTGATCTGATAGTCAAAGCTGGCATAGCCCTTGGTGACGGATTTCAGCCGGTCGTAGAAATCGAACACCACCTCGTTCAGCGGCAGATCATATTCCACCATCGCGCGGCTGCCCGCATAGGTCAGGTTCTGCTGGATGCCCCGGCGATCCTGGCACAGTTTCAGGATATCGCCCAGGTATTCGTCCGGCACCATGATGGTGGCCTTGATGCGCGGCTCTTCCAGGTGATCCACATAGGTCAGGTCGGGCATGTCGGCGGGGTTGTGCAATTCCACCATCGACCCGTCACGCATGTAGACATGGTAGACCACCGACGGGGCGGTCGTGATCAAGTCCAGATCATATTCGCGTTCCAGCCGGTCGCGGATCACCTCAAGGTGCAGCAGGCCCAGGAAGCCACAGCGAAAGCCAAAGCCGAGCGCGGCCGAGGTTTCCATCTCATAGCTGAAGCTGGCATCGTTTAGTGCCAGCTTTTCGATGGCGTCGCGCAACGCCTCGAAATCGTTGGCATCGACCGGGAACAACCCGCAGAACACCACTGGCTGCGCAGGTTTGAAACCGGGCAGGGGCTGGTCGCAGGGTTTGCGTTCATGGGTGATCGTGTCGCCGACGCGGGTATCGCGCACCTGCTTGATGCTGGCGGTAAAGACGCCGATCTCGCCGGGCCCCAGTTCGGGCCAGTCCGACATCTTGGGCCGCAGCACGGCCAGACGGTCGATGCCATAGACGGCGCCGGTCTGCATCATCTTGATGCGGTCGCCCTTCTTGATCACGCCGTCCATGACGCGGATCATCACGACAACGCCCAGATAGGGGTCGTACCAGCTATCCACCAGCATCGCCTTCAAGGGCGCGTTTCGGTCGCCCTTGGGCGCGGGCAGTCGGGTGACGATGGCTTCCAGCACATCGGGAATGCCAAGGCCGGTCTTGGCCGAGATCATCACCGAATCCGAGGCATCCAGGCCGATCACATCCTCGATGTTTTCCTTCACCCGGTCGGGGTCGGCGGCCGGCAGGTCGATCTTGTTCAGCACCGGCACGATTTCATGGCCGGCATCCAGCGCCTGATAGACGTTGGCCAGTGTCTGCGCCTCGACCCCCTGGCTGGCATCCACCACCAGAAGCGAACCTTCGACCGCGCGCATCGAGCGGCTGACCTCATAGGCAAAATCGACGTGGCCGGGCGTGTCGATCAGGTTCAGCACATAGGTCTGCCCATCCTTCGCCTTGTAGTCGATGCGGACGGAGTTGGCCTTGATCGTGATGCCGCGTTCCCGTTCGATATCCATCGAATCGAGCAACTGCTCCTTCATGTCACGGTCTGCCACCGTGCCTGTCGACTGGATCAGCCGGTCGGCAAGCGTGGATTTGCCGTGGTCGATATGCGCCACGATGGAGAAGTTGCGGATGAGGTTCAGGTCGGTCATGGCGGCTCGTATAGCCTGCCGTTTCGCAGCCGGGAAGGGGGGATGCGCGGCCTCGGCAGATTGGTTTTCCATGGGGGGGCGGTGCCCATCGAAAGGGGCGCCGCGCATCTCTGCGCGACGCCCCCGGTGGGCCAATGGCGGGCCGTTTATTGCGCCAGCGCATCCTTGATGCGGGCGATGGCGGTTTCGGCAAGTGCGGGGCTTGCCTTGGCGGCCTCGACCAAGGTCTTCAGCGTGGTCTTGGTCGCGTCGTCGATCTCTGCGGCCTCAAGCGTCGCAAGAACCCGGTCGGCGTCGAAATTTGCCGGATCGAGCGATTCGACGAAGCTGCGCAGTCCCTCCCGCGCCGAGTCTGCGGCAGCGGTTGCGGCTTCGGTTGCGGTTTGCGCTGCCGCGCGTGCGGCGGCGGCGGCTTCGGTGGCGGCCTGTTCAGCGGCGGCTTCGGTTGCAGCGGCCTTGGCGGCCTCTTCGGCCGCAGCGGCTTCGGCTTCGGCTTTCTCTGCGGCGGCCTTGGCGGCCTCTTCTGCTTCGGCAGCCGCTTTGGCCGCCTCTTGCGCTGCGGCTTCTTCGGCGGCCTTGGCCGCGTCTTCAGCAGCCTTCTTCTCGGCTGCGGCCCTGGCTACAGCCTCCTGAGCGGCTTGTTCGGCGGCTTGCTGTGCCGGAACGTAGCTGAACTGGTAGTAAGCTCCCGCAGCGGCCAGAACGAGGACGGCGCCAATGATGACGGACTTGTTCATATGGGTCTCCTACCCTGTGACAGTCGATGATTGGGCCAGTGACAGAGCACAGCGGCAAAATAAAGGGGAATTGCCGCGCCGCAGCGTCACATGTGCGGCCACATCCGCAGGAAATCGGGTTGAACAGATGCGTTTGCAAGACTATTTTGCGCGATATTATCCATGACCAAGGAGCAAGGCCATAGCCCGCAGACCACACAATGCCCCGCCGCAACGCGACACGGGGCCGCGCGTGAACGATCGCATCCGCGCACCGGAGATTCGCCTGATCGGGGCGAACGGCGAAAACGTCGGCGTCGTCACTCCCGCACGCGCCATGATGATGGCAGAGGAAGCGGGGCTTGACCTCGTGGAGATCTCGCCCAACGCCGAACCGCCGGTCTGCAAGATCATGGACTTCGGCAAGTTCAAGTACGAACAACAAAAGCGCGAGGCCGAAGCGCGCAAGAAGCAGAAGATCATCGAGATCAAGGAAATCAAGTTCCGTCCCGGCACGGACGATCACGATTACCAGGTCAAGATGCGGTCTGTGCTCAAGTTCCTTGAAGAAGGCGACAAGGTGAAGATTACCCTGCGCTTTCGCGGCAGGGAAATGGCACACCAGCAGCTTGGCATGGATCTGCTGAATCGTGTGGCGGCGGACGTGAACGCCTTGGGCAAGATCGAATCGATGCCCAAGCTCGAAGGCCGCCAGATGGTCATGATGATCGGCCCGCGGTAATCCGCAGCCCGACGCAGAACCGCACGTTCAGGCCCCTTCCGCAAGGATGGGGCCTTTTCGCTGTGCTCAGGCCGGTTCGCAGAACATGTCATAGACCAGCGCGATGGTGCGCTGCACCTTGGGGTCATGCAGCGAATAATAGATCGCCTTGCCCTCGCGCCGACAGGATACCAGCCCCTCCATGCGCAGACGCGCAAGCTGCTGGCTGACTGCGGCCTGACGGCTGTCCAGCAGATTCTCCAGCTCTGTCACCGACTTTTCGCCAGCCGACAGATGGCACAGAATCATCAGCCGGCCCTCATGCGCCAGCGCCTTCAAAAAGGTGGCGGCGGCCTTGGCGTTCGCCTCCATCTCGTTGGCGGGCATCCCCGTGCATCCGGCTTCGTCAGCCTCGACAGTTTGCTCTTGCGGCTTTGTGGACCCCAGGTCCATCGCCCGATCCCTCCGGTAACATCCATGCGTATACGCTTTCACCGCATATAACATGCGGTCGGCTTATTTTACAGGGCCAGGCCAAAAAACCGGGGGCCTGTGGCATCGGTTCACAGGGCGTCCGCCTGATCGGCCAGCGCAATCGCAATCGCGGCTCCAAGACGCGCGTTGTTCAAGACCAGTTCGGTGTTGGAGTGCAACGAGCGGCCCGCGGTCAGTTCCACGATACGGCCAAGCAGGAACGGCGTCACATCCTTGGCGGCAATGCCCTGGGCCTGCGCTTCGGCCAGTGCGGTTTCGATGGCGGGGCCGATGATCGCCATCGGTACCTCGGCCTCGGCCGGGATCGGATTGGCCACAAGCTGCCCTCCCGGAAGCCCCAGCCGCGCCCGCATCCGATGCGCGGCGGCAATGGTTGCGGGATCATCCGCCCGCATCGGCGCCTTGATCCCCGAGGACCGCGACCAGAAGGCGGGGAAATCGTCCTGCCCATAGGCGATGACGGGCACCCCGAAGGTTTCCAGCACCTCAAGGGTCTTGGGCAGGTCCAGAATGGCCTTGGCCCCGGCGGCCACAACGGTGACAGGGGTTGCCCCCAGCTCTGCCAGATCGGCAGAGATGTCAAAGCTGGTTTCGGCGCCCCGATGCACCCCGCCGATACCGCCGGTCGCAAACACGCCGATTCCGGCAAGGTGGGCACAGATCATGGTGGCGGCCACCGTGGTGGCGCCGGTTTCTCCGGTCACAAGGCAATGGGCCAGATCGGCACGGCTCAGCTTGCGGACATGCTGCGCCTGTCCCAGCGTCTCCAGCGTGGCGTCATCCAGCCCCACGCGGATCGCGCCTTGCAGGATGGCGATGGTCGCGGGCACGGCGCCGCCCTTGCGCACCTCGGCCTCGACGGCCCGCGCGGTTTCGACATTGGCGGGATAGGGCATTCCATGCGTGATGATGGTCGATTCCAGCGCAACCACCGCGCGGCCCCCGGCCAGCGCCGCAGCGACCTCGGGCGAAAGGATCAAGGGCAGGGTCATGGTCCGATGTCTCCAGAAACGTAAATCGCGGCGCGTTGCAGCGCCTCGGCCAGTGCCTCGTGGCGGCTGGCGCCACGGGCCTCGGCGGCCATATGGGCCGCCATGAAGGTGTCGCCCGCCCCGGTGACGCGCGTGACCATGACCGGCGGCGGCGCCCCTGTCAGGGTCTGCGCCCCGCGCGTTGCCTCGGCTGCGGTGCGGCCGCCATCCGTGACCACGGCCCGCGCCGCCCCGCGGGCCACCACGCCCTCGGCGGCAGAGGCGGCATCGGGAAAGTCCACCTGGCACAACAGCCCGGCCTCTTCAAGGTTGACATAAAGCGTCACACCGGGATGCCCGATCAGTGGCCGCAGCCGGTCCGCCTTGCCGGGGCTTGCCGGTGCCACACGCAGATCGGCCCCGGCAAACACTGGCGAGTCGGCAATCTCGGACAGCAGCGCCAGCGTCAGATTGCCATCCAGCGCCACCAGCCCCCGGTAGGGACTGGCCAGCCGCCCGTCTTCGAACGGGCGCAGGATACGTGCGCCCGCTGCCTCCAGCGAATGGGCATCGGCGATCGCGGCGATCAGGCCATTGGCCCCCTCTATCGCCATATAGCGGTCCGTCGGCAGATCGTCCGACCGATAGACCAGCCTCGTGTCCAGCCCCAGCGTGCCACAGGCCGCGACCAGTTCGTCGCCCTGCCGGTCCCGACCGATACAGGACAACAGCGCAGGCCGCATCCCGAACCGCGCCAGCATCATTCCGATGTTCAAGGCCACGCCGCCGGGCAATCGGGTGATCCGCCCCGGCACATCCGACCCCACCCGCATCACCGCCGCAGAGCGGCCGATCACGTCCCACAACACGGAACCGATGCACAGCACATCAAGACCCACAGGCTGCAACGCATCGCTCCTTCGCTTTGATCCAGGTATCCCCACGGGGGCAGAGGCGGCCGCGGGGCCGCCTCGGGGGGGGCAGGCGCCCCCCTTAGGCGATCACCGCTCCGGGATCAATCCTCGCGGGCTGAAGCGCAGCACCAACAGCATGATGACGCCCATGGTCAGCAACCGCATATGGGCGGCGGCATCGCGCAGATGGCCTTTCAGCCACGACCCGTCAGGCAGCCATGCCGTCAGCACCGCGAACAGGTTCTGCCCGATCGGTTCCACCATGATCCACAGCCACCAGATCAGCATTCCGCCCAGCACCGACCCCCAGTTGTTGCCAGAGCCGCCGACGATCACCATCACCCAGACCAGAAAGGTGAAGCGCAGCGGCTGATAGCTCGACGGGGTCAACTGGCCGTCCAGCGTGGTCATCATCGCCCCTGCGACACCACAGACCGCCGATCCCAGCACGAAGATTTGCAGATGGCGCCGCGTGACGTCCTTGCCCATCGCCTCGGCCGACACTTCGTTGTCGCGGATCGCGCGCATCATCCGCCCCCAGGGGCTGCGCCAGGCGGTCTCTACCAGCCAGATCAGCACCAGCAGCACGACGATGAACAAGCCCGCATAGCACAGCTTGACGACGATGGACGAAGCCGTGGCCAGATCGAACCCCCACTCCTGCGCCCAGGCGACAAAGCCGGGGGTCTGTTGAAGGTTGATCTCATACGGCACCGGACGGGGCAGGCCGGTCACGTTCTTGACCCCGCGCGACAGCCAGTCCTCGTTCTTCAACACGGCGATGACAATCTCGGAAATGCCCAGCGTGGCAATCGCCAGATAGTCCGAGCGCAGCCCCAGCGCCGTCTTGCCGATCAGCCAGGCCGCACCGGCCGCCAGGACGCCGCCTGCGGGCCAGGCCAGCAGGATGGGCAGGCCAAGCCCGCCCAGATAGCCGGTGGCCGAGGGGTTCGTGCGCTCGACCGCCATGACCGCCGGATCAAAGACCGTCGAATACAGCACGAACCCGACGATCAGCACCGCGACCAGCACCACGCCGCGCAGCCGCCCCGGCGCCATGCGCGACCAGACCAGCACCGCCGCCACCAGCGAGGCCGCGCCAACCGCCAGCCCCAGCAGGATCCGCACCCCGCCTGCGGCCCATGCCTCGGTCACGGGCGGCATCGAGATCAGCACGGCAGCCAGCCCGCCAAGCGCGACGAAACCCATGATCCCGATGTTGAACAGGCCCGCATAGCCCCATTGCATGTTGACCCCCAGCGCCATGATGGCGCTGACCAGTCCCATGTTCAGGATCGCCAGTGTCAGGTTCCAGCCATAGATCCAGGCGGTGGCCCCGTACAGGACGGCAAGCGCACCAAACAGCCCGATATTGCGCCAGTTCACGCTCATATCGCTTTCCCCTTGAAGATGCCGGTGGGCTTGAACAGCAGCACGATGACCAGAATGGCAAAGCTGACGGCGAATTTGTAATCGGTCCCCATCAGTTGCAGCAATCCGTCCGGAGCCAGACTGTCCGGCAGGACATAGGTGGCGACCTTTTTCCAGGCATAGGTCACGGTGACTTCGGAAAAGGCGATGACGAACCCGCCTGCAATGGCGCCCAGCGGGTTGCCCAGGCCGCCCACGACGGCGCTGGCAAAGATCGGCAGCAGCAACTGGAAATAGGTGAACGCCTTGAAGCTCTTGTCCAGCCCGTACAGCACCCCTGCGGTGGTCGCCAGCGCGGCCACGAGGATCCAGGTCACGGCCACCACACGCTCGGGGTTGATCCCGGACAACAGCGCCAGATCCTCGTTGTCGGAAAACGCCCGCATGGATTTGCCCGTGCGGGTACGGTTGAGGAACCAGAACAGCAGCGCCACGGCAATCACCGCGACGACCAGGGTGATCACCTGCGTGGTGCGGATCGCCAGCCCTTCCTGAAGGCCGGTCATGTCGCGGAACTCGCGCGCGGTAATCAGGAACCGCCCGCCATCGGCAAAGTTGATCTCATCCACCCCGATGACAAAGCGCGTGACACCGTTCATCACGAACATCACGCCCATCGACACCATCACCAGCACCACCGGCGCGGCCTTGACCCGGCGGTAGAAGCGATAGATCAGCCGGTCGGTGCCCAGCACCAGTAGTGCCGTGAGTCCGATCCCGAAGGGCAGCGCCAGCAGCGCCGTGGGCAAGGGCCCAAAGGTGATGCCAGCGCCCATCAGCAGCCAGGTCACCAGAATGGTCGCCGCCGTGCCAAAGGCCATGGTATCGCCATGGGCAAAGTTGGAAAACCGCAGGATGCCGTAAACCAGCGTCACCCCCAGCGCCCCCAGCGCCAGTTGCGCGCCATAGGCCGCGCCTGGAATGACCACAAAGTTCAGCAGCGCCACGATGGCATTCAGAACGTCCATCATCCGGCCTCCTTGCAGGTAAATTCGGCCAGTTCCGGGCCATCCTCGGCCAACTGCGCCGACTGCATCCGCCCGGTTGCCGGGACAAGCCGCAACAAGGTCAGAGCCGAATCCGGCGTGTTGCGATAGGACAGCGACAGGCTGGCGGCGTCGCGCCGGTCGATGCTCAGCGGTGCCTCGGCGCCGTTGGCGGCGATCCGGCCCTCGCCCGTTTCGGGGATCGTCAGCATGATCGCCGCAGGGCCGGACAGCTCGACACAGGACATCCGCGCCGTTGCGCCCTTGCACAGCAGCGTCACGCCACAGGCATAGTCGGCGGCCTGCACGGGCAGGGCGGCCAGCAGGATCGGGGTCAGGATCAAGGAACGCATCCCCTTATCCTCCCAGAAAGGTGCGGCGCACCTCGGGATCGGCCATCAGCGCCTTGCCGGTATCGGTAAAGCGGTTGGCGCCCTGCACCAGCACATAGCCCTTGTCGGCAATCTCCAGCGCCTGGCGGGCGTTCTGTTCCACCATCAGGATGGAAATGCCGGTTCGCGCCACCTCGATGATGCGGTCGAACAATTCGTCCATCACGATGGGGCTGACCCCGGCGGTCGGTTCGTCCAGCATCAGAACCGAGGGCCGCGTCATCAGCGCGCGGCCCACGGCCACCTGCTGGCGCTGCCCGCCCGAGAGTTCCCCTGCGGGCTGGTTGCGTTTTTCCTTGAGGATCGGAAACAGGTCATAGACCTGCGCCATCGTATCGCGGAAATCGTCGTGCCGGATGAAGGCGCCCATTTCCAGGTTCTCGGCCACCGTCATCGAGGTAAAGATGTTGTGGGTCTGCGGCACGAACCCCATGCCCTTGTGCACGCGGGCCTGCGGGCTCAGATGCGTGATGTCCTCGCCGTTCAGGCGGACATGGCCCTGACGCAGCTTCAACATCCCGAAGACCGCCTTCATCGCGGTGGACTTGCCCGCCCCGTTCGGGCCGACGATCACCGCGATCTCGCCCCGTTCGACCGCCAGCGTGCAATCGTGCAGGATATCGGCGCCACCATAGCCGCCGGTCATGCCCGACCCGATCAGAAACGGATCAGCCATGGGCCTCCTCCTTGATCTTGTTCTTCAGCCCGGTGCCCAGATACGCCTCGATCACGCGCTCGTCGCTCTTGACCTGATCGACCGTGCCTTGTGCAAGCACCTTGCCCTCGGCCATCACGATCACCGGGTCGCACAGGCGTCCGATGAAATCCATGTCATGCTCGATCACGCAGAACGTATAGCCGCGTTCCTTGTTCAACCGCACGATGGCATCGCCGATGGTGTTGAGCAGCGTGCGGTTCACGCCTGCGCCCACCTCGTCCAGAAAGACGATCTTGGCATCGACCATCATGGTGCGGCCCAGTTCCAGCAGCTTTTTCTGCCCGCCGGAAATCTGGCTCGCCTTCTGGTCGGCCAGATGAGAAATGGTCAGGAATTCAAGAACTTCGTCTGCCTTGTCCCGCAGGCGCCGCTCTTCCTCGGCAATCCGCTTGCGGCCAAACCAGGTGTTCCACAGCGTCTCGCCCGACTGGTGCGCGGGCACCATCATCAGGTTCTCGCGCACGGTCATGCTGCCGAACTCATGCGCAATCTGGAAGGTGCGCAGCAGCCCCTTGTGGAACAGCTCGTGCGGTGGCAGCCCGGTGATGTCCTCGCCATCCATCAGAACCCGGCCGCTTGTGGGCGGCAGGCGTCCGGCGATGACGTTGAACAGGGTGGTCTTTCCGGCGCCGTTCGGCCCGATCAGCCCGGTGATGGATCCGGTGGCGATTTCCAGCGATGCGCCATCGACAGCGCGAAATCCGCCAAAATGCCGGTGGAGGTTCTCCACGACAATCATGCGTTGCTCCCCGTGTGGCGGTGCCGTGCCTTGCGTGCCGGACCGCTCGTCATTGTGGGAGGCGCGGAAAACCGCGCCCCCCGATATCAACCGATCAGCGGTATTTCACCACTTCCAGCTTGCCGTCCTTGAACTCGATCTCGCGGTACGAGCCGGCGCTTTCGCGGCCGTTGACAAAGGTCACCGCCGTCGCGCCTTCGTAGTTCACCGAGCCGCCCGCGTTGATGATTTCCAGCGCCTTGGCCAGTTGGCCCGGCAGGATCACCTCGCCATCGCCATTGGCGATGTTCAGGACTTCGGCCTTGTAGACCGCCGGATCCGAGGATTTGGCCTTGGCCATCGCCAGCAGGATCAGCGCAGCGGCATCATAGCTTTCCGCCGAAAAGGCCGAGGTGCCGTCAAAGCCCGCAGCCGTCGCCATTTCGACATAGCGATCGCGGCCTTCGCCGGCCGATGCGGGGTTCTGCCCGAACGAGCCGTTGATTTCGGCGCCAAAGCGGTCTTCCAGCGCCTGGCTGACCATGCCGTCGGGGAATTCGAACGTGTCGAAGGCGCCGGTGTCCAAAGCAGCGCGGATGATCCCCGAGCCGCCCTGATCGACATAGCCCGCAACAACCAGCAACTCGCCGCCCGCTGCGGCCAGGGCTGCGACTTCGGCCGAATAGTCGGCCTTGCCGTCTTCATGCGGGGCGTTGATCGTCACCTTGCCGCCCGCCGCCTCGAATGCGGCCTGGAAGCTGTCGGCCAGACCCTTGCCATAGTCGTTGTTGGTGTAGGTCACGGCAACCGACTTGATCCCGCGTTCCTGCATGATCTCGGTCATCACCACGCCCTGACGGGCATCCGACGGCGAGGTGCGGAAGAACAGGCCGTTCGCTTCCAGCGAGGTCAGCGCAGGCGAGGTGGCCGAAGGCGAAATCATCACGACGCCATTCGGAATGGCCACGTTGTTCAGCGAGGCGATGGTTTCGCCCGAGCACATGCCGCCGACGATGCCGCGCACCTTGTCCGAAGTCACGATCCGCTCGACCGCGGCGGTCGCGGCGGCGGCGTCGATGCAGGTGGAATCGGCGCGCACGCTCGACACCGTGCTGCCGCCCAGCAGCAGGCCCGAGTCGGTCACTTCCTTGAAGGCGAGTTCCGCACCCGCCGCCATCTGCGGTGCCAGCGATTCCAGCGGCCCGGTGAAGCCGACCGAGATGCCGATCTTGATATCTTCGGCGTGGGCAGCACCTGCCAGCGCAAAGGCGGCCGTCGAGGCCAGAAGCAGCTTCTTCATGCGTATCTCCCTGGTATGGACCATTCGGTCCCTAGTGGTCTTTGCCGGATCCGAGCCTTGCCGATCCCGTGGCGCGGAACAAGGGGGGAATTGGCGTCAACCCCTTGCTACGCCACTCGGGCAGGCCGGTTGCCCGGCAGGCGCATGGCGCCCTGTCACTTTGCTAGCCCATCCCAAACGCTCTGACCAGCCCCCAGCGCGGCGCGGCGTCGTGCCGGGGGGTTGCCCCGCGCGGGGGGCGTATGGCGCGCTGCGATCTGCCTCAGGGTCTGCGCGCCATGTCATGCCCGGCTTGGTGGCCAACGGTCGGTCCTTGTGTTCAACTGGTTGTCAGCCATGGCGTTCCGCTCTGGATCGCGGCGGTTGCGCACCCCATCTGAAAGCGATGAACAATCGCACCACGGCCCTGCTGCCCCCGCTGTTCGCCACCCTGCTGACAGGGTTTTCCGCCCAGGCCGCCTTGGTCGAGACCTCTGCCGGGCCTTTGCGCATTTCGGAAATGGCCGGCGGATTCGACGAGCCCTGGGGCTTTGCGTTCCTGCCTGATGGCGCGGTGCTGGTGACGGAACGCGGCGGGCGGTTGTCGATGATCCGCGACGGCACGGCCCGGCCCATCTCGGGGGGGCCCAAGGTGCGGGTCAGTGGGCAGGGTGGGCTGCTTGACGTGATGGTCCCGCGCGATTTCGCCACCAGCCGCGAGGTCTGGCTCAGCTATTCCGTCGCTGTCCGGGGCGGTGTGGCCACCGCGATGGGGCGTGGCACCCTGTCGGCGGATGGTACATCGCTGGAGGGATTCGAGACGGTATGGACGGGCGATCCGGCGCGCGGCGGACGGCATTTCGGTGCCCGGCTGGCCGAGGCGCCGGATGGAACGATCCGGCTGGCGACCGGCGATCGCGGCACCGGCCCCGGCGGGACAGAAGCGCAGGATCCGGCCAGCAGCATCGGCAAGGTCATCGGCATCACCCGCGACGGGGCGGCACTGCCCGCGCCCGATGGCTGGGCGCCGGGCGTCGTCAGCCTTGGCCACCGTAACATCCAGGGCGCGGCCTTTGGTCCGGACGGACGGTTCTGGGTGGCCGAGCACGGCGCGCGGGGCGGGGACGAGATCAACCTTGTGGAACAGGGCCGCAACTATGGCTGGCCGGTGATTTCCTATGGCGTGAATTACAATGGCGACACGATCGGAACCGGAACAGAGGCGGCTGGCATGGAACAGCCGGCCCACTACTGGGATCCGTCGATAGCCCCATCGGGATTGGCCGTCTGGGACGGCGGGCTGATGCCCGGCTGGACCGGAAGCCTGATGGTGGGCAGCCTGAAGTTCGATCATATCGCGCGCCTTGATCCGGCCAAGGGCTTTGCCGAGGAACGGATCAAGGCGCCAGAGACCGGCCGGGTCCGGGACGTGCGTCAGGGGCCGGACGGGGCGCTGTGGTTCCTGTCAGTCACGCATGGCGCGCTTTTCCGCATGGCGCCCGCCGATTAACGGCGGGACTGCCGGATCAGCGCATAGGTGTACATGGCCAGCGCGGCCCAGATCATCGGAAAGGCGATGGCGCGGGCCTGGCCGAACGGCTCGCCAAAGGCAAAGACCGCCGTCAGGAAGATCAGCGTCGGCGTGATGTATTGCATGATGCCGATGGTCGCCAGTCGCAACAGCTTGGCCCCGTTGGCATAGACCATCAGTGGCACCGCCGTGACAATACCCGCCCCGACCAGCAGCGCCGTGGTCGTGGTATCCCCGTTCAGAAAGATCGCCTGCCCGGAGGCCATTAACCAGACCATCCACGCAAGGGCAAAGGGGGTCAGCAGGATCACCTCCAGCGTGAAGCCCTGATTGGGGCCAAGCGGCAGGGATTTCTTGAAATAGGCATAGAAACCCCAGCTCAGCATCATGCCGATGGCCAGATAGGGCACGCGCCCGGTTTCGACCGTCAGCAGAACGACTGCCGCAGCGGCCAGCAGCACCGACAGCCATTGCAGCCGGTCCAGCCGCTCGCCCAGCAGCACCCGGCCCAGCAGGACGCTGAACAGCGGGTTGATGTAATACCCCAGCGCCGCCTCCATCGCCTGGCCGGATTGCACGGCATAGACATACAACCCCCAGTTCACAGAGATCAGCGCCGCCGTCAGCGCCGCCATCGCCAGCATCTTGGGGCTGCGCAGCGCGGCGCGCAGGTCAGAGGTGCGGCCCAGCCAGACCAGCACGGCCAGCGCCACCGGCACCGACCACAGCACGCGGTGGGCCAGCACCTCCAGCGTGGGCACATTGGCGAGCGCCTTCATGTAGACGGGCAGAAACCCCCACATGAGATAGGCCGCGAGCGCAAAGGCGAACCCCCGCGGGCTGTCGCCACCCTGGGCGGGCATGGAAACGGTAGCGGTCATGCGGATCTCCTTCCGGCATAGGGGTTACGCCGTGGCGCCGGAAAGGTCCAATGCCGAATTGATCCCCCGCAGGATCAACGGATGTGATGGATCAGCCTGCGGTTGCCTCGAATCCGATGGCGGCCAGGGCTGCGATGACCGTCTCTGGCGGGGCCGTGGTTTCGACACGGGCGGTGCGGGCGGTCAGGTCCACCTCGACCTTTGCGCCGGGGTCAAGCGTCGTCAGCGCCTGGGTGACAGACGCGCGGCAGTGGCCGCAGGTCATGTCCGGGATCGACAGGTTCATGGCAAGCTCCTTGCAAGGGGTATCGGGGATCTGGGCCTTCCAGCAAGGGGAAGGTCAAGGGGCTGGATGGGGTGAGATCCGCTTTCGCCATCCCCTTACGGCAGGGCGGGTCTTTCAAGCTTTAACCAGTTCCTCAGAAACCCCATCCGATTCGCGTCGGCCGCGGGTATTAAGGGTTTGGTAACGAGCATTGCGGTAGCCTTAACCATGACACCGCAAGCACCGGACAGGGAGTGCGCGATGCGGCTGGTTTGGGATGGACGGGGAAAAGGTGCAGGACAGATGGGTGTGACGGTGCCGCCGCAGTTCGCGCAGATGGAAGGCTATTGGCAGGCGTTGCGCCCAGACGGTCGCAGCCTGCCGCACCGGGCGGATTTCGATCCGCGCGGCATTGCCGACCTGCTGGATTGCACATTGCTGCTGGAACGCATCGCGCCCGGACAGGTGCGGATCCGGCTGGCAGGCATGGCCGTCTGCGACATGCTGGGCATGGATGTCCGCGGAATGCCCTTGACGGCGCTGATGGTTCCGGCCGCCCGCGCCGCCCTGTCGGCGCATATGGAACGGGTGTTCGCCGGCCCCGCCATCGCGCGGCTGCGGCTGGAGGGAGAGCGCGGCTTCATGCAGGCGCCCTGTGGCGGGCAGTTGCTGGTGTTGCCGATGCTGGGCCGCACGGGCCAGCCCGACCGCGCGCTGGCCTGCCTTGTCACCGACACGCCGCCCGGCCGGACGCCGCGCCGCTTTGCCCTGTCCGAAGGCGCCTGTCGCCCGATCAGCGGTGTGACCGCCGCGCCTGCCATGCCGCAGACAGAGACCCGGCGCAGCGATGCCTCGCCGCAGATACAGGCAGGCGCGCGCCCGATGGTTCCGGGGCTGGCCGAAAGCCCGGCCATCTTTGTTCCTGCGGTCAAGCGCCAGCCCCATCTGCGGCTGATCAAGGGCTGAGGCCGGGCTACAGCGCCTGGCTGCGGCTCGCCCGGCGCTGCGCCGAAAGCTCTTCGGCCACCAGAAAGGCCAGTTCCAGCGACTGGCTTGCGTTCAGGCGCGGATCACAGGCGGTGTGATAGCGGCTGGACAGATCCTCGTCGGAAACCGCGTGCAGGCCGCCGGTGCATTCGGTGACGTCCTTGCCGGTCATTTCGAAATGCACACCGCCGGGAACCGTGCCTTCGGCCTTGTGAACGGCAAAGAACTCGCGCACCTCGCGCAGCACGCTGTCGAAGGGGCGGGTCTTGTAGCCACTGGCCGCCTTGATCGTGTTGCCATGCATCGGATCGCAGGACCAGACCACGCTCGCCCCCTCTTCCTGCACCGCGCGGATCAGGCGGGGCAGGTGGTCCCCGGCCTTTCCGGCGCCGAAACGGGCGATCAGGGTCAGGCGCCCGGCCTCATTCTCGGGGTTCAGGGTCGCCATCAGGCGTTTCAGGTCATCGGTGGTCATCGAGGGCCCGCATTTCAGCCCGATCGGGTTCTGCACGCCGCGGCAGAAGTCCACATGCGCGCCATCGGGTTGGCGCGTGCGGTCGCCGATCCAGATCATGTGGCCGGACCCTGCCACCGGCAGGCCGGTGGTCGAATCGATCCGGCACAGGGCCTCTTCATATTCCAGCAGCAGGGCCTCGTGGCTGGTGTAGAATTCCACGGTGGACAGTTGCGTGACGCTCGATCCATCGACCCCGGCGGCCGACATGAAATCCAGCGCATCCGAGATTCGGTTGGAAATCTCGCGGTAGCGTTCGGCCTTGTCATGTTCGGCAAAGCCCAGCGTCCAGGAATGCACGCGGTGGATATCGGCATAGCCGCCGGTCGAAAAGGCGCGCAACAGGTTCAGGCTGGCGGCGGCCTGGGTATAGGCCTGCAACATGCGTGCCGGGTCGGGCAACCGGGCATCCGGGGTGAAGTCGAAGCCGTTGATGATGTCGCCGCGATAGCTGGGCAGTTCGGTGCCCGCGATCACCTCGGTCGGCGCGCTGCGCGGCTTGGCGAATTGTCCGGCCATGCGGCCCACCTTGACCACCGGCACCTTGGCGCCAAAGGTCAGCACCACGGCCATCTGCAAGAGCACCTTGAACGTGTCGCGGATGTTGTCGGCGCTGAATTCGGCAAAACTTTCGGCGCAGTCGCCGCCTTGCAGCAGGAACGCCTTGCCCGAGGAGACGTCGGCAAGCTGTTTCTTGAGCCGCCGCGCCTCGCCCGCGAAGACAAGGGGGGGATATTTCGCCAGTTGCGCCTCGACCGCGCGGAGCGCAGCCTGATCGGGATAGTCCGGCATCTGGATGCGCGGCTTGGCGCGCCAGTCCGATTTGCTCCATCCCTTGGCCATGATATCCTCCGGTTCCTGCCCAGTCGGAACCGATATAGGGGCAGGCCCGGTGTGACGCCACCGCAAAATGCCCGTGCCGGCTGCGCGGTGGCAACCGCCGGGGCGCTGCCCCGGACCCCGGGGTATTTGCAGCAAGATGAAAATGCGCCGGACAAGAGCTGTGGCCGGGCTCAGGCGGGGGTGGTGATCTGCCCGCCGCCGACCGCCGCCGCGACGCCGGTGGTGCCGGGGCAGGAGGTGGGCAGCCCGCGGGCGACGCGGACGGCGAGATGGGCGAATGCCTGGGCCTCGAGCATGTCGCCGTCGAACCCCGCCTCTTCGACGGGTGCGACCCGGCAGGGCAGGCGGGTGGACAGGGCCTGCATCAGGCTGCGGTTGTGGCGGCCGCCGCCTGTGGCCAGCACAAGGGACGGGACGGCCGGCAGATGCGGCAGGCCCGCGGTGACGGCGGCGGCGGCGGCGGCGGTCAGGGTCGCGGCGGCATCCGAGTCGGACAGCGGTTCGACCGCCTGGGCCAAGGCGGAAAAGGCGTCGCGGTCCAGCGATTTGGGCGCCATGCGGAAGAAATAGGGATGGCGCAGAAAATCTGCGACCACGGCCTCGTCCGGGGTGCCCAGGGCCGCAAGCGCGCCGTTCTGGTCATGTGGCAGGCCAAGGCGGCGCTGCATCAGATCGTTGATCGGGGCATTGGCGGGGCCGGTGTCAAAGGCAAAGAGCGCCCCGGCCAGTTGTGGCTCGGCCAGGGCCGGGTTGGCCCAGGTCAGATTTCCGACGCCGCCAAGGTTGAGGAAGACCACCGGATCGGCGCCAAGACGGCGGGCCAGGGCAAAATGATAGAACGGCGCCAGCGGCGCCCCTTGCCCGCCCAGCCGCACATCGTCGGAGCGGAAGTCCCAGACCACCGGCAGGCCAAGCACTTCGGCCAGGATGGCGCCGTTGCCGGCCTGATGCGTGCCCCGCCCGCCCGGATCATGCGCAAGGGTCTGGCCGTGAAATCCCACCAGATCGACATTGTCGAAGCGGGACAGCAGTTCGGCATGGGCGTTCTCGACCACTTCGGCCGCGGCATCGGCGCGCGGGTCATCCGGCCATGTGCCAAGCGCCGCACGCAGCGTGGCCTGTTCGGCCGGGCTGTAAGGTCGGAAGGCCGACGGTCCGAACTCATGTATCCGTGTCCCGTCGGTCAACAGCATGGCGGCATCCACCCCGTCGAGCGAGGTGCCCGACATCGCGCCAAGTGCCCAGACCGGCCCTGCCTTCAACATGCGCTTCCCCTTGGCTCTGCGCGCAGCTATACCGGCGCGCACCCGAACTATGGATGATGATGCCATGACCTACCATGCCAAATCCGATTTCCTTCGCGTGATGCTCGAGCGGGGCTATGTGGCCGATTGCACCGATTATCAGGCGCTGGACGAAGCCTTGGTCAAGGGGGTTGTGCCAGCCTATATCGGCTATGATGCCACGGCGGCGTCATTGCATGTCGGGCATCTGCTGAACATCATGATGCTGCGCTGGTTGCAAAAGACCGGGCACAAGCCGATCACCCTGATGGGCGGCGGCACCACCAAGGTGGGCGATCCGTCGTTCCGGGCCGACGAACGCCCGCTTCTGACTCCCGAAAAGATCGACGAGAACATCGCGGGGATGCAAAAGGTCTTTGCGCGCTACCTGTCCTACGGGCCGGGGGGCGGCGATGCCATCATGCTCAACAATGCCGAATGGCTGGACGGGTTGAACTATCTGGAGTTTCTGCGCGACATCGGGCGGCACTTCAGCGTGAACCGGATGCTGTCTTTCGAGTCCGTCAAATCGCGGCTAGACCGGGAACAATCGCTGTCGTTCCTGGAGTTCAACTACATGATCCTCCAGGCCTATGACTTCCTGGAGCTGAACCGCCGCTATGGCTGTCTGCTCCAGATGGGCGGGTCGGATCAATGGGGCAATATCGTCAACGGCATCGACCTGACGCGCCGGGTGATCGACGCGCAGATCTTTGGCCTGACCTCTCCGCTCCTGACCACTTCCGACGGGCGCAAGATGGGCAAGTCGGCAGGCGGTGCCGTCTGGCTGAACGGCGAGATGCTGAGCCCCTACGAGTTCTGGCAGTTCTGGCGCAATACCACCGATGCCGATGTGGGCCGGTTCCTCAAGCTTTATACCGAGCTTCCGGTCGAGGACTGCGACCGGCTGGGCGCGCTTGGCGGCGCAGAGATCAACGGTGCCAAGGTGATCCTCGCCAACGAGGTGACAACGCTGTTGCATGGCGCCGAGGCGGCGGCGGCGGCCGAAGCCACTGCGCGCGAGGTGTTCGAGAAAGGGGGCATCGGGGGCGAGCTGCCAACCGTTGCCCTGAGCGCCCAGGAAGCCGCCGATGGCATCAGCCTGTCACAGCTCTTCGTGCGCGCAGGGCTGGCGAAATCCGGCAAGGAGGCCAAACGTCTGATCGCCGAAGGCGGCGCGCGGGTGAATGACGCCGATGCGACCGACGCGGGCCGCATCATCCGCGCCGAGGATCTTGCCGAACCGCTGAAACTGACCGCAGGGCGCAAACGCCATGCTCTGGTGACGCTGGGCTGAAACCAAAGCGGGGCGCCCCAGATCCGGCGCCCCTTTCATCTTGCTCCAAATACCCCGGGGGGAGGGCTGCGTCATGCAGCCCAGGGGGGCAGCGCCCCCCGCCCGCAGCCGCCACAGGCCCGAGGTCTAATGAGGGCGCGCCCGTCCCCGCCGGATCGCGCGCGGGCGCAGCGCCCCCAGATGTTCGGCATCCGGTTCGACGCCGAAATGCTGGTGCTGACTGAGGCCCGGCAACTGGCTGCGCACCGCTTCGGCCAGTTCGGGGGGCAGGGCGGCGACCGTCGCCTCATTCACCATCAGGCTTTCGACGGGGATGCCTTCGGCATAGATGATCTCATGCCGGTCGAAGACCAGGCTGAAATATTCGGCAAATCCGCTTTCGCGCCTGAAGATGGTGTCGTCATCGACCAGATGCTGCGCCTGGACCAGCAGTTCCGCGGTGGGCAGCCCCGGCAGCCGGTCGCGCTGATACAGGAACAGGCGATGATGCGGGCCGACGATCAGGTCTCCGTCGTTGCCCATCGTGCCGCTGGTGATGACCACCGGCGCAAAGGAACCGCGCGCGCGCAGCGTCGTGCGACCGATCCAGCGGATGGGTTGGGGGCCATGGTCGCGGGTCAGCACCCGGCTGCCCGCGGTCAGTTGTTCGATCGGTAGCTGGGCCCCCGAGGCCAGCGTGATCCGTGTGCCGCGATGGAACGACAGGCAGATCAGGTCCGACAGCCGCAGCTCGTCCGGCGGATCTTCGGCGGCCAGCAGGGTATAGTCGGTGCGCGGCGCGATCGGGGTCAGCGGCAGGGCATAAAGGGTGGTCTGGCTGGCCCGGCCTGCCGCCCGGTGCCGCAGCAGCAGCAGTTCGACCTTTTGCCCGTCTGGCGCCATCAGGGTCAGCCGGGCCGACAGCGCGACGGGATCCCCTGGGTCGCCGACCTCGGAGCCTGGCGCCACCACCTGCTGGCGGGCCGGCGGGCCGCCATCGCGCGGGCGGGCCAGCGCCAGCCGCAAGGGCTGCGCCATGGCGTCGAGTTCGTAGACATCGCCGGCACACAGATCCTCGATTTCGGCCAGCCCGTCCCCAAGATTGGCGCCAGAGGTCACGAACAGGTCGGCGGCGGCAAAGACATGCGCCACATGGGCGGCACTGCGGGTTTCGGGCGAGCTGGTCATGTGGCCTCCGTCAGCAGGCAAGGCGGTTGGCCTTGGCGTCGGGCAAGTGTAGGACTGGGCGGGGCCCTTTCCATGTCACGATCATGGCAGGACCGGGGCGCAGGACAGAAAGGGCAGGAAATGGATCTGGGGATCAAGGGGAAAACCGCGATTGTTTGCGCAAGCTCCAAGGGGCTGGGGCGCGGATGTGCCGAGGCGTTGGCCGGGGCCGGGGTGGATCTGGTGCTGAACGCACGCGGAGCAGAGGCGCTGGAGGCCACGGCACAGGCGATCCGGGCCGCGCATGGGGTCAAGGTTACGGCCATCGCCGCCGATATCACCACCGAAGACGGCCGCGCCCGCGTGCTGGAGGCGGCGGGGCAGGTTGATATTCTTGTCACCAATGCCGGTGGCCCGCCGCCCGGACTGTGGTCGGACTGGAGCCGCGAGGATTTCATCAAGGCGCTGGATGCCAACATGCTGACACCCATCGCGTTGATGCAGGCGGTGTTGCCGGGCATGATGGAGCGTGGCTGGGGCCGGGTCGTCAACATCACCAGCCAGTCGGTGAAATCGCCCATCGGCGTGCTGGGCCTGTCGAATTCGGCGCGCGCGGGGCTGACCGGCTTTGTCGCGGGGACCGCGCGTCAGGTGGCCCCCAAAGGCGTGGTGATCAACAACCTGTTGCCGGGCCTTCATGCGACCGATCGCGCGGCGTCGCTGGACGGCGGCGCGGCCAAGGCGCAGGGCATCAGCGTCGAAGAGGCCAAGGCGCGACGCATCGCGGCGATTCCCGCAGGCCGGTATGGCACGGCCGACGAATTCGGGGCGACCTGCGCGTTCCTGTGTTCGCAGCACGCCGGGTTCATTGTCGGGCAGAACATCCTGCTGGACGGCGGGGCGTTCAACAGCACGCTCTGATCCCGTGGCACGCGGGGCGGGGGGCCTGCCCCCCGTCTGGCCGGCGGGGGCCTGCCGCTGTCCCTGACGGTTCGATCTGGCGACATGGCCCCGGTGGCCATGCGGGGCAGGGCATATGCGGTCTGGACCGGCCGGGGGCGGGATCAGGCGATGGGGGGGGCAAGGCGTTCGGCGGCGCGTTCCAGCCGCCCGGCCACCTTGTCCAGCCGCGCGAGCACGGTATCGCGCGCCAGTTCTGTATGCGGCAGAAGGCCGGCATAGATCATGTCGGCAAGCGCCTGGGCAGAGCCTTCGGGATCGAAATCGCCTTCGCTGCGCAGGAAGGACCAGGTCCGGTGTTCGACCGCACCGAACACCATGTCGCGCACCAGCGAGGGTGAGGCATCGGCCCGGAACACGCCGTTGGCCATGCCCTCGCGCACCACGTCGGCGATGCGGCGGGTATAGTCGCGGTTCAGGGTGAACAGCCGGGTTTCGCGGTAGAGCGGATCGGGACGCAGTTCCAGAAACACCAGCCGCGACAGGCCGGGGTCGCGTTTGATCGACAGCAGGTGGTGATAGATGAGATAGTGCAGCCGGTTCCATTCGCCCTTGACCGCCTCGAACCCGGCCGCATCCTTGGAGATCATCTCGACATACCATTCTTCGGCCACGCGCAGCAGCAGGTCGCGCTTGTTGGTGAAGAAACGGTAGATCGTGCCCTCGACCACCCCCGCCCGTTCGGCGATGTCCGAGATCAGCGACTCGGAATAGCCCTTTTCGGTAAAGACCTCGCGGGCGGCGGCCATGATGTCGGAGATGCGCCGTTCGGGGGGAAGGCGGTTGACGGTGCGTTTCGTCTTGCGCTGAGTCATGGTGGCCCCTGGAATGCGACGCCTGCCGTTCTAGCGATCCCCGTAGCTGAATCCCAGCCCCGCGCGTGCATCCTGCTGGATGCCATATTGCGGGAAGGGATAGCGAAAGCCGTTGCGGGCCAGCGCCTCCATGCCCTCGATGGCCTTGGCCATGTCGGCCAGCGGCGCGGCCATCAGCATTTCGTCGTCCAGAACCCCGCCATAGCGGCGTTCGGCAAAGCACGGGATTGACAGCGAGGGTTCGCGCCGGACCAGCGCGCGGCCCCAACTGTCTGCGCAGGCGCTTTCGCCGACGACCGACCAGTCGAACCGCTTGTAGCCCTGCCATTGCAGGCCGTTGATGAAATAGATCATCGCGCCGGGCGTGGCGTAGAACAGCGCGATGTCGGGCGGGTCGAGCCGCCCCGAGGCCAGCGGCGACACCACCAGCGCATCATACTGGCCCTCGGGCACGCAATGCATGGCGGCCTGATGCGCGGCGGCGCCGGGCTGGTCCTGGAACCAGACGCCGGTCATATGTTCGCCCGATTGCCATTTCGCGGTCTGCGCCCGGCCAAGGCCGACGACGGCGCGGCACTGGTCGCCCACCAGATCCTCGGCCGTGACCCCGACGGTCCAGCCCAGCCGCGCCGCCTGGGCGACGATCTGGTCCAGCGTATGGACATCCTTCGGGCGGCGGATGCGGGGGATGGCCTGCATCTCGGCCCGGTCGGTGAACATCTTCATGCCAAAGGGCAGGCTGCGCAGTTTCAGCAACCGCTCCAGCGCGGCGGCGATCATGCGGCTGTCGATCTGTGGTGTGGGTGCGGTATCCATGACGGTGTTCCTAGGCCAGCCAGCGTTTGCGGCGGCGATAATGTTTGACGCCGTGGTAATCCACATGGGTGGTGCCGCCGCCCAGATATGCCTCCTTGATGTCGGGGTTCTCGCGCAGCACTTCGGCGGGGCCGTGCATCACGATACGGCCCTGTTCGATCAGATAGGCATGGCTGACGACGTCCAGCGCCGCAACCGCATTCTGTTCGACCAGCAGCACCGCCACGCCTTCTTCGCGGTTGATGCGGGTGATGATGTCGAAGATCTCGTCCACCAGCAACGGGGCAAGGCCCAGGCTGGGCTCATCCATCATCAGCAGTTTGGGCCGGGTCATCAGCGCGCGGGCGATGGCAAGCATCTGTTGTTCGCCCCCCGACAGATAGCCCGCCTTGGCCCGCGCGCGATCCTTGAGCCGGGGAAACAGCTCGAACATATGCGCGACCATGTCGGTGATCATCGCGCGGTCGCTGTGCATGGTGGTGGCGGCGATCAGGTTTTCCTCGGGCGTCAGATGTTCAAAGACCTTGCGCCCCTCAAGCACATGCACGATGCCGCGCCGCACGCGGGCCGGCGGGTCCAGTGCCAGGATGTCCTGCCCCTGGAAGGTGATCGACCCGCGCGTCACCGCGCCCCGTTCAGGGGCCAGAAGGCCGCTGATGGATTTCAGGATCGTGCTCTTGCCGGCGCCATTCGCGCCCAGCAGCGCGACAAGCCCGGCCTCTGGCACCTCAAGCGAGGCGCCTTTCACCGCAAGCGACACCTGGTCATAGACCACTTCGACACTGTTGACCGAAAGCAGGGCCATGGTTCATCCCGTCGTCAAGGGCCCCGCCCGCCAGACTGGCGGACGGGCGGGGCAGGGTATCAGTTGCCGGTCTTCTTGAACTCTTCCGAGTATTTGCGGACCTCTTCCCAGACCACATCCTGGTTGGCGCTGAACCAGTCTGTCACCGGCTCGAACCGCTCGCCCGTCCAGCGGGCGATGCGGGCCATGCCGCCGCCCTGGTGATCCTCGGGGGTGATCGTGGTCGAGGGGATCAGCCCTTCGGCGGTGTAGTCGGTGATCGAGTTCAGCCCGGCATTCAGCCATTCGCCGCTGACAGGGCCGTCAGGGGCAATCTCGACCGCGCGGCGCACACCTTCCAGCATCAGGGCGGTGATCATCACGCCATAGTTGTAATAGGCGGTGCCCACCTTGTCCTCGGGTCCGGCGCCCTTGCCGGTGCCGACGACCTCGGACAGGATGTCCTGGATGATCTTGGGATCACGCCCCGATGCGCAGGGTTCGACCTTGAGCACGCCGACGGTCTGGTCGCGGCCCACGACATCCATGTCAGATTCCGACACCCAGACGCTGCCCGACACCCGGCTCATGTCCAGCCCGTTGCGCGCCGCTTCGGTCAGGGCCACGGTCTGGCCTACCCCGGCGCCCCAGAACATCACCCAGTCGGGCCGGGCCCGGCGCACCTGCGGCCAGATCGCCGACTGGTCGTTGCCGGGCGGGGTATAGGGGAAGGCGACAAGCTTGTAGCCCTCTTTCTCGGCCAGCTTTTCCAGGATCGGCAGCGGTTCCTTGCCAAAGGGTGTATCGATATGGACAAAGGCGATGGTCTTGCCTTGCAGCGATCCGCCGTCCTGCTGCTTGAAAAAGTCGATCAGCAGGCCCGATTGGGTCCAGTAGTTGGGCGACAGCGGAAAGACATAGGGAAAGGCCGTGCCATCGGCCGCATCGGACCGGCCCGAGAACGCCGTGACCATGTTGATCTTGTCGGCCAGCACACGGGGCACCAGCGCGCGGGCCACCGGGGTGGACAGCGGGTCGATCAGCACCGCCCCTTGCGACTTGCCACGCTCGTAGGCTTCGATCGCGCGGGGCTGGTCGTTCGCGTGGTCGCTGACATCGGGCACGATGGTATAGCCGCCGATGCCGCCCCGGCCGTTGATCAGGCTGATATAGTCGCGCTGGCCCTGGCTGTATTCCGAGGTGACGAAGGTATAGACCCGCGTGAAGTCCATCGGCAGGGAAAAGCGGATTGTCTTGTCCTGCGCAAAGGCCACGCGGACGGGCAGTTGACTGGCCAGGGCCGCGACGGCGGCACCTGTCAGGATATTGCGACGTGTCAGGCTCATGTCAGTTCCTCCCATTGTCGTTCATCACTACCGGGCGTGGCGGAAGGGCCAGACCAGGAAGTAATTCCGTATGTTGTTGTAGATTTTCGCCAGCCCCAGCGGTTCGACCAGCAAGAAGCCCATGATCAGCGCGCCATACAGCATCAATGGCAGATGGGCGCGCAGATCCATGGGGATCGCCAGGCCGAACTGGTCGGCGCCCCAACTGATCAACTGGTTCAGGATGATCGGCGCGAACAGGATCAGCCCGACGCCAAGGAACACGCCCAGCACGCTGCCCAGGCCGCCCACGATGACCATGGCGACGAGCTGGATCGACAGGTCCAGATGGAACTGGTCGGGCGAGATGGTGCGATAATAGCAGACCGCCAGCACGGCGCCCATCATGCCGCCGATGAAGGACGACACCCAGAAGGCCAACAGCTTGTAGCGGAACGGATCCACCCCGATGATCGAGGCGGCATAGTCCTTTTCCCGCACTGCGGCCAGGGCACGCCCGAACGAGGTGCGCCGAACGTTCAGCATGAACACCGTCAGCACGGTACAGATCGCCAGCGCGACGTAATAGGGCGCGCGGTCCCCCTGCACGGGGATGCCGAAGAAGGTGACATTCGGCACGGACAACGCTGCCTGGCTGCCGCCTGAAATGGCGGGAAACTGCACGATGACGAAATCGACGATATATTGCATCGCCAGCGTTGCCATGGCCAGATACAGCCCCTTCACCCGCAATGCTGCCGCGCCGAAGATGATGCCGACCGCCGCTGCCGCCACGCCGCCAATGATCAAGGCCAGCTCGAACGGCACGCCCGCCCGCATGGAATGGACCGAGGCATAGGCGCCAATTCCGATCACCGCCCCATAGCCAAGGTGAATTTGCCCGGCGCCCCCCATCAGCAGGTTCAGCCCCATCGCGGCCATCGACCAGATGATCAGCGGCAGAAGGTAGCTGATCACATACAGCCGGTCGATCAGGAACGGCGCTGCCAGCAGCAGCAGAAAGATCACGGCAATGGTCCAGCGATCGGCAGGCAGGCGCCAAAGCTGGCGTTCGTCCTGATAGCGGGTGAAGCTGATCCCGGCCTTGCGGAAAAACATGTCACACCCTCTCGATATGTTCGCGGCCGAACAGGCCATGTGGACGAAACAGCAGCGTCAGCAGGATGATGGCCGAGGCGACGACATCGCGCGTTCCGCCGCCGACGATTGGGTCCAGAATGCCCGTGGCCAGGCTTTCGGCCAGCCCCACGATGATTCCGGCAACCAGCACGCCGACGATGCTGTCCAGCCCGCCCAGAATGGCAATGGCCAGCGCCTTGATCAGCAGCAACGACAGCGACCAGTCCACACCCTGCGTTGCCCCCCACAGCACGCCCGAGGTGGTGGCCATGGTCGCCGACAGTCCCCAGGCCACGGCAATCGCGCGTTCGACCTTGATCCCCACCGACCAGCTTGCGGTCTGGTTGTCGCTGACCGCCCGCATGATGATGCCGAAGCGCGAATTGAAGAACAGGATCGACAGCAGGATCAGCGCCAGCGACACCCCGCCGCCGATCAGGATCGCGCGGTTCAGGAACAATTCGCCCAGAAAGATCGGCGTGTTGGGGATCCCGAGGTTCAGCCGCTTGACCGCTGCGCCGAAAAAGCCGGGCAGCACCCCGCGCAACAGGATCTCCAGCCCGATGGTCAGCATGATGACCATGATCACCGGCTGTCCGATCATCCGGCGCAGCGCCACCCGTTCGATGGCGGCGCCAAAGGCGAACATCAGCGCGATGGCCAGCGGAATGGCCACCCAGATCGGCATTCCCAGCCCCGAGGCCAGGATGACGACCACATAGGCCCCCGTCATGGCCAGCGCGCCCTGCGCCATGTTGGCAATGCCCGATGTCTTGTAGATCAGCACGATCCCGGCAGCGATCAGGGCATACATCAGCCCGACGAACACGCCGTTCACCGCCAGTTCCGCAAGCAGGATCATGTCCATGTCTCAGACCTCCCGGATGCTCAGGTTGCGGCTCAGCGTGCCCTGCCGGCCATCTTCATAAGTGATCTTGGCGTCGAACGTGACCTCGCGCGCGCCGCCGTACAGCGCGTCGATCAGCCGGGCATAGGTCTGTTCGATCACCTTGCGCCGCAGTTTGCGGGTGCGGGTGATTTCGCCATCATCGGCGTCGAAGTCCTTGTGCAGGTTGACAAAACGGCGAATGCGCAAGGCATCGGGCTGCAACTCGTTGACGCGGGCGATTTCGGTGGTGATCAGCTCGATCACCTCTGGCTTTTGCGACAGTTCCGCATAGCTGGAATAGGACAGCGACCGCTGTTCGGCCCAGTGCCCGGTTGCCTCGTAGTCGATGCAGACAATCGCGGTCAGGTCGTCGCGCCCGGCGCCCAGCACCGCGATATTGCGGATATAGGGCGAGAATTTCAGCCGGTTCTCGATGAAGGTGGGAATGAAGCGTTCGCCCTGTGCGGTCTCGACCAGTTCGCTTACACGCCCCAACACCACCAGATCGCCACCCGGCTGCACCCGCCCGGCATCGCCGGTGCGCAGATAGCCATCGGGGGTCAGCGCCTCGGCCGTGGCTTCGGGGTTGTCGGCATAGCCATAAAAGACCGAGGCAGAGCGGATCAGGATTTCGCCATTGTCGTCGATCCGCACATCCACACCAGGCATGGCGCGGCCCACGGTGTCGATGCGCACGCTGCCTTCGACCTGCGCGGCGGTGAGGGCGCAGGTTTCGGTCTGGCCGTAGAACTGCTTGAGCTGGATCCCCAGGGCGCGGAAGAACAAGAAGGTCTCTTCGCCCATCGCCTCGCCGCCGGTAAAGGCGCGTTCGGCGCGCGACAGGCCCAGCCAGTCCTTGAGCGGGGCATAGACCAGCAGGTTGCCCAGCCATTCGCGGACCACTTCGGTGGCGGTGGGCTTGTGGCCCTTGAGGCGCTTGCGCTCCAGTTCGATCGCGCGGGGGATGAACCAGTCGAACAGGCGGCGTTTCAGCGGTGTGCTGTCGGCCATGCCCACCTGGATGCGGGTCAACATCGCGTCCCAAGCCCTTGGTGCCGCAAGGTAAAACGTAGGTGCAACCTCGCGCAGGTCATGCAGCGCGGTTTCGGCGCGTTCGGGGATGTTGATCACCGCCTGCAACAAGACGCCCGCCGCCAGGCTGAACACGAAGTCCCCGACCCAAGCCGTTGGAAGATATGCAAAAAGCCGTTCTCCCTTGCGGAAATATCCGCCGGCCTCAGCATTGGCGATCCCGCCGGTGATATTGGAATGGCGCAGCGGAATGCCCTTGGCCAGACCTGTGGTGCCAGAGGAATACAGCAGCACCGCAGTGTCATCCGCCCCCGCACGGGAGACCAGATCGGCAGCCAGCCCCGGCGCCTCTGCCAGCCGCCTGCGGCCGCGTTCGGCCACCTCGGACAGGGCGATCAGCCCCGGTTCGGCGTAATGGGCCAGCCCGCGCGGATCGTCATAGACGATGGTGGTGGGGCGCCCGATCTGCGCGCGCAGATCCAGCAGCTTGTCCACCTGTTCCTGATCTTCGGCCAGGGCGATGTCAGGGTCGCCAAAGCGGACGAAGTTCTTGAACTCCTCGACCGGCACATCGGGATAGACCGGCGAGGGAAAGGCCCGCAGCGCATTGGCCGCCAGCATGGCGAAATAGATCGTCGCGCGGTTGTCGCCCACCACGGTCAGCGCATGGCCGGGTTTCAGGCCCAGCGTCTCGAACCCGGCGGCCAGCGCCAGCACCTCGTCCAGCACCTGGACCCAGGTCCATTCGCGCCAGATGCCATATTCGCGTTCGCGGAAACCCGGCTGCCTGCCCGCCTGCGCCGCATTGGCCGCCAGCGCCGCCACCAGCGTGGCCGGGCGGCCCGCATCATTCACCGGCCAGCCGGTGATCCTGCCCTGCACGCTCATGCCGCACCCCCCGCATGACGGGCCGCCGCCCGCGCACCCAGATAGGCGGTGATCACGGCCGGATCGGCGATGGTGGCCCGCGGCTCGCCTTGCGCGATCACCTCGCCATAGGACAGCACCGTCACCCGGTCGCAAAGCGCGGTGACGACATCCATGTGATGTTCGATCAGCAGGATGGTCACATCCCGCTCGTCGCGCGCATCCAGGATGAAGCGGGCGATATATTCCTTTTCTTCCTGGTTCATGCCGGCCATCGGCTCGTCCAGGATCAGGAATCGCGGCTCGGCCACCAGCGCGCGCGCCAGTTCCACCCGCTTTTGCAGCCCCATCGGGATGACATCCACGGGTTCGTCGCGGATGTCCTGCAACTGCATGAAATCAATGATTTCCTCGACGACGCGGCGATGCGCCAGTTCCTCGCGCTGTGCCCAGATCCAGTAGAACAGGGTGGCCAGCGACGACGGGCGCATGTGGGTGTGGCGCCCGACCAGGATGTTGTCCAGCACGCTCATCCCCTTGAACAGGGCAAGGTTCTGAAAGGTGCGCGCCACGCCCCTTTTGGCAACCTTGTGCGGCGCCAGTCCGGTGATGCGTTCGCCGTACAGTTCCACCTGGCCCGCATTCGGCGGGTAAAAGCCGGTCATCACGTTGACCATCGTGGTCTTGCCCGATCCGTTGGGGCCGACAAGGCCAAAGATCTCGCCCTTGTGCACCTCGACATCGACGCCTTTCAGCGCCCGAAGCCCGCCGAAAGAGCGTTCGATCCCCGTGCAGCGCAGGATCGGCTGGTCCGTCTTGCGCTCAGTCATGCTGGGCAGTGGCGCGCAGGGCGCCGTTCTGTGGCTGTGTGGTCTGGACCACGCTCTCCTCCCTGAAATCGTGGTGTCGCAGGCGGTCTCTCGCCGTCTTGGCGCTATTTGAACCCGTTTCATTTATTTCTGTCAAGCATCTTGTTTCTGGGTAATGCAGGCGCAGAAACCAAGATTTTCACTTGCAGAATTGAAGTATTTCGTTCGATGTGGAAAAGAATATTGATGAATATGCTTCAGGAAGGCGGGGCTTCCGCCAGTTCGACAGGGAGGAACGCCGGATGACGACCGATGAGCGCACGCAGCGTGGCATGGTGGCCGTGGCAGAGACGATTCGGGCGGCACGGGCAGAGGTGCCATGGTGGGCCGCGCGCCTGCCCGATCCGGGGGCAGGTCCGATGACCGCCGAATCGCTGGCGGCCCTGCCGGTGCTGCGCAAGGCCGACCTGCCGGGCTTGCAAGCGGCCGATCTGCCGTTCGGCGGGCTGGCCGCGCGGCCAGCGTCGGGGTTTGCGCGGCTGTTCCTGTCGCCCGGTCCGATCTGCGAGCCGGGCGACGGCGCCGATGCAGGGGCCGCGCGGGCGCTGCGCGCAGCGGGTTTCGGGGCGGGGGACGTTCTGCTCAATACCTTCGGGTATCACCTCACGCCCGCCGGGCTGATGTTCGATGATGCGGCACGCGCTGCCGGGGCTGCGGTGATCCCTGCGGGCGGCGGCAATACCGAACAGATCGTTGCGGCGATGCGCGCCTATCGTCCGACCGCCTATGCCGGGACGGCGGATTATCTTCATATCCTGATCAAGGGGGCCGATGCCGCAGGGGTTCCGCTTGCGATCACCCGTGCCTTCCTGTCGGGCGCGGCGGTCACGCCGACGCTGCGCGCTGCCTTCACCGGGCGCGGGGTCGAGGTGTTCGAGCTGTACGGGACGGCCGAACTCGGGATCCTCGCCTATGAAACCCCCAGCCATGACGGGATGGTCCTGAACGACGGGATCTGGCCCGAGATCGTCGCCCCCGGCACCGGCGCGCCGCTGGCGCCGGGCGAGGTGGGTGAACTGGTTGTCACCCTTTTCCGCACCTCGTATCCGCTGATCCGGTTCGCCACCGGGGATCTGACCGCGATTGTCGCCTCTGCCGATGGGGCAGGGCCGCCGCGCCTGCGGGGCTGGATGGGCCGCGCGGATGATGCTGTCAAGGTCAAGGGCATGTTCCTGCGCCCCGGAATGCTGGCCGAGGTTCTGGCGGCTGTCGGGGCCCCGGCAAGGCCCGCGCGCTTTGTGGTGGACCGGATCGACGAACGGGACCGGCTGACGCTGGAGATCGAAGGGCCCGACGATCCGGCCTTGGCCGAGGCGCTGCACAAGTCGGTGCGCAGCGTGACCCGGCTGGGCTGCGAGCTGCGCTGGTGCGCATCGGGGGCGCTGCCGCAGGGGGCCACGCTCGCCGATCTGCGCTAGACCTCTGGCCCCCGGCGGCTGCCGCGCCTAGGCTGTGCCAAAGCCGCAACCGTGCCGGGGAAACCATGACTGTACCTGCCTTTGCCGACTGGATGTCGCAGACCAACGATGTGACAGAGGTCTTTCTTGCCGCAGGTCAGATCCCCGATCTGATCAACATGGCAGGGGGGCTGCCCGAGCCGACGCTCTGGCCGGTTGCAGAGATCGCGGATCTGGCGGCCCGTGTGGTGCACGACGATCCGGCGCAGGCGCTTGGCTACAGTCCCATCGCAGGGCTGCCTGCGCTGCGCGATGCCATCGCGGCCCGGTTTTCGACGCCCGATCTGCCGCTGGGCCGCGATAACGTGCTGATCACCACAGGCGGGATGCAGGCGCTGGATCTGCTGGGCAAGGTGCTGCTGGAACCGTGCGGGCAGATCGCCGCCCAGAGCCCCACCTATCTGGGTGCGCTCGATGCCTGGCGGCCGCGCGCCCCAGCCTATCGGCCCATGGTTCTGGGCGCCAACGGGTTCGATCCGGTGGCGGCACTGCGCGGCGCGGCCTTTGCCTATACGGTGCCCAATTTTTCCAACCCCACCGGGCGGCTGGTCGGCACCGCCGAACGCGCGGCCCTGCTGGAGGCGGCGCGCCAGACCGGCACCTGGCTGGTGGAGGACGATCCCTATGGCACGCTTTGCTACGACGACGCGCCCTTGCCGCGCATTCTGTCGCTGGCGGGAACTGGCGGCGCCTATGACGGTCCGGTGATCTATCTGGGAACCCTGTCCAAGGAACTCGCGCCCGGTCTGCGCATCGGCTGGGTGATCGCGGCGCCGCGGATGATTGCGGCGCTGACCACGGCCAAACAGGGATCCGACATGTGCACCAGCGGGCTATGCCAGATGATCGCGCTGCGGGCGTTCGAGCATGGCCTTGTTGACCGCATCCAGCCCCAGGTGCGGGATCTGTACCGCAGCCGCCGCGATGCGCTTTGTGCCGCCATGGACAGGCATCTGTCCGGCGTGCTCGACTGGCAGGTGCCACGGGGTGGCATGTTCGTCTGGGCCACGGCCCGCGATCCGCGGCTGGATACCGACGGCCTGTTGCGCGTTGCGCTGGAGCACGGGGTCTGCATCGCGCCTGGCAGCGTGTTCGACCCGCTGGGCGTGGACCGGCGGTCGCTGCGCATCAACTTCACCCTCAACCCGCCCGACCGTCTGGTCGAGGGGACCAGACGCCTGGCCGGCGCGATTTCCGCCTGCCTTGCGGCCTGTGGCCCGTCGCTCTGACCGCGCAATCCCAAGGGCGAATGGCCGGGACGGATGACAGGGGCAGACGGCCCTGTTTCCCGTCACCTGCGGCGCAGCAGCAGGGCGGCGAGCACAGCGGCGACAGAGGCCAGTGCCATTCCCCAGGGCGGCAGCAGGGACAGCAGCAGAACACTGCCCCCCGCAGCCGCAAGGACGATCAGGATCAGGATCAGAAACCGGCTTGCAGGCATGTGCAGTCCCCCTGCGTCCGAAATGGGGGCCATGGCGCGGCCTGCCAAGGGTCAGCGGGTGAACCACGGCTCCAGATTGCCCCGGACGCGGTCCAGCACGCTGGCGCCGCTTTCATCGGGGCCAAAGGGCAGGCCGGTGATCGCCTCGAACGCATCCATGTAGGTGGCCGAGGTCTGGGCGATCATGTCCGCTGGAATCTCGGGGATCGCATCGGCATAGGGGTCGCAGCGTGCCGCGACCCAGGCGCGGATGACATCCTTGTCAAAGCTCGCCGGGCGCGCGCCGGTCTCGAAGGCTTGTGCATAGCTGTCGGCCTTCCAGTAGCGGCTGGAATCCGGGGTGTGGATTTCATCGGCGATCCGCAGCGTGCCTTCGGCATCCAGCCCGAATTCGTATTTCGTGTCCACAAGGATCAACCCGCGTTCGGCGGCCTCGGCCTGGCCGCGTGCGAACAGGGCCAGCGCAACCTCGCTGACCCGGTTCCACAGGGCCGGGCTCAACAGCCCCTGATCGACGATCTCTGCTGCGGTCAGCGGCGCATCATGGCCGCCGTCAAACGCCTTGGAGGTGGGCGTGATGATCGGCGCGGGCAGGGCCGCGTTGTCGCGCAGCCCGTCGGGCAGGGTATGGCCATACATCTGGCGCACGCCTTGCTTGTACATGGTCAGCACCGAGGTGCCGGTCGTCCCGGCCAGATAGCCGCGCACCACCACCTCGACGGGCAGGATGTCCAGCTTGCGGCCGATCACCACATTGGGATCGGGATAGGCCAGCACATGATTGGGGCAGATATCGCCGGTGCGGTCGAACCAGTGCCGGGCGATCTGGGTCAGTACCTGACCTTTCCAGGGAATACAGGCCAGGATGCGGTCAAAGGCCGACAGCCGGTCCGAGGCAATCAGGATCCGCCGCTCGCCTTCGCCGGTGTCGGGCAGATCATAGCAATCGCGCACCTTGCCGCGATAATAGTTCGGCAGTTCGGGGATGACGGCTTCGGGCAGGGTGCGCATGGGGCCTCCGGGGGGCTGCGGGCGTGGCGGGGCTATCGCGCCAAGGCGCGGGCCTGTCAAGGCGGCTTGCCCTGCATGGCCCCGCCATGGCACCACCGGGCCACGAAAATGCGGCGGTGATGCGATGAAACCTGTGATCCTGTTTGCCTCGGCGGTCTGTCCGGGACAGTTCAGCCTGTTGTGCCAGCATCTCAATGACACCGGCCAGGCCGAAGCCTGGTATCTGACCATGCCGGGCAACAAGGCGCGCAACGATGCACGCTACACCAACCTTCTGGCCTTTGACCCGGACGGCGACATCAATACGCCCGGCTATTACTATGCCGCGCGGACCGAACGCTCGGCCCGGCTGTCGCGCGGGTTGCTCAAGGCCGTGCAGGCGTTCATCGCGCAGAAGGGCCGGCCGGATCTGATCGTGTGCCATTCCAACTGGGCGCCGCCGCAGTTCCTGTTCGATGAAATCGACGTGCCGGTGGTCAGCTATATCGAGTTTCCCAGCTATCATGCCCATGGCTGGGATCCGGCCTATCCGCCCGATCCGGGCCAGCGCCTGACCGACAGGAATGCCGAGATGGTGGCCTTTCATCAGGTGCTGCGTTCGGCGCTGACCATCGTGCCAAGCGCCTATGCGCGCAGCCTGTTCCCGCCAGAATTGCAACCGCGCATCGCCGTGCAGTTCGAAGGGTTCGACGTGCGCCCCGACCCCGCCGCGGCCGCTGCTGCGGAGGGGCCGTTCACCCTTGGCTTTGCCGCCCGCGATCTGTCCAGCGCCAAGGGGCTGGAGGTGTTTGTCCGGCTGGTGGATCAGTTGCGACAGGCCGGTGACGACATGCACTTTGTCGCCATCGGCGATCCGGCGGCGCCGACCTATGGCTATGAACAGCAGTTCGTGCATCGGCACTACAAGGACACGACCAAGACCTTCCGCGATTACCTGCTGGACCGCCATCCGGCGGCGCAGGCGATCGAGTTTCCCGGCAAGCTGCCCTATGATCAGTATGCGGCGCTGGTGAACCGGATTGATCTGTTCCTGTATCCGCTGCGCCATGGCGTGGCCAACTGGGGGCTGATGGAGATCATGGCGCGCGGCCGGCCGGTGATCGCCTCGGCGCGCAACTTCATTCCCGAGCTGGTGCGGCATGGCGAGAACGGGCTGGTGTTGCCCGATGACGACGGATTGTGGCTGCGCGAGATCCGGCGCTTGCGGGATGACCCTGCCGAGCGGGCGCGTCTGGGCGCCGCGGCGGCGCAGACCGGAACGGAGTATCACATCGGGCGGGTTGCGCCAAAGTTCATGGCGCTGTTTCGCCGGGCGATGGCGACGGGCAATCCTGCGCGGGGCGGCTGAGGGGAGGCGGTGGCGGTTCACACCGCCATTGCCCCCCGAGGGTATTTGGGGAAGGTGAAGGGACACGCGGTCCTTGCCGAGTGATCGGCGCGGGAGGGGGCGGTCCGGATCAGAACGGAACGGGCTGGCCGTCGTAGCTGCGGGAACAGCCGCTGTCGGCGAGATCGAGCGCGTCGAAGCGGCGGATCAACCCGGTGACGGCGGTGGCCACGTCGATGTCGGCCTCTGGGCCGCCCATGGCGGTCTGTACCCAGCCGGGGTGATAGATGCCCAGCGAGATGCCTTGTGCGCGCAGGTCGGTCGCCAGGTTGCGGCCGAGGTTCAGCACCGCTGCCTTGGACGCGCGATAGATATAGCTGCCGCCCGGTGCGCGGGCGTCGGAGCCCATGGCGGAGCCAAGCAGGGCGATGCGTGGCCGTGTGCCGGACCGCAGGGCCGGCAGCAGCGCCTGTACCGTCAGGAAGGTGCCGGTGACATTGGTTGCAAAGGCTGCCGCCCACATCGCGGGCGGGTATCCTGTCGCCAGGGGCTGGTCCTTGTCGGGCAGGATCCCGGCATTGCACACCAGCAGATCGAGCGGGGCCGCGCCGCGCGCGGCGGCCATCGCCTGGATCGAGGCCGGGTCCGTGACATCGAGGGGGTGCCAGGTCACGCCAGGGAGATGGTCCGGCAGGGCGCTGCGGCGCGTTGCCTCGACCTGATCGCCGCGGGCGGCAAGCCGGGCCGCGAGGCCATGGCCTATGCCGCGATTGGCGCCGGTGATCAGGACGCGCATCGTCAGTTCGTCTTGCGTGTCGGCAGGAAGGGCAGCGGCAGGACCGGCACGCCATCCTCGATCAGCTTGCGGGCCTCGTCGGGTTTGGCCTCGCCGTGGATCGCGCGTTCGGGGATCTGGCCTTCGTGCATGGCGCGGGCTTCGGCGGCGAAGGAGAGGCCGACGTAATCCGAGGTCTCCTCGACCTTGCGCCGCAGTTCGGCCAGTGCCGCCTCTTTCGGGTCGCGGGGGGTGGCAAGAGCGCGGTCGTTGCTGCGCTGGGTGACGGCTGGGGTCATCAGCGCCTTGGTCACGCTGGCCGAGCCGCAATCCGGGCAGGCGACATGGCCGGCGGCTGCCAGCCTGTCATAGGCGGCGGCGCTGGCGAACCAGCTGTCAAAGGCATGGCCCTTGTCGCATTTCAGATCATAGCGGATCATGCGCCGACTCCGTCCCAGGCGAGATCCGAAAGTGCCCTTCGGGCGGCGCGGTTTCAAGGGGCGTCGCGCGTTCGAGCGGTGATGCAAAGGGGTCGAAACGGTCGAGCAGGGCGGCCAGACCCTCATTGGCCACCTTGCGGGCGGCCTTGCGGGGGGTGAACCACTTGCGCCGCCGCTGGTGCTGTTCGGGAAAGGTCTTGGCCAGGCGGCTGACGGCGAGGGGATAGACCTGCACCTGGCACAGCCGCAGCGATTCCGGCGCCCGCCCCTTGGCATAGGAATAGACCCCGATGCAGTCCGAGCCAGCAGTGCCGCAGACCCCGGCCTCTTCCCAAGCCTCGATCCGGGCGGTCTCTGGCGGGCTGTGGCCTGCCATGGGCCAGCCGCGCGGGATCAGCCAGCGGCCGGTCTCGCGGCTGGTGATCAGCAGCACCTCGACCCGGCCCGCCTTCAGCCGCCAGCACAGCGCCGCATATTGCAGATGCGCGCCGGGGCGGGGGCGGATGGCGGGATCGGGCTGTGGCACGGCGACTCCTTTGCCGGCAACCTAGCGGGTGTTGCGCCGCCATGCCACATCCCGTGGGGGTGGGCACCCTGAAATCCACCGCATCTGGGGAAGGTTGTCCCGCATGGTGGCCATTTGCGGCAAATGATGCGAAAAACGACCCTTTGCACACAACAGATGGAGCAGACCGCGTGGCAGAGCTTGGCGAGATCGTCGCACGTTATCCCTGGATCGAGACAGTGTTCTGGCTGTCGGTATTGCTGGTCGCGGCGGGGGTGGTCAACCTGGTGGTCCGGCTGGCGCTGGTGCGCGGGTTGAACCGGCTGATCGCGGGCATCGCCTTGTTGAACGGGCCCGATGTGGTCCGCGCGGGAATTCTGTCGCGGCTTGCCAACGCAGCCCCCGCCCTGGTGATTGCGGGCTGGATCATGGCCGTGCCGGGCCTGCCGCCAGTTCTGGGGCAGGTGGTGCGCAATGTGGCGCATGCCTTCATCATCCTTGTCGTCGCAATGGCCATCGTGGCGGCGGTGAACCTGGGGGAACGGATCTGGCACCGGCGCAACGGTGCGAGCGGGCGCACGATCCGCGGCTATGTGCAGGTCGCCAATATCCTGATTTATGGGCTTGCCACCATTCTGATGATCGCGGCGATCATCGACCGCTCGCCCTTGATCCTGTTGTCGGGGTTGGGGGCGCTGACCGCCGTTCTGATGCTGGTGTTCCAGGATACCATCTTGTCACTGGTGGCATCGGTGCAGATCTCCTCGACCGGCATCGTGCGGGTTGGCGACTGGATCGAGATGCCATCGATGAACGCCGATGGCGATGTCGTCGATCTGTCGCTGTATTCTGTGACGGTGAAGAACTGGGATTCCACCTACACCACCTTTCCGGTGCGCAAGCTGGTGTCGGAGCCGTTCAAGAACTGGCGCGGCATGACCGAATCCGGTGGGCGGCGGATCAAGCGGGCCTTGCCCATCGACCAGAACTCGGTGCGGTTCCTGCACGATGACGAGCGTGACAGATTGGCCCGGCTGCGCCCGCTGGCAGAATATATGCCGCGCAAGGCGCAGGAAATGGCGCAGTGGAATGCCGCACTGGGTGATGCGGCCCAGACCCCTGCGAACACCCGGCGCATGACCAATATCGGCAGCTTCCGCGCCTATGTGGATGCCTATCTGCGTGCCCGTCCGGACATTCGTCAGGACATGACCTTGCTGGTGCGGCAGTTGCCGCCTGGCGCCGATGGTCTGCCGCTGGAGGTCTATTGCTTCACCGCAACCACGGCCTGGGGCGCGTATGAAGGGATTCAGGCCGATATGTTCGATCATCTGATCGCCATTCTGCCGGAGTTCGGTCTACGTCTGTTCCAGTCGCCGACGGGTCACGATTTCGGTCGGCTGGCGGTGGCCCCCCTTGCGGACCGCGCGGCTGCATGATCGGGTGGCGCGACAGGGCAGGGGTGAGGGTGCCATGGGGCCGGTGCTGATCGGGCACGAGATTTACCGCATGTCGAGCTATGGCCAGCGGCATCCCTTGCGCGTGCCGCGCGTGTCCACGGTGATGGATCTGTCGCGCGCCTTGGGCTGGTTGCCCGACCACGCCTTTCGCCGCAGCCCCCGCGCCCGGCCCGAGGCGCTGACCCATTGGCACCACCCGGCCTATATCGCCGCCTTGCAGGAGGCAGAGGCGACCGGGCCGGCTGATCACTTGCGCGCCTTTGGCCTTGGCACCCATGCCAATCCGGTGTTTCCCGAGGTCTGGCGGCGGCCTGCCACATCGGCGGGCGGGGTCATGCTGGCGGCAGAGATGCTGCGCGAGGGCGGCGTGGTCTATGTGCCTGCCGGTGGCACGCATCATGGCCTGCCGGACCGTGCCAACGGCTTTTGCTATCTGAACGATCCGGTGCTGGCCATGCTGGCGATGCGCCGTCTGGGGCTGCGCCGGATTGCCTATGTCGATATCGACGCCCACCATTGCGACGGCGTGGATGTCGCCTTTCGGGACGATCCCGACACGCTGCTGATCTCGGTGCATGAGGAACGCCGCTGGCCCTTTACCGGGCTGTTGGAGGACGAAGGTGCCGGCAATGTGTTCAACCTGCCGGTTCCTGCGGGGTTCAACGATTCCGAGATGCGGGCGGCTTTGCACGAGTTGATCCTGCCGCGGCTGGAGGGGTTTCGCCCCGATGCCGTGGTCCTGCAATGCGGGGCGGATGCGGTGGAGGAGGATCCGCTGTCGCGGCTGTCGCTGTCGAACAATGCCCATTGGTCGGTGGTGGCGGCACTGCGCCCCGTTGCGCCGCGCTATCTTGTGCTGGGGGGCGGGGGCTACAATCCCTGGTCGGTCGGGCGGTGCTGGACAGGCGTCTGGGCCACCCTCGCAGGGGCAGAGATCCCCGACCGCCTGCCACACGAGGCCGAATCCGTGCTGCGCGCGCTGGTCTGGCACGACGCGCCCAAGCGCAAGCCGGTGCAGCCCCACTGGTTCACCACCCTGCGCGACACGCCGCGCGAAGGGGCGGTGCGCCCCGAGATCCGCGCGCGGCTTGCCGTGCTGGCAGGGCGGCCCGGCCCATGATCCGCGCCTTTGTCGCCTTGCCGCTGCCCGACGAGATCCGCAGCCGTCTGAGCGTGGCGCAATTCCTGCTGCCGTTGCCGCGCAAGGTGCCGCCGGAGAATTTCCATATCACACTGGCCTTTCTGGGAGAGGTCGCCGTTCCGGCCCTGCAAGAGGTGGATCTGGCGCTTGGGGCCTTGCGGTTGCCGCGATTGGCGTTGTCCTTGCAGGGTCTGGGGCTGTTCGGTGGTGCGCGGCCGCGCAGCTTTCACGCAAGCGTCGTGCCAGACCCGGATCTGGCGCGGATGCAGGCGCGCATCGCGCGGGCCTGCGCAATGGCGGGCGCCCCGGCAGAGGCCCGCCGCTTTGTGCCGCATGTCACGCTGGGCCGGTTCCGCGCCGATCTGGCCGATGCGATGCGGCTGGAGCGGTCCGCCGCCGAAGGCGCCGGCTTTGCCGCAGGCCCGTGGACGGCGGATCGCTTTGTGCTTTACCGTTCCGAACGCGGCGGGGATGGCCCGCGCTATGATGAACTTGCAAGCTACCCCCTGACAGCGTGATGCGGCCCGCCTATATCTGCCGCGCAGGAGGCCCGACATGACCCTTGGTGAAACCGACCCCGGCCGCAGCGTGCTGGCCATCTCTGGCGAGGACCGCGAGGTCTTTTTGCAAGGGCTGATCACGAACGACATCAGGGCCATAGCGCAAGGCCCGGTCTATGCGGCGATCCTGTCGCCCCAAGGCAAATATCTGGCCGATTTCCTGCTGGTTCCCGGCCCGCCGGGCACCATCTGGCTGGATGTGGCGACCCCTTTGGCCGACGATCTGCTCCGGCGGCTGACGATGTACCGGCTGCGCGCCAAGGTCACGATCGAGCGTGCGGGGCTGATCGTGCGCCGTGGTCTGGGCGACGCGCCTGCGGGGGCTGTGGCCGACCCGCGCCATGACGCCCTGGGCTGGCGCGCCTATGGCGAGGCCGAGGGCGACAGCCCCGCCATCAATTGGGATGCGATCCGCGTGGCGCATTGCATTCCCGAAACCTGTATCGAGCTTGTCCCGAACGAAACCTATATCCTTGAAGCCGGGTTCGAACGGCTGCATGGCGTCGATTTCCGCAAGGGCTGCTATGTCGGGCAGGAAGTCACCGCCCGCATGAAGCATAAAACCGAGCTGCGCAAAGGGTTTGCAACCGTTTCCCTCTCCGGGGAGGCCGTGCCCGGCACCCAGATCCTTGCGCATGGGCGCGATGTCGGAACCCTGTTCACCCGGTCGGGCGACCGCGCCATCGCATATCTGCGCTTTGACCGGGCCGACGGCGAGATGCTGGCGGGCGAGGCGCGTGTCACCCTGCTGCCTGCGGGCGGATCAGACGATCCGCCTGCCAGCCTGCCAGACCGCTGACAGGCGCAGATCAGCCGTCAGGTGCAGCACATCCGCTCGGTCGCCGGGGCGCAGATGTCCGGCCTCGGACCCGATCAGCGCGGCAGGCGTGGCCGTCGCCATGGCCAGCGCCCGGTCCAGCGGCAAGCCCACCTGACGCACCAGCACCGCGACGGCCTGCGGCAGCGCAAGGTCGGCCCCGGCCAGCGTGCCGCCGTCCAGCACCAGCCGCCCGTCGCGCCGCATGACCTGACGCCCGTTCAGCGTGAACCCCGGCCTGTCAGTGCCTGCCACGGCCATGGCATCCGATACCACGAACAACCCCGCAGGCCGCGCCGCCAGCGCGATGCGCAGCACTTCAAGGGCCACATGATGGCCGTCGGCGATGATCCCCGCCGCCGTGTCGCCGGCCAGCACCGCGCCGACCAGGCCGGGTTCGCGGTGGCCAAGCCCGCTCATGGCGTTGAACAGATGCGTGACGCAGCGTGCACCCGCGGCAAAGGCGGCCTGTGCCTCGGCGCAGGTGGTTTCGGCGTGACCCAGACTGACGATGGCCCCGGCTGCCGCCAGCCGGGCGATCTGGTCGGGGCTGGCGGCACAAGGCGCCAGCGTGACCAACAGCGCGGGCAGGTGCGCGGCGGCGCTGCACAGGGCCTCGCAATCGGCCTCTGTCATCGGGCGGATCAGCGCCGGATCATGGGCGCCTGCGCGGCGCGGATCCAGATGCGGGCCTTCCAGATGCAGGCCCAGAAAGCCCGGCAGCCCGGCAGCGGCGATCCCGGCGGCGATCACCTGCGCTGTCACTGCGGGCCGGTCGGTGATCAGGGTCGGCAGGAGGCCGGTCGCGCCCAGCCGTGCGTGGGCCGCGCAGATCCGCGCCAGTTGCGCGGCATCGGTGGCGGGGCCCACCATCTCGCCCCCGCCGCCGTTGACCTGTAGATCCACCATGCCGGGCGCCAGAATGCCGCCGTCCATCGACAGTTCGGCACAGCCGCGCGGAACATCGGCGCGAAGGCCCTCGATGTGGTCCGCATCCAGCACCAGCACCGCCTCGGGGTGGATCTGTGCCCCGTCAAAGATCGCGGCGCCGGTCAGCGCAAGGCGGCTCATGCCTGCGCCATGGCAAGATGCAGGGCGCCATCCAGCGCCGATCCGTCGGACTGGCGCCGGGGCCAGGCCGCGCCGATCCGCGCCGCCCAGAGCGGCCCCAGCCCCCCCGTCCAGACCACCGGCAGCGGGTCATCCGATTGCAGCCGAGCGATGCTGGCGGAAATTTCGGCGCCCGCCCGGTCCAGCACTTCGGTTGCGGCGGGATCGGCGCTGGTGAACAGCGCCGGGGCGTGGGCGGCAAAGTCGGCGGGCCGCGCGGCGATGGCCCAGGCGACCGTGCCATGCGGGCCGCCATGGCGGGCCAGCACGTCGGCCAGCGCGGGGGTCATCGGGATCAGCCCGTCCTGCGCGCGCAAGGCCAGTTCGACCAGCCGCCGCCCCAGCACCGCGCCGCTACCCTCGTCGCCCAGCAGAAACCCCCAGCCGCCGATCTGATCGTACTGCCCGCCCCGCATCCGGGCAAAGACCGATCCGGTGCCCATGGCCGCCACGATGCCATCCTGCCCGCCGAGCGCGCCCAATGTGCTGGTATAGGCATCCGACACGATCCGGCTGCGGGCAAAGGGCAGGCGGCTGGCCAGCCACTCTTCGGCCCCGGCCGCGACGGTGCCTGCCAGGCCCAGGGCCGCCCAGGTGCCGGCCATCAGGCGGGCCGGGTCATCGGCCGGAAAGGCCGCCGCCATGGCCTGCGCCGCAGCGGACAGGATGTTGCGGCAGGCCCCTTCGGGATCAAGCGCGATATTCGCCGGGCCGCCCACGCCATCGGCCAGAGGCTGGCCATCGGCCCCCGCCAGCCGCACGCGGCAGCCGCTGCCCCCGCCATCCACTCCCAGATACAGCCGCATCATGCCCCCGGTCCTTGCGCGCCTAACCTAGCGGATCGGGCGGGGGCGGCAAGGCGCCATGGCTTGCGGCCTGCAACGCAAGGTGATCCCCGGCGCCAAGGATCCAGCCTTCGTCCATCACCTGCTGCTGCGGCGCGCGCGGGGTCATCAGCGCGGGCAACGCGCCCTGGCCCGACAGCCGCATCATGGCCTGCGCCAGCAAATCCACCTGCGCGGCATCCAGACAGGGATACTGCGGCAGCACCTCGGCAAGCCGCTGGTCCAGAAGCGAGAAATACACTTCGGCCAGAACGGTGCGGGCGGTGTCCACCGGCTCGAACGGCCAGACGGCAACATCGCCGGGCAGGGCGGCGCGCAAACGGTGCAGGATGGGAATGCAGGTCAGCGCCTGCGCCCCGACGGCGCCGATCCCTGCCAACTGGAACATGGATTTCGGGGCGACGCGGCCAAAGCGGGCGGCCCGTTCTATGCCGCGATGCCAGGCCATGCCGGGCGGCAGCTCGGGCCGGGTGCGCGACAGGCCCGGCGTGCCGTTGCGTGTGCCGTCGCCCCAGAACGGGCCGCCCCCGGCAAAGGCGCGGTTCGCCTCGGCCGCGACCTGACGGTGATTGGACCCGTCCGGGCCTTCGCTGACGCGCTGCGCCAGCCAGTCCCAGACCGCCATGGCGGCAGGGCGCCCCGTCAGCCCCGTGGCAAAGCCCGCAGGCCAGGCAAAGCCGATGTCCACGCCGATCAGCAGCCGCCCCGGTTGCTGCGCCAGGTCCCGCAGCGCGGCTTCGGCCATGGCGCGGGTGGGCAGGTTGACCGGCGGCCGTGCCCCCGCGCCTGCCAGGCCCAGCCAGATCGAATCCTTGCCGCGTTTCGGTCCCCTGGCCGAGGACCAGTCCAGCATGGCGATCCGGTCGAACCTCATGTCCGCGCGGCCATGGTTTCGGCCAGCGCCAGATCCGCAGGGGTATTGACGTTGAAGAAGGGATCGAACGGCACGGTGGCAAAGGCCACCGTCACCGCCCCGTGATCCAGCGCCCAACGGGCCACGCGCCGGGAGCCCCCGGCCAGCGCCCGGCGCAACGCCTCGCGCAGATCGACGGGCCACAGGCCGAATGTAGGGTGCAGGCGCTGGACGCCGGTCTGGTCGGGGCTGGCGGCCAGGGCGAACCGCCCGGCCCCTGCCAGCCGTGCCGCCAGATCATGCGGCAGGAACGGGCTGTCGGCGGCGGCGGTCAGCAGTTGGTCCGCGCCATGACCGGCTGCCCAGTCCAGCCCGGCCAGAACACCGGCCAGCGGGCCGGGAAATCCCGGAACCGTATCGGGCAGCACCGGCAGGCCAAGGGGCAGGAACCGGGCCGGATCGCCATTGGCGCTGATGGCCAGCGGCCCGGTCTGCGGCGCCAGCCGCGCGATCACATGGCCGATCATCGGCCGCCCTGCCAGCGGCAGCAGCGCCTTGTCGCCGCCGCCCATGCGGCTGGACAAGCCGCCCGCCAGAATGATGCCGCGCGTTTCCGCCATCCTTTGACCCTTGCCCGGATGCCTGTCGCGGTTATACCCAAAGCTTGCAGCCAGACGAAAGGGGCGCCGATGCTTGGGGTCATCACGGCAGACGGCAGGGGGCAGGGCGACCGGCTTTTCGCCATGCTTGCCCGGACGCTTGCGGGCCAGGGTCTGCGGCTGGCGGGGGCCGTGCAGGAAAATACCGATCATGCCGATGGGCGGGCCTGCGACATGGACCTGCACCTGCTGGGAAGCCCGGATCGGGTGCGGATCAGCCAGAACCTTGGCCCGCTGTCGCAAGGATGCCGCCTGGATCCCGACGGGGTGGAACGGGCGGCCGCCCGCGTGGCCATCAGGCTTGCCGCCGGGGCCGATCTGGTGATCGTCAACAAATTCGGCAAGCAAGAGGCCGACGGCGGCGGGTTTCGCCAGGTCATCGGGCAGGCGCTGGCGGCGGGCATCCCGGTGCTTACGCAGGTCAAGCCGGTGAACCGGGCCGCGTTCGATGCCTTTGCCGGTGGTCTGGCCGATCAATTGCCGCCCGATCCTCGGGCGGTGCTGCGCTGGGTGGCGGCGCAGTGCCCCGGTTTCGCTCACGTTCCCGCTATCGGTGCTGCCCTGCGGCAATAGCGGGTGGAGCCGGGGCGGGGGCTGCGCTAGGCTCGGCAGAATTTTGCAGACAGGGGCAGGACATGGCAGCAGGACAGGGCTTGGGGCTGGCGATCCGTCTGGCGCGGCGCGAGCTTCGGGGCGGCTTGAAGGGCTTTCGCGTATTTCTTGCCTGTCTGGTGCTGGGGGTGGCGGCGATTGCCGCCGTTGGCATCGTGCGGTCGGCCATCCAGCACGGGCTGGCCGATCAGGGCGCGGTGCTGCTGGGCGGCGATGCGCAGATGAAATTCACCTACCGCTTTGCGACCGAGGAGGAACGCGCCTTCATGGATCGTGTCGCGGTCCGGGTTGCCGAGGTTGTGGACTTCCGCTCGATGGTCGTGGTCGGCGATGGCGCTGCGGCGGAACGCGGGCTGACCCAGGTCAAGGCGGTGGATGCAGGCTGGCCGCTGCTGGGCCGGGCCGAGATGGATCCGCCCATGACCGTGGCGCAGGCGCTGGCGGGGGCGGATGGTCTGCCGGGGGCTGTCATGGACGGTGTGTTGATGGACCGTCTGGGGCTGGCGGTGGGCGATACCTTCCGTCTGGGGCTGACCCGGTTCCACCTCAGTGCACGGCTGCTGCGCGAGCCCGACAGCGCAAGCGGCGGCTTTGGCCTTGGCCCCCGCACGCTAGTGCGCTCTGCTGATCTTGCGGAGTCGGGGCTGATCGGGCCGGGCACCCTGTATGAAACCGAATACCGCATGACCTTGCCCGAAACCGCGGATCTGGCAGCGATCAAGGCCGAGGCGCTGGCGCAGTTCCGCGATACCGGAATGCGCTGGCAAGACCGCACCCGTGCCGCGCCGGGGGTGGAACGGTTTGTCACCCAGATGGGGGCGTTTCTGGTGCTGGTCGGGCTGGCGGGGCTGGCGGTGGGCGGAGTCGGCATTTCGGCGGCGGTCCGGGCCTATCTGGATGGCAAGACGGCGACCATCGCCACCTTGCGCACGCTGGGTGCAAGCCAGGGCCTGCTGTTCCGCACCTATCTGGTGCAGATCGGCCTGTTGACCCTGCTGGGCGTCGTGCTTGGGCTGTTGCTGGGCGTCGGGGTGCCACTGATGGCGGCGCCGGTGATCAATGCGGTGTTGCCGGTTCCGGCTGTTTTTGCCCCCTATCCGCTGCCCATGCTCGAAGCGGCATTCTATGGCGTGACCGTATCGCTGCTGTTCACTGTCTGGCCACTGGCGCGGGCCTCCTCGACCCGCGCGGCGGCGCTGTACCGCGCAGCGGGCGGGCGTGTCGCAGGGTGGCCTGCGCCGGTGTGGTGGGGGGTGACGGGCGGGCTTGCGGCCCTGCTGGTCGGCGGGGCGATGGTGTTTTCGGGCGCGGCGCTGATGGCGCTTTGGGCGGCGGTCGGTGTGGCAGGGGCGCTGCTGGTGTTGATGCTGGCGGCGCAGGGCCTGAAGCACTCGGCGCGTTGGTTGGCGCGCAGCCGCCTGATGCGCGGGCGCCCCGCGTTGCGGCTTGCCGTTTCGGCGGTGGGCGGGCCGGGGCACGAGACGGCCTCGGTCGTCCTGTCGCTTGGGCTGGGGCTGACGGTTCTGGCCGCCGTGGGTCAGATCGACGGCAACCTGCGTTCCGCCATCGCGCGGGATCTGCCCGAACGCGCGCCGGCCTATTTCTTTGTCGATATCCAGAACGATCAGATTGCCGGGTTTCTGGACCGGCTGACGGCAGATCCGGCGGTGGACCGGGTGGAAACCGCGCCCATGCTGCGCGGCGTGCTGACCCGCATCAACGGGCGTCCGGCCAGTGAGGTGGCTGGCGATCATTGGGTTGTGCGGGGCGACCGCGGCGTGACCTATGCCGATCAGCCGCCCGAAGGCACCAAGGTGGTGGCCGGGGAATGGTGGCCCCCCGGCTATGACGGGCCGCCGCAAGTTTCGTTTGGTCTGGATGAGGCGCAGGAGATCGGGCTGAAGCTGGGCGACCGGATCACGGTCAACATCCTTGGCCGCGATATCGAGGTGACGATCACCAGCTTCCGTGAGGTGGACTTTTCCACCGGAGGGATCGGCTTTGTCATGTCCTTGTCCCCCAATGCGGTGCAGGGCGCCCCCCATACCCATATTGCAACCGTCTATACAGCGCAGGAACACGAAGCGCGCATCCTGCGCGATCTGGCGCAAGCCTACCCGAACGTGACAGCCATCCGCATCCGCGATGCGGTGGCGCAAGTGACCGATGCGCTGGACGCCATTGCCACCGCGACGGCCTGGGCCGCAGGGGCCACGCTGCTGACCGGCTTCATGGTGCTGATCGGGGCTGCTGCGGCGGGCGAGCGGTCGCGGGTGTTCGAATCCGCCGTTCTCAAGACGCTGGGGGCCACGCGGGGGCGCATTCTGGCATCGTTCGCGCTGCGCTCGGCCCTGATGGGGGCGGCCGCGGGCGCTGTCGCGGTTCTGGCAGGCGGGCTGGCCGGATGGGCCGTGATGCGGCTGGTGATGGAGGTGCCCTATCGGTTCGAGCCGGTGTCGGCGCTGGCCATCGTGGTAGGCGGGATCTTTGCCGTCATGGTGGCGGGGCTGCTCTTTGCGCTGCGACCGCTGGCCGCGCGACCTGCCCGGATTCTGCGCGCGCAGGATTGATCCGGCGGGCACAAGGCGCGGGCCCCGTGGCGGGGGCCAGCGTCTTGGTGGGGAATTGCGGTGCCTGTGCACCCGACCCGCCGGGACCGGCCCCTTGAGCGGGGCCGGCGGACCGAACCGTCAGCCGCGCGGCTTGCCGGGTTTACCCTTGGCCTTGCCAGCCGCGCTGTCGGCGATCCGGCGCGCGGCCTCTGCGGCAGAGCGCAGTTCCTCGGCGATTTCCTCGGCCTCGTCCGGGTCGAAATCCAGCGGCAGATCAACGCCTTCGCCCTCGACATAGATGCGGACCATTCCGTCCGTGGTCGGCCCGATCTGGAGATTGGCCGCGATGTCGCTTTGCTTGTTGATGCCCATGGCGGTGCTCCGGTGCTGGCCGCGTGGCCGCGGGTGAACGTCTCGGCACTGCGGGGGGATGGTACCGCCTCCCCGGCTTGAACGGGGGACCTCTGGATCCACAATCCAGCGCTCTAACCAACTGAGCTAAGGCGGCACTGGCGGCGGTTTACCCCCGTCGCCCGAGGATTGCAAGCGGGGTTTCGCGGCTATTTCACCCCTGTTTCGCGCGCGATGCGCAAGGCCTGGGCAATGACCTGCGCATCGCCGATCTGGTTCATCAGCACCAGAATCAGCCGGGCGTTGAACGCATGGCTCTCCGTCTCGGTCAGCCCGTCATGGGCCGCGATCAGCGCGGCATAGCTGCCATCAGGATCGGAAAGGTTGGGCGTGGTGATCAACGGCATGGTTCACTCCCTTGCCAGACACCGGGCCAGCGCCCCGGCCACGGCATCGGCGTCAAATGCGGTCCAGCGGGCGGCGACATGCTGATCGGGGCGGATCAGATAGATGGCGCCCGACGCCTCGCCCAGATAGCGGCTGCGCAGCGCCGCATTGTCCCTGGCGCTCAGGCAAAGTCCGGGAATCGTCATGCCATGGGCTTCGAAGCGATCAGGCGTTTCCGCGTCGATGCCGAGCAGGACGAATCCCGACAGCCGGCGCAACAGCCAGCCGCCCGGAACCGGCGCATCGGGGCAGGGACTGCCGGGGCGGGTACGGGCGGGCAGCCCTATGGCGTCCGGCCCGTTCAGCGCCGATCCGTCATAGATGCAAGGCACGGACAGGCGGCCGGAATTGACGATGGTGCGGGCAAAGGGCTGGGTTTCGGCCAGCGCCAGAACCGCATTGCGGAACAGCCGCGACACCGGCGATTTCGGCGTGATGAAATCGGTCGCGCGGGTCGAGTTCAGGATATTCTCGTCCGCGCCCTGCACCCGTTCGGCATTGTAGCTGTCCAGCAGCCGGTCGGGCGCGGTGCCGTCCAGCACGGCCGCCAGCTTCCAGCCCAGGTTGTCCACATCCTGAATGCCCGAATTGGCCCCCCGTGCGCCAAAGGGCGAAACCTGATGCGCCGAATCCCCGGCAAAGATCACCCGGCCATGGCGAAACCGCTCCATCCGGCGGCACTGAAAGGTGTAGATCGAGGTCCAGACCAGTTCATAGGGCACATCCGGCCCCAGCATCGCATCCACCCTGGCGCGGATCCGCGATGGCTCCAGTTCAGCCTTGCGGTCGATGTTCCAGCCCAGTTGAAAGTCGATGCGCCAGACCCCGTCCGGCTGCTTGTGCAACAGCGCCGAATCGCCCGACTTGAAATGCGGCTCGAACCAGAACCAGCGTTCGGTGGGAAAATCGGCCTGCATCCGCACATCGGCGATCAGGAAATTGTCCTCGAACACCCGGCCATCAAAGGTCAGCCCCAGCATCGACCGCAACGGGCTGCGCGCGCCATCACAGGCGATCAGCCAGTCGGCCTGCACCTCATAGCTGCCATCCGGCGTTGCCACGCGCAGCGCGACATGATCGTCCCACGCCTCGACCGCATCCACCCGGTTGCGGCCCCGGATCTCGATCGGCGCACCCGCAGCCTGGGCCGCCAGAATGGCATCGTGCAGATATTTCTCGAACCAGGGCTGCTGCAGGTTGATAAAGGCCGGAAAGGCATGGCCATCCTCGGGCAACAGGTCAAAGGCATACAGCAGCCGGTCATCGTGAAACACCTTGCCGGTGTTCCAGACCACGCCCTTGTCCATCATCGGGCCCACGGCCCCAAGCCGGTCACAGATCTCCAGCGTCCGCTTGGCAAAACAGATCGCGCGGCTGCCCGCCCCCACGCCCTCATGGTCGTCCAGCACCAGCACAGGCACCCCGCGCTGCCCCAAATCCAGCGCCATGGCCAATCCGATGGGTCCGCCGCCGACCACCACCACCGGATGGCGGCGCGGCGCGGCCTCCTGATCGGGCGATTTCGCATAAGGATACAACCGGAACGCCAGATCATAGCGCTGTTCCACGTTATCCTTCATTGGCCTGCCTCCCCGCCTGCCGTGATGGGCCGGGCGCGCCGCACCCGGCCGGATGCTCAGCCTTGCAGCGCCGCCCACATCTCCAGATCGCGCGCGGCGGTCCAGATGCGCGGATGCGCGATGCCACGGGCCTCGTCATAGGCGCGGGCGACGTTGAACGGCAGACAATGCTCGTAGATGGCATAGTCCTTGAACTTCGGGTCGCATTCGGCGCGCACGGCCTCCCAGGCCTGTTTCAGGCTGCCACCACGCGCCGCGATCCGCTCTACCGGGCGGAAGGTCGAGGTGACGAAATCGCGCGTGTTCTCGATGGCCGCATCCACCATGTCGCGTCCGACCAGCGCATCGCCACGGCCCGGCGCAATCGCATCGACGCCGTAGGCCTTGATCCGGTCCAGCGTGCCGCCCCAGTCGCGGAAATGGCCATCGCCGCAGTAACAGGCCGAATGATATTCCACGATATCGCCGGTGAACATCACATTGGCATCCGGCACATGAATCACGATGTCGCCCGCCGTATGCGCCCGGCCCAATTGCAGCAGATCGACCCGCCGCTGGCCCAGCCAGACCGACATCCGCCCGTTGAACACCGTGGTGGGCCAGGTCAGGCCGGGAATGCTCTCATGCCCCTGAAACAGCCGGGGAAATCGCTGGAACTCGCTGTCCCAATCTTCCTGCCCGCGCTCGACCACCATGTTGCGCGCCGCTTCCGACATCAGGATCTGGCCTGCCCCAAAGGCGCTGGCCCCCAGCACGCGCACGGCATGATAATGGGTCAGCACCACATGGCTGATCGGCTTGTCGGTCACCGTGCGGATACAGTCGATCACCTTCTGCGCCAGGCGCGGGGTGGCCTGCGCCTCGACCACCATCACGCTGTCATCCCCGATGATGACGCCGCTGTTGGGATCGCCCTCGGCGGTAAAGGCATACAGCCCCTCGCCCACCTCGGTGAAGCTGATCGTCTTGTCGCTCATGTCGCCTTGCGAGGCAAACGCCTTGGTCATCGGATGTTCCTGTCCTGTTCAGCCGATGCGCTGGCCCGACCCATGGCCTGGCTCTACGGCGCATCCTTTCATCTTGCCACAAATACCCTGGGGGGAGCCTGCCGGACCCGGCAGGCCGGGGGGCAAGGCCCCCCGTCCCTCACTTGATGCCGGGGGTGCCGTCGAACTTCTTGTCCAGACTGTCCCAGCAGTCGATGTAATCGTCCTGCATCGGCGCCGTGCGTGCCGCCCATTCGGTCAGATGCTGGGGAAAGCGGGTCTCGAACATGAAGCTCATGGTCTCGTCCAGCTTTTCGGCCTTCAACTCGGCATTCGACGCCCCTTCAAAGGCATTGCGGTCCGGCCCATGGGGCAACATGCAGTTGTGCAGCGACATGCCGCCGGGGACAAATCCCTTGGGCTTGGCGTCATAGATGCCATAGATATTGCCCATCAGCTCGGACATCACGTTCTTGTGGTACCATGGCGGGCGGAAGCTGTGTTCGGCCACCATCCAGCGTTCGCGGAACAGCACGAAGTCGATGTTCGCCGTCCCCTCCAGCCCCGAGGGCGCGGTCAGCACGGTAAAGATGCTGGGGTCGGGGTGGTCGAACAGGATGGCGCCCACCGGGGAATAGCTGCGCAGGTCGTATTTCCACGGCGCGTAATTGCCATGCCAGGCCACCACATCCAGCGGGCTATGGCCGATGCGGGTGCGGTGGAACTGGCCACACCATTTCAGCACCACCGAGGATGGCACCTCGCGGTCCTCGAAGGCGGCCACGGGTGTCTTGAAATCGCGCGGATTGGCCAGGCAGTTGGCGCCGATCGGTCCGCGATGCGGCAGCATGAACGGCACGCCATAATTCTCGCACACAAACCCGCGCGCCGGGCCTTCCAGCACCTCGACCCGGTAGACCAGCCCGCGCGGCAGGATGGCAATTTCCTTGGGTTCCAGGTCGATCACGCCCAGTTCGGTGCAAAACCGCAGGCGGCCTTCTTGCGGCACCACCAGCACTTCGCCATCGGCCGAATAGAAATATTCGTCCTGCATGGATTCGGTGACAAGATAGATATGCGCGGCCATGCCCGTCTGGGTGTTCACGTCGCCGGCCGTGGTGGCCGTGCGCATCCCGGTGATCCAGGTCAGCTTTTCCTCGGAATGTGGCACCGGATCCCAGCGGTATTGCCCCAGGCTGATCACGTCGGGCAGCACATGCGGCGCCGATTTCCACAGCGGCACGTCGATTTTCTCGAACCGCGTGGTGTGTTTGACCGAAGGGCGGATACGATAGCACCAGGTGCGTTCGGGATGCGGCTTGGTAAAGGCAGAGCCGGACAGTTGTTCGGCATACAGCCCGTAGTTGCATTTCTGGGGCGAGTTCTGTCCCTGCGGCAAGGCGCCGGGCAGTGCCTCGGTTTCGAAATCATTGCCAAAGCCCGGCATGTAACCTTCATGCGTGCCGAGGGTCGTTGCCGCCCGGATCATTCCGGCGGGAAGTGCGTGACGTGTCATGGACTCCTCCATCGCAGGTAGCACTGCTTGCGCCGCATAATGGTTTCACTTGCAACAATGTCAAGCAAAGATGACTTTGCGGCAGGCGATTGCGGCGGCCCGGTCGGTTGGCAATGCGGGCGAGCGGGCACCTGATCGCCAGCCAGCGCCAGACGCAGGGCAGGGCGGATGGGCCGGTGTTGGGGGATCTGTGTGGCCTTGCGGTGTGGCCGCAGCCGATGCCGCGCATGGCCGAGGGGGGCCATGACATGCCTTGGCGACAGGGGGGGGCGGCGCAGGTCGTCTTGCGACTGCGGGGCGGGGGCCGCTGTTCATGCAAACGGCCCTGCGGGATGTCCCGCAGGGCCGTGTCGTGGTGTTGGAACGGCTTGGATCAGAACGGGATTTCGTCGTCGAAATCGGCGCCGCGCCCGCCACCGCCACCGCCACCGCCAAAGCCACCTGGATCGCGGGCCTGGCCGCCTGCACCGCCGCCATAACCGCCCTGTTCGCGGCCACCGCCACCGCCGCCGGAATAGCCGCCCTCGTAGCTGCCGCCACCACCGCCACCGCCGCCTTCGCCACGGCCGTCAAGCAGGGTCAGTTCCCCGCGATAGGGCCGCAGGACGATTTCGGTGCTGTAGCGGTCCTGGCCGGACTGGTCCTGCCATTTGCGGGTTTCCAGCGCGCCTTCGATATAAACCTTGGAGCCTTTGCGCAGGTATTGCTCGGCGATCTTGGCCAGCGGTTCGGAAAAGATGGCGACGGAATGCCATTCGGTGCGTTCCTTGCGTTCGCCCGAGGTGCGGTCGCGCCAGCTTTCCGACGTGGCGATCCGCAGGTTCACCACCTTGCCGCCGTTCTGAAAACTGCGCACTTCGGGATCGCGGCCCAGATTGCCGATGATGATGACCTTGTTGACCGAGCCCGCCATATGCGCTTCCCCTTCCGCTGTGGCCGGGTCAGCCCGGCGTGTTGGCGACGGTATATCCCGGTCGCCCTGTGTCCGCAATCGGCGGTGTCCCGCCTGCGGGTGTCAGGGGTGGCGAAGCGCGTGAAATCGGCTATAGTCCGCGCCGGGACGATTGCGGGTGACGGAACAATGCGGGTTATCTTGCTGGTTGCGGCCATTGCTGGCGTGGGCTTTGGGTCGGGTGCCGCGATGGCACAGGGGTTGAAGCCCGGAACGGCGGCCAAAGGGCGCGAGGCACAGTTTGCCCAGCAGAAAAAGCTGCTCGATACGCGGTTGTCCAAGCAATATGCGAATTCCGTCTCGTTGACGCCGAACGCCAAGAAGAAATCCGTCACCACCTCGACCAGCGGGATGATCCCGCGCTATGCGGGCCGCTACAAGGGCGAGTTCCTGACGACGGCACGCGCGGCCGCACAGCGCCATGGCATCCCCGAGGATCTTTTCCTGCGGCTTGTGCAGCAGGAATCGGGGTTCAACCCGACGGCGGTATCGCCCAAGGGGGCAACGGGGCTGGCACAATTGATGCCGGATACGGCCCGCGGGCTGGGGGTGGATATCAACGATCCGCACCAGAACCTTGATGGTGGTGCGCGCTATCTGAAACAGATGTACGCCCGGTTCGGCAACTGGCGCCATGCGCTGGCGGCCTATAATGCCGGGCCCGAGGCGGTGGCCAAGCACAGCGGCATTCCGCCCTATGCCGAAACACAGGCCTATGTCGTGGCGATCTTGGGGAACTGACGGATGGCGGATCTGACACTCTATGGCATTCCGACCTGCGACACCTGCAAAAAGGCGCAAAAGGCGCTGGCGGCGGCGGGTCACGCGGTGACGTTCCGGGATGTGCGCATGGCGCCGCTGTCCCCGGCAGAGATCGACGAACTGGTGACGGAATTCGGCACCGCGATCATCAACCGGCAATCCACCACTTGGCGGTCGCTGTCGGATTTCCTGCGCGAATCCGAGGCCGATGCCCAGTTGGCGGCGCAGCCGACATTGATGAAGCGCCCGGTGATCCGCGGCCCCGACGGGCTTACGCTTGGCTGGACCCCCGAGATAGCGGCAGGCTACGGCGCCTGAGCGGCGGATCTGGCGGCGTGGCGTCCCGCATCAGGGGCCATCTCCGCGCGCCGCCGCCGCAGGATGGTGCTCAGGCACAGCTCAGGGCATGTGCGCAGCCTAGGGCCGGGTGTCACCCGATCAGTCGGGCCAGCCGTTGCACCGCCAGTTCGTATCCCTGTACGCCGCATCCTGCGATCACCCCTTCGGCCCGCAGGCTGACATAGGAGTGATGGCGGAACGATTCGCGCTTGTGGATATTCGAGACATGCACCTCGATCACCGGCGCCTCGAACGCATTCAGCGCATCCAGCAGCGCGACAGACGTATGGGTGAAGGCGCCGGGATTGATCACGATGCCCGACATCTGCCCGCGCGCCTGATGCACCCGGTCGATCAGTTCGTATTCCCGGTTCGACTGATGCGCGACCAGCGACAGGCCAGCCTCTGCCGCGACCCGTGTACAGGCGGCGACCACATCGGCCAGCGTCTCGTGCCCGTAAATCTCTGGCTGGCGCTGGCCCAGCAGGTTCAGGTTGGGACCGTTCAGCAGCAGGATCTGGCGCATGGCGACCTCCGTGGATCAGGCGCGGGGAATGTCGAAACCGGGCGGCGCGAGGGTAAAGCCGTCAAAGCTGAACCCCGGCGAAACCGTACACGAAACAAGCGTGTAGTCCCCGGTGCTGCGCGCCGCCTGCCAGTGATGCGGCGGCACGATCATCTGCGGCATCTGGTCGGCCAGCACATCCGGCCCCAGTATCCGGTCCTGCGCGGGGCCGGATCCGGTTTGCGCCACCGACAGGATCAGCGGGGCGCCGGCATGATACAGCCAGATCTCGGTGGCATCCACCCGATGCCAGTGGCTGACCTCTCCGGCCTGCAACAGGAACAGGATGGCGGTGCCGATGGGGCGGCCATCGTTCCCGGCCGCCCAGGTCTGGCGATACCATCCGCCTTCGGGATGGGGCGCCAGCCCCAGATGGCGGATGATCGCTTGCGCGGTCACTGGTTCAGCGCCTCAACACCGGGCAGCGGCTTGCCTTCCATCCATTCCAGAAAGGCGCCCCCGGCGGTGGAGATATAGGTGAACCGCTCGGCCACACCGGCCTTGTTCAGCGCGGCCACCGTATCGCCGCCCCCGGCCACAGAGACCAGCCTGCCTGCTGCGGTCAGGTCGGCGGCCTTGGTCGCCGCGGTTCTGGTCGCGCTGTCGAACGGCTCCAGTTCAAAGGCGCCCAGCGGGCCGTTCCAGATCAGCGTGCGGCAGCTTTCGAACACCTGCGCGATATCGGCCACCGCCTGCGGTCCGGCATCCAGGATCATCGCATCGGCGGGACAGGCGGTTGCGGCCACCGTCTCGTGCGGGGCATGGGCGGCAAAGTCGCGTGCCACCACCACATCCCCCGGCAGGTGAATGGTGCAGCCTGCGGCCTTTGCCTTGGCCAGAATCTCGCGCGCCGTATCGGCCATGTCGCGTTCGGCCAGGCTTTTGCCCACTTCGATGCCCTGCGCCACCAGAAAGGTATTGGCCATGCCGCCACCGATCACCAGATGGTTGACCTTGCCGACAAGGTTGCCCAGCAGATCGAGCTTGGTCGATACCTTTGCGCCGCCGACCACCGCGACAACGGGGCGCAGCGGTGTTCCCAGCGCCGCATCCAGCGCCTTGAGTTCGGCCTGCATCTGCCGCCCGGCACAGGCATGGATCAATCGGGCGATCCCGTCGGTCGAGGCATGGGCGCGATGCGCGGCGGAAAACGCGTCATTGACGAACACATCCCCAAGCGCCGCCAGGGCAGCCGCCATCATGGGATCGTTCTTTTCCTCGCCCGGATGGAATCTGGTGTTTTCCAGCAAGACGACATCGCCCGCCTGCATGGCCGAAATCGCCTGTTTTGCCGGGCCGCCGATACAATCCTCGGCAAAGCTCACGCGGTGGCCGGGCAGGGCGGCCTGCAATGCCGGCAGAACCTGGCGCAGGCTCATTCCGGGAACGACCTTGCCCTTGGGGCGGTCGAAATGGGCCAGCAGCACCGGGCGGCCCCCCTTGGCGATCACGTCCTTGATGGTCGGGACGATCTTTTCGATCCGGGTCGCATCGGTCACGCGGCCGTTTTCCACCGGCACGTTGATGTCCACCCGGACAAGCACCGTCTTGTCCTTGAGGTCCATGTCGTCGAGAGTTTTCCAGGCCATCGCATCCTCCGGGTCCGGTCGGCCCCTAATCCCAAGGGATCGCGGCAACGTCAACCGCTTTGGCCTTTTCCTTGGGCGGACTTCCCCCTAGTGTCGCGCGCGAGCATACAGGAGGCACGAATGGCCGAGATCAAGGATCCCGAAAACACCATCATCGTCACGCTGAAGGACGGCGACGTGGTGATCGAACTGCTGACGGCGGTGGCGCCCAAGCATTCCGAACGCATGAAGGAACTGGCGCGCGCCGGTGCCTATGACGGTGTGGTGTTCCACCGCGTGATCGACGGCTTCATGGCCCAGACCGGCGATGTGGAAAACGGCAACGCCGATCAGCCCTCGTTCAACATCCGCCGTGCGGGCACGGGTGGCAGCGACCTGCCCGATCTGCCGGCCGAATTTTCCAAGCTGCCGCATGACCGGGGCACGCTGGGGGCCGCGCGTTCGTCGAACCCGAACAGCGCGAACAGCCAGTTCTTCATCAATTTCAAGGACAACCATTTCCTGAACGGACAATACACCGTCTATGGCCGGGTGCTGTCGGGCATGGAATTCGTGGACAAGATCGTGCGTGGCGAGCCGCCGGCCAGCCCCGACAAGATGATCAAGGTCCGGGTGGCTGCGGATGCGTAAGGTTCTGGGCGCGTTTATCGCGCTGGGGCTGATGTCGGGTGCGGCGCTGGCCGGGCCGAAGCTGGCGATCGAGGTCCAGGGCGATGCCAATGGCACCGTGGTCATCGAATTGCGCGACGATCTGGCCCCCGGCCATGTCGCGCGCATCGTGAGCCTGGCGAAAGACGGCGCCTATGACGGTGTGGCCTTTCACCGCGTGATCGAAGGCTTCATGGCCCAGACCGGCGATGTCGAATTCGGCAAGGGCGCCGATCTGTCGCGCGCGGGTATGGGCGGCTCGAAGCTGCCGGATCTGAAGGCCGAGTTCAGCACCGCGCCGTTCGAGCGCGGCGTGGTCGGCATGGCCCGGTCGTCGAGCCCCAACAGTGCGAACAGCCAGTTCTTCATCATGTTCGCGCCTGCGCCGCATCTGAACGGGCAGTATACCGTTGTCGGGCAGGTGGTGTCGGGCATGGAGGTCGTGGACAGCATCAAGCGCGGCGGCGGCCAGTCCGGTGCGGTGCGTGGCACACCGGATGTCATGGCGAAAGTCACTGTACAGGAGTGACGGAGAGGCGGGGGCCGCCGCCCCCGCACCCCCGCTTCAAGGGGAGCGTTCACGCCCCCCTTGAAAATCCCCCCGAGGGTATTTCGGGCAAGATGAAAGCCTTAGTCCCCCTGTCGCGCCGGTATGGCCGGAGCGGGGGCGTTGCTGACGGCTTCGGCTGCGATGATCCGCGCGATCTGGTCGCAATCGTCAAGGCTGAAGGTCAGCGGCAGGCGCATGTCGATCAATCCGGCCAGCACGGCATCGGTTTTCGGCAGCGCCTGTTCGGGGGCGTAGCGCCAGCTGTGATGGCTGGAGGTGAAGCCGGCCGGAGTGCGGCGGCCGAACCATTTGAGCTCTACCCCACGGGCGAAGCAGCGGGCCAGGAACCCGTCGATCCAGGGTCCATCCCGACCGGGCAGCAGGAACTGGAAGGACGAGCCGACGAACAGCTCCTGCGGCGGGCGCGGGATGGTGTGCAGGCCGGGGATCCCTTGCAGCCCGGCCTCCAGCCTGTCGTGGCGCAGACGCCAGCGGGCGGTGCGGTCGGCCAGAAGCGGGATTTGCGGGCGCAAGATGGCAGCGCGCAGATTGTCCATCCGGGACGAGACATTGGGGATGTCTTCGCGGAGCGTGGCATAGGCGTCGGGCCCAGGGGCCGCGCGGTGGCGGTCATAGAGCATGTAGCTGCCCGACAGGAGCACCATGCGCGCCATCAGATCGGCATCATCCGTGACGATCAGCCCGCCTTCGCCCGAATTCATGTGCTTGTAGGTCTGGGTGGAATAGCAGCCCGCAAGGCCGTGGCGCCCCGAGGGCGTGCCGTTCCAGGCCGCCCCCATGGTATGGGCGCAATCCTCGATTACGCGGAGGCCGGCGCCCTCGGCGATCGGCATCAGGGCCTCCATGTCCACGAGATGGCCGCGCATATGGCTGAGCAGCAGAACCATGCCGGGCCGCGCCTTGGCTGCCAGATCCGCGAGGTCGATGGTCAGCGCAGGCGTGGTCTCGACGAACACCGGCACCGCCCCCAACGCGGCAATCGCGCCGGGGACCGGGGCCAGCGTGAAGGCATTGGTCAGAACCGAACTGCCCGGTCCCACGCCTGCCGCCCGCATCGCCAGCCGCATCGCTGCCCCGCCCGAGGCAACGGCGAGGCAGTAGCGGGCGCCGGTGAAGGTTGCGAATTCCTCCTCCAGCGCGGCGGTTTCGGCGATCTCACCGGCTGCGGTGTTGTAGCGATGCAGGCGGCCATGGCGCATCACCGCCACGGCGGCGGCGATGGCCTCGTCCGGGATCGGTTCCTGCTGGGTGAAGCTGCCGGTGAATATCTCAGCCATGGCGCAGATCCCGGATGGTCCACAGATAGAGCAGCAGCGTCAGCGCGAGGATGCCACCTGCCAGGAAATAGGCGGCATCCGGCGTTTGCCATACCGCATTCGGCGCCATGAAATAGGCAAAGACCTGGGTGAAGGCCACGGTTCCGGCCAGCATCGCCACGTTCATCACCGCCGAAATGCCGCCCTGCAGTTCGCCTTGGGCATTTTCCGGCACCACCTTGGACATCAGCGCCATGAGCATCGGGTGTACGAACCCTTCGGGCCCATGCACCAGCATCAGCAGGACCACCGCGCCCAGCGTGCCGACAAAGCCGTATCCGGTGGCGGCGATCACCGCGCAGACCAAGCCGGCCACGGCCACCCGCACCTCGCCCCAGCGCGCCACGGCAGGGCCGGTGAGCAGCCCCTGGAACCCGGCCATGATCAACCCGAAGACCGCCAGGGTCAGGCCCACGATCGCCTCGGACCAGCCGAATTTCGCCATACCCCAGAACGCCCAGATCGCCGGATAGACCGCCGAGGCGAAGAAGAACAGGAACAGCACGCCGCACATCGGGATCACGCCCGGATAGCTGCGAAACACTGCAAACACCCCGAAGGGATTGGCGCGGTACCATTCGAACCGGCGCCGGTTGGCCGGTGCCAGCGTTTCGGGCAGCACGAACCAGCCATAGACGAAGTTCAGGAATGAAATCCCCGCCGCAGCCCAGAACGGCACACGTGGGCCAAGCTCGCCCAGCAGGCCGCCGATGGCCGGGCCGATCACGAATCCCACGCCAAAGGCCGCGCCCATCAGGCCAAAGGCCTTGGCCCTGCCTTCGGGCGGGGTGACATCGGCGATATAGGCATTGGCAATGACCCAGGACGATCCGCAGACCCCCGCCAGCACCCGACCCACGAACAGCCACATCAGCGAGGGCGCCCAGGCCGACAGCACATAGTCCAGCCCCAGACCGAAGATGGCCAGCAGCAGCAGCGGGCGCCGCCCGAAACTGTCGGACAGGTTGCCGACCAGCGGCGCGCACAGGAACTGGGCCATGGAAAAGGCAAAGAACATCCAGCCTGCGATGGTCGCCGCCTCGGCCAGCCCGACATGCCCCACCTCTTCGATCAACGAGGGCAGGACGGGAATGATGATGCCAAAGCCGACCATGTCCAGCAGCACGGTGATCAGCACAAAGATAAAGGCATGGCGCGTGACCGGCGGTGCGACCGGCGGCAGATCGGGCGGCGAGAGCGTGTGCATGGTTCAGACCCGGTCGACAAAGGGCGCAACGACGCTGCGCAGCGTGGCATAGTCGTGTAACAGCCCCTCGGGCTCCAGCCGCGTAACGCCCGCGCCTTCGGGGCCGAAGGTGACCAGCACAACGGGGACATTCGCGGCACGGCCGGTCCGGCGGTCGGTCTCGGTATCGCCGATCAGCACGGCACGGGACGGGTCGCCCCCGACCCCGGAAATCGCATGGAACAGTGGCGCCGGGTCGGGCTTGCGCACCGCCAGCGTGTTGGCCCCGACCATCACCCCGAACAGGTCGCGCACCCCCAGCCGTTGCAGCAGCTTTTCGGCCAGATGGTCCGGTTTGTTGGTGCAGATGCCGACAGCGATTCCGTCGGAGCGCAGCGCCTGCACGGCATCCAGCGCGCCGGGGTACAGCCGCGTATGCGTGTCGATCGCGCCGTCATAGGCCTCCAGCAAGACCGGATACCGGCGCGAGATCTCCTCCTCGTCCCAGCCCAGCCCCAGCCGCGTCGCCCCCAGCCGCAGCATCGCGCGCCCGCCCAGAAAGGCGGTCAGCGCATCGTCCGCCGCCAGCGGCGCCCCGTGACCGGCCAGATCGAAAGCGGCATTTGCCGCTGCCAGCAGGTCGGCCGAGGTATCGGCCAATGTGCCGTCCAGATCGAAGATCACAGTGCGCATAGGCGACCCCTTTGTCACATTGGGAAAGACGGCGTGAGGCCCCGCCCCCTTGCGGTGCCGCCTCCGACGGGTAGAACGGGGACGAGCAAATGAAAAGGCCCCCCGAATGGCGCTGTCCCTGATTATCCTTGCCGCCGGCCAAGGCACCCGCATGAACTCCGACCTGCCCAAGGTGCTGCACCCTCTGGCCGGCGCCCCGCTGGTGGTCCACGCCATGGCCGCAGGTCGCGCACTCGATCCCGAACGGATCGTCGTCGTCGCGGGTCATGGCGCGGCGCAGGTGACACAGGCCGTGCAGGAATTCGACCCGGAGGCCCAGGTGGTGCTGCAAGACGAACAGCTTGGCACGGCCCATGCCGTGGCCCAGGCGCGCGGCCATCTGGGGCAGGGCGATGCGGTGGTCCTCTATGGCGATACCCCCTTCATCACCCCCGAAACGCTGGAACGCCTTGTCGCGGCGCGCCGGCAGCATGATGTGGTGGTCCTGGGGTTCCGCGCGCTGGATCCGGGCCGGTATGGCCGTCTTGTCACCAGCGGCGAAGATCTGCTGGCCATCGTCGAATGGAAGGACGCAAGCCCCGAGGAACGCGAGATCGAACTGTGCAACTCCGGCGTGCTCGCCGCCGATGCCGGGCTGCTGTTCGATCTGATCGACCAGGTGGGCAATGCCAATGCCGCCGGCGAATACTATCTGACCGATATCGTGGGCCTGGCGCGCGCCCGCGGCCTGTCGGCCGGCGTGGTGCTCTGCGACGAGGCGGAAACGCTGGGCATCAACACCCGGACCGAACTGGCCGCCGCCGAAGCCGCCTTCCAGATCCGCAAGCGCGCGGAACTGCTGGAGACCGGCGTGACGATGCAGGCCGCCGATACCGTGTTCCTGGCCTATGACACGATCATCGGACGGGATGCCGTCATCGGGCCCAATGTTGTGTTCGGCCCGCGTGTCACCGTCGAATCGGGCGCCGAGATCCGCGCCTTCTGCCATCTCGAAGGCTGCCACATCAGCCGCGGCGCCACGGTCGGTCCCTTTGCCCGCCTGCGTCCCGGTGCCGAACTGGCAGAAGATGTCCATGTCGGCAATTTCGTCGAGATCAAGAACGCCATCCTGGACGAGGGGGTAAAGGTCGGCCACCTGACCTACCTTGGCGATGCCACGGTGGGGGAACACACCAACATTGGCGCGGGAACTGTGACGTGCAATTACGACGGGGTGATGAAACACCGCACCACCATCGGCAGACAGGCGTTCATCGGCTCGGATACCATGCTGGTCGCCCCCGTCACCATCGGCGATGGCGCACTGACCGCCAGCGGCTCCGTCATCACGATGGATGTCCCGTCCGGGGCGCTTGCGGTCGGCCGCACCCGCCAGGTGAACAAACCCGGCCTTGCCACACGCCTGTTCGAAAAACTGCGCGCCCTCAAGGCGGCACGGGGATGATCCCCTTTCATCTTGCTTCAAATACCCCGCGGGGGTCCGGGGGCGCGCAGCCCCCGGTCCGCCACCTGCCACAACAGACCGGAGGTCAGTGAATGTGCGGCATCGTCGGAGTGCTTGGCGACCACGAGGTTGCGCCCCTGCTGGTGGAATCGCTCAAGCGGCTGGAATATCGCGGATATGATTCCGCCGGGATCGCCACGGTGGATCAGGGCCGTCTGGACCGCCGCCGCGCGGTGGGCAAGCTGGTGAACCTTTCGGACCTTCTGGTCCACGCGCCGCTGACCGGCAAGGCCGGCATCGGCCATACCCGCTGGGCCACTCATGGTGCGGCCACCGTGGTCAATGCCCATCCGCATCGCGCAGGCCGCGTTGCCATCGTCCACAACGGAATCATCGAGAATTTCAAGGAGTTGCGGGACGAGCTTGCCCTTGATGGCTATCAGCCCGAATCCCAGACCGATACCGAAACCGTCGCGCTTCTGACGCGGCGCTACATGGAACAGGGGGCTTCCCCGCGCGAGGCGGCGGCCAGGACGCTTGCCCGTCTGCACGGCGCCTTTGCCCTGTGCTTCCTGTTCGAAGGCGAGGACGATCTTCTGATCGCCGCGCGCAAGGGCTCGCCGCTGGCCATCGGTCATGGCGATGGCGAAATGTTCGTGGGATCCGACGCGATCGCGCTTGCGCCCCTGACCGACCGCATCACCTATCTCGAAGAGGGCGATCGCGCCGAGGTCACGCGCGCCGGCGCCGTGATCTATGATGCGCAGGGGCGGCTTGCCAACCGCGCGCAGACCCGCATCCAGATCGACTCGGTCCGGGTGGAAAAGGGCGGGTATCGCCATTTCATGATGAAGGAAATCGCCGAACAGCCGGTGGTTCTGGCTGATGCGCTGCGCCATTATCTCTCTGCCGACCGCAGCGGGCTGCGCCTGCCGGACGAGGTGGATTTCACCGGCGTGTCCCGTTTGGTCCTTGTGGCCTGCGGGACGGCGAACATCGCCTGTCAGGTGGCAAAATACTGGTTCGAACAGCTCGCAGGGCTGCCCTGCGATGTCGATATCGCCTCGGAATTCCGCTACCGCGATCCTGTGCTGGATTCGGCATCCTGGGCGGTGTTTGTCAGCCAGTCGGGGGAAACCGCCGACACCCTGGCCGCGTTGCGCCACGCACAGGACAAGGTGGCGCGCACGCTGGCGGTGGTGAATGTGCCCACCTCCTCCATGGCGCGCGAGGCCGGGCTGGCGCTGCCGATCCTGGCCGGAATAGAGGTCGGCGTGGCCTCTACCAAGGCATTCACCAACCAGCTTCTGGTTCTGGCGCTGCTGGCGCTCAAGGCCGGGATGGATCGCGGGCGGCTGGACGCGGCGGCAGTGGCCGAGCATCTGGCCAGCCTGAACAGCCTGCCGGGCCTGATGAACCATGCCGTCGGGCTGGATGACGAGATTCGCGTCCTGGCCAATGATCTGGCCAAGGCGCAGGACGTGCTGTTCATGGGGCGCGGCCCGATGTATCCACTTGCCCTTGAAGGTGCGCTGAAACTCAAGGAAATCAGCTACATCCATGCCGAAGGATATGCCTCGGGCGAACTCAAGCATGGCCCCATCGCCTTGATCGACGCCAATGTTCCGGTCGTCGTTCTGGCCCCCCGCGATGCCTTGTTCGAAAAGACCGTGTCGAACATGCAAGAGGTGATGGCACGCCATGGCAAGGTGGTGTTGCTGTCGGATCGCGCGGGGCTGGCGCAAGCGGGGGATGGCGTCTGGAGCGGCCTGGCAATGCCCGAAGTGCCTGCGCTGCTGGCGCCCATCCTCTATGCTGTGCCCGCGCAACTGCTGGCCTATCATACCGCCGTGGCCAAGGGCACCGATGTGGATCAGCCAAGAAATCTGGCGAAATCCGTGACAGTGGAATAGCTTGTGTCGCTTTCTTCAGAAAATGGTTCACCCGTGACCCCGGCCGAGGCCCGCGCATTGCTCGAGTCGATGGCCGATCCGGTCAAGGCCAGCGAGATGGCCGCCTATCACAAGATCGGGCGGCCCTATCTTGGCATTCCGGTTCCGCAGATCGACATGCTGGCGCGGGGCTGGCGCCAGAGCCTGTCGCTCGACGCCCGTCTTGGGCTGGCGGCGGCGCTGTGGGACATGGGGGTCCATGAAACCATGGTGATGGCGGCCAAGCTGCTGGAACAGGCCCGTATCCGCCCCGACGACTCGGGGGCATGGGCGCTTGTCGCGGGCTGGGCCGAGACGTTCGAGGGCTGGGCAACCGCCGATCACGCCAGCATCGCGGGGCAAAAGCGGCTGGTTGCCGATCCGTCGCGTCTGGGCACCGTGGCGGGCTGGACGACCCATCCCAACATGTGGACCCGTCGCGCCGCGCTTGTGATGACGTTGCCCTGGGCCAAGATGAACAACCCCAAACCGCAGGATCTGGAGATCCGCGAGACGGTGCTGGGCTGGGCCGCCGGATATGCGCCGGACCGCGACTGGTTCATCCAGAAATCCATTGCCTGGTGGGTGCGCGACCTGTCGCGCCACGATCCCGACCGCAGCCGCGCCTTTCTGGCGGCGCATGGCGACGGTCTCAAGCCCTTTGCCCGCAAGGAGGCCGGGCGCCACCTCTAGCCTACAGGAAATCCGCCTCGGCATCCGAGACGTCGATCCCCAGCAAATCCAGACCGGATTCCAGATTCTCTGACAGATGCGGCATCCCGGCCAGATAATGCGCTGTCGGTGTCGTCGCTTCGGCAAAGGCGGTTTCCACCGCTGCGGCATAGTCCTCGGGCTCGAACGCGCCACGGCCGACCCAGGCGATGGCCGTCAGATGCGCCTGTTCATCGGCGTTCAGCGCGTCGATGAAGGCTTTCATCTCGCCCGCCCCGGCCTGCCCCTCGCGGGCCAGGAACAGGACATGTATCACCTTGTCGATGCCGATCTCGATCATGGGGCCCTCCGCGACTGTCCCAGAGTGTCCGCCTGTTCCCCGCCGGATGCAAGAGCATCCGGCCGCCCGCCTGCACCATGCGCACGTTTCGCGCGGCCCCCGATATCCTCGGGGGCAGTGCGCCCCCGCTGCGATCTGTCCTGCGCGGCGGCTTGCCGCAGGGGATTGGCCGCACAGGGCCACGCTGCTATCGGGGGACATCCTCGGTGGAGTTCCAGATGGCCAGTTCCCAACCTCCCGCCTTTCGCAACCAGGCCCGGACCGGGATGTTTCGCCGGACCCCTCCGGCGATCTTTCCGCCGGTCATGGGCCTGTTCGGCCTGGGGCTGGCCTGGCGGCGGGGGGCAGAGGTTGCAGGTCTTCCGGGGGGCATCGCCGAGGCGGTGCTGGGGGCGGTGACGCTGCTCTATCTCTTCATGCTGCTCGCCTATCTGGCCAAGGTGGCCCGGCGCCCCGGTGTCGTTGCCGAGGATTTGCGCATCCTGCCGGGCCGGGCGGGGCTGGCGGCGGCCAACCTGTCGGCGATGCTGCTGGCGGCGGCGCTGGTTCCCTATGCGCCGGGGCTTGCGCGGGCGGTCCTTGCCGTGGCGGCCCTGTCCCATGTCGTCCTGGGGCTGGCCATCCTGCGGCTGTTCCTGACCGGCCCCGACGAGGCGCGGGTCATCACGCCGGTGTGGCATCTGACCTATGTCGGCTATATCTTGGCGCCGCTGGCGTTGGTCCCGCTGGGCCATGACGGGCTGGCACGGGCCATCCTGTATCTGGCCATTCCGGTGGCTCTGGCGATCTGGGCGGTCAGCCTGCGCCAGCTTGTCACCCGCATTCCGCCTGCACCGCTGCGCCCGTTGCTGGCCATTCATCTGGCCCCGGCCAGCCTGTTTGCCACCGTGGCCGCCATGCTGGAGATGCCGATGCTGGCGACCGGGTCTCTGGGTCTTGCCGTGGTGATCCTGTCGGGGCTGCTGCTTTTTGGCCGCTGGGTGACGCAGGCGGGGTTCTCGGCGCTTTGGGGGGCCTTTACCTTTCCGCTGGCCGCCTGCACCTCGGCGCTGCTGGCGAATGGCTGGGCGGTGCCGGGGCTGATCCTGCTGGCGGCGTCCACGGGGATCATCCTGCCGATCGCCTTCAAGGTGGTGCAAGCCTGGGCCAAGGGTGGCCTTGCGATCAAGACCAACGCCGCCCAAGCCTAGATCAGCGCCACCCAGTTGCGTGCAAGCTGCAATCCTGCCGCATCGGCTGCGGCCCCGTGGAGCGTTTCGGTTTCGGGATAGCGGCGGTCCCAATCCGGGTCTGTCGCACGGAACACATGGCTGAAGCCGCGGTTCCAGTCGGCCACCACGGCACGCGAGGCCTCGAAATGGAACTGGGTGCCATAACAGGCGCGACCCATGCGAAAGGCCTGGGCCGGTGCGGCTGCACTGGTCGCCAGATGGATGGCGCCGGGCGGCAGATCGAAGGTATCGGAATGCAGTTGCATGATGCGAAAGCTGCCGTCCAGCCCGGCAAACAGCGGATCGGCCCGGCCTTCCGGGCGCAGGTCAACCCGGCACCAGCCAGCCTCGGGCGCGGCGCCCAGCCGGTTCACCCCGCCAAAGGCCCGTGCCATCAGTTGCGCGCCAAGGCAGATGCCCAGCACCGCCTTGTCCTGCGCCGCGAACTGGCGGATTCGCGCGGCAAGATCGGGCAGGTAGGGATGGCTGTGGTCATCGGTCGCCGCCTGTTCGCCGCCAAAGACGACCAGCGCGTCATAGCTGCCGGGGTCGGGCAGGGCGCCATCAGACCAAGGCGTATACAGCCCGATCCGCGCGGCGGCCTCGTGCAGGGCGACGCCGACCTGGCCATGGTGGGTAAAGGTGGTGTTCTCGACGATGGCGATGCGCATGGGGGTTCCGCTGTGACTGGTGCAGATGAACCATGGCCCGCGCGGACGGGCAAGGGGGTTTGCCGCATGGCGGATCCGGCGTCATTGCCCCTTGCGCTTTCTTGCCGGGCGTGAAAGGGGGAACCGCCAAACGAACAACTCCGAGGAGGCCCCCATGGAGATTCGCGAGGCACTTACCTTTGACGACGTGCTTCTGGTTCCGGCTGCATCCAGCGTGCTGCCCTCTGACGCCGATACGTCGACGCATGTCACCCGCGCGATCCGCCTGAACATTCCGCTGCTGTCCAGCGCGATGGATACCGTGACCGAAGGGCGCATGGCGATTGCCATGGCCCAGGTCGGCGGCATGGGCGTTGTGCACCGCAACCTTGGCATCGAGGAACAGGCGCGCGAGGTCAGCCGGGTCAAGCGGTTCGAATCCGGTGTGGTCTATGCCCCGATCACCCTGCGGGCCGATCAGACGTTGGCGGATGCCAAGGTGCTGATGGATCGCTACAACATCACCGGCTTTCCGGTCGTGGATGACAGGGGCCGCGTCGTGGGCATCGTGACCAACCGCGACATGCGCTTTGCCAGCGACGACAAGACGCCGGTTTCGGTGATGATGACGGCTGACAATCTGGCCATCCTGCGCGAGCCGGTGGACCGGGACGAGGCGATCAGCCTGATGAAGGCGCGGCGCATCGAAAAGCTGCTGGTGACGGACGGGCAGGGCAAGCTGACCGGCCTGCTGACGCTGAAGGATACCGAGAAATCGGTGCTCAATCCGCAGGCCTGCAAGGACGACCTGGGCCGGCTGCGCGTGGCCGCAGCCTCGACCGTGGGGAACGAAGGATTCGAGCGGTCCAAGGCGCTGATCGAGGCCGGGGTGGACATGGTGGTGATCGACACCGCGCATGGCCATTCCGAAGGCGTCGCCATGGCGGTCGAGCGGATCAAGAACTTTTCCAATTCGGTTCAGGTGGTTGCCGGGAACGTGGCCACGGCCGAGGCGACGCGGGCGCTGATCCGCGCTGGTGCGGATGCGGTCAAGGTCGGCATCGGTCCCGGTTCGATCTGCACCACGCGGATTGTGGCGGGTGTGGGCGTGCCGCAGTTGACCGCGATCATGGATGCGGCGGGCGCGGCAGGGGATATTCCGGTGATCGCCGATGGCGGCATCAAATATTCCGGCGATTTTGCCAAGGCGATTGCTGCGGGGGCGTCCTGCGCCATGGTCGGATCGGCCGTGGCGGGCACGGACGAGTCGCCCGGCGAGGTGATCCTGTGGAACGGCCGCAGCTACAAGAGCTATCGCGGCATGGGCAGTCTGGGGGCAATGGCGCGCGGATCGGCTGATCGCTACTTCCAGAAGGATGCCGCCAGCGACAAGCTGGTTCCCGAAGGGATCGAGGGTCAGGTGCCCTACAAGGGGCCGGTGGCAACCGTGGTGCATCAGATGGTCGGCGGTCTGCGTGCGGCCATGGGCTATACCGGCAACCGGACGGTGCCCGAGATGCGGGCCAACTGCTCGTTCGTGCGCATCACCAACGCGGGCCTGAAGGAAAGCCATGTCCATGACGTGCAGATCACCCGCGAAAGCCCGAACTACCGCGCGGGTTGATCCCTCGGTGGCGCCCGCGCCCCGCACCCGGCTGGCGAAGCGCCATTCGCCAGCCTTGGCGCCCCGGTCCGGCCGTCGGAACGGCCGGACACAGGACCGGCCGCCATGCGCAAAAATCTGCCGAACCCTTGGGCTGAGTGCCCGGATTCCATGCACTCTTTTCAAGAACATATGTGACAGCGCGGCGAAAATCATGCTATCAGTGCAGCATCTTATTGGTGTTGATCTATTGGTAGACTCGTCTGCACCCGGATCTGGCAAGGCAGGATGGTAAATGTCACCTAACCCGCTTCGTGCGCTTTTCGACTTGCGGCGCACGCACAAGCGCATTTTACAGGTTCTGGCCGACACGCTGCTATTGTCCGCCAGTTTTGTGCTGGCCATGCTGCTGCGCACCGAAAGCTTTGAATTCATCAGCGACCCGAAGGTCTGGGCCGCGCTGGTCGCGGCGCTGCCGGTCACGCTGATCCTGTTCGTCAAGCTTGGATTCTACCGCGCCGTGATCCGCTACATGGGGTTGCGCGCGCTGATCACCATCCTGAACGGTGTCGCGGCCAGCGCCTTGGCCGTCTCCGCGATGATCGTCTGGCTGGACCTGCCGATTCCCTCGACCGTGCCGGTGATCTATGCGGTGCTGGCCATGTGTACCGTGGGGGGCATCCGGTTTGCGCTGCGGGCGATCTATCAGCGCACCCATTCGCGCGACAAGACCCGTGTGATCATCTATGGCGCCGGACAATCGGGGCGCCAGACCGCGCATTCGATGTGGCAGGGGATGGAACATACCACCGTCGCCTTTGTCGATGACAATCCCGATCTCTGGGGCAGCCAGATCGCCGGATTGCGTGTCTTTGCCCCGTCCGAACTTGAACGTCTGGTGCGCGATTACGGGGCCAAGGTGCTGTTGCTGGCCATGCCATCGGCCAGCCGTGCCGCGCGCGCGGCCATTCTGAAGCGGCTGGAACATCTGCCCATTCGCGTTCAGACCATTCCGGGCATGGCAGAGCTTGTCACCGGCAAGCACAAGGTGAACGAGATCACCGAAGTCTCGGTCGAGGATTTGCTGGGCCGCGATCCGGTTCCGCCGGATCCGGCGCTGATGGCGGCCAACATTCGCGACAAGGCCGTCATGGTGACGGGGGCAGGCGGATCCATCGGGGCGGAGTTGTGCCGCCAGATCCTGCGCCAGCGTCCCAAGGTTCTGGTGCTGTTCGAACAGTCGGAATTCGCCCTGTTCGAGATCGGGCAGGAACTGTCGGCCATCCGCAAGGGCGGCGGGCTGAACACCCGTCTTGTGCAGGTGCTTGGAACAGTGCGCGATCGCGCGCGCATGGAAAATCTGATGCGGCGTCACGGGGTAGAAACCATCTATCACGCGGCAGCCTACAAGCATGTCCCCATGGTGGAGGACAATGCGGTTCAGGGGCTGGCCAACAACCTGTTCGGCACCCTGGCCTGCGCGCAGGCTGCGGTGGCCGCCGGGGTCGAAAGCTTTACCCTGATCTCGACCGACAAGGCCGTGCGGCCGACCAATGTGATGGGCGCGTCGAAACGCCTTGCCGAACTGGTCTGCCAGGCGCTGGCCCATGATGGCGGGCGCACCCGGTTCTCGATGGTGCGGTTCGGCAATGTGCTGGGCTCGTCCGGCTCTGTCATTCCGTTGTTCCGCCGCCAGATCGCCGCAGGCGGGCCGGTCACGGTGACGCACCGCGAGATCATGCGCTATTTCATGACCATCGGAGAGGCGGCGCAACTGGTGATCCAGGCCAGCGCCCTGGCCGAAGGCGGCAAGGGCGGCGATGTGTTCCTGCTGGACATGGGCGAGCCGGTCAAGATCGCAGAGCTTGCCGCCCGCATGATCCGGCTGTCCGGCTTTGCCCCGGTGATTGAAGGCGACAGTGCCGCGCGCAAGGCGGCGGCGGTTGCCGATGTCATCCCCATCGTCTTCACGGCGCCGCGTCGGGGCGAAAAGCTGTTCGAGGAACTGTTCATCGGCACCGTCAGCGAGCCGACCCGGCATTCGCGCATCCTGATGGCAACCGAAACCTCGCTGGATTGGGTTCGGTTATCGGCACTGCTGAACGACCTGCAAGCGGCCTGCGATGCCGATGACGAACAGGAATTGCGCCGCCTGCTGTCAGATGCGCCGATCGGCTTTGCCCCGCGCCGTGCAGGTGCAGCCCCCGTCAGATCCGATGCTGCCGCGACCACCGCCACCCCGGCTGCCGCTGCGGCGCAGCCCGCGCCGGTCAACGCGCTTTTGCAAAGCGGGGCTGCCGGGGGCTGACCCCGGCCCCGCGCTGGGACTGCGCGCCCGCCTGGGCTGGCAGGTGAGGACCAATCCCTGCCAGCCCATGACATGCGCTGATGTCAGGTGATCACATCAGGTTCCGTGCGCCCGGTGTGGCGGGCGATCCCGGCCAGCGCCTCTGCGGCGGCGATCACCGGGGCAAGCATGGTGCGAGTCTCGGTCTCGAACTGGTCAGGATCGTTGCAGGGCCATTCCAGATACAGCCGCAGCGTCGCGCCTTCGGTTCCGGTGCCCGACAGCCGCAGCACGAACCGCGCGCCGCCCTCGAACAGAACCCGCAGCCCCTGACCTGTGGTGACAGAGCCATCGACCGGATCGGCGTAGGCAAAGTCGTCCGCCGCCACGATGCGCAGCCCACCGGCCGATCTGCCGGGCAGGCTGTCCAACTGGCCGCGCAACTCTGCCATCACCGCTTCGGCCTGGGCTACGGGCAACGCCTCGTAATCGTGGCGCGAATAGAAGACGCGCCCGAACCGTCGCCAATGCGCGGCCAACAGCGCGTCCACGCCCTGGCCAGTTGCCGCCAGGATGTTCAGCCACAGCAACACGGCCCAGAGCCCGTCCTTTTCGCGGACATGATCTGACCCGGTGCCAAAGCTCTCTTCGCCGCAGATCGTCGCCCTGCCGGCATCCAGCAGCGTGCCAAAGAACTTCCATCCGGTCGGCGTTTCATGCGCCTCGATCCCCAGCGCCTCGGCCACGCGGTCGGCGGCCGTAGAGGTGGGCATCGACCGGGCAATCCCCTTGATCCCGCCAGAGTAGCCGGGGGCCAGATGGGCATGGGCCGCCAGGACCGCCAGCGAATCCGAGGGGGTCACATAGATGCCACGCCCCAGCACCATGTTGCGATCGCCGTCGCCGTCCGAGGCGGCGCCGAAATCCGGCCCCTCGGGCGACATCATCCGCTCGTAGAGATCCGAGGCCCATGTCGGGTTCGGGTCCGGGTGCATCCCGCCGAAATCGGGTAGGGGAACGGCATTCACCACCGACCCCGGTGCCGCGCCCAGTCGGCGTTCCAGAATTTCCACCGCATAGGGGCCGGTGACGGCGCACATCGCGTCAAATCGCAGGGTAAACCCGCCCGCGATCATCCGCGCGATGGCGGGAAAGTCGAACAGCCGCTCCATCAGTTCGGCATAGTCGAGAACCGGATCGACCACCTGCACGACCATGCCGTCCAGCAGGGTTTCGCCCAGCCGGTCGAGGTCCGGGGCCGGGGCGTCGGAGATACGGTATCCGGTCAGGGTTTCGCTGGCCGCATGAATTGCCGCCGTCACCGCCTCGGGGGCGGGGCCTCCATTGGCGATGTTGTATTTGACACCGAAATCCCCGGTCTCGCCGCCGGGATTGTGGCTGGCCGACAGGATGATCCCGCCATCCGCCCCGTTCAGCCGGATAAGGTGCGAGGCCGCCGGGGTGGACAGCAGCCCGCCCTGGCCAAGGATGACCCGTGCCACACCATTCGCTGCCGCCATCCGCAGGATGACAGCCGCTGCCTCGCGCCCGAAGAACCGGCCATCGCCCCCCAGCACCAGCACCTTGCCCGGCGCGTCGATGGCCTCAAAGATCGCCTGGACAAAGCACTCCAGATAATGCGGCGCGCGGAATTGCGCGGTTTTCTTGCGCAGGCCCGAAGTGCCGGGCTTCTGCCCCGCAAAGGGGCCAGCGGTGACAGTCATGCTGGTCATCGGAAATCTCCCGTCGTGAACCGGCGCGACCATGGCGGGAAGCGGCGCATTGCGCAAGCAGCGCTCAGGCGCCGGGCGCCATCGCCGCGCGATAGTCTGCCAACTCGCATCCTTTTTCCCGCGCAAAGGTCTCGCCCGTGCCGGACAGGGCAACGATCCGGTCGATGCGGAAACTGCGGAACCCGCCGCGCAGGTCGCACCAGGCCGCCAGCGTCCAGACCCGGCCCTCCATCTCCAGCGCCAGGGGGCGGATGTCGCGGTGGCTTTCGCGGCCCTCGGGGTCGATATAGCTGATGGTCAGCCGCTCGCGGCTGGCGATGGCACTGCGGATCGCAGGCATCAGCGCGGCGGCCCTGCCGGTCTCGCGCCCGGTGAAATCGAACAGATCGTCGCCTTCGGGCGGCGCAGGCGTCACCGAGGCAATCTTGGCGGCCAGGCTGCGGGCCGCGCGGGCCAGCGCCGGGTCGCTGCCTTCGGCCACCAGACGCACCCCGGCCCGCAGCGCCTCGATCTCGTCTCCGGTCAGGATCATCGGGGGCAAGGTGATCGGGGCGCGCAGGATATAGCCGACGCCGCGTTCCCCCTCGACCGGCATTCCGCTGGCCATGAGCGTTGCCATGTCGCGCCAGATGGTGCGCACCGAGACGCCCAGCCGCTCTGCCATTTCCGAGGCACGGTGCAGCCGCCCGTCGCGCAGGATCTGGATCAGGTCGAACAGGCGGTCGGTGCGGCGCATGTCAAATCCTTGCGCGCGGCGCCGCCAAGGTCAACCGGCCTCAGAACCAGGCGCCGACCCGCTGGGCCGCGCCGGAAACATCGCGCCCGACGCCATCCACCGTATTGCACCCGGCCAGGGCGAGCGCGACCAGCGCGCCAAGCATCATCCGTGTCATCTCTCTGCCTCATCTGCTTCCGGTACGCCGGAATGCGGTTTCGCTCTGATATGAATATCCCGGTCAAAGTCGGGCTGCCAAGCCGGGCAGGGGGCGGACCCCCCATTTCCGTCTCACAGATGCGCGAGCGGTGGCACTGTCAGTCCTGCCACCACCAGATATCGGGCAAAAAGCCCGCCGCATCGCCATACACCGGCAGCCGGTCCGTGGCATGGTGCAGCCGCCTGTCATGCGCCAGCCGCGAGCGGTCGGCAAACCACATCGGAATGACATGGCGACCGGCCATCAGCGCGCGGTCCAGCGCCCGGACCGCGGCGCGGAACTCTTGCGGCGTGCGCGCTTCCAGCATTGCGGCGATCATCGCCTCGACCGCAGGGCTGTCGACCCCGGCAATGTTGCGCGTGCCCGGCTGGGTCACACCGGCGCGACCCCAGTACAGCAGTTGCTCGATGCCTGGGCTGAGCGAATTGGCGCGCACGATGGGCGTGATGTCGAAATCATAGTCCCGCAAACGGGCGTTCATCTGCGCATCGTCCACTGCGACCAGACGGGCGCTGATGCCCAGCCGGTCCAGCGCGCGGATCCAGATGGTCACCACGGCGCGCATCTCGGCCCCACCGATCGGCACAAGGACGTCAAAGGCCAGCGGCTCGCCGGTGGCAGATGTCCGTTGGCCGTTCCGAACCGTCCAGCCTGCCGCTTGCAACAGTCGGTCGGCCCGACGCACGCCCGCGCGGTTGGCTTCAGAGCCATCCGATACCGGCAGCGCCAGATCCTCCAGCGCATCCGGGGGCAGGCTGTCGGCAAAGGGGGCGAGCAACGCGCGCACCTCCTCCGAGGCGGCGCCGGTGCCCATCGACAGATCCGAGTTCCAGAACCACGATTGTGCACGCGGCTCGCTGCCGCCGTTGATCGTGGCATTGAGGAACTCGAAGTTGAAACTGTCGATCAATGCCTGTCGCACCCGCCAGTCGGCCAGCGCCGGCCGGCGGCTGTTCATTGCAAGCCCGGTCATCATCGCCGGGCGGCCATGGGGGATTTCCGACTTGACCACCGATCCGTCGCGGATGCGGGCAAAGTCGTAGCCGGTCATCCAGCGGCTGGCCTGTCCTTCGCGGAAGACCATGATCTCGCCCGCCTTGAACGCTTCGAACATCACCGATCCATCGGCGAAATATTCGATCTTCACCTCGTCGAAATTGTGCTGGCCGCGCATCAGGGGCAGATCCCTTGCCCACCAGTCCTCGCGTTTGCGAAAAGTGATCGACCGGCCCGGATCCACCGCCGCAACCGCATAGGGCCCCGATCCCAGCGGCGCCCGCATGTCCGAGGCCGTCAGGTCGCGCCCTTGCCAGTCCTTGCGGCTGAGCACGGGGCGCAGGCCAAGGATCAGCGGCAGTTCCCGGTCCGGTTCGGCAAAGTCGAACCTCACGCTGCGCGGACCCGTCGCATAGGCCCGGCTGACCTTGGCATGGGCGGCGGCATAGCGCGGGTGCGCGGTGGCCAGTGCATCGAAGGACCAGAGCACATCGTCGACCGTCACGGGGCTGCCATCTGCGAATCGCCCCCCGTCGCGCAGGGTGAATTCGACAAAGGTTCGTGAGTCGTTCGTGGTGATGCTTTCCGCCAGCCAGCCATAGACGCTAAAGGGCTCGTCCCAGGCGCGGCCCATCAGGGTCTCGACCGTCAGGGGTGAAACCCAGCTTGGTGCCCGGCCCAGCGTCGTGAAAGGATTGAGCGAATCGAACCCGCCAACCTCGCCCATCACGATGCGGCCACCCTTGGGCGCATCGGGATTGACCTGGGGCAGGGCCACAAAATCCGGGGTCAGGGCCGGGGAACCGTGCATTGCGATACCATGGCTTGTAGTGACCGGATCCGAAGAATCGGCCCTGGCCGGTGCAACCGCCGCGAGCGCCGAAACGACGGTCAGACCCATGATCGCCTTGCGGAAAAAATCACCTGTCATTCTGTCAACAATGTCCTTCGCCCTTCTTTCGTTGGCCCCCGTGATACGCGGTCGTGATCGGCCGTGCAAACTTTTGGGTTGGAATCCGGCATGTTGCAGCGTATATGTAAGGCACTGCTCGATAGGTTTCTTGCCTGTATGAAACCTGCCTCAATACTCAACGCCCGCCTTGCGCGGGCGTTTTTTTTGGTGCCGCGCCACCCGGTCTGGTCACCCGCCCTCTGGCATTGCCCGATCCATTGCCTATGCTGCCTACGCACAAATCACGGAGGGTGCCATGGCCTTGAAGGGTAAACGCGCAATCGTGACCGGATCGAATTCCGGGATCGGTCTGGGCGTCGCGGTAGAGTTGGCGAAGGCCGGGGCAGAGGTGGTGATCAATTCCTTCACCGACACGCCCGAGGATCACGCGCTGGCCGCGAAACTGGCGGCGGACCATGGTGTGCCGGTACGCTACATCCGCGCAGACATGTCCAAGGGGGACGACTGCCGCGCCCTGATCGAACAGGCAGGCGGCTGCGATATTCTGGTGAACAACGCGGGGATTCAGTTCGTCGCCCCGATCGACGAATTCCCGGTGGAACGCTGGGATGCGATCATTGCCATCAACCTGTCCTCGGCGTTCCATACCACGGCGGCGGCGCTGCCGGGGATGCGGGCCAAGGGCTGGGGACGGGTGATCAACGTGGCCTCGGCCCATGGCCTGACCGCGTCGCCGTTCAAGTCGGCCTATGTTGCGGCCAAGCATGGGGTCGTGGGGCTTAGCAAGACGACGGCGCTGGAATGTGCCGGGCAGGGGATCACCTGCAATGCGATCTGCCCCGGCTATGTGCTGACGCCCATCGTTGAAAAACAGATCCCCGACCAGATGAAGGTCCACAACATGAGCCGCGAGGACGTGATCAAGAACGTCATGCTGTCGCGCCAGCCTTCGGGGGATTTCGCCACCGTCGAACAGATCGGCGGAACGGCGGTGTTCCTGTGTTCCGACGCCGCCGCCCAGATCACCGGCACCACGATCAGCGTGGATGGCGGCTGGACGGCGATGTAACCGGCAGGTCCGATCCAGTCTTGCCGCAGAACGGGGGCGGGCCGATGGCCCGCCCCCGTTGGTGCAGGGCGCTCGGGGGGTGTTGACGGATACCGCTGGAGGTGGCGTCAGCCGCGGCGCCCCGCGCGCGGGGGCGGCTCAGCGCGCCACCTTGCCGCCACCGGCGCACCAGTCGCCAAAGCCGCCGATGTTGTAGACTTCGGCATATCCCAGCTTGGCCAGTATCTCGCACCCCATTTGCGACCGCCCGCCAGCGGCACAGAACAGCGCCACGGGACGCGCCGGATCCAACTGCGGCAGGTGGTCCGGGTGCCGCGGATCCGCCACCATCGCCAGCCGCATCAGCGGCACATGAATCCCGCCCGAGGCGGTTCCCGAAGCCCGCACTTCCGAAATGTCGCGCACGTCGATGACGGTCAGTTCGCCCTTGCCATGCCGCGCGACGGCCTCCTTGGGCGAGATGCGGCCCACGGCGGGGCGAGAGGAGCGGGAAAAGCCGAACATGGAGGTGCCTTTCGTTGACGGATTGCCGTCCTATCTGTCGCAAGCCAGAGAGGATGCAAGGGGGGGAGCGGGAGAAATATATTCGAAATTCAGAATGTGTTGTGGCCCCGCATCGTCATATTCCGCCTGTTCACTTATCGTTCACGTTTTCCGGTTGGCGCGGAGCCGATTTCGCACTATGTCATGGCAGCAAGGGTGCCCAGGGGTGTCAGATGGCGGAACAGAAGTTCATCGAGGTGCGCGGCGCGCGCGAACATAACCTCAAGGGCATCGACGTGGACATTCCGCGCGATCAGCTTGTGGTGATCACCGGGCTGTCAGGGTCGGGCAAATCCAGCCTGGCATTTGACACGATCTATGCCGAAGGGCAGCGGCGCTATGTGGAATCGCTGTCGGCCTATGCGCGCCAGTTCCTGGACATGATGCAAAAGCCGGATGTGGACCATATCAGCGGTCTCTCCCCGGCAATTTCCATCGAACAAAAGACCACCAGCAAGAACCCGCGATCCACTGTTGGCACGGTGACAGAGATCTACGATTACCTGCGCCTGCTGTTCGCCCGCGTCGGCATTCCCTATTCCCCTGCCACCGGCCTGCCGATCGAGGCGATGCAGGTGCAGGACATGGTGGACAGGGTGATGACCCTGCCCGAAGGCACGCGCGGCTATCTGCTGGCGCCCATCATCCGTGACCGCAAGGGCGAATACCGCAAGGAAATGCTGGAGCTGCGCAAGCAGGGGTTCCAGCGCGTCAAGGTGGATGGCACGTTCTACGAACTGGACGAACCGCCCGAGCTGGACAAGAAGTTCCGCCATGACATCGACGTGGTCGTCGATCGTATCGTGGTGCGCGAAGGGCTGGAAGTGCGGCTGGCCGACAGCTTTCGCACCGCGTTGAACCTTGCTGACGGAATTGCCTTTCTGGAAACCGCTCCGGCAGAGGGCGAGCCCGAGCGCATGGTGTTTTCCGAGAAATTCGCCTGTCCGGTCAGTGGGTTCACCATCCCGGAAATCGAGCCGCGGCTGTTTTCCTTCAACGCGCCCTTTGGCGCCTGTCCGGTCTGCGACGGGCTGGGGGTAGAGCTGTTCTTTGACGAACGCCTTGTGGTGCCGGATCAGGGCCTGACCCTGCTGCAAGGCGCCATCGCCCCATGGGCCAAATCGAAAACCCCCTATTTCGTCCAGACCATCGAGGCACTGGCCAATCACTACAAGTTCGACCGCAAGAAAAAGTGGAAGGATCTGCCCGAGAACGTCCGGCAGATGTTCCTCTATGGCTCCAAGGGCGAGGAGATTCCCTTTCGCTATGACGAGGGCGGGCGGGTGTATCAGGTGACGCGCACCTTCGAAGGTGTGATCCCGAACATGGAACGCCGCTACAAGGAAACCGACAGCGCCTGGTCGCGCGAAGAGATGGAGCGGTATCAGAACAACCGCGCCTGCCACGCCTGCGGCGGCTACCGGCTGAAGCCCGAGGCGCTGGCGGTCAGGATCGCCGGGCATCATGTGGGCCAGGTGGTGCAGAAATCCATCCGCGAGGCGCTGGCCTGGATCGAAGGGGTCATGGAAACCCTGACGCCGCAGCGCCAGGAAATCGCCCGCGCCATCGTCAAGGAAATCCGCGAGCGGCTGGGGTTTCTCAACAATGTCGGGCTGGAATACCTGACCCTGTCGCGCAATGCGGGCACCCTGTCGGGCGGCGAAAGCCAGCGTATCCGGCTGGCCAGCCAGATCGGATCGGGGCTGACCGGGGTGCTTTATGTGCTGGACGAACCCAGCATCGGCCTGCATCAGCGCGACAATGACCGGCTTCTGGCTACGCTCAAGGGGCTGCGCGATCAGGGCAATACTGTTCTGGTGGTCGAACATGACGAGGATGCGATCCGCGAGGCGGATTACGTCTTCGACATCGGCCCCGGCGCTGGCGTGCACGGCGGCCGGGTGATTGCCCATGGCACCCCCGACCAGATCGCCGCCGATCCTGCCAGCCTGACCGGGCAGTATCTGTCGGGCAGCCGGGAAATCGCCGTGCCCGCCACCCGGCGCAAAGGCAATGGCAAGAAACTGACCGTGGTCGGCGCGACCGGCAACAACCTCAAGAACCTGACAGTCGATTTTCCCTTGGGCAAGTTCATCTGCGTGACCGGGGTATCGGGTGGCGGCAAGTCGACCCTGACCATCGAAACGCTGTACAAATCCGCCGCGATCCGGCTGAACGGCGCGCGCGAAACCCCGGCCCCCTGCGAGACGATCAAGGGCTTCGAACAGCTCGACAAGGTGATCGACATCGACCAGCGCCCGATCGGGCGCACCCCGCGCTCGAACCCCGCGACCTATACCGGGGCCTTCGATCCGATCCGCGACTGGTTCTCTGGCCTGCCCGAGGCGAAGGCGCGCGGCTACAAGCCCGGTCGCTTCAGCTTCAACGTCAAGGGCGGGCGGTGCGAGGCCTGTCAGGGCGATGGCGTCATCAAGATCGAGATGCACTTCCTGCCCGATGTTTATGTCGAATGCGAAACCTGCAAGGGGCGGCGCTACAACCGCGAAACGCTGGAGATCAGGTTCAAGGGCAAATCCATCGCCGATGTGCTGGACATGACCTGCGAGGATGCGCGCGATTTCTTTGCCGCCGTCCCCGCCATCCGCGACAAGATGGAGGCGCTGAACCGTGTTGGCCTTGGCTATATCAAGGTCGGCCAACAGGCCACGACCCTGTCGGGCGGCGAGGCACAGCGCGTCAAGCTGTCCAAGGAACTGGCACGCCGGGCCACCGGGCGCACGTTGTATATTCTGGATGAACCCACCACGGGGCTGCATTTCGAGGATGTGCGCAAGCTGATGGACGTGCTGCACGAACTGGTGGAACAGGGCAATACGGTGGTGGTCATCGAACACAATCTGGATGTGGTCAAAACCGCTGACTGGGTCATCGACATCGGCCCCGAAGGCGGCGATGGCGGCGGCGAAGTGGTGGCGACCGGCACACCCGAGGATGTCGCGGCGAACCCGCGCAGCCACACCGGCCGCTATCTGGGTCCGCTGTTGAAACGCAGCCGCGTCGCCGCTGAATGACGACAGGCCGGCCGGTCTGGCTTGGCCCGCGAAACACGCCGGGGGCAAAGGCCGCGCCCCGGCGCAACCCTGGCCGCTAGCTGTCTGAGGCCCAGCCCTCGCGCTTGCGGTACAGGGTCGAGGCGGCAACGCCCAGTTCCCGCGCAGCGCGGGGCAGCGATCCGCTGTGGCGGCTGATGGCGGCTTCGACCGCCAGTCGTTCGATCTGCGCCAGGGTCCGCCCTGCCAGCAGTTCCGCCAACTCGTCGGAGTGTGCCGCCTCGGAAACCGGCGCAGCCGCGGCCATGGGCGGCGGCGGGGCTTGTTGCGGCACCATAAGATCATCCGGCAGCATTTCGGCGGTCACAAGCTCGCCATCATGCAGCACGACGACATTCCGCATCACGTTCAGCACCTGCCGCACATTGCCGGGCCAGGGCAGGCCGAGGAACAGCTTGCGCACCTCGTCGGTCAGGCCGGTGAAGCGGCGCCCCTCCTCGACGGCATAGCTTGCCAGGGCCGCCTCGGCGATGCCGATCACATCGTCGCCTCTGTCGCGCAGGGCCGGCATACGGATGGGAACGACATGCAGGCGATAGTACAGATCCTCGCGCAGGATCCCGCGCCGGACGGCATCGGTCGGGTCGCGGTTGGTGGCGCAGATGATGCGGACATCCACCCGCCGCGGCCGGGCGGCGCCCACCGGCGTGACCGACGAGGTTTGCAGGAACCGCAGGATTTTGGGCTGCAAGGCCAGATCCATCTCGCAGATTTCGTCCAGAAACAGCGTGCCGCCATCGGCGACGACCGCCGCGCCCGCCTTGTCGTTCACTGCACCGGGAAAGGCGCCGCGAATGTGGCCAAAGACCTCGGATTCCATCAGATCGGCGGGGATAGCCCCGCAGTTCAGCACGATGAACGGCCCCCGCGCGCGCGGTGACAGGTCGTGGATTGCCTGCGCGCACAGTTCCTTGCCGGTGCCGCTTTCGCCAGTGATGAACACGCTGGCCATCGAGCGCGCGACAGAGCGCACGCGATCCTCGACCTGGCGGATGGCGGGTGATGAGCCCAAAAGCCCGCGAAACCCGGCCGGGGCCGGTTTCGAGAGTGTGGCAGGTGCCGGCGCCGACGCGGGCTGGTCTGATCGCAGCGCATTGCGCACCGCAGCCAGGAACCGGGCCTCGTCAAAGGGTTTGACCAGAAAATCCTGCGCACCGCCGCGCATCGCCTCGACCGCCTTGTTGATCGAACCGTTTGAGGTGATCACGATGATGCGCGCGTCGGGCTGTTCTTCCAGCATTTCCTGCATCACGGTCAGACCGTCGCGGTCCGGCAACATGATGTCCAGCAGCACCGCCGCAGGACGCAGGCGCCGGAATGCGGTCAAGCCCGACGTGCCGTCCGGTGCGACCTCCACCCGGTAGCCCGCTGCCTCCAGCACGGATCGGTAGACGACCTGAAGCGAGGCGGTATCCTCGACCAGAAGCAGTGTCGGGGCGTCGGTCATGCAGGCAATCCAGCGTGTCGTGCGGCAACCATGCGGTGAAGCGTCTGCACCTGCGTCAGCATGGGTGGCATCAACCGTTCCAGCAGTGCCGCGCCGCTTGTGTCGTTCAGACGGTTCGCCGCCTGGGCCAGATATTGCAGGCGCCGCGCGCCGACCGACCCCGCCATCGCGGCCAGAATGTGGGTCTGCGCGTGCAGGACCGCCCAATCCGGGCCGGCCTGCGATGCCACGAGGTGCTGATGCACGCTGCTCAGGTCGGCCATCAGTCGGGACAGGAGTTCCGCGGAATACTTCGGCCCGGCCAGGCTCATCAGATGTTCGAATTCGTCGTGGTCGAGCTCGGGCGCGAGAAACACATGATCGAGAGTCTCGGCGGAATCCGCGGGCACGGGCATAGGGTCGCGGTCCATCACGCCTCCTGATGACGCCGCGTGCCAAGGTCTGATCGGGGCGCGCTTGTCCGTGAACATGTTCAAACTCTAGGCGAGCGCGGCGCTCTCGGAAAGCCCTAGAGTTGAAAGGTTGGTCAAAAATGCGCTCACGGCCCATGCGCCGGGCCGTGAGCAGGCAGCCTAGCCGCCCGCGTAGCCGATGCCGCGCAGTGCCGCGCGGATTTCATCCAGAATTGCCGGGTCGTCGATGGTGGCAGGCACCTTGAAGGTTTCGCCATCGGCGATCTTGACCATGGTTGCCCGCAGGATTTTGCCCGACCGCGTCTTGGGCAGCCGCTCAACCACCACGGCTTTCTTGAAATCGGCCACCGGGCCGATCTTTTCGCGCACCAGCTTGACCGTCTCGGCGACGATTTCGGGATAGGGGCGGTTGCAGCCCTTGTTCAGGCACAGAAAGCCCACGGGCGACTGACCCTTGAGCGTATCGGCCACGCCGATCACCGCACATTCGGCAACGTCGGGATGGCCGGCCAGCACCTCTTCCATGGCGCCGGTTGACAGGCGGTGGCCTGCGACGTTGATCACGTCATCCGTCCGCGCCATGATGTAGAGATAGCCGTCCTCGTCCATATAGCCCGCGTCGCCGGTTTCGTAATACCCCGGAAAATGCGACAGATAGGCCGCGCGGAACCTGCCTTCCGCGTTCCACAAGGTGGGCAGGGTGCCCGGCGGCAAGGGCAGCTTGACCGCGATTGCGCCCAGCGTGCCGCGCGGGACGGGGTGCCCGCCTTCGTCCAGCACCTGCACATCATACCCCGGCATGGCGACCGATGGGCTGCCCAACTTGACCGGCAACAATTCCAGACCAGCCGGGTTCGCGGCGATGGGCCAGCCGGTTTCGGTCTGCCACCAATGGTCGATCACCGGCACTTTCAGCTTGTCCTGCGCCCAAAGGATCGTATCGGGATCCGCGCGTTCCCCGGCCAGATACAAGGCGCGCAGGGAACTCAGGTCATAGTCGCCTACCAGCTTGCCTTCGGGATCATCGCGCTTGATCGCGCGGAAGGCGGTCGGGGCGGTGAAGAAGCTGGCCACCCGATGATCCTGGATCACGCGCCAGAAGGTGCCTGCATCGGGGGTGCCGACCGGCTTGCCTTCGAACACGATGGTGGTGTTGCCATGGATCAGCGGCGCGTAGCAGATATAGCTGTGACCGACGACCCAGCCGACATCGGACGCGGCCCAGAACACCTCTCCGGGATCCACGCCGAAGATGTTCTTCATCGACCAGTGCAGCGCGACCAGATGGCCGCCGGTATGGCGCACCACGCCCTTGGGCTGGCCCGTCGTGCCGGAGGTATAGAGAATATAGGCCGGGTGGTTGCCCTCGACCGGGACGCAATCGGCGGGGGGAACGCCATACTGGAACCCGTGCCAATCCAGATCGCGGCCATCGACAAGGCGGGCAACCTCTTGTTCACGCTGAAAGATCACGCAAAAGTCAGGCTTGTGGGCGGCAAGGTCGATAGCGCCGTCCAGAAGCGGCTTGTAATGCACCACGCGGTTCGGCTCGATCCCGCAACTGGCGGCGATGATCGCCTTTGGCCTGGCATCCTCGATCCGGGTGGCCAATTCGGCCGCCGCAAATCCGCCGAACACCACGGAATGGATTGCACCGATCCGCGCGCAGGCCAGCATCGCCTCCAATGCCTCGGGGATCATCGGCATATAGATGATGACCCTGTCGCCCTTGGTGATCCCCCTTGCCGCAAGGGCGCCGGCCAGCCGGGCGACGCGGTCCTGCAACTCTGCATAGGTGATCCTGTGGATCGTTCCGGTGACCGGGCTGTCATGGATGATCGCCACCTGCGCGCCACGTCCGGCAGCCACGTGCCGGTCCACCGCGTTCCAGCATGTGTTGACCAAACCGTCCGAGAACCATTCGTAGATCGGTGCCTTGTCCGCGAACAGCGCCCTGGACGGCGGCGTGACCCAGTCGATGGCGCGGGATTGTTCCATCCACCACCCTTCGGGATCTGCGGCCCATGCAGAATAGACGGATGTATAGCTCATGCGGTTCCCCCTTTGGCTGCGCGGCGCGTGACTCGCGGCCCCCGTGACAGGGAAATGTTTCGCAACTATTACAACGATTGCCAATGCGCAGGGGTGCGCCAGCATGGCGCAGGCCGACATATTGTTGCGCTTTGGCGAAAATCCGGCAACCCTGCCGCTACGTAGCGACATTACCCGAGGGAATTTTCCGATGTGTCTTGCCTGTTTCCAGTGGTCCTGTACCGGCGCGACCGGCTGCGACAATGACCCTGCCGGGGGTTTGACCCCACCAACGCAAGAGGCCGGCCCGGTGCTGTCCTTTGCCGAGGTGCGCGACTTTGCCGCGCTGCTTGCCTATACCGCCAGCCCTTCGGCCCGCTACAATGCGCGGGCAGATCTGGGGACGCCGGTCTTTGTCAGCTACAGCTTTCTGGCCACGGCGGAATTGCCGTCGGCGGCGGAATATCGGCCCTATGACAATGACGGATACTGGAGCTTTGATGCCACGCAGCGCGCCAGCACCCGGCTGGCGATGGAGGTGCTGTCCGCCGTCACGGGGGTGATCTTCGTCGAAACCTCGGGCACCGATGCCATGGTGCAGGTCTTTGGAACATCCGGTTCGCCCTGGGGGGGATGGGCCAGCTATCCGGCGGTTTCGGTCAGCGGGTTCTTTGGAACGGGGCGGATGGTGATCGACCAGACGGGGGGCTTTGCGCCGGGCACATCGGCCTTTCATGTCCTGTTGCACGAACTGGGGCACGCGGTCGGCCTGAAACATCCGTTCGATGGCGACCCGCGGCTGGCGGCGGATCTGGACACCACGGCGATGACCGTGATGTCCTACAACTGGTCGGGCGGTACGCGGTCGGATCTGGGGCCGCTGGACATCGCCGCCTTGCAGCACCTTTACGGCACGGCTGCCGCCCGTGACAATCTGGTCTGGCAGATGCGCGATGGCGTGCTGGCGGTGCAGGGCGGCGACGGGGCAGATACCATTCTGGGCATCCGCAGCGCGAACGACCTGAGCGGCGGCAGCGGGCGCGACCTGCTGATCGGCGGCAATTCTTCCGACACGCTGTCAGGCGGGCGCGGCAATGACACGCTGATCGGCGGGATCGGCGGGCAGAACCGCCTGCAAGGCGGTGGCGGGAACGATTCCATCTCGGGTGGAAATGACGACGACCGCATTCAGGGCGGCGATGGAAACGACCGGCTGATCGGCGCGCGGGGGCACGACCGGCTGTGGGGCGGCGCGGGGCAGGACCGGATCTGGGGCGATCTCAAGGACGAAAGCGGCTGGGGAAATGACACGGTATACGGAGGTGCAGGGGGCGACACGCTGTATGGCGGCACTGGCGAGGATCTGCTGCGTGGCGAGAATGGCAACGATCGCGTCTATGGCGGTACGGGCCGCGACCGGCTGTTTGGTGGTGCGGGCAATGATGTGATCTTCGGCGGCCTTGGCAGCGACACGCTGGATGGCGGCGGCGGCGACGACCGGATCTTTGGCGGCGATCAGGGGCATATGCTGATCCGGGGCGGTGCGGGCAACGACACCTTGTTCGGGGCGGACCGCGACGCGGTTTTCTCGGGCTGGGATACCCTCCATGGCGGGCAGGGGGATGATGTCCTTCACGGGCTTGCAGGTTCGGACAGCCTGTTCGGCGGGGCGGGCAACGATACGCTGAATGGTGGCGCGGGGTTCGATACGCTCGATGGCGGGGACGGTGACGATCTGCTGATCGGCGAGGCCAATCCCGACCTGCTGTATGGCGGCCAAGGCGCAGACACGCTGAACGGCGGGGCCGATAATGACCGGCTTTACGGCGGTTCCGGCAATGACGTGCTGCGCGGTGGCGACGGCAATGACCAGCTTTACGCCGGACATGGGCATGATCGCCTGTATGGCGGCGCAGGCGCCGATACATTCCATTTCCTTGCCAGCGAGACGCGGGGCGAGACCCGGATTCACGATTACGTCGCGTCCGAGGACCGCATCATCGTCTGGGGCTTTGACGTCGCCGACCGAGAGGTCGAGGCGCGCTCTTACGCCAAGGGCAAGAGCACGCTGTTGCTGATCGGTCCGGAAGAGGACTTGCGCATCATTCTGCTGGGCGTGCGGTTCGATACGTTCGACCCGCGCGAGGTCTCGTTGTTGTGACAGGCGGGCGTCCCGGTGTGGAACCGGGGCGCTAGCCGAAGCTGCGGGTTGGCCGGTCAAAGACCTTGCGACCCATCAGGCTGCCCACCAGATCGACCATCAGCTTTGCGGTGCGCCCCCGTTCGTCCAGAAAGGGGTTCAGTTCCACCATGTCCAGACTGGTGACCAACCCGCTTTCGTGCAGCAGTTCCATCACCAGATGCGCTTCGCGAAAGGTGGTGCCGCCCGGAACGGTGGTCCCGACTGCCGGTGCGATCGAGGGATCAAGGAAATCGACATCCAGCGACACATGCAGCATCCCGTTCTGGGCTGCGACCTGATCCAGAAAGGCGCGCAGCGGCGCCACGATGCCGTTTTCGTCCAGCACCCGCATGTCGTTCACCGGAATGCCATGTGCCTTGAGCGCGCGATGTTCGGCCGGATCGACGGAGCGGATGCCATAGAGACAGACCCGCTCGGGCGGGACGGGGGCCGGAAAGTCGGGAAACGCCTCAAATCCCGGCAGGCCCGACAGATAGGCGACCGGCGTGCCGTGCAGATTGCCCGATGTGGTGGTCAGCGGCGTGTGAAAATCGGAATGCGCATCCAGCCACAGCACGAACAGCGGCCGCCCCGCCGCCGCCGCATAGGCGGCCACACCGGCAACCGACCCCATGGACAGGGCATGGTCGCCGCCCATGAATATCGGAAACCGCCCCCGATCCATCGCCGCCCGCCCGGCGTCGGCCAGCGTACGGGTCCAGCCGACGCATTCCGCCAGATGATGCACCGCAGGGTTGGGCGCCGCGACCTCGGGCAGGGGGCCGTGGCCGATATCGCCGATATCCTCGACATCATGGCCCAGTTCGCGGATTGCCGCCGCGATGCCCGCGACGCGATAGGCGGCAGGTCCCATCAGGCAACCCGCCCGGCTTTGACCTTCGTCCACGGGGGCGCCGATCAATGTGATCTCATGGGCCATGGCTGTCTCCTTTGTTCCGGCGTGAAACTGGCAGGCGCACTGGCCGGTGTCACGCGGCACTCTGCACTACTTTCCGGCGGGTTGCAGGTCTTTGGCCGCCTGCGCCAGCGATTGGATCGCGCGCCAGTCCTTGCGGTGCACCAAACCCTTGGGCGCTATCCAGCTACCGCCCACGCAGATCACATTGGGCAGCGCCAGATACTCCGCCGCCGTATCGGCCCCGATTCCCCCTGTCGGGCAAAAGGCCATCTGCGGCAGCGGCCCGCCAAGCGCCCGCAGCGCCGGGGCGCCGCCGATCGCATCGGCAGGAAAGAACTTGGCCATGTCATACCCCCGGTCCAGCAAGGTCATCACCTCCGATGCGGTGGCCGCGCCGGGCAAGATCGGCATATCCTCGGCCTCGCAGGCCGCCAGCAAGGCAGGCGTGGCACCCGGAGAGACGGCGAACCGCGCGCCTGCCGCCCTGGCCGCGGCCACATCTCGGGCGCCCAGCACGGTGCCAGCCCCCACCACGGCGCCCGGCACCAAGGCCATCTCGCGGATCGCCTGCAACGCAACTGGCGTCCGCAACGTCACCTCCAGCACGGGCAACCCGCCGGCCACCAACGCCGCGGCAAGCGGGCGCGCATGGGAGATGTCGTCAATCACCAGCACCGGCACGACCGGCGCCAGCGAACACAGTTCGCGCATCCGGCGCGAGGCATCCTGCGGGGTCATGGCGCGGCCTTTCCTTGTATGACTCCCCGACGATAGCCGCGGCGCCACGGTCTGGCCAGTGCGCGGCAACAACATCCCGTGCCGCCGATGCGAATGCCTGTTGGCAGTTGCAGCACCGCAGCCTAGGATGCGGCGCATAATCGGGCAGGGCACAGGGCAGACCAAACCGTTGACTATGCTTTCCGAAAAGTCCGCGCGCGATGTCGCGCTGTTCACCCAGCCAGTTCGCCAGATCGTGGCGATGCTGGTGGTCATCGCGCTTGTCGCCAGCGGGGCGTGGGTCATCCATTCCGCGGTCGAGGGAATATTCCTGACCAATCCCTGGCTGAACGGCTTCATCGCCTTTGTCTTCCTGATCGGGGTGCTGGCCTGTTTCTGGCAAGTCTATCAGCTGATGATCTCTGTCAGTTGGCTGGAGGATTTTGCCGCCCATCGGCCAGGGCTGGATTTCACCGCCCCGCCCCGGTTGCTGGCGCCGCTGGCGGCCCTGCTACGCTCGCGCGGGGCGCGCACGCAGATTTCGGCAACCAGCACACGCTCCATTCTGGATTCGGTCGCCACCCGGATCGACGAGGCCCGCGATATCGCGCGCTACCTGGCCAACCTGCTGATCTTCCTGGGGCTGCTTGGCACGTTTTACGGTCTGGCCACCACAGTGCCCGGCGTGGTCGAGACCATCCGCTCGCTGGCCCCGCAAGAAGGCGAGACGGCGGTCCAGGTTTTTGAAAAGCTGATGACCGGGCTCGAGGCGCAACTGGGCGGCATGGGAACGGCGTTTTCCTCGTCGTTGCTGGGCCTGTCAGGGTCGCTGGTGGTGGGCCTGCTGGAACTGTTCGCCGGGCATGGCCAGAACAGATTTTACCGCGAGCTGGAGGAATGGCTGTCCTCGATCACCCGTATCGGCCTTGCCTCCGGCGACGGAGAGGGCGGCGATACCAGTGGCCTGGCGCAGGTGCTCGACCAGATCGTCACCCGGCTGGAGGCGCAGGAACTGCGCGCCACAGAAGATCGGGCAACCCTGGGCGCCGGGCTGGAGGCGCTGTCCGAAGGGTTCCGCAGGCTGGCCGAACGCGATGCGGATACCGCCCTGCTGGCCCGCATCGCCGAGGCACAGGACCGGCTGGTCGCGGTGGTTGAACAGGATGGCGGCCTTGGCTCTGACGCCGAGGCCCGGATGCGCCTGCGCTCGATCGACGTGCAACTGCTGCGCGTTCTCGAAGAACTCAGCGCCGGACGGCAGGAAAGCATCGCCGATCTGCGTGCCGATCTGTCCTCCCTGACCCAATCCATCCGCCAGTTGTCGCGCATGGGGGGGCGCTAGCCCATGGCGCTCGGGCGGCGTGCCTCGCACAACATGTCGCACAACATCTGGCCCGGCTTTGTCGATGCCATGGGCTCGCTTCTGCTGGTGCTGATCTTTGTGCTGTCGGTCTTCATGATCGTGCAATCGGTGCTGCGCGACACCATCACCACCCAGGATGGCCAACTCGAATCGCTGTCCTCGCAGGTGGCCCAACTGGCCGATGCGCTGGGGCTGGAAACCACCCGCGCGGCGCGCCTGGAACAGGAACTTTCCGCCGCCCAGGCCGAAGGGCAGGCGCAGGCCACGCTCATCGCGTCGCTGACCGGGCAATTGGCGACCCGTCAGGCCGAACTCGAGGCGGCGACCACCCGTATCACCGGCTTTGAACAGCAGGTTCTGGCCCTGATCGCCGAACGCGACAGCGCGCGTGGCGAAGGCGCGCGCCTGCAAGCCTCGCTGGCCGAGGCCGAGGCCGCGCGCACAGCCCTCCTGTCCGAGCAAGAGGCGCTGAACCTGGCGCTTGCCAGCGCAAGATCCGAAATGGATGCCGCCGCCGAAGCCGCCCGCCTGGCCGCTGCCCGCCGCGAGGCGCTCGAGGCGATGGTGGCAGATCTGCGTCGCCAGCAGGCCGAAGGCCAGACCGCCCTGTCCGAGGCCGAGCGCCGCCTGGCCGAACAGGCGCAAACCCTGTCCGAGGCCGAGGCCGCCCGCCTCGCCGAAGCCGCTGCCGCCGAGGCCTTGCGCAACCGCCTGGAAACCGCGGATGCCGAACTGACCGCCATGACGCTTGCCCTCGAAGATCAGCGCCGCCGTGCCGAAGACACCCTGACCCAACTTGCCGCCGCCGATGCAGCCCGCAAGGACATCGACGCCCGCCTCGCGGCCGCCTTGCTGGCACAGCAGACGACACAGGCCGATCTGGAGGCGCTGAAAGCCCAGGGCGCAGACATGGAGGCCGTGCGCCGTGACCTTGCGGCGGCCATCGCGGCACGGCTTGCGGCGGAAACCGCCACCACAGGCGCCCTGTCCGAGGCCGAGCGCCGCGCCGCCCTGCTGGCCACGGCGCAGCGCCAACTCACCCAGGAACAGGCCCGTACCGCCGAACAGGCGCGGCAGGTCGCCGTGCTGAACGAACAGCTCGCCGCCTTGCGGGCACAGTTGGGCAGCCTGCAATCCTTGCTCGAAGCGGCGGAAACCGCCGATTCCGACAAACGCCTGCAACTTGAATCGCTGGGCAGCCAGTTGAACACCGCCCTCGCCCAGGTCGCCGCCGAGCAAAGACGCCGCGCGGAACTGGAAGAGGCCGAGCGCCGGAGGCTCGAAGCCGAGAAACAGAATCTGGAACGGTTCCGCTCGGAATTCTTTGGCGAATTGCGCCAGGTGCTGGCCGGCCGCGATGGCGTCCGCATTGTCGGCGACCGCTTCGTGTTCTCGTCCGAAGTTCTGTTCAACCCCGGGTCCGCCGATCTCGCGCCGGAAGGCCAGGCACAGATTGCACGGGTTGCGGCCACGTTGCTGGACGCGGCGCGCGACATCCCGCAAGGCATCGACTGGATCCTGCGCGTCGACGGACATACCGACGATGTCCCCCTTTCGGGGCAGGGAGAGTTCCGGGACAACTGGGAACTCAGCCAGGCCCGCGCCCTTTCGGTGGTCCGCTTCATGCAAGGCAACCTGGGCTTCCCGCCCGACCGCATGGCCGCGACCGGCTTTGGCGAATACCGCCCCGTCGCCGCAGGGGACAGCGCAGAGGCCCGCGCCCAGAACCGCCGGATCGAATTGAAGCTGACCGAACGCTGACACCGCTGCGTTCTGGCCCCCGGTTTCATCTTGCCCGAAATACCCCGGGGGTCCGGGGGCTGGCCCCCGGTCCCTCCGGCTCAGCTTTCCAGCCAGATGGTCACCGGACCGTCATTCACCAGCCGGACCTTCATGTCCGCACCAAAGATGCCGCATTCGACGGCTAATCCCTCGCGGGCCAGGGCCAGCATGAAATGTGCATAGAGCCGCTTGCCCAGATCCGGCGGGGCTGCGGCGGAAAAGCCGGGGCGGTTGCCGCGCGATGTGTCCGCCGCCAGGGTGAACTGACTGACCACCAGCACCGCGCCGCCGATGTCGCGGACCGAGAGGTTCATCTTGCCCGCCGCATCGGTGAAGATGCGCAGCTTTGCCAGGCGGGTGGCCAGCCTCTCGGCTTCGGCCTCGGTATCGCCCTGCATGGCACAGACCAGCACCATCACGCCGGGGCCGATGGCCCCGGTGATCTGCCCGTCCACAGTGACCGAGGCTTCGGTCACCCGCTGGATCAGCGCCCGCATCAGGCGTGGATGGCGCCGTCGCCGCAGGCCAGCGCCGCCTCGCGTACCGCTTCCGAAAAGGTCGGGTGGGCATGGCAGGTGCGGGCGATGTCTTCGGCAGCAGCGCCGAATTCCATGGCGACACAGATCTCGTGAATCAGATCCCCGGCGCCGGGGCCGATGATATGCACGCCCAGAATGCGGTCGGTCTCCTTGTCGGCCAGCATCTTGACGAAGCCGTCGCCCTGGAACACCGCCTTGGCGCGGGCATTGCCCATGAAGCTGAACTTGCCGACCTTGTAGGCGCGGCCCTGTTCCTTGAGCTGGTCTTCGGTCGCCCCGACGCTGGCGACTTCGGGGGCGGTATAGACCACACCGGGAATGACGCCATAGTTCACATGGCCGTGCTTGCCGGCCACGATCTCGGCCACGGCCATGCCCTCGTCTTCGGCCTTGTGGGCCAGCATCGGGCCGACGATGGCATCGCCGATGGCAAGGATACCGGGAACGCTGGTGCGGAACTGCCCGTCGGTCTTGATCTGGCCGCGCGGCAGAACCTCGACTCCCAGGGCCTCCAGGCCCAGCCCGTCGGTATAGGGTTTGCGGCCGGTGGCGACCAGAACGACATCGGCCGCAATCTCCTGCGCGCTGTCGTCCTTGCGCAGCTTGTAGCTCACCTTTGCACCGCTGTCGGTGACTTCGGCGCCCTGGACGGCGGCGCCCAGCACGAATTTCAGCCCCTGCTTGGTCAGCAGTTTCTGGAAGGCCTTGGCAACCTCGGAATCCATGCCGGGGGTGATGGCGTCAAGATATTCGACGACCGTCACTTCGGCGCCAAGGCGGGCATAGACCGAGCCCATTTCCAGCCCGATCACGCCGGCACCGATCACCACCATGGACTTTGGCACCGATTCCAGTGCCAGCGCGCCGGTCGAGGTGACGATGACCTTTTCATCCACCGGCACGCCCGGCAGGCTGGCCGGTTCCGATCCGGTGGCGATGACGATGGATTTCGCCTCGTGCACCTCGTCGCCGACCTTGACCTGACCGGCGGCGGGAATCGAGGCCCAGCCCTTGAGCCAGGTGACCTTGTTTTTCTTGAAGAGAAACTCGATGCCCTTGGTATTGCCGGCCACGACATCGGACTTGTAGCCCTGCATCTTGGCCCAGTCGACCTTGGGGGTATCGACGCTGAGGCCCATCCTGGCGAAGTTCACCTCGGCCTCGTGCAGGGAATGGGTGGCGTGCAACAGGGCCTTGGATGGGATGCAGCCGACATTCAGGCAGGTGCCGCCCAGCGTGTCGCGCCCTTCGACGCAGGCGACTTTCAGCCCGAGCTGTGCCGCGCGGATCGCGCAGACATAGCCGCCGGGGCCGGCGCCGATGACGATGAGGTCGAATTGGGCCATGGTATTCTCCTGTGGCAATCCCGGAGCCGGGGGTTTTCCACCCCCGGACCCCCGGAGGGTATTTCAAGCAAGATGAAAGGCTCAGAACAGGCTGGCAAGCAGCATGATGGTGGTGGCGGCAAAGCCGACAGCCCAGATGGCCGACCGCCAGGGCGTCCATCCAAAGGCATAGGCCGGGATATAGGCGATGCGGGCGGCGAGATAGATCCAGCCGCAGGCCGCGGTGGTGGCACTGGATTGTCCCGAAAGGGTGACGACCAGTGCCGCGATGGCAAAGAGGATCAGCCCTTCGAAGTGGTTGTTCATCGCGCGTTGCATCCGGGCGGTGCGCGGCGAGAGCGGGCGTTTCGGGGCCGTATCGCGTGGCCCGGAGGTATAGCCGGTGCCAAGTTCGATATTGGCGGGCACGGCGAACAGGCCGAATTGCACGATCTGAAGCAGTGCCGCCAGCGTCAGGGCGGTCAGTTCCGGGGTCATCGCAGGGCCTCCAGTCGGGCGGTGAAATCGGCGAGGGTCGCGGCCTCTGCATCGGCCACGCCGGGGAGGGCGCGCAGGCGGGCCAGTTCGGCCTGTGTGGCGGGCCAATGGCGCAGGATGCTGCGGTCTTCGGCCTCGTTGCGGTTGGCGATGCGGTGCCAGCGCCCGCCGACACGGTATTTTTCGGTGGCATCCTTGCCCTGGCCATCGCCACGCTGCGCGCGCAAGCGGTAGGTGTCGGTCGAGCGGATGGCGTAGTGGTTGATCACCGCGCGGCCAGGCGCAAGGCTGATGTCCAGCGGGCGATAGCGCGAATGGTGGCGATGGGAAAGAAGGGGCGCTGGATCGAGGTCGGCCCCGTTGGCGGCCACGACGCGGGGGGCCGGGAGGCGCGGGCCGAGCGGCATATGGTCGTGGGCATGGGCAAAGGCGGCGGGGCGGAACAGCGATTTGAACTTTGTCGTCTCGGGAGTCGGTCCGGCTTCGCAGCGGGTGAACTGCGGCAGGGTCGCGCCGGGCCAGCGGGTATGCCCGCTGTCGCCGAAGGCACGCCAGGGCAGGGCGATCACATGGGCCTGTGCGCCAAGCGCCAGCAGGTCGGGCAGGGTATAATCCGAATGAATGTTCAGGAACTCGTCGGCGTCGATATGCAACAGCCAGTCCGGCGCGCCGTTCCGCAGATACGCCAGTGCCGCGCGCATCCCGCTGTCCTGTGGGGGGGTGCCACGGGGCGGGACATGGGGCAGGTGGGTCAGCGCGCCCCCCGCCATCAGCGCCTCCAGCAGCACGTCCGAGCCGTCGGTGCAGGTGTTGGTGGCCACCAGAACGCGGTCAAAGCCGATCACCCGGTGATAGGCCACCCATTCCATCAGGAACGGTCCTTCGTTGCGCATACAGGCGAAGACAGCGGCGGACATCGGGTCACTCGGACGGCGGCAGGGCCGCTCAGGCGGTTTGCAGGAATTGCGCGTTCATCCCTGCACCAAAGGCGGCCTGGGTGGCCAGCCAGTCTTTGGCGCGGGCATGGTTGTGGACCTCGAACAGCACCAGAACCGCAGCACCTTCGCCTTGCCAGATTTGCAAGGTCGAGAGGCCCGCGTTGGAAATGCCCTCTGCCTCGGCATCGAAGGCGGATTTCCAGGCGGCGTAGTCGGCTGCGGCGGTTTGGATCAGGAGTTGCTGCATTGGAGCCTCTGGAACAACCTGGTGCATGTAGTCTGGTGAGGATTTGATCGCGTGATGATGGAGACACGTTCAAGTTTGGTCTTCGGAAAAGGCATTGTCGAGAGCCGCAAGCCGTCTAGCCAAACCTTGTAAGGTGGCTTCATTCGGTTTCGCAACCCACAGTGCGATTGCATTCCCAATGTCACTAACAAAGCCAACTCTTCCACGAGTGAACGTATTGTAAAGTTCGGCTGCAAAAGGCAACTCCTCTGGATGTCTAAAGTGGGTCAGAAATGCCAAGGATGTCACTGTTTCGAATTGAGCTTTGACAAGTTGAGAAAGGTAGTTTGACGCAATCATAAGAAAAATTTCCGGCGCAGCAGAATGCAGTGGTTCACCTAACTGAATTTCCAATGTGCGCAGCAAATGACTCGCCCCCTTGGCAGCCAAATGCGTCTTATTGCGAACCTCAGTAGTTTCGAAACCAATACTATCGAGTGCCCGTGACAGTCTAAGAAAATCGTTTGCATCCGGGGCTGGGGCAGGGGGTGTGCTATCAAACTTCTGTTGGCTAGACTTCTTGCCGAACTGCCACATAGTCGCATGCTCCTCTGTGAAGAAGACTCGCGCTATTCCGCGCGGGGAGAAGCCACCACAGTGCCACAGACACATGTCTGTGGCACTGTGGTTGTTCATCTCATTACAGATCCATCAGCAGGCGGCGCGGATCCTCCAGCGCCTCTTTCACGCGCACGAGGAAGGTGACGGCGCCCTTGCCGTCCACGATCCGGTGATCGTAGGACAGGGCAAGATACATCATCGGGCGGATGACGATCTGGCCCTTGACCACCACGGGGCGGTCCTGGATCTTGTGCATTCCCAGGATCCCCGATTGCGGCGGGTTCAGGATCGGCGAGGACATCAGCGAGCCATAGACCCCGCCGTTCGAGATGGTGAAGCTGCCGCCCTGCATTTCGGCCATGGTCAGCTTGCCGTCACGGGCGCGGGCGCCCAGTTCGGCGATCTTCTTCTCGATCCCGGCAAAGCTCATCTGATCAGCATCGCGCACCACCGGCACCACCAGGCCCGACGGCGTGCCCACAGCCACGCCCATATGGACGAAGTTCTTGTAGACCACATCGGTGCCGTCGATTTCGGCGTTGACCTCGGGGACTTCCTTCAGCGCATGGCAGCAGGCCTTCACGAAGAAGGACATAAAGCCCAGCTTGACCTCATGCTTCTTTTCGAACGAGTCCTTGAACTCGTTGCGCAGCTCCATGATGCCCGACATGTCCGCTTCGTTATACGTGGTCAGCATGGCGGCGGTGTTCTGCGCCTCTTTCAGGCGGCGCGCGATGGTCTGGCGCAGCTTGGTCATCTTGACGCGCTCTTCGCGGCTGGCGTCATCGGCGGCCACAGGCGCACGCGGCGCTGCGGGCGCGGAGCTGGGGGCGGGCGCCGATTTCATGGCCGCGACTGCGGTGGCCACATCGTCCTTCATCACGCGGCCATCGCGGCCGGTGCCCGTGACCTGATCACGGGTGAGGCCGGCTTCGGCCATGGCGACCTTGGCCGAGGGCGCATCCTCGACATCCGACCGCGGGACGACCTGTTCGGGGCCTGCGCCGGGCGAGCCGACGGCCTCTGCCTTGTCCGCCTTGTCGTCCTTTTTCGGCGTGGGGGCGGCTGCGGCGCCGCCTTCGCTGATCATGGCCAGCAGGGCGTTGGCGGCCACGGTGGTGCCGTCGGGTGCCAGAATCTCTGCCAGCACACCGGCGGCGGGCGCCGGAACGTCCAGCGACACCTTGTCGGTTTCCAGCTCGCACAGGATTTCGTCCTGCGCCACCGCATCGCCCGGCTTCTTGAACCAGGTGGCGACGGTGGCCTCGGTGACGCTTTCGCCCAGGGAGGGGACGCGAACTTCGATGCTCATCTTACTTTCCTTCGATGGTCAGCGCCTCGTTCACGAGGGCTTCCTGTTCAGCTTTGTGCTTGGAGGCCAGGCCCGTGGCAGGCGAGGCAGAGGCGGTGCGGCCGACATAGGTGGCGCGCGCGTGTTTCGCGCCGATACGGGTCAGCACCCATTCGAGGTTGGGTTCGACAAAGGTCCAGCCGCCCTGGTTCTTGGGCTCTTCCTGGCACCAGACGATCTCTGCGGTCTTGAACCGCTCCAGCTCTTTCATCATCGACATGGCCGGGAAGGGGTAGAACTGTTCCAGACGCAGCAGATACACATCGTCGGCGCCGCGCTTGTCGCGTTCGGCCAGCAGGTCATAGTAAACCTTGCCCGAACAGATCACGACGCGCTTGATTTCGGCGTCGGGCTTCAGTGCCAGATCGCTGTTGCCGTATTGCGCATCGTCCCACAGCACGCGGTGAAAGCTGGAGCCGGTGGTGAACTCTTCGGCCTTTGACACCGCCATCGGGTGGCGCAGCAGCGACTTGGGGGTCATCAGCACCAGCGGCTTGCGGAAGCTGCGGTGAATCTGCCGACGTAGGATGTGGTAATAGTTCGCAGGCGTCGAGCAGTTGGCGACGATCCAGTTGTCCTGGGCCGACAGTTGCAGGAAGCGTTCCAGGCGGGCGCTGGAATGTTCCGGCCCCTGACCTTCGAAGCCATGCGGCAGCAGCATCACCAGCCCCGACATCCGCAGCCATTTCGATTCAGCCGAGTTGATGAACTGGTCGAACATGATCTGCGCGCCGTTGGCAAAGTCGCCGAACTGCGCCTCCCACATCACCAGCGCGTTGGGTTCGGACAGCGAATAGCCATATTCAAAGCCCAGCACCGCATATTCCGAGAGCATCGAGTCGATGACCTCGTAACGCGCCTGCCCCTCGCGGATGTTGTTCAGCGGGTAATAGCGTTCTTCGGTCTTCTGGTCGATGAAGGCCGAATGACGCTGGCTGAATGTGCCGCGGGTACAATCCTGGCCCGAAAGGCGCACCGGATACCCCTCGACCGCCAGCGAGCCGAAGGCCAACGCCTCGGCCGTGGCCCAGTCAAAGCCCTTGCCGGTCTCGAACATGGCTTTCTTGGCTTCCAACTGGCGGGCAACCGTCTTGTGGATGTCGAAAGCCTCTGGCACGCGGGTCAGGGCAGCGCCGACCTCGGCAAAGGTCTCTGGCGAAATCGCGGTGGAACCGGCTTCGTAATCGTCCTTTTCGCGGCCCAGGTGTTTCCAGCGGCCGTCCAGCCAGTCGGCCTTGTTCGGCTTGTAGTCCTTGGCGGCCTCGAAATCCTCGTTCAGGCGGGCCTGGAACGCGGCCTTCATATCCTCGATCTCGCCTTCCGGGATCAGGCCATCGGCGACCAGACGCTCGGTATAGAGTTGCAGCGTGGTCTTGTGCTTTTTGATCCGGGTGTACATCGCCGGGTTGGTGAACATCGGCTCGTCGCCTTCGTTGTGACCGAAGCGGCGGTAGCAGAAGATGTCCAGCACCACGTCCTTGTGGAACTTCTGGCGGAATTCGGTGGCGACGCGGGCCGCATGGACCACGGCCTCCGGGTCGTCCCCGTTGACGTGGAAAATCGGCGCCTCGACCATCAGGGCGATGTCGGTCGGATAGGGCGACGAGCGGCTGAAATGCGGTGCTGTGGTAAACCCGATCTGGTTGTTCACCACGATATGCATCGTTCCGCCGGTGCGATGGCCTTTCAGCCCGGACAGCCCGAAACACTCTGCAACCACGCCCTGGCCAGCAAAGGCCGCATCGCCATGCAGCAGGATCGGCAGCACCGCAATGCGATGTTCGGTGTCGTTCATCTGATCCTGCTTGGCGCGCACCTTGCCCAGGACGACCGGGTTCACGGCCTCCAGGTGGCTGGGGTTGGCGGTCAGCGACAGGTGCACGACATTGCCGTCGAACTCGCGGTCGGAACTGGCGCCGAGGTGGTATTTCACATCGCCAGACCCATCGACATCCTCGGGCTTGAAGCTGCCGCCCTGGAATTCGTTGAAGATGGCCTTGTAGGGTTTGCCCATCACATTGGCCAAGACCGACAACCGGCCACGGTGCGGCATTCCGATCACGATGTCCTTGACCCCCAGCGCGCCACCGCGCTTGATGATCTGTTCCATCGCCGGGATCAGCGCCTCGCCGCCGTCCAGACCAAAGCGTTTCGTGCCCATGAACTTGACATGGCAGAACTTTTCAAAGCCCTCGGCCTCGACCAGCTTGTTCAGGATCGCCTTGCGGCCCTGGCGGGTGAAGGTGATTTCCTTGCCATAGCCCTCGATCCGCTCTTTCAGCCAGGCGGCCTGTTCGGGGTCGGAAATATGCATGTATTGCAGCGCAAAGGTGCCGCAATAGGTGCGCTTCACGATATCCACGATCTGGCGCATCGAGGCATGGGTGAGGCCCAGCACATTGTCGATGAAGATCGGGCGGTCCATGTCGGCTTCGGTGAAGCCATAGGATTTCGGGTCCAGTTCCGGGTGGTTGGTTTCGTCGCGCATCCCCAGCGGATCGAGATCGGCGGCCAGATGGCCCCGGATCCGATAGGCCCGGATCAGCATGATCGCGCGGATCGAATCCAGCACGGCGCGCTGGATCTGCGCCTCGCTGACGGCAGCCCCGGATTCGGCGGCCTTGTCGGCGATCTTCTTGCCAGCGCCACGGGCCTCTTTGGGCACCAGCGGCCATTCGCCGGTCAGCGCGGCGGTCAGGTCATCGGCGGGCGCAGGCGGCCAGTCGGTGCGCGCCCAGCTCGGGCCGGCGGCGGCGCGTTCGGCATCCACCGGGCTTTCGCCGATGGCGCGGAAGAATTCCGCCCACGAGGCGTCGACCGACGCGGGATCACGGGCAAAGTTCGCCGCCATCTGGTCGATGTAATCGGCGTTGGCGCCGTCCATGAAGGACGAGGCATGGAACTGGCTGTTCGAAGAATGTTCGGTCATGGCATACCTCAGACGGGCGGGGCCGTATCGGCAGGGACAGGGGCCAAGGCGCTGGTCGCGGACCTTGACGGGAGACGCGCCCCAAGGGGCGCGACGATGATATCACGGGGCGATGCACAGGTCCGGCAGCGGGCAGGGCGCGGGGCCGGAAAGATCCCGCGATGCTGTCCTGCCGCTGCAAGCCTGTGGTGCATGGTCTTAGCCCTTGATCGCTTTCAGCACGGCTTCGCCAAGGCCCGCCGGGCTGTCGGCCACCACGATTCCGGCCGATTTCATGGCCTCGATCTTCGATTCTGCGTCGCCCTTGCCGCCCGAGACGATGGCACCGGCATGGCCCATGCGGCGGCCTGCGGGGGCGGTCCGGCCTGCGATAAAGCCTGCGGTGGGTTTCCAGCGGCCTTTTTTCTTTTCGTCGGCCAGGAACTGCGCGGCTTCTTCTTCGGCGGAACCGCCGATTTCGCCAATCATGATGATCGAGGTGGTTTCCGGATCGGCCAGGAACATCTCCAGCACGTCGATATGTTCGGTGCCCTTGATCGGGTCGCCGCCGATGCCCACGGCGCTGGACTGGCCAAGGCCGACATCGGTCGTCTGTTTCACGGCCTCATAGGTCAGGGTGCCGGAGCGCGACACGACGCCGACCGACCCGCGCGAGAAGATGTTGCCGGGCATGATGCCGATCTTGCATTCGCCGGGTGTCATCACGCCGGGGCAGTTCGGCCCGATCAGCCGCGACTTGCTGTTCAGCAGCGCGCGCTTGACCTTCATCATGTCCAGAACCGGGATACCTTCGGTGATGCAGACGATCAGCTCGATCTCGGCGTCGATCGCTTCCATGATCGAGTCGGCCGCAAAGGGCGGCGGCACATAGATCACCGAGGCATTCGCGCCGGTTTTCTCGACCGCTTCATGGGCCGAATTGAAGACCGGCAGGCCGAGGTGGCTGGAGCCGCCCTTGCCCGGCGTCACGCCGCCGACCATCTGGGTGCCATAGGCGATGGCCTGTTCGGTGTGAAAGGTGCCCTGGCTGCCGGTGATGCCCTGGCAGATGACTTTGGTGTTCTTGTCGACGAGGACTGCCATCGTGACGTTCCTTATGTTCTGGCGGGGACATGGCCCCGTGATCATGCATATGCGGCAGGGCCGCGCGTTCTGGTGTGCTCAGCCCGGCGACAGGCTGATGGCGACGTTGTTCTCGACATAGCGGGCGGTGCGGATCGTGCTACGCTCCATCCGGATGCGACGGGGGCCGTCGGTCCAGACATTGCGCGTATCGGTCTTGCCAAAGCCCTGGCCCCGCAGTTCGTTTTCCATCGCGCGGGCCACCAGTTTGGCATAGGTCCGCTCGACGTGAATCGTGCAGGGGCTTTGGGGCAGTATGCCAAGCCGCAGTTCCGTATCGGCAGGCGACAGGACGGGCGACAATGGCACGCGCGCCACATAGCCACGGACCTGCAACCCTTGGACGACGGGCGCGGGCGCAAGCCCTTGGTCCAGGCACAGGCGCGCGACGGCAACGGCTTCGGTGGCCAGCGCCGACGAGGTGCCGGTTGCGGAATCCGGCACCGCCGACCCCGCGCAACCCGCAAGGCCCATCGCCCCGCACATACCCACAAGCATCGCGCCGCGCGCCATCATGCTCAGCCCTTGACCGCCGCGACGATCTTTTTCGCCGCATCCGACAGATCGTCCGCCGCGATGACGTTCAGACCCGAGTCGGCGATGATCTTCTTGCCCAGATCGACGTTCGTACCTTCCAGACGCACGACCAGCGGCACTTGCAGGCCAACCTCTTTCACCGCAGCGATGATGCCCTCGGCGATGATGTCGCAGCGCATGATGCCGCCAAAGATGTTGACCAGAATGCCTTTGACGTTCGGATCCGAGGTGATGATCTTGAACGCCTCGGTGACTTTTTCCTTGGTGGCGCCGCCGCCGACATCCAGGAAGTTGGCCGGTTCGGCCCCGAACAGCTTGATGATGTCCATCGTGGCCATGGCCAGACCGGCGCCGTTCACCATGCAGCCGATTTCCCCATCCAGCGCGATGTAGTTCAGATCGAACTTCGAGGCGGCGAGTTCCTTGGGGTCTTCCTCGGTCTCGTCACGCAGCGCCAGGATGTCGGGCTGGCGGTACAGGGCGTTGTTGTCAAAGCCCACTTTCGCATCCAGCGCCTTGAGATCGCCATCGGTGGTCACGATCAGCGGGTTGATCTCGATCATCTCGGCGTCCTTCTCGACGAACGCCTTGTAGATCTTGCCGATCAGGTCAACGCATTGCTTGACCTGCTTGCCTTCCAGACCCAGGGCAAAGGCAACCTTGCGGCCATGATAGGGCTGAATGCCGGTGGCCGGATCGACCGAGAAACTGACGATCTTCTCGGGGGTATGCGCGGCGACTTCCTCGATGTCCATGCCGCCTTCGGTCGAGACGACAAAGGACACGCGGCTGGTCTGGCGATCGACCAGCAGCGCCAGATACAACTCGCGGCTGATGTCGCTGCCATCTTCGATGTAGATGCGGTTGACCTGCTTGCCCGCCGGGCCGGTCTGATGCGTGACCAGCGTGCGGCCCAGCATCTGCTGTGCCATCTCGGCAGCTTCGGTCACGGATTTCGCCAGACGGACGCCACCCTTTTCACCGGCTTCGGCTTCCTTGAACTTGCCCTTGCCGCGGCCGCCGGCATGGATCTGCGCCTTGACGACCCAGAGCGGCCCGGCCATCTCGCTTGCGGCGGCCTTGGCTTCCTCGGCGCGCAGCACTGCGCGGCCATCCGAAACCGGAACCCCGTAGCTGCGCAGCAGCGCCTTGGCCTGATATTCGTGGATGTTCATGACGTCGTCCCGTCCTGGTTGGATTTGGGGGCGTCATCGCACATCCGGGCGCGGCAACAAACCGGAATCGGGTGAATTTGCAGGAGATCCGGCAGAAATCCGCCTGTTGTGATCACACGATTTTTCCTTGTGATCACAACAGGCGGATCGCCGTCACGATGCCGCGCCGCAGCATCTCAGGCGGGCGATGAGGTGGCGCCAAGCTCACTCGCCAGTTCCCGGCGCAGGGCGCGCAGGCGGTGGTTGTCCACCCGTTGCGCGACGCTTTGGGCCGCCGCCAGCGCCAGCCGACCGTGACCGCGCGCCCTGGCCGCAGTCAGCACCGACAGCACATAGGGGATGGCATCGCGCCGCCGCCGCAACATGCGATGCACCACCGGCAGCTCCAGATCCCCGCGCAGACCAAGCAGGGTGAGTTCCTTCAGGATGCCCATCCGCAACAGCATCGGCGGCAGCTTGTGGTCGAAATGGCGCAGCGGAATATGCATCACCTGTGGGCCAGTCAGGCGCGCGGCATGGAGCCTGTCTTCGATAAGGCAGGGGTCATACAGCACATAGGCCCGGTGCGCGCTGCGTATGCTGCGGGCCGCATCGGTGAACTCGCCACTCCAGTCCCCAAGACTGCGGCCATAGCGATACCGGCCTTCGAACGGCACCAGCCTGGGCCGCAAGGTGGATTGGGGGGCAAAGGCCAACACCACTGCCCCCGGTGCCAGACCGGCGAACACCGCCGCACCGAATGCCCCCATCGAGGCGCCATAAAAGCTGACCGCAGGATAGCGCGTATAAAGCCCCGCCCCGGCCACCGCGACCATGGCCTCCTTGAGCATCGGGCACTGGAACCAGTCCTTGCGCTTGGCGATGACACCCAGATTGCCCCAGCCCTGCGCGACGATCAGATCATGGCCAAAGGGCTTGCGGAACGAGGTTTCGCGGTCGGATGACAGGTTGTCAAAGCTGACCACCAGCCGCCCGGTTCCAGGCCGATGGCACAGCACGTGGTGATCGGTCTCCAGCCAGAACCCGCCCTCCGCCTCACAGATCGCGCGGATGCGGTCCAGACCGGGCGGCATCGGGCTGGCCTGCGGACCGGGTCGAAAACGCGCGGAAAGCGGGGAAAGCGGATCGGTCAAGATAAGGGCCATGCTGGTGCGTGTTCTGGAAGGCTAGACGGGCCGGCGCGTGATTGCCAGCCCTGCCTCTACGCCCGGATCGCGCTGATGGATCACGATCAGCTCCGATGGCCGACCCGGCCGGATCACGCGGCGCAGCAGCACAATGCCCTGACCCGCACCCAACGACCACCCCTCGTCCACCGTTGGCCCGGTGCCCGCTGGCGACAGGGCGCGCGCGGCCGGATACTTCTGGGCAACCAACCCGCGAATCCGCTCTGTCTGTCCGGTGCGCGCCTGTGCCGCAACGGCGCAAGCTGTCCCGTCGGCCGCCAGCATCACGGCCGGGCGACTGTCGTCGACCAGAAAGCTGCGGATCGCCCGCGGCACACGACTGGGCACTTCGACATAATCGGCGCTGCGCAACAGCCGCGCGGCGGCCTCTGGCGGGGCCGGGCCGTCCAGGCAGACCCGCTCGAACATGCCGGCCAGACGGGCAGCCGAACTGGCAGGCACGATGTTCCAGGGCCGCATGTTTGCCAGTTCCAGCCGGTCGGATCCGCCGGTCGGGGCCATGCAGGCGGTGATCATCGGTATCAGGGCCAGGGTGAACAGGGAGCGCATTATGCACGGATGCTGGCATGTCATGCAAAAGGGCGCAACCAAAGGTTGCGCCCCATACCGCTGTCACCGATGGCTGGTGTCAGGCCAGCGACGGGTCGATGCCCTTGCAGGCATCCACGAGCCCCTTCACCGCATCGACGGATTTCTGGAACATCACCTGCTCGTCCTTGTTGAGCTTGATGTCCACGATCCGCTCGATGCCATTGGCGCCGATCACGGTCGGAACGCCGACATACATGCCGTCCAGCCCATAGGCGCCCTTGACGAAGGCCGCGCAGGGCAGCAGGCGCTTCTGGTCCTTCAGATAGCTTTCCGCCATCTCGATCGCGCTGGTCGCCGGAGCGTAGAAGGCCGAGCCGGTTTTCAGCAGGCCAACGATTTCCGCGCCGCCGTCACGGGTACGCTGAACGATGGCATCCATCTTTTCCTGCGTGGTCCAGCCCATGGCAACCAGATCGGGCAGCGGAATGCCCGCAACGGTCGAATAACGGACCAGCGGCACCATCGTGTCGCCATGGCCCCCCAGCACAAAGGCGGTGACATCCTTCATCGACACGCCGAATTCCAGCGACAGGAAATGGCGGAACCGCGCCGAATCCAGCACACCGGCCATGCCGACGACCTTGTTGTGCGGCAGGCCGCTGAATTCGCGCAGCGCCCAGACCATCGCATCCAGCGGGTTGGTGATGCAGATGACAAAAGCGTTCGGGGCATATTGCTTGATGCCTTCGCCGACCGACTTCATCACCTTGAGGTTGATCCCCAGCAGATCGTCGCGGCTCATGCCCGGCTTGCGCGGCACACCGGCCGTGACGATGCAGACATCGGCATCCGCGATGTCTTCATAGCTGTTGGCGCCCTTGAGGCCCGCGTCGAACCCTTCGGAAGGACCGGATTGCGCAATGTCGAGCGCCTTGCCTTGGGGGGTGCCTTCGGCGATGTCGAACAGCACGATGTCGCCGAGTTCCTTCAGTGCAGCAAGATGGGCAAGCGTGCCGCCGATCTGGCCCGCGCCGATCAGCGCGATCTTGGGTCTGGCCATGGTGGTCCTCTCCGGTTGAGGGTGACTTACGGGCAAGGGCTTAAGCCCCTCGCGCGCGCGGCGCAAGCCCGGCCGTGACCGGCGCTGCCGCAGGATGTGATCGTTTGCGCGAAAACCGGCCCGCGCGGCACTTTGCACGAAGTCGCGGCACGTCCATGCCCCGCTCCGCCTCCCACAAGGGCAACGCGCCGCCCCATCGCCCCGACACGACAGGCCGCCGCCGCTCCGATTCTGACCCTGGCGGCAGGATGCGCGGCATCTGCACCGGGCTGCCATCGCCAACCGCACGGCGCCCCTCGTCCCCAGGATGACCCTGACACAGGCGATGCGGCGGCGGGATTTCATCTTGCCCGAAATACCCTCGGGTGGTTCTCAGGAGGGCAGACAGCCCTCCTGAGGCGGGGGTGCGGGGGCTGCGGCCCCCGCCGTCCCCCTCACTCCAGCTCGATCAGCAGATCCTTGGCCTCGACCCCGGCACCGGGGGTGACATGCACCGCCTTGACCGTCCCGGCCCGGTCGGCATGAAGGCCGGTTTCCATCTTCATCGCCTCGATGGTCAGCAACAGATCGCCCGCCGCCACCTTCTGTCCGACAGCGACCGCGACAGAGGCGATGGATCCCGGCATCGGTGCGCCGATATGGGCAGCATTGCCATCCGCCGCCTTGGGGCGCCGGGCGGTGGCGGATTTGACCGAACGGTTCGGCACCCGGATCACCCTGGGTTGGCCGTTGAGCTCAAAGAACACCTTGACCTCGCCGTCATCCGTGGTCTCGCCTACGGTTTGCAGCCGCACCTCCAGCGTCTTGCCAGGGTCGATTTCCGCCGTGATCTCCTCGCCCGGTTCCATCCCGTAAAAGAAGGTCCGCGTCGGCAGAACCCGCACCGGCCCATAGATCGCGTGCCGCGCGCGATAGTCCATGAACACCTTGGGATACATCAGATATCCGTTCAGATCCTCGCCGTCGATGGTCTCGGTCTCGGCCTCCTCGCCTGCGGCGGCGCGCACCTTGTCCAGCAGTTCGGCCCGCGTTGCCTCCAGATCCACCGGGGCAGCATGGCGGCCGGGGCGATCGGTAAAGGGGGTCTCGCCCTTGAGCACCTTCTTCTGGATCGCGGCCGGCCAGCCGCCGGGGGGCTGGCCCAGATTGCCCTTCATCATGTCGATGACCGAATCGGGAAAGGCGACCTCGACACCCGGATCCTCGACCTGTGCCCGGCTAAGGCCCTGCGCCACCATCATCAGCGCCATGTCCCCCACCACCTTGGACGAGGGCGTGACCTTGACGATATCGCCGAACATCCGGTTCACATCGGCATAGGTCTTGGCCACCTCGTGCCAGCGGCTTTCCAGCCCCAGGCTGCGCGCCTGCGCCTTGAGGTTGGTGAACTGGCCCCCCGGCATCTCGTGCAGATAGACCTCGGACGACGGCGCCTGCATCCCGGATTCAAACGCCGCATACTGGCCGCGCACCGCCTCCCAGTAATCCGAGATCTCGCGGATCACCTCCATGTCCAGCCCGGTATCGCGCTCGGCGCCCTTCAGCGCCTCGACCACGGTTCCCAGGGTGGCCTGGCTGGTGTTGCCCGACAAGGCATCCATGGCGCAATCCACCGCATCGACCCCGGCATCGGCAGCGGCCAGGATGGTGCCGCTGGCGATGCCTGCCGTGTCATGCGTGTGAAAATGGACGGGCAGGCCCACCTCTTCCTTCAGCGCCCGGATCAGGATCCGCGCGGCGGCGGGCTTCAGCAGGCCGGCCATGTCCTTCAGTCCCAGCACATGGGCGCCCGCGTCGCGCAGTTCCTTGCCCATGCCGACGTAATACTTCAGGTCGTACTTTGCCCGGTCCGGGTCCAGCATGTCGCCGGTATAGCAGACCGTGCCTTCCAGAACCTTGCCGGTTTCCAGCACCGCATCCATGGCGACGCGCATGTTTTCCACCCAGTTCAGGCTGTCGAACACGCGGAACACGTCGATCCCGGTGTCCGCCGCCTGATGGACAAAGCTCTGCACCACATTGTCGGGGTAATTCGTGTAGCCCACGCCATTCGCACCGCGGAGCAGCATCTGCAACATCAGGTTGGGCATCGCCGCACGCAGGTCGCGCAGGCGCTGCCAGGGGCATTCCTGCAAGAACCGATAGGCCACGTCAAAGGTGGCCCCCCCCCAGCACTCCATGCTGAATAGCTGCGGCAGATGGGCCGCATAGGCTGGGGCCACCCGGATCATGTCCAGGCTGCGCATCCGCGTTGCCAACAGCGACTGGTGGCCATCGCGCATGGTGGTGTCGGTGATCAGCACCCGCTTTTGTGTCAGCATCCAGTCGGCCACCGCCTTGGGGCCATGATCGCGCAACAGATCGGCGGTGCCCGGCGCCGGTTCGGCCCGCAAGGCGGGCGGTCTGGGCGTGCGCGCCTCGGCCGGTTTGGCCCGTCCGGCGGTTTCGGGATGCCCGTTCACCGTGATGTCGGCAATATAGGTCAGGATCTTGGTTGCCCGGTCGCGTCGGCGCTTGAAGTTGAACAGATCCTGCGTCGTGTCGATGAACTTGGTCGTATACTGGTTCGACAGGAACACCGGGTGCTTGAGCAGGTTGATGACGAAGTCGATGTTGGTGGCCACGCCCCGGATGCGGAATTCGCGCAAGGCGCGGTCCATCCGGGCAATCGCCATTTCGGGCGTGGGGGCCCAGGCGGTGACCTTTTCCAGCAGGCTGTCATAATAGCGCGTGATCACCGCCCCGGAATAGGCGGTGCCGCCATCCAGCCGGATCCCCATGCCCGTTGCCCCGCGATAGGCGGTGATGCGGCCATAGTCGGGGATGAAGTTGTTCTGCGGATCCTCGGTTGTCACCCGGCATTGGATGGCATGGCCGTTCAGCCGCACCTCGCCTTGTTCGGGGGTGCCTGTCGCCTCGGCCAGGGTCTTGCCCTCTGCCACCAGGATCTGGGCGCGCACGATGTCGATGCCCGTGACCTGTTCGGTGACGGTATGTTCCACCTGCACCCGCGGGTTCACCTCGATGAAATAGAACCGGCCACTGTCCATATCCATCAGGAACTCGACCGTGCCTGCGTTCTGATAGCCGACTGCGCGGCCGATCTTCAGCCCCAGTTCGCAGATCTCGGCCCGCTGCGCCTGTGTCAGATAGGGGGCAGGGGCGCGTTCCACCACCTTCTGGTTGCGCCGCTGGACGGAACAGTCCCGCTCGTACAGGTGATACAGCCCGCCGTGGGTATCGCCCAGCAGTTGCACCTCGACATGCCGGGCGCGCTGGATCATCTTTTCCAGATAGCCCTCGCCATTGCCAAAGGCGGCTTCGGCCTCGCGCCGCCCTTCGCGGACCTTGGCCTCCAACTCGTCCTCGGCCAGGATCGGGCGCATCCCGCGCCCGCCACCGCCCCAGCTTGCCTTCAGCATCAAGGGATAGCCGATCGCCCCGGCCTCGGCCCGGATCGCGGCGAAATCCTCGCCCAGCACTTCGGTCGCCGGAATCACCGGCACGCCCGCCTCGATCGCGACCCGCCGCGCGCTTGCCTTGTCGCCAAGCGCGCGCATCGTTTCGGCCCGCGGCCCGATAAAGGTGATCCCGGCCGCCGCACAGGCCTCGACGAAATCCGGGTTCTCGGACAACAGGCCGTAACCGGGGTGAATGGCATCCGCCCCCGACATCCTGGCCACCCGGATGATCTCGGGGATCGACAGATAGGCACCCACCGGCGACAGCCCTTCGCCGATCCGATAGGCCTCGTCGGCCTTGAAACGGTGCAGGCTCAGCTTGTCTTCTTCGGCAAAGACCGCCACGGTCTTTTTGCCCAGCTCGTTCGCCGCGCGCATCACGCGAATGGCGATCTCCCCCCGGTTGGCGACAAGGATCTTGCGGAACTCGGCCATGGTGCTCCCTCTACCGGTGCTCGGTTCGGGGCGAAGACTAGCGACGCCGCAGTGCAGCGCAAGACGAAACTGTTACAATTGGCAAGATTTTCTGACCGGATCCCGGACATTCACAGACCTTCGCGCCAACAGCTGTGCGCGCCGATCCAGAGACCTCGGGCGGAACCCGCCATCGGGCCACGAGGGGGGGCAGTCCCCCCATTGCGCCGTTTGCGCATGAAAACGGCCCCGCATCCAAGGATACGGGGCCACCTGACCGGACGCGCCGGGTCGCTTATTTGGGAATGTCGCCCTTGATGCCTTCGACATAGAACATCATGCCGGCCAGCGTGCCGTCGTCGGCCACTTCACCCTCCTTCAGCCAGTCCGAACCGTCCTGCTTCTTGATCGGGCCGGTGAACGGGTGATAGCTGCCATCGGTGATCGCGGCGATCATCGCCTCGGCCTCGGCCTTGACATCGGCGGGGACGGCCTCGGTGATCTCGCCGATCACGACTTCGCCTTCGGGCATACCGGCCCAGCTTGCGGTTTGCTCATAGGTGCCATCCAGCAGCGCGCCGATGCGCTTGATGTAATAGGGCCCCCAGTTGTCGATGATCGACGCCACGCGCGGGCTGGGCTTGTAAGCGGCCATGTCGGACGCCTGGCCAAAGCCGACCACATTGCCCGCCTTCTGCGCTTCGGCCAGCGGTGCGGTGGAATCGGTATGCGCCGCGATCACATCGACGCCCTGTTCGATCAGCGCCTTGGCGGCATCGGCCTCCTTGGCCGGATCGAACCAAGTGTAGGCCCAGACCACCGACAGTTCGACATCCGGGTTCACCTTGCGGGCATGCAGGAAATAGCTGTTGATGCCCTGGATCACCTCTGGGATCGGGAAGGATCCGATATAGCCGATCTTGTTCGACTTGGTCATCTTGCCCGCGATATGGCCGATCACCGCACGCCCTTCGTAGAAGCGCGCATCATAGGTCGAGACGTTGGCATGATCGCGCTTGTAGCCGGTGGCGTGTTCGAACTTCACGTTCGGGAATTTCGCCGCCACCGTGTTGGTCGGGTCCATGTAGCCAAACGAGGTGGTGAAGACGATATTGCAGCCCGAAAGGGCCATCTGGGTCAGCACGCGTTCGGCATCGGCGCCTTCGGGAACCGATTCCTGATACATGGTTTCCAGCTTGTCGCCGAATTCCGCCATCGCATCGAGGCGGCCCTGATCATGCTGGAAGGTCCAGCCGCCATCACCGATGGGGCCGACATAGACGAAACAGGCCTTGACCTTGTCCATGCCGGCAGCGGCAGCGGCGCCCCCGAAGGCAAGGCCAAGCCCAAGTGCCGCCGAGGCGAGAAGGGTTCTGCGGAACATCATGTAGTCTCCCTGTTGGTGGGGGTTTTCTCCCCCTGTGTTGACGGAAGGCAACGCCAAGTCAATGGGTTGCGTGGAAGCTGCGCCCAAGTGCCGCCGGGGCGCCCAGGGCGCGGCCGCCCTTGGCCGACATGATGACCAGCACAAGGATGGTGATCACATAGGGCGACATTTGCAGATACTCGACCGGCACCCGCGCACCTGCCACCTGGAGATTGAGCTGCAAGGCCGTGATACCGCCAAAAAGCCAGGCCCCCAGCAACAGCCGCCCCGGACGCCAGGCGGCAAACACCACCAGCGCCAGCGCGATCCAGCCCGCGCCCGAGGTCATGCCCACGGTCCACATCGGCACCCGGATCAGGCTGAGATAGGCCCCGCCCAGGCCCGCCATGGCGCCCCCGAACAGGATGGCCAGCAACCGGATCCGCACCACCTTGTAGCCAAGCGCATGGGCGGCGTCGTGGTTTTCTCCTACCGCGCGCAGGATCAGGCCCAGCCGGGTGCGGTTCAGCACATACCAGATGGCCACCACCGCGATCAGCGCGACATAGACCATCAGGTCATGGCGCAGCAGGATGGTCCCCAGACCCGGAATGTCCGACAGCGGACCAAACGACAGCCGTTCGGTCATCGGCGGCTTGATCCCGACATAGCCCTGTCCGATCAGGGCCGAAAACCCCAACCCGAACAGGGTCAGCGCCAGGCCTGTGGCCACCTGGTTGGCCAGCAGGTATTGCGTCAGAAGCCCGAAGATCAGGCTCAGCGCCGCGCCGCCAACGGCGCCGCCGATGAAACCAAGGGCCGGGCTGCCGGTGCCGACGGCCACGGCAAAGCCGCAGATCGCGCCGACGATCATCATGCCCTCGACGCCCAGGTTCAGCACACCGGCCTTTTCCACCACCAGTTCGCCCAGGCCCGCCAGCAGGATCGGCGTGGCCGCCACGATCAGCGAGGCGAACAGGACGGCAGGGTTGATTGCGGACAGATCCATCACGCCCCCTCGCGTTTTACCAGCCGCGGCCGGTAGTTGGACAACAGGTCAAGCGCCAGCAGGAAGAACAGCAGCATCCCCTGGAACGCCTGGATCGACGCCTTGGGCAGCCCCAGCATGAACTGGGCCAGCTCGCCGCCGATATAGGTCAGCGCCATCAACAGACCCGCCAGCAGGATGCCAATGGGGTTCAGCCGCCCCAGAAAGGCAACGATGATCGCGGTAAAGCCATATCCGCTGGCAAAGTCGATCGAGATCTTGCCAGAGGGGCCGGCCACCTCGAACATGCCTGCAAGCCCGGCCAGCGCGCCCGATGTGCCCATGCAGATCAGCACCAGCGCTACCGGCGAAACACCGGAAAACCGCGCCGCTCTGGGGGCTTGGCCGGTCAGCTTGATGTTGAATCCCAGGATGTGGCGTTGCAGCATGACATAGGCCGCAATCACCGCAATAAACGCAGCTACCACGCCCCAGTGAATCCCGGTTCCGGCAAACAGCTCGGGGTTCGAGGCCGCAGGATATTGCGCCAGATTGCGAGAGCCTGGAAATCCGCCCCCCTCGGGGTTGCGCAACCGCCCCAGCGCCATGGCCGCCAGCAGCGCCTGTGCCACATAGACCAGCAGCAAGGACACAAGGATTTCCGAGGTGTTGAAGAAGGTCCGCAGCATGGCGGGGATCATCGCCCAGAGAAACCCGCCAAGCGCCCCGGCAATCACCATCAGCGGAAAGATGTACCATCCCGCCGCAGGATAGAAGGCAAGCCCGACAGCCGCCCCGCAGATCGCCCCGATGATGTATTGCCCCTCGGCCCCGATGTTCCAGATCCCCGCGCGAAAGCCCAGCGACAGGCCGATGGCGATCAGGATCAGCGGGGCCGCCTTGACCAGAAGCTGCGGCCGCGAATAGGCCGACATGTTGGGGTCGAACAGCGGATCCCAAAAGATGATGCGGATGGCATCGAAGGGGTTCTTGCCAAGGATTGCAAACATGATGCCGCCGGCGATCATGGTCAGCACCACCGCGATCAGCGGCGTGGCGGCCACCCAGAACCGCGAGGGTGTCGGACGTTTTTCCAGACGGATCATGTCCGCGCTCCCTGTGCGTCGTGGTGGCTGTGGGCCACATCCATGCCATGGGCGCCCCCCATCATCAGGCCGATTTCATCGACCGTCAGCCCCTGGGCGGAGCGGGGGGCCGTCAGTCGCCCTTCGTTCAGTGCGGCAAAGCTGTCGGAGATTTCCAGCAACTCATCCAGATCCTGGCTGATCGCCACCACCGCCGCCCCCTTGGCCGCCAGATCCAGCAGCGCCTGCCGGATGGCCGCCGCCGCCGCCGCATCGACGCCCCAGGTCGGCTGGTTGACGATGATCACGGAGGGATCTTGCAGGATCTCGCGCCCGATGACGAACTTTTGCAGGTTGCCGCCCGACAGCGCGCGGGCCGCGACATGGGTGCCGGGCGTGCGCACGTCAAAGGCCGTGACGATGGCCTGGGCAAAACTGTCCACCGCAGCCCAGCCGATGAAGCCGTTCTTCAGGAACCCCTTGCGGACGTAGCCCGACAGCAGGGCATTCTCTGTCAGGCTCATGTCCGGGGCGGCGGCATGGCCCAGCCGTTCCTCGGGCGCGGCCACCAGCCCCAGCGCACGCCGCGCATTCGGCCCCATCCGGCCGACCGGCTTGCCCGCCAGCCTGACGCAGCTTTCGGGCGACAGGATCTCCCCCGACAGGGCCAGCAGCAACTCATCCTGACCATTGCCCGCCACGCCTGCAATTCCCAGAACCTCGCCTTGCCGCAGCGTGAAGGCGATGTTCTTCAAGGCCGTGCCGAACGGGTTGGGCGACGACACCGACAACCCCGTCACCTCCAGCGCAACAGGCCCCGGCGGCTTGCGCGCGCGCGCGGGCGGGGTCAGAACCTGGCCGACCATCAGTTCCGCCATTTCGCGCGCCGTGCGTTCGCGCGGGGTGCAGGTCGCCACCACCTTGCCGCGCCGCAGGATCGTCGCTTCGTCGCACAGGGTCCGGATCTCCTCCAGCTTGTGCGAGATATACAGGATCGCCGTTCCCTCGGCCGACAACTGGCGCAGGGTCTGAAACAGGATATCCACCTCTTGCGGGGTCAGCACCGATGTCGGCTCGTCCATGATCAGCAGCTTGGGATCCTGAAGCAGACAGCGGATGATCTCCACCCGCTGGCGCTCGCCCGCCGACAGATCGCCGACCAGCTTGGCAGGATCCAGCGGCAGCCCGTATTCCTGGCTGACCGCACGGATCCGTTCTGCCAGTTCGCGCATGGATGGCGGGTTCTCCATCCCCAGGGCGACGTTTTCCGCCACGTTCAGCGCTTCGAACAGGCTGAAGTGCTGAAACACCATCGCCACGCCCTTCTGCCGCGCCTCTGACGGTTTCGCAGGCTGATAGGGGGCGCCGCGCAGCAGCATCCGGCCCGAGTCCGGCCGGACCAGACCATAGATCATCTTGACCAGGGTGGATTTGCCCGCCCCGTTTTCCCCCAGCAGGGCATGAACCTCGCCCGGAGATATGGCAAAGGTTACATCGCTATTCGCCACCACGCCGGGATAGGCCTTTGTCAGGCCCTCGATGCGCAGCAGATCCCCGTTCCCTGTTGTCATCCGTGATCTCCGTCTCGGATTTTTCTTTGTAGTTCAATAGTTGTACGGCCACCCCTATGGCAATGGCCTGCGGGTGCTTTCCCAGCCCGGTATCGCCGATCGGGCAGGTGATGCGGGAAATCTGTGCAGCCGTATGCCCCAGTGCCGCCAGGCGCGACCGGAACCGCGCCCATTTGGTGGCCGACCCGATCAGACCCAGAAAGCCGAAGCCCCGGCCCAGCAACCGGTGGCACAGCTCCAGATCCAGCGCATGGGAATAGGTGACGATCAGATGCTCCGCCTCCTTTGGAACATGCGGCACCAGGCCCTGCGGCGCCTCGGCCCAGATCGGCGTTACCCCTGCGGGAATGTCATCGGGAAAACGCTCGCGGGCGGTATCGACCCAGGTCAACGCAAGGCCGGGCAGGGGGGCCAGCACCGCCACCAGCGCCCGGCCCACATGACCCGCCCCCCAGATCCACAGATGGCGTTGCGGGTGGGCGACCGGCTCGACCATCCAGCCCTGGACGAATTGCGCAACCGGCATCCGGCCCGCATTGCGCGCCTGCGCCAGCAGACGCGTGACAGCCAATGGCATGGCCGCCGGCACAACAGGGCGCGCAACGATCTGCGTGCCCTCCAGTGCCGCGACGGATCGCGCATCATGCACCTCGGTCAACAGCGTCACCGCGCCACCACAGCATTGCCCCAGGGCAGGCCCCAGTGGCTCGCGGTCCAGCCGGGCCCCGCCTGCCGCCAGCATGGCCCGCGCCCGCGCCATCGCCTGCCACTCCAGCGCCCCGCCGCCGATGGTGCCCTGCGCGCCCCCGGCCCAGACCAGCATGGCCGCCCCGACCTCGCGCGGCGACGATCCGTCATGCGCGGCAATCACCACGCGGGCCACGCGGCCATGACACGCCACCGCCACCTGCAAGGCGACAAGATCAAACATCGTCGCGGCCTTGCTGGCGCCGGATCGCGGCCAGCATCCGCTCGGCCGTGGCCGGACCATTCAGATCGGGATAGATCCTGCCATCGCCACAGGCCGCAACCGCATCCGACAGCGCCATCAGGGCCGAAATCCCCAGCATGAACGGCGGCTCCCCCACCGCCTTGGACCGATAGATCGTCGGCTCCGGGTTCTCGCGCCCGTAGAGCGCCACGTTGAACAGGCGCGGACGGTCGCCGCAGGCCGGAATCTTGTAAGTACTGGGCGCATGGGTGCGCAGGCGGCCCTTGTCATCCCAGACCAGCTCCTCCGTGGTCAGCCAACCGGCACCCTGCACATAGCCGCCCTCGATCTGCCCGATGTCCAGCGCGGGGTTCAGCGAGGCGCCGGTATCATGCAGGATATCCGCGCGCAGAATGCGGTTCTCACCCGTCAGCGTGTCGACGACCACCTCCGTGACCGCCGCCCCATAGGCGAAATAGAAAAACGGCCGCCCCCGGCCCTTCACCCGGTCCCAGGTGATCTCGGGCGTCTTGTAGAACCCGGTCGCCGACAAAGAGATCCGCGCCGCATAGGCCATGCCCGCCACTTCGGCAAAACTGTACTCGGCACCGGCGACCTGAACCCGCCCCTCGCGGAACACCACCGTCTCGGGCGGCACCTGATGCCGCGCGCCCAGATGCACGGCCATCCGGCCCCGGACCTCGGCACAGGCCGCCTGCACCGCCATCCCGTTCAGATCCGACCCGCTGGAGGCCGCCGTGGCCGATGTGTTCGGCACCTTGGCCGTATCGGTCGCGGTGATGCGCACCGCCGCCATCTCCACCCCGAATTCGCGCGCCGCCACCTGGGCCACCTTCTGGAACAGGCCCTGTCCCATCTCGGTGCCGCCATGGTTCAGATGGATCGACCCGTCCTGATACACATGCACCAGGGCGCCGGCCTGGTTGAGATGGGTCAGCGTGAACGAGATCCCGAATTTCACCGGCGTCAGCGCAATTCCCTTCTTCAGAACGGGATTTGCGGCGTTCCACGCGCGCACCGCCGCCCGCCGCGCGGCATAATCCGATGTGGCTTCAAGCCGCGCCACCAGATCATGCAGCACGAAATCCCGCACCTCCTGGCCATAATGCGTGGTCTGCGCGGGTGCCGCTTTCATCTTGCCCGAAATACCCTCGGGGGGTCCGGGGGGCAGACGGCCCCCCGGCGCCGCCACAGGCGCGGCGTAGAAGTTCCGCCGCCGCACCTCCAGCGGATCGCGGCCCACCGCATGGGCGACATGATCCAGCACCCGTTCGATCCCCACCATGCCCTGCGGGCCGCCGAAGCCGCGATAGGCGGTGGCGCTTTGGGTATTGGTGCGCAGCCTGTGGCTCTCGATCCGGATGGCGGGCAACCAATAGGCATTGTCGGCATGCAACATCGCCCTGTCGGCCACCGGATGCGTCAGATCCAGGGCCCAGCCCGCACGGGTGGCATGGGTGAACTCGACCCCCAGGATGCGGCCATCGTCGTCATGGCCGACGCGATAGTCGATGCGGAAATCGTGCCGCTTGCCGGTGATGACCATGTCGTCATCGCGGTCATAGCGCATCTTGCACGGGCGGCCCGTCGCGCGGGCCACCACGGCGCAGGCCACCGCCAGCGCATTGCCCTGGCTTTCCTTGCCGCCAAAGCCGCCGCCCATCCGCCGGCACTCGACCCGCACGGAATGCATGGGCAGGCCGATCGCCTCGGCGACCTTGTGCTGGATCTCGGTCGGATGCTGGGTCGAGGAGATGACATGCATGTCGCCGTATTCGCCCGGCAGGGCAAAGGCGGCCTGACCTTCGAGATAGAAATGCTCTTGCCCGCCCACCTCCAGACGGCCCTCCAGCACATGGGGGGCCGCGGCGATGGCGGCTGCGGTATCGCCACGCGACCAGATCACCGGGGGGCCAAAGCGGCTGTCGGCGGCCAGCGCCTGATCATGGGTCAGGATCGCAGGCAGCGCCTCATATGCGATCCGGCCCAGCCGTGCCGCCTTGCGCGCCGCCTGATGGCTGGTGGCGGCCACCAGAAACACCGGCTGACCCACGTAGTGCACGACGCCATCCGCCAGCAGCGGTTCATCATGTGCCGAAGGGCTGCAATCATTGGCAAAGGGCAGATCCCCGGCCCGCAGGACGGCCACCACGCCCGGCGCGGACCGCACCGCTGCCAGATCGACCGACAGGATACGGCCATGTGCCTCGGTCGCCAGACCGAAGGCCAGATGCAGCGCATTGGCGGGCAGGGGAATGTCATCGACATAGCGCGCCTGGCCCGTCACATGCAGCGGGCCAGAATCGTGCGGCAGGGGTTTGGCAACGCTCATGGCTGCACCTCCAGGATACGCGGCGCAAGGCCCTGGTCTTCCAGCCAGTAGCGGCGCAGCATTGCGACCGCCGCCTCCATCCGGTAGCCCGCCGAGGCGCGCATGTCCGACAGCGGCGTGAAATCGCGGCGCAGCGCCGCGCATGCGGCCTCGACCGTTGCTTGCGACCAGTCGGATCCCAGCAGCGCCGCTTCGGCGCCGGAGGCGCGCTTTGGTGTTCCCGCCATGCCACCAAAGGCGATGCGCGCAGCGCTTACGCGCCCCTTGTCGAGGGTGATGTTCAGCGCCCCCAGCACGGCCGAGATATCCTGGTCGAACCGTTTCGACAGCTTGTAGCATTTCAGCCGGTCGGGCTGGCGCGGAACGCTGACCGCCTCGACAAATTCGCCGGGCTGGCGGTCCTGTTTGCCATAGTCGAGAAAGAACTGCTCCAGCGGCAGCGCGCGCCGCGCCTGACCCCGGCGCAGATGCAGCGTTGCGCCAAGCGCGATGAGGGCCGGCGGGCCGTCACCGATGGGAGAGCCGTTGGCGATATTGCCGCCCACGGTTGCGGCATTGCGCACCTGGGTCGAGCCGAAGCGGCGCAGCATCTCGGCGAAATCGGGGTGCAGCGGTGCGATTCCGCGGCGCAGATCCTCGATGGTGGTGGCCGCGCCGATATGGATGGCGCTGTCGGTCACACGGATGCCCGACAGATCGGGAATGCCTGCGACAAAGGCCACCGGGCCAAGGTCGCGCATCTGTTTCGTGACCCAGAGCCCGACATCGGTGGCCCCGGCGATCAGGCGCCCCTGGGGATTGGCCAGATACCAGTCGGCCAGGTCGTCGGCGGTGCGCAGATGGGGGGCGTCGAGGGGGGCCTCGGCCCCCCGCGCCTGCGGCGCTCCCCCCGAGGGTATTTGGGGCAAGATGAATGTGGCAGGGTCGTCCCGGATCCAGTCCGGCGCCGGTTCGGCGCTGGCGGCGCTGGCGGCGCGGATGATCGGGGCATAGCCGGTGCAGCGGCACAGATTGCCGGCAAGCACGGTATCATGATCGGTGTCGCCGTGCAGATGCGCCGTCACCATCGAGGTGATGAAGCCGGGGGTGCAGAAGCCACATTGGCTGCCGTGGCAATCGACCATCGCGCGTTGCACCGGATGCAGCGTGCCATCAGGGGCCGCCATGCCTTCGACCGTGCGCACGGCCTTGCCCTGGAGCTGGGGCAGGAACAGGATGCAGGCGTTCAGCGCCCGCGCGCCTTGGGCATCGGTGACCATCACCGTGCAGGCGCCGCAATCGCCTTCGTTGCAGCCCTCCTTGGTGCCGGTCAGCCCGCGATCCTCGCGCAGCCAGTCGAGAAGGGTCCGGGTCGGCGCGATGTCGCGCAGACGGACTGGCGTTCCGTTCAGGAGAAACGCAATCTCGGTCATGTCTCGTTCCGCCGCGGTACGTCCCTGATGGTGGAGTTTCGCGCCCGGCCCGATGCGGCGTAAGGCGGGGCGCACTCCGTTGGGGGTCAGGAAAGCGCGGGGGGGCAGGGTTTGTCCAGCGGCTTGTTCATGGAATGGGCGGAAACACCTTCCGGAATGCCCGAAGAATGGCGTTGTGCCGCTTTTCCGGGCGGGACCGTTTCGGGGCTGGAACTGGGTGGGCGCGCGGGACTAATCTGCGGGCATGAGCAAAGCCCGATTCATCCACCTGCGCACCCATACCGAATATTCGCTGCTGGAAGGGGCCTTTCCCCTGAAAGGGCTGGTCAAGGCGGCGGCTGCCGCCGGGATGCCCGCGATTGCGGTTACAGATACCAACAACCTGTTCGCCGCGCTGGAATTTTCCGTCACGGCGCTGGGGGCGGGGGTTCAGCCGATCATCGGCTGCCAGATCTCGCTGCGCTATGACCTGGCCCAGCCCGGCGAAAAGCCCAAGGCGCCTGCGGCCATCGTGCTGCTGGCGCAGTCCGAAGCGGGCTACATGAACCTGATGAAGCTGAATTCCTGCCTGTATCTGCCGCAGAGCATGGAGGCGGTGCAGGTCACGCTGGAGGAGTTGGCGGCGCATTCCGAGGGGCTGATCTGCCTGACCGGGGCCAGCGACGGGCCGGTGGGGCGGCTGTTGCGGGCCGGACAGGGCGCGCGGGCCGAGGCGTTGGTGCGGCGTCTGGCGGAGATCTATCCCGACCGGCTGTACATGGAGGTGCAGCGCCATCCGGGCGAGGAGGGCAAGCCCACCGAAGCCGAACGCGCGACCGAGCGCGGTTTCATCGAGATGGCCTATGCCATGGGGCTGCCGTTGGTGGCAACGAATGACGTGCATTTCCCCAAGCCCGACATGTACGAGGCCCATGACGCGCTGTTGTGCATTGCCGATGGCGCCTATGTGGACCAGACCGCGCCGCGCCGCCGGCTGACACCGCATCATTGTTTCAAGACTGCCGAGGAGATGGTGGCCCTGTTCGCCGACCTGCCCGAAGCCATCGAGAACACGGTCGAGATTGCCCGCCGCTGTGCCTATGCCGCCAAGAAGCGGGCGCCGATCCTGCCGCGCTTTGCCGAGGATGAGGTCGAGGAATTGCGCCGTCAGGCCTGGGAGGGGCTGGATGCGCGGCTTGCGGTGATCCCGCTGGCGGCCCCGCGCGCCGAGTACGAGGAGCGTCTGCGGTTCGAGTTGGGGATCATCGAGAAGATGGGCTTTCCCGGCTATTTCCTGATCGTGGCGGATTTCATCAAATGGGGCAAGGCGCAGGGCATTCCGGTGGGGCCGGGGCGCGGCTCGGGGGCCGGATCGCTGGTTGCCTATGTGCTGACGATCACCGACCTTGACCCCTTGCGCTATGCGCTGCTGTTCGAGCGGTTCCTGAACCCCGAGCGGGTGTCGATGCCGGACTTCGACATCGACTTCTGCATGGATCGCCGCGAGGAGGTGATCCAGTATGTGCAGCAGAAATATGGCCGCGAGAAGGTGGCGCAGATCATCACCTTTGGTGCGCTGTTGTCCAAGGCGGCGGTGCGCGACGTGGGCCGCGTGTTGCAGATGTCGTATGGGCAGGTCGACAAGCTGTCCAAGATGATCCCGGTCGAAGGGGTGAAACCTGTCAGCATTACCAAGGCCCTGGCCGACGAACCCCGGTTGCGCGAAGCCGCGAAGGAAGAGGTGGTCGGTCGCCTGCTGGGCCATGCCGAAAAGATCGAAGGGCTGTTGCGCAATGCCTCGACCCATGCTGCGGGGGTGGTGATCGGGGACCGGCCGCTGGACGAGCTGGTGCCGCTGTACCGCGATCCACGCTCTGACATGCCTGCGACGCAGTTCAACATGAAATGGGTCGAGGCGGCAGGGCTGGTCAAGTTCGACTTTCTGGGCCTCAAGACGCTGACGGTGATCCAGAACGCGCTGGATCTGATCCGGGGCCAAGGCCGCAATCTGCACGAAGCGGCGGACGGGCGGCAGCTTTATGCCCCACCCGAGGGGGCTGTCAACGAAATCAACGCGATACCGCTGGATGATGAAGCATCCTATCAACTGTACGCGGCGGCGCGGACGGTGGCGGTGTTCCAGGTGGAATCCAGCGGCATGATGGATGCGCTGCGGCGCATGAAGCCCACCTGCATCGAGGATATCGTGGCGCTGGTGGCACTGTACCGCCCCGGCCCGATGGAGAACATCCCGGTCTATTGCGAGGTCAAGCATGGCCTCAAGCCCTTGGAATCGTTGCATCCTACGATTGATCCGATCCTCAGGGAAACCCAAGGCATCATCGTCTATCAGGAACAGGTGATGCAGATCGCGCAGGTCATGGCCGGCTATTCGCTGGGCGGCGCCGACCTGCTGCGCCGGGCGATGGGCAAGAAGATCGCCGAGGAGATGGCCAAGGAGCGGCCCAAATTCGTCGAAGGCGCCAAGGCAACGCATGGAATCGACGCGAAGAAGGCCGGTGAAGTCTTTGACCTTTTGGAGAAATTCGCGAACTACGGCTTCAACAAGTCGCACGCGGCGGCCTATGCGGTGGTCAGCTATCAGACCGCCTGGCTGAAGGCGAACCATCCGGTCGAGTTCATGGCTGCGGTGATGAACTGCGATATCCACCTGACCGACAAGCTGAACGTCTACAAACGCGAGGTGGACCGGATGGGGATCGAGGTGGTACCGCCGTGCGTCAACCGCTCGGATGCCACCTTCACCGTGGACAAGGGCCGCGTTGTCTATGCGCTGGGGGCGTTGAAGAACGTGGGCGTCGAGGCGATGCGGATGATCGTCGCGGCGCGGGGGACGCAGCCCTTTCGCGATCTGGCCGATTTCGCCAGCCGGGTGGATCTGAAAAAGGTCGGCAAGCGGCCGCTGGAAATGCTGGCGCGCGCCGGGGCCTTTGACCTGCTGGACGGCAACCGCGCCAAGGTGTTCGAGGCGCTGGACGGGCTGGTCGCCTATTCGGCGGCGGTGCACGAGGCGCGCGGCTCGGCCCAGGTGTCGCTGTTCGGCGAGGCGGGGGCGGATCTGCCGCCGCCGCGGATCATCGGTCGCAACGATTGGTTGCCGGTGGAACGGCTGCAACAGGAACATATGGCCATCGGTTTCTATCTGTCGGGCCACCCGCTGGATGACTGGATGGGCGCCCTGAAGCGCAAGAACGTGATGACACTGGCCGAGGTGACGCGCCGGGCCGAAGGCGGGCCGGTGGTGGCCAAGCTGGCCGGATCGGTCGGCGCACGGCAGGAACGCAAATCGTCGCGCGGGAACCGCTTTGCCTTTGTCGCCTGTTCGGATCCGACGGGGCTTTATGAGGTGACGGTATTCTCGGATGTGCTGGATCAGGCGCGGCAGTTCCTGGAGCCGGGCATGAACGTGGTGCTGACGGTCGAGGCGACGCTGGAAGGGGACAGCCTGAAGCTGCTGGCGCGCGGGGTGCAGCCCGTCGAGACGCTGGCCGCGGATGCCGGGGCCCAGGCGTTGCGTGTGCATCTGGCCGAGGCCCATGCGGCGGCGGCGGTTGCGGCCTTGCTGGAGCGGGCGCGGGCCGATGCGGGGCGGATGGCCAAGGGGCAGGTCATGGTCTGCGTGGCCGATGGTGGCAGCGGGCAAGAGATCGACATCGCCCTGCCGGGGCAGTGGCCGCTGGGGCCGCAGGTCAAGGGCGCGCTGAAGGCGGTGCAGGGCGTGCTGGCGGTGGAAGAACTCTAGCGCCCGCCCTAGCCCCCCCGGTTCGGATCGCTGAGGCCCAACCCGTCGAGCCGGGCGCGAATGCGGTCCAGCGCGGCGTGCCCCGGCACCGGCCCCAGTACGGCCGCCCAGGTCGTCAGGTAATGCTCGGGAGCGTAGACATGCCCATGCCCTGCGGGCGTACGATTTGCCAACAGCATATCGACCCCCGTTTGCAGCAGCGTGACCACCGGATACCAGCGCACATGTGGCGAGACATCCGGACCGCGTGGGGCCAGCCATTCGGGCGGGCGATACAGGTCGCGCGGATCGAAAAAGGTGATCGCATCGCTGGCATATTGCAGGAAGGCCAGCCGCATCGGCCCCCAGGGCGCAGAGCCGTTTTCGGCAAAGCCTGTCTGGTTGGCAAAGCGCAGGGTCTTGCCCGAGCTGAGCCTTGGCAGCCAGACGGGGCTGTCTGCAAGGCGGCTGCGGGTGGCCTCTTGCCAGATGGTGCTGGCAAAGGGCGGGCCGCTCCAGACCGCGCCATGGATCGGATCGTCGAGCATCTCGATCAGCGCGGCAGAGCGGGCCGAGTTCAACGCGCCAAGGCTGAGCCCGTGCAGATACAACCGTGGGCGGTTGTCGCGGGGCAGCGCGCTCCAATGGCCATGCACCGCGCGAAACAGCGCCTGGGCGGTTTCTGCGCCATAGTCGGGTTCGACCAGCAACGAGAGCGGGCTGGACAGGTAGGAATACTGCACCGCCACGCTGGCGATGTCGCCACCCGCCAGATATTCGGCGGGGGCGATGCCGGCGGGATCCACCCAGCCGGTGCCGGTCGGGGTGACGATCACCAGAACCGAACGCTCAAAGCCGCCGGCGCGGATCAGATCGCGCAGGGCGAGGGCCGCGCGGTCCTCGGGGGTTTCCGCCGCGGGCAGGCCGACATAGATGCGGATCGGGGACAGGGCGGGCTGCTCCAGCGTCGCCGCGATCTCGTCGCGGGTCGGGCCAGAGGCGACGAAGGCCCGCCCTTCGCGCCCCAGATCATCCCAGGCGACCAGCGAGGCGGGGCTTCCGGCTCGGGTCGGGTCGGCGGGCGGTGGCTGGTCGGGCTGGATCAGCGCGTCGATCTGGCGGTACGAGGCATCGAGCGCGCGCAGCACGGTGCGAAACATCAGCGTGTTGGCCAGGGTCCAGACGACGAACAGCGCCAGCACCGCACCCAGCACCGCTGCGGTTCGCGGCGGCAGCACGCGCCCGGCCAGCCGGACCCCGATCCTGATCGCGGCAACGATGGCACGGCCGATCCCGTATCCGACCGCAGCGACGGGCAGGGCGATGGCACAGATCAGCCAGGGCCGCGCGGTCTCGACCGGGGGTAATCCCATGACGGCGTGGATCGAGTTCTGCCAGGGCGTCACCTGCGCGAGGTTCCACACCGACAGCACCGCCGCAGGCACCACAAGCGCAAGGCCGATGCGGCGCGCGGCGCGGTCCGGGGGGGCGGGCAACTGTGCCGCCAGCCATAGCCAGCGCGCCAACTGCCACAGTCCCAGGCCAATCGCGAGGCACGCCCCGGCCAACCCGCCCTGCACCACCGCATCGCGCGGAATCAGGCTGGGCGTCAGCGACGCGGCAAAGGCCGCCAGTCCAAGCGCAAGGCCCGGCAGGATCGAAGCTGGTGGAACGATGTCGCGTGCGGTCATTCTGTGGCCTTGTTGCCCGCACTCTAGCCGCCGTGTCGGCCGAAACTCAATGGCACAGAGCACCCGGATGAAACATATGAAATCAGGAATGTATTGACGTGGATCAAGGACGCCGGCGGCGGGCCGGGCGATCAGCGGGGCAGAACAAGGAGACCATCATGGACTGGACCGCCAAGATCGCCAAGCAACGCGATGACCTGCGCCTGTTGCACAAGGCCATTCCCGAAACTTCCAAGGGCTTTGCACTGCTGTCAAAGGGGGTCAAGGAACATGGCGTGCTGGAGTTCAAGCACAAGGAATACATCGCGCTTGGCATTGCGATTGCCCAATGCTGCGAACCCTGTATCGGCTTTCACGTCGAGGCGCTGATGAAGGCGGGCGCCAGCCGGGAGGAGATGGCCGATGTCGTGGCCATGGCGGTGCAGATGGGCGGCGGTCCGGCGCTGATGTATGGCGCACGGGCGATCGCCTGCTGGGACGAGCTGTCCGCCGAAGGCTGATGCGCAGGGCCGGGGCGGCCTGACGGTTTCGTGAACGCCCTCGCCACCGACAGGGGCGTGACAGGTCGCGGCAGGCAGGGCAGAACGGGCCTGCCTGATCGGAGCCGCCATGCCGTCTGCCCCTGCCGTTCGCCGCGCCCCCCATGGTCCCGCCGTGCTTCTGCTGCTGTTGCTGCTGTTGCTGGCGCTGCTGGCGGCGTGCGGGCGACCGGCCCCGCAGAACCGGCCCATGGCCCCGGTGACGCTGAGCGCGCCGCGATTCGACGACGCCAAGCCGGTGGATTGGCCGGGCCGCACCCCGCGCGCCTATGCGGTGCATGGGATCGACATCTCGCGCTGGAACACCGGCATAGACTGGCCGGTGGCCCAGGCCTCGGGTGTGTCCTTTGCCTATATCAAGGCCACAGAGGGCGGCGATCATACGGATCCGGAATTCCGCCGCCACTGGGCGGATGCCCGGCGCGCAGGCGTGCCGCGCGGGGCCTATCACTTCTGGTATCACTGCCGGGGCGGGGCCGAACAGGCCGCCTGGTTCATCCGCAATGTCCCGCGCGAGGCCGGGGCGCTGCCGCCGGTGCTGGATCTGGAATGGCCACGCTCGCGCAACTGCCCGCACCGGCCCGATGGCGCCCATGTGCGGCGCGAAGCCCGCATTTTCCTTGACAGGCTGGAGGCGCATTACGGCCAGCGCCCGATCATCTACACGACCCCGGATTTCTACCGCGATACCGGCATCGGCGCTGTGCGCGCGGAATTCTGGCTGCGCGCCGTGGCCGACCATCCGTCCTCGGTCTATCCGGGGCAGGGCTGGACGTTCTGGCAATACACCGGGACCGGCCGTATCAACGGCATTCCGGGCAATGTGGATATCAACGCCTTTCGCGGCAGTCCGGGCGCCTGGGCGCAATGGCTTTCGTCGCGGCGTCAGTGACATGCCGCAAGGCGGCGCGCAGAATCCCGTTTCCCCCTGCGGCGCGATGGGCTACACCCGCGCGGCGAACCGCAAGGGATGAAAGACGCGCATGGCACGCCACCTGATCACCTCCGCCATTCCCTATATCAACGGGATCAAGCATCTGGGCAATCTGGTGGGCAGCCAGTTGCCAGCCGATCTGTATGCCCGCTATCTGCGTGGCCGGGGCCACGAGGTGCTGTTCCTGTGCGCCACGGATGAACATGGTACCCCTGCCGAACTGGCCGCAGCCAAGGCGGGCAAGCCGGTCGATGTCTATTGCGCCGAGATGCACGAGGTTCAGGCCCGGATCGCCGAAGGATTCCGCCTGTCGTTCGACCATTTCGGCCGGTCCTCCAGCCCGCAGAACCGCGCCCTGACCCAGGGCTTTGCCCGGCGTCTGGCCGAACAGGGGCTGATCCGCGAAGTGACGGAACAGCAGATGTATTCGGTGGCCGATGGCCGGTTCCTGCCGGACCGCTATATCGAGGGCACCTGTCCGAACTGCGGCTTTGAAAGCGCGCGCGGCGATCAATGCGACAACTGCACCAAGCAGCTTGACCCGACCGATCTGATCAACCCGCGCTCGGTGATCTCGGGCTCGACCGAGCTGGAACTGCGCGAGACCAAGCACCTTTATCTGCGCCAATCCGCCATGAAGGGCCAGTTGGAAGCCTGGATCGACAGCAAGACCGACTGGCCGATCCTGTCCACGTCGATTGCCAGGAAATGGCTCAACGATGGCGACGGCCTGCAAGATCGCGGCATCACCCGCGACCTGCACTGGGGGGTGCCCGCGCAATTCGACGGCGCCCCGTGGCAGGGGATGGACGGCAAGGTCTTTTATGTCTGGTTCGATGCCCCGATCGAATACATCGCCTGTGCGCAGGAATGGGTCGATGCGGGCAAGGGCGACGACTGGGAACGCTGGTGGCGCACCGACAAGGGCGCCGGGGATGTGACCTATACCCAGTTCATGGGCAAGGACAACGTGCCGTTCCATACCCTGTCCTTTCCGGTGACGATCCTGGGGTCGGGCGAGCCGTGGAAGCTGGTCGATTACATCAAATCGTTCAACTATCTGAATTATGATGGTGGCCAGTTCAGCACCTCGCGCGGGCGCGGGGTGTTCATGGACCAGGCGCTCAGCCTGTTGCCGGCGGATTACTGGCGCTGGTGGCTGCTCAGCCATGCGCCGGAAAGCGCCGACAGCGAGTTCACCTGGGAGAATTTCCAGGTCTCGGTCAACAAGGATCTGGCCGATGTGCTGGGCAACCTGATCAGCCGCGTGACCAAGTTCTGCCGCGCGAAATTCGGCGAGACGGTGCCGGCCGGCGGGCAGATGGGCGAGCGTGAGGCAGCACTTGTCGCAGAGCTTGAAACCCGTGTCCGGGCCTACGAGGCCGCGATGGATGCGATGGAGGTTCGCAAGTCGGCCATCGAGTTGCGGGCGATCTGGGTGGCGGGCAACGAATATCTGCAATCCGCCGCCCCCTGGACGGTGGTCAAGACCGACCCCGAACAGGCGGCGGCGCAGATCCGCCTGGCGCTGAACCTGATCCGGCTTTATGCCGTGCTGTCGCGCCCCTTCATCCCCGATGCCGCCGCCAGCACCATGGCGGCCATGGGCTGTGACGATTGGACCTGGCCCGAGGGGGTCGCCGCCGCGCTGGACAGCCTGCCGGTCGGCCATGCGTTCCAGACCCCGGATGTGCTGTTCCGCAAGATCACCGACGAAGAGCGGGCGGAGTGGCAGGCCCGGTTTGCCGGTCGGCGCGACTGATCCCTGCCGGGGCCGGGGGACGCCCCCCGGACCCCCGACGGCAAGGCTGTGCCTGGACTACCGTCCCCCGCCGATGGTCTGCCGTCGCGGTCAGCCCCGCTGCGGCCGGTCCCAGCCAAGGACCGCATCCAGCGATACCCGGCCCGGCCCCTGTGCGATCAGCACCAGAAAGCAGGCGGCCCAAAGCCCATGGGTCGGCCAGGCGCCGGGATAGACGAAGATCTGGATCACCGCAGTCATTCCCAGCAGCGCCAGCGCAGACAGCCGCGTTGCAAGCCCCAGCAACAGCAGGACGGGAAACAGATGTTCCGCCACGGTTGCCAGCCATGCTGCCAGATGCGGCGGGATCAGGGGCAGGGCATATTCATGTTCGAACAGGAATATCGTCGATGATTTCATCGTCAGCCCGTCCAGTTTGGTCCGGCCGCTGGCCCAGAATACTGCGGCGGGAAAGACCCGTGCAGCCAGCGCGACCAGATCATGCGGCACATGGCGGCCAAGCCTGTTCACGCGCGAGAGGACAGAGCGGATCATTCCGGGATTCCTTTGCAGACAAGGGTATTGCGCAGCAACAGCGCAAGCACCGGCACCGGATCGCACCCGGCTGCGGCTTTGGTCAGGGGGAGGCCGCGCAAGAGCGCCTCGATCAGGGCGGCGTCCTGCGGTGTCAGGGCAAGGACCGGCACCTGGAAATCGGCGCTGCGCCAGATCAGGGCGATCTCGGGGCCCGTCGCACGACAGAGGCCCGTGCCGCCCGGCTGGTTCGCCTGCCATATGCTGATCGCGGGATGTGACAGGCGCAGCAGACGCAGCGAGGGATGCAGCGCAAGCGGGCGGTCGGCGGTCAGGTGTTCGGGCGCAAGCGACGTCGCATCCGCGGCATGATAGGCCAGCCCGCGCGCCCATTCGATCCGGGCCACATCCGGCAGATAGGGCAGCCCCGCGACGGGCGCGAAACCGGCCAGAAACCCCGGAAAGGCGCCGCCCCATTCTTGCAGCACCGGGCTGCGCGGCGGATGGGCGGCGCAAAAGGGGGCTGCCATCGCGGCGAAGAACTCGGCCCCCACAAGCCGCTGCACGACCGGATAGCGGCGGGCCAGGGCCTGCGCCAGGCTGTGCGCCACGTTGTTGCGATAGACCGCGACACGCTGCGCAACCTCGTCCGGCGGGGATGCCAGCAGGCCGGGCGGCACATCCGCACCGGAAATCACACCGCGGAACCGCGCGACAGGGTCATGCGGCTGCATGGCGGGCCTCGTGCGAAAGCACCCGTTCGGCACGCTGCGCCTCGGCCATAAGGACGGGCCAGTCGGGCACATCGGTGTCCCATTCCACCAGACTGGGCAGCGGGCCGGTTCTGTGCAGCACATGCGCGAACAGCGCCCAGACCGGATCCGCCACCTCTGCCCCGTGCGAGTCGATCAGCAGTGGCCCCGAGGGCAGGTCTTCGGCCTCGTGGCCCCCCAGATGGATCTCGGCCACCAGATGCAGGGGAAAGGCGTCCAGATAGGCCAGCGGGTCGGTGCGGTGGTTGGTGCAGGACACAAAGACATTGTTCACATCCAGCAACAGCCCACAGCCGCTGCGCGCGGCGATCTGCGCCAGGAACTCGGTCTCGGGGATATCGCTGTCGGCAAAGACCACATAGGTCGCCGGGTTTTCCAGCAGCAGGCGCCGGCCCAGGGCGGTCTGCACCTGATCGACATGCGCCACGACCCGGTCCAGCGTGGCTGCGGTATAGGGCAGCGGCAGCAGATCGTTCAGGAATTCGTTGCCATGGCTGGACCAGGCCAGATGTTCGGAAAAGCTCTCGGGCTGGTGGCGGTCGCACAATGCCTTGATCCGGGCAAGATGGGCAGCGTCGATCCGGTCGCCGCCGATCGACAGGCCGACCCCGTGGACCGACAAGGCATGGTCGCGGTGCAGCGTCTCCAGCATGACATGCGGCGCACCGCCCGCGCCCAGGTAATTCTCGGCATGGACTTCGAAGAACCCCACCGTCGGGGGGCTGGCGACAATCTGGGCGAAATGCTGGGGCTTGAAGCCCAGCCCGGCGCGGGCAGGCAGTGTCATGGGGCATTCCTTGTGCTGCAAGGCAACCGGGCGGATCGGGATCCGCCCGGCAGACGGGCAAGTTACATCGTGATCGGCTCCAGCGACCCCTTGTGACCGGCCGGGGTTTCGATGGTGGTGCAGGTGCCAGCCGGGACCAGCTTCCACGCGTTGCCCTGATAGTCCTTGGTCGAGCTGCCCGCGCAGGTGGTGCCGGGGCCTGCGGCACAGTCATTCTGCCCGGCCAGCGCAACGCCATAGCATTTTTCCATGCTGCCGGTTGCGGTCTGGGCCTGGGCTGAAACGGCCGACAGGCTGATGGCGGCGGCGATGGCGGCGGCAAGATTGGCGTTCATGTGTCGATCTCCGTTGCAAGGGGACGCCCGTTGCGTCCTGCGGTGCCATTCGAGCCAACGGGCGGCGGCGTTACCGGCACACGAACACGTGATATCTGGCATGACGCGGCGTGCCGTGTAACGTTGGGCCGCTGCACAGCGTATCGGGCATAGGACAGCAGGGACGGCATGGGGCGAAGCGACGAAGACTGGTCCGCGTGGATGCGCGCGGGGATCGCCGGCGATCAGCGGGCCTATGCGCTGCTGCTGACGCAGATGGCGCCGGTGCTGCGTGGCATCGTGCGGGCAAGGGCGAGCGGGATGGATCCGGCCTGGTGCGAAGATGTGGTGCAGGACACGTTGCTGGCCGTGCATCTCAAGCGGGGAACCTGGGACAGCGCGCAACCGCTGCGACCCTGGGTCTACGCCATCGCCCGGCACAAGATCGTCGATGCGTTCCGGCGCCGGGGGCGCGCGGTGCATCTGCCGGTCGAGGATTTCGCCGAGGCGCTGGCCGCCGAGGACGGCCCCGATCCGTTCGAGGCGGCGGATGCAGGGCGCCTGATCGACCGCTTGCCCGGCCGGGATGCGGCCCTGCTGCGCTGTCTGGCGCTGGAGGCCAGGGGGTATGAGGACTGCGGGGCGCGGCTGGGCATGACACCGGGTGGTCTGCGGGTTGCATTGCACCGGGCGTTGCAGCGCCTTGCCCGGTTGCGGCTGGAGGACAGGGTATGAGAACCGACGAGTTGATCGGACTTCTGGCGCAGGACGACAGTCGGCCGCGGCGCGTTCCGTGGCGTGTGACCTTGGCCATGGCAACAGGACTGGCGGGGGCCGGGCTGGCGGGTCTGCTGCTGCTGGGGATCCGGCCGGATCTGGCCCAGGCGGTGACGGTCCCGACGACGCTGATGAAATGGGTTCTGCCGCTGCTCGTCGGGGGGCTGGGGGTCTCTGGCGCGCTGGCGCTGGCGCGACCGGATCAGGACGGGCGCGGCGCGCAAACTGCGCTGTGGATCGTGCTTGGTGCCGTTCTGCTGTGGTTCGGGCTGGCGGTGCTGTCCACGCCTGCGGGGCAGGTCACGCGGGCCGTGATGGGCAGCACGGCGCGGGCCTGCCTGCTGGCGGTCACGGCCATCGGCTTGCCCCCGCTGGTGGCGGCCTTGTTCATGTTGCGGGATGGCGCGTCGGTGGCGCCGCACCGCAACGGCGCGTTTGCCGGGCTGGCTGCGGGCGGATTCGCGGCCATGATCTATGCGCTGCATTGCAACGAGGATGCGCCGCAGTTCTTTCTGCTCTGGTATTCGCTGGGGATTGCCATTCTTGCTGCGTGCGGGGCCTGGCTGGGGGGGCGCATCCTGCGTTGGTAGGCCCCCGGTGTGCCACGGGTGCGGAATCCGGCGATCTGGAACCGGGCCTGTGTGGCCTCTGGGACAATGGCCATTTGTTGCCATGATTGATTAACCAGGACCAGCAAAACACCCGCACAACGCCTGATTGCGACCACATTCTGCCGCCAGAACGCTTGCCATGGAACGAGTGATAACCCTCTCGCTGCGCCGGGAGGAACCCATGGCAGGAAAGGACTTCATATGACGACGCATAACTTTGGTGGCTTCCGCGTCACGAACGATGGTTCGGGTGTGCCGCTGTCGGTGCATGGCGCGACGATGGGCTGGATGACCTCGGAATTCTTCCGCTTCAAATACGCGATTGATACGCCGGCCGCTGGCCAGTTCTCGCCCATCACGGTCGATCTGGCGCCGCCCTCCAAATTGCTGACGGTGAACCTGACCTCGCAAGGGTCCACCTCGCGGATGTTCCTGGACGATGTGGGCGCGATTGCCCGCTACACCTGGGTGCAGGACGGTGAAACCAAGGTGACGACCGTTCTGTCGGTGCAGACCGACGTGAACCAGTTTGCCTATTTTGCCCTGGCCGGGGATGCCCTGCCGACCATCACCTCGACCTCGCACTACAATGCCTTTGTGGCCAGCGTGACCTCGATCACCTCCGAGATCGGCAAGGGGCAGGCAACCTTTGGTCCCGGCTCGCTGCACAACATGGAGAAGGCGCTGGCCTACACCAGCACCAGCGATGACGACTATATCGCCGGTGTCGATGGCGTGGACGACTGGTCGGAGCGGCCGCTGGAAGCCGGAGTTGGTGCCGATACGGTGATCGGCACGTCGGGCACCGACTGGGTGCGTGGCGGCAACGGCAATGACTCGCTGGTCGGCGCGGATGGCGATGATCGCCTGTATGGCGAGAATGGCCATGACATGCTCTATGGCGGTGCTGGCTCTGACAGCCTGTTCGGCGGCAACGGCAACGATCTCATCGACGGTGGCGACAACGCTGACAGCCTGGTTGGCGGCAGCGGCGATGACACGATCTATGGCGGCAACGGCGCCGATCGCGTGCGCGGCGACACCGGAAACGATCTGCTGTTCGGCGAAAACGGCAACGACAACATGAACGGCGGCGGCGGCAGCGATACCATGTACGGTGGTTCGGGTGACGACACTGTGCGCGGCGATGGCGGCACCGACCTGCTGTTCGGCGAGGATGGTAACGATGTCATGGGCGGCGGCGCTGGCGCCGATACGATCTATGGCGGCGCAGGCGATGATACGATGGATGGCGGCACCCATGCCGACCTGATGTACGGCGGCGACGGCAACGATGTGATGAACGGAGGCTCGGGCGCCGATGTTCTGTTCGGTGAAGCCGACGATGACGTCCTGCGCGGTTCGTCGGGCAACGATGTGCTGTACGGCGGCATCGGAAACGATACGCTGGACGGTGGCACCGGCCATGACCTGCTGTATGCCGACGCAGGCAACAATGCCATGAACGGCGGCGCCGGGAATGACACGCTGGTCTCGGGTCTGGGTGACGATACCATGACCGGCGGCAAGGGCGAAGATGTCTTCGTGATCTCCTCGGTTCTGGGTGACTCGCATATCACCGACTTCCTGGGCCGCGATGGCGACCGCCTGTATATCTCCAGCGATCTGGCGGCGGATGTCGAAACCGCGATGGGCCTTGCCACCGAAGAGGGTCGCGTCGTGACCTTCGACTTCGGCGCGGCGGGGACGCTGACGCTTGAAAAGACCTCGATCGCGCTGATCGAGAACTTTGTCGAGATCTGGACGGTGCCCGAGGACTTCCTCTGACATCGGAACGACCGACCTATGGTCATGCGGGCGGGGCCATCGGCCCCGCCCGTTCTGTTTTGCAGCGAAATTTTAGAAAGATTTCCATGTTGCGCCGTTCTGGGAAATAAAAGATCGAAATTTGAACCCCTGGCGACACTTTTTTCATGGCGTTTGGTGTTGACGCTGCTTTCGCCCGGCCCTAATGTCCCGACAGCCGCAATGAAAGGGGCAGGGGATGACACATCTTGTCGTAATTCGGGGATCTTGGCGCATGGGCCGGTAACGGACGCCAGACCTGAAGCCCATGCGCCCCCGAACCTTCGGGGGCTTTTTGTTGCGCGGTTCGGACAAGCGAGGATGATATGTCGCGGATGATGACGGGTGCGAGAATGGTGGTGCAGGCCCTCAAGGATCAGGGGGTCGAAGTCGTATTCGGCTATCCTGGCGGGGCGGTCCTACCGATTTACGACGAAATCTTCCAGCAGAACGACATCCGGCACGTACTTGTCCGCCATGAACAGGGCGCGGTGCACATGGCCGAAGGCTATGCCCGGTCCACCGGCAAGCCGGGTGTGGTGCTGGTGACGTCGGGGCCGGGTGCGACCAATGCGGTGACCGGCATCGTGGATGCGCTGATGGACAGCATCCCGCTGGTGGTGCTGTCGGGGCAGGTGCCGACCTTCATGATCGGCACCGACGGGTTCCAGGAGGCGGATACTGTCGGCATCACGCGTCCGGTCACCAAGATGAACTGGCTGGTCAAGGACACATCAAAGCTGGCAGAGACCATCCATCAGGCGTTTCACGTCGCGATCTCGGGCCGCCCCGGTCCGGTCCTGGTGGATATCCCCAAGGATGTGCAATTCGCCGAAGCCGCCTATTCGGAACCGCAAAAGGCCCGGACCGCGCATTACCAGCCCAGGGTGAAAGGCGATATCGACGCCATCACCCGCATGGTGGAACTGCTGGAAACCGCAGAACGCCCGGTGTTCTATACCGGCGGCGGTGTGGTCAACTCTGGCCCCGGCGCCAGCCAGTTGCTGCGCGAATGGGCCGATGCGGCAGGGGTTCCCGTTACCTCGACGCTGATGGGGTTGGGCGCCTATCCGGCCAGCGGCAAGAACTGGCTGGGAATGCTGGGGATGCATGGTCTTTACGAGGCCAATCTGGCAATGCATGGCTGTGATCTGATGATCAACGTCGGCGCGCGGTTCGATGACCGCATCACCGGGCGCGTGGCCGATTTCAGCCCCGGCTCGACCAAGGTGCATATCGACATCGACGCCTCCAGCATCAACAAGGTGATCCGCGTGGATGTGCCCATCGTGGGCGATGTGGGTCATGTGCTGGAAGATGCGCTGCGCATCTGGAAATCGCGTGGCCGCAAGGTGAACCGCGAGGCGCTGGCCCGGTGGTGGGCGCAGATCACCGAGTGGAAAAAGGTCGATTGCCTGTCCTTTGCCCCCTCTGGCAAGACGATCAAGCCGCAATATGCCCTGCAACGCCTGCAAGAGCTGACCAAGGACCACCCGAAACGCTACATCACCACCGAAGTGGGCCAGCATCAGATGTGGGCCGCGCAGTTCCTGCATTTCGACCAGCCGAACCGCTGGATGACCAGCGGCGGCCTGGGCACCATGGGCTATGGCCTGCCGGCCAGCATCGGGGTGCAGGTCGCGCATCCCGAGGCGTTGGTGATCAACGTGGCTGGCGAGGCCAGCTGGCTGATGAACATGCAGGAAATGGGCACCGCGATGCAGTTCCGCGCCCCGGTCAAGCAGTTCATCCTGAACAACGAACGTCTGGGCATGGTGCGCCAGTGGCAGGAACTGCTGCATGGCGAGCGGTATTCGTCGTCGTGGTCGGAATCCTTGCCCGATTTCGTCAAGCTGGCCGAGGCATTTGGCTGCAAGGGCATCAAATGCAGCGATCCCGCCGATCTGGACGACGCGATCCGCGAGATGCTGGCCTATGACGGCCCGGTGATCTTTGATTGCCTGGTGGAAAAGCACGAGAACTGCTTCCCCATGATCCCGTCGGGCAAGCCGCATAACGAGATGTTGCTGTCGGCCGATGCCAGCGCCTTCAAGTCGGGCGCCGTGCTGGTGTGACCCGTGGGCCGGGGGGCGTCCCCCGGCACCCGCAGCGTATTTTTGCAAGATGAAAGGGAGAGGCCATGTCGCCGCTCAACATCAAACAGGGTTCGACCAGCCATTCCGCCTATGACCTGCGCGATCCCAATGCCGAAGTGATCGAAAGCCATACGCTGGCCGTGATCGTCGACAACGAATCCGGTGTGCTGGCACGGGTGATCGGGCTGTTTTCCGGCCGGGGCTACAACATCGACAGCCTGACCGTGGCCGAGGTGGATCATACCGGGCATCGCAGCCGCATCACGATCGTCACCCGTGGAACGCCCCAGGTGATCGAGCAGATCAAGGCCCAGCTGGAGCGGATGGTCCCGGTGCATGGCGTGCATGACCTGACGGTGGACGGCCCTTCGGTGGAACGCGAACTGGCGCTGCTGAAGGTTGCGGGCAAGGGCGATCACCGGATCGAGGCGCTGCGCCTGGCCGAGATTTTCCGCGCCAATGTGGTGGACAGCACGCTGGAGAGCTTTGTCTTTGAAATGACCGGCGCCCCGGAAAAGATCGACGCCTTTGCAGAGCTGATGCGCCCCCTTGGCCTGCGCGAGATTGCGCGCACCGGCGTTGCGGCGCTGGCCCGCGGGATGTAATCGACCACGGCGGCGGTTCGGTCCCGCCGCCGTGCCCCTGCATTCGATGTGTCACCAGTCCGGAATGGTGCCGCCGCGGGATTCGATCGTCAGCTTTTGCCGCATCAGCTCGGGTGTCGCTGTCACCCGCGTCAGGGTGCAGCCCGCCTTGTCGGGAAAGCGGATCTTTCCATCCCGGAGCACCACGATGGGAAGATAGTCGGGGTTTGGCAGCAACTGCTGTCGGCCAAGCCTGATCCTGGTATTCTGGACAATGTCATGGACATAGCGGTCCATCGTGGTGGAATCGAGCAGGACGAAGCCGCAAATGCCGATGCGGCCCTGGTGGCTGACAGGCTTGACGACAATACCAATCTTGCCGCTGCCGTGCAGCGTAATCAGCATGGCGGACCAACCGTCGTCCTTTTTGATCGGGATGGAGAAATCCTGGGCCTTTGCGGAAATAGGCCAGGCCAGACAAGTGGCGAGCAAGGCCGCCGCGATACGGGATAACAGCATGAAAGTCCTGTTTTCATCAAGGGGCGACACCGCCCCAACACCAAGCAGAATCATTTATATTCATAGCCTTGCATGTCGCTGCCGATCCGGCAAGCAAGGATATAGCCGTCTGTGGCTTTCGGCGGCTGGGGGATGAAGCTAGGAAGGTGGCACAGTCGCGGCCGATCTGAGGGAATCGTCATGCCACCCATCGTCGTTTTCGGACCCCCGTCGCGCGGCCACTATCTATGAGCGCCGCATCGGGACAAACCGGGCGTGCCATCCTGTTGATGCTGGGGGCCGTGCTGATCTTTACGATCATGGACGCCGTCGCCAAATGGATGACACAGCATTATTCGCCGCTTCAGGTGGTCTGGTCGCGCTATACCGGGCAGACGGTGATCGTGGTGCTGCTGCTGGCGCCGCGTCTGGTGCCGTTGATGCGCACCCGCAATCTTGGGACGCATATGGTGCGCTCGATGTTCCAGTTCGGCGCGACGGCCTGTTTCTTTGCCGCGCTGGGGCATATCGGTTTGGCCGAGGCGACGGCGATTGCCGATATCAACCCGGTGCTGATCACGCTTGGGGCCGCCGTGTTTCTGGGGGAACGGCTGGGGCCGCGCCGGTTGGCCGGGGTGCTGATCTCGCTGGTCGGGGCGCTGATCATCATCCGCCCCGGCATGGGGGTGTTCAGTTGGGCGGCCCTGCTGCCACTGGGCACGGCAATCTTTTATACGGGCTATGCGCTGGTCACACGCAAGCTGGGGGCAAGCGAGCCGGTCTGGACCTCGCTGATCTATACCGCCCTGGTCGGCACGGCGATCACCAGCGCCATCGTGCCCTTTCACTGGCAGCCGGTCGCCCTGGCCCATTGGGCGCCGTTTGCCGCCGTGGGCCTTCTGGGGGCTGCGGCGCAGCTTTGCCTGATCCGCGCGTTTTCGCTGGCCGAAGCCTCGGCCATTGCGCCGTTCAGCTATATGGGGCTGTTGTTCGCCACGGTCTGGGGGTTTCTGTTCTTTGGCGAGATACCCGATGCGATGACGGGGCTGGGTGCGCTTGTGATCGTGGGGGCGGGACTTTATGTCTGGCACCGCGAAACCCGCGCGGCGCGGGCGGCGGAGGGCCATGCAGGTCAGTCTGAAGCATAGGGTCGAAAATGCGGTGCTGCGCGGCCTGATCGGGTTGGCGCTGGCCTTGCCCTACCGGGTGAGGGTGCCGCTGTTCGGCTGGGTCGTGGGGCGCATCGTTGCACCGCTTGCGGGCTGGCGGCGGCGCATCCGCGCCAATCTGGCGCTGGTCTGGCCCGATCTGCCCGAAGCCGAGGCAGCTAAGATCTGCCGCGAGGTGCCCGACAATGTCGGGCGCACGGTGATCGAGATCTATTCGGGATCGGAATTCATCGCGCGGGCGGCGGCAACGCCGCCGGTCGGGCCGGGGATCGCGGCGCTGGACGCGGCCCATGCGGCGGGGCGCGCGGTCATTCTGGTGACCGGCCACTTTGGCAATTACGATGCCAGCCGCGCAGCCCTGGCGGCGCGGGGCTTTCCCATCGGCTCGCTCTACATGCCGATGAAGAACCGTGCCTTCAATGCCCATTACGAAGCGGCGATTTCTGCCATTGCCGCGCCGATCTTTCCGCGTGGCAAGCCGGGGCTGGCGGCCATGGTGCGCCATTTGCGCGGCGGTGGGATGCTGGGGATGCTGGTGGACCATAACATGAGCCACGGCGCGCCGCTGGGCTTTTTCGGGGTCGAGGCGCTGACGGCGCTGTCCGCGGCCGAACTTGCGCTGAAATACGACGCGCTGCTGGTGCCGACCTACGGGATCCGCCAGCCCGACGGGTTGAGCTTCGAGATTGTCGTCGAGGCGCCGATTCCGCCGGGCACGCCCGAGCAGATGACCCAGGCGCTGAACGATTCCCTGGAGGCATTGGTGCGGCGCCATCCGGGGCAATGGTTCTGGGTGCACCGGCGCTGGAAGGGTGGCGGGGGGCGAAAGGTTGTCCGCTGACCCGGCGGCCCCGGTTCAGGCCGGGCAGGATTGGATCAGAGCGAAGATCATCAAACAGGGAGAGGGCCGATGACAGGGCCGCGCTATACGGAACTGGTGGCAGGATTGCCGGCCTCGGTGCCCTTTGTGGGGCCAGAGGCGCAGGAGCGCGCGCGCGGGGCGGGCTTTGCCGCCCGGCTTGGGGCGAATGAAAGCCGGTTCGGCCCCTCGCCCGCCGCGATCGCCGCAATGGCTGCGGCGGCGGCGGATGCCTGGATGTATGGCGACCCGGAGGCTTTTGACCTGCGCGAGGCGATTGCCGCCTATCACGGGGTGACGCGCGCCAATGTGCTTGTCGGCGAGGGGATCGACGGGATCCTCGGCAATCTCGTGCGGTTGCTGGTGGCGCCGGGGGATGCGGTGGTGACATCGGACGGCGCCTATCCGACCTTCAATTTTCATGTCGCGGGGTTCGGCGGGGTACTGCACAAGGTGCCCTATGACGGCAACCACGAGGATCCGGTCGCGCTGGTGCGCAAGGCGGGCGAGGTGGGGGCCAAGCTGGTCTATCTGGCCAACCCGGACAATCCGATGGGAAGCTGGCACGGCGCCGATGTGGTTGGCCGCATGATCGCGGCCTTGCCAGACGGATGCCTGCTGGCGCTGGACGAAGCCTATGTCGAACTGGCACCCGAAGGAACGGCGGCAGAGATCGCAGCCGATGATCCCAGGGTGATCCGGCTGCGCACCTTTTCCAAGGGGCACGGGCTGGCCGGGCTGCGTGTGGGCTATGCGCTGGCGGCGCCGGGGTTGATTGCGGCCTTTGACAAGGTGCGCAACCATTTCGGGATGGGCCGGGTGGCGCAGGCCGGGGCGCTGGCGGCTTTGCAGGACCGGGACTGGCTGGTCGCGGTGCGGGGCAGGGTCGAGGCTGCGCGCGCCGGGCTGGCCGCGATTGCGCGGGCCAATGGCCTGGAACCGTTGCCGTCGGCGACAAATTTCGTGACCATGGATTGCGGAGGGGACGGCGCCCTGGCGCGCGCCGTGGTTCAGGCGCTGGGGCAGCGTTCGGTCTTTGTGCGGATGCCCTTTGTGCCACCCCATGACCGCTGCATCCGGGTCAGCTGCGGCACCGAGGCCGATCTTGCGCTGGTCGCGGCGGCGCTGCCCGAGGCGCTGGCCGAGGCGCGAAAGCTCACCGCGGTGTGATTTGCCCTCCGGTAGCGGGAAGGTTGCAGGCTCGCCCCAAAGAGGAGAGCTTGCGATGACATCCAGAACCAACCGCCTTGTCCTTGGTCTGGCGGCCTGCCTGCTGGCAACGCCGCTGGCCGCGCAGCAGATGGACCATTCGGGCCATGCGGGCCACGGGGCTGCGGCGGGAGCCGCCGATACCCCCGCCGTTCAGGCGTTCCGCGCGGCGAATGCACGGATGCATGACGGAATGGAGATCGCGTTCAGCGGCAATGCCGATGTGGATTTCATCCGGGGCATGATCCCGCATCACCAGGGCGCAGTCGATATGGCGCGGATCGTGCTGGAGCATGGCAGCGATCCCGAGGTGCGCAAGCTGGCCGAAGCGGTGATTGCCGCGCAAGAGGCCGAGATTGCCTGGATGACCGACTGGCTGGCCAGGAACGCCCGCTAAGACATGCCCTTGCATCTCCCTGATCCTGCGGCCAATCTCTGCCGCGGGGACAGGGGGGGGACTTCGATGAGACTGGGCATTGCCGCGCTGGTGTTGGGCTATGTGCTCAGTCAGTTCTACCGGGCGTTTCTGGCCGTATTGGCGCCGGTGTTGCAGACCGATCTGGGCGCGACCCCGGCGCAGCTTGCCGATGCGTCGGGGCTTTGGTTTCTGGTGTTTGCCGCCATGCAGATCCCCGTGGGGATCGCGCTGGACCGGATCGGGCCGCGCCGTACCGTTGCGGTCACGCTGGGCGTTGCCGGGGCAGGTGGCGTTGCGCTGTTTGCCGCAGCACAGGGTCCTGGGGCGATCATTCTGGCCATGGCGCTGATCGGGGTCGGGTGTTCGCCGGTGCTGATGTCGTCGTTCTACATCTTTGCCCGGACCTATTCGCCTGCGGTCTTTGGCACCTTGGCCGGGCTGTTGATCGGGGTGGGCAACCTTGGCAACCTTGGCGCGGCGCTGCCATTGTCGCTGGCGGTCGAAGTCTTTGGCTGGCGCGGAACGGTGGGGGCGCTGGCCGTCGTCACGCTGATCGTCGCCGGGGCGATGTGGCGGTTCATCCAGGATCCGCCGCAAGCGCCTGTTGCCGCAGGGCAGGGCGGCATAGCACAGGTTCTGCGCATCCCGTCGGTCTGGGCGATCTTTCTGCTGCTGGCGGTCGGATATGCGCCATCGGCCGCCATCCGGGGGCTATGGGTCGGGCCGTATTTCAGTGACGTGATGGCCGCAAGCGCCGCGCAGATCGGGACGGTAACGCTGATCATGGGGCTTGCCATGGTTGCGGGCAATTTCGCCTATGGCCCGATGGACCGGCTGTTCGGGTCGCGCAAATGGCCCAACCTTGTCGGCAACCTGGCGGGGGCGGCGGTGCTGCTGGCGCTGTGGTGGACCCCGGCGCCCGGTTGGTGGGCGGCGGTGGGTCTGATTGCGGCTGTCGGGTTCTTTGGCATGTCCTTTCCGCTGCTGATGGCCCATGGGCGGGCGTTCTTTCCGCCGCATCTGGTCGGGCGCGGGGTGACGGTGCTCAATCTGTTCGGCATCGGCGGGGTCGGGGTGATGCAGGTGCTGTCGGGCCGGGTCTTTACCACCGCTGCCGGGCAGGCGGCACCGACGGCCGCCTATGGCACGCTTTTTGGGTTCTTTGCCCTGATCATGCTGGCAGGCTGTGTGGCCTATGCCTTTTCGCGCGACCGGACGGATTGAGGCCGGTCACTCGTCCTCGTCGCCCTTGCCCTTGCCAGTGACCACGCCCAGCGATTTCAGCTTGCGATGCAGTGCGCTGCGCTCCATCCCGACGAAATTCGCCGTGCGGCTGATGTTGCCGCCAAACCGCTGAATCTGGGTCAGCAGGTATTCGCGTTCGAACAACTCGCGCGCCTCGCGCAGCGGCAGGGTGGCCAGTTGGCCGCCCAGCACCAGCCGCCCGTCGTCGCCGCCCGGCTCGGCCTCGCCCTGCAAATCGCGCACATTGATCGGGTCGGCGGTGTCGCCCAGGATAAGCACCCGTTCGATCAGGTTGCGCAACTGGCGCACGTTGCCGGGCCAGCCCATGGTTTGCAGCATCGCTTCGGCCTCGGTGCTGATGTCCCGCAGCGGCAGGCCCTGGGTCTTGTGGAAACCGTCGATGAAATGGCGGGCGAGCAGGGGAATGTCCTCGCGCCGTTCGGACAGGCCCGGCACCGCGATCGGCACCACGTTCAGCCGGTCGTAAAGCTCCTGGCGGAAACGTCCGGCGCTGATCTCCTGGCGCAGGTCGCGGGTGGTCGAGGAGATGACGCGCAGATCCACGCGCACCTTGTCGGTTCCGCCCACGCGCAGGAAGGTCTGATCGACCAGCACGCGCAGGATTTTCGATTGCGTGCCGGGGGGCATGTCGGCCACCTCGTCCAGATAGACGATCCCGCCATGTGCCTGTTCCAGCAAGCCCTTTTCCACCCCGCGACCGGGTGTTTCGCGGCCGAACAGCACATCCTCCATGCGGTCGGGTTCGATCGTTGCGGCCGAAACCGATACAAAGGGGCCAGCCGCACGGTTGGAATTGGCGTGGATATAGCGCGCCGCCACCTCTTTGCCCGCGCCGGACGGTCCGGTCAGCATGACGCGACCGTTCGATTTCGTGACCTTGTCCAACTGCGCCTTGAGGCCGCGAAAGCCTGCGGAATTGCCGATCAGATCCGAGGTCGTCAGGTCACGCCGACGCAATTCGACGTTTTCACGCCGCAGACGGCTGGTTTCCATCGCGCGCCCGACCACGACCATCAACTGGTCGATGTTGAACGGCTTTTCGATGAAGTCATAGGCGCCTTGCTTGATCGCAGCGACCGCCAGTTCGATATTGCCGTGGCCCGAGATGATCACCACCGGAATACCGGGGTTATCGCGCTTGATGGTTTTCAGGATGTCGATCCCGTCCATCCGGCTGTCCTTGAGCCAGATATCAAGGATCATCAATGCCGGAGGCTCGGTGTTCACCGCCTCCATGCATTCGTCTGAATTGGCGGCCAGCCGGGTCTTGTAGCCTTCGTCTTTCAGAATGTCCGAGACAAGTTCGCGGATGTCGCGTTCATCGTCCACGATCAGAATATCGGCCATGGTTAACCCCCTTTACTGTCCCTTGCGCGCCCGTCGTCCCGGCTGCGGTGCCGCCAGCGGCAGGCGGATCTCCGCCATGGCGCCGGGGCGGTCGGTGCCGCCAAAGACAGGTGCATCCAGCAGCGCCAGCGTGCCGCCGTGTTCCTCGATGATCTTTCTGACGATGGGCAGGCCAAGCCCCGTGCCCTTTTCCCGCGTCGTCACATAGGGTTCGAACAGACGGGTGCGATCTTCTGGCAGGCCACTGCCATTGTCCGAAATGCGCAGGATGGCCGAGGTGCCATCTGACATCAGCTCGACCCGAATTTCCGGGGAATGTGTCGATGGGGCGCCCTTTTCGCAAAAGGATTCAATGGCTTCCCCGGCGTTCTTCAACAGATTTGTAAGCGCCTGTCCAATCATGGTGGAATCGAGCGGCAGCACCATCGGCCCGTCTGGCAGGTTGCTGACAAAGCGGACGCCGGGCTGCCCTGATTCCTGCAACAGCACCGCATCGCGGATCAGCCGCGCGAAATCCTCGTCGCGGGTTTCGGGCTGCGGCATCCGCGCGAATTTCGAGAATTCGTCAACGATCCGGCGCAGGTCGCCGGTCTGGCGCACGATCACATCGACCAGATTCTCCAGCGCCTCTGCATCTTCCTCGATCAGACGGGGGCCAAAGCGGCGGCGGATGCGTTCGGCGGACAACTGGATCGGGGTCAGCGGATTCTTGATCTCATGCGCGATGCGGCGGGCCACATCGCCCCAGGCCGCCATGCGCTGTGCGCTGACCAGTTCGGTCACGTCGTCAAAGGCAACGACAAAGCCTTCGCGTGCGCCGTCTTCGGCGGCGCGGGGGGCGATGCGCACCAGCAGGCTTTCCATGCGGCCCTTGCGGGTCAGGCGGATCTCTTCCTGCACGGCCTGGCCCGTGTCGCGCGCGCGGTCGAACAGGGCGGAAAACTCTGGCACCACAAGCGCCAGCGGCTGGCCGGTTTCGCCGTCGGCCGTCAGATCCAGCAAGCGCCGGGCAGAGCGGTTCAGAAAGACGATATGCCCTTCGGCCTCCAGCCCGATCACCCCTGCCGTGACCGAGGACAGAACGGAATCGAACAGCCGGCGCTGAACCTCGGTCTCGCGGTGGCCTGCCACAAGGGCGTTGTGCTGGCCTTTCAACTGTCGGGTCATGCGGTTGAAGGATTGACCCAGCGTCGCAATCTCGTCGCCGGTATCGGCGGGGGTCACGCGCACGTCGAAATCCCCGTTGCCCACCCGCGCCACCGCCCCTGCCAGTTCGCCCACCGGCCGGGCCAGCCGTTCGGCGATCCACAGCCCCATCCAGACGGCCGCCAGGATCAGGATCAGCGCAAACCCCAGGTACAACAGCCCGAACTGAAACAGTTGCGTGCCGCGATCAGCCTCCAGTTGGGTATAAAGCCGGACGCTTTCCTGCGTTTCGTCCAGAAGTTGCAGCAGCGCGCCATCCACATTGCGGCTGACATAGAGCATCCGGTCGATATAGCCGGGCAAGGACAGCAGGGCGCGAAACTCGTTGTTCGCCCAATCGCGGATCACGACCGTTTCGCCGGCGGCAGCGCGCGCCAGATCTTCGGCGTCCGGCTGTTCGAAATCGAACAGGTAGGACAGCTCTCCGCGCGCGCGGATCTCGCCGGTGCCGTCGATCACAAAGGCTTCGCGCAGGCCACGTTGTATCTGCGCCTGTTCGTTGGTCAACAACTGGCGCAGGCCGCCGTCATCGCCGACCAGACCGGCCTGATAGGCCAGCCCGATCCGGGCAGCCAGCGTCTGGGCATCGGTGATCAGATCGCGGCGCTGTTCGAATTCATAGGCTTCGGCGGCCGCGCGCGACGCGCCGACCACATTGCGCACCCGGTCGGAGAACCAGCCCTCCAGCCCGACATTGATGGTCAGCACGGCAAAGATCGCCACCAGAATCGTCGGTCCCAGCGCCACGGCAGCGAACAGGGCCGACAGCCGCAGGTGCAACCGAGAGCCCGAGCTTTGCGCGCGCCGCGCGGCGACCACCCGCAGGACCGTGGCCAGCACCAGCGTTGCCACCAAAAGCACATAGACCAGATCGGCCAGCAGAACGAGGCGCAGCGCATTGGGTGACGTTCCGGTGCGGAACGGCCCCAGATACAGAAACGTCACAAAGGCCAGGACCGGGCCAAGCACCACAAGCCCCAGCCGCGCGCCCGTCTGCATGGTCCGCGAGCGTCGCAGGCCGTAAAGCCGATCCCAGAACCCCAGAAGTGCGGTCCCCTGCACCGCAGACCCTTTCATTCGGGCCACAGGTGCGGCCCTTGCCAAGTGACAGGTCTGGGGCCGAACAGCGCACAAACCTCAACATCTATGGTCATGGCCGGGGTGTTGGCAGACCGGCCACGCCATGTGTTGCGGTTTTACATCAACTTGCGGCGCCGTGTCACGCGGATATCGAGATCGGTGATCTTCTTGCGCAAGGTATTGCGGTTGATGCCCAGCAGGTCGGCACATTTGGCCTGATTTCCCCCGGTTGCATCCAGCGCGATCTCGATCAGCGGCGCTTCGACCTCGCGCAGGATGCGCTGGTAGACGCCGGGCGGGGGCAGGGCGCCGCCGTGCAGGTCGAAATAGCGTTGCAGATGACGCGCGACAGAGGCCGACAGCTTTTCGCCATCACCGCCACCGCGCAGCGGTTCGGCCGCGGGCTGGTTGCCCAGCACCAGTTCCACATCGGCCCGCCCGATGTCTTCGCCGGTCGCGGTGATTGCAAGGCGGCGGATCGCATTGTCCAACTGACGCACATTGCCGGGCCAGGAATAGACCCGCATCAATTCGCGCGCCTCGCCGGACAGACGACGCGGGGGCGAGCCGTCGCGGCTGGTGCGCAGCAGGAAATGTTCGGCCAGAAGCAGGATGTCCTCGACCCTTTCGCGCAGTGCCGGGACCGGGATCGTGACCCCGCCAAGGCGATAGTACAAATCCTGGCGGAAGCGGCCGTCCTCGATCCGCCGGGTCAGATCCACCTGGCTGGTGGCCATCAGCCGCGGTGCGCCATCGCCAAGCCCGTCGATCAGCCGGACAAGCCGCGCTTGGGTCTCTTCGTCGTAGTCGGCCACCTCGTCAAAGACCAGCGTGCCGCCACGGGCGCGAGATTTCAGCGCGGCGGTCCCTTCGGGCGTGGCCAGATCCGCGGCTTGCACCACGACAAAGGGCTGTGTGCGGCGGTCGGAAAAGTCATGGATCGCGCGGGCGATCAGCGATTTTCCGGTGCCGGATTCCCCGGTGATCAGCACCGGAAGGTCGGTGTTCATCACCCGCGCCACCAGCCGGTACAGCGCCTGCATCGCCGCCGTGCGGCCGACCAGCGGCAGGTCGTCGGCCATTTCGCGCGGGGCGTTCATCGCAGTGGCCGCTGGACGGGCGGGCACCTTTTTCTTGGCGTCCAGCGCGCGGGCGGCGCGTTTCATCAGATCGGGCAGATCGAAGGGCTTGGGCAGGTAATCCCAGGCGTCGGCCTCGGTCGCCTGAATGGCCGTCATGATGGTGTTCTGCGCCGAAATGACGATCACCGGCAGGCCGGGCCGCATCTGCGAGATCCGGGGCAAGGCGTCGATGCCGTTGCCGTCCGGCATGATCACATCGGTGATCACCAGATCGCCCTTGCCTTCCTCGACCCAGCGCAGAAGCGTGACCAGCGAGGATGTCGCATGCACCTTGCAGCCCGCGCGTGTCAGCGCCTGGGTCAGCACCGTGCGGATCGTGCGGTCGTCGTCGGCGACCAGAACCGTGCCATCCATCAGCCTATTCTCCGTTCTTTCGGAACCATCGGCAGCGAGATGCGGAACACGGTGCGTCCAGGCACCGAGTCGAGCGCGATCCAGCCGTCATGGTCGGATATGATCTTGGACACCAGCGCAAGGCCAAGGCCCGTTCCGTTCGTCCGGCCCGACACAAAGGGCTCGAACACCTCTCCGGCGATATGGGGGGGGATGCCCGGCCCATCGTCGATGATCTCCACGTTCAGTGGCAGGGCCGCGCCGCTGCCATCGGCCCGCCGCAGGCGCAGACCGTGGTCGTAAAAGCTGCGCAGCCGGATGGTGCCGCCCTGGGGCGCCGCCTCGGATGCGTTCTTGAGCAGGTTCAGGAAAACCTGCTGCAACTGATCGGGATCGGCCCAGGCCGGGGGCAGCGAGGGGTCGTAATCCTCGACAAAGCTCATGTGGCTGCCAAAACCGACCAGCGCCAGACGCCGCGCCCTGTCCAGCACATCGTGCAGGTTGACGGGCTGGCGTTCCGGCGGGCGAGTGTTGCCGAACTGCTCGACCTGTTCCAGCAGCTTTACCACCCGGCGGGTTTCCTCGACGATAAGGTCGGTCAGCTCGCGGTCCTCGGCCGAAAGGTTCATCGACAGCAACTGCGCGGCGCCCGAAATGCCAGCCAGCGGGTTCTTGATCTCATGCGCCAGCATCTCGGCCATGCCGATGGCGGATCTTGCCGCGGCCTTGACGCCGGTCCCGCGCCCCAGCCGGTCTGCCAGTTCGCGCGGGCTGATCAGCAGCAACAGCGTATCGGGGGCGTCCTGGATCGGCGCGACCTGGATGGTGCATTGGACGGGCGGCTTTTCGCCGCTGGTCACATCCACCTCGTTGATGAACAAGGCGGCCTGATTGGCTCGCACGCGGGCAAACCCTTCGTCCAGCGGGGCATCCACCGCCAGCACGTCCAGCACCGGCAGCCCCCGCAGCGACCGCGCCGACGTGTTGAGAAACAGTTCCGCCGCCGGATTGATCTCGTCGATGCGGTTGTCGGGCGTCACCAGCAAGGCGGGCACAGGAAGCGAGGCCCAGATGATGCCGGGGGAAGGCAGGTTCATGCCGCGCGCCTTTCATGGGTCGGTCCCGGTGCCTCGGTCAGCGCCACGCGCAGCGCGGCCATCACCGCCGGCGGGTCGGTCAGGGTCAGGATGCGTGCGCGGGCGGCAGGGTCTGCCTGCGCCTCGTCCAGGTACCAGCCCAGGTGTTTGCGCGCCACGCGCAGGCCAAGGTCGGGGCCGTAAAATCCCAGCATGGCCTGGTAATGGTCCTGCACCAGATCGGCCAGTGCCGCGCCCTGTGGCACCTGCGGGGCCAGAGTGCCGAACAGGTCTGCGGCAATCCGGGCCAGTGCCCAGGGCCGCCCCTGGGCGCCACGCCCCACCATCACCCCAGCCGCACCGCTATGTGCCAGCGCCGCGCGGGCGCTGGCCGTATCCACGATGTCACCATTGGCGATGACCGGGATGCGCACGGCCTCTGCCACCTTGCGGATCGCGGCCCAATCCGCCTGCCCCTTGTAGAACTGGCACCGTGTGCGCCCATGGATCACCACCATGCGCACCCCGGCCGATTCTGCCCGTGCGGCGATGTCGGGGGCATTGTGGCTGTCGTCATCCCACCCCAGCCGCATCTTCAGCGTCACAGGCACCTGCACTGCGGCCGTCACCGCCTCGATCAGGCGCAGGGCCAGATCGGGCTCGCGCATCAGGGCCGAACCGCAGGCGCCGTTGCCGCTGGCCGAGGTTACCTTTTTGGCCGGACAGCCCATGTTGATGTCGATGATCCGGGCCCCTTGGGCCGCGCAGTATTTCGCGGCCTCTGCCAACCAATAGGGGTCGCGTCCGGCCAGTTGCACCGAGGTGGCCGCCTCGCCGAACCCCAGTTCGGCCTTGGCGCGGGCCAGTGGGCGGCCCTGGACGACTTCCTGGCTGGCGATCATCTCCGACACCACAAGACCCGCGCCGAATCCCGCGACCACACGCCGGAACGGCAGGTCGGTGATGCCCGCCAGCGGTGCAAGGAATACCGGAGGATCCAGAACGACGTCTGCCAAAGCGATGCTCACGTGCCTTTTCCTTGTGCGATTGGTTCCTAGCTAAGCATGGGCGTCAGGGGCGTCCATCCAGCGGCATGATATGGCGATAGCCTGACAGGATGTGCTGATCAAGTGGGCGTTTCTAATGGCCATACGCCTAAATAGCAGGCATTTCCGGAGGTGGACAGCCGGGGTGATTTGCGCGTAGCACGGGGGCGCAACAAGGATATGGCACCATGACGGTCGCAGCGATCATCGTCGCCGCCGGGCGCGGCACCCGTATGGGCGGGGACAGGCCCAAGCAATGGCGCGACCTGGCGGGGCGCCCCGTTCTGGCCCATGCGGTAGGGGCCTTGCAGGGGGCGGGCGTCGGGCGGATCGTCCTGGTCCTGCACCCCGACGACCTGGACCGCGCGGGGATCCCGCAGGGGGTGCAGGTCGTGCCGCTGACCGGGGGCGACACGCGGCAGGCATCGGTGCGCTGCGGTCTGGCGGCTCTGGCGCAGGATGCGCCAGAGCATGTGCTGATCCACGATGGCGCGCGGCCGTTTCCGGGCGCGGCCATGATCGGCCGTCTGCTTGCCGCGCTGACCGACCATCCCGGCGCCGCGCCCGCGCTGGCCGTCACCGATGCCTTGTGGCGCGGGCAGGCCGGGCTGGTTGCCGGTGTGCAGGACCGAACGGCGCTGTTCCGCGCGCAAACCCCGCAGGCCTTTCGCTATGCTGCGATCTGCGCGGCCCATGGCGCCCATCCGGGCGGCGCTGCGGATGATGTCGAGGTGGCGCGGGCGGCGGGGCTTGACGTGGCGATCGTCGAAGGCGACGAGGACAATCTGAAACTGACATATCCGGCCGATTTCGACCGGGCTGAACGCATGGCGAAAGGGCGGGACATGGACATCCGCATGGGCAACGGTTTTGACGTACATGCCTTCACGGCTGGCGATCACGTCTGGCTGTGCGGGGTAAAGCTGCCGCACACCCGCGCATTGCTTGGCCATTCCGATGCCGATGTGGCGATGCACGCCCTGACGGATGCGCTGTATGGCGCGCTGGCCGAGGGGGATATCGGCGTGCATTTCCCGCCTTCGGATCCGCAATGGAAGGGGGCGCAAAGCCATATCTTCCTGCGCCATGCGATGGAGCGGGTCCGCGCGCGTGGCTATGCGCTGGCGAATTGCGATGTGACACTCTTGTGCGAACGCCCCAAGATCGGCCCGCATCAGGGCGCCATGCGGCAAGCCCTGGCAGATATCATGGGGGTCGAGGTGGCACGGATTTCCGTCAAGGCGACCACGACCGAGAAACTGGGGTTCACCGGGCGAGAGGAGGGGATCGCGGCGCAAGCCACCGCCCTTCTGGTGCGCGCATGATGAAGCTGATCGCCACCTTCGGGTTTGTCGGCCATCTGCGGCCTGCGCCGGGCACCTGGGGGTCGCTGGCCGCGGTCGTGCTGGCCGTTGCGGCCTATGAGTTGGGGCTGTGGTGGCTGGTGCCGGTGGGCTGTGTGCTGGCAACGGCGGCAGGGTTCATCGCGGTTCCTCAGGTGCTGAAGACCAGTGCCGACAAGGATCCGTCCGAGATTGTCATTGACGAGGTGGCGGGGCAATGGCTGGCGATGTGCTTTACCGTGATCCCGCTGGCGCGGCATGGCGTGTCGATCCTGGATGCCTGGCCGGCCTATGTGGTGCCGTTCGTGCTGTTCCGGCTGTTCGACATCTGGAAACCCTGGTTGGTGGGTCGGGCCGACCGGCGCGGCGATGCGGCGGGGGTCATGCTGGATGATCTGTGGGCGGGGCTGTTTGCCGGCATCGGCTCGGTGATCCTGGCCGGGCTGTATCATGCCGTTCTGGAGCCGATGCTATGAGCGTGAATATACAGGACTTACTGAATGTTGCGCGGAAATCCTCAACCATTTTCGCAACGGCCGAAAGCTGTACCGGCGGCATGGTGGCGGCGGCGCTGACCGATATTCCGGGGTCGTCGGATGTCGTGGATCGCGGCTTTGTCACCTATTCCAACGCCGCCAAGCAGGAGATGCTGGGCGTACGGGCCGAAACGCTGGATCGGTTCGGCGCGGTTTCCGAAGAGGTCGCGGCGGAAATGGCGGCAGGTGCCTTGGCGCGGTCACAGGCGACGCTGGCCGTGGCGATCACCGGCATTGCCGGGCCAGGCGGATCCGGGGTCAAGCCCGAGGGGCGGGTCTGCTTTGGCCTGGCCTCGCCCGAGGGGCTGCGCACCGAGACGGTGGAATTCGGCGCCCTTGGGCGCGCGCAGGTGCGATTGGCTGCGCGCGACCATGCGCTTGCCCTGTTGTGGCAGGGCCTGCAATGACCGCCCCGCGCCTGGACACCAAACGCCTGATCTTGCGGGCACATCGGGCCGAGGATTACCCCGGCATGGTGGCGATGTGGGGGGATGCCCAGGTGACGCGCTTTATCCTTGGCGCCCCGGCAAGCCCGGAAACCACCTGGTCGCGCCTGCTGCGCTATGCCGGGCACTGGCAGATGCTGGGCTTTGGCTACTGGGCGCTGGAATGCCGCGAGACAGGGGCCTTTCTGGGCGAAGCGGGGCTGGCGGAGTATCGGCGCAGCTTTGACCCGCCCGAAAGGATCGGCCCCGAGGCGGGGTGGGTTCTGTCCACCGCAGCCCATGGCCGGGGTCTGGCGACAGAGGCGATGGGCGCGGTTCTGGGCTGGGCCGACAGCAATCTGCCCGCCCCGGACACGGTGGCGATCTTTGATCCCGATCATGTCGTCTCGCACCGCGTCGCCCGCAAACTGGGCTTCGGGGGCGACCGGATGGCGCGCTACAATGGCCAGCCCACGCTGATGATGCAGCGCCCGCGCCACGGCTAGGGCCATTTTGCGTCAGGTGATGCTTGCCGCCTGATGGGCCGCCCGCAGATCGGCGATCAACTGGTGCAGCGCCGCGTCCCGCGGTTCCCCCTCGGGCAGGCGCAACAGGTAGGACGGATGCCAGGTGATGCGCACCGGCCCATCATGCAGCCCGGTTTCCACAGTGCCCACCCGTGCCGCATGGGGCCCCTCGCGCCCTGTCAGGGCAAAGGCGGCCGTCGCCCCCAGCGCCAGCGTCAGGCGCGGTTGCACCAGCGCGAGTTCCAGCCCCATCCACCAGTGGCAGGCCAGAATCTCGGCGCGGTCGGGGGTCTGGTGCAGCCGCTGCCTGCCTCGGGGCGTGAATTTGAAATGCTTGACCGCATTGGTCAGCCACACCGCACCCGGATCTATTCCGGCACTGGCCATCGCCTGTCGCAGCACCTGACCTGCCGGGCCGACAAAGGGGCGCCCTGCAAGATCTTCGTGGTCGCCGGGCTGTTCGCCGACAATCATAAGATCGGTCTGCGCCGGACCTTCGCCCCAGACCGTCCGGGTTGCCGTCGCGCACAAGGCGCACCGCGTGCAGACCTGCGCCGCCGCCTGCGCGGCCCCCAGTGACGAGGGCAGATCGACGGGCACCTCGGGCCGCGGCATCGCCGCACGGTAGCGGGCCGAGACGCTGGCCGCACCGGGGCGCGGGGGTTGGGCCGCCGCCGCATGCATCCGCGCCACCCGTGCCGGGGCCTCTGCCAGCATGTCGGGGATCAGCCGGGTTTCGGGCAAGTTTTTCCAGTATTTCAGCGGCATTTCCGACCGCATCGCGGTGGTCTTGATCCGCGCGGGATTGAAAATATTGCGAAAATACGTTGCCCACAGCGCCCCCGACGCATCCTCGGGCAGATCGGGACGCGGACCGCCGGGGCCAAAGCGCAGCGCGCCGTCGCGGAACACCGCAGTTTGCCGGGGCGTGGCAATCATCCAGTCCATGTCGCTGAACCGTTTGACGAAAAACACGCTCCCCGGCTCCAGCGTGTCATGGGTGGGCTCGAACCAGGCGCCAAAGCTGCGGCGGGTGCCGTCGGCGGGCAGTTCCTGAAACCGCACGAAGGCGTGCATCTTGTGAATGTCGCGCGCCACCGCCTTGGCCATCAGATGCAGCCGCCGCCCCAGCGGATCCGCCTGCGACAGCGGATCGCCCGCAGCCGCGTCCAGCCGCCAGAGCGCCTGATACAGCAGGGCGAACCGTTCGGGCGCCGTGTGCCAGCCCACCGATTCCGCCAGTGCCAGAAAGGCGGCAGGCACGCGCGGGCGATGCGGGCCGGGCCGGTCGGGCAGCGGATCCCCGGCCAGCAGGCCGCCGCCCTGCCAGTCGATCCGGTCCGGCGCAATCCGGTGGCTGATGGCCCGCCGCGCGGCGTCCCGCCAGGCGGCAAAGGCACCGCGGTCTGGCAGCGTGACGGCATGGATCATAGCAGGCGCAACTGTTCCGGTGGCGGCGCAAAGCGCGCGCGCAGATCGGCGCTGTCGGTCAAGGCGCGCGGCGTCCAGCCGGGCAGGGTGATGAAGGGTCGCGCCTTGGTCATCAACGCACCCAGCCGGGCCAGATCCTCCCACCGCAAGGTGCCGTTGCGGCGGGCGGCCAGAATGCGGTCAACCGTGCGGGTGCCAAAGCCGGGCACGCGCAGCAGCATTTCGCGGCTGGCGCGGTTCACATCCAGCGGAAATTGCGCGCGGTTGTTCAGCGCCCAGGCCAGCTTGGGGTCCAGATCCAGATCCAGATGGTTGCCGGTCGTCCCCGAGGCGATGTCCTCGACGCTGAAACCGTAAAAGCGCAGCAGCCAGTCGGCCTGATACAGCCGGTGTTCCCGCACCAGCGGCGGCTGGATCAGCGGAAGCGCCGCCGATGCCTCGGGAATGGGCGAAAAGGCGGAATAATACACCCGTTTCAGCCGATAGGATGAATACAGCCGCGTGGCGCTGGACAGGATGGCCACATCATCGGCCCCATCGGCACCGATGATCATCTGCGTGCTTTGGCCGGCGGGGGCAAAGCGGCGGGGTTTGCGGCCGGTATGGCTGCGGTCTTGAGCGGCTTCGGATTCCAGCCGCACATGGGCCATGGCGGCGCGAATGGTCTCGGGCCGCTTTTCGGGGGCCAGTTGGCGCAGGCTGGTATCCTGGGGCAGTTCCACGTTGATCGACAACCGATCCGCCCATAGCCCCGCCTCGCGGATCAGGTCGGGGGCGGCATCGGGAATGGATTTCAGATGGATATAGCCCTTGAAGCCATGATCCTGCCGCAGGGTGCGGGCGATGCGGACCATATCGGCCATTGTCTGATCCGGCGAGCGGATGATGCCCGACGACAGGAACAGCCCTTCGATATAGTTGCGCCGGTAGAATTCCAGCGTCAGGCGCACCACCTCCTCGACCGAAAATCGCGCGCGCGGCACGTTCGAGGACACGCGGTTGATGCAATAGGCGCAATCAAAGATGCAGAAATTCGTCATCAGGATTTTCAGCAGGCTGATGCAGCGCCCATCGGGGGTATAGGCGTGGCAGATCCCGCTGCCGCCCGATGACCCGAGCCCACCCTTTGTGGAATCGCGCCGTTCGCCGCCGCTGGATGCGCAAGAGGCATCATATTTGGCCGCGTCCGACAGGATGGCCAGCTTGTCCTGAAGTGTTGGTGTTTTCATGGTTTGTTCTTATCCTGCCCTCGCGCTGCCGTCAAACCTCAGCCAAACAAATCCGGGTGTTCGGGGGCGGGTGCGGTGGTACCGGGCGCGTCCAGAAAGGCACGGGCCTGATCGCGGATCCGGGTCTGTTCCTGTGGCGAGATGCGGTCCAGGTTGCGCCAGGACAGCGCCAGCCGCGGGTTGCCGGCAAGCTGTGGGCGGTTACGCATCAGGAAATCCCAGTACAGAAAGTTGAACGGGCAAGCCCGTGGCCCGGTGCGTATGCGCGGGTCATAGGCGCAGCGGCGGCAATAATCCGACATCCGGTCGATATAGGCGCCCGAGGCGGCATAGGGTTTGGACGCCAGCATCCCGCCATCCGCCCACAATACCATGCCATGTGTATTCGGCAGCTCGACCCAATCGAAGGCATCGGCATAGACAGCCAGATACCACTCTTCGACCTCTGCCGGGCGGATGCCTGCCAGAAGCGCGAAGTTGCCTGTCACCATCAGGCGCTGGATATGGTGGGCATAGGCATTGCGCCGGGTGTCTGTGATGGTCTGCGCCATGCAGCGCATCGCGGTGTCGCCGGTCCAGTAAAACCACGGCAGCGGGCGGTCGGCGTGCAGGGCATTGGTCCGGGCATAGTCCGGCATCTTCATCCAGTAGATGCCGCGCACATATTCGCGCCAGCCGATGATCTGCCGGATAAAGCCTTCGACGGCGTTCAAGGGGGCGTCGCCCATGTGATAGGCGCGTTCCGCCGCGCGGCAGACTTCGTGGGCGGTCAGCAATCCGATGTTGAGATAGGGGGACAGAAGGGCGTGAAACAGAAAGGGCTCGCCCTCGGCCATGGCGTCCTGATACTCCCCGAACAGTGGCAGGGACAGCGCCACAAAACGGTCCAGCGCCTCCAGCGCGCCATGCCGGGTGACGGCCCAGCGAAAGGGCAGCAGATCGCCGAAGGTGTCGGGAAATCGCCGGGCCACCAGATCGAGGACCGCCTGCGTGATGGCATCGGGTGGCTTGGGCCGCCGGGGCGGCGGGCGCAGGCCGGTCGGCAGCGCCTTGCGGTTCTGGCTGTCGAAATTCCACTGGCCGCCGACCGGATCGTCCCCCTGCATCAGAAAGCCGGTGCGTCGCCGCATGTCACGGTAGAAATATTCCATGCGCAGCGTCTTGCGCGGCGCGGCCCATTGCCGGAATTCGGCCAGCGAGCACAGGAACCTGTCATCCTCGCGGATCTCGACTGGCAGGCCGAACTGCGCCTCCCACCCCTCGATCATCTGCAGCACCCGCCATTCGCCAGGTTCGGTGACGATGATCCGCTCGGGCCGGTGGCGGGGTATGGCCCGCGCGACCTCTTTGGTAAAACTGCCGGTGTTGGCGGGGTCGTCCAGCGCGATGTAATCGACGCGGATCCCCTCGGCCCGCAACCCGGCAGCGAAATGCCGCATGGCCGACAGGATCAGCGCGATCTTCTGCTTGTGATGACGGACATAGGTGGTCTCTTCGGCCAGCTCTGCCATCAGCACGATGTCATGGGCAGGATCAAGGTCGCGCAGCGATGACAGGCCGCGGGATAGCTGATCGCCCAGAACCAGCACAATCCGGGTCATGGCCGTGGCTTTCGCGCAGCGCGTGCCATGCTCCGACAGCGGTCGGAACAATAGCGGACCTCATCCCAGACCCGCGCCCATTTGCGGCGCCAGGTGAAAGGCCGCGCACATTGCGCGCAGTGCCGGTGCGGCAGATCGCCCTTGCGGCGCATTCCGGCCATGGATCACCACCCCGTGGCGCAGGCGGGCGCGCGATGGCCGGTCCGGCGGCAAAGAAGGCGGGCTGTCATGGTTCGCTCCTGACTGGTCGCAGGGATACGTTGCCGATCGCGGATCGGATCAGCGCGGGCGCGCGCCCGTGCAAGGGGGATTGCAGGGCAGGGCGATACGCTATATCGCTTATCGTCGATCAACGAACAAGGTGCGGCCTATGTCCGACTCCCCATGTCCGAAGACAGAGTGATTGCCGAACTGGCCAAAGCATTGGCCCATCCTGCGCGGCTACATATCCTGCGGGTTCTGATGGCCACACCCGGATGTATCGGTGGCGATATCGTCGGCGCTGTCGGCCTGGCGCAATCGACGGTGTCCGAGCATCTGCGGATCCTGAAGGCGGCCGGGCTGATCACCGGCGAGATTTCTGGCCCGCGCATCTGCTATGCCATCAATCCGGCGGCAGTGCAGCCTTTGACCGCCTTTGTCACGCTGCTGGCCGTGCCCGTCGGGGATGCCTGCTGTCCGCCTGCAACCGGAGTTTGCGCATGAGTCTGTTCGAACGTTGGCTGACCCTGTGGGTCGCGCTGTGCATCCTGGCCGGTCTGGTGCTGGGCACACAGTTGCCGGGGCTGTTCGGCGCGCTGGCCGGGCTGGAAATCGCCTCGGTCAACCTTGTCGTGGCGGTGCTGATCTGGGCGATGGTCTATCCGATGATGATCGCCATCGACTTCGGCTCGCTCAAGGCTGTGGGGCAGCGGCCCAAGGGGCTGGTCATCACGCTGGTGGTCAACTGGCTGATCAAGCCGTTTACCATGGCCGCGCTGGCGGTGCTGTTCTTTGATCATGTCTTTGCAGGACTCGTGGATCCCGCGCGCGCGCCGGAATATATCGCGGGCCTGATCCTGCTGGGGGCGGCCCCCTGTACGGCCATGGTGTTTGTCTGGTCGCAACTGACCAAGGGCGATCCGAACTACACTCTGGTGCAGGTATCGGTGAATGACCTGATCATGGTGGTGGCCTTTGCGCCGATCGTCGCGTTCTTGCTGGGGGTGACGGACATATCGGTGCCGTGGGAGACGCTGATCCTGTCGGTGGTGCTGTATATCGTCATCCCGCTGATCGCCGGCACGCTGACGCGCGCAGCACTTCTTGGCAAGGGCGGCGATGCGGCGGTGGCCGCGTTCACTGCGCGGATCAAGCCGGCTCGGTGCTGGGCCTGTTGCTGACCGTCGTGTTGCTGTTCGGCTTTCAGGGGCCGGTGATCCTGGCGCAGCCGCTGCTGATCGCATTGATCGCGGTGCCGATCCTCCTGCAATCCTACGGCATCTTTGCACTTGGCTATGCCTGGGCCTGGGCGTGGCGGGTGCCGCACAAGGTGGCGGCGCCTTGCGCATTGATCGGCACGTCAAATTTCTTCGAACTGGCGGTGGCGGTTGCCATCGGCCTGTTCGGGCTGAATTCCGGCGCGGCACTGGCAACTGTGGTGGGGGTACTGGTCGAGGTGCCGGTGATGCTGACGCTGGTCGCCTTTGCCAACCGGACCAGAGAACGGTTCCCTGCCTGACCCTTGGCCATCCGGCAGGTGGGGCGGGGTGTCATGGAAATGTCACTGGACATGCTCAATGATTCCATTATTCAGGAAATATGGAATCGAATAGCGCCGCCCTTGCCTTCTCCACGCTTGGCCACCCTGGCCGTCTTGCCGTCTTTCGGCTGTTGATGCGGTTTGCGCCCCAAGGGGTGCGACCGACCGAGATTGCCGCCGCCCTGGGGCTGCGGCCCAACACCCTGTCGCATCATCTGGCCGATCTGGTGGCGGCAGGGCTTGTGCAGGTGAACCGGCAGGGCCGGTCGCTGTTCTATACGACCGACCTTCACACAACTGACGCGTTGATCGGGTATCTGGCCTTGGATGTGGGGCGGGCCCGGCCGGATCTGATGACCGCGATTCGCGTTTCCACAAAGGAGAGGCCCGTGACAGGCGACGCTGCATACAACGTTCTGTTCATCTGTTCGGGCAATTCGGCCCGTTCCATCTTTGCCGAGGCGCTGTTGCGCGATCTGGGCGGCGGCCGGTTCGTGGCCCATTCCGGCGGCACGCGGCCCGGCGCGCAGGTAAACCCCCATGCGCTGGAGGTGCTGGCGCGCAACGGGCATTCCGCCGCCGGATTGCGGTCCAAGCACATATCCGAGTTTCAGGGCAAGGGCGCCCCGGTGATGGATTTCGTCTTCACCGTCTGTGATACCGCCGCCGCCGAGGAGTGCCCGCCCTGGCCGGGCCAGCCGATCACGGGGCATTGGGGGCTGCCCGATCCGGTCAAGGTGGTGGGGACGGAGGCGGAAAAGGCGCTGGCCTTTGCCCAGACCTATGGCGCAATGCGGCGGCGGATCGCGGTTTTTGCCGAACTGCCCTTTGGAACGCTGGACCGTCTGGCGCTGCAATCCCGCATCGACGGGATCGGGGCCGATGCGCTGGCCCTTGGGAAAGGTTGATCGTGATGACCCGTATTGCCCTCAATGGCCTTGGCCGCATCGGAAAGCTGGTGCTGCGCGACCTGATCGACACCGGGGCGGGTGGCGATATCGTTCTGCTGAACGATCCGGTCGGCGATGCCGGGCAGCACGCGCTGCTGATGGAATTCGACAGTGTGCATGGCCGCTGGTCCACGCCTGTCGGTCATGCAGACGGGGCGCTGGTGCTGAACGGCCGATCCGTTCGCCTGACCCATGAAAAGACCATTTCCGCGCTGCCCCTGGCCGAGATGGGGGTCGATCTGGTGATCGACTGTACCGGGGTGTTCAAGACCGCTGCCAAGATTGCCCCCTATTTCGAGGCCGGGGTCAAAAAGGTTGCGGTCAGTTCGCCGGTCAAGGATGGCGGCGCGCTGAACCTGGTCTATGGCGTCAATCATCATCTGTATGATGGTGGGCAGACCATCGTGACAGCCGCATCCTGCACCACGAACTGCCTTGCGCCGGTGGTCAAGGTGATCCATGAAACGCTGGGCATCCGGCATGGGTCGATCACCACGATCCACGACGTCACCAATACCCAGACCATCGTGGACCGCCCGGACAAGGACATGCGCCGCGCGCGGTCGGCGCTGATGAACCTGATCCCGACCACCACGGGCAGTGCCACGGCGATCACGCTGATCTATCCCGAACTCAAGGGGCGCCTGAACGGCCATGCGGTGCGGGTGCCGCTGCTGAACGCATCGCTGACCGATTGTGTGTTCGAGGTGGAGCGGGCGACCTCGGCCGAAGAGGTGAACGCCCTGTTCAAGGCTGCCGCCGAGGGGCCGTTGCAGGGCATTCTGGGCTTCGAGCCGCGCCCGCTGGTGTCATGCGATTTCACCAATGACCGGCGGTCGTCCATCATTGATGGCCCGTCCACCATGGTGATCAACGGAACCCAGGTCAAAATCTATGCCTGGTATGACAACGAATGGGGCTATGCCTGCCGCCTGGCCGACATCGTCCGCATGATGGCGGAGAGCCTGAGGTGACACGTTTCCAGAAAGGCGCGCTTGTCCTTGCGCTGCTGCTCAACCTGAGCGTCGCGCTGCTCGAGATCCTTGCAGGGCTGTGGGCGCGGTCGGTCGCGCTGCTGGCCGATGCGGCGCATTTCGTCGAGGACAGCGCGATCTATCTGCTGGCACTGCTGATCACCGGATCGACCGCCGCCGCCGAGCGGCGCTTTGCGCTGGCAATTGCGGTGTTGATGATGGCGCCGGGCGTGATGGCGGCGGCGCAGGTTGTCCGGCGCCTGGCCGACCCGGCCCCGCCACATGCGGCGGCTGTGGTCGCCGTGTCGGGCCTGGCGCTGATGGCGAACCTGCTGGGCGCGGCGATCATCCTGGCAGCGCGGCGCGGGCCTGCGCCGGAACCGCTTGGCCTGCGCGCCGCCTGGTATGCCTCGCGCCACGATGCCATGGGGAATATCGCCATGATCGGCGCCGGTCTGGCGGTGGCCGCAACCGGGCAGGGGTGGCCGGAACTTGTGGTCGGGGTCGGGGTTGCGTTGCTGCATCTGTCGGGGGCGGTGGCCATCCTGTCCTGTGTCTGCCTTCGCTCGACGCGGGCCGTGCGATGAGCGGCGCCTCCGCGGCGCAGGGAACCTCCTTGCGTGCCTATGCCGCCGTGACGGCCGCCTACTGGGCCTTCATGCTGTCGGACGGCGCGTTGCGGATGCTGGTGCTGCTGCATTTCAACACGCTGGGCTTTTCGCCGGTCCAACTGGCCTGGCTGTTCCTGCTGTACGAACTGGCCGGGATCGTGACCAATCTGGCCGCCGGGTGGCTGGCGGCGCGCTTTGGGCTGGCGGCCACGCTCTATGGCGGGCTGGCGTTGCAGATCGGCGCGCTGGTGGCCCTGGCGCAGCTTGATCCGGGCTGGAGCATCGCGGCCTCGGTCGCCTTTGTCATGGCGGTGCAGGGCGTGTCGGGGGTGGCCAAGGATCTGGCCAAGATGTCATCGAAATCGGCGGTCAAGCTGCTGGCACCCAAAGAGAGCGGCGGCCTGTTCCGTTGGGTGGCGCTGTTGACCGGATCGAAGAATGCGGTCAAGGGCCTGGGCTTTTTTCTGGGCGCCGTGCTGCTGGGTCTGGCCGGGTTCGGCCCGGCGGTCTGGGGCATGGCGGCGGTGCTGGCGGCAATTCTGGTTGCGGTGGTGCTGTTCTTGCCCGCGGGCCTGCCGGGCCGCATGAAATCCGAGGATGGCTGGGGCGGCTGGCGGTCGCGCGATGCACGGGTCAACCGGCTGTCCCTGGCGCGGATGTTCCTGTTCGGTGCGCGGGACGTGTGGTTTGTCGTGGGGATTCCGGTCTATTTCCAGTCGGTGCTGTCGGATGGCACCGCCGAGGGGCGGCGCGAGGCGTTCTTTCTGGTCGGCGGTTTCATGGCATTGTGGATCATCGCCTATGGCGTGGTGCAGGCCATGGCGCCGCGCATTCTGGGGGGCAAGGACCAGCCGGATTCGGTGACGACGGCAAAGGCCATCTTCTGGGCCGGGCTTCTGGTGCCGATTCCCTTTGCGCTGGCGGTGGCGGCTTGGGTCGCGGATGGCCCCGCGCTGTGGCTTACCGTGACTCTGGTGGTGGGGTTGCTGGTGTTCGGCTTTGTCTTTGCGGTGAATTCCTCGGTGCATTCCTATCTGATCCTGGCCTTTGGATCGGCGGATCGGATCACGCGGGATGTCGGCTTTTACTACATGGCGAATGCGGCGGGCCGGTTGACGGGAACCCTGTTGTCGGGGGTCAGCTACCAGATCGGCGGGTTGCCGCTGTGTCTGGCCACCGCCGGGGGGATGGCGGCGGCCAGTTGGCTGGCCGCGCGCCGTCTCAGTTCCGTCTGAGCCACAGCAGCGCGGCGGTGGCGGCCAGCCCGATCCCCGCCGTCAGCCAGATGGCCGATAGCCCCCAGCCCGTCAGCGCCGCGCCAAAGACCAAGGGGGCAGCCGCCTGCATCACCCGCGCGGGCGCCCCCAGCCAGCCCAGCCGTTGCCCGTATCCGGCAGCCCCGAACAGCGCCAGCGGCAGCGTGCCCTTGGCAATGGTCAGAATCCCGTTTCCCGCCCCGTGCAGCAGGGCAAAGGCATAGGCCGCAGGCCCGCCGAACGCCACCAGCCCCACTGCGGCGACAGGATGGGCCGCCGCGGCCAGCCGGGCAGAGACGAGCGGATGAAACCGGCGCAGCAGTCCGAATTCCAGCACCCGCGCCGCCACCTGCGCCGGGCCGATCAGGGCGCCGGCGGCGATGGCCATGGCCGTGCTTGCCCCGGCGGCCTGCAACAGGCCCGGCAGATGCGCCGCCATCGCGGTGGAGTTGAACCAGGTCGCCGCAAAGACGAAGGCCAGCAGCAGCATGGCCCCGCGCGGCGGCGGTGGGGCTTCGGGCTCGGGCGCGGCAGGTCTGGGCGCAGGCGCCGCACCTGCGGGCAACAGCGCATTCAGCGGCAGCGCGATGGCCAGATGGATCAGCGCCCAGCCCAGGCAGGCCTCGCGCCAGCCCCAGGTGGCCAGCATCACCCCCGACAACGGCCAGCCGATCGTGCTGGCAAATCCGGCGATCAGCGTGATGCCGGTGATCGGCCCGCGCGCCTCGCGCCCGTATATCCCGGCCAGCGTGGCAAAGGCGGCCTCGTACAGCCCCATCCCCATGCCCAGCCCGATCAGCGCCCAGCCAGCGAACATCATCACGGGATCCGGCGCAACGGCCAGCCCCCCCAGCCCGGCGGCAAAGACAAGGTTCGACAGCATCAGCACGCCGCGCCCACCGTACCTGTCGATCCGTGCCCCGGCCCAGGGGCCGACCATGGCCGATACCACCAGCGCCATCGAAAAGGCGCCGAACACCCAGACCGGCGACAGGCCGAAGCTGTCGGCCATGGGCACCGCCAGCACGGCCGGAATATAGTAGCTGGAGGCCCAGCCGATGGTTTGCGCCGTGCCAAGCGCCGTCACCATCGGCCCGCGTCGTGCCGGGGACAGGCTCAGCAACATGCCCCGGCCTTTTGCCCTGCACCCTTGGGCGTGGCAGGGCCGCAACCTGCGCTGGCGCCACGCCCTGAACCCGATCCCGAACTCGAACCGCCGTTCGCCTCGGCGCCACAACCGCCCTTGGCCCCGGCCGGGGCCGGATCGCCGCAGCAGCCCGCCGCCGCCACTGCCGCCACAGCCGAGAGCGACGGGCCGCTGCACACGCCGGTTTCCGGCAATACCAGCTCCACCCGTGCCGCCGCGGCATGATCCCCGGCAAGGGCAGCAGCGATAGAGCGCACTTGTTCATGCCCCGTCGCCAACAGAAAGGTGGGCGCGCGGCCATAGGATTTCATCCCTGCGATGAAGAATCCCGGTTCGGGATGCGCCAGCTCTGCGGCGCCATGCGGGCGCACCGTCCCGCAGGAATGCAGGTTGGGGTCGATCAGCGGCGCCAGCGCAGGCGGGCATTCCAGCGCCGGATCCAGTGCCACGCGCACCTCGCGCAGCATCGCCAGATCGGGGCGAAACCCGGTCGATATGATCAGCGCGTCCAGCGCGATCCGCCGCCCGTCGCTGGCCACCGCCAGCATCGGGTCCGTTCCCTCGATGCCGGACAGCCGGAAGCCGGTTTCCAGCACCACCCGCTGCCCGGATACAAGCCTCGCCATCTCCAGCCCCAGCGCGCCGCGCGCGGCCAGTTGATCCGCTGCGCCACCGCCAAGCGCGCGGGTGACGCTGTCGGCCCGGCACAGCCACACCGGAACGGTTCCGGGCAGGGCTGCCAGCGCCATCAGGTTGCCGATCGCCGAATGGCCGCCGCCCAGGACCCCGACCCGCCGCCCCTGGTACCGGGCCCGCGCCTGTCCCTGGATATCGGGCATTCCATGGTCCACCTGCGGATGCCCGGCCTCGCCCGGCACCATCAGCCCGGCACCGCCCGGATTGGGCTGAAACCAGGTTCCTGTGGTGTCGATCACCGCCTCGGCACGGTGCAGGGTGCGCCCCTCCGGCCCTTCTGTCGCCACGACAAAGGGCGTGGTCGCACGTCCGGCATTCTTGACCTTGTCCAGCCCGTCGCGTGCCACGGCCACGACGCGCTGGTTCAGGCGCAGCCAGGGGGACAGGCTGCGCCCCAGCGGCTCCAGATAAGAAGATATCAGATCGGCGCCGGTCGGATGGGCCTCGGGGTCGGGTGCCAGCCAGCCGTTGCGCTGCAATAGCCGGGCCGCCGCCGTGTCGATATTGTACCGCCAGTTCGAAAACATCGGCACATGGCGCCAGGCCCGCACCGCGTGAGCGACCGTATCGCCCTGTTCCAGGATCAGCGGCGTCATGCCCCGTTCCAGCACATGGGCGGCAGCGGCAAGACCCACCGGGCCCGCGCCAAGGATTGCGACTGTCTTTGCCATCGGCATATTCCTTTATTTCTGGAAATATGGAAATATGGGGCGTCAAATTTCGCGTCAGGGCGACGTCGACGGCGCATCGGCGCAGCATTCATCGGCCAGATCGTTGATCAGACCCTGCATCACGGCATAGTTGGTGCGACAGATCAGCGATGTTCCGGCCCGCTCCTGCTGGATCAGATCCACCTGCACCAACGCGCGGCAATGGTGCGACAGGGTAGAACCGGGGATCCCCAGCCGGTCCTGGATCTGCCCCATCGACAGCCCGGCATCCCCGGCCCGCACAAGCAGGCGGTACAACCGCAGGCGCGTGGCATTTCCCAATGCGGCAAGCCGGGAGGCAGCGAGATCGACATCCATTGCGTGTTCCTTTTTCTGTATTTCTAGAATCATCGAAATAAAATGTCAAGCAAAGCGTCATGCCCCCGATTCCCCGCCGCAGGTGTCATCCCGCCGACTTGCCCTGATCGAATTCAGCCGCCAACTTGTCGCTGACCCTGACCGGGCCGGAAAAGCGGTCGATGGCATAGGGTGCCAGATCGACCGGGCCTGGGGTGCCACAGACCAGATGGGCAAGGCATTCCCCGACCGCCGGTGCGATCTGAAACCCGCCGCCGCTGCCGCCAAAGGCATGGAACAGGCCAGGGGTCGTCCGGCTGGCCCCGATCACCGGCAGCATGTCGGGCAGATATCCTTCGACCCCGGACCAGACGCGGATCACCTCGGCATTGCGCAGCGCGGGGACGTGCTGCGCGATGGCCCGCATTCCAGCCAGCGTCTTGGCAGGGGGGACAAAGGTATGCTGGCCATCCGCATTCGCCATGGTGCGCGGATAGCCCGCAAAGATCACATTGCCGCGCGGGATCTGACGCAGGATCAGATCGCCCTCGATGGCATAGACCGACGGGCGCAGCGCATAGGGCAACGGCTCGGTGACAAACTGCGGCGGCCCTGCGGAAAACAGCGGCACGGCCTCGTCAAACTGCGCGCTGATGGCTCCGGCCCATCCCCCGGCGGCATTGACCAGCCGCCCGGCCGCAAGCGCGCCCAGCGCGGGCCCGCTGACGCAGAACCCGCTTTCGCTGCGCTTGATCGCGGTCGCGGCGCAATGCTCGAACAGCACGCCCCCGGCCCGGACCAGCGCCCGGACCACTGCCGGCGTGGCCAGGCGCGGATTGGCCACCGCGCAGCGCGGCGAATACGAGGCGATCATCCCGTCCTGCGCTGCCAGCCATGGCATGGCGCGGCGCAGGTCCGCCCCTTGCCACAGTGCGATGTCCAGCCCGCAGGCGCGCGAATTGTCCGCATAGGCCAGCAACTTCTTGCGCCCGGCCTCGGTGCGGGCAAAGTAGATCATCCCGTTGCGGTCATAGTCGCAATCTTCCCCGATCACCGTCTCGAAGGTTTCCCAGACCTGCTGCGCCAACAGTGACAGCGGATATTGCTCGACCGAGCGGCCCTGTAGCCGCAGGCCACCGAAATTCGCGCCGCTGGACTGCGCCCCGACGGCCCCGCGTTCCACCAGCGCCACGCGTTGGCCCATGCGCGCCAGATGCAGCGCGGTAAAGGCACCGAACAGCCCGGCGCCGATCACGATCACATCAAAGTGCCGGGTCATGGGGACATGCCCTCCTCTTCGGCGCTGCCGATGGGAATCGGGCGCACCGGCGCCTGTGCGCGCAGGCGTCCGACCGCTGCGGCGGGGCGGCCGCTTGTCACCGCGGTCAGATCCTGCAAGGTCAGGCCACAATACCGGCCCTGACAGCGGCCCATGCCGCAGCGGGTGATCGCCTTGACGCGGTTCACATCTGCCGGGCCTGCAACCTGGGTGATGGCCTGCCGGATCTGCCCGGCGGTGACACGTTCGCAGCGGCAGACGATGGTCTCGTCCGGCAACCGGGCGGTCTGATCCTGCGGCCAGCGAAAGGCTGTGGCGAGATGATGCTGGAACCGGCGCAACCGCCGGACCGAGCGGCGCAGTGCGAGTAGATTATCTGCCAGCGGTCGCGTCCCCTCTGGCTGCGCGGCCAGCATGGACAGGGCGGCCAGCCGCCCGCTGCGCGCGGCGGCACTCCGCCCGCCGGTCATTGCCCCATCGCCTGCCAGCCACAGATGCGGTCCGGCACGCCCGTCGGGATCGGTGATCGGAAACCAGCCCCGCAGTGCAGGATCGAAGTGGAATTCTGCCCCGGCCAGTTCGGCCAGTTGGGTTTCGGGCCGCAGCCCCTGGCCAAAGGCCAGCGCGTCGCACTCCAACCGTTCGGACCGGCCATCGGCATGGTGGATCTCGATACCATCCAGGCGGTCCATCCCCGTGGCGCGCGCCACCTGCGCGCCGAACACCAGCCGCACGCCCGCTGCCCGCAACTCGCGCATCAGGCCCAGCCCCTCCAGCAGCGTTCCCGGCGCCGTCAGCGCCATGCCGGGGGCGGCCCGCAGCTTGGCGGCCATGGGTGTGCTGTCGATCACGGTCAGATCGCGCAGGCCCATGCGCAGGTATTGCACGGCTGCCAGATACAATAGCGGTGAGGCCCCCGCAAAGACCACGCGCTGCCCGATCAGGGCCGCGTGCTGCTTCAGCGCCACCTGCGCGCCACCCAGGGCAAAGACGCCGGGCAATGTCCAGCCGGGAAAGGCCAGACAGCGGTCGGTCGCGCCGGTGGCGATCAGCAAGCGGTCAAAGGGCAAGGTTTCGTGCCGCCCCTGGTGCACAACATGCAGCGCCGTGCCGAACACGCCCCAGACCAGCGTGCCGGGCCGCCAGTCGCAGGCCGCCAGAACGCGATCCTCCTGCGCCTCGCGCCATGCCGTGTCGCGGGCGCCGGTCGGCCCCAACAACCGATGGGCCGCAGGGGCAAGGCCGGGGGCAAGCCGGCGCGTGCCCTGACCGCCAGGCCGCGCCGCCTCGTCCAGCACGATGGGGCGCATCCCGGCTTCGACCAGCGCCGCCGCCGCGCCCAGGCCCGCCGGTCCGGCGCCGACAATCACCGGGGGCAGGTCAGCGGCCATGGTCCACCCCGACAGCAGGCGGCTGGCGCCGCAGGACCATCCCGTCGCGCACCTCGGTCATGCAGGCGCGCAGGCGCTGGCCCGTCGCGGTCCAGATGGTGCAATCCTGGCAGGCACCCATCAGGCAGAACCCCGAGCGCGGCGCCTGATCGAACTCTGACCGCCCCGTCATCTCGCCGACTGCAAGCAATGCGGTGATCAGGCTTTCCCCGCGGCAGGCGGGGATTTCCCTGTCGTCGATCCAAAGTGTCACATCCGCGCGGCGCGGGCCGACGGGATACAGCAGAGGGTGGGCGTCTGGCATGTTTTATATTGCTATGCAATAATTGATATTGCATCAAGGGAAGCGCAATCCGCCCAATCTGTCAATCGCTATTCCGCACGGGCGTGTCAGAACGAGATGCCCCGCGCCGCGGCCGTCACCAGATGGGGAAAGGTTTCCAGAAACTGCGCCCGTTCCATGCGCGCCAGCGGCACCGCCATGCTGACCGCCCCCACAACCTCGCCGCTGGCGCCAATGATCGGCGCGGCCACCGAAGCATCACCATGATAGATTTCATCAAAGGCGGCCGCATAGCCATTGCGGCGGGCTTCGGCGATGCGCGCGAGTATCTCGTCAATGTCGGTCGGGGTGGCGGGGGTGTGGGCCAGCAGGTCGGACTGGGCCAGGATCTCGCGCACCGCCGCATCGGGCAGCCGCGACAGGATCGCCCGGCCCGGTGCCGTACAATAGGCGGGCAGGCGCGAGCCGGAGATGACATCGGTGTTCAGCATCCGGCGGCTGAGATAGCGCGAGACGAACACGATTTCCGTCCCGTCCAGAACGGTCAGGCTGACGGCCTCTTCGGTTTCCTTGCTCAGATGCAGCAGCACCGGCATGGCACGGTCCACCAGGCGGGATCCGCGAATGTAGTGATAGGCCAGATCCAGCGTCTTGATCGACAGTTCGAACTGACGCGTCACCGGATCCTTGCGCAGATAGCCCAGCTGCGTGAGCGTGTGGGTGAACCGTTGCGCGGTGCTGACATCCATGTCGGTCAACTGCGCGATCTGCGACAGCGTCAGCGAGCCATGGCCCTTGTCGAATACGGTCAGAACCCGGAACGCCTTGGCGACGGATTGCACCATCAGCGGGTCATTGCGTTTTGCCTTGGGCGTTTCGTTGAGCATGACTCTTCCACCATAACAACAGGATAGGGGCAGATTTCGCCCCGCCCCGCCTTGCCGCGACCGCCCCGGCAGATGCCGTGGGGCCGCAGCGACACGCGGGGCGCAGAACCGGCCCTCTGGCGTCTGCATAGCCCCATCGCATGTGCGCTGCAATTTTTTCGCTTGACCAAAGATGTATCGGATCACAAAATACAATAAGACTTATTGAAATGCAATAATGGAGCTTGATGTGACAGAGTTCGTGCTGGTCGAGACCCTGGGCCGCATCCGGCGGTTGACCCTGAACCGCCCCGAGAAGATGAATGCCTGGAACACGCCGATGCGTGACCAGCTGATCGCCGCGCTGGAGGCGGCCGAGGCGGATCCGCAGATTGGCGCGATCATTCTGACCGGGGCAGGCGACCGCGCCTTTGGGGCCGGGCAGGATCTGGCCGAAAGCAAGGAATTCGATGCCGACCGGGCCGAGGCCTGGATGGGCGAATGGAAACGGCTTTACAACTTGTTCCGCATGGGATCGAAGCCCATCGTGGCCGCGCTGAACGGCGTTGCGGCGGGTTCGGCCTTTCAGGTCGCGCTGCTGTGTGACCTGCGCGTCGGGCATCCCGGTGTCAAGATGGGCCAGCCCGAGATCAATTCGGGCATCGCCACGGTGACGGGCAGCTGGATCATGCGCGAAATCCTTGGCCTTGCGCGCACGATCGACCTGACCTTGACTGGCCGGATGCTGGATGCCGAAGAGGCGCTGTCGTTCGGTCTGATGTCGCGCCTTGTGCCGCAAGACAAGGTGCAGGATGCCGCGCTGGAACTGGCCGAACTGCTGGCCGGCAAGCCGCCGGTTGCGATGCGCCTGAACCGGATGCGCTTTGCCGAACTGACGCAGGAAGGCTTTGACGAGACGATGTCCTCGGGCGTGCGCATCCAGCGCCAGTCCTATGCCTCGGGAGAGCCGCAAAAGATGATGCAGGCGTTTCTGGCCGCCAAGGCCGCGAAACGCGCGTGATCCTGTTTTCCCCGGCCCGCTGTGCGCGGGCCGGGGCCAAGACCGAGCATCGACCCACGATGCCGCATTTCAGCCAACAGAGGAGAGACCGATGACCAAGACCACATCCTTCCGCTTTTCACGTCGTGGCGCGCTGATCGCCGGGGCCGCCGCGCTGGCCACGCCGATGCTGTCGCGCAAGGCATGGGCCAGCCAGTCGCTGGTGGTGGCCGATCCTGGCGGGCCGTTTTCCGAAGGCTATCGCAAGGCGTTCTACGACACATTCACCGCAGAGACCGGTATTGCCATCAATGGCGTTGCGCGTGATGCCGAACCGACCGCGCAGTTCAAGTCCATCGTCGAGACGAAATCCTACATCTGGGATGTCTGCACGCTGACCCTGTCGGCGCGGCTGATCCTGGAAGAGGCCGATCTGCTGGAACCGCTGAACCTTGATCCGGCCAAAGTCACCGACATCATGCCTGCGGCGGTGCATCCCAACATGCTGGGGATCGACGTCTATTCCACGGTGATGGCCTATAACACCGACACCCTGAAACAGGCACCCGAAGGCTGGGCGGCGTTCTGGGACACCGCGCGCTATCCGGGCCGCCGCGCCCTGCGTCGCAACCCCATCGACACGCTGGAAATCGCCCTGATGGCCGATGGCGTGGCGCCTGCGGATCTGTATCCGCTGGATGTGGACCGCGCCTTCCGCAAGCTGGACGAAATCAAGGACCAGATTGATGTCTGGTGGACCGGCGGCGCGCAATCGACCCAGTTGCTGGAAAGCGGCGAGGTGGACATGATCGCGGGGTGGAACGCACGGTTCCAGGCCGCGATCGACAATGGGGCACCGGCCCGGATCGTGTGGAACGGCGGGCTTTATTCGATCGAGGGCTGGGGCGTTCCCAAGGGCAACCCCAAGGCCGATCTGGCCCGCGAATTCGTCGCCTTCTGCACTGACGGGGCAATGCAGGCGAAGTTCACCGACGACCTGGCCTATGGCCCCACCAACCTGCGCGCCTACGACCATATCGCGCCGGAACGCGCCGCGATCCTGCCGACGGCGCCGCAGAACCTTGAGGTGATGTCGCTGGCCTCTGAACCGTTCTGGAAGGCGAACCGCGCCGAACTGACCGAACGGTTCAACGCCTGGCTGCTGGTCTAGGCTATATAGTGCGGGGGGGAACGTTTCCCCCCCGCATCCGACCCCTTCTTCTGTCCACCATCGAGATACTCAGGAGCCCCGATGACTTCGGAATCCCGACAGAACAAACTTTTGCTCGAGGGTCTCTCGAAGCGGTACGGCAGCTTCACCGCCCTCGAACCGACCAGCCTTGCGGTCGAGGATGGCGAATTCCTGACCCTGCTTGGCCCGTCGGGATCCGGCAAGACGACACTGCTTCAGATGGTGTCGGGGCTGGCCGAGCCGACATCGGGCCGGTTGTGGGTGGATGGCGAGGATTGGACGCATCGCCCGGTCAATCAGCGCGGCATGGGGCTGGTGTTCCAGCACTACGCCCTGTTTCCGCATATGACCGTGGCCGAGAATGTCGCCTTTCCCTTGCAGATGCGCAAACTGTCGGGTGCTGATCTGCGCGCGCGGGTCGACGAGACCTTGAAGAAGGTGCAGCTCGACAGTTTTGCCCACCGCTATCCCAAGGAACTCTCGGGTGGCCAGCAACAGCGTGTCGCGCTGGCGCGCTGCTTTGTGTTCCGCCCCCGGTTGATCCTGATGGACGAGCCGTTGGGCGCGCTGGACAAGTCGCTGCGCGAACACATGCAACTGGAGATCCGGCGCCTGCACAAGGAATTCGGCACCACCGTGATCTATGTGACCCACGATCAGGAAGAGGCCCTTGTCATGTCTGACCGGATCTGCGTGATGAACCACGCGCGGGTCGAACAACTGGGCACGCCGCGGCAGATCTATTCGGATCCCGAAACCCTGTTCGCGGCAACCTTCATTGGTCATTCCAACGTGTTGCGCGGCAAGCGTATTTCGGCGGATGAGTCCCAGGGCGTGATCCGCACGGCGATGGGTGAGTTTCACGGCGGCTACACCGCGCGCGACCGCAGCGCCGAGGATGTGGCGCTGATCGTGCGCCCCGAACACATGCGCATCGGGCCCGCCCCCTCTGCCGAATTCGAGGGGCTGTCCGGGCGGGTGCATGATCTGGTCTATGTCGGGGCGGAAACCCGGTTGCTGCTGATGCTGTCGGATGGCAGCGAAATCATGCTGCGCCACGATCCCGGCATCGGCGCGCAACCCGCCATCGGGGATATGCTGCCGGTGCACTGGGCCAGATCCGTGGCGAGGATCGTGGCATGACGGCGGCAGCGATCCCCGTGGCCATGCGCCGGATGCTGCGCCCGCGCCCCTTGTGGCTGGTGCTGCCTGCGGTGGCGCTGTTGGCGGTGTTCTTTCTGTTTCCCATGGCGCGGCTGTTCATGCTGGGGGTGCAGGATCCGGCCACCGGCGCCTTTACCGCCGAACATTATGTGCGTCTGGCCGAAACCCCGGTCTATTGGCGCATCCTGGGCATCACCTTTCGCATTGCGATCCTGACGGCGCTGTTTTCGGTGCTGCTGGGCTATCCGCTGGCCTTGTGGCTGTCGCGCATGGACAGCCGGCGGCAGGCGGTCATGGCCTTGCTGGTGCTGCTGCCGTTCTGGACCTCGTATCTGGTCAAGACCTTTGCCTGGATGATCCTGCTGGGTCATCGCGGCGTGCTGAACACGCTGTTCGTCGAGGCCGGGGTGATCGAAAGCCCCATGCGCCTGATGTACAACGAACTAGGCGTCGTGATCGGCATGGTCCATGCCATGATGCCGCTGGCGGTGCTGACCATGCTGCCGGTGATGAACGGCATCGACCGGCGCCTGACCCTTGCGGCGGGCACGCTGGGGGCAGGGCGGGCGCAGCGGTTCTGGCTGGTCTATTTCCCGCTGTCGATGCCGGGGGCCGCGGCGGCGGGGCTGCTGACCTTCATCACCTCGCTGGGCTTTTTCATCGTTCCGGCGTTCCTGGGCGGGCGCGGGCAGACCATGCTGGCGCAGACCATCATTTCGCAGGTGCAGGAACTGGTGAACTGGTCCTTTGCTGCGGTGCTGGCCAGCTTCATGGTTGCTGCGGCGCTGATTTCGATCTGGATCTACAACCGCTTTTTCGGTCTGTCGGCCATTTCCGGCGGCGCCTCCAGCGGCGATGGTCCGGCCGGTGGCAAGCTGCTGCGCGGGGTGGGGCAGCGCATCCTGCGGTTCATGGCCTGGGTCTCCGGTCCGTTCGACCGGCTGGGCGCGCGGGACGGGGCCGATGGCCGTGGCTTTGCCGTCTATCCCTGGCTGGCCATCGCCTTTCTGATCGCGCCGACGCTGGTGGTGTTCCCGCTGGCCTTCACCTCGGCGGGATCGCTGCAATTCCCGCCGCCGGGCTATTCGCTGCGCTGGTTCGAGCAATATCTGAACTCGCCGGTCTGGATCTCGGCCACGCTGCGTTCGTTCGGGGTGGCACTGGCAACGGCCTTTTGCGCCACGGTGCTGGGCGGGTTGGCGGCGCTGGCGCTGGCGCGGTCCAGCTCGCGCTGGAATGGCCCGATCTTTGCGCTGATGCTGGCGCCGATGGTGGTGCCGCGCATCGTGGTGGCGGTCGGGCTGTTCTATCTGATGGCGCAGATCGGACTGGTGGCGACCAACACCGGGTTGATCATCGGCCACACGCTGCTGGCGATCCCCTATTGCTTCATCACCATCGGCGCGGTGCTCAAAAGCTATGACTGGCGGTTGAACCAGGCAGCCGAAACGCTGGGCGCCGGACGGCTGACCATCCTGCGGCGCATCACCTTGCCGTTGCTGCGGGGCGGGGTGATTTCGGCGGGGCTGTTCGCCTTTGTCACCTCGTTCGACGAACTGACCATTGCGATCTTCATCTCGGGTGGATTGCGCACCACATTGCCCAAGCAGATGTGGGACGACATGTTCCTGCAACTGAACCCCACCCTTGCGGCGGTGTCGGTCGTGGTGCTGCTGATCGTCACGCTGATCCTGCTGGTCGCCCAGAAACTCCAGAAATGAAACAGACCGGCGCCGCTGGCGCCGGGACGAACAATCAGGGTTCACTTCAGATGTACATCCAGGGATTGGCGAACCGGCTGCAGGACATTGCAGACAGGGTGCCAGAGCGTGTCTTTGCGCAGACGGCAGAGGGCGCGCTGACCTTCGGCCAGATCGGCGCGGCGGCCAATGAGGTGGCGGCACGGTTGCTTGACCGCGAGCTGGTCAAGGGGGACCGCGTGGTCGTGATGATGGCCAACAGCCTGGGGGCGCTGGCCGTCATCCATGGGCTGATGCGGGCCGGGCTGGTCTGGGTGCCGGTCAATCCGTCGCTGGTGGGCGAGCCGCTGGCCCATGTGATCCGCACCACCCAGCCCGGACTGGTGATCTGCGACGCCGGGGTTGAACCGGCACTGGCCGACTGCGATGCCGCGCAGGGCATTCCGGTGGAAATCCTGCGCGATCGTGGCCTGCCAGCCGGGGGCGGCGTGCCTGCCACGTCCTGCCCCGACCCTGCCGATCTGGCGGCGATCATGTTCACCTCTGGTACGACGGGGCCCGCCAAGGGCGTGATGGTCAGCCACATGATGCTGGAACTGGCGGCCGAAGGGGTTGCGCTGTGTGCCGATCTGGTGCCGGGCGACAACCTGTTCATGTGGGAGCCGTTCTATCACATCGGCGGGGCGCAGGTGATCGTGCTGCCGTTGATCCGCGATGTTCACCTGACCATTGCCGACCGCTTCAGCGCCTCGCGGTTCTGGCAGGATGTGGCTCAGGGCGGATGCACGCATATCCATCATCTGGGCGGGATCATCCAGATCCTGCTCAAACAGCCGCCGGGGCCGCAGGACCGCGCCCACAAGGTGCGCATCGCCTGGGGCGGCGGTTGCGCCACCGAAGCCTGGCGCCCGTTCGAGGACAGGTTCGGGGTGCAGATCCGCGAATGCTATGGCATGACCGAATGTTCCAGCCTGACCACCTGGAACGACGAAGGCGTCGTCGGGGCCGTCGGTCGCCCGATGCCATGGTTCGACATCGACCTGCGGGCCGAGGACGGGCGCATCCTGGGGCCGGGCGAGGGGCGGGGCGAAATCGTCGTGCGCAGCAGCCTGTCCGGCGCCATCACCCAAGGGTATTTCCGCAATCCCGAGGCCACCGCCAGGGCGCTGCGCCCCGAGGGGTTCCGCACCGGCGATCTGGGATCATGGGATGCCGAAGGGCGGCTGTTCTTTCATGGCCGCATGACGGATTCCGTGCGCTGCAAGGGCGAGAATGTCTCGGCCTTCGAGGTGGAAAGCGTGGCCGCGCGCCATCCGCAGGTGGTGGATGCCGCCATGGTGGGCGTGAAGGCGGATATCGGCGAAAACGACATCCTGCTGTTCATCCAGCCGCAGCCGGGCCACAGCCCGGATCCGGCCGAGATCTGGCAATGGATGGCCCGCCAGCTCGCCCCGCATCAGCGCCCGCGCTACATCGCCCTTGTGCCCGACTTTCCCCGCACACCCAGCCAGCGCATTCAGAAGCATCTGCTGCCCGACGATCCCGCCCTGCGGTGGGACAGGCTGTCGGCGGCGGCGCTTGTCACCCCACAGGAGGCCCGCCCATGACCTGCGACATACTGATCACCGGAACCGGCATGTTCGCCGGTCGCATTGCCCTGGATCTGGCTGCCACGGCGCGGGATCCGGTTCGCGTGGTGATCGCCGGGCGCAACCGCACGCGGCTGGACTGGTTGCGCACCGCCGGAAATGCGCGGGCGGCGATGTTCGGTACACCTGCCCGCTTTGCCACCCAGCCCATCGACCTGCTGGAGCCGGAGGCCAGCGAAGCGTTGATCCGCGCACATCGGCCCCGCCTGGTGGTTCAGGCCGCCTCGATCCAGACCTCAACCGTGATTTCGGATGGCGGATCGCGCTGGACCGATCTGGTGGCCGAGGGCGGGCTAAGCGCCACCGCCGTATTCCAGGCGCTGATTTCGGGCCGCATGGCGGCGGCGATCAGCGCGCTTTCACCCCGGACACGGCTGATCAACTGTTCCTTCCCCGATGTGGTCAACGGCATGATCACCGAAATGGGGCATCAGGTGCTGTGCGGCACCGGCAATGTCGCGATCCTGTCGAATGTGTTCGAAGGGGCGCGGGACGGCCTGCCCGACGGGCGGTTGCGCGTTCTGGCGCAGTACCAGTGCCTTGCGCCCTGGCGTCTGGCGCCCGAGGCGCGGACAGGTGCCTTTGCCCCCCGTGTCTTTGTCGGTGACCGGGAACTGGACGATCCGTTCGCCACCTTTCGCCAATGCCGGTTGACCCCCGAACCCGCCATCGAGATTTCCGGCGCCTCGGGCGTGACGCTGATGCTGGCGCTGATCGCCGGGCGGCCATGGCAGGGGCATGTGCCGGGACCGAATGGCCTTGCCGGCGGATATCCGGTGCGGTTGCAGGGGGATCGCCTGGCCCTTGATCTGCCTGCCGGTGTGGCCGAGGCCGAGGCCATCGCCTGGAACGATGCCTTTGAACGCCGCAACGGCCTGACCGTCTCGCAGGGCCGCGCCTGCTATCACGGGCGGCTGCGCGCATTGCTGGAAGAGGCGGGATGGCCCCATGCCGGGGGATTTGACCTGGCCGCGCTGGAACCCGTCTGCCAGGATATGGCAATGCTCCGCGACCGGCTGATGGCCCAGCCATCGGCCCGTCCGGCGGCCTGACGCCCCAATCCGCAGCCCGGCCTGATACACAAGGCGGAAATCCATGGTCACGACCCTGAATTTTTCCGATGCGACGGTTTCCAATCCCCTGGCACTGTCCTACCTTCTGCGCGCAGACAGGGGAGGTCGGTCATGGACACATTCGGCAAGGCACAGGGTGGACGGCGCGAGGATATCCGGTTCCTGACCGGACAGGGCCGCTATGTGGACGATATCGTCCCGGCGGGTGCGCTCTATGCTGCCTTTCTGCGCGCGCCTGTTGCCCATGCCGAGATCCGCGCGCTTGATACGGCGCCAGCGATGGATGTGCCCGGCGTGCGGCTGGTGCTGACCGCCGCCGATCTGGAAGCGGCGGGGATCAAGCTGGGGATGCGCGGCCATGTCGTGACCGGCCCCGACGGGCAACCGGGTGCCGCGCCCGAACGCCCGGTGCTGGCACGGGGCAGGGTGCGCTTTGTCGGTGAACCCGTCGCCTGCATCATCGCCGACAGCCCCGCCGCCGCCCGCGATGGGCTGGAGGCGGTCGCGCTTGATTTCCACGATCTGGATGCCAAGACCGATCTTGCGCCCGGTGGCGCTGCGATCCACCCCGAGGCGCCGGACAATGTGGGCTACCGCTATGAACTGGGCGATGCGGCGGCGGCCGATGCGGCCTTTGCCGCTGCCGCCCACCGGGTCGGGGCGCGCATCGAGGACAACCGCATCATCGCCGCCAGCATGGAGCCGCGCGGCGCCTTTGCCGAATGGCAGGACGGGCGGCTGCACCTGTGCTTCAACGGGCAGGGTGTCTGGGGCCAGAAGGCGCAACTCTGCGCGCATTTCGGCCTTGCCCCCGAGGATGTGCGCGTCACCAACCCCGATGTCGGCGGCGGCTTCGGCATGAAGGCGATGGCCTATCCCGAATATGTCGTCCTGTGCCAGGCCGCGCGGGTGCTGGGCCAGCCGGTGCACTGGATGTCGGACCGCTCCGAGGCGATGCTCAGCGACAATGCGGGGCGCGATCTGGTGTCCGATGTGGAACTGGCCTTCGACGCCGATCTGCGCATCACCGCCTATCGCGTCAACACATTTTCAAACCTGGGGGCCTATAACGCCCAGTTCGGGCAGGGCATCCAGTCGGAGATGTTTTCCAAGGTGTTGACGGGGGTCTATCATATTCCGGTGGCACATCTGGCGGTGAAGGGCATCTACACCAACACCACCCAGGTCGATGCCTATCGCGGCGCGGGCCGCCCCGAGGCGATCTATGCGCTGGAATCGCTGATGGATCATGCCGCCCGTGTGCTGGGGGTGGACAGGTTCGACCTGCGGCAGCGCAACTTCGTGCGCGAATTTCCCTATCGCACCGTCGCGGGGGAAAACTATGACGTGGGCGATTTCTCGGGCCTGCTGGTGCGCCTGATGGCCGAGGGCGATGTCGCAGGCTTTGCCGCCCGCCGTCAAGCCAGCGCCGCGGCGGGCAAGCTGCGCGGCCTTGGGCTTGCCAGCTATATCGAGGCGATCCTTGGCGCCCCGCTGGAACATGCACAGGTCGATTTCGATGCCGATGGCGGCGTCACGATGCGGGTGGGCACCCAGTCGAATGGCCAGGGGCATGAAACGGTCTATGCCCGTTTCCTTGCCGCCGAAACCGGCATTCCCGAAGACCGCATCCGCATCCTGCAAGGCGACAGCGACCAGATCGCCACCGGCGGCGGCACGGGCGGATCGCGCTCTGTCACATTGCAGACGGCGGCGACGCGGGCGACGGTGACGCAGATGCTTGCGGCTTTTGCCGACTTCCTGGCGCCGGAACTGGGGGACACGCCCGCGTTCGACGATGGCGCCTTTCGGGCGGCCGGGGCCAACCGCACCGTCAACCTGCTGGAAGCGGCAGAGCTTGCCCGCGCTGCCGGGCGCAACGACCTGTTGCGCCACCGGGCCGAGGCGCGGATCACCCAGCGGTCCTTTCCCAACGGCGCCCATCTGGCCGAGGTGGAGGTCGATCCCGATACCGGCCATGTCACGGTGGACCGCTATACGATCATGGACGATTTCGGGACGCTGCTTGCCCCCGAACTGGTGCTGGGCCAGGTCCATGGCGGCGTGGTGCAGGGGGTGGGGCAGGTGTTGATGGAACACGTGGTCTATGACGATCAGGGGCAGCCGCTGACCGGCAGCTTCATGGATTATGCCATGCCGCGCAGCACCGATGTGCCCTTCTTCTCGGTCGGCTTCGCGCCGGTTCCCGCCACCGGCAACCCGCTGGGCATGAAGGGCTGCGGCGAGGCGGGCACGGTCGGTGCCATGGCAGCCACCGCCAATGCGGTGCGCGATGCGCTGGCGGGGCAAGGCATCGCCTGGGCCGACATGCCCTTTACCCCCGCCCGCGTCTGGCAGGCGTTGCAGGCCGCGCCCGCGTGATCCGCACCGGGGATATCCTCGACTGGCTGGAACGCCCGCCGGTCCGTGCCACCAGCCCCGAACCGGGGCGCGGACCCGCCACCCATGTGGTGATCCTCGACGGCACGATGTCCTCGCTCGACCCCGGTTCCGAAACCAATGCTGGCATCACCTGGCGCCTGCTGGACGAGGCGCGGGCCACGGCGCGCCTCTCGCTTTACTATGAACCCGGCCTGCAATGGCAAGGCTGGAGCCACGCGCTGGACGTGGCGGCGGGGCGCGGGCTCAACCACCAGATCCGCCGCGCCTATGGCTTTCTTGCCAGCCGCTACACCCCCGGCGACCGCATCTTTCTGTTCGGCTATTCCCGCGGGGCCTATGCGGTGCGGTCGCTGGCCGGGTTGATCGACCGCATGGGCCTGTTGCGGCGCGACGAGGCGACGGAACGCGCCATCCTGCTGCTGTATCGCCACTACCAGACCGACCCCGACAGCCCCGCCGCGCGTCGCCTCGCCCGCCGGCTTTGCCATTCCGACACCGGGATCGAGATGGTCGGGGTCTGGGATACGGTCAAGGCACTTGGGCTGCAACTGCCCGTCATCTGGCGCTTTACCGAAATCCGGCACCGCTTTCACAACCATCACCTTGGCCCGGCAATCCGGCGCGGCTATCACGCGCTGGCCCTGGATGAGACCCGCACCGTATTTGAACCCGTGCTGTGGGACACCCTGCCGGACTGGCAGGGCCGGGTCGAACAGGTCTGGTTCCGCGGCGCCCATGGCGACATCGGCGGGCAGATCGGCGATTTTCTCGACGCCCGGCCGCTTTCGAACATTCCGCTGACCTGGATGCTGGACAAGGCCGAAACCTGTGGCCTGCCGCTGCCGGACGGCTGGCGCGCGCGCTTTCCCTGCGATCCCGCCGCCCCGATGGTGGGGACATGGCGCGCCTGGGGCCGCATCTTTCTGGGGCGCCGCCGCCGGATCGTGGGGCGCGATCTGTCTGAACAGCTTCATCCTACGGCGATGCAGCCGCCCGGCGCCCATACCCCGCCGGAACGCCAGTCACGTTCCATGTCCGCGCCCTGAACAGCGCGCGGATACATGCGGGCGACCGGCCTTGCACGCGGATCCGCATGACCTTGCCGGGGCAAAGCAGGCGCTGGCCATACCAGATGGGGGGCAGACCGGCCCCGCTTGCCCTTTGGGCCTGCGCGCGCTAGGCAGGCAGCCCCGACACCGCGCCCGGAGCCCGCCACATGGCCGACGCCCCCCCCAGACCGCGCCTGTTCGCCCGCCTGTGGTCGGACTATCTGCGCCCCTGGCGCTGGCAGATGGCGCTGGCCTTTGTCGTCCTGCTGATCGAGGGCAGCACATTGGCCCTGCTGGCATGGATGCTTGAGCCGCTGTTCGACCGGGTGTTCGTGGCAGGCGAGGCGGCCGCGATCTGGTGGGTGGGCGGCGCCATCTTCGGCCTGTTCACGCTGCGCGCGATCACCTCGGTGGTGTCCAAGACCTTGCTCACCTCGGTGTCCTTGCGCTCTGCGACCCGGATGCAAGTCGATCTGCTGGCCCGGATCCTGTCGCTGGACGCCCGGTTCTTTCAGGACAACCCGCCCGGCGCGCTGATCGAACGTGTCCAGGGCGATACGCTTGCGGTGCAGGGCATCTGGCAGGTCATGCTGATGGGGATCGGCCGGGATGTGATCGCGCTGGTCTGGCTGCTGGGTGTCGCCTTGATGATCGACCCGCTCTGGACGGCGGCGGCGCTGATCGGGGCGCCGCTGCTGCTGTTGCCGACCCTTGCGATACAGCGCTACATCCGGCGCAAGACGGCGGCGGTCCGGGTGCAATCGGGCGAACGGGCGACCCGGCTGGACGAGGTGTTCCACGGTATCAACACCGTCAAGCTGAACCGGATGGAAGGGTATCAGACCGCCCGCTTTCAAAGGATCGTCAACGGCATCGTCAACGGTCAGGTCAAGATGGCCTTCGGGCAAAGCTTCATTCCGGCGCTGATCGACCTGGTGACGGGCCTGGGCTTTTTTCTGGTCCTCGTCCTGGGAGGACGCGAGATCATCGCGGGCGAGCGCACGGTGGGCGAGTTCATGTCCTTTTTCACCGCGATGAGCCTGACGTTCCAGCCCCTGCGCCGGCTGGGCGCGCTGGCCGGAACCTGGCAGACCGCCGCCGCCAGCCTGGAGCGGATCTACGAGTTTCTTGACCTGCGCCCCATGGTGACGGCGCCCCGGCAGCCGGCTGCGCTTCCTGCCGGGACCACGGTGGAATTCGCGGATGTCCGTCTGTCCTATGGCAGCGCCGAGGTGTTGCGCGGCCTGTCGCTGATCGCACAAGGTGGCGCGCGCACGGCGATTGTCGGACCCTCGGGTGCGGGAAAATCCACGCTCTTTCACCTTTTGACCCGGCTGGTCGATCCGCAAGGTGGTCAGATCACGCTGGGCGGCGTGCCGATCCGTGATCTTGATCCGGCGGCCTTGCGGGGCCTGATCGCGGTGGTCAGCCAGGATGCCTGGCTGTTCGACGAAACCCTGCGCGAAAACCTGACCATGGGGCAGGGAGACATTCCCGACGCGCGGTTGCGCGCTGCGCTGGAGGCCGCGAATGCCGCCGAATTCGTCGACCGCCTGCCGCTGGGCCTGGATACGCCGGTCGGCCCGCGCGGATCGGCCCTGTCGGGAGGGCAGCGCCAGCGGGTGGCGATTGCCCGCGCCATCCTGCGCGATGCGCCTGTGCTGTTGCTTGACGAAGCCACCAGCGCGCTGGATTCCGCCTCGGAACGGCTGGTGACCGACGCGCTGGACCGGCTGTCCCAGGGGCGCACGACGCTGGTGATCGCGCATCGTCTGGCGACGGTGCAGGGGGCGGACCGGATCGTGGTGATGGACGGCGGCCGCGTTGTCGATCAGGGCAGCCATGCCGAACTGCTGGCGCGAGGCGGGCTTTATGCCGAGCTGTGCCGGTTGCAGTTCGCCGAAGGGTGACGGCGGACGGGGGGCCAGCCCCCCGGTGCCGCGTGCCGCGGCACGCCCCCCGGGGTATTTCAGGCAAGATGAAAGGGGGGCGGATCAGCCCTTTGGCCGGGCCGCCTTTTCGGCGAGGCCCGAGGTTCCGTGACGTGCATCCAGCACCGCCATCACCTCGTCCAGCGAGACATCGCGCGCCGCCAGCATGACGAGCAGGTGATAGAGCACATCCGCCGCCTCGGAGGCCAGCCTGTCGCGGTCGCCCCGGACGGCCTCGATGATGGCCTCGATGGCTTCCTCGCCGAATTTCTCGGCGCATTTCTCGGGGCCCTTGGCCAGAAGGCTGGCCGTCCAGGAACTGTCGGGGTCGGCAGATTTGCGCGCCTCGATGGTTGCGGACAGGCGGGTCAGGGTCGCGGTCATGACAGCCGCACCGGGATGCCGGCCGCGGCCATATGCGCCTTGGCCTGACCGATCGTATAGGTGCCGAAGTGGAAGATGCTGGCGGCCAGCACCGCGCTGGCATGGCCCATCGTCACGCCCTCGACCAGATGGTCCAGCGTGCCGACCCCGCCCGAGGCGATCACCGGCACCGTCACGGCATCGGCGATCGCACGGGTCAGCGGCAGGTTGTAGCCGCCCTTGGTGCCGTCGCGGTCCATCGAGGTCAGCAGGATTTCGCCCGCCCCCCTGTCTGCGACGGTGCGGGCGAATTCGACCGCGTCAATTCCGGTGGGTTTGCGCCCGCCATGGGTAAAAATCTCCCACCGGCCCGGCGCGACCGTCTTGGCGTCGATGGCAACCACGATGCATTGCGACCCGAAGCGGTCGGCGGCCTCGGCCACCACATCGGGATTGGCGACGGCGGCCGAGTTGAACGAGACCTTGTCGGCCCCCGCCAGCAGCAGCGCCCGCACATCGTGGTGGGTGCGCACGCCGCCCCCCACCGTCAGCGGCATGAAGCATTGTTCGGCCGTCCGCGTCACCAGATCGAACATGGTGCCGCGATTCTCATGCGTGGCATGGATGTCGAGAAAGCACAACTCGTCCGCGCCGGCGGCGTCATAGGCGCGCGCAGCCTCGACGGGATCTCCGGCGTCGATCAGATTGACGAAATTGACGCCCTTGACCACGCGGCCATCGGCGACATCCAGGCAGGGTATGATGCGGGTCTTGAGCATGATGCGATATAGGGCCATGCAGGAGCAAAGGGCAAGGGAGGCCGCGATGCGGATCATTGTGCTGATACTGGGGCTTGCAGGCTGTGCGACGGCGGTGTCCGCACCTGTCCCGCACCCGCAGGGGCGCACCGCACGGATCGCCGCCGAATGCCGGTTGCTGGAGGTGGCCCATGCCGAAACCCTTGCGCGCGGGCTGGACGCGCCTTCGGATATCCTGGTCGGCTGTCCGGGGCACGAGACGGCGCGCGATACCATGCCGCTCAAGGCGCAATCTGCGGCGCTGCGCCGTGCCAATGCGGCGGTGCTTCCGCCCGATGTCGTGGCCAACGGACCGCAGGCCGCGCGCCTCTACCGCCGCATGATCAGCCGGGGGGTGCCCGAGGCGGTGGCGGCGACGGTTTCGACGGGGGCGTTGCTGCGCGACGCCGCCCGAGGCTGATGACGGGACGCGCGGCCCGATCTATGCCGGGGGGGGGTAAGGCACAGGGCGCCGGTGGGGCATTTCGCTCGGGTTCGGGTCTCTACGCCATGGCCTTCGCCCTTTGTCGGGTGGAGGCCGGTGGCGGAATTTGGCGGATTTGTGTGGTATATTGATACCAATGCGGTTAAGTCATTGATTTAATTGTAGAGAATTAATGCTCGCGGGCTTGACTGTGCATGGGGGATGCGTCATACGGCAGCATCCTTTCACGCCGGGGGCAGGGTCCTCCGCTGCAAGCACAGGCCACACCATGAAAACCTTCACCGCAACACCTGCGGATATCGAGAAGAAGTGGATCCTGATCGACGCCGAAGGCGTTGTTCTGGGCCGCCTCGCCACGATCGTCGCCAAGATCCTGCGCGGCAAGCACAAGCCGACCTTCACGCCGCACATGGACATGGGCGACAACGTGATCGTGATCAATGCCGACAAGATCCAGATGACCGGCGCCAAGCGCGACGACAAGGTCTATTACTGGCACACCGGCCATCCGGGCGGCATCAAGAGCCGTACCGCGCGCCAGATCCTCGAAGGCAACCACCCCGAGCGCGTGGTGACCAAGGCGGTCGAGCGCATGATCAGCCGCAACCGTCTGGGCCGCCAGCAGATGACCAATCTGCGCGTCTATGCCGGGGCCGACCATCCGCACGAGGCGCAGCAGCCCGAAGTGCTGGACGTCAAAGCCCTGAACCCGAAAAACACGCGGAGCGCCTGATCATGTCGGACATCAAATCGCTCGACGACCTGAAGGCCGCTGTTGCGGGCACCTCGGCCGCCGCCCCTGAAGAAGCCCCGCGCGAACCCGTGCGCGACTCGCTGGGCCGGTCCTATGCGACGGGCAAGCGCAAGGATGCGGTCGCTCGCGTCTGGGTCAAGCCGGGCACCGGCAAGGTCATCGTGAACGGCAAGGAAATGGCCGTCTACTTTGCGCGCCCCGTGTTGCAGATGATCCTGAAGCAGCCGTTCCAGATTGCCAATGTCGAAGGCCAGTTTGACGTGATGGCCACCGTTTCCGGTGGCGGTCTGTCGGGTCAGGCCGGTGCGGTCAAGCACGGCATCTCCAAGGCGTTGCAGCTTTATGAACCCGGCCTGCGCGGTGCGCTCAAGGCTGCCGGGTTCCTGACCCGCGACAGCCGCGTCGTGGAACGCAAGAAGTACGGCAAGGCCAAGGCTCGCCGCAGCTTCCAGTTCTCCAAGCGCTGATCCGGTTTTCCGGTTTGTCGAAAGGCCCGCCACTCTGGCGGGCCTTTTGCGTTCTGGATCGGCCGGTCAGATACCTGCCAGAGGTGCAGGCAAAAAAAGAGGGCCGGATTGCTCCGGCCCAGGAAGGGGACTGTGATGGCGGGCGTCAGCCCTGCCAGAAGGGTTTTTGCGCCTCTGTCCGCGCCTCTGTCGGGTCAAGCCCGATGTCGCGCAGCAGGTGGGAATCGAGGCGCCGGATTGCAAGGCGGGTGCGGCGGCGGGTTTCCCAGGCAACCACGGTCAGTGCGATCGCCATGGCGATCCGCGAAAGCGGGGGCAGGGGGCGCATCGCGCTGTCGAAGGCGATGCCCGCAGAAGACGACGGCATCATGATCCACCTTTTGTATTGATACAATCCGAGAAATCTCGTAATGCTATGATACATTGTATTAATGGCAGCCTCCAGAGAAACATTGTGATGAATACAATCTGGACTCCTGATCTGTCCGCCTTTGACGGGCCGAAATATCAGGCACTTGCGCGGGCGCTGCGGGATGCCGTGCGCCGTGGGGAGATGGAGCCCGGCACCCGGTTGCCGACCGTGCGCGATCTGGCCTGGCGTCTGGGAATCACGCCGGGAACCGTGGCGCGGGCCTATCAACTGGCGACGCAGGAAGGACTGGCCGAGGCGGTGATCGGGCGCGGCACCTTCATCGCACAGCCTGCGCGGCCGGGTCCGAAGGTTCCGCTGCATATCGAAACCGACAGCCGGGTCATCGACATGCGCACGCCGCAGTTGCCCGAGGTCGGGCAAAGTGCGGCCATGGCGCAGGCGATGCGGGCGGCTGCCGGGCGGCTGGACGGGGCCTGGTTGGGGTATCCGGCGCAGCGCGACGAGATGCCCCTGCGGCAGGCGGTGTGTGACTGGCTGTCGGACATCGTGCTGGGCCCGGTGCTGCCCGAGGATCTGGCGCTGACGAATGGTGGCCAGCACGGGATCAACGTGGTCATGCAATGCGTCCTGCGGGACGAGCGGCCTGTGGTGCTGACCGAAGATCTGGCCTATCCCGGCTTGCGTCACGCCGCGCGGCTGGTGCGCGCCGAACCCATCGGGGTCGAGACGGACGAGGAGGGGATGCGACCCGACGCATTCGAGGCCGCCTGCCGCCGCCACATGCCCCAACTGGTCTGCCTGACGACCGAGGCACAGAACCCTACAACCGTGCGCATGGGGGTCCAGCGGCGATCCGATCTGGCCGCGATTGCGCGCGCGCATGACGTCTTTGTGCTGGAGGACGATTGCTATTCGGTTTCGGGGGATCATCTTCCTGCCTTTCGCGCGCTTGCCCCGGAACGGACCTTCTATGTCGGCAGCCTGTCGAAATCCGTGTCGCCTGCGTTGCGGCTGGGCTGGGTGCTGTGCCCGACCGGAATGGGAGAGGCGGGTCGCCTGACGGTGCAACATGGCCAGTTTGCCCTGTCGCGCCCCCTGACCGCGATCTGCGAGGAATTGCTGGTCTCTGGCGCGGCGCGGCGATTGCGCGAGGCGGTGCGGGCCGAACTTGCGGTGCGGATCGAGGCAATGGTCAACACGCTGGGCGCCTTCGATCTGGCCTGGCAGGCCGGGTTGCCCTTTGCCTGGCTGCATCTGCCGATTGGCTGGCGGGCCTCTACCTTTGCACGGGCGGCCGAGGCCGAAGGCGTACTGCTGCGGACGGCGGATGAATATGCGCTGGTGCATGGCCGTGCGCCGAATGCCGTGCGCCTTGCCATCTGCGGGACGGTGGCGCGGGGCCGGTTCCAGAACGGCCTTGGCGCGCTGACCCGATTGCTTGCGGCGCCTCCGACGGATCTGCCTGTCTGACCTGTGGCAGGAAAGACTCTAGTCTCGGCGGAATTTCGCGCAGCGATTGACGCATGGGCAGATCACCGCGCACTCTGTGCTGATCGAAGCAGCAACGAGACCAGAACATGGCCAGTTTCGCCTTTCATAGCGCCCGCGGCGCGTCGGATTTCCTCGGCCTGCGCCTTGGTCGGCGTGGACAGACTGAAATCGTCTATGATGATGGCGCGGCCTGCCGCCTTGTCTGGCGCGTGGTCGGCGAGATGCCCGACACGGCTCCGCTGCGCGAGGCGCTACAGACGGCTGTCGGAGAAACACGCGTGTTGCCCGCGCTTTACGCCGAACTGAAACGCCGCGCCATTGCCATCGAGGTTGTCGCGCACTGAATCGCTTTTCATCGTGATCGCCCTGTGCAAGATGGTCGGAACGACAAGAAACGTCCGACAGGGGGCGCCATGAATTCCGAAGGGGTGCTGCACAGGATTCGCCGGTCCGAGGCAGCGAACGGGCTTGCACTTATAAGTCCGCCGGCGATCTATGCCGTGCTATTGCTGGCGGCCCCGTTGGGGTTGCTGTTCGTCTATTCCTTTCTGACCGATGGTTATCTGACCATCCTGTGGGAATTCACGCCGCAGAACTACATCGACGCCTGGACCGATCCGCTGGTGCGCACAGTCATGCTGCGCTCTTTGTGGGTGGCCATGCTGGTGACAATGGTCACGGTGGCCCTGGCCTTTCCGGTGGCCTATTTCGTCAGCTTTCACGTCAAGCCCTCCCGCAAGAGCATGTGGCTGTTCCTGATCACCATTCCGTTCTGGACCAGCTATCTGATCCGGGTGTTCCTGTGGAAAGTGATCCTGGGTTTCAACGGCGTGGTGAACTCTGGCCTGATTGGGCTGGGGATCATCGACGAGCCGCTGACCTTTATCCTTTACAACGTCAATTCGGTGGTGATCACGCTGGCCCATGCCTATGCGCCCTTTGCGATCCTGCCGATCTTTGTGGCGCTGGAAAAGATCGACCGCTCCTTGCTGGAGGCCGGGCAGGACCTGGGCGAATCCCGCATGATGACCTTCTGGCGCGTTACCCTGCCGTTGGCCATGCCGGGGGTGATCGCGTCGGTCCTGATCGTCTTCATCCCGACCATTGGCGATTATGTCACGCCGCAACTGCTTGGCGGGCCAGAAGGACGGATGGTGGCCAACCTGATCCAGTTGCAATATCTGCGGCTTGACAATTATCCGGCAGGCTCTGCCATCGCCATTTCGGCGATGCTGATGGTCACGGCGATCAGTCTGGTCTTCCTGTTCCTGAACCGACGCTTCCTGAGGGGGCCGAAATGACCGGCGGGCGCCTGTTCAAGATCTATGCCATTGCCTATCTGGTGTTCCTTTATGCGCCAATCATGCTGTTGCCGATCTTTGCCTTCAACGACGGCACGATCATTTCCTTTCCGTTGCAAGGCTTCACGACCAAATGGTTCGAGGCCATGTTCGGCAATGCAACCCTGCACAAGGCCGTCAAGAACTCGTTGATCATCGCCAGTTCTTCGGCCGTGCTGGCCACCTGCCTGGGCATCTTCACCGCCCGCGCCGTCACCCGCTACAATTTTCCGGCCAAGGGGGGCATCGTCGGGCTGGTGATGCTGCCGCTGGTGCTGCCGGAAATCATCGTGGCGGTGTCGCTGTTCGGGGTGCTGCTGGGGCTGGGCATCCCGCTGTCGATCTGGACGGTGATCCTGGGCCATGTGCTGATCTGCACGCCCTATACGGTGGCGATCCTCAATTCGGCGTTCCAGTCGCTGGACCGCTCGCTGGAAGAGGCCGCCTATGACCTGGGCGAAAGCCGTTGGTCCACCTTCCGGCTGATCATCCTGCCGCTGGTGGCGCCGGGGATCGTCTCGTCGCTGCTGATCTCCTTCACCATTTCGCTGGATGAATTCATCATCGCCTTCTTCCTGGCGGGAACCGAACCCACGCTGCCTGTCTACATCTTCTCGCAGTTCCGCTTTCCGCAGGCGGTGCCGGTCATCATGGCACTGGGAACCCTGCTGGTGCTGCTGTCCATCGTTCTTCTGGCCGTCGCCGAATATTTCCGCCGCCGTGGGATTGCCAAATCCGGCGGCAAGGATACCGGAGGTTTCCTGTGACCACATCCGCCCCCCCGCTTTCCAAGGTTTCCGAGGCAGAGCGCGCTGCACGCAAGCCGCTGATCGAGCTGGAGAATATCCAGAAGTACTATGGCGATTACCACGCGCTGCGCGGCATCACGGCAACGATCCGGCAAGGCGAGTTCTTTTCGCTGCTGGGCCCCTCGGGCTGCGGCAAGACCACGCTTCTGCGCACCATCGCGGGGTTCGAGGATGTGTCCTCGGGCGTTCTCCGGATCGACGGGCGCAGCATGGACGGGGTGCCCGCAAACCGTCGCCCGACGAACATGGTGTTCCAGTCCTACGCCATCTTCCCGCATCTGACGGTGGAACAGAACGTCGGCTTCGGCCTGCGCCGCGATCCGCGATCCAGGGCCGACAAGGACCGCGCCGTGCAAGAGGCGCTGGAGATGGTGGGCCTCAAGGGCTATGGCAAGCGCGCCGCACATGCCATGTCTGGCGGCCAACGCCAGCGGGTGGCGCTGGCCCGCGCGCTGATCCTGAAGCCCAAGGTGCTGCTGCTGGACGAGCCGCTCTCGGCACTCGACAAGAAGATGCGCGAGCAGATGCAGGTGGAGCTGATCAAGCTGCAACGCCAGGTCGGCATCACCTTCATTCTGGTGACGCATGATCAGGAAGAGGCGCTGGTCATGTCCGACCGCATCGCGGTGATGTTCGAAGGCCAGATCGCCCAGCTGGATGATCCCGAAACGCTGTATCGTCTGCCCAGGTCGCGGCAGGTGGCGGATTTCATCGGCACGATGAACTTCCTCCCCGCCACCATCGCCACCACGACGGTGGATGGCTTTGACGTCGAGGTGGCCGGGCTTGGCAACTGCCACATCGCCGCGCGCCAGTCGCCCGGCGCGGCGACGGGCGAGGTGTCGGTGGGCTTCCGCCCAGAAACGCTGACGCTGCTCTACGAAGGCCAGACGGCGACCGACCGCGAAAGCCCCGGCGTGATCGAGGAGGTCGTCTACTACGGCGACATGACCTATTACGACGTCAGGCTGGATGGCGTGGCCGCCCCGGTGCGCCTGTCGATGCGCAACGTCTTTGGCCGCCCGGTGCTGGATCGCGGCACCCGGACCCGCGTGGCCTGGTCGCCTGGCGCGCTGGTGCTGTTTCGCTGATCGGGCAGGGCGGCTGCCGCCCGGCGCTGTGCTGCTGACAGGGGGGGCGGCCTGCGCGCCGCCCCGTTCGCGTCGGCCCGGAGTGCTGCCGGAACGGGGTTCGAGATCACTGTGCAGGCCGGTGAAAAATCCTGCAAATTCCGCCTTCAACCGCTTGACGCCCCCCCGCGCATCCTATACCTCCCAGCTCATGCGCGGTTGTAGCTCAGTTGGTTAGAGTACCGGCCTGTCACGCCGGGGGTCGCGGGTTCGAGCCCCGTCAACCGCGCCACTTTTCTTCCTGAACTCAATGCCTTGAACCGGATCATACATCCGGTCAGGGCCTTGTGTTTTTGGAATGCCGCGCGCCGGTTCGCCCGGTCACAGCGCGCCTGACGCCCCCTCTGTTCCGCGCTTTTCCGCGTGCCGCGGGCATGATCGTGCCGCGACAGATCCTCACCGAAAATACGTCAGAAATCTGTGATCTTCCGCTTGACGCCCCCCGGACCATCCTATACTCCACCCCTCACGCGCGGTTGTAGCTCAGTCGGTTAGAGTACCGGCCTGTCACGCCGGGGGTCGCGGGTTCGAGCCCCGTCAACCGCGCCACTTTCTCCTTTGTCAAGATGACAGGTGCCCAAGATATTCGGCGCGAAGTACCATTGCGCGCAGCGCTGTTTCATCTTGCTGAAAATACCCCCGCCGGAGGCATCTCGCGCAGCGCGCGAGCCCCTGCGTCGTGCTGGGCGCCAGTGCCGGTTTACCTCCCTTGCCTAGCCTCCTTCCGACCGCAGACGGGTGGTGCGCGGGCTGTGTGTCTGCCGGTTTCAGGGCCGATCCGCCGCATACGGGCCCGAGGCCTCGGCCAGGCGCGCCCTGCGCGTCACAGGCGCAGTTTTGGGCTTGCAGCCGACAGGCCGTGGCGGTATTCAGGCCACCGTCGCGGGTGTAGCTCAATGGCAGAGCGAGAGCTTCCCAAGCTCCAGACGAGGGTTCGATTCCCTTCACCCGCTCCATCCCTACCAATGATGCGATGTAAGGCTGTCTGCGCCATGCGACCGTGTGATCGGCCGCAGGTAGATACTGCGGGGCGCTGTGCACCTTGATACGCCAAGACCTACCTGCGGGGCGGGGGCATCGCCGTCTGTCTGGTCTCGCCGCCCCCGGAGGGCGCCGTCAGAGAATGGCGATCAGGCGCTGCGCTTCGTCGCGCGGCTGCGCCAGTGGCTCGCGGTCTTCGCCAGGGAAAAAGCGGGCGCGGGTCGCCGTGGCCATCGGGGCAGGCGTTTCGATCAGGACACGTGGTCCGGTGCGCATGGTTTCGTTCTGCCAACTGCGGGCAAGCAGGATCTGGGCCGCCTTCGTGGTGCCATAGGCGCCAAAGAACTTTTGCCCGCCGCGCGGGTCATCCAGAAACAGCGCGGTGCCGCCAGCAGGGGCCGCCCGCAGCAGCGGCTCGACCATCGGGATCAGGATGCCGGTGGCGCGAAGGTTCACGGCCACCGATTTCTCCCAGTCCTTCGCATCCAGATGTCCGGCAGGGGCAAGCGGGGCTGCGTGGATCGCGCTATGCACCCACAGGTCCACATGGCCCCAACGATCGTGAAGCGACCGGCACAGATGGCGCATCGCGTCGTCGTTGGTGATGTCCATCGGCGCAAGAGTCAGCGCGCCTGCACCTGGCAGGCCAAGGGCCTTGACGCGATCATCGACATCTTCCAGGCCGCCGACGGTGCGGGCGACGGCCACCACATGCCAGCCGCGGGTGGCAAGTGCCTCGGCCATGGCCGCGCCAAGGCCACGCGAGGCGCCGGTGACAAGGGCTATGTTGCGGGCGGTGCTGGGGTGGTCTGGCATGGTGGCCTCGGGATGGTGGCTGGCGGCGAAGCCGGGGGTTTCACACCCCCGGACCCCCGTGGGGTATTTACGGCAAGATGAAGCTGGCCGGGCGGTGTGCTGTGCCGATGGCCGCAGTCATTCGGCGGCGGTCTTCATCTCGAATCCCTGATCCAGCTTGTCGGCTGGCGCGATGGGATATTCGCCCGAGAAACAGGCATCGCAATAGCGCGGCGCCGCCGGGTCGCGGCCCTGCGCCTCGCCTGCGGCACGATAGAGGCCGTCGAGCGAGATGAATTTCAGGCTGTCCACCCCGATCCAGTCGCGCATCTGGTCTTCGGTCATCGTGGCGGCCAGGAGTTTCGAGCGTTCGGGCGTGTCCACGCCGTAAAAGCACGGCCAGGCGGTGGGGGGGGAGGCGATGCGGAAATGCACCTCGGCCGCGCCGGCATCCAGGATCATGTCCTTGATCTTGCGGCTGGTGGTGCCGCGCACGACGGAATCGTCCACCAGGATCACGCGCTTGCCGCGGATGAGCGACTTGTTGACGTTCAGTTTCAGGCGGACGCCCATGTTGCGGATCTGTTCGGTGGGTTCGATGAAGGTGCGGCCCATGTATTGGTTGCGCGTGATGCCAAGGCCGAACTGGATGCCGGATTCGGCCGCATAGCCGATGGCGGCAGGCGTTCCGCTGTCGGGCACGGGGCAGACCAGATCGGCCTCGATCGGTGCTTCGCGTGCCAGTTCCACGCCGATCTGGCGGCGGGTTTCATAGACCGAGCGGCCGCCGATGATGCTGTCGGGGCGGCTGAAATACACCTGTTCAAAGATGCAGAACCGCGACTTGGCGGGTGCGAAGGGGCGGCTGGATTGCAGGACGCCATCCTCGATCACCACCATTTCGCCGGGCTCGATCTCGCGGATGAATTCGGCGCCGATGATGTCGAGCGCGCAGGTCTCCGAGGCGAGAAACCAGCCATCGCCCAGACGGCCCAGCACCAGTGGGCGTACCCCGAGCGGGTCGCGCACACCCATCAGTTTGGTGCGGGTCATGGCGATGACGGAGAACGCGCCCTCGACAAGGCGCAGCGCGTCTTTCAGACGCTCTGCCTGGGTTTTCTGCATCGACCGCGCCATCAGATGGATGATGCATTCGCTGTCGGAGGAGGATTGGAAGATTGCCCCGCGCTCGATCAGATCCTTGCGCAGACGGGCAGCATTGGTGAGGTTGCCGTTATGGGCAATCGCGCAGCCGCCAATGGCGAATTCGCCAAAGAAGGGCTGCACGTCACGAATGGCGGTGGCGCCTTTGGACCCGGCGGTGGAATAGCGCACATGGCCGATGGCCAGCGAGCCGGGCAGGGTGGCCATCACGTCGGCGCGGGTGAAATTGTCGCGCACATAGCCGAATCGGCGGGCGGAATTGAACCCTTCCACCGGGTCGTGGCTGACGATGCCCCCGGCCTCTTGCCCGCGATGTTGCAGGGCGTGCAGGCCAAGGGCGACGAAGTTTGCGGCATCTGTCAGGCCGATGGCGCCGAAGATTCCGCATTCCTCCTTCAGCTTGTCGCCATCGGCAAAACAGTCAAAGGGGGTGCCGGGCAGCAGGGTCATGGGAGGGGCTCCGAATCCGCGCGTCGCTGGGGCACTCCTTAACGCCTTGTCACCCGAGTGTCACGTCACGACTGCATGTCCTGCGCTGCGATGCAGCGCAATCAGTTGCCAGCCGGCGGCGTGGTTGCGGCAGGCGCAGTGCGCGGGGCCGAGCAATCGCCGACAAGGTTCTCGTATTGTTGCACGATCCAGCCCGGCGCGTCCGAGGGGATGCGGCTTTCCAGCGATTGCTGGAACGAGGCGAACACCTTGGCCGAGCGGGAATTGTCCACCATGGCGACCGAATTCGAGGCGATGGCGCGATCATAGACGACAAAGGCCACCGCAATCAGAATCACCCCGCGCAGCACGCCGAACAGGAAGCCAAGGCCCTGATCCACGCCGCCCAGCACTGAGCGTTGCACCAGGGAGGAGAACAGCGGCGTGAACAGCGCCATCAGGATCAGCCCGACGGCGAACACGGCCGCAAAGGCCGCCAGCCGCGACAATTCGCAACTGTCGCGCAGGAACTCGCCGACGACGGGCAGCTCCTTGATCAACGGTTCGGCCTGGGCGGCAAAGACAAAGGCCAGGATGGCAGCGCCGACCCAACCGGCAATGGCCAGGATCTCGCGCACCAGTCCCCGCGAATAGGCGAGGATCGCCGAGAGCACGATGACGACCGCGACGACCGCGTCAATCAGGGTGAAGCCTTCCATTCCATACTCCTCAGGGTGGACTGCGCCCCCTGTGGCCGGTTACCCGGCGCCGAACATTTCGCCAACGACCGCTGTCAGGTCGGTCATTTCGCGCACCCGTATCGCATCGGCCCCGCCAAGGCGCGACCGTGCAGGCACAACCGCCTGTGAGAAACCAAGTTTCTGCGCCTCTTTCAACCTGTTTTCCGTCTGGCCGACGGGGCGCAAGGCGCCGGACAGGGAAATCTCGCCGAAAAGCACCATATCGGTGGGCAATGCCACATCCTCGCGCGCCGACAAGAGCGCGGCCGCGACCGCCAGATCGGCCGCAGGTTCCGACACGCGCAGGCCGCCCGCCACGTTCAGGAACACGTCCAGCCCGGTAAAGGGAATGCCGCAGCGTGCCTCCAGCACGGCGAGGATGGTCGAGAGCCGCCCGGAATCGAGGCCCACGACGGTGCGGCGGGGCGAGCCGGGCGGCGCAGGAGAGACCAGGGCCTGAATCTCGGTCAGCACCGGACGGGTGCCTTCGATCCCGGCGAACACGGCCGATCCGGGCGCCGGTGCATCGCGGGCCGACAGGAACAGCGCCGAAGGGTTCGCCACCTCGGACAGGCCCGCGCCCGTCATCTCGAACACGCCGATCTCGTCGGCGGGGCCAAAGCGGTTCTTGACGCTGCGCAGGATGCGGAACTGATGGCCGCGCTCGCCTTCGAAATACAGCACCGTATCGACCATATGTTCCACCACGCGAGGCCCCGCGATCTGGCCCTCCTTGGTGACATGGCCCACCAGAATCACCGCGACGCCGCGCCGTTTGGCGAATGTCACCAGTTCATGCGCGGCGGCCCGCACCTGGCTGACCGATCCTGGCGCACTTTCGACGGTATCGAGCCACATGGTCTGGATGGAATCGATCACGGCGAGGGCGGGGCGTTCGGTGTCCAGCGTGGTCAGGATGTCCCGCAAGGCAGTTTCCGCGCCCAGTTGCACCGGCGCATCGGTCAGGCCCAGCCGCTGCGCGCGCATCCGCACCTGCGCGCTGGCCTCTTCGCCCGAGATATACAGCACCTTGGCGCCTGCGCGGGCAAAGCTGGCCGCCGCCTGCAACAGCAGGGTCGATTTTCCGATGCCGGGGTCGCCCCCCACCAGAATCGCCGAAGCCGGGACAAGGCCGCCGCCCAGAACCCGGTCGAATTCGCCCATGCCGCTGGCCAGCCGGGGCAGCGGCGCGTCCTCGCTCGACAGGTCGGACAGCGGGACCGCCTTGCCACGGGTGGTCAGCGCCTTGGCACCCGGCCCCTTGGACAGCGGCGCCTCTTCGACGATGGTGTTCCAGGCCCCGCAGGCGTCGCAACGCCCGGCCCATTTGCGGTAGCTGGCACCGCATCCGGTGCAGGTGAAACTGGCGCTGGTTTTGCTCATGCGCCCGTTGTGCCTTGGGCGCGCGGCAGGGGCAAGCGCGTGTTCCGCCAGGGCTGGCCAAACGGTCCCCGGTGCTGCGGGAACCTGTCAGGCTGGGCCTGTCATGTTGGTATTGTCCCGCCATGGCACTACAGTCGCGCAACAGCCGGAAGGACACGCCATGACCCTACCCGATCCGCCACCACCCCCGCCGGACCGCAGGGCGCATCTGGCCGAAGTGGCGGGCGTCTTCCTGAGGCTTGGCCTGACCTCCTTTGGCGGGCCGATCGCGCATCTGGGCTACTTCCGGCAGGAATTCGTCGTGCGGCGCGGCTGGCTGGATGATCGCGCCTATGCCGATCTGGTCGCGCTGTGCCAGTTCCTGCCCGGCCCGGCCTCCAGCCAGGTGGGCTTTGCACTGGGGTTGATGCGCGCGGGCTGGCAGGGGGCGCTTGCGGCCTTTGTTGCCTTTACGCTGCCATCGGCGCTGCTGATGGCAGCGCTGGCGCTGGGGGCCGGATGGGCCGGCGGCGCTGTCGGGGCCGGGGCGATCCATGGGCTCAAGATCGTTGCGGTGGCGGTGGTGGCACAGGCGGTGCGCGGCATGGCACGCCAGCTTTGCCCCGATGGCGCGCGCGCAACCATCGCACTGACTGCGCTGGTCTGGCTGGCGCTGCTGCCCGGCACGCCCGGCATGATCGGTGCGATCGTCACCGGGGCGGTGGCGGGCCTTGCGCTAGGCCGGGGCAAGCCCGGCGAGACGGGCACGCTGCCCGCCTTCCCCGTGACCCGTGGCCAGGGCGTGGCGGCGCTGATCCTGTTGGGGCTGCTGCTGGCCGGATTGCCGCTGGTTGCGCCCTATGCCGGATGGCTGGCGCTGAGCGACAGTTTCGCCCGCGCGGGCGCGCTGGTGTTCGGCGGCGGCCATGTGGTGTTGCCGCTGCTGGAGGCGGGCGTGGTCCAGACCGGACAGGTGGCGCCCGATGCCTTTCTGGCAGGCTATGCCGCCGCACAGGCGATGCCGGGGCCGCTGTTCACCTTCGCCGCCTATCTTGGCGCCCTTGCCGATGGCGGGCCCCAGGGGATTGCAGGTGCGGCCCTGGCGACAGTGGCGATTTTCGTGCCGGGATTTCTGCTGCTGATCGCCGCCCTGCCGTTCTGGCTGAGGTTCCGGTCGATTCCAGCCGCGCAATCGCTGATGCAAGGCGCGAATGCCGCCGTCGTGGGGGTGCTGGCTGCGGCGCTTTACGATCCCATCTTCACCGGAACGGTCCGCGGGCTTGCCGATCTGGCGGCCGTCGGTGCCTGCCTGCTGGCACTTGATACGGCCCGGTTGCCGCCCTGGAGCGTGGTTCTGGCCGCCGCGGCACTCGGCGCGATGCTGAGGCTGCTGGTTTCGTTCTGAGCCGGATATTCCTGGGGCTGCCCCCGGCGCGGGCCACGGGCGCAGCCGCTGGAACAGGAACGTCCCGCCAGAACGGATCTGGCGGGGCGTGTGCCTGTCGGTCGCGGCAGATCAGTTGTCGTAGCCGACCTCTTCCATGATCCGCAGCGCAGTGGGGCGCAGCTTGGCCAGTTCGGTCAGGTCCACCGAATCCGGGGTGAACTCGCCCCAGCTTTCGACCAGTTCCGACCGTTTCGCCCCGGCGAGAACCGGATATTCGGTGTTCTTCTCGGCATAGATCGCCTGCGCCTCGGGCGAGACAAGGAACTCCATCAGCTTGAGCGCCGCATCCTTGTTCGGCGCCGATTTCGTCATGGCGATGCCCGAGACGTTCAGATGCGTGCCGCCATTCTCGAAGGTCGGGAAGATGATGCGCACCGACTCTGCCCAGGCTTTCTGTTCAGGATCGGCCAGCATGGCGCCCATGTAATAGGTGTTGGTCAGCGAGATGTCGCACTCACCGGCCCAGACCGCCTTGACCTGACCACGGTCGTTGCCTTCGGGCTTGCGCGCCAGGTTGGCCTTGACGCCTGCGGCCCAATCCTTGGCCGCCGCTTCGCCGTGATGCGCGATCACCGCCGCCAGCAGCGCCAGGTTGTAGTCATGCACGCCCGGACGGGTGCAGATGCGGCCCTTCCACTTGTCCGAGGCCAGATCCTCGTAGGTGGTCACTTCGCCATCCGCGACGCGCTCCTTGTGGGCATAGACCACGCGGGCACGGCTGGTCAGGGCATACCACAGGCCATCGGGGCTGCGCAGATTGGCGGGAACCGCCTCTTTCATCACCGCGCTGTCAACGGGTTGCAGGACATCGGCCTCGACGATCTGGTTCAGGTTGGCAATGTCCACCGTCATCACCAGATCGGCGGGCGACCGGCTGCCTTCGGATTTCAGACGCTCGACCAGGCCCTTGTCGACATAGGCAAGGTTCACGGCGATTCCGGTCTCCTTGGTGAAGGCCTCCATCACCGGCTCGATCAGGAAGGCCTGACGGGTGGTGTAGACATTGACTTCATCAGCAAGGGCGGGCGTTGCGGCCAGAATGGCAGCGGTGGCTAGCAGGTTGATACGGATCGACACGGGCAGTTCCTCCAGTCAGGTCACTGCCGCGCATTAACCCGACTCAATCAGTCAGGTCAACTAATTTGAGAAAAACACTCGCCTTAATCGCGCGCCCGGTCCGCGGCGCGGATTTCGTTCCACAAGGCGTCCATCTCGGCCAGATCGCTGTCCTGGGGCCGCCGCCCCTGTTCGGCCAGACGCGCCTCGATATAGGCAAACCGCCGGGTAAACTTGGCTGTCGCGGCGCGCAGGGCCGCCTCGGGGTCGATGTCCAGATGACGCGCCAGATTGGCCATCACGAACAGCAGGTCGCCGTATTCTTCGGTCATCGCCTCGGGGGTCAGGGTATCGCGGGCCTCGATCAGTTCGCGGGCCTCTTCGGCGATCTTGTCCACCACCTGCGCGACTTCTGGCCAGTCGAACCCCACACGGGCCGCGCGCGCCTGCACCTTGACGGCCCGCGTCAGCGCAGGCAGCCCAAGTGCCACGCCATCCAGCACACCGGCCGCGCCGCGCTCTTGCGCCTTTTGCGCCTCCCAGTCCTGGGTCTGCTGGGCGGCGGATTTGTCGCGGGACTGTGCGCCAAACACATGGGGATGACGCGCGACCATCTTGTCGCAGATGGCGCGCACCACATCATCCCAGCCAAAGCGCCCGTCCTCTTGCGCCATGCGCGCATGATAGACCACCTGCAACAGCAGATCGCCAAGTTCGCCGGGCAGTTCACCCCAGGCGTCTCGGGCGATGGCATCGGCAACCTCATATGCCTCTTCGATCGTATAGGGCGCGATACTGGCAAAGGTCTGTTCGATGTCCCAGGGACAGCCCGTCACCGGATCGCGCAATGCCGCCATGATCGCCAGGAGCCGGTCGATTCCCGCAGAGGCGTCAAAGATGATCGGGTCATGGTCGGAAGGGGGCATTGCGGCTTTCCCTGTTTTGGGCTTCTGTCGGGGAATATCCGGGAACAGTTACAGGAGTCCATGATGCCCGTTCTCAACCGCATCGCAGGCTATGCCGAGGAGATGAAGGGCTGGCGGCGCCATCTGCACGCGCACCCGGAGCTGAGCTTCGATTGCCACCAGACGGCCGCGTATATCATCGAACGCCTGCACGAGATCGGCGTTGACGAGATCCATGCAGGCATCGCCACCACGGGAATCGTGGCGATCATCAACGGGCAGGGGCCGGGGGCCACCATCGGGCTGCGCGCCGACATGGACGCCCTGCCGATCGAGGAAACCACCGGCGTTGTCCATCAAAGCACCATCAAGGGCCGCGCACATTCCTGCGGGCATGACGGCCATGTCACCATGCTGCTTGGGGCCGCGAAATATCTGGCGGAAACGCGCCGTTTCGCAGGCCGGGTCGCGCTGATCTTTCAGCCTGCCGAGGAAGACGGCGGCGGCGGCGAGGTGATGGTCAAGGAAGGCGTGATGGACCGTTTCGGCATCACGCAGGTCTATGGCATCCACAATGCGCCCAATGTGCCCTTTGGCAAGTTCGTGACCACGCCGGGGCCTTTGATGGCAGCGGTCGATACCGCCTGGGTCCGCTTGCGCGGGCGTGGCGGACATGGGGCCACCCCGCACGAGACGGTCGATCCGATCATCGCCGCCGTTGGAATGATCGGCGCGCTGCAATCCATCGTGTCCCGCAACACCTCGGCCATCGAAAGCCTTGTGGTGTCGGTCACGCAGATCCATTCGGGCACCGCATCGAACATCATCCCCGAAGAGGCATGGTTCTGCGCCACGATCCGCAGCTTTGCCCCCCATGTGCGCGATCTGGCCGAACGACGCTTCCGCGAGATCGTGAGCGGTCATGCCGCCGCCTATGGGGTCGAGGCCGAAGTGGTCTATGATCGCGGCTATCCCCCGACGGTGAACCATCCCGACGAGACGGAGTTCGCCGCCGCAGTGGCGCGCGAGGTGTCGGGCGACGATCTGGTCGATGCCCGCGCCGACCGCGAGATGGGGGCAGAGGATTTCAGCTACATGCTGGAATCGCGTCCGGGCGCATATCTGTTCCTGGGCACGGGTCCGGGCGCAGGGCTGCACCACGCAGCCTTCGACTTCAACGATGATGTGGCGCCGGTGGGTGCGACGTTCTTTGCCCGTTTGGTGGAACGCGCGCAGCCGCTTGCCGCAGGCTAGGAACGGGCCGGCTGCATGTGTTTCAGCCAGGTCGGCAAAGTTCTGCGCAGCGGGCCGGGCGGTTTTGGCGACTTGTTGCCGGAACCGCCCGGCCCCCGGATCCGGGCGCATAGGGGAGGGATCCGGCGGGCAGGCGGGGCGTTGTCCTGTCATGCATGAGCACAATCGCGTTCGTGTGCCGCAAGACCCAAAGGAGACTACCCATGAAACGTCAAGCTTCCGTTCTGATCGCTTCGGCCCTGCTGCTGTCGGCGCCTGCCTTTGCGCAAACCACCGAGACCCTGCCCACGACTCCGCCCGCCGTTGACGCACCCGCGACCCCGACCCCTGTGGTGCCCGATGCCACGCTGGGCGCCGGAACGGTGATCGCCCCCGAGGGCTATACCGCCGTGCCGGATTTCTCGACCGTGACGGCAGAGCAGGTGCAGGGCATTGCCCTGAACGGCCCTGCGGGTGAAAGCATTGGCCAGGTGGCCGATGTGGAACTGGGCGCCGATGGCGCGGCCAGCGGCCTGATTGCCGATGTCGGCGGTTTTCTGGGCTTTGGCGAACACCGGGTGAAGCTGGGCTTCGATCAGGTGCGTGTGTTCTCGAATGCCGATGGCGACATGGTCGCCGTCTCGGATCTGACCAAGGACCAGCTCAAGGCGATGCCGGAATACGTTTCGCCCGAAACCTGATTCCAGACCTTGATTGGCATGGGCCCGGCCGCACGGCCGGGCCCTGTGTCGTTCTGGCCGCGTGTCAGGCGATGTGTAGGTCGCGCGACAGGCCCGACAGGATGCGGACGCCGGTGGCGGTGACGACCGCCACCTCCTCCAGCCGGATTCCGAAACGGCCCGGCAGGTAGATGCCGGGTTCCACGGTAAAGACCATACCTTCCTCCAGCAGCAGATCGTTCGTGCCGGTCATGTAGGGCGGTTCGTGCACCTCGGATCCAAGGCCATGGCCGGTGCGGTGGGTAAAGTAATCGCCATAGCCCGCCGCCACGATCACCCCGCGCGCGGCCTCATCCACCACGCGCGCGGGAACACCCGGACGGATGGCGGCCAGGGCTGCCGCGACGGCGGCATCCACCACGGCGTGCACCTCGGCATAGCCCTCGGGCGGTTCGCCCAGACAGGCCATGCGCGTGATGTCCGAATTGTAGCCCGCCTTGGCGCCGCCGATGTCGCAGACAATGGGCTGGCCGGGGCGTACCACGGTGCTGCCGGTGTGATGGTGCGGAAACGACGAGTTCACACCCGCGCCCACGATGGCAAAGGTCGGTGTCGCGCCTGCCTCGGTAAAGGCGGCGCGGGCAACGGCCGCCAGATCCGCCTCGGTGAGGCCATCGCGCAAAGCCGCGCGCAGCGCAGCCTGTGCTGCATCGGCGATGCGGGCGTTTTCCTCCAGCGCGGCCAGTTCTGCGGCATCCTTGATCATCCGCAACGCGCCCACCGTCTCGGCGGCAAAGCTGCGCGCACAGTTCGGCAGGTTGTCCAGCAGCAGCAGCGCATGGTCGGCCCGCATGGATTCGTCGAGCGAGAGTTTCGCAGGCGCCGGGGCAACGGCATCCAGCGCGGCCTGCACCGCCGCCATGGGTCCGGTGGCATCGGCCCAGTCCCAGAACGGCAGGTCGGTGTGCTGCCGCGCATCCCCGGCATTCAGCACCGGCATGACGAATCCTGCCTTTTCCGGCCCGACCAGCAGCAGGCAGGCCCGTTCGTCGGGGTGCGGCGCAAAGCCGAGCAGCCAGTGCATGTGCGCGCCCGGCGCCAGGGCGACCAGCGTCGTTCCGGTGGCGGCCATCCGCGCGCGCAGGCGATCCAGCCGGGTCATGCGGCAGTCCCCATGGGGACATTCGCCATGGCCGCCAGCAGGGCAGGGCGATGGGCCTCGACCAAGGCAACGAAATCGGCGGCCACCTGCGGCGTGAAGTGGTTTTCCTTGTCGAGGATGTTCACCGTCCCCACGACCTGGCCGTCCTGCATCACCGGGATGTTCATGGCCGAGGCACAGCCGATCGCGGTGATCGTCTCGTGGTCGGCAAAATAGCGGGCGAATTCCGGCGTGGTATTGGCGATGAAGGGCTGGCCGCGACCGATCACCTGATCGGACCATTCGCTGCCATTGCCGCCCATCTGCTTGGTGGCCGTCGTGGGATATTCCACCGGGTGCGAGGTATAGCCGCGCCGCACAAGGCCGGCCGCGCGGTCCATCACCGTCACGGTGAACAATTTGGCGCCATGGGCAGCATCGGCTGCCTTGTGCAGGGCCGCGAAAACGGCATCGGGGGTATCGGTCATTTTGGGAACGTCCGTGAAAGAGAAAGGCCGGGCGCAAGCGATGCGCCCGGCCCAGGGGTCATTTCTTTTCGACAAGGCGATAGAACACGAACGCCGCCGACGGCCCGTTGACAAAGCCCTGCACCTTGTCCGCCATCGCCACCTGCTTGACCGCCTGGAACATGATCACATAGGGCGATTCTGCCTGCATTTCGCGTTGCAGATCCACATACATCGCGTTGCGCGTGTCGGCGTCCTGTTCGGCCAGCGCGGCAAGGGTCTTTTTGTTGACCGCCTCGGGCGGCATCCAGGCGTTGCGCCAGGTGGTGGTCGAGACGTATTTGTCATCCGCATTGTCGGCGTTGTAGGCGAATGCCTTGGCGTTCGAATGCGGGTCCATGAAGTCAGGGCCCCAATACAGCAGCATCCCCTGATGGGTCCGGGCGCGGTATTTGGTGATCACCTGCGCGCCGGTGCCGGGCAGGATGTTGAAGTTGATGCCCGCCGGGGCAAAGGTTTGTTGCAGGCTGGCGGCAATATCGGTGAACGGCGCCGAATTGATCACATCCAGCTCGATGTTCAGCGGGGTCTGCACACCGCCATCGGCCAGGATCTTCTTTGCCTTTTCCAGATCATAGGTAAAGGGCGTGTCATCCAGCGCGCCGGGGAAACCTGCCGGCCAGAACGCCTGATGCACCTGCATCTGCCCCTTGAGGAAGCTGTCGGCCATACCACTGTAATCAACCAGATAGCGCGCGGCCTCCCACAGGGCGGGGTTGGTCAGCGGTTCGTGTTTCTGGTTGAAGCTGAACCAGTGCACGGCGGTCTGCGGATAGGTTTCCACCTTGATCCCGGCCTTGCCTTCCAGACCGGCGACCTGATCGGGGGACATGTTCTTGGCCATGTCCACATCGCCCGATTCCAGCAGCAGACGCTGGGTCGCCGCTTCGGCCACATGGCGGATCATCACACGCTCGATGGCGGGGGCGCCATTGAAATAGGCCTTGTTCGCCTCCAGCACCATCGCCTCGCCGGGGCGGTAGGTGGCCAGCTTGAACGGGCCGGTTCCGGCGCTGTTCTGGTTCAGCCAGGCATGGCCCAGATCGCCGTCCTTTTCGTTCGCCATCGCGGTTTCGATATCGACAATGGCGCCAACGCCCGCGGCCAGCACGTTCAACACGAACGAGGGCGCAAACTCGCCTGTCCATTTCACGGTGACGGTATCGCCTTCGGTCGAGACCATGTCGTCAAGGTTGTCGACCGTCCAGCCCAGATTGGCGAGGATGAAGGACGGCGCCTTGTTCAGCACCAGCACACGGCGAAAGCTGCCGACCACATCGGCGCCACGCAGCGGGTTGCCGGAATGGAAGGTCACGCCAGAACGCAGCGTGAAGGTGATCGTCTTGGCCGCAACATCGACGTCCCAGCTTTCGGCCAGTTGACCGACCAGCGTATCGGGATCGGCCGCATCATAGGCCACCAGCTTGTCATAGGCGTTGGTGACATATTCGCCCGAGCTGAACTCATAGGCGGTGGCCGGGTCGATGGTGACGATATCGTCGATGTTCTGCGCAATCACCAATGCGGTGTCGGGCGTTGCTGCCAGCGCGGGCGCGGTGGACAGCGCAATCAGGCTGACCGCCAGCGCGGCTTTCAGGGATTTGGGGGCGAAAAGGGTCATGACCTCTCCTGTCTGTTGGGTGCCGCAGCTTGTCCCCGCTACGGGCGTTCGGGGGATCGTCCGATCAGGCGGGGTGTGGTGCCGGTCCAGATCATCCGGGCCGGACCCTCCCCGATATTGGCAAAGGAATGGGGCGTATCCCCCATGAAGTGCAGGCTGTCGCCAGGGTTCAGGACCAGTTCGGCATCCCCCAGCGTCTGGCGGATGGTCCCGTCCAGCACCACGATCAGCTCTTCACCGACATGCGACACGATTTCCGACCTGTAACCTTGCGGGATGTGAACGATCAACGAGGTCAGCGTACCCCCCGGCAGGTTGGTGGACACCCGTTCATAGGCCAGCGAGCTGTCGGAAATCGCAAACCGCACCCGTTCCGCCGCGCGGGTCACGCTGTCGGCCAGCCGGGGCGCGGCGACGAACACGTCGATCTCCACCTCAAGCGCGGTTGCAAGGCTGGCAAGCGTGCCCAGGCTGGGGGTTGCCTTGTCGCGTTCAACCTGACTGAGAAAGCCCACCGAGATCCCGGCCAGATCCGCCAGGGTCTGCAACGTCATCCCCGCCTTGCGCCGCAATTCGCGGATGCGGCCGCCAAAGGCGGGCGTCTGGGAAATGTCCGGCTGGCGCAGGGGGTCCGTCATTGGGGTCTCCATCGGCTCGAGTCGAAAGGTAGTAAAAAAATTTTGCTCTGTCAAAAAATCTTTGCTACGTTTTCACGAAACCGGAGGTGCCGCGCCGATGACCCTGACCCACCGATTGCTGCCGCCCTTGCAGTTCCTGCTGATGCTGGCGGTCACATTTCTTGGCCTTCTGGCCATAACATTCGTGATAGGCCGTGTCGTGCCCATCGACCCGGTGATCGCCGTGGTCGGCGACCGCGCCACCAAGGAAACCTACGAGGCGACGCGCCTGGCCATGGGGCTGGACGATCCGCTGATCGTGCAGTTCGTCCGCTATGTCGGCGCGGTGCTGCAAGGCAACCTTGGCAATTCGATCGGCACCGGCCGTGCTGTTGTGGACGATCTGGCCCGCGTCTTTCCGGCCACGCTTGAAATGGCGACGATCGGCATTCTGATCGGGGTGGCCATGGGTGTGCCGATGGGCGTCTGGGCTGCGGCCCGGCAAGGAACCTGGGTGGATCAGGTGATTCGCGTGGTCGGGCTGGCCGGCTATGCGATCCCGGCGTTCTGGCTGGGGCTGGTGGGGCTGGTGCTGTTCTACGCCAAGCTGCGCTGGGTCGGCGGGCCGGGGCGGATCGACCTGTTCCTCGATGGCATGGTGCCGGTGCGCACGGGGTTGCTGCTGGTCGATGCGGCCCTCGCCGGGGATTGGAACAGCTTTCGCTCGGCCTTTTCGCATATCGTGCTGCCTGCCTCGATCCTTGGGTTCTTTTCGCTGGCCTATATCGCGCGGATGACCCGCAGCTTCATGCTGGAACAACTGGGACAGGAATATATCACCACCGCCCGCGTCAAGGGCGCGCCCGAGCGGGTGATCCTGTGGCGCCACGCCTTTCGCCCGATCCGGGTGCAACTGATCACGGTGATCGGGCTGTCCTACGCGGGCCTGCTGGAAGGGTCGGTGATGATCGAGACGGTGTTCAGTTGGCCGGGTATCGGCAATTACCTGACCACCGCGCTTCTGAACGCCGACATGAACGCCGTGCTGGGCGCAACCCTGGTGGTGGGCGCGGTCTTTGTCGGGATCAACAAGGGCTCTGACGCCCTCTATCGCTTGCTGGATCCGAGGGCACGGACATGATGACACGCGACTGGCTTTTGTCCGACGACCCCGAAACGCGGCTTCAGGCGCGGTTGGGGCAGGGGTATCGTCTGGCCCGTGCGCTGGCGCGCAATCCACTGGCCATGGTGGGATTGGCGGTGATCGTGCTGCTGCTGGTGATGGCGGCGTTGGCGCCCTGGATCGCCCCTTATTCGCCGCTGGAAGGTATGCTGTCGAACCGCTTGCAGCCGCCATCCTCCGCCCATTGGATGGGAACGGATGAACTGGGGCGCGACATCTTTTCCCGTGTCGTCCACGGCTCGCGCATCACGTTGATGATCGTCATCCTCGTGGCCGTCATCGCCGCGCCGTTGGGGCTGATCATCGGGACGGTGGCTGGATATTATGGCGGTTGGGTCGACAAGGTGCTGATGGGGCTGACCGACATCTTTCTGTCGCTGCCCCGCTTGATCCTGGCCCTGGCCTTTGTCGCGGCCCTCGGCCCCGGCATCGAGAATGCGGTCATCGCCATCGCCATCACCGCTTGGCCGGTCTATGCCCGCATCGCGCGGGCGGAAACGCTGACCTTCCGCAATTCGGAATTCATCGCCGCCGTACGGATGCAGGGCGCCAGCGGGGTGCGGGTGATCGGGCTGCATGTGATTCCGCTGTGCATGTCGTCCACCATCGTGCGGGTCACGCTGGATATGGCCGGCATCATCCTGACCGCGGCGGGCCTTGGCTTTCTGGGTCTGGGGGCGCAGCCGCCCCTGCCGGAATGGGGCGCGATGATTTCCAAGGGCCGCGCGTTCATTCTGGATCAATGGTGGGTCGCCACCATGCCCGGTTTTGCCATTGTCGTGGTCTCGCTTGGGTTCTGCCTGTTCGGCGATGGCCTGCGCGACGTGCTGGACCCCAAGCAAAGGACCAAGGGATGACCCTGCTTTCCGTCGAGAATCTGCGCGTCACCTTTCCCTCGGATCAGGGGCCGGTCGAGGTGGTCAAGGGGCTTTCGTTCAGCCTTGGCCGCGAACGTCTTGGAATCGTGGGGGAATCCGGCTCTGGAAAATCCATGACGGGCCGTGCGGTCATGGGGCTGATCGGCAAGCCCGCCCGCGTCACTGCCGACAGGATGGAGTTCGAGGGCCAGGATCTGCGCAACCTGCCCGAATCGCGCCTGCGCGCCCTGCGGGGTGCCCGCATGTCGATGGTGTTGCAGGACCCCAAGTTCAGCCTGAACCCGGTGATCCGCATCGGCGACCAGATCGCCGAGGCGCTGGAGTTCCACACCGCGCTGAATGCCCGCGCCCGCCGTGCCAAGGTGCTGGAGGCGCTGGAGGCGGTGCGCATCGACGATCCGGAGCGCGTGGCCCGGCAGTATCCGCACGAGGTGTCGGGCGGCATGGGCCAGCGGGTGATGATCGCCATGATGGTCGTCATGGAACCCGCCCTGATGATCGCCGATGAACCCACATCGGCGCTGGATGTCAGCGTTCGGGGGCAAGTGCTTGACATCATGGACGATCTGGTGCGCCGCCGGGGCATGGGGCTGATGTTGATCTCGCATGACCTGAACATGGTGGCGCGCTGGTGCGACCGAATTCTGGTTATGTATCAGGGCCGCATCGTCGAAGAACTGGGCGCGGGGCAACTGTCGGCCGCCAGCCACCCCTATACCCGTGGCCTGCTGGCCTCGGTGCCACGCATTGACGAGGACCGTCCGCGCCTTCCGGTGCTGGACCGCGCCGCGCTGGAGGCTGCACGATGATCGGGATCGAGAACCTTGTGGTCCGCTTTGGCCCGACCACGGTGCTGCATGGTGTATCCTTTGACGTGACAGAGGGCGAGAGTTTTGCGCTGGTGGGCGAAAGTGGTTCTGGAAAATCCACCATTCTCAAGGCATTGGCGGGGCAGGTTCAGGATTGGTCCGGCCGCATGACGCTGGGCGGAACGGGGATGAAACAAGGCGATGCCCCCCATGCGCGTCAGGTCCAGATGGTGTTTCAGGACCCCTATGGCAGCCTGCACCCGCGCCGTTCCGTTGATGATACCTTGTCAGAGCCGCTGGCGATTCACCGGATAGGCAACCGCGATGCCCGTGTTCTGGCGATGCTGGATGCGGTCGGCCTGCCGCGCCGCTTCCGCTTTCGGTTGCCGCATCAGTTGTCGGGCGGGCAACGCCAACGGGTGGCGATTGCCCGCGCCCTGATGCTGGAACCGCCGGTCCTGCTGCTGGACGAGCCGACAAGCGCGCTGGATGTTTCGGTTCAGGCAGAGATTCTGAACCTTCTCAAGGGATTGAGAGAGGAAAAGAACCTGACCTATCTGCTGGTCACGCATGACCTGCCGGTGGTCAGCTTTTTGTGCGACCGTCTGGCCATCCTGCGCCAAGGCCGGATCGAAGAACGCGCCAATGTTGATGCGCTGCGTGAGGGTCGCCTGACAACACCCTATGGGCGGGAGCTTTTTCTGCGATCCACCCAAGGGTAGCCGCGCGCTAGCGCAGCCACCACCCTTCACGCTTGATGGTGTTGCGGATGACCTGTTCCTGACGGGGCAGGTCGTCGCGGTCGAACAGGGGGCGGATCTTCTGCCGCCCCTTGCCCTGATAGACCAGTTTTCTTGCCGGTTCCCAGTCGCGCAGCAACCGCTTGAGCGCCTTGTCGGCGGTGACGGTTTCCAGCACATCGACGGCGTGGTCACTGTCACGGGCGTACAGCAATGGCAACGCCCGGTAATGGCAGGAGATATCCCCGTCCAGTCCCGCCAGCGCCGTGCCGGGGCGCCCGCCGCCAAATGCCGCGATCACCAGTGGCAAAGCAACCTGATCGAGCCAGGGATCCAGCGATTGCGCCGCCAGCATCGGCCCCGGATCGGACCGTATGGCCGTCGCATAGTCGGTGAACCGCCTGCCGAAGGCGACCGGACAGGCGCCAAAGAACCAGCCCGCATTGAAATACATGTAGCGCCGCCAATGTTCGTCCGGCTGCGACAGATCCAGCGTCGGGGTGATGTCCAGCCCGAAGCGGTCATAAAGCGAGCGCCAGATGCTGTCATATCCCGCGACATAGGGCTGCGGGTCGGGCCATGTGGCGGACACCCGCATCGAGGCAGAGGGGCGGGCAAAGTCGAAGGCCACCCTGTCCAGCGCGCCGGTGATCAGCGTATCGGTGTCGAAAAAGACAAAGGGTTCGCCTTCGGGCAGGGCCGCCAATGCCTCGATCTTGTTGCCATAGGGATAGGACGCGCCGAAATGGCGGCATTCGAATTCGACGATCTGCGCCCCCAGCCCCTGCAATGCCGCGCGGATCGCGGGATCCGCGATCCGTGGATCCTGTGGCCACAACGGGCCGGGCAGCGGCTCTGCCACGAACAACCGGCCCGACAGCGCGGGGGCATGGGCCGCCAGCGAGGCGGCAAAGATCAGGGCCTCGTATTGCAGGCGGCCCGCCTGCGCCACGATGACGATATTGAACGCTTGCGTCCGCTTTGTCCTGCCTGCCATGCTGCCCTCGTTGCCACCGGCCCCTGACGGACCTTTCGCGCCTGACTATAGGGTGGCGCCACGGACCATGAAAGTCATTGGAGATAGGGATGTATCGCCACTTGAGCCTTGTTGCCGCGGGCCTGCTTGCCGCGACGCCAGCCATGGCCCAACAGTTCACCACAGCCGCAGAAATCCGGCCGATCCTGGAGGCGACGCGCGCAAGCTGGCTTGCGCTGCGCCCGTGGGACGGCAAGGAGCTGCTGTATTTCACCCATCTTGAAAGTTGGCGTTGCGGCATGGCCGAGGTGCGGTTTTCCGTCAATTCCTCGGCCGCGACGCGGGTCTGGGACATGCCGCCCTGCCAAACCGGCACAGCGCAGCCGAATGCCATTCCGGCCGACCGGCTGCCCTTTGCCGAACTTCCGCCAGAAGCGTTGCAGACCGTCACCGTGGTCGTTGTACTGGCCGACGGAACCGAACTGCGCCAGGACTATACGCGGGCGAACATCCTGATGCCGTGATCCCGCCCGCCCGCCGGCTCAGGCCGCTGAAAAGCCGCCATAGCGCCCCTGGCTGAAGACCAGCGGGGCGCCGTCCGTGGCTGCGGCGCGCAGCACGCGGCCCACGATGATCAGATGGTCGCCGCCATCATGCGCGGCGTGCCGCTCGCAATCAAATCGCGCCAGCGCCGAAGGAATGACCGGCACGCCTTCGGGCGTGATCTCGTGCGGAAAATCGGCAAAGCCCGCGCCGTCCCTGGCGAACCGGGGCAACCAGTCGCTGTGATCGTCGCGCAGGATGTGGATGGAGTAATGTTGCGCCGTTTCGAAATGGGCAAAGCGGCTGGAGGATTTCGCAGGCGACCACAGAACGAGCGGCGGATCCATCGAAACGCTGGCAAAGCTGTTGACCAGGAACCCCACAGGCCCCTGGGGGGCGGCGACCGTCACCAGCGCCACGCCTGTGGCAAATCGTCCCAGCGCATTGCGGAAGGCGCGTGGATCGGTATCGGGGGCAAAGAGCTGTGTCATGCGTCTGTGTCCTGTTGCCTTGGGTGGTCCGCTGTAAACATCCGGCTTTGCCGGGGTCAAGGGGCCGCGCCTGTGTTGCGGTGCATATATGATCCGCGCTGACACACATTGACCTTGGGGTCCGGCGCGATATGTCAGACGCCAATGGCCGCCGTATGACCTGCCCGTATCCCGCCGGGCATGTCAGCAGGCGGCCCCGGCACGTCCTGGTCGCCATGGTGGCGCCCCCTGCCGCGAAACCAGAGGAATGACCCTTGCCCCGGATCGACAATACCGCACTTGACCAGATCTTTCGCCTGTCGCGCAGCCACCCCGCCTTCGAGGATCGTCCCGTTGCCCCCGAGGTGCTGGAGGAGCTGACCGCCCTGGCGCTGCTTGGCCCTTCGGCGTTCAATCAGCAACCGCTGCGCCTGGTGTTTGTGCAGACCGCCGAAGGCAAGGCGCGGCTGGAACCGGCGCTGTCGTCGGGCAACCGGGCCAAGACCATGGCCGCGCCGGTCAGCGTGCTGGTGTGCTGCGACACCGAATTCACCGTGCATCTGCCGCAGGTGTTTCCGCTGTCCGATGTGCGGGGGTATTACACCGACCCGGCCGTGCGCGAGGCATCGGCGCGCACCAATGCGCTGTTGCAGGCGGGAATGCTGATTGCCGCCGCCCGGTCGCTGGGGCTGGGGGTCGGGCCGATGGCGGGCTTTGACAAGGCAAAGGCAAAAGAGGCGCTGCTTGGCGGAACATCCTGGGAGCCGCTGTTCCTGATGAACCTGGGCTGGTTCAAGGCCAATCCCGACACTGCCCGCCTGCCGCGTCTGGGTTTTGATACCGCGGCCCGTATCGTCTGACATCAACGCCCTTGTGTCGTCCGTCCGGGCGGCGCAAGGGCGCTGGCGCGCGAAGGGGGGGGCGGCCGGGGCCGTTCAGGGCAGGATGCTGAGCCAGAACCAGGCCGTCAGCATCGTAAGCCCCGTGGCCATCAGCACCGACGAGGCGACGACCCGGCGCGCGGTGCCGTACATGTTGGCAAAGAGATAGGCATTGACGCCCGGCGCCATGGCGGCGGTGATCACCGCCGAGCGCATCGCCGGGGTGTCCAGATGCAGCGCCGCCCCAAGCGTGAAGGTGATGGTCGGATGCAGCAACAGCGAAATGCCCATCACCATGGCGATCGTGCGCAGATCACCTTCGGGGCGATAGCGGTACAGCGTGCCGCCCAGACCGAACAGCGCGGCGGGCAGGGCCGCGCGGGCGATCATGTCGGCAGCATCTCCGATGATCGCGGGCACGGCCAGCCCCGACAGATTGACGGCAAATCCCGCAAGGATCGCCAGCACAAGGGCATTGCGGAACATCGACTTCAGGATACGCGGCACCGCCTCGCGCAGCGAACGGCCTGCGTTCAGCGCAAGCTCCATCGCGGTGATGCCGACGAAATAGCAAAATGGCGAATGCAGGGCCACGATGGCGATATTGCCGGCCAGCGCCTCGGGGCCCCAGGCCCGCTCGGTGATCGGCATCCCGAGAAGCACCGAGTTGGAGAACAGGCTGACAAAGCCGATGGCCACCGCATCCGGCCAGGGGCGTGCAAACAGGTAGCGCGCGCCCAGCAGACCCGCGAAAAAGCAGACCAGCGCCCCGGCATAAAAGCTCAGCAGCATTGCGGGTTGCAGGTCGGCCGACAGATCCAGCCGCGAAATGGCACGGAACAGCAGGCAGGGAATGGCAAAGTTCTGGGCAAAGCGCATCAGCCCGTCGATCCAGCTGTCCTCAAACCAGCCGCGCCATGTTGCAAGATAGCCGAACCCCAGCACAAGGAACACGGGCAGGATGACGTCGATCAGGGCTTGCATGGCGAAGGCGTCCGCAGGGCTGGGCAGAGCAGCCCGGCAGTTCAGGCGACGGGCAGTTCCAGCACCATGCCGTCATAGGCGGCACTGACATGGGCGGGGGTCTCGGCCTCGACTGTCGCATGGTCAAGGTCGATGTGCATGTTGGTCAGAACGGCGCGGTCAGGTTTCGCCTTGGCGATCCATTCCAGCGTCAGCGCCAGATGGGCATGGGTCGGATGCGGCGTGCGGCGCAGGGCATCGACAACCCAGACATCCAGCCCTTCCAGCACCGGCCAGCTATCCTCGGGGATGGCGACCACATCGGGCAGATAGGCCAGCCCGCCGATGCGGAACCCCAGCGCATCCATCGACCCATGGTCGGCCCGGAACGGCAGGAACGGCACAGGACCGCCTGCGCCCGAAATTTCGAACGGGCCGCGAATGGTGTGCAGGTTCAGGATCGGCGGATAGGGGCTGCCCTCTGGCTGGACAAAGGCATAGCCGAACCGCGACAACAGCGCATCCTGCGTCGGGCCATCGGCCCAGACCGGCAGACGGTTGCGCATGTTGAAGACGATCATGCGCAGATCGTCGATGCCATGGACATGATCGGCATGGGAATGGGTGTAGACCACCGCATCCAGCGTACCGACCCCGGCGCCCAGCAACTGGTCGCGCATATCGGGCGTGGTGTCGATCAGAACCCGTGTGATCCGGTCGCCCGACAGACGCTCGACCAGCATGGAACAGCGGCGGCGGCGGTTCTTCGGATTGTCGGGGTCACACTCGCCCCAATGCCCGCCCAGACGCGGCACTCCGCCGGACGAGCCGCAGCCCAGAATGGTGTAGCGCAACCTGTCGCTCATGCCGCGGCGGCCTTGGCTGCGGCGCGGGTGAACAGCCGGTCGAAATTGGCCGATGTGGCGGCGGCGAAATCTGCATAGCTCAGCCCGAACAGCTCGGCGCCAACCTTCGCGGTATGGGTCACATAGGCCGGTTCGTTCCGCTTGCCGCGGAAGGGCGGCGGCGCAAGATAGGGGCTGTCGGTTTCCACAAGGATCCGGTCCAGCGGCGCGGCGGCAAAGATCGCGCGCAGATCGTGGCTTTTCGGAAAGGCCGCAATTCCCGACATCGACAGGTAGAACCCCAGATCCAGCGCCGCCTGCGCAAGTTCGGCACTGGAGGAAAAGCAATGCATGACGCAGGCATAGGGCTGTGCCGCATGGCCTTCGGACAGGATGCGGGCCATATCCTCGTCGGCATCGCGCGCATGGATGATCAGCGGCAGGCCGGTGATCTGCGCCGCCTCGATATGCACGCGCAGGCTGGCCTGCTGGGCGTCCTTCGACTCGGGTGTATAGTGGTAATCAAGGCCGGTTTCCCCGATGCCCACCATCTTGGGGTGCCGGGCAGCGGCAACAAGCTGATCCACCGTCAACGGCGATTCCTTGCCCACGCTCATGGGATGCAGGCCAAAGCTGTAGAACACACCGTCATGCGCCTCGGCCAGGGCGCGCGCCTTGGGTTCCTGTGCCAGCCGCGTGCAGATATGCACCATCCGCGTCACGCCTGCGGCGCGGGCGCGTTCGATCAGCGCCTCGACCTCGCCATCGAAATCGGGAAAGTCGAGGTGGCAGTGGCTGTCCACGATGGTTGGTGTCATGTCTCTGCCCTTGCCGCCGCCGCGTCGATCTTCAGGAGCATATCCAACACCAGCGCGGCAGGGTCAAGGTTGACCGCCCGGCCCTTGCGGGCGCGCAGGCCAAGGGTCTGGGCAAGATCGGCCCAGTGCCGGGCCGCGCGGGCATCCGGCGCAAGCCGCGCCATCAGCGCCGCTTCGCCCGGTGCGGCCTCGGGCGGGAACTGCCCGGTGGCGCCTGCGCGGGCGGTGCGGGCGAGAAACAGGTCGATCAGCTCCAGCAGCAGATCGAACCGCCCTTCGGCCCCGCGTCCCGCGACGATATCCGCCAGTGCCGCGGCGGCGGGACGGTCCATCCGGGGCAGGGTGGCACACAGCGCCACCAGCCGGGCATAAAGCTCGATCCCGTCAAGTCCGGCGATGCGCATGGCGGCCCCGACCGATCCCCCGGACAGTTGCGCCATGGCCTGTGGCGTATCGACCTCTGCGCCAGCGGTTGCCAGCGCCTGCGCCATGGCCTCGGGCGACAGGGCCTGCAAGGACAGCACCCGACAGCGCGACCGGATGGTCGGCAACAGCCGGGCCGGCTGATGCGAGATCAGCAGCATCGTCACACCGGGCGGCGGTTCTTCCAGCAGCTTCAGCAAGGCATTGGCGGCGGCGGCGTTCAGATCGTCCGCCGCATCCACGATGGCCACGCGCCGCCCGCCGTCGGCGGCGGACAGGGTGAAGAACGACTTCATCTTGCGCACTTCACCAACGGTGATGTCACGGGTCAGCGCATCGCCCTTGTCGTTCGGCCCCCGGCGCAACAGGAACAGGCGCGGCTCGGACAAGGCGCGCAGGCGGCGGGCGACCGGATCGTCCTCGGGGATATCCAGGCTTTGCGGGGGGGGCGGTGCAAGGAACCCGCCCACCTCTTCGGAGGTGGCGAGCAGGAAGCGGGCGATCCGCCAGGCCAGCGTTGCCTTTCCCACGCCCCTTGGGCCGGTCAGCAGCCAGCCATGATGCAGGCGGCCCGAGCCATAGGCCTCCAGAAACGCGGCCTCGGCCCGGTCCTGGCCCAGCAGCAGGCGGGTTTCACGCGGGTGCGGGGCACCTTCGGCGCGGTCGGGTTCGGGCAGGTCGCGGGAGTCGGGGGATTTCGCCATTCGCGTCACTATGCCGGTTTGTGCGGGAAGGGCAACCGGGGGCCGTGGCAGGCACATCCCGGCGCGCCCCCGGCAGCCGGTTCAACCGGAGGAACCCGGCAGACGCCTCCGGCGGGGGTATTTGGGGCAAGATGAAACGGCAGCCCGATGGCGGCTTGCGCGTCGGGCACCTCTTGCGTCGCGGGGGCTGTTCTGCCAGAACCGGGACACAATCCGACGGAGAGTTTCATGCGCGCCCGCATCTATCAGCCTGCCCGCAACGCCATGCAATCCGGCATGGGCAAGACCCGCGACTGGGTGCTGGAATTTGTCCAGGCCGAAGCGCGCGAGATCGACCCGCTGATGGGCTGGACCTCCTCGGGCGATACCCAGCGTCAGGTGCGGTTGCGCTTTGCCACGCGCGAGGCAGCCGAGGACTATGCCCGGTCCAAGGGGCTGGAGGTCGATGTGATCGGCGCCAACACCCGCGCGCCGAATATCCGGCCCGCCGGATATGGCGAGAATTTCGCCACCAACCGCCGGGGTGCCTGGACGCACTGAGGCGGCCTGTCGCAGTGTCGGGCGGCGGCCGGGCTCCGCCGACGCCGCCGATTCCGGCTGATCCGCAGTCTCACCTGTACGCGCGGCCGCCGCCGCCCGGCAGCGGGCCGTGACCTGGTGCGGCGCGGCCCCTTCTGCGGTTCAGCTGCGCCAGTCGAAGAACCCCGCCGGGGCCGCCGCCAGCAAGCGGCGTGCCAGATCCTCGCCCAGCGCGGCGGCCTCGGACATGGGGGCGCGTCCGTCCAGCGTGATCGCTTCGGATCCGTCAGGCCGCAGGATTTCGCCCCGCAGCCAGATCCGGTCGCCTTCGATCCGCGCAAGGCCCGCGATCGGCGTCTGGCACGAGCCGTCCAGCACCCGCAGCATCGCGCGTTCGGCGCCAAGACGATGACCGGTTTCGGCGTGGTGGATCGGGTCAAGCAGGGCAGCGGTGCGCGCATCGCCCAGCCGCCGTTCGATCCCGATGGCGCCCTGGCCGACAGCGGGCAGCATGTCGTCCGGGTCGATCGCCGAACGGGCCAACGGCGCCAGCCCCAGCCGGTTCAGCCCTGCCATGGCCAGGAAGGTGGCCACGGCCACACCGTCGCGCAGCTTTTGCAGCCGGGTCTGCACGTTGCCGCGGAATTCCACAACAATCAGATCCGGTCGGCGGTGGGTCAGCTGCGCTCGCCGGCGCAACGAGGAGGACCCGACGACAGCGCCCTGCGGCAGATCCGCCAGCCCCGTCGCCACATCGGACAGGAAGGCATCGCGCACATCCTCGCGTGGCAAGAAGCAGTCCAGCGTCAGCCCTTCGGGTTGCAGGGTCGGCATGTCCTTGGTGGAATGGACCGCGATGTCGATCCCGCCGTCCAGCAGCGCCTCTTCGATCTCGCGGGTGAACAGGCCCTTGCCGCCCGCCTCGCGCAGCGAGCGGTCCTGGATGCGGTCGCCGGTGACCTTGATCACCACGATCTCAAAGGCGGCCTCGGGCAGATCATGGGCGGCCATCAACCGGGCGCGGGTCTCGTAGGCCTGCGCAAGAGCCAGCGGCGAACCACGGGTGCCGATGCGAAGGGGCTGGGCGGGGGTGGGCAAGGGATGCGTCATGCCTTTCTGTTTACGGGCCGCCCAAGAGCCTGTCCAGCGGGGCCAAGCGCCGCATCCCCCACCCGCGGCCTTGACAAGCGCGCCGCCGCAGTGGACCAACCCGCGACACCCGCATAGGAGGCCACCATGACCGACAAGACCATCCTGCGCGCCCTTGCGGGCGAACGTCTGGACGTACCGCCGGTCTGGCTGATGCGGCAGGCAGGGCGGTATCTGCCGGAATACCGGGCGACACGGGCCAAGGCCGGGGATTTCCTCACCCTGTGCTATACGCCGGATCTGGCGGCAGAGGTCACGTTGCAGCCGATCCGCCGCTATGGTTTTGACGCGGCGATCCTGTTTGCCGACATCCTCCTGATCGGACAGGCGCTGGGATCGAAGCTGTGGTTCGCCGAAGGCGAAGGGCCGCGGATGTCCACCATCACCGATGCCGCCGGTGTGGCCGCCCTGCGCCCGGTCGAGGCGATTCACGAAACGCTCTCGCCGGTCTACGAGACCGTGCGGATTCTTGCGCGTGAATTGCCCCGCGACACCACGCTGATCGGCTTTGCCGGGGCGCCATGGACGGTGGCCACCTACATGATCGCCGGGCGTGGCAAGGATGAACAGGCGGGCGCCCATGCGTTCAAGGCGGCGGACCGCACCGCCTTTTCCGCGCTGATCGACCGGATCGCCGAGGCGACGGTGGAATATCTGTCCGCCCAGATCACGGCGGGTGCCGAAGTGGTCAAACTGTTCGACAGCTGGGCCGGCAGCCTGTCGGGGCAGGATTTCACCGATTTCGCCCTGGCCCCGACCGCCCGCATCATCGCGGCGCTCAAGGCCCGTCACCCCGGCATTCCGGTCATCGCCTTCCCGCGCGAGGCAGGGCAGGGCTATGTCGGATTTGCCCGTGCCACCGGGGCGGATTGCCTGGCGGTCGACAATTCGGTCAGCGCGGACTGGGCGGCGCAGCACCTGCAACCCGATGGCTGCGTGCAAGGCAATCTCGACCCGCGCCACATGGTGACAGGCGGACCGGCCCTGACCGCCGAGGCCCGGCGCATCATGCGCGCCTTTGCAGGGGGGCCGCATATCTTCAACCTTGGCCATGGCATCACCCCGGATGCCGATCCCGACAACGTTCATCGCCTGCTGGAGGCGATCCGCGGCTGATCCGGCGCCTGGGAACCGGGGGCATCGGGGCACGCCGGATCACAGCGTGCCTTCTCCGGTGATCGCGGGTTCCCGCCGCGCGGTGCAATCATCGCGCGGGCAGATGCGGCACGAGGTTCCGACAGGCCGACGCGGCGCCCCATCCCCTGACGCGGGCTGCAACAGCATGTAGGCCCGCATGACGCCGGGCGCCGCAAAACCGCGTGGATGCTCGAAGCTGCCCCAGGCCCAGGCATCGAACCCGGCAGCCAGACGCCCGGCCACTTCGATCCGCGCCTGTACCGGCTGTCCGGGGCGGCACAGCGCATCATACAGCGGCCAGAGCGGGCAGGCCGCCCCAAAGCGCGGCACTGGAAAACCGGGCAGGGGCTTGCGGAATACCAGGGTGCCCGACCCATCGCAGATCACCACCCCCAGGGGCCCGGTGTCGGGCGGCAGGGTGGCCAGGCGCCGGAACACCATCGCAGGCGTTGCGCCAAAGCGCGCGGCCAGCCGCCCCGGATCCATGCCGTCGCGCCGGATCGCGGCCAGAAATCCCGGCAAGGGCAGGGCGCGGGCATCCTGTGCATAGGTCTCCAGCCAGTCGCGCGCCATCTGCCGCGCCGCGCGGCTGGCCAGTTCCGACGCCCCCTCCAGCACGCTTGCCGGATCCCCGCCTGCCTCCAACGACGGCAGGTGCCAGCCCTGAGCCGCCAGCCAGCTTTCCAGCTCTTCCTGCGGCGAGGCGATGCCCGTCTCCTGCGCGGCCACGCCGTCCAGATAGCCGACAAGCGCCTCGGCACCATTCGCCAGCCGCGCGGTATCTTCCGCCAGATTGCGCTCGAAGCGCGCGCGCCACTCGGGTTCGATATCCGGGGTATCGGCCAGAATGGCCGCGGTGGAACGCACGGATGTCGCGGCCGACAACAATTCGTGCAGACCGGCGGACAGATGCGGATCCTGGCTCATCCGGTCGCTCAGCGCCTCGACCGCCTGCTCCAGTTGCGCGATGCGCCGGTTCTGCGTGGCCACGAGCGCAGCCCAGCCCGGATAGCGGCCTGCGAATTCCTCTGCCCGATCCAGTTCGGCCGCGACACCCGCCGCCGCCGCCGCCTCGCGCAGCGCAGCGCCGGTATCGGCATCATCGACCCCTTGCAGGGCGTCGGCCGACACCCCCAGCGCCAGGGCGATCCGCTCCAGCAGGTCGCCCGCAACCCGGCGGCGGTTGTGTTCGATCAGGTTGAGATAACTCGCCGACACACCGACGGCCTGGGCAAGCTCTGACTGACGCAGCCCGGTGCGGGTGCGGTGTTCGCGGATGCGGGTGCCAGTCAGGGCGTTCAGCGGCATGGGGTCCTCCGGCCATGTGCGGCACCATAAGGCCAATCGGCGCCAGCGTCACGCAGGCCCTTGGCGCGCGCGCCCCCCGCGCCTATAAGGTCGCCATCAGCCGAAGGAGCCCCCGATGCGCGAGGCCACGATCACCCGCACCACTGCCGAAACCGAGATTTCCGTCGCGGTGACTCTCGATGGCACGGGCCGCTATGACATGGCGACCGGGGTGGGGTTCTTTGACCACATGCTGGACCAGCTTGCGCGGCATTCGCTGATCGACATCACCTTGCGCTGCAAGGGCGATCTGCATATCGACGACCACCACACGGTCGAGGATTGCGGCATCGCGCTGGGTCAGGCGCTGGCGCGCGCGCTGGGCGACAAACGCGGAATCCGCCGCTATGGCGAATGCACCCTGCCGATGGATGACGCGCGGGTGCAGGCCGCGCTCGATCTGTCGGGCCGCCCCTTCCTTGTCTGGGATGTCACCTTCCCGACCCAGAAGATCGGCAGCTTCGATACCGAACTGGTGCGCGAATTCTTTCAGGCCCTGGCCACCCATGGCGGCATCACGCTGCATGTGACGCAAGCCGCCGGGATCAACAGCCACCATATCGCCGAGGCCGCGTTCAAGGCGGTGGCCCGCGCCCTGCGCGACGCGGTTGAAACCGATCTGCGCAAGGCCGACGCGATTCCCTCCACCAAGGGCATGCTCTGACCGCCGGTCTTTCATCTTGCCCCAAATACCCCCCCCGCCGGAGGCGTCCGCACGCAGGTCCGGGTCCAAGGCCGAAAGGATAAGCGATGCTGACCGTCCTCGTCGATTACGACAGCGGCAACCTGCATTCTGCTGAAAAAGCATTCCAGCGCATGGCGGCAGAGGTCGGTGCCGGCGAGGTTCTGGTCTCGTCACAGCCCGAAGATGTCGCCCGTGCAAACCGTATCGTGCTGCCCGGCGATGGCGCCTTTCCGGCCTGCCGGCAGGCGCTGTCCGATCATACCGGCCTGTTCGAGGCAATCGACGACGGCGTGCGCCGTCGTGGCGTGCCGTTTCTGGGCATCTGCGTCGGAATGCAGATGCTGGCCACCCGCGGGCTGGAATATCACGAGACGCGCGGTTTTGGCTGGATCGGCGGCGATGTAACGCGCATCACCCCTGCCGATCCGGGCATGAAGGTGCCGCATATGGGCTGGAACGATCTGGTGATCGACCGGCCCCATCCTGTGCTCGACGGGATTGCGACCGGCGATCATGCCTATTTCGTGCATTCCTACGCCATGCAGGTGACCGATCCGGCAGAGTTGCTGGCACATGTCGAGTATGCCGGTCCGGTCACGGCCATTGTCGGCCGCGACAATGTGGTGGGCACGCAATTCCACCCGGAAAAATCCCAGGCAACCGGATTGCGGCTGATTGCCAATTTCCTGCGCTGGCGGCCCTGATCCCTTGCAGGTCCGGGTCCGGCTGGCAGCCTGCCGCGCAAGGGCGGGCTGCGATCTGGACGGCTTGGCCGGCTTGGGCTACATCCCCGACATGACAGCCTCTGACCCTCCCAGGAAAAAGACGCCTGCGCCCGACAGCCGCGATGCGCGGCTCAAGGCGGCGCTGCGGGCCAATCTGGGCCGCCGCAAGGCGCAGGCCCGTGAACGTGCGGCGGGGGACGAGGACGAAGACAGCGATACAGGGCAGGACGAAGGATAACGGGCATGGATGCGATTCTGGTGCGCGGTGGCGCGGAACTGAACGGGGAAATCCCCATTGCGGGCGCCAAGAACGCCTGCCTGACGCTGATGCCGGCGACGCTGCTGTCGGACGAACCGCTGACGCTGACCAATGCGCCGCGGCTGTCCGACATCCGCACCATGACCAGCCTGCTGCAATCGCTGGGCGCCGAAGTGCAGGCGCTGCAAGGCGGGCGCGTCCTGGCGCTGTCCTCGCATGACGTGACCAGCCAACATGCCGATTACGACATCGTGCGCAAGATGCGCGCCTCGATTCTGGTGCTGGGGCCGCTGCTGGCGCGGTTTGGCCGGGCCGAGGTCTCGTTGCCCGGTGGCTGTGCCATTGGCGCGCGGCCCGTCGACCTGCACCTCAGGGCGATGGAGGCCCTGGGGGCCGAAATGGACCTGCGCGACGGCTATGTCCATGCCAGGGCCCCTGCGGGAGGCTTGCGCGGGGCGGTGATCGACTTTCCCTTCGTCTCGGTCGGGGCGACGGAAAACGCGCTGATGGCCGCCGTTCTGGCGCGGGGAACCACCGAAATCCGCAATGCGGCGCGCGAGCCGGAAATCGTCGATCTGGTGCACTGCCTGCGGCGGATGGGCGCGCAGATCGAGGGCGAGGGCACCTCGACCCTGACTGTCCAGGGTGTCACCAGCCTGTCGGGCGCCACGCATCCCGTGGTGACGGACCGGATCGAGTTGGGCACCTACATGCTGGCCCCGGCGATCTGCGGCGGGACGGTCGAATGCCTGGGCGGACGGATGGACCTGGTCGCGGCCTTTGCCGAAAAGCTGGACCAGGCGGGTGTCTCGGTCGAAGAGACGGCGCGGGGCCTAAAGGTCAGCCGCAAGAATGGCCGGGTGTCGGCGGTGAACGTGGTAACAGAACCCTTCCCCGGCTTTCCGACCGATCTTCAGGCCCAGATGATGGCACTGCTGTGCACGGCCCAGGGGGTCTCGGTGCTGGAAGAGAAAATCTTTGAGAACCGCTTCATGCATGCGCCCGAACTGATGCGGATGGGGGCAAGGATCGACGTGCATGGCGGCACTGCCACCGTGACCGGGGTGGACCGGCTGCGCGGTGCCCCGGTGATGGCCACCGACCTGCGCGCCAGCGTGTCCCTGATCCTGGCCGGTCTGGCCGCCGAAGGGGAAACGCTGGTCAAGCGGGTCTATCATCTGGATCGTGGCTATGAGAGGGTCGAGGAGAAACTCGGCGCCTGCGGCGCCTCGATCGAGCGGGTGGCAGACTGATGGCGGATGCGCGGTTCGAAGACGGTGGCGAACAGCCCCTGAGGCTGAAGGCAGAGGCGGCCGAGGACCTGCCGGTCCTGTCGGCCCTGTTGCAGGATGCGGTCTTTACCGGAACCGACATGGGCTGGTCGCGCAAGGGCCGCCGGTTTGACGTGCTGCTCAACCGTTTCCGCTGGGAAGATCGCGCGGCGGCCGCGCGCGATGGCCGGCCCTTCGAGCGGGTGCGCAGCGTGCTGAGCGTGCTGGACGTGCGGCAGGTGACGTCCCAGGGCCTGGACATGCGCGACCGGGACAGCATCCTGTCGGCGCTCGCGCTGGAGTTCGAACCGGGCGAGGACGGGACGGGTGTGCTGACGCTGGTGCTGGCTGGCGACGGGGCGCTGCGGCTGTCGGTGGAATGCGTGAACGTGATGCTGACCGATGTCACCCGCCCCTATCGTGCGCCGTCCGGCAAGGTGCCGCAGCATCCCGAAGGCTGAGCACTGGTTATTCGCCCGCATCATGCTTAGGTGGGGGGTGCGGAGGCTGCGGGCCGGGGGGCTGGCCCCCCGGACCCCCCAGGGTATTTGAGGCAAGATGAAATGGCTGCCCCCGGAGGGGCTTTCCGATGGGTGTGACCGAGTTTGCGCAGGACCTTGCACATGGGGTGGAAACGCGGGTCTCGGCCCTGTCGGGCGCCTTCCTTGATCCCGTGATCCGGCTGGGCGTGACCGGACTTGCGCGGGCAGGCAAGACGGTGTTCATCACCTCGCTGGTGTCGAACCTGCTGGATCGCGGGCGGATGCCGCAGTTGCGGGCCGCGGCCGATGGCCGGATCGAGGCGGCCTGGTTGCAGCCGCAGCCGGATGATACGATCCCCCGCTTTGACTATGAAGGTCATCGCGCTGCCCTGACCGGAGCATCGCCGCATTGGCCGGAGTCGACCCGCGCCGTATCGGAATTACGGTTGTCGCTGCGGTTGCGGCCAGCGGGGCTGTTCGGGCTGACCGGGCCGCGCAAGGTGCATATCGATATCATCGACTATCCGGGCGAATGGTTGCTGGATCTGTCGCTGATGGATCTGTCCTTTCAGCAATGGTCCGAGGGTGTCCTGGCGCGGGTGGCCTTGCGCGACGAGGCTGCGGGCTATCGGGCTTCCTTGCAGGGGCTGGTCGAGTCCGGCTGGGACGAGCCGGTGGCGCGGCGGCTGGCCGATGGCTGGCGCGCGGTGCTGGTGGCCTTGCGCAAGGCGGGTCTGTCGGATGTCACGCCGGGGCGGTTCCTGATGCCGGGAGAGCTGGAAGGGTCGCCTGCCTTGACCTTTGCGCCGCTTCCGCGTCCCGAGGCTCCGGCGCGCGGCGGGTTGTGGCGCGAGATGGAGCGCCGGTTCGAGGCCTACAAGGCCCGCGTCGTGCGTCCGTTCTTTCGCGATCATTTCGCACGCATCGACCGGCAGGTGGTGCTGGTCGATGCGCTGGAGGCGATCCATGCCGGGCCTGCCGCGCTGGAGGATATGCGCCGGGCCATGGCGGGTGTGTTGCAGGCGTTCCGGCCAGGGCGCGGGGGGCTGTTGGCCGAGTTGATTGGCGGCAAGCGGGTGGACCGGATCCTGTTTGCGGCGACGCGGGCCGACCATTTGCATCACAGCCAGCACGCCCGGTTGTCCGCCATTCTGGCCGCCATGTTGCGCGAGGCGCGGGACCGGGCGGATTTCGCCGGGGCGCAGACGGCGGCGATGGCCATCGCCTCGTTGCGGGCCACGACCGAGGTCGATCTGTCACGCGGGGGCGAGACCATTCCCGCGGTGCAGGGTGTCTTGCAGGCCACGGGGCGGACAGCGGCGATGTATGCCGGGGATTTGCCGACCGATCCGACCCGTCTGCTGAGCCCGGCGCGCGAGGGGGCCGCAGGCTGGCTGGATGGGGATTATGCGGTGATGCGGCTGGCGCCGGCGCCGCTGGATCTGGCGCCGGGTCAGGGGTTGCCGCATATCCGGCTGGATCGGGCGGCGGAATTCCTGCTGGGCGACCGGCTGTAGGCTATTCCAGCCGCAGCCGCAGCAGGGCGTAGACCAGCAGCAACGCGCAGCCCGCCGAGGCCATCAGGAAGGGCGCTCGCAGTGCCATCTCGCGTCCGAGGCCCGGTTCGGCAAGGGCGACGATGGCGCCCCCGGCCAAGGCGCCCAAGGGCATTGAGCCCCAGCCGAAGAACCGATAGATGCTGTTCACCCGTCCCAGCAGCATCGGCGGAATCCGGCGCTGGCGCCAGGAGACGGTGATCACATTCCAGACCATGGCCGCAGCCATCACGGCAAAGAGCGCAAGGGCCATGGTTGTGCCGGTGCCGGACAAGCCGACAAGGGCATATCCGGCCGACCAGGTGGCAATCGACAGGTAGAGACAGCCCATGCCACCCAACCGCCGGGCCAGATGCGGGGCCAGAAGGCTGCCGGTGATGGCCCCGGCAGCGGCCACCGACAGCACGACGCCATAGGCAGCCGCGGTCAGCGCCAGCACCTCTTGCGCCAGCAGCACCTGGATGGTGATCGTGGCAACGGCCATAAAGTTGGACAGGCCCAGCACCACCGCCAGCCGCAACAGCGGGCGGTCGGCGCGCATGAAGGCGATGCCCTCGACCAGCGCGGGCCAGAACCGGGCCGTGCTGCGGATGTGGCCGGGCAGGGTGATCAGCCAGACCAGCCCCGCTGCCAGCACAAGGGCCGCAACATCGAGACCAAAGGGCACGGCGATACCTGCCCCGATCAGCACCCCGGCGAGCGGCGGGCCGATGAACTGGCCGGTCAGTTGCTCGGCGCTCCACAGCTGGCCGTTCGCGGTCTCCAGATCGGCGCGAGCGACCAGGTCGGGCAGAATGGTCTGGGCCGCATTGTCCCGCAGCACCTCGGCCGAGCCGAGGAGAAAGGCAAGCGCGGCCAGCAGCCAGACCGCCTGCGGGGCCGGATCGCCAAGGGCCAGCATCAGGATGCCGCACACGATGGCCGCCCGCAGCAGATCGGCCCGCGCGATCAGGCGGCGACGGTCGGCGCGGTCGATGATGACCCCGGCGGGAAGCGCAAAGATCAGCCATGGCAGGCGAGACGCAGCGGCCACGGCAGCAATGGCCAGCGGATCGCGGGTCATCAGCGTGGCAAGCCAAGGCAGCGCCAGCGCCACCACACCATCGCCCAGATTGGTCAGCGCCCCTGCGGCGAACAGCAGCCGGTAGTTGCGGTTGCGGATCAGGAGCGGTGCTGCCATCGTCGTTCCTTGCCTTGGGTCAGGCCAGACGGTGCGGCGCGGGGGCGCCATCTGTCAAGCGGGCGGCGTGCCCCATGGACAGCGGCGTCCGCGCGGTGTCTGATCCCTGGCGACGCAATCAATGGGGGCGCCATGGCACTGGAAGATGCAAAATCGCAGGTCGATCTGGCGTTCACCCGCGCCGATCCGCGCGGATTGGCCTATGAAAACGCCTTTGGCGGCGCCACCAGCTTTTTGCGGCGACGCTATACCAAGGACTTGTCCGGGGTTGATCTGGCGGTGACGGGGGTGCCGTTCGACCAGGCGGTGACGCATCGGACCGGCGCGCGGTTCGGGCCGCGTGCCATCCGCGAGGTGAGCACGCTGCAACCTTTTGATCCGCCGCACGGCTGGGGGTTTTCGCCGCTGGAGGAGCTGTCGGTGGTGGACTACGGCGATCTGGCCTTTGACTATGCCAGGATTGCCGCATTTCCCGAGGCACTGCGCGCCCATATCGCAGGCATCCTTGCGGCAGGGGCGGGGACGCTGGTGCTGGGTGGGGATCATTTCATCAGCCTGCCGATCCTGCGCGCCCATGCCGCGCGGCATGGGCCACTGGCGCTGATCCAGTTCGATGCCCATTCCGACCTGTGGCCAGACGACGATATGGAACGGATCGACCATGGCACTTGGACCTACAAGGCGGTGCAGCAGGGCCTGATCGACCCGGCGCGGTCGGTCCAGGTTGGCATACGCACCCAGTGCGACGACTATTGCGGGCTGGAGATGATCGACGCCCGTGCGTGCCACGAGTTGAGGGCCGCCGCAGTGGCCGAACGCATCCGGGCGCGGGTGGGCGATGCGCCGTGCTATATCAGCTTTGACATCGACGCGCTGGACCCGGCCTTTGCGCCCGGCACCGGCACGCCGGTCTGGGGCGGGCTGGCCAGTTGGCAAGCCGCGGCCATCCTGCGCGATCTGGCCGGGATCCGGTTGATTGGGGGCGATGTGGTCGAGGTGTCGCCGCCCTATGACCATGGCATGATCACCGCCGTCGCAGGCGCCCATGTGGCGATGGAGTTGATCTGCCTTTATGCCTGGACCCGGAGGGCGGGGTGAAACTGGTGCTGTATCTCGTGGCGGCGGCCGGTATCGCGGTTGCGGGGCTGCTGGTCTGGGTCCGGGTGGCGCCGTCGGATCCGGCGCGCTGGCATGTCGATCCTGTGGTGGCGCCCGATCCGGCAACGCCGAACTGGGCGCGCATCCAGCCCGGCGAGATTGTGGCCCCCGAGGGAACCCTGGCCGCACGGCTGGAGGTGGCGCTGGCGCGCGAGCCCAACATGCGCCATCTGGCCGGATCGCTGCGCGAGGGCTGGGCGAGCTATGTGCAGCGGTCGCGGTGGATCGGCTATCCGGACTATATATCGCTGCGGATCCTGCCGCACGCGGCAGGCGGGGAAACGCTGGCGGTTCTGTCGCGGTCACGCTTTGGCCGGTCGGATCTTGGGGTGAATACGGCACGCTTGGCGCGTCTGCGCACGGCATTGCAAGGAGACTGACATGACCCAACTGCACCATCGCATCCGTCAGGGTCGCGGGGCCGAACCCGCCGATCTGGTTCTGAAGGGCGGGCGGGTGTTCTGCGTCGTCACCGGCGACGCCATCGAGGGGGATGTGGCGATCTGCGGCGATACCATCGTCGGCATCGGCCACAGCTACAGCGGCAGGCGCGAAATCGACGTGGCTGGCAAATGGCTGGTGCCCGGCTTCATCGACACGCATCTGCATGTCGAAAGCTCGCTGGTCACACCGTTCGAATTCGACCGCTGCGTTGCCCCGCGCGGGGTGACAACGGCCATCTGCGATCCGCACGAGATTGCCAATGTCGCCGGGGTGCCGGGGATCCGGTATTTCCTGGAGGCCGCGCGGCATCTGGTGATGAGCCTGCGGGTCAATCTGTCGTCCTGCGTGCCGTCGAGCCCGATGGAAACCGCAGGCGCCCGGATCGAGGCGGCGGATCTGGTCCCGCTGATGGCGGATCCGGCGGTGATCGGCCTGGCCGAGTTCATGAATTATCCTGGCGTGATCCACGAGGATCCCGGCTGTATGGCCAAGCTGGAGGCATTTCAGGGCCGCCATATCGACGGCCATGCCCCGCTGTTGTCAGGGCGCGACCTGAACGCCTATATCGCGGCCGGCATTCGTACCGAACACGAGGCGACGACGGCGGCCGAGGCGCGGGAGAAGCTGCAAAAGGGCCTGCGCGTGCTGATCCGCGAAGGCTCCGTCTCCAAGGACATGGTGGCGCTGGCCCCGGTGCTGTCGCTGGCGACCAGCCCCTACATGTGCCTGTGCACCGATGACCGCAATCCGCTGGACATCGCCGAACATGGCCATCTGGACCATATGATCCGCTATCTGATCGGCCAGGGCATTCCGCCGCTGGCCGTGTACCGCGCCGCCAGCCTGTCGGCGGCCGAAGCCTTTGGATTGAAGGATCGCGGACAGATCGTGGCCGGGCGGCGCGCGGATATTGTCGCCATGGACCGGCTGGAAGACTGCCGCGCCGATCTGGTGATCTGCGGCGGTGTTGTGGTTGGCGAGGCGGCCTTTGCCGCGCGGGGCCATGTGGCGCCGGTGGCGCGGCATTCGGTCAAGGCGGCGAAGGTTGCGGCACCGGATTTCCGCTATCGCGGCAATGGCGAGGAGGTGCCGGTGATCGGCATCTGGCCCGGCAAGATCCTGACCGAACATCTCCGCGAGACGGTGGCGCCAGTGGACGGCGACCGCCGCCCTGACCCTGCGCGCGATCTGATGCGGATCGCGGTGATCGAGCGTCACGGCATCAACGGCAATATCGCCAATGGCTTCGTGCGCGGCTTCGGGATGCAGGCGGGGGCCATCGCCTCGACCGTCTGTCACGATCATCACAACATCGCGGTGGTCGGGGCGGATTATGCCGATATGGCACTGGCGGCGAACCGGCTGGGCGAGATCGAGGGCGGGTTCGTCGTGGTCCGGGACGGGCAGGTGCTGGCGGAACTGGCGCTGCCGGTGGCCGGGCTGATGAGCCTGGAGCCGTTCGAGGTGGTCCATGCCGCGTTGGAGCGGTTGCGCGCGGCGGCCGTGTCGCTGGGCGTGGTGCTGGAAGAGCCCTTCCTGCAACTCGCCTTCCTGGCGCTGCCGGTGATCCCGCATCTGAAGATCACCGACCGCGGCATGGTGGATGTGGACCGCTTTTGCCTGATCGAAGGATAGGGGGGCTGTCTGCCCCCCTCTGGCCCGTTCCGGGCCATTCACCCCCCGAGGGTATTTCTGGCAAGATGAAACGCAGGCGGATCCTGCCGCCTGTCCTGCCAAGATGGCGCCGCCGGGGGATCAGGTCGTGAAATCGGCGCGCATGGCGCCGGTGATGCGGACCAGCGTTTCCGCGTCGATGGAAAAGATATGCCGTGGCGTGCCTGCGGCGGCCCAGAGCAGGGGAAAGTCGAACAGGCGGGGGTCGATCCAGACGGGAAGCGCCGTCAGATGTCCGACGGGCGCGACACCGCCGATGGCAAAGCCGGTTTCGGCGCGGATCAGGGCCGCATCGGCCTTGCCCAGCGGCTCGCCGGCCAGGGCGCTGGCTTTGGCCGCATCGACCTGATTGCCGCCCGCAGTCAAGAACAGCTTGGCATGTCCGCTGTCCAGGCCCTTGAAGATGATGGATTTGGCGATCTGGTCGATCTGACAATCCGCGGCGGCGGCGGCCTCGGCCGCGGTGCGGGTGCTGGCGGGCATCTCGCGCAGGTCGGCCGTCACGCCTGCGGCGGCAAGGGCGGCTTTCACCCGGTCCAGACTGCTGCTCATCGGTGGCTCCTGTGATTGCGGACACAGGCTTAGCGGGCCGGTGGCGGGCCTGCAAGGCGGGCGTTGACGGCGGCGGGGCGGCTGCGCATGGTGCTCGCATGTCGTTTTCATCCCGCCTGACCCGCCAGCCGATCGCCTATGACCCCGATGCCGGTGCCGATGCCGCGCTGGCCTTTGGCGATCTCGCGCCGGAGGTGCGCGGGGTGATTGCGGGCGCCGCCGGGTGCAGCCCCTATCTGAAGGGGTTGATGGGGCGCGAGGCGGATTGGCTGCGGGCCGCGCTGGCCGCAGAGCCCGACGGGGTTCTGAACGGGGAACTGGACCCGCTGGGCGATGTTGCGCTGGCCGATCTGCCGGGGGCGCTGCGTCGGGCCAAGCGGCGCATCGCGCTCTATGCCGCGCTGGCCGATCTGGGGGGGGTCTGGCCGCTGGAGCGGGTGACCGGCGCGCTGACCGCACTGGCCGACCGCGCCGTGGATCTGAGCCTGAAGCGGCTGGTGGCCGAGGAGATCCGGCGTGGCAAATTGCCGGGACAGCAGCCGGAGGATGCCGCGACGGCGGGCGGCATGGTCGCCTTGGCGATGGGCAAGATGGGCGCGGGGGAGTTGAACTATTCGTCGGATATCGACCTGATCTGCCTGTTCGACGAAACCCGCTATTCCGGTAGCGATGCCCAGGAGGCGCGTGCGGCGTTTATCCGCGTCACGCGCAAGATGAGCGCGATCCTGTCCGATATCACGGGCGATGGCTATGTCTTTCGGTCCGACCTGCGGCTGCGCCCCGATGCCAGTGTGACGCCGGTGTGCATTTCGATGGCGGCGGCCGAGCAATATTACGAATCCGTCGGACGCACCTGGGAGCGCGCCGCCTATATCAAGGCGCGGCCCTGCGGCGGGGACCTGGAGGCGGGGGGGCGGTTCCTGCGCACGCTGACGCCCTTTGTCTGGCGCCGCCATCTGGATTTCGCGGCCATTCAGGATGCGCATGACATGCGGCTGCGCATCCGCGACCACAAGGGGCTGGCCGGGCCGGTGGTGATCGCGGATCACGACATGAAACTGGGGATCGGCGGGATCCGCGAGATCGAGTTCTTCACGCAGACCCGGCAACTGATCGCAGGCGGGCGCGACCCGGATCTGCGCGACCGGACCACGGTGGGCGGGCTGGTCGCGTTGGCGGCCAAGGGCTGGATCCCGGCGGACGTGGCAGATGAATTGTCCGGGTTGTATCGCCAGCACCGCGAGGTGGAGCATCGCTTGCAGATGGTTAACGATGCCCAGACCCACCGGATGCCCGCGACCGCCGAGGGGATCGACCGGATCGCGCGGTTCTGCGGGAGTGGCGACACGGCGGCGTTTCGCGCGGTGCTGAAGGGCAGGCTGATGCGGGTGGCCGAGCTGACCGAGAGCTTTTTCGCACCTGGCGAGGCGGCGGACGGGCCGGAGCTGACGCCGCAGATGGCCGGGATCGTCGATGGCTGGCGCAGTTATCCGGCCTTGCGTTCGGACCGGGCGCGGCAGATCTTCAAGCGGGTGCGCCCGCAGATTCTGGCGCGGCTGATGCGGGCTGCAAGCCCGGACGAGGCGTTGACCGCCTTTGACGGGTTCCTGTCGGGCCTGCCTGCCGGGGTGCAACTGTTTTCGCTGTTCGATGCCAACCCCTCGCTGATCGAGCTGATCGTCGATATTGCCGGGACGGCCCCGGAACTCGCGCGGCACCTCAGCCGCAATTCCGCGGTGCTGGATGCGGTGATCGGTGGCAGCTTCTTTGCGCCCTGGCCGGGGGTGGCCGGATTGGTGCAGGGCCTGACCGCGCAGGTGGCGACGGTCGAGGATTACGAAAAGAAGCTCGACCTGACCCGCGCCTGGATGAAGGAATGGCATTTCCGAATTGGCGTTCATCATCTGCGCGGCCTGACCGATGCCTTCGAGGCCGGGAAAAGCTATGCCGAACTGGCCGAGGCGGTTGTCGTGGCGCTTTGGCCTGTGGTGGTGGCCGAATTCGCCCGCAAGCATGGGCCGCAGCCGGGCAGGGGGGCGGCGGTGCTGGGCATGGGCAGCCTGGGGGCCGGGCGGCTGAATGCCGGGTCGGATCTGGATCTGATCGTGATCTATGATGCCGACGGGATCGAGAGTTCGGAGGGGCCGCGCCCGCTGGCGACGCGGGCCTATTTCGCCCGTCTGACCCAGGCGCTGGTCACGGCGCTGACCGCGCCGATGCCGAACGGGCGCCTCTACGAGGTGGATATGCGGCTGCGCCCGTCGGGGCGGCAAGGGCCGGTGGCAACCTCCTGGGCCGCGTTCCGCAGCTATCAGGAAACCGAGGCCTGGACGTGGGAGCATCTGGCGCTGACGCGCGCGCGGATGCTGACGGGCAACCACGATCTGGGCGCCGAGATCAAGGCGTTTCGCCGGGCGCTGTTGGCAGACAAGGGCAAGGGGGCGACGGTGCGCGGTGATGTGGCCGACATGCGCGCAAGGTTGCTCGCGCATCGGCCTGGTGGCGGGTGGGAGGCCAAGGCAGGCCCCGGTCGGATCATGGACATCGAACTCGCCGCCCAGACCTGCGCGCTGATTGCCGGAGATCCCGCGCGGCGGGTCGAGGCGCAACTGCGGGCTGGCGCGCGCGCCGGTGTGATCCGCCGGGCCGAGGAGGAGACATTGCTGGGCGCCTATCGTCTGCTGTGGCGGGTGCAGGCCGCCGGGCGGCTGCTGTCGGTGCCTGTCCCGGACCCGGACGGGATGGGCGAAGGTGCGCGCAGTTTTGTCCTGCGCGAATGCGGGGCCGAGACGGCAGAGGCCCTTGGGGCGCGGATCCTGGCACTGACCGTCGCCGCCGATGGGGTGATAGATGCGGTGATGTCGGATCAGGCGGGCCGGGGATAGACCGGCTGTCCCATGCCGGACGCCGCTGCCGTCTGCGTCAGGCGCGGTCCTGGCCAACCCTCTGCGTCACCGGGGCCGTGACGATGCCATTGGCGGGCAAGGCCACGGCGCGATCTGGCGGGCGGTAGGCCATCTGCCGGAGCGCCAAGCCCGCCGGCACAGGGCCGCAAGTGCCGGGCGATCAGCCGTCAGGGAAGAAGTCACCGGGGCTTTGCATCGCGGGCAGGGCGCGCATCCGGTCCAGCCAGCCCGAAAGGGCTACATTCGGCGTGACCCCTGCCTTTGGCAGCCACTGGGCATAGCCCCAGACAGCGCAATCCCCGATGCCCGGCGCATCACCATGCAAAAAGGGCGCATCGCCCAGCAGCGCGGCAAAGCGCGCCTTGTCGGTGTCATAGCGCATCCGCAGCCAGTCCACCGCCCCAGGCGGAAAGCCGGCACCGCCGACGCGCCTGGCCTCTATCAACTGCGGCAGGCACATCCCGATGCGGTTCGCCTCCCACATCAGGATTTCACGGCCACGGCGCAGGCCCTGGGCGCTTTCTGCGCCAAGCACGCCGAAGCGGGTGGCAAGTTCCAGCAGGATGGCCCCCGACTGCACATAGGCCCCGCCATCGAGGATCAGCAGCGGCACTTCTGCAAACGGGCTGGCCGCAAGGAAGGCGGCAGGCCGCGTGCCCGGATCCGCCCAGATGTCGACCCCGACAGTGCGGTGCGGCACACCGGCCAGCGCCAATGCCAGCGCCACCTTGCACGCATGGCCGGAGTCGGCATGACCATAAAGTAGAATCTCTGCCATCGCGTGATCCTTTGGTATTACGACCCAATCCCGCGCAGGGGCCTTGCCCCTTGTCAAGTGGGCGCGCTGGCCGCAGGTTGGGGCCAGCCAGGGAGGATCACGTGCACCAACCCATCGCTTCGATCGAGGCCGTACAGCAGATGCTTGCGGCGCAATCCTATGTCTGCGGCAGGCCCTTGGCGACGGTGCTGTTTCTGGCGCTGCGGCTGGGGCGCCCCTTGTTTCTGGAAGGCGAGGCCGGCACCGGCAAGACCGAGATCGCCAAGGCCATCGCCGCGGCGCTTGGCCGCCGCCTGATCCGGCTGCAATGCTACGAGGGGCTGGATGCTGCGTCGGCGGTCTATGAATGGAACTTCGCGGCGCAGATGGTGGCGATCCGGGCGGCCGAAGCGGCACAGGATGCGCAGCACCTGCGCACCGGGCTGTTCGGGCCGGAATTCCTGATTGAACGTCCCTTGCTGCAAGCGATGCGCCCGCAGGATGGTGGCGCCCCCGTGCTGCTGATTGACGAGATCGACCGGACGGATGAACCGTTCGAGGCCTTTCTGCTGGAGGCGCTGTCGGATTTTCAGGTCACGATCCCCGAGCTTGGCACGATCAAGGCGCCCGAAGCACCCATCGTGATCCTGACATCGAACCGAACGCGCGAGGTGCATGATGCCCTGAAGCGGCGCTGCCTGTACCACTGGGTCGATTATCCGGGGTTCGAGCGCGAGATCGAGATCCTTCACGCACGCGCCCCCGATGCCTCCGAGGCGCTCAGCCGCGAGGTGGTCGCCTTTGTCCAGCGTCTGCGCAGCGAGGATCTGTTCAAGAAGCCCGGCGTCGCGGAAACCATTGATTGGGCCAAGTGCCTGTTGGCGCTGGATGTCCTGACCCTGTCGCCCGAAGTGATCGCCGATACGCTGGGGGCTATTCTGAAGTATCAGGACGACATCGCGCGCCTGCAAGGCACCGAGGCCAAGCGCCTGCTGGACGAGGCCCGGCGCAGCCTGGTGCCCGCCGGGACTTGAGCGCGCCCGGCCCGGCGATTCGGCCCACCCGGCCCTGGCACCGCAATGCTGGCACCGTCGTTGCAGGTTCCCGGCCGGGATCAGGCGCCGCCGGTATCGACCTGATCCATCCCCAGGCCAGCGCCGTTTGTGGCTCCGGCCTGTATTGCCTGGTGCTGTGTCACCACCGCAGCAGAGTGGCTGCATGGGCAGGCGGTTCGATGATGGCGGGAGTTGACGTTTTCCCCTTGACGCTGTCCGCGCCTCACCTTAGGACGCCCCCCAGTGGCTAGGTAGCTCAGCTGGTTAGAGCGTGCGACTCATAATCGCAAGGTCGAGGGTTCGAGTCCCTCCCTCGCCACCACTGCTCCCCGACGTGTCGTGGCGCGTGATAGATATGCCCCCCAAAAGCAGCGCAGCAGGCCCGAGAGCGGGCGCATCGCACCCCGGTTCGGCGTGATCGCGCAGGCGTGGGACGATCATGGCCTGCACATTCGGGCCGCGCCTGCGAAGGCGCAGAAAATGCGTCGGATCCCCCCAGGCTTCTTCGTCGATACCCCGCAGGCTGCCCCCTTGAACCGGGTCGGGGTGACAACAAGATGGGCGCGAGGTCGTCACGACATCCTGCGCACCCAAGTGCCGCGCGCAACACCGCGCGCGGACCAGCCCAACATGCGGCGGATTGATCGCCAGGCCGGATCGTTGCAAGGGAAAACGCTTGATCGGTCCGCAAGATCAGTCAATCCTGACACAACGCGGCAGGCCGAATGGGGAATGTCGATTGATCCCTCGGGCCCAAGGCAGACAAGAGTGCAAGGGATTTAACGATGGCATTTGTTTTCGATTATTCAGGTTCCAGGCTTGGGCTGCCCGGCTACGCCGCCGAGAATGATTTGTTGTTCGGGCAGTTCTACGGTGCGCTGGCAATGCCGGCAGATTACTGGTCGGCAGAAGGCGGCCTGATTGGTGCCGTCAGCTGGTTTGAATATGACTACTCTGTGTCTCCGCCTCGCAGGTTCGTGCAGACGGGTCAAAGCCTCCTCGATTCCTATGGATCAGACCAGACAATCGGGCCTGGCGAGTCCTTCTTTCCGGTGGAAAGTGCGCGAACCCACAGGCAAGAGGCGCCCGCGAGTTACTTCGATGCGTCCGGGCAGTTCGTTCTGAGCAGCATCTACAATGGCTACAGCTATGGCTCGTTCCTCGCCTTTTCCGGCATCAGCGCACCCAGCCGGGCTCTCGGCGCCCACCCCGTCCGGCCTTACGACAGTTTCGGATCGGCCGCCTGGGGCGTGCGTGATCGGGCGACGGCGGCGAACGAACAGTTCCAGAAAGACCTGATCGCGATCGGAGAGACGCGACTTTCGGACGCCGGAACCCTCACCGTTCGGGCTTGGGCGAGCAACCCCCGGCGAGGCGACGATTTCGTACTCGTGATGACACCCGACGCGCATTCGCAAAAGACCATCGCCGATCTCATTGATTTTGATGTGGCGGGGGTATCGCCAGGCTACGGACAGTCGATCATCGGCACCGACATTGTTCGCGGCGAGGATATAGAGATCATTGGCACTGCCAAAGCAGATCATATGAGTTTCGCGGCCTTCCCGGCGCGCAGCCTGGCCGTGTCACTGGGGGCGGGCAACGACACATTCTATCTTTATGGCGAAGGGGACGGCGCGGACCGGATTGCAAGCCTGCCGGACAGGGTGACGGTTTCGGGCGGCGGTGGCAACGACTGGATTGATGTCGTCGCAGCCGGCGCGGTAACCATCGAAGGCGGCGGCGGCGACGACTATATCTATCTGACCTCGGCGACCGAAACCATCTCCAGGGTGTCTGTGCTGCGCGGTGGCAGGGGGCAGGATACGATCACCGCAGATCAGAGCCCGACCCGACAGTTCGGCGGTGCAGGCGATGACTTGCTGACCGGCGGGACGGGCAACGATACGCTACGCGGCGGATCGGGGGATGACTTCCTGTCCGATATGGTCATCAGCCGCGGCGGGCTTACGCGCTGGTTCGGATCGCCGAATGTTCTGCATGGTGAAGGCGGCAATGATCACATCTGGGGCGCTATTGGTGACGACTCGCTCTACGGCGGGCGGGGTGACGACACGCTCTGGGGCGCGCTTGGCGACGATGTGATGGCTGGGGGCGAGGGCAGAGACGCCTATGAATGGGGCACCGTGTATCGTGGTTTCAACGTCCCCCTTGGTGACAGCACGGTGATTGACAATGGCGGGCTGATCGTGATGTCCGATTTCTCCCCCTTCGGCTCGATCGGGCAGGACGACATGCTCCGCATCGGCAACGATCTGATCTTGGGGGATCCCGGAGATACGAGCCTTCGGATTGTGGATTTCTACAGCAATTCAGGGCGCTGGAGCGGCGCTTTCGATCAGGGCCTCGGTCCTGTACGTGACGCTGGCGTCATCGACATGGCGGCCGCACGAGCTCTGGCCCAAACGGCGACACTGGGCACCAACGCGGCCGATACGATCCAACTGTCTGCGCCCGGCGTTGCGTCTGGCCGGGGCGGTAACGATCATATGGTCGCAGCGAATGGTGCCAGCATGTTGTTCGGAGACGACGGCAACGATATGTTGAGGGGAGGCAGGGCTGCGGATACGCTCCTTGGTGGCGCGGGCGCGGATACGTTGCGGGGCAACAACGGCAATGACATCCTTGCCGGAAACGGGGCGGACGACGTGCTGTTCGGCGGCAAGGGCGGCGACCGCCTTTTCGGCGGCGGGGGCAATGACCGGCTGGATGGTGGCGGCGGGGCGGATACCCTATATGGCGGTTCCGGCAACGATACGCTGACCGGCGGCGGTGGCGCGGACCGATTCGTGTTTGCCATGGGATTTGGTGAGACCCATATCACCGACCTGAGCCTTCGGCAGGATGATGTCATCGCGATCTCTGGTTTCATGCTGGCTGGCCTGCCCAATCCTGGCATCGTCACACCAGCCTCGCTGGTGCAACTTTACGGCACGGTCGAAGACGGGCAGGTGGTGCTCGATTTCGGCTATGGCGACCGGATTGTCATCGAGAACGTCGCGAGGCTTGCCAACGTTGCTGCCGCCATAGAGATATTCTAGTCAAAGGCGTGCGAATGCCGTCGTTCCCCCGAGCGCCTCGGCCTTGCGCAGTGCGGCTGGCAGATCGAGGGTGCCCTGCGATCATAACGGCAACCGGCGGTGTCACGTGGTCCCCGGTTGGGTGGACGGCGTGCTGACCAGCACCGTCGCAGGGCCGGTCTGGGACGATGGCCCCTGGCTCGCGGGCATCCGATGCACGCGCCCAGCGGTCGCGGGGCCAATGTCAGGCGGCAGGAGTGCTAGGGGGCCTTCATGTGCAGCTAAACCGCACTGCCGTGCGGACATTGCATGGCTGTACCGCCCCCCTCGCCCTGTAGCGGACTGAAATCCATTCAGGTGCTGGAGGTCCGACCTTCTCGGAACAGCGGACCACCTTGCACTTCGCATGGGTCCTGGCGCATTGATATTCAGCGACCTATTCAGAAAACTGGTGCCGGCAGAGGGAATTGAACCCCCGACCCCCTGCTTACAAGGCAGACGCTCTACCGCTGAGCTATGCCGGCGCCACGTCTGTGATAGCCGCGCTGCGGGGCCAAGGCAAGTCGGCTTCTGTCAGCCGCGGGTGCCGCCAGCCTCGCGGGCGCTGCGGGCCAGCAGGCCAACGGCGATCAGGCTGACCGCGATGACCAGCAGCGCGGCGGGCGACGCTTCGGCCAGCGCCTCGACGCTGGCGCGCTCATGCACGCGGGTGGCCAGCGTGTCGTAGTTGAAGGGGCGCAACAGCAACGTGGCGGGCAGTTCCTTGACGCAATCGACAAAGACGACCAGCAGCGCCACACCGACCGAACCGCGCATCAGCGGCAGATGGACGGCGCGCAGCACCCCGCCACTGGTCCGCCCGAGCGACCGCGCGGCCAGCGGCAGCGAGGGCGCGATGCGGTCCATCGCGCTGTCGGTCGCCCCTTGGGCGATGGCGAAGAACCGCACGACATAGGCCAGCACGATCAGGCTGGCCGAGCCGGTCAGCAAAAGGCCGGGATCACGCCCTGTCAGCCATTGGACGGCATCGGCCATGCGGTGATCCAGCGCCGCCATCGGAATCAGCAGCCCGACGGCCAGCACGGCCCCCGGCGCCGCATAGCCGATTCCGGTCAGCGGCAGCATCAGTTGCGGCAGGCGCCGCCGGGACAGCCGGGCGCCATAGACGACAACCAGTGCGGCCCCCACGCATAGAACCGAGGCCAGCCCGCCAGTGACCATGGTATGGCCCAGTGCGCGGCCCAAGCCAGGGGTCAGCCAATGTTCGGGCTTGGACAGGGCGTGATGCGCGATCACCGCAACAGGCAGCACGAACCCGGCCGCAAATGGCAGGGCGCACAGCGCGGTTGCCAGCCATCCACGCCATCCGAGCAGCCGACGCGGCATGATGGGGCGCGATTGCCGCGCCGCGCGGTGAAAGCGCAGATTGCGCCGCCCCGCGCGTTCCACCCCCATCAGGGCCAGAATCACGCCCAGGCTGACCAGCGACAACTGCGCCGCGCCCCCTGCATTTCCGGCCGTCAGCCAGACCGAGAAAATTCCCGTCGTCAGCGTCTGGACACCGAAATAGCTGACTGCGCCGAAATCGTTCACCGTTTCCATGCAGGCCAGTGCCACACCTGCGGCAATCGCGGGTCGTGCCAGCGGCAGGCCGATGCGCAGGAACATGCCCCATGGGCCGGTCCCCAGCGCGCGGGCCACCTCGTAGGCATTGCCGGATTGCTCGCGGAATGCCGCGCGGGCCAGCAGATAGACATAGGGGTAATAGGCCGAGGACAGCACCAGAATGGCCGAGCCACGCGAACGCACTGCCGGAAACCAGTAGTCACGCGGCGTGACCCAGCCCATCCATCCACGCAAGGCCGTCTGGACCGGCCCCGCGAATTCGAACAGATCGACCAGTGCGTAGGCACCGATATAGGCCGGGACCGCCAGCGGCAGCAAAAGCGCGATCTCCAGAATCCGTGCGCCCGGAAAGCGGTACATCGCCACCAGCCAGGCCGCGCCGGCACCCACCGCAGCGGTCAGCACACCGACCCCCGCCATCAGGATGCCGGTATTGCTCAGATACCGGGGCAGGGTGGTGGCCATCATGTGGGGCCAGATATTCTCGACCGGATTGAACGCCAGCCAGACCACGGCGGCAACCGGCATCAGCACCATAGCGGCAATCAGGACAGAGGCCACCGACCAGGGGTCGGGCCGGACCAGGCGGCGGGGCGGGGGGGCTGTCGTGGGCTCGGCCATGCGATGGTCTATAAAGCGGTTTCTCTGCCGGGAAAACCGCCTATACTGCCCATGGACAAGGGGCCGCAGAGCCTTGTTGCGAAAGGTGCAGGCAGGATGCAGATCGTCTATCACCTCGGGGTGCATTGCACGGACGATGGCGGGCTGTTGCGCGTGTTGCTGCGCAACCGTGCGCTGTTGCGGCAAGAGCGCATCGCCGTGCCGGAACCTGACCGCTACCCCGATCTGCTGCGTGCTGCCGCATCTGTCTTTGCAGGGCGCGCGGCGGATGCGGCAGGGGCGGAACAATTGCTCGACGGTCTGTTGCCCGGTGCCGACGAGGATGAAACCGCGCGGCTGATCCTGTCGTTCGAAGGCTTCCTGGCCTTTCCCCGCGATGCCGTGACGCAAAGCCAGCTTTATCCCGCCGCAGCCGCACGCAGCCGCGGTCTGGCAGCGCTGTTCCCCGAGGACGGGGTAGAGTTCCATCTGGCGATCCGCAATCCCGCCACCTTCCTTCCGGCGCTGTCCGCCCGCCGCAAGGCCAAGGGGCAGGAGCCGTTGCCCGACGGCTTCGATGCCCAGGCGCTGCGCTGGTCCGAATTGCTGGAGCGCATCCACGCGGCCTGTCCCGAGGCGGGCCTGACCGTCTGGTGCGACGAGGACACGCCGTTGATCTGGCATTCTGTTCTGCGCGCGGTTTCCGGCCATGACGAGGGGATAGAGCTGGCCCATGCGCTGGATCTGCCGGCCAGCCTGATGTCGGAAGTGGGCCAGCGCCGCATGGCCGCATGGCTGGCCGAAACCAAACCCCTGACCGATGCCGAGCGCCGCCGTGGGATCGCCGATTATCTGGAGCGTTTTGCCCTGCCCGAAAGGCTGGAGGTCGAGGTCGATCTGCCCGGCTGGACCGACGAGACCGTCGCCCGGCTGACCGAAGCCTACGAGGCCGATTGCGCCCGGATTGCCGGATTGCCCTGGGTTCGGTTCCTGACACCCTGACCCGCGCGTCCGCGCCCGCCCGCCTTGCGCGCATGTGACACATGGCCGGATGCCATGGGCCCCGGCAATCTTGGGCAATTCCCGCGCGAAGGTTCCGCCATGACGATGGTTCTGCCCAATACCAACAGCCACATTCTGGGCGCGACAGAGCACCTGGATTTTCTGGATCGCCAGACCGTGCGCCTGCCGCGACCCTTGGGCGCGCTGGAGGCCTGGAACCTCCTCATGGCGCGTCCGTTGCCGTTCATGGCACTCGCCTTTCGCATCCGCGACGCGGTGTCGTCGCGCTTTGGCGTGCGCCGGATCGGCGGGTTCAGCGGGGCGCGGCGCGACAGCGTGGCGGTTGGCGACCGGCTGGAGTTCTTTCTGGTGGAGCACAGCGCCCCGGATGTTCTGGTTCTGACAGAGCGCGACCGCCATCTCGACGTGATGACCTGCATTTCGACCATGGGTGAAGAGCTGGCCATAACATCTTCGGTTAAAACGCATAATTTCTTTGGCCGGCTCTATATGCTGCCTGTCGCCCCGGCGCATCGCCTGATCGTGCGGACGATGTTGCGCCGCATGGCACAGATGGCATAGCACCGCATCGCGGACCGCCGCCGGGCATCCGGCGCGCGCGTCTGATCACGGCGCCGGGCGCCCCGGATCGGGGCCAACGCCAGAGGCGTCTAGCCTGCGGCCACATTCATGCCGTGGATCCAGTCATAGCGCCGAAGCAACTGGCCGGGCGCCAGTCTGGAGATGGTGCGCAGCCCCAGATGTGCCACCTCGCGCATCGGGCTGCGCAGGTGATAGTTGCGGGCATTGGCCGTGGCAGCGGCCACGATCCGCGCCGTGCGCCCCGCCCGCGCCGATTGATACCCCGCCAATGCGGCCGCCAACGACGTGTGATTGGCAAGAGACGAAGCCAGAACCCAGGCATCCTCCAACGCCATATTCGCACCTTGTGCCAGAAAGGGCAGGGTCGGATGCGCCGCATCGCCCAGCAAGGCCACGCCGCGGGTGGTGGCCTCGGGTGCGACCCATCCCCAGCGTTTGGCCACCGGATGCCGGAACAGCCCCCACAACCAGCATTCGTCCACCTGCTCCAGCCAGCCCTGCACACGCGGTGCGAAACTTTCGAAGGCAAGACGCAGTTCCATCGCATCGTCCTTCAGCGCCCAGCCTTCCTCGACCCAGGTGCTGCGCTCCTCGACGGCGACAATGTTGCGCAGCCGACCGTCGCGCAAGGGATAGCTGACCAGATGGCGGCCGGGGCCCATATGGACCTCTGCCACGGGGGCGCAATCCGCCTCGGCGGGAATCACCGCGCGCCAGGCGACCTGCCGGGTGAACAGCGGATCGGCGGCGCCGTTCAAGGCGCTGCGCACGACGGAATGCAGGCCATCGGCCCCGATCAGCAAGCCGGGGCGCAGTTCGGCCCCCTGCGCGGTGACAAGCACGGGGCCTGCCTCGGTCAGGGCGACCCGCTCCGCCCGTTGCAACAGTCGCAACTCCACCCCGGCATCCCGCGCCGCCTGCAACAAGACCGCGATCAGATCGGCGCGATGGAGAAAATGCCAGACCTGCCCCGGTCGCAACTGCGCCAGATCCAGCCGCGCGATCAGGTCGCCATAGAGGCCGTCCCGCAACTCGACCGCTTCCGACGCGAGCCCGGCGGCAGCCAGGGCCCCGCCAAGTCCCAGCGCCGCCAGCACGGCCGCACCGTTCGGGGTGATCTGCAATCCTGCGCCGACCTCGCGCACGGCCTCGGCCTGTTCAAGGACAGTGACCTTTGCGCCGCGCAACGCCAGGGCCCGCGCCACCGCCAGCCCGGCGATGCCCGCCCCAAGAACCGTGATCTCCTGCCCGATCAGCATTGCTGCCCCCTGAAACGGACACGCCGGGGAATGGCCCCGGCGCGCTCAATCGCTGTGAATGGCCGGCCCGCCGGGGTCAGTCGTCGCGGTGAACACGCTCGCGCCGCTCGTGACGCTCTTGCGCCTCCAGCGTCATCGTGGCGATGGGGCGCGCATCCAGCCGCTTGAGGCTGATCGGTTCGCCCGTCATCTCGCAATAGCCGTATTCGCCATTCTCGATCCGCCGCACTGCCGCGTCGATCTTGGCGATCAGCTTGCGCTGACGGTCACGAGTCCGAAGCTCCAGCGCGCGATCGGTCTCTTCACTGGCGCGATCCGCCAGATCAGGAACATTGCGGGCGCTTTCGCCAAGCGTGTCCAGCGTCTCGGCGCTTTGACCAAGCAATTCTGCTTTCCAGATCAACAGCTTGCGGCGGAAATATTCCAACTGCCGCGCGTTCATGAAAGGTTCGTCCTCGGCCGGACGGTAATCCTCTGGAAGGAAGGTTTCCGCTTTCATCCTGGCTACCTCTTCAAAACCGGATCGCGGCATGGTCCGTCACCGCCGATCCCCGGTACCTGTGCGCGCTGCACTTAGCCCATGGTCCCGGCAATGTCACTACACATTGCGCCCGCGCGACCGCTTTTGCCCGGCTTGCACGAATTGTGGGCGCGTGCACCCGGCGCGGGCGGCCCACGGGACAGCGGTGCTTGCAAATGCGGTTGCGGCTGGGTAACCCGGCAGCAGCACAAGGGAGGAATGTCCGGATGACCATGCGCTTTCAGGGGACCGAAGCCTATGTCGCAACCGAGGATCTGACGGTTGCCGTCAACGCGGCTGTCACCCTGCAACGCCCGCTTCTGGTCAAGGGCGAACCCGGAACCGGCAAGACGGAACTCGCCCGCCAGGTCGCCCAGGCGCTGGGTCTGCCGATGCTGGAATGGCATGTCAAATCGACCACCCGCGCGCAACAGGGGCTGTACGAATATGATGCCGTATCGCGCCTACGCGACAGCCAGTTGGGCGACGAACGGGTCAAGGACGTCAGAAACTACATTCGCAAGGGCAAGCTCTGGCAGGCGTTCGAGGCCGAGGGCCGCGTGGTGTTGCTCATCGACGAAATCGACAAGGCCGACATCGAATTCCCGAACGATCTGCTTCAGGAACTCGACCGGATGGAGTTTTTCGTCTACGAAACCGGCGAGACGATCCGGGCCAGACAGCGGCCCATCGTCATCATCACCTCCAACAACGAAAAGGAACTGCCCGACGCCTTTCTGCGCCGCTGTTTCTTTCACTACATCCGCTTCCCGGACATGGAGACGATGCGCCGCATCGTGGCGGTGCACTTCCCCCAGATCAAGGATGCGGTGCTGACAACGGCGCTGACCCAGTTCTATGAATTGCGCGAACAGCCGGGGCTGAAAAAGAAACCCTCGACCTCCGAGGTGCTGGACTGGCTGAAGCTGCTGCTTGCCGAGGATCTCTCGCCGGAGGATCTGAAGCGCGAAGGGACCAGCCTGTTGCCAAAGCTTCACGGCGCATTGCTGAAGAACGAACAGGATGTTCACCTGTTCGAACGCCTTGCCTTCATGGCGCGGCGTCAGCAGGGCCGCTAGGCGCATCAGGATCAGAGCGGGGGCCCCGGTCGGTTCTGCGCCGGCTCAGAGCGCGCGGAACTGATGGGCCTGTCGGTCCGTCCACAGCACGGTCATGGACCAGCTGTCCTCGGTTTCGCGTTCTTCGCTGATCAGCCCGCGCTCGTGCAACCAGGCCCGCTTGCGTCCGTCCGAGAACGGCAAGGACAGCGCGCGTTCATGCCGTTCCTCGCCCAGGTGGTCATTGACGACATCCAGCAGGCGGTCAATTCCCTCGCCGGTCAGCGCAGAGACGGGCAGCACATCGGCGCGCAGCCCGGCATTGGCCATCATGGCGTCGCGTGCCGTGTCCGCCACCTGATCCAGCTTGTTCCAGACCTCCAGGACCGGCACATCCGGCCTTACGCCCAGCGAGCCCAGAATCTCGGCCACATCCGCCGCCTGTTCGGATGTCTCGGGATGCGAGATGTCGCGGACATGCAGGATCAGATCCGCCTCAAGCACCTCTTCAAGGGTGGCGCGGAATGCGGCGACCAGTTGGGTTGGCAGATCGGAAATGAATCCGACGGTGTCGGACAGGATGATCCGCCGCCCCGAGGGCAACACGACACCGCGCATGGTAGGATCGAGAGTGGCAAACAGCATGTCCTTGGCCATAACCTCGGCGCCGGTCATGCGGTTGAACAGCGTGGATTTTCCGGCGTTGGTATAGCCAGCAAGCGCCACGATGGGAAAGGGAACCTTGCGCCGGGCGGCCCGGTGCAGTTCACGGGTTTTCGCCACCTTGTCGAGCTGGCGTTTCAGCCGGATGATCTGCTCGTCGATGGCGCGGCGGTCGGCCTCGATCTGGGTTTCACCGGGGCCGCCGACAAAGCCAAAGCCACCGCGCTGGCGTTCCAGGTGGGTCCAGGCCCGCACCAGCCGCGTGCGTTGATAGCTGATTGCGGCCAGTTCCACCTGCAACACGCCCTCTCGGGTGCGCGCGCGATCGGCAAAGATCTCCAAGATCAGGCCGGTGCGATCCAGCAGTTTGACGCCCCATTCCTTTTCCAGATTGCGCTGCTGGACTGGCGTCACCGGGCCATCGACCAGCACGAGGTCTACCTCGGCCTCCTTGAGGCGGGATTTGAGATCCTCGACCTTGCCCGAGCCGAACAGCATTCCCGGCTGGGCCCGCGGCAAACGCACGATTTCAGCGCCGCAGACCTGCATTTCGGGCAGGGCGGCTGCCAGGGATACCGCTTCGGCCAGTCTATGCTCTGGCAGGCGGCGTCCCGGATCGGACTTCAGGTCGGGGTGAATGACCCAGGCGCGCGTATCGCGCCCGGCGGTGTTGAAAACCTCGGTCAATCGTCGCCTTCATACAGGCTGATCGGCTGGCCCGGCATGATGGTCGAGATCGCGTGCTTGTAGACAAGCTGCGACTGTCCATCCCGGCGCAGAAGCACGCAGAAATTGTCGAACCAGGTGATCACGCCCTGCAGCTTCACCCCGTTGATCAGGAAGATGGTCACCGGAATCTTGGCCTTGCGGACGTGGTTCAGGAATGCGTCCTGCAGGTTCTGTTTGTCACCAGCCATGTTTTATTGCCTTTGTCGCGCGTTCTTATTGGCGTTTATGTCGCGGTTCCTCCCCGCGCAGTGAATATGGGCCGGGTTGGCGGGAGATTCCAGCCCAAAAAACAGTCCGTTACGGACCTAAGTCCGAATTTCCCCGGAAACCGGGGGAAACACCTTGCTAGCGGCGCCAGGCGGCAGGCAGAAAAAACGCCAGCAAGGCCAGTGTTTCAAGGCGTCCGACGACCATGGCGAGGGCAAGAACCGCCTTGGCGGCGGGAACAAGATTGCTCCACCCGGTTTCCGAAAGTTGACTGGCGGCCGCCATCGGCCCCGTGGTGGTCAACGCAGAGACCGACAGGACCAGACCGCGCTCGAAGGGAATTCCCAGCAAGGCCAGGATCAGGTTCACAACGCCAAGCGACAGCGCAAACAGCATGAAAAAGACAAATGCGATGAACGCCCCTTCGCCTCGCATCTGCCGCGCTGCCGGCCCGCCGCCGCCCACCGATGACGGCTCCGACAGCCGGTCGAGCTCGCGGCGGCCGAGTTTGTACAGCGCATAGACCCGCAACAGCTTGACCCCGCCTGCGGTGGTTGCCACCCCACCCCCGATCATCGACAGGCCAAGCAGGATCAGCCAGGGCGCATCCATCCCCGACCAGGCGCGGGCATCCGCCCAACCTGCGGATTCGAATCCCGTCGTGGTCAGGAAGGACAGCACCGTGAACGCCGCGCCCCACAGGGCCTGAACAGCCTGCCAGGCATCGTTGGTCAGTTGCCCCTCGAATGCGCCGATCCAGTGGCGCAGAAACAGGGCCACCGGGACCAGAATCAGGAACGCCATGCCAACCCGCAGTTCGGGATCGCGGATCAGCGGCACTTCGGTTTCGATCCGCGCGGCGCCGGGCATGAAGCGGCGGGTCAGCGCAAACAGCAGGGCCAGCGCGATGATCATCTCGCCCATGGTGCCCGACGGAGCATCGGACAGGCGCAGCAGCGGAGAGACGCCAGAGGTTGAAACGGTCGCCATGGCATGCATCAGCGCGACCAGGCCCGGATCCCCCGCGATGCGCAGCGCAATCCAGACCAGGGCGGTCAACGCCGCATACACCGGCAATAGGGTCGCGGCATGACGCAACAGGCGTTGCGACGGTTCTGTCACCGGCCCGGTTTGTCCGGGCTCCAGGCGCACCCGTCCAATGGCGCGCGGCGCATAGAGTTCGAAGCCGCCAAGATGTTGCGAGGCCAGGATTCCCGTTGCCGAGACCAGGATGAAGAACCCGCCGAACCAGCCGACCAGCCCGCGCCACAGATGCACCGGGTCCGGCAGGCGCCCCGGCGTGTCATACAGCGTGGCCCCCGTGGTGGTAAAGGCGGACACCATTTCGAACCAGGCGTTGAAATAGCTGGTGTCCCGCACCGCCTCGGAGAACGGCAGCGCCAGGACCGGCGGCAGAAAGGCATAGACCAGCACGAAGCTTCGCAGGTGGCTGCGCGCGGGATTGTGGGGCTTCCACCCCGCAGTGGCGATGGCCACAAGCACCGTCAGCACCAGAATCAGCGTCGCCGGGTAAAAGAAGGCGCGCGCAATACGGTGTTGGTCCAGCGACAGGGCGTGAATCGCCGGCACATACATGGCCAGCGCGGCAAGTCCCGTCAGCACCACCGGCAAGGGCAGGGCGGTCAGGCGCAACATCTAGAAATAGTCGATGGAGACCTGCAACAGGCGCTCCACCTCTGGGACATCGGCGGCCATGGCGAACAGGGCGATGATATCGCCCTCCTCGATCCGCAAGGAAGGGTGGGCCCGCACCACTTCGCTGCCCTTCATCACCATGCCGACCAGCACACCTTCGGGAAACGCGATGTCGCGCACCAGCTTGCCGGCGATCGACGAGGTGGACAGTACCTGCGCCTCGATCACCTCGGCCTCGGAATCGCCAAGCGAATAGATGGCGCGCACCCGGCCATGGCGGATATGCTTGAGAATGGAGGAAACCGTCGTGGCCCGCGGGTTGATATAGGCATCCACGTCCAGCACATCGGTCAACGGCACCAGCGTTGGATCATTGACCAGCGCAATGGCCAGTTGGCACCCCATCTGTTTGGCGCGCACCGATACCAGCAGGTTGGTCCGGTCGTCTTCGGTCACGGCAAGAATGGCATCGGCGCGGTCGATATCGGCCTCTTCGAGGATTTCCATGTCAAGGCCGTCGCCGTTCAGCACGATGGAGCGTTCCAGCGCGTCGGCGGCCAGTTCGGCCCGCTGACGGTTGCGCTCGATCACGCGCACGCGCACCCGCTCTGCCCGCTGTTCCAGCGCCTGCGCAACGGCAAGGCCCACGTTGCCCGCGCCCACCACGACCACGCGCTCTTGCTTTTTTGTCGCTTTTCCAAATATTTCCAGGGTTCTCTTCACGTCATCGACATGGCTGAAGACATAAATCCGGTCTTCTGCAAGCAACTGGTCGCCGGGGTCCGGGGCAAACAGTCGGCCATCGCGGCGAATGCCGACGACCACGGCCCGCAGGGTCGAGAACAGATCGGTCAACTGGCGCAGGGGTGTGTTCAGCACCGGGCAATCGGCATCCAGCGCGAGCCCCAGAAGCTGCGCCCGACCGTCCAGAAACGCCTCTGTGTCAAAGGCCGCAGGCGCCGCGATGCGTTGCAAGGCGGCTTCGGCGACTTCGCGTTCCGGGCTGATCACCACGTCAATCGGCAGATGGTCCTGCCGGTACAGGTCGGCGTGCATCGCCTCCAGATAGGCGCGGGCGCGCAGGCGGGCGATCTTGCGCGGCACGCCGAACATGGAATGCGCGACCTGGCAGGTGACCATGTTCACCTCGTCGGAATAGGTGGCGGCGATGAGCATGTCTGCATCGCGCGCCCCAGCCTTTTCCAGCACCGAAGGCCAGGAGGCGAATCCCGCGATGCCCTGCACGTCCAGCGTATCGGCCGCGCGCCGCACCAGATCGGCGTTGGAATCAACGATGGTGACATCGTTGTTTTCGCCCGCCAGTTGACGGGCGATCTGCCAGCCGACCTGGCCGGCACCGCAGATGATGACCTTCATGTTCTGCCGTTCCGTCCTGTGCCGTGCCTGCAACTTGCATCGCAGAAAGGCGATCAGCGGTCAACACGGGCGCTATGGGCGGCCGCTCGCCGCTACCAGATGATGAACATCGAGGAGGTGAAATCCTCCTTGATCATGTTTTCAACGATCACCGTGCCGGTGTCGAAGGTGAATACCGTGTCGCCATCGACTGTCGCGGCATTGTCCATCAACTCGGCATAGTTGGTGGCCACGCGATAGAAATACAGCCTGTCGCCTTCCGCCGCATCAAAGTCGGTCACAAGATTAGTGTCGAAGATCGACCAGAAGGTAAAGATGTCCGCGCCCTTGCCGCCGGTCAGCGTATCGCTGCCGGGCCCGCCCCGCAGGTCATCGTTGCCTGCGCCGCCATACAGCCGGTCGTCCCCGTCGCTGCCATCCAGCGTGTCCTTGCCCTTGCCGCCAAACAGCCGGTCATCCCCCTGATCGCCGCGCAATGAATCGTTGCCGCCGCCGCCATACTGCCGGTCGTTTCCCAACCCGCCGATCAGCACGTCATTGCCCGCCTCGCCATACAGGCGGTCATCACCGCTCCAGCCGCCGAGCATGTCGTTGCCCTTGCCGCCGCGTATGGTTTCCTCGGCGCTGCTGCCGGTGATCGTGTCGTCAAAGCGCGAGCCAAGGATGATCTCGATCCCGCTGAACGTATGGCCTGCGGCCCAGCCGAACCCATAGCCGCCCGGCAGGTTCATCTGGACCGTGACACCCTGCGAGGCGTTGGCGTAGCTTACGGTATCCACCCCGTCGCCGCCGATGTGATGGTCGCGCCCGGTCGAGGCCATGAACAGATCGTTGCCCTTTTGGCCGGACAGCACATCATTGCCGTCGCCGCCATCCAGTCGGTCCCGCCCCTTGCCACCGGCCAGCGTATCATTGCCGCCCAGGCCGATCAGATCGTCAGATCCGGGCGTTCCTGTCAGCTTGTTGTTCCCGGCGTCGCCGCGAATGCGATTGTCATACATGACTTGCCCCTGTCGGAGTTGCGTATCATTCGGTGGAGTATGCATCGTGTCGAATAGTCCAAGCGTAGCGGACGGCCCGCAGTTCGCAAAGCCCTTGTTTTTCTGGTCATGGCAGGTTGTGCGCAGCGCCGTCGCCCCAGATCGGGTGCCCCCTTTCCCCCGTCCCGGCGTCGGCGCATAGTCGGGTATCGGCAAGGAGGAGGCCGCGATGGACAACCGGCACGACCGTATCGCAGAAATCGCGCTCGACTGGCACCGCCAGGGCAGGGGCGCCGCGCTGGCCACGGTGGTGGAGACCTGGGGCTCTGCCCCACGCCAGGCCGGCAGCCAACTGGCGGTGTCGGGCACCGGCGAGATCATGGGGTCGGTCTCGGGCGGATGCGTCGAAAGCGCCGTCGTGACCGAGGCGATCGAGGCGATGGCCGATGGCCGGAACCGGCTGCTGACCTTTGGCGTCGCGGACGAGACGGCGTTTTCGGTCGGGCTGGCCTGTGGTGGCACCATCCGCGTTCTGGTCGAGCCCGTGGGCGGGGCGCAGGGCCTGCCCGATACGATGCTGGCCGATCTGGTGGCGGCCCGTGCCAGCCGCCAGCCCCGCGCCTATGGGGTGAACCTGTCGGACTGGTCGCGCCGCCTGATGTCGCCCGCAGAGGCGCCCGAGCCGGTGCTGCGCCGCTTGCGTCTGGATCGCTCTGGCCTGGAGGAGGACGGCACGTTCATCGCCGTTCACAATCCGCCGCTGCGCCTGATCGTCGTGGGGGCCGTGCACATTGCCCAGGCGCTTTTGCCGATGGCCCGGATCGCGGGGTTCGATCCTATCCTGATCGACCCGCGCGATGCCTTTGGGTCTGGCGCGCGCTTTCCCGGCGAAACCATCCTGCACGACTGGCCGGACGAGGCACTGGCGGCCCTTGCACCGGATGCGCGGACAGCCGTGGTCACGCTGACCCATGATTCGAAACTGGACGATCCTGCTATTCTGGCGGCACTGGCCAGCGAGTGTTTCTATCTTGGCTGTCTGGGCTCGACCCGCACCCACGCCAAACGGCTGGAGCGGTTGCAGGCGGCGGGCGTCGGCGCGGATCTTGTCGCCCGGATTCGTGCCCCTGTGGGGCTGGACATCGGCGCGGCCACCCCTGCCGAAATTGCGGTTTCGGTGCTGGCACAGATCGTCGAGACGCTGAGGAGGGGCTGATGCGGTTCGGCCCGGTCTCTGTCGATCAGGCGTTGGGCGCGGTGCTTGCGCATTCGGTGCACCTGCCCACGGGCCGATTGCGCAAGGGGCAGGTGCTGGAGGCCGCGCATCTGGACATGCTTGCAGCGGCCGGTCTGGCGGAAATCACCGTGGCGCGGCTTGACCCCGCAGATGTGGCCGAGGATGCCGCCGCCTTGCGGCTGGCGCGGGCTTTGGTGGCAGGTAGTGGCCTGCGCATACAGCCGGTGGGGACCGGGCGCGTCAACATACATGCCGAAGGTCCGGGGCTGCTGCGGGTCGCAGCACAGGCAGTGCACGCGCTGAACGCCGTGGATCCGATGATCACGGTGGCGACAGTGCCGGAATGGCAGCGGCTGGAATCGGGGACGATGGCCGCAACGGTCAAGATCATCGCCTATGCGGTTGCGGGCGCGGCGCTGGAGCGCGCCTGTCAGGCCGGGCAGGGCGCGCTGAGCCTGTGCCCCCCGGTTCTGCACCGCGCGGTGCTGATCGAAACGCTCATCGGGGACGGGCCTGCACCGCCAAAGGGCGCCCGCGTGACCGCCGCGCGGCTGGAACGGCTGGGGATGCGGCTGGAGGCGCATCACACCGTACCGCACCGGGCCGATGCGCTGGCGGACAGGCTGCGTCAGGTTGCGGGGACGGACCTGATCCTCATCCTCACCGGCTCTGCCACCTCTGATCCGATGGATGTCGCGCCTCAGGCGGTGCGGCAGGCCGGCGGGCAGGTGGACCATGTGGGAATGCCGGTCGATCCGGGCAATCTGCTGTTTGTGGGCCGTCTGGGGCCGCGCCCGGTGATCGGCCTGCCAGGATGCGCGCGATCCCCCGCGCTGAATGGTGCCGACTGGGTGCTGGAGCGGGTGGCCTGTGGCCTGACCGTCGGGGCCGATCAGATCACGCGGATGGGCGTCGGCGGGCTGCTGACCGAAATCCCCACTCGCCCGCGCCCGCGCACCCGCGCCGAACCGCGCCCGGATCCGGCCTGAACCGGGACGGCCGCGCGCGGCGAATTCTCTGCAAAGTGAGTCACATGGCGCAAGGCGGCTGTAGACGCATGGGATCCGCCGTGCTTAACTCCCCCTGCCAGCCAGCTACATCAGGGAGGAGCACGCGTGGCGAAAGTGACCATGACGGTGAATGGCCGCACCATGTCGGCCGAGGCAGAGGGGCGGACGCTGCTGTCCGATTTCCTGCGCCAGGGCCTGGGACTGACGGGCACCCATGTCGGCTGCGATACCAGCCAATGCGGCGCCTGCACGGTGCATGTGGACGGGCTTGCCGTGAAAAGCTGTTCGGTTCTTGCGCAGGATGTCGCAGGCGCAGCCGTGACCACCATCGAAGGAATGGCGAACCCCGACGGCTCGCTCTCGACGCTGCAACAGGCGTTCCAGGACCATCACGGGCTGCAATGCGGATTCTGCACACCCGGCATGGTGATGTCGGCCGCCGCGCTTCTGGCCGAGAATGCCGCCCCGACCGAGGCCGAGGTGCGCCACCATCTGGAAGGCAACATCTGCCGCTGCACGGGCTACCACAACATCGTCAAGGCGGTGCTGGCGGCCTCTGGTCAGGATGTGGGCAAGATCGGCATCGCCGCCGAATAGCCCGTCGCAGTTTGCACGGATCTGCACGGTGGGCCCATGTCCCGCCATGCCAATCATTTCAGGGAGGATTCCATGCCAAAAGATGGTGGCATCGGCGCCAGCACCAAGCGGCGCGAGGACGTGCGGTTCCTGACCGGGAACGGGCGCTATACCGACGACATCAACCTGCGTGGCCAGCTTCATGCGCATTTCCTGCGCAGCGAAGTGGCCCATGGCCGGATCCGCGGGCTGGAGACCTCTGCCGCGGCCGACATGCCCGGCGTGGTCCGCATCTTCAGCGCCGCGGATTTCGCAGCCGTGGGCGGGTTGCCCTGTGGCTGGCAGGTGACGGATCGCCATGGCAACCCGATGCAGGAACCCAAGCATCCGGTTCTGGCCGATGGCAAGGTGCGCCATGTGGGCGACCCCATCGCGGTTGTGGTGGCCGAGACGCTTGAACAGGCCCGCGATGCCGCAGAGGCCATCACTGTAGATATCGAAGACCTGCCAGCCGTCATCGACATGAAGGCCGCCTTGGCGCCCGATGCTGTCAAAGTGCATGAGGATTTGACGTCAAACCTATGCTATGACTGGGGTTTTGTCGAAGAGAACCGCGAGGCGGTCAACGAGGCGTTCAGCAAGGCGGCGCATAAGGTCAGCCTTGATCTGGTCAACAACCGCCTGATCGCCAATCCGATGGAGCCGCGCGTTGCCGTCGGGGATTATGATCCGTGGAACGACATGTCCACGCTGTATACCACCAGCCAGAACCCGCATGTGATCCGCTTGCTCATGGGGGCCTTCGTGCTGGGCATTCCCGAACATCGCCTGCGGGTGGTGGCACCCGATGTGGGAGGCGGATTCGGGTCCAAGATTTACCACTATGCCGAAGAAGCCTTCTGCACTTTCGCTGCCAGAGCTTTGAAAAGGCCCGTGAAATGGACATCCAGCCGGTCCGAGGCATTCATCTCGGACGCACATGGCCGCGATCATGTGACCCGGATTGAACTGGCGCTGGATGCCGATCTGAACTTTACCGCGCTGCGGACGGAAACCCTGGCCAACATGGGGGCCTATCTTTCGACCTTTGCCCCGTCGATCCCGACCTGGCTGCATGGCACGCTGATGGCGGGCAATTACCGCACGCCGCTGATCTATGTGAACGTCAAGGCGGTGTTTACCAATACGGTTCCGGTCGATGCCTATCGCGGCGCTGGCCGCCCCGAGGCGACGTTCCAACTGGAACGTCTGATCGACAAGGCCGCGCGCGAATTGGGCGTCGATCCGATCGAGCTGCGCCGCAAGAACTTCATCCAGCCGGACCAGTTTCCGTATCAGACGCCTGTTGCGGTGGTCTATGATACCGGAAACTATCAGGCGACGATGAACAAGTTGCTGGAAATCTCTGATCATGCAGGATTTTCCGAACGTGCGGCAGAATCGAAAGCCCGTGGCAAGCTGCGCGGTTTCGGCATCGCCCATTACATCGAGGCCTGTGGGATCGCCCCGTCGAACCTGGTCGGGCAACTGGGTGCCCGCGCGGGCCTGTATGAAAGCGCCACGGTCCGGGTGAATGCCACGGGGTCGATTTCGGTGTTCACCGGCAGCCACAGCCACGGACAGGGGCACGAAACCACCTTTGCCCAGGTGGTTGCCGAGATGATCGGGATTGATGCCGGACAGGTGGAAATCGTTCATGGCGATACCTCCAACACCCCCATGGGCATGGGCACCTATGGCAGCCGCAGCCTTGCGGTGGGCGGATCGGCGCTGGTCAAGGCCACCAACAAGATCATCAACAAAGCCAAGAAGATAGCCGCGCATCTTCTTGAAGCATCCGAAGACGACATCGAGCTGAAGGACGGCAAATTTTCGGTCGCGGGGACCGACAAGTCGGTGGATTGGGCGGGGGTGACGCTGGCCGCCTATGTGCCGCACAACTACCCGCTCGAAAGCATGGAGCCGGGGCTGGAGGAAACCGCCTTCTACGATCCTTCCAACTTTACCTATCCGTCCGGTGCCTATGGCTGCGAGGTGGAGGTGGACCCCGACACCGGCAAGGTCGAGATCGTGGCCTTTACCGCTGCGGACGATTTCGGCAATGTCGTCAACCCGATGATCGTCGAAGGTCAGGTGCATGGCGGTCTGGCCCAGGGGATCGGGCAGGCGCTGCTGGAAAACTGTGTCTATGACGAAACCGGCCAGCTTTTGACCGGATCCTACATGGATTACGCGATGCCGCGCGCCGATGACCTGCCGTTCTACAAGGTCGATCATTCCTGCGTCACGCCGTGCACCCACAACCCGCTGGGCGTCAAGGGCTGTGGCGAGGCAGGGGCCATCGGCTCGCCCCCGGCTGTGGTCAATGCGGTGATCGACGCGCTGCACCGGGGCGGACACACCCATATCAGCCATATCGACATGCCCGTATCACCGGCCCGCGTCTGGGCCGCGATGAACGCGAAATAAGCGAGGCAAAGCCATGTATGATTTCGAATTTGTCAAACCTGCCTCGTTGGCCGATGCCATCGCGGCCATGGGGCGCGAGGGGGCCCAGGCGCTGGCAGGTGGCATGACGCTGCTGCCCACGATGAAGCAACGCCTGAACCAGCCCGACAGCCTTGTCAGCCTGAATGGACTGGCAGAGTTGAAGGGAGTGTCGGCGGCGGATGGGGTGCTGACGGTGGGCGCGGGCACCACGCATGCGGTCGTGGCCGCCACAGCCGCAGCGCATTACCCGGCGCTGGCCGCACTTGCCGGGCAGATCGGCGATCCGATGGTGCGCAATCGTGGCACCCTTGGCGGCTCTCTGGCCAACAACGATCCGGCGGCCTGCTATCCCTCGGCGGTGCTGGCCTCGGGCGCAACCATTGTCACCAACAGCCGCGAGATTGCGGCGGATGATTACTTCCAGGGCATGTTCGCCACTGCGCTGGACGATGGCGAGATCATCACGGCGGTGAAATTCCCGATCCCGGACAAGGCCGCCTATGTAAAGTTTGCCCAGCCCGCCTCGCGCTTTGCCCTGACCGGCGTGTTCGTGGCCAAGGGGGCAAGTGGCGTGCGGGTGGCCGTCACCGGCGCATCCGAAGAGGGTGTCTTTCGCTGGACCGAGGCGGAACAGGCCCTGAGCGGCCGGTTTGATGCCTCGGCGCTGGAGGGGCTGAGTGTCGGCGCGGATGGCATGATCGGGGATATGCACGGCACGCCGGAGTATCGCGCGCATCTGGTCAAGGTGATGACGAAACGCGCGGTCGCCGCCGCAGGGTGAACCGCAAGTGACGTAACGGCGCCCCCCATTGGCAGGGGCGCCGTCTGGACAGTGCCGCGCCGCTTTGCCATCACCACCCTGCGCACAGCAGGAGACCGCGATGACCAGAGCCATCTATGCCAGCCGCCCGGAAGACCTGCCATCGCGGGATATACTCCTGTCCATGTCGGGGCTGGAGTTCATGCAAGCCATGCTGGAAGGGCGCTTTCCCGGCCCGGCCATTGCAGAAACGCTGAACTTTACCCTCGCCGCCATCGACAAGGGCCATGCCGTGTTTCACGGCACCCCGAGCTTTGCCTTCACCAACCCCATGGGGGGCGTGCATGGCGGCTGGTATGGGGCGGTGCTCGATTCGGCGCTTGGCTGTGCTGCGATGACCATGGTGCCCAAGGGCAGTTGGTACACCACCCTTGAATACAAGGTGAACATCGCCCGCGCCCTGCCTGTCGGGATGGAGGTCGAATGCATCGCCAACGTGCAGCACGCGGGCCGCTCCACGGTCGTGGCCGAGGCGGTTCTGCGCGGGGCGATGGATGGCAAGGTCTATGCCACCGGGTCCACCACCTGCATCATCATCGCGGGCTAAGCCGCTGCTGCCAGACGACGAATCCGTTCCACCATGGCGCGGACACCGTTAGAGCGTTGCGAGGACAGATGGTCATGCAGCCCCAGCCGGCCAAGTTCGGCATGGGCATCAATCCGGCTGACCTCTGCCACCGGGACGCCGGAATACAGCGCGTGAAGAACAGCGATCAATCCGCGAACGATCAGGGCGTCGCTGTCACCCTGAAACCCGAACCGGCCGCCCTCGATCGCAGGGTGCAGCCAGACCTGTGAGGCACAGCCGTCCACCTTGGTCGCAGGCACCTTCAGCGCCTCGGGCATTGGCGGCATCGCCTTGCCCAGTTCGATCACATGGCGATAGCGCTCCTCCCAGTCGTCGAGGAATTCGAACGTTTCGGCAATGTCTTCGAAGGCGGTCGTGGCCATGGCGGTCTCCGGCTGATGCCCTTGACCTAAGATGCGCAGGGCGAAACGTCCAGTCTCGGACGGCAGGCTTTTCAAACCGCCCGCCTTCGGCTAGGCAGGGGGCAGAGATGCGGAACGGAGGGGCGGATGCGCAAGAGCCTATTGGCAGCCTTGGCGGCGGTGATGGTCGTAAGCGGCTGCGCAACGGTACGCGAGTCGCGCCTGAACCCGTTCAACTGGTTCGGCCGGTCAGAGCGGGCCGCAGCGGTGCCCGCACAGCCCGCCCGCGATGGCGGCCGCATTCCGGTGGCGCAGGTCACGGAACTGTTCGTCGAACCGGCAAGCGGCGGCGCGATCATCCGCGCCAAGGGTGTGCCGCCGACGCAGGGATGGTATTCCGCCGAACTGGTGCGTGAGGACGGCGCGAGGGAAGATGAGATGATCTTTCGGTTCGTGCTGAAGGAACCGCAAGACGCGGTTCAGGGCACGCCTCTGTCGCGCGAGGTGACGGTGGCCACCTTTGTCACCACGCAGCGCCTTGAAGCGATCCGCACGATCACCGTCACTGGCTCTGACAACGCACGGTCGATCCGCCGGCGCTGATCAGCGCCGCCAGATCCAGGCGTGACCGGCCAGCGCCCCTTGGGCCAGCGCCAGCACGCGCATCACTGCGGAACGGGGCAGGGTCTGGCCGTCGGCGATACGCTCTACAATCAGCTCTACCGGGCAGGGCCTGCCGGTGATCGGATCGCGGTAGCGCGGATAGCCGATGAGCGCGGCATAGGCCAATGCCGCTGGCGTCGGTCGCGCCTGACGGCGGGCAGGAACCGGGCCCAGATCCCGCGTCAGCCCCCAGCCGGCATAGAACGGCGCCCCAAGGCAGGTGACAGGAAGGCCGCGCAGCACCGCCTCGAACCCAAGGCCCGAGGTCATTGTCCACACCTCATCCGCCAGCCCGAGGGCCGCTGCGGCATCGACCCCTGAGAGCGTGGCATCCACCAGCCCGTGCAGACGTTCCGCCGGAACCTTGCCGGGGCGCAGGCCCGCCTCGACATCGGGATGCGGTTTCCACAGCAGGATCGCACCGGGGTTTTCGGCGCGCGCCCGTTCCAGCAGCGCCAGATTCGTGCGCACATCGCCGCCGCCCAGACGGAGGCTGGCGTCATCCTCGACCTGACCGGGCACAAGGATCCGGTGCCCCTCTGGCACCTGGGGCGCGGCGCCGCCAAGATTGTACTTCGTCACCCCCGATGCGATCAGCCGTGCGACCAGCCGTTCGGCGCGCAACTCCTGACCAGGGCGCAGTGGCCGTGCGATCAGGTGTTCGAGCCGGCTGGGGCGTGTGGGGTCGTAGTAGATGCCCAGATCGTCCAGGACCAGCGACAGCGGCGGCACCAGATCGGCACCAAGACCGCGCGAGCGGATCAACCCGTCCTCGACCCGCCATACCGCACCGGGACCGGACTCGGCGCTGCCCTTGTCCGCCCAGATCAGCCGTCCGCGCCCCTGCGCCTGCGCGATTCGGGCGGCCTTGTGCGGGGCGGCAAAGCGCAGAGGCTTTTCGCGCCCGAAAACCCCCTGCAACGGGCCGCGTTTCCACATCCGCATTCCGGTTGCGACATGGCCTGCGCGATCGTCGCGGAAGGCGCGGACCTCGGCCTGCAACTGGTCGAGTGCTGTTTCGAAACCGCACAGCCGATCCCGGCAGGGATCGTACCAGGTCGGCGCGAGGATCATCGCCGCTGCGAACATCTGGGCCCGCGTCAGGTTCCGGTGGCGGCGCGGCAGCGGGCCGCCATGATCCTCGGTCAGCCCCCAGCCCGCATAGAAGGGCCGCCCGAACACCTGCGGCTTGTGGCCCGCCAGAACAGCCTCGAATCCAAGGTGCGAACTGACCGTATAGACCGCAATCGCCCCCTCCAGCAGCACCTGCGGTGCGACCGGGTCGGTCAGCAGGACAATGCCGTCGCGCATATCCTCGGGGCCGAAATGTCCGGGGCGCCGGTTGGCGATGGTGTCGGGGTGCGGGCGGATCACGACCGGACGGCCAGGATGATCATCCATCGCGCGGAACAGCATTTCGCGGAAGGTGCCATAGCCTGCGCCACTGGCCCGGATCGAGGCGGCATCGCGCGGCTGGTCCACGATCAGCACATAGCCAGGCGGCGGGCCGGGCAGGGCGGGGTCATGCGGATTGACCTGCGACAGGCTGTGTTCGGCCAGGCGGGCCATGCCCTCGCGCGCGCGGTCCAGCAGCGCAGACTCATCCAGCGGGTGCCGGGCGAGCAGCGTTTCCAGATCCGACGGGGCGGACGGGTCGAAATGCATCCCCCCGCTGCGGTCGATCAGCAGGCCGAACGGGCCGTCACCGCGGCGTTGGGCAAGCGCCGGGGCGACAGACCGCAAAAAGGCATCTTCCACCCGCACGACGTGCAGGCCCCGTGCCTTGGCCCAGGTTTCGGCCCTTGGCGCAGGTTCGGCCCGGCCCCAGACCCCGGCCTGGTCCCCGGCATGCGGCGCGCGGCCGGGGAGAACGGGGGCCGGCGGCAGCCCTGACAGCGTCAGGATGCGCTGCACCGCGCCCGGCCGCCAAAGGCGGGGATCCGTGCACCACAGGCGCTGCGCCGCCTTGGGGGTAGGGCTGTCCATGATCTGTCCTGCGTGGGATCCCGACGATCCGGCCGACCCTAGCGCAAGGCGCGGGCCATGGCCACCGGGGGCGCCCTAGTCATCCTCGATCACAAGCTGGAGCTCGCCTTGCGATTCCAGCGTCCGCACCGCCTCTACCACCATGGAATGTGCCGCTTCGGCATCCTTGTCGCGGACCTTGTCCCTGGCGGCCATTTCCTCGCGCAGGCTCTGGGCCATGCGTTGGCTCATGTTGCTCAGGATGAAGTCGGCAACGGGCGCCAACGGGCCGGTTGCGCCGACCAATGCGGTGATCAGCGTCGCCTGGTCGACCATGCGCACAACCTTGGGGACGTCGCGGGGGGTAACGCGCGCCGGGATATGGCCAAAGGTGAAAATGGCCTTGCGCACCTTGCCCGCAAAAACCGCATCTTCGGCCCCCAGCCCGTCAAGCAGCGCATCGCGCACCGCCGCCGTGCTGACGTTCAGGATCGCCCCGACCCGTTCTTCCGGCCCGGTCTCGAAGGCTTTGGGAGGCTGGGCATCCAGTTGACCGGCAAGCGACAGACCGATCCGCCGCACCGTATCGGGGTCGATGTTGCCGGTCAGCGACACGGCATGGGCGACGCGGCGCGCCTTGTCCCCCGGCAGTTTTCCCAACAGATCCGCAGCCTTGGCGACGGGAAGTTTCGACAGCAACACCGCGCCAATCTCAACCGCCTCGTCTTCAAGGACGGGCAGCAGGCGGTCTGCGGGCAGCGGAATGATGCGTTCCCACGGATCGACCTTGCCCGAGGCACCTGCAAGGCGCCGCAACCGCGTCGCCGCCGATGGGCTGATATGTCCGTCCAGCATGGACAGCGCCCCTTCCAGCCCGCCGGGAAAGGACAGGCCGACAGATTCAAGCTGGGACAGGAATTCCTGCACCACCGCCTGCATCGTATCGCGGTCCACCAGCCGCATGGCAGCCATCTGTTCGGTCAATGCGGCCTGCATGTGATCCGGCAACGCCGACAGCGGCAGCGGCGCCCCTTCGGCCAGCAGCAATCGCACGATGATTGCCGCCTTTTCGCGGTTGGTCAGCGGGACAGGATCGGGCGCGGCAATGCGCTGTGGCGTGATCCGGGCCAGGGCCTGCGGCATTGGAACCTCCGACAAGGGTTTTCCGCAGCTTGACAGGCCCTGGTTAAGACGAGGTTATCAGCTATGAACCGGCTTGGTGCACTGGCCAGAGGCCGGATCGCGCATCTCACCTGCGGCGCAATCAACCACCTTTTCGTGCCGGTCAGAACACATCGCCATCACGGCGCCCGGCGCGAAGGCCAGGACGAGGGCGGTCAGCAGAAATTTTGTCTTCATGCGTCGTCTCCCTGTTGCCGGGGCACCAGGCGCCCCGACATCAGACTAGCACGGACTCCCGCAGATGGCGTGTCCGCCGTGCATCACGGATGCGTGATGCGCTCAGCTGCCAAAAACGCGGGCAAAGATCGTATCGACATGCTTGGTGTGATAGCCAAGGTCGAATTTCTCCTCGATCTCGGCCGGGCTCAGCGCCGCGGTCACTTCGGGGTCGGCCAGCAGTTCGGTCTTGAAATCGGCCCCCGTCTCCCAGACCTTCATGGCATTGCGCTGCACCAACCTGTAGCTGTCCTCGCGCGAGACACCGGCCTGGGTCAGCGCCAGAAGCACACGCTGCGACATGACCAGGCCCTTGAACTTGTTCATGTTCTTCAGCATCGTTTCTGGGTAGATCACCAGCTTTTCCACCACACCGGCCAGACGGTTCAGCGCGAAGTCCAGCGTGATCGTAGTGTCCGGGCCGATCGCACGCTCTACCGAGGAATGCGAGATATCGCGTTCGTGCCACAGCGCCACATTCTCCAGCGCCGGAATGACCGACATGCGCACCAGCCGCGCAAGGCCGGTCAGGTTTTCGGTCAGCACCGGGTTGCGCTTGTGCGGCATTGCCGAGGAGCCCTTTTGGCCGGGGCTGAAATATTCCTCGGCTTCCAGCACTTCGGTGCGCTGCATGTGGCGGATCTCGATGGCGATATTCTCGATGCTGCTGGCGATCACCCCCAGCGTGGCAAAGAACATGGCATGTCGGTCGCGCGGGATCACCTGGGTGGAAATCGTCTCGGGTTCCAGCCCCAGCTTGTCGCAGACATAGGCCTCGACCTGAGGGTCGATGTTGGCAAAGGTTCCCACGGCACCGGAAATCGCGCCGGTGCGGATTTCCTCGCGCGCGGCTTCGAGCCGTTTGCGCCCTCGCGCCATCTCGGCGTAAAAGCGGGCAAAGGTCAGGCCCATGGTCGTCGGTTCGGCGTGAATGCCGTGCGACCGCCCGATCCGCACGGTGTCCTTGTGCTCCAACGCGCGCGCCTTCAGCGCGGCCAGCACCCGGTCCATTCCGGCCAGCAGAATATCCGAGGCGCGCACAAGCTGGATGTTCAGCGTGGTGTCCAGCACATCCGAACTTGTCATGCCCTGATGCACGAACCGCGCCTCGTCGGCGCCGACATGTTCGGCCAGATGGGTCAGAAAGGCGATGACGTCATGCTTGGTCACGGCCTCGATCTCGTCGATGCGGGCGACGTCGAACTCCACATCCTTCGCGCGCCAGACCGCTTCGGCATTGGCCTTCGGGATCACGCCAAGTGCGGCCTGCGCGTCGCAGGCATGGGCTTCGATCTCGAACCAGATGCGGAACTTCGTCTCGGGCGACCAGATGGCAACCATCTCGGGGCGGGAATAGCGGGGGATCATGGCGGGCCTCTCCGGCAACAGCGGCAATCGCCGCCCCCTTAGCCGCCCATGGCCAGCAGGGCAAGCGGCGTGGGGGAAAAAGCGGCCCTGCCGTTGCTGTGATCCGGCTATCCCTGGGCAGGAATGGCCCAGCATGGGCCAGAGGGGGCATCTGCCCCCGGCTTATCCCTAGCCGGTGAATTTCGGCGCGCGGTTCTGCATGCCGGCCGTCACGGCCTCGATCTGGTTCGGACTTGCGATCAGATCGGCCTGCAAGGCCGCCTCGATCGACAGCCCTTCGCCGGGTGCAAGCGTCCAGGTCTCTTCCACCAGCCGCTTGCCCGCCCGCAACACATCGGGGGAGAGTTGGGCAAACCGTGCCGCCATCGCGCGCGCCTCGGCCAGCGGATCCTCGGCCAATCGGGTAATCAGCCCCAGCGCCAGCGCCTCGGGGGCATCGAGGACACGGGCCGACAGGATCAGTTCCTTGGCCAGATCGGCCCGCATCAGGCGCGGCAGGCTTTGGGTCAGGCCCATGTCCGGGATCAGCCCCCAGCGCGCCTCCATGATCGACAGTTTCGCATCCGGGGCGGCGATGCGGAAATCGGCCCCCAACGCCAGTTGCAGCCCGGCGCCAAAGGCCACCCCGTGCACGGCCGCGATCACCGGCACCCCCAGTTCGGCCCAGACCGTCACCGGGCGCTGAAAGCGGTTCGGCTGCCCGCGCGCCGGGGCCAGCATCTCGGCTTTGACAGTGGCCAGGGACTGCGCCATGCGCAGGAATTCGGCGGTGTCGATGCCCGCACAGAACGCGGCCCCCGCGCCATGCAGGATCACCGCGCGCAGGCCGGTCGCGCCTTTCAGGCTGTCCCCGGCCGCTGCCAGCGCGTCGAACAGGCCCATGTCCAGCGCGTTGCGCTTGTCCGGGCGGTTCAACATGATCTCGGCCAACGGGCCGTTGCGGGTGATCGTCAGTCGCGGGTCCATGGCACACTCCCTTGTCCGGCCAAAGGTGGGCCATAGGCGGGGCGCCGCGCAAGCAGAACGTCGCGGCAGCGCCCCGCGTTGAGCCAGAGCGCCGCGCAGGGTAAACTCGGCCCATTGCCGGAGGATTGCAATGCGTTGGATCGTACGAATTTTGTCGGGTATTGTCATGCTGCTGCTGATCGTGGCGGCAACACTCTTTCTGATCCCGACCGAAGAGGTCGCACGGATCGCCGCGCGCCAGGTGCAGGCCACCACCAACCGCGCCTTGACCATCGAAGGGCCGGTCAAGGCCAGTTTCTGGCCCGGTATCGCGGTTGAGACCAGCCCTGTGCGGCTGGCCAACGCCGAATGGGCAGGCGAGGCCCCGATGATCGAGGCGGAATCGCTGCGCATTTCGCTGGATGCGGCGTCGCTGCTGCGTGGCGATATCCGCATCACCGGGCTGGAGCTGCAGGCACCGCGCCTGAGGCTGGAGCGCCACAAGGATGGCCGCGCGAACTGGGATCTGGTGCCTGCCACATCTGACGCGGCGGGCGATGCACCGGCGGCGCGGCGCGGCATCTTGCTGTCCGAGGCGCGTATCACGGATGGTGAGTTGAGCTTTGCCGACGGGGTCAGCGGCGCGCGCTACGATCTTGTGCATGTCGGGGCGGTGCTGCGGCTGCCCGACCTTGCGGGACCGGCGCATCTTGCACTGACGGGCCAGGTCCGGGGGCAACGGGTTGCGGTCGATCTGTCGGCCAGTCCGGCGGCGGCTTTGCTGTCTGGGGACATGGTCACGGCAAAGATCAACCTGGCGGCGGGCCGCAACGCGCTGGGGTTCGAGGGCAGTTTCGGCCATACGCCGCTGAAGGCGGACGGCGCCCTGCATCTGGACGCCGCAGACCATGCGGCGTTGGCGGCCGTGCTGGGCCTGCCGGTGCCCGAGGTGCCGCCGGGTTTCGGCGCGCGCCAGGCCACGCTGGATGGCCGTGCGGTGCTGTCGCCGGATTTGCGGCTGGTGTTGCGCGATGGTCTGCTGATCCTGGACGACAACCGGCTGCGGGTGAATGCCGATGTGCAGACCGCTGGCCTTCGTCCCAGCGTGGCGGCCACGCTGACCGCCGAAACGGCGCTGGTCGTGCCTTTGGCCGCAGGGCATGGCGGGGCAGGTGACGGGCAGGGCAGCGCGGGCGGTGGCTGGTCGAAGGCCCCCATCGACCTTTCGCCCCTGAAGGCCCTGAATGCCGACATCACCTTTGCCGCCCCCGCCGTGACAGCCGGACCATTCCGCCTTGGCACATTGCGCGGCAGGCTTGCGCTGACGGACGGGCGGGCCGTCGTCACGCTGTCGGAGCTTGCGGCCTATGACGGGCGGGTCAGCGGAACGGTGATCGCCAATTCTGCCGGTCGTGGATCGGCACGGGCGGATCTGGTGGTCGAAGACCTTGCCTTGCAGCCGCTGCTGCGTGATGCGGCGGGCAGCGACCGGCTGCTGGCCTCGGTCAACGGCACCGTTTCGGTGATATCCTCCACCGCATCGGTCCATGACATGATGCACCGCCTGCAAGGCGAGGGGCGCTTTTCCATGGGCAAGGGAGAGCTGCGCGGGCTGGATCTGCTTGGCATGTTGCGCACGCTTGATGCAGGATATGTCGGCGAGGGCCAGAAGACGATATTCGACAGCGTATCCACCGGATTTTCCATTGCCGACGGGGTGTTGCGCGCCGACGACCTGACGCTGAGCGCGCCCTATCTGCGCGTTGCGGGAACCGGGACCGTCGGGATCGGCAGCCAGATCCTGGATTACCGGCTGGTGCCCGTCGCCTTGCAGAATACTGACGGGACGGGCGGGCTGAGCGTGCCGCTGAAAATCACCGGGCCATGGGCTGCGCCCCGGTTCCAGCTTGATACGGGCGCATTGGCCAAACCGAAACTCGATGCCGAGCGGGCCCGTGCAGAGCGCCGACTGGCCGAGCGGCTGGGCGCGGATGCCGAAAACGGCGAGACACTGGAAGACGCGGCCAAGCGCAAGCTGGAGACCGAACTGCGCCGGGGCCTGGGCAAGTTGTTCGGCAACTAGCCTGGCGCGGGTCAGGTGCCGCGCGGTTTGGCGCGCAGCGTGGGATCGGCCTGCAACGGGTCTTCGGGCCAGGGATGACGAGGATAGCGGCCGCGCATGTCCTTGCGCACATCGGTATAGCTGCCCTGCCAGAACCCCGGCAGATCCGACGTCACCGCAATGGGCTTGCCGCCTGGTGACAGCAGCGACAGCTTCAGCGGCGTGCGGCCCGGTCCGACAACAGGATGCGTGGCCTGCCCGAACAGCTCTTGCAGGCGCAGTTCCACCTGTGGCGTATCCCCGTCGTAGTCGATCGGAATGCGACGCCCCAGCGGGGTGGTGAAATGCGAGGGGTAAAGCGCGTCGAGCCGTGCGCAGACTTCCCAGCCCAGATACAGCCTGAACGGCTCCAGCAGATCAAGCGCCCGCAGGTCGGCACGGGTGCGCACCGATGGCAGGGCGGGCATCAGCCAGTCGGCCGCCGCCTCAAGCAGGCTGGCATCATCAGCGGGGGGGACGTCCTCGCCGGCCTCGGCGGCGGAAAGCGCACGTTTGCGCAGCCGGGCCGCGGCCCCGTTGAACGGCAGGCCATTGCCCTGTCGCACCTCGTCCCGCAGGCCTTCCAGTGCCGCGGCGGCCATCGCTTCGGGCGGCGGGTCGGGCCAGATGCGGTCCTCAAGGACAAGCGCGCCCAGACGTTCCTGCCGCCGCGCAACAATGCGTCCCTCGCGCCGCGACCAGTCGCAGATCTCGAGCCATGCGATGCGGTCGGCACATAGCGCACGCAGATCGCCTTCGGTCAGTGCCACGGCCTGGCGGATGCCGGCCTCGCGCGCGTCGCCATCCAGATCGGTTGCGACCAGCAACCGGGCCCCGGCCAGCGGCGTGCCCGGTGCCATGGTCGCGCCTTTTCCGCCCGACAGAACCCATCGCGGTGCCTCGCCCTTGCGGCGCAATCCGATGCGGTCGGGATAGGCCATGGCAGCCATCGCGCCGGGGCTGAGGGCAGGGCGGTCGGGTGCCATGCGGGCCAGGCGCCTGCCCTCGGCCCGGATGCGTTCCAAGGCATCGCGATTCACCGCCCAAGGATGCCGATCCGCGTAGGAGGATATATTTTCAAGGGCTTGCAGTCGCAAGCTCAGGTCCGGCGGCGCCCCGATCAGCGGATCGCGGTCCGCCATCAGCGCCGCAAGCGGCGCCGCGGCGCGGCCCGCGCCCAGCAACATATGGGCAAGTCGGGGATGCAGCGGCAGCGCCGCCATGGCCCGACCGTGGTCCGTGATCCGGCCCTGGTGCAGCGCGCCCAGATTGGTCAGCAAGGCCCGTGCCTCGGCCAGGGCGCCCGCAGGGGGCGGTGTCAGAAAGGCCAACCCCTCGTCCGAGCCCCAAAGCGCAAGATCCAACGCAAGACCGGCCAGATCTGCGGTGGCAATTTCGGGCGGTGGAAAGGCGGGCAGGGCGCCCTCTTCGGCCTTGGCCCACAGACGATAGCAGATGCCGGGGGCCACGCGACCGGCCCGTCCACGGCGCTGCTCCGCCTCGGCCCGGCTGACCCGTTCCGTGACCAGCCGCGACATGCCGGACCCCGGATCGAACCGTGCACGGCGAGCACGCCCCGCATCGACCACCACCCGGATATCGGGAATGGTCAGGGAGGTTTCGGCAATCGACGTGGCCAGAACCACCTTGCGCAGGCCCCGAGATGGCGCAAGCGCCGCACGCTGGGCGCGAAAATCCATTGCACCGTAAAGAGGTTGCACGTCACAGCTCACAAGCGGGCCAAGCTGCGCCGCGACACGCCGGATCTCGCCCTCGCCAGGCAAGAAGACCAGAACACCGCCGTCGGTTTCCGCAATCGCCTGCTGCACCAGTGCCGCGACCTCGCGTTCAAGCCGCGCAGCTGCGGGCAATGGACGCGGCAACCAGCGGGTTTCCACGGGAAAGGCCCGGCCATCCGAGGTGATCAACGGGGCATCCCCCATCAGCGCAGCGACCGGCCCGGCATCCAGCGTTGCCGACATCACCAGCACCCACAGATCCGGCCGAAGCGCGGCACGCGCCTCCAGCACCAAGGCAAGGCCCAGATCGGCATTCAGGCTGCGTTCGTGAAATTCATCGAAGATGACGGCACTTACGCCGGAAAGCTCCGGGTCGGACTGAATCATCCGGGTCAGGATGCCTTCGGTCACAACCTCGATCCGTGTCTGGGAGGAGACCCTGGACTCGCCGCGGATCCGGTAGCCGACGCGCTGGCCGACAGCTTCGCCCAGCGTCTGTGCCATGCGTTCGGCAGCCGCGCGGGCCGCCAGTCGGCGCGGCTCCAGCATCAGGATGCGTCCCTGGACATCCGGCAGCAGCGCCAGCGGCACCCGAGTTGTCTTGCCGGCACCCGGTGGCGCCTGCAACACCGCGCGGCCCTGACGGCGCAGGGCCTGGCCAAGGTCGTGAAGGCAATCGTCAATCGGCAGACTGTCGTTCAGCATGATGCGGTTATGGCGTGGTCGATCGAAAACCGCCATAGCCCAGAACAGACCGCGCCACGGTCGGATTTCGGCTTCCACAGGTCATTTATTAACATAATACCGATTATGCGAATCCAATTTACCCATTTCTGCACACCCACAGGATTCCGCCCCAGCTTTGGCATTTTGCGGCCTTGCGGTGTTTTTGTGCCCTGCGGGCCTGGAAACATGCTACAGCCCCTTTGGCAGCACTTCGCTGCCACAGGAGCGCCCATGCAGATGTTTTCTCGAAAGCCTCCGTTTGACTTGGCCGAGTTTCTTGCCAAGCCAGCCACACCCGCAGAGATCAAACGCGCCGCAGATGCCCGCCGCAGGCATGTCCAGTACATGCAGCGGCTTGAAGATGCCCGCGAAAGGAGCAGCGCAAAGTCGCAAAGATAGCAAGCGCCCGGCGCGGCTTGTGGCGGAACCGGTCAGCGATCTGTTCCGCCGCGCACGCCTGCAAGACTGGCCTGAGCCGCCGTGGCACAATATGCCTGCCAGCCGGAATCTTGTGTCATTCGCCGGACATTCGGGCGAACAGGCGCAGCGCATGGGCCGGGTCGCGTGACGCCGCGGGCATGACCGGATCATAGGCCGCCCTGATCACGGCGCCGATCTGCGGGCCAAGCACGGCATCGCTCTGCTCGGTCCGGACCAGAACGCCCTGTGCAAGGGCATCATCGCCCCACAGGCAGATCAACCGCACCGCCTGATCCAGTGCCAGCACCTCGGCGGACACCTCTGCAAGGGCTGCATCGACGCGGATGAACACAAAGACAGCGCGGATCGCCCCATGTTCGTCAAAGCGGAACATGCGGTACTGGTTCGCCTCTTGCGCCTCCAGCCGGGTCACAAGCGATGCCAGCCCGTCGACCAGCCGATCAAGGTTCGGCACCTGCACAAGTTCGGACCAGTCGCGGCAGAAGAACATCATCAGATTCGCGCCAAGCTCTGGGTCGTGATCCGCGATCTGATGACCGGCCAAGGCCACGACCGCCTCGATGGCGCCCTTGAAGACGGCCAGCGTGGCCTCTTCGACCCCGAAAATTACCGGCACTATGGGGCGGCCCCACCGTGCAAACACATACCCTTCGGGCCGGGTGAACAACGCCTCGACCGTTGCGGGGCTGGCTGGGGCGGATGGTTGGCACATGACGGTCTCCTTTGGGATGTTTCAACCGCGAGTGCCGCGCCGATGCAAGCGGGTTTGACTTGGCGCCGCCCTGCCCCCATCTTCCCCGCATGATCAAACTCGCCCCCCTTCTGCTTGCTGTCGGCTATGCGGTCGCGCTGTATCTGTTTTCGGCCTGGCGCACCAAGCGGGTGCTGGACCAGCAATCGACCCCCCTGCGCGACCCGGAGCTGGAACGTTTGACCGGCCAAATGGCGCAGGCGCTGGATCTGCCACAGGTACCCGTGTCGATTTTCGAGATCGAGCCGATCAACGGGCTTGCGGCGCCCGATGGCCGCATCTTCCTGACGCGGGGATTCTATCAGAAATACCGTCGCGGCGAGGTCACGGCCGAAGAGCTGGCCAGTGTCATTGCGCATGAGCTTGGCCACGTGGCGCTTGGCCATACCAGGCGGCGCATGATCGACTTTTCCGGGCAGAATGCCGTGTTCGTGTCGCTTGTCGCCTTGTTCCTGCGGGCGATTCCGGTCGTCGGTCCGCTGCTGGCGGTCTGGCTGGCGAACTTCATCACCTCGATTCTGGCGGCCCGGCTGTCGCGGCGCGACGAATACGAAGCCGATGCCTGGGCCTCTGCCCTGCTGATGAAGGCCGGAATCGGCACGGCACCGCAAAAGTCGCTGTTCCGCAAACTGGATGCCCTGACAGGGTCACGGCTGGCCGGGGCCCCCGCCTGGCTGCTGAGCCACCCCAAAACCGCCGAACGCATCGCGGCGATCGAGGCGAACGAGGCCCGCTGGACCTCTGCCGGTACGGAATAGTTCGGGGGCGAAAGCCGCATTGTGCGTCGGCGCCCCGGCGGGCGAATGCGCCGGGGCGGGCGCACCTTCGGTGTGACAGGGATCATGCCGTCAGCGAAGCGGAGGTCGCCCCCTGACACCCATGCCCGGCAGGTTCCGGCCCGGTCAGCCGGGTTGGAACCAGTCCGGCCGCCCGGTTGTCCAGGTTTCCCCCCACAACTGGCTGCCGCCTGCGACGTTTATGGTCTCGCCCGTCACATAGCCGCCCGACGTTCCGCCGACCCAGATCACCGATTCCGCGATGTCCCAGGTCGTGCCCGCCCGCATCATCGGGTTGGATCTGGCATAGGTCGCCCGTGCCTCGGGTGCATAGACCCGCCAGCCAGGGGTTTCGATGGCACCCGGTGCGATGCAGTTGACCCGGATCCCCAGGGGCGCCCATTCGACCGCCACCGCCCGGCTGACCCCGATCACGCCCGAGCGCGCGGCAATGGTATGCGCCACGCCATACAGGCCATGTTCGACCACCACCACGATATTGACAATGCTGCCGGGGCGCGACGTATCCCGCCAGTGCCGGGCGGCGGCCTGCATCATGTGCCAGGTGCCGTTCAAGTTGTTGTCGATGACGGCATTCCAGCCCTTGGCCGAAAAGTCGATGGCCGCCTGTGGAAATTGCCCGCCTGCGGAGTTGACCAGCAGGTCGATTCCCCCCGCCTCTGTCACCGGCCCGGCGAACAGGTCTGCCACCGTTTCGGGCTTGCGGATGTCAACGACATGGCCCTGCACCTGTAGCCCGGCGGCGGTCATGGCCTGAACCGCGCTGTCCAGCTTGCCCGCATCGCGCCCGGTCAGGATCAGCTCTGCCCCGCAGCGTCCGGCCAGCCAGGCCACCGCCCGGCCGATGCCGCCTGCCCCGCCCGACACCAGCACCCGCTTGCCCGCCAGCGCATCGGCGGCAAAGACCGTAGGATGCACGGCCAGCGCCGCATCATCCAGCCCCAGCTTCATCGGGTCGTCAGTCACGCGCCATTCCCCGCAGCAGCTCTCCGGCGATGATCATCTTGCGCACCTCGGTCGTGCCTGCCCCGATCTCCAGCAGCTTGATGGAGCGGTACAGGCGGTTGATCTCCGCCTCCCAGATATAGCCCGATCCGCCATGCACCTGCACCGCCAGATCCAGCACCTTGTGCAGTTCGTTGGCCACGAACATCACGGCCGAGGCGGTCAGCATGTGGATGTATCCGCGTCCGCCGCCGCCCTGTTCCAGCGGGCCGGCCTCGGCCAGCACGCGATAGGTATAGGCGCGCATCGCCTCGACCGAGGTGTACATGTCCGCCAGATGTGACTGCACCATCTGAAAGCTGCCGATCGGCTTGCCGAACTGCTTGCGCGTCTTGGCAAAGTCCACCGACAGATCCAGCGCGCGTTCCGCGATGCCCAGACAGATCGGCGTGATCATGGCGCGTTCCAGATCCAGCCCGCTCATCACCACGGCGACACCGCGGTTTTCACCACCTACCAGGTTCTCGGCCGGAACACGGCAGTTGTCGAACACCAGCTCTCCCGTGGTGCTGCCGCGAAAGCCCATCTTGACCAGCTTCTGCGCCACGGAAAATCCCGGCATCCCCTTTTCCACGATAAAGGCGGAAATGCCGTGGGCGCCCGCCTCCTTGTCGGTCTTGGCATAGACCAGCAGCACATCGGCCACCGGGCCGTTGGTGATATACAGCTTCTGCCCGTTCAGAATGTAGTCGTCCCCGTCCCGCCGCGCCGTGGTGCGCATGGATCCCAGCGCGTCGGATCCGGCCCCCGGCTCGGTCAGGCCAAGCGCGCCGACCGTCTTGCCCGCGCACAGATCCGGCAGGTACTTGCGCCGCTGCGCCTCTGTGCCGTTGCGATAGATGTTGTTGGCGCACAGGTTGTCATGCGCCACCCAGGACAGTGCCAGCGCGTGGTTCCAGCGCGCCATCGCCTGCAAGGTCAGGCCCGAAGACAGCAGATCCATCCCCGTGCCGCCGAATTCCTCCGGGATGGTGCCGCCGAACATGCCCATCTCGCCGATACGGGCAAAGATGTGGTCGGGCCACCATTCCTCGGCATCCATGCGTTCGGCCAGCGGATACAGCTCTGCCTTTGAAAAGCGGTCGACCTGATCCAGCAGCGCCTGCTGGTCGGGGGTCAGGGCGAAAAGGTTGGTCTCGGTCCCGGTCATCGTCGCATGTCCTCCCTTCACCGCACGGGCGGTGTTATTGAACTTGGCTCATCTGTACCATCCGGGGCTTACCCAGGTCAATCGCTGCACTTGCAACGAAACCCCACGTCATTTGCTGGTTTCATTGTGCTTTCGCAGCATTTCTGGTAGAGGGTCGGCAGTCGGTTGACAGGTTATTGAATGTTGCTCATTTATAGTCGGAACGATGCGCGGCACCGACTCGCCCGCAGGGAGGATCGCATGACCACAGTCGAAACCGTCCGCGAGGGCGCGGTGCTGACCATCCGCATCAACCGCCCCGAACTGCGCAATGCGCTGAACGAAGCCGTGGCGCTGGGTATCGAAGCCGCGCTGGATGCAGGCGAATCCGATCCCGGCATCCGTGCCGTGGTGTTGACCGGCGCGGGGGACAAGGCATTCTGCGCCGGGGGCGACCTGCGGCCCGCCGCCGACGGCACCCCCTTTGCCATCGACGCGGCCGACCCCCGGCATTACGTCGCGCGCCTGCTGCGGCGGATGGATGCCTGCCGCCTGCCGCTGATCGCCAGGGTCAACGGCCATGCGCTGGCGGGCGGCATGGGGTTGGTCTGCGCCTGTGACATGGCCGTGATGGTGGACAGCGCCCTGATCGGTGTGACCGAGGTGCGGGTGGGCCTGTTCCCGGCGATGATCCTGCCGTTCCTGCTGCGCGTCGTGCCCCCCCGCCGCATGATGGAACTGTGCCTGACCGGAGAGCCGGTGACAGGCGCCGAGGCTGCGGCCGAGGGCTGGGTCAACTATGCCGTGCCCGCCGATCAGCTTGATGCGAAACTGGACTGGCTGCTGGGCCGGATCACCGACAAGTCGCCCACCGGCATCCGGCTGGGCAAGCAGGGCCTGCGCAAGGTGCGCGAAATGGCCACCGATCCGGCGCTGGAATATGCCCAGTTCCTGCTGGCCAACATGGCCCGGACCGAGGATGCGCGCGAAGGCTTTGCCGCCTTTGCCGAAAAGCGCAAACCCGACTGGACGGGGCGCTGAGCATGGGCCGCATCGTTCGCATCGGCTGCGGGGCAGGCTTCTGGGGCGATACCCCCGAAGGCCCGGCGCAACTCGTTCGCTCCGGCGGGATCGACTATCTGGTGATGGACTATCTGGCCGAGATCACCATGTCGATCCTGGCCCGGATGAAGGCCCGCGACCCGGCCGCAGGCTATGCGACCGATTTCGTCTCGCTGGTCATGCGCCCGCTGGCGGCCGAGATCGCGGCGGGAAAGATCCGCGTTGTGACCAATGCGGGCGGGGTTAACCCCGGCGCCTGCCGCGATGCGCTGGTCACGCTGTTTGCCGAGTTGGGCCTGCCGTTGAAGGTGGCGCTGGTCGAAGGCGATGATCTGTCCCCCCGGATCGAGGAGATGCGCCCCGGCGTGACCGAAATGTTCACCGGCGCCGCCCTGCCCGGCAAACTGGCCAGCGTCAACGCCTATCTGGGGGCCTTTCCCGTTGCGCAGGCACTGGCGCGCGGGGCGGATGTGGTGATCACCGGGCGCTGCGTGGATTCCGCGCTGGTGCTTGGGCCGCTGATCCATGAATTCGGCTGGGGCCCGCAGGATTTCGACCAACTTTCGGGCGGGTCGCTGGCCGGACATGTCATCGAATGCGGCACGCAATGCACCGGCGGCATTGTCACCGACTGGCGCGCGGTGCCGGGCTGGGACAACATGGGCTTTCCCATTGCGCTCTGCGCCGCCGATGGCAGTTTCGAGATTGTCAAACCTGACGGGACCGGCGGCCTGATCAGCCCTGCGACCATCGCCGAACAGGTGGTCTACGAGGTGGGCGACCCCGGCGCCTATGTCCTGCCTGATGTCACCTGCGACTGGCGCGATGTGTCGATCGTTGCGACAGGCGACAACCGCGTGCGGGTCAGCGGCGCCCGTGGCCGCGCGCCGACCGGCACACTCAAGGTATCGGCCACCTATGGCGATGGCTGGCGCAGTTCCATCACCATGATGATCGCGGGGCGCGAGGCCGTGGCACGGGCCGAGGCGGTGGCCGCCGCCATTCTGAGCCGCACCTCACGGCTGATCGCCGAGGCGGGGCTGCCCGGCTTCAGCGAAACCTCGGTCGAGGTTCTGGGGGCGGAGTCCGTTTATGGCGCACAGTCGCAGGCCCGGTCCACCCGCGAGGTGGTGTTGAAGATCGCCGTGCGCAGCCCCTCCAAAGACGCGCTGGAGATCTTCGGGCGCGAGATCTTTCCCGCCGCCACCGCCATGGCGCAAAGCCTGACGGGATTTGCCGGCGGGCGCCCGAAACCGCAGCCCGTGGTGCGGCTGTTCAGCTTTCTGGCCGACAAGGCGCAGGTGGTCCCGGTGGTGCAGGACGCCGGCGGGCAATGCGCCGTGCCCTTTGCTGTCTTGCCCGCACCTGCGCCCTGCCCCGCCGCCCCCATCGACGCGCCGCCGCTGTCGGGCCCCACCGTGCCGCTGATCGCGCTGGCGCATGGCCGCTCGGGCGACAAGGGCGACATGGCGAATATCGGCATCATCGCCCGCGATCCCGCCTTTGTGCCTGCGATCCTGTCGGGGGTCACGCCGGAACGGGTGGGCGCATGGTTCGCCCATTATGCCCCGACGCGGGTGGAACGGTTCGGCTGGCCGGGGCTGCCGGGGCTGAACCTGTTGTTGCATGGGGTGCTGGGCGGCGGCGGCGTTGCCTCGTTGCGGCATGATCCGCAAGGCAAGGCACTGGCACAGGTACTGCTGGATCTGCCGGTGGCCGTGCCCGCCGACTGGCTGGCCCCCGGCGGCCCCCTGGAGACCTGGGCAAAGGAGGCCCGCACATGACCCGCAAGATCACCAAGGTGCTGATCGCCAACCGGGGCGAGATCGCGGCCCGCATCATCCGCACGCTGGACCGGCTGGGCATTGCCTCTGTCGCGGTTCATCACGCCGCAGAGGCGCGCGCCGCCCATGTCCGCATGGCTGGGCAGGCGGTGGAACTTGTCGGCGCCACCCCCGTGGCCGCCCATCTGGACGCCGGGCAGATCATCGCCGCCGCACAGGCGGCGGGCGCGGATGCCATTCACCCCGGCTATGGCTTTCTGTCGGAAAACGCCCGCTTTGCCCGCGCGGTCGAAGATGCGGGGCTTGTGTTCATCGGTCCGTCGGCGGATGTGATCGACCTGATGGGCGACAAGATTTCCGCCCGGACCTTCGCGGAACGGCAGGGGGTTCCGGTTGCCCCCTCTGTCATGCCGACCGAGGATCTGGATACCTTTGCCCGTGAGGCCGAACAGATCGGCTTTCCGCTGCTGATCAAGGCGGCGGCTGGGGGCGGCGGCAAGGGCATGTCCATCGTGCGGTCGGCCGCAGAAATGCGCGAAGCGGCCCGCATCGCCTCGGGCGAGGCGCTGCGCTATTTCGGCGATGGCCGGGTCTATGCCGAACTGTTCGTCGAAAACCCCCGCCACATCGAGGTGCAGGTGCTGGGCGACGGCGCGGGGAATGCCATCCATCTGTGGGAACGCGAATGTTCCGTCCAGCGCCGGTTCCAGAAGATCATCGAGGAGGCGCCGGCCGCCAACCTGCCCGCCGCCCTGCGGGATGCCATCTGCGACTCGGCCGTTCGGCTGGCATCGGCGGCGAACTATCGCAATGCGGGCACGGTGGAATATATCCTGGGGGCCGACGGGCGGTTCTTCTTTCTGGAAATGAACACCCGGCTACAGGTGGAACATCCTGTCACCGAGGAAATCACCGGGCTGGATCTGGTGGAAACGCAACTGGCCATCGCCGAAGGGCGCGGATTGCCGATGGCGCAGGCCGATGTGCCGCTGTCGGGCCATGCCATCGAATGCCGGATCTGCGCCGAAGATCCCGAGAACGGCTTTCTGCCCGAAACCGGGCGCATCCTGCGGCTGGACGTGCCGCAGGCCGAGTGGCTGCGGTTCGAAAACGCGCTGGACACCGGGCAAAGGGTGACATCGGACTTTGACCCGATGCTGGCCAAGCTGGTGGTGCGGGGCGACGACCGCGCACAGGCGATCGGGCGGTCCATTGCGGCGCTGCGGGATCTGGCCTTGCTGGGGGTGGGCACGAACATCGACTATCTGGCCCGCGTGCTGGATCATCCGGCCTTTCGCACCGGCGATCTGTCCACCGGATTCGTGGCCACCCACGCCGCCGATCTGGCCGAACCCGCGCCGGACCCGGCGACACTGGACCAGGTGCTGATCGCTGCGGCGCTGGCCGATCACCACTTTGCCGCGCTGATCGACAGCGTGCCCGAACTGCACGCCCGCATGGGACAGTGGAGGAACTGATGGCCGTCAAATTCACTCTTGGCCCCGCAACGCACGAAATCGCTGTGCTGGCCCGCCACCCGCTGACCCTGTCGGTGGACGGACGCATCCATCTTGTGGAACGTGCCGCCCCCGGCCCGGTTCTGGCCGGGGATGACAGCGAAACCATGGTCCGCCTGCATGGCCGCACCTATCGCCTGCGCCGGATCGACCCGCGCGCCGAGGCGGCGGGCACCGGGGCGGCAGAGGATGAACTGCGCGCGCCCATGCCCGGCGCCGTGGTCTCGGTCCATGCCACCCCCGGAGAGGCGGTGACCGCAGGCCAGACTCTCGTGACCATCGAAAGCATGAAGTTGCAGACCGCGCTTCAGGCACCGCGTGACGGGGTGCTGGCCGAAATCGCCTATGCCGAAGGCGCCACATTCGAGAAAGACGCCGTGATCGCCCGGCTGGAAACACTGCCCAAAGGGGAACCGGCATGAGAAAGATCGTCTCGCGCCTCAACAGCTCGTCGCCCGAATACCACCGCTATGCCGCGCACAACCGCGCGCTGGTGGCCGAGTTCCGCGCCCGCCAGCAGGCCGCGCGCCACGACCGCCCGGCCCGCGATCTGGACCGGCTGGCCCGGCAGGGCAAGATGCACCCGCGCGCGCGCATCGAAAAGCTGCTCGATCCCGGAACGCCGTTTCTGGAGCTGTCCTCGCTGGCGGCCAATATGGCGTATGATGGCGAAAGCCCCTCGGCCAGTTGCATCGTCGGTATCGGCGTGGTTTCGGGGCGCGAGGTGATCATCCGCGCCGATGATCCGACCGTGAAGGGCGGCGCCTGGTATCCGCTGACGATCAAAAAGATCGTGCGCGCGCTGGATATCGCTGTCGAGAACCGTATGCCGATGATCCATCTGTGCGACAGCGCGGGCGGCAACCTGACACTGCAATCCGACCTGTTCCCCGACAAGCACATGGCAGGGCGCATCTTCCGCAACCAGTCGCTTCTGTCGAAGATGGGGGTCAAGCAGTTGTCGCTGGTCTTTGGCCATTGCACGGCAGGCGGGGCCTATATTCCGGCACTGTCGGATTATTCGGTGATCGTACAGGGCACAGGCGCGGTGTTTCTGGGCGGCCCGCCCCTGGTCAAGGCCGCAACCGGAGAGATCGTCAGCACCGAGGATCTGGGGGGCGCGCGGATGCATACCTCGGTGTCGGGCACCTGCGACTATCCGGCGGCGACCGAGGACGAGGCCATCCTGATCGGCCGCGAGATCGTGGCGCAATGGGAACATCCGCAGAAATGGGCCATCCAGCGCGAGACACCCGAGCCACCCGCCTACGACCCGGACGAGCTGTACGGAATCATCCCCGACAATATCAAGACCGCCTTTGACATGCGCGAGGTGATCGCCCGGATCGTCGATGGCAGCCGCTTTCACGAATACCAGCCGAACTATGGCACCACGCTGGTCTGTGGTTTTGCCAATATCTGGGGCTACAAGGTGGGCATCCTGGGCAACAACGGGGTATTGTTCAACGATTCCAGCCTCAAGGGCGCGCATTTCATCGAACTGTGCAACCAGAACAATACCCCGCTGATTTTCCTGCAAAACATCACCGGCTACATGATCGGGCAAGAATATGAACGGCGCGGCATCACCAAGGATGGTGCCAAGATGATCATGGCGCAAAGCTGTTCGCATGTGCCGAAATTCACCGTCATGGTGAACGGCAGCTTTGGTGCCGGGAATTATGGCATGTGCGGCCGTGCCTTTGATGCGCGGTTCCTGTTCGCCTGGCCCAACCACCAGATCGGCGTGATGGGGGGCGATCAGGCCGCCAACACGCTGATGGAGGTCAAGGCCAATCAGATGAAACGTGCCGGCCATGTCGATCAGGCCGAACTCGACACGCTGTGGCACACCACGCGCGACGCCTATCAGGATCAGCTCTCGGCCTATTATTCCACCTCGCAGATCTGGGACGATGGGCTGATCGACCCGGTGGATACCCGCAATGCCCTTGGCATTTCCATCTCGGCAGCCTTGAATGCACCTCCGGGGCCGCAGGGCTATGGCGTGTTCCGCTTCTGAGGGAGGATCACAGATGACATGGGACGATGTACGGCTGGAAATCGCGGACGGGATCGCCCGCATCACCGTGACCCGCGCCGACAAGCTGAACGCCATGCGCGACCAGACGGCGGACGAACTGCTGGCCGCGATCCGGGGCGCCGAACAGGGTGGCGCACGGGCCATCCTGCTGACCGGCGAGGGACGGGCCTTTGGCGCAGGCTATGACCTGTCCACGCTCGACCCCGGCGCGGTGCCCGATCTGGCCCGCGTGCTGGAAGATCATTTCAACCCGGTCGTGCGGGCGATGCGCAGCTCCCCCCTGCCGATCGTGGCGGCGGTGAACGGCGCCTGTGCCGGGGCCTCGGTCGGTCTGGCGCTGGCGGCGGATATCGTCATCGCCGCCCGGTCGGCCTTTTTCTATGAACCCTTCGTGGGTATCGCCCTGGTGCCCGATGCGGGCAACACCCTGTTCCTGCCCCGCATGGCGGGCCGCATCCGCGCCTCGGCCGCGATGCTGCTGGGCGACCGGATCACGGCAGAGCAGGCGGAACGCTGGGGCCTGGTCTGGCAGGTGGTCGAGCCAGAGGCCCTGCTGCCCGAGGCGATGGCGATCTGTGCCCGGCTGGCCGAACGCGCGCCCTCGGCGCTGGCCATGACCAAGCAACTGATCGCCCGCGCCTCGGACCCCGATCTGGAGCCGATGCTGAATATGGAGCGCGACCTGCAAGGGGCCGCGGGGCGCAGCCCGGACATGCGGGCGGCGGTGGACAAGTTCTTTGCCGCGCGCAAGGCCAGGGAATGACCGCCCCCACCCTGCGCCCCACGCGCTTTATCGACAGCGACCATCCCGCGATCCGCGCCTTTGCCGCGACCCATGCCGGTAGGGGCACCGCCCGCGACAAGGCGGTGGCGCTTGCGGCGGCGGTGCGCGATGCGGTGCCCTACGATCTCTATGCCTTTCAGGTCGCACCAGAGCCGCTGGTCGCATCTGCCGTTCTGGCGGCCCCATCGGCCTATTGTGTGCCCAAGGCCGTGCTGCTGGCGGCGGTGGCCCGTGCCGCTGGTATTCCGTCGCGCATCGGCTTTGCCGATGTCCGCAATCACCTTACCTCGCCCCGGTTCCAGGCGATGATGGACGAGCCGGATTTCCGTTGGCACGCCTATACCGCGTTGCAGATCGACGGGCGGTGGCTCAAGGCGACACCGGCCTTTGACCGGGCGATGTGCGACAAGCGGGGGGTGGCGGTGCTGACCTTTGATGGCACGCAGGATTCGATTTTCCAGCCCTTTGATGCGCAGGGCCGCAAATCCATGGAATATATCGCCTTTCACGGCGAATTCGACGACCTGCCCTATGACCGCTTCGCGTCCGAGATGCGCCGCATCTACCCGCGCCTGCTGGCCAATGTGGCGAATGTCCGGGCCGAACGCGCTGGGCCCTAGCCCGGCCTTGACCCGGCCGGGCGCTGATCGGTCCCCTGGGCGGCGGGGCAGGCGCTTTCCCGTCCGCAGAACGCGAACATAGCACGAACAGTGCTTTCCCCTGCCGACAAAGGCGCTATATTGGCGGCCATGACCCCGGACCAAGACATGCCCGCCGCCCAGATCCCCCTTAGTCAGCGCGCCATGGCGGCGCGCCCTGCCCCCTATATGGACGGGCTGAACCCCGCGCAGCGACAGGCGGTCGAGGCGCTGGACGGCCCTGTCCTGATGCTGGCCGGGGCCGGCACCGGCAAGACCAAGGCGCTGACCACGCGCATCGCGCATCTGCTGTCGATCGGAAAGGCCCGCCCCAACGAAATTCTCGCCGTCACCTTTACCAACAAGGCCGCACGCGAGATGAAGGACCGTGTCGCCCGCCTGCTGGGTCAGACGGTCGAAGGTATGCCCTGGATGGGCACGTTCCACTCCATCGGGGTCAAGCTGCTGCGCCGCCATGCCGAACTGGTGGGGCTGAAATCCAACTTTACCATCCTGGATACCGACGACCAGATCCGCCTGATGAAACAGGTGATCTCGGCCGCGAACATCGACGAGAAACGCTGGCCCGCCCGGCAGCTTGCCGGGTTGATCGACCATTGGAAGAACCGTGCTTGGACGCCCCAGCAGGTGCCCAGTTCCGAAGCCTCGCATTTCAACAATCGCGGGACCGAGCTGTACGCCGCCTATCAGGACCGCCTGCGCACGCTGAACGCGGTGGATTTCGGCGACCTGCTGCTGCACTGCGTGACGATCTTTCAGCGCCACCCGGATGTGCTGGCCCAATATCAGCGGTGGTTCCGCTATATCCTGGTGGACGAATATCAGGACACCAACGTCGCGCAATATCTGTGGCTGCGCCTCTTGGCCCAGACCCATCGCAACATCTGCTGCGTGGGCGACGACGACCAGTCGATCTATGGCTGGCGCGGGGCCGAGGTGGGCAACATCCTGCGGTTCGAAAAGGATTTTCCCGGCGCGGTCGTGGTCCGGCTGGAACAGAACTACCGCTCCACCCCGCATATCCTTGCCGCCGCCTCCGGCGTCATCGCCGGAAACGAGGGGCGGCTGGGCAAGACGCTGTGGACCGATCTGGAAAGCGGCGAGAAAGTGCGCCTAATCGGCCATTGGGACGGCGAAGAAGAAGCCCGCTGGATCGGCGAGGAAATCGAGGCGCTGGCGCGTGGTGGCCGTGGGCTGGACCCGGTTTCCCCGAACGGCATGGCGATCCTGGTGCGCGCCGCGCATCAGATGCGCGCCTTCGAGGATCGCTTTCTGACCATCGGCCTGCCGTATCGCGTGATCGGTGGTCCGCGATTCTATGAACGGCAGGAAATCCGCGATGCCATGGCCTATTTCCGGCTGGTGGTCAGCCTGGAGGATGACCTTGCCTTTGAACGCATCGTCAACCTGCCCAAGCGCGGGCTGGGTGACAAGGCGCAAGGCGACATCCAGCGCAGCGCCCGCGCCATCGGGGCCAGCCTGCTGGATGGGGCTGCGGCGCTGCTGGCGCAGGGCGGCATCGGCGGGCGCGGGGCGGGGGCCTTGCGCGGGTTTCTAGACGGTATAGCCCGCTGGCATGTGGTGGCCTCGCAGCCCGGCTATGACCATATCCGCCTGGCGGAAACCATCCTGGACGAGTCGGGCTATACCGCCATGTGGCAGGCCGACAAGACGCCCGAGGCGCCGGGGCGGCTGGAAAACCTAAAGGAACTGCTCAAGGCGCTGGAACAGTTCGATACCTTGCAGGGCTTTCTGGAACATGTCGCCCTGATCATGGACAACGAAACCGAAGAGGCCGCCGAAAAAGTCACCATCATGACCCTTCACGCCGCCAAGGGCCTGGAATACCCGGTCGTGTTCCTGCCCGGCTGGGAAGACGGGCTGTTCCCCAGCCAGCGCAGCATGGACGAATCCGGTGTGAAGGGATTGGAGGAAGAACGCCGCCTCGCCTATGTCGGCATCACCCGCGCCGAGGAGCTGTGCACGATTTCCTTTGCCGCCAATCGCCGCGTGTATGGCCAGTGGCAATCGCAACTGCCCAGCCGTTTCATCGACGAACTGCCCGCCGAACATGTCGAGGTTCTGACGCCGCCGGGCCTGTATGGCGGGGCGTTCGGCGCGGCGGCGGCGGGGGTTTCCGGTGTGGAATCGCGGGCGGTGCGGGCCGATGTCTACAACTCCCCCGGCTGGCAGCGGATGCAGGCCCGCCAGCCCCAGCGCAGCATGTCCACGCCATCCGAAGCGCGCAATCTGGTGATCGACGCACAGGCCGTTCCGGCGCATGAGATCGGCGCGCGGGTGTTCCATCAGAAATTCGGCTATGGCACCGTGACCGGCGCCGAAGGCGGCAAGCTGACGGTGGCGTTCGACAAGGCCGGGTTGAAACATGTGATGGCCTCTTATGTCGTCGCAGCGGGACAGGCCGATGATGTTCCGTTCTAGGCCGCTGTGGCGCGGGTTGGTTTGTCTGGCCTTGTCACTGTGGCCGGCGATGGCGCGGGCCGATGCGCCCGCCATCTGCACGCTGATCACCGATATCGACACTGGCACCACGCTGCTGGAGCAAGGCGACTGCGACAGCCGCGCGACCCCTGCCTCGACCTTCAAGGTTCCGCTGGCCTTGATCGGCTATGCCGAAGGGCTGTTGACCGACGCCGATACGCCGGTGATGCGCTGGCGCGAGGGCGACCCCGACTGGGGCGGTGCTGCCTGGCGGCGCGACACCGGCCCGGCCGAGTGGATGCGCCATTCGGTTGTCTGGTATTCGCAGCGGCTTGCCCATGACCTGGGCGCCCGGCGGCTGACGGAGCACGCGCGCGCGCTTGGCTATGGCAACGCCGATTTCTCGGGCGATCCGGGGCAGAACAACGGGCTGGACCGGGCGTGGATTTCATCGTCGCTGCGCATATCGCCCCGCGAACAGGCCCGCTTCATGACACGGCTGGTCACGGGCGCCCTGCCCCATGGCCCCGATGCCATCGGCAAGACGCTGGCGTTGCTGGACCCGATCATGGCAGGCGGCTGGACGGTGCGCGGCAAGACCGGCAGCGCCTATCCCCGCCGTGCGGATGGCCGGTTCGACTATGCCCGCGGCTGGGGCTGGTTCGTCGGCTGGGCCGAACGGGACGGGCAGCGCCTTGCGCTTGTTCGGCTGACCCAGGCAACCCAGCGCAGCAAGACGCCACGCGGCATCGCCACACGGGACGGGCTGCTGGCCGAGATTCCCGCGCTGATCGACGCGGCGCGCTGACCCCGGCGCCTGCCCGTTCTTGCGGCACAGGCGCAGGCGGCGCTCTCACCTTGCCGTGAGGGGGCGGCGCGGGGACTGACAGGGGGGAATTCTGCGGTATCCTTCCCCCCTGACGACCCGTGACGCCGAGGCCGCCATGTTCCACCGTCTGATTCCCCATGCCGTCGTCGCCCTTGTGCTGGGGGCCTTGCCCCTTGCCGCACAAGAGCGGATCCCCAGCCACTGCATCGGATTGGCCGAAGCGCCGGGGCTGGAGGTGGTCTACAAGGCAGGCTTTGGCGATCCCTTGGGGCCGAACCGGGTACGGATCTCGTTCCTCTATCACGCGATGTTCCTGATCGAGACGCCCGGCGGCCTGTCCGCTGTCACCGATTACACTGGGCATATCGGTGGCGGAGACCATGTGCCGACCGTGGTCACGATGAACAATTCCCACAGCACGCACTGGACGCCGAACCCCGACCCCCGCATTCCCCATGTGCTTGAGGGCTGGGGCACCGCCGATTTCCCGACCGAGCATGACGTGGAACTGGGCGAGATGCGCGTGCGCAACGTGCATACCGATGCGCGCGGCGGCTGGGAGGGCGGGATCCGGCGCAACGGCAACTCGATCTTCGTGTTCGAAGCCGCCGGGCTGTGCATCGGCCATCTGGGCCATCTGCACCACGAACCCGATGCCGCGCAATATGCGGCCATCGGGCGGCTGGATGTCGTGATGGTGCCGGTTGACGGCGGCTATACGATGAACGTCGCCACGATGATGAAGGTGATCTCGCGCCTGCGATCCTCGGTCGTGCTGCCGATGCACTGGTTTTCCGGCCGCTCGCTGGACATCTTCCTAGAGGGGATGAAGGACGAATTCGACATAGTTGAACTGGATCAGAACAGCATCGAACTGGGCCTGCACGATCTGCCGCGCCGCCCGACGATCATCGTGCTGGCCCCGGAACTGCTGCGGGGCACGACCGCCCCGCCCCGCCGCCCCACGCAGCCGTGAGACAATGCCGCATCTGTGTGACAGATTTGTGCCATTCCGGAAACGGATAGTCCGGTTTTCGTGACCTCACTCGCAGGTGACTTGCGTAAATTTTGCGCTAAACTTAGACGACGGCCACCATCGTAATCCGGGCGACCGGGGCGCGATGATCACGCGCAACACAGGCATCGCAGGACCCATCAGATGACCCCCCAGACGCCCCAGCAGGGCAGCCAGACCCCGGCACCGCAGCAACAGCAAGGCACCCCCGCCCGGCCCACGCAGCAGCAGGGTGGCCAGACGACGCGCTTCACCGACTGGGCGTCGATCTGACAGCCGAAACCGGCCCTTGTCGTCAGTGGCGATGCGCGGCATTCTGCGCCTCGCCATGACCGGAACGCCCCTGACCAGCATCAACAGCATCGGCCCTGCCACCGCCACCGCGATGCAGCGCGCCGGTATCCCCGACGCCGAAACCCTGCGCGCGCTGGGGGCGGACGTCGCCTATTGCAAGCTGCTGGACAGCGGCGAAAAGCCTCATTTCATCTGGTATTACGTGCTGGTGATGGCCTTGCAAGGCCGCCCCTGGAACGATTGCAAGGGCGCCGAGAAAATCGCCCTGCGTGCAAGATTCGACCAGATCGTCGCCGAGGCAAAGGCCGCCCGGCTGACCCGCACCGACCTGCTGCATCCCGACCTGGAATCGGCGCTCGACCTGCTGGGCGTGGTCCCGCGATCGGCCTGAGAACGGGCCGCCGCCCAACAGGACACCGGCGGGGCCGGTAAAATACACATTCAATACTTGCAATATATCGGCTGGCGCGCATATACAGTCGGCTCGACAGGACGGAGTTCCCGGATGCGCCGCTATTTCCCGATCCTCGACTGGGGCCGCAGCTATACGCGGGACACCCTGATCAGTGACCTGATCGCCGCGCTGATCGTGACGATCATGCTGATCCCGCAATCGCTGGCCTATGCGCTGCTGGCCGGGCTGCCGCCGGAAATCGGTCTTTACGCCTCGATTGCGCCGCTGGTGATCTATGCGGTTTTCGGCACCTCGCGCGCGCTGGCCGTCGGCCCGGTTGCCGTGGTCTCGCTGATGACCGCGGCCTCGGTCGGGCAACTGGCGCAGCACGGCACGCCGGAGTATCTGGGGGCCGCCATCGCCATGGCCTTTCTGTCCGGCCTGATGCTGCTGGCCATGGGGGTGCTGCGGCTGGGGTTCATCGCCAATTTCCTGTCGCATCCGGTGATTTCCGGCTTCATCACCGCCTCGGGTCTGCTGATCGCGGCCGGACAGGTGCCGCATCTGCTGGGTATCCGCGCCGAAGGGCATACGTTGATCGAGACGCTGGGCGCGATCGTTGGCGCGCTGGGAACGCTGAATCCTGTCACCATGGCGCTGGCGCTGCCCACTCTGGCCTTTCTGTTCTGGTCGCGCAGCCGGTTGAAGCCGTTTCTCAAGGCCCGCGGGCTGGCGGATCTGCCTGCCAATATCATTGCCCGCGCTGCCCCTGTGGTGGCAGTGGCGGCCACCACCCTGGCCACCTGGGGGTTGGATCTCGCCGGGCAAGGCGTGTCCATCGTGGGGGATGTGCCCAAGGGTCTGCCGATGCCCACCCTGCCCCCGTTCGATCTGACGCTCTGGGCCCAGATCGCGGTGCCTGCGCTGCTGATCTCCATCGTCGGCTATGTCGAAACCGTCTCGGTCGCCTCGACGCTGGCGGCCAAGCGACGCCAGCGCATCGACCCGGATCAGGAACTGATCGCGCTTGGCGCCTCGAACATCGGGGCGGCGGTTTCGGGCGGCTTTCCTGTCACCGGCGGATTTGCCCGTTCGGTCGTCAACTTCGACGCCGGGGCGGAAACCCCTGCGGCGGGCGCCTATACCGCCATCGGCATGGCGCTGGCCACCGTGTTCCTGACGCCGCTGTTGTTCTTTCTGCCCAAGGCGACCCTGGCCGCCACCATCATCGTTGCCGTGCTGTCGCTGGTCGATCTGGGCGCATTGAAGCGCACCTGGACCTATGACCGCGCCGATTTTGCGGCCATGGCCGTTACCATCCTCGTGACCCTGGGAATCGGGGTCGAGGCCGGGATCACCGCAGGCGTCCTGCTGTCGCTGGCGCTGCACCTGTATCGGACGTCGCGTCCGCATGTCGCCATCGTCGGCCAGGTGCCGGGGACCGAGCATTTCCGCAACGTTGACCGGCACGAGGTGGTCACGGCCCCCGATGTGGTGTCGATCCGGGTGGATGAGAGCCTGTATTTCCCCAATGCCCGCTTTCTCGAAGACACGGTGAACGGCTGCGTGGCCAAAACCCCGGCCCTGCGCCATGTGGTGCTGATGTTTCCGGCGGTGAATGCCGTCGATGCCTCGGCGCTGGAAACGCTCGAAGCGATCACAACACGGTTGGCCGAAGCGGGCATCACGCTGCATCTGTCCGAGGTCAAGGGCCCGGTGATGGACCGGCTGGCGCGGTCGCATTTCCTGGATCATCTGACGGGACAGGTGTTTCTGACCCATTGCGATGCCATGCGCGCGCTGGCCCCCGACCTGACCGCCAGCACCCTGGGCGCCACGCGCCGCGACACCCACCGCAACGGCAAACCGGACCGGGGGCTGGACGCCGCCGCCGGGCTGTGAAACGCTGCCCCCGAACCAGGATCTAGGGGGCAACATGAGCGGGCTGATCGAACTGGGCGCAACCGAACTTGCGACCGCCATGGCCACGGGCCGCACCTCTGCGGTCGAGGTGATGGGCGCCTTTCTCGACCGGATCGCGGCTGTGAACGGCCCGGTGAACGCCATCGTGGCCCTGCGGGACCGCGACAGCCTGCTGGCCGACGCCGCCCAGGCCGATGCCGTGCCCTTGGACCGGCGCGGTCCCCTGCACGGGCTGCCGATGGCGGTCAAGGATCTGACGGCGGTCAAGGGCATTCGGTCCACCTGGGGCTCGCCGATCCTGGCCGACAACATCCCCGACAAGGACGACATGTTGCCCCGCCGCCTGCGTGCCGCCGGTGCGATCCTGATCGGCAAGACCAATACGCCGGAATTCGGCCTTGGATCGCAATCCTACAACCCGATCTATGGCGCCACCGCCACCCCCTATGACCTGACCCGCACCTCCGGCGGCTCGTCCGGTGGCGCTGCGGCGGCGCTGGCGGCGCGGATGCTGCCGCTCGCCGATGGTTCGGACATGATGGGCTCGCTGCGCAACCCTGCGGCCTTTTGCAACGTCTATGGGTTCCGCCCCACCTGGGGCCGGGTGCCGGTTGATCCGGTGGGGGATACCTTCCTTGACCAGTTGGCGACAGGCGGCCCCATGGCGCGCTCGATTGTCGATCTGGCGCGGCTGCTCAATGTGCTGGCGGTCCCCGACCCGCGTCTGCCCCATGGCCGTCCGGTAGAGGCGTTCGACCAGGGGCTCGACATCGACCCCAAGGGCCTGCGCATCGGCTGGTTGGGCGACTGGGGCGGTGCCTATGCCATGGAGCCAGGCATCCTCGATCTGTGCCAAAGCGCGCTGGATGGCTTTACCGCCATGGGCTGCATCGTCGAATCCGTCGCGCCCCCCTTTCCGGCCGAGCGGTTGTGGGATGCCTGGACCACCCTGCGCAGTTGGTCGGCCGCCACCAAACTTGCACCCTGGCATGCCAATCCCAAGACGCGCGACCTGCTGAAACCCGAAGCGATCTGGGAGGTCGAACGCGGCCTTGCCCTTTCGGCCATGGAGGTGCACCGCGCCTCGGTGCTGCGCTCGGGGTGGAATGTGGCGGCCGCCGATCTGTTCACGCGGTTCGACGTCCTTGCCTTGCCGACGGCGCAGGTCTGGCCCTTTGCCAAGACGCAGCCCTGGCCCACCGCGATCGCAGGCCGCCCGATGGACAGCTATCACCGCTGGATGGAGGTGGTGATCCCGGCCAGCCTGCTGGGCCTGCCCGCGCTGGCCGTGCCCGCAGGCTTTGGCGCCGACGGCCTGCCCATGGGGATGCAGCTCATCGGCCCCCGTGGCCAGGATCACCGCGTGCTGCAACTGGGGCAGGCCTGGCACCGCGCCACCGACTGGCCCGGCTGCCGCCCTCCGGCCCTGTGACATCCCGGTCAGGCCCGTCCTGACCTGGAAACACTGGCCCGGCACCGGCCAGAGGGCGGCAGCAAGCCCCCCTTGCCCAGAAAACTAGCGTGATCCGCCGTCCAGCAGCCCGGCCAGGCGGAACGCGGCCTGCGCCATATCGCCCAGCACCTCTTCGGCATCTACCATCCGGGCAAAGTCTTGGGTGAACATCGACAGACAGGCGGTGCCATCGGCAGTGCGCAGGAACCCGGCATCATTGACCACCCCGTCCAGCGTCCCGGTCTTGGATCCCCAATCGGCACCTGCGGGCAGATGCCGCGCCAGGCGGCGTTCGTTCTGCTGGGCGCGCAGCAGATCCAGCATCGCGGCACAGGCCCCTTGCGAGGCAGCCCGCCCGTCAAGGATCGCCTGCATCAGCCGGTCATAGTCCATCGGGACGGCGATATTCTCGATCTCGTCCGCCGTCGCAGGGCGGCCCAGCATCGGACGGCCCAGGTTCGACCCCGCCATGCCCAGATCCGCCATCGTCGCATTGACCGCCGCCATGCCTGCACGCTCGATCAGCAGGTTGGTCGCGGTATTGTCGCTGATCGCCATCATCAGATACAGCAGATCCTGCACCTGCACGGTATAGCCCGGCACCAGCCGGTTCATGACCCCGCTGCCCTTGGCCATCATCGGGGCCGTGACTGTTACCGGGGCCTCCAGCCGCAGGCGTCCGGCATCGGCGGCGCGATAGATCTCGACCATGATGGCAATCTTGACCACGCTGGCCGACAGGAACCGCTCTTGGGCGCGGTGGCCAAACAGGACCGTGCCATCCCGCGACAGCACAAGGCCGATGCGCGCGCCACCGGCCTCGGCCTTGCGGATGATGTCGCCAAGGGGTGTTTCCGGGTTCTGTGTCATGCTGGCTCCTCCCTGTCCGGGGCAGAGCCTAGGCCGCGCGGAAAGCGGCTGCAAGGCCGGGGCCTACAGCGTCAAGAGGCTCCGGTCGCCAGCGGCATAGCGGCGCAGAACCGCAGGGTACAGCCGATGCTCCTGCACCAGAACCCGCGCGGCCAGCGTATCTGCCGTATCACCGGCCAGGACAGGCACCCGCGCCTGACCCAGGATCGGGCCATCGTCCAGCACGGGCGTCACCTCGTGCACGGTGCAACCGGCCTCGGCATCGCCAGCCTCCAGCGCGCGCTGATGGGTGTGCAGGCCCGGATATTTCGGCAGCAGCGAGGGATGGATGTTCAGCATCCGCCCTTCAAATCGTTGCACGAAGGCCGGGGTCAGCACCCGCATGAACCCAGCAAGACACAGAATATCGGGGGCCGTCGCATTAATATGCTGCAACAGCGCCGCCTCGAATCCCGCGCGGTCGCCCTTGAACGCGCGGTGGCTGACAGCGGCGACCGGCACGCTCATGGCGCGCGCCTTGTCCAGCCCGCTGGCCGCCGGATCGTTCGAGGCAACCAGAACGGCGCGCGCCGGATGATCGCCGGTCATGCTCTCGACCAGGCGGACCATGTTGGACCCGCCGCCCGAGATCAGGATCGCAACCCGTTTCACAGCAGCGTGCCGGAATAGATCACCCCGTCGCCCGGCACGATGGTGCCCATGCGCGTCACGCTTTCGCCCATCCCGGTCAGCAGCGCAGAAACCGCCTCTGCCTGATCGGGGGCCACCACCAGCATCATGCCGATGCCGCAGTTGAAGGTCTTGAGCAGTTCGGGCTCGGACATGTTGGCCGTGCTCGCCAACCAGCGGAACACCGGCGGCAGATCCCAGGACGACAGGTCGATGGCGCAGGCCAGCCCCTCGGGCAGCACACGGGGCGGGTTTTCGGTAATGCCGCCGCCGGTGATATGGGCCAGCCCATGCACGCCACCCGCCCGCACCGCCGCCAAAGCCTGTTTGACATACAGCCGCGTCGGCGCCAGCAACGCCGCGCCCAGCGTGCCATCGCCAAAGGGCGAAGGCGCATCCCAGCCCAGCCCCGACAGCTCCACCACCTTGCGCACGAAGCTGTAGCCGTTGGAATGCACCCCGTTCGAGGCCAGGCCCAGCAGAACATCGCCCTCGGCCACACCCGCCGGCAGGTCGCTGCCGCGCTCCATCGCCCCGACGGCAAACCCTGCGAGGTCGAAATCGCCGCCATGGTACATGCCGGGCATTTCCGCCGTCTCGCCGCCGATCAGCGCACAGCCGCTGGCCTCGCAGCCTGCGGCAATCCCGGTGATGATGCGGGTCGCCTGATCCAGCTCCAGCTTGCCGGTGGCGAAATAATCCAGGAAGAACAGCGGCTCTGCCCCCTGGCAGACCAGATCGTTGACGCACATCGCCACCAGATCGACCCCGATCGTATCGACATTGCCGGTGTCGATGGCGATGCGCAGCTTGGTGCCCACACCATCGGTGGCCGCCACCAGAATCGGGTCGGAATATCCCGCGCCCTTGAGGTCGAACAGCGCCCCGAACCCGCCCAGGCCCCCCATGACGCCCGAACGTGCGGTCCGCTTGGCGGCCGGCTTGATGCGGTCCACCAGCGCATTGCCGGCGTCGATATCGACCCCCGCGTCGGCATAGGTCAGGCCGTTGTGTCCGGTGCTGCTTTTGCTGGTCATGGCGCTCTCCATCACGGGTTGGGGCGCCATAGCCCATCGGGCAGGCTGGTGCAACGCAGCCTGTGCATTGCAGCAGCCCGCAGGGTGCAGAGCGGCCCTTGCGCCAGCGGGTTGCGGGGGTTACGTTGGTTCCAACCAGATATCGGAGGGCGGAAATGGCGCCCCAGCGTCCCCAGGGTGCGGACGCGTTCCCGAATGAACGGGCAGTGCCAGGGGGCATTGTCCGGCCGGTCGAATCGTCCGGCACCCGCAAATCGGCCGAACCGGCGCCGCTTTACGCGGCGCTGGACCTTGGCACCAACAGTTGCAGGATGCTGATCGCCCAGCCAAGGGCAGGTCAGTTTCATGTCGTGGACAGCTTTTCCAAGACTGTCCAGCTTGGCATCGGGCTGGAAAGCTCGGGGCGGCTGTCGCGCGCGTCGATGGGCAGGACGGTTCAGGCCCTGCGCATCTGTCAGAAAAAGTTGGAAACCCATGGCGTCAACCGGATGCGCCTTGTGGCGACCGAGGCCTGCCGCCGCGCCAGCAACTCGCGCGATTTCATGCGCGCGATCCGGCGCGAAACTGGCCTGACGCTGGAGATCATCCCCCCCGAAGAGGAGGCGCGGCTTGCCGTCGTCTCTTGTGCGCCGCTGGTCCAGCGGCGCACCGAACAACTTCTGGTGGTGGATATCGGCGGCGGATCGACCGAACTGGTGTGGCTCGACCTCACCGGGGTGCCCCAGCATGACCGCCCCAATGCGCTGATGCGGTTCCACGCCGGGTTCAAGACCCATGGCGACGGGCCGCAAGCGCGGGTGGTGGACTGGATTTCGGTCCCGCTGGGGGTTGCCACCTTGCGCGAACAATTCGGCGATGTGGAAAGCGACGCGGCACGGTTTGCCTTGATGAGCTGGTATTTCGAAGAGCAGCTTTCCAGCTTTTCCCCCTATAATTCCGACAACCCGCGCGAAGGCTTTCAGATCATCGGCACCAGCGGCACCATCACCACAGTCGCCGCCAGCTTTCTGGGCCTGCGCCGCTATGACCGGACCAAGGTGGACGGCCTGACCATGACCTCGGGGCAAATCGACACGGTGATCCAGGATTACCTGTCGCTTGGTCCCGAAGGGCGGCGCACCGATCCGCGCATCGGGCGCGACCGGCACGCGTTGATCATGTCGGGCGCGGCGATCTTGCAGGCGCTGATGCGCTGCTGGCCGACCGACCGGCTGTCGGTCGCGGATCGCGGCCTGCGCGAAGGGCTGCTATATGCACAGATGAGCGCGGATGGCGTTCTAGGAGACGGGCCGTACAGATGACCGAAAAGAACACCTCCGGCCGTGGCCAGCGCGATCTGCGCGTGCGGGTGAAAACCGCCAAGGGGCGCAAGCTGTCCTCCACGCTCTGGCTGGAACGGCAGTTGAACGACCCCTATGTGCAGCGCGCCAGAAAAGACGGCTTTCGCGGCCGCGCGGCATACAAGATCATGGAGCTTGATGACCGCTACGGGTTCCTGAAACCCGGTGGCCGGATCGTCGATCTGGGCTGCGCACCGGGCGGCTGGTCACAGGTGGCCGTGCCCCGCGTCAATGCGCTTGGCGAGCGCAAGGGCAAACCCGTGGGCCGCATCATCGGGGTGGATCTGCAAGAGATGGAACCGATTCCCGGCGTGGAACTGCATCAGCTCGATTTCATGGCCGACGAGGCGGATGCGCTGGTCAAGGGCTGGCTGGGCGGCAAGGCCGATGTCGTGATGTCCGACATGGCCGCCGCAGCCTCGGGCAACCGCCAGGTGGACCACCTGCGCATCATCTCGCTGTGCGAGGCGGCGGCCGAATTCGCCTTTGACGTGCTGGAACACGGCGGCACCTTTGTGGCCAAGGTGCTGGCGGGCGGCGCGGAAAACGAACTGCAAGCCACGCTGAAGCGCAACTTCACCAAGGTGGCGAACGTCAAGCCCCCGGCCTCGCGCTCGGATTCGTCAGAGAAATTCGTGGTCGCCCAAGGCTTCCGCGGCCGCTGGCAGGACCGCGAGTCCTCTGCTCAGGATCAGGACTAGACTCTACCCGCCGCGCACGCATGGACAGGGGCCGATCACAGGCTTTTCATTTCACGCGCACCCGTCTAAGTCTGGTGCATCGCCCACGGGCGACCACAAGGCCCGCGCGGCCAAACGCGGGATACCCCCGCACCCAGAGGACCGATGCACACCATCACCACCACCGACGCGCTGGCGGAATTCTGCGAACTGGCCAAGGCGCAGCCCTATGTCACCATCGACACCGAATTCCTGCGCGAGCGGACCTATTGGGCCAAGCTGTGCCTGATCCAGCTTGCCCTGCCCGGCGCCGATGGCCTGGCCGTACTGGTCGATCCGATCGCAGGCCCCGAGATGTCTCTGGAACCGCTCTATGACCTGATGCGCCACGAGGCGACGGTCAAGGTGTTCCATGCCGCGCGTCAGGACCTGGAAATCTTCTTCGTCGAAGGCGGCGTCTTTCCCAAACCGCTGTTCGACACCCAGGTCGCCGCCATGGTCTGCGGCTTTGGTGAACAGGTGGGCTATGAAACGCTGGTCAAGAAGATCGCCAAGGCCGATCTCGACAAGACCAGCCGCTTTACCGACTGGTCGCGCCGCCCGCTGACGCGGGCACAAAGCGAATATGCCCTGGCCGATGTAACCCATCTGCGCGTGATCTACGAAAACCTCTCGGCCCAGTTGCGGAAATCCGGCCGCATCCATTGGGTCGAAGAGGAACTCGCGGCGCTGACCGAACCTGCGACCTATATCGTCACGCCCGAAGACGCCTGGATGCGCGTCAAGACCCGGACCACCTCGGGCCGCTTCCTCGCCGTTGTCAAGGAACTGGCGCGCTTCCGCGAGGAACATGCCCAGAGCCGCAACATTCCCCGGTCGCGGATCTACAAGGACGATGCGCTGCTGGAACTCGCCTCGACCCGCCCGACCACGCTCGAGGAACTTGGCCGCGCGCGCCTGCTGCTGCGCGATGGCCGCAAGGGCGACATTGCCGATGGCATCCTGGCCGCCGTCAAGGCCGGCACGGAAATGCGCCCCGACGACATGCCCAAACCCGACACCAGCCGCGACCAGTTGCAGGTCAATCCCGCGCTTGCCGATCTGCTGCGCGTCTTGCTCAAGGCCAAGTCCGAAGAATCGGGCGTCGCGGCCAAGCTGATTGCCCCGACCGCCGATCTGGACGCCATCGCCGCCGGCGAACGCGACCTGCCCGCGCTCCGGGGCTGGCGCGCCGAGGTTTTCGGTCAGGACGCCCTGCGCCTGTGCCGGGGCGAAATTGCACTGTCCGCCGTCGGCCAGTCGGTCCGGGTGGTCCGGCTCTAACCCTGGCAGACCGGGCCGGTGCCCTGTCGCCCTGATCGGACTTCCGGGGGCTTGCCCCCCGGTCCCGGCCTGGGGCCTGCGCTCAGCCGGCGGAATACAGCGCCTTCGCCCGCGTTTCAAACGCGCGCACGATCCGCTGCATCGCCTCGTTGAAGACCACGCCGATCACCTTTTGCAGGATCGCGTTGCGGAATTCGAAATCCACAAAGAACGTCACCTCGCAGCCACCCTCGGGGTGGTCGCGGAATGACCAGGTCGATTTCATGTATTTGAACGGCCCGTCGAGATATTCGGTATCCACCGTCATCGCCGCTGGATCCAGCACCACGCGGCTGCCGAACCGTTCGCGGAACACCTTGAAGCTGATCACCAGATCCGCCTCCATCACCTCGCGCCCGCCCTCCAGCGGCGTTCGGCTGCGAATGCGCGCCGCCGCATTCCACGGCAGGAATTCGGGATAGCGCGGAACATCGGCCACCAGATCATACATCTGGCAGGCCGAATACGGCAGGCGGCGGGTCTCGTGATGGGTTGGCATCGGCCTCGGGTCGGTTGCGGAAGGCTTCGCCCTGCCCTATGGGGTAAAGCGGGTGCGGAAATCAAGGGGCGGTCATGTCGCACAAGCCTTATGTCATCGACCAGATGATCTCGGCCAAATCCATCGCGGCGCGGGTCGAGGCGCTTGCGCGCGAGATAACGGCGCATTTCCAGGACGCCGAAAAGCTGGTTGTCGTCGGTCTGCTGCGCGGGTCATTCGTGTTCATCGCCGATCTGGTGCGCGAGATCGACCTTCCGGTCGAAGTCGACTTCCTGGAGGCGTCGTCTTACGGAGATGCGATGCATTCCAGCCGCGAGGTCAGGATCCTCAAGGATCTGCGGGGCGAGATCGCGGGCCGCGACGTGCTGGTGGTCGAGGATATTGTCGATACCGGCTTTACCCTGCACCATGTCAAGAACCTGCTGCTATCGCGCGAGCCGCGCCGGCTGGAGGTCTGCGCGCTGCTGGACAAGCCTACCCGCCGCGAAGTGGAAATCAAGGCGACCTGGACCGGGTTCGAGATCCCCGATGAATTCGTGGTCGGCTACGGCATTGATTTCGCGCAGCGCAACCGCAATCTTCCCTATATCGGCAAGGTGCGCTTCGTCGAGGAATAGACCGCCATGAACATGATCTGGTTCCTGCGCATGGCCAAATGGGCGCGACGCCCGCCATCGCTGCGTCAGGTTCTGCTGGTTCTGGGCGTTGTGGCGATCTGTCTGGCGCTGGCGGCATTCGAATGGGTGTTCGGCTGGCCCGAGGCGCTGACGGTCAATTCCGGCGGATCGCCACGGGTCAGGATTTCCCCTCCCTGAGTGTTGCATGGCACCGTCAGACTGGACAGACGGGGGCTTCCGGGGCACAGTTCCGGCGCCGCACGGCCAGAGCCAACCAAGCCCATGATCGGGAGCGTCGCCATGAGCCGCCTGAGATATATCGTGATCGGAGCGATTCTTGTCGGCGGTGCCGCTTTCTGGGCGCTGACCAGACCGCAACAGATCGACCCGGACATGTTCGCGGGCCTGATCTCGGATCCAGTGCGCGGCGAACAGGTGTTTCTCGCGGCGGGGTGCGGATCATGCCACATGGCACAGGGGGCCCAGGGCGACGAGCGGCTGGTCCTGTCGGGCGGTCAGGCGTTTCCCACGCCATTTGGCACGTTCGTCGCGCCCAACATCTCGCCCGATCCGGTGCATGGCATCGGCGGATGGTCAGTCAGTGCGCTGGCCGATGCCGTGATCGAAGGCGTGTCGCCCGAGGGGCGGCATTATTATCCCGCATTTCCCTGGGACAGTTATCGCGGGATGGCCCCGCAGGATCTGGTCGATCTGCATGGCTATCTGGCCAATCTGCCGCCGTCGCCCGTTGCCAGCCAGCCCCATGACCTGCCGCTGCCATTGCAGGTCCGGCGTGGCATTGGCCTGTGGAAACTCGCATTCGGGCGCAGCGGCTGGATCGTGCCGGACGATGGCCTGACAGACGCGGAAAAGCGGGGGCGGTATCTGGCAGAGGTTCTGGGCCATTGCGGTGAATGCCATACCCCGCGCAACACGCTGACCGGGGCACCGGATGCCGATCGCTGGCTGGGCGGCGGCCCGGATCCCAGCGGGCGTGGCCGGGTGCCCAACATCACGCCCGGCGGGCTGGACTGGTCCGAAGGCGAGATCGTGGCCTATCTGACCAGCGGTTTCACCCCCGATTTCGACAGCGCGGGCGGGCATATGGCGCTGGTCGTGGCGAATTTCGCCCAACTTCCGGACAGCGACCGCGAGGCTGTCGCCGCCTATCTCAAAAAGGTGCAGGCCGTCCGCTAGCGGGCACCATCAGCGCCCGTCGCCCACACGCCGGCCTGCCCCCGCGGGCCGTGGCAGGGCCTTGTGCGCCTCGGAGATGGGCATCAGCCGGGCCAACACATCGGGATGCGCGGGACAGGCGCGATTGGCCCGCATATCGACATGCAGCAACATCTGCTCCAGCGTCGCCACCACCTGATCGCCGCGGCGCAGGGTCACAAACAGATGCAGCCGCTTGGCATCGGCCATCAGCACCTGAACCGATCCGGTCAGCCTGTCGCCCAGCCTGGTTTCGCCCAGATGCCGGATATGCGTTTCTGCGCTGTAATAGCTGAATCCCGTCGCCACATAGTCCAGCCCCGCCCCGATGCGCCGCAAAAAGGCATCGGTGGTCTCGGAACAGGCATACAGATAGCGGCTTTCGGTCATGTGACCGTTGTAGTCGATCCAGGATGGCAGAACCTGCAACCGGACCAGCGCCCCGTCGTCCGCTGTGGCCGCCCGGTGCCGCTGTGCATCGGCGGCGTTCAACGCACGGCCCGCACCAAGATCGCGCTCCTTCAGGCTGCGCAACATCCCGACGAGCGCCCCGTCACGTTCCGCCCCCGTCAGCCCGCCGCAGGCGGCCAGCAGTCCCGGACCAAGTGCCGCAATCTCTGCCCCCGTCATCGGCGCGCCATCGGCAAAGGCCGCGTGGGCCGTGCCGTCTGGCTGCCGCCAGACAGGCGCCATGCCCAGTCTCTGGTATATTTTCTTCACTTTATCAATGCATTGATCAGAAATATTCGCGCGATACATCAACAGTGCCAGAGGCAGCAGCCAGGCCGGATCGGCAAAAGACACCTCGATCCCGGCGCCCTGATCCACATCGCCCGACCAGCACAGCACCGCACCGGATGCAAGACGCGGCAGATCCGCAAGATTGCGGGCGCCGAATACATGAACATAATCAGCGCCCTGCGCCGCTTCCTGCATGTCCTTCGCATGGATCTGCCTGCCCTCTGGGGGCAATGCCCCGTCGCTCAGCATGGGCAGCCATTGCCGCGCCCGCGCCAGCGTTGCCGCCAGATCGACCTGCGGATCCGCGATGGCAACATCCCAGCCATTCAGGACGAACCGCGCGGCCAGACCTGCGCCTGTTGCATCCGGTCCTATGAGTGCGGCCTTTGGCATCGGTTCCTCCTGCCTTTGCCGCCAGTCTAGCCGAGCAGGAAAAAAGGCCAAGCCCGCCCGGTCATTTCAAGCGCGGCGGCCGGTCCGGGTTCATGCCCGGCGCAGACGGGGGCTGTGGCTCGGGTGGCGCCGCAGGCGGTGGGGGCAAGGGGATGCTGCGCCCCAGCGCAAGGATCTGACGCGCGACAGGGTCGGTGTCGGGCAGGAACACCATATCGACGGCAGCCTGATCCAGCCCGGAAAACGCCAGCGCCTCGGCCAACGCGCGCGCAAGGGCGGGTTCGGCACTGCTGCGCGCCCCCAGCCACGCCAACAGCAGGCCCTGCCCGCCATCCTGCCAGGCCGCGCGCACCAGCACCGCCGCAGCCGCCAGCCCCCCGGCCCCCGAAACCGCAACCTCCAGCGCCTCGGCCAGTTCCGGCTCCAGCGCCCCCGGCGTGTGGATGGCGATCGGACGGCCCCGTGTTTCCGCCGGGGTCTGGCCCAGCACGGCGGCCAGCCAGTCCACCGCATGGGATCCCATAAGCCAGACACTGTCCGGCGTGCCAAGATTCAGCCCGATTCCCATGCCCTGACCCGCCAACTGCGCCACGATCACCCGGCCCGGCAAGGCGGCATAGGGCACGGCAACCCCGGTGAAATCGACCATCCGTTCCTCGGTGTCGAAGGCCAGCACCACCGGACCATCCTCCAGCGGAAAGACGCGGGGGGAAACGGTCGTCCCCTCGGCCTCGTCGCTCAGCAGAAGGAACAGTTCGGCATCCGCAAGGCTGCGGTAATAGCGCAGCCGCGCCGCGTCATCCTCGGGGTCGGCCAGCATCGCGGCATGGGCAGTATCAAGCGGCGTCATCGGGCGGTTCTCCTCTTGCCGGTCAGCCATAGGGCGCGGCGGGCCCCGAACGCAAGGCCCCCTGACCTGCGGCCAATCGCCGGGGATTCCCCGTTGCTGCCCCCCGGCGGCTCAGACATAATGATGCCTCATTGAACGATTAACCCTGCGCCAAGGAAAACCTGTAAAAAGTACCGCAGGACACGGGCAGACCTGACCGCCCGGAGCAGCAAGATGATCGAATTCGAAGGCGTTTCCAAAAGTTTCTGGACCGGGAAATCCCGCAAGGTGATCCTGGACAGGGCCTCGTTCCGGGTCGAGCCGGGCAATTCCCTGGGCATTCTGGCCCCCAATGGCACGGGCAAGACCACCATCATCAACATGATGGCCGGGCTGGAAAAACCTGACGAAGGCAAGATCAGCCGCACCAGCCGCATCAGCTTTCCGCTGGGGTTCATGGGCGGCGTGGTCAACCGGCACACCGCGACGGAAAATTCGCGCTATATCGCCCGCCTCTATGGCCTGGACCCCGACTATGTCGAGGCTTTCTGCCGCTGGCTGTGCGACATTGCCGAATATTTCGACATGCCGGTGGGCACCTACAGTCAGGGGATGCGGGCGCGGTTCTCCTTTGCCCTGATGCTGGCAATGGAATTCGACATCTACCTGATCGACGAGGGGATGCCCTCGACCACCGATGTCAACTTCAACCGCAAGGCCGGCAGCATCCTGCGCGACCGGCTGCGCAATGCCACTGTCGTGATCGTCTCGCATCAGGCGCAGACGCTTGAAAAGTTCTGCCGTTCGGCCGCGGTGCTGAAGAACGGGCAACTGTATATGTTCGATACTCTGGAAGAGGCAAAGCGGCTGTATGACTACAATGCCTAAAGCCACCCGGTTCCGCATCCGCCTGCCGGTGCCTGCCGCACCTGCCGCGCGCCCCTCGGCCGCGCTGCGCCGCCCACCGGATGCCGTGGATCTGCTGGAACCGCAGGACGACGGTTTCGGCCCCGACATGTTCCCGACCGCGACCAAAGCCGCGCGCAGGGCCGAGCCCGCCACGGGCGAGGTCACGCCCGCGCAGGACATGGCCATTGACGCAGAGATCGACGCGATCCGGCGCGAGGGGCTGACAGGCCGCCAGTTGCGCCTTGCGCGGCGGATGGCCGAAAAGCACCAGATTGCCGCCACATCGGATTTCGACGCGGTGCGCCAGTTGCGCAAGGCCGGCATGGATCCCTTCGGGCGCAGCAGCGTGCTGGATATCGTCAGCGCGGGCAGTGCGCCGGGGGACGATGCACAGGGCCATTCGCGCGCGCTGGCGACCACGCCGCAGGATCCGCAGCTTCCGCAACTTGCCAGTCCGACGCGCCTGCCCTCGCCAGAGTTGCGGGCCGAACACAGCCACGCCTCGGACATCGAGCGCATCCAGCGCGATATCGGCCGCCGACGTCGGCGCCGGATGCTGCTCTTGTGGGTCCGGCTGAGCGTTTTCGTCGGTCTGCCCACGTTGATTGCGGCCTTCTACTACGCCGTGCTGGCAACACCGCTGTATGCGACACGTTCGGAATTCGTGATCCAGCAGGCCGAAAGCCCGGCCGCCAGCGGTTTGGGCGGGCTGTTTTCGGGCACGCAATTCGCCACGTCGCAGGATTCCATCGCCGTTCAGGGCTATCTGCAATCCCGCGATGCCATGCTGCGGCTGGATCAGGCCGTCGGGTTCCGCCGGTATTTCGCGGATCCCTCCGTAGATCCGCTGCAACGCCTGGAAGATGCCACCTCGATCGAGGCGGCCTACAAGATCTATCGCAAGAACGTGCAGATCTCGTACGACCAGACCGAAGGGATCATCAAGCTGGAGGTCTCGGCCCCCAGTCCCGACCTGTCGGCAGCCTGGAGCCGGGAGTTGATCCGATACGCGGAAGAACAGGTCAACCACCTGTCGGAACGGCTGCGCGGCGACCAGATGAAAGGCGCGCGCGAAAGCTATGACGACGCAGAGGCCAAGCTGATGGCCTCGCAGCAGCGGGTTGTCGAATTGCAGGAACGCAACAAGGTGCTGTCCAGCGAGGTGGAAATCACCCTGCTGTCCAGCCAGATCACCGCGCTGGAAACCCAGTTGACCCAGGAACGCCTGGCCCTGGCGCAGATGCTGTCGAATGCCAGCCCGAACCGTGCAAGGGTCGAACCCGTGCAGCGCCGGATCGGCACCCTGGAGCAGGAAATCGCCAATCTGCGCGCACGCCTGACCGAGGATGGCGAAAGCGGCCGGTCGCTGGCCAAGGTGCAATCGGAGCTGCTGGTTGCCCAGGGCGATGTGCAGACCCGGCAACTGCTGTTGACGCAAGCGGCCCAGCAACTGGAAATCGCCCGGATCGAGGCAAACCGCCAGCAACGCTATCTGTCGCTGGCGGTGGCGCCCGTCGCGCCGGATGTCGCCAGCTATCCGCGCGCCTTCGAAAATACCACGGTGGCCTTGCTGATCTTTGCCGGCATCTACCTGATGGTCGCCCTGACTGCGTCGATCCTGCGCGAACAGGTCTCGAACTAGGCCGGAATGATGCGGGTTGCACGGCCAACCGGGAAAAGGGGGCAGGCTGCCCCTCCTCCCTGGGCGCGGCGCCCCCCGGAGTTTTCCGATCAGGGCGAAAGGGGCGATCGGCGGCGCCACCCGCCCTGTCCGTGGCCTTGCAAAAGGCGGTTGCGATGCAACCGCCTGATCCGGGCCACGGGGCGCGGCCAGACATCAGCCCATGCCGAGTGCGGCCTTGTACATGTCGAGAACGGCTTCTTCTTCGGCAATATCGTCGGGCTTGCGCTTGCGCAGGGCGATGACCTTCTTCATCACCTTGGTATCGTAGCCGCGCCCCTTGGCTTCGGCGAACAGCTCTTTTTCCTGTTCGGCAATGTCTTTCTTTTCGGCGGCCAGTTGTTCGGCGCGTTCGATGAACTGGCGCAGCTCGTCGGCGGTCACCGCATAGGCATCGGTCGGATTGCTCATATCTGCCTCGTCGTATGGATCACCCTTCCCTACCGTCCGGGCGGCGGCGGTTCAAGGCGCCTTGCCACCGGGCGGCGGACAAGGGTAGACCGCGCCCAAGGGGTGCTGCCCCGTTACCCGTTCCGGGTGACCCCCTGCGTTCAGGGGGCCAAGGTGAAAGGACAGTACATGGCGGCGTTGATCTGGATCGGGGCAGCGATGACCCTTGTCGGGCTGGCCGGAATCGTCTGGTGCATCATTGCGGTCGGCCGCGCGCGCAAGGCCGGGCTGGACGAGGACGGGATGAAGGGCGTGCTGCGCCGCGTCGTGGCGGTCAATCTGGGGGCCTTTGCCCTGTCGGCGCTGGGGTTGGGCGCCGTGGTCGCCGGGCTGCTGCTGGGCTGAGCCGCGACTGGCCGCGCCTTGCCGCGCGCCCAGTCGCCGGGGCCAAAGCCCCGAGCCGCCCGAAAGGGCGGCACGGGGGCTGGCCTATCCCTCGTTCAGGTCGGCAAAGCGGGTGCCGTTCAGGATCATCGCATCCAGGTTCGGCGCGGGCTGCCAGAAATCCGGCGCCTGTTCGGCATAGTCCTGCACCGCATTCTTCAGTTGCAGAATGCCGAAACCATCCGCCCAATGCATCGGCCCGCCTTCCCAGCGCGGGAACCCATAGCCGAACAATTTGACCACATCTATGTCGGACGGACGCAGGGCAATGCCCTCGGCCAGGATCCTGGCGCCTTCGTTCGCCATGGCGACCATCAGACGGGTCGAGATCTCGGCGTCCGCAAAGCTGCGCGGGGTGATGCCCTTGGCGGCGCGCTCGGCCTCGATGATAGCCAGAACCTCCGGATCCTCGACGGCCTTGCGTCCGTCATAACGGTACCATCCCTTGCCGGTCGACTGGCCAAAGCGCCCGGCCTCGCACAGCCGGTCCGCCACCGCGACATAGCGTTTCGCCGGATCGCGGGTGGCGGCCAGCCGTTTGCGCCGCGCCCAGGCAATCTGCAGACCTGCCATATCCGATACTTCGAACGGCCCCAGCGGCATACCGAAGGCGCGCATGGCGCGGTCAACCTGTGCCGGAGTCGCGCCATCCTCGACCAGGAATTCGGCGACCTGACGATAGGCCGTCAGGATGCGGTTGCCGATGAACCCGTCGCAGACCCCCGACCGCACCGCGACCTTGCCCAGCTTCTTGGCCAGCGCAAGCCCGGTGGCAACGGCATCGGGCGCCGTCGCCTTGCCGACCACGATTTCCAGCAGGCGCATCACATGCGCGGGTGAAAAGAAATGCAGCCCCACCACATCGGCCGGGCGCGCGGTGACGGCGGCCAGCGCATCGACATCCAGATAAGAGGTGTTGGTGGCCAGCACCGCCCCCGGCTTGAGCACGGCGTCCAGCCCGCGCAGCACATCGGCCTTGACGTCGAAATCCTCGAACACCGCCTCGATCGCCAGATCGGCCCCGGCAAGTTGCGCCATATCCATCACACCGGACAGGCGGGCCCAGTCCGCCTCGCGTTGTGCCGCAGACATGCGGCCTTTTGCGACGGCACTTTCCTGCAACTTGGCGATGCGTTCCAGACCGCGCGCCAGCCCTTCGCGGTCGCGCTCCATCAGCGAAACGTTGTAGCCGGCGCTGAGGCAGGCATAGGCGATGCCCGCCCCCATCAGCCCACCGCCGACCACCGCGACATGGGCAACGGGACGCGCGGGCGACGCCGCCTCGGGCATCTTGGCGGCGCGGCGCTCCGAGAAAAAGGCGTGGCGCAGACCGGCAGCCTCGGGCGAGGCAACAAGCTCCTGAAACGCCGTGCGTTCAAAATGCAGGCCCTGATCGAATGGCAAAAGCAGCGCGGCCTCGACACAATCGACGATGCGCCGGGGTCCGGGCAGACGGTTGGCGCCCTGTGCCTTGCGGGCCGCCGCGACAGCCTGTTCATAGGCCACGGCATCGCGCATCCCGTCGCGCCGGTCACGGGTGGGGCGCGGCGCCGCACCTTCGGCGATCAGGCGCCGGGCAAGCCGCAGGGCAGCGCCGGGCAGATCGTCGTCGACCACCTCGTCCAGCAGGCCCATCGCCAGCGCCTTGGCCGCCGGGACCGGCTTGCCGGAAATCATCATGTCCAGCGCCTGTTCGGCACCGATCAGCCGCGGGGTACGCTGCGTGCCGCCCGCGCCAGGCAGGATGCCCAGCGTCACTTCGGGCAGGCCGACCTTGGCCGAGGCCAGCGCAATGCGCCAATGCGCCGACAATGCCACCTCGAACCCGCCGCCCAGAGCGGTGCCGTGCACGGCGGCAACAACGGGTTTCGGGCTGGCCTCGATCCGGTTGCACACCTCGGGCAGCCAGGGATCCTGTGGTGGTTTGCCGAATTCGGAAATATCGGCTCCGGCGGGAAAGGTCCGCCCTTCGGCCCGGATCACGATGGCCTTGACGCCATCATCCGCCAGCGCCGCAGCAAGCCCATCGGCAAGCCCCGCCCGCACCGCCAGCCCCAGCGCGTTGACCGGCGGGCTGTCAATGACCAACACCGCAACCTCGTCCTCGCGTTCCAGACGCACCGCTTCCGCCATCCCCCGGCCTCCTGTCATCAGTTCCGGGGCATTAACAGGCGCGGGGGGGGCTTTGGCAAGACCATGCGCGGCTCAGTTGCGCCGATGTGGGGTCAGACGGGCATGTTGTCGAACAGATCGTCCAACGTCTCGTCGCCGATATCGGGCTCGATCGAGGCGGGCAGGATGCGCGACAGCTCCTCCAGCTCGGCCAGCAGAGCCGTCAGGGCGGGATCATTGTGCGACAGATCTGCGGCCTTGTGGGCAAGATGGGCCATTCGGGTGCTCAGCTCCTTTGGGGTCATGTCGGGATCCTTCCCTGGCGCGCGCTCAGGGCGCGCAGTTCCGGCAGAACGGCGTATGTGGCAGCACATCCAGCCGCTCGGCCGCGATATCGGCGCCGCATTTCGTGCAGATGCCGTAGTCGCCCGCCGCAATCCGCTGCAACGCGGACTCGATCTGGCGGATTTCCTGCAAGCCGCTGACGCCGATGCCTTCCAGCACCTCGTCGGCCTCGCGCTCGGTGGCCAGATCTTCCCAGTCCCTGGACTGATGCGACCCCAGCTCATCGTCGATCTGCACCAGCCGTGCCTTCAGAATGGCAAGACGGGCCTCCAGACTGGCCTTGCGCTCGGACATCGTTGTCATCGGCACCTCCCTGTTCGCACCAGACTTGGCCCAGACGGCGGGGCCGCGCCTTGATGCAGGTCAATCCGATGCCGCTTTTCATATTCAATTCTTGAAATATGTATGGAAGATGTCCATATTGGCGCCAAAGCAACTCACGAGGCCATGACCATGACCCCGAAAATCCATTCGTTCTTTGACGAAGCCACCAACACCATCACCTATGTCGTGCAGGAACCCGAGGGGCGTGCCTGCGCCATCGTCGATTCCGTGCTGGATTTCGACTATGCCTCGGGCCGGACCGATACGCGATCCGCCGATGCGGTGGTCGAATTCATCCGTGATGCTGGGCTGGAGGTCGCCTGGATTCTTGAAACCCATGTCCATGCCGACCACCTGTCCGCCGCGCCCTATTTGCAGGAACGCCTGGGCGGAAAGATCGGAATCGGCGAAAAGATCACCGTCGTGCAGAACACTTTCGGCAAAATCTTCAACGAAGGCACACGGTTCCAGCGGGATGGCTCGCAATTCGACCAGTTGTTCACCGAAGGTGACAGTTTCCACATTGGCCAGTTGCGCGGCGATGTGCTGCACACGCCCGGCCATACGCCTGCCTGCCTGACCTATGTGATCGGCGATGCCGCCTTTGTCGGCGACACGCTGTTCATGCCGGATTTCGGCACGGCCCGCTGCGATTTTCCCGGCGGATCGGCCGAGACGATGTGGGATTCGATCCAGAAGATCCTCGCCTTGCCGGACGAGACGCGCATTTTCGTCTGTCACGACTACAAGGCCGAAGGCCGCGACCAATACGCCTGGGAAACCACCGTCGGTGATCAGAAGCGGCTGAACAAGCATATCGGCGCCGGAAAATCGAAAGAGGATTTCATCCGTATGCGCACGGAACGCGATGCGGAACTGGCCATGCCCAAGCTGATCATTCCCTCGTTGCAGGTCAATATGCGGGCCGGCCAGATGCCGGAACCCGAAGACAACGGCGTCAGCTACCTCAAGGTGCCGGTCAACGGCCTCTGACGGCCGCGCAGCATGTCGGGATAGGGCCGGGCGCGCGACCGGCCTGCCATGCGGGGCGCTTGCCCCCGAAGCCAACCAACAGGACACGATACATGATACTGAATCCAATCGACTGGGCCTGGGGCCTGGCCGGCGGCCTGATCATCGGGCTGGCTGGCGCTGTTTTCCTATTGATGAACGGGCGCGTGATGGGGGCGTCAGGCATTCTGGGCGGTCTGATGGACCGCAGCGGATGGGCGACCTGGGGCGAACGGCTGTCGTTCATCGCCGGGCTGGTGGTGGTGCCGGGCGTGGCGGCGGTGATGATCGGCGGCGCCGAGACGCATGTGACATCGAACCTGTGGGTGGTGATTGCGGCAGGGCTGCTTGTCGGCCTTGGCACCCGGCTGGCGAACGGCTGCACCTCGGGTCATGGAGTGTGCGGCATCTCGCGGTTGTCGCTGCGCGGGATTGCGGCGACCTTTGCTTATCTGATCGCCGGGGGCGCGATCATGGTGGCGGCACGGCACTGGCTGGGGATCATCTGACATGAAGCGCAATCTGTTTTCCGCCCTGGCAGGCGGGCTGTTCGGCCTGGGCCTGCTGATCTCTGGCATGGTCGATACGACCAAGGTGCAGGGCTGGCTGGACATTTTCGGCGTCTGGGATCCCACGCTGGCCTTTGTGATGGGCGGGGCGATCCTGCCGATGGCGGTGGCCTGGCGCATTGCGGCGCGGCGGCGGGTGGCGGTGCTGGGCAATGCGCTGCCCGAGCCCCCCTCGCACCGCCTGAGCGGTCGGTTGATCGTCGGATCGCTGCTGTTCGGCGCAGGGTGGGGGCTGGCGGGCCTGTGCCCCGGCCCGGCGATGGCATCGCTGAGTTTTGGTGGCACGGGCGGACTTGTATTCATGCTGGCGATGATGGCAGGTATGCTGGCAGCCCCCGTGTTCAACACCAGTACTTCGGTACCCAAGACCGCCTGAGGATCATTGCCATGGACATTCGCCAGATCACGCCCGGTTACGCCGTCAGCCCCCAGATCGACCCCCAGGATCTTCCCGCACTCAAGGCTGCGGGCTATACCCGGATCATCAACAATCGGCCGGATGCTGAAATTCCGCCCAGCCATCATACCGAGGTCATGCAGGCTGCGGCAGAGGCGCTGGGGCTGGAATTCGTGGTGAATCCGGTGGTCGGTGGCGCGATCACCATGGAAAATGTCAAGACCCAGGGCGCGGCGATCGACGGTGCGGCCGGGCAAATCCTGGCCTATTGCGCCAGCGGCAACCGATCGTCCATCGTCTGGGCGCTGAGCCAGGCGGGCAAGATGCCGACCGACGACATCATCGCCCTGCCCTCGCGCTATGGCTACCAGATGGAGCAATGGCGCGATCAGATCGAGACACTTGCGCTGCAACACGGCTAAGCGCGACGACAGGGTCATGCCCCACCGCCCGACGGCCGGGCGGTGGGGCGTTCCATCTGGCAGGCTATGCGCCGGATCGGCCAGCCAGGCCGTGGCGGCGCCGCACCTGTCAGACAGGCCAGCCGCTTGCGTAGCAGCGTCGTCTGTTCGGCCAGTCGATCTAGTTCAGCACGCATGTCGGCAAGATCGGGCACCGGAGAGGCCGCAGGATGATGCAAGGGATCCTCCATTCATTCGGAACGAGCTCCAGCCTGCACCAATCCGGTTAAGAAACGGCAAAGACCCCGCCATCGGCCCGCCCCTACAGGAGGCGCGCAGGTATTCCCACGGCGACGCGCCCTGCGGGCACATCGCGCAGCACCACGGCATTCGCCCCGATCCGCGCCCCGTCGCCAATGGTGACGGCGCCAAGCACCCGCGCACCGGCCCCGATATCGACCCCGGCGCCGATCTGCGGCGCCTCGGGGGTCGAGGCGACAAGCCCGATCGTCACTTGCTGAAATATCAGACAGTTGGGGCCGATCCTGGCATCCGGGTGAATCACAATCCCGTTGGGATGCGGCATCAGCAGCCCGCCACCGATCTGGCAGGTCACCGGAATATCCGCCCCGGTCACGACCGACCAGAGCCGATGCTGCAAGACCCACCACCGCCGCGCCAGCCCCCCCCGCGCCGATTGCCACTTCCGGATCGACCGTAAGAGGCGCCGGGACGGATCCCAGAACCGGGTGGGTGTCTCGCGGCTCCAGTCTGGGTCTGTGAGGATGCTCATGCGGGCAGACTAGCCGGGCCGCTCGCAAATGCAAGCGGCCCTGTCTGCTTGCGCGACAGGGCCGCTCGGTCCGGGCACCCTGCCCGGCGTCAGGTTCAGCGTACCTCGGAGGTCGGACGTGGGGTCGTCGCCGTTTCGGCAGGCAGGATTGGCAGGACAACGTCCGGCAGCGTCCCCGTCAGGCTGTCAAGGAAGGCGACCATCTGATCGGCTTCCTGATCCGACAGCGCCTCGCCCAACTGGCTTTCGGCCATGATCTGCACTGCCACCTTCAGATCCCAGACCTTGCCGGAATGGAAGTACGGCGCCGTCAGCGCGATGTTGCGCAGGGGCGAGGCACGGAAGACATATTCGTCATCCACCGTTTCCGTGACCGCAAAACGGCCCTTGTCATCGGGCGGCAGGATCTCGGCTCCGGGCTTCTCGATCAAGCCAAAGGGATAGTACCCATGCCCCCCGACGTTCACCCCGGAATGGCAGGACGAACATCCCTTGTCGATGAACAGTTGAAGGCCGGCCTTCTGCTCTGCGGTCAAGGCTTCGTCATCGCCGTTCAACCAGGCGTCGAACGGCGCGGGCGTGATCAGCGTTGCTTCGAACGCTTCGATGGCCATGGCCATGTTGTCGAAGTTCACCGGCGCGTCCGACTCGGGGAATGCGGCCTTGAACCACTCCTGATAGGCTGGCATCGAGCGCAGCGTGGCCTCGACCGTCTCGGGCGTGTTGGCCATTTCGACACCGGCCTGCACCGGGCCCTTGGCCTGTGCCTTGAGGTCTTCGGCCCGGCCATCCCAGAACTGCGCCTCGTTCAGCACGGCATTCAGCACGGTCGGAGAGTTGCGCGGCCCCTTTTGCCAGCCATGGCCAACCGAGGTTTCCATGTTGTCATCGCCGCCCGTCGTCAGGTTGTGGCAGCTGTAGCAACTGAACACGCCAGAGGCCGAGATCCGGGGATCAAAGAACAGCGCCTTGCCCAGAGCGATCTTTTCCGGGGTGACACGATTGTCTTTCAGCGCCGGGATCGTCGAGGGGAGTGGAGCGAAATACTCCTTGGCAGTGTCGCGCAGTGCATCGGCCTGAGCGGCACCGGCAAAGACGGCGGTGGCGCAGAAGAGGCTGGCCAGCAGTCGCATGAGAATCTCCGTTTCCTTGGGCTCGCGTTCCCACATGCACTCTGGCACGCTCCTTCAGCGGAAACCTTGACTTGGATCAATTCTAAACAAGAGGGCGGGCAACCCGGCAAAGACCAGGCCCGGCACCGGCGGTGGCCGCTGGTCTGACGGATCGTCCGGGTACATCCGGGCGCCATGTCGCGCCGGTCAAAGGGCCACCCCTGCTCTGCGCCCACGGCCCCGGCGCGCCCAGGATTCGCCCCGGCATTCGCACCCGCAAGATATTTCTGGCCAACCCACTCCCCCCTCTTGCCTTTCCCCACCGGACAGGTTACGCCGCGCCCAAGGTCGGAGCGTAGCGCAGCCTGGTAGCGCACCTGCTTCGGGAGCAGGGGGTCGGAGGTTCGAATCCTCTCGCTCCGACCAATTTCCCGTATTCTGTCAATCTGGTGATCGGCCACTTGCTGGCCTTCCCCATAGCTTGGCAACGAAGTTGCAGCGGGCGGGCGCGTGCCGGTTGCCAAGGGGGCCTTGGTTCGGGAACCAGCCGCACGCCCGGTCAAAACGCCATTTGCTCTGAAGGGTGCGCATACCTGCGCCTTGGCGCATTGTTCATGGCTCTGGATGTTTGGCAACTCCAGCGCGCCAGAGTGGCGCAACGCCATGGGCGACCGAACGGTGCGACACCCGTCAAGGACAGTTGGGGTCGGGGCGCCCGCCCCGGCAAACAGCCATGAGGTCTCACGAACGGCAAAACGACACCATTCGGCAAATCCCACGCAGAATGCGCGGCGCGCGAAGAGCCTGCGGGCCTGTATTATTGGTGCATACCGGGGATTTGGCGCACCCGAGAGGATTCGAACCTCTGACCTTCGCCTTCGGAGCAATTATTAGCAGTCTATCCGAAATGTGCGATGGACTACGCTATAGTGCGATAAGACACTGAAATAACTTTACTTTCCAGCGCAACACGACGGAAAAACATAACCGAAACTACGCTGTGGCTTTCCTCCAAGTGCTTACGTGGTGCTTACGCGAGAGCCCGACTGGAAAGGATAAATTCCATGCCCAAGATATCGAAACGGCTTGTTGAGAGCGCCATAACCAAGCCTAGGGACTACGTCATCTGGGACGATGACCTACCCGGTTTCGGGTTGAGAGTCTTCGCGTCGGGCAAGCGCAGCTATGTGATCCAATATCGAAGCAACGGATCTTCCCGGCGTTTCACCATTGGACTTCACGGTATCTGGACACCCGAGACTGCACGACGCGAGGCGAAGGCACAACTCGGGCGCGTGGCTCAAGGCGATGATCCGGCGGAAGAAAAGCTGGAGGACCGAAATGCTATGACGATCAAGGAACTTTGCGAACGTTATATTGGCGATCTCCATGCAGGCCTCATCCAGGGCAAACGCGGCCGGCCCAAAAAACCGGCGACAATCACCACCGATATTGGCAGAATCAATGGCCACATCATCCCAGTCCTCGGCAAGAAGCGAGTGCGCGATCTGAGTAAGGCTGATGTGACGAAGATGATGAACGACATCTTGATCGGGAAAACGCGCGCAGTCAGGAAGACCAAGAACCTTCGCGGCAAATCCATTCTTCGCGGCGGACCAGGGGCAGCAAGTCGTACCGTCGGGTTACTCGGCGGGATTCTTACCTATGCGAATGACGCCGGAATCGTGGACCGAAATGTTGCCCATGGCATCAAGAAACCAAAGGATCAGGTTCGCAACCGGCGCCTGAGCACCGCTGAATATCGGGAGATGGGCGAGGCGCTGAAGCGAGCGGCAACCGATCCCGATCTTGCTATGATGACAGATATCGTGCGGCAGATCGCTCTGACTGGCTGTCGACGTAGCGAGATCATCGGGTTGCGGTGGAGCGATGTGGACCTCTCGAACAGTTGCCTACGGCTCTCGGAATCAAAGGAAGGCGCGTCGATCCGTCCGATTGGCCTTCCGGTGGTCGAGTTCCTAGAGATGCAGCGCGAAGCTGCTACGGGAGATTACGTGTTTCCTGGATCGCGGGGCGGCAAGGCGTATGGCGCCTTTCCCAACAAGTGGAAGACGATCTTCGCCGGAACCGCACTTGAGACGATCACGGCCCATGTCCTTCGGCACAGTTTTGCGAGCATTGCCAATGACCTTGGTCTTAGCGAGATCACGATTGCGGCGCTCCTTGGTCATGCCAACAGTTCGGTGACCAGTAGATATGTCCATACGCTGGACAACACGCTGGTCATGGCAGCCGACACCGTCTCTGGGTATATTCAGGGCCTGTTGGACGGCAAGGAATTCAAACAAACTGCCTATGCCTTTGATCGATGTGCAAGAAAGGCATCACTCGAGCAGTTTCTTCAGGACGCCACGGAGTAGTTGTTCCGGGCCTCCTTAGTTTGGGGCCACTATGTAAGGCTGAGCATAACTTGCGCTTCTATCACAGCCAGATTCAGGTATGTGATAGAGTGCGAACTATCTATTATCACCCAGAAGAAGAACGCAGGGATCGCTTTTTGGGGTCAAAATGGTCGTCTGCCGCTTACCTCTGGTCACGCTGACACGGAAATTCTGCCGCGCCTGATCGTCGATCTGCTCCCTAGAGTTGAAGCGCACGATCCTGTCGCCATTGTAGGGCGGCTGCCCCTTTCGTTTGATGGGCCAGTGTTCAAAGATGACGACCTCATCGAACTGCTTTCCCTTCGCCTTGTGCATGTTCATCACGATGACTCCAGACTCGGGCTTCGCGTTCGTCGAAAAATGCTCCTGAATGAAAGCCTGCCTCGTGATAGCCAAGGCATTGCGATAGCCGCCGTTGTCGCGCCAATTCTGGGACAGCTCCTGACGAAGCAGGGTGCCGCGCTCCAGGATACGGAGATTACGCACCTCTTGTCCAATCTCCTTCAGGCGCGCGCAGCCCCCATCCTCCAGAACCCGCCGCAAAGCGCGCCAATCCTTGTCGGGGTCACCCGTCAGCACAACGGCACGGGCCTGCTCGTAGACAGCAATCATGTTGACGAGGATGCTGTTTTTGCGGATCGCCTTTCCTGCTGCCTGAGAGGCCAGCCACTCGTCATAGGCCTTGCGGATGTTTGCGGCTTCCTTAAGCGCACCCTGTGTCGGCCCATCGCCGCCTTTCCCCTGAAAGTAGTTGCACATCAGTTCGATGAACTGGCCGAAATGGCGGTCGTCGGCTGGCTGCATGAGAAGAGCAATGATTTCCGCGCCTAGAATGGCGGCCTCCAACTCAATGACCGCCGAGTGGGGCACCTCGACCATGCCGGCAGGCGGCTGGCGCAAGGCATCGGATACCAAGCGAGTCATCCTCTTTGTCGGCACCAGAATGGCCAGTGACCAATTGACGACGCCCGCATCCACGAGACGCTTCCGCGCCTTGTAAACCGTCGTCACGAGCTTGGTCATCGCCGGATCGGGAAACGGATCGAAGACATCAAAATCGATGCCCTTGTAGGCATCCTGCCGGAATTTCCCGGTGAGCACGTCGTTACCGAACAGCGCGATCTCGGTTCCGGCGCTACGGTGATTGTCTGTGCTCAGGTCCACTTCTGTCGGCTTGAAGGCTTTCCGGAAATGGTCGAGCCGGGCAGGATCGGCGCCGATCCAGTCGTAAATACGTTGCTCCGGGTCCGCCAAGGCGACCAGGCGGCAGACTTCGCCCAGCGCCTGGACAACACGCCACTGCGCCTCGTTGGTGTCCTGGAACTCATCGAGGATGATGACAGGGTACATGATGGCGATAAGGCGTCGGATACGCGCGCTGCCATGAAGAAGATCGCCCACATAGGGGGCATAAAGATCAAAGCACACGCGGCCGTCTTCCGTTGCAAGGCGCGCGCGTTCTGTCTCTTCCGCGACCTTTTTCGCTGCTTTCTGCGCGTCCGTTAGATTCCGGGCGGGAAAACCTGATCGGGCGGCCGAGAGCGCAATGGCCTCGCCGGGCGGCGTAAGAATGCAGAGCCGCCGTGGCAGGCCGATGAGATAGCCGTGGGCCTTCAGGATGCGCCAGAAAAAGGAATGGTAGGTTTCGACGTCGATGAGACGCTTTTGGGCAGGCGGGATCTGCTGCTCGTATTCGATCGCCTCGACTACGCGGGAAACGGTGGCGCGGGCAAAGCTGAGGAACAGGACCTTCTGACCGGGGCGAAGGTCCCACTCGGCAATCTGCGCCGCCTTGAGGATGGAGATGGTGGTCTTGCCGGAGCCCGGCCCACCTGTGACCAGGAGATGACCGCCTTCCTCCATGATATCCAGTTGGCCCTTAGTCAGTTCCATCGACGACCGCTTCCAGGTGCTCCTCCGCAGCGACGGGTGCGGCAGGTTGGTCCATCGCCCGCAGGCGCAGGAAGACAGGCATCCTTCAACTTGACCGCCGCATTCCGGAGCCATTGGGGAATCTCAGCCTCGCTGCATTGCGCAAGAAAATCGGCAATGCCCCAGCTCCCTTTCGACTTCGTGAAATAGTCCGTCAGGGCGGCAGCAGCCTGCGCCTCCGGATCGGGATATTTCTGAGCCAGGTCTTGGGGCCAGTCAATCAGCTTGGTGAACCGCTTCAAGGCGGCCTCCGTGGTGCCTTTCAGCACCATGGCCTCAAAGCCTTTTTCCTCGTGCATCAAGAGCAGCTCGACCTGCGCCTCAATGAGGTCCTTGTTGGCCTCGCTCTGCTTGTCGCAGATCGAGAAAGTCCGTTTTCCGAGGTCTCGGTAGAGCTTTGCCATGCCGGGGATGTCGGTTTCACCGCCGGCATCGACGATGCAGACGCCTAGCGCCTCAAGGGATGCGTAGGTATCAGGTTTGAGCACGGCCAAGCGACGACATGCGACGGGAAAGGCCGAGGTTTCCGTGGCGCCTTCCGCCACAAGAACACGACGGGCAAGCAATCCTTCGCAGAAGCGTGTGCGAAACTGCTGCCGATAGCGTTTCAGCTTCACATTGTCCGGGAGAGTGATGGCCTTTTGCTCCAGGACCCCTTCTCCATCGCGCCCGAGCACCACGGTCTCCTCGACCGCAAACTCCTCCAAAACATAGGGGGAGTGGGACGTGAAGAGCGCCTGTGACGCGAGCTTCCGCACCTCGTGAACGATACGTTTCTGCGCGTAGGGCGGGATTGCAGTCTCTGGCTCCTCCATGGCGAAGATGACATTTTGTTTGTCTTGAGCAATCTGGGAAAGCATTGCTAGGACGAGCATGTTGATGGTGCCCGTGCCCTGCCGATAGAATGGCGCCGCATGATCCCCGTCACCCGTAGCGATGAAGGCCGTGATCACCTTGCGCAAATGCTCGCGGGTCAGATTGGAGACCTTGAGATGGGGCTCCACGCCCCACTCTTTCGGCACGTACTTCTTCAACGCCGCGTTGATGCTCTCCAGCACGGGGGAAATGCCGAGCTTCGGATCACTCGCGACCGAGATGCCGGCCAAGGTGCCGAGGGTGGCCTCCCACATCTGTGGTCTGACTTCTTTGAGGCGCAGGATGATGTCGAGCAGACTGCCCCGCTCCAGGCTCAGGGCGCGCGAACCTGTGCGAAGAGAACGCAGGTAGAGGAAGCCGCACACTTGCTTGTGTTTTCTAGAGAACGGCTCGGGCCGATCGCTCTCGGTAAGGCTGCGGGTGAAATAGGTCTTCCCCTCGAAATCGTCCTCTTCGGCATCGTACCAGCCGAGGAACGTGACACGCAGCGCTTCGGTGATGGTGGCAGCATCCACGCCGGCCGGATTCGGCTCGTCGTAGAAGGTGTCGGTCGCCCCGTCCCAAAACTCGGTGTAGTCCCCGAATTTCCCCTTTTGCTCGTCGGTGAGGTCGGCAACCGTCACCTCGATCTCGATCCTCGGTGGTTCGGCGTCGGTTTCCGGCGCTGGAAGCTCTCCATCGCCGCCGTCGCCAGCCGCCTCGGCCGCTGGCGCAGCAGGCGCGAGAAGATACGCCCCCCGGAAGAAATCATGTTCGTCGATAGGCGGCTGACGATTGAGCCGGTCAGGCCCAAGGACCAGATCAAGCGCTTCGAGTATAGTCGTCTTGCCAGTGTTATTGTCGCCGATAAGCACACCGTGCTGCGGCAGGAGCAAAGTTGCGGACTTAATGCCCCTGAAGTTATTTATCGTTATCCGACAAGCCCTCACATCTGCCCCCTTTGCATGGGCTCACCTCGAGACCCGATGCTAAACCTCACTTCTATCCCGAGCTGCGACTGTTCACGCAAATTTACCGATCATAGTTGGGCAAAGACGCGACGTCAGCGATGCTTGTAAACTACAGTTTCATTCGTTCTCGACATAGGTCACGTAGAAACCCTTGACCATTCGATGCTCTTGCATTCGCTCCCCCAGTGAAAAACCGTTCATCTTTCGGGGGGTCGGCTGAAAAATATCCAGCCCACGATCCAGAACCATCTTCCATCCAGTGTCTGTGGTGATGTCGCGGGCATGGAGCGTTCCGCTCCCATCAAACGCCCAGGTGAAATCAACGCCTGTGCCTGTGCAGGCCTCTGCGATCCCGTCCAGGCATTCCCGTTGCTCCTGAATGTTCCCATCGTCAGGGGCGGTGACGAGATGCACTGCGACCTGATCCTCGGGCTGTTTGCGCCGGATCAGCATCTCGATCAGTTCCATCACGTTGCGCGCCTGATGATACTTCCGGATATAGGGGTCGGTGATAATGATTCTGGTCGCACCATCCGTCCACGGACCAAAGATCTTGTCGAAACTGATGCCCTTGCGGTTTTCCGTGAAAACGAGATGTCCAGGCTTCGGAACAGACGCAGGGACAACGGCAACAGCAGGCGCTTCAGAAGTGGCCGGTGCTGAGGACTGCTGAGCGGGAACCGGCGTGATCGCAGATTGCCCCCCGCTGTCATCCCCATCGCCAGTCGATCGGCGATGGTAGAACTGGGGAAACTCCTCTTCCTCCAGCGTGGTGACAGCGCGCTTTGCACCATCCGAAGCGATGTAATGGAAATCCGCTTCCTCGAAAGTGCTGTCGATCCGCAGGAGCTGGTCCTTCACCCGCTTGCGGCATTCAATCGCAAACCGCAGCAGCTCTTCCACTTCGGCTTCTGTCTCGCCACCATTCGGGAAGATCAGCTTCAGCAGGCCTGACATGGTTTTGTTGATCGCGGCGCGATCCCGGATGTGGGTCTGAACGGGCACGGTGAAGAACCGATCTGGCCGGTGCGAGAAGTCCTCGGCACGCAGATGGCGCAGGATTTCGGCCAGATAGTCGACGATGAACCCATAGCCAGATGTGAACATCTCGCCCCGGATGATATCGACCTCCCATCCGGGCAAATAGGCGTGCAACCGATCGATAAAGGCGCTGTCGTGGAACTGCGGCGGCAGAGCCTCGAACAGGTCAGTATTTTTCAACATCCATGGGACATTATGATCCGTGTTGCCGACGAAGGCGAAGCTGGCCTCGGCACCCATCGGATTTACACCGCGCGAAAACTGCTTGTTCGCCATGTAGTTCTTCATGATGTCGACGAGCGCCTTGTTGGCCGTCTTCTCGCGGCCGGCAAACTCATCAAAGGCCACGACGTCCCAATAGCCGACCAGCCCAATCCGCCCATTGGAATTGTTCACGAAGAGCTTGGGAACCGTAACTTCGCCGCCAGAGATCAGCTGACCATGGGGTGAGAACTCAGAATAGATATGTGATTTACCGGTGCCCTTGGGGCCAAGCTCGATGAGGTTATAGTTCCGCTCGACGAAGGGGACCAGGCGCAGCAACTGCAAAAGTTTTGACCTGCGCCCGAACAGAGAAGGATCGAAACCGATGCTCTGCATCAGCAGATCGATCCATTCCTCGGTGGTAAATTTGTCCCGCGTTTTGCGATAGCCGTCATAGTCGACGCGGGCGATCTGGATCGGCTTAAGCGTGTCGATGATCCAGGGGGAAATCCGGCTGTCTTCCGAGAACTCGTACTGCACATCAGCGATGCACCAGATACCCGTTACTAGCACTTTCGGATGCGCCTTGACCGTGGCGCTGTCGATCGCGACCCGCTTGATCCCGAGGTTTTCGAACACCGCTTCATAGGCATCAGTCTTTTCGTTCAGCGCCACGCTGACCTGATCGATGACCTTGTAACGGCCGCGCTCCTTGATCGTCGACTGGACCAGCCCCGCCTCTGAACGATGGACGTAGTGCTTGCGCAGGATGTCCTTGACCGTCTCGATGCCCGTCGCGATCGAGGCCTCGTCGTCGGTCGCACAATATTGGCCGAGGAGGTATTCAAGCACATAGGTGGGAACAATGGCGTTCCCCTTCACCGCCTTCACCAGGTCTTTGCGGACCACGAAACCGGCAAAATGCTCGTTGATCTTGTCATCAAGGGTCGACATCGGCACCTCAGAAATCGAAATCTGTGCTAATCCCGCGTTTCAGCAGCAGCGGCTGCGAAGCGTGATCTTCGAAATGGCTGGTCTTGCCGATGCGCGTACGCAGCTTCAGGAAGACTGTCTGATTGTTATAGGCGTCTGCCGCCTTGGACAGCAGGAAGCTCCGCGATAGCTCACGCTCGCGCGGGTTCTCGGACGCGAAATCGAATTCCAGCTCGGCTTCGTCAGAGATGAGCGTTCCATCGTCGGCAAAGAGGGCTGCATGCACCTGCCGGGGCTGCTGCTTCTCGGTCACTGGCTCTGCCTGATAGAAGGTAACTAGGATCTGGCCCGTAGTGATCTGGGCACGAGCTGGCGGAATGATCTGCACCGACACCTGCCCGACATCCTCCTTGCGCTGCTTGCCCACTCGCAGAACCGGCAGGACGATCTCCTGCAGGCTCGCCCCGCCGTGGACAAAGCGGCTGCCTGATCCCTTTACGCGCAGGCGGTTGATCGAGTTCGGGATCAGGATGTCCTGATCACCCGCCAGGCCAAGCTGGGCGGCCGTGAACTTCTTCATGCCACCGCTGCTGCTGAGGCCCCGTCCGATCACATAGCGCCGGTTGCGCGTAACGATGTCGCCTTCCGGCTCGCTCAGCGCAAAACCGCTCTCTTCCAAAGCCTTGTGCTGCCACAGGAAGCCGTGGTCGGCGGTGATCAGGATGTTCGAGAAATTGGCCGAGGTCAGCTTGCGCACCAGCTTCACCAGATCCTCGAGGGCGGTCTCTGCCGCTGCGGGAACATTCTCCTCGGTGGCGAGCTTGTCGCCGATCGCGTCGATCTGATTGTGGTAGAGATAAAGAATATCATGATCCCGGAAGAGGTCTTTGCCCTCTGACGATCCATGATTCATGAAATCCTTCGCCGCCAGAACCTTTACCCGGTCTCCAGCCCTGCCAGCAGCCAGCGCCTTTTCACGGGCGGCGGCGCCCATGGTGCTCTCGCCGTCCAGCAGCACCAGATCATTGTCATCGCGGATCGCCAGTTGCCGGTGCGGCAAGAGCGCCGCCATGCCTAGCTGGGTATAGCTGGGCAAGGCCCCGATCATCGGCTTCAGATCGGCATCAAACCGGTTGAGCTTGCGGATTTCGCGCAGCGCCTCTTCGGCCACCTCATAGCGCAGCGCGTCCGAGATGATGACCACGACCTTCTGGTCTTTACGCCTGAACTCTGCCGCCTGTTCGCGGTAGAAATCCACCTGCCGCGGAAAGCCCGGAACCGTCCAATCCGTCAGGCGGGCAACCTGATCCTGCCAGGCATCGTTCAGCTTCAGCACGAAATTCGTGGTGTAGCGGTTCTCGACCGCCTCATAGAGCGCGGATAGCAGCCCTGACTGCCCGCTTTTCTGCATGTGATAGATGAACTTGCGATAGAGCTGGTCCAGCCGGAACCAGCTTGCGGAATAGCGCTTTACGCCATCAGACAGGCTGGCCATCGTCAGGTCGGCTTCGGCCAGAGCCTGCTGGAACTCGGTCGCATAGCCGATGGCCTGATAGACATCGGCGTAACGGCCATACCAATGGCTCTGACGGCGGTCGCGCACCCATTTCAGCACATCTGTCGCCGGCAGGCTTTGCTGGGCCAGCCCCTCAACGATGGCGACGACGATCCTCCGGTCCACCTCCTCGAAATGGTCATGCGGGATCAGGACGCGGAAATCGCGCGAGGCGAGATTGTCCCTGATCTTCAGCACATCCTGATAGTCGCCCGACAGCTTCTCGAACGCCTCACCCCACCGGCGCGAGGCGCTCCAGCGACGGAACATCAGCGCGGCATCGGTATTCAGGGGCGCAGTCTCCCCCATGGCCCGCGCCCAGGCGCTAGAAAACAGCGTGATGGCGAAATCCTGGAAATCAGGATCGGCCGCCGCATAGCCATAGCGCGCCGAAACCTCTTTCCAAAAAAACTCCGACAGCCCGACCCGGTCGATGAGCCGCAGCGCATCGTCCTGGCCGTCTGCCAACTCGGCCAACAACACCTCGATCACTGTATCGAGGTCGCCATCCGCGCCAGCGCAGACCGCCAGCATCTTGCGGCGAACATCGTTGGCGCTTTGTGACGGGCGCTCGCGCTCGATGGCGCGCAGGGCTTCCAGCCGCTTGCCGGAACGGTAGAATTCGGCGTGATCGCGCACGGCGGCTTCGTATTTCGCCGGAATGCCCAGATCCGCCACCCAGATCGCTGCCTGATCGGCGCGAAAGACGGCGCTGGCCAGTTGCACATCCAGCAGCCAGTTCTCGGGCATCGGCGGCTCGGGGCCGTCCTTGTAGAGCAGAAACCGCCCCTTTGGTTCCTTCCGCAGCATGCGGTATTTCAGGCCGAATTCGTTGTTGGCGATCTCCACCTTGGTCACGTCGGGCAGGTCCACCGCATCGAACGCCGCGCGCAGATCGCGGGCGGCGTCATACCAGAAGACGATGCGATGGCCCTGATCCTCATAGAGCCGCATCAGGCCGGCGGTGATGCGGTCAGTCATCCGCAGCCTCCAGGCCCTTGATCGGCTTCAGAGCACCGGCGAACAGCGGATAGTTGCGCTTCACCCCGTCATCCAGATCGATGGCGATCTTTTGCTGCGCCATCGGATAGACGACTTCGCGTTCCCATTCGGTCAGCTCGGCTATCTGCTTGATGACCGTAGCCGTTTCCTTCTGCGCTTTTGTTTGCTGGGCGGGCGTGGCTGCAGGATCGACGGCCAGCTTTTCCAGCCGGGCGCGCTCCACCTCCAGCTTGTGGATGAATTCGCGCACATATTGGTTCAGTACGACCGAGACCGTGTCGGGCCGGTAGCGGTGCATATAGATCAGCGCGTTGAAGCTGCCCTTGGGGCTGGAGAACATCCAGTAGATCGGGCGCTTCTTATAGCGACGCACATGATAGTCGAAGAAATCCTTCGTGAACCAGCGGCGCAGATCCTTGCCGAGTGCCTTCTCGATGAAGGCAAGGTTTTCGCGGAACTTCGCCTCGCCAAAGGTGACACGCAGGAAATCGCGGGCGCGGGTGACGATATCATCGGCGAACCAGTCGGCGTCCAGCACCGGGATGACATTGTCGCGGTCTGGCGCGAAGCTGGGTTCCGGAACGCCTTGTTTTTGCAGGGTGGCCAGATACTCCTCGATCCCTTCGCCCTGATTGGCGAGGATCAGGCCGGGGGCGTCGAGGCTATAGCGCCCGAACATGCAGCCCACGGCATAGTGAAGATATTCCGCCACCGTATCCTGCAATAGCCGCGCCTCACGCTCCTCTTCCGCGCCCTTCATGCCATAGCGATAGGCTGGGTTACAGGTGAGGGTAATTTCCTCAATCGGCACTTCGGGGGTGAGTTCGTCAGGAAGGCCATAGGCGTCGATGAAGATACGGTTATTCTCTTCCTCCAGCCGCTGCATCTCATCCATCATGCCCTGCCAATGAGCGCGGAGATTGGCATAGCTGTCCGCCAGCGTTTCGCCTCGGTGATCGGGCGAGAGCAGCGGGAACGTGGTGAAATCCCAAGAGGTTTCAAAGGCGTCCCAGTCGGATTTGGCGAGTTCGATCAACGACGCAATCAGAGCTTGATTTGTTTTATTTTCTAAGCCCTCGGCAACTGGAAATCGTGCTAAGTCCCCAGGCTGAAATGCCATGGTAGGATTTAGAATTGGCACAATTTCGGCGCTTACCTTAGAGCAAAGAAGACCCAACAAATCTTGCAGCACTTTTGTATCTGCAAACATAGCGCTACCGTTGGTGTCGAAAATGGTTCCAGATGGGTTGAAGCGAAAGCTTAGGCCGCCGGAAGTGATGCGAGACCACTCTACCGAAGGTTTAAAGAAGTCTGCCTCATTGGAGATCTTCCAGCCTAAGTTATCCCAGCTTAATTGTGGGTACTTTTCAAGGGTATGCTTCTTTATCTCAAGCCCGTCGTTCTCCCAATTAACGACATAATAGTTGTTTCCAAACCATTTCCTAAACTCGCCGCCTTTTTTGTAGGGAAACCACTTTGCGGCACTTTGGATCGCATACTCTTTGGACTCTGCTTTCATCTCTGATTTTTGTCGCGATACCTCAAACCAGTCTCTGATGAAACGGTCGTTGTCTCCGGTTCTCATACCAAGTTTCGGCTTAGAAACTTCCCCTAATGCACGGCTTTCTCGAAAAGTGCGCAGCATCTCATCTGACAGCCAGTAGGCTATCGGTGTTCCTGGGATGTCAAAAAAGTTGGTTTGGTTGGCGACGAAGCTGCCGTATTCAGAATCTCTGAAGAGACGCTCGATGGTTTCGGGCTTCCTAACATCTACATGTCGTTCAAATAGTCTTCGATATCTACCTGTCAGGTTTCCAGAAGTGGACGACCTACAAACGAACGCAACGCTTCCAAAATCTGATCCAAAGATACCGCGCCCAAGGTGAAGGAGCGAGCCAAAACAGCAACGCTGAAGCATGCTGTTGCGGAACTTTTCGAAAGTACTGAGGAACATCCAAGACGGAAGGTTAATCATCCCCCAGTAACCGCTTTTTTGGTTTAGTTCTGTACACCGCTCCATAAAACAGGTCATCAGATCGTTCTTGGAAGTTTTGAACCGCTCTCCCAAAAATGCAGAAAGTTCTTGGTTCATACCACCCGCGCCCATGTACGGCGGGTTGGCGACCACGACGTGATACTTCGGCGTCAGCGCCTCGGCCATGCGCAGTACGGCTACGACACGCTCCTGCACCTCCTTCAGCAGCAGGTCGGAACCAAACTCCCGCGCCTCGACCACCCTCAGCGTCTCGGCCGGATCGCGCAGCTTCGGCACGATCAGCGAGCCGAAGTTCTTTGCCTGCTCGAACTGCCCCAGCGTTTCGCGCAGTTCATCCGTGAACAGATCTTTGCCAACCACGGCGGCCACGTCTTGCATCTCGGCAGGGGTGAAGCGCACGTCCTGCAGCACGACGATGCCGGGCTTTGCCTCCATCCGCAGGAACCGCCGCCGCCCCAGCTTTGCCGCCGCCTTCATCGACAGCGCAAAGGCCGCCAAAGCGCCGGCACGGTCGTCAATCTCAATGCCTGTCAGGTTATGCTGCAGGATCAGGCCGGGGATCTCGGCCGCGTCATGGCCTTCCTCGGCATAGATTTCATAGAGCAGGTCAAAGGCATAGGTCAGCATATGGCCCGAGCCGCAGGCCGGATCGCAGATGCGGATATCCTCGGGCCGGGTGATGCGCAAAAAATCCGTCTCCGGCTCTTCCGGCGCGATGTAATAGTCCATCTTCGCCGCCAGCTTCGATTGCGGGCGGTTCAGCAGCCACAGCCGCCCCAGCGAATTTTCCACCAGATAGCGGACGATCCAGTGCGGGGTGAACAGCTGCGTCGCGGCGGGGATATTCTCGGCCGTGATCTTCTGGTTTTTCTTCAGGCCCGCAAAAACCTGATCCTTCTTTTCGCTGATATAGAACTGGTAAAGCCAACCGATGATTTCGACATCCTGGCAGGCATCTTCAGTCATCACCTCGCGCAGGCGGGCAAGGATGCTGTCCGGCGACAGAAGATCGTCGGGCATCAGCAGTTCGGTATAATCCTCGGCCCGGTCGAGCATGTCGGCACGCTCGAACATATAGGGCATCGCGCCGTGCCATTCGTTGCAGGCATGGATCAGCAGCAGCCGATAGGCCTCCGCCTGCCCGTCATGGGCGGGACGCGTGCCGTTCAGATATTCGGCGATCTCCGGTCGGGCGCGATCCGGTAGATTGCCCGCCATCGCCTCCGCCAGAATCTCGGGCCGGGTAGCGCCATCGGCGGGCGATACGACGCGCGGGTTGGTCAGGCCTGTCGCATCCATGAAGCGCAGCGCGGTGAAGCGGTTGAACCATGTATAAGCGGACTGTTCGATCACCTGGGCGCGGTTGCTGTTGGCGGCCGCTTCCAGCCTGGCAATCGCCTTGGGATGCTCGCGGCGAGCTGCCGCGCCCTCGGCCAGCACCATGTCCAGCCGGGCAGTGACCTGATCGATCAGCAGGTTGCGCGCGCTTTGCGCGAATTTCTTCAGGGCGTTGGTATCCATCAGACAATCACTTTCTTGCCCGCGCCGATCTCGGCCAGCAGGGTCTTTTTCATCTCATCGAGGTAGCGGGTCACATCGTCCTCATCTTCGAGATAGGTTTTCGCGAAGGGGACGCTGATCGACTGAGCCTTGATATATTGGGGCTTTGCCGGTGCCGGCGGCACATATGGCTTGGCCGGGGCTTCGGCCACGCCGCCGGCAGGTTCGGGCTGCGGCGCGGGCGTCGGCGCCGGTGCAGGCGTCAGTTCGGCGATCCGCGTCAGCGTGTCGGCCAGAAGGTTGGAACGCACCTCTGTCGCCCGATTGCGCAAGGCCGGGATCAGGGTTTGCGAGGCTACGCTGGCTTTCTGCGCGGCAAGCTCATCGCGAATACGCGTCTGCTGATCTGGCGGTAGCGCACGGAATTCCGAGGTCTGGGTGGTTTTCTCGGCCACCTCGTCAATCGCCGCGATGACGGCGTTGCGCTCGGCCAGAACCGTTTGTTCGATGCGCTCCTTCAGGGCGTAAAAATCCGCTTTCAGTTCCTGAATCGCGGTGCCCTTGAAGCACTGCGGATCGGCCAGCGCCTGGCGCAACGTATCGGCGGCAGGAGCGTCGGCAAAGGCAACGTTCTGATCCTGTGCCGTCAGGAAAGCCCGCACCTCGTCATAGATGCCCTTCTGCGGTCCGGACATAAAGCTGCGGACCTTGTCGAGGATATCCTCCTTGGCATCCAGCAGTTGATCTTCCTGTCCAACCGGGCCGGTAATGAACCATGTCGCCGACTGGTCGCGCATGCTGTCGAGCAGAGTTCGCAGAGGATCGAGGGCCGCAATAAAGGGATAGCCAGCCGACTGCCGGCCAAGGCTCTCAAGTTCGCTGGTCAGCTTGCGCAACTGCACCTGCCACTCTGCCCCCAGACTGCGGGCGTCATTGCCCGAGGCGGGCAGATCGAACAGTGCCCGAAACAGCTCGCGCGATTTGCGGATCTGGGCGCCGGTGAACTCGATCTGCGGAGAGAGCAGAATATTGCCAAGGGCATGGCTGTTGCGCAGCCCCTGCACCAGAGCATCCCCTTCCAGCAGAGCACTGTCGGCCCGTGCCTCAAGCTTGCCGCGCGCAACAAGGCTCGCGGTCAGGCACAGCACCGCTATGGACGGCCAGCCATAAGGTTTGGCGCCAAACTTCTCGACCAATGCCTTGACCGAGACTCGCGTCCCGAGGCGCATCTGAGCCTGAGCGTGATTCAGCACATCCTGCTCGGCTTCAGTCAGACCGCTGCCTTCGCCGCCGAAAAGCCCGCCATCGATACGGCCCGCGCGTCCAAGATCGGCTTCGGTGTAGGTAGCGCCGCGCAAGACAGGCAGGCTGGTGTAGACCTTGTCGACCAGGACCTGGAAACCTTTGACCAGCCGTTCCTGCGGGTCTTCACCTCCGATTTCCAGTTCGGCTCCACGCACGAAAAGGCGAGCATCCGCGATCAGAGTGCGGAGACGCTGCACCAGTTCCTTTTCGCGTCGTGTATTCTGGTCACGCTTTTCCGCAATGATGCGATCTCGGCCGGGCTGAGCGTCACCGCTGGTGACCTGACGGGCAAATTTCACGGTCTGGAGCCAGAGGACGAGATCGCGCGTGAAGCGCACATCACGCCCCAGCAGGACAACCATCTCATCGCTTGCCATGCTGTTCGAGCGAACTACATCCGGCGCGTCGGAATCGTCGCTGAAGGGCGAGACGATATTCACCGAAAGCTCATGCTCCCGGTTCAGGCTGTGCCCGTCGAGCTTGCGGGTAAAAGCATAGTCCACACCCGTGCCGGCATGCTTGATCTTGCCGTGACGAAGGATCGCTCCAAACGCCAGTTCATCGAGCTGTCGTTCGATCTCGGCGGGATCGACGGCAATTGCCTTAATCTCGGCCTCGACGTCCTTTTCCTCATTGGTGAGGAATTCATAGACCTCGCCATTACGCTGGATCAGCGTCTGGCGTTCCAGAAGCGACAAAGCCTCTTCGATATTACGGCGCTGCTCGGTCTGGTCCGCCTCGAACCGGGACAACAGGAGGATCGATATGTTGCGGGCAGTCGGCTTGAATTCCTTGACGTATTTCACAAGGAACAGGACTTTCAGAACCCGAACGGCGAAATCATCGCCAAGGTTCTTCTCGGCCAGCTGGATCGACTGCTGAACCGAGGATTTGAGGGCAGTGCGAATCCCCTCGAACATCAGGTCGAAGGTCGCCAGCCCCCCGACTGGCGTATCCGCCAGCTTCTTGGCTACCTCCTGAAACACCCCCAGCATGGAGCGTTCGCCGACCGAGCTATGCTTGCCCTCAAACGCGTTGTGCTGCGAGAGGCCCATGATCGCGCGCTGGAACAGATCATACTGGTAGTTCGGGAACGGGTAGCTCGCGACGAACTGCTCCTTTCCGGAAAAGTTCCTGAACTTGAAGGAATTATCGCCGAAATCGAACAGAGTACGCAGGTTGTTCTCCTCAGCATCATAAAGATTGCCAAGGGTGATCTGACCGGCCTCGGTCTTGGCCAGAAGGCGGCGCTGGATGACTTCGGCTACATCCTGGGAGTTCAGCGGCATCCGGTTGGCGAAGCGCGCCTGGATTTTCGAGAAGTCATTCTCCTGCTGCGCCGTCAGATCACCGATGACCGAACCCATGTCCTGCTGGGCGGTGACAACAATCCAGGCCTGTCCCTTGCACTTCGTGTTCAGGCTTTCGGCGATGGTCTGCAGGTTCGTCATCAGTTTGACGTTGTCGGCGATATACTGCCCAACTTCGTCAACGAAGAAGTTCAGCCGGAACTTCGGCCCCTGCGCATCGATCCACGATTTCACCATGTTGGCGAAATCTTCGATCGAGACCTTGGTATCCTTGCGGTACTGGCCAAGAATATCCTTGACCTCATCGCCCGTGACCTCGGCGAAGGCGGCGCCAATGTGCTTGCCTTCCATCAGAGCCTGTTCGCGCCCGCGCTCCCAGGGCTTACCGGAAGACTGCTCGAAAGCCGCCTTGAAGGCATCAAGCTTCCCGCGGCTGTCCAGATCTCGTTCGAACTGCGCGATATGCGGGAGTTTGCCGTAATAGCCGCACATCTCGTCAAAGACCTTCTGGAAGACGGCCAGAAGCGCATCGACATCCGTCTTCGAGATCACATCCGCCTTCTGGTCGATATTGAACAAGACCGACCGGGACGGAATCGACACTGCCTTGCGCAAGGCCCCCGCCAGCATCGGGTTGCCTGCGAGCTTTCGCTCAAAGATTTCGACGGCGCGCTGCCCCTCGACCTCGTCGTTCTCCAGAAGGAGGGCGAGCATCTTCAGCAGGTGAGATTTACCTGATCCGAAGAAGCCCGAGATCCACACGCCGTTCGCGGTATCGTAATTGTTGTAGGCGTCGAGGAATTGCTCCAGTCGGGCGCCGATCTCGTTGGTGATGACATATTCATCGAGCTCGGTCAGGAGGCTGGCCTTGTCGTCAGCCTTGATCACCCCATCGATCGAACGGTCGACCGGCTTGGCAAAGATGTCACGTAGAAGAGTAGCCATCGGTCAGACCTCGTAATTCATGATATTGAACGCGCGGTAATATTTGTCGTCATGCAGCAAGCCGAACAGTTCCAGCGATGCTCCTGTCGCCAACGCGTGCGTGTATTTCCCCGGAAAGAACATGACCGTCGGGCGGTCTTTCGCGGTGCTTTGCAGGTTGTTGAGTACGTTGTGCGACCGCAGGTAGGGGTAAACCTCGCCTACGCCTGACAGGAAGATCACATCGTGCGGGACGTCGTCGATGCGCTGCGCAATCTCTGGAATGAGGTGCGCCTGCGGGTCCAGAACGCCCTGCAACAGCTCCTTGAGCTCCGCCTTTTCCGTTTCGGCTTCAACCTCAAGGATCTGCTCGAAGATTCCCCGGTCTTCGAGGATACTGAGTGAAAGGTCATAGAGATCGATATCGAGTACGCGCACGCCAGCGTGGCCCAGCCGGGCGATCAGATCCTCGCGATCCTCGCCCAGGCTCAGTCCGTCTTCGGCATCAAAGGCGCAGATGAAAAAGGGAACCTCGTTTCCCAGCCCTTGCTTTTGCAAGAACCGATCACTGGAAATTACCCTGAATAGGTGCTCGGCGCGGGCGCGCCGATCAGTTTTCGTGCCCACAATTACCCCCCATTTCCGGGAAAGACCCGCAAGTCCGCCGGATTACTCTCCTCAATCAGCCGCTTCATGCGCCCCGACAACCAGATCGGCTGAATTCTGCCCTCGACACTTCTCAAGCCAGCTTCACGCAATATCCGAAACAGGACCTGACGCAATTTCGCACAGGTTGAAGCTGAAAGCTCAGCGAGGCCAGGATCACTCTCGGCTTTCTCCGCGAGAAAGCGGTCAAAAACCTCATGACCCAGGTCAAGCCGCCATGATTGGTAGCGTTCGCTGATCACGTCGACTGCGAATTCGTATACAAAGCGATAGGTCCGGCAGATCGCCAGCCACACCATCGCCTGCTGCTCAGCGCGGTCAGCCTCTGCCGACAGGTAATCGCGTTCGGCATTGGATAGATGACCTATCCGGTCGTACACTTCACGAAGCGTGCGGGTTTGAGAGGCCAGTTTGGGCAAGGACGACGCGCCTTGGGCCAGCAAGCGCTCACGAGCAGACGCCCAGCTTTCGCCGGGTTGATAGCCTTGAGCAATCGCGAGGCTCTCATTGAGCATGAGCCCGCCCACACCAAAGGACATCCGGTATTTCGGTACGGCAGACATCATCGGGGCGCGACCCCGCTTGCCATGTCAGCGTCATCGAACTCATGCTGAGCACGCTCAAGGGCGGCGGTAACCTCCTGTTCGTCTGCTGCAACGATATGCTGGGTCCGGGGGTCTCGCAGCCTTGCCCCTTCAAGGAGCCCCAGCCGCTTGAGCACATAGAACAGCATGGCATAGCGAACTGTGAGTACAGCGCGCCCATCCACCATGTTGTAGTCCTTCGCGACCACCGCCTGCTGACCGGCCGACAGTTCGGGATGCGGCACAATGATGATGCCGAATGATTCTTGCCACAGCCTGTCCTGAGCCGCACCGGCACCGGGCTCACCGAACTCGCCGTATCCAAGGACGCGCGAAAGCAGGAAATCCTTAAACCGAGCCGTTTCATGGCACCAGGCTCGAACATGCCAGCGCAGACCATCAAAGCCAAAGGCATGAGGGGTGATCCGCCGCCATGCGGGATCGGGTCGATCGCGGTTCATGGATTGGTAGTGAAGCTCGAGCGACCTTCCATCCCGCACTGCCGCCAGAATTGAACGCAGAACTTCGGTATCGATCTTACGGCGCAAAGTAAGTGCGATATCCATGTCAGGCGGGGTGGAAAGCCAGTTCGAGCCTGGCTCGGCGAAACCTTCCGCCATTGAGCGCAGCCGCATGAGATAGGCATCCGGATCCGGATCAAGGAACACCGGCCGAAATTCTGGCCCGGCAACGTAGCGGCGCGCGCTTTTGTCATAGACCGCGTTCAGCGGCGCCCGCTCCTGATAAAGGGTCAAATCCTTTGATGCCTGCGGAACCGAAACGCCAAACGTATCGATCAGGTCAGAGCGATTGACGCCCCCCTCCCAGAACAGGCGGAATTCGATGAACTCCAGCCGCCTCTCGACACCCCATTTCAACATTGTTCGTCCCGTCGCTCTCACGAGGATATAAAATATATGGACAACCTTGCGCTGCCCGTATACTTTCTATTCTGACATGCATCCAACTGTCAAGTCTGGGGAGAGGCCTGATGCGAATTCTGCACACTGCTGACTGGCACATCGGTCAAACGCTGAATGGCTGGTCGCGCGAGTATGAGCATCAGGTCTTTTGTGACGCTCTGCGCGATGTGATTGTTACAGAGGGCGTCGACGCGCTCCTGATTGCCGGCGACGTGTTCGATGGCATCAATCCGTCAGGTGAAGCGCAGCGTTTGCTTTATGCCGCGATCGCCGGGTTTTTGCGTGCAAATCCCCGGCTGCAAATCGTGATAACGGCAGGCAACCATGATCCGGCGCAGCGGCTTGAGGCACCCGAGGCCGTTCTGAACGAGCTTGGCGTACATGTGCTCGGCACGTTGCGGCGCGATTCTGCGGATGTCGATTTGCAGCGCCATCTTATTCCCTTGCGTGACAGAACTGGAACACTACGGGCGCACGTTCTGGCTGTGCCCTTCCTGCGACAGGCTGACCTGCCGGGGCTGCAATTCGGGGCGACCGGTGGAGCCGAGTCCGCGGTTACCGCCGCGGTTCGCGCATTACATCTTGCCATGTCAGGTGCCGCGGAGACACAAGCTGGCGGACTGCCAATCATTGCCATGGGGCACCTTACCTGTTCGGGTGGTCTCGAATCCGAAGGAGCAGAACGACGCATTCTCATCGGCGGCGAGCACGCGGTACCGCCTGACATCTTCCCGCCAGCCCTGTCGTATGTTGCCCTTGGCCACTTGCACCGGCCGCAATCGCTTGACGGCGGTAGGGTACGTTATTCCGGTTCACCCTTCCCAATGTCCGCCGCAGAAATCGGCTATGATCATGGTGTCACGCTGCTCGATCTCGACGATGGGTTCGCGCCCCGACACATCCCTCTGCCTCGGCCCGTCCAAATGCACCGCCTGCCAGCCACGGGCGTCGCGCCGCTGGCGGAAGTTGCCTCAGCCCTGAATGCTTTAGACCTGCACTCCGAGACGCCGCGCAACGCGCAACCGTTTATCTATCTGTCCCTCATTGCAGACAGGCCGATAACTCAGATGGCAGCCGAGGCCGAAGCGCTGATCGAGGCACTTCCCGTTCGGCTTGCTGGCCTGACCATTGCGCGGTCTGAGGCTGAAAGCACGCGCGAAACACCGCCGCCGAACCTGGCAGACACCTCGCCGGAGGATTTATTCCTGATGGCATTCAACCAATCCCACGGCGTCAACCCGGACGCAGCGCATCTTGCCGCCTTCCGCGATGCCCTGTCCGAAATCTGAAGCTGAGTTCTGATCCCATGCGCATCCTCTCCATTTCGGGCCAGAATATCGCAAGCCTTGCCCAGCCGTTCGCTATCGACTTCACCGCAGCACCATTGGCGGGCGCTGGTCTGTTCGTCATCACCGGCGAGACAGGGGCTGGCAAATCCTCGATCCTGGACGCCATGTGCCTGGCGCTTTATGGCGATGCCCCGCGCCTGGCAGGATCCGCGGGCGACGAAGTCCCCGATCCGTCCGGCAAGGCCATCAAGGCGCGCGATTCCCGCGCCATCTTGCGTCGGGGTGCCGCCCAGGGTTGGGCCGAGGTTCGTTTCACCGCTCGCGACGGACACGATTATGTCGCCCGTTGGCAGGCGCGCCGCGCCCGCGATAAGGTCGACGGGCAGTTGCAGAACGTCTCACGCTCGCTGGCTCGGATCTCTGACGGGCAGGTACTGGCCAGCCAGATCACAATCGTCAGCGACCAAATCACCGAGCTAACCGGCTTTTCCTACGACGAGTTCCGCCGCACTGTCTTGCTCGCTCAAGGCGACTTCGATGCCTTTCTTCGCGCCGACACCAATGATCGCGCGGGCCTGTTGGAGAAAGTGACGGGCACTGGGCTCTACCGAGCGGTATCATCGCGGATCTATGAACGCACCGAGGCCGCCCGTCAGGCGCATGGGGTGCTGATCCAGCGACGCGAGGGCCATCAAATATTGACGGATGAGGACCGTGCAACACTGGAGGCCGAACGGCTTGTCATAACCGAAGCCAATCAGGCAGCAGGTGCAGAGGCCAAGACCCTCAAGGATGCCTTGGCATGCCATACCCGTTATGCTGAAACATCCCGGCAAGTCGGGCTCGCGGAGTCCACGCTCGAACAGGCTGTGACCAGTCAGGCCGAGGCCAGTGTTGATCGCGCACAACTCGCCCGCATTGACCAGGCAACCCCGCTGCGCGCTCAATGGCAAACCCTGCGAGATGCCAGGGACCGGGTAAAAAATGCCACCAGCTCAGTAGCGGCAACCACCGAATATTCCAACGACACTGCCGCGAAAGCCAATGCGCTACAGGAAGTGACCCGGCAGGCGGAGGACGAACACACAGCGCGCGAGAATGAGTTCAAGATATTTGGCCCGCTCTGGGATCAGGCCGCCGCGCTCGACAGTCGTATCACTTCCGCCACGACTGAGGTGAAAACCGCCCGTTCGCAAGCTGAGGCATTGGAACAAGAAGCCGAGCAGGCCCGAATTGCGCTTCAGGACTTGCAACAAGAAGATTCCAAAGCCCGCGAAACTCTGCAGGCGACCGAAGCGGAACTCGCCGAACGTTCCTCTGATTGTGCATTGGCCGATAACTGGTTGCAAATCCGCCAGCATATTGTGGCGCATGACGAAGCGCAGTCCGCGCTGACACGGGCAAGGAGCAACAGTGACACCCATCAGGCTGAGATCGAGCGATTGACCGTCGCACTGGCCGAACTCGCCACCCGGACCGAGAACGACACGGCAGATGAAGTCAGGCTGACCAACGAAGCCGCCAACCTGGCAGGCCGCCTCAGCACACTCGAGACTACTCATCCGCCGGAAAGAGGAAGTGAACTTCAGACGCTTGCCACTGCCCTTGCAGATATGCGCCGCGCCGAGCAGGAGCACGGTTCTGCCCGATCGGATTTTGCGGCGGCAGAAAAAACCGCCGAAACTGCAAAAGAGGCCCTGGCCACTGCCCAAGCCAAAGCAGGCGCTGCTGCCGAGGCCATGACAACCGCGAGCGCGCAGGTCGCGGCCCTAATCGCTCCTACCGAACGCGCTGACATAGCGGCGTCGGATGCCGCGCGAGAACTGCGCTTGCGGCTGGAGCCGGGAGAACCATGCCCGGTTTGCGGATCCCCTGAACATCTAACGCATGCCGATAGCGCACTGGCCGAGCTGGCCGCAGGGCTACGCGCCGACCTGGCTGCGGCACGCGCAGCCGTCGAGAATGCTCGCAATGAACAGGCCGCGGCACTGCGCGCTCAGGATCGTGCACAGGGAGAGTTGGAACACGCCGGAAGGAATGCGCAGACAGCCGAAGCGATGATAGCCACCACATGGGCTCATTGGCAGGATGCATACAACCGGGCGTTGGCCGTACCAAATTGCCCCGCTCTGCCCAAGGAACCCGGCGAAGATCGCGCATATCTCGCCACTTTGCTGGATACGACAGAAACCGCTCGGCAAGCCGAAGCTGCAGCTCAAGTGGAACTTTCCAGACTGCGGAACTCACTGGCCAGCACGACCAGCCAGCGCGAAGGTTTGCGCAAGATCATTGCCGGTCATACCTCCGCGCGCGAAACTTGGAACGGCGAGCTTGCCAATGCGACCAGCCTTCAAATGCTGGACCTGCGTGCAGCCGAAACCGCTGAAGCGGAGAGTCTTCGTCATGCTACCGCGATTTCTCCGATTCTGGAGCAGGTAGGAGAAAACCTGGCCATTCCCGGTCTGTCGGGTCGGTTGGAAAGCCGGGTCGCGGAAGTCACCCAGCTACGCAAGGTTCGTGATAGCAACTCGGCCACACTTGTCGCGTTGGCGCCCCAGCTTGCAAAGGCGGAAAGCCGGTCTGAAAACGCCGCAAAACAGTTTGGCGAAGCGAATGAAGCTGTCACGGCTCGATTGAATACGCTGCAGACCCTCCAGGACGAACGTGCACCTCTTTTAGGCGGCGAAGTTACTGCCACGCATCGTACCCGTCACAACGAAGCACGCAAAGGCGCTGCTGCCGCACTGGATGCGGCCCGAAATGCTCTGGCGGAAGCTACGGCTGCCTGGGCCGCTGCTCGCGCCAAGGCCGAGGCCGCTGCTACTGAAATGACGGGCGCAAATCAGGCGCAGGAAATCGCACAGTCGGCGCTTGCCGAGGCATTGGCCAGCACGGATCTGGCCCCGGCTGATCTGGACACTCTTTTTGGTCTCCCGGCAACGGACGTCGCCAACTTGCGTCAACGGCTTCGTGCACTCGACGATTCCGTCACTTCGGCTCGCGCCACTTTGGACTCTCGGCGCAAAGATCACGCCGACGCTGAAGCTGCTGGCCTGCCCGAAGATCCACCCGAGGCTCTGGCAGAGGCACTTTCGGTGCTGGATGCCGCCAACCAGACGCGCGCTGAAAGGATCGGGGCAATCGACGGGGAACTCCAACGCGATATTGCAGCGCGGACCGCGCTTGCCGGGCTGGAGGTGGAAATTGCCCAAGCTCGCTCCGAACTGGATATCTGGGAGGCTGTAAACCACGCAGCGGGTTCTCGCAGTGGGGACAAATTTGCCAGGGTCGCGCAATCCATCACGCTGGACGTGTTGGTCGATCACGCCAACCACCATCTGTCGGACCTCAATCCGCGTTACCGTCTGCGCCGCGCGGCTGATCTCGCACTGCAGGTCGAAGATTGCGACATGGGCGGCGAGGCCCGTGCCACGCGTAGCCTTTCAGGCGGCGAGCGCTTCCTGGTGTCGCTCGCCCTTGCGCTCGCCCTTTCGCGAATGGGCGGCAAAGGTGGTCTCGCGGCGACATTATTCATCGACGAGGGGTTCGGATCACTCGACGCAGGCAGCCTGGACCTGGCTATTGATGCACTGGAAAGCCTGCAATCCCAGGGCCGTCAGGTCGGTGTCATTAGCCATGTCGAGGCCATGAAGGAGCGCATCCCCACCCGAATCGCCGTGCACAAACAGGGGGGCGGGAAAAGCGCCATCGAGGTCTGCCAGGGTTGAGGTGAGCAGCGGCCCGGCGCCTCCGACCGAACAGGCCCTTAAACCCTATTTCCTCCCGGAAAACCTGTCATCGAGCGAGCCAAGCTCATCAACCGTCGACATGCCGGATTATCGTTTTGGGCAGACCAGACCATGCTGAACGGCAGGATCTCACCCGCAAGTTCCCGATAGGTGACCCCCGGAAACTGCGCGACGGTCGTCGCTTCGCTCGTCAGAGTGAGGCCTCGACCGAGAGCGACAAGCGATAGAATATTGTCGCGGCCGACCTGCTGCGATTGAATGTCGAGACCGCGTCCGAGGCCGGCAAGATGGGCCACCAAATAGTCATGGATCTCCTGTCCCGGCGCAACATCGCTCACGATGAACCGCTCGGATGCCAAATCGGCCCATCCAAGGTCGGGTTTGTTCGCCAACGGGTGATCATCGGGCAGCACCACGAAAACCTTTTCGCACCACATATGCTCGGCCTCACAGTCATCCCAGGCCGCCGTTCCGGTGATGAATGCGACATCCAGGCAAAGTTTGCGCACTGCAGCGACGTGTTCAGGTGGATTGCCATCAATGATGTCTACATGCACCTTCGGGTGACGCTCCCCAAAATCACGCAGCAGATCGAACAGAAATCCTGACGCGAGAGATGAAAATATCCCTACCTTGATAAGGCCTTGTTCCGCCCGGCCAACCGCTGCCACCTTGGTCACCCCGATGTCGATCTGACGAAGCGCATGGCGGGCGTTGCGCAGGAATTCCCGCCCGGCAACGGTCAACCGCACCCCACCAGCATGACGCATGAAAAGCGACGCCCCGAGTTCATCTTCGAGATCACGGATTCGTCGGCTGATGGAGGATTCCTGCACAGAAAGCGCGGCAGCAGCCTTGCGAAAACTCCCATAATCAACGGCGGCAACAAAATATCGCAACTGGTTCAGCCGGACCGCAGATGTGCCGGGTTTCCCCTCAACGACCTTTGTGAGGCTATCATCAGGCGAGGTCTGATTGTTTCCGATCACAGCCATGGTGCATCATCCGAAACAGCGTTCGGTTTCTGACGGGCACCCCGCCATCATCAGCGCGAAAATCGATCTGTGTGCGTTCATCGGCTCTCCGCACATCCTCAAACTAAACGACGTTCAGTTACAGAATGCTGCTTCTTGACATCCAAGCCGTCAACGAAAAAAGTAAATGTCGTTTAGTTTTTACGACAAGTTGCAACAGGCATCGGAATGGCCCGTCCCCGGAAAGAGCAAGACCTTGATATTGCTCGTCGTGCGATCGACGAAACGATCCGGCTGCTGTCAGAGCGTGGCGACCTCGACGTACCGCTGACTGCGGTCGCGCATGCCATCGGTTGCACAGCACCAGCGCTTTACGGCCATTTCCGCAACAAGAGCGCCTTGCTGCGCGCCGTTCGGGAAGAAGGGTTCAACCGGCTCTACAGAGAAAAGCTGGCCGTCTTCGAACAGATGCGCGGCAATCCATTCGGCTATTTGCGTGATGGCAGCTATGCCTATGTCCGCTTTGCACTGGAAAGCCCCACGCTGTACCGGCTGATGTTCACACCGCCGCCACGACTCGGAGGCAGCGATGATCCATGGTCGGGCGCAGCTGGAAGACAGATACTAAATCTATTGCTGACGGGACTTCGCTGCTCTCAGGACCAAGGTTTTTTGCCCGGCATGGATCTGAGCCGCTACAGCTTCATGTTCTGGTCAACGGTACATGGCGCGGTGAGCCTCACCCTTCAGAACCGGGAAATGGACCAGTCCGTTAAATGGAACGCGGCGCGCGAGGCCGTCGACACGCTCATGGAAATCATCGCCGCGACGCGCCATGAATCGCGCAGCACCTCATGAGCGCGATCTTCGGGCACTGGCAAAACCCCGATCCGTGGCGATGAACCGTTCCAACATCGGCACAATCAGCCTGACAGGATCGGCAGCGGGCTGGCCGGTTTCGCGAGCCAGCACTTCGGCATAGGCGACAAGATCGCGATGCAGCGGCCCCGGCAGTTCCACGGTCACCTTCACGGGCTTGTCTTCGATGAGGGGGCCGAGTTTCAGCTTCGTCATGGTCAGTTCCTGTAAGGTTCGAGTACGAGATCGCGGGTAACGATGACCCTGACCGGGTAGCCCGGCCGGATCGTCAGGGTCGGCGCGACCTGCAACTGGCGCTGGACGATCTGTTGCCCGGCCTGATTGATGGTATCCTGCGCTCCGTCGCGGATAGCGCGAATCAGACGATCCTCGTCGTCGGTCGCCAGTTCCGTGCCGATGCCGAGCAGCGTGGACAGCCCCGCCGCCTTCATCAGATCCCACCAGTGGTAATCAACGCCATCTTCCAGCCCGGCATAGCCGGAAGCGTCCGCACCGGGCTGGCGCTCCAGCACGATGGAGCGGCCATTGGGCAGGATCAGGCGGTTCCAGACCAGCAGCACGCGGCGCTGACCGAATTGCACCGCGGCGTCATACTGACCGATGATGCGCGTTCCCTGCGGGATCAGGAGCAGGCTGCCGGTCGGGCTGTCATAGACATTTTCCGTGACCTGCGCGGTGATCTGGCCGGGAAGGTCCGAGCGGATGCCGGTAATCATCGCCGCCGGGATTACGGCCCCTGCCTGAAGGATGTAGGGCGAGGCTGGCGCCATGATCCGATCCATGGCAACGGTCTGCCGTTCCACCGGCCCATTCAGAAATGCCGTGTGGCGGTCCTGTGTTGCGGGCTGGCCACCAAGGTCAAGGCCAGCAAGGCCCAGCATATTGGAGCCAGGCGTCGTCGCTGATCTCTGCCCCGACTGGAAGAACACGGTGCTAAGACGTGCGGCTTCTTCCTCGGCAAGACGTCGCTCCTCGGCAGGATCACGGGTTGGTGTTGCTATAGTGGGCGGCGTAACGGGTTGCCCCCTGTTCTGGGCGTCGAGGATCGGGCCACCGAGATCGCCCGGCAATGCCGGCCCCAAGACCGGCCCGGTATAATCCTTCGGCAGCCCCGCCAGTCCATCTGCCGTGCCGCGGTTCTCGGTCGAATAGAGTTCTTCACCGTTTCCGCTCATGTCGCGCGTCTGGAGCGCATAGATCAGCGCCCCGCCGATGCCGAGGAGCGCAACAGCCCCGGCACCGGCCAGCATCTTGCGCGACAGGCGCGTGACGCGCGGCGGCTCGGCACGCAGACGCATCGGCGTTGGGTTGGTAGTAGCCTCTTCACTCATGACGGTTGCTCCCCGGTTTTAGCGGGCTGGGCAGCTTGCCTTTGCTCGATGCGAACGATCCTGACCGTCTGCTGCTGTTTGCCGCTACCAAGACGCAGCTCAGCCGCTCCGAACAGCCGATCGACGATCAAGACGTTCTGGTGAACACGGGAATTGACGATCTGGGTCTCGCCCTCGGAGCCGATGATGAAAATCGGTGGCATCTCTCCCTGCACGATGCCGCGCGGGAAAACGACATAGACACGGCGGCCATCGTCGAAGACGGAAATCGGCCGCCATGGCGGCGTATCTCCGGTCAGGCCGTAACGATAGTTGCGTGCCGCCTCGACCGGGATGATGGGTGCTGCGGGAACGGTTTGGCGCTGACCGGCAGGCAGCGCCGGATAAGACCAGGATACGGACGGCATGTAGAGCGCCTCACGGGCGCGCAGCTCGATCATGTAGGTGCGCCGATCGGTCGTCACCACGAGATTGGTTGAGATGTCGGATCGGGATGGTTTGACGAGAATATGGACTCGGCGCGACGTACCGCTCCCGCTCTCGGTATCGCCAATGATCCAGCGGGCGGTGTCTCCCGCCGCGATCGGTCCCGCGCCGGTCAGGCTTTCGCCCGGCTCCAGCGCAATATTGGTGATCTGGCCCGGTGCGGCATAAACCTGATAGAGCGCGCCTTCCGACCAGGGATAGATCTGGATGGCGTTATAGTAACCCTCGCGGCGCGGCTCGACGCGGGCGGCGGCATTTGCGTTCTCTACCCGGCCTGCCGGTGTTCCGGCAGCGGTTCCGCCGCGTGCGACCGTCCAGGCCGGCGGCGTGTGAAGCGGCCGAGGCCGGTCATCGGTGACAGCGGTCGGCACGACGGGCAACGCCGGCACATCGGCATCATAGCTGAACTGCGGCGTCTTGTTGGTGGCGCAGCCTGCCAGCATGGTGACCGAAAGCAACAAAGCTGCAAAGGCGGGTTTACGGAAAACCGGCAAGGCGGAATTGCGGGAAGACGCGATGGTCATTGGCTCATCTCCCGTGACCATGAGATTGCATTGATATAGATGCCGAGTGGATTGGCACGCAGACGCTCGGCATCACGCGGCGTCTGGATCACGATGGTCAGAATCGCTGTCCAGCGCTCTGTCGTGGACAGCTGCCCATTCTCGTAGTGCCGCTCGGTCCAGGCGACGCGGAAGCTGTCGTTCGAGGCGCGGATGACGCTGGAAACCTCGACTGCGATCTGCTGACGCCCGACACGGGTGAACGGATCATTGGCGCGGGCATAGTCGTTGAGCGCGGCCGCTCCCCTGTCCGTGGTGAACTCATAGGCGCGCAGCCAGTTCTGGCGCACGATGATGGCATCCGCTGGGATCGAGCGCGTCTGCTCGATGAAGCGGCCCAGATGAAAGGCGATCTGCGGATCGGTCGGGCGGTAATCGGCCGTGGCTGCGGCGACGGTCTGGGCCTGGCCGAGATTATCGACCTGCACCACCCAGGGCACGACGGTCCCTCGCGCCGATTGCAGCACAAGCGCGGCAGCGAAGCCCGCCGAGAGGATCAGCGAGCCGAAGGCCATATAGCGCCAGTTCTTGGCCTGCACGCGAGCCGAGCCGATGCGCTCGTCCCAGACTTGCGCGGCTTTCTGGTAAGGCGTCTCGGGTTCGGGCGATTTGCCGTAATGGGTCGCTGGACGTCTGAAGATGTTCATGAGCGGTCACTTTCGGAAATGTTGACGGAAGAGCCGCCGCCGTGGCCGTCACCGGAGCGGACGGCATGGGCGGCCATGGTCGTGCCGTGATTGAGCGCCTGGCGGCGGTGCATCTGCTGCGCCCATGCAGGTGGGCCGCCCGCCGGTACGGAGGCGGGTGCGGCAGCGCCGGCCACGCTCGTACCGCCAATGGTTCCCTGCGAGGACGATCCACCGGTGACGCCGAGCCCGGCGCGCGCGCCATCGGAGAAGCTGGATTTGACGTTTTCCGCTGCTTTCGAGGCCGTCCGTTTCAGGGGTGATGCGGCGGCGGAGGCTGCCGCGCGGGCAACACCGCCGAGGCCGGAGGCAACACCGGCAGCGCCGGACTGGCCAAGCGAACCGACACTGTAGGCGGCGCTCGCCGCACCTGCGGCGGCAGCACCGCCACGGACAGCCGCAGTTCCACCCGACAGCGCCGCTGCCCCTCCCTTCGTGGCCATGCCTGCGGCAGCGCCGCCGGCAAGCATCATGCCGCCAGCGGCGAGACCGGTTCCAACTGCTGCACCTGCGCCAAGCTGCGGGCCGCCAGAAACAAGACCGGAAGCGATGCCGGGACCGAAGATGCCGAGGCCGAGAAGGGAAAGTGCGGCCAGCACGATCGCCATGGCGTCGTCGATGGTCGGCGTCACGCCGCCAAAACCGGCCGTAAACTGCGAGAACAATGTCGAGCCGATGCCGATGATGACGGCCAGCACCAGCACCTTGATGCCGGAGGAGACGACATTGCCAAGAACGCGCTCGGCCATGAAGGCGGTCTTGCCGAAGAGGCCGAAGGGGATGAGGACAAAGCCCGCCAGCGTGGTCAGCTTGAACTCGATCAGCGTGACGAAGAGCTGCACGGCGAGAATGAAGAAGGCCAGCAGTACCAGCGCCCAGGCGAACATCAGGCAGGCGATCTGGATGAAGTTCTCGAAAAACGACCAATAACCCATCATGTCCGAGATGGATTCGAGCAGCGGGCGACCGGCATCGAGGCCAGTCTGCGCCACCTTGCCGGGCCGCAGCAGATCGGCGGCGGAAAAGCTGGTGCCCGAACCTTTCAGGCCAAGACCGGCGAAGCTGTCGAAGATGATCTGGGCGAGATTGTTCCAGTTGCCGATCAGGTATGCGAAGACCCCGACGAAGAGCGTCTTCTTGACCAGCCGGGCGATGATGTCGTCATCCGCACCCCAGGACCAGAACAGTGCCGCGAGCGTCACGTCGATGACGATCAGGGTGGTGGCGATGAAGGCGACCTCGCCGCCAAGCAGGCCGAAGCCGCTGTCGATGTAACTGGTGAAAACACCCAGAAAGTTGTCGATAACGCCGGTGCCGCCCATGGTTCACTGTCCCCCGTTCTGATGCGGGGCGGCGGGCACCGGCGTCCGGCCGAGGAACCGGTCGCGGTTCTCGGCCCAGGTGGCGAGGCAGCCGGGATCGTTCACGGCGGCCTCGCCTAACTGCTGGCAGTGGCGCAGGCTCTGGCGCAGCGGATCGGCAGGCGCCTGAAGCGCCGGCGCCGCGCGGGGCTGTGCTGGTTCGTCCTCGCGTGTCATTTCGATCACCGTCGCGGTGATGGCGATGGCCACGAATATGATCGCGCCCAGCCGGGCCAGCATCTTGCCGTCCATGTCGCGCCCCTCTTGTCCGGTCAGTTGTTGCCGTTGCCGAACATCCGGGCATTGCCGGGCTGATAGCCCGATCCCGGCGTCAGAAAGCGCTCGCGCTGGATGCGGCCTTGTTCGGCGGCGGTGGCACGCTCGGCTTCGATCAGGGCTTCGGAGCGACCATTGGCGGACATCAGCGCGATCAGGTCGGAAAGCTGCTGCGACTGGAGCGCGAGAAGCTGATTGCCCGCCTGTGTCGCCTGTAACGCGCCGGTGGCGTTCTGGCTCTGCCCGACAAGGGCGGACATTTCAGCGCGGTTGGTGTCGATATTTCCGACGACACCAGCCTGCACGCGCATGGCGTCCTGCAAACCGCCGACCGTATTCTGCCAGCGGGACCGCGCATCGGCGACGAGCTGGGCGTCGGTCGCGGACAGCGAAACCTTGCCGTATTTCTGTTGGAACATTTGATCGACGTTCTGCACGTCGAAGGCAATGTTCTGCGCCTGGGCCAGAAGCTGCTGCGTGCGCTGGACATTCTGCTGCAAAGTCTGGAGCGAGGAATATGGCAGACTGGCGAGATTCTTCGCCTGATTGATGAGCATCTGCGCTTCATTCTGAAGCGAGGTGATCTGGTGGTTGATCTGCTCCAGCGTACGTGCGGCAGTCAGAAGGTTCTGCGCATAGTTGGTCGGATCATAGACGATGCGGCCGAAGCCAAAAGCGTGAGCGGGGCTTGCCAGCATGGGCGACAGTGCAACAGGCATGGCGAGCGTCAGCGCCAGCACGGATGCACTGACATATCGGGAAACGGGGATACGGATCATGGCAGGGTCTCCTTTTCTTGGCTGTCATCTGGATGGATTTGGTCTGGCGCGACCGGCCGAGCGGGCTCTGTCCGTTCGACAAGATTTGTGAGGTTCGGGATCAGATCGACGGCCCATTCGACGCCGCGATGGCGCAGCCAGGCCGCGAGAAAACCGTCCTGCCCATGCTCGGCGACGAGTTCGGCGATACGGGTCTGATCGGATTTGGATGATGCGGCGCAGAGCGCGAGGCCGACTTCGCTGAGGCCAAGCTCGAACAGGCGATTGCCGCGCCGCGATTGGCAGTAATAGTCCCGCTTTGGCGTGGCCCGCGCGAGGATCTCGATTTGCCGGTCATTGAGGCCGAAGCGGCGGTAGATTGCCGTGATCTGCGGCTCGATGGCGCGTTCATTCGGGAGAAGCAGCCGCGTCGGGCAGCTTTCGATGATGGCGGGCGCGATATTGCTGCCGTCAATGTCCGAGAGCGATTGCGTGGCGAAGATGACGGAAGCGTTCTTCTTCCTGAGTGTCTTCAGCCATTCGCGCAGCTGGTTGGCGAACCCCTCGTCATCGAGCGCCAGCCAGCCTTCGTCGATGATGAGCAGGGTTGGCCGACCGTCGAGCCGGTCGCCGATCCGATGAAACAGATAGGACAGGACGGCAGGCGCAGCCCCAGTGCCGACCAGCCCCTCGATCTCGAAGGCCTGTACATCGGCTGATCCGAGATGTTCGGCCTCGGCGTCGAGCAACCGGCCATAGGCGCCGCCAATGCAGTAAGGGCGCAACGCCTGTTTCAGATCGTTGGATTGCAGCAGCACGGCAAGGCCGGTGATGGTCCGTTCCCCCGCCGGGGCGGATGCCAGCGATGTCAGCGCCGTCCAGATGTGCTCCTTCACCTCCGGCGTGATGATCATGCCTTCACGCATCAGGATCGCGGCGATCCAGTCAGCGGCCCATGACCGTTCATAGGCATCATCGATCCGCGCCAGCGGTTGCAGGGAAACGGAAACCTCCGATCCCTCGGTCAATCCACCGCCGAGATCATGCCAGTCGCCACCCATGGCGAGCGCGGATGCCCGGATCGATCCCCCGAAATCGAAAGCGAAAATCTGGCTGCGATCATAGCGGCGAAATTGCAGCGCCATCAGCGCCAGCAGCACGGACTTGCCCGCGCCGGTCGGGCCGACGACGAGGGTATGGCCCACGTCGCCGACATGAAGGGAAAGCCGGAACGGAGTCGAACCTTCGGTCTTGCCGTACAGCAAGGGGGGCGCTCCGAGATGTTCGTTCCGTTCCGGCCCCGCCCACACGGCCGATAGAGGGATCATGTGGGCGAGGTTGAGCGTCGAGATCGGCGGCTGCCGGACATTGGCGTAGGCATGTCCGGGGATCGAGCCTAGCCAGGCATCGACGGCATTGACAGTTTCCGGCATGGCCGTGAAGTCACGGCCCTGAATGATCTTCTCGACCAGACGCAGCTTCTCGTCGGCGATACGGGGGTCGGCGTCCCAGACGGTGACGGTTGCTGTGACATAGGCCATGCCGGCGACGTCAGCGCCCAGTTCCTGCAAGGCCATGTCGGCATCGAGCGCCTTGTTGGACGCATCGGTGTCCACCAGCGCCGATTGCTCGTTGGTCATCACCTCCTTGAGGATCGCGGCGATGGATTTTCTCTTGGCGAACCATTGACGGCGGATTTTGGTGAGGAGTTTCGTCGCGTCCGTCTTGTCCATCAGGATGGCGCGGGTGGACCAGCGATACGGGAACGCGAGCCGGTTCATCTCGTCGAGCAGGCCGGGCGTGGTCGCTGTCGGAAAGCCGATAATGGTCAGGACGCGCAGATGCTTGTCACCAAGGCGCGGTTCCAACCCGCCAGTCAGCGGCTGATCGGCCAGCAGCGCATCGAAGTGCATGGGCACTTCGGGCACGCGAACACGATGGCGGTTCGTGGAAATAGTGGAATGGAGATAGGTCAGCGTGCCCGCGTCATCGATCCAGTGGCATTCGGGCATGAAGCCGTCGAGCAGCGCCAGCACGCGGTCGGTGCGGTCGATGAAGCCGCGCATCAGCTCCCATGGATTGACGCCGGATTGCTCACGGCCCTCGTAGAGCCAGGTCTCGGCGCGAGCCGCATCTTCGGCGGGTGGCAGCCAGAGGAAGGTCAGGAAGTAGCCTGACACGAAATGCGTGCCCGCTTCCTCGAAGGCAGCTTTGCGCTCGGCATCGAGAAGAGCGGAGGCCGGATCAGGAAATTGGCTGCCGGGATAGGTCGCGGCTTCGCTTCGTTGTGCCTCAACAAAGATCGACCAGCCGGAGCCGAGGCGGCGCACGGCGTTGTTGATACGCCCGGCGACCGCGACCAGTTCGGCGGCAACAGCGGAATCCAGATCCGGCCCGCGAAACTTCGCAGTCCTCTGGAAACTGCCGTCCTTGTTCAGCACGACGCCCGAGCCAACCAGCGCGGCCCAGGGCAGGAAATCCGCGAGGCGGGTAGCGGTACGGCGATATTCGGTGAGGTTCATCATGGCTGCGCCCTCACACCGACAGATGACCGGGTATGCGCAGATGCTTACGGCCCACCTCGACAAAAAGCGGATCGCGTTTGGCAGCCCATACCGCGAGGAAATGACCGACCGCCCAGATGGCGATGCCAACCAGCCAGAGACGAAGGCCGAGGCCGACGGCGCCGGCCAGCGTGCCGTTGACGATGGCAATCGAACGCGGTGCGCCGCCGAGCAGGATATGCTCGGTCAGCGCCCGGTGAACCGGGATGGAGAAGCCCGGCACCGCATCGAGCTGTTCAAACCCGCCCGCCATCAGATGAGCGCCCCGCCGCCGAACGAGAAGAACGACAGGAAGAAGCTCGACGCGGCGAAGGCGATGGACAGGCCGAAGACGATCTGGATCAGGCGGCGGAAGCCGCCGGAGGTATCACCGAAGGCCAGCGCCAGGCCGGTGGCGATGATGACGATGACGGCGATGATCTTGGCGACAGGACCCTCGATCGACTGGAGGATCGACTGAAGCGGGGCCTCCCAGGGCATGGAGGAGCCGGAGGCGTGTGCGGCAGGCGCCAGCATCAGACTGATGGAAACAGTGGCAGCGGCGGTTGCCATGATGCGGCAGCCGCGTGAAATCGAGCGGATCATGAAGGGTTTCCTTTCGGGGTGGTTGCCAAAGTACTGGGATGCGTGATGGCGTAGTCACCGTCCGGACCCAGCCCATCGACGCGGGCGAGTTCGACCAGGCGGCGGGACGATCCACGTCCGGCAAGAACAGCGACAAGGTCGATGGTTTCGGCGATCAGGGCGCGCGGGACGGTGATGACGGCTTCCTGGATGAGCTGTTCGAGGCGTCGCAGCGCGCCAATGCCGGAACCGGCATGGATGGTGCCGATTCCGCCCGGATGGCCGGTGCCCCATGCTTTGAGCAGATCGAGGGCTTCGGACCCGCGCACCTCCCCGACCGGGATGCGATCAGGACGCAGGCGCAGCGAGGAGCGCACCAGATCGGAGAGCGTCGCCACGCCATCCTTGGTGCGCATGGCGACGAGATTAGGCGCGGCGCATTGCAGTTCGCGCGTGTCTTCAATGATCACGACGCGATCCGAAGTCTTGGCGACTTCTGCCAGCAGCGCGTTGGTCAGCGTGGTCTTGCCAGTGGAGGTGCCGCCCGCGACGAGGATATTGGCCCGCGTGGCGACGTTCAGGCGCAACACCTCGGCCTGAGGGCTGGTCATGATCCCGGCGTTTACATAGTCGTCGAGCGTGAACACCGCGACGGCGGGCTTGCGGATGGCAAAGGTCGGCGCCGTGACAACAGGCGGCAGCAACCCTTCGAAGCGCTCTCCGGTCTCAGGCAGTTCGGCCGATACACGCGGACTTCGGGTATGAACTTCGACGCCAACATGATGGGCGACCAACCGGACGATCCGCTCGCCATCAGCCGCAGACAGCCTCTCCCCCGTATTGGCCAGACCTTCGGAGAGCCGATCCACCCAGATGCGGCCATCGGGGTTCAGCATCACCTCGACGACAGCCGGATCTTCCAGAAACCGGGCAATCGATGCCCCGAGTGCGGTGCGCAGCATCCGCGCACCACGCGCAATCGTCTCGGGTTTCTGATGTGATGCGGTCATGGCGGCCCCGTTCATGGCGGGACGCGCAAAAGACGGACCCCGGATTGGGGTCGATTAAAAGAACCTGATTTAGGGCCGTTTCAACAGATGTTTGTGCGCATGCGGGCATCGGCGGCTGACGGCGGCAAATCGGATGGATCGAACGTTCAGGGCTGGTTTCCATCGGCTTCAGCCTGGCGTTGCGCCGAATGATCGTGGGGCGTATCCACATCCCGTGATAGTTCTTTCAGGAACCTGTCGCCAGTTGCAAGACGCTTGCCCAGCGTCTGCATGAAGCCTTCGAAGCGCTCGTTGCCCTTGATGCGTGCCGACTGTTTCGCGCTGTCTGACAGCGGCGGCGTCATGGTGAGCCAGAATTGTACGAACAGCGAAAGCGTCTCGCCGAGGATGGCGACATCTTCGTCCAGCATGTCGAACTGGCGGCCAAGCTTGTCCAGGCGTCGCGACATTGCGGCTTCCAGCCGTTCGGTCGTGTCACCGGACAGGAAGGATGCGACCGCCGCCTCGATCACTGCGGATTTGGAAACATTGCGGCGCAGCGCCAGGCCTTCGACCTGCTTCAGCAGATCCGGGGAGAAGTAGACGTTCATGCGGGTGCGGCTCGTCATGCCTGTCTTCCTTCTCAAAGGTCGATGCCGTCATTGGGGTCGAGAGATGCCTGCCGCGCGACCATGCGCATCCGCTGACGCATGGCGCGGGCCTTGGCGGCATCGACGTCGGGCTCATCATCGAGAAAGTCGAACTCCTGCGATGGCGGCGGTGGTGCCGGGATGATTTCCTCATGCTCGGGAAGCTCCGGCTCACGACGGATACCGGCATTGGCAGGATCGCCGTCGGACGTGTTCGACGCGGGTCCGTGGCCAACCGTGGGCGTAACAACACGGCTCGTCCAGTCGTCTGGTGCCGATGTTTCCATCTTCACCGACTGCTTGCGTAGATCGGGCGGCGGCAGCACCCGTTCCTGAAGCCGCGCATCGGCATAGTAGCGCGCCTTGGCGGCGCGGATGGGCGGCACACCCGCTACCATGACGATCTCGTCGGTTGGCGGAAGCTGCATGATTTCGCCCGGTGTCAGGAGTGGCCGCGCCGTTTCCTGCCGCGACACCATAAGGTGCCCCAGCCATGGCGCGAGGCGATGGCCCGCATAGTTGGTGGAATCGCGCATTTCCGTGGCCGTGCCGAGCGCGTCACTGATCCGTTTGGCGGTGCGTTCATCGTTGGCAGCAAAGGCGACACGCACATGGCAGTTGTCGAGAATGGCATTGTTCTGCCCATAGGCGCGCTCGATCTGGTTGAGCGACTGCGCGATCAGGAACGCTTTGAGGCCGTAGCCGGCCATGAAGGCGAGCGCCGATTCAAAGAAATCAAGCCGCCCGAGCGCGGGGAACTCGTCCAGCATCAACAGGAGACGATGGCGTTTTCCGGTGGTTTCCAGTTCCTCGGTCAGCCGCCGCCCGACCTGATTGAGGATCAGACGGATCAGCGGCTTGGTCCGGTTGATGTCCGAGGGCGGTACGACGAGGTAGAGGCTGACCGGTTCTTTTGCTCCGACCAGATCAGCAATGCGCCAGTCGCAGCGGGCCGTCACGCGGGCCACGACCGGATCTCGGTAGAGACCGAGAAAGGACATCGCCGTGGACAGCACGCCGGAGCGTTCGTTCTCGGACTTGTTAAGCAGTTCGCGTGCCGATGAGGCGATGACGGGATGCACACCGGCTTCGCCCAGATGCGGCGTGTCCATCATGGCGCGCAAGGTCGCCTCGACCGGACGGCGCGGATCGGACAGAAAGCTCGCGACCCCCGCCAGCGTCTTGTCCTTCTCGGCATAGAGAACATGCAGGATGGCGCCGACCAGTAGCGAATGGCTGGTCTTTTCCCAATGGTTGCGCTTGTCGAGACTGCCCTCGGGATCGACCAGAATATCCGCGATGTTCTGGACATCGCGGACTTCCCACTCCCCCTGACGGACTTCCAGCAGCGGGTTGTAAGCTGCGGAATGCACATTGGTCGGATCGAACAGCAGGACGCGGCCGTGATGGGACCGGAAGCCGGCCGTCAGATTCCAGTTCTCCCCCTTGATGTCGTGCACGATGCAACTTCCCGGCCAGGTCAGCAGCGTCGGCACAACGAGACCGACGCCTTTGCCTGATCGGGTGGGCGCGAAACAAAGGACATGCTCGGGGCCGTCGTGCCGGAGATAGTCCTTGCTGTGCCTGCCAAGGACCACGCCATCGGGACCGAGCAGTCCGGCAGCATGGATTTCCTTGTCCTCGGCCCATCGCGCAGAACCGTAGGTGGCGACGTTGCGCGCCTCGCGCGCCCGGATGATCGACATGAAAAAAGCGGCGGCGATAGCGAACAACGCCCCGGACGTGGCGATGAACGCGCCCTCGGTGAAAATACCGGGCGCATAGGCGTCATAGGAAAACCACCACCAGAAGAAGGCCGGAGGATAATAGACCGGCCATCCCGCAACATCGAACCATGGATTGCCGAGCTGGGGCTGAAAGCCAAGGCGGAAGGCCACCCATTGTGTCGAAGTCCAGACCATCACCAGGACAATGGTGAATACGACAATGATCTGGCCCCAGAGTATTCGGCCACCACGCATACAGGCTCCAATCGGCAAGAGAGTCGGAGCCGATCAAAGAATAGACGTTTTCGAAAGCGGCAACAGGAAAAGCAGGGATGCCGTGTTGCCGGATACTATCGGCGGCACATCGGACAGGCCCTTTCAGATGCCGATGTCGACAGAACAATTTGCGAGGTGCCAGATCGGCAAAGGCTCAAATCCCGAGCCCTCGTGTTCGCCCCATTTGCCACGATACCGATCCACCCTGCACGATGCCCGCAACCTCGCGGCCGAGCTGGCGGTCGATCACTGGCCGCCATGGGACAAGAGTGAACTCGTGGCTCTTTTCGACAATGGCGAACTTGCCGCTCGATAGATGTGCGATCCCGGTGAACTTGCCGCTGATATTTTCGCCATCGGCAGCCGCCCGGAACGGCAAGCCTTTGCTGCTGGCCATTTCCGCACCGACGCGGGCCACTTCCCTTTCTCGCAGATTGGCGAGCAGGTTGCGCCGATAGAGGATGCGTCCATTCTGCTGCCGCGTGGCATCGCCCTGTGCGATATGGTGTTCACGCCGCTGGTCCATAGCCTCGCGCACCTGCTGGCCGAACCCTGCCGGGGTAAGGTCCGAGGCGTCCGGTGTGACCAATCGCCGGTCCAGCCAGGTCGCGCCATCGGCGCCGATCTGTTTTTCCAGATCGAAGGTCGAGACGACACGGATGCTGGCCTGCCGGTTGCGACCGGCATCATAGGCGGTGGCGCGGCTCTCGAAGTCTTCGGGGATGCGCCACTGGTCGGCGTCGATCCGCTCGGCAATCCCGGCCCGGCGTAGCGACTCCAATCGCCGGACATGGGCATCGACATAGCCCTCATAATCGCCACCCGGCACACGTCCCTCGAACTTCGCCTGTTCGAGGTGGCGGCTCGGTCGGTAGATACCATTTTCCGAGATCGCAGCGATGGTGCGATCAGAGGGACGTTGTGCTGTATCGGCGGGACCGACTTCCACGATGCTGCCGATCCGGGCATCTTCGACGCGGGCCGGATCAATGCCGGGAAGATGGTGTGTTCGCCCGTCGATGCCGTCCACCACGAGCGTCAGGTTCTCGCCCATTTCGTCGGCGAGATATTTGTCCACGACGCGGCCGGTGATGGGCGCCGCGGGTGCGGCATCGTGAAGCTGGAAGGTCATCGGCTCACGTTCCTGCCCATCGACCTTCAGCGCCTCTTGCATGTTACGGATGATGTCGCCGCGCTCGCCGAGTTCACGCAGCGCCGGTTCCATCTTCGCGCCAAGCTCCCAGACGCCGGGTGCATGTTCCGTAGCCAGCCCCATCTTTTCCAGCTTGGCGAGACGGCGCAGGCGAAGTGTGCGGTTGAACTGGCGGCGTGCATCTGCCGGTTCGTGGCGCAGATCGAGGAACCTTTCGTCGGCTTCCTCGGTCATGGCGCGGTCGATGCGCGTGAAGCGGTCCTGATCGATTTCGGCAGACAGCTTGCGGCTCTGCTCGATCTCGATCACGGGGCCGAGTTCCAGCGTGGTCAGTTCGCTCGCCCGCTCACGAATACCATTGGCGAGATAGTCGCCATTGATAACCAGGTTCTCGCCCAGATCGTCCTTCCCCCGAACAATGACATGGACATGGGGATGGCCGGTATTGTGGTGATTGACCGCCACCCAATCGAGTTTCGTGCCAAGGTCGGCCTCGATGCGGCTCATCAGATCGCGGGTGTGTTCGGTGAGGTCGGAAAGATCGGCGGCATCTTCTGGCGAAACGATAAAGCGGAACTGGTGGCGATCGTCCTTGCCGCGATCAAGGAAGGCATCTCCATCGGCGCGGTCCTCCGTGGCGGAATAGAGCTGGCCACGTTCGCCATCGCGCGAGGTGCCGTCGCGCTGGATGTAGCGCAGATGGGCGGTCCCTTTGCCGCTCTTCCCCGCGCTCTGGACGTACCGGGTTTTGACGACGACGCGGCGCACTCCGGCTGCGCTGTGACGCCACCCGCCCGACAGGGTTCGGGCGCGGACATAGGCCGCGCCACGGCCACGCTTGACGCCCGGACCTTTGCTCGCCCGCGATGCCTTCCCGCTCTTTCCGGCCGAACCAGATGAAGACGACGAGGAAGTCCGTGATGCGAATGATGATGATCGACCGGGACCGTTGCTATGCTGACGCGCCAGCTTTTTTGCCTGCGTCAGAAAGCTCTTGGCTTTGCCCGCTTTCGGCACGTCGAATTTGATCCAGCCCGGCCTGGGGCGAAAGCGGTTCTCGTCGTCGGCGCTCATGAGCGCATCCCATGCCGTTCAGGCACGCAAACGGCTAATCTTCGGCTATAGTGCCGGTCAAAACCCAGTAAAGCCAAGGCTTTGCGCCATATCGCGGCACGCGAGGCCCAAAAGCAGGGTGCCGTGCGCCGCGCCCCAAAGCAGTGTGCAGACAAGGGCTTGCCCAGAAACAAGCCCGACAGGGTGCCTGTTTCCTTTATCTTGCCCTCCGCCTTTCTTCCCCTTTTTGCCCTTCCTGCCGGGAATGCAGCCAGGCGACCCCTTGCCTGACTGCACACCGGAAGCGGACCGAAAGTGCGTGGAGACACCATGCTCATGGCTCGTCTCCATTGCCCGCACGGGCCACGAATATGCCGCCGTCCTGCGGCTCCTGATCGACGGAAACGCGCATAGGAACGGTTGCGCGGACGTCGTTCGACGGTTGATTGGCCGTCGCCGAATGGCCGCTGGATTGCACAACGAAGAGCGGAGCTTCGCGCCAATCCGGCGGTGGCGGCGGCACGATCGTCGGCACATCAGGCGCAGCCGCCCTGCCAAGAACAGGTGCGAGCGTGGCGACATAGGCGCGCGTTTCAGCGGGCAAAGTGCGGCCCGTCGCCAGATGCTCGTCATAGCGACCGGGACCAGCATTGTAGGCGGCAAGCATGGCCGCAACATTGCCATAGCGGTCCCACATCTCGCGCAGATACGCCGTGCCTGCGAAGATGTTATCGCGCGGATCGTAAGGGTCGCGCCCGAGACCATGGCGGCGGCGCAGGCCCGCCCAGGTATCGGGCATGACCTGCATCAGTCCCATCGCGCCCGCCGATGAAATTGCGCGCACATCGCCCGCGCTTTCCACGCGCAGCACGGCTCGAATCCAGTGCTCTGGAATGCCGAAACGCTGTGACGCCTCGGCAATGAACGCAGCATGGGGATGCGCGGTGACAGGCGCAGGTTGCAGCGTGACCTGCGCCATGGCCGGCATCGAGCCGCTGCCAGCCGACAGCAGGGCCGTGAAGAGAAGAAAGGTGCGGGATCGCATGATCTCAGTCGCGATCTTCGCGGGGCCGCGGGCGGCTCCAGTGCAGCGACCATGACGAGCCTGCATCGTCGTCGCGGAACAGGTTGGCGCGGATCGGGTGCGGTAAGGCCGGATCGTCGAGCAGCACCGAGAGATATTCGCCAGCCTTTTCGCCGGTGCGTTTCCATGCAGCACCGACCTCGGGACCGTCATGCTCAATGTAATGGACGCGATAGTCCGGCGCATTCTCCGCATCGGAATGTTCAGCGGGCACGATGACGAGATCGCGCTTCATGGTGAGCGTGACGAGCTGACCGGCGAAGCCGGATGCGTCACGCGCAAATTGACCGATCTGTGGCATGGTATGTCTCCTGTGTTGGTGGGTTTGGCGTGGGTTCAATGCGTGACCGCCCGCCATTCGTAGCGGCCATCGCCTTCCTCATCGGTCCAGAGCGGAAGCGCCCGGCCGATGACGGAACTGGCGGGAACAGGTCCGAAGTAACGGCCGTCGAGGCTGTCCCGGATTTCCCAATTCATGAGGAAGAGTTCGCCGCCGCGGATGATGCGGCAGCCCTGCCAGACCGGCAGATCGCGTCCCATCCGGTCGCGCTCCAGTGCATCGCCCATCTCGACGTTATCGACGGTGATCGTCGCACCGCTGCGGCAGACGCGCTGTCCCGGCAAGCCGAGGACGCGTTTCAGCAGCGGCACGTCCCGCCCGATATAGCCGCGCTCGACCATGAACCGCTCCAGCGGTTCGGGCGGCGCGATGACGACGAGTTCAGGAACTTCGACCACATCGGCAGGAACAACTGTGTAGAAGCCGATGGGCGCGCTGGCGGTCGCATTCCAGATCAGCCTGGCTGGCGGATCGGCAACGGCCGTGGCGACAAGCGTACCGACGGCCAACATGGACACGGCGAGGATATGACGGCGGCTCATGGTGCGATCCTCCGGCGGCTGACCCATGCGGCATGGCGTTCCGGCGTGTAGGGGTTGGGGTCCTGACCGGCGATCATGCGGTTGTGGACGTGCCGCCAATGGTCCGGCGCAGCATCCGCAGGATCGACGCCAAGCGCGTCCACGGCGTCGATGGCGGCCAGCGCTTGCTGCACCTTTGGCCAGCCATCAATACGCAGCAGGATCTCGCCGCCGGGGCGAACGAAGGGCACGGTCTGGAACGGCTCGCCACGCCCGACAGCGCGCAGGATGTCGAGCCGCGAAACGATGGTGCCGTAGTCGTTGGAGGCCCAGCGGACGAAGGCGAAGATGCTTTCGGGTGCGAAGCCGACGAGACTGCGGCGGCGGTCGATGATCTGCTCAAAGCTCTTGTGGCCGAAGCGTATCCAGTGCTCAACCTTCCGCTTCTGGAAGGCCAGTTCGACAAGTGTGGTGAAGGGCGCTGGACCGTCCGCCAGCGGATGTTCATGCGCACCACGCCCGGTTTTGCCGGTCATGGCCGGTCTCCTTCGGTGGGTGGAAACTCGCGGCCCAGCAGCTCGCGCAGCATCACGGCGACGGTGACGCCGCGCCGGAAAGCGGCCACCTTGATGCGCCCGCGCAGTTCGGGTGTGATGTCGATGGTCAGGCGGGCGGTAAACGCCTCGGCAGCCATCTTTCCGGTTGCCGGCGCATCGGCGGCCCTGACCCAGCTATCGGGATTACCCGGACGCGATGCGAAGCCGGATTTGGCGGGTGGACGTGTCATCGCACAATCCTCCCGATCCCGAGGCTATCGATCTCGGCCACCAGCGCTGTGACCTCCTGTGCAGCCCGTTCGCCGCCATCGGTCTCTGAGACCAGTCGCCCAGTTTGTGCGGCTTCAGCAAAGGCGACGCGCTGGCCGATGGTCGTGGCCAGCAACGGCGGATCTTGGTCCGCCAGTGTCTCAGCCGTTTCGCGGGCGATGACGGTGCGCGCAGCGCATCGGTTCAGCAGAAAACGGGCGGCCAGTTCAGGACGATAGATGCGTGCTTCGTTCAGAAGCGCCAGCATCTCGGCGGAGGCCCAGCCGTCGAAAGGAGATGGCTGCACCGGGACCAGCACCAGATCGGGTGCAAGCAGCGCTGAGCGCATCAGACCAGCGACACGGGGCGGACCATCGATGACGACATGGTCGGCGTCACGCGCCAGCTCCGGCGCTTCCCGGTGCAGCGTATCGCGGGCCAGGCCGATGACACTGAACAGCCTTGGCAGCCCTTCATGGCCACGCCGCTGCGACCAGTCGAGTGCGGAGCCTTGCGGATCGGCGTCGATCAGGATGACGCGTTTGCCTTCCGCAGCCCACGCACCGGCGAGATGCAGCGCCAACGTGGTTTTTCCGACACCGCCTTTCTGATTGAGGAGAGCGACGATCATCGCTGTCCTCCCGGCTTGCCAAGAGGAAGTTCAGGCGTGCTTGTTGACGCGGGCGATCCTTGCTTTGGGGGTGTCAGCTTGCCTTTATGGGCACCCGATCTGAGGGCCGCACCAGCCTTCGCGATGAGCTTTTCCACATCGCGCCGCCGCTCTTCAAAGTTAGATTCTGTGTTAGACTCTAAGTTAAGGGCGCGATTTTCGCTTTTGTTACCGAAGGATAGGAGGTGTTTGGGTTCCCGATAGCACGAGCCTCCGGTTCCTGATGGCACGATAGTCCGGGTTCCCGATAGCACGAGACTATCCACAGGTTTTCCACAGGCCGGGACAGGCTCGAAAGCGAGCAGCATCCGGCCGCCGGTTTCGACCTCGGCGAACAGGGTGTAGCCGGGCAGTGGCTGGCGGCGGATAATGTCGCGCAGCTCGAAGGCGAAGCGCTTGAACGGCGACAGACTGCCCGATTTCTGGTGCAGGTGACGGAAGTCGAACCGCCAACCGTTTTTCTGTCGCCCACCATGCTTGCGCACCAGGCGATAGAGCCAGCGATCCAACCCGCCGGTCAGATTGAAATAGGCCCGGTCGATGGTGAGGATCAGGGCGTCATCCAGAACCGCACTGTAGAACCAGTCGGGCACGATCATCTCGATGCCGTCCGGACGGCCATTGGCATCGGTCCGCTCGTGCCATTCGTTGATCCACGAAAAGCGATGTCGCCGTCCATTCGCGCGCTGGCGGATCGAGGTTGCAACCGTGGTCGATTGCAGCCGGTCCAGCGCCGCCTTCAGGCGCTGATAGTCCCTCAGGGAGGTTCCGCGCCCTGTGAATGTCAGGATTTCATAGGGCGTTGCCGCCATCAGGCGCGACGTGCGCAGACCGGCGTCCCGCGCTTCCACGATCTGGCTGGCCGCCCAGATCAGTATATCGGCGTCCCAGATCGTCGCCATACCGTGATCGGGAACAGCTTCGACACGGATCGAGACGTTGCCCAAGGCAAAGTCAATCGGGCGGATACGGTGCGATTTGGAAAGGGAAAAGAAAGGATAGGCCATGAGATCCTGCGCGTCTCGTGGTGCGAATTCCCCGGGAAGCGCCCGAAACAGATCGAGTTGCCCGCGTTCCGAGGCGGATGGGTGCTGCGCTGCCATCAGGGGCTGACCGCCGTGTTCAGCGCGTGATGCGCTTGGGCGAGGTGAATGCGGTCGGCGGCATAGGTTTCGCCGGGAGAACTTGTCCGCGTGGGTCTGACGTGGAGGTAACCGATCCGCGCGCAACCCAGGCTGCGAGATCCTCGACCGAATAGACAACGCGGCCGCCGAGCTTGTGATAGGCAGGTCCCGTTCCGTAGGTTCTGTGCTTTTCCAGCGTGCGCGCGGACAGACTGAGGAAATCGGCGGCTTCCTTGGTGCGCAGATAGCGTGGCGGCAAGGCGGCGAGATCAGGTCGCATGGGGTGGCCTCCGTGGTTGTGCAGGATGCCGCTGACGATCAACGGCATGACATGCGCACGGTGGCGAAGGCGCGGCGGCATGGGGGATGAGGAAGATCGAAGGGGTAGAATCCTCACCCTCGATCAGACGTCAGTGTCAGGGTTTGCGACGATGGCGCAAAAGGTCCTGATAACCGCCGTCGATCAGCGCGGCGGCAGATCGGACAAGGGCGATGACAGAGGCGCGCAAAGCCGATGTCTTCCACGGCTCAGCGCGAACGCGCGCCTCTCCGTAGATGGCGATGGCAATCTCACGATAGGTCACGTGGTTGGCGTTTCCGTCGGCAGCTTGCATCATCAGGCGAAACCGCCGGCGCTGATACGGCGTCATCCTGGGGTCGCGGCGCGCGGGTTTCCCGGCCAGCATGTGCCAGAGCCTGAGAATGGCTTCGAGCCGATCCGGCAGATTTTCGTCAAGTGGCAGAATGATCGCCGGCTGCGAATTGGCATCGGTGTCGGCGAGGATCAGATATTGAACGCCGTCTCTGGCGTCGCAGACACCATATGTCCCCTCTGGTCCGCAGATGGCATCAGCAAGATCTACCGATAAGGCGGACGGAGAAGGCGGAAGAAAATCGGGCGCTGCCCCGAGCATCAGCATGTCCGGATTGGCAACAGGCGACCAGATGACCGGTTGGTCGAGCGCGGAAAAGCCGGGGTCTGCCGGGAAATCGCAACCCCCAGCGATGTTGGACATCATCCGCAAAGGGAAGATGCCCGGCGCCTTGCGCTACAAGATCATCGAAACTGGCCTGGTAGGAGGCGTTACGCCGCAGGCATTCCCAGGCGACACCCTCAACGGGCAGCGCATCGTAGAATTCATACTGGTTCTGGTCTCGCCAGCGGGATGTATCCGGCTTCATTGCTCCGCTCCTGGTTGAAACTGCACAGGTGGAGCGTGAAAGAATTGCGGCGCCTCTACCGAGATGGAAGCCGGGACAAAGACATGGGGTGATGCTCTGAAGGCATCACTGGTGCGACGGCGGCGAGGTCAGGTCCGATCTGTCGGATTACGCAGCAGCTGACGATAGCCGCTCTGTGTCATCCAGCGCGCCCGTGCCAGATGGCTGTCATGGACCTGCCGGGCGCGTTCAGGTTCCCGAACAGGGTCAATTCCGAACAGCACATTGACGGCTTCGGTCCATTCCGCCCCATCACCGGCGGCATCGAGCAGCCGCATATAGAGCTTGATATGCGCGCGATCATATTTGGTCAGCTCGTCGCTAACAGGTGCAATATCGTCGAAGGGAGGAACCGGAGATGTCATGTCGCGGGTCGCCACAGAGCATAGGCCGCCGCAGCGGATTGATGATGTCGCCGGCGCCGGTCAGGCGTCACGGATCTGTCGGTATCTCTTCTCGTCTTGGTCATGAACCAGCAATACTCCTTGCCCGCGATCCGTGGACAGGAGAACAATCCCTGCTGCTTCAAGCGCCCGGCGCACCTGATCCCGCGTTGTCTCATACACCTCGAGCCGGTTCTCGGACTCAAGGCGTTTCAGGGCAGTCAGCGATATTCGGGCCTTGTCAGCGAGCGTCTCCTGCGTCCAACCCAGCAACGCGCGTGCGGCCCGCGACTGTCGAGCGGTGATCATGCATGATCACCTCCCATCGCGACCGGCGCGCATTCCAGAACTACGGCTATTTTAGTCGCCTTCGCCTGATACGCCATACGAAATCGTCGAATCTGGCCAGGGCGTTATCTGCACGGCTGAGCATGCAGCCGACTGATTCGCCTGTATGTCACAATTGCAGCGCTTGTGCTGGCCGTAGCGTCGACCAGCGCAAGATGATCCCCAAACGCTCCATGGGAAATGGTAGTGATATGTTTGGAGATCATTTTTGTTGCATTCTACACCGGGTATGATACCCATCCAGATCAATGCAGCAAAAATGATCCGTAAAGGCATCACATGAAGGCGGAAGAAGAAACACTGGGGCTGATCGGCGACCATTTTCGCCGCGCGCGTCTTACAGCGGGGTTGACCCAGGAGCAGGTGGCCGATCTCGCCGGGATTTCGCGCCCGCGCTACCGCGACATCGAGACGGGGGCGGCGGCTGCGCGCACCACGACATTGATCAACATTGCCAGGGCGCTTGGGCTGGAAATGATGCTGGTCCCGCAGGCAATGGTGCCCGCCATCGAGGCGCTTTTGCGCCCTGAGGCCGAGGACGATCGTCCGGCCTTCAGCCCGCAACCGGAGAGCGACGATGACAGCCGTCCGTACCGCTGAGACCATCACCGCGCTGGACGTGTTCCTGAACAGTGCGAAGGTTGGCACGATCGTCAGGACGCCGGGTGATTTCAACGCCTTTAGCCTTGATCCGGCCTATCGCGCGACCGGCGGCATTCCGGTTCTGAGCCTGTCGCTGCGCGCGGCATCAGGGGGCCTACGCAAGGATCCGCGACCTGTCGCAGGCAGCCTGCCGCCCTTCTTTGCCAACCTGCTGCCCGAAGACCGGCTGCGCGAGGCGATGGAAAAGCACCATGCGGGCAATGTACGACCGGGGAATGATTTCGATCTCCTGACAGCTCTGGGCGCGGATCTGCCGGGTGCCGTTCGGGTGCTGCCCAGTGACGGTCAACCGGGCATCGCAACAGCGCCCGCCCAAGGGCGGCCAAAAGCCCGCTTCTCGCTGGCGGGTGTGCAGATGAAGCTCTCAGTGATGAAGAACACCGGCAAGGGCGGGGGGCTGACCTTGCCGCTCGGGGATGACGAGGGCCAGTATATTGCAAAATTCCCCTCGACCGCCTTTCCGGGCGTGTCGGAAAACGAGTTTGCGAACCTCGCGCTTGCCGAAGCAATCGGCATGGACGTGCCCGAGCGGGAACTGGTCAGCCGAGACCAGTTCGAGGGGATACCCGAAGAGTTCGAAACACTTGCCGAGGGGCTGATCCTGCTCGTGCGGCGTTTTGATCGCGGGACAGACGGGCAGCGCATCCATATCGAGGATTTTGCGCAGGTTTTCGGCCTGTACCCGGCGCGCAAATATGATGGCGCCGCCTCCCACGACATCGCCTCTGTGCTGAATGTGGCAATCTCGCCGTTCGCCGCGCTGGAGTTTGTCCGGCGGCTGACCTACTCGGTGGTCATGGGCAATGGCGACATGCATCTCAAGAACTGGTCGCTGATCTATCCGGGCGACGGCGACACGCCCACTCTTGCACCGATCTACGACATGCTTTCGACCGTTCCCTACATTCCGGCAGATGGGCTGGCGTTGTCACTGGGTGGCGAGCGGGCCTTCAAGGGCCTGGCCCCGGCCCGCTGGAAGACGTTTGCCAATCGGGCAAGGCTTCCCGAGCCAGCCGTGCTCAAGGCCGTTGTCGAGACGGTGAAACGCATCGATGCGAAATGGTGGACACTACCGGAACGCGAGGTGGTCCCCCCGCCCGTGCTGGAACGGATCGACGCCCATGTGAAAACCATGATCCCGATCCTGACCGGCTGAGCAGTTCCAGCCCGGACAGGTCACCGGGCCTGGCGGCTTTCCCGCGGGCACGGGAAAGGCCCCGACCTTGCGGTCGGAGCCTTTGTTCCGCGCCTCAGTCGCCGCGGCGACCGTTGGGGCGGGACCAGATGAGCGAGAAGGTTTCGCCGTCTTCTTCGTCGAAGAGGTTGGCGTAGATCGGAGCGTTGAAGCTCGGATCGTCCAGCTTGAGGCCCAGATAGTCGCGGCCCTCGTTGGAGCGCTTGGACCAGGCGGCGCCGATTTCAGCGCGGCCGACCAGAACGCGGTGGCTGGGGGCGTTCTCGCCGGTGGCGCGCAGGTCGGGGATGATGCGCACGCCCTTGGCCTGGACGCTGAGGGTGACGATGTCGCCGGTGAATTCGTTCGAGCCGGTCTTCTTGAAGGTGCCGATGGTTGCCATTTTAAGTCTCCGTTTTCCGTTTCCGAGCCCGCACCATTGCGGCCTCTATGGCGATCGACCGGCTGGAGACGAACGCTGGCGCACCCCGAGCGGGGCTGGACAGCACAGGAGAAACTTTCTTGTTCCGCGCGGAATGGCGGCTCTGCCGTCAGGGGAAGAAAGTTGTGACGACGCTGTTGCGCTAAAGCGGTCGAAGCGCAACGCGCTGGTCTTCGGCCAGATCAGGCCATTGAAGAGGCCGTTTGGAGTGGTCGAGACACGGGATCTGCACGGAGATGTGACAACCTTGAGGCTCCATCCGGATGACCAGACCGGACCCCACCCGGCCTATCTGTCACTCTGCGTTACAGACCGTGCGCATCCTTCCTCCCTGCCTGTCCCACCGACATCGCCCCAACCAAATTCCCGGTTCAGTCCGTAAACGCTGGTGCGCTGACCGTCATACGCTCCTTCGGGCCACGCTCGGGCTGCACCGCCGATCCGAATGTGTACACCGCAAGCCTGTCGGCCTCCTGATGAAGCCGGCAGATGACCCGCATGCACATTGGTCCATCATCAACAGACGACTGTCGCTCGACCGCCCAAAAAGGGCCAGTCCGCAGGCCGATCGCCTCCCGAATATGCAACACGCAGAGTAGCCGTCTCCTCCAATGAATGATCAGAAGTTCGCGCCACAGTCCGGACAGACAACATTAGCCACATGGTCGGCAATTGTGAGGTGGTACGTCAATTGCAATCCGTTCTTATGTAATTCAGTGCCACATCCAAAGCAGGGTGTCCGCATTGACGTGGTTCCGCAGTCCGAACATCGGTAGAACCATTTGGCATTGCCTCGTTCGGTCCTTCCTTGCGTGACATCAGTAATGTCGTGAGCCTTGCCGCAGGCGATGCATAAGCTTGCATTGTACCGGCAGACGTCGGGTTTTTCGCCCCACTGATTTCCTTGCCCGGCTCCCTCCGCATTGATCCGCACGAATTCAGGCTCGGGAAACACCCCCTGAAGCTCGAGTGCAATAAGACGGCGCAAGTTAATAGTCGATGCGCCGGCGGAAACGGGATCCGCACCAAGTTGGATGCTGCCGTGAGCGTGACCCGTCGGGTGGTCCTGTCCGTAGTCACAGTCTCGGCTCCAGACCAACGGCGAAGTCCTATGGTCAACCGCTCCCTTTACGGGATGGAGGATGAAGACGCGGTCGCCATCCTGACCATAGTCCTTGGCGTCGACTAGAAGCGTCAGCATGTCGGCAAGTTCCCCATGCTTCCAACGCGTGCGGAACTTCGCATCCATTACGAGGCCGGAGTGCTGCCCGACAAAATTCCCGAAGATTGATGGGCGATAGTCCCATGCCAAATCATCCTTGGCTTTAAGGTTTCCTGCAGAGGTGGAGACCTTGAAGCGCAGCCGAAAATCCGGACGCCGTCCGTTCGCCAACACGGGCTCAACATCCAGTTGCGCCGCCATACTGGGATGCTGACGTGTAAATTCAATCGTGAAACCTGTGGCTCTTGGCTGACACGCTTGAGTTGAGAACGTCACGACATGTTCAACCCAATCTGGCTGCGGGACAAAGCTGAAGTCCTGCATCAGAACCGCGGCGATTTTGATCAGGCACCAGCGTTCGTAGAGCGCGCTGGCATGCAGGACGTTGATGCGTCCGAGCTTTTCGAGCGTATCTTCGCCAATGCCGGTGCTCTGCTCCAGGACCATGACTTTATGGAAGGCCGCCAGAGCGCCCGCATAGATCGGATTCTGGACAAAACGCATGCCCATCGGAAACGATGAACTAACCGAAACTCCGAGACGGTCCCATGAAGCATCCTGGTGACCTAGGGCGCTCTCTATGGCATCGAGTGCGGCAGATGCGATTGCGCCCTCCTGAGCGCGAACATCAAACTGGCTTGCCCGGATAAGCGCGGTGTTTGCCTCCGAGCTATATTCCTGGCGCTCCTTGCTGCTGATGGCCCTGTGCCAACCTTCTCGTTCGTATCGCAAGCGGGTGGCTACGCGTCGTTCAAGGACCGGCGATCGAGGTTGGACAGCCGAGACATTAGTAAAAGTCGCTCTGCGTCCCGCCTTGCCGTTCGCCGTGGTAAAGGGCCTGACACTCGCCTTGCCCACCAATGCCAAGGTGAGGTCTTTGTCGATCCCCTGAGCCTCCCTTACGAGCTCATGAAGACCTTCGGGAAACTGGACCACACTGACCTGGAAGTGCTCGCCTGCGCCATTCGGGCTGTCGCCATCCAGATTTCGATAGAAAAGGCCTCCACCTTTCCCCTCATACTTCTTGCCTACCGAGAAGCGATACTCGCGTTCCGTTGATCGAGATAAGACCGAGCCGTCTGCCCAGTTGGCGATCGCGTCCATGTGTCGCCGGATATCGGCAAGCTGGTTGTCGAATATCTCCTGATCCACCTCGATCCGCGCGGTGGCGAGTAGATCTGCCGCCCGTGCCTTCTCTCTTGCAGAACGGGCGGCAAGATGCCCATGGTGACGCGACGACGAGCGTGCAATGGATTGCGCCACGCGTCGACAATGCTGAACCAGTCCGCGCAGGTATCGATTCTCAGGAACGTCAGCGCTCTCCTGTGCCGAGCGCCCGGGGTAGAGATGTGCGCCAGGACGGCGCAGGACGGCACGAAACGTCTCGGCATTCGGACGTAGGCGCGATTGATGAACCAGCGCCGTGACTTCCCGGATTTCCAGAGCAGGATGCTCGAGTATGCGGCCCGCAGCGTAGGCAAACTCTCTGAGTGCATCGACAAGATCACGGCTGTAGTCGGACCCCGCCTCACCTAGAGCCCCGGTCGGCTTCCCAATCGCGAGCCAGACCAGCTCGTCCTGAAAGTCGTCGAGATACTCCTGCGCATGGGCGCGATCGAGCTCGTTCGCGACGGCGTCGATGACCAGGTTCCGGGATGGTCCAAGCTCCACCGAGAAAGTCCCGAAGGAGCGGTGCATTTCAGAGAGATGTCGGCTGCTGGGCTTGCTCCAGCCGGTAGCGGGAATCCACCAGACAGCACCGTGCTCATCGAGCACCGGAAGCCATGGATGGCGTTCGCCATCGGCATCGACCGTCGCGGGTTCGACGTTCGCAAGTTGACCGGAGAGTTGAAGACCGACCCATGGTGCGAAATTTCGGAAGATCGAAACCTCGGCATGCATCGTGCCATCATTCGCGGTATCGATCTCGATTGGATAAGTCGACACCTCGATCCGCCGGGCAATTCCGGGCGAGTCCCAATCGATATCAAGATAGTGCGCGGACACCCCCATCGGACGGGTCAGCGCAGCCAGTAGTTGAGGATACCGTTGTTCCCATCCGCTAAGCGGATCATTCGTCCAAGGTCGCCGACGCAGCTTGCTTCGAGATCAAGGCTTGTGCCTTCGAAGCGCCTCGTCAGCTCGGTTCGCAACTCATCGATGAGTTCGCGGCGAGGACGGCCGCTGCCGGCGGGACGTGCTGTGTCGAAGGCGATCTTGGGGAGGATCTTGTGCTTGATAACATTGTCCAGCGCCTCGTCAGGGTCGATCCCGGCAGCCTCGGCCGCAATCATGTAACCTTGCGATTGGCGAATGGCGCGCAGTCCAAATTCCACACCGAGAGGGTCGAGATACTCACGCGATAGATGTGAGAGGAATGCCACTTTCTCATCATGACGGTCGAAGGCCGGATAGTCGCTGCGGACGCCAAAATCCTCTGGAGTCATCCGCAACTCTGCCAGATCCGAAGGCAGGCTTTGATGAGCTGCCTGAACCTCGGCTTCGATCGCGTCCCAGTCTGCCAGCATCGGATTGCGGAACCGCACCACCTGCACGCGATCGAGCACCTTGGGCGAAAGCTGGTGCGTGGTATCGTCCATATTCACGGCGCCGAATATCCAGACGTTCTCAGGCAGGATGATCGAGGTCGGCATGCGCATCTGGGCCGCGAGCGAACGACGAAGGCGTCCATGATGCAGCAGCACGGATTCATTGTCCGCGAAGCCACCAAGACGGTGCAATTCGGCATTGGCGCGATCGTCGCGCAGCACCTCTTCGAGCGTGGCACCATCGCCAAGCCCTGAGCGACGGCGCGCCTCCGCCTCGACTTCGAGGAAGATGCCTTGTTCGACGACCACGTGGCGCTCCTCGTCGGCGGTGTACAACGGGATCTGGGGAGCTTTGGAGCGATTCTCGAGCAGACTGAGAAAATCGGAGAAGTAGTGCTCCACGCGTGCCAGGTTCATTTCATCAAGGCAGATGAAGTGCGGCACCAGCGGATTGCGCGCGGCAGCCTGCAGTGCGAGTAGGAAAGGCGTCGCCTGATAGCTCCGCTGGATGGGGTTGAAATATCCGAGAAGATCCTCCGGGCCAGTCCAGTTTGGCTTCACAGGGATAATCGTACAGGCACCACCGATCACCTTAGCCGTCGCCCGCACGAGGCTTGTCTTACCAGATCCGGAATCACCGGCCAACACCACCAGGTCACGGGTGCGCAACAGCGCGAGGAAGTCACGAAGCTGGGGCTGCGAGTAGAGCAGGCCTTGTTGGGCCATCCGACACTGCAGCAGCGGGGCGAGCTGGGCGAAGCCGCCGGGGAGCGCGTCGTCGAAGCTAATCCCTTCGCGTGCGTCTTCCATGGCGCCCAGATGAGGCAACAGCACTGCCACGTCCTCGGCATCGGCCAGACCAAGTGCCACAAGCCGGTCGCCTTTCTCGGAGAGCAGCTCTTCTAGGCGGCGATAAGCGATTTCCATAGTCTGCTTCTCTTGTTCCACGGTTCGTTGGTAGGCAGCGAGGCGTTCTTGTTCGACACGAAGCTGGGATTGTACCTCGATCACACTGCGCTCGGCCTCATCGCGGCGCTGGTGGTGCAAGGAAAGCTCGGCATCGACTTGGGCTTGGACCGCTGCGGCTTCTACTTCTGCCTGCCGACGTGCGGCTACCAGATTGTCGAGCGCCCTGTCATTTTCTACAAGACGGCGTGCCAGTTCCTCGTCCTCGTCAAGGACCAGCTTACGCAGGTAGTTTTCGATTTCACCGCGTGCCAACGTCGAAATGCGGCGTGCTGACTCGGGACCGGTCACCGCCACGTGCCAATCCACCGGGATTTCGCTCAGCGGTCGCAGCGTCGCTGAGCGAACATTCATAAGCCACGGATTCCGCTGTTTCTGACGTTCCGCGACCGGCGAGAGTTCAAGCTCTGCCACCGCCCACTGTCCACCGGATGCAGCAACCTGAGGGTCAATGACCCTGCGCGAGGGGCCTGGAGGCACAAATGCCGATGCTACGACGGCGTCCTTGTTGTCCATTGAGAGCGTAGGATAGTGCAACCCAACGCCCTTCTCAGGATGCTCTATGTCGTCGAGGAACCAAAGCTCCCGCCCGTCTGCCAGCGCCTTGAGCCATACGCGGCCTATGACACGGATGGGCTTGTCTTCAGGCAAGTCCCATACAAAACGCAATTCCTTGAGAAGGTCAGAAGGGCTACGCTCAATTGCTTCCTTGAGCGCATGATTTCCTCCGGCTGCTAAACTTTCTGGATGTGGTTTTCCATTCTGATGCTTTCTCATGCTACTAGAGGATTCACCAGCGTTGCGGTCTTGATGCATCCGCCGCCGGGACATGTGGCACACTTTTGCAGCATGATATTTTGAGGATCGATTTCATTTGTCTGTTTGACCACCGCGCTACCCAGCTACACCACGTCTCGTGACGTCACTCTTCACGACTACGCCCAGCATTTCAAGCGTGAGCAAGGCTGGAGCCCGCAGGGCTGTTTGCCGCCATGCTCGCGACGCGCAGGAAAGCCGTTACGCCGACCGCGACCGCACCGATGACCGAGAAGATGAGCTGCCAGGTCTCGGACGGCATCATATGTTTCACGATGCCAAAGGTGGCATAGAACCCGGCAATGCCTGCCGGTGCCACAAACGCCAGTGCGATCAGCAGCCGTGCCCAGATCGGGCGGACCAGCATAAGCAAACCCTGACCGACTGCCAGTGTCAGGCCCGCGGCGATAAGACCGATGAGGACGCTGCCGAGCCAGCCAGCGCCCGTGCCATAGGCCCAGATGCCAGCATTCAGGCCGATAAGAAATGGCAGGACGTATACTGCGAGATTGAACAGCAACCAGCACATAGTGCCGATGGCTGCAATGGACACAAGGATTCCGAGAACGAACATGGTGGTGTCTCCGTGCAAGGGATCGAACGGTCGCGCCTTCCACCACCACCATGGCGCAAGACGGAATATAGCATGAACATGCACGCCTGTGCGAGCCGGAATGATCGATGATTTCGATTCTCCGGCTCGTTATGGTAGGAAAGGCAGCGCTCACGCGCTGCTGGTTCCGAAGCGATAGACCGGGATGCCCATCTTGCGGGCTTTATCAGCCAGGTTGTCCTGAATACCCGTGCCGGGGAAGATGATGACCCCGATCGGCATCGTGGCGAGCATCTGGTCGTTGCGCTTGAACGGTGCTGCCTTGGCGTGTTTTGCCCAGTCGGGTTTGAAAGCGACCTGTGCGACCTTGCGGTTATTGGCCCAGGTGGCCGCGATGCGTTCCGCGCCTTTGGGCGATCCGCCGTGCATGAGCACCATGTCCGGGTGCTTGGCGTGGACCTGATCGAGCTTGGCCCAGATCGTCCGATGATCGGTGGTGTCGCCGCCCGAAAAAGCGATCTTCGGTCCGGCGGGCAGCAGCACCTCGTTGTCGGCCCGGCGTTTGGCGGCGATGAAGTCGCGGCTGTCGATCATGGCCGAGGTCATCTGGCGATGGTTGACCCTTGAGCCGGAGCGTTGCGACCAGGGCGTTCCGGTGGTGCGCAGATAGATGTCGGCGGCGGTTTCGCGGAAGATTTCCATGCTGTCGCGGCGCTCGATCAGGCTTTGTCCCGCGCCGATCAGGGTTTCGAGCTGGACGGATTTGACCTCGCTGCCGTCCTGTTCGCGCTGAAGGCGCTTCTGGGCTTGCTCGTTGTCGTCGAGTTTGCGTTCGTTCCGCTCAACGGCACGGTGGAAGGTGTTGACGGTGGACCATAAGATTTCGTCGAGGTCGAAATCGAGGCTGGTGTCGGCCATAGTGGAAATCAGGGCGTCGAAGATGTCGGAGACCGCGCCCTGGATGACGTGATCTTCGGGTGTGATCCGGGGATCGGCCTCGTCTTCGGAGGGGCGGTAGCCGTAAAGTTCGAGTTCTTCGATGGCATGGCCGGTCGGGGACGTGCTGTGATCGGGTTCGAAATCGTCGTGCGCATACATGGGATGCTTCCGTCAGTTGGACCGCGACCGTCGCGGCCTTCATGGCGACGAAAGCCCACCGGCGCTCCGGTCTGGCAGCGCGAGCCACTGGCGAGGGCCCTGATGGCAAAGTCCGGCTGATTTGTTTCGCGCTGTAAAGGCGGGCTTGCCCGCCGACGGAAATCAGTCGGGCGCCGCCATTGCCTGACCGGGACGTTTGTGGGCCGATCGCCCTCTCGGAAGGCCAAGGCGCGGTCCTCTGCTGATGACAGGATGCAGCCTGCGCGCATGACCGGATCGGAACGCCCCCGATCACGGCCCCATACCGGCTATGCTATTGAAGCCATGAAGCGGCTGACGTCCTCGGGGGCGATTTGCACCCGGATATCTGCTAGAACGGCATCCAGCCCATGAGTTACGAGATCTTCGTTGAAGTCCCCCATCATGGGCGAGAGCGTGATGGTCTCGATTCCGACCTCGTGCGCCCGGTCCACCAGGCTATCGCGGGCGCTGTTCCCTGCCGGATCGTTATCACGGACAATATAGAGCCTGCGCAGTTGCGGCGGGAACAGAATAGCGGCGAGATGTCCGGCCGAGAGTGCGGAAACCATCGGCATGGTGGGCAGAGCCTGACGCAACGACAGGATGGTTTCGATACCTTCCCCTGCTGCCATGACATCCCGCGCATCACCGAAACGCACTGCATGTCCGAGCAGGTCGCCCATCGCCTTCCTCGGCGGATCGACAGGTGCCTTGCCGGAACCGTCCGGGGCCAGCCATGTGCGGTGTGCCCCGGTAATCCTGCCACCGAAGTCGGTGACGGCGGCGATCATGGCGGGCCATGTTTCGGTCGGGCCATCGTCCTCGGGCCGCCAGTAGCAGCTGGGGTGGAAGCGCAGATTTGCGGTTTGGCGTAAATCCGTAATGCCGCGTCCGCGTAAATACGCTTCTGCGGTATTGCCGATTAGCGGCTGTGTCATGCACCAGAGACGACGTGCCGCCTCGGATGATCCCGATGGTGCAGGCGTTCGGGACGGACGGGATGGTGGCTGCGGTTCAGGATGCGGCAGGCTGAGGAAGTGCCGGGCTTCTTCGGCAACATCTGCGAAGTCGATCAAACCGAGCGAGTCCCGGATCACGTCGAGCAGATCGCCATATTCACCCGTGGCCGAGTCCTGCCATTTCCCGGCAATGCCCTTCACGCTGTCGTGCAACCGGACGAACATCGAGCGGCCAGCCGTGTTTCGGACATCGCCAACCTGCCAGTAATTGCCCTGTTTGCGGCCATTGGAGAGATAGTGGCGGCACACCGCCTCGGCCTGTCGGCCGAGACGCTGCGCCAGTTCGGAAGCGTTGAGACGCGCCATTATGCGGCCTCCCGCTCACCGATGCGCAAGGCCGGGAAGCGGTCAAGCAGTTTGCCGATGATCTCCGGCCCCGTTGCATCGACGGGCACGAAGAAGCGCAGTTTCCACGAGATGATCTCACTGAAGAGGCCATAGGCTCGCAGCCGGTCACGCATCGCATCGGTAAAGCCGGTCAGTTCGATCCGGTTGGCGCCCATGACGCGGACGCGGCGCAGTTGCAGCCCTTCGGCGAGATCAAGGATCGTGCGACCTTCGATCAGCGCGGCATAGGCGGCATCCGGTGTCAGGCTGTTGGTGACGCCACTGGTCGAAGCATTGGCGGCCCAGGCCGGCGATACCCGGCGACCGATGATGCGTTCGCCCTCGTCGGTCTGGAGCCGATAGACGCGGGCGGAGTCCTGCGGCAGGCGTTTCCAGATCGGCAGAAGCAGCCCTGTCACCATATGCAGGATGCTGTCGGTGAACTCCGGCACCTGGGCCAGTTCCGCCTTCCAGGCTGTGGTGAAGGCGGCACGGTCAGCCTCGATCCAATGGGTCTCGCCCATCGCCCGCACCGGAATGTTCATCGCTTCCATCGGCCGGATCAGCCGCACGCGCCTTTCGATCTCACCATCATCCAGCATGACGCTGGTGGTCGGGACCTGAACGGCAGCGCGACCGGATCGCTCGTTGATGAGCAATCTTGCGCGGGGATCATCCAGTTCCGCCAGGGCGGCATCGAGCGTAACCGGCTGATTGCGTTTGCGCTCGGTGAGCGTCAGGAGCCGGGTTTCCGCCCCGGTGCCGGGATGGGTGTGGATGACCTGCCGGTCTGTGACGATGAAGCTTTCGGCCTTCAGCGTCTCCAGCCCCATGTCATAGGTGCCAGATGCGATTGCTCCGTCGATCCGTGCCTGCAGAAGCTGCTCGAAGGCCGAGAACAGGATGCCCTGCAATTCGATGGTCAGCGCCAGCAGGCGGTTGAGGAAGGTGGTGATCGGCGGCAGTTCGTCCTTCACACCGGTGCTGTCCATCAGCTTCAGGCCGGTGGCGGATTCAAACCGTTCGAGCGAGCATCCCTCGACCTTGCCGCGCACGATCAGCAGATAGAGCTGGCGCAACGCATCGCGGGCATAGGCGGATTCCAGATTATCCTCGGGACGGAACAGTCCCTGACCGCCGGTCTGGCGCTGGCCGCGCGTGATCGCGCCCAGAGTGTCGAGGCGGCGGGCGATGGTGGAGAGGAAGCGCTTCTCGGCTTTGACATCCGTGGCAATCGGCCGAAACAGCGGCGGCTGCGCCTGATTGGTCCGGTTGGTGCGGCCCAGCCCCTGAATGGCGGCATCGGCTTTCCAGCCCGGCTCCAGGAGGTAATGCACGCGCAGCCGCTGGTTTCGCGCCGAGAGTTCGGCGTGATAGCTGCGCCCCGTGCCACCCGCATCCGAGAAGATCAGGACGCGCTTCTGGTCATCCATGAAGGCCGAGGTCTCTGCAAGGTTGGCGGAAGGCGCACGGTTCTCGACCGCAAGGCGGGCCGATGCCCCGTCGCCCTTGCGCACGATCCGGCGTGAACGCCCTGTGACCTCTGCCACCATATCCGTGCCGAAACGCTGGACGATCTGGTCGAGCGCACCGGGGACAGGCGGAAGCGAACCCAGCTGCTCCAGCATCTCGTCGCGCCGCGCCACCGCTTCGCGGCATTCCACCGGCTGACCATCGCGGAAGACGGGGCGTGACGACAGGTTGCCCTCGCCATCGGTAAACGGCTCATAGAGCTGCACCGGGAAGGAATGCTGCAAATACGAGCCTACATATTCCCTCGGCGTGACATCGACGGAAATATCGTTCCATTCCTCGGTGGGGATCTCGGATAGCCGGCGTTCCATCAGCGCTTCGCCGGTCGAGACGATCTGGATGACGGCCGCATGGCCCGCTTCAAGATCGGCATCAATGGACCGGATCAGGGTCGGGGTTTTCATGGAGGTCAGCAGATGGCCAAAGAAGCGCTGCTTGGTGCTTTCAAAGGCCGAACGGGCGGCGGATTTGGCCTGCCGGTTCAGCGTCCCATCGCTGCCGGTGATGTTGGCGGCTTCCATCGCCGCGTCCAGGTTTCCATGAATGACAGCGAAGGCGGCAGCATATGAGTCGTAAATGTGCCGCTGTTCGTCCGTGAGCTGATGCTCGATCAGTTCATATTCGACGCCATCATAGGAGAGTGAGCGGGCGGTATAGAGGCCGAGAGATCGCAGGTCGCGGGCCAGGACCTCCATGGCCGCAACGCCACCGGATTCGATCGCCTCGACGAACTCGGCGCGGGTCTGGAACGGAAAGTCCTCACCGCCCCAGAGGCCGAGGCGCTGAGCATAGGCGAGATTATGGACGGTGGTGGCGCCAGTCGCCGAGACATAGACGACGCGGGCGTCGGGCAGCGCGTGCTGAAGCCGCAGGCCCGCACGTCCCTGCTGCGAGGCGGCGACATCACCGCGTTCACCTTTTCCGCCACCGGCATTCTGCATGGAATGGCTCTCGTCGAAGATAATGGCTCCATCGAAATCGGACCCCAACCATTCGACGATCTGCTTGACGCGGGAAACCTTCTCGCCCCGGTCGTCGGAGCGTAGCGTGGCATAGGTGGTAAAAAGGATGCCTTCCGACAGCGTGATCGGCTTGCCCTGCGGGAAGCGTGACAGAGGCGTGACCAGCAGCCGTTCCATGCCGAGCGCCGACCAGTCGCGTTGCGCGTCCTCGATCAGCTTGTCGGATTTGGAGATCCAGATCGCCTTGCGCCGACCGCGAAGCCAGTTGTCGAGAATGATGGCGGCGGACTGGCGACCCTTGCCAGCGCCGGTTCCATCACCGAGCATGAAGCCCCGGCGAAAGCGGATCGATCCGGCAGCATCCTCGGGCGCGGCACTCACATTGTCGAAATGCTCGTCCACGGTCCAGGCGCCGGCGAGATGATCGGCGTGGGCTTCACCTGCATAGATCACCGTTTCAAGCTGGGCGTCCGACAGACGCGCGCAGATGTCGGGCGGCAGCATGGGCCGGTAGGACGGCTTGGGCGGTGCGACCGAGGCCATGGCGGCGGATTGCACCAGCTTGGTCGGATGCGGCTGTGCACCAGCGATACGCAGCGATTGCAGCGCATATTCCTCATAGATCGCGTCGGACAGGCGAGCGCCTTCCGGTGGCGTCCAGTCCACGGTCTCATAGGCGAGTTCGACGCCATCAGGATCATTGGCCGAAGCAGCGACAGATCGCGTAACCGCCGAGCGTGCGAGATAGCCCCGCACGGTCTTCGGCGCGGTGGCCGAAGCGGAAACCACGATCTTCGGCAATGACACTGGCAGGCGCGGCGGAACCTGTTCCTCGATCCATCTGATCAGCGTGGCAACATCAGGCGCGATCCCCGGCGAAGCCGGCAAACTGGCGGGATCGTCGGCGGGCAGTTTGTCGATCACGGTCAGCCGCGTGTCGATCGTGGTGCCGTGCTTTGCATAGACCGCGCCATCGACGGCAGCGCTGAACACCACGCGGCCACGGGCCTGCAAGCGGATGAAGGCGTCCCGCCATGCCGGAGCTTCGGGGCCAAAGCCAGCGCCGGTGATCGTCACCAACCGCCCGCCGGGAGCAAGACGGGCCAGTGCCGCGGCAACATGGCGATAGGCCGCATCCGCGACACGCCCGCTGACATTGGCCATGACCGAGAATGGCGGGTTCATCAGCACCACGGACGGGACAGCATCCGGAGCCAGATGATCATCGATCTGGGCGGCGTCGAAGCGGGTGACGGCAAAAGCCGGAAAGATCTGGGCAAGCAGATCGGCGCGGGTCTCGGCCAGTTCGTTGAGGATCAGCGAGCCACCGATGGTCTGCGCCAGGATCGCCAGAAGGCCGGTGCCCGCCGATGGTTCCAGCACCCTGTCATCGGGCGTAATCGCGGCAGCCGTCAGAGCGGTAAGGCCGAGCGGGATCGGCGTCGAAAATTGCTGGAGGTTTTGGCTTTCCTCGGAACGCCGGGTCTGCGTGGGCAGCAGCGCCGCGATCTTTGCCAGCACGGAAATGCGTGCCGCCGGAGACGCGGCTTTACGGAAAAGCGCCTTTCCGTATTTGCGTAAGAAAAGGACGGTAGCGACTTCGCACGCCTCATAGGCCAGCTTCCAGTCCCAGACGCCAGTAGCGTCGGACGCGCCGAAGGCCGTTTCCATAGCACGGCGCAAGGTGGCGGCATCGATGCGTTCACCGCGTTCGAGAGACGGAAGCAAAAGATTAGCCGCAGCCAGAATCGCGGGCGCAGCCGCCAGTGGCGTGACCGGATCGGCCACGGGAAACACCATGTTCATGTCGGAAACCTCAGGAGAGCAGAAATGGAAGAGTCCGAACAGCGCTCTCTCTCGACCGCCCGGACTTAACCCCTTCCGGCCCGCCTCTGACTCTCAAAGCGCAGCATAAAAAAAGCGCCCCGACCGGACGGTGGGGCGCTTGTCAGTGTCTTCTCGGGATCATCCGAAGCGGCGACCAGCTGTGGTGAAGGTGTATTCATTGGCGGCAATGGTTTCATCGACAGCCTCGTCCGAGGACAGATAATCATACTCGCGCTCAAGCTGGCGGTAGAGCCAGCGGGCCAGATCGCGCAGCGCCTCGATGACCGCCTCCTCGGCATCAGCGGTCATGTCCTGCCAGGTCGGGCTGTCGCGCTCGACCGTGATCGACATGCAGTATTCGTGATAATAATGGCCGCGATGGCTGGCATCGGCGCGAAGCTGATAGAAGTTGCGGCGCTGGACCGCCTGAAGGGCATCGGCGATACGATGCAATTCGGTGTCCTGCGGTGCGTGCTCCCGGATAAGGCGCGGAGCATGTTTCCGGTAGGAATACCACGATTCAAAGCACGCACCGTCACCTTGTGAACAGAAGCCGCGGAACCAGATGCAGGGTTCCTGCCGGGTGCCGCCGCCCATCAATCGGACGGTGCGGGTCTTGAGGTTCAACCCGAGGATTTCCGCGATGCGCTGGAAATCCTCATAGACGGTATCGTACCAGTCATAGTCGAAGCCGCCCTCACGATACCAAGCACGGGCCTTGTCCTTTGCCGCATCAGACAATTCGTTGAGGCGATAGACGGTGGTTTCGATGACCTCAGGCATAGGGGGCTCTCCCTTCCAGAACCGAGGAAAGCCAGCCATCGGTATAGATCCAGTCCACTGTCTCGCCGGTGGCGAGATCAAGGACATGCGCCCCACCACCAAATCCGTCGATGCGCGGTTTCGAGCAGCTATTTGCGTACTGGAAACCCCACAATCCGCTCAGGCCAAATTCGGCAGCGCAGCGTTTGACGAATTGGATGACATGCTCAGGGTCACCCGTGACATCATCGCGCATCCAGAGTTGCGTACCGCCATGCTCTGGCTGGATGGAGAGCAGGAAGCCATCCGAGGGCGGATCCTCAGCGGCATTGTCATCTGCCAGAGCGTTGTAGAGATCGAGCGCGCGGGCGGCGTTTGCGGGGGTGCCTACGTCGAGCAGGCAGGAAAAGTGCATGTAATAGTCGGCCATGACGGTCTCCGGACATGACATGGCTCGGCGTATGGCCGAGCCGAATGGGATGAAATGGGTGAAGCTCAGGCGGCCTGTGGCAGGCGGAGTAGATCGGCCGAGGTTTCGCGCCAGAAGGGATCGACCAATCGGGCCTCCAGCGCAGCGGCGCGGTAACGCAGCCGTCTCGCATCACCGGGGTCCGAGGCCCGGAATGCCATACTGCGCAGGCGGCTGGCCTCGGTCACGATCCTGCGTGCCTCGGCATCGGATGCGACTGGCTGTTGCCAGAGGATAATGCCGGCGTGGATTTCACCGGCGAGGACCAGGCGCTGATCTCGGTCCTGAATGAGCATGATGCGCGGCTGAAAATATGGGAAGCTGTCCGGCCCCGTGCAAATATCACCGCGCGCCACGCGCAAGGCGGCGGCCTGGATGGCCTCTTCCGGTGACGGGCATTCCCCAAGCGGGATCATGCGGTCGAAGCTGTTCGCCGCGTCACTGGCGGCATAGTTGGCGACGCCCAGACAAGAGATGCGCAGCGGCAGCTTTTGCGCTCGATAAAGCGCGGGCAGAACATCGACAGCCAGAATCTGACCGATGGAACGGAAGGTTTCGGAACGGACAAAGGTCATCGGGGTCACTCCATGACGGGCGCCGGTGAGCCTCTCTCTCCGACCCTCAACCCGTCACGGCCGAACGGCCCGCACTCTTCCTCTCTGACCGGGGCAGCCCGGTTCCGCCGTCGGCGATGGGCAACCATCGCGACGCGCTGAAGGCCCGGTCGCGGGCTTGCCGCGGCCAGGCCGTCGGGGATGAGGCGCGGTCGCGCCTTACCACCAAGGATCCAGCTCCAGCTTCACCATGTCGTCGTCGCCGTCGAACTCGGCGGCGGGACAAGCGGCGTGGGTGCCGTCCCCGGCCTGGAACACGACGATCTCGACCATCAGCGTGGCGGCGAGGCTGGCGGCGAAGGCGGTGGCATCTGCATAGGACATGGGTTCCGGCTCCTGTCTTTGGAGGCGGGGGACCATCCCCCGCGCGACAGGCGCCCGAAGTGTCTGACCGGATCTGCAATCACCCTCGGGCGTTCGGACTTTTTCCGAATCCCCGAGGGCGGCACGCTCGCGTAAGCCGACCCTTTACGGGTTGATTGTCAAAGAGACGGATCGGACCAAGGTTTGCGAATGGAAGCGGGGGTGGTGCTTTGCATCTGACAGGATGCCGGATACCCGCCCGCAGATGCTCTGCCGCGCCAGCCTTGCCGCCATGCGGGCATCAGGATCGTGTTCCCATCAGGCTGGAAATGGCCGTCGCTTGCCCATGTGCAGGGATGGCCGGGTTTTGTGGTGAAGCTGGAGGTGGATCTGTGGGGTGAACAGCTATCATCCTCACGGCCCAACACCCCGCGATCGGGTCTTCAGGTCCAAAGTCCATCGGCGATCTCACGCGCGATCATAACGCGGGCCTTCATCATCAGATCGTCGCCTGATGTGTCGACATGACCGAAGAAACGGGCACGAGCGCCATGAGCCGTCCAGTCGGCGTAGCGGCAATATTCACGCGCACTAAGCCGAAAAACCCGCATGTCTTCGGCCCAATGGGGCTTTGGCTCCACGACCACGGTGATGCCGTCGCGGGTTTCCTCCCACGGCAAGCTGCGCTCCGATGGGGAATGTTCGCGATCCTCAAGAAAGATTTGATCGACGTCGATGATGGCGGGCATGGAAGCGCTCCAATGAAAAAGCCCGATCACAAGGACCGGGCGCGTTGCGGAAACGGAGGGTGCAAACGGGGCAGCCGAAGCCGCCCCGCATGAGTGCTATTCAGCAGCGACCATATGCTGTTCTTCCTCGTCGTCAGCCGGGTCGTCCTCGCCATCGCCGGAGAGGAAATCGGGCAGATCGTCGGCTTCCGCCGTAGCACTCGATGCCGGATCGGTCCCGATTCCGTCATCCACCATGCGCAGCGGCTCGGGCAGCCAGCCGGCCTCCGCCAGCAGGCGTTCGGCCTCCTTGGCCATGTCGCCCTTCTTGAGGTGTCCGATCAGTTCAGCGGCGCGGTCTCCGGCTCCTTCGCGCACGGCTTCAAGGATACGCGGCTTGGTCACGCGGCCGAGATAATTGCCAACCGTCGGCCGCCAGCCCACGGCTACCATGTCAAGGCCGGTCGAACGGGCGAGCCGGTCAGCCTGCGACAGGCGGATATCCAGTCCGTGCTGACTGACGCCCGTGCCGCTGTAAGGACTCGGCTTTTCATAGAGCGCGTTGACACCGTAGCTGACGCAATGGGCGAGCAGATCCATGCGCGAACCATCGTCCAGATCGGTCAGCCAATCCCAGAGGGCAGCATCGTCTGCCGGGACATGATCGCCCCAGCGTTCGTGCCGGTCAGCGATGGCCTTGGCCGACGCGCTATCGCGCAGATCCTCGGCCTGTGCGGGCAGATGGACCTCCCGGACCTGTGCTTCCAGGCAACCGCGACTGGAATGCGGCATGAAGCAATCCATGACCAGCCGGTGGAGCAGTGCCGTCACGGCGACATGCGGGTTCACTGCCACGGCATCCCGCAGCGCCAGGGTCCGATGCGCGGTCAGCTCGCTAATCAGACGATCGGGCAGCGGCTTGATGGTGTCGGCATCGTCTTCCTCCTCAGTTTCGACTGCCTGGCCGCCCAGCGTAATGACAGCGCGCTGATGGTTGACTGCCGGTTCTGCCCGCTGGATCACCTCGCCGGTTTCCGGGTCAACGATCTCAGTCTCCGGTTCCGCAGGCGTTTCATCCTCGACGCGAACAAACCCACGTTCGACCAGTAGGGCGCCATCGACGTCGATGCTGATGAATACACCCGCCATGCTGATCTGGTCCGGCTCGAAGGTCATCGGACGGCGCTCGAAGGTTTCCAGCGCCTGTTCGATCTCACCGAGACGGGCGTCGATCTCGTCCGGCAGTTCGTCGGCCTCGCCATATTCCGCTTCAAGCCGCTCATATTCGTCGCGCAATGCCTCGCGGGTTGTGCGCTCTTCCTCGGTCAGGTCGACGGTAGTGCCGACAAGTTGCCGCAGTCCATGATCGTGACCGTAGGGGAAGGTCATGGCGACCTCGACCCATTTCCATCCCTCGGCGGCGATGGTTTCCGCTTCTGCCTTGAGCTTTTCGCCGACCAACCGGTCGAGCAGCACCGGATCCTGGAGCCAACCGCCATCGTCCTGCTGGAAAAGATCGCGCAGCACACAGCCGCCAGCGTCCTCATAGGCATCGATGCCGACGAAGAGCACCCGCTTATCGGCGGCGCGCACCGTGGTTTCGGTCAGCAGGCGGCGGATGTGGTAGGGCTCTTTCTGCCAGCCGTCCTTGATCGCGTCCCATACCTGCTCCTGACGAGCATGGTCAGAACTGACGCTGAAGGCCATCAGCTGTTCCAACGTCATGCCATCCTCGGCATAGACATCGAGCAAGGCCGGTGAAACGGAAACGAGCCGCAGGCGCTGCTTTACTACCTTGGCATCCACGAAGAAGGCGGCGGCGATGGCTTCCTCGGACATGCCCTTTTCGCGCATGGCTTGAAAGGCGCGGAACTGGTCGAGCGGATGCAGCGGTGCACGCTCGATGTTCTCGGCGAGCGACACTTCGTCGATCAGCACATCGGCGCTGGCCTCCGACACGACACACGGGACCGGTGCGATCTTGGCGAGGCGCTTCTGCTTGACCAGCAGTTCCAGCGCCCGGAAGCGGCGACCGCCGGCGGGCACCTCGAACGTGTCGGTTTCCTTGCCTGCGGCATCCACGACCGGGCGGACATGCAGGGACTGGATCAGGCCGCGACGGGCGATGGACTCGGCCAGTTCCTCGACCGAGATCCCGGCCTTGACGCGCCGGACGTTGGACTGGCTGAGCACCAGCTTGTTGAAGGGAATGTCGCGCGAAGACGACAGGGTGATCTTCTGAACGGCAGTGGCCATGTCAGTTACTCCATGACGGACGCCGGTGAGCCTCTCTCTCCGGCTATCAGCCCGTCACGAAGCGAAGCGCCGCCCTCTTCCTCTGAAGAGAGCGACGCCAGCCGCAGAACCTGGAACCCGGAAATCAGGCACTCCGGTTTTCTTTATCGGCGGATGTACCGGAATAGCTCGCCCTGACGCGGTAGAGCAGGCGCTCAGCGGCGCGGATACTGCCGGTCTCACGGGCGGCCTCAGCCCAGACCGAGATCGGGAAATCTCCGGTGAACAGCAGATCGCGCTCGATGCCCATGCCGAAGGGCAGCCGGACTGACTGCATTTCGGTAAGGCTCCACGACCCCAGTTCGGGATAGCCGAGATCAGCCAGGCCGAACATGATGTCGCCGTCCTCGTCCAGTTCGGTGGCGAGCCAGACGCCCTCGCCAAGGGGGTTGAAGAACTTCACGACCGGGATGTGATCCTGATCGCGCTGGCGACCATTCGCCAGCAGGCGGTCTCGCTGTGTGCCGGTGAGGAGGATCATGCCGCGGCCCTCCGGTCGGTTACGCTCGCATCCGGCTCCTCGATCTCCTCGACAGGCAGATGCGACAGCAGCCAGTCCGCCGCCTTGCTGGCCTGCGAGGCTGCGCGGACAATGGCGCGGGAATCCTCGCGCATGACCTCCAGCCACGACCCGATGTAATCGGCATGGCGGACGGTCGGCACGATCCCGAGCGCGGCGCAACTGAAGGCCGCAGTCTGTTCGGCAATCATCTCCTCGAAGGCGTATTTCTTCGAGCCATACGAGCCGGTCAGATCGCGGTTGAGACGGCTGTGATGGCCACTGGCGTGACCCAGCTCGTGCAGGGCCGTCCTGTGCCAGTTGATCGGCTCGAAATAGGCTTGCGGAGGCGGCACCTGCACATAGTCGAGCGAGGGCATGTAGAAGGCACGATTGCCGCCAATACGGAAGTCGATGCCGGTGGCATGGATCAGCGCCTCGACCCGAGATTCGATCAGGCCCGGTGGGGGTGGCGGCGCGATTGCTGTGATGTCATCGGGCAGGCCATCGCATTGTGCGGCATTGAAGACCGTGAACCGCTTCAGGAACGGTATGGCATGCGCATCCTCACCCGTCTCGCGGGCACGGCGTTTCTCGTCCTCGGGAGTGAAACGGTCGGCATAGACAACGGTGGTGCCACGCTCGCCCTTTCTGACATTGCCGCCAAGCGAAAGGGCTTGGCGGAAAGTCAGCCACGCCTGACCGGGGAAGCCGTGCTGGATGACAGCGCCCCAGAGGATGAGAATATTGATGCCGGAATAGGTCCTGCCGGTTGAAGCATTTCTCGGCAAGCCCAGCGGGGCGGTATCGGGCGATGCACCCCAGGGCTGGACCCAGGGCAGCCGCCCTTGCTCCAGCTCGGCGATGATCTTGTTGGTGATGTCGTCGTAAAGGTTGCTGCGCGTGCCACCGTCTGCGGGGCTGCGATCGTCACTCTGAAGGGGGAGTTGCGGGGTCTCCCCGCTGATGGGTGTGCGTCAGCAACGCCAGTGCCGACCAGGGGCTTTCCCCATATCTGGCCTCTGTCCGAGCGCGGAGCCTCACAAAGGCGGCCTATGGCTGACGTCTTCCTCCAGCTTTCAGTCGAATATCACACGATGTGTTGGAGTCGTCGCTGACCGCTCGGGTCGTCCTACCCATCTTCTCGAAATGGATGTCTGTGTGCGTGAGCGCTAGCGACCCTTTGCGCCGCTTGGGAAACATCGGGCGACCACGCCCGATCTGGTCGGAGACAATGCGAAAGCTTACCGAAACCTCGCAGTGAGGAAAAGCGGCGGTCCAGCGAGATCCACGGGTGGTTACTGGCCTGGCTTACAGAGGCGTGCAGCCCGTAATCGCGAACGCGCTGGCTGCCGAGGGGCTTGCCTGAGATCGAGGCAAAGCAAGATCAGGTCCAAGATATTGTTATAGAAAGATAAATGAGCATCATTGCTTACGTGGATTCGCCGCGTAAGCAACATCTCTTAAAAAGAGAGAATTGATAATACTTTGATTTTTATGGGAAAAATGGCGCACCCGAGAGGATTCGAACCTCTGGCCTCCGCCTTCGGAGGGCGGCGCTCTATCCAGCTGAGCTACGGGTGCATACCGTTCGCGAGGTGCTTACGTCATGCTTACGCGAGTTTTTTGGCTACTTGAAGAGCGAACCCGACATTCACTCAAGCCATTGTTAAATCAGTTCCTTTTCCCAGCGCCTTCAACCTTCACCAGACTTGACTACCGCCTTCGGAGGGCGACACTCTATCCAGCTGAGCTACGGGTGCCTGAGCATGTCTATAGCGGTCTAAATCGGCAGCCGCAATGGTGTGCGGGAAAAAACCCTTGGCCCTGCGCGGCGAGGACGACAGCCCCGCTCGGGCAGGCCGGTGGACCCGCCGGAACTGGATCAGGCAAACAGCTCGTGGCAAAGGTCCAGCGCGGAAACCAGCGCATCGACCTCCTCAAGGGTATTGTAGAGCCCGAAAGACGCCCGGCACGTCGCGCCCACGCCCATATGGGCCATCAGCGGCATGGCGCAATGCGTGCCCGCCCGGACAGCCACACCACGCTTGTCCAGAATCGTCGAAACATCATGGGCATGGGCGCCCCCTTGCAGGGTAAAGCTGAAGATCGCCCCTTTGCCGGCAGAGTTTCCCTGCACCGTCAGCCAGTTCAATCCGGCAAGCCGGTCGCGGGCATAGTCGCGCAACTGCCGTTCATGCGCGGCGACATTCTCCATGCCAAGCGCCATCAGATAGTCCAGCGCCACCCCGAAGCCGATCTGCTGAACGATCCCCGGCGTTCCGGCCTCGAACTTCATCGGCGGATCGGCCCAGGTCACCGTATCGCGCGTGACTTCGCGGATCATGTCCCCGCCGCCCAGGAACGGACGCATCTCGGCCTGGCGCGCCCGCGAGATCCAAATCGCGCCCGACCCTGACGGCCCATAGAGCTTGTGCCCGGTCACCGCATAGAAATCACATCCCAGCGCCGACAGATCGACCGGCATGTGAACCGCAGCCTGTGAGCCATCGACCAGAACCGGCACGCCCTTCGCCCGCGCACCGGCGCAGATCGCGGCGACATCGACCACGGTGCCCAGCACATTCGACATCTGCGTGACAGCCACCAGCCGCGTCCGCGGGCCGATGGCGTCGATCACCGCCTGCGGATCCAGATCGCCATTGGCATCGACCTCGACCCATTTCAGCACAACACCCTGCCGTTCGCGCAGGAAATGCCAGGGCACGATATTGGCGTGATGCTCCATGACCGACAGCACGATCTCGTCCCCCGGCTCCAGCCGCGGCGCCGCCCATGCGTAAGACACAAGGTTGATCGCCTCGGTCGTGCCGGTGGTGAAGATGATCTCATCCTCATGCGGCGCATTCAGAAAGCGGGCAACCGTGCCGCGAACGGCCTCGTACTTTTCGGTGGCAAGGTTGGACAGATAGTGCAGCCCACGGTGCACATTGGCATATTCCATCGAATAGGCCCGTGTCATCGCATCAATCACAACCTGCGGCTTCTGCGCGCTGGCACCGTTGTCCAGATAGACCAGCGGCTTGCCGTTCACCTGCCGGGACAGGATCGGAAAATCGCGGCGTACGGCAGAAATGTCATACATGGCCGTCCTCATTGCGGAATCGAGATGAATGGCGCCAGAACCAGCGACAACACGAAGCCGACCACAAGCATGGCGATGATGATGCCCAGAAAGGTCAACGGCAGCGACTTGAACCCATGCAGCCCCGCCACCATGCCAGTGGCCACCCAGGCGATCAAAAGCACAGACACCAGGCTGAGCAGCCCCGCCAGCGGCGGCAAGACCACCATCGCCACAAGCTGAACCGCCTGCAACATCACCATCAGCGCCTGAATCCAGATGATGATGCGCAATGCCCCGGCAAAATTCCCCGCCCCCCCGAACATCCGCCCGGCCTGCGCCAGCACCGCGGCCAGAAGCAGCATCGAGCCCAACTGCATGCCCAGCACCATGACAGGCTGCGGCAGGTCCGCCGCCCCCAGTCCCGACAGCAGCATCGCCCCGAACAGTCCCAGGACCGACAGGGCCGCCACCAGCACATAGGCCAGCCAGACGGCCTGATCCGGTACCGGCCAGCCAGCGATGCGCTGCGCGCTGCGGCGTGGATCACGAAGGGCTTCCTGCGCCAGTGCAACCCAATCGGATCCGTTCATTGCCCAGTCTCCCCGCGCGACGCCTCGGCCGCGATCATCGCATTCACCCACTGGAACAGAAAGCCTGCCAGCACGATCAGTCCCATCGCCGACGCCCCCGGACCGGGACCGACAAAGCCCAGCACCAGCCCCTGCAACAGCATCAGCGGCGCAATCACCAGCAGCGACCAGAACAGGGCCAGCCGCGCACCATACCATGTGCCCTGCCCGCCCATCACCCGCGCGACCAGATGGCTGATCGCGGCCAGCCCATAGGCCAGAGGCGGCAGCAGAAACAGCGTCCCCATCAGGGCGCCGCCCAGCCGCGCATCCAGCGGAACCGACTCGTCCAGATAGGCGGCGCGGCTCAGGGCGGGCCACTGCGCCACAAAGATGATCAGACAGGCCACCATCAATATCACCAGCGCCCGGTCCTCGCGCTGCCCCGCAGCCAGCAACTCGCGCACCACCGCCTGCGGGCGGCGCCAACTTGCCAGAATGCGCTGCGTCACCGACATGAGACCTGCCCCCGTCCCGCTGCGCCCCGGATGTGCAGCTTCATCTTGCCCCAAATACCCAAGCGACACCCCTCCCACAAGCGCGTCGCCGACATATCGCCGGGCGCAGCCGCCGCGCCCGCCGTGATTGCCACCGGCGCGCCGCAGGGCCGCCGGTGCAAGGATCACGCGCGCTGATGCCGCGCCAGCCAGTTTTCCACCCGGCTGCGGATCTCCTCGGCGATCGCCTCGTCCTCGATCTCGGCGATCGCTTCGGCCAGGAACGCCAGCACCAGCAACCCTTCGGCCTCGGATTTCGGCACCCCGCGCGAGCGCAGGTAATACAGCGCCTCTTCATCCATCGCGCCCGAGGTCGATCCATGCGAACATTTCACGTCATCCGCATAGATTTCCAGCTCTGGCTTGACCAGAAAGTTGCTGTCGCCATCCAGCAGCAAGCTCTGGCTGATCTGATAGCCATCGGTCTTCTGCGCGCCCTGTTTGACCAGGATCTTGCCCTGGAACACACCGGTCGCGCCGTTCTTGAGCACCTTCTTGTAGACCTGCCGGCTTTCGCACCGCTCGGCCGCATGGGTCACAAAGACCGTATCGTCATGGTGGAACTCGCCATCGCCCACGGCGGCGCCCGCCACATGGGCCACGGCATCATCCCCCAGCAGTTCGATCACCGCCTCGTTGCGGGTCATGCGGCCATTGGCCGTCATGGTGAACGACTTGAACAGCGACTCCGTGCCCAGACGCGCAAAGATATGCGTCACGGCACGGCGCTGGTGGTCGCGGCCCATGGTGCGGATGTGGTGGAACCGCGCGCCATCGGCGACATCCACCTCCATCACCTTGTTCAGCCGTGCCGCGCCAGGACCATTCTCCAACAACGTCATCTCGGCGCCCGGTTCCAGCCGGATCACATGGTGCAACACGGCATCCGATGTTTCGGAGCTGTGCTGATAGACCAGCGACACCGGGCGCGCGGCCTTGCCCGTCACGCGGATCAGCACGCCATCTTCGGCAATCGCGGTGTTCAGCACGGCAAAGGGGCGGGCCACCGGGGTTTGTCCGCGGGTTTCCAGCACGCCATACAAATCCCGCGCCCAATGGATATCCACCTGCGCCGCTTCGGCCAGCCGGGTGATCTCGACCCCGGCGAGTTCGGGGCGGTCGGATTGATCCGGGTCGAACACGCCATCGACAAAGACCAGCCGTACCCGCTCGAACCCTTCAAAGGGCATCGGCTCGGGAACGCCCGCAAACAGCGCCGCTGCGGCGGGCACCGGCGCATTGAACCCGGTAGGGTCGGTGTAGCGCCAGTATTCGTCGCGTTTCGCAGGCAGGCCCATCGCGGTCAGCCGGGCCCGCGCATCGTCGCGCGCCTTGCGGATCCACTTGCCGCCTTCGGGCCGGGGCGCGGCGTCCAGCCGGGCCTCCAGCGCCTCTTGCTTGGCTTTCGGCAGACCCATCACTTCGCCTCCGCCAGCAGATCGGCATAGCCGTTGTTCTCGACCTCCAGCGCCAGTTCCGGCCCGCCGGTCTTGATGATGCGGCCATCGGCCATGATATGCACCACATCCGGTTTGATATGGTCCAGCAGACGCTGGTAATGGGTGATGACCAGGAAGGCCCGCCCTTCGGAGCGCAGGGCGTTCACCCCTTCGGCCACCAGTTTCATCGCATCGACGTCCAGGCCGGAATCGGTTTCATCCAGGATGCACATCTTGGGCTCCAGCATGGCCATCTGGAGGATCTCGTTGCGCTTTTTCTCGCCGCCCGAAAAGCCCACATTGACCGGACGCTTGAGCATCTCGGCGTCGATCTTCAGCGCCTTGGCTTTTTCGCGCACCAGCTTGAGGAAATCGCCGGCGCTGATCTCGTCCTCGCCGCGCGCCTTGCGCTGTGCATTCAGCGCGGTGCGCAGAAAGGTCATGTTACCCACGCCGGGAATTTCGACCGGGTACTGGAACGCCAGGAACAGGCCAGCGGCGGCGCGCTGTTCGGGGTCCATCTCCAGCAGATCCTCGCCCTCCAGCAGGGCCGCGCCGTCCGTCACCTCATAGCCATCCCGGCCCGACAGCACATAAGACAGCGTGGACTTGCCCGAGCCGTTCGGCCCCATGATGGCATGGACCTTGCCGGCCTCGATGGTCAGGTCCACCCCTTTCAGGATGGGCTTGTCCTCGTCTTCCAGCTTGACGTGCAGGTTGCGGATTTCCAGCATGATGCGGTCCTTTCAGGAAATGCGGAAAGGGGCGCCTGCCGGTTGGCAGCACCCCGAATGGTGGAAAGAGGCGCCCGCATGATGGCGGCGCCCCTGATGAAGATGACCGCCCGACAGCGGCCTGGCAGGGATCAGGGCAGCAGGGCGCCCAGGGACAGCGACATGGGCCGGGTGGTGGCCAGCACCTCCTGCACCCAGTCGGGCGAAAACAGCATGGCGAATGCCTCGGGCCACAGGTGCACGGCGTTGTGCAACCCCGCGACGGCCAGCGCCACGCCAATCAACTGCATCGCCAGGGTCAGCGGCCCACGCAGCCCGATGACCAGACGTAGCAACAGCACCATGACCCCGGAGGCCAGCAAGGCGACCCACAGTTCCTGCGATTGCAACAGAACCGGCACCGACCATTGCGCCCAGACCCAGGCCACCGCGCCGCTCGCCAGCGCCAGCGGCAACGACAGCAGCGCAAGACCGGATTTCCTCGGTCGCGCCTTGCCCAGCACCGCACGTTTCAGGGCGGCCTGCGGCAGTTGGTCGGCCATGCCGATATGCAGCGTCGCATTGGTGTTGCCCGCATGGGAGGCGATCCGCTCCAACCGGGCGGCAAAGATCTTCTGGTGGTCCAACATGATCGGCTCCTGCCAAGGGCTGCACATGTTGCGGTTGTGACCCGCGACTTGGGCAAACCCGTGGCGAAAGGCGATTGTTTTCGGGCCAGAGCACACTTTGCATGTCGATCACAGCGGCCTCTGATACAGGCCGACCAGCCATTGCAACCGTTCGGGCGGCAGCGCCATCGGCGCCACCTCAAAGCGGACCATGCGGCCGACGGTTCCGGCGCGCGGCAGCAGGGTTTCGACCGTGTGATAGGGCTTGCGCTCGGTGTAGTCGTCGAACAGCACCGTCACCGGGCGGGTCGTGCGCAACGCTACGGTCATCAGACAGGCGGCCCGAAAGCGACCGTCGATCAGCACCACATCGGGTTGCACGAAATCCGGCCGATCCCAGACCGACAGCGCATAGCCGGGCCATTTGCGAAAGGTCGTCTCATCCGCCGGGCGGCCCCAGGCCCCCGTAGGGCCAATGTCGCCATGATGCATCCGCACAGTCGATGCAGGCGGGTTGGCCGCGAACCAGCCTTCCATCATGGTCAGCCAGCCATGATCGGATTCCACACTGAACACCGTCTTGCCCGGCATTTCAGCGGCCATCACGGTGGACCCACCCGAGCCATATTCCAGGATCACCCCGGCCTGGTCATAGGTGGCACGCACCAGCGCCGCCTCGGCTTGCGGCAAGGTCAGCTCAGGGCGCTGCTGCACTGCCGCAGGCGCGGCGCCATCCTGTGCCGCAGGGATGGCGCGGGCCTCGTGCCGCCCCTGTGCCGCACCCTTAGCCAAGGCGCACCGCCGTGCCGCTGGCCGAGACCATCAGCATATTGTTGATCACCTCGTAATCCAGATCCACGCCCACCACCGCATCGGCACCCAACCGCCGCGCCTCGTCCTGCATTTCCGCCAAGGCGGTGCGCCGGGCCTTGCCCAGTTCCTGCTCATAGGCGCCTGCCCGCCCGCCCACGATGTCGCGCACGCTGGCGAACAGATCGCGGAAGATATTGGCGCCCAGAATGGCTTCGCCCGTGACGATGCCCAGATATTCGCGGGCGGGGCGGCCTTCGACGGTGGGGGTGGTAGTGGTAATCATGTTTGCCCTCTCACGCGCTCAGACGATGGCACAACAACAGGAAACCCGCAGTCAGAACAGCGACATAGGCGAAGAACCCGGCCAGCGCCCATCCGGCATCCAGCCAGCCCGGCCCCAGCGACGGCGCTACCACCAATACGACAAAGCCCAGCATGATCGCCCAGCCCTTCGCCGTGGCGGGTTCCCAGCCTGTCCCGTTGGATCTGCGCCGGAACGGAGCCGTCATCACCCCACGCTACCCTCCAGGCTGATCGCCACCAGGCTTTGCGCCTCCATGGCGAATTCCATCGGCAGGGCTTGCAGCACCTCGCGGCAGAAGCCGTTGACGACCAGCGCCACCGCCTCTTCCTCGTCCATCCCGCGCGACCGGCAGTAGAACAGCTGGTCGTCGTCCACCTTGGAGGTGGTCGCCTCATGCTCCACGCGGGACGAGTTGTTGCGCACCTCGATATAGGGCACCGTATGCGCCCCGCACTTGTCGCCGATCAGCAGGCTGTCGCACTGGGTATAGTTGCGGCTGTCCACCGCCCTGGGGTGCATCGACACCAGCCCGCGATAGGTGTTCTGCGCCCGGCCCGCACTGATCCCCTTGGAAACGATGCGCGACTTGGTGCGCTTGCCCAGATGCACCATCTTGGTGCCGGTATCGGCCTGCTGGGCGTTGTTGGCGATGGCGATGGAATAGAACTCGCCCTGGCTGTCATCGCCGCGCAGGATGCAGGACGGATATTTCCAGGTGATCGCGCTGCCGGTTTCCACCTGCGTCCACATCACCTTGGCCCGATCACCCCGGCAATCGGCGCGCTTGGTGACAAAGTTGTAGATGCCGCCCTTGCCGTTCTCGTCGCCCGGATACCAGTTCTGGACGGTCGAGTATTTCACCTCGGCATCTTCCAGGATCACGATTTCCACCACAGCGGCGTGCAACTGGTGCGTATCGCGCTTGGGCGCCGTGCAGCCTTCCAGATAGCTGACATAGCTGCCCTTTTCGGCCACGATCAGCGTGCGCTCGAACTGCCCGGTGTTTTCTGCGTTGATGCGGAAATAGGTCGACAGCTCCATCGGGCAGCGCACGCCTTCGGGGATGTAGACGAACGATCCGTCGGTAAACACCGCGCTGTTCAGCGTCGCAAAGAAATTGTCCGACTGCGGCACCACGGTGCCAAGGTATTTCTTCACCAGTTCCGGATGCTCGCGCACCGCCTCGGAGATCGAACAGAAGATCACCCCGGCCTTTTTCAGCTCGTCCTTGAAGGTGGTGCCCACCGACACGCTGTCAAAGACCGCATCGACCGCCACGCGGCGCGGATCGCCCTCGGCGCCCTCGACCCCGGCCAGCAGCATCTGTTCCTTCAGCGGAATGCCCAGCTTTTCATAGGTCGCCAACAGCTTGGGATCCACCTCGTCCAGCGATTTCGGCTTGGCCTCCATGCTTTTGGGACGGGCGTAGTAATACTGGTCCTGATAGTCGATCTCGGGATAGTTCAGCATGGCCCAGCGGGGCTCTTCCATCTGCACCCAGCGGCGATAGGCGGCCAGACGCCACTCCAGCATCCAGTCGGGCTCGCCGTTCTTTTCGCTGATCAGCCGCACGATGTCCTCGTTCAGCCCCTTGGGGGCGAACTCCATCTCGATCTCGGTTTCCCAGCCGTATTTGTACTTCCCGGCCATGGCCTGGACGGTTTCGATCGTCTCGCGGTCCACGCCGTCGCGGACTTCGGTCTGGGCTTCCACCTGATCGGCCATCGCCATCTGCATTCCCCTTCATCGCGCCCGAGGCGCCATCATTCCATCCGCGCCAAGGCCCGTGTCCGGGCGGCAGCCCAGACCTCGGCAAAGCGCAACGCATCCTGTTCCACCGTCGCAGGCCCCAGCGAGACCCGAACGGCCGAAGCCGCAGCCACCTCGTCCAGCCCCATGGCGCGCAGCACCCGGCTGGCCCGCACCTTGCCGCTGGAACAGGCCGAGCCTGCCGAAACGGCAAAGCCCGCAAGATCCATCTGCATCACCTGCGTCTCGCCTTTCCACCCCGGCGTGACAAGGCACAGGGTATTGGGCAATCGCGCAGGCGCGTCATGCCCGACTGAAATAGTCCCGCTTTTGCCGCCTGACAATGCTGACTCTAGAATATTTCTAATTCCAGCGACACGTTCCCAGACCCCATCGGCCAAATCCCGCGCGGCCGCCCCGGCCGCAGCACCGAATCCGGCGATTCCGACCAGGTTCTCGGTTCCCGCACGGCGCCCCATCTCCTGCCCGCCGCCCTTCAGCTGCGCCGGCAAGTCCAGGCCGCGCCGCAGCACCAGCGCCCCGATCCCCTTCGGGCCGCCCAGCTTGTGGGCAGACACAAACCCCATGGCGATCCCCGACCAGTCAAAGGCGAACGGAACCTTGCCAAACCCTTGCGTCAGATCCGACACCGCCAGCCCCGCAGGCAGATCCTGAACGATCCCGGTTTCGGAATTGGCCAGTTGCAACGCGGCACAGGACGGATCCGGCACCATGACCCGGCCCAGACCATCCGCAACCAGCGTCGCATCGCACCAGGCCGAGACAGCCTCGTGCTCGATCCCGGAACAGACCAGCCCGCGCCCGGCGCAGGCCAACGCCGCCGCCTCGGTCGCACCGCTGACAAAGACGATATCCGCCGCCTCGGCCCCCAGCGCAGTGGCAACCTGCGCACGCGCCCGCTCGACCAGCGCCTTGGCCGCCCGCCCCTCGGCATGGACCGACGACGGGTTGCCCGTCACATCCATCGCTGCAACCATCGCCAGCCGCGCCTCATCGCGCAGCGGCGTCGTCGCATTCCAGTCGAGATAGACGCGCGCCTTCACCCGCAACGCCCTTTCATCTTGCCAAAAATACCCTGCGACGGTTGCCAGGGGCACGCCGTCGGTTCAGACGCCCATGGACAAGCTGCCACAAGCCGCGCCCTGTTCACTCCTCGTCCACGACCCGGAACAGTTCAGGCACCGCCGGGCATGGCGTCAGCGCATTCTGCACCACATCCGACAACCGGACCTGATGCAGATAGACATAGACATTCGCGCTCAGCCCCTGCCACAGACGGTTGCACAACGACTGGGCCCGGCTACCAGATTGCCCCCCCGAGGCCCCGGCCCCGGTATGCGTGGCATCCACCGTTTCCTCGACCGCCTCCAGCACCTCGGACACACGGATCGCATCGGGCGTGCGGGCCAGCCGATAGCCCCCCCCCGGCCCGCGCACCGATTCCACCAGCCCGGCCCGGCGCAGCTTGACGAACAACTGTTCCAGATAGGGCAGCGAAATGTCTTGCCGCCGCGAGATCTCGGCCAGCGAAACCCGCCCTTCGCCCGGATGCAGCGCCAGATCGGACAGCGCCACCATCGCATAGCGCCCTTTGGTCGACAGCTTCATGCAACACTCTCCTGCACCTGGGCCAGACGGCCCGGCGCACCATTGACGACGAACGGCTTGACGCTTAACTCAATCAGGGACCGGCCGGAAGCCTTCCGGTTACCTGGAACGATTCTAAAGTATGCGCCGCGACCCGTCAACCGCAACCGCCGCGCCGCCAAAGGGAAGACTGAAGCCCCCATGCCCGAAGTGATTTTCCCCGGCCCCGAAGGCCGCCTCGAAGGCCGCTACCACCCGCAAAAGGACCGCGACGCGCCGATTGCGATCGTGCTGCACCCGCATCCGCAGTTCGGCGGCACCATGAACAACCGCGTGGTCTACAACCTGCACTATGCCTTTTACAATCTGGGCTTCACGGTTCTGCGGTTCAATTTCCGCGGCGTCGGGCGCAGCCAGGGCGAATATGATCAGGGAATCGGCGAACTGGCCGATGCGGCCTCGGCGCTGGATTACCTGCAATCCATGAACCCCAACGCGAAACATTGCTGGGTTGCGGGGTTCAGCTTCGGCGCCTGGATCGGGATGCAACTGCTGATGCGGCGCCCCGAGGTGACGGGCTTCATCTCTGTCGCCCCTCCGGCGAACATGTATGACTTCAGCTTCCTTGCCCCCTGCCCGGCCTCGGGTCTGGTGATCAACGGCGCCGCCGACCGCGTGGCCCCGCCCAAGGACACCGTCAACCTCGTGAACAAGCTGCACGAGCAGAAGGGCATCACGATCACCCATACCCAGATCGAGGGCGCCGGACATTTCTTCGAGGATGACGAGGCACATATGAAACCGATGATCGGCGAGGTCTCGGATTATGTGAAACGCCGCCTGACAGAGACCACCCGCTAGGACTGCGACGCCATGGCCCTGATCGAGGAACTGGTCGATACCCTGTCGGCCGATGTCTACGCCGCCATGCAGGAAACCGGCGACGACCGGCTGCACGAACGGGTGGCCAAGGCGATCGGCGCGCTGTCCCCCACGATGGAAGAGGCCTTCCTCACCTCGATGCGCCTGCGTCTGGCCGAACTGCGGGGGCGGCAATTCTTCATGGCCGAACTCGCCCGGCTCAACGCGCCGCAGACCAACGGCTGACCGCCAAGGAGGAGGCGTCGTGACCGATCCCGCCCGGCTTGCCGCCCAACTGGCCTTTCTGACCGAGGCCGACAAGCTGAAATCCGTGCTGCGTGCCGGAACCCTGGCCGACCGCTCGCGCCGGGAAAACTCGGGCGAGCATAGCTGGCATGTCGCGCTGTTTGCCATGGTGCTGGCCGATCAGGCGGCAGACGGCGTTGATATCGCCCGCGTGATCCGCATGTTGCTGATCCACGACCTGGTGGAAATCGACACCGGCGATACGCCGATCCACGCCAATGACGGCCAGTCGCACGGCTCTGCCGGCCTGCTGGCACAGGAACGGGCCGCAGCCGACCGCCTTTTCGGTCTGCTGCCCTCCGATCAGGCGGCAGAGTTCCGCGCGCTGTGGGAAGAATTCGAAGCCGCAGAAACCCCGGATGCCGTCTTTGCCAAATCCCTGGACCGGGTGCAGCCCGTGATGCAGAATCTGGCCTCCGACGGCGGCACCTGGGTTGAGTATGCCGTCACGCGGGATCAGTTGGAAACCCGCGTCGGCCACAGGGTCGCGCGCGGCGCCCCCGGCATCTGGGCCCATCTTGCGCCGCTGCTCGACCGCTGGTTCACCTCGCGCTGACCCGTTGCCACCGCCGCCGTTCCGGCGATACTGACCCTATTCACCGGAGGATGCCCATGGATCTGCCCTTTGACGGCGCCATCAGCCGCTATGCCGCGACCGAGGCCCCCGCCGACATCCGCGCCGCCCTGCAAGATGCCCGGAAAAAAGACATCCTGTCGCCGGTGCATCCCTACCCGCGCGTGATGGACGGGGCCGACTACGACCGCGCGATGAAGCCGCTCCAGATCGAGATGGTCAAGCTGCAATCCGATCTGCGCGCAACCGGACGCCGCCTGATCGTGATCTTCGAGGGCCGGGATGCCGCGGGCAAGGGCGGCTCGATCCGCCGCCTGACGGAAAATCTCAACCCGCGCCACGCCTATACCGTCGCCCTGCCCAAGCCCACCGAACGCGAGGCGACACAGTGGTATTTCCAGCGCTACATCGACTGGCTGCCCGCCGCCGGTGAAATGGCGATCTTTGACCGCAGTTGGTACAATCGCGGCGTCGTCGAACATGTGTTCGGTTTTTGCACCCCGGCGCAGCGTGAACATTTCTTCCACCAGTTGCCGGGGTTCGAGGAAACCCTGGTGGACGAGGGGATCCGGCTGGTCAAGATCTGGCTCAATGTCGGTCGCGCCGAACAGTTGCGCCGGATGCTCGACCGCGAATCCGACCCGCTGAAACAATGGAAACTCAGCCGGATCGACGTGGACGGTCTCTCCCGCTGGGACGACTATACCAAAGCCATCCGCGAAACGCTGGACCGCAGCCATACCTTGGCCGCACCCTGGACGGTGATCCGTTCCGACGACAAGAACCGCGCCCGCCTTGCGGTGATGCAGACCGTGCTGGGCGCGCTGGACTATGCCGGATCGGACCGTTCCGCCATCGGTCTGCCCGATCCGGCCATCTGCGGTGGCCCCGACCTCTGGCATGGCTAAGCAGGGCTACCACCACGGCAATCTGCGCCAGGCGCTCGTCGATGCATCGCTGAAGCTGATCGAGGAAAAGGGGCCGACCGGCTTTACCCTGTCCGAAGCGGCGAAAGAGGCCGGCGTCACGCCTGCCGCCGTCTATCGCCACTTTCAGGGCCGCGAAGACCTGATCGCAGAGGCCGCGCGCCAGGGCTTCGAGATCTTCGCCGATGTGATGGACCACGCCTACAACGGCGGCCACCCCTCGGCGCTTGCTGCCTTCGAGGCGACGGGCCGCGCCTATCTGGCCTTTGCGCGCAAGTTTCCCGGCCATTACGTTGCCATGTTCGAAAGCGGCGTGAACATCGCCGGCCACCCCGAACTGGCCCGCGCCGCCAATCGCGCCCGCGCCACACAAGAGGCTGCGGCCGCTAAACTGTCGGAACATCTGCCGCCCGAGCGGCGCCCGCCCGCCGCCATGTTCGCCGCCCATGTCCAGGCCATGAGCCATGGTATCGTCGAGCTGAATGCGCGGGGCCGCCCCGGCACCCGCGCGCCGTTCGCGCCCGAGGATCTGCTGGAAACCGGCATCGGCATCTATCTGCGCGGCCTTGGGCTGTTGCCCCCGGATCGCTGATCCGCCTGCCGGTCCCCTGCCCCTTCGCTTTGTGCCACATATCCTCGGGGGGCGGCGATCGCCCGCCCGGCCAGTTTTACGGTGGCTCAGGCCCTCAGCGCGGCGATGGCGTCACCAAGGTCGATCGCGCCATCATACAATGCCCGCCCCGAAATCGCCCCGGCGATCACCCCGGTGTCACGCAGCGCGATCAGATCCGCCATGCGGCTTACCCCGCCCGAGGCGATGACCGGAATCGCCACGGCCTGCGCCAGCGCGGTCGTGGCCTCGATATTCGGGCCCTTCATGGCGCCGTCCCGGTCGATATCGGTGTAGATGATCGCGGCAACGCCCGCATCTTCATAGCTTTTCGCCAGATCGGTCGCCTGCACGCCGGTTTCTTCGGCCCAGCCACGGGTTGCGACAAATCCCTTCCGGGCGTCGATTCCGACGGCCACCTTGCCCGGAAACGCCCGCGCAGCCTCGCGCACCAGATCGGGGTTTTCAACGGCGACTGTTCCCAGGATCACACGGGCCAGCCCCTTGTCCAGCCACATGGCAATGGTCGCCATGTCGCGGATGCCCCCGCCCATCTGGCAGGGTACATCCACCTGCGCCAGAATGGCTTCGACGGCGGCCGCGTTCACCGGACGGCCTGCAAAGGCGCCGTTCAGATCCACCAGATGCAGCCATTGGCATCCTGCGGCCACGAAGGCCGCCGCCTGCGCCGCCGGGTCGTCGCCAAAGACGGTTGCCGCGTCCATCTCGCCACGCAACAGGCGCACGCATTGGCCGTCTTTCAGGTCGATGGCAGGATAGAGGATCATGGCTTGGGCTCCGTTCCGGGTCTCGGCCCGCGCCTCTTGCCACGGGTTGCGCGGGATGCCAAGCGCAACAGGCGCCCGCAGGGGAAGTCACGTCAGGCTTGCCCGACTCGGGCCGCTGCGGGATCGTGTCGGCAGCGGCGCGATACGCCGCCCGGAGGACACCATGAAGCACATCCTGCGCGCCGCGGCGCTGGTCTTGCTGGCCACGCCCGCCCTTGCCGCCGATCCCGTCGAGGGGCTGTGGCAGACCGAAGCCGACGATGGCGCCTATGCCCATGTCCAGCTCGCCCCCTGCGGCCAGGCGATCTGTGGCACCATCAAACGCACATTCGATGCAAGCGGCGAATACAAATCGCCCAACATCGGCAAGCAACTGGTGATCGGCATGGTTCCGCAAGGCGGCGGCAAATACCAGGGGCAGGTCTGGCGCCCGTCCAATGACAAGATCTATGTCGGCAAGATCGAACATGCCGGAAACAGTCTGCGGCTGGCAGGGTGCATCGCGGGTGGGCTGTTGTGCTCCAGACAGACCTGGCAGCGCATCAAGTAGCAAAGCGCAGCTTCCGGGTCGCGCTGGCCCCGACAGGCAGGCATGACGGGCCAGCATCACCGACCGGAGACTTGCCATGAGCCGCGCCGACTGGACCCGCCTGATCCTGCTGTCCTGCCTGTGGGGCGGTTCCTTTCTGTTTGTCGAACGTCTGGTGCCCGAGCTGCCGCCGCTGACCATCGTTCTGGGGCGTGTCGGGCTTGGGGCGCTGGTTCTGGCCGTGGTCCTGCGCGCGGTCGGCACGGGCTGGCCAAAGCGGCCGCAAGTCTGGGCCGCCTTTGCGGTCATGGGGCTGTTGAACAACGTGATCCCCTTTACCCTGTTCGCTTTGGCGCAGGGCGAGATCTCGGCCGGTCTTGCGGCCATTCTCAATGCCACTACGCCACTGTTCACCCTGCTGTGGCTGCGCGGCGTCACCGGGGCGCCCCTGGGGGGCCTGCGTCTGGCAGGGGTCGCCGCCGGTGTGGCCGGGGTTGCCGTGATGCTGGGACGCACGGTGGAAGGCGGCACACAGGTGGCGATCGGGCTGTGCCTTGTTGCAGCCTGTTCCTACGGCCTTGCGGCGGTCTGGGGCCAGCGCTTCGGGCGCCTTGGGGTGGTGCCACTGCAAGCCGCATTCGGCCAAGTGGCCTGTTCCAGCCTGATCCTGCTGCCGTTTGCCCTTGTGGTGGAGCAGCCCTGGACGCTGCCGATGCCATCGCCCGGCGCCTGGGGCGCGCTGCTTGGGGTCGCCGTGCTCTCTACGGCGCTGGCGTATCTGCTGTATTTCCGCATCGTCGGATCGGCGGGCGCGGTGGCGATCTCGCTCGTGACCTTCCTGATCCCAGTCAGTGCCTTGGTCATGGCGGCCGTGCTGACCGGGTTCCTGCCCGAGCCGCATCATCTGGCCGGAATGGCCCTGATCGGGCTGGGGCTTGGCCTGATCGAACGCGCCCGACGCCGGGCCTGATCACCTTGCCCAAGGGGTCGGCTCCAACAGCCCGGCCCCGCCACAGTCAGGCCGGATACCGGACCATGGACACGCCGCCAGAGTACCGGCCGACCCGTGATGCGCCCGCAAGCGGGCGCAAGCCGCTGCGGATCACCGGGCCTTTACGGGGCCGAATCGGTCGCGCATCTGATCGTTCACCCGGCTGGGTACGAACTTGGACACATCGCCGCCAAGCCGGGCGATTTCCTTGACCAGTTTCGAGGCAATCGCCTGGCGGCGGGCGTCGGCCATCAGGAATACCGTCTCGATCGAGCTGTCCAGCGCGCGGTTCATGCCGACCATCTGGAACTCGTATTCGAAATCCGCGACCGCGCGCAGGCCGCGCACGATGACGCGCGCATTCACATCATGGGCGCAATCGATCAACAGATTCTCGAACGGATGCACCACAATTTCGGTTCCGGTCCGGGCGGTCAGCGTCGCCACCTCGGCCTCCAGCATGGCCACCCGCTCTTCGAGCGTGAAAAGCGGCCCCTTGTCGCGGTTGATCGCCACACCGATCACCAGACGGTCAAGGAACAGCGTGGCCCGCTCGATGATGTCCATGTGCCCCAGAGTGACCGGGTCGAAAGTTCCTGGGTAAAGACCAATCCGCATGGCCACCTCCCTGCTGTCGCGCAGCGCAAGTGCCGCCGCAATGCTGCATACGCAACATTATTGCTCAGGTCTTTGCAAGCAAAGATTGAACACTGGGCGATTTCAGATCAATGGCCCTTGATCATGCCTTCCAGCGCATCCTTTTCCATCGCCAGTTCATCCAGCCGCGCCTTGACCACATCGCCGATGGAAATCATGCCGATCATGCGCCCGTCCTCGACCACCGGCAGGTGGCGAAAGCGTCCCTGTGTCATCAGTTCGATCACCTGAAGGGCCGTGGCGCCACGGGTACAGGTGGTGATGGCGGCGGTCATCAGGCTGTCAACGGGCCGGTCAAGCACCTCTGGCCCCTGACGGCCCAGTTCGCGCACCACGTCGCGTTCTGACAGGATTCCGGCGATCCGGGCCCCGTCGGAGGACACGACCACAGCCCCGATCCGGCGCGCGGCCAGCAGTTCGACCGCCTCGCGCACGGTTGATCCCGGTGGCACGGTGACAACCGACTGATCAGGCTTGGCATTCAGAATCTGTTGCACGAGCATGGCTTGGCCCCCCTCTTTCAACCAGCGTCGGCCCAGCGGGGCGATTCTGTCAAGCCAGCGTTTCCAGACGGGCGACCTCGCGCCGAATCCCCTGCGCCAGGGCCTCGGCCAGTCGGTTCAGCCGATCAGAGCGGCGATCATCGGCATGGCGGATCAACCAGAAGCTGCGCGTCAGCGCAATATCGTCCGGCAGCACCTTCACCACCCCCGGACAGGCGGGAATCGCAAAGTCGTGCACGATGCCCAGCCCCGCCCCCGCCCGGACCATCTGCATCTGGACCGACACCGAATTCGACCCCAACCCGACGGAGTCCATCCCCGTGACAGACAGATAGTCGAGTTCCTTGTCAAAGATCATGTCGGGAATATAGCCGATCATCCGATGACCCCGAAGATCGCCACGCGACCGGATCGGCGGATGCGCCGCCAGATAGTCACGATGCGCCGCAAGATGCAGATGATAGTCCGTCAACTTCTGCACGGTCAGCCGCCCCGCCGACGGGGGCGACACACCAATGGCCATATCCGCCTCGCGCCGCGACAGGTTGAACACGCGCGGCAGCGCGACGATATGGATCTCCAGCCCCGGATTGGCATCGCAGATCGCCGCACAGACCTGCGGCAACAGATAGTTGGCACTGCCATCCGGTGCCCCGATGCGCAGTTGCCCCGTCAACTGGCCTGCAACGCCGCCCAGATCCTCGCTGGCCGCCGCCATCGCCTGTTCGGCCTGCTCCGCATGGGGCATCAGCCGCCCCCCGGCATCGGTCAGCGCATAGCCCTGCGGGGACTTGATGAACAGCTTCGCCCCCAGCCCCTCTTCCAGCCGCGCGATCCGTCGCCCCACGGTGGCGGCATCGCATTTCAGCACCCGACCCGCGCCCGACAGGCTTTCGGCCCGCGCCACGGCGAGAAAGACGCGCAGATCATCCCAGTCCATCACCACCCCTGCAAAACTGCAAAACCCTTTTGCTGTATTGCCCCTTCACCCAGCAGTTCTGCAAGACTAGAGTGCGCGCAGTTTCAAGGGAGGCTCCCCATGTATGACATCGGACACTGGATCAACGGCAAGCAGGTTGCAGGCTCGGGCCGCACTGCCGACATCTTCAACCCGCACACCGGCGAAGTTCAGGGCAAGCTTGCCCTGGCCTCCAAGGCAGAGCTGGACGCCGCCGTGGCCGATGCCGCCAAGGCACAGGTCGCCTGGGGCGCCACCAACCCGCAGCGCCGCGGCCGCGTGATGATGAAGATGGTCGACCTGCTGAACCGCGACATGGACAAGCTGGCCGAGGCGCTGAGCCGCGAGCATGGCAAGACCATTCCCGACGCCAAGGGCGATGTGCAGCGCGGTCTGGAAGTGATCGAATTCTGCATCGGTGCCGCCCATCTGCTGAAGGGCGAATTCACCGACAGCGCAGGCCCCGGCATCGACATGTATTCGATGCGCCAGCCGCTGGGCGTGGTGGCGGGCATCACGCCCTTCAACTTCCCCGCGATGATCCCGCTGTGGAAGATGGGCCCTGCCCTGGCCGCCGGGAACGCCATGATCCTCAAGCCGTCGGAGCGTGACCCGTCGGTGCCGATGATGCTGGCCGCCCTGTTCAAGGAAGCCGGACTGCCCGATGGCGTGTTGCAGGTGATCAACGGCGACAAGGAATCGGTTGATGCGATCCTTGACAACGAAACGGTCCAGGCCATCGGCTTTGTCGGCTCGACCCCGATCGCGCATTACATCTACTCGCGCGGCTGCGCCAACGGCAAGCGCGTGCAGTGCTTTGGCGGTGCCAAGAACCACATGATCATCATGCCCGATGCCGATCTGGATCAGGCGGCGGATGCGCTGGTCGGCGCCGGCTATGGCGCGGCGGGCGAACGCTGCATGGCGATCTCGGTTGCCGTTCCGGTGGGCGACAAGACCGCCGATGCGCTGATCGAAAAGCTGGTGCCGCGCATCGAGAAGTTGAAGGTCGGCCCCTATACCGCTGGAAACGATGTGGATTATGGCCCTGTCGTTACCGCCGCCGCCAAGCAGAACATCCTGAACCTGGTGGAAACCGGCGTGCAGCAAGGCGCGAAACTGGTGGTCGATGGCCGCGATTTCAGCCTGCAAGGCTATGAGGATGGCTTCTTTGTCGGCCCGCATCTGTTTGACCATGTCACGCCCGACATGGACATCTACAAGAAAGAGATCTTCGGGCCTGTCCTCTCCACCGTCCGCGCCAAGACCTATGAAGAGGCGCTGAAGCTGGCGATGGACCATGAATACGGCAACGGCACCGCGATCTTTACCCGCGATGGCGACACGGCACGCGATTTTGCGAACCGCGTCAACGTCGGCATGATCGGGATCAACGTGCCGATTCCGGTGCCGCTGGCCTATCACACCTTCGGCGGCTGGAAGAAATCGGCCTTTGGCGACCTGAACCAGCATGGCACCGATGCGTTCCGGTTCTACACCCGGACCAAGACCGTGACCTCGCGCTGGCCGAGCGGGATCAAGGAAGGTGGCGAGTTCAACTTCAAGGCCATGGACTGACGGAACGGGCGTGAGGGGGGCTTTCTGCCCCCCTCTTGGCCTGCGGCCAATTCACCCCCCGAGGGTATTTGCAGCAAGATGAAACAGCAGGGCGGCCTGGGGTTGCAGCCGCCCTGACCGGCCATTTCGGTCGTGGCGGAGGAGGGCACGATGGATTTCGGGTTGAGCGAGGAACAGCAGGCCATCTTTGACATGGCCCATGCCTTTGGACAGGAGCATATCGCGCCTCATGCGCGCGACTGGGAGCGGGCGGGGACCATTCCGCGCGCGCTGTGGCCCAGGGTGGCCGAGCTGGGCCTGGGCGGGATCTATGTCTCGGAGGACTATGGCGGATCGGGCCTGTCGCGGCTGGATGCGACGCTGGTGTTCGAGGCGCTGGCGATGGCCTGCCCCTCGGTCGGATCGTTCCTGTCGATCCACAACATGTGCGGCGGCATGATCGACAAGTTCGGCAGCGACGCGGTCAAGGCCGAATGGCTGCCGGCCCTGTGCAGCATGGAAAAGGTGTTTTCCTATTGCCTGACCGAACCGGGGTCTGGCTCGGACGCCGCCGCCCTGCGCACCCGTGCAGAGCGGACCAACGAGGGATACCGGCTGAACGGGACCAAGGCCTTCATCAGTGGTGGCGGCTATTCGGATGCCTATGTCGTGATGTGCCGCACCGGCGAGGAGGGGCCCAGGGGCATTTCCACCGTGATCGTTCCGGACGGCGCGGGCGGACTGTCATTTGGCGGGCTGGAAGACAAGATGGGCTGGCGTGCCCAGCCGACCGCCCAGGTGCAGTTTGATGATTGTGTGGTTCCCCATGCCCATCTGATCGGCGAGGAAGGGCGCGGCTTTGTCTATGCCATGGTCGGCCTTGATGGCGGACGGCTGAACATCGCGGCCAGCGCCCTGGGCGGTGCACAGGCGGCGCTGGAGGCGACCGTCACCTACATGGCCGAGCGCAAGGCCTTTGGCAAAAGCATCGATCAGTTCCAGGGGTTGCAGTTCCGGCTGGCCGATTGCGAGGTCAAGCTGCAATCGGCCCGCACCTTCCTGCGCCAGGCGGCCTGGAAGCTGGACAATGGCGCTGCGGATGCCACCAAATTCTGCGCCATGGCCAAGATGTATGTGACCGACGTTGCCTTTGATGTGGCCAACCAGTGCCTGCAACTGCATGGTGGGTACGGCTATCTGGCCGATTACGGCATCGAGAAGATCGTGCGCGACCTGCGCGTGCATCAGATCCTGGAAGGCACCAACGAGATCATGCGCGTGATTGTGGCGCGTGGCATGTTGGCGGGAAAGGTGTGACATGACCGACGACCCCACGATGATCGCGCGCATTCAGGACCGCGCGGGCTGGCTGACGTTCAACCGGCCCAAGGCGCTGAACGCGCTGGACCATGACATGGCCGTGGTGCTGGAGCGCGCGCTGGACGACTGGCGGGATGACCCGGCTGTCAAGCTGGTGATCATTGATGCCACGGGTGAGCGCGCCTTTTGCGCCGGTGGCGACATTGCCGCGATCTATCACGCGGGCCGCGCGGGCAATTTCAGCGCCGGGCCGGATTTCTGGCGTGACGAATACCGCATGAATGCCAAGATCAAGGAATACCCCAAGCCGATCGTCGCCTTCATGCAGGGCTTTGTCATGGGCGGCGGCGTGGGCGTCGGCGGGCTGACCAGCCACAGGGTGGTGGGTGACAGCACGCAGATCGCCATGCCCGAAACCGGGATCGGCCTGATCCCCGACGTGGGCGGCACGCTGCTGCTGTCGCAGGCGCCGGGGCGGCTGGGGGAATATCTCGGTGTGACCGGCACCCGCTTTGGCGCCGCCGATGCGCTGCTGACCCGCTTTGCCGATGCCTATGTCCCGGAGGCCGACTGGCCGGTGCTGAAGGACCGGCTGGCTGAAACCGGCGATGTCGGCGTGATCCCGCAGGGCCTTGTGCCGCAGGCGCCGTCGCGCCTTGCCCCGCTGCGGGCCGAGATCGACGCGGCCTTTTCCGGGGGCAGCGTGCAGGCGATTGCCGCCGCGCTGGAGGCCAGCGGCAGCGACTTTGCGGCCGAAACGCTCAAGGTGATCCGGCGCAATTCCGCGCTGTCCGAGGAATGCACCCTGCAACTGGTGCGCATGACGCGCGAGACGCCCGACATCCGCTCGGCCCTGTCGAACGAATTCCGCTTTACCGCGCGGGCGCTGGAACATGCCGAGTTTCTGGAAGGCGTGCGGGCGCAGATCATCGACAAGGATCGCACTCCGCAATGGCGCTATACGCTCGAGTCGCTGCCCAAGGCCGTGGTGGCGGCCCTTTTGGCCCCCCTGCCCGAGGGTCAGGGCCTGAACTTCGCGCAATAGATTATATTTGCACCTCAAGGTGCTGGGAGGAAACATGAAAATAGGATTCATCGGACTGGGAAACATGGGTGGGCCCATGGCGCTTAACCTGGTCAATGCCGGACATGAGGTGACAGGGTTCGACCTTGCGGCGCCAATGCCCGCAGGCGTGGCCAAGGCCGCGACAGCGGCGGCGGCGGCCACGGGCGCCGATGTCGTGATCACGATGCTGCCCAACGGCGCCATCCTGCGCGCGGTGGCCGCCGAAGTGATCCCGGCCATGGCAGTGGGGGCGGTGCTGTGTGATTGTTCGACGGTGGACGTGGACAGCGCCCGCGCGGTGGCCGATCAGGCCGCGGCCGCCGGCATCGGCGCGCTGGACGCCCCGGTCTCGGGCGGGGTCGGCGGGGCTGCGGCGGGTACGCTGACCTTCATGGTCGGCGGCACCGAGGATGCCTTTGCCAAGGTCAAGCCGCTGTTCGACATCATGGGCCAGAAGGCCGTGCATTGCGGCGCGGCCGGTGCCGGACAGGCCGCCAAGATCTGCAACAACATGATCCTTGGCGTCACCATGATCGCCACCTGCGAAGCCTTTGCGCTGGCCGACAAGCTGGGGCTGGACCGGCAGAAGATGTTCGATGTCGTCTCGACCTCGTCGGGCTACAGCTGGACAATGAATGCCTATTGCCCGGCACCGGGCGTCGGGCCGAAAAGCCCGGCGGACAATGGCTACAAGCCCGGCTTTGCGGCGGAACTGATGCTCAAGGATCTGCGCCTGTCGCAACAGGCCGCCGACTCGGCAGATGCCGACACGCCGATGGGCCAGTTGGCCGCAGACCTCTACCGCCGCTTTGTCGAGGACGAGGACGGCAAGGGCATGGACTTTTCCGCCATGCTGCCCCGTTTCGAAAAGCGCGGACGCGCCTGAATGGGCTGGACCGGCACGGCCCTTGCCGATCTGGACGCGGCCGACCGCGGCCGGCTCGACGCCCTGCCGGTCCTCGACATCCCGCGCGGCACGCGGCTGTTCGGCCCCGGAGACCATGCCCAGGGCTTTGCGGTCATTCTGGACGGGCGGGTGGATGTGCATCTGACCGGGCCTTCGGGGCGCGAGATCCTGCTCTATGCGGTGGAACCGGGGCAAAGCTGCGTGCAGACCACGCTGGGCCTGCTGGGCGACGCCCCCTATACGGCCGAAGCCCATGCCGCTACCGATTGCCGAGTGATCCACATTCCTGCCGCCCGGTTCCACGACCTGCTGGACCGCTCCCGCCCGTTTCGCCGCTATGTCTTTGCGGCCTTCGCGGCGCGCATGGCCGATATGACGGGTCTTTTGGAGCGTGTGGCCTTTACCAGGGTCGATGCGCGGTTGGCCACCGCCCTGCTGGGGCTGGCGCAGGATGGCATGGTGCAGATCACCCAGGCCGATCTGGCCATCCGCATCGGCACCGCGCGCGAGGTGGTGTCGCGCCAACTGGATGCGCTGGCCCGCAAGGGGCTGGTGGAAACCGACCGGGGCCGCATCCGCCTGACCGACCCCGACGGGCTGGCAAGGCTTGCGGCGCCGCTGTGACCAGATCACAGACAGGCGCCCCTGGCTGCGCTACTGTAGGTCCATCCCTGCCATCCTGGCAGCAAATGGGAAAGGACACTTCATGTTCAAGACCAATGTCGGCGGCCTCGACCGTATCCTGCGCATCGTCGTGGGACTTGCCCTGATCGCAGGATTTTTCCTGAACCCCGACGCCTCGCTGCGCTGGCTGTATCTGATCGGCATCGTGCCGCTGGCCACCGGGCTGATGTCCACCTGCCCGCTCTATTCGATCCTGGGCCTCAATACCTGCCCGATGAAACGGCCCTGATCCTGCCGCCCTGATCCGGGTATCCTCGGACGGACCAGAGGGCAGGCAGCCCTCTGGCAAGGCGCGGACCTGGCCCGCCGCAAACGCCGGCGCCTTGGATGAACCGGCGCTCGCGCCGGATCAGACGATGGCACGCTCCAGAAAGGGCCGCCCGTCCAGCACGCGCTCCACCCCCAGTTCCGACAGATCCAGCGCACGATAGGCCCCATGCACCACCAATTCGGCCATGCCACGGCCGATCGCGGGCGCCTGCTGCAACCCGTGGCCGGAAAAGCCGTTCAGCACATACAGGTTGTCGCGGCGCGGGTCGCGGCCAACGATCGCATTCTGGTCAAGCGTGTTGTAATCGTAATGACCAACCCACAACCGCTGAACCTTGCAGGCGTCGAACCCTTCGGAGCGTTGATACAGCATCGGCCATATCACATCCTCGAACAGATGGGCCTCGGGTTCGAAATCCTCCACATCGCAGGCAGCATCGCCGTCCGGCACGGTGGCGCAAATCCAGCCCTCGTGCTCGGGACGCATGTAATAGCCCAGATGGTCGATGATCAGCGGTGCCGTCGGGTGGCGCGCGTTCGGTGCGTCGATGACAAAGACCGTGCGCTTGCGCGGCTCGACCGGAATCGGGGCGCCTGCCCATTCCATCACCTGGGCGCCGCGTGTTCCGGCGGCGTTGATCACCGCGCCACAGGCCAGCACCTTGCCCGACGCCAGCTTGACGGCCGTGATCCGGCTGCCCGCCATTTCCAGCCCTATGGCCTCGTCATGCAGGAACTCTACCCCCTGCCGCCGCGCCGCCTGGCGAAAGCCGCCCAGCAGCCCCATGTTGTCGAACCACCCTTCATCCCGCGGCCCATAGCTGCCAGCGGTCAGATCCTCGACGTTCATCCACGGGAACAACCCGGCCAGCCCTTCGGGGCTCAGCACCTCGGTTGCGGCCCCCTTGGCGCGCTGCATCTCGGCGATTTCGGCCATGATCTGCGGCGCATCCGGCGTGCCGCCCAGAAACAGATAGCCGTTTTCCTTCAGCCCCAGATCGCCCTGGCCCGATTCCAGCCCCAGTTCCATGCCAAAGTTGCGGATGAATTCCACCCCGAATCGGGAGACCTCCACATTCACCGGATTGGAAAACTGGCTGCGAACCGATGCGACCGACAGGGCCGTCGCCGCCTTTGCGTAGGTGGGATCACGTTCAATCACGGTAATCCGCAACTCTGGCGCGAATTTCGTCAACCACCACGCGACCGACGCACCATGCGCGGCGCCTCCGATCACGATCACATCACGGCTGTTCTGCAAAGCTCTCTCCATCACGACGGTCCGGCCGCCAAACCTGACCGCCACGGCATGGACAGGGGCAGTCTGGCCCCTGTATTAGGGGAAATGGGATGAGAACGACAAGCCTTGTGCGCATCGAGCAAAGTCAGGACGGCTATGCCGACCTTTCGCGCGCCCTGGCGTCAAGGGGAGGTTCCGACTTGAGCAACGCCTTGGCCCATATGCAACGGATCGCCGCTGCCACCACCCCCGAAGACCTCTGGACCCATTTGCTGGATGCCTTGGCCGATTACGGCTTTGACCGCGTGAATTATGGCGCGACACGGCAAGGGCGGCCGGGGTCGCTGGGCAATATGCAGGATGCGATCTTTCTGTCCAATCACCCGCGCGGCGTGATGTCGGAGTACTTCGATATGGGGTTCTTCATGCGCACCCCGATGTTTCGTTGGGTGATGACCCATACCGGCGCCTGTTCCTGGCGGTGGGCCGAGGACGAGCGTCGCGCGGGCCGTCTGTCGGCAGAGGAACTGGCGGCCCAGGACATGGCGCGGCGTGCGGGCATGATCGCAGGCTATTCGATCAGCTTTGCAGACCCATCGCCGCGCAATCGCGCCGCCATGGGCCTGTCGGCGCGCGCCGGGCTGACGCAGGACAATGTCGATGCGCTTTGGGCCGAGCGCGGCAACGAGGTGCTGACCATTTGCCAGATGATGCATCTGAAAATGCAGGTCATGCCCTTTCCGGTCCAGCGTCGCCCACTGTCGCCCCGCCAACGCGAGGCGCTGGAATGGGTTGCCGAAGGCAAGACCACCCAGGACATTGCCACCATCATGGGCATATCGCCGGCGATGGTCGAAAAGCATCTGCGGCTGGCGCGGGAAGTGCTGGATGTGGACACCACGGCCCATGCCGTGGCCAAGGCGGCGCTGCTCAATCATCTGTTTGCCGGAGAGCATGTCCCGTTTCGCAACCTGTCCTTCGGGCCGGAAACTGACCAATTGGACAGGTAGGGATTCCCTGACTGTCTTGACCCAAGGTTAAGTGGCAAGGTCGGCACGTTCCAAGAGTGGTGGCGAAAGCCAGGAACAGCGCAAGGGCAGCATTTTTCAGGTTGTCTGATCGCAAACCGGGAAACCGGCGACCGGGTCGCCAAGTGCATTCACATTTGGTGGCCCGGTTTTCAAATTCAAATTACAATATATACTTCATATACTTGTGACGCCATCTTCATGTATTGGGTAAGGTTTTCCAGACTAGGCGACGCAGGCCCGTTCCGTCAAACTCTCCATATTGAAGCTGTGGTGGTGTTGACAGAAAACATAGTTCACCCCCCGCGCATATTTCAGGCGGGCTCCCCAGCCGGGCGACCGGTACCCGCACGCGCCCCGCTCATCCCCAGACAGGGGCGCAAACGGAAACGGAGCGGCCTTTGCGGGCCGCTCCGTTTTCTTTGGTCGCATAGGGTGCCGAAGGTGGCAGGGGCCTTGACCCCTGCCAGTCCGCACCTCAGCCCTGAACCATCTTCGCCACTTCGGCAGCGAAGTCTTCTTCCTTTTTCTCGACGCCTTCGCCGACAGCCACGCGGGCATAGCCGGTGATTTCAACGCCAGCCTCTTTGGCGGCCAGTTCGACCGTCAGATCGGGGTTGATCACGAACGCCTGACCCAGCAGGGTGTTTTCTGCCAGGAACTTCTTCATCCGGCCAGGGATGATGTTGTTATGAATCACCTGCTCGGGCTTGGGCTTGGCCGACGAGGCATTCTCTTCCAGCGCCTTGGCGGTCTGCACTTGCAGCTCGCGCTCGACCACGATCGGGTCCATCGTCGCCTCGGACAGCGACAGCGGCGCGGTTGCCGCGATGTGCATTGCGAACTGCTTGCCGATTTCGCGGGCCTTGTCTTCCGGCCCGTTCAGCGCCACCAGAACACCGATCTTGCCCATGCCATCGGACACCGAGTTGTGGACATAAGAGACCACGGTGGTGCCTTCCAGCACGTGCATACGGCGGAAGTTCAGGTTCTCGCCGATGCGGGCGATGGCTTCGGTCACAACGGTTTCCACCGTCTTGCCGTTCAGGTCGGCGGCCTTGACCACCTCGACCGAGTCGCCGGTTTCCAGCGCAACCTTGGCCACTTCACGCACCAGCGCCTGGAAGTCGGCGTTCTTGGCCACGAAGTCGGTTTCCGAGTTGATCTCGACCGCGACGCCCTTGCCATTCGACACCGCAACGCCGACCAGCCCCTCGGCCGCCACGCGATCTGCCTTCTTGGCAGCCTTGGCCAGGCCTTTGGTCCGCAGCCAGTCGATGGCCGCCTCGAAATCGCCTGCGACTTCGGTCAACGCCTTCTTGGCGTCCATCATGCCTGCGCCGGTGGCCTCGCGCAGTTCTTTCACCATCTGAGCCGTGATCGTCATTCGGCTTCTCCCTTGTATGTATGACGGAGTCGGGCGGGGATTAACCCCGCCCGGCAACAATCCGGTGACAGGCGAACCCGATCAGCCTTCGACGGCTTCTTCCACGGGCGCCTCGTCCAGCGCGCCAAGGTCGATCCCGGCGGCGCCCATCTGGGCGGTCATCCCGTCCAGCGCGGCACGGGCGACCAGATCGCAGTAGAGGCCGATCGCGCGGGCGGCGTCATCGTTGCCCGGAATGATGTGGCTCACGCCCTTGGGCGAGCAGTTGGTATCGACCACGGCCACGACCGGAATGCCCAGCTTGTTGGCTTCCAGAACGGCCAGGTCTTCCTTGCCGACATCGATCACGAACAGCAGGTCCGGCACGCCGCCCATGTCGCGGATCCCGCCCAGCGACGCGGTCAGCTTGGACTGCTCGCGTTCCATGTTCAGACGCTCTTTCTTGGTCAGGCCCTCGGCCCCCGAAGCGAGCTGCTCGTCAATGGCTTTCAGGCGCTGGATCGACAGCGACACCGTTTTCCAGTTGGTCAGCGTGCCACCCAGCCAGCGGTGGTTCATGTAATACTGCGCGCATTTCTCGGCGGCATCTGCGACGGGCTTTTGCGCCTGACGCTTGGTGCCGACGAACAGGATGCGGCCGCCGCGTGCCACGGTATCGCGCACGATTTTCAGCGCCTGGTCCAGCATCGGAACAGTCTGCGTCAGATCGAGGATGTGAATGCCGTTGCGGTCACCATAGATATACTCGGCCATGCGCGGGTTCCAGCGCTGGGTCTGGTGGCCGTAGTGCACGCCAGCTTCAAGCAGCTGACGCATGGAGAATTCGGGAAGCGCCATGTTCGTTCCTTTCCGGTTTACACCTCGGCAAGGGTTTCAGGGCACATGCCCCAACCGGTGGACCTGCAGGGATGTCTCCCCTGCAAGGCCCGCCCCTGCCTGCGAAGTGCCGCGCGAATAGCCCGGATACCGGCGCGATGCAAGCACGAAACGCCGGGCGCCCCACGGGGCGCCCGCAATCCGGCCATGGCGGAGTTAAAAGATGAAGTCGGCGGCGCGGAAATCGTCGATATGATAGTTCAGCACACGAATCTCGCTGTCGGGGTTCAACCGGATGACGGCGGTCGTGCCCTCTTGCGAGAAGCTCAGGTCGCTCATGCGGTTGGCGGCCTGCACCTCGATCCGGTCGCGGTCGATGCGCGAAAAATCCTCGATAATATCCGAGCCAAAGTTCGTGCCCACAAAGACGAACTGGTCGCGCCCTTCGCCTCCGCGCAGGGTGTCATTGCCCCCGGACGCCCGCAGCACGTCATTCCCGCCTTCGCCACGCAGGCGGTTGTTGCCGCTGTCGTCATAGATCTTGTCGCGCTGGTTGGTGCCCCGGATCGCCTCGATGTTGAGGATGCGGTCGGTATTGCCAAAGCCGTCGCGGACCTTGCCCTTGGCCATGTTCGCCTGGATGCCATCGAAGCCGAAGAAGCGGTCATCGCGGTCATAGCGCACTTCATCGAAACCGCCTCGACCGTCTATGCGGTCGTTTCCGCCCAGCCCCATGAACTGGTTGCTTCCGTCGTCGCCCAGCAAGGTATCATTCAGATGGGTGCCACGAATCGACTCGATGCCCGAGACGGTATCGGTCAGCTTGTCCGGCCCGCGCACGGTTCCTGCGGCCAGATCGGCGCGGATCCCGGTCAGCGCGCCTGCCGGATCGTCCCAGAACCAATAATCCGCATAGCTGAGCGCATCCCAGCCATCGCCACCGAAATAGGCGTCCCTCCCGCCGCCGTCCCGGATGAAGTCATCGCCCCCGTTGCCATTCACCGTGTCATTGCCCCTGGTGGTCACGATCTCGTCGCCCTGCCACGACACGCCGCTGGCATCCGAACCGTTGAACACATGGTTGCCTTGCATCATCACCGCCCAGGCATCCTTGCCGCGGTCGAGGTCGAACAGCGCCGCGATCATCGGGACCGATCCTTCCAGCCCTGCGCCACGCAACAGCAGATTGTCCTGATCGTCGTAATAGCGGATGCGCGTGATCGTGCCTGCGATGGGAACCCTTTCGCCCGCCATCGGCCCTTCGGTCACCTTGTGGGATTTCAGCCCCGACACATCCAGTTCGATCCGCCAGGGAGTCGCAAAGGGATCATAGCTGGACTGGCCATATTTGAACTGGAGCACCAGCAGCGAATTGCTGCTGGCCGCCTCATCTACTGCAAAGTCGCGGAAATCCACGCGATAGAAGGCACGGTTGCCATTGAAATATGTGAAAGTTGCCATGGACTCCTCCGGGATATGGCGGGAATGAACGCAGTATATCTGCTCAGATTGGTCAGAAGCGGCTGAGTCTGACAAGAAAAATGCTTGCCCCGCCCTTATGCCGCGCCCAGATTTCCCCAAGCCCCGCGACAGGATGCCAGCATGACAAAGCCGCCCGACATTGCCATCTTGCTGACCGCCGCAGGCAGCAGCCGGCGGATGCGCGGCGGTGACAAGTTGCTGGAACGGATCGGCGCCCAGAGCTGCCTGCGCCGCCAGGCCGTCATGTCGCTGGCGGTGCTGCCACGGGTGATCGTCACCTTGCCGCCCGACCGCCCTGCCCGGCTGGCGGAACTGGCGGGATTGCCGCTGGAAATCGCGATCCTGCCGGATGCTGCCGAGGGGATGGCCGCCTCGATCCGCCATGGCGCGCGGGCGGCAGAAACGGCCCCGGCGCTGATGGTTCTGCCCGCCGACATGCCAGACATCGACGCCGAGGATTTGCGGCGCCTGCTGGGCGCCCACGCCAAGGCACCGCAGGCCATCCTGCGCGGGGCTGCGGCAGATGGAACGCCGGGCCATCCGGTGGTGTTTCCCCGCGATCTGTTCGCGGACCTGGCGGATCTGCACGGAGACGAAGGGGCACGATCCGTGCTGGCCCGGCATTCCGCGCGGATCCGCCTTGTGCCGCTGCCCGACCGTCATGCCGTCACCGATCTGGACACCCCGGAAGACTGGGCGCGCTGGCGCGCAGCGCGCGGCATATAGAAACGGGGCCGGCCCCCAAGGACCGACCCCGCCTCCGCTGCATAACCTTGGCTCAGCGCGCCAGCAACACCGCCTCGTGGCGCTTCAGAGTGCGGCGGGCTGATGTATAGGCATCGACGCCTTCGGGTTGCTTCAACTCTGGGAACAACTCGAAGATCTCGTTGCGCTGCGCATTGCCCATGCCCTTGAGGGTCTGATCACCGGGCTGGAAGGTTTCCGTCCAGGCGCCATCCGACAGCACGACCTCGTGCCGGTCGCACATGAAGTGGATGTAGGACGTGCCCGACGACATGATCGACTTGATGCCATCCCCCACCAGATGCTTGGCCGCGACCAGCACCTCGTGTTCGTCGAAATAAAGCGCCGTGCGGTCATTGGCGACCAGAAGGCGGTGGTTCGGGCTGACCATCATGTCACGTTCGGGCAATCCGTTCCCCAGGCTGCCCTTGCGGATCAGCACCGGGCGCAGATGCGGCGCCACGGCGAAATCGCCCGCCGACATGTCGCGCCGCCCGGTCCAGCGGATCTGCTGGATGCCGTTGTCGCGGGTGATCACACGATCCCCTTCGCGCAGATCTTCCACCGGGATCTCGCCGCGCGGGGTGGCAATCAGCGTGCCGGGGGTAAAGCAGGGAATGACATGCTCGATGTTGACGAACCGCGACGTGCCGATGACATTGCGGTCGGCATCCAGAAAGGTGACGGTGCCGTTCTCGGGGTTGTCATCGTCATAGGTCACGCGCAACGGGCCCGCGCCGGACAGATCCAGCACGTCATAATCGTCGCCACCCTCGCCGCCGTCGATGTAGTCGCCTGGCGTCACGGTGACGAACGTATCCCGGTCATCGCCCCCCAGCAGGGTGTTCGACCCGGCGCCACCGCCCAGCGTGTCATTGCCCGCACCGCCGCTGAGCAGATCGTCGCCCTCGCCGCCATACAGCGCATCGTCGCCCGCACCGCCCAGCAAGGTGTCGTTGCCGGCATCGCCATGCAGGGCGTCGTCACCGTCATCACCGACCAGCAGATCGTCGCCCATGCCACCATAGACCAGATCGTCGCCGGTGCCGCCAAAGACAACATCGTCGCCCAGACCGGCAAAGACCGTATCGCTTCCGGCCCCTGCAATGACGAAATCGTCATTCGGCGCGGCACCTGCCAGCAGCGCATCTTCGGTGTCGATACGGTCGCCGTCATTGTCGCCGGTGTAGTTGATGTCGATCAGATCACCGCCATCGGTACCCCAGACAATCCCGTCACGTCCGCCGCCACCGCCACCGCCGTTGTCCACCGTATCGGAAAACGACAGGTATTCGGCATTGCCGCTGAAATGCTGGTCGATCCCGGCCAGCGTGCCATCGGCGGAATTCGCCTGTCCGGCGCCGACGATCCAGTTGGCATTCTGGCTGCCCATGTCCATGGTCAGCGTATTGGGAACATCGTCGATATGCCACGTGCCCTGGCTGTGGTTGATGATCACCAGCTTGCCCGGCTCTGCCCCGCCATGATCCCAGGAATAGGAGAGTTCGATCCGGTCTCCGGGCGACATGAATCCCGGCTCGGTGGTATAGGTCACGGTGTCGGTCGCGGTCTCGTGGCTGACCAGAATCGAACCGTCCGGCATCACCTCGACCCGGAATCCGCCGCCCTCGGCCAGACCTTCGCTGTCGCGCGACAAGACGGTGTTCGGCCCGGTCCCGAGATGCTCGGCCTGGGTGAACTTGATCGCCAGCGTGCCACGATCCATCTGGAAATCGTCGGAGCGGAAGATCTTTGCAATGTCGTTGATGCCGTCAAGCGTGACGATCCCGCCCGATGCCGTGGCACCATTCAGGTACACGCCATCCTGCGCGCCATTTCCAAGCGCGGAATCCCGGATGGTGGTGTCCGTGTCGTTGAAATCGTATCGCGCGAAAACCGGCATCGCTCGTCCCTCTGTTCCGGTTCCGGCCACATGCCGGGAACCGCCCGTTTCCCAAACGGATGCCCGAACGGACAACCGCGCGGGTGCATGGCTTCGCGGTGCGAAGACTGCGCCCAACAGGCTGACGTGAGGTATGGAGCGTCAGGGCAACAGAAAACCAAAGGGCCAAAAAGACCCCATGCGTTACAGAACTATGCCAACTCCGGCGGGGCGCAGACCTGCCCCAATTCACCACCACGACCGCCCCCACGGCCCACTCGTTCGCCCCAGCAAGGCTAACGAATTACTAAGCCGACCAGGGCAGGCGCAAAAGCAAAAAATGTCCGGATCCGGGCGGCAGTGCAGCGCAGACAAGGCATCGCACAACCCAGGCGCGCAAGATTCCGCCCGCCCTCTCGTCACCTGTTTCCCGTTTGGAAATTCTGCTGCCAGCAGCCTTTGCCAGGAATCCCACGGATTCACGCGGTTCTGTGCTGCATGCGCGCGCAGCACGGGTTGGTTAGGTCTGTTTTGTGAAACAATTCGGGCAGTCCGCGGCAAAGGGGGGAAATTCGCCGAATTTCCATCATTTTGCCACAGTCCGAGAAATGGCGTTTCCAGACTGGATTGAATCCGTGGAAATCTGATCGTTTGTTGCCATGCGGCGCGGGCGGCCAATCCGGCCCCTGCCGAATCAGCACCCCAAGGGGTCGCAGCCGGGGCATCCGCCCCGGACCCGCTCAGGGCAAGAGCACGACGCCGCCGGGGCTGCGCTGCGACTCCAGCACCTCGTGGGCTGCGGCGGCCTCTGCCAGTGGCAGGCGCAACGGCGCGATCGGGCGGATGACCCCCGCCGCAAACGCATCGAACACGCGAGAAGACAGATCGGCCAGCCGGTCCGCATCACGCAGGTAGTGGAACACGATGGGCCGCACGAGTGTCAGCGACCGCACCGCCAGATCTGCGGGCGTCAGCGCGGCGACCGGGCCCGACGCCTGACCGTAGTTCACCAGCGTGCCCTCGAACGCCAGCGAGGCGAGCGAACCGGCAAAGGTATCCTTGCCCACCGCATCATAGACCGCCGCCACACCGGCACCGCCGGTGATCTGCTGGACGCGTGCGACAAAATCCTCCTCGCGGTAGAGGATGATGTGATGCGCGCCCGCCGCCTCGGCCACCGCTGCCTTGGCGCGGGTGCCGACCGTGCCGATGACCGTTGCACCAAGATGGCGACACCAGTTGCACAGCAACTGCCCGACGCCCCCGGCCGCCGCATGAACAAGCACGGTTTGTCCCGGCTGCACGACATGGGCGCGCGAAACAAGGACGCTGACCGTCAGCGCCTTCATCAGCGTCGCCGCAAGATCCGCGTCGTCAAGGCTGTCGGGCAGACGGATTGCCTCTGCCGCAGGCATCACGCGGTGGGTTGCATACCCGCCGTAGCGCCCGCTGACCCAGCCGACGCGCTGCCCGACCGCCAGGCCAGCGACGCCGGACCCCAATGCCTCGACCACGCCCGTCGCCTCGATCCCCGGAATGCCGGGCAAAGGCAGGGTGCGATACAGGCCCGAGCGCACATAGCAGTCGTGGAAATTCACCCCGATGGCAGTATGACGTACCAGCACCTCGCCGGCACCGGGCGCGGGTCTGGGCGTTTCGCACAGCCGCAACACCTGCGGCCCGCCGAAGGTGTCAAGCACGATGGCCTGCATGGTGCGGTGTGATGGCATGATGGCCCCTTCTCAGATACAGCGCAGCGTCAGCCCCCGCAGCGGCACCCCGTCGATCTGGCTGGTCCAGATCTGGCCAGGCGCGACCGGAAAGGCCCGCGTCACAGTGCCGGTGGTAACGATGTCGCCCGGCGCGATCCCGCGCCCGTGCGGGCAATCGGCCAACCCTTGCACAAAGTGGCGCAGCGCAGACAGCGGCCCGCCCAGCACATTGGCAGCCGTGCCCTGATCGGCAATCCCGTGGTCCGAGTGCAGCGCCATGGTGAAGTGCTGCAACTCCGGCAGCCGCTGCGCGTGATCGGCCGCCGGAAGTGCCAGCCAAGGACCAAGCACGAAACCGCCATGCAAGGCGCCCGCCGCCATCGTATCGACCGGACGGAACCGCCAGCCGGGAAACGGCGACTGCACGATTTCGAACCCGTGCGCCATCGCATCGATGCAGCCCAGCAAGGCGGCCTCGGTCATCCCGGCATCCGGCGTCCGGCTGATGCGAAAGGCGATCTCGGGCTCGATCCTCGGTTCGTGCAGATGCGAGACGTGCATCTCGGCCTTGCCCGCCGCGTCGGCGCGGATCAGCCCGCTGTCGTACATGCAGCCCCAGATCGGGGCGTGCACATCATACTCGTCCCAGATCGTGCGGTTAGTAAACCCGATCTTCCAGCCCACAACCCGCTCGCCCCGCGCGGCACGGCGGCGCATCACCTCCGCCGCGATGGCATAGGCGCGCGGAACGCTCAAATCGGGCTCCGCATCCGTCAGCGGCGCAAGCGGCGCAACTGTGTCATAGGCGGCCAGCAATGCGGTGGCCCGGTCGTGGATGGTGTTGTTTGTCATCATGCCCCCCTGTCGTCCCCGCCCCGCGGTGATAGGCCCGCAGGGTCGGGGCGGCAAGGGCTCAGGGCAGTGCAGAAACCCCGATCACCGCCCCATGCAGATGCCAGACCGCTGCCCACACTGCCGCCGCCAGCACCAGCCGCGCGACAGGCGGGCGCCCGCCGGGGCGCCACCGGCCGGTGGCCAGCGCCGCGAACGGCACCAGCCCCGTATGCGCGGCCAGCCTGTCCCAGCCCCCTGCCATGGCCGTGCGGCGGCGACGCTCGACCAATGGCATACCCAGCAACGCCATCAGAAGGAACGGCCCGAACAGCAGGACATGCGCCAGATCGCCATTGGCCAGCAGATGCGCCCCCGACCACAGCGCCAACGCCCACAGCAAGGGCTGGCGCGTCAGCCCGGCGATACCGGGTCGATCAGGATCGAACCCGGCGGACCGCCCTTCAAAGGCAAAAGGATTTGGCGCCCCCGTCCCCAATACCGCCAGCACAATGGCGACCGGCATCGCGATATTCACCGCCCAGCGATGCCATGGCACCTGATCCCACAGCGGGACAAAGGGCGCCCGCCCCGCCGCAACGATCAACCAGACCAGCAGGCCAACGGATAGCGCCGAAAACAGCGCAACATAGCCGCGCAGCCCGATCCGCCGCACAAGCCCGCTCCGCAATCCCGGCACCGCGGGAATCCGGTGCGACAGCGCAAAGGCGGTCATGGCAAGGGCGAATTCGATCCAGTCCATACCCCGTTCCTGCGCCGGGAACCTTTCGACCGCAAGCGCGTTGTCCCCCCGAGTCCCCGATTTCGCGCCGTCATACGGGATGCCGCGCCCCGTCCGCATCTGGACGAGGCACAGCCCGTCCCGACGGGCCACTGCATCGGATCACAGCCGGTCCGGCGTCGCGCCCTTGACCTCGGGCGGCGGAAAGCCCTTATTCGGGGCAGCAGATCAACCGAAAGGAATGCGCCATGGCCTTCACCCTTCCCGACCTTCCCTACAAGTACAACGCGCTCGAACCGCTTGGCATGTCGATGGAAACGCTGGAGTTTCACCATGACCTGCACCACAAGGCCTATGTCGACAACGGCAACAAGCTGATTGCGGGCACCGAATGGGACTCGAAGTCGCTGGAAGAGATCGTCGTCGGCACCTATCAGGCCGGTGCCGTGGCCCAGAACGGCATCTTCAACAATGCCAGCCAGCACTGGAACCACAACCTGTTCTGGGAAATCATGGGGCCCGATCAGGTCGGTATTCCCGGATCGCTGGAAAAGGCGCTGGTCGAGTCGTTCGGTTCGGTCGCCAAGTTCAAGGAAGATTTCGCCGCCGCCGGTGCCGGACAGTTCGGTTCGGGCTGGGCCTGGCTGGTCAAGGACAAGGACGGATCGCTGAAGGTCACCAAGACCGAAAACGGCGTCAACCCGCTGTGCTTTGGCCAGACCGCGCTGCTGGGCTGCGATGTGTGGGAACATTCCTACTACATCGACTTCCGCAACAAGCGCCCGGCCTATCTGTCGAACTTCCTGGAAAAGCTGGTGAACTGGGAAGCGGTCGCCGCAAAGCTCTGATCCCCTGGTGGAGTCAGATGAAAGGCCCGCCGGACGGCGGGCCTTTTTGCTTTCCCACCGCCGCAAACCTTGGGAAAAGCGCCGCAGGGAATCATCCGGGGGTGCCGCCATGGCCTTTGACCGTTCCATCAAGATCGCGCCGTCGATCCTGTCTGCCGATTTCGCCGATTTCGGGCGCGAGATCCGCGCGATCGAGGATCAGGGGGCCGACTGGGTGCATGTGGATGTGATGGACGGGCATTTCGTGCCCAACCTGACCTTTGGCCCGCCGGCCGTGGCCGCATTCCGGCGGCATGTGAAGACGGTGATGGACGTGCATCTGATGATCGCGCCGGTCGATCCCTATATCGAGGCGTTCGCCACCGCTGGCGCCGATATCATCACCGCCCATGTCGAGGCAGGAGCGCACATTCACCGCACGCTGCAAGCCATTCGGGCAACAGGGAAAAAGGCCGGTGTCGCCTTGAACCCCGGCACCCCTGCCGATGCGGTGGCGCATCTGCTGGACCTGGCCGACCTGATCTGTGTGATGACGGTGAACCCCGGATTCGGCGGCCAGAAATACATCGACATGACCGGCAAGGTCCGCCAGTTGCGCGCCATGATCGGGGATCGTCCCGTGCATATCGAAATTGACGGCGGGGTCGATCCGGCCACCGCGCCGGGGCTGGTTGCGGCTGGCGCCGATGTGCTGGTCGCCGGATCGGCGGTGTTCAAGGGCGGTTCGGTGCACAAGCCCGAGGTCTACGGTGCCAATATCGCCGCGATCCGTGCGGCGGCAACAGCAGCGCAGATCTAGGCCCGCGCCGGCATCGGCGCCCGCTGCATGGGCGCCGATGCCGGTTGGTTCTAGCGTTCCCGCAAATGCGCCAACAACCGCGCAGGCCCGCCCGGCACCACCAGGAACGACAGCCCGAAGCCGACGCCAAAGCCCGCCAGATCCGCCACCCAATCCGGCCCGCCGCCGAACAGGATGCCAAACAGCAGCCGCACCGCCATCATCATCCCGATCAGCGTGAACGCCCGCCAGCTTGGCCCGCCCGTGCCCCCCAGCCGCAGCCACAGCACAAAGGTGAAGGCGCCGATCATGCCGAATGCCGCCGGATAGCCCCCCACCAGCGGCAACATCTGCCCGGTGTTCAGTCGCAGGGCCGGAACCAGCGCCAGCACCAGCGTATACAGCACCGCCGCGCCAATCGCAGAGCCCAGGAACAGCACGGCAACCGCCCAGGGCCGAAACACCTCGGACACGAACTTGCCAAGCGCCAGGACAAAGACCACGACAAAGGCCGCGTGCGTCAGGCTGACATGGGCAAAGGAATAGGCCAGCAGCCGCGACAGATCGGCCATCGGAAACTGCCGGGTTTCGATCATCCAGGCCAGTTGATCAGGCACAAAGGCCATGCGGCTGAGCACCGTCAACCGCCAGCCCACGCCGTTCTGCCCGCCGATCAGCCCGGCCTCGGCCAGTTGCAGCACCGCCTCGAGCACGATCATCGGCAAGGCAAGCGCCCAGACCACCGGAGGCAGCGGGTTCAGCGGGGGTTCCATATGGTCGGGCCGTTGGCTCATGTCATCCTCGTCGTTGACGCGCCGGAGCCTGAGCGATAAGCCCCCCGCGATGCCTTTTCCAGCCCCGGAGGCCAGAATGACCGAAACCAATGCCGCCAAATTCCCCACCCGTGTCTTTTCGGGCATCCAGCCTTCGGGCGGGTTGACGCTGGGCAACTACCTGGGCGCGCTGAAGCGGTTCGCCGAAAAACAGGACGAAGGGATCGAGACGATCTATTGCATCGTCGACATGCACGCGATCACGGTCTGGCAGGATCCCGACAAGCTGCGCAATGCCACGCGGGAACTGGCGGCGGCCTATATCGCCTGCGGAATCGATCCCGAACGCTCGATCCTGTTCAACCAGAGCCAGGTCAGCGCCCATGCGGAACTGGCCTGGGTGTTCAACTGCGTCGCGCGGATGGGCTGGATGGGCCGCATGACCCAGTGGAAGGACAAGACCGCCGGCAAGGATGCCGAAGCCGCCTCGCTGGGATTGTTTGCCTATCCGTCGCTGATGGCAGCCGACATTCTGGCCTACAAGGCCACGCATGTGCCGGTGGGCGAGGATCAGAAACAGCATCTGGAGCTGACGCGCGACATCGCCACCAAGTTCAACCATGATTACCGGGTGAACTTCTTCCCGATTACCGAGCCGGTGATCGAAGGGGCGGCCACACGGGTGATGAGCTTGCGCGACGGCAGCAAGAAGATGTCGAAATCCGACCCGTCGGATGCCAGCCGCATCAATCTGACGGACGATGCCGATACCATCGCCAAAAAGCTGAAGCGCGCCGTCACCGACCCCGCGCCGCTGCCGGAAACCGTCGAAGGGCTGGAAGGCCGCGCCGAGGCGCGCAATCTGGTCAACATCTATGCGGGGCTGTCCGGCAGGGCACAGGCGGACGTGCTGGGCGAATTCGGCGGCAAGGGCTTTGGCGTGTTCAAGCCTGCGCTGGCAGAGCTGGCGGTATCGGTCCTGTCGCCGATCTCGGGCGAAATGTCGCGCCTGATGCAGGATCCGGCCGAGATCGACCGCCTGCTGGGCCGCGGCGCCGATCGCGCCGATGCCATTGCCCAGCCGATCCTGGAACAGGTTTACGACATCGTGGGCATGGTCCGGTCGCGTCGGCGCTGAAAAGCCGGGCAGTTGCCCTGTCTGCGGCAGGGTGCGGCATCTGACGGGTTGCTTTGACGGCGCGACCGCCGTTTACTCGACCCTAACGAGTGCCGGAATCGGCCGCTGACAGGGAGACTTCCGTGGCAAGCATGAGCCGCGACGCCGCGTTCGTGGAATTCGAGCGCGTGCAGAAAAGCTATGATGGCGAAACGCTGGTGGTCAAGGATCTGAACCTTGCCATCGGCCAAGGCGAATTCCTGACCATGCTGGGGCCTTCGGGCAGCGGCAAGACCACCTGCCTGATGATGCTGGCCGGGTTCGAAACCGCGACCCATGGCGAAATCCGGCTGGGTGGTCGGCCGATCACCCAGGTGCCGCCCCACAAGCGCGGCATCGGGATGGTGTTCCAGAATTACGCGCTGTTTCCGCATATGACCGTGGGCGAGAACCTGGCCTTTCCGCTGGAAGTGCGCGGCATCGGCAAGTCCGAGCGCGAGGCCAAGGTCGCCCGCGCGCTGGACATGGTGCAGATGGGCGCCTTTGGCAACCGTCGTCCCGCGCAACTGTCAGGCGGTCAGCAGCAACGCATCGCGCTGGCCCGCGCGCTGGTCTTCGACCCCGAACTGGTGCTGATGGACGAACCGCTGGGCGCGCTGGACAAGCAGTTGCGCGAACACATGCAGTTCGAGATCAAGCATCTGCACCAGTCGCTGGGCATTACCGTGGTCTATGTCACCCATGATCAGGGCGAGGCGCTGACCATGTCCGACAGGGTGGCCGTGTTCAACGATGGCCGCATCCAGCAACTGGCGGCGCCCGACGATCTGTATGAACGGCCTGCCAACAGTTTTGTCGCAGGCTTCATCGGCGAGAACAACAAACTGCCCGGCATCATCGAGGATATCGGCGCCGATCATGTGCTTGTCCGGCTGTCCACGGGCGAGTTGATCGACGCGACCCCCGTCAATGTCACCCGGAAAGGGCAGAAAACCCTGGTGTCGATCCGCCCGGAGCGGGTCGAGTTCAAACCCGAGATGATGCCGGATGGCGCCCACAGCATTGACGCCGAAGTGCTGGAATTCATCTACATGGGCGATCTGTTCCGCACGCGGCTGCGCGTCGCCGGAACCGACGATTTCGTGATAAAGTCGCGCAACACCCAGGGCCAGCGGCGGCTGGAACCGGGCGAGCGTATCCGCATCGGCTGGGCCCCGCAGGATGCCCGCGCCCTCGACCCCGTTTGATCAAATGCCTACCAACAAGGGAGACTGACCAATGAAGAAACTTCTGGTCCTGACGACGGCCATGGCGGGCCTTGCCCTGCCCGGCCTTGCGCAGGAAGTCACCGTGATGGGCTGGGGCGGCGCCTATACCGCCAGCCAGATCGAGGCCTATCACAAACCCTTCACCGCCAAGACCGGCATCAAGGTCAATTCCGTCGATGCCGACAACCCCGCCACCCCGATCAAGGCGCAGGTCGAGGCCAGGAACGTCTCGATCGACGTCGCCTCGGTAGAGATCGCCGATGCGGTCCGGCTGTGTGACGAAGGGCTGGTGGAAATCATCGACGCCGCCTCGCTGCCCGCCGCGCCGGATGGCACACCGGCCATGGAGGATTTCATCGAAGGCACCTTGTCGGAATGCATGGTGCCGACCGATGTGTTCTCGACCGTCGTCGCCTATGATGCGTCCAAGTTCCCGAACGGCGGACCGACGACGATTGCCGACTTTTTCGACACAGCGAAGTTCCCCGGCAAGCGCGGCGTGAAAAAGGGCGCCAAGGTGATGCTGGAAATGGCCCTGATGGCCGACGGCGTGCCCGCAGCCGAGGTCTATGAGGTTCTGGGCACCGCCGAAGGCGTCGATCGCGCCTTTGCCAAACTAAGCAGCATCAAGAACGATGCCGTATTCTGGGAGGCCGGATCGCAGCCGCCGCAACTGCTGGCGGATGGCGAGGTCAGCATGACCATCGCGTGGAACGGCCGGATCTTCAATGCGGCCATGGCCGACAACAAGCCGTTCGAGATCATGTGGGACGGGCAGGTCTTTGAATGGGAGGGCTGGGTCATCCCCAAGGGTGCGCCGAACATGGAGGCGGCGCTGGAGTTCGTGAAATTCTCTACCTCGACCGAACCGCTGGCGGCTGCCGCAAACTGGATCAGCTATGGCCCGCCGCGCAAATCCTCGGCTCCGCTGGTCGGCACGTTCAAGAACGAAGGCAAGGTGCCGATGTCGCCGCATCTGCCGACCTCGCCGGAAAACCTGACCAACGCGCTGGCCTCGTCGCTGGAGTTCTGGGCGGATCACGATACCGAACTGAACGAACGCTTCAACGCCTGGCTGGCCGCGAACTGACCTCTGCGGGGCGGCGTCCTGCCGCCCCCTTCCACAGGACCGGGCATGAGCGCGACAGATCCCCTGACCACCGCCGATGGCTTGCCGCTGAAACGCGCGTTGATGCGCGCGCAGCGCAGCGCGCGCTGGCGGGCCTTTGTGCTGGTGGCGCCGCTGCTGCTGTTCGTGGTCGTGACATTTCTGGTGCCCATCGGCCAGATGTTGCACAGATCGGTCCACAACCCGGCGTTTCCGGCCAACATGCCTGCGCTGACCGAATGGTTCCGCGCGACGCCAGCCGGCACGAGCCCGGATGACAGGGCCTTTGCGGCGCTTGCCGCCGATCTCAAACAGGCGGCGGCCAACCGCACCGTGGCCATTGTCGGCACGCGCATCAACTATGACCTGCCAGGCACCCGATCCTTGTTCACCGCGACAGGCCGCCGCGCGGCCGCGCTGGCGCCGCCCTTTCGCACCGCCTTGCTGGAGGCAGATGCCCGATGGGGCGACCCGGCGCTGTGGGCGGCGATGCGCAACGCCTCGTCGGCCTATACGCCCGGCTTCTACCTGTCCGCGCTGGATCTGACCCGTGGCAACGACGGAACGATCGAACGGGTGCCAGAGCAGCGCCGGGTCTATGTTCCGCTGTTCCTGCGGACCTTCGGCTTGTCTGCGGCGATCACCGGCCTGTGCCTGCTGCTGGCCTTTCCCATTGCCCATATGCTGGCCACGCTGCCGCTGCGGTGGTCCAACCTGTTGATGATCCTGGTCCTGCTGCCGTTCTGGACCTCGCTTCTGGTGCGGACGACATCCTGGATCGTGCTGTTGCAACAGCAGGGCGTGATCAACAGCACACTGGTCGCCCTGGGGATATTGGGAGACGATGGCCGGCTGACGATGATCTACAACCAGACCGGCACCGTCATCGCCATGACACATGTCCTGCTGCCCTTCATGGTGCTGCCCCTGTATTCGGTGATGCGCACGATCAACCCGGCCTATGTGCGCGCCGCCCGCAGTCTGGGCGCAACATCCTGGACCGCCTTTCGCCGCATCTATCTGCCACAGACGGTTCCCGGCATTGGTGCGGGGGCGCTTCTCGTGTTCATCCTGGCGGTGGGCTATTACATCACCCCGGCGCTTGTCGGGGGGGCCAGCGGGCAGTTGATTTCCAACCTGATCGCCTTCCACATGCAGGATTCGCTGAACTGGTCGCTGGCCGCCGCGCTGTCGGCGCTTTTGCTGGGTGCCGTGGTGATCCTGTATTGGCTGTATGACCGGCTCATAGGCATCGACAACATGAAGCTGGGCTGAGGACCCGGCGCTCTGGCACCAGATCACGCCAGGAACCGCGGCGGGTTGCGCCGCAAGACTACGACCCGTCCGGCCCCAGGAGGCCCGCAGACCAGCCGCCCGCCCTGACCCCGAGGATCACGCCCATGCCCATTCCCAGCTATGCCACCCCACTCGAGCGGTTCTGGCAATATACCTATCGGGTGATCTGCGGGCTGGTGTTCCTGTTCCTGATCGCGCCGATCCTGATCGTCATCCCGCTGTCCTTCAACGTCGAGCCGTATTTCACCTTCACGGAACGGATGCTCGCGTTTGACCCCGAGGGCTACAGCCTGCGCTGGTACGACACCTTGCTGACCTTCGGAATGCAGGCGCCAGAGGCGCCGCGCGACGCCGCCTGGTGGGGGGATGCCTGGCGCAATGCGCACTGGATCAAGGCCACCAAGAACTCGATCATCATCGGAGCCTTCTCGACGCTTCTTGCCACGGTCCTCGGCACGCTTGCGGCACTTGGCCTGTCGCGGCCGGAAATGCCGTTCCGCAGCACGATCATGGCCATCCTGATCTCGCCCATGATCGTGCCGCTGATCATCACGGCAACGGGGTTGTTCTTTTTCTATTCGATGACGGGACTTGCGGGCAGCTATCTGGGGATCATCCTTGCCCATGCCACCTTGGGGATCCCCTTTGTCATCATCACCGTCACGGCGACGCTGGTCGGGTTCGACCATTCGCTTACACGCGCGGCGGCCAGCCTGGGGGCTGCGCCCTCGACCACGTTTTTCCGCATCACCATGCCGCTGATCCTGCCCGGCGTGATCTCGGGTGCGCTGTTCGCCTTTGTCACCTCGTTTGACGAGGTGGTGGTGGTGCTGTTCGTGGCCGGCCACGAACAACAGACGATCCCGCGGCAGATGTGGAACGGCATCCGTGAACAGATCAGCCCGGCCATTCTGGCCGTGGCGACGATTCTGGTGCTGGTCTCGATCGCGCTTCTGAGCACGGTCGAATTGCTGCGGCGGCGCTCTGAACGGCTGCGCGGGGTCACGCCCCGTTAAGCGAGATGCGCCAAGGCGCGGCACGCGCAACGCCAGCCGCATGGGGTGGATCTCGCGCCGCGCCGTTTACCGCACGTCAGTCGGGCGCAAGCCGATAGCCCTCGCCCCGGATGGTCTGGAGATAGCGGGGCTGCTTGGGATCGGGCTCGATCTTGCGGCGCAGGCGTGTGATCTGGACATCGACGGCGCGCTCACTGGCCTGCGCCTCGTCGCCACCCAGTTCGGCAACCAGCTTTTCCCGCCCCACAACCTCGCCCGCACGCGCCGCAAAGATGCGCATCAGGGCGATTTCCGTGGTGGTCAGGCGGATCGGCTGGTCGCCCAACCACAGTTCGGCGCGGTCCACGTCATAGCGCAACGGGCCAAGCGTCAGATTGCGCGCGGTGATGGCGGCAGGCTTCAGCGGTTGGGGAATGCGGCGCAGGATGGCGTTGATCCGCAACAGCAATTCGCGCGGCTCGAACGGCTTGACAAGGTAGTCGTCCGCCCCGGCCTCCAGCCCGTCGATCCGGCTTTCGGCCTCGCCCCGTGCCGTCAGCAAAAGAATGGGGATCATCACGCCCTGGTCGCGCAAGGCGCGGGTCAGGCTGACGCCATCCTCGCCGGGCATCATGACATCCATCACGATCAGATCGAAATCCAGCCCGCCCAGCAATCTGCGCGCCCGCGCCGCATCGGTGGCGACCGAGACGAGGTAGTTGTGCCGGATCAGAAATTTCTGCAAAAGCCCCCGGATACGGTCGTCATCATCGACCACCAGAAGATGCAGCGGTGCGCTATCGGTCATCCGTTCCCCCCGCCTTCCCGCAGCGAAAGATACTGGCTGCGCTGTTCGGGATCCATCATAGCCTCCAGCACCTGACGAAAGCCGGCCACCGCCGCCGGACCCGCCGCGCGATAGGCGGCGCGCATCCGTGCCCGCTGGGCATCCGACAGCGCGCGTTCCAGATCCTCGCCGCGCTGCGTCAGATACAGGTGACGCTCGCGCTTGTCCTCGCGCCCGATGCGGCTTTCAACAAGGCCATCCTCGATCAGCGCGCGCAGCACGCGGTTCAGGCTTTGCTTGGTCACGCCCAGGATCGACAGCAGGTTGTTCACCGTCGTCCCCGGTGCACGATGAATGAAATGCACCGCGCGGTGATGTGCCCGCCCATATCCCTTGGCCTCGAGAATGCGATCAGGATCGGCGGTAAAGCCGCGATAGGCGAAAAACACCGCCTCGATCCCCTGGCGCAACTGTTCGTCCGTCAGGAACAGCAGCGTTTCGCCCCCGCCAGCGCCTGCCCCCTTGTCCATCGGTTCCGCCTTTCGTTTCTTTCCGGCGTTTTATGTCAGCCTTGTTGACTTTCCAAGTCCGAATCGGTAACCCGGTTTCGATTTCGCGCAATTTCCTGTCTTGTGAACGTGGAAATTGCGCAACTTTCGAAATACTCAGGCGCAGGAGGAACCCATGGCCGGGGCTTATGATGACCGCGACGGCAAGATCTGGATGGATGGCACTCTGGTAGAGTGGCGCGATGCCAAGGTCCACATTCTGACCCATGCCATGCATTATGCGTCATCGGTATTCGAGGGCGAGCGCTGCTACAATGGCAAGATCTTCAAAAGCCGCGAACATTCGGAACGCCTGATCGAATCGGCGCGTCTGCTGGACATGGAACTGCCCTATACGGTCGATCAGATCGAAGAGGCGAAATACGCCACGCTTCACGCCAACGGCTTCAACGATGCCTATGTGCGCGTGCTGGCCTGGCGCGGGTCGGGCCCCGACATGGGCGTCGCGGCCAATCAGAACCCGGTGCGCATGGCCGTCACCACCTGGGAATGGGGTGCCTATTACGGCGATGCGAAATGGCAGGGCGCCAAGCTCGACATCGCCAAGTGGAAGCGTCCGTCGCCGGAAACCATCCCGACCGCGGCCAAGGCATCCGGCCTCTACATGATCTGCACCATGTCCAAGCACGCCGCGATGGCCAAGGGCTGTTCCGATGCGCTGTTCTATGACTATCGCGGCTATGTGGCCGAAGCGACCGGGGCGAACATCTTTTTCGTCAAGGATGGCGAGGTGCACACCCCCCTGCCCGATTGCATCCTGAACGGCATCACCCGCCAGACCGTCATCGCCATGATGAAGGACATGGGCATCACCGTGCACGAGCGTCACATCATGCCAGAGGAACTGCCCGGCTTCCAGCAATGCTGGCTGACCGGCACCGCTGCAGAGGTCACGCCCGTCGGCCAGATCGGCGACCACCATTTCCAGGTCGGCCAACTGACGCGCGATGTGTCGGATGCCTATGAAAAGCTGGTGCGTACCTGACGCGCACCTTCAGGCCGCCCCGCGCGGGGTGGCCTGAAGCCGGCAGCCACCGGCAACCGTCAGAACCTTGCCCGCGATGAAAACGGCCGCATCGCGGGCCAGTGACATGGCGGCGCGCACTGCCGTTGGACATTGCCAGTGCGTCGCGGAGCGGTGTTATTGCCCCCCCTGGCAAACGCGGTGTTTCGGACAACGGGTTGCGCGCGGACCTCAGCCAGACAGGCGCCGCCCGATGAGCGCGGCATATCTGCGCGATGCAGCCCCCCACGCGGCACAAGCTGCGCCATGCGTCGCGCCTCGGGGCCACCATGTGGCATCTTGGGCAAATACACCTACCAATGGCAAGCCGGGGGGTTGACGCGGGCCTGCCGCGCCGCCAAATCTCGGACGTTCCAGCATGTTGGCCGGGAATTGTCGATGTCAGAGCTTGTTCGCCACCACTGACTGCCCCTGACCGGGCAGATCGCCGCATAGGCCAGACCCGGTATCAGACCGGCTGATGCCCTGTGCGCCTGGTGAATTTGCAAATCTGGCGTCTTCCATGAACATTTCAAGGATCGAACAGCGCGTGTTGCACGCGCTGGCCCAAGGCGGTTGCATCCGCCATACCCGCGGCCCCAACGGTCGCGTCATCGAAACCCTCTGCGTCACCCGCGAAGGGTTCATCCTGGCCGATTGTACCCCGGCCATCTTCTCCGCCCTGCGGCGCAAGCGGCTGATCGAATCGCGCGCGTCCCAGCCCTACCGCATCTCTGACCTCGGCCGTCGTTCGGTACGGGCACAGGCGAACAACCGATGAGAGGAAACCCCATGCACATCCGCCCCGAACAGGAGACGGATATCTCGGCACTCCGCGCGCTGATCAGCGCCGCCTTTGCCACAGCCCGCCATGCCAGCGGGACCGAGGCGCAAATCGTCGATGCGCTGCGCACCACTGGCCAGTTGCACCTGTCGCTTGTGGCACAGGCAGAGGGCGCGGTTGTCGGCCATGTCGCCTTTTCCCCGGTCTGGATCGAGGGGCACGCCCCTGGCTGGTTCGGGCTTGGTCCTGTGGCGGTCCTGCCAACGCATCAAGGCCGCGGGATTGGCAGCGCCCTGATCCGCCAAGGCGTGTCAATGCTGCGCAACCAGGGGGCTGCGGGCTGTGTGGTGCTGGGCGATCCGGCCTATTACCGCCGCTTCGGCTTTGTCCAAGGCGCGCTTTGGTACCCCGGAGCCCCCGAGGGTTGCTTCATGCAGCAGCCATTCCGCACAACCGCGCCTGATGGGCGCGTCACCTATGCACCGGCCTTCGGCAGCGCATAGCAGACAAGGGCGCGGGTCGTCAGGCCCGCGCCTGCTGTCGCGCCAGGCGCATGAACTGAACCCGTGCACGCACCTCCTGCCGTTCCACCGGCACCACCCGCAACGAGGCCAGCGGTGCGACATCCGCACGGGCATAGCCCCAGAACGCCTTCAATCCGGCGGGGGCCTTGGGTCTTGGCATCTTGATCTTTTCGCGTCGCATCACATCCACTCCGCTCCGCCGCATCCCATAGCGGCGGAACGCGGCGGAACCATGACACTCAGGCCAGTCGCCCGCGCGCGATGCGCAGGAATTGAACGATCCGGCTTTGCCCCGCCGCCGGGCGCGCAACATGGAACGTCTCGCGCGGGGTGCGGTCAAGGCGCAGGAATTCCGCCGCGCGGGCTTTGCCAGCAGGGGCGCGACGGTCGGCGATATGGCGGCCTTCTTGGGTCGGTCGTTGCATCGGTCTTCCTCCTCCTCCTCGGAACGGGCAGCCACCATACCGCACAACCGGGCCGCACCCAAGCCCCCCGCATGCGGCGCAGCAGGGACTTGCCGATCCGTCAGACCACGACCGTCTCGACCGCGATATTGCCCTTGGTGGCATGGGAATAGGGGCAGATGAAATGGCCGCGCTCGGCGATCTTTTCGGCAACCGCACGATCGACACCCGGCATGGAGACCTCCAGCGTCACGCTCAGACCAAAGCCGCCTTCAGTTCTCGGGCCAATGCCGACACTGGCGCGCACCGTAGCATCCGCAGGCACGGCCCCCAGCTTTTCCGCCCCCGCAACAAACCGCATCGCCCCCAGATAGCAGGCCGCATATCCCAGCGCAAAGAGCTGTTCGGGGTTGTTGCCCTGCCCGCTGCCCCCCAGTTCCTTGGGTGGCGCCAGCTTGACCGCCAGCCCGCCATCGTCCAGCGCGCTGCTGCCATCGCGCCCCCCACCGGTAGCCGTGGCCGACGCTGTGTATTTTACCGATATGGCCATAGATTCCTCCATTGCGATTAAATCGTATACGATACAACTACGGCCTGCCTGGCCACCTGTCAACCCGCTTGCGATTAACTCGCGTGCGATATATCTGCATGGTATGACCCCTGACCTGCCTCACATGATCTGCTTTGCGCTCTATTCCGCCAGCCATGCGATGCAGGCGGCCTACAAGCCGCTGCTGGATCCGCTGGGCCTGACCTATCCCCAATATCTCGTCCTGACAGACCTCTGGGGGCAGAACGACCAGACCGTCGGCGCGCTTGGCCGCGCGCTGCGGCTGGAATCCAACACGCTCACCCCGCTGCTGAAGCGGATGGAAGCCCAGGGCCTGATCAGCCGCAGCCGCGACAAGGCCGACGAGCGTCAGGTCCGCATCAGGCTGACGCAAGAGGGTCAGGCGATGCAGGCACGCGCGGCCCATGTGCCGGGCTGCCTGCTGGAACGCACAGGGCTGACGCTGGACCAGGCCTCAGATCTGCGCGACGCCATCACCGCCCTGCGCGACAGGCTGCTCGCCAGCCGCGACTAGCCGCGCCACTGCCCACCGGGCCGCATCGGCCACTGCGGGATCGGCATCCTCGACCAGGGCTGCCGCCAAGGGGCGCAGACGCGCCAGCCCGGAATTTCCGATCGCATACAGCACATTGCGGACCATGCGGTCCCGCCCGATCCGCTTGATCGGGCTGCCAGAGAACATCGCGCGGAATCCGGCATCATCCAGCACCACCAGCTCCTCCAGCCGCGGCGCGCCGACACGATGGGCATAGCCGATCTCGCGCGCCGCGACCGCGAACTTGTTCCAGGGACAGACCGCCAGACAATCGTCACACCCATAGATCCGGTTGCCCAGCAACCCGCGCAACGCCTCGTCCACCGGCCCCCTGTGCTCGATGGTCAGATAGGACACACAGCGCCGTGCATCCAACTGGAAGGGCGCCGGAAAGGCACGGGTCGGGCAGGCATCCAGACAGGCGGTGCAACTGCCGCAATGCGGAAGCTGGGGCGCATCGGGTTCCAGCTCCAGCGTGGTAAAGATCGCTCCCAGAAAGAACCAGTTGCCCAGATCGCGCGACAAAAGGTTGGTATGCTTGCCCTGCCAGCCAAGACCCGCCGCCTCGGCCAGCGGCTTTTCCATCACCGGGGCAGTATCGACAAAAACCTTGATCTCGCCCCCGGCCTGCTCCAGCAACCAGCGCCCCAAGCGCTTGAGCCGCCGCTTCACCAGATCGTGATAATCCTTGCCCTGCGCATAGGCGGCGACAGCCCCCAGGGCAGGCTCCTTCAGGATGGCAAGCGGGTCGGTGGCAGGCTGATACGGCTCTGCCAGCATGATCACCGATTTCGCCTCGGCCCACAGCGCCACCGGATCACCGCGCCACTGCATCCGCTCGGCCATCCAGCCCATCTGCCCATGATGCCCGCGGGCGACATATTCCGCCAGCCGCGCGGCAGCCTGTGGAACTGCATCGGGACGACAGATGCCCATCGCAGCAAAGCCCTCGGCCTGCGCCTGCGCCAGCAGTCGGTCCTTAAGGTTCATCTTGCCGGAAATACCCTCGGGGTTTCCAAAGGGGGGCGAGCCCCCCTTTGGGCGGGGGTGCGGGGGCGTCAGCCCCCGCCCGTCCTGATCAGAAGTCGAGGTTGGCATAATCGGCATGAGGCGGGCTGCCCGGCACCTGATCGGCCAGCAGGGACCGGAACGAGGGGCGCGACTTGATCTTGGCATACCAGTCCTTGACCGCCGATTGCCGGTGCCAGTCCACATCCGCACCGTAATCCAGACAGCTCAGATGCGCGGCGGCGGCAAAATCGGCCAGCGTCATCTGGTCGCCTGCCAGCCAGCGGCGCTGCTCCAGCAGCCAGGCCATGTAGTCCAGATGATACTTGAACCGCGCCACCCCCTCGCGGATCGCCTTGCCATCGGGATAGCCGGATTTGGTGACCTTTTTCATCAGCCGCTCGTAATGCAACTTGGCCGTCACCTCGTGGTGGAACTTGTCGTCGAACCAGGCACACAGACGCCGCACTTCATAGCGCTTCATCGGATCGCGCGGGATCAGCTGCGGCTCGGGGACCGTCTCGTCCAGATATTCACAGATCGCCTGGCTTTCGCTTAGCACCCGGTCGCCCAGACGCAGCACCGGCACCTTGCCTGCCGGATTTCGGCGCAGGAATTCCGCGCCCTGTTCCCAGTAACGTTCCTCGACCAGTTCCACCTCGATGCGTTTTTCACCCAGCGTCAGGCGGACCTTGCGGCAAAAGGGCGACAGCGGAAAATGGAACAGGCGGTTCATGGCACTCGGTTGTGGGGACGGACGCCCCTCCTTGCACCGCCCGGCGGCGGAATTCAACCCGCCGTACCTTCGAAACAGGCCGCGCGGCCATCGGCGGCAATGGTTTGCGCACCGTCCATGATGCTGGCTGTGCGGCGGCGTTGCCAGTCGGTGGGGCGGGCGGCACTGCGCCGCTTGGGATCGGGCAGCACCATGGCCAGCCGCGCGGCCTGGGTCGGCGTCAGCTTGTCCGGCGTGACCTTGAAGTAATGCGCCGCCGCCGCCCTGACCCCGAAAACTCCCTCGTCGAATTCTGCGATGTTCATGTAGACTTCGAGGATCCGGCGCTTGGACCAGAAGGTTTCCACCACCGGGGTCAGCGTCGCCTCCAGCGCCTTGCGGGTCCAGCTGCGATCCTGCCAGAGGAACACGTTCTTGACCACCTGCTGGCTGAGCGTCGAGGCGCCGCGATTGCCACCCTGATCCAGCGCCTGGCGGATCGCGGCCATGTCAAAGCCCCAGTGCAGGCAATAGTTCGCATCTTCCGCCGCGACGATCGAACGGGCCATGACCGGCGCGATCTCGTCCCAGCCGGCCCAGTCGTAGCTGATGCCCCCCAGCCGCGCCGCTTCAGAGCGCATGTAGAGATTGCGCGGCGGCGTCACCAGCGAAAGGATCGCGATCCAGGCCAGGACCAGCGCCAATGACAGCGCAAGGCCGCGCATGGCCCAACGCAGCCCTTGCCGCAGGCGGCGGCGCAAGGCGGACGGCGGCGCTTTGGCGGCCTTGCGGGAGCGGCGTTTCTTTGCGGGCGTCTCGTCGGTCATCGCGCTTCCAGATCATGGCGGGGCGCCCGGCGTCAAGCGCCCCCCCCGCTGGCCCGTCCGGATCGACCGTCGGGGGAAAGGGGGCCGTCGGCCCCCTCTGGCCCGTTCCGGGCCATTCACCCCCGAGGGTATTTGGCGCAAGATGAACCGGCAAGACGTTCCGTGCCTTGCGGTCCGGCGCAGGATCAGTCCAGCAGGCGGCGCGCGATGACCTGGGCCTGGATTTCGCCCGCGCCCTCGAAGATGTTCAGGATCCGGGCGTCGCACAGGATGCGGCTGATCTGGTATTCCAGCGCAAAGCCGTTGCCGCCGTGGATCTGGAGCGCATTGTCGGCCGCGGCCCAGGCGACACGGGCGCCCAGCAGCTTGGCCATGCCGGCCTCCAGATCGCAGCGTTTGTCGTGGTCTTTCTGCCAGGCGCTGAAATAGGTCAGTTGGCGGGCCATCATGATTTCCACCGCCATCATGGCCAGCTTGTCGGCCACGCGGGGGAAGGCGATCAGCGGCTTGCCGAACTGGATGCGATCCTCGGCGTATTTCATGCCGACTTCGAGCGCATTCTGCGCCACACCGATGGCACGGGCCGCGGTCTGGATGCGCGCGGATTCGAACGTCTGCATCAGTTGCTTGAAGCCCTGCCCTTCGACGCCGCCCAGCAGGTTCTCGCCCTTGACGGTGAAGCCGTCGAAGTTGACGGTATATTCCTTCATGCCGCGGTAGCCCAGCACCTCGATCTCGCCGCCCGACAGGCCGGGATCGACAAAGGGGGTGTCGTCGGTGCCGGGGGTCTTTTCAGCCAGAAACATCGACAGGCCGCGATAGTCGGTCGTGCCGTCGACCGAGCGGGCCAGAACCGTCATCACATGGGTGCGGGCGGCATGGGTGATCCAGGTCTTGTTGCCGGTGATCTGCCAGTCATCGCCCGCACGTCTGGCGCGGGTGCGCAGAGCGCCCAGATCGGACCCGGTGTTGGGTTCGGTGAACACCGCCGTCGACAGGATCTCGCCCGAGGCGAGGCCCGGCAGCCATTTCGTCTTTTGTTCGTCGGTCCCGCCGCACAGGATGAGTTCGGCCGCGATTTCCGAGCGGGTGCCCAGCGAGCCGACGCCGATATAGCCGCGCGACAGCTCCTCGGTGACGACGACCATGCTGGCCTTGGACAGCCCCAGACCGCCCAGGTTTTCCGGGATGGTCAGGCCGAACACGCCCATTTCGGCCAGTTCGTCGATCACCTCCATCGGGATCAACTCGTCCTTTAGGTGCCAGTCATGGGCGCGCGGCGCGATCTTGTCGTCGGCATAGCGGCGGAACTGGTCGCGGATCATTTCCAGTTCTTCGTCCAGGCCGGTGGCGCCAAAGGTGGCGCGGCCATGATTCTCGCGCATCAGGGCAACCAGGCGGGCGCGGGCGGCCGTGGTATTGCCGCCCATCAGCGCCGTGACCGCAGGGGCGGCCAGACCCGCCAGATCCTCGGCCGTCAGCCCCAGATCGGCCGGGCGCACCACCTCGCCCTGGTTCATCGGGATGCCACCGGCGATCTGGCACAGATATTCCGCGCAGCCGATCTGAAGGATCAGCCCTTCCATTTCGCCAAAGGCGCCTGCCTCGGACAGGCGCCCGGCCCAGCCCTGCATCTGGCGCAGCGATTCCACATAGGTCGCCAGCCATGCCAGGCCATGGGCCGCGCGCTGTTCGGCTTCGAGAGCGCGGGCGCTGATCTTGCCCTCGACCGTGACCAAGGCCCGCAGGCATTCGGTCGCACGGGCCAGCAGCGCCTCGACGGGCGGCAGCGCCTCGGCGACGAGAGCGGTCAGACCGGGCATCAGGGCGGTGGCAGGGGACAGGTCCTGGCCATCATGGGGCATGGGAAGACTCCTTGATCCTTTGGGTGCGGGATAATCCTTTCGCAGATGCAGCGCAACAATAATTCGCCTATACCCGCCATTCCGCAGGATTATGTCGCATCAATTTTTGGCAGTGCAGCGCCGCGCCAGCGGGTGTAGGACAACGCCCGGAACAAGGAGACATGCGATGGAAGTCATCTATGGCGGTCTGCCCGCCTGGGCCTTCTGGGCCGCCTGCGGCGTGACGCTGGTTGCGGGGTTTGTCAAAGGGGCGATCGGTTTTGCGATGCCGCTGATCATGATGTCGGCTTTCGGGTCGATCATGCCGCCGACCACGGCCCTTGCCGGGCTTATCCTTGCGACGCTGACGACCAACATCCACCAGACCTTTCGCTTTGGCTGGCGCGCGGCTGCGCAGAGCGCCTGGCAATACCGGCGCATGATCGTGACCACGGTGGCTGGCATTGTGATCACAGCACCCTTTGCCACCATGTTGCCGCAACAGGTGTTGCTGGGCCTGCTGGGGTTTCCGATTGCGGCCTTTGCGCTGATCCAGTTGTCGGGGCGCAGCCTGGCGCTGCGGCTGGAACACCGGCGGCGGGCCGAATACATGACCGGGATGATCGGCGGGCTGTATGGCGGGGTTTCGGGCATCTGGGGGCCGCCCATCGTGGTCTATCTGCTGTCCATCGGGGCGGCAAAGGCGGAATCGGTGCGCGTGCAAGGCGTGCTGTTCCTGATCGGCTCGGTGGTCCTGCTGGGCGCGCATCTCAACTCGGGAGTGCTGAATGCCCAGACGCTGCCGTTTTCGGCGGCGCTGATCGTGCCTGCGGCACTTGGCATGGCCATCGGTTTTCGCTTGCAGGACCGGCTGGATCCGGTTGTGTTTCGCCGCTGGACGCTGATCTTGCTGGCAATCACCGCGCTGAACCTGTTGCGCAAGGCCATTTTTGGGTAAGGACACCTACATGCTGAGCATCATCCGCCATGGCGAGGAACACCCCGGCGTGCCGCTGCTGATCGTGCACGGGCTGTTTGGCACGGGGCGCAACTGGGGTGTCATTGCGCGGCGGATCGGGGCCAGCCGGCCCGTGATCGCCGTCGATATGCGCAACCATGGCGACAGCCCGCGCTTTGCGACGCAAAGCTATGCCGACATGGCGGGCGATCTGGCCGAGGTGATCGCGGCCCATGGCGGGCAGGCCGATGTGCTGGGGCATTCCATGGGCGGCAAGGCGGCCATGGTGCTGGCGCTGACCCGGCCCGATCTGGTGCGCCGCCTGATCGTCGCAGACATTGCCCCGGTGGCCTATGGGCATACCCAATCGCACCATATCGCCGCGATGAAGGCGATGGATCTGACCGATCTGTCCACACGGGCCGAGGCCGACCGGAGGCTGTCCGCCACCGTGGCGGATGCGGGGCTGCGGGCGTTTTTCCTGCAATCGCTGGATCTCAAGGCGCAGCCGCCGCGCTGGAAGCTGAACCTTGATGTGCTGGAGGCAGAGATGCCCAGGATCATCGGCTTTCCCGAGATGTCCGGGCAATATGACGGCCCGGCCCTGTTCCTGACCGGGGCAGACTCGGATTACGTGCGCCGCGAGCATCGGCCCCGCATTCAGGCGATGTTTCCCAAGGCGCGCTTTGCCCGGCTGGCCGGGGCCGGACACTGGCTGCACGCCGACAAGCCACGCGAGTTCGAAGCGGCCATCAGCACCTGGCTGGAGGCAACGGGCGGCTGACCCCCGCAAGGGACGGCGCCGCTAGCCCAAGCTGGCACAGGGGTCGTCGCGCGGATGGGGCTCGGTGACGATCCACAGATCAAAAGGCGCATCGGGGCCGGGATCGGCCTCCATCTGCCCGACGGACAGCACCCGCGCCCCCGGCGCCGCAAGGGACAGGGCCGCAGGAACACCCTGATCGCGCCGCGCATGTCCGGTGCCGGTGATCACCACAACCGGCCCGCCGGTCGCCTCCAGTGCCGCGACGGCAGCCCGTGCAAGCGCCGCGTCCCGCAGCCGTTGAGCCTCGACCATGCCAGGCAACAGCGCGGCTGGCAATTTGCCGCAATGGGCGTCGTGCTGCAACGCCTCGCGCGCGGCCTGATCCGCAGGGTCAAGCGGCAGGTCCAGGCCATAGGCCGCTGCATCCGGCCCGAAAACGGCCGAGGCCCCGTCGCTGACCGCCCGCCGCACCTGAGATCGCGGGAGTGCGGCGCCCGCCACCTGCGCCTCGGGCGCCGCCGCAAAGATCGGGAAATACATCGCAAAATCCGGCCAGCCCGAGGCCGTCCAGTCCAGCGCCGCCTCCAGCCCGACAGGATCGGCACGCAGGGCGGGCGTGATACGGGCCGCCTGTTCGGCCGTCAGCATTTCGAACACCAGCGCCCTGGGGCGCAGCGCGGCGACCGCCTGCGTCTGATGGACGTGATGGAGCGGGTTGTCATGCACCTCGCCCAGGATGATCACATCGGCGCCCTGCATCGCATCGGGCAGGGCCTCGGGCGGGATGGGCCCGGACAGCGCAGGCAGCGCGCTCAGGATCAGGGCAAGCCATGGCTTCATCCCCCCACCCTGCCCGCTTGCCGGGTGGCGCGCAACGGGCCTATATCGGGTTTCAACCATGGAGCCTGCGATGCCCCTGCCCCCTCTCGCCCTTGTGACCGGCGGTGCCCGTTCCGGCAAATCCGCGCTGGCCGAACGGCTGGTCCGACTGGGCGCCGCGCCGCACAGCTACATCGCCACAGCCGAAGCCTGGGACGACGAGATGCGCGACCGCATCACACGTCATCGCCAGGACCGGGGCACAGGCTGGGTGACGGTCGAGGCGCCGCTGGACCTGCCCGCCGCGCTGGTCGAGGCGCGGGGCAGCGTGCTGATCGACTGCGCCACGCTGTGGCTGACCAACCACATGCTGGCCGGGAATGACCCCGAAGCGGAAACCGCGCGCCTGCTGGCTGCCCTTGCCGCCGCCCCTGTTCCGGTCGTGATCGTCTCGAACGAGGTGGGCTGGGGCATCGTGCCGGAAAACGCCCTTGCCCGCCGTTTCCGGGATGCGCAGGGCCGGCTGAATCAGCGGCTCGCCGCGATGGCCGATCTTGCCGTTCTGGTCGTCGCCGGCCTGCCCATGGTCCTGAAAGGCACATTGCCGGAGGAGCGCGCATGACCCGGTTTTACTGGCTGCGCCATGGTCCGACGCATCAGAAAGTGTTCACCGGCTGGCGCGACGTGCCTGCCGATCTGTCCGATACCGCGCTGATTGCGCGCATGGCCGCACAGTTGCCGCAGGACGCGCCGGTCGTCTCCTCGGACCTGCGCCGCGCAAGGGACACGGCCGATGCGCTGTGCGGCCCGCGTATGCGGCTGCCTGACATGCCGGGGCTGCGCGAATTGCACTTTGGCGACTGGGACGGGCTGGCGTTTTCCCAGATCGAGGCCCGCGACCCAGAGCTGTCCCGCGCCTATTGGGAAACGCCCGGCGACATCGCGCCCCCCGGTGGCGAAAGCTGGAACGAAACCTCGGACCGGGTGGAACGTTGCGTCCAGGCCCTCGCCGCCGCCAATCCGGGCCGACCCGTGATCATCGTGGCGCATCTGGGCGTGATCCTGACCCAGATCGCCCGCACCAGCGGCCACACCATTGCCAGCGCGATCGGCCTGTATGTCGAGCCGCTGTCGCTGACAGAGATCCAGTTCGATGGGTCAGACCGCCATCTGATCCGCACCAATCACCTTGCCTGAGGCGCGGCCCCGCCTGCCCCCCTAGCCGCCCTGCGCCAACAGCGCAGCCAGACCGCTGCGATAATCGGGATAGAGCAGGCGCACCCCCAGATCCGCCTTGATGCGATCATTGCGCACCCGCTTGGATTCGGCATAGAAGCTGCGCGCCATCGGCGTCATCTCCGCCTGATCCCAATCCTCGGCGGGGGGCGGCGGCAGACCCAGCAGGGCCGCCGCATGGGCCAGAACATCCTCTGGCGGCGCCGGATCATCGTCGCACAGGTTATAGACCGCGCCGGGATGAGGCTGCTTGATCGACGCCTCCAGCACCTGCGCGACATCCTCGACATGAATGCGCGAAAAGACCTGCCCCGGCTTGAGGATCCGCCGCGCCGTGCCGTTGCGCACCTTTTCGAACGGGCCGCGTCCGGGGCCATAGATGCCCGCCAGACGAAACACATGCAGCGGCTGCCCCAAGGCGGCCCATTCGGCTTCGGCGGCCACACGCTGATGGCCACGCCGGGTTGTCGGGGTCAGTGGCGTGTGCTCATCGACCCAACCGCCCTGATGGTCGCCATAGACCCCGGTGGTCGACAGATACCCCAGCCAGTCAAGGCGCGCGGCACCCAGTTCCGCCCGATAACGCGCCAGAACCGGATCTCCCTCCGGCCCCGGCGCAACCGATGCCAGCACATGCGAGACCTGGGCCAGAACCGGCCCCAGATCCTCGACCGGCCAGATCAGCGGCTCGACCCCGTCGGCGCGCAGGGCGCAGGCCCGCTCCGGGTCGCGGGTCGTCCCGATCACCCGCCACCCCTGCGGGATCAGGCGCCGGGCCAGTGCCTGCGCACAATACCCATGTCCAAGCGAAAGCAATGTGGTCATGGCCAGAGTCTCCCCCTCATGCAGGCCGGGGGCAAGGCCCGGTCCCGTGGCATCGCCCGCGGCGCCCCTGTGGACCATGGCAGCCCGCACCCCAGACTGGTCGGATCAAGACGCATCAGGCGTCAGAGCGCGATATCGCCATCGGCAAGCGCCGCGTCCAGCAGGTCGAGCGCATCGGCCAGGGCACGGTCGATCTGCCCCAGAAGCGCGGTCCAGTCCGCATAGCCGCGCAGATCCTCGGCCCCGTCCGAAATGCCGCGCAGCCCGATCAGCGGAATGCCGAACCTGTCCGCCGCGCGCAGCAGGGCAAAGGTCTCCATATCCACCATATCGGCGTCAATCCTGTCATATCCGGCGCCCGAAACGATATTGGCGCCGGTGGACAGCCGCGCAACGGCAAGGCCGGGGATCCGATGCGGCAACGGCACTTCGGCCGGCCAGTCGAGAAAGGGGGTCCGCCCCGGCTCGAACCCCAGCGGCGACGCATCCATGTCGCGCCACGAGACCGAGCCCACCTGGAACACCGCCGCCTGCGGCAGCCGCCGCGACCCCGCCGACCCAAGCGACACGATCAGCTGCGGCAAGGCCTGCCGCGCGCCCAGCACAGACAGCGCCGCCGTCAGGCTGACCGCCGCCTCGACAGGGCCAACGCCGGTCATCAGGGGCCGGATACGCGACCGCAACGCCGGGCCATATTCCGCCTCGGCCGCCATGACGAACAGCACCGGCACCCCGGCCACCAGCAGCGGCGAAGGAGTCAGGCTCATGCCCGGCGCCCGATCTGCTCGATTCCCAGCACCGTCAACACCTTGGCCTCGATCTGCCCGGCGTCCATCCCGGCAATGCGGTACATCGCCTCGGGGCTGGCCTGATCGATGAAGATATCCGGCAACACCATGGAGCGGTACTTCAACCCGCGGTCGAACGCGCCCTCCTCGGCCAGCAACTGGGCCACATGGCTGCCAAAGCCGCCGATGGCACCTTCCTCGATGGTGATCAGCGCCTCGTGATGACGGGCAAGTTGCAGGATCAGCGCGCGGTCCAGCGGTTTGGCAAAGCGGGCATCGGCCACCGTGGGCGCAAGGCCGCGCGCGGCCAGGGCCTCGGCCGCCTTCTGCACCTCGGCCAGACGGGTGCCAAAGGACAACAGCGCGACCCGGCTGCCCTCGCGCATCACGCGGCCCTTGCCGATCTCCAGCGGACGGCCGCGTTCGGGCAAGTCCACTCCCACACCATCGCCGCGCGGAAAACGGAAGGCGCTGGGGCCATCGTCCAGCGCCGCCGCCGTGGCCACCATATGCACCAGTTCCGCCTCATCGGCCGCCGCCATCACCACCATGCCCGGCAGATTGGCCAGAAACGCCACGTCAAAGGCGCCGGCATGGGTTGCCCCGTCGGCCCCCACCAACCCCGCCCGGTCTATGGCAAACCGCACGGGCAGACGCTGAATGGCAACATCATGCACAACCTGATCATAGCCACGTTGCAGAAAGGTGGAATACAGCGCGCAGAACGGCTTCATCCCGCCCGCGGCAAGACCGGCGGCAAAGGTGACGGCATGTTGTTCGGCAATCCCGACATCGAAACACCGCGCCGGGAAACGTTCGGCAAACAGGTTCAGGCCGGTGCCATCAGGCATGGCCGCCGTAATGGCGACGATCCGGCCATCCGCCTCGGCCTCCTTGAGCAGGGACCGGGCGAACACCTTGGTATAGCTGGGCGCATTCGACGGCGCCTTGTGCTGTTCGCCGGTCAGGACATCGAACTTCCCCGTCGCATGACCCTTGTCGCGGGCCCGTTCGGCCGGGGCATAGCCTTTGCCCTTTCTGGTCAGCACATGAATCAGAACCGGCCCCGTGGCGCGCGCCTTGGCCGTGCGCAGAACCGGCAGAAGCTGCTCCAGATCATGCCCGTCGATGGGGCCGACATAGGAAATGCCAAGGGCCTCGAACAACGTGCCGCCGACAGCCATGCCCTTGAGCATCTCCTTGGCGCGTTTCGCCCCCTCCTGGAACGGTTCGGGCAGGAATTTCACCGCGCCCTTGGCGGCTTCCTTCAAGTCCTGGAACGGCGCCCCGGCATACAGCCGCGACAGATAGGCCGACAGCGCCCCCACCGGCGGCGCAATCGACATTTCATTGTCGTTCAGAATGATGAACAGCCGCTTCTTCAACGCTCCGGCATTGTTCATCGCCTCGAAGGCCATGCCCGCGCTCATCGAACCATCGCCGATCACCGCCACCGCATCGCCGGGATCGCCGCCCAGATCGCGCGCAGCGGCAAAGCCCAGAGCGGCAGAGATCGAGGTGGAACTATGCGCCGCCCCGAACGGATCAAAGGGCGATTCCGCGCGTTTGGTAAACCCCGACAGCCCCCCCTCCTGCCGCAGGGTGCGGATGCGGTCGCGCCGTCCGGTCAGAATCTTGTGCGGATAGCACTGATGCCCGACATCCCAGACAAGCTTGTCGCGCGGCGCATCGAACACGGCATGAAGCGCCACGGTCAGCTCCACCACACCAAGGCCGGCACCCAGATGCCCCCCCGTCACCGAAACGGCGGAAATCGTCTCGGCACGCAGCTCGTCGGCCAGCGTCTTCAATTCGCGGTCGCTCAGCGCCTTGAGATCGGCGGGCACCGTCACACGGTCAAGCGTCGGGGTCTGGGGCCGTTGGGTCATGCGTTCCGCCTTGCCTTGCGCAGTCCTGGCTGCTTCATCTTGCCACAAATACCCTCGGGGGGTGAATTGGCCAACGGCCAAGAGGGGGCCGACAGCCCCCTTTTTCCGGTCTCAGCTCTCGCGCGCTATGACATATCGCGCCAAGGCCCGCAGCCCCTCTGCCCGCGCGCCATAAGGGGCAAGCGCCGCCTCTGCCTCGGCCACCAGCGCCGCGGCGCGGCTCTTGGCCCCTTCCAGCCCCAACAGGGAGACAAAGGTCGCCTTGCCTGCGGCCGCATCCTTGCGCAGCGCCTTGCCGGCCTTGGCTGCATCCCCTTCGACATCCAGCACGTCATCGGCGATCTGGAACGCCAGCCCCAGCGCACGGGCATAGCCTCCCAGCGGCGCGGGATCGGCGCCCGCCAGCACCGCACCGACCATCGCAGACCAGCCGATCAGCGCGCCGGTCTTGCCCGCCTGCAACCGGGTGATCTGGTCCAGTGTCAGGGGGGCGGGCGCGGTTTCGGCAGCGATGTCCAGCGCCTGGCCCAGCACCATGCCTTCGGCCCCCGAGGCGCGTGCAAGCTGCGCCACCAGCGCCAGCCGACGCTCGGCCGTGCCCAGGGCGGGCTCGGTCAGAAGCTGGAAGGCGAGGGTCTGAAGCGCATCGCCAGCCAGAATCGCCGTCGCCTCGTCCCATTTCACATGCACAGTCGGCTGGCCGCGACGCAAGGCATCGTCATCCATCGCAGGCAGGTCGTCATGCACCAGCGAATAGGCGTGCAGGCATTCGACCGCCGCTGCCGCGTCAATCGCCGCCGCGGTGCCAATCCCGTGCAGCGCCGCCGATTCCAGCACCAGAAACCCGCGCAGCCGCTTGCCGCCCGTCACCGCATAGCGCATGGCATGGGCAACCTGCTGATCGGGCAGCGCCGTCATGGCAGCGTCAAGATGGGTCGCGATCGCCGCCTGCGCGGCGGCCAGACGTTCGGGAAACATCACATACCTTCGGCGGGCACCGTTCCCACTGCTGCCCCGTCGCGGGCGCGGATCAGTTCCACCTTTTCCTCGGCGGCGCGCAGCTTGGCATCGCAATGCGCCTTCAGGGTCGCACCACGTTCATACAGCGCGATCGATTCCTCCAGCGGCACCGAGCCGGATTCCAGCTTGCGCACCACGTCTTCCAGTTCGGCCATCGCGGCCTCGAAGCTCAGGGCGGACAGTTCGGTCATCGGGAATGCTCCATCAGTTCGGCGACATGCGCGGCGACCGAAGCCCCCAGCGCGTCCAGATCATAGCCGCCTTCAAGGGCGGATACCAACCGCCCGCCACACTGATCCTGTGCAATCTCACACAGGCGGCGGGTCAGCCAGGCAAAATCGCTTTCATCCCAGTCCAGATTGGCCAGCGGATCGGCCTCATGCGCATCGAATCCGGCAGAGACGAGGATCAGTTCGGGCTCGAATTCCTCCAACTCGGGCCAGACCTGGGTATCGTAGGCTGCGCGCATCGCCGCGCCATCGGTGCCGGGGCGCAGGGGGACGTTCAGCACATTGCCATGTGCCCCCGTCTCCGTGGCCCGCCCGGTGCCGGGATACAGCGGCCATTGATGCGACGAGATGAACAGAACGCGCGGATCGTCCCACAGGATGTCCTGCGTGCCATTGCCATGGTGGACATCGAAATCCACGATCGCCACCCGGTGCAACCCGTGCAGATCAAGCGCCCGCTTGGCCGCGATGGCGACATTCCCGAACAGACAGAACCCCATCGCGCGCTGGCGTTCGGCATGGTGGCCGGGCGGCCGGCAGGCGACAAAGGCGTTGGTCGCCTTGCCGGTCAGCACATCATCCACCGCCGCACCGACACCCCCGACCGCGCGCAACGCAGCTTCCAGCGAGCCCGGCGACAGGAAGGTATCGCCATCAAGGGTGTTGAACCCGGTCAGCGGGATATTGGCGCGGATCGCCGCCAACCGGCCAGCCGGATGGGCGCGCAGCACCTCGGCCTCGTCCGCCATCGGGGACTCTCGCCGTGCCAGCGCATCGAACCGCGCAGGTGCCAGCGCCCGCGCCACTGCCGCCATCCGCTCGACCCGCTCGGGGTGCCCTTCGGGGGTCAGGTGCCGCAGGCTGTCCGCGTGGGAATATAGCGCCGTGGCCATCAGGCCTTCATGTTCCTGGCCGAATCCTTGATGGCCGCATATTGCCCTGCCGGACGAAAGCGCCACAGATATTCCGGCAGCACGGTATCGACGCCCGTTGGCTGGATGCCCAGATCCGCCAATCCGCGCGCGCCGTCGGAGACCACCGTATCGTGCCGCAGGCTGCGCAGCTGGTCGCGGGTCACAAGCGTATTCTCCACCAGCCCCATCGTGACCGCCTGCACCATATCCGCCGCAAAGGCCATCGGCACGCTAAGCCCGATGGGCAACGGCAGGATCACCCGCTTGCGCTGGATCACGGTCAGGATGCGCTCCATCACCTCACGCAGGGTCATCACCTCGGGGCCGCCGAGTTCGTAGATGCCCGGCGCGGCCTGCCCGGTTGCGCCCAGGACGGCAGCCTGGGCGACATCCTCGACATAGACCGGCTGGAACCGGGTCGCGGCGCCGGGCAACGGGATCAGCGGCATCATGCGCGCCATGGAGGCGAAACGGTTGAAGAAGGAATCGTCCGCACCAAAGATCACCGAAGGGCGCAGGATCACGGCGCCGGGATAGGCGGCCAGAACCGCCGCCTCGCCCGCGGCCTTGGTGCGGGCATAGTCCGACTCGCCCCCGGCGATCGCCGAGACATGGACAAGATGCGGAACGCCCAGTTCGGTGGCAATGCCGGCCACGCGGCCCGCGCCCTCGTCCTGAACCGCGTCAAAGGTGTTCTTGCCCAGACCGTTCAGGATGCCGACGCAATTCACCACCGCATCGGCACCGTTCATCGCGGCGCGCACCGATGCGTCGTCACGGATGTTGCACAGCACCGGCACCACCTGCCCCGGCGCACCATAAGGACGGACGAACCCGGCCTCACCCGGACGGCGCACGGCCACGCGTACCCGCCAGCCTGCCCGCGCCATGCGCCGCGCGACATACCGGCCGACAAACCCCGATCCGCCGTAGATGGTCACAAGCCTGGACATGCGGTTCACTCCTTGACGCTTTGGAATGTCTTTAGCGCCATGATGCGGTTGCGGCAAGGTATCGGGCGGGTCGGTGCGTCATGTTGTGGCAAGACGCACCCCCCGCCGGGATCACAGCGGCCGCACCTTCAGGCGGGTGATACGGTTTTCCCGCCGGGTCAGCACCTCGAACCGGAAGCCATGAAAGCTGAAGACCTGGCCTTCGGCGGGGATGGTCTGCGCCTCGTGGATCACCAGACCGGCGACGGTATTCGCCTCGGCATCGGGCAGCGACCAGTCCAGCGCGCGGTTGAGATCGCGGATCGTCATGGCGCCATCGACGATATAGTCGCCCGCCTCGGTCGCCTTGAAGGTATGATCGCGCGTCACGTCGAATTCGTCGGTGATGTCGCCGACGATTTCCTCGATGATGTCTTCCAGCGTGATCAGGCCGCGCAGCGCGCCATATTCATCCACCACGAGCGCAAAATGCGTGCGGCGTTTCAGAAACTGGCGCATCTGATCGTCGAGATCGGTGGTTTCCGGCACGAAATACGGCTTGCGCGCCACCTTGAGGACATCCAGGTCGGTGAGTGTCAGGGCGTCGTCCCCTTCGGGCGTGATGATGCGCCCCACCTCGCGCAGCAGATCCTTGGCATGGACGACCCCGAGGATGTTTTCGGTATCGCCGCGATAAACCGGCAGGCGCGTATGCGGCGAGGCAAGCAACTGCGCCAGGATTTTCTCGGGCGGGTCGTCGGCATTGATCATCTCGACTTCCGAGCGGTGCTTCATCACCTCCTCGACCGTGCGGTCGGACAGATCCAGCGTGGCCAGCAGGCGGTCGCGGTCTTCCTTTTCCACCGCGCCTTCGGAATGTCCCAGCGAGATCGCGCCCATGATTTCCTCGCGGATCGCAAGGATGCGGCTGTCGGGGTCGGTGCGCACGCCGAACAACCGCAGGATGCCGCGCACCAGGGTCCGCACAATCGTCACCAACGGCGCAAAGATCAGGATCAGCGCCCGGATCACCGGCGCCACCCGCAGCGCCACGGTTTCCGGGTTGGCGATGGCATAGGTCTTGGGCAGCACCTCGCCAAAGATCAGGACCAGCAGGGTCATGCCCAGGGTCGCAAGCGCAACCCCGCTGTCACCGAACACCCGCGTCAGCAAGGCCGTTGCCAGCGAGGCCGAAAGGATGTTCACCACGTTGTTGCCCAGCAGGATGGCGCCGATCATGCGCTCGCTGTCCTCGGTCACCTTCATGGCGGTTTCGGCACGGGCATCGCCCTTGTCGGCCTGCGACTTCATCTTGGCGCGGGAGGCTGCCGTCAGGGCGGTTTCCGAGCCGGAAAAGAAGCCCGACAAGACAAGCAGGAAAAGAATGGCCCCGGTCGTGAGCCAGAATCCGGTATCGAGAGATGAAGGGTCCATTGGTCTTTCTTGAAACGCTGTCAGTTCGTTATGCCCGCCCGGCAATGTCACGACAAGGAAAATGGCCTCAGTCGTGCTGTGCGAGCGGATGGCGGGTCAGCACCAGATCGCGCAGGCGATCTTCGAGAACATGGGTATAGATCTCGGTGGTTGCCAGATCGGCATGGCCCAGCAAGGTCTGGATGGCGCGCAGATCCGCGCCATGGGCCAGCAGATGCGTGGCAAAGGCGTGGCGCAGGGTATGGGGCGTCACGCGGGCCGGATCCAGCCCTGCCACCAGCGCCAGTTCCTTGACCAGCGCATAGAAGCGCAGCCGCGTCAGATGCCCCTCTGCGCTGCGGGACGGGAACAGGAACTTGCTCGGGGCCCGCAATCCTGCGCCCTCCGCATCGCGCAGCGCCAGCCAATCGGCCAGTGCGGCACGCGCGGGGCTGGACAGCGGGACCAGCCGCTCCTTGTCCCCCTTGCCGCGGATCAGGATCATCGCGGGATTGCCCCGCACGGTCGCAACCGGCAACGCCACCAGTTCCGACACCCGCATCCCGGTGGCATACAGCACTTCCATCAGGCAGGTGTTGCGCAGGCGGTCCTCGGGCGCGCGCCCATGATGGCGGGCCGCCTCCAGCAGTGCCGTCACCTCGGTTTCCGAAAGGGTCTTTGGCAGGCGGGCGGCCCGGCCCGGCCCTTTCAGGCGCAAGGCGGGATCCGTGCTGCGCCACCCTTCCTCCTGGGCGAACAGGAACATCTGGCGGATGGCCGACAAACGGCGTGCCCGCGTTGCGGTGGCCAGCCCCTGCGCATCGCAGAACACCAGATAATCTTCGACATCGGCCTGCGATATCTGCGAAAAATGCAGCCCGCGCCGCCCGAGCCAGTCGGCAAAATCCTTCAGATCCCGCCCATAGGCCAACCGGGTGTTGCGCGCGGCATCCTTGCCCGCCGCCTGCGCCTCGAGAAAGGTCGAGATCCATCGCTGCATCGGAACACCGTTCACCGCCTACCCATCCCTTTCGAGCAGCATCAACTGCAACGCCGCCTTGCGGGCCGGCGCCTCCAACCCCAGATGGCGCAACACCACAAGACCGTCGGTCACGCCCCGCCGGTCGCCCATGGCCCCATGGGTCACACGGTCGATCGCGGCCAGCGCAGCCTCGCCCATCCGCCCGGCCTTGACCAGCGGTTCCGCCGGACCTGTCAGCGGCGGGATCGCCCCCGATGCCGGAAACGCCAGCGCAATCGCCCGCGCCAGCCCGTCCGGCGGAGGCGGCGCCGTGACCGCACCTCGGGCAAGCCCGATCAGGAAGGTCTCCATCTCGGTCTCGGGCGTTCGCCCGATTGCCGCCACCTCATAGCCCGGCGCCAGCAAGGCAATGCGAAAGGCCAGTTGCCCCGCCTCGCCCTCCATCGGAACCCGTGACAAGGCGGCCCCGTAGGTTTCGGCAAAGGGAACTTCCAGTTCCATCTCGGACAGCGCCGCCCAGACACGGGGCAGACTGCTGGCCAGGGCCGCGGCATTGCCGGTGGCCAGATCGGTTTCGAACCGCTGCACCGCCGAAACCCGCGTCCAGACCCCTCCCGACGCGGCTGGCGTACGTTCGGCATAGATTTCCAGCAGTTCCCCCGGCGTGATGGCCCCGACCCGCGCCAGACGCTCGGCCGCTTCCAGCCGCGCCTTCCAGCCGGTCGCGGGCGTCAGATCGCCATGCGCAAAGGCCAGCGGCAGCGATGTGGACGACACCGGCTCGCCAATCGCCTCGTGGATACGCAGCACCAGCGGCGAAATGCGTTCGGGCACCGGCAAGGGATCGGCATCCTCGAACAATTCGGGGGCCAGAAAGCGTTCCAGCAGGGCATCTTCCGCCGCCGTGATCTGGCCAAGCGCCTGCGCCGTGCGCAAGGTCAGTTCCGCCGCCTGCCAATCCCCCCCGCGTGCCAGACAGAAGATGCGGGCGGCAAAGGTCGGCGCAATCCCCGGTGCGGCACGCAGATCGGCGCAGGCCGCGTCTTCGGTGCCCAGCAGAAGCGCGATGTCAAAGGCGCGGCGGAACAGATCGGGTGTCGGATCCCCCGCCGCATCGACCAGCGCGGCCGCCGCATCCAGCGCGCCCATCTCCAGCAGCTTGTCGATCCGCGCCAACAGGAATGTGCCGGTGCCATCGGCATCGGCAGGCGCGTCGATTTCGGCCAGCATCAGGATTTGCATCAGATCGCGCAGCGCGGGCAGCGGCTCCGGGTGGTCGCCCTGAATCATCTGGCCCAGGGTCGCCACGGACGACCTTGCCCAGAACCGCCGGTCGATTCCCGTGACCTGCGGCGGCAGCACGCCCACGGCATCCAGATTGCGGTCGGCCAGCGGGGTTGTGGTGATCGCCTCGATCTCGCCCGGCGGGCTGGTCGGTGGCTCTGCAACCGGCGGTGCGATGACCGGACGCGCGACCGTATCCGACAGCCAGTCGATGGCCGACAGCGGCGTGCCTTCGGCCTGCGCCTGCCCCGCCGCGATCAGCAGCAGGGCCGCGGCCAGGATCGTCTTGTGATCAGTTGCCATTGCCGCTGCCGGGAACCGCAAGCGGTTGGCTGACCTGGTTTGTCTCGGGGCTCAGATCTCCGACATAGGCATAGACGGTCAGCCCCGCCACGCCCACCACCGCCAGTATGAGGATCGCCTTGATCAGCCGCATGGTTCTGCCCTTCGTGCCTGTTCTTTCGTTGCCGCCCCTGGGGCGGTGCCGGTCGATTATATATGGCCTTTTGTCGAAGATCACGCCATTCAGGGCGCCAATGTTGAACTTGGGGGGCCAGCCGGGGTGAAGTGGCGGCTGAAGAAACCAGTGGTGCTGGTGGGCATGATGGGCGCGGGAAAAACCGCGGTCGGAACCCATCTTGCACGCACACTCGGGGTGCCCTTTCTCGATTCCGATGACGAGATCGTGAAAGCCGCCAACATGACCATCGCCGAGATATTCGCGCGCGACGGCGAGGCGTTCTTCCGCCAAAAGGAATCGCAGGTGATCGCGCGTCTGCTGGCCGGAGCGCCGGGGGTGCTGTCCACCGGCGGCGGCGCCTATCTGGCCGAAGCGAACCGGATGGCAATCTCGCAGCTGGGCGTCGCGGTCTGGCTGCGGGCGGATCTGGATCTGCTCTGGCAGCGCGTGCGCCACAAGAACACCCGCCCCCTGCTGCGGACCCCGGACCCTTATGGCACGCTGAAATCCCTGCTGGACGCCCGCGCGCCGGTCTATGCGCTGGCCGATCTGGTGGTGGACAGCAAGCCCGGCCTGTCCATCGACGCCATGGCAGAGCGTGTCATTGCAACGCTCGAAACCCGACCCGATGTTCTGGAGAGGAAATGACATGGCAGCGGATGTGATTCCGGTCCGGCTGGGCGCGCGGTCCTATGAGGTGCGCATCGGACCGGGATTGATCGACCGGGCAGGCACCGAACTGGCCCCGCTGCTGCGCCGCAAGCGCGTGGCGATCCTGACCGAAGATCGCGTCGCCGCCCATCATCTGCCCCGCTTGCAGGCTGCACTGGATGCCGCCGGCATCGCGCATTCCGCCCTGAGCCTGCCCGCGGGCGAGGCGACCAAGGGCTGGGATGGGCTGCGCGCGGCCACCGAATTCCTGCTGGACGAAAAGGTCGAGCGCCGCGATCTGGTTCTGGCCTTTGGCGGCGGGGTGATCGGCGATCTGGCGGGCTTTGCCGCCGCCATCCTGCGGCGCGGGGTGCGCTTTGCCCAGATGCCCACCACGCTGCTGGCGCAGGTGGACAGTTCGGTCGGCGGCAAGACCGGCATCAACACCCGCCACGGCAAGAATCTTGTGGGCGCGTTCCACCAGCCTGCGCTGGTCCTGGCGGATACCGGCGTGCTGGACACCCTGCCCCCCCGCGACCTGTTGGCCGGCTATGGCGAGGTGGTGAAATACGGCTTGCTGGGGGATGCGGCCTTTTTCGACTGGCTCGAAGCGAACGGTCCGGCCCTGGCCAAGGGCGATCCGGCCGCGCGTCAATATGCCGTCGGCCGCTCTGTCGAGATGAAGGCGGGGATCGTCGAACGCGACGAAACCGAGGAAGGCGAGCGGGCGCTGCTGAATCTGGGCCATACCTTCTGCCATGCGCTGGAGGCGGCGACCGGCTACAGCGACCGTCTGCTGCATGGCGAAGGCGTCGCGATCGGCTGTGCGCTGGCGTTCGAGCTTTCGGCGCGCATGGGGCTTTGCCCGCAGGAAGACCCGTCGCGCGTGCGCGCCCATCTGCGCGCCATGGGCATGAAGGTGGATCTGGCCGATATTCCGGGCTCGCTGCCCGATGCCGCCGCGCTGGTGCGGCTGATGGGACAGGACAAGAAGGTGGTGGACGGCAGGTTGCGGTTCATTCTGGCACGGGGCATCGGCACGGCCTTTGTGGCCGACGACGTGCCGCCCGCCACGGTCGAGGCGCTGCTGGCCGAGGCTCTGGCGCGCAGATGACGACAGACAGGGGGACGATATGCTGAACGGTGTGCGTGTGGTGGAACTGGAAGGCATTGGCCCCGGCCCGTTCTGCGGAATGCTGCTGGCCGATCTGGGGGCGGATGTCATCGTCATCCACCGCCCCACCGGGAACGATGTGCCCGGCATGGATGGTGCCAACCTGCTGGATCGCGGCAAACGCTCGATCACGCTGGATCTCAAGACCCCCGATGGCAAGGCGACGGCGATGGCGCTGATTGCCACCGCCGATGCGCTGATCGAAGGCAATCGCCCCGGCGTGACCGAACGTCTGGGCCTTGGCCCTGCGGACTGTCACGCGATCAACCCGAAGCTGGTCTATGGCCGCATGACGGGCTGGGGCCAGACCGGCCCGCTGGCCCAGGTGGCCGGGCATGATCTGAACTATATCGGGCGCTCGGGCGCGCTGTGGTACGCGGGCGCACCGGGCACCCCGCCGATCAGCCCGCCGACGCTGGTGGGCGATATTGGCGGCGGGGCGATGTATCTGGCGGTCGGCCTGCTGGCCGGCGTGCTGAACGCCCGCACGACCGGCAAAGGCACGGTGGTCGATGCCGCCATTGTCGATGGATCGGCGCATATGATGGCGCTGCTGATGGCCTTGCGCGCCGGGGGCGGGCTGGAGACCGCACGCGGCCAGAGCCTGCTGGATGGCCCGCATTGGAGCCGCAGCTACCCCTGCGCCTGCGGCAACTGGGTTGTGGTCCAGGCGCTGGAACCGAAATTCTACCGGCTGTTCCTGACCGGGCTTGGCCTAGGCACCGACGCGGCGATGATCGCCGGGCATTTCGACCGCAGCGCCTGGCCCGCGCTGACCGACCGCGTTGCCGCGATCTTTGCCAGCCAGCCGCGCAGCCACTGGGACGAGGTATTTGCCGCATCCGATGCCTGCGTGGCCCCGGTATTGTCCCCGGACGAGGCCGCCGCAGATCCGCATATCGCAGCGCGGGGCATCTGGCAGGCGGATCCGGTGCAGCCCGCGCCGGCCCCCCGATTCGACGGACAGCGGCGTATCCCCGGCCCGATTGCCATTCGTGGGGCGCATTCGACGGAAATCCGCGATGAACTGGCGAAAATGACCGGATCAGGGCAGGTTTCTTGACCTTAGGCGCCATTTCGGATAACGCCCGCAGGGTGAGGCGTGGGTTTTGTCCCGTGCCCCCTAGCCGCCGGGGCGCCCGGAACGAATGCGTCCCATACCCATTGCGGTCCGATACCGCAAATCAAGGACGCCAATGACAAAGTTTTCCGATCTGCAACTGGACGCACGGGTACTGCAAGCCGTCGCCGACGCCGGCTATGAAACGCCGACCCCCATTCAGGCCCAGGCTATTCCCTCGGCGCTCGAAGGGCGCGACGTGCTGGGAATCGCCCAGACCGGCACCGGCAAGACGGCAAGTTTCACCTTGCCGATGATCACGCGGCTGGCCAATGGCCGCGCCCGTGCGCGGATGCCGCGTTCGCTTGTGCTGGCCCCCACGCGGGAGCTGGCCGCCCAGGTGGCCGAGAACTTCGACACCTATACCAAGCACCTCAAGCTGACCAAGGCCCTGCTGATCGGCGGCGTATCCTTCAAGGAACAGGATCTGCTGATCGACCGTGGCGTCGATGTGCTGATCGCGACGCCCGGCCGCCTGCTGGACCATTTCGAACGCGGCAAGCTGCTGCTGACCGGCGTCCAGATCATGGTGGTGGACGAGGCCGACCGGATGCTCGACATGGGGTTCATCCCCGACATCGAACGCATCTTCCAGTTGACGCCATTCACCCGCCAGACCCTGTTCTTCTCGGCCACCATGGCGCCCGAGATCGAGCGGATCACCAACACCTTCCTGTCGAACCCGGTGCGTGTCGAAGTGGCGCGTCAGGCCACCACCTCGGAAACCATCGAACAGCGGCTGATGAGCTTTGCGCCCTCGCGGCGCGACCGGGCCTTTGCCGAAAAGCGGGCGCTGCTGCGCGAGGTGATCAAGACCGAAGGCGATGCCTGCACCAACGCGATCATCTTCTGCAACCGCAAGATGGATGTGGATGTGGTCGCCAAATCGCTCAAGGCGCATGGCTTCGATGCGGCCCCGATCCATGGCGATCTGGACCAGTCGCAGCGCACCAAGACGCTGGACGCCTTTCGCGATGGATCGTTGCGGTTCCTTGTCGCGTCGGATGTCGCGGCGCGTGGACTGGACATTCCGGCGGTGAGCCATGTGTTCAACTTCGACATGCCCAGCCATGCCGAAGACTATGTGCATCGCATCGGCCGCACCGGTCGGGCCGGACGTCTGGGCAAGGCGATCACCCTCGCAACCCCGGCGGATGACAAATATCTCGCCGCCATCGAATCGCTGATCAAGCAACCGATTCCGCGCGGCGAAACGCCGACGGTCGAATTTGACGACAGCCCCGACCGCGGTGAACATCGCCAGCCGCGCTCGCGCCACTCGTCGCGGGACCGCGGACCGCGCATCGAACGCGCCCCGCGTGCCGATGCTGCTGCGGCGCCGGCGGAGGCCGCCGCCCCCGCCCCCGCCCCGCGCCGCGAGGATCCCCGCCGCGACGATCCCCGCCGCGACGACACCCGTCGCGAGCCGCGCCGCGATGATCGCCGTGATCGCCGCCGCGACGACAGTGCATCGGTCGCAGGCATGGGCGACCATGTGCCGGACTTCATCCTGCGCAGCTTCGCGCGGGTTGCCGCCCTGGAAACCGCCGAAGACGTCGCAGAGTAACGACGCCCCGGCCACGACGCCAAAAGCCCGCGCCGGTGTTCCGGCGCGGGCTTTTGTTTTGGTCTTGCATTGCCGACGATCAGGCATCTGCGGCGCGGGGGGCGACCCCCCGCTGTCCGCTCAGGCCAGCCGCGAAACGACGACCGTAACCTCGGGTTTCTTGCCGATCTCTTCCATCGACACCTGCCGCACCACGCGGCGCACACCATCGTCGAGCTTTTCGTCGTCGCGCAGAACCCGCGCCCCGGCGCGGCCCAGAAACTCTGCAAGGTCGCTTTCGATCGTCTCGGCCAGCGCGCGCCCGCTCTTGCCGGTTTCAGGCAGGCCCATCAACTCGGCCCAGGGATCCCCCAGCGCGGTATCATCCTCGTCCATGATCAGTGTCACGATGACATGCCCGTTCAGCGCCATGCGGATACGGTCGCGGATCACACCATCCATCGCCCCGATCAGCACCGACCCATCCAGATAGACGCGGCCGGTCTCGATGTATTCGGCCAGTTGCGGGGTATCTCCGCTCAGATCCAGCATCATGCCGTTCGGCGCGATCTCGGATGCGATGCCCTGCGCTGCGGCCAGTTTGGAATGTTCGCGCAGATGGCGATGTTCGCCATGCAGCGGGATCACCACAGCAGGCCGGACCAGCCGGTGCAACGTTTCCAGATCCGGGCGGTTGGCATGGCCGGACACGTGATACAGCCCGTCCTGATCATCGACGACATCGACGCCCATCTCGGAAAAGGCGTTGACCACGCGCAGAACGCCACGCTCGTTCCCCGGAATCGTGCGCGACGAGAACAGGAAGGTATCGCCTTCCTTCATCTGCAAGCCCAGATACTTGCCGCGCGACAATTGCGCACTGGCGGCGCGGCGTTCGCCTTGGGTGCCCGTCACGATCAGCATCAGGTTGTGCCGCGGTACATCCGCCGCATCCTCGGGGCTGATCGTCGCGGGAAAATCGGTCAGCACGCCGGTTTCCTGCGCCACCGTCACCATCTTGCGCATCGCCCGGCCCATCAGACAGACAGAGCGGCCCGCCGCCTGCCCCGCCTGCGCCAGCGCCTTGACCCGCGCCAGGTTCGAGGCGAAGGTGGTTGCCGCGACCATGCCCTTGGCCCCGGCGATGAATGACTGCAACGGCGCGTGAAGCGTGCTTTCGGAACGGCCGGGATGCAGGCTGAACACATTGGTGGAATCGCAGGTCATCACCTTGACGCCTTCGGCACCGATCTGGGCAAAGACCTCTGGATCCCACGGCTCTCCCACACCGGGAGTCGGATCCAGCTTGAAGTCGCCCGAATGGAGGATGCGCCCCGCCGGCGTTTCGATCAGCAAGGCCGAGCTTTCGGGAATCGAATGGGCAATCGGCACGAACTGCACGCGGAATGGCCCTGCCTGCACCCAGGCCGGGCGCGGCGCATGGATCTGTACGACAGATCCGTCCTGTCCCTGATCTTCCAGCTTCAGCTTGGCCAACGCGCCGGTGAACTTGCGCGCATGGACAGGCGCACGCAAGCGGGGCCACAGATGGCCAAGCGCGCCGACGTGATCCTCGTGGCCATGAGTGATGAAAATTCCCTCGATCCGGTCGGCCCGTTCAGCCAGCCAGTCCACCGATGGCATGATCAGATCCACCCCCGGCGTCGTGTCCATATCGGAAAATGTGACACCAAGATCGACGACGATCAGCCGCTCGCGCCCTGCCGGCCCATAGCCGTAGACGTAGCAGTTCATCCCGATCTCCCCGGCACCGCCGAGGGGAAGGTAGATCAGGCGGTTGGCACTCATGCGGACTCCAGTCTGCGGTTGTGGTCGTGGATCAGGACCAGACCGTGCATCGTCAGATCCTCCTCGATCGCATCAAAAATTTCAGTGCCCTGTTCGAACAGCGGCGCAAGACCACCCGTGCCGATCACCCGCATGGGGCGGTCCCGTTCTGCACGGATCTGACGCACGATGCCTTCGACAAGGCCGATATATCCCCAATACACGCCCGACTGCATACAGGCCACCGTATTTGTTCCGATCACCCTGTCCGGGCGGGAAACATCCACATGAGGCAAGGCCGCCGCCGCCATGTGCAGCGCCTCCAGGCTGAGGTTGACGCCCGGCGCGATGACACCACCGATATAGGCGCCATCGGTATCCACCACGTCAAAGGTCGTTGCGGTGCCGAAATCGACTACAACAAGGTTCCCGCCGTGGCGGTCAAAGGCGCTTGTCGCATTCACCAGGCGATCCGGCCCGACCGTCGTCCCCTGATCCACCCGCGGCGCCACCGGCAGCACGCAACCCGGCCGTCCGACGACATAGGGCCGGCAACCATAGTAGCGGTCGCACAGAACCCGAAGGTTGAACACAACCCGTGGCGCCGTCGAGGAGATGATCGCGCTGTCGATCTTCACGTCCAGCTTGTTGAGCATCATCAGCGTGGAGAGCCAGACGAAATACTCATCTGCCGTGCGCTTGTGATCGGTGGCGATGCGCCAGGTGGCGAGGAAGTCGTCCCCTTCACGAATGGAAAAGACGGTATTGGTATTTCCGCAGTCGATGGCAAGCAGCATGGCAGGCTCCGGTTCAGATCCTGGTGCCGGGGCAAAGCCCCCCGGCGCCCTGATGAGTCTTTGGTCAGAACGAGATAGCGGTCAGAAATAGATGTCGGCTGCCGGCAGATTGAGCGTACCGGCCTGGGTGCGCAAGACCAATGCTCCGGTTGAATCTATCCCCTCGAAGATTCCCTCATGGGTGTGCGCACCGATCCGCGCCACGATGCGTTCGCCCAGCCGTGCAGCGTGGTCCAGCCAAAGCGCCCGGATCGGTGCAAACCCCTCGGCCTCCAACACGGACTCGAGCCGGGCGAAGCTGGCCGCGATCGACGTCAACAGGGTTTCCGGGGCGATCCGCATCCCGGTTTCCGCCAGGACAGACACCGGCAGCACCGCGCCCGCCTCGACCTCTGTCGGGGCCGGTGCCGCAATCAGGTTTACGCCGATGCCGATGGCCAGATGATCGACCCCGCCCTGCGCGCCCAGGCTTTCCAGCAGAATGCCCGACACCTTGCCGCCGTTCAGCAGCACATCATTGGGCCATTTCAGCCGGAACGCCTGCGGGGTTCCGGTCAGCCCCGCCAGGGCCTCATGCAGCGCCAGGGCCGCCATGAAGCTGCGCAGCGCCGCCTGGCCTGCACCGCCTGCCGGGCGCATCAGCAATGTGGCGTGAAAGTTCCCGCGCGGGCTGACCCAGGGCCGCGCCCGCCGCCCGCGCCCGCCGGTCTGGAACCCAGCCAGGATCCATGTGGGCGCGATGCAAGAAGCCGCGCGTCGCGCGGCTTCTGCATTGGTGGACTCGACCGTTTCCAGAATGACGCGGCCGACGCCCTCGGGCCAGACCTCAGCGGACAAGCGCCTGCGCCGCCGCCAGGGCCGGACCCTCGATCCCGAACAGGTTGACGATACCGGCCACCATCGCCACCGCTGACAACATCATCAGCGCCCATTGCGCGGGTGCCATCCGGCTTTCCAGAACTTCGCCCTCTTTGCCGAAATACATGAAGTAGACGATGCGCAGATAGTAGAAGGCCCCGATCACCGACGCGACCGCCCCCGCCACTGCCAGCCAGACCATATCGGCGTCGACAGCGGCCTTGAGCACCGAAAGCTTGGCAAAGAAACCCAGCATCGGCGGCACACCGGCAAGGCTGAACATCAGCACCAGCAGCGCCAGTGCCTTGCCCGGCTCGGTCTTGCCAAACTGGTTCAGGGCGCCAATGTCCGAAACCGGGCGGCCATCGCGCTCCATCGACAGGATGAAGGCAAAGGTTCCGACGTTCATCGTGACATAGATCGCCATATAGACCAGCATCGCCTGCACGCCGCCAGCGGTTCCGACCGCCAGGCCGATCATCGCATAGCCCATATGCGCGATCGAGGAATAGGCCATCAGGCGCTTGATGTCGGTCTGTCCGATAGCGGCAATCGCGCCCAGGAACATCGACAGAACCGCCAGAACCGCAATCACCTGGCCCCAGTCACCCGGAATGGCGCCAAAGGCATCATGGACCACGCGCGCGAACAGCGCCATCGCCGCCACCTTGGGCGCAGTGGCAAAGAAGGCGGTGACAGGCGTCGGCGAGCCTTCGTAGACATCCGGCGTCCACATGTGGAAGGGCGCCGCCGACACCTTGAAGGCCAGGCCGGACAGCAGCAGGACCATGCCGAACAGCACGCCCAGCGGCACCTCGCCCTCCAGCGTGCCAAGAATGCCCGCAAACTGGGTCGTCCCGGCAAAGCCATAGATCAGCGAGGCCCCGAACAGCAACAGGCCAGACGACATCGACCCCAGCACAAAATACTTCAGGCCCGCCTCGGTCGAGCGCGCGCTGTCACGGCGCAGCGAGGCGATGACATAAAGCGCCAGCGATTGCAGCTCCAGCCCGACATAGAGCGCAATCAGATCGCCCGCCGACACCATCAGCATCATGCCGACAACCGACAGCGCCACAAGAACCGGATATTCGAAACGATCCAGCCCGCGCCGCTGGACATAGTCCTGACCGATCACTAGCACCGCCGCCGCGCCGACCAGCACCACGACCTTGGCAAAGCGTGCAAAGGCATCGGCAACGAACATGCCGCCAAAGGCTGTGGCGTCGGTCCCTGCCGTGCCGATCCAGAACGCCAGCACCAGGAACAACGCCACCATCGCCCAGGTCAGAACCGGCGTAAGCCGGTCCTTGGCGGTGTAGACCGCGCCCATCAGCGCCACGATGGCAGCACCAGCCAGCACGAGCTCGGGCAGAACGACGGAAATATCCGCAGAGATCATGGCAAGCTCCTTAGTGGCTGGCCAGCTGCGTGCCCGCATCGGCGGGAATCGCGGCATGGTAGTCGGTGATCAGGGCGCCGACGCTGGGCCCGATGATATCGGTCACCAGCGACGGATAGACGCCCAGCAGCAGGGTCATCGCAACCAGCGGGGCAAAGATCGCCCGCTCGCGCGCGGTCATGTCGGTGATGGTCTTCAGGCTGCCCTTGATCAGCGCGCCCCAGACCACCCGGCGATACAGCCACAACGCATAGGCCGCCGACAGGATCACGCCGGTCGCCGCAAAGAACGCCACCCAGGTGTTGACCTGGAAAATCCCCATGATGGTCAGGAACTCACCGATGAACCCCGAGGTGCCCGGCAGGCCCACGTTCGCCATGGTAAAGAACAGGAACACCAGCGCATAGGCGGGCATCCGGTTCACAAGGCCGCCATAGGCGTCGATCTCGCGGGTGTGCATCCGGTCGTAGATCACGCCCACGCACAGGAACAGCGCACCCGAGATGAAGCCATGGCTGATCATCTGGAAAATCGCGCCGTCGATCCCCTGCTGGTTGGCGGTAAAGATCCCCATGGTGACATAGCCCATATGGGCAACCGACGAATAGGCGATCAGCTTTTTCATGTCGCTTTGCGCGATGGCAACAAGGCTGGTGTAGACCACCGCAATGGCCGACATCCAGAATACCAACGGCGCCAGCAGGTCGGATGCGACCGGGAACATCGGCAGCGAAAAACGCAGGAACCCGTAGCCGCCCATCTTCAACAGCACCGCCGCCAGGATCACCGAACCCGCGGTCGGCGCCTGAACGTGCGCATCGGGCAGCCAGGTGTGCACCGGCCACATCGGCATTTTCACCGCGAAGCTGGCAAAGAAGGCCAGCCACAGCAGCGTCTGCATCCCGCCGACGACCTGGATGCCCAGCACCGGGAATGTCTCAGAGGCGAAGTTGTGGTTCAGCAGCGCCGCGATATCGGTCGTGCCCGCATCCACATACATCGCGATCATCGCCACCAGCATCAGCACCGAGCCAAGGAAGGTGTAGAGGAAGAACTTGAAGCTGGCATAGATCCGGTCCTTGCCGCCCCAGATGCCGATGATCAGGAACATCGGGATCAGCCCTGCCTCGAAGAACAGGTAGAACAGCACCAGATCCAGCGCCACGAACACGCCGATCATCAGCGTTTCCAGCATCAGGAAGGCGATCATGTATTCCTTCACGCGATGCGTCACATCCCAGCAGGCCGCAATGGTCAGCGGCATCAGGAAGGTGGTCAGCATCACGAACAGGATGGAAATCCCGTCAACGCCGACCCGGTATTTCAGCCCCATGATCCAGTCATGGGATTCGGTGAACTGAAAGCCGGTATCCGCCGGATCGAACCCGGCGATCAGGAAGATGGAGATCAGGAAGGTCGCCGTCGTGGCGGCCAGCGCCAGCCATTTGGCATTGCGCTGCGCCGCGGCATCGTCGCCGCGCAGAAACACCGCCAGGATCAGCGCGCCGATCGCCGGGGTGAAGGTGATGATGGAGATCAGATTGTCCATGGTTCCCTGTCCCTCAGTGGCCGCTGTACGCCAGCGTCATCCAGGTGACCAGCACCACGATGCCCAGCACCATCGCAAAGGCATAGTGGAACACATAGCCCGACTGCATCCGGCCCGCGAGCCGGGTGAAGAAGGGCACGATCCCCATGGCCAGCCCGTTGATGGTGCCGTCGATCACGTTGCCGTCGCCCCGTTTCCACAGCGCGGCCCCCAGCCACTTTGCCGGACGGACGAAGATTGCGTCATAAAGCTCGTCGAAATACCACTTGTTCAGCAGGAAATCATAGAGCGGCTTCTGTTCCGCCGCGATCTTGCCCGGCAGATCCGGGCGGCGGATATACATGAACCAGGCAAGACCAAGACCCAGCAGCATGGCGACAAAGGGCGCGACCTTGACCCATTTGGGCACGTAATGCGCCGCGTCGAGCACCAGCTTTTCAGCGCCGTGCGACTCGACCATCGCGGTCATGGAGATGGAGCCCGCGAACCAGTCCAGCACCTGACGACCAGAGCCAAAGAACGGCCCGTACCACAGCATCCCGGCAAACACCGCCCCCAGCGCCAGCACGGCCAGCGGGATCAGCATCACGCGCGGGCTTTCGTGCGGTTCATGGTGGTGATCGTCATGGCCGTGCCCGTTGTGGTGACCATGCGCCCGGCTTTCGCCATAGAAGGTCATGAACATCAGCCGCCAGCTATAGAAGCTGGTCATCAGCGCGCCCAGCACCAGCAGCCAGAAGATGATGGCCGGGCCACCGGCATAGGCGCTCTCGATTACCGCATCCTTCGAGATGAAGCCGGCAAAGCCGATGTGGGTCAGCGGGATCCCGACGCCGGTGATGGCCAGCGTGCCGATCATCATCGCCCAGAAGGTCAGCGGGATCTTTTTGCGCAGGCCGCCATAGTTGCGCATGTCCTGTTCGTGATGCGTGGCATGGATCACGGAACCCGCCCCAAGGAACAGCATCGCCTTGAAGAACGCATGGGTGAACAGGTGGAACATCGCCACCGAATAGACACCGACGCCCGCCGCCACGAACATGTAGCCAAGCTGCGAACAGGTGGAATAGGCGATTACCCGCTTGATGTCGTTCTGCACCAGGCCGACCGTGGCCGCAAAGAAGGCCGTGAACCCGCCGATATAGACGATCATCAGCTTGGCTTCCGGCGCGACTTCATACAGCGGCGACATGCGCGATACCAGGAACACGCCTGCCGTCACCATGGTCGCGGCGTGGATCAGCGCCGACACCGGGGTCGGCCCCTCCATCGCGTCGGGCAGCCAGGTGTGCAGGAACAGTTGCGCCGATTTGCCCATGGCCCCGATGAACAGCAGCACGCCGATCAGGTTGGCCGCGTTCCAGTCGGTCCACAGGAAGGTGATGTTTTGCTCTGCCAGTGCGGGCGCCTGCGCAAAGATCTCGTCCAGCCGCACGCTGTCGGTCAGGAAGTAAAGCGCGGCGATCCCGAGCAGAAAACCGAAGTCGCCGACACGGTTGACGATAAAGGCCTTCATCGCCGCCGCGCTTGCCGACTGCTTTTTCCAGTAGAAACCGATCAGCAGATACGAGGCGACGCCCACACCTTCCCAGCCAAAGAACATCTGGATCAGGTTGTCAGAGGTCACCAGCATCAGCATGGCAAAGGTAAAGAACGACAGATAGGCGAAGAAACGTGCCCGATACGGCTCATCCTCGGACCAGTTCTCGTCATGCGCCATGTAGCCGAAGCTGTAGAGGTGGACCAGCGCCGACACCGAGTTGACCACGACCAGCATGATCGCCGTCATGCGATCCAGCCGGATGCCCCATTCGGCCCCCAGCGTGCCGCTGTCGACCCAGCGGAACAGCATGATCTGCTGCGTGCCACCATCGAAGGTCAGGAAGATGACCCAGGACAGCAGCGCCGACAGGAATACCAGCGCGGTGGTCAGAATCTGGGCAGGTTTCTCGCCGATGTATTTCCAGCCGAAGCCACACAGAATGGCCCCGACCAGCGGCGCGAACAGGATGATGGTTTCCATCGCCTCAGCCCTTCATCACGTTGACGTCTTCGACGTCGATGCTGCCCTTGTTGCGGAAGAAGCAGACCAGGATCGCAAGCCCGATCGCCGCCTCGGCCGCCGCGACGGTCAGGACGAACATGGTGAACACCTGCCCCGCCAGATCCCCCAGAAAACTGGAAAAGGCGACAAGGTTGATATTGACCGACAGCAGCATCAACTCGATCGACATCAGGATGACGATCACGTTCTTGCGGTTGAGAAAGATGCCGAAGATCCCGATGACGAACAGCGCCGCCGCCACCGTCAGGTAATGTTCCAGTCCCACTGTCACCATCGTCGTTCCCTCGTGGGCCGACAGGCGGCCCCTTGTCATTCATTGCACCGGCCGGACCCGCAGGCCCGGCCCGCGTATCAGAGACCCTGCCCCGGTTTCACGTCTTTCATTTCCATCGTCTTGGCCGGATCGCGCCACATCTGTTCCAGCACGTTCTGGCGCTTGACGTTGGTGCGATGGCGCAGGGTCAGGGCGATGGCCCCGATCATTGCCACCAGCAGGATCAGACCCGACACCTGGAAGGGCAGGATATACTGGTCATACATCAGCAGACCCAGCGCCTTGGTGTTGTGGATCTCGGACAGATCCGGCGTCACCGCCTGACGCAGCCCCAGCGCCCCTTCGGATTGTTGCCAGGCGCTGAACGCAAGCACGAACTGCATGATCAGGATCAGGCCGACCAGCAGCGCAAGCGGCATCGTGCGCGCCATTTCGCCCTTCAGCTCGGCAAAATCGACATCCAGCATCATCACGACGAACAGGAACAGCACCGCCACCGCGCCGACATAGACGATGACAAGCAGCATGGCCACGAACTCTGCCCCCAGCATGACAAACAGCCCGGCGGCAGAGAAGAAGGCCAGGATCAGCCACAGCACCGAATGCACGGGGTTGCGCGACACGGTGACCAGCAGCCCCGCCGTCACGGTGACGATGGCAAACGCATAAAAAGCCAGATCGGCGACGCTCATCACTTGTTCTCCTCGATCTCGGCAAAGACGCTCTGGGCGATTACCAGGGCCTTCTGCATGGCGGGCAGGCCGCCGAATACGCTCATCTGCCAGATCACCTCGGCGATCTCGCGTTCGGTTGCCCCGGCCTCAAGCGCGTGGCGCACCGTCATCTTCATCTGCGGCTCGGCCTGCGCCCCCAGCACGGTCAGCGCGCCGATGGTGACAAGCAGCCGCGTCTTGGCATCCAGCCCGTCGCGGTTGAAGGTCTTGCCGAACCACATTTCCATCATGTCCTTGGACATGGTGGGGAACATGCGGTCGATCCCGGCCACCTTCATCTGTTCCAGCGCGGGGTTGAAGGAACGCAGCATCTCCTGCCCGCTTTCCATCATCTGCTGGATCATCTTGGTGTAGGTCTCGTTCATGTCCGGCCCCCCTTGCGCGATCTGATCGTCACCATTCCGCAGGCGCCTGGCCGCGTGTTCAGCCGGACCGCCGCCATCGGTGCCGCGCCCCCGGCCGCCTGCATCCGCGGCAACCGGAACGCATGCAGGCCGAACATGGCAAAGGCCGGCGGCGCGGGAAAACGGAGGGCGGCTTGGCGGCTCATCTGTAGGGCGCGTCCAGTTCCAGGTTGCGGGCAATCTCGGCTTCCCAGCGTTCGCCATTCTCCAGCAGTTTCGCCTTGTCATAGAACAGCTCTTCGCGCGTCTCGGTGGCGAACTCGAAATTCGGCCCCTCGACAATGGCATCCACCGGGCAAGCCTCTTGGCAGAAGCCGCAATAGATGCATTTCGTCATGTCGATGTCATAGCGCGTGGTGCGGCGGCTGCCATCCTCGCGGGGCTCCGCGTCGATGGTGATCGCCTGCGCCGGGCAGATCGCCTCGCACAGCTTGCAGGCGATGCAGCGTTCCTCGCCGTTGGGATAGCGACGCAGCGCATGTTCACCGCGGAACCGGGGCGACAGCGGCCCCTTTTCATGCGGATAGTTCACCGTATCCTTGGGGGCGAAGAAATACTTCATCCCAAGGCCAAAGCCTTTGATGAAGTCCACCAGGAAGAAGTATTTGACGGCGCGGTTGATGTCGATGCCCATATCAGCCCCCGATGGTCCAGCGTGCCCAGGCACCGCCCAGCACTTCGAATTTCGCAAGGAACGCCACGATCACGACCCAGGCCAGCGACAGCGGCAGGAACACCTTCCAGCCGATCCGCATCAGCTGGTCATAGCGGTAGCGGGGCACGATGGCCTTGACCATGGCGAAGAGGAAGAAGAAGAACGCCATCTTGCCGAACATCCACAGGAACCCGTCCGGGATACCGGGGATGGGCGACAGCCAGCCGCCCAGGAACAGCAGCGACATCAGCGCGCACATCAGCCAGATGGCGATGTATTCGCCCGCCATGAACAGCAGATAGGGCGTCGAGGAATATTCGACCATGAAGCCCGCGACCAGTTCCGATTCCGCCTCTGGCAGGTCAAAGGGCGGGCGGTTCGTTTCGGCCAGGGCCGAGATGAAGAACAGCACGAACATCGGCAGGTGCGGCAGCCAGTACCAGTTGAAGAAGCCGAAGTCGCCGCGCTGCGCCTCGACGATGGCCGTCAGGTTCATCGAGCCGGTCGAAATGATGATGCCGATGATGATCAGGCCCAGCGACACCTCATAGCTGATCATCTGCGCCGCCGACCGCAGGCCGCCCAGGAACGGATATTTCGAGTTCGAGGCCCAGCCGCCCATGATCACGCCGTAAACCTCCAGCGAGGAGACGGCAAAGACGAACAGGATGGCAACGTTGATATCCGCCAGCACCCATCCCGCATTGAACGGCACGACGGCAAAGGCCGCCATGGCCAGCACGAACGACGCCATCGGCGCAAGAAAGAACACCGGACGGTCGGCGCCCGCAGGCACGATGATTTCCTTCAGCACATATTTCAGCGCATCGGCAAAGGTTTGCAGCAGGCCCCAGGGGCCCACGACGTTCGGTCCGCGCCGCAACTGCACCGCCGCCCAGATCTTGCGGTCGCCATAGACGAGGAAGATCAGCGAGATCATCGCAAAGCCGATCACCAGCAGGCTCTGCCCTGCGATGATGACCGCGATCCCGGCCGGTGTCTGGAAGAATTCAGCCATTTTTCCTCACGTCCCCAAAACTGTCCCGGCGTCAGACCGTCGGAATCCCGCGTGCGCCGCAATCGCGCACCGTGACCTCGGCGTCAATGGTCGCCACCCCTTTTGGCAGCGCGGGCGAGATGAGATAGACCGCATCCGCCCTTGCCACGGCGCCGCTCTGGTCCACGGTCGTGCGCACATGGCGCGCAAAGCCGTAGCCCCGGATCAACGCATATTGCGCGGCCGCGCAGGCCGCATAGTCCTCGACCATCCGGCGTTCCTCTGCATGGCGGATGGCCACGCGGAAGTTCACCAGATCGCCATCCAGAAGCCGCGTCTCGATACCCAGAAACGCGGGCGGCAAGGCGTGCTGCCCCGTCTGCGCCCCGTTGGCGCAGGCACCCAGCCCGATCAGGGCCAGCGCAAGGGGGGCAACGGCTTTGCCCATCGTGTCACTCTGCCGCCAGCGGCGTGTTGGCCCGCGCAGCGGCATTGGCCGACAGTTCCGCCATCAGCGGCGATGCGCGCGCAATGGGGTTTGTCAGCCAGAAATCCTTGATCGCGGCGCGGAACGTCGCCTTGGCCGGTTCGCGCAACGGGATGCGGTTCCAGTCATTGGCCGCAACCTCGCCCACCTGCGCCAGATGCGGATAGACCAGCACCATCGCGCGGCGCAGACCCGCCAGATCGTCCCAGGGCAGTTGCTGGCCGACCATGGCAGACACCGCGCGCAGGATCGCCCAGTTCTCCTTGGCCTCGCCCGGCGGGAAACCGGCGCGCAGTGCCAGTTGCGGGCGGCCTTCGGTGTTGACGAACAGCCCCGCTTCCTCGGTATAGCAGGCGCCCGGCAGGATGATGTCGGCGCGATGCGCCCCGCGGTCGCCATGGCTGCCCTGATAGATCACCACCGGACCGGCAGCGAGTTCCACCTCGTCGGCGCCCAGGTTCCAGATCACCTCTGCCCCGTCCAGCGCGGCGGTCATCCCGCCATCGGTCACGGCACCCACATCCATCGCGCCCACACGGGCCGCGGCAGTGTGCAGCACCAGAAGCTTGGCCCCTGCCCCTTCGGTGTATTTCATCACCTGGCTGAGAACCGCTTCGCCATCGGCCTCGTTCAGCGCGCCCTGCCCCACGATGACAACGGTGTCAGGCTTGGCCTGAACCTTGCCGACCAGATCGACCAGCGCATCGCGGCTGTTGCCGAAATGGTGGTAGTCATAGGTCAGGTCCACCGCCGCGCCGATCAGCCCCACGCGCGCGCCTGCCAGCCAGGCCTTGCGGATACGGGCGTTCAGCACCGGCGCTTCGGTGCGGGGGTTGGTGCCGACCAGAAGGATGGTCTTTGCCGTGTCGATATCGGCAATCTGTGCCGTCCCGACATAGGCCGACCGATTGTCCGCAGGCAGCTTGGCGCCATCGACCCGCGATTCCACCTTGCCGCCCAGCGACTCGACCAGCATCTTCAACGACCAGGCCGCCTCGACCGGCACCAGATCCCCGACCAGACCGGCAACCTTCTTGCCCTTGATCGCCGTGGCCGCAGCCTCCAGTGCCTCGGGCCAGCTTGCCTTGCGCAGCTTGCCGTTCACCCGGATATACGGCGTGTCCAGCCGCTGGCGGCGCAACCCGTCCCAGACAAAGCGGGTCTTGTCGCTGATCCACTCTTCGTTCACGCCGTCATGGTTGCGCGGCAGGATGCGCATGACTTCGCGGCCCTTGGTATCCACGCGGATGTTCGACCCCAGCGCGTCCATCACGTCGATGGTCTCGGTCTTGGTCAGTTCCCAGGGCCGCGCGGTAAAGGCATAGGGCTTGCTGGTCAGCGCGCCCACCGGACACAGGTCGATGATGTTGCCTTGCAGGTTGCTGTCCAGCGTCTGGTTCAGATAGCTGGTGATCTCGCTGTCCTCGCCGCGCCCGGTCTGGCCCATCTGGGTGATGCCCGCCACCTCGGTGGTAAAGCGCACGCAGCGGGTGCAGGAAATGCAGCGCGTCATCGTGGTGGCGACCAGCGGGCCAAGGTTCAGATCCTCGGAGGCGCGCTTCGGCTCGCGGTAGCGGCTGAAATCGACGCCATAGGCCATGGCCTGATCCTGAAGGTCGCACTCGCCGCCCTGGTCGCAGATCGGGCAATCCAGCGGGTGGTTGATCAACAGGAATTCCATCACCCCTTCGCGGGCCTTCTTGACCATGGGGGAATTGGTTTTCACCACCGGCGGCTCGCCATTCGGGCCGGGCCGCAGATCGCGGACCTGCATCGCGCAGGATGCGGCCGGTTTCGGCGGGCCGCCCACGACCTCGACCAGACACATCCGGCAGTTGCCGGCGATCGACAGCCGCTCGTGATAGCAGAAGCGCGGGATCTCGACCCCGGCGACCTCGGCCGCCTGGATGATGGTCATGGCCGCATCGACTTCGACCTCGATCCCATCAATGACGATCTTCTTGAGCGTGCTCATCCGCTTACTCCGCAGCCACTGGGTCGCACCGGCGGGATTGCCACAGATGCGCATCTTTCAGATAGGACCAGCCAAAGGCGTGATCCGTGTCGCCGTGTTCTTGCTGGTGGGTCCAGCGGGCCATGCCCTCTGCCACAGAGGGGCGGTGCCCTTCGGGGATCCACCACAGCACCAGATTGCCGTTTCCGGCCACATCATACCATTCCGCCTTGCGGCCATAGAACTGGCGATGGACCGTGTTCCAGACGAACTGTTCCAGACTTGGGGCATCGCGCCAGACCGACAGGGTCGAGGCGATGCGAGGCTTGCCGCCGAACGGACCTTGAGGGTCGCGCTGTGCGGCATCCATATCCTCGTCCGATACACGCCAGACAAAGCCAGGCGACCGCGCGGCAATGCCGTTCACCAAGTCCAGCCCGTCGACGAACCCCTTGATACGGGGATCGTCCCAGTCGTGCCGCAGCGTGCCGAAATTGAACTCGGCCAGATGGTGCGTCATGCCCGGCACCTCGCACGCAAGGTCATGTCGCCCGACGCATCGACCGCATGGGCCCAGTCGCCGGTTGCCGGATCGGTCTCCCAATCGGCGGCCGAACTGCCCCGGTTGGTCAGGCAATACAAAGTCACCGGATAGCGGGCGCTTTCGCGGGCCATGTCCAGCGTGGCGCCCGGAGCCTTGACCGTGACGACCAACAGACCGTCGTTCTGGGCCTTGACGCTGCCACGATAGGGCAAGCCCGCCTCGGCCGCCTGACGACGGTTACATGCGGCGGTGGTGGCCACCGCGCCGATCAGCATGAGGACCAGGGCTGCCCGCATCGCCCTTACTCCGCCGCCAGGGCGCCGGTGCGCCCGGTGCGTTTGGCCTTGATACGGTCCTCGATCTCCTCGCGGAAATTGCGGATCAGGCCCTGGATCGGCCAGGCCGCTGCATCCCCGAGTGCGCAGATCGTATGGCCTTCGACCTGTTTCGTCACGTCATAGAGCATGTCGATTTCCTCGACCTCTGCCTCGCCGGTGACCAGACGTTCCATCACCCGCATCATCCAGCCGGTGCCTTCGCGGCAGGGCGTGCACTGGCCGCAGCTTTCGTGCTTGAAGAACTTGGACAACCGCCAGATCGCCTTGATGACATCGGTGTTCTGATCCATCACGATCATGCAGGCGGTGCCAAAGCTGGATTTCAGCCCGCGCATCCCGTCATAATCCATGATCGCATCTTCGCACTGTTCCGCCGTCAGCACCGGGCACGAGGCGCCGCCGGGGATCACCGCCTTGAGGTTCTTCCAGCCACCGCGGACGCCGCCGCCGTGCTTGTCGATCAGCTCGCGCAGCGGGATCGACATGGATTCCTCGATCACGCAGGGCGTCATCACATGGCCCGACATGGCATAGAGTTTGACGCCCGCATTGTTCGGGCGGCCAAAACCGGCAAACCATTCCGGCCCACGGCGCAGGATGGTGGGAACCACCGCGATGGATTCCACATTGTTCACCGTGGTCGGGCATCCGTACAGCCCCGCCCCCGCCGGGAACGGCGGTTTCATGCGCGGCATCCCCTTCTTGCCTTCAAGGCTTTCCAGCAGCGCGGTTTCCTCGCCGCAGATATAGGCCCCGGCGCCATGGTGCAGGAACAGGTCGAAATCCCAGCCCGACCCGGCTGCGTTGCGGCCCAGAAGGCCCGCGTCATAGCATTCGTCGATGGCGGTCTGAAGCGCCTCACGCTCGCGGATATATTCACCGCGGATGTAGATATAGGCGGTATTGGCATTCATCGCAAAGCTGGCGATCAGCGCACCTTCGATCAGCGTATGCGGATCGTGGCGCATGATCTCGCGGTCCTTGCAGGTCGCAGGTTCCGATTCATCGGCGTTGATCACCAGATAGGCGGGCCGCCCGTCGGACTGCTTGGGCATGAACGACCATTTCATGCCGGTCGGGAACCCTGCGCCGCCCCGGCCACGCAGGCCCGAGGCCTTCATCTCGTCGATGATCTTGTCACGGCCGCGCGCGATGATTGCGGCGGTGCCATCCCAATGGCCGCGCTTTCGCGCCCCTGCCAGGCTGCGGTCATGCATCCCGTAGAGGTTCGTAAAGATCCGGTCCTGATCCTTCAGCATCCGCCTTCCCTCATATTTCCCGGCGCTTGCGCCAGAGTTGCCAGGCCACGAACATCGCCCAGACATAGGCGGCCAGCGCCGCCAGATCGATCAACAGGGCATAGCGCCCGTCCCACCCATATTGCCGCCCGATCTCGCCCAGCACCAGCCAGAGGACCGTTGTCGCGGCGATCACCGCGCCCACCACCCGCATCTGGCGGGCAAAGGCGGCGGCATCGGTCGGGGGACGGGCTGCCATCTGCCCGACTCAGTAGTCGTTCGTCTTGGCGCGTTCGAGGAATACGGGGATCCCCACGTCGCCGATCAGTTTTGCCTGCGCCACCCATTTGTCACGGGTCACCCGGCCCTTGAAGCCTTTCAGATTGGCATCCATCCACGCAATCTCTGACGGCCCCCAGGCCGCGATCTGATCGAAATGGAAGATGCCCAGCGAATGGCACAGCTTTTCCAGCACCGGGCCGATACCTTCGATGATCTTCAGATCATCGGCGGCGCCACTGCGGGGCGCATCAAGCCCAGCGGGCTGCGTCCCTTCGGCATCCGGGCCGGCAACGGTCTGGGCAGGCTCGGCTTCGGCGACGCCTGCGGGCTTGGCCACGTCCAGTTCGGGCTTGCCCTTGGCCAGAGCCTGCGCCGCCTTGGGCGCAATCCCGGAGGCCGCTTTCGCAGGCTCGTCCGCCGCGCGCGACGGCACATCCTCGGCCTCCTTGCGGCGCCATGACACGATCAGCGGCACTTCGGTGCCGTCGATGCGCCGGACCGTATCGCCGATGTCCACAGCGGCCTGAACGCTGGCATTGTACTGCGTGCGACCGGAGTCGAACTCCTTCAGCGAGGTCAGGCCCGACAGCGGTTCCGACGAATAGCGCCCGTTCTGCGGCCCAGGGACCGGAACCCGGCCAGCCGACAGTTCATCCAGCAGCCAGTCCAGCTTTTCGGCACTCAGATCCTCGTAGTAATCCTTGCCGATCTGGGCCATCGGCGCATTGGCGCAGGCGCCAAGGCATTCGACCTCTTCCCAGCTGAACTTGCCATCGGCCGACAGCGTATGCGGCTTGGGCGAGATGCGGCGCTTGCAGACCTCCATCAGATCCTCGGCCCCGCAGATCATGCAGGACGTGGTGCCACAAATCTGAATATTCGCAACAGCACCAACCGGATGAAGCTGGAACATGAAGTAGAACGTCGCCACTTCCAGCGCGCGGATATAGGCCATGCCAAGCATATCGGCGACGGCCTCGATGGCGGGCTTGGACAGCCAGCCTTCCTGTTCCTGCGCCCGCCACAACAGCGGAATGATCGCGCTGGCCTGACGGCCCTCGGGATATTTGGTGATCTGCGCTTCGGCCCATGCCTGGTTGGCAGGGGTAAAGGCAAAACCTTCGGGTTGGTGATGGGCAAGCCTGCGCAGCATCAGTTGCACTCCGCCGTTTTCAGCCGCAAATCGCCGTCAACGATTTCCGCCTGGCCCAGCCCCAGCAAGGCGTTGACCACGACAGAGGCCGATTCCTGATTCAATCCAGCCTCGGACAGGATTGTCGCGTTGTTGTCAGGCGTGACGACACAGCCTGCCGCGACAATGGCCTGCACCAGCTTTTCCACCTGCTCGGGGGTTGCCTGCGCATGGGCGGCAGCAGCGCCAAGGCTCAGCAACGCGACAATGCCAAGAGAACGGAACATGGACGTACTCCTCACCGGCAGGGGCCCTGCCGCTTTGCGGGTTCCGACAGGACGAACCACATGTTGGACCGGGGCGCGGCGATCAACGGTCGACCTCCCCGAACACAAGATCCATCGTGGCGATGATCGCCGACACATCGGCCAACTGGTGGCCCCGCGTCATGTGATCGGTGGCCTGAAGATGGGCAAAGCCCGGTGCCCGCAGCTTTGCGCGCCACGGCTTGTTCGTGCCATCGGCCACCATATACACCCCGAACTCGCCCTTGGGCGCCTCGACGGCGGCATAGACCTCGCCCGCCGGAACGTGGAACCCTTCGGTATAAAGCTTGAAGTGGTGGATCAACGCTTCCATCGAGCGTTTCATCTCTGCGCGCTTGGGCGGCGCCAGCTTGCCGCGCGCCAGCACCTCGCCCGGTTCGACCCGCAGCTTGGCGATGGCCTGACGGATGATGCGGGTCGACTCCCGCATTTCCTGCATCCGGATCAGATAGCGGTCGAAACAGTCGCCATTCTTGCCGACGGGGATCTGGAAATCGAATTCATCATAGCATTCATAGGGCTGCGCACGGCGCAAATCCCAGGCCAGCCCGGAGCCGCGCACCATCACGCCGGAAAAGCCCCAGGCGATGGCATCCTCTGCCGACACAACGCCGATATCGACCGTGCGCTGCTTGAAGATGCGGTTCTCGGTCAGCAGGCCGTCGATGTCGTCCAGCAGCTTGGGGAAACGTTCCGCCCAGGCGTCGATGTCGTCCAGCAACTGCGGGGTCAGATCCTGATGCACCCCGCCCGGCCGGAAATAGGCCGCGTGAAGACGCGCACCGCAGGCGCGTTCGTAGAACACCATCAGCTCTTCGCGCGCGGTAAAGCCCCACAAGGGCGGGGTCAGCGCGCCGATGTCGAGCGCGCCGGTGGTCACGTTGAGCAGGTGGTTCAGCACCCGGCCGATTTCCGAGAACAGCACACGGATCAGGCTGGCGCGGCGCGGGATCGCCGTGCCCGTCAGCTTTTCGATGGCCAGACACCAGGCATGTTCCTGGTTCATCGGCGCCACGTAATCCAGCCGGTCAAGATATGGCAGGTTCTGCAGATAGGTCCGCGACTCCATCAGCTTTTCGGTGCCGCGATGCAGCAGGCCGACATGGGGGTCGGCCCGTTCCACGATCTCGCCGTCCAGCTCCAGCACAAGACGCAGAACGCCGTGGGCCGCCGGGTGCTGCGGTCCGAAGTTGATGTTGAAGTTGCGGATCTTCTGCTCGCCGGTCAGCGGGCTGTCGAACTTGCCGTCCATCTCTCGCTCTCCTTACGCCGCAGTGCCGACTGGGGTGGCCAGATGCATCACTTCGCCTCCGCCTTGTCGTCGCCGGGCAGGATGTACTGCGCCCCTTCCCACGGGCTGAGGAAGTCGAACTGCCGGTATTCCTGCACCAGCTTGACGGGCTCATAGACAACCCGTTTCTGCACCTCGTCATACCGCACTTCGGTGTAGCCGGTGGTGGGAAAATCCTTGCGCAGCGGATGGCCGCGGAAACCATAATCGGTCAGCAGGCGGCGCAGATCGGGGTGGCCCGAGAACAGGATCCCGAACATGTCGAACACCTCGCGCTCGAACCAGTTCGCCGCGGGCCAGACCGATACTGACGAGGGGACCATCTGATCCTCCTCGATGGCGGTCTTGATGCGGATACGCTGGTTGCGGTGCATCGACAGCAGATGCCAGACCACATCGAAACGCTTGGCGCGCTCTGGCCAGTCGATGGCCGTGATGTCGACCAGCGTGCCAAAGCGGCAGGTCGGATCGGATTTCAGGAAGTCCATGAACGGCACGACCCGCCCTGGCAGGATTTCCACCATCAACTCGCCAAAGGCGATGGACCAACCGGCCACATCCTCGCCGCGCTTGGCCTCGATATAGGTGCCGAGTTCGTTCAGGGCGTCCGTCATTTCCGCCTCCTCTCAGCGCACAAGGGTGCCGGTGCGGCGGATTTTCCGCTGCAACTGCAAGATGCCGTACAGCAGCGCCTCGGCCGTGGGGGGGCAGCCGGGAACATAGATGTCCACCGGAACCACGCGGTCGCAGCCGCGCACGACGGAATAGCTGTAATGATAGTAGCCGCCACCATTGGCACAGCTACCCATCGAGATCACATAGCGCGGCTCCGGCATCTGGTCATAGACCTTGCGCAGGGCCGGGGCCATCTTGTTGGTCAGCGTGCCCGCAACGATCATCAGGTCCGACTGGCGCGGCGAGGCGCGCGGCGCGGTGCCAAAGCGTTCCACGTCATAGCGCGGCATCGACATCTGGATCATCTCGACCGCGCAGCAGGCCAGGCCGAAGGTCATCCAGTGCAGCGAGCCGTTGCGCGCCCAGTTGATGATGTCTTCGGTCGAGGTCAGCAGAAAGCCCTTGTCCTGCAACTCGCGGTTCAGCGCCTGGGTGGCGACCTCGCGGTCTGCTCCGGCGGTGTTCGCCCCGGTCATCACTCCCATTCCAGCGCCCCTTTCTTCCATTCATAGGCGAAGCCGACAGTCAGCACGCCAAGGAACACCATCATCGACCAGAAGGCCGTCATCGACAGATCCCCGAAGGCCACGGCCCAGGGGAACAGGAAGGCCACTTCCAGATCGAAGATGATGAACAGGATCGACACGAGGTAGAACCGCACGTCGAACTTCATCCGGGCATCGTCAAAGGCGTTGAACCCGCATTCATAGGCCGAAACCTTTTCCGGGTCCGGTCGGCGCACGGCCAGAACGGCAGCCGCCAGAATGAGGATCAGGCCAAGCGCGATCGTCAGTGCCAACAGCATTAGGATGGGCAGATATTCTCTGAGAAGCGCGTCCAAGGCTTGCTCCTTCGGCTTGCGGACCCTGCGGCGCAGCGAGGCGCCCGGCTCCCGTTTACTCCTGACCCCCGCGACGGTCAACCAAAGCCGGTCGTCCGATACCGCTGACACAAGGGCTAAATTCGCCCCTGCATACCATGGCGTGCAGGGATTGGCGGCCCGTGATGCAAAGATGCCGCATCGCGGAAATTTTCCCGGTCACAAGGATGACCGGGGGGCATTCCAGACAGAATCGATCCGGCTTTCCCGCCGGGTTCAGCTTGCCCAGCCCGGCTTGCGCTTGTCGAAAAAGGCGGCGATTCCTTCGGCTGCCTCGGCACTCTCCCACCGCTCGACCAGCGCGGCGATGGTCTCGGCGATCACGGCCTCGTCAATCGGCGGGCCCAGGCGGCGGACCAGTTGCTTGGCCTCGGCCACGGCACCGGGCGCGCAGGACAGATAGGGGGCGACTTCGGCCTCTACCGCAGCCTCCAGATCGGCCGGCGCGACCGCGCGGGCCAGCAGGCCCAGACGCACCGCCTCTTCGGCATCGAACAGACGGGCGGAAAAGAACACGCGACGCGCCATCGCCTCGCCCATCCGTGCCACGACATAGGGCCCGATGGTGGCGGGGATCAGCCCCAGCCGGGTTTCCGTCAGGCCAAAGCGGGCCGTATCGGCGCCGATCGCCACATCGCAGACCGCCATCATCCCGATGCCACCGCCAAAGGCATTGCCCTGCACACAGCCGACCAGCGGCTTTGGCAGCCGGTTCAGCGCCCCCAGCATATCGGCCAGTCTGGTCGCCTCACGCGCCCGCGTCGCGCCATCGGCGCGCATCTGGTCCTGCATCCAGCCCAGATCGCCCCCGGCGCAGAAGCTCTGGCCATCCGCCGACAGCACGACCACCCGCACCGCCGGATCGCGCGCCAGGCGGCCCACGGCCTCGGTCAGTTCCGCAATCATGCGCGACGACAGCGCATTGTGCTTGTCGGCCCGCGCCAGAACCAGACGCGCGACGCCGCGCCCGTCCACCTCGATCCGGATCGTTTCCATCGACAGCCTCCCTGCTTTCGGTTGGGCGCCTTCTGACATTCCGGGCGACGCGACGCAATCGGGCTAGTTGCCCGCCTCGACGGCATAGCGGCGCAGGATCTCCAGCGGCACCACATCCAGCGTGCGCCGATGCGTGGCAGCCAGATGCAGATCGGGGGCCGCCCCCTCTTCGTGCGCTTGCAGGAACCGCGCAGCGCACAGGCACCAACGGTCGCCCGGCTTCAGCCCGGCAAAGCCGAACTCGGGGCGTGGCGTCGACAGATCGTTCCCCAGATATTTCGACATGGCCAGAAATTCAGCCGTCATCACGGCGCAAACCGTATGCAGGCCCCGGTCGGCCGGTCCGGTGTCGCAACATCCATTGCGGAAAAACCCTGTGACCGGGGCGGTGGAACAGGGTTCCAGCCTGCCACCCAGAACGTTGATCGACGCGTCGCGCATTGCCACCCCCTGCTCTGGCCCTAGCCTAGCCCAGACGCAGGCCCCGGCCAAGCCGCCCTAGTCGAACAGCCCCACTTCGGATCCGGGTCGCGCCAGCATGGCGAAAAGATCAAAGGCATAGCGGGCGACGGATCGATAGCACAGCACCGTGGCCGTCCGGTCATCCTCCAGCCAGAATGCGGCGGCGATCTGGCCTGCGCGGCTGCGGCGCATTTCGCCCGGCGTCATGCGGCCCAGATCGACCGGACAGGCCTTGGCCAACACCTCGCGCACCCGCGGCCCGTGCAGATGCAGAACCGCGCGGGCATCCGAAACATCGGCGCACAGATGCGGCTGCCCGGCCAGCGCCGCCGTCAGCGCGGCGGTCGCGCGCGCCACGTCTGCGGGCGGCAAGAGGATCAGCCATTCATCGGGCGACATCCACGCAACCCGCCGCGCGCCTGCCCCGACGATGCGGCGCTGCCCCGGCACCGGCAGATTCAGCGCGGCCAGTGCAGGTGCAACGTCGGCGCGGCAGCGCAGGGTGATCATGCCGACGGGCCCGGCCTCCTCGATGGTGACATATCCGACATGACGCGCACCGGCGAGTGCCGTGGAAACCGGATCAGACATTCTGACGCGCCCCTTCCTTGTCATAGACCACCGGATCGACGATGCGCGCCCGTATCCTCGTACCCTCCGTGGTGGGAAACTCCAGCACCTCGCCCAGCCGCTCCGGCCCGTGCCGCACCAGTCCCAGCGCGATCCCCCGCTTCAGCGTGGGGGAATAATAGGTCGAGGTCACGCGCCCTTGCGTGTTGCGCTGGCCATTGGCGTTCAGCCCGTCGGCCACGGCATAGGCACCCTCGGGCAGCACCGCGCCATCCAGCGTCTCCAGCCCCACCAGACGCCAGCGGTCGGCGGCAGACAGCGCCACCCGCTCCAGCCCCCGCTTGCCGATGAAATCGGCCTTCTTGCGGGAAACGGCCCAGCCCATGTTCAGATCATGGGGCGTGACGGTGCCATCCGTCTCGTCTCCGACAATGATGAACCCCTTTTCCGCGCGCAGCACATGCAGCGCCCCGGTGCCATGCGGCTGCGCACCCAAGGCCGCGCCTTCGGCCACCAGCCGGTCCCACAGGGCGCGGACGCGGTTTGCAGGCACGGCCAGTTCAAAGGACAACTCGCCCGTGAACGAGATACGATAGACACGCACCGGAACGCCCGCCAACTCGCCCTCAGCCCAGGCCATGCAGGGCAGCGCCCCGGACGACAGATCCATCCCGCCCAACGTTTCCAGCAGATCGCGCGCCCGTGGACCGGCAATGGTGATCTGGCCGAACTGCTCCGTCAGGTTGAGCGCAAAGACCTGCCACTCCGGCCATTCGCATTGCAGCCAGTCCTCCATCCAGGCATGGATGCGGTCAGATCCGCCGCTGGTCGTGTGGCACAGCCAACTGTCCTCGGACAGCCGGGCCACGACGCCATCATCCATCACGAAGCCCTGTTCGTTCAGCATCAGACCGTAGCGGCAGCGCCCGATCGGAAGGCCAGACATGACATTGCTGTACATCATGTCAAGAAACCGTCCCGCATCAGGCCCTTGCACAAGGATCTTGCCAAGAGTCGAGGCATCGAGCATCCCGACCGCCTGCCGCACGGCAAGCACCTCGCGCCGGATCGCCTGTTCGGTGGTCTCCCCGCCCAGGGGATAGGCATGGGGGCGACGCCACAGACCCACCGGCTCCCATACGGCGCCATGCGCCTCGTGCCAGTCGTGAAGCGGGGTACGGCGGAGCGGCTGGAACAGACCGTCCCGCGCCTCGCCCGCCAGCGCGCCGAAGGTCACAGGCGTGTAGGGGGGGCGGAAGGTGGTGGTTCCCACCTGCGGAATCGCCTCATCCAATGCCTGAGAAAGAACAGCAATTCCATTGATATTGCTCATCTTTCCCTGATCCGTCGCCATGCCCAGCGTGGTGTACCGCTTGGCATGTTCGACCGATGTGAACCCCTCGCGCGCGGCAAGCTGGATGTCAGAGACCTTGACGTCATTCTGGAAATCCAGCCACATCTTGTCGCGCAGCGCGACCGGCGCCCCCTGCGGCATGATCCAGACCGGCTCTGTCGCCGCCTCGTCGGGGGTCACGCCCACAGGCGCGGGGCCGGTGCCACCGGCACTGGCATGGCCACCCGCCAGACACTCCGCCAGCCCCAACGCACCCGAAGCCGCCCCGGCGCACGCCACCATCGGCGCCCCATCGGCGCCGGTCGGCGGGCGCGCCGGATCGGGGCGGAACATGGTCGCCGCCTCATCCCACAGCAGTTTGCCGCCGCAATGGCTCCACAGATGGACAACGGGGGACCAACCGCCCGACATGGCGACGGCATCGCAGTCAACCGTTTCCAGCACAGCGCCCTCACCCGCCTGCAAACAGATCTGCACGCCTGTGACCCGGTTGCGACCGAGCACCCCGGCAATCCCCTTGCCCGTCTCGATCCGAAGACCAAGGGCACGGGCCTGTTGCGGCAAGGCGCCATCGGCCCGCTCGCGCAGGTCCAGAACCACCGGCACCGACAGCCCCGCCTCGTGCAGGGCAATGGCCGTGCGATAGGCATCGTCCGTGTTGGTCACGACCACCGTGCGATCACCGGGGCTGACCGCCCAGTTCACCAGATAATCACGCACGGCACTGGCCAGCAGGACGCCGGGGCGATCATTCCCGGCAAAGGCCAAGGGCCGCTCCAGCGCCCCGGTGGCCGCGATCACACGTCCGGCGCGAATCCGCCACAGACGCCGCCGCGGGCGCCCGTCTCCGGGGGTGTGATCGGCGATGCGTTCTTCGGCCAGAACGTAGCCATGATCGTGCACACCTGCCACCATGCAGCGCACCCGCATCGTGACATTCTCCAGTGACTCAAGGGCCTGAACGGCATTCCTGATCCACGTCTCGACAGGCTCTCCGTCGATGGTGCCGCCATCGACCGGCGCGCGTCCGCCCCAACCGGCCCCCTGTTCCAGCAGCATCACGCGCAGCCCCCTGCGCGCCGCCGCCAAGGCCGCAGACAGCCCGGCCACGCCGCCGCCCGCCACAAGAACATCGCAAAAGGCATGGATCTGTTCATAGCGGTCGGCGTCCCGGTCTCTGGGCGGGCGGCCCAGCCCGGCAGAGTGACGGATCACCGGCTCGAACAGGTGTTTCCAGAACTGGCGCGGGAACATGAAGGTCTTGTAGTAGAATCCCGCAGGCAGCAAACGCGACATGGCGCCGTTCACCGCCCCCAGATCAAAGGCCAGACTTGGCCAGCGGTTCTGGCTGGTGGCGGTCAGCCCGTCGAACAGTTCGGTCGTCGTCGCTCTGACATTGGGTTCGGATCGCGCGCCAAGCCCCAGATTTACCAGCGCATTCGGCTCTTCGACACCCGAGGCGACAGGGCCGCGCGGGCGATGGTACTTGAAACTGCGCCCCATCAGCATCCGGCCATTCGCCAACAAGGCCGAGGCCAGGGTATCCCCCTCGTAGCCGCGCAACTTCGCGCCGTCGAAGGTGAAGTCCAGCGGCGCGCTGCGGTCGATCAGGCGCCCGCCCCTTGCCAGGCGGGTGCTCATGCCCGGCCCTCCCGGTCGGGTCGGCGGGCCTGAAGCCGCGCGATCAGATCGGGCGGCGGCGCGCTGCCCATGGGATAGGTTCCGAACACCTCCAGCGTCGCGGTACAGCGCGCGGCATGGAACCACTTGCCGCAGCCATAGGCATGGCGCCAGCGTTCGAAATGCACGCCCTTCGGGTTCTTGCGCGCAAAGAGATAGCCTTCGAATGCAGCCTCCCCGGAGCCCGGCCCCTGACGGGTCAGATGCGCCTCGCCGCCGGGGGCGAATTCGGTTTCTTCGGCGGTGACGCCACAGGCGGGGCAGGTCAGCATCAGCATGGCAGGGCTCTTGACAGCAAACAGGCCGGGGAGCGGACACGCTCCCCGGCCATCGGGTTCGGATCGGTCATGGTCTGGCGGCCGTCAGTCGACGGGCGCAGGCGCAGGCTGCTCTGCCGGGGGCAGCACGACCTCGGGCTGGGTCGGGGCTGTGGCTTCGGGCGCGGCCGGTGCCGTGGTCTGCGGCTGGGCAGGCACAACGGGCTGGTCTGTGACCGAGGGCTGTTCGCCGCCACCACCAAGCAGGAACATGGCAAGGATGACGGCAAGGACAGCCCCCCCCAGAACCAGCAGCACCCCGCCACTTCCCTCCGATCCCTCGCGATACGGACGGCGCGGGTCCATCTGGTTTCCGGTGATGCGGTCATGTTCATAGGCCATGGCGATGTCTCCTTTTTCTCCTGTGTTGCGGACACAGCAGAAACGCGGCCAGAGTCGGCGTGGTTCCGGCTCCCCTGATCGCTGGCGGAAACGGGCCGATTTCCGGCCGCGGCATGGGCTGGTTCCCGCGCAGGACGCGGACGCGGCAGGCGTCGACGGGCGCAGGCGCCCGGATCGGCAACGCCACTGCGGGCATGGCCTGCCGGGACCGTTGCCATGACGGGAAACACCGCCCTCAATGCGCCACTCCCGCTGCCACGCTTTCATCAATGAACCGGCCCTCGCGGAAGCGGAACATGCTGAAATCGGCGGCCAGCGGGCCGGGCGTGCCCCGCGCCATCAGATCGGCCATCGCCCAGCCAGAGCCCGGAATCGCCTTGAACCCGCCGGTCCCCCAGCCACAGTTGACGAAACATCCCCCGAGCGGTGTTGTCGAAATGATCGGAGAGCGGTCCCCGGTCATGTCCACGATACCGCCCCATTGCCGCAGCATCTTCATGCGCGAAATGGCCGGAAAGGTCTCGATCAGCGCGCGCAGGGTTTCCTCGATGTGATGGAAGCTGCCGCGCTGGGTGTAGTTGTTGAACCCGTCGCTGCCGCCGCCGATCACCAGTTCGCCCTTGTCGGACTGGCTGATGTAGCCATGCACGGTGTTGGCCATGACCACGACATCCAGCATCGGCTTGACCGGCTCGGACACCAGCGCCTGCAAGGCCACCGATTCAATAGGCAGGCGGAACCCGGCCATGCCCGCAAGCACGCCGGAATGGCCCGCCACCACCAGCCCCAGCCGGTCGCAGCCGATATCGCCGCGCGTTGTGCGCACCCCCGTGACACGCCCGTCGCGCTGATCGATCCCCGTGACCTCGCAGTTCTGGATGATGTCCACGCCCATCGCCGAACAGGCGCGGGCATAGCCCCAGGCGACGGCATCATGCCGCGCCGTACCGCCGCGCGGCTGATACAGCGCGCCCAGAACCGGGTAGCGCGGCCCCTCGATCCGGATCATCGGCACCAGGTCCTTGACGCGCTGCGGGCCGATCCATTCCGTCTGGACCCCCTGCAACAGATTGGCGTGGACGGTGCGCCGATAGGCTTTCATCTCGTGCTCGGTCTGAGCCAGCATCAGCAGGCCGCGCGGGCTGAACATCACATTGTAGTTCAGATCCTGGCTCAGCGTCTCGTACAGGCTGCGGGACTTTTCATAGATCGCCGCCGAGGCATCCTGAAGATAGTTCGACCGGATGATCGTCGTGTTGCGCCCGGTATTGCCGCCGCCCAGCCAGCCCTTTTCCAGAACGGCGACATTGGTGATGCCGTGGTTTCTGGCCAGGTAATGGGCCGTTGCAAGCCCATGGCCCCCGGCGCCGACGATCACCACGTCATAGCGTGTCTTTGGTGCGGCATCGCGCCACGCCCGGCCCCATCCCTGGTGCCGGTCCAACGCCGCGCGGGCAAGGGCAAAGACGGAATAACGGTTCATGGCGCGGCCCGATGTCTGACTGTTGCCCCAGTCCTACCGCGTGCAGCGGGCCTCGCAAAGGGGGGCATCACGCGGCATTGCACCGGATGCGACATCACGGCGCGCGTTCGGGCTTTTTCCGGCGGCCCGCAACCGCTACATGGGGACAAGCAAAGGGGAAGGTATGCACAGCATTCTGTTCTGGGCAGTCACGGTGGCGATGACGCTTGCGGTGGCGGGACTGATGGTTGCGGCGCTGATCCGCGGACGGATGGCCGGGGCCAGCCCTGCCGCCGCATTTGACCTCAAGGTCTACCGCGACCAGTTGGCCGAGGTGGAGCGCGATCTGGCGCGGGGCGTCATCGCAGAGGAGGAGGCAGCCCGCCTGCGGACCGAGATCGGTCGCCGGGTTCTGGCGGCGGATCAGGCCATGCAGGTCAAGGGCACGGCGCAGACCGGGGGGCCGGCCCGCGCACTGGCCGCAGTCGGCCTGATGGGCGCCATCGCGGCAATCGGATTTGGCGCCTATGCCTGGCTGGGTCATCCCGGCCTGGGCGATATGCCGCTGTCCGCGCGCCTTGCCAGCGCCGAAGCGATGCGCGCGGACCGTCCTCGCCAGCCCGAAGCCGAAGTGCGTGCCGCAGCCGCATTGCCGCCCGCGCCGCAGGCGGCCGATCCACGCCATGCCGAGCTGATGGTGCAGTTGCGCAAAGCCATGACAGAGCGTCCGAACGATCTGCGCGGGCAGGAACTGCTGGCCCGGAACGAGGCGATGCTGGGCAATTATGGGGCCGCCGCCCGTGCGCAGGGCATGGTCGTCGCCTTGAAGGGCCCGGTGGCCACGGCCGACGATCTGGCCGTGCAGGCCGAGTTGATGGTGGCGGCCGCTGGCGGGCTTGTCACGCCCGAGGCCGAATCCGTGCTGGCGGCCGCCCTGGAAAAGGACGCCGCGAACGGCATGGCACGGTATTATTCCGGCCTGATGTTCACCCAGACCGGACGGTTCGATCTGGCGTTCCGGTTCTGGGCGCCCCTGTGGCAATCCAGCACCGAGGCAGACCCATGGGTGGCAGCCCTGCGCGCGGAACTGCCCGATGTCGCCTGGCTGGCGGGCCAGCACCGCTACGAAATGCCGCCCTTGCGCAGCGCGCCCCTGCCCGGCCCCGATGCCGATGCGATTGCGGCCTCGCGCGACATGTCGCCCGAGGATCGCCAGCAGATGATCCGGGGCATGGTGGACGGGCTGATGAACCGCCTGGCAACCGAAGGCGGCACTGCGCCGGAATGGGCGCGGCTGATCCGCGCGCTGGGGGTGCTGGGCGATACCGATCGCGCCAAGGCCATCTGGGGCGAGGCACAAGAGCGGTTTCAGGGCCGCGAGGCCGATCTGGCAGAGGTGACAGCCGCCGCCCGCGAGGCAGGGTTGATCAAATGACCACGATCCACGAGGATATCGCGGGCTTTGCCGCCGCCCTGCCCCGCATCGGCGCGCTGGCGGGCCTTGATCTGGGCACCAAGACCATTGGCGTCGCCATTTCCGACAGCCTGCGCAATGTGGCAACCCCCGTTCTGACCATCCGGCGCGAGAAGTTCACGCTGGATGCCGAAACCTTGCTGAAACTGGTGGCCGAGCGCGAGATCAAGGGGCTCGTCCTCGGTCTGCCGCGCAACATGGACGGCTCCGAAGGGCCGCGCGCGCAATCGACCCGCGCCTTTGCTCGCAACCTGACCCGGCTAACCCCGCTGCCGCTGACCTTCTGGGACGAACGGCTGTCCACCGTGGCCGCCGAACGCGCGCTGCTGGAGGCCGATACCTCCCGCGCACGCCGGGCGCAGTTGATCGACCATGTGGCCGCCGGATATATCCTGCAAGGTGCGCTGGACCGGCTGGGCCATCTGGGGCGGACCGGCACATGACGATCGAGTCGCCCTGCATCAATATCTGCCAGTTGGACGCATCGGGCGAGATCTGCACCGGCTGCCACCGCACGCTGGACGAGATTGTCGCCTGGTCGGGCCTGTCGCCAGAGGTTCGCCGCCGGATCATGGCCGATTTGCCCGCCCGTGGCACCCGCGCCGCAGCCGCGCCGTCGCGCTAGCATCTGCCTTACATCGCGCGCCGAATTCCGCCATAAGGCCGCCAATCCACCGGAATCCCTGACAGGAGCCAGCCCATGCACGACATCCGCCTGATCCGCGAAGCGCCCGAAGCCTTTGACCGCGCCCTCTCGCGCCGGGGTGCCGCGCCGATGTCGTCGCAGATTCTGGCGCTGGACAATGACCGGCGGGCCAAGATCCTGGCCGCCGAAACCGCGCAGGCGGATCAGAACAAGGCCAGCAAGGACGTGGGCGCCGCCAAGGCACGCGGCGATGATGCCGAATTCGAACGCCTGCGCGCCCTGGTGGCCGAGAAAAAGGCCGAGGTTGCCCGGTTGCAGACCGAGGCCACGGCCCAGGATGCCGCGCTACGCGATCTGTTGATGACCCTGCCCAACATCGTGCTGGACGAGATCCCCGATGGCGCCGACGAAGACGCCAATATGGAGCTGCGCCGCTGGGGCACCCCGCGCGAGATGAACTTTGCCCCGGTCGAGCATTTCGAGATCCCGGCCGTGAAACCCGGCATGGACTTTGAAACAGCCGCCAAATTGTCGGGCAGCCGCTTTGTCGTGCTCAAGGGGGCCGTGACCCGCGTGCATCGCGCGCTGGCGCAGTTCATGGTCGACACCCATGTCGAAGAGCATGGCCTGACCGAGACCTGGACCCCCGTCCTGGTCAAGGAAGATGCGATGTACGGCACCAATCAACTGCCGAAATTCGCCGAGGACAGCTATCAGACCACGAATGGCTGGTGGCTGATACCGACGTCGGAAGTCACCATGACCAACTTTGCGGCCGGCGAGATCTACGACGAATCGCAGTTGCCCATCCGCATGACCGCCGCCACCCACTGTTTCCGCTCCGAGGCCGGGTCGGCGGGCAAGGACACCACGGGAATGCTGCGTCAGCACCAGTTCGAAAAGGTCGAGATGGTGACGCTGTGCACGCCGGAAGCCGCGCTGGCGGAGCACGAGCGGATGACGGGCTGCGCCGAGGCGATCCTGCAAAAGCTGGGGCTGCCCTACCGCGTCGTCGTGCTCTGCGCCGGGGACATCGGCTTTGGCGCGCAAAAGACGCATGATCTGGAGGTCTGGTTGCCCGGCCAGAACCGCTACCGCGAGATTTCCTCGGTCTCGACCTGCGGACAGTTCCAGGCCCGCCGGATGAACGGGCGCTATCGCCCTGCGGGCGGCGGCAAGCCCGATTTCATCGCCACGCTGAACGGCTCGGGCCTGGCGGTGGGGCGCACGCTGATTGCCGTGCTGGAAAACGGTCAGCAGGCCGATGGCTCGGTCGAGCTGCCCGAGGTGCTGCACCCCTACCTGCGCGGCCGCACGCGGATCACGGCACAGGGCGATCTGGCCTGACTTGCACTTGCCTGATGCGGCGTCCAGAGTGGCGCCGGATCAGGGAGGGCACTGCATGACACCCACAACCGTGCTGGACAGCCGCAGATCGTGGCTGCGCCTTGGCGTGACCATGCTGGTCGGCATTTTCGTCAATGCAGGCATGTGGACGATCATCGTCATCATGCCGCAGATGGAACGGGCCTTTGGCCTGACCCGTGCCGATGCCTCGCTGATCTTTGTCATCACGATGCTGGGCTTTGCGCTTGGGAATGTGGTCACGGGCCGCATGGTGGACCGCGCGGGCGTCGTGCCCACCTTGTTGGGCGCGGCGGCGCTGGTGGGCACCGGGCATCTGGCGGCGGCCTTTGCACCGACCGTCTGGCTGGTGGCGCTGGCACAGTTCGTCGTGGGCCTTGGCAGCGCGGGCGGGCTGGCGCCCCTGATGGCCGATATCTCGCACTGGTTTCTCAAGCGGCGCGGCATTGCGATGTCGGTGGCGGCCTCTGCCAATTACATGGCCGGGGTGACTTGGCCGCTGCTGCTGAATGTCTGGATCGCGGCCTGGGGCTGGCAATGGGCCTATGCCATGGTCGGGGCGGTGCTGATCGTGGTGGTGCCGCCGCTGGCCTGGGCCCTGCGCGCCCGCGCCCCGGCCGAGGCCAGGGCGGCGTCCGACCGTGCCGCCGCCAGCCGGGCCATGAATGCGGGCATGTCGGCCAATACCCTGACGCTGTTGTTGCTGGTCGCGGGGATTGCCTGCTGTGTCGCCATGGCGATGCCGCAGGTGCATATCGTCGCCTATTGCATGGATCTGGGCTATGGCCCCGCCGTGGGCGCCGAGATGCTGTCGCTGATGCTGATGGGCGGGGTGGTGTCGCGGCTTGCGGGCGGCGTGATCTCGGACCGTATCGGCGGGGTGGCCACGCTGCTGCTGTTCGGCTCGATGCAGATGGTGGCGCTGTTCCTGTATATCCCGTTCGACGGTCTGGTGCCGCTCTATGTCGTCAGCCTGATCTTTGGCCTGTCGCAAGGTGGCCTGCTGCCCTCCTACGCGCTGATCGTGCGGGAATACATGCCGGCCTCGGTCGCAGGGGCGCGGGTGGGGCTGATCATGATGGCCACCATCCTGGGCATGGCGATCGGCGGCTGGATGTCGGGCTGGATTCACGATGTGACGCAAAGCTATGCACTGGCCTTCATCAACGGCATCCTGTGGAACGGGCTGAACGTCGGCATCGCCATCTGGATCATGTGGCGCGCAGGCCGGTTGCGAATCCCGCCCCAAGCTGGCAAAGCCGCGGCGTCAGCCTGAAGGAGCGCCCATGATCCCGTCCAGCTTTCCGCCCAAGGAAGAAATCGCCCGCCTGGCCGCAGGCATGTTGCTGGACATCAAGGCGGTGCATTTCTGCGCCGACCCGCCCTATACCTATGCCTCGGGCCTCAAGGGCCCGACCTATATCGACTGCCGCAAGCTGATCAGCTTTCCGCGCATCCGCTCGGTGCTGATGGATTTCCTGACCGTCACGGTCATGCGCGACGCGGGGCTGGAGGCGTTCGACAACATCGCCGGGGGCGAAACCGCCGGCATCCCCTTTGCCGCGCTGGTGGCCGAGCGGATGGCGCTGCCAATGACCTATGTGCGCAAGAAACCCAAGGGATACGGTCGCAACGCCCGCATCGAAGGCGCCATGACCGAGGGGCAGCGCGTGCTGTTGGTCGAGGATCTGACCACCGATGGCGGCAGCAAGCTGTCCTTTGTCGATGCGATCCGCGAAACCGGCGCGACCTGCGGCCATACGGCGGTGATCTTTTACTACGGCATCTTTGACGAAACCGTGCCGCGCCTGCGCGCGCATGGGGTCGAACTGTCGTGGCTGTGCACCTGGTGGGATGTGCTGGCCGTCGCCAAAGAGCGCAAGGCATTCGACGCCCGCACCCTGGCCGAGGTCGAGGCCTTCCTGACCAGCCCCGAGGCATGGCGCGCCGCCAACCCGTAAAAAACCGGGGGATAACCCTGTGGGCAGGATGTGCAGACCATCGCGCCCCGACAGATCCGAATCGGCGATCTCGTGCCGGTCCTGTGTCGGTCCACAATAGGTGGTGGCGCAGACTCGGCATTCGCGTTATCCTTGGGCTTATACCGGACTTGTCCCCAGTTTCCTCCACTTGCCCCTTGGCCGGTGGATCGGATAGGGGTCTGGTCTTGCAAAAACCGGCAGGCAGGCATGAACGACATTGCAAAGATCGCGCCCGTGCCATCGGCACAGGTCGAACCCGACGCGTTGCCCCATAATATCGAGGCAGAGCAGCAGCTTCTTGGCGCTATCCTGACGAACAACGATGTCTATGACCGCATCGCCGCGCTGGTGAAGGCCGAACATTTCTACGACCCCGTACATCAGCGCATCTTCGAGATTGCCGCCGCCCGCATCCAGAAGAACGCCCTTGCCTCTCCGGTGACGCTCAAGGCCTTTCTGGACGATGACGCCGGGTTGAAGGAACTGGGCGGCCCCGCCTATCTGGTGCGTCTGGCCGGGGCGGCCATTTCGGCCTTTGCCGCGCGCGATTATGCCCAGATGATCTATGACCTTGCCGTGCGACGCGAACTGATCGCGCTGGGGCGCGACATCGCGGACCGCGCAGCCAAGGTCGAGGTCAGCTCGGAGCCCCGCGACCAGATCACCGAGGCCGAACAACGCCTGTACAAGCTGGGCGAACAGGGCGTTGCCGAACGCGGGTTCCAGTCGTTCCTGCGCGCGGTGACAGCGGCGGTCGATGTGGCCAATGCCGCCTATCAACGTGGCGGCGGCCTGTCGGGCATTCCCACCGCGCTGATCGACCTCGACAAGAAGCTGGGCGGCCTGCATCCGTCGGATCTGATCATTCTGGCCGGGCGCCCCTCGATGGGGAAAACCTCGCTGGCCACCAACATCGCCTTCAACGTCGCCAAGGCCTACAAACGCGGGCGCAAACCCGATGGCAGCGATGGGGCCGTCGAAGGCGGGGTCGTCGGTTTCTTCAGCCTGGAAATGTCGGCCGAACAGCTTGCCGCACGGATCCTGTCCGAAGCGTCAGAGGTGCCCAGCGAACAAATCCGCCGCGGCGACATGACAGAGCATGAGTTCCGCCGTTTTGTCGAAGCGGCCAAGGCGCTGGAATCCTGCCCGCTCTATATCGACGATACGCCGGCCCTGCCCATCAGCCAGGTCGCGGCCCGTGCCCGGCGGCTCAAGCGGACCCATGGCCTCGATGTGCTGATGGTGGACTATCTGCAACTGCTCAAGGGCTCGTCCAAGGACAACCGCGTGCAGGAGGTCTCCGAGATCACCCAAGGCCTCAAGGCGATTGCCAAGGAACTGAACATCCCGGTCATCGCCCTGTCGCAGTTGTCGCGCGCCGTCGAAAGCCGCGAGGACAAGCGCCCCCAACTGTCCGACCTGCGGGAATCAGGCTCGATCGAACAGGATGCCGATGTGGTGATGTTCGTGTTCCGCGAAGAATACTACAAGGAACGCGAAAAGCCGTCGGATCACGAGCTGGAAAAGATGGCCGCCTGGCAACAGGTGATGGAAAACTGCCATGGCAAGGCCGAGGTGATCATCGGCAAACAGCGCCACGGCCCCATCGGCACGGTGGAACTGTCGTTCGAAGGCCGCTTTACCCGCTTTGGCAACCTGGCCCGCGAATGGCAGTCCGACCGGGGCGGCGACGCCTACTAGGGCGCGCAACGCCGCGCATCCGCCCGTGCTGCACCGCACAGCCCCGCCAGCGGCGCCCTGTTCCCATTCCTGCTGCGCCTGCTATATGAAGGGCGACAGCTCAAGGGGGACGACATGGCGGATACTGCGCTCAACAGCTACAAGACCGGGCCGGACGAGTCGGGGCGCTTTGGCATCTTTGGCGGTCGGTTTGTCTCGGAAACCCTGATGCCGCTGATCCTCGAACTGGAACGGCAATATGACATCGCCAAGACCGATCCGACCTTCTGGGCCGAGATGGAGGATCTGTGGAAGAACTTCGTCGGCCGCCCCTCGCCGCTGTATTTCGCGGAACGGCTGACCAATCACCTTGGCGGCGCCAAGGTCTATTTCAAACGCGAAGAACTGAACCACACCGGCGCGCACAAGATCAACAACGTGCTGGGCCAGATCATCCTCGCCCGGCGCATGGGCAAACAGCGCATCATCGCCGAAACCGGGGCCGGACAGCACGGCGTGGCCACCGCCACCGTCTGCGCCAAGTTCGGCCTGAAATGCATCGTCTACATGGGCGCGCATGATGTCGAGCGTCAGGCGCCCAATGTGTTCCGGATGCGGCTGCTCGGGGCCGAGGTGGTGCCCGTCACCTCGGGACGTGGCACGCTGAAGGATGCCATGAACGATGCGCTGCGCGACTGGGTGACCAATGTGCGCGACACCTTCTATTGCATCGGCACCGTGGCCGGCCCCCACCCCTATCCGGCCATGGTGCGCGATTTCCAGTCGGTGATCGGCAAGGAAACCCGCTGGCAACTGGAAGAGCATGAAGGCACGGGCCGCCTGCCCGATGTGCTGGTCGCCGCCGTGGGCGGCGGATCGAACGCCATGGGGCTGTTCCATCCCTTCCTCGATGACAGCTCGGTCCGCATCGTCGGCGTCGAGGCGGGCGGCAAGGGCGTCGATGACCGGATGGAACATTGCGCCAGCCTGACCGGCGGCCGCCCCGGCGTGCTGCATGGCAACCGCACCTATCTGCTACAGGATGCCGATGGCCAGATCCTCGAAGGCTATTCCATCTCGGCCGGGCTCGATTATCCCGGCATCGGTCCGGAACATTCCTGGCTGCACGACATCGGCCGCGTCGAATATGTCAGCATCACCGATGCCGAGGCGCTGGAGGCGTTCCAGCTGTGCTGCGAACAGGAAGGCATCATCCCGGCGCTGGAATCCTCCCATGCCCTGGCCCAGGTCACAAAACTGGCGCCGACCCTGCCCAAGGACCAGATCATCGTGATCAACCTTTCGGGCCGCGGCGACAAGGACATCTTCACGGTGGCCAAACATCTTGGCTTTGACATGAAGATCTAGGGACCGCGTCCCTTCATCTTGCCAAAAATACCCACAGGGGGTTTTCAAGGGGGCGCGTGTGCCCCCTTGAGACATCTCCGCCCATGCAACGCCGGTGGTCCAGGCCCCAGGGACGGCATCCGCCGCCCCGGACCCGTCACTCCCGGCCCGAACGTTCCTTGCCGCTCTTTCCGGCCTTGCCGTCCATGTGCTTGCGCAGGCGCGAGGGCGTGTGGAACTTCTTCTCGCGGTAGGGGTTCTGGTCGCCCTGTCCGCGCAGGAAAATACGGATCGGCGTGCCCGGCATGTCAAAGTCGGCCCGCAACCCGTTGACGAGATAGCGTTTATAGCTCTCCGGCAGTTCATCGGGACGCGAACATTTCACCACGAAGCCCGGCGGGCGGGTCTTGGCCTGGGTGATGTAGCGCAGTTTGATCCGGTGGCCGCCCGGTGCAGGCGGCGGGTGCGCTTCGGTCATGGCGCCCAGCCACTGGTTCAGCTTGGCGGTCGGAATGCGGCGGTTCCAGACCTCATGCGCCTTCAGGATCGCGGTATGCAGCCGGTCCATGCCCCGGCCCGTCTTGGCCGAAATCGTCACCAGCGGCGCACCGCGCAACTGCGGCAGCAGGCGCTCGAACATCTCTTTCAGCTCGGCGAGCTTTTCCTGCTTGTCCTCTTCCAGATCCCATTTGTTGACCGCCACCACCACGGCGCGGCCTTCGGTTTCGGCAAAGTCCGCGATCCGCAAATCCTGGGTCTCGAACGGAATATCCGCATCCAGCAGCACCACGACCACCTCGGCAAAGCGCACCGCGCGCAACCCGTCGGCCACCGACAGCTTTTCCAGCTTTTCGACGACCTTGGCCTTTTTCCGCATCCCTGCGGTGTCCCAGATGCGCACATGGGTACCCATCCATTCGGACTTGACCGAGATGGCATCGCGGGTGATGCCGGCCTCGGGGCCGGTCAACATGCGGTCTTCGCCCAGGATCTTGTTCACCAGCGTCGATTTGCCCGCATTCGGGCGCCCGATGATGGCAATCTGCAACGGCTTGGCCGCGGTGATCAGCGGGGCCGCGCCCTCGTCCTCGCTATCCTCGGGGATATCGACATCGACTTCGGGCGCATCCAGCGCCGCGCGTTCGGCGAATTGCTCGGCGATCGGGCGCAGCACATGATAGATGTCCTCCATCCCCTCGCCATGCTCGGCCGAAATCCGCAACGGCTCGCCAAGCCCAAGCTCCCAGGCTTCCAGCGCCCCGGCCTCGCCGGCCTTGCCTTCGGCCTTGTTCACACCAAGAATCACCTGCGCACGCTTGCGACGCAAAATGTCGGCAAAAACCTTGTCGGTCGGCGTCACGCCCACCCGTCCGTCGATCAGGAACAGGCACACATCGGCCATGTCCACCGCGCGTTCGGTCAGGCGGCGCATCCGGCCCTGAAGGCTGTCATCGGTGACTTCCTCCAGCCCGGCCGTGTCGATCACGGTGAATCGCATATCCATCAACCGGGCGTCGCCCTCGCGCAGGTCGCGGGTCACGCCGGGCTGGTCATCCACCAGCGCCAGACGCTTGCCCACCAGACGGTTGAACAGCGTGGACTTGCCCACATTGGGGCGGCCGACGATGGCAAGGGTAAAGGTCATGGCGTCAGTCTCCGGTCGGGCGCGGGATCAGACACCCGCGCCAAGCCCTGCGCCATACACGCTTTCGCCGTCAGCGAAAAGCCTGAACCTGACCGTTGGAGGTGACGACGAACAGCGTGCCCCCCGCAACTGCCGGAGGGGCCGTGGCCCCGGCAGGCATCTGGATCACCCCCAGTGGTGCCCCGCTTTCGGGCGAGAAGAATCGCACCAGCCCGTCGGACGACGCGACGACCAGCCGCCCCCCGGCCAGAACAGGCCCGAAATGCGCGACAGTCGCGCCCTGGCGCCGCACGCGATCACGGGTGAAATGCCCCATCGGGACCGACCACACCGTCTCGCCGGTGGCCGCATCCAGCCGCACCAGCGACCCGATGTCCGACACCAGGAACACCGCGTTGCCCACGGGCCAGACTGGCCCCATCGCCCCTTCGCGGGCCTCCCACAGCATGGCGCCGGTATCGGCGGCAAACGCCGCCGTCCGCCCCGCGGCAGAGCCGACATAGACCTTGCCACCCGCCACCACCGGATCGCCGGTCAGTTCGACGACAAAGGCGGCGGCACGACCGGCCCGCTGCCCGACTACCGCGCCCTGCCACCGGGGTTCGCCCTTGGCACGGTCCAGCGCAATCACCTGCCCCGACGAGAAGGGCATGATGACCAGCCGGTCCGCGACCGCCGGAGCCGTGCCACCGGCCATCCCTGCACCATCACGCACGCCGGACTGCACCCAGACGATCTTGCCATCGGCGGCATTCACCGCCCAGCTTGCCCCGTCGCGCCCGACCACATAGACCGTGCCGCCGACAACGGCCGGGGCCCCGGCCACCGGGCCATCGAATTTCTGCCGCCAGATCACAGCGCCCGAGGCAGGGTCGAGCGCCAGCAGCTCGCCAAAGCCGGTGCTCACGAACAGCTTGCCATCGGCAAATGCCAGACCGCCGCCGCCCGCCGCCTCGGAGCTTTCCCCTGCGGGTGTCACATCCACCGACCAAACAGTGCCGCCCGACGCCGCCGACAACGCCGTCAGCCGGTTACGGGCATCCATGGCATAGACAGTGCCGCCAGCCACGATCGGCGCGGTCACGATCCGGTTGCGCCGGTTGTCGCCGGTTCCGATGGCTGCGCTCCAGATCCGCTGCGGGGCCGATGACAGCGCCAGATGCGGCATCGACCGCGATGCGCTGCCCGCACGATGGGTCCAGTCGGCAATGCCAACCGCCGCCCCGAGCGCTACCGGCACGGACCTGTTTTCGGGCGCCGCCGGATCGGCAACACGCGCACCTTCTGCCGCAGGCAGGGTCTCGTCCAGCGGCGTGCGGGTGTCGAACCGCTGTCCGGCCAGATAGGTCGGACGTTCGCACCCGGCCAGCACGCCAACCAGCGCCACCGCCCCCACCAGACCAAGGATCTTTGCCACGATACGCTTTCCCCTGCCCTTTGCCGGTTTCCGCTGCCCCAAGGGACGCGGCCTGCGGCCTAGTTCTGCGCAGCCCCGGAGCCGCCGCCCAGCACCACAATCATCTGCCCCGCCCGCGCACGCAAGGCCGAAGGCGCCTGCGTATCGCCTGCCAGCGTGCGGAAATCCGCCAAGGCCCCGTCGCGGTCGCCTGCCGACAGCTTGTCCAGCGCGATCTGTTCCAGCGCCAGCGGGCGGAACGGGCGGCCCGGCTCTGCCAAGGCGGCCAGTCCGGCCGCACGCTCTTGCAGATCGACGCCTGCACCGGGTGCGGCCAGACGGCGCAACGCCGCCAGATCGCGCCAGATCGGCGAAACCGAACCATCCGCCGCCACACCGGCAAGATCCGCCAGCGCCTTGTCCCGCGCCACACCCTCGGGCCCTGCCAGCGCCTCGCCAGCGGCCAGCAGGCGCAACATGGCGGCATTGTCGCCGGTCGCGGCAATGGCGGCCAGCGCCTCGGCACGCGCCGGAGCATCGGGTGCATCCAGAGCGGCCAGGATAGAATCGCCAAATGCCTCGGCAGTCTGCCGGGCCTGATGGGCCTGCCATTCGTACCATGCGGCCCCGGCGACCAGCGCCACAACGCCTGCCACGCCGATCCAGCCATACCGGCGGAGATAGCCGAACAGACGGTCGCGGCGGACCTCGTCGGTCACTTCGTCAATGAAGCTGTCGGTGTTCGACAAGGTCGCCTCCGTTGCAGGTCGGCCCGTCTTACACGCAAGCGCGCGGCCTTGCCAACCCCCGGACCGGCACCGGGCGACCGCCGGGCCATTCTTTCACGCTCCAGCAAGCCCTTGGCCTCTGGCCCGAATGGCTGGTGGCCGGCAACCCGGCCCGCCACGATCACGCAGGCGGTTGCGACACTTCGGCGGATTGCCGCGCCCACATGGCCGCATAGCGCCCGTCGCGCGCCAGAAGTTCGTCGTGGCGGCCGCGCTCGACCACTTCGCCTTGCTCCAGCACGACGATCTCGTCGGCATCGGCAACGGTGGACAGCCGGTGCGCGATCATGATCACCGTGCGGCCTTCGCCCATCTCGCGCAGCGAATCCTGGATGTCGCGTTCCGTCTGGGTGTCGAGCGCGCTTGTCGCCTCGTCCAGCAAGAGGATCGGCGGGTTCTTCAACAATGTCCTGGCAATACCGACGCGCTGCTTTTCCCCGCCGGACAGTTTCAGGCCACGCTCCCCGACCTTGGTGTCATACCCTTCGGGCAGCGACATGATGAAATCGTGAATCCGTGCCGCGCGCGCGGCGCCCTCGACCTCGGCCCGGCTGGCATCGGGGCGGCCATAGGCGATGTTGTAGAACACGGTATCGTTGAACAGCACCGTATCCTGCGGCACCACGCCGATGGCGCCATGCAGACTGTCCTGCGTGACCTCGCGCAGATCCTGCCCGTCGATGCGCACGGCGCCTGCCGTCACATCATAGAACCGGAACAGCAGCCGCCCGATGGTTGACTTGCCGGATCCCGACGACCCCACCAGCGCCAGAGTATGGCCCGCAGGTATCCGCACAGAGACCCCTTTCAGGATCGGACGCGACGGGTCATAGGCGAAATGCACATCGTCCAGCACCACCTCGCCGCCCGTGACCTTCAGATCCGGCGCACCGGGCCGGTCCACGATCTCGGCGGGCTGGCCCAGCAGGCCGAACATCTCGCCCATATCGACCAGCGCCTGCCGGATCTCGCGGTACACCGACCCAAGGAAGTTCAGCGGCATGGTGATCTGGATCATATAGGCATTGACCATCACGAAATCGCCCACCGTCAGGGTGCCCGCCTGTACCCCACGGGCCGCCATGACCATCACCGCCACCAGACCAAAGGTCAGCAGCAGGGTCTGGCCGATGTTGAGAAAGTTCAGCGACTGCCCGGTCTGGACGGCGAATTTCTCATACCCCTCCATCGCGGCATCATAGCGCTCGGCCTCGCGCTTTTCGGCGCCGAAATACTTGACGGTTTCAAAGTTCAGAAGGCTGTCGATGGCCTTCTGGTTCGCGTCGGTGTCCAGTTCGTTCATCTTGCGGCGAATCTGCACCCGCCATTCGGTGACCCGAAAGGTGAAGACGATATAGGCCGTGATCACCCCGACGACCGTCAGCATGTAGGACAGCCCGAAATAGCTGGCGAAAATGGCAGAAACGAGGATCAGCTCCAGGATCAGCGGCCCGATGGAAAACAGCAGGAACCGCAGCAGGAAGTCCACGCCCTTGACCCCCCGCTCGATGATCCGGCTGAGCCCTCCGGTCTTGCGGGTAATGTGATATCGCAACGAAAGCTGGTGGATATGTGTGAAGGTTTCCAGCGCCAGCCGCCGCAAGGCCCGCTGGCCGACCCGGACAAACACGAAGTCGCGCAATTCCGCAAAGGCCGTGTTCAGCAGGCGCGCCAGCCCGTAGGCCACCGTCAAACCGACCGCCCCAAGGCCAAGGGCCGCAGCCAGCCCCTGGGGCGTTGCCGTGCTCAGGCCATCGACCGCCGCCTTGAAGAACCACGGGGTGGAGACCGAGATGATCTTGCCGACGAACAGCGCGATCAGCGCCAGAACGACGCGGCGTTTGACCCAGCCTTCGCCGTCCGGCCACAGATAGGGCACGACACGGCGCAGCGTCTGGCGTGCCGGGGCACGCGGAACATCCTGCGGCGCGGGATTGCGGGAGGGCGAGGGATCAGGGCGGGAAGCGGGCATGTCATACCTTCCAGGAGACACGCGCCGCACCGGCCCGCGCTCCGGTGGGGAGTTCAGGCCCATGATCTAGGCCCGGCGTCAGGTCTGGTAAACCCCCAAGCGGGGGTTCAGTCCGGATCGGGCAGCGAAAACACCTGACCGGGATAGATCAGATGCGGATTGCGGATCTGCGTGCGGTTGGCCTCGAACACCTTGACGTATTCGATGCCCCGCCCATAGCGCTGCCGCGCGATACCCCACAATGTAAAGCCCGGCTGAACTGTCACAAGCTGCGCGGCCGTATCGCCCGTGCCGCCCTCGGTGGCCAGCGCGGCAGCCGCAGCCAGCGCCTCGGGCGCCTCGCGCAGGAAGGGGGTTTCCGAACGCGCCTCGACCTTGCCCTCGACAGTCACCTGATCTGCGCGCAGGGTATACAGGCCCGGATCCACTGGCGGCAGCGTGCCGTGCCAGGCGCCTGTTTCATCAACCAATGTATCAAGTTGCGGGGCGTTGTTCAGGTAAACCCTGATGACGGATCCCACGCCCCCCCTGCCTGCGACCCGCACCGCCCCGGCGTCCGAATAGGAAATCGTCTCGATCGCCAGCTTCACATCCGTCGCGGGGCGCAACACCCTGACCCCCTGGTCCGACACCAGCAGGCTGGCCGGTTGTGTTGGCGCCGCTTCGGGCTGTGGCTGCGGTGTCGGGTCGGCGGCGACGGGCGCGGCTTCGCCGCTGGCGGCCTGCTGCGGCGATGGTGCGGTGGCGACAGCAGGGGGGTGCGGGGCCGGTGCCGGCAAGGTCGCGGCGGCTGAGCCTGCGGCAGCAGGCGGTTCCGGCGCCCCGGCAACCGCGGCTGGGGGTTCCGGCACAGCGGGTTGCGACGTGGTGATTTTCGGCACAGCGGGTTCCGGCACCGGGGGTGCCGCATCGCCCGATACGTCGGCTGTCAGCTCGGTCTCCGCCTCGGGCGGTGCTGCTGGCGGTTCGGCGCCGTCGGGTGCGGAACCTGCCGGCGCTTCCGCCGCCGGTGCGCCCGCTGCCGTGTCGGCGGCCATGGCCTGCGGCGGCTCCGCTGGCCCGGACTCTGCCATCCCGGCACCGGCAGCCGTCGGCGCGGCGGCGGGTGCTACGGGGTCCGCCGCCGGTTCGGGTTCGGGGGGCGGCGCCAGTTCGGCCACCGCAGGCACCGGAATGACCGGCGCGATCACGACGCTTTCCACAGAGGCCAGGCTGCGTCCATCGGCCAGGTCCAGCCGCAGGGTCAACATGCGCGGCACCGATGCCGGGTCCAGCGAGAAGATCGCGGCAAAGCGGCCAGCGGAATCGACCCTCGCCTGCGCCACCTCGGCGCCGTCGATCAGGATCCCCACCCCGGCCCCGCCAATGCCGAGTCCCGCGACAATCGCGCTGCCGTCCGCGCCCAGACGGAACGTGTCGAACCGTGGCGGGGCTGGCTGCTGCACGCCGACCTCACCAGGCGGCGGCGCGGCAGGGTCGGGCACCGGCGCCACTGCGACCGGAGCGGGCGCAGGCGCCGCCGGAACGGGTGCAGGCGCAACCGGGGCCGCCACAGGTTGCACGGCCGGGGCTTCCGTCGTTCGTATCCAGAATTGCCAGCCCAGCACGGCCAGACTCACGACCACGCCACCGGCAACCGCCCCCAGCACCACACCGGACAGACCCGTCTTTTCCGTCATTCCCATCCCCTTGCCGCCCCTTTCCCCCGAGGCGTGCTTGAAGCGACCATAGGAACCCTTGTAACAGAGGTCAAAGCCTCTGTGCAGGAGCAGCAATCGTGACTCTGTCCCCCCGTTCCGTCTGTGTCTTTTGTGGTTCGCGCCCCGGCCTGCGCGACATCTATGCGGAGTGCGCCCGCGCCACAGGCCGCATCATCGCCGAAGGCGGCTGGCGTCTGGTTTATGGCGCAGGTGATGTCGGGCTGATGGGCATCGTGGCCGAGGCCGCGCAATCCGCCGGGGCGCAAGCCATGGGCGTCATCCCGCAGCACCTGATGGCGCGCGAAAAGGGCCGCAAGCGCCTGACCACGATGGTGGTTACCGAAGACATGCACGAACGCAAGAAGGTCATGTTCATGAACTCGGACGCCATCGTGGTCTTGCCGGGCGGCGCGGGATCCCTGGACGAATTCTTCGAAGTGCTGACATGGCGGCAGATCGGTCTGCATGAAAAGCCGATCTTTCTGCTGAATGTGAATGGCTACTGGGATCCGCTGCTGAAACTGCTGGATCACGTGATTGCCGAAGGATTCGCGGAATCCGCCCTGGCCAATTACGCCGCCGTCGTGCCCGATACCGACACGCTGTCCCAACGGCTTAAGGCTGCGCTGAGCTAGGCTGACCGCGCGGGCCGATCAAGGCGGGCCCTCAGCCCACCCCGATCAGGCGGATCGCCTTGTCCTGATCCAGCAACCACAGCAGGAATCGCGCGGCCTGCCCGCGCGGGCTGCCCAGCCCCGGATCTGTGGCCAACAGCGCGCGCGCATCGGATTGTGCCGTTTCCATCAGCCCCGCCTGACGTTCGGGATCGGCGGTGCGAAAGCGCGGCAGACCCGATTGCGCGGTCCCGATCAGATCCCCCGCCCCGCGGATCGCCAGATCCTCCTCGGCGATGCGAAAGCCATCCTCGGTATCGCGCAGGATTTGCAGGCGCCGCCGTGCGGTTTCCCCCAAAGGCCCCTGATACAGCATCAGACAGGTCGAGTCCGCCGCGCCCCGGCCCACACGCCCGCGCAACTGGTGCAACTGTGCCAGCCCGAAACTCTCGGCCCGCTCGATCACCATGATCGAGGCATTGGGCACGTTCACCCCCACCTCGATGACCGTTGTCGCCACCAGAACCCGCGCCTCGCCTGCAACGAACCGCGCCATGGCCGCATCCTTGTCGGCCGCGGGCATCTGGCCATGAACCATCGCGACCACCCCCTCGCCCAAGGCGGCGCGCAGATGGACAAAGCGATCTTCGGCCGCCGTCAGATCGACCGATTCCGATTCCTCGACCAGCGGGCAGACCCAATAGGCCTGACGCCCCTCGGCCACCGCACGGCGCAGATGCGCGACAACCTCGTCCATCCGGGCGCCGGGAATCAGCACCGTCTTGACCGGCGTGCGCCCCGGCGGCTTTTCATCGAGAACCGAAATGTCCATGTCGCCGAACTGCGCCAGCGCCAGGCTGCGCGGGATCGGCGTGGCCGTCATCACCAGCACATCGACCGCCTGCCCCTTGGCGCCCAGTTCCATCCGCTGGGCCACGCCAAAGCGGTGCTGCTCGTCGATCACCGCAAGGCGCAGGTCGGCAAAGACCACATCCTTCTGAAACACGGCATGGGTTCCGACCAGAATCCCGATCTCGCCCCGAGCCAGCGCGGCCAGCTTGGCGGCCCGTTCGGCGCCCTTGTCGCGCCCGGTCAACAGGTCCAGCCGTACACCCGCCAGTTCCGCCAGCGGGCGCAGACCCTCCCAGTGCTGGCGGGCCAGAATCTCGGTCGGGGCCATCATCACCCCCTGCCCCCCTGCCTCGACCGCGATCACCAGCGCAAGAAAGGCGACAAGGGTTTTCCCCGCCCCGACATCGCCCTGCAACAGCCGGTTCATACGGTGCGGCGCCGCCATGTCGCCAGCGATTTCCGAAACGGCGCGGGTCTGGGCATGTGTCGGACGATACGGCAGCCCGGCCAGCACCTTCGACTGCAACCGCTGATGCCCGGCCGTCACCCGCCCCGGCTTGCGCCGCTGCTGCGCGCGGGCAAGCGCAAGGGTAAGCTGATGCGCGAACAACTCGTCATAGGCCAGACGCTGCCGGGCGGGCGCGGTCGGCGCCAGATCGGCGGCGCCTTGCGGGGCGTGAACTGCGGCGATGGCCTCGGCCCAGGCAGGCCAGCCTTCGCGCGCCAGAAGATGCGGGTCGATCCATTCGGGCGGCTGCGGCAGGCGCGTCACGGCGCCCTGCACCGCCTTGTGGATCAGGCGTTGGGTCAAACCTGCGGCAGCGGGATAGACCGGCTCGAACCCAGGCAGATCCGCAGCATCCTCGGGCCGCAGGATCAGGTCGGGATGGACCATCTGGGCAATGCCGTCAAACAGCTCGACCTTGCCAGAGACGACCCGGCGCTGCCCCGAGGGCAGTTGTTTTTGCACCCAGTCCCCGCGCGGATGAAAAAAGACCAGCGGAAATTCCGTCAGCGCATCGCGCACCATGACCCGCGTCGGCCCCCCCTTGCGGCGCGCGGGAAAATGGGCGCCGATCTCGACCTCGACCGTCAGGATCGCGGGCGGCGTCACATCGCGGATCGAGTCACGGCGGCGCCGGTCCACCACCGAATGCGGCAGCAGGAACAACAGGTCGCGCGGGCGCACCACATCCAGCGCCGCAAAGGCGCGGGCCGATTTCTCGCCCACGCCTGGCAGCGTTTCCAGCTCGGCGAACAGCGGGAACAGGGCCTCGGGCCGGCTCATCCGCCGATCAACTCCAGCCATTCCGCCTCGGTCAGGACGGTGACGCCCAGTTCGGCGGCCTTGGTCGCCTTGGACCCTGCCCCCGGCCCAGCCACCAGATAGGTCGTCTTGGCCGAGACGGAGCCCGCCACCTTGGCCCCCAGCGATTCCGCCCGTGCCTTGGCCTCGGACCGCGTCATACGCTCCAGCGTGCCGGTGAACACGACAGTGCTGCCCGCGACCGGGCTGGCGGTGGCGCGAGCCTCGGGCGGCTCGATCTCGGTCAGTTGCGCGATCAGCCGGTCCACGGCGGCCCGTTCGGGGCCATCGCGTTCCAATGTGGTGACAAGCGATGCGGCCAGCACGGCGCCCAGGCCCTCGATGGCCAGCAGATCGTCCCAGGCCGCGCGCGCCTCGGGGGGAACGGGCGGATCGGCCCAGACCTTTTCGCGGGTACGGGTGATTTCGGCCCGGCGGCCAGCGGCGGCCGCCGCCGCGCGCTCGGCCGCCTCGGCCTCATCGGCCAGCAGATGGCGGCGGGCGGCGGGCAAGGCCATATCCACCGCATCGGCCAGCGCAGACCAACTGCCGAAATGCCGCGCCAGATCCTTGGCCGCCACTTCGCCGACATGGCGGATGCCAAGCGCAAAGATCAGCCGCGACAAAGCGATGCTCCGCCGCTCCTCGATCGCGGCAAACAGGTTCTGGGTGCTTTTCTCGCCAAAACCCTTGACCCGCGACAGCGGCTTGCCCGCCAGATGCCGCAACCCCGCGATCAGCGCCTCGGTGTTGTGATCCTCGACCGGAACGCCCGAAGCGCGCAAGATCTCGACCAGTTGATCGTGCAAGGGCCCCCAGGGCTCCGGCACATCATCGTGGTTCGACAGGCGGCGGCGGGGATCCACCACCATCGCAGCATCGCCGCCATCCCGTTCCGCCAGGGTAAAGATGTCGGCTGGCAGGTCGATCTTGCCCAGGTAGTAAAAGAACTCCACCTGCCGCGCGCCCAGACCTTCGATGTCAAAGGCGGCGCGGCTGACAAAATGGCGCAGCCGTTCCACCGCCTGCGCCGGGCACACAAGCCCCCCGGTGCAGCGCCGCGCCGAATCGCCCGCCTCGCGGATCGCCGGGCTGCCGCATTCCGGGCAGGTGTCGGGAAAGACATAGGGGGTGGCCTCGGGCGGGCGGCGCGACAGATCGACATCGGCCACCTTGGGAATCACATCACCCGCACGGTAGATCTGCACCCAGTCGCCGATCCGGATGTCCTTGCCGCCCCGGATCGTCGCGCCCCGGCTGTCGCGTCCGGCGATATAATCCTCGTTGTGCAGGGTGGCATTCGACACCACGACGCCGCCCACCGTGACCGGCGACAACCGGGCAACCGGCGACATGGCACCCGTGCGGCCGACCTGAATGTCGATCCCTTCCAGCCGCGTCCAGGCGAGTTCGGCGGGAAATTTATGCGCGATGGCCCAGCGGGGGGTATTGGCGCGAAAGCCCAGCCGCTGTTGCAAGGCCAGATCGTTCACCTTGTAGACCACGCCGTCGATGTCATAGCCCAGCGTTGCGCGCTGCGCCTCGATCCGGGCGTAATGGGCCAGAAGCTCGGCAGGGGTTGTGCAAAGCGCGGTCAGCGGATTGGTCTGAAACCCCAGCGCCGCAAGCCGCTTTATCGCGCCGAACTGCGTCGGGGCCAACGGCGCGCTGAGCGCGCCCCAGGCATAGGCGAAGAACCGCAGCGGCCGGGCGGCGGTGATGGTTGCATCCAACTGGCGCAAGCTGCCCGCAGCGGCGTTGCGCGGATTGGCGAAAATCTTGCCGCCACGCTGCGATTGCGCCGCGTTGAGCGCGGCGAAATCCGCGTGCGACATATAGACCTCGCCCCGCACCTCCAGTTCCTCGGGGGCATCGGCAAGCTGTTGCGGTATGTCCGCAATTGTGCGGGCATTCGCTGTCACATTCTCGCCGATCTCGCCATCTCCGCGGGTGGCCGCCTGTACCAGAACGCCCTTTTCATACCGCAAGGACAGGCTGAGGCCGTCGATCTTGGGTTCGGCGGTGAAGGCGATGCCGTCCTCAATCCCCAGAAATCGACGCACGCGGTCGGCGAAATCGGCGACATCTGCATCCTCGAACGCATTTTCGAGGCTGAGCATGGGCACCTGGTGGCGCAGTTTGCCGAACCCTTCGGCCAGCGGCCCCCCCACAGCCTGGGTCGGGCTGGTCGAATCGGCCAGGTCGGGAAAGGCGGCCTCCAGCTCCTGAAGGCGCCGTTTCAACCCGTCGTAGGCGGCATCGCTGATCGTCGGGGCATCGTCACGGTGATACTCCGTGTTCGCCTGCGCGATCTTGGTGGCCAGTTCCCCCCATTCGGCCGCAGCTTCGGCCCTGGTCATCTGTTCGGCAGGTCGTTCGCCCATGACACCCTCTGCGGCTGTTGTCCCCTTGGTTTAGGGGGCCGCGTCGACAAAGGGAAGTCAGGCAGAGGCGGCAAGCCGATCGCCTGCGCCCGGCACCGGATCGCGTAGGACATAGCCACGCCCCCAGACCGTTTCGATATGGTTGTCGCCGCCGGTGGCGATGGCCAGTTTCTTGCGCAACTTGCAGATGAAGACATCTATGATCTTCAATTCGGGTTCATCCATGCCGCCATAGAGATGATTCAGGAACATTTCCTTGGTCAGCGTGGTGCCCTTGCGCAAGGACAGCAGCTCCAGCATCTGATATTCCTTGCCGGTCAGATGCACGGTCTTGCCTTCGACATCCACCGTCTTGGCATCAAGATTGACATTCACCCGCCCGGTCCGGATGACCGACTGGGAATGCCCTTTGGAGCGGCGGATGATTGCGTGAATACGGGCGACCAGTTCCTCGCGGTGGAACGGTTTTGTCAGATAGTCGTCCGCGCCGAAACCGAACCCCTTGATCTTGCTGTCCGTATCATCCGCGCCTGACAGGATCAGGATCGGGGTATCAACCCGCGCGATACGCAACTGACGCAGCACCTCGTGCCCGTTCATATCCGGCAGGTTCAGATCCAGAAGGATCAGATCGTAGTCATACAGCTTTGCTAGATCGATCCCCTCTTCGCCCAGATCGGTGCAATAGACATTGAGGTTGGCGTGGGTCAGCATCAATTCGATGCTGCGCGAGGTGGTTGGGTCGTCTTCGACCAGCAGGATTCGCATCTGTTGTCTCCGCTCTGGCAGCCCTTGCTACTGACAACTTTCACGTGCAATGGTTAATCGCTGGTTACCTTGGCAGAACAATCCGGGAATACAACTTAAAGTTGTCTGTATTTCTGAATTGCCGTCACCTTGAGTGCGTTTTCGCCATGGGCTTCGACGGCGGCGCACCACAGATCGAACTCTTCGTCCGACAGGGCGTAACGCTCCAGCGCCTCTGCCCGCAGGATCAGGCCGTGGCTGACCGCCTTGACCACCACCGCCTTGCGGCTGGCAACCCAGCGACGGGTGTCCGGCGGCGGCAGATCGGCACGCGACAGGATGCTGCCATCCGGCAAGGTAATCTGGCGCGGCCCTTCGACACGTTTGAGATACATCGGCATTTCCTCGTCCATCGGGGGCGATGGTGCGCCGACAGGCTTAATTGACGGTGAAGCAGGGGGTTGGAGAATGCGCAGCATTTTCCTATATCCTTTCACATTCCCAGGAGACGACCCATGCCGCGTGATATGCCCCTGAATTCGCTCGGCCTTCCAAAGGCCCCTGCCGACACCCGCGTTGTGGTGGCGATGTCGGGCGGCGTGGATTCGTCGGTCGTCGCCGCGATGCTGGCGGAACAAGGCTACGACGTTGTGGGCGTCACCCTGCAACTCTATGATCACGGCGCCGCACTGGCGAAAAAGGGCGCCTGCTGCGCAGGCCGCGACATCCACGACGCCCGCCGCGTGGCCGAGACGATGGGCTTTCCGCATTATGTGCTGGATTACGAAAACACCTTCCGCGAAGCGGTGATCGAGGAATTCGCCGATGCCTATCTGGCCGGTGCCACCCCCGTCCCCTGCATTCGCTGCAACGAACGGGTCAAGTTCAAGGATTTGCTGAACACCGCGCGCGAACTCGACGCCGATTGCATGGCAACGGGCCACTATATCCAGCGCAAGATGGGCCTGCACGGACCCGAACTGCATTCGGCAGCCGACTCCAACCGCGACCAGAGCTATTTCCTGTTCTCGACCACGCCCGAGCAACTGAGCTATCTGCGCTTTCCGCTGGGGCATCTGCAATCCAAGGCAGAGACACGGGCGCTCGCGGCAAAATATGGCCTGCCCGTCGCCGACAAGCCCGACAGCCAGGACATCTGCTTCGTGCCGAACGGAAATTACGCCAGCGTCATCGAAAAGCTGCGCCCCGGAGCCGCCGACCCTGGCGAGATCGTGGACATGCAGGGCCGCGTGCTGGGCGACCACCGCGGGGTGATTCACTACACCATCGGCCAGCGCAAGGGTCTGGGCATCGGCGGCCTGGCCGATCCGCTTTACGTGGTGCGGCTGGACCCGGACACGCGCCGCGTGATCGTCGGCCCCAAGGACGCGCTGTCGACCCGCACCATCCCGGTGCGCGAAGTGAACTGGCTGGGCGATGCCCCGCTGTCCTCGCGCCCGGAATGGGAGGTGATGGTCAAGGTCCGCTCTACCCGTCCGCCCCGGCCCGCCGTCATCCGCCCGCTGTCGGACACCGAGGCCGAGGTCGAGCTGTTCACCCCCGAAGACGGGGTCAGTGCCGGGCAGGCCTGCGTGTTCTACGCGCTCGAAGGCTCGCGCGTGCTGGGCGGCGGTTGGATCTGGCGGGGGCGGTGACGCGCGCCTATCCTGTGGATCGACCGATCCGCAGGATACCATGCAACACCTGACCCAATCCCCCACCGACCCCGCCTTCGTGCAGGCTCCCTACACGTTTTATGACCGCGCCCGCGCCCATGGGCCGATCTTCTGGTGGGACGACTACGGCATGGCGGCCGCTGTCAGCCACGCGGCCGTGAACAGCATCCTGCGCGACCGCCGCTTTGGCCGGGAAGAGCCGGCAGAACTGCGCCAGCCTGTCCCGGACCATCTGGCCCCGTTCTATGCGGTGGAAAACCATTCCATGCTGGAACTGGAGCCGCCGCGGCACACGCGCTTGCGCGGCCTGGTGCTGCGCGCCTTCACCTCGCGCCGGATCGCGGCACTGGGGCCCGAGATTGCCGCGCTGGCGCAGGATCTGGCCAGCCGCCTGCCCCGCGATACACCCTTCGACCTGCTGACCAGCTTTGCCCAGCCGCTGCCGGTCCGCATCATCGCCCGTCTGCTGGGCGTGCCCGAAACCATGGCGCCCGAACTGCTGCGCTGGTCGAATGCGATGGTCGGCATGTATCAGGCCAGTCGCAGCCTTCAGATGGAACACGAGGCGGCCACCGCAGCGGCGGACTTTGCCGGCTTCCTGCGGGACTATGTGGCCAAGCGCCGGGCCCGTCCGGGCGACGATCTGATCACCCACCTGATCGCCGCCGAATCCGAAGGCGATCGGCTGTCCACCGACGAGTTGATCACCACCTGCATCCTGCTGCTGAATGCCGGGCACGAAGCAACGGTCCACAGCATCGGCAACGGGGTCAAGGCCCTGCTGGAGCACCGCTGCGGCCCCGAAACACTTGGGCCAGAGCGGATCGCCGCAACGGTCGAGGAGATCCTGCGCTGGGATCCGCCACTGCATCTGTTCACCCGCTGGGCCTATGAGGAGGTGCAGGTGATGGGCCACACCTTCCAGCGTGGCGACCGGGTGGCCTGCCTGCTGGGCGCGGCGAACCGCGATCCGCACATGTACGATGCCCCCCAGCGGTTCAAGCCGAACCGGCCTGCACAAGGCAACCTGGCCTTTGGCGGGGGCTTGCATTTCTGCGTCGGCGCCCCGCTTGCCCGGCTGGAATTGCAGATCGCCCTGCCGATCCTGTTCGCGACGCGGCCCGCGCTGAAACTGGTGGGACAGCCGCAATATGCCAATGCCTACCACTTCCACGGGCTGGAACGGCTGATGGTGCGCGGCTAGGCCCCCTAGGCGCCCGCCCGGCGCAACATGCCATACAGATCGCGCGGTTCGTCCGGGTCGGCGATCATGTCCAGCATCTGCGCCAGCCCCGTGCCCCCGATGCGCCTATGCAACCACATCAATGCGCTGAAATCCTCGATGGCAAAACCGACACCGTCGAACAACGTGATCTGGGCGTCATCCGTCCGGCCCACGGCCGCCCCGGTGATCACCTCCCACAACTCGGTGACCGGATGATCAGGCGCCAGTTGCTGGATCTCGCCTTCGATCCGTGTCTGCGGCGGATATTCCACAAAGATCGTGGATCGGTGCAGGATCGCAGCCGCTAGCTCGGTCTTGCCCGGACAATCCCCGCCAATGGCATTCAGATGCACGCCGGCACCGACCATATTGTCGGTCAGAATCGTCGCATGGGCCTTGTCGGCGGTACAGGTGGTGATGATCTGCGCGCCCTCTATGGCAGACTCGGCACTGCGGCAGGGCGTGACACTCAACCCGCTGCCCGCAAGATTGCCCGCACAGCGCGCCGTGGCGGCAGGGTCGATATCCCACAACCGAACCTCGGTGATGCCACATACCGCCTTGAACGCCAGCGCCTGAAACTCCGACTGGGCACCATTGCCGATCATCGCCATGACCCGCGCGCCCTTGGGGGCCAGATGCCGCGCTGCCATGGCCGACGTCGCCGCAGTGCGCAGCGCGGTCAACAGCGTCATTTCCGACAGGAGAACCGGATAGCCCGTCGCCACTTCGGCCAGCACGCCAAAGGCGGTCACCGTCTGCAACCCGCTGATCGGGTTGCCCGGATGGCCGTTCACATATTTGAAACCATAGAAATCACCGTCCGAGGCCGGCATCAGTTCGATCACGCCGACATCGGAATGCGACGCCACACGGGGCGTCTTGTCAAAGGCTGGCCAGCGCCGGAAATCCGCCTCGATCGTCTCGGCCAACTCGGACAGCACCTGCTCAACCCCCACCCTGTTCACCAACCGCATCATCGAATCGACGCTGACAAAGGGGATCATCGCGCGCGGCGAGGGCGCGGGGGATGGGACGGGGACGATGGTCATGGGCGACTCCTGCTTCGGCACTCTGACCAGTATGCCGGGCGATCCGACCGATAATCAGCGACGATATGGAGTATTTTCGGGCAGATCGTCACCAGCGCCCGGTTTTCTATCGGCAGGTTGGCGGCACTGCCGGATGCCTCCGGCGGGGGTATTTCAGGCAAGATGAATGGGCGTCGCGCGCACGTCATCTTTCATCTTGCACCAAATACCCCGGGGGGAGTCCGGCCCCAGCCGGACGGGGGGTTGGCCCCCCTGCACCGCTGCCGGTGGGGATGATCGCAGCCAATCAAAAAAACCCCCGCGCCGGGGTTCCGACACGGGGGCTTTGGGGTCTGCTATCGCGATCAGGCGCCGACAGCCGCCTTCAGCGCAACCATATCGGCTGCGAATTTATCGGCGGCGGCCTTGTCAGTCGCAGTTTCGGCGCGCTGTCTTGCGTCCGAGATCAGCGCGTCCAGCACGGCGGCCGTTGCTTCGGCCACCGGAATGGCCTGTTCTGCCAGCACCGACACCGAACCCGCCGTGATCTCGGCAAAGCCACCCGTCACCGCATAGGCCTGGGTGCCCGCGGCGGATACCGCCTTGAGCACACCGGGGCGCAGCGTGGTGATGAGGGGCGAATGCCCCTGCATCGCCGTCAGGTCGCCTTCGGCGCCGGGGATCTGAACCTCGGTCGCGGCAACGGAAGACAGCTTCCGCTCCGGCGAGACCAGGTCGAATTGCACCGTGTTGGCCATTGTGCCCCCTTACGCCGCAGCGGCGAGACGTTCGGCTTTCGCGATCACCTCGTCGATGTCGCCCACCATGTAAAAGGCGGCTTCGGGGAGATGGTCGTATTCACCGGCAACCACGGCCTTGAACGAGGCGATGGTCTTTTCCAGCGGAACCTGCACACCATCCGAGCCGGTGAACACCTTGGCCACGTCGAAGGGCTGCGACAGGAAACGTTCCAGTTTCCGGGCGCGGGCCACGGCCAGTTTGTCGTCCTCGGACAGTTCGTCCATCCCGAGGATGGCGATGATGTCCTGCAGCGACTTGTAGCGTTGCAACACCTTCTGCACGTCGGTCGCCACCTTGTAATGCTCTTCGCCGATGATCAGCGGGTCGAGCAGGCGCGAGGTCGAGCCGAGCGGGTCCACGGCCGGGTAGATACCCTTTTCCGAGATCGCGCGGTCAAGCACGGTGGTCGCATCGAGGTGAGCGAACGAGGTCGCAGGCGCCGGGTCGGTAAGGTCGTCGGCCGGAACGTAGACGGCCTGCACCGAGGTGATCGAGCCGTTCTTGGTCGAGGTGATGCGTTCCTGCATCGCGCCCATGTCGGTGGCCAGCGTCGGCTGATAGCCCACGGCGGACGGGATGCGGCCCAGCAGAGCCGACACTTCGGACCCGGCCTGGGTAAAGCGGAAGATGTTGTCCACGAAGAACAGCACGTCCGAGCCGGTTTCATCACGGAACTGCTCGGCCAGGGTCAGACCCGACAGCGCGATCCGCATCCGGGCGCCCGGAGGTTCGTTCATCTGGCCGTAGACCAGGGCGATCTTCGACTTGGTCAGGTCTTCGATGTCGATAACGCCCGATTCGATCATCTCGTGATAGAGGTCGTTGCCTTCGCGGGTCCGTTCGCCCACGCCGGCGAACACCGACACGCCCGAGTGCACCTTGGCGATGTTGTTGATCAGTTCCATGATCAGAACCGTCTTGCCCACGCCGGCGCCGCCGAACAGGCCGATCTTGCCGCCCTTGGTATAGGGGGCCAGCAGGTCGATCACCTTGATCCCGGTCACGAGGATCTGGCTTTCGGTTGCCTGGTCGGCAAAGGCGGGTGCGGGCTGGTGGATGGCGCGGGTCGTGGTCGCGTTGACCGGGCCCTTTTCATCCACCGGCTCGCCGATGACGTTCAGGATGCGGCCCAGCGTGGCCGAGCCTACCGGCACCGAGATCGGGGCGCCAAGGTCGGTCACGGCGGCGCCACGCACCAGACCTTCGGTTGCATCCATCGCCACGGCGCGCACAGTGCTTTCGCCGAGGTGCTGCGCCACTTCGAGCACCAGACGCTTGCCGTTGTTGTCGGTTTCCAGCGCGTTCAGAATCGCGGGCAGTGCGCCATCGAACTGCACGTCGACGACGGCGCCGATGACCTGCGTCACCTTGCCGGTAGCCTTCGCTTGAGCCATTGTCTATCTCCGTTCAGGTCGTCAGAGCGCCTCGGCGCCCGAGATGATTTCGATGAGTTCCTTGGTGATCGCGGCCTGACGGCTCCGGTTGTACTGGATCGTCAGTTTGTTGATCATGTCGCCCGCGTTGCGCGTCGCATTGTCCATCGCGGACATGCGCGCGCCCTGTTCCGATGCGGCATTCTCCAGCAGAGCCGTAAAGATCTGCGTGGCAATGCTGCGCGGCAGCAGGTCTGCCAGGATCGATTCCTCGGAGGGCTCATAGTCATAGAGCGCATTGGCCTGCGCGCCTGCCTCGAACTGGGCCGGGATGATCTGCTGCGCGGTCGGAATCTGGCTGATCACCGACTGGAAGCGGTTGTAGAAGATGGTGGCAACGTCGAACTCGCCAGCCTCGAAACGCGCGAGGACATTCTGTGCGATGCTGTTCGCATCGACATATCCCAGACGTTTCACTTCGCTCAGATCGACATGGCCGACGAAATGGTTGCCCAGATCGCGGCGCAGTTGCTCGCGGCCCTTCTTGCCGACGGTGAGAATTTTCACCGTCTTGCCCGCCAGCAGAAGCCGTTGGGCATGGGCGCGGGCCAGACGCACGATGGTCGAGTTGAAACCACCGCACAGACCACGCTCGGCCGTCATCACCACCAGGAGGTGGACTTTGTCCGCACCCGTCCCGGCCAGAAGGCGCGGTGCGCCTTCCGCGTTGCCGACCGAGGCCGCAAGACCGGCCATCACGGCGGTCATGCGTTCGGCATAGGGGCGCGCGGCTTCCGCCGCGTCCTGCGCACGGCGCAGCTTCGCGGCGGCGACCATCTGCATCGCCTTGGTGATCTTCCGCGTGTTCTTGACGCTTCCGATCCGGTTCTTCAGGTCCTTAAGGCTGGGCATATCCCTGTCCTTTCAGGCCGCTTACGCGAAATCTTTGGCGAATTCGGCGATTGCGTCTTTCAGCTTCTGCTCGTCGGCGCCCTTGATCTTGGGGTCGCTGTTCGAGATCCAGTCCAGCACGTCCTTGCGCTTGGTGCGCAGGAAGTTCAGCAGACCGGCTTCGAAACGGCCGACGTCCTTGACGGCAACCTTGTCGAGGAAGCCCGCGGTGCCCGCATAGATCACGCAGACGATTTCCGCGTTGGTCAGCGGCGAATACTGCGGCTGCTTCATCAACTCGGTCAGGCGCGCGCCACGGTTCAGCAGTGCCTGGGTCGAGGCATCGAGGTCCGAGCCGAACTGGGCGAAGGCCGCCATCTCGCGGTACTGGGCCAGCGACAGTTTCACCGGGCCGGCCACCGTCTTCATCGAGTTGGTCTGGGCCGACGACCCGACGCGCGACACCGACAGACCCGTGTTCACGGCGGGGCGGATGCCCTGGTAGAACAGTTCGGTTTCCAGGAAGATCTGGCCGTCGGTGATCGAGATCACGTTGGTCGGAATAAAGGCCGACACGTCGCCGCCCTGGGTTTCGATCACCGGCAGCGCGGTCAGCGAGCCCGAACCGAAATCCTCGTTCAGCTTGGCCGAACGTTCCAGCAGGCGGGAGTGCAGATAGAACACGTCGCCCGGATAGGCTTCGCGGCCCGGCGGGCGGCGCAGCAGCAGCGACATCTGGCGGTAGGACACGGCCTGTTTCGACAGGTCATCATAGATGATCAGCGCGTGACGGCCGTTGTCGCGGAAGTATTCCGCCATGGCGGTGGCCGAATAGGGGGCCAGATACTGCAAAGGTGCCGGGTCCGAGGCGGTCGCGGCCACGACGATGGTATAGGCCATCGCGCCGGTTTCCTCGAGCTTCTTCACCAGCTGTGCCACGGTCGAACGCTTTTGACCGATGGCGACATAGATGCAGTACAGCTTTTTCGATTCGTCGTCGCCAGCCGCCTCGTTGTAGGACTTCTGGTTCAGAATCGTGTCCAGCGCCACAGCGGTCTTGCCGGTCTGACGGTCGCCGATGATCAGTTCGCGCTGGCCGCGGCCGATCGGGATCATGGCGTCGATGGCCTTGATGCCGGTGGCCATCGGCTCGTGCACCGATTTGCGCGGGATGATGCCCGGTGCCTTGACGTCAGCGACGCGGCGCTCGGTGGCTGCGATCGGGCCCTTGCCGTCGATCGGGTTGCCCAGACCGTCCACAACGCGGCCCAGCAGGGCATCGCCCGCAGGCACGTCCACGATGGACTTGGTGCGCTTGACGGTGTCGCCTTCCTTGATGTCGCGGTCGTCGCCGAAGATCACGATACCGACGTTGTCGGTTTCGAGGTTCAGCACCATGCCACGGACGCCGCCGGGGAATTCCACCATTTCACCGGCTTGCACGTTGTCGAGGCCATAGACGCGGGCAATCCCGTCGCCGACCGACAACACGCGGCCGACTTCGGCCACTTCGGCGTCCTTGCCGAAGTTCTTGATCTGCTCCTTGAGGATCGCAGAGATCTCAGCAGCCTGGATTCCCATCACCCAACCTCTTTCATGGCATTCTGGAGAGAAGCGAGCTTGGCGCGGATCGACGTGTCGATCATCTTCGAGCCCACTTTTACGACGAGACCACCGATGAGCGATTCATCGACGGTCGTGTTCAACTTGACGGTCTTGCCGATGCTGGCCTTCAGCGTTTCCGCAAGGGCGGCAGCCTGTTCGGCGGTCAGTTCCACGGCAGAGGCGACCTCGGCGGTCACTTCGCCCTTTTCTGCCGCGATGCGCGCACGCAGGTCCGCCACCAGATGCGGCAGCACGAACAGGCGGCGTTTTGCGGCCATCAGCGCCAGCGTGTTGCTGGTCAGCGTGGACAGCCCCATCTTGGCGGCGACGGCAGCGATCACGCGGCCCTGGTCATCGCGGCTCAGCACCGGCGAGGTGATCGCATCGCGCAGGTCGGCACTGACCGTCAGGGCGGCATCCAGCGCATCCGTGTCTGCCTCCAGCGCCGACAGCGCGGCGCCTTCCTTGCTCAGGTCGAACAATGCCAGCGCATAGCGCGCTGCGATGCCCTGGGAAATCGAAGCTGGTTCGGACACGTCAGCCCTTCCGTTGTCTCTAGCCTTGCAGACGCACGGCGTGACTGCCGAACGCCCGGTCAAGGTCCACCCGTGGCGCAGACCGATGGCCTGCGTCTCAAATTCGGGTTGCGTCTAGCAGAGGACTTTACGTGCCGCAACCGCGAAGGCATCAAGCAGCGGGCATGTTGGTCGCAAACATTTGACATGGTGCGATCCTGCGGGCGAATTGCGCGCCCCCCGGCCATTGTGCCCGACCGGACCGTCACCCGTGAGACAGGCGGCGAATCTGCGCGCGCGTAGCCGCAGGCATGGCAGCCCCCCTGCCCCGACCTAGCCGCCGCGCGCCGTGCCGGGTTCGGCAACCGGACGGGTGGCGCCTTCCAGCACCTTCAGCGGCGCGCGCACCACCGCGCCCAGCCCGCCCTTGCGCGGCGACCAGACCTGGCGGCTGGCCTCGACCATGATCACCCCGCCCGCGCGCCAGGGCATGAGCCGCCACATGTTGCGCTCCCAGAACTCTGCCGTGCGTAACCAGAACCGTCCGCCGTTGGGAGGCAGATACAGCGCGGAAATCGTCCGCTCGGGAAGAAAGCCGTTGCGCTTCAACTGGCTCTCCAGTTGTCCGGACGAATAGGGCCGCCCGAATCCGAACGGCGTGCCATCCCCGCGCGACCACAGCCCCGCCCGGTTCGGCACGATCACCAGCAGGCGCCCCTCGGGCGCCAGCACGCGGGCGCATTCTTCCAGAACGGCCGTCGGATTGTCAGAGGTTTCAAGACCATGCATCAGCACCAGACGGTCAAGGCAGCCATTGGGCAACGGCCAGTGCGTTTCTTCGCACAACACACTGACATTGGGCAGCCCCGCGGGCCAGGGCATGACGCCCTGAGGTCCGGGCATCAGCCCGATGACGCGCCGCGCCTCGGCCAGGTAGGGCCGCAGCAGCGGCACGGCAAAGCCGAAACCCGCCACGCTGTCCCCGGCGCGCGGCGGCCACATCGTGACCAACTGGTCGCGGATCGCCTTCTGCGCCGCACGGCCAAGGCGCGTGCGGTAATAGAAGTTGCGCAGATCGAGCACGTCGAGGTGCATTGCGTTACCGGCCCTCACAGGGGATGCTGGCCCCACCATAGCCTCGACAGGGAAAATTACCATGCCGCTCGAACTCGTCACGATCCCCTGCCTCAAGGACAATTATGCCTTTCTGGCCCGTGACCCGCAAACCGGCGCCATCGCCTGCGTGGACGTGCCCGAGGCCGGGCCCATCCTTTCGGCGCTGGCGGACCGGGGCTGGCGGCTGACCGACATTCTGCTGACCCATCATCATCCCGACCATATCGACGGCGTGGCCGATCTGGTCGCCGCGACCGGCGCCAGGGTGGTCGGGGCGGCAGCGGATTCGCATCGCCTGCCGCCGCTGGATGTCGCGGCAACGCCGGGGGACGAGATCAGGATCGGCGCGCAAACGGGCCGGGTGATTGACGTTTCCGGGCATACGGTCGGCCATGTGGCCTATGCCTTTGCCGACCATGCCTTTACCGGCGACAGCCTCATGGCGCTTGGCTGCGGGCGGTTGTTCGAAGGATCGCCCGCGATGATGTGGGCCAGCCTGCAACGTCTTGCCGCCCTTGATCCCGGCACGATCATCTGTTCGGGCCACGAATATACCGAAAGCAATGCCCGCTTTGCCTTGACGATCGAGCCGGGCAATCCCAGATTGGTCGAGCGCGCCGCAGCCGTGGGCGCCGCCCGCAGTGCCGGGCGCCCGACCGTACCCTCCACCCTGGCCGAGGAACTGGCGACCAACCCGTTCCTGCGCGCCTCCCAGCCCGAAATCAAGGCAGTGCTCGGCCTGTCCGGTGCCAGCGATGCCGATGTTTTCGCCGAGATCCGTGCTCGCAAGGATCGGTTCTGACGCCACGCCCCCGCGCTCCGATCACTTTTGTCGCTTTTGCCCGAATAAAGCGCGCGTTGCCCGAATTAGGCCTTGAACAGTGCCGGAGAAAACCGAAGTTTAATCTTATGAGGCGAGGGTAGGCCACTGGCCCGCCCGCAGGACAAGGAGCACCGAAGTGCCGTCGTTCACAACCACCCTCGAGCAAGCCATCCATGGCGCCTTGGCCCAGGCCAACGCGCGCCGCCATGAACTCGCCACCCTCGAACATCTGCTACTGGCCCTGATCGAAGAACCCGATGCCGCGCGGGTGATGAAGGCCTGTTCGGTCGATCTCGACGCCCTGCGCAAGACACTGGTCGATTTCATCGACGATGACCTGTCGAATCTGATCACCGATGTCGAAGGATCGGAGGCGGTGCCGACCGCCGCCTTTCAGCGCGTGATCCAGCGCGCGGCCATCCACGTGCAATCCTCCGGCCGGTCCGAGGTGACGGGCGCCAATGTGCTGGTCGCCATCTTTGCCGAACGCGAATCGAACGCCGCCTATTTCCTGCAAGAACAGGACATGACGCGCTATGATGCGGTGAACTTCATCGCCCATGGCGTGGCCAAGAACCCCGCCTATGGCGAACCGCGTCCGGTGCAAGGCGCCGAAGAACATCAGGAAACCCCCAAGGCCGAGGCTGGCGAGGCCAAGGAATCGGCGCTGTCGAAATACTGCGTCGATCTGAACGTCAAGGCCCGCAAGGGCGATGTGGACCCGCTGATCGGCCGCGAATCCGAGGTGGAACGCTGCATCCAGGTGCTGTGCCGCCGCCGCAAGAACAACCCCCTGCTGGTCGGCGACCCCGGCGTCGGCAAGACCGCCATCGCCGAAGGGCTGGCGCTCAAGATCACCCGCGGCGAAACCCCGGATATCCTGTCGGGCGCCACGATCTTCAGCCTCGACATGGGCGCGCTGCTGGCCGGAACCCGCTATCGCGGCGATTTCGAGGAACGGCTGAAGGCCGTCGTCAAGGAACTGGAGGATCACCCCGACGCGATCCTGTTCATCGACGAGATTCACACCGTGATCGGCGCCGGCGCCACCTCGGGCGGCGCCATGGATGCCTCCAACCTGCTCAAGCCTGCGTTGCAGGGCGGCAAGCTGCGCTGCATGGGCTCCACGACCTACAAGGAGTTCCGCCAGCACTTCGAAAAGGACCGCGCCCTGTCGCGCCGGTTCCAGAAGATCGACGTGAACGAACCGACGGTCGAGGATTCGGTGAAAATCCTGATGGGGCTCAAGCCACATTTCGAGGATCACCACGGACTGAACTATACCAAGGATGCCATCCGCCTGGCGGTGGAACTGTCCTCGCGCTATATCCATGACCGCAAATTGCCCGACAAGGCCATCGACGTCATCGACGAGGCAGGGGCCGCCCAGCATCTGCTGAGCGAGAGCAAGCGGCGCAAGACCATCGGCCCCAAGGAGATCGAGGCCGTGGTGGCCAAGATCGCCCGCATTCCGCCCAAGACCGTCTCCAAGGGCGATGCCGAAGTGCTGCGGGAGCTGGAAACCACGCTCAAGCGCATGGTCTTTGGTCAGGATCCGGCGATTGATGCGCTGGCCTCTGCGATCAAGCTGGCGCGGGCGGGTCTGCGCGAACCGGAAAAACCCATCGGGAACTATCTGTTCGCCGGGCCGACAGGTGTGGGCAAGACCGAGGTCGCCAAACAGCTTGCCGCCTCGCTTGGTGTGGAACTGCTCCGCTTCGACATGTCGGAATATATGGAGAAGCACGCCGTATCCCGCCTGATCGGCGCGCCTCCTGGATATGTCGGGTTTGATCAGGGCGGCCTGCTGACGGATGGAATCGATCAGCATCCGCATTGTGTGCTGTTGCTGGACGAGATCGAAAAGGCGCATCCGGATGTCTACAACATCCTGCTGCAAGTCATGGACCACGGGAAACTGACCGACCACAACGGGCGGCAAGTGGATTTCCGCAACGTGATCCTGATCATGACCTCGAACGCAGGCGCGTCGGAACTGGCGAAAACCGCCATCGGCTTTGGCCGCACGACCCGGACGGGCGAGGATACGGCGGCGATCGAGCGGACGTTCACGCCCGAGTTCCGCAACCGTCTGGATGCGGTGATCAGCTTTGCCCCGTTGCAGCGCAGCACCATTCACAAGGTTGTCGAGAAGTTCGTCATGCAGCTCGAAGCACAGTTGATCGACCGTGGCGTGCATATCGAACTGACCACCGAAGCGGCCGACTGGCTGGGCGAGAAGGGATATGACGAGAAAATGGGCGCGCGTCCGCTTGGCCGCGTGATCCAGGAACATATCAAGAAGCCCTTGGCCGAAGAACTGCTGTTCGGGCGTCTGACCAAGGGCGGCACGGTGCGCGTGGCAGTCAAGGACGGACAGATCGACCTTCAGATCGAAGAGCCGCAGAAACCTCGGATCACCGGTGCCAAGCCACCTTTGCTGACCGCAGACTGATGCGCTGGATGGCGGCCCTGGCCATGGCGGCAACGCCCGCCTGGGCCGACATCACCCTGGTTCCCCCGGTGGACTGCGCATTGGGGGACACCTGTTTCATCCAGAACTACGTCGATATCGACCCTGGCCCCGGACATCGGGATTTCGCCTGCGGCCATCTCAGCTATGACGGCCATGACGGAACCGATTTTGCCGTTCCGACGCTTGCCGACATGGAATCCGGGGTAAACGTTCTGGCCCCCGCCGATGGCCGGGTCATCGGCATCCGTGACGGGATGCCGGACATTGCGATCAATGCCCCAGGGGCGCCGCCGCTGGAAGGGCGGGATTGCGGCAACGGAGTCGCCATCGACCATGGCAACGGCTGGAACACGCAGCTATGCCATCTGGCCAATGGGTCGGTGCGGGTCCGCTCGGGCGACATGGTGACGGCAGGGCAGCCGATCGGGCAGATCGGCCTGTCCGGCCGGACAGAATTTCCCCATGTGCATCTGTCCGTCCGCCATAATGGCCAGGCGGTGGATCCCTTCCGGCCGGTCCCTGCGGGCAGTTGCGATGCCGCTGCCAGCCCCGGCCTGTGGGCCAAGCCGCTGGCCTATCTGCCGGCCGCCATTACCGGCGTCGGCCTTGCGCCAAGCCCGCCAGATTTTGCAACGCTGCTTGCAGGGCTGCCAACGCCGGATCCCTTGCCGCGCCAGTCCCCTGCCCTGGTGCTCTGGGCGGTGCTCATGGGCCCCGCCGCCGATGACCGGGTGATCCTGCGCCTGACCGGCCCCTCCGGCGTGGTTCTGGACCAGACCATCACGCTGGAGCGTAATCAGGCCCGTGCGTTCCGCTATATCGGCCGCCGCACACCCGCAGGCGGTTGGCCGCCCGGCCCCTACAGCGGCGAGGCCACGCTGATCCGTGGCAATACGGTGATGGACCGCGCCACCATCGCCGTCACCCTGCGCTGAACGCAAGGCGGCGCCCCGTGGGGCGCCGATGCGTGAGGGTCACTTTCGGGCGCGACTAGACCGCGACACCATCCTCGGCCAGCAAGTCCCGCGCCGCCGGATCCTCGGCCAGCGCCTTTCGCAACACCCCCAACGCCCGTTCGCGCAACTGGCGCACCCGTTCGCGCGAGATCTGGAACTCCTCGCCCAGATCGGCCAGGGTGCGGTGATCTTCCTCCATCACCGATCCTTCGAGGATCTGGCGGTCCCGCGCAGGCAGGCGCGCAAGATGCTCGGCCATCAGGGCGGCAAGCCGCGCTTTTGCCCTGGCGGCGCCGACCCGCACCTCGGCATCGGCCTCGGGATCGGGGTCGGCCAGCATGTCCTGCCAGTCTGCGCCCCCCTCATCGCCAGATGAAATCGGCTGGTTCAATGACATGTCGCGCCCGGCCAGCCGTTCCCGCACAAGTGCGATCTTGTCGGCATCCACACCGAACCGCAGGCCAATGGCGGCATCCAGATCCTCGGGGGCCACACCTTCGGCCTGCAACTCTGCCTCGGCCTTGCGCAGCCCAAAGAACACCCGGCGCAACGAGGACGACCCCGGCAGCCGGATCAGCGACCAGTCGCCATAGGTATAATCCTGGATCTCTGCCCGCACCCACCATGTGGCATAGGTGGAAAAGCGGAACCCCATGTCAGGATCAAAGCGGTCAGCCGCCTTCAGCAGGCCCAGATTCGCCTGCTGGATCAAATCCTCGTCCGGGCGTCCGCCGCGCGTGATGCGGGCCGCCGCAGACCAGGCCAGCGCCCGATGGGCCAGCACCAGCCGGTCACGCGCCTTTTCGTCGCCCTTGTCGCGCCAGGCGCGGGCCAGGCCCGCTTCGGTCGGGGCATCAAGAAATTCAGAGCTGAAGGCGGTACCGCGGCGGCGCTGCGGCGGGCGAAAGGGCTTGTTCATGGCATCACCGCTGATGATTTCGATTCGAAACTATCATTCCGTGACGGATTGTCAAACAGGTTTCGAAACGCTATTATCTTTCCATGACAACAGCCGATGAAATCGCCGAACTTCTGATCCACCTTGGCCGCGCCGCGCGGGCCGAGGATCAGGACGCGCAACTGACGCCCGCGCAATGGACTGCCCTGCGCTTTCTGTCGCGGGCCAATGTTGCCAGCCGCACGCCGTCGGCCTTTGCCAGTTTTCATGCCACGACGCGCGGCACGGCAACCCAGACCCTGAAGGCGCTGGAAACCAAGGGGCTGATCTGCCGGGGTGAAACCCAGCGCGATGGCCGGAAGGTTTGCTACGACGTCACGACCGATGGCCGCGCCTTGTTGTCGCAGGATCCCTTGCGCGACCTGACTGCCGCCGTCGCGGCACTGCCCACGCGGCTATACAGTGCGCTGTCCGAGGCCATGCCGCTGCTGGTGGCAGAACTTGCACGACGACGCGAGATGCCCGGTTTCGGCACCTGCCACGATTGCCGCCATTTCGAAGGCGGCCCACAAGAGGCGTTTTGTGGCTGCATGGCGCGGATCATTGCCGCGCCCGAGGTCAACCTGCTGTGCGTCAACTTCGATTGCAACACACCCCCACGTTTGCGCGACTGACCCCTTTCCACAGCAAGAAATGCATCCTATATTCCCTCAGGAAAGGAGCATGTCATGCTGAACCTGCATCCACAGGCGCCGGTGGCCAATCGCGGCGCGATCCTGACCAAGGCTGCGGTACGGGCCGCCGAGCGGCTGGATATGTCGGGCCGCCTGCTGGCCGATGTGCTGGGCGTTTCCGAGGCGCAGATCTCGCGCTTTCGCAACGGCGAGGCGGCGCTGGCCGAAAATTCGAAACCCTTTGAACTGGCTGCCCTGCTGGTCCGTGCGTTCCGCTCGCTCGATGCGATCACCGGGGGCGATGAGCGGGTGGCCCGCGCCTGGCTTGGCGCGCAGAACACCGCCCTGGGCGCCCGCCCCGCCGACCGGATCACCAGCGTACAAGGCCTTGTCGATGTCGTCAGCTATCTGGACGCCCGCCGCGCTCCGGTCTGAGCTGCGGCCCTATGACGGCTTTGCCTGGCGACTGGTCGAGGCGCAGCACCGGGTCTCGACCCTCAAGCTTGTGGACTCGCTGTCCGAACAACAGGCCCTGGAAGACATACTGGAGGACACAAAGCCCCCGGTTCCGCCGGAGTGCCGCGATCTGGACTATCTGCTCGCAACGCCGTTCCGCTATCGCCCCTATCCGCACGGATCGCGGTTTCGCCGCGCTGGTCTGACGCCCGGCGTGTGGTACGGGGCAGAGCAACCGGGAACGGCCGTCGCAGAAATGGTGTTCTATCGGTTTCTGTTCTATGCCGAAAGCCCTGCGACCCCGTTCCCCGACGATGCCGCGGATTACACCGCGTTCTGCGTCAGATTGGGCAGCCCCGCGACGCTGGATCTGACCGCTCCCGCACTGGCCCGCAGCAGCGCGCTGTGGACCCATCCGTCAGATTACACCGCGTGCCAGGCGCTTGCCGACGCCGCGCGCGAGACGGGGGCAGAGATCCTGCGCTATGCCTCGGTCCGCGACCCTGATCAGGGGGCGAATGTCGCAGTTCTGACCTGCCGCGCCTTTCGTGACAAGGCGCCCTCCGACCGGCAAACCTGGCGCATCCGCATCACTCGCCTTGGGGCGCAGGCCCTGCGTGAACACCCGCGGCTGGGACTGGAGTTTGCCACCGACGCCTTTGACGATCCGCGGCTGGCGGCCATGGTCTGGGACCGGCCGCGCGCGCGCTGATCAGGCGATGGTCACGGTGAATTTCTCGATCACCGTATTGGCCAGCAGCTTGTCGCACATCGCGCGCACCTCTGCCTCGGCAGCAACCTTGTCGGTCGCGGCCAGATCCAGCTCGATCACCTTGCCCTGCCGCACAGCCTGGACGCCCTCGAACCCCAGCGTGCCAAGCGCGTGGCGCACAGCCTCGCCTTGCGGATCAAGCACGCCATCTTTCAACATGACATGAACGGTTGCCTTCAGCGCCATGAGAGCGGCCTTTCAGTTGATAAGCGTCGGCTTGGTGGCATGGGTGACGTTCGAGGGCATAACCCCCAACCGCCGCGCAAGTTCGGTATAAACATCGTCCAGCGGTCCGGGCTCGCGGGTCTGGCCTTCGCGGTCGGGCGTTTCCGCCGCGCGCAGATCCCACAAGCGGCAGCTGTCGGGGCTGATCTCGTCGGCCACGATCAGGCGCATGTAATCGCCTTCCCAGGTGCGGCCCACTTCGATCTGGAAGTCGGCCAGGCGGATCCCGGCGCCCAGCATGGCCCCCGACAGAAAGTCGTTCACCCGCAGCGCCAGGGCCACCATGTCATCCAGATCCTGCTGGCTGGCCCAGCCAAAGGCGATGACATGTTCTTCTGTGACCAGCGGGTTCCCCAGCTTGTCATCCTTGAAGTAGAATTCCACGATCGGACGCGGCAGCGGCGTGCCTTCGGGAATGCCCAACCGGGCCGACAGATCGCCTGCGGCAAAATTGCGCACCGTCACGGTGACCGGAATGATCTCGACCATGCGGATCAGCTGTTCGCGCATGTTCAGCCGCCGGATGAAATGCGTCGGAACGCCGATGAGGTTCAGCCCCGACATGAAGAATTCCGACAAGCGGTTGTTCAGCACACCGCGCCCGTCCGCAGGCCCCGCCTTCTGGGTGGGCTGCGTGGCGGCATCATCCTTGAAATACTGGATGAGCGTGCCGGGCTCCGGCCCTTCATACAGGATCTTCGCCTTGCCTTCGTAGACTTTCTTGCGCCGTGCCATCGGACCTCGGTTCCCGGGCGGCGAGCGCCCTTTCTGCCTGCCTATTAGTGCAGATGATGCGATGCCGCAAGCGCGCGCCTCTTGCGGGACGGGGCTGCGGCAGGCATATGGAACGGAACCGCAAGGAACAGCCATAGGGGATTCCCATGACCACCTTCGACGACCGCCAGCGCGCCTTCGAATCGAAATTCGCCCATGATGCCGAAATGCAGTTCCGTGCCACGGCCCGGCGCAACAAGCTGCTGGGTCTCTGGGCGGCGGGCCTTCTGGGCAAGACCGGCGCCGACGCCGATGCCTATGCCGTAGAGGTGGTGAAATCCGATTTCGAAGAGGCCGGGGACGATGACGTCCTGCGCAAGGTCGCTGCGGATCTGTCCGGCAAGGCCACCCCGGAAGACATCCGCGCGAAAATGGATGCGCTGCTGGCCGAAGCCAAGGCGCAACTCGCCTCCGACATCTGAGGCGCCGGTCACGCCGCGCCGGCCCGTCCGGCACGGCCTCTAGGCGGGCCATCAGGCCGGCCTCCCCGTGCCGACCTCGCGCCTCTGCCAAGGGCCAGACCTGCGCAAGAACGGCCGCATCCAGTCGCGGCCGGGCCGCTGCAAACGGCATTCCGAATTGCTCTGACCGAAATATCCCTGGGGGCTTAATGCAGCCCCTGCCGCAACGCAGGGCAGACAGCCGCCATCAGGCAAGGGCCAGGGCCGGGCCCTTCAGCCCAGCCGATCCTTCACCATCGGACCGGCAGCGCCGAAATCCATCTGCCCGGTATACTTGCCCTTCAGCACGGCCATCACCCGTCCCATATCCCGGATCCCGGTGGCGCCCGTTTCCGCGATGGCCTCTGCAATCGCCTGCCCCACCTCGGCCTCCGACAACTGCCGTGGCAGGAATTCCTCGATCACCTTGATTTCGGACAGCTCTTTCTCTGCCAGTTCCAGCCGCCCGCCTTCCTCATAGACACGGGCGCTTTCCTGGCGCTGCTTCACCATCTTGCCCAGAATGGCCAGAATATCTGCATCACTCACCCCATCTGCGGCGCTTTCGGTCCGCGCGGCGATGTCCCGGTCCTTGATGGCCGCGTTGATCAGGCGCAGGGTCGAGGTACGATCAGCCTCGCGCGCCTTCATGGCCTCTTTCAGGGCAGTGCTCAGGCGCTCGCGCAGGCTCATGGGGGCTCTCCTTGGGTGTGCGCGCGCAGCATAACCCGGCAGGCGCGCACGGGCAACCCACAGCAAATGCGCCAAGTCCTTGCTTTCAAAAGAAAACGCATTTGGCACAAGGGCTTGACCGCCACCGTCGCCGGGACTAGGTTGCGCCCGTTTATGCCGGAGTGTCCCATGCCAAACGCTGCCCCCCGCCCCACTGCCTGCCTTGCGCTGGCCGATGGAACGCTGTTCTTCGGACAGGGGTTCGGAGCCGCTGGCGAAACAGTGGCCGAACTGGTGTTCAACACCGCCATGACCGGCTATCAGGAAATCATGACCGACCCCTCCTATGCCGGTCAGGTCGTCACCTTCACCTTCCCGCATATCGGCAATGTCGGCGTCACCCCCGAGGATGACGAAACGGTCGAGCCGGTCGCGGCCGGAATGGTGGTCAAATGGGATCCGACAGAGCCGTCGAACTGGCGCTCGGTCGGCAATCTGCACGACTGGATGACCCGCAAGGGCCGGATCGGGATCGGCGGTATCGACACCCGCCGCCTGACCCGCGCCATCCGCCAGCAAGGTGCGCCGCATGTCGCGCTGGCCCATGATCCCGACGGAAATTTCGACATCGAGGCGCTGGTCGCCCGCGCGCGGTCGTGGAAAGGGCTGGTCGGCCTTGATCTGGCCAAGGACGTGACCTGTGCCCAATCCTACAAATGGGATGAAATGCGGTGGGCCTGGCCCGAAGGGTACAAGCGCCTCGAAGGTCCGGGCCTGCGGGTGGTCGCCATCGACTATGGTGCAAAACGCAACATCCTGCGCTGCCTCGCCTCGGCCGGTTGCGAGGTGACGGTTCTGCCCGCCACCGCAACCGCAGAGGATGTGCTTGCCCTGAACCCCGAAGGGGTCTTTCTGTCGAACGGTCCGGGCGACCCGGCTGCAACCGGCGAATATGCCGTGCCGATGATTCAGGGGGTTCTGGCCAAGGATCTGCCGGTCTTCGGCATCTGCCTTGGGCATCAGATGCTGGCGCTCGCGCTTGGTGCGCGCACGGTCAAGATGAATCACGGGCATCATGGCGCCAACCATCCGGTCAAGGATCTGACCACCGGCAAGGTGGAGATCACCAGCATGAACCATGGGTTCACCGTGGACAGCCAGACCTTGCCCGCAGGGGTCAGCGAAACCCATGTCTCGCTGTTCGACGGGTCGAACTGCGGTATCGCGGTGGATGGCAAGCCGGTGTTCTCGGTGCAATATCACCCCGAGGCCAGCCCCGGCCCCCAGGACAGCTACTACCTGTTCGACCGTTTCGCCGCCGCGCTGCGCGCCCGTCGCGCCGCCTGATCGCGGCCCGAGCGGCGCCCCTGGGGTGCTGCGTGGCATTAACGCCCTGTTAACCCTGACCTTGCAACCTGCACGGGTCAGGAGGGGCATATGCATATCCAGGCCGGGCGATTCGTCGCCGATTGCCAGATTGGTGCGGAGCGCGACAGCCACGACGACCGGCTGGCCGAGCGGCTCTTTGCCATGCGCGCCATACGGGCCGGGGATCTGCGCCACGCCCGCGCAGAGGCCGAGCATCTGCACCTGCCGCTGGCAGAGGCGCTGGCGGGGTCGGGCATGGTCCTGCAAGACGATCTGGCCTGTGCAACCGCCTGGCTTGCCGGGCTGCCCCTGACAGACCCACTGGCCGATCCACCGGACCCGCGCCTGGTGGAACGGTTGGGTCCGCAACGATGCCTGGCAATGGGCCTGGTGCCATTGCGGGTTCTGGGCGGCGAAGTCCTGATTGCCCTCGCCCAGCCGTCGGAATGGCCGCGCCACGCCGCCGAGGTTGTGGCGGCGCTTGGGCCTGTCCGCCTGTCCCATGCCCCCCTGCCCGCCATCCAGCAGGCGGTTGCCGCCGCCGCTAGCCTGCGCCTGCGTCTTCAGGCCGAAGCGCGGGTGCCTGCGCCGGTCAGTGCACGGGCCTGGCGCGGTCTTGCCGGATGGCGTCTCGCCAGCATGGCGATCCTGCTGGGCCTTGCCCTGGCGATCATGCCAATGGTGGCGCTGACGGTGGTTCTGGCATGGCTGGTGGTGTCGATCGCCGCCACCAGCCTGCTGCGCGCGACCGCCCTGATCCTGGCCTTACGCCGCCCCCGCACGGCGGCCCCGGCGCCCCCCCTTGCACGTCCGCTCCGATGGCCGGTGATCTCGATTCTCGTCCCGCTCTATGGCGAGCCCGACATCGCGCCGCGCCTGCTGCAACGGCTGGGGCGGCTCGACTACCCCCGCGCCCTGATGGATGTGGTCATCGTGCTGGAGGCGAAAGACACCGAGACCCGCGCCGCCCTTGCCGGCTGCCCCCTTCCGGGCTGGATGCGCATCGTGACGGTGCCGGACGGGCCGATCACCACCAAGCCACGGGCGATGAACTATGCCCTGGACTTCTGCCGCGGCAGCATCATCGGCATCTATGACGCCGAGGATGCGCCAGACCCGGACCAACTGCAAAAGGTCGTTCAGAGGTTTGCGGAACGCGGGCCCGATGTGGCCTGCCTGCAAGGCTGCCTGGATTATTACAACCCCCGGACCAATCTGTTGGCCAGGCTGTTCACGGCGGAATATGCCAGTTGGTTCCGCGTCGTCATGCCCGCATTGCAACGGTTGCGCCTGCCGATGCCGCTTGGCGGAACCACGCTGTTCCTGCGCCGCGAGGCGCTGGACAGGGTGGGCGCCTGGGATGCCCATAACGTGACCGAGGATGCCGACCTTGGCGTCCGCCTTGCCCGGCATGGCCTGCGCACCGAAATGCTGCCCACCACCACCCATGAAGAGGCGAACTGCCGCCTGCGTCCCTGGATCCGGCAGCGATCACGCTGGATCAAGGGGCATATCCTGACATGGGCCATCCACATGCGCGACCCTGTCGGCCTGTGGCGCGATTTGGGCTGGCGCGGGTTCCTTGGGTATCAGGTGGTCTTTCTGGGCGCGCAAAGCCAGGTTCTGCTCGCCCCGCTGATGTGGACGATGTGGGCAATTTCCGTTGGCCTGCCACACCCCATGCAGACCTTGCTGCCTGCCGGAGGCGTGCAGGTCTTGATTGCGATGTTCCTGCTGTCCGAGGCGCTTGTGATGGCAACGGCTGTCGTGGGGCTGGCCCGCACCCGTCACCATGGCCTATGGCCCGTGGTGCCGATGCTGCACCTCTACCATCCGCTGGGGGCCATCGCCGGCTGGCGCGCGGTCTGGGAAGCGTTCTGCAACCCGTTCTACTGGGCCAAGACCAGCCATGGCCATTTCGATCACGCTGTCGGCGACGGCCAGGCCCTGTGGCAGGCGCCCAACCCCGCCCCGGCGGATGGAACTGCCTTGCACAGGCCGCCCAATTCGCCATTCCGCGCCGCTCCCGATGCCATCGCCGCGGTGCCTGTGGGCGGGGAAACCGCCGCCGACCGCATTGCCCGCGCCCTGCGGCAGGGTCTTCCGCTGGCCGATCTGCCAGAGATCCGCGCTCAGCCCTCCTTGCCCGGTCGAGTGCGCACCTCGCCTGCGTCGATTTTCAGGCGCGTCTCGAAGGCCCGCGAGATATGCGTGCGCAGCGCCTCATAGGCGGCGTCGCCATCCCGCGCCCCGATCGCGCGGATGATCGCATCATGTTCGGCCAGCGCCGCCGCATCACGGCCCTCGGCCGCAAGCGATGTCGACGCCAGCAGCGCCATGGACCGATGCACCAGATCCAGTTGCTGCACCAGATAGCGGTTGTGCGAGGCCAGATGAATCTGCTTGTGGAACCGCCGGTTGGCACGCGCCAGCGCAGCGGGGTCGCCCAGCAGACGGCGATCATCCTCGACCATCCCGCGCAGAACACGGATTTCCTCGTCGCTGGCGTGCTGCGCGGCCAGCCGGGCGGCCAGCCCCTCCAGCTCGGATCGCACGACATAGAGCTCTGCCAACTGGTTGTGATCGAGCGAGGCGACAATCATGCTGCGCCCGTCGCGCGCCAACATCGACTGGGTTTCCAGCCGCTGCAACGCCTCGCGCACGGGGGTGCGCGACACGCCGAAACGGTCGGCCAGTTCGGATTCGACCAGCCGGTCGCCGGGCCTGTAGACGCCACGGTCGATCGCCTCCAGGATCAGGGTATAGGCATCCTTCTGGGCACCGGGCGGGGATTTGCGGTCTTGTGCGGTCATGGGCGCGCACGCTATCCCCAGCCGCGCCGCCATTCAAGGCAAAGCATTGCCTTTGCCGACACCAGCGCCTAGCGTGCGGCCATGGTCGCGCAATCCTTCTCTCATGTCTCCGCCTGGGTCTTTGACCTGGACAATACACTCTATCCCCCCTCGGCCCGCCTGTTCGATCAGATCGAGGCGCGGATGACCGCTTGGGTGGCCGAGGCGCTCAAGGTGGATCGGGCCGAGGCGGACCGCCTGCGCGCGCAGTATTGGGCGCAATACGGGACCACGCTGGCCGGGCTGATGGCCGAGCATGGGATCGACCCTGCCCCCTATCTGAACGAGGTGCACGAGATAGAGCTGCACGCCCTGCAACCCGATCCGTTGCTGGCCGCACGGATCGCCGCCTTGCCGGGGCGGCGGATCGTCTACACCAACGCCACCGTGCCCTATGCCGAAAAGGTGCTGGAGGCGCGGGGGCTGTCGAACCTGTTCGCGGCGGTCTATGGCGTGGTCGAGGCGGGTTTCCGCCCCAAGCCGGAACGCGCCGCCTTTGAAACGATCTTTGCCCGCGACGGTCTGGACCCGGCCCGCGGCGCGATGTTCGAGGATGATGCGCGCAACCTCGCCGCCCCTCATGCCATGGGAATGCAGACAGTGCACGTCGCGCCGCTGGCCGCCCCGGCCAGCCATATCCACCACCATACCGACGACCTGACGGAGTTTCTGGGCCGCCTGATGCCTGCGGCGGCCTGACGCAGCGCGTCAAACTGCCCGATGGGCAGACGGCACGGCAAAAGCCACATCCATGCCAAACCTATTGCATGGAGACGCGCATGGCCCTGTCCGACACCCCCGCCCCCGGCGGCATCCTGTTCCGCCTGCCGATCATCGGCCGCATCGCCCGCGATATCGAGCGCGAGCCGGATTCGGTATTCTACCTGATCGTCGGCATTCTGAGCCTGCTGATCATCGGCACGGTGCAATGGGGCCTGCCGGTGCTGGCCATGGCCGCACTTGCCGCAGTGCCGGTCATGTTCGTCGTGCTGATCCTGATCACGCTGGGGTGACGGCTGCGGCACCGCAACCCATTTCCCTTGCCATCCGGGCGGCCTAGACTGGCGGCGAAACGAGGGGGTGCCAGATGGAACGGCAGCAGGTGGATGTTCTGGTCTCGGGCGGTGGTGTCGCCGGTCTGACGGCGGCGGCGGCCTTTGGCGCGGCAGGGTTCAGCGTGATCTGCGTGGATCCCGCGCCGCCTGTCACCGAGGAAACGGCCAGGGATGCCGACATCCGCACCACTGCTTTTCTGCAACCCTCTGTCGCGGTGCTGGAGGCTGCGGGCCTGTGGTCGCGGCTGCGCCCTCATGCCGCGCCCTTGCAGGTGATGCGCATCATAGACGCAGGCGGGGCAGAGCCGGTGGCGCGGCTGACCCGCGATTTCGATGCCGCCGATGTCTCGGACCAGCCCTTTGGCTGGAACCTGCCCAACTGGCTCTTGCGGCGCGAGATGGTGGCGCGGTTGGGCGAACTGCCGACTGTCACGTTTTGCCCCGGCGTCGGCACGGCGGGCGTGACCGCGCGGGGCGACGCGGCGCTGGTGCGGCTGTCGGATGGCCGCCAGGTGGCAGCGCGGTTGCTGGTGGCGGCGGACGGGCGCAATTCGGCCGTGCGGCAGGCGCTCGGGATCGGCGCGCGCACCATCCGCTATGGCCAGAAGGCGGTGGTGCTTGCCGTCACCCACCCCGAGCCGCATCGCAATGTCTCGACAGAAATTCATCGTTCGGGCGGGCCGTTCACGCTGGTCCCGCTGCCGGACCGGGAGGGACTGCCCGCCTCTGCCATCGTCTGGATGGAGCGCGGCGCCGAGGCCGAGCGGCTTGCCGCCCTGCCCGTGCCAGAGTTCGAGGCGGCGATGACAGAACGGTCCTGCGGGATTCTGGGCCCGCTGACGCTGGCCAGCCGTCGCGCCGTCTGGCCCATCATCGGACAGATCGCCGATCGCCTGACCGCGCCGCATACCGCGCTGATCGCCGAGGCGGCCCATGTTGTCCCGCCGATCGGGGCGCAGGGGCTGAACATGTCGCTGGCCGATCTGCGCGCGCTGATTGATCTGGCCACCGAAACGCCAGAGGCGCTTGGCAGCGCCGCGATGCTGGCCGCCTATGACAAACGGCGCCATCTGGATGTTCAGATGCGGGTGCGCGGCATCGACCTATTGAACCGCGCCTCGATGCTGGCGCCGCAACCGCTGCGTGATCTGCGGGCGGGGCTGCTGGGCGCGCTCTATGGGGTGGCGCCGGTGCGCCGGGCCTTGATGCGCGCGGGGCTTGGGCTGCGCTAAAGCTTGCCTGCGCCAGAGGCCGGCGTGACGCCCGCGTGTTTCAACTGCGCCTCGCGCAGCGCCATGTAGCTGATCGCGGCAATGATGATGCCCCCGCCCAGCAGGACGTAAGGGTCCACCGGCTCGTCAAAGGCCACGACACCCAGGATCGTCGCCCAGACGAGTTGCAGGAACACCACGGGCTGCGAGACGGATACCGGGGCCGCGGCAAAGGCCCGCGTCATCATGTAATGCCCCAGCGTGGCAAACAGCGCCACCAACCCCAGCCATGCCACCTGCTGCCATGTGACCGGCACCCAGACCGCCAACGCAAGCGGCAGCAGGCCAATCGTCACCGTTGCAGACATCAGCGCCACGATGGCCCCGGCGGACAGCATATCGCTCAGCCGCTTGGCGAACAGATAGCTGCCTGCAAAACAGATCGCGGCGGCGACCTGCGCCAGTTGGCCCGATCCGATCTCGCGCAGGCCGGGGCGCAGCACCACCAGCGCCCCGATCACCGCAAAGCCGATGGCGGTCAGGCGGCGAAAGGCAAGCTTTTCCCCCAGGAACAGCACCGCACCCAGCGTCACCACGATCGGGTTGATAAAACCGATGGCGGTCACTTCGGCCACCGGAATGCGCGCCATGGCATAGAACCAAAGCAGCACCGCCATGGTGTGGATGATGCCGCGCCCGGCCACCATCGGCCAGGCGCCCTGCGGCAATCCGGCCCGCACCAGCGGAACAAGCGTCGGCATCAGGAACAGGAAAGCCCAGCCAAAACGCAGAAACGCCGATTGCGCAGAGGGAAGGTCGGTCCCCAGATAGCGGATCACCCCGGTGACGGCCACAAAGCACAGCCCCGCCAGGGCCATCCACATCACGCCCGCAAGGGGCCGGTTTGCACTTGATTCGCTCATGGGGCCACAAGGCCCCATGGCGCCTCGGGGTTCAAGGGCACATGGCCCGTTCAGCCAGCCGGAAAGCCCGGCGCCAGTTGCACCATGCCCGTCTCGACGCCGCGCCAGTTGCTTTGCACCGCATTCAGCCGCTTGCGGGTGGCGGGCGCTTCGGCCTCCAGCACCCCGTGGCGCACCAGCAGGGCGCAGATCGCGGCTTCGGAGGCGCGCGTCGCGCCATCGACGATCTTGAGCGCGATCCCAAGCTGCTTTTCCGGCACGATGGCGATGAACACCGCCTCGGCGCCGGTCTTGATGGCAACCCTGCCCTGCATCTCGCGCATCAGTTCGGTGCAGGCGCGGGTTTCGCCCGCCACATGGGCCGGGTTCGCCGCCATGGCGCGGGTCAGGGCAAACATCGCACGGTCGCGGGCATCACCATCGCCGGTGGCCCCGGCAAAGGCCGCCATGGCGCGTGCAAGACCCGTGACCGAACAGGCGTGGTTCGGCGCGGAACAGCCGTCGATGCCAAAACCTGGGCTGGTTTCGCCTGTCACCTCCTCGAATGCCTGTTTCACAGCCATCTGCACCGGATGGTCGGGCAGGACATATTCGGCATCCGCCCCCAGATGGCGGTTCAGCATCAGAAAGCCGGTATGCTTGCCCGAACAGTTGTTGTGGATCTGGCACGGGGCCTCATGCGCGCGGATCAGGCGGTCGCGTTCATCCCGGTCGCCCGGCTCATGGCAGCCACAGCGCAGATCGGCCTCGGACATGCCCATATCGTGAAGCCACCGCCCGACAGCATCGACATGCAGCGCCGCACCCTGATGGCTGGCACAGGCCAGCGCCAGTTGCTCGGGGCGCAGCCCCGCGCCGGCACCGCTTTCCAGCAACGGAAGGGCCTGAAGCATCTTGCACGACGAGCGGGGAAAGATCACCTCTTCGGCGTTGCCCCAGCTTTCGACCAGCCCGCCGGTCGCGTGCCAGACCACCGCATGGCCCAGATGGCGGCTTTCCATCCGCCCGCCGCGCCACAGTTCCACCATCGGCACTGCACCCATTCGCCCCTCCTGCCCGTCTGAATCGTATAACAGATGCGCGATTTGGCGCCCAAAGGGGTTTCACCGCCCGGCGGTTTCGCGCTATTAGACCACATATCGAGTTGCAATGACCCCTGCCACAGGAAAAGGTCCGGCGCGTAGGGACACGCGGTCAAACCGACCACAGGCAGGGAACGGCTGGAGGCTCTGAACACATGACGATACGGATTGCGGGCGCGCTGGTAGGTGCGGTTTTGGCAATGGGCCTTTCGGCCGCCGAGGCGCAAACGGCACAGCAGACGAAATGCGTATCGGCAAAGACCGACTGGAGCGTTTGTGTCTGGGACAGCCCCAAGGAATGCTGGGGCGTTTCTGCGCCCAAGGAATCGCTGAACACCCGCGGCGGCAGACCTGCGCAGGTGCGCCGGGGCGATACCATGATGTTCGTGACCTTCCGCCCCGGACAGGGCGCCAAGGGCGAAATCTCGTTCACGCCCGGCTATGGCTATGCCAAGGGCGCGCAGGTGACGGTGGAAATCGGCACCGACAAGTTCACCCTGTTCACCGATGGCGAATGGGCATGGCCCGCCAATGCGAATGACGACGCCGCGCTGCTTGCCGCCATGAAACGCGGCAGCGAAGCGGTGGTCACCGGCACCTCCTCGCGCGGGACCGATACCAAGGACACCTTCTCGCTCATGGGGTTCAGCGCGGCCATGCAGGAAGCGGAAACCCGCTGCAAGTGATGCGACCCCCGGCATGACATCCAAAGGCCGCCCGTTCGGGCGGCCTTTTGCATGGCACCATCGGATCATTGGGCACCGGGGCGCTGTTGGCCAGCAGGGGCGCCCCAGCCATCCCCGCACGCGGGCAGCCCGCTCAGCGTTGCAACCGGACAGGCAACAGCAATGTATTCGCCTGTCCGTCCGGGGGCGCCGACACGCTGCCGCGCATCCGCAGATGGGCGACAAGCTGTTGGTCCACCGCGCCGTTCCCTGTGCCGTTGCGCAACGAAACCCCCGTGAGCCGCCCCGCACCGTCGATGCTGATCGCAATCGTCGCCTGCGCCCCGCGCAGATTGAAGCTGCGCCGCTGCATATGCTGGGCCAGTTGCCCCTGGATCGTGCGCTTCCAGCGCGCCATCGCATCTGCCGATTGCGCCCCGCGGGCAGAGGCGGCCGCCCCTCCCGCACTGGCCGCCGTGGATGTCACGTTCCGGGTGCTTTCGGGGGTTTTCTTCGGCGCGGCGGCTTTCTTGACCGGGGCGGGCCGCTCTGCCTTCTGCGGCTCCGGCTTGGGCGCGGGGCGGGGCATGGGGCGCTGGTCGGGAACGGCGGCCACCTCCTCGAACTCCGGTTCGGGGTCGGGCACTGGCTCTGGCTCCGGTTCTGGCGGTGCTTCCGCCACCGGCTCCGGTTCTGGTTCTGGTTCTGATGGCACCTCTGCCACGGGTTCCGGCTCAGGCAATGGCTCCGGCTCCGGCTCCGGCAGAGCCTCTGCCACGGGGTCGGGGGCGGGCAACGGTTCCGGCTCTGGCGGCGCCTCTGCCACAGGGTCGGGGTCGGCCTCGGTCTGTGGCGCGGTCTCGGCCATCTGGGCAACCGACGGGGGCGCGGGGGGGGCCGGTTCCTCGGCCATCACCTCTTGGACGGGCAGTTCCGTAAGGTCGATGATCATCGCATCGGACGGGGCCACATCGCGCCCCATCCGGTCGCTCATCCAGGCCGAAAACGCGACGGCAACCGACATCGCCAATGCGATGATCGCGGCGGCCACGGCCCAGAACAGGGTTTCCAGCCAGGCCCGGCCACGGGCCACCTGTTCGGCCCAGTCGGTCATTGACTTGCCTCCAGCCCGATCAGCGCCACCTTGGTAAAGCCGGCCCGGCGCAGCAGGTTCATCACCTGCATCAGTTCGCCATAGGGCACGGTGGCGTCGGCCCGCAGGAACAGCCGCTTTTCCACATCCCCGCCGGTGGCCGCCATCACCCTTGGGCCAAGCTGATCGCGGGCCACCGGATCCTCGCCCAGCGATACCGTCAGATCGGGTTGCAGGGTGATATAGACCGGATCGTCGATCGGTTCCGCAGGGGCCGCGTTCGAGCGTGGCAGGTTGACGGGCACACCCACTGTCGAAAGCGGCGCCGCCACCATGAAGATGATCAGCAGCACCAGCATCACATCAATGAACGGCGTGACGTTGATGTCGTGGCTTTCCGCCAGATCATCGTCGTCGCCGCTGTCGCGGATGCCTCCGGCCATGGCTCAGACCCCCTTGATCTTGCGAAAGTCGATGTCCCGGCTCAGCAGCCGCTGCACCGCCGCCCCGGCATCGCCAAGCGCCTGCTTGTAGCTGGCAATCGCGCGGGTGAAGTGGTTGTAGATGACCACGGCAGGAATAGCCGCGACAAGGCCGATGGCGGTGGCCAGCAGCGCCTCGGCAATACCCGGTGCGACAACGGCAAGGTTGGTTGTCTGCGTCTCGGCGATGCCGATAAAGGCATTCATGATGCCCCAGACCGTGCCGAACAGCCCGACAAAGGGTGCAACCGATCCCACGGTGGCCAGCAACCCCATGCCACGCCGCAACCGCGCCAGGGCCTGCACCTCGACCCGCCCCACCAGCGAGGCCGCACGTTCCTTCACCCCGTCCGGGCCCGCCGGGTCGATGGCGGGATCGGACAGCTTGTATTCCTCCAGCACCGCATGGGCCATGAAGGCGCCCGGATCCCGTCGGCCGACAAGGCTTCGGGTGGCCTCGGCCAGGTTGGCAGCGCGGCTCAGGATGCGCGCGGCCCGACGGGCGCGGCCACGGGCGACAAAGGTTTCAACCATCTTGAACAGCCAGACCGTCCAGGTCAGAAAACAGGCAGCCAGCAAGGACAGGATCACGCCTTTCACCACCCAATCCGCCTGATTGTACATGCCCATCGGCGACAGGTCATGGGGCGAGGGCAGCGGCTGCACCGCTAGCCCGTCTGGCATGGGCACGGGGGCGGGCGGGACGTATACCGGCGGCGTTTCGGTGGCCTGGGGAACCGGCGCTTCGGGCGGCGTGGTCAGCGGCGCCGGTCCGGGGACGGCAGGCGGTGGCTCTTGCGGGGCAGCCGCAGCGCCGCCTCCTTCGGGTGTCGCCACAGGCGGCGATGCCTCGGTCGCCGCCCCCCCCTGCACCGGGGCAGGAGCCACCGGCGCCGTCTGGCCCGCCTCTGGCCCGCTGTCGGCCCCACCAGGGGCAGGCGTCGTCTGCGCCGGTACGGCCAGGGACAATGCCAGCAGGGCCGCGGCACAGGTCGGGATCAGGGCAATTCGGGACATCGGTCTTCCGGTCGTTCGTGCGATTCGGGGAATATATACTAAAATAGTCAGATATTAGCACCCCATCCCGGGACCAATCCTCTTTGCGTTTGGGGGCTTTATCATGGTCCCCATTCCGGTGTATCAGGTCTGCTTAGCCACAGGATACTGCCATGACTGCCCCAACTGCCCCGATCACGCAGGATGTTCTGACGATTCCGCGCAAGCTGCCCGAGGGCGGCCGCACGAATATCGTCGGTCTGACGCGCGACCAACTGCGCGCCGCGCTGATAGCGGCGGGCACGCCGGAAAAACAGGCCAAGATGCGTCTGGGGCAGATCTGGCAATGGGTCTATCATTGGGGTGTGCGCGACTTTTCCGCAATGACCAACCTGTCCAAGGACTACCGCACCCTGCTGGCCGAGCATTTCGAGATTGCGGTGCCGGAGATCGTCACCCGGCAGATCAGCGCCGACGGCACGCGCAAATACCTGCTGCGCATCGCAGGTGGGCACGAGGTCGAGGCGGTCTATATCCCCGAGGAAGGCCGCGGCACGCTGTGCGTGTCCAGTCAGGTGGGCTGCACGCTGACCTGTTCGTTCTGCCATACCGGCACGCAGAAACTGGTGCGCAACCTGACGGCAGGTGAAATCGTCGGTCAGGTCATGCTGGCACGCGACGATCTGGACGAATGGCCCGAACCGGGCGAAGGCTCTACCGGGGAACGGCTGGTCAGCAATATCGTGCTGATGGGCATGGGCGAGCCGCTGTATAATTTCGACAATGTGCGCGATGCCATGCGCGTGGTGATGGATGGCGAAGGCATCGCCCTTGGCCGCCGCCGCATCACCCTGTCCACCAGCGGCGTGGTGCCCGAAATCGCCCGCTGCGCGGAGGAAATCGGCTGCCAGCTTGCGATCAGCTTTCACGCCACCACCGATGCGGTGCGCGACCGTCTGGTGCCGATCAACAAGAAATGGAATATCCAGACGCTGCTGGACACGCTGCGCGACTATCCCAAACTGTCCAACAGCGAACGGATCACCTTTGAGTATGTGATGCTCAAGGATGTGAACGACAGCGATGCCGATGCCCGCCGCCTGGTCCGGCTGATCGCGGGCATTCCGGCCAAGATCAACCTGATCCCGTTCAACGAATGGCCTGGCGCCCCGTATGAGCGGTCGGATTGGGAACGGATCGAGGCCTTTGCCGATATCGTCTACAAGGCCGGGTATGCCAGCCCCATCCGCACCCCGCGCGGCGAGGATATCATGGCCGCCTGCGGCCAGTTGAAATCGGCAACCGAACGCGCGCGCAAACCTGCGCGCGAGATTGCCGCCGACGCCGGACTTTAGCGCCGCCTGCCACACACGTATCAGCCCCGCCACATCCATGGCGGGGCTTTCTTGTTCAATGCGGTCTTACCGGCGCCGATCCACCCGTGGGATGGACGACCGGGCGGCGACAGGCGCAGCGGGCCGCCCCGCGCCCACCATCGCCTCCAGCGCCGCCACACGGTTTGCCGTGCTGGGATGGGTGGCGAACAGCTTGTCGCGCGCATGAACATGCAACGGATTGATGATATACATATGCGCCACCGCCGGGTTGCGTTCGGCAGCATGGTTGTCGATGCGCTGCGCCATTGCCTCGATGCGTCTGAGCGCCGAAGCAAGCCACAGCGGATTGCCGCAGATCTCGGCGCCGACACGATCGGCCTCGTATTCACGCGACCGCGAAATGGCCATCTGCACCAGACCAGCCGCCAATGGTGCCAGGATCATCATCAGGATCGCCCCGATCATGCCGCCGGGCCGGTCGCGGTCATTCCCGCCAAAGAAAAAGGCAAAGTTTGCCAGCATCGAAATCGCACCCGCCATGGTGGCCGTGATCGTCATGATCAACGTGTCACGGTTGCGGATATGGGCCAGCTCATGCGCCATCACCGCCGCGATCTCCTCACGGGTCATGGCGCGCAGCAGGCCGGTGGTGGCGGCCACAGCGGCATTTTCGGGGTTGCGGCCGGTGGCAAATGCATTGGGCTGGTCGGTCTCGATGACATAGACCTTCGGGCGCGGCATCCCGGCACCGTCGGCCAGATCATGGACCAGCCGCACGAAATCGGGCGCCGAGCGTTCATCCACCGGCCGGGCCCCGGCCATCGACAGGACCGCCCGGTCCGAATTCCAATAGGCGAACAGGTTCATCGCCGCCGCCACCGCAAGCGCGATCATGGCCCCCTGCCCGCCCCCGATCAGCGACCCAAGCCCCATGAACAGGGCCGTCATCGCCGCCATCAGCAGTGCTGTCTTTGCGTATCCGCCCATGGGCACCTCCATTCCCGCATCGATATGGGCAAGCCGGGCGACCGGGGCAAGAGGGGGGTCGCGGGGGGCCGCCCCCGCGCATCGCCACGGGCGAGAGGTCAGGACTTGGGTTGCAACAGTTTCAACGCAGCACGGATCAGCGTGGGCGCATCGGTGGCCGCCCCTTCGCCTGCGGCCTGAGCCACGGCGGCGGCGGCATCGCCTTGGGCATAGCCCAGGTTAGTCAGCGCCGACAATGCATCCGAACTGGCCATGGCCGCAGGATCGGGCGCTGGCGGCGCCTTGGCCTTGCGCGGCGTGGGCGGGGCGGCAGGCACCGGCTCGACCAAACCCTCGCCGATATCGGCAACGCTGGCCATGCGCCCGCCCTGCGCCATCAGCATCGGCGCCTTGGACTTCAGCTCCATCGTCACCCGCTGGGCGATCTTGGGGCCGACGCCGGGCGCCGCCTGGATCGACCGCGCATCACCCAGCGCGATGGCCCGCGCCACGCCCTCTGCCCCCAGGGTGCCAAGGATGGCCAGCGCCGCCTTGGCCCCGACCCCCTGCACGGTGGTCAGCAGCCGGTGCCATTCGCGGTCCAGCAAGGAGGGAAAGCCAATCAGTTGCAACAGATCTTCGCGGACCACCATCTCGGTATAGAGCGCCGCAGCCTGGCCGGGCGGCGGCAAGGCGGCAAGGGTGCGGTCCGAAACCATCACCTCGTAGCCGACCCCGCGCACATCCAGAATGACGAGGCCGTCCCCCTTCCAGTCGACGATGCCCGACAGTTTTCCGATCATCCCGCCGCCCTTTTCACTGCGGCCTGCAACCGGCCGGCAGATTGCACATGATGCGCATGGCAGATCGCCACCGCCAGCGCATCGGCCGCATCCGGCCCCGCGATCTGTACGCCGGGCAAATGCAGGCGCACCATGTGATCCACCTGGACCTTGGCGGCATGACCCACACCGACAACGGTTTTCTTGACCGCATTCGGGGCGTATTCGCCCACGACCAGCCCGGCCTGCGCAGGAACCAGCAAGGCGATGCCGCGCGCCTGCCCCAGTTTCAGCGTGGCGACCGCATCCTTGTTGACAAAGGTATGTTCAACGGCCGCAGCCTCGGGGCGGAACCGCAGGATCACTTCTGTCAACTGGCCATGAAGGGACAAGAGCCGGTCGGCCAGATCGCCTGTCGTGGAATGGCAAATCCCGTTGGCGACATGGGTCAGGCGGCTGCCCTCCACGTCGATCACCCCCCAGCCAAGGTTCCGCAGCCCAGGGTCGATTCCGACCACCCGCATTCTTTCGCCTCGCCTGTCCGTGGATCCCGCCTGTTTTTCCGCCACTAGCACGAAAAGGGAACACGCGCCAGCCGCTTTGCGATGCGCCATGTTCATTCTGCAACGCAGCATTCACCGGGACGTTACCAGAGCAACACGATTATGCCTTGTTTGAAAGGCCGAATCGCGCTGCGCCAGCCATGCGATAGACGCAAGACGGAGTTGCCCTTATGCAGGTTGTTTTGCACCCGCAGCACAGCTATCTGACTGCTCAGGAAGCGCAATGCTTTTCAAACAGGCAGAATGTGAAGGAACCTCACCATGGCCACTTTCGAAACCACCCGCCCCGCTCTGGGCCTCTTCGGCGGCCGGCTGAGCACCCTCGTTGTCTCCCTCGTGGCCGCAGTGGCTGCGTGGAATGATGCCCGCGTGACGCGCAACGCCCTGTCGAAGCTCTCGGACCGCGAGCTGGACGACATCGGCCTGTGCCGCGGCGACATCGAGGCGATCTCGGCCGGCACCCGCTAAGCCGGAGTTCTGGTCCCGGACCGGAAATGGACAGGCCGCACGGGGCATCCCGCGCGGCCTTTGTCTTTGCAGCGTGGCGGTTCGGGCCGCCGCATCTGCCCTACGTCATCCAGCCCAGATGCGATGCGACCCAGGTGCTGACCGGCTCGGCCTGCATCAGCACGGCGCCCAGTTGTTCCAGCAGGCTGCCTTGCCACAAAAGATCGACCTTGGCCTGATACAGGTCCGGGCCAAGCTGGGCCTGAATCGCGCCCTTCATCACCACGACCAACCCGAACAGCATCAGCACCGGCCCCATGACCGGCAGTCTCAGCCGCCGGGGCGCCCGGTAATGCGATCGGCCCAATGTGCCGATCGCCTCGAACCCGTAGCCGTCCAGATGCGCCTTTTCCAGGCGACGGACGCGACGGTTGAAGTCCAACAGATTTTCATCGGCCATGATACGAAACCTCTTGTCATGGCCCCCACACACCGGGGCATTTTTCGGCCCCAAATGTGGCAATATCTGGGCAGGTCGCGCGAGTTTTAGGAAACGGATCGTTGCCGAAACACGATCCTGCCACAATCCGCGGCGCCTGCGGCCTCAGCCGTGACGCAGCACCAGCGTGGCCCATTCGCCAATATCCTCGCGGTCGACCAGCCCGAACCCATTGGCGACATAGGCCGCCAGCACTGCCTCGGCCTGCACGACCAGCAGGCCCGACAGGATCAGATGGCCGCCTTGCGCGATATGGGCCGCCATGTCAGGCGCCAGGTCGATCAGCGGGCCTTTCAGGATATTGGCAAAGATCAGCTCATACGGTGCCCGCGCGGCCAGGTCGGGGTGGTCGAATCCCGCCGCCTCGACGCAAGGCACCCGGTCCGCCATGCCGTTGATCTCGGCATTGGCGACGGCGACCTCGACGGCGACCTGATCAATGTCCGATGCGATGACCGCCGCATCCGGCCAGATCCGCGCAGCCGCCAGAGCCAGCACGCCCGTGCCCGAGCCGATATCGGCCACATTTCCCGCGCGCAGCCCCCCGGCATCCAGACGATCAAGCGCGCGCAGGCATCCCAGCGTGGTGCCATGATGCCCGGTGCCAAAGGCCACCGTCGCCTCGATCTGCAAGGGCACGACGCCAGCGGGAACCTTGTCGGCATCATGGCTGCCATACAGCCAGAACCGCCCGGCCTCGACCGGCGCAAGATCGCGGCGCACCTTGGCCACCCAGTCGATATCGGGGATTTCCGACACGACAAAGGGCTTGGCCCCGAAAGCCATGGACAACAGCAGCAGAACCGCCTGATCGGGCTGTTCCAGGAAATATCCGCCCACTTCCCACAGGCCGGACCCATCCTCGATCTCGAATACACCCACGCCCGTCGGCTCTGGGGTCATCTCCTCCATCGCCTCGGCAAGCGCCTCGGCGGCATCCTGGTCCGGCAAAGTGGTCAGGGCGGAATAGGTCGACATGAAGTGTCCTTCCGGAATCGCGGGAGTGTCGGGGCAGCGGGCCTTGCGGCCCGGTCCCCGGCCCAGGCAAGAGGTCTTGGGGCAACGCGGCTTGGCTGCGGGATTAGCGGGGGGGAAACCAGCGGTCAAGTGCAGGAAGGGCCAGCCGCCGCACCAGACGCAGGAAGCTGCGCGCCTCCAGGTCGGCATAGTCCAGTTGTCCTTCCAGCAGTTGGACATACCGGGCCTGAACGCCCGGATGCGCCAGCACCCTGCGGGCCACCGCGCCGCGCAAGGGCCGCGCATACAGCACCCCCCGGCACAGCCGCGCGCGGCGCAATTCGCCGTGCACAGGGGCGAGCGCCGCCGTATAATGGCGCAGTGCGGCACCCGGCGCCTCCTGGGCCAGGGCCCGGATCGCCGCCTGTGCGGCAAGCGCGCCAGAGTGAATCGCCCAGGCGATCCCTTCTCCCGTCAACGGATCGACCAGCCCGGCGGCATCGCCTGCCAACAGGACGCGGCCCTCGCCCGGCACCGCCGGAAACGCACCGAACGGCAGGTGATGCCCCTTGACCCGAACCGTTCCCGCCGCCCCGTGCCTGACCAGCCAGTCCTCCATGACAGCGCGCAATGCAGGATTGCGGGACACCAGCCCCCCAACCCCCAGCGTCAGCCCGTTCCGCTTGGGAAAGGCCCAGCCATAGCCCCAGTTGGCAGCGCCAAGATCAACCTCCATCGCCGCCCTGCCGCAGGGGCGCCTGACCTCGACCTCCAACGCCAGCGCCAGACGCGACGGATCCTGCGCGCGTCCCCACAGCCGCCGCGCGACGACGGAATTGACACCATCGGCCCCGATGATCAGCGGGGCGCCAAGCGTTGTGCCATCCGACAGGCTCAGCAGGCCGTTCTCAAGATCCATCCGGGCAATGCGGCGCCCGGAATAATCGACCGCCCCGGCCTGTAACGCGCGGTCGTGCAGTGCGGCATCAAAATCCTGCCGCATCGTCATGCCGAACGGGCGATCAAAGGACAGCGCGGCAATATGATGCCCCTGATGCAGCAGGTTGGCCCGCCCGACCCAACGCATCAGATCATCGGGGAGCCTGCCGAACACCTGCGCCAGTTGTTGCTGCGCCCGGCCCGAGACCGCCCCGCCGCACAGCTTGTCGCGCGGAAAGGGTGCACGGTCGATCAGCGCCACCGACAGCCCGGCCCGGCCCGCAGTGACCGCCGCCGCAGAACCAGCCGGACCAGCGCCGACGACGATCAGATCAAATCTCGCGGCGCCGGACATCGCGCCGGTCAGACTCCGAGGCCGATCGGACAACTGACCCCTGTGCCCGCCAACCCGCAATATCCGCCGGGATTCTTGGCAAGATACTGCTGATGGTAGTCTTCGGCGAAATAGAATTCAGGCGCAGGCAGGATCTCGGTCGTCACCACACCGCGCCCGGCCCGCATCAGCCGATGCTGGAACAGGGCCCGGCTGGCTTCGGCGACCTCCTGCTGACTGTCGCCAAACGTATAGATCCCGCTGCGATATTGCGTGCCGACGTCATTGCCCTGCCGCATTCCCTGCGTCGGGTCGTGGGATTCCCAGAATGCGCGCAAAAGCCGCTCGTACGGGATTACCGCCGGATCAAAGATCACCCGGACAACCTCGTTGTGGCCGGTCATGCCGGTGCAAACCTCCTGATAGGTCGGGTTCGGCGTATGACCGGCGGCATAGCCCACCATGGTCAGCCACACACCGGGCAAGTCCCAGAACAGCCGCTCCACCCCCCAGAAACAGCCCATGCCAAAGACGGCCTCGGCCATGCCCTCGGGCACGGGGGATTTCAGCGGAATATCCGACAGGAAATGCCGCTCTGCCGTCGGAATCGGCTGGGCGCGGCCGGGCAAGGCATCGGCCTTGGAAATCATCGTGACAGGTTTTCGGGCGAACAGCGACATCGGGGCCTCCCATGGCGTTTGCCGCAATATAGGAGGCCGCCCGCCCTAGCGCCAGTCCGCCGCCAGCGCGCTGCGCACCCGCGCCGCCACCACATCCGGTTGCCCGGCACCGTCGATCACCCGAAACCGGCCGGGCGCGGCGGCGGCAATCTCCAGAAAGGCGGCGCGCATCCGTTCCTGCATCGCAAGACCCATATCCTCGAACCGCTGCTCGGTGCCTGCGCGGGCGCGGGCGCGGCCCAGCCCCTCGGCAGGGTCGATGTCGATCAGCAGGGTCAGGTCGGGCTCGACCCCGATCGCAAGGTCGTGCAAGGCATCGACCAGGGCGCGCAGATCCCCGCGCGTCACCCCCTGATAGACGCGGGTGGAATCGGCAAAGCGGTCACAGATCACCACGGCCCCACGGGCCAGCGCCGGGCGGATGGTGCGCTCCAGATGGTCGCGCCGCGCCGCCGTGAACAGCAGCGCCTCGGTTTCGGCCGACCAGCGGGCCGGATCCCCTTCCAGCACCAGCCGGCGGATTTCCTCGGCCCCCGCACTGCCACCCGGCTCGCGCGTCAGCACCACCTCGTGGCCCGCCGCGCGCAAGGCTTCGGCCAGATGCCGCGCCTGGGTCGATTTTCCCGACCCGTCGATCCCTTCGAAACTCAGGAAACGCCCCTGCACCGGCCTGCCCTTTGCATTGATCCAATATTTCTCGGGGTCGAAGCGCCCCGCGACGCAGGAGGGCGGCAGACCGCCCCCTGCCCGGTCGCCGTCAGAACGCCAGCGCCGAGGATGCCCGGCTGGCCAGCACACGCGCCGCCGTACCGACCCGCCGCAGGAACCCCGCAGGCAACACATCGCTTTCCACCAGGACCGGCACCCGCACCTCGGGCCGTTCCGGGATGGTCACGACCAGCTCGCCCACGACCTGACCGGCGGCCAGAGGGGCCTGCAACGGCCCTTGCCATTCCACCCGCGCCTCGACGGCATCGGATTGCAAGGCGGGCACCAGAACCGTGACCTCGCGTTCGGGCACCAGGCCAACGCTTGTCGCCTCGCCCATCCAGACCGGCGCTTCGGCCACCCGGCGACTGGCCGGGGCGACGGTGCGCAGACTGAACTGGCGAAACGCCCAGTTGACGATGCGCTCGGATTCCTGTGCACGCGCGGCATCCTGCTCCAGTCCGGTGATCACAAAGATCACCCGCCTGTCGCCCTGGGCCGCGGACCCGACCAGACCATATCCGGCCTCCTGGGTATGGCCGGTCTTGAGACCGTCGGCACCGACGTTCAGGCTGAGCAAGGGGTTGCGGTTGCGCGCATTGGCCGGGGCCCGGTTCTTGTAGTCGAACTCTGTCGCGCTGAAATACCCGTAATGTTCGGGGAAATCCTCGATCAGATGGCGGGCCAGAATCCCCAGATCGCGCACCGACATGCGGTGCCCCGGATCGGGCCAGCCGGAGGCGTTCGTCAGCGTGGTTCCCGTCATTCCCAGCGCATGGGCGCGCTGGGTGGCCAGCCGCGAAAACGCCTCCTCGCTGCCTGCCAGCCCTTCGGCCACCACAACGCAGGCATCGTTCCCCGAATTGACGATGATCCCCATGATCAGGTCACGCACCGTCGGGCGATCCCCCTCGTTGAGGAACATGGTCGATCCGCCCATCGCCTTGGCGCGGGACGAGACGGTGAATTCCGTCTCCATCGTCACCCGGCCATCGCGCAATGCCTCGAACAGCATCAGCAGCGTCATCAGCTTGGACATGGACGCAGGCGGCAGCGGCAGGTCGGCATCCTTTTCCAGCAGGACCGACCCGGTGGTCATATCATAGATCCAGGCCGCGCGGGCCTGGGTGTCAAAGGCCCTGGCAGGCATGGCCACCAGAATGGCCAGCCCGGCGGCCAGCAGATTTCGGGTGATCGCGCTGTTACGCATCGCGGCCCCTCCTTGATTGACTGTCATCCGAACCGCCTCAGCGCGAGACGAAATAGGCATCCTTGAAACCCGCGCCCTTGACCTTGGCCATCAGCGCCTCGCGCGCGGCGGCATCGGCGGCAGGGCCCACCAGAACGCGCCAGAACGGCTTGCCCTGGGTTTCCTCTTTCTTGATCTGGGTCTGGGCGCCGGCCTTGCTCAGTTGTGCCGCCGCGCCCTTGGCATTGGCTTCCACACTGAAGATGCCGATCTGGATCAGATTACGCCCGCCCGCCGCCGGTTTGGCGGCCGCCGCGGGTTTCGGAGCGGGCACTGGCGCAGCCGCCACAGCGGCCGGAGCGGTCGGCGATGCCCCCGCGCCGGGGGTCGGGGGGGCCAGCGTTTCGGTCGCGATGGTTTCCTGACCATCCAGCACCGGGGTCGCGGGGGGAAGCGACGGTTCGGCCGCCACTTCCTCGCGGCGCAGCGCCGTCACATCCAGCTTGCCCGGTTGTCCGGCCAGCAAGCCAAGCGCCGCCGCCGCATCGGACGAAACCTGCAAGCGCGGGCCGGGCATGTCACGTTCGCGCCGGAACAGCGCACCGATCACGAACTTGCCATTGTCGGGATTGCGGATGATGACGCGCTCTGGATCCTTGACCGTGGGATAGGCCACCCAGACGCCGCCCAGCGAGGGACGACCATCCCACAGCCCCTGCTCTGACACGTTGAACACATCCGGCGCCTCGATATCGCGCTCGACCAGCCGCGTTGTGCCCGCCGGATCCGCAGTGGCGGCCGCTCCGTCGTCCCTCGCGCCAAACAAGGGCTGTCCGCCCTCGCACGCCGCAAGCGTCAGCATCGCACCCGCCACAAGCACCCATGTCAGGGTTGTGCGCCCGTTCGTCATCCTGCCCCCTTGGCCGGGCCATGCCCTGACCGACGTTTCGGGTCAGCCCTGCCCGGCCGCCCGCTGCCCCATTATTGGCGCGGTCCGCGCAGGACCGCATCGCGCGCATCATAGCGTCGGATGCCTGACGAGGAAAGTCTGCCAAGGCAGGCAATCCCACTCCCCTACACACAATTTCGCCAACGCCCTGCCCTCGCCAAGACCCTGCCCCGCCTTGCCGCCGTCAATCCCCCTCTTCCGCGCCCGACGCGGGCACGCCGCCAGCCCGTCCGGTTGCAACCGGCGCGCGCTACAGGCAAAGTAAGCGCAGATTCAGGGGATCGGAGGCAGCCATGGCCCAGGCCACCCACAAGACCGCAATCGCAGCCGGATTGACCCTTGCCGCAGTCACCTTGGCGGCATGTCTGCCTGGCCTGCCCCAGCGCGACCCGGAGGCCAACGGGGCGCGGCTTTATGCCGACTATTGCGCGGCCTGCCATGGCTCCGGCGGCAAGGGCGACGGCCCGGCCGCCGAAGGGTTGCGCCCGGCACCGGCGGATCTGACGCAACTGACCGCACAGGCCGGGGGCAGCTTTCCCAAGGTCAAGGTCATGGCCAAGGTCTATGGCTATCATCAGGGCAAGGGCGGCGGCGGCGGTGCAATGCCGGAATTCGGGCCGCTGCTGGAAGGCCCGGTCGTGCTGGTCGAAACGGCGCCGGGGGTGATGACCCCGACGCCGGAAAAGCTGGTGGCCCTGGCCGAACATGTCGAGCGTCTGGGCCGCAACTAGGGGTCAGGCCACCTGCCCCGCCGCCCAGCCCGACGACCAGGCCCATTGAAAATTGTAGCCACCCAGCCAGCCGGTGACATCGACCACCTCGCCGATGAAATACATCCCCGGCACCGCCCGCGCCTCCATGCTGCGCGAGTCCAGATCGCGGGTGTCCACGCCACCAAGCGTGACCTCTGCGGTGCGCCAGCCTTCGGTGCCCATCGGCAGCACCTCCCACCCGCCCAGCACATCGACGAGCCGCCGCATCTCGGCCCCCGTCAGATCCGCCAGCCGCCCCGGCGTCCCGGCCCAGACCGCCGCCTGCCGGGCCATCCGCTCCGGCATCAGCGCCGCAAGCGAATTGCCCGCCAGTTGCGCCCCCGCGCTGCGCCGCAGCCCGGCAAGGGCCGCTGCCACATCACGGTCGGGCATCAGGTTCACCCGGATCGGCGCCCCTTCGCGCCAATAGCTGGAGATTTGCAGGATCGACGGCCCCGACAGCCCGCGATGCGTGAACAGCAACCCCTCGCGGAACCGGGTCTTGCCGAATGACACCACCGCCTCGATCGACAGGCCCGCCAGTGTCGCCATACTGTCGCGCAAGGCATCGGAAAAGGTCAGCGGGACAAGCCCCGCACGGGGCTCTATCAGGCGCAGGCCAAACTGCCGCGCCAGATCATAGCCAAAACCCGACGCCCCCATCTTGGGGATGGACTTCCCCCCGGTCGCCACCACAAGCGATTGCGCGACAACCGGCCCGCGCGCGGTTTCCAGCCGAAAGGCCCCGTCGTGGCTGACCTGGCCGACCGTACACCCCAGCCACAACCGCCCCCCCGCCTGCACCAGATCGCGGCAGAGCGCATCGACAACCTGAGTCGCCGGGCCGTCGCAGAACAACTGGCCCAGCGTCTTTTCATGCCAGGCAATGCCCCAGCCATTCATCCTGGCAATGAAATCCGATTGCGTGTAGCGCCGCAGCGCAGACATGGCAAATCGCGGATTTTCCGACAGGAATCGCTCGGGCGCGATACCGAGGTTGGTGAAATTGCACCGCCCCCCGCCCGAGATGCGAATCTTCTCGGCCGGTTTGGCCGCATGGTCGATCACCAGCACACGCCGCCCCCGCCGCGCGGCCTCGATGCCCGCGAACAGCCCTGCGGCGCCTGCGCCTAGGATGGCAACATCCACCTTTTCCATCTGCACTTCCTGCCTGACCTGGCCTTTGGTCCTGTCAGAAACCGGCCCCGCAAGCAACGCGAAGAAACGTCGATTTTGCCTCTTGCGGCCCCCCGCAGCCTTCGCTAAACACCGCCGCACGGTTGGGGCGTCGCCAAGTGGTAAGGCAGCGGTTTTTGGTACCGCCATTCCCAGGTTCGAATCCTGGCGCCCCAGCCAATCTCATAATGATGTAAATTCAATATGCTGCGCAAAACACTTCGCGCGGTGATCGTGCTGTTTCGCAGCGCGATATCCTGACCTGCCTGCGCGGCACCCCTCGTCCGGCATTGGCCGCGCCGCCGACCGTGTTCGCCGGTGTATTTCCGTGCCTTGCCCGGAGGATCCGCAGTGATGTGCCCTCTGCCGCCCCGGCCCGTCTCCATGTCCGCAGGGCCCTTGCAGAGCCGGGCGCATCGCCCTATGTAGATAGTGTTCGCAGGCGGCAACGCTTGGGGACTATGGGCATAAACGCGCACGTAATAAGCGGATCGGACCCGGGGGCGGTACCCGGCGGCTCCACCAATCACCCGTTCGTTGCGGGGGCATGGGGCCGAAACAGGATCGACGAACGTCCAAAGGTGTTTGCTTTGTCTCGGTGAGCTACCACCGTTATCGGTGCAAAAGTACAGTTGCCAACGACAACCGTGCTCCGGTCGCTCTGGCTGCGTAAGCAGCTCGGGTAACCGAAACTTAAGCCCTTGCGCTTAGCCGCGTAAGGCGGGGTTCGCAGGTACCTGGCAACAGAAACCTGCACTCTACCCCCATAGCCTTAGCCATTTGTTTTTCCTCGTCTTTCCCTTTACAGTTTTTCATTCTTTTACAGTTTTGATCTGGTTGCGTTCTTTGATCTGCCGCAGCACTGCCTGCCCGCCTGCCTTTCGGTCAGCATGGCGGCAGTAGCGTTCGACGGTTTCGACGGACATTCCCACCATGTCAGAGATCTGCAATGCACTGTAACCATTCTGCCGCAGATGGATTGAAGCGTTCGCGCGCAAGCCGTGCCAGACCACACCGGAAAGTTCGGCATGTTGGCTGCGCAGCTTATCCAGTTCTTTCCACAGCTGATTGGGGGTGAAGGGCTTGCCAGCATTCTTGCCGGTTTCCTGCAACAGATACGGGCCGGGGCGCTTTTCCCAAGTCGCCATTTCCGCTTCAAGCTCGGGAAAGATCGGGCACCACGGGCGAACGCCGGTCTTTTTCTGGGGAAGGCTAAAGCCGCCATCATCAATATCGGTCGGGCCAAGACGCACAAGGTCACTGGCGCGCTGACCAGTGAACCGGCCTAGGAAATATGCGCGGCGGATCATCCCTTGGAAATTGTCGTCGGCATACTGCAACTGCGCGGCGCTCCAAGGCAGGTGCCCTGCCCCTGCCCCATACCGCGCCACCCCTTGCGTCGGATCGCGCAACAGCAGTTCGCGGGGCCCTATCGCCCACCTGCACATGGCACGAAGGGAATCGAGAACATTATTGGCGCGGCCGGGCTTTTCGGCCCCGATCTTTTCGATAAGTGCCAGGACATGCGACGGCCGCAGATCGTTGGCGGGCAGATTACCCCAGGCATCACGCACCACCCGAAGGTAGCGAGTGTATTGGGCCTTGGTTCCATCAGAAAGCTTGCGCGGCAGCGACGGCCACGCGATCATGTAAGCGTCAATAAGTGCCCCAACTGTATCGGTTGGAATAGGGCCTACAATGCCCTGAGCCTGACGAACAGCCACCCAGAATTCGGGCGACTGCGGGTCGCCGGGCAACTTGATGCGCGGCCCGGCATGGGGCGTGTTCCGCCCCTTCTGGTAATAGAAATAATCTCGGCCCCCGGCCTTCACACGATGAACCGCAGGGGGGAGGGAAAACTTAGCGCACATCACGCAGCCCGACCATGAACGGGTCATCAGCGGCTTGCGAGGCACGGGTCAGGACTGCCTGAACCTCGGCCCAAGACCAGCGGGGAGTTCTGCCGCAGCGGATCGGCTGCGGCAGGATCCCGCGTTCAACCCAGCTGTCCACAGTGTCTTCGCTAATTTCCAGTTCTGCCGCCAGGGTGGCCTTGGAAGGGAAGGATGGCGGGCGGTCGCCCACCACGCCTTGGCCCTTGCGCCCGATACGTTCGGCTTTGGTCATGTCAGAAGCCCTTAGATGCCCGGAACCTGACGATGCCGGGGGTGTGGGAAGAGGCGCGCTTGATACGCGCCTCAAGGTCGGCAATGGCCGCTGCCATTTCGGCGTCGGTCTTGTATTCCACCCGCTCCCCGTTGATCTGGAGCGTTCGGACGCCCTTTGCGCGGGCCTTCAACAGCTCGTCGCGCAGGGCTTCCAGCGTATCGGCCCCGAGTGCCATCAGCCCACCCGGTGCCAAGCGCGATGGTCGGTCCAGCCTGCGCCGAAGTCGAGACGGACGCGGATCTGCACCCCATCCACCTCGAAGCCCGCGCGGGTCTCGATCTGCGGGCCGGGGGCGCCTTCAAGATAGGCATATTCCAGCCCTTGGGCGCTGGCCGGATCGGCCACGACATACCACTGTTCATCGTCGGTCAGGCGGGGTTCCACCAGCAGCGTGAGCTTGCCGAAGGGGTTCACATCGTCGGTGCGGGTCGCGGCAATCTCGGTCAGCACCTTTTCCGCCACGGTTTCCAACTCGGGCGGCACCACCACGAAACGCGGCGTGACGTCGATCAGCATTCCACCGAGGCCACGCATCTTGCGCATGGCCAGCCGGGCGACGGACAGCGACGTCAGGTTGGGCGCGGCATAGGTCGCGGTCAGGTTGCCATGATCGGCATGGAATACGCCCTGGCCGTCCGACATTTCCGGGTTGCTGGTGACCATGTTGGCCAGAAAGTCATTCTCGAAAGCACGGGCGGCAATGCCCAAGCCGTTGGCAATGCCGGTGAACGCGCCCAGATCGTCGTTGACAATCGCCTGCCGCGAAATGCCGAAGATCTTGCCATAGGTAGCGATGCGGTAGATCTCTTCCGACTCGTCAATCGTGCCGCTCTGGAATTCGCCGCCTTCGTTGACCTTTTCCAGCGACGGCGCATTGCCAAGGGTCAGCTTGCGCTTGGCGCGGAAGTCGCGCGCCGTGGTCTGGCGGGCCACCTGGCGGATGCCCGAGGGGGCGGCATTGTAGGCGCCGCGCAGTTCGCGGTTGACCGCATCGCCCAGGATCAGCGGAAAGTCGGACGTGGTGTGCAGAGCGCGGGTAATCGTCGCCTCGATCGCCATGCCAGAGACGGACACGCCAGACCGCCGCAGGCTGTCGCGGGCCAGTTCGGCAAAGGTCATGTAGGCGTAGGGGCGGGCCGCATCGGACAGCTGGTGTTCGGGGTGCGAGCGGGCATAGACGGCTTCGCCCGCACGGGTGGCGATAACGGCGGGGTCGGTATGGTCTACCGTGATTTCCACCCGCGTGGTGCGGGTCGATGTTTCGGCGCTGCGCTGGCGCATGGCTGCAAAGGCGGCGGTGCGCGCAGCCTCGGGCGTGGCGTCTGCGTCGATCTGCGCATCGGCCCATTCGCGGGTCAGGCCCGCGGTCTGCGCGATGCCGCGGATCTCCACGTTCATTTCGGCGCGGGTCTGCACCGTGGTTTCGGTTTCCGGCATGGTCGTTTCTCCGTTGCGGAAATGTGCCCCGGCATCTGCCGGGACCGGGACAATGGACACTTCAAGCGGCGTCCAGCGCTTTGCGGTGCGGATGCGCTGCGCGCCTTCCCGCCCGTCTTCCCACTCGGCCACGCTGTAGCCGATGGACAGGCCGCGCAGGGTGCCGTCGCCAATATCGGCCAGCACCGCCTTTGCGGCGTCGTTGCTGCGGAACCGCATCCGCACCCACAGCCCTTCGGGGCGCAGCTCTGCCGCCTCGACCACCCCCAGCTGATCGCGGGTCGAGGCGTTGCGGTGTGCGTCCAGGACGGGCGCACCGATCAGGCGCGACAGGTCCGCGCCGGGCAACAGCAGGCGTTCAATGAAGCCGCCCCGCTGCACAGGTGCGCCAGTCGAAACGATAGCTTCGACCGTGCGGTCCTCGGGGTTGACAGAAGAGGCGCGCGGCATCGCCGCGCGCAGGTGAATGGTCATTGCTGATTGCCTCCGTTCGGCATGGTGGCGCGGTCGCGGGCGCGCTCTTCGTCCACCTCGTCAATGTCGCGGCCCCGCGCGGCCACAACCTCTTCGCGGGATTTCAGGCCCGCATTGATCGCCGCAATATCGGCGTCCACATCGTTCTTGGGGTCCACCCAGGCCCAGCCCGGCGGCACGAAGCGCACGGCGCGCAGCTCGGCCTGCGCGGCGGGTCCGGCGGGCAGTTCCCCGGCCAGCGTCCGAACCTCGATCCAGCGCCGCCACAGCGGGCGCAGGAACTGACCTTCGATCAGGTTGCGTTGCAGCATTTCCGCGCGGCGGCGGAACTCCAGAAGGCCCACCCGTTCCGACGAATAATTCGCCTCGCCCAGATCGCCGGTCAGCATGGCAAAGGTCAGGCTCAACCCGGCTGCGATTTCCCGGTCTATCGCCTTGAGAAAGGCGTCGATCTGCGCCAGCCCGTCGCCCGGCTTGGAAAAGGTCACGCTCGCGCCCGGCGGCAAGATCCGCATCATGGCGGGTTCAAGCGCCAGGTTCAGGGCACCTTCGCTTGTCGTCCCCAACAACTCTGCAACGCTGCCGTCTGGGTCGCTGATATAGCCGGTCATAAGCGCCGCGACCTTGAGCTGCATCAGCAGCGCGTCGGACGCCTCGTCCCGGTCGCGCAGTTTCAGCAGAACCGGGGTCAACCAAGTGATGCCGCGCACCTGGCCGGGGAACAGCGGGTCGAAGATATGCAGCATGTCCACCGCAGGCACCCGCACCGTTTCGTTCGTCAGGGTGAAGGTGGAGCCGGGCGGTTCGCGCAGGACGTGATAGGCAACAATCTGGTCTTCGGCGTCATATTCCACCCCGGCCATGATACGGGCGCCGCCGCCCAGGTCGCGGGTCAGGCTGGGGTCGATCTGGTCGGCGGCCAGATGTTTCAGGCGCAACTGCCCCGCTGACGTCACGACCAGCTGCACAAAGGCTTCGCCATCGCGCACCAGGGCGCGGGCCAGCGGCAGCATGAACGGGCGGATCAGGTCTTCGAAGGCGTCATTGGCCGCCCGGTCGTAGGACCGCACCTGCCAGCCCTTACCCAAGGTGCTGCCCCAGACTTCGATAGCCCGGTTCGCAATCGGGTTGTTCAGATACGCGGCGTTTGCGCGGGCCTTGGCGGCCCCACGGGCGGCAAGCGTCTGGGTCTGCGGGGCATGGAGCATCCCCGCACCTTCCCAGCGACGCCCGCCGCCCCCCGCCTCGATCTGGCGTTTCTGTGCCGGGCGGAAGAACCGCCCGAGTGGTCCGAAGCCGAACGGGAAGCTCAACGCAGTTTGCTCCGGTCGGGATGCAGCGCGATTTCACGCTGCATGGCAGACCACTGGTCCTTGAAGCCTTCCAGTTTGGCCATCTTTTCGGGCGTCCAGTTCCCGTTCGGGCCGTTGCCGCGCGGGCCGGAGTTCACCCGCTTTACAAAGCGCTCGATCTTGTCGGCCAGCGCGTTACTTTCACGGGCAAGGGTGAAAATGTCCTTCGTCGGGTTGACGATGCTTGCGATGGAGTCGGGAAGGTTTCCGGTCACGTTTTCGCCTCCTTGCGCCGTGCCAGAACGGCATTCATCCGATCCAGAAAAGCGCGCTCGATTTGCTTGAGGTTGAAGATCCGCAGTTCTGCGGGGCTTTCGTCGTGAGCGATGCCGCCCAAAACTTCCTGTGCAAAACGAAGCGCAAGGGTCAGGTCTGCAAAGACCTCGACTTGAAGCTGCCCGGTCTCGGGGGCGCGATAGGCCAGACAGATGCCGTCTGCCTCTGCATTTCCCGCAAGCCTGGCGATGTTGTGAAACCGGGCGAAGGTCTGGGAACTGACGCTGCCCAGCAACTCGTAATCCTTCGTCCCCTTGGCCAGTTCAGCGAAGGTCGCGGCATAGAACACTTCCGCCCAGGTCCAACGCTTCTGGCCGCTTCCACGCTCAACTTGCAGGTGCCCACGGCTCAACCACTGCCGCAGCGTGTCGCGCTCGACACCGGCAATGTCCGCCGCCTCTTGCAAGCTGAATGTGGATTGCTCCGTCATGGTTCGCCTCACACAGTGTGACGAACCGTAGCACCTTGCCATGTTCCCGGCAAGGTGTATCGCAACGTCCCACTTTGAGACGTGGCCCATCATCGCCCCAAAGTCTGCCCGCGCACCGACCCCAAAGCCCTTGACTGAGCCTCGCGCTTGATCCGATCCGGGTTGCCCAGAAGATCGCTGATCCGGTCGAGCTTGGCGACCGACCGTTCCAGCCCCAAGCGCACCCGGTCTGCGATGAACAGCAGGGCATCGCGCTCGATGCCTGGGTCGTCGGTGTCCAGATGCTTGATCATGGGTTCCAGCGCGAAGGACAGATACAGCGCCTCCTCGAAGCCCTCGGGGTAGCATTCTCCAGCGGGGTGCAGCAGGCGCATCGCGGCCTCTCCACATGCCTCTACCGTGGTCGGCAGGCTGTCGAGATAGTCTGCCTGTTGCTTTCGCAACTGGGAGATCTCGGCCATGCTGCGGTTGAAGTTGCCTTCGGACAGAAGCGGCATGTTATGGTTGGCCTCGTTCTCATACATGCTGACAGGGTGAACGGGAGCGGTCCCGGAAGTCGGGGTGTTGGTCATGGCACTCTCTGTTGGTTGGGTTTGTTATCGTTGTGTTGTCAGTGCGCGGCCATCAGGCGCGGCGGGTCACTTCCGTTTCCCCGTGGTGCTGAGGGCGACGGTCGAGACATGCGCGGCGAGGCGTTGCAGGCGCATGGATTCCTTGAGGGCTGCGGCATCGCAGGCGGCGGGCGTGTCGCCCAGGGCGGCAAGAGCGGCGGTCAGAATGTCGCGCAGGACGGTCCAATCGACAGCAGGCAAGCCGGGGGCGTTCCCCGAAGCGGGGTTATCTTGGATCATTGCTGGCTCCTCGGGTCAGGTGGAGGGGTTCAGGTCTTCGGCGCGGGCCATGGCGGCGCGCAAACAAGCGACAACTTCAGCGCCTTGGGAGCGGATGTTCTTCTTCGCCTCGCACTCAAGCCATATCTTCACATCAGGCGGCAGGTTCAGCTTGAATTGGATCGCTTCTTGCATGGCGTCTGACCTTGGACATTTTATGTCCGTCATTTATGGACAATAAATGTCCGTAGCGTCAAGGACAATTTTTGTCCATTCTGACCTCCATGAAGGAAGATTCGCTAGTCCAGTTCAAACTCATGCTTCCCGCAGCTCTAAAGGCGCGGGTCGAAACCGCTGCTAAGGAAAATCGTCGCAGTCTCTCTCAGGAAATCGTCGGCACGCTGGAAGAGAAGTATCCCAGCCGCGACACCATGATCGCGGAAATTGAGGCAAAGCTCAAAGATCTGCGGCAGATGGAAGCGGAGGGTCGTATGCAGTTCCGCGATGCAGAAGGCAACCTCTTGTCTACCGACGAAGTTGTGCAAGCCCTGTTCAATGGGTTGGCCTCTGCAAAAGATGCGAATGTCCCGTTCCCGAAGCCATGGTTCACCATCGAGAAGCCTTCGCGCTAACGCCGCTGCATCCAGCTTGACGCAAGCACCGGCTTTTTCGCCACCACCAGCGGCTCTGCCCGCGACAGGGCATCGCGGCGGCTTTCGGGGTTGATCGTCACCACCTGGCGCGCGGCAAAGGCATAGACGGTGCAGTCCAGCGCCTCGGCCCGCCGCCCAGGGATGCGCACAAAGCTGCGCACCGGCTGGCCCCTGGCATAGCGCACCACCGCCCGCTCGGACGCTGCCTGTTCAAACCAGACAGCGGGCAGCGTGTCGGAAAACCGCATCAGCGCCGGGCGGGGGAAGCGGGCGAAGAGCTGCCCTTTCACCGTGTCAACGCCCACGATCCACAGCCGCGCGCCGGTCTTGGTCGTGGACCCTGCCCGCTCGATCATCGGGCGGTTGCCGGGCGCCCCCTTGATCGCCAGCACCTTGCGCCGGGTGCGCGGGGTGCAGAAGGCGGTGACGCGGTGCATGGACGTGCCGTCGCCCGCATCCACCGCCGCCGCGTCAATCGCCATGCGCCCGCCCAGCAGGTGCGGGAAGCGTTCCTGCAACAGCTCGTCCAGGGCCGCCCAGGTTTCCTCGGCATCGTATGGCCCCCAGATGACACGATGCCCCAGAATCAGCGCGCAGCCCGATTCCGTCCAGCCGCAATAGGTCAGTTCCAGTCGGTCGTGCTGGACGTCGCAGCCCACGGTCAGCACCAGCACCTCTGCCGGGATCAGGTCGAGGTTGAAGGATTCGGCCCGCGCCGCCATTCCGGTTTCGTCCAGCTCTTCGCCATCGTTGCGCCAGCCCTGGCCAAGGATGGTGTTGACGAAGGTTTGCAGGGTGCTGGGATCATCCTTGGCGGCGACGAATTCCACCGCCAGCTTGGCCCATGCGGCGTTGGCATGAAGCGACACCAGGGCATTGAGGCGAAAGCCCGCATGGCCCGCAACCTCGGGGCGGGTGGCCCGCCACTGGCCCGCCGCGACCATGGCAGGCTTGTGCCGTTCCTCGATCTCGGCTGCGCAATGCGGGCAGCGCCAGCGGGCGGTTTCGGGGGCGCCTTCGTCCCAGGTGATCGCGTCCCAGGTGATTTCCTCGAAGGTGCCGCAGTTGGGGCAAGGCACCTCGAACACCCGCATGTCGGACTGTGCATAGGCGCGCAGCACATGGCTGGTTTCCTCGTGAACCGGGGTGCTGCCCAGCACGATCTTGCGGTCCGGGAACGACAGGGTGCGGCGTTCGGCAAGCAGGATGGGCGAACCTTCGGACGTGGCTTCCATGCCGTCTGCCTCGTCAATGAACAGCAGCCGCACGTTGTGGCGCCGCAGGTTCCGGGGCGCCTTGGCAGCCACCACCTTGAGCGACCCGCCGGGGAAGCGGCGTGACAGCAGGGTGTTGCGTCCGGCTTCGTCCAGGTCACCAGACAGGGCCGCCGCGACGGCAGGCGATGCCCCGAAGATCGGTTCAACGTCGCTGACCACATAGTCCCGGCAATCGGCCTCAGCAGGCAGCAAGCACAGAATCGGGGCGGGGTCATTGGCAACGAAGCTGGCGACAGCGGACGTCAGAAGGGTTGTGAAGCCCACCCGCACCGGCTTGACCAGGGTAACGCGCTCGATCAGCGGATCGCCAATGGCATCGGCAATTTCGCGCTGGAAGGGCCACAGCCGCACAAGGCCGGGTTGGCTGGACACGCCATCGGGCAGGTGAACTTCGCGCTCGATCCATTCCGACAGGCGCAGCCGGGGCGGCGGCAGAAGGGCGCGCAGGGCCTCGGCCCGGATCGTCTCAATGGTCGCCATGGGCCAGCCCTTCCAGCGTTGCGCGGATCTCGGCATCCAGCACCGCCACTTCGGCGGCAGTCAGTTGCGGCAGCGCGGCCCGCACCCGCGACGGCACCGCCAGCACCCCGGCCCGCACCTTGCGCAGCACCTCGAACCATTCGCGGCTGACGTCAGCGGCGGGCACCAGCTCGCCCCGCAGCGCGGCGTTTTTCAAGGCCACGGCGTCGGCTTGTTCCCGCGCCAGCCGCGCCCGTTCGGCGGTCAGGTTCACGGTCTGCTCTTCCCCGCCCCGGCCCGAGGCAACGCCGCGAAGATGCTGGACATAGGCCCGCACCGTCGCAGCAAGGTCGTAGGCGTCGTGCCCGAGGTGAACCGCGATGCCGCGCTTCTTGAGGTCGGTCAGCGCGCCCGAGGTCAGCGCCAGCAGGTCGCACAGGTCTTTCCCGCCGACCCGGTGAACCCTCTCGCCTTCCAATCCCAATTCGTCCAGGATGCGCACTGTTCTTATCCCCTTGATTTTCTTTGCATAGCTTCAAATGCCGGGGTGCGAATTACCCGCACCGCAGGCTTGCCGGAAGGACCCGCGCCCGGTCACGCCCGCCCCGCAGGCGGGCGCATGGCCAGTGAAGCAGCGTGCAACGAGGGCAGGTTCTCGACCCGCTCCGCCGCCTGGCGAAACATGACAGCCGCCTGCGGCCCACCCAGAAGCAAGGTCACCGTTGCGACGATCTGCCCATGTGCCCCAGCGGCGATGCATTCGGGCGGATAGCCGGTGATTGCCTGGAAGTCGGCCAGCATCCGGGCCACCATGTCTGCCGCCTCGTTCGCCATGTCCTGTCTGGTCTTGTCCGTCATCGTCTTGGCCTTTCCTTGGTCCGGTCGGTTGATCATCCTTGCGCCACCTTCGCCAGCTTGCGCAGTTCCCAAGCAATCTCGCTGCGCTCCTCGAAGAACCGTTCGGGGTTGCTGTGAGACACCATCAGCCGCAGCACCCGCGCCGCTAGCGCTTCGATCCGGTCGGGCACCGGAATAGGCTTGTGCCGCACGCCCAAGGGCGGCACGCAATAATCCCTTTCTTTAGAAAGGGAGGGGGTTTGCGCACCGGAGTTCGCGGGGAGTTCGCGGGGGTTTGCGCGCATAGGTCGCGGGGGTTTGCGCAGCCCATTTTTGGAGTTCGCGGGGAGTTCGCGGGGGTTTGCGCACATCACTTCGCCTCCTGAATGACAGTGGTTTTCTTCCGGTGCCGATCAACTTCAACGTCCCGGATCATGCCTTGTGTGAACAGGCGTTCCATCGCATCAGCGAAAGCGGGCTTGGTAATTCCCTCGGCTTCTGGGTGTGCTGCGAAGATCGTAGGCGCGAAGTATCGGCCCGCACGGCTGTTCACATCGCGGCCTTGTTCCGTGTAAATGCGCAGCAACTCTAGGAATTTCCGCATGGCCTTGCTGCGCTGCGCGCTGCGGTCCAGTCCGGTTTCCGCCTCGTCGGCAACGAACACGCCATCGCGCCACCTCAGAGCGATCTCCGTGCCCTTGCGGCCAAAGTTCGCCTTCATGGTGGACAGGACGCGGAAGTCCGGGTCTGGCTCTTCCTCCCCCTGGAACACGCGGTGCAGGAATAGCCGGGAACGCACCTTGCTATTCCATGCCGTCGATCCGCCATCACCGCTGCCTGAGGCAAGGCCGCTGCGCGATGGGTGCGCAAGCAACAGGACAGCGCAGTCATGCCGGATCGCCAGCCCGATCAGGATGCCCACGAATTGGGTAACATGTGCCCGGTCGTTCTCATTGCCGGGGAACAGGTCGGCAAGTGTGTCCAGCACCAGAAGCGCCGGGTGCTGTTCGGCTATGACTGCATCTAGTTCGCTGTAAAGGGCCGATCTGCGCAGGACTCCAGAGCGAGGGTTCAGCGTTGCCAGCAAGGCGTCCTCGCCCGCAAGGCTGCGGAATGTCAGCCGGTCGAGATCCGCGAAAGTCCTGCCCTCGGCATCCAGAATGGCGGCAAAGCGGCGGTGCAATTCGTCGTCGTCATCCTCGGCACTCAGGAACACCACAGGCCCGCTGGTGACATCGCGGCCAAGCCATTTTCCGCCCGTCACGACTGCCACGGCCAGTTGCTTTGCCAGCAAGGATTTGCCTGTGCCTCCGTCGCCATAGAGGGCTGTAACAACATGCTGCGGGATCAGGTCGGGCACCAACCAGCACCGGGGCGGGATGGGCTTGCCGTCCAGCTCGGCGGCAGACCGAAACCGGCTCTTGCGCCCGCCTGGCGAAGCCGGGGGCTGTGCTCTTGCATCGCGCGGTCGGTTCCTGAATTCCGCAAGATCGGTCACATTCGGCGGAACCGGGATCAGATCATCAAAGGGGTCTTTGTCGCTCATTGCGCGGCCCCCTGAATTGCCCCGCTCGGATCCACCCGCCGCAGGAACGCCCGTTGATCAGCAACCGGCAGCGCCCGCCACAGACGCACCAGCAGGGCCTTGCGGGCGTTCACTTTCAAGGCATCATCGCCCAGGCGGTCGAGGCAGGCGCGCAGATAGGCCAGCAACTCGAAGGGCGCGGCAAAGCTTGCCCAGGATGCCGCCTCGGCCTCAATGGCCAGCAGATGCGGCACAGGGCTGCCCGCGCGCAGGTCTGCCAGCGCAGCAGACATGATGAATACCGCATCGTCGCGGTCACATTCTGCAATCGCAGCGCAAAGCCGTGTTGCCGAAGCGGCGCGATTCCGGTAGGTTTCCGTCTTGAAGATCGCTTTTCCGAAAGCTGCCCCGGTTGCGCCCGCCAGCGCGCCGGGGTTTTTCTTTTTCAGCCCGTCCACGGGGTGATTTTTGTCTTTACAAGAACCGGCATTGTTCCCGCCATGTTCGCCATTTGATCCATAGCGATTGGAAAACCCATCATATTGATTAGAAAGGGAAATGTCTGTTTCCGGCAGAAACCTGCACTTCATTCCCGAACATGATCATCCGGCCTGCGCGCCCGTCCCTGCATCGGTTTTCGGTGTGCAGAGATCGTTCTGCATCTGGCAGGGCGGTGTGCGGCAGGTTTTGCAGCTTGTGCCACAGCCCTGCCCGAGAATCGCTATGGACCCGGCGTCTTAGGGGTGGGAACAAGCCGACGGTATCGGTCACACTGGCAGGGTGATGGTGCGGGCGGTCGGATTCGAACCGACACTCCTTGCGGAAGCAGAGTTTGAGTCTGCCGCGTCTACCGTTCCGCCACGCCCGCACATTCCGCAATCCATGGTAGACACGGGAACCCCCGCTGGACTGACGGCACATCTTCGGCAAGGGCACCTTGCCTGACGATCCCGCACCGAGGCGCGATCTGATGCCTCCTCTAGCGTTGCGCGGGGGCGTCGTCAATCGCCCTTGCGCGTGCACCGTTCCGTGATGGGCCATGCGGTGCGGTCGGGCTTGATGTTCTGCCGCACCACGCCCATTACTGCCGCAGATCATCACCTGGGGCCACGCATGACACGCCAACGCCTGATACTTGCCGCTGCGGGCGGCTCTGCGGCCCTGCTGCTCGGGGCGGTCTGGTTCCAGTATGTCCTGGGCCTGTTCCCCTGCGCGCTGTGCATCTGGCAGCGCTGGCCGCATCTGGCCGCCGTGGTGCTGGGCGCGCTGGGGCTGAAGGTGCCGGGGCGCGTCATTCCGGCACTCGGGATGCTGGCGGTGCTGATCTCGGCCGGGATCGGCGGCTTTCACGTCGGGGTCGAACAGGGCTGGTGGGCCGGTCTGGAAAGCTGCTCGGGACAGGGACTGGCAGGCATGTCCGCCGCAACACTGCTCGACCCGCTGGCCGACGCGCCCGAACCCGTGCGCTGTGATCAGGTGGCCTGGAGCCTGCTGGGACTTTCCATGGCCGGGTGGAACGTTCTGGCCAGCCTGGCGCTGGCGGCGATCTGGTGGAGGGCGGCGCGCAAACCGGCCTGACGAGGCATTTCGGCACGGCACGTTTCACGGGATCCAAAGCCCCGTTGGCTGACAGCGCGCAAGGGGCGCGAGGGGCGTAGCGGCCCCTCGCATCCCCCAGGCAGGAGTCAGCCCCGATCCATCGCACGGAGCCGCGCGATCAGGCTTGATGTATCCCAGCGCCCGCCGCCCATGCGCTGCACATCCTTGTAATACTGGTCGATCAGCGCAGTTCCCGGCAGGCTGGCCCCGATCTGGTCAGCGGTGTCCAGACAGATGCCCAGATCCTTGCGCATCCAGTCAACGGCAAAGCCGAAATCGAAACGGTCCTCCAGCATGGTCTTGTGGCGGTTGACCATCTGCCAGCTTCCGGCCGCGCCCCCCTGGATGACATCGACCACCGCCGCACCGTCAAGCCCGGCTTTCTCGGCGAAATGCAGCGCCTCGGCCAGCCCTTGCACCAGCCCGGCGATGCAGATCTGGTTGACCATCTTGGTCAACTGCCCTGCCCCGCTGTCGCCCAACCGGCGCACGGTGCGCCCATAGGCCATCATCACCGGCTCTGCGGCGGCATACTGTGCTTCGCCCCCGCCGCACATGATGGACAGCACGCCATTCTCGGCCCCGGCCTGACCGCCCGACACCGGCGCATCGACAAAGCCGATGCCCTGCCCCTTTGCCAAATCATACATCTCGCGCGTGACCTGCGCCGATACCGTCGTGTGATCCACAAAGATCGCGCCCTGTGCCATACCGGCAAAGGCGCCGTCCGGCCCGGTGCACACCTGCCGCAAATCGTCGTCATTGCCGACACAGGCCATCACGAATTCGGCACCTGTCGCGGCCTCGCGCGCGGTCAATGCGGCGGCGCCGCCATGCCGCTCCACCCAGGTTGCGGCCTTGGCGGCCGTGCGATTCCACACCGTCACCTGATGCCCCTTGGCCACCAGATGCCCCGCCATCGGAAAGCCCATTACCCCCAGACCCAGAAATGCGACCCGTGCCATGCCTTCCCCCTGCTTTCGCTTTCGTCTACCTTCCCGCAATCCGTTACCCTGCCCCGACGCCGGAGCAAAGCCCCAATGCCCACCACCTTCCGCTGGCTTCTTCGCATCTTCACCGCCCTGGTGGTCGTGATGCTGCTTGTTCTGGTCTTTCTGTGGACGGTGCTCAGCCGTTCGATCCCGGATTACAGCGCCACCTGGCGGGTGCAGGGTATTTCCGGCCCGATGGAGATCGTGCGCAACAATGCCAATGTGCCGCATATCTTCGGCCCGACGGACGAGGATGTGTTCTTCGGTCTTGGCTTTGCCCATGCGCAGGACCGGCTGTGGCAGATGACGCTGATGCGGCGCACGGCACAGGGCCGGTTGTCCGAGATTTTCGGCGCCCGCACCGCCCGTATCGACGAATTGCTACGGCGGCTCGATCTTTACACGCTGGCCACCCAGTCCGTTGCCGCGCAAGACCCCGAGACACTTGCCGCGCTGGAAGCCTATGCGCGCGGCGTCAACGCCTGGCTTTCGCAGGTCAACGAAGGTGCACTGGGGCGCGGCGCGCCGGAGTTCTTTCTGTTCGATCCGCAGATCGCGGTGTGGCAACCGGCCGATTCCATTGCCATCATGAAGCTGATGGGGCTGCAACTGTCGGCCCATCTGGAATCCGAGGTGCTGCGCGCCCGCGTCTCGATGCTGCTGCGGCAGGACCGTCTGCGCGATCTGTTGCCCGACGATCCGGGCCAGGGGGTCGCGGCGGTGCCGGATTTCGCCAGCCTGTTCCCCGGTGTGGTGCCCAGCCAGGCGCCGTTGCGGATTGCCGAGGACCGGCTCAGCCCCTTCCCGCGCCTGCCCTTTGCCGGGGCCTCGAACGCCTGGGCTGCGGCACCGGGGCGAGCGGCGGCGGGCGGGTCGCTGCTGGCCAACGACCCCCATCTTGGCCTCAGCGCGCCGACCATCTGGTACCTGGCGCGGCTTGAGTTGCAATCGGGCGGCATCATCGGCGGCACCATTCCGGGAATGCCCGTCCTGCTGGCCGGGCGGTCCGAAGGCTTCGGCTGGGCGCTGACCTCCAGCTATCTCGACGATCAGGATGTGTTCATCGAAAAGCTCAATCCCGATGCGGCAGAGGAATATTTGACCCCAGAGGGCTGGAAACGGTTCGAGACCCGCCGCTCCATCGTCACGATCAAGGATGCCGAACCGCTGACCCTGACCCTGCGCTGGACCGAGAATGGCCCGGTTCTGCCCGGTGCCCACTACGATCTGGCAAGTGTCACACCGCCCGGCCATGTCACCTCGCTGGGCTGGACCGTGCTGGACCCCGCCGACCGTTCGATGACCGCCGCGCTGCGCCTGATGCGGGCGCAAACCGTCGCCGAAGGGATCACCGCCGGGGGCGATTTCACCGCGCCATCTCAGAATGTCACGCTGGCCGATCGCGACGGGATCGCCATGGTCACCATCGGCAAGATGCCGCGCCGCGACCCGCGCCACCAGACCCAGGGGCGGATGCCGTCGCCCGGCTGGCTGGCCGAAAACCGCTGGCAGGGGATGCTGCCCTACGAGTCGAATCCGCGCTTTGTCGCGCCGACCAGCGGGATTCTGGGCAATACCAACAACAAGACAACCGAACGGCCCTTTCCCGAACATGTCAGCTTTGAATGGGGCGACACCCAGCGCATCCAGCGCTGGCTGCGCCTGATGCGGATGCGCGATGTGCACACCCGCGAAAGCTTTATCGAGGCGCAACTGGACACCGTCAGCCCGGTGGCCCGCACGCTGCTGCCGCTGATCGGGGCCGAACTGTGGTTCACCGGCGAACCCGCGCCCACCGGCACACCGGACCATCGCCGCCAGCGCGCGCTGGCCATGCTGGCCGAATGGAACGGCGAGATGAACGAGCATCTGCCCGAACCCCTGATCGCCATGACATGGCTGCGCGTGTTGCAGGACAAGCTGATCCGCGACGAACTGGGCCCGCTGGCCGACGACTTCAGCCATATTCAGCCCGTCTTTCTGGAGCGCGTCTATCAAAACACCGACGGCGCCGCGAAATGGTGCGACATCATCCAGTCGTCGCCCGTGGAAACTTGCGCCGACATTGCCCGCATCGCGCTGGACGAAGCCTTGCTGCGCCTGACCGAGCGCTATGGCAGCACCATCGAAAGCTGGCGCTGGGGTGACGCGCATCAGGCGATCCATGACCATGCGACGCTGGGTGAGGTGCCGGTGCTGAAATACCTGGTCAACATCCGCCAATCCACCTCGGGCGGCGACTTCACGCTGCTGCGCGGGCGGACCTCAGGCAAGGATCCCGACCCGTTCCAGAACGTTCATGGCGCAGGGTATCGCGGCGTCTATGATTTCGCCGATCCCGACAGTTCGGTCTTCATCACCTCGACCGGGCAATCGGGCCATCCGTTCAGCCGGTTCTACGACAACCTTGGCGAACTCTGGCGGCGCGGCGAATATATTCCGATGTCCCTGGACACCGGACTGGCCAAAGCGGCGGCCGTCGGCATCACCAGGCTGAACCCCCGCTGACCCGGCGGCACGATCCGCCCGATACGTGCCGGATACCCCCTGCGAGCGCCGCCAAAGGCGCTTTCGCAGCACGCAGCATGGGCGCGCGATGCCGCCCAGTCGCAGGAAAATCGGCAAAATTACAGGAATTTCCAAATACTATCAGTATGTTGCAAATAATTCTTCCCCGATGTGAATTTCATTAACATGCCCTCTTGAATCCTGCCGCCATCATGACAATCTTGGGAATGTGAAAGACATTCACATATGCCGAACCAAGGGAGATCCGCATGACCGACTACACCCTGCCCGCCCCGCGCCGCTCTTGGATCGGTCGCGCAGAAGACTGGCTCGACAGCAAGGGCCGTGGCGCCTGGATCGCTGCGATGGTCCTGGGCTTTGTCTTCTTCTGGCCCGTCGGGCTGGCGCTCGTCGCCTATATCACCTACACCAACCGCTGGAGTGGAAAGATGTTCAAGATGTCCCGCAGCCACGGCGGCTGCCGTATGGCCCGCCACGGCATGAACGCCATGCGCCCCTCGGGCAACAGCGCCTTTGACGCTTACAAGGCCGAAACGCTGCGCCGTCTGGAAGAAGAACAGGAAGCCTTTGAATCCTTCCTCCAGCGTCTGCGCGAAGCCAAGGACAAGCAGGAATTCGACGCCTTCATGGATGACCGCGCCAAAGCCGCCCGCAGCGCCCCCAAAGAGCCTGAAACCGCCGATGGCTCGGGCAGCTACTAAGCACGCCGCACACGGCCCCACATGGTCCGGGCATATCGCCCGGACCTTTCCTTGCCAGACGGACCCCCTGCGATGACCAACATGTTCGAACCCTCGCCCGGCCTGCCCGATCCCGACCGCCAGCCCGGTTTCTATTCTGGCATCGTGGCCAAGAGGTTTTTTGCCTGGATCGTGGATCTGGTCGTGGTGTTCCTGATCACCGGCGCGATTTCCCTGGTCACCATTGTGGGACTGTTCGTCTTTCCCGCAATCTGGCTGGTTGTCGATTTCTGTTACCGCACCATCACGCTGACCAACCGCTCGGCCACCTGGGGCCACCGGCTGATGGGCATCCAGTTCCGCGACAGCACCGGGCGCAAGTTCGATCTGGGCACAGCGGGACTTCATACGCTGGGATACCTGCTGTCGATGTCGTTCCTTTTGCCGCAGATCGCCTCTGTCGTGCTGATGCTGACCGGCGCCCGCGGGCAAAGCCTGACCGATGTCGTGCTGGGATCCGCCGCGATCAACCGGCCGGCAGACACCCTGTGACACGACCGCCGGGCCTTTGTCCGCGCCCGGCCTGCACATGCCCCCTTGGCGCCACGCGCCAAGGTTGCTAGCTTCTGGCGCAAACAGAATTCCGGTCCCATGCGCCACACCCTTCCCATCGCGCCGCAGTTCTATGTGACGGCACCGCAACCCTGCCCGTACCTTGACGGGCGGATGGAGCGGAAGCTGTTCACCGCCTTGCAGGGCGAGCAATCCGAGCGGTTGAACGACACTCTGTCCAAACAGGGCTTTCGCCGCAGTCAGAATGTGCTGTACCGCCCCTCCTGCGCCGAATGTTCGGCCTGCCTGTCCGCGCGCATCAGGGTGGCCGATTTCGAACCCACCCGCACCCAGCGCCGCACGATGAAGCGCAATGCCGACCTGCGCCGCAATGCGACCAGCCCCTGGGCGACCGAGGACCAGTATGCGCTGTTCCGCCGTTACCTCGACAGCCGCCACGCCGATGGCGGCATGGCCGACATGGATGTGTTCGAATTCGCGGCCATGATCGAGGAAACCCCGATCCGCACCCGAGTCGTGGAATATTCCCGCCCGGCAGAGCCCGGCGAACAGGGGCGCCCGTTGACCGCCGTCTGCCTGACCGATGTGCTGGATGACGGGCTCAGCATGGTCTATTCGTTCTACGATCCCGACCGCCTGCACCAAAGCCTGGGCACCTGGGTGATCCTCGACCATATCCAGATCGCGCGCGAGGCTGGGCTGCCCTTCGTCTATCTGGGCTATTGGGTGCCCGGCAGCCGCAAGATGGGCTACAAGGCGCAGTTCTCGGCGCTGGAGATCTACAAGGGCGGGCGCTGGCACCCGATCGGCGACCCGAACAGCCACGAATCCACCCTGCACCCGCTGTCGGTGGATCCTATCGCGGAACAGGTCGCCCGCATCCAGTTGCCCGATGGGTTGAGCGGTCGCTGATCCGCATCCGTCCCGACGGCGCGGCCCACGTGATCTGAGCCAGATACCCTCGGGGGGGGAAACGCCCGGAAGGCGCCGGCGGCGGCAGAAATCCCCCCTATGCCGGCCTGTCCGATCCATATCCCGCAATCGTTGCCGATGCCCTGTCGCGCCGTCAGGGCCAGCCGGATCAGACCGGCCCCGAAGCCCGGTCAGCCCTGCGCCTGCGCACCATCGGACAGGGCCCCGGCGCGTTCCTCCAGCACCTGTGCCAGGGCCTCGGCCTCGGCCGCCATGCTGGCCAGACGGTCGAGCACCGCCTGCGGCACCACGGGAATCTCGACCCGCACCTCGACCGGCACCTCAACGCGCTCGGGGACCGGCGCGGGGCGCGATTCCAGATCGTGCAGCCGGGCCTCTGCGCGACGCAGTTGGTCTTCGACCCCTGCGAAACGGTCGGCCAGCATCAGCCCCGCCATCAGCAACAGCCGCGATTCGGGCATCCGCCCCGCCTGGGAAATCAGCGGCGCCGCCTCGTTGTCGAGCAAGGCCGCCGCAGCGCGCAGGAATGGCTCCTCTCCGGGCTGGCAGGCAACCTGAAAGTTCCGGCCACCGATGGAGATGTCGAGTTCAGGCATCATCCGGCTCCGTCATTGGGCTGGCAGAAAGGTCTGCGGGATCCGGGTCGTCCAGCAGCGGATCAAGCGCGGCAAGCAACAGATCCAGATCCGCCACCTCGGCCCGGCGCACCGCACGCAAGCCGTCGAGTTCGGCCTGAAGCGCGCGGTTGATCTGGCCGGCATCGGCCACCCCGCCCTCCAGCGCCTCACGCAGCGACCGCAGGGCCTCGCGCATCTGGACATTGACCATGCGCATCCGCTGCAACGCGACGGCCTGGGCGTCGATCCGGGTGGCCTGCTCGGCCAGCCGCGACTCCAGCGTCCCGTTGCTTGCCGCACGCCGTTCCCGCGCGCTGGCCAGTTCCCCGGACAGCGCGGCGTTCTGTTCCAGCGCCTCGTCCAGTGCGCGGGAAAGGCGGGCAATCTCGACTTCGGCGGCGGTATCGTTCTCGGCTTCCGGCTGACTTGCGGCGGGCGGCGGCTCCATCAGCCGGTCGCTGGCCGCGATGATGCGTGCCATGGCGGCCGAAAGGCGCCGTTCGTGGTCGTCCAGATTCTGCATGGCCTGCCCCGCCGGTTCCGTTGCTGCTCGGCTATGGGCCCATTGTGCCCGCCCCCGTCGCCCGTCGCAAGGGCCGCCGCTGCGGTTGGACCGGATTCCGCCGTTCTGCCCCCCGGAACGCTTGCAAAGGCAGGTCAGGGTGCTATCAGACGCCCAAGCCGCCCCGGCCCCAAAGACAGGAGAGCCCCGTGGACATCGCCACCCTGCGCGCCACCCACCCCGACCACTGGCAAAAGGCCACCGCGATCCGCGCCCTTGCGATGGATGCCGTGCAAGCCGCCAATTCCGGCCATCCCGGTATGCCGATGGGCATGGCCGATGTCGCCAGCGTATTGTTCGAGAACCACCTGAAATTCGATGCCAGCGCCCCACGCTGGGCCGACCGCGACCGCTTCATCCTGTCGGCGGGCCATGGGTCGATGCTGATCTATGCCCTGCTGCATCTGACCGGCTATGCCGACATGACGCTGGAGCAGATCCGCAATTTCCGCCAATGGGGCGCGATCACGGCGGGCCACCCGGAATACGGCCATGTCGCGGGGGTGGAAACCACCACCGGACCGCTGGGCCAAGGCATCTCCAACGCCGTGGGTTTTGCCATGGCCGAGGAATCGCTGCGCGCCCGCTTTGGCGCCAAGATCGTCAACCACCGCACCTGGGTGATTGCCGGGGACGGCTGCCTGATGGAGGGCATCAGCCAAGAGGCCATCGGCCTTGCCGGGATGCAGCGCCTGAAGAATCTGATCGTCCTGTGGGACAACAATGACATTTCCATCGACGGGCGCATCTCGCTGTCGGACATCACCGACCAGAAGGCCCGCTTTGCGGCCTCGGGCTGGATGGTGCTGGAGTGCGACGGCCATGATCCCGCCGATATCGACCGTGCGCTGAGCGCCGCGAAATCCTCGGACCGTCCGGTTCTGGTGGATTGCAAGACGCATATCGGCTTTGGCTCGCCCAAGAAACAGGACAGCGCCGCCGCCCATGGCTCGCCCCTTGGCGATGCAGAGATCGCGGCCACCAAGGAGATCTATGGCTGGCCGCATGGCGCCTTCGAGATCCCGGCCGATGTGAAAGCCGCCTGGGAGGCGATCGGGCGCCGCGGTGCCGCCGATCGCGCCGAATGGGAGACTCGATTCGCGGCCCTGTCGGCCGCCCGTCAGGCAGAATTCACCCGCGTGATGGCCGGTGAAGCCCCCAAAAAGCTGGGGGCTGCCGTCAAGGCGCTCAAGAAGGATCTGGCGGAAAAGCTGCCCAAGGTGGCCACCCGCAAGGCCAGCGAAATGGCGCTGGCGGTGATCAACCCCGTCATGCCCGAAACCATCGGGGGGTCGGCCGACCTGTCGGGATCGAACCTGACCAAGACCGGCGATCTGGATGTGTTCAACGCCGAGAACCGCAAGGGGCGCTACGTCCATTACGGCATCCGCGAACATGGCATGGCGGCGGCGATGAACGGCATGGCGCTGCACGGCGGGGTGCGGCCCTATGGCGGGACATTCCTGTGCTTTACCGACTACGCCCGCGGCGCGATGCGGCTGTCGGCGCTGATGGGGGTGCCGGCGATCTATGTGATGACGCATGACAGCATCGGCCTGGGCGAGGATGGCCCGACCCACCAGCCGGTGGAACATCTGGCGATCTGCCGCGCCACGCCCAACACGCTGACCTTCCGCCCTGCCGATGCGGTGGAAACCGCCGAGGCCTGGGAAATCGCGCTGAGCGAAACCGCGCGCCCGTCGGTTCTGGCGCTGAGCCGCCAAAACCTGCCGACGCTGCGCAAAGACTTTGTGGCCAAGAACCTGACGGCACAGGGCGGCTATGTGCTGGTCGAGGCGTCGGCCAAGGCGCAGGTGGTGCTGATGGCCACCGGCTCCGAAGTCGAGATCGCGGTCAAGGCCCGCGACCTGCTGGAGGCCGGTGGCGTGCCGACCCGCGTTGTCTCGATGCCGTCGATGGAACTGTTCGCGGCACAACCCGAAAGCTATCGCCGCAAGGTGCTGCCCGCCGGAACCGTGCGCATCGCCATCGAGGCGGCGCTGCGGGCCGGCGGCTGGGACCGCTGGCTGCTGGGCGAACGCGGACGTGAGGCGAAATCGGCCTTTGTCGGGATGCAGGGCTTTGGCGCCTCTGCCCCGGCGGAACGGCTTTACGCCGAATTCGGCATCACCGCCGAAGCTGTGGCGGAAAAGGCCAAGGCGCTGCTGTGATACGGCGAGCGATGAAACAAGAAAGGCCCCCCGGAAACGGGGGGCCTTTTCGTATTGGGCGCCGGGAATGTCCGCGATGCGGGGCAAGGCGGACGGTCATCGCCTTTCTATGGCTGTGCCACTTGAGCGATGGGATGTTGGGACCTGAAGCCAACGGCAAAGCGGTTCCAGGCGTTTATGGTCGTGATGATGAGCGTCAGTTCGACCCTTTCGCGATCATCGAACGCATCCGCCAGCATCTGGTAATCGGCATCAGGGGCATTCGTCGTTTCCAGCCGTGTCAGCGCCTCGGACCATGCGAGCGCCGCACGCTCTTTTGCATCAAAGACCGGGCTTTCCCGCCAGGCAGGCAAAACATCCAGTTTTTGCTGGGAAACCCCAGCCGCGCGCGCCTCGGGTGCATGTAGGTTCAGGCAATAGGCACACCCATTGATCTGCGAGACGCGCATTTTCACCAATTCTCGAATTGGCGCCGTGATGGAGAGCTTCTTGGTCGCTTCCTCCAGATCCATCATGGCCTTCATTGCGCCTGGAGCCGCGCGATAATAATTCATCCTGCCGGACAAGGTTCGTCCTCCGTGTGGTGCTCGTGACCTGGCTTACGCTGCCGCTCACTGTCCGCTGTGGACTCGATCTCGCCCTAGCCCCAGGTCCGCCCCAGCACGCCGACCCAGTTGTCGCAGGTGAGCTTTTTCATCAGCGCCGCGCCATAGCCATGCGCCTCCATCGCGGCGGTCAGCCGCGGCAGGCCGGTCGCATCGCCAATGCCTTCCGGCACGGTCGCGCCATCGAAATCCGACCCCAGGCCGACGTGATCCTCGCCCAGCTTGTCGATCAGATGATCAAGATGCCGCAGAACCGGATCCCAGCCCATGGCAGGGTTCTGGCGCCCGTCCTCGCGCAGAAAGACGGTGGCAAAGTTCAGGCCGACCATGCCACGGCTGTCCCGGATCATGGCCAGTTGCCGGTCGGTCAGATTGCGGGTCGATGGCGTGATGGCCCAGGCATTCGAATGGGTGGCCACCAGCGGTGCATCGGACAGCGCGGCGACATCGTTGAAACCTGCCTCGTTCAGATGGCTGAGGTCGATCATGATCCCCAGCCGGTTGCATTCCCGCACCAGGCGCTTGCCCGCATCGGTCAGGCCGGGGCCGGTGTCGGGCTGGCCGGGAAACTGGAACGGCACGCCATGGCCGAAAATGGTCGGGCGCGACCAGACCGGGCCCAGGCTGCGCAGCCCCAGCGCATGAAACGCGTGCAGCGCATCCAGCCCTTCGTCGATCGCTTCGGCACCTTCCATGTGCATGATCCCGGCGATGGTGCCGGTGGCTAGGCACTCGCGCAGCGCCGCCATGTCGCGCACCACCCGAAAGCCGCCTTGGGACGACCGCTCCATCCACAGCAGATGCGCCGCCATCGCCAATGCGACCGGCTGCGCCGATGCATGGTCGATCAACTCGGGCAAGGGCAGCGCATAGGGCGGCGCATCCATCAGCGCCATGGTATCGGGCGCATCATGGGCAGAGGGCGAGGGAATGTAGATCGCAAAGAACCCGGCGGCGAATCCGCCCTGCTTCATCCGCGGCAGGTCCAGATGGCCCTTGCCTTCGCCGGTCAGCCAGATCGCCTCGCGCCGTTCGGGCGCTTGCAGCAGACGCAACAGCAGATCGTTGTGACCGTCGAATACCTGCCAGACCATTGCGTGCAACCTCCATCTTGTGCGGCGCCACTGTGGCGGCCCGATCCGGCAGCCGCAAGGCCCATCAGCGCCGGAGCGCCGCCCACACCGGCGCGATGACCCCGGTTGCCAGGGGAACCAGCGCAAGACCAAGGACCAGACCAAAGATCCCGTCCAGCGCCGCCGTGACACTCCAGTCCAGCGCCGCCCCGGCCTGTGGCAGCGCCATGGCGGCGCTTCCGGCCAAGGCGCCGATGGTATGGCCAAGCCAGGGCAGCCCCAGAACCTCCACCCCATGCACAACGATGGACCCGCCCACCCACAGCATGGCCGCCGTGCCCACCGTGGACAAAAGCCACATCACCCCCGGCATCCCCTTGACCAACCCACGCCCCAGCGCCCGTGTCGCCCCCAGCCGCCCGCCAACCGCCAGATGCAGCCCGATGTCATCCATTTTCACGATCAGGGCCACCGCTCCATAGACAAGAGCCGTGATCGCGATCCCCACAAGGGCCAGTGCCGCCGCCTCTTGCCACAGCGGCCCGTCCGGAAGGGCGGCCAGCGCGATCGTCATGATCTCGGCAGACAGGATGAAATCGGTCTTGATCGCCCCTGCAACCTTCTCCTCCTCCAGCCGCGCGGGATCCTTCGTCTCATGCGCCTCGACAATCGCATCGGGCGGATGCGGCAGCAGGGCATGGAGCACCTTCTCGGCCCCTTCGAAACACAGGTAGGCCCCGCCCAGCATCAACAGCGGCGTGATCACCCAAGGGGCATAGACATTCAACAGCATCAGGCCCGGCAGCAGGACGATCAGCTTGTTGCGCATCGACCCCAGCGCGATGCGCCAGATGATCGGCAATTCGCGCCGGGCCTCGAATCCATGCACATATTTCGGCGTGACCGCGGCATCGTCGATGACAACGCCCGCCGCCTTGGCCCCGGCCTTCGCCGCCGCCCCCGCGATATCATCCACCGAGGCTGCCGCCACCTTGGCAATCGCCGCCACATCGTCCAGCAAGGCCAGCAAACCGCTCATCGTCACCTCCGTACCCGTCCCGCAAGCCGTAGCGCACGCCAGAGCGAACACAAGAGGCAACATGGCCCCTTTCAGCTTGCCGGAAATACCCTCGGGGGGTCTCCAGGGGGGCAGACAGCCCCCCTGGACGGGGAGCGCGAGGGGCCGGCCCCTCGCCCCTACCGCGCCGCGTCGAGCGCGGGCCGGATCGTGCGGTCGTATTCCTGCCGGGTGATCGGCCCGGCGTGCCGCAAAAGCACCCTGCCCGCACTGTCGAGCACATAGGTTTCGGGCACGCCATAGACCCCCCATTCGATGGCCGTCCGTCCGGTCGGATCGGCGCCCATCGTGGCATAGGGATTGCCCAGCTCGTCCAGAAACCCGAGCGCCTGGTCCGGCTTGTCCTTGTAGTTGATCCCGTGGATCGGAACACCGGCCTGGGCCAGCTCGGTCAGGAACGGGTGCTCTGCCCGGCAGGGCGCGCACCAGCTGGCCCAGAAATTCACCAGCTTCACCCCTGGTGCGGCCAGCACCTCGGGCGTGGTCAAGGGGGCCCCGCCCAGGTCGCCGACCTGAAGCGCGGGTGCCATGCGACCGACCATGGTCGAGGGCAGCGACTCGGGATCGTCCCGATACATTCCGAACAGGAACAGGCCGACCAGCACCCCGAACACCGCCGGAGGCACAAAGATCAGCCAGCGCATCGGCGAGCGGCGTTTCTGGTCCCCTGCCTCAGACATCGCCCACCTTCCCCTGCCGTGCCTCGATCTCGCGCAGCGCCGCCTTGACGCGCGCCGCGCGCCACAGCGTCAGCCCCACAAGGACCGCCAGAAATCCCAAAGACACGGCATAGGACGACAGCACCACAGTGGCGTATTTCCCCAGTTCCGGCATCATTCGGCCAACCTTTCACGCGATTCCAGCGCCTTGATACGGCGCAGGCGGATTTCGGTGCGCGTGCGGGCCAGCACCAGCGCCACGAACAGCAGAACAAAGCCCGCAATACAGACCAGCAGCGGAAACCAGTACACGTCCGAGACATTCTCCTGCTTGTCGAGGCTGAGAGACGCCCCCTGGTGCAGGCCCTGGTTCCAGAAATTCACCGCATAGCGCGACAACAGCGCGAAAACAGAACCGACAAGGCACAGAACCCCGGTCAGATCCGCCGCCGTATCGGGGTTGTCCAAAGCCTCCCAGAACGCGATGTAGCCAAGGTAGAACAGGAACAGGATCAGGAACGAGGTCAGCCGCGGATCCCATTCCCACCACGTGCCCCACATCGGCTGGCCCCACAGCGCCCCGGTTGCCAGCGCGATCAGGGTAAAGGTCATGCCCACCGGCGCCGCCGCCTTGGCCGCCAGCGCCGACACATGGTGGCGCCGCACGATCCAGATCAGCGAGGCGACCAGCATCATCACCCAGGCGTTGATCGCCATCATGGCCGCAGGCACATGGATGTAGATGATCTTGACGGTCGAGCCCTGCTTGTAGTCGTCAGGCGTGAAGAAAAAGCCCCAGACCAGGCCCACCAGCAGGCACGACACCGTCATCCCCCAAAGCCAGGGCAGAACCCTGGCAGAGGTTTCCATGAACTTCCGGGGGTTGGCATATTCCCACAGTGACATATGGCTTCCTTAGCGGGTTGCGGGGTTGCACTCAACGGGATCGGTTGACGCATCACCTCAGGTTGATGCGCAAGGCGGCGGCGGCGGCAAAGGGCAACAGCGCGACACTGCCCAGGGTGATGCCCGCCAACAGCAACAGCGGCGTCGCGGGTGCCATCCCGTCGGCGCCCCGCCGCACGATTTCGGCGCCAAAGATCAGCGTGGGAACATACAGCGGCAGAACCAGCAGCGACAGCAGCAATCCGCCGCGCCGCAGGCCCACGGTCAGCGCCGCGCCAAAGGCACCGATCATCGACAGCGCAGGCGTCCCCACCGCAAGCGAAACCACCAGCCAGCCCTGTGCGCCACCCGGCAGGTGCAGCAGCACGCCCAGCACCGGCGCCGCGATCACCAGCGGCAACCCGGTCACGATCCAATGCGCCAGCGCCTTCATCGCCACGACCGCCTCCAGCGGCAGCGGCGCTGTCGCCAGCAGGTCCAGCGATCCGTCGTCCCAGTCCAGCGCAAAGATGCGGTCCAGCGACAACAGACAGGCCAGCAAGGCGCCCACCCACAGAATCCCCGGCGCGATCGAGGCAAGGCGCCCGGCCTCTGGCCCGACCCCGAGCGGGATCAGCACGCACAAGATCAGGAAAAACCCCAGGCCAAGGCCAAACCCGCCGCCCGCGCGTATGGCCAGCCGAAGGTCGCGGATCAGCAGCGCGCCCATGGCATCCTCCCCGCCACCGGGACCAGGGCCCACAGAGGGCCGCACGGTCCTGCGCCGCTGGGCGCGGCGTGCCGCCGGGGCCATCCTGTGACGCGCACGGCCCGCCTCATGCAAAGGCCTCGTCGAACGCATCCCTGCGGCCGCCCTGATCGGGCGCGCGCGCCCGGAACGGCGCCAGATCCAGTACGGTGGCCTCGGACAGCCCAAGGTCGATATGGGTTGCAATCACGGCGGCCCCGCCGCCATGCAGATGCGCGCGCACCATATCGGCGAACAGCCTGACCGATGCGGCATCCAGCGATACGGTCGGCTCGTCCAGCGCCCAGACCGGCCGCCCCGTCAGCAGCATCCGGGCAAGGCCCAGACGCCGCTTTTGCCCCGCCGAAAGGTTCTGTGCCGGACGGGCCGCAAGCGGGGCAAGGTTCATCCGGTCCAGGGCCGCGGCAACCGCCGCCGCGCCGGTGCCGAACACCGCCGCCCAAAAGGCCAGATTCTCGGTAACGGTCAGCATGGGCTTCAGCCCATCGGCATGGCTGGCATAGGCAAGGGAATCCTGCGGCACAGAAATGGTGCCCGCCAGCGGCGGTTGCAGCCCTGCCAGCGTGCGCAGCAGCGTCGTCTTGCCGCAGCCGTTCGGGCCCCGCAGCACCAGCGCCTGCCCCGGCTCCAGCGCGAACTCCACCCCCTCCAGCACCGCGATGCCCCCCCGCGCGACGCAAAGGCCCTGCACGCGCAACATGGTCAGACCGGCAACAGGGCAGCGGCCACCCGGCGGCCTTCGGCCAGACAGACGTTATAGGTGCGGCAGGCGGCAGGCGTCGCCATCACCTCGGCGCCGATCCCTGCGGCCTCCAGCGCCTCGCGCAAGTCGCGCGGCAAAGGCGCAATCTCGGCCCCCATGCCGAAAAAGATCACATCGACGGTGCCGGCCAGCGCCAGCAAGGCGGCGCCATCCGGCAATCCAGCCCAGGGGCCTGCGCCATCGGGCCGTACCAAAGCGGCGCCTTCGATCACACCGCCACCCACGCGGAAAAACCCCGGCCCATAGCCATCGACCGGCAGCAGGGATCCAAACTGCACCTCGGACAGCTTCATGGCATCAGCCTTTCCACAAGGGCAGCCCCGCAAGGGCGGAGGCAGCGATCAGCACCCAGGCCAGCACCTTGTAAAGCCTGGCCCGGTCTGGACGGAATAGGGCGGAACCCACGGCATTGGCAAGGATGAAGGGCACCAGCAGCATGAGCGATACTGTCGCAAGCCACCAGGACAACTGCCCGGCAAGGCCAAGCGCGGCCACCATGCCCAGATCGACCATGACCAGAAACATCGACAGATTGGCGCGCACCTGCGCCACCGGCATCGGGCTGGCCATATAATACAGCACAACCGGCGGGCCAGGCAGCGCCGTCGCGCCCCCGACGATGCCCGACAGAAAGCCGGTGGCAACCGTCGTGCGGCGACCGCGCGAACCGCGCCATTGCCAGCCTGCGACCAACGCCACCACGGTCAGCAACGCCAGGCCACTGACTGTCCAGCGGAACATGTCGGGGTCGATCCAGATCAGCGCGGCCAGACCAAGCGGCAAGCCAGGCAGCATTCCCAGCACCAGAAGGCCGATTTCGCGCGGGGCGCCGGTGCGCAAGGCCCCCGGCATGTTCACCAGCGGCCCCAGCAAATCCATCATCGCCAGAACCGCCACGGCCTGGGCGGGCGGCAGAACCGCCCCCGCCACGGGCATGAAGACGAGGCCGGAGCCAAATCCCGAAAAGCCGCGCACCAGCCCGGCCATCGCCGCTGCCAGACCCAGCAGCCAAAGCCCCGGCACTGCCAGCGCCTCTGCAACCGGGCCAGGCAACAGCCACACGATGTCAGGCCGCCGCCGGTTCGGTCTTGGTCAACACCTGGGCAATGGTGGCCTTGAGGATGCGCACCTTGACGCCATCGGCGATCTCGACCTCGACCTCGCCATCTTCCTTGACCTTCACGACCTTGCCGATGATCCCGCCCTGGGTCAGCACGGTGTCGCCGCGACGCAGCGCCTCGACCATGGCGCGGTGTTCCTTGACCTTCTTCTGCTGGGGGCGGATCAGCAGGAAATACATGATCCCGAAAATCAGGATCAGCGGGACAAAGCTGGTAAAGGCACCTGCGGCACCACCACCGGCGGCCTGGGCGAATGCGGGGGTTGCGAACATTGTCGTCCTTTCTGGCGGCCGGATCCGGCCGTGGCTCGGGGCCCGGCGTCGAAACGTCGGGCGATTGCGGCGCGCACCCTAGCCCCGAGCCGGGCCATTGGCAAGGCAGGCCGCTTCGCCGGGCAGACACGCGATATCGTCCTCCGGCAGCGGTGCGGGCCAACACCAAGGCGCGGCCACATCGACATGGACAGGCTGCGCCACGGCACGCGCCCGGCCCCCGGCGCCGCGGAGAAGCCCCGCGTCAGAACGCGCCCTTGCGCCTCGGCATCATGGTGCGGGTCACCCATCGGACAATCCGGACCGGCATCCGAACCCACAGAGGCCCGGACCATCGCGGTGAAAGACATGTGCTCGGGTCGCGCCTCAGATGCCGCGCGGCTGAGACGCCCCTGCCCGCTCAGCCGTCCAGACGGAACGCCAGCGTCTTGAGATACCCGCCCTCTGCCAGTTGTGGCAGCACCGGATGATCCGGCCCGGCAAATCCGGTATGCAGGATCTGCGACCGACGGCCGCCACGGCCGATCCCGCGCGCACTGGCGTTGCGGAACGCAGACAAATCCACGGCATGGGAACAGGAACACAGCACCAGAAAGCCCCCCGGCGCGACCAGCGGCGCGGCCAGACGGGCGACCCGCTCATAGGCGCGCAACCCGGCCTCCAGCGCAGGCTTGGCCGGGGCAAAGGCCGGCGGATCGCAGACCACGAGGCCGAATCGCGCCTCTTCCTCCGCCAGCGCCTCCAGCACCGCAAAGGCGTCGCCCTGCCGGGTGGAAAAGCGGTCGGACGCGCCCATCAGGCCCGCCCCCTGCACCGCAAGATCCAGCGCCGCCGCAGAGGCGTCGACAGCCAGCGCAGTCCGCGCTCCGGCCGCCAGCGCGGCAAGGCCGAACCCGCCGACATGACTGAACACATCCAGCACCGATTGGCCGCGCCCCAGCCGGGCGGCAAAGGCGTGGTTCGGCCGCTGGTCGAAAAACAGCCCGGTCTTTTGCCCCCCCAGCAGATCCGCCATATATGTGGCACCGTTCATCGGCACCGGCACCGGCCCCGACACTGCGCCGCGCAGCACGAGGGTTTCCTCTGCCAACCCCTCCAATCCCCGCGCCCGGCCCGACCCGTTCTTGACCACGGTCGTCACGCCCGTCACAGCCACAAGCGCCGCGACCAGCGGCTCCAGATGCGCCTCGGCCCAGGCCGCGTTGGGCTGGACAACCGCCACATCCCCGAAGCGGTCGATCACCACGCCCGGCAGGCCATCGGCCTCTGCATGGACGAGGCGGTAGAAGGGGGCATCGTACAAGGTGTCGCGCAAGGCCAGCGCACGGATCAGACGCTCGGAGAACCAGCGTTCGTCCAGCACCGCCTCCGGGTCGCGGTCCAGCATCCGGGCGATGATCCGCGACCTGAGATTGACCGTCACCAGCCCCAGCGGGCGGCGATCGGCATCCTCCAGCACGGCAAGTGCGCCGGGGTCCAGCGCCTGGGTGCGGCGGTCTGTCACCAGTTCATCGGAATAGATCCAGGGAAACCCGTGGCGAATGGCACGGGCTTCGGCCTTGGGGCGCAAGCGGACGGTGGGGTATGTGGGTGCGGTCATGCCTTCCTCTACCCTGCCCGGAGGCGCCGCAAAAGGGGTCAGTTGGCGTAGGCTGCAATCATCTGTCTGGCGCGGTCGGAGATCACCAGCGTCTCACTTGGGTCAAGCCCGTCCTTCATCGACACCGCAGCCAGAGACTGCTGAAGATCCCGGTCTTCGCGGGTGGCAGACATCGCATAGGGGGAAACAAGGAAAAGATCACCGCTGTCGAGGCGGTTCGTCGTTTCCGGCGCCTTGCACGCACCGAGAAACGCGAGGCCGAATACGGCCACGGTCACCTGAATGGCTTTCATCTCATGTCTTTCCGGGGTCTGACGCCCCATTCTGCTCGATGGTTCGAAGTCTAGCAGAATATGTCAGGAATGAGAAGCCCTTGTGGCGACATCAGGGCGGCGGCAGGCTGCCCCGGCAAACAAACCCCTCTGGCAGGCAGTGCCGGAGGGATCTGCTGGATCGGACCGCAAGCTCAGGCCGAACGGACCTGGGCATTGCGACCAAAGGCGCGGCGCACCCAGCCGGCGAAGCCGACCACGAGGCGGCGGAATTCACGGGCGCGCAGGGCGCGGGCTTCGGCTTCGATTTCGAAGATCCGTTGGGGGGAAAGGTTGGTCATCTGTCGAGCTCCATCTGCTAGGCTCCCTGCGGATCAAGATGGACCATATGCTGCGACTGCACAACATGCTGCACCGCAGAACCGCCATGCCCTGAGCGCATGACGGGCCGCCCTGCACCCCGCCAGCCCCCGGCCCCTGCCCCCCGCGCCCCCGGCACCTGCCTTGCAAGGTTAGCGCTAGCGGCGTATGTCTTGGCGATCCCCGCTGCCAGCAGACCGGCCAGGAGGCGCCATGCCGCTCGATCCCCGCATCCGTGCTGTTACCGATCGCATCCGCGACCGTTCGTCAGACACGCGCGCCGCCTATCTTGACCGCATGGCCCGCGCGGCAGAGGCGGGACCGGCGCGGGCGCATCTGTCCTGCTCGAACGCGGCCCATGCCTGGGCGGCCACCGGGCCGGACAAGGCCGATCTGGCGCAGGGGCGCGCGCCGCATATCGGCATCGTGACCGCCTACAACGACATGCTTTCCGCCCACCAGCCCTATGAACAGTATCCAGACCGGATCCGGGCCGCCGCACGCAGCGTGGGGGCCACGGCGCAGGTGGCAGGCGGCGTGCCCGCCATGTGCGATGGCGTGACCCAGGGCCGCGCCGGGATGGAATTGTCGCTGTTTTCGCGGGATGTGATCGCCTTGTCGGCCGGGGTGGCCCTGAGCCATGATTGCTTTGATGCCACGCTTTGGCTGGGGATCTGCGACAAGATCGTGCCGGGGCTGATCATCGCGGCGGCCACCTTTGGCCATCTGCCTGCGGTCTTTGTGCCCTCGGGCCCGATGCCCTCGGGCCTGCCGAACGACGAAAAGGCCAAGGTCCGCCAGCGGTTCGCCACCGGGGAGGCCAGCCGCGAGGAACTGCTGGCCGCCGAGATGGCCAGCTATCACGGGCCGGGCACCTGCACATTTTACGGCACCGCCAATTCCAACCAGATGCTGATGGAACTGATGGGGCTGCACTTGCCGGGGGCTGCCTTCGTCAATCCCGGCACCGGCCTGCGCGAGGCATTGACGGAGGCCGCCGTGGCGCGTGCGGCGGCGATCACCGCGCTTGGGCCGGACTACCGCCCGGTCGCGCGGATCCTGGATGAACGGGCCTTCGTCAACGGCATGGTCGGACTGATGGCAACCGGCGGATCGACCAACCTGGTGCTGCATCTGCCCGCCATGGCAAGATCGGCGGGTATCTTGCTGGATTTGCAGGATTTTGCCGATATTTCCGCAGCCGTTCCGCTGGTGGCGCGGGTCTATCCCAACGGGCTTGCGGATGTGAACCATTTCCACGCCGCAGGCGGCATGGGCTGGCTGGTGGGCGAATTGCTGGCCGCCGGGCTGGTGCATGACGATGTGGTGACCGTGGCAGGCGATGGCCTGCGTCCCTATGCGCGCGAGCCAAAGCTGATCGACGGGGCGCTGGTCTGGCAGGACGCCCCGCGCAGCAGCCTGAACCCGCGCATCCTGCGCCCGCACACGGATCCCTTTGCCGGGACCGGCGGGCTTGTGCAACTGACCGGAAACCTGGGGCGCGGCGTGATCAAGGTGTCGTCTGTCCCCGCAGACCGCCATGTGATCGAGGCGCCTGCGCGGGTGTTCGAGAACCAGGGCGCCGTCAAGGCCGCCTTTCAGAACGGCGAGTTCACCAGCGATGTCGTGGTCGTCGTGCGGTTCCAGGGGCCACGCGCGAATGGAATGCCCGAACTTCATGCCCTGACGCCCGTATTGGCGGTCTTGCAGGACCGCGGCCTGCGCGTTGCCCTTGTCACCGATGGCCGGATGTCCGGCGCCAGCGGCAAGGTGCCCGCCGCAATCCATGTCAGCCCCGAAGCCGAAGCGGGCGGCACCCTGGCCAAACTGCGGGACGGCGATCTGCTGCGCCTGGACAGTCTGGCGGGAACGCTCGATGTGCTGACCCCCGGCGTGCTGGAGCGCGCGCCCGTCGTGGCGGATCTGGCGGGCAATGCCCATGGCACCGGGCGCGAGCTGTTTGCCCGCCTGCGTGCGGGTGCCACGCCTGCGACCGAGGGCGCCTCGATCATTCTGTAGCCGCTCCCGCAGGCCGATCCCCGCGCCCGGCGCGGGGACGTCCTTTGGGCCGGGCGCCGGGACGCCCTGTCGGGCGCCCCGGCGTTGCCTCCGGCGGGGGTATTTCAGGCAAGATGAAAGCGCCTTGCGCCCAGCAGGTTCCGGCCCCGGAGTGCGGGGGGGCCTCAGCCCTTGAGGGCGGCGTGAACCGTATTCCAGGATTTCGCGCTGAAGCGCGGGTCGATCTCGCGCAGTTCGAGCGACAGGGCAAAGGGGCGGTCGCCCAGGCAGGGTTCCAGAAACGCCCTGGCCGCCGCATAGAGTGCCTGGGTGACGCGGGTCTTCTCGGCCTCGCTGCGGCCCTGGCCGATGCGGACCTGCATGTCGAGCCATAGCCAGCCCGGCGCGCCGTCGGCCACGGATTCGGAACTGGCGGCATGGCCGCGCACCCGGATGCCCCCCAGCGGAAACAGTCCGGTGTCCAGCATGGCCCGGCGCATGTGGTCGGCAAATCCGGGCATGTCCGCCAGGGCGGACAGTCCGGCGGCGTGATCATAGCTCAGATGCGGCATCGGCGGCTCCTTTCGCGGCAGGATGCGGCGGCGGGCGGGGGCTTGCAACCCCCCGGCGGTTGCGCCACGCTTTGACCCATGCCGCCGGGGCCGAACCTGGCGCCGACAGGGACGATGCCAGATGCCGATCAAGAACCGCTTTGCCGAACTGCTGCCCGAAATCACCGCCTGGCGGCGCGATTTCCATGAAAACCCCGAGTTGATGTATGACGTGCATCGCACTGCCGGGATCGTGGCCGCCCGCCTGCGCGAGTTTGGCTGTGACGAGGTGGTCGAGGGCATCGGCAAGACCGGCGTCGTGGGGGTGATCCGAGGCCGCCAGAGCGGGTCGGGCAAGGTGGTGGGGCTGCGCGCCGATATGGATGCGCTGCCGATCACCGAACAGACGGGGGCGGCCCATGCCTCGAAAACGCCGGGGCTGATGCACGCCTGCGGACATGACGGCCATACCGCCATGCTGCTGGGCGCGGCGAAATATCTGGCCGAGACGCGGAATTTCGACGGCACGGTCGTGCTGGCCTTTCAGCCTGCCGAAGAAGGCGGCGCCGGGGGGCTGGCGATGGTGCAGGACGGGCTGATGGACCGCTGGGGCATCCAGGAGGTCTATGGGATGCACAATTCCCCTGGCCTTGCCGTCGGGGAATTTGCCATCAAGCCCGGCGCGCTTTTGGCCTCGGCCGACGAGATCGAGATCACGGTGACCGGCAAGGGCGGCCATGCCGCCATGCCGCACAAGGCGGTGGATACCACGCTGGTGGCCAGCCATATCGTGGTGGCGCTGCAATCTATCGTGTCGCGCAATGCCGATCCGCTGCAGTCCATGGTGATTTCGGTGTGCACGTTCCAGACCGACAGCCCGGCGCATAACGTGATCCCGCAGACGGTGGTGATGAAGGGCACGGTGCGCACGCTGGACCCGGCCTTGCGCGATCTGGCCGAGGCGCGGATCCCCGCGCTGGCCGCCTCGGTGGCCGAGGCGTTCGGCGCCAGCGCAACGGTCGAGTACCGGCGCGGCTATCCGGTGACGATGAACACGCCGGAAAATACCGCCTTTGCCGCCGCCATCGCAGAAGAGGTGACAGGCCGCCCGACCAATGATGTCACCCCGCAGATGCCGGCCGAGGATTTCGCCTATATGCTGGAGGCGCGGCCCGGTGCCTATATGCTGATCGGCAATGGCGACAGCGCCTTTTGTCATCACCCCGCCTATGATTTTGCCGACGAGGCCATTCCCTATGGCTGTAGCTGGTTCGCCACCCTGGTCGAACGTCGTATGCCCGTGTCGGCCTGAGGAGATCGAAGATGCCCGTCAAGAACCGTATCGCCGAAATGCAGCCCGAGATTGCCGCGTGGCGCCGCGATTTTCACGAGAACCCCGAGCTGCTTTACGAGGTGCATCGCACCGCCGGGATCGTGGCGGACAAGCTGCGCGCCTTTGGCTGTGACGAGGTGGTGCCGGGAATTGGCCGCACCGGGGTTGTGGGGGTGATCCGGGGCCGCCAGACCGGATCGGGCCGGGTGGTCGGGTTGCGCGCCGATATGGACGCGCTGCCGATCCTGGAGGAAACCGGCCTGCCCCATGCGTCGAAGACGCCGGGCGTGATGCACGCCTGCGGGCATGACGGCCACACCGCCATGCTGCTGGGCGCGGCGCAATATCTGGCCGAGACGCGCAACTTCGATGGCACGGTGGTGGTGATGTTCCAGCCCGCCGAAGAAGGTGGCGCGGGCGCCCGTGCCATGTGCGATGACGGCATGATGGAGCGTTGGGGCGTGCAGGAGGTCTATGGGATGCACAACTGGCCGGGGATTCCCGCAGGCCAGTTTGCCATCCGCCCCGGCCCGTTCTTTGCCGCGACCAACACGTTCACCATCGACATCATGGGGCGCGGCGGCCATGCCGCGAAACCGAATGATACCGTGGATCCGACGGTTGTCGCCTCTCAGATCGTGCTGGCACTGCAATCCATCGCCTCGCGCAGCACCGATCCGCTGGACTCGGTGGTGGTGTCTGTGACCTCCTTTGTCACCAGTTCCCAAGCTTACAATGTGATCCCGCAATCGGTGCAGCTCAAGGGCACGGTGCGCACGCTGACCAATGCAACGCGGGCCTTGGCCGAACAGCGGCTGCGCGCCATTGTCACGAATACGGCTGGGGCCTTTGGCGCAACCGCGAGCATCGACTATATCGAGGGCTACCCGGTGATGGCCAACCACCCTGCGGAAACCGATCATGCCCGCGCGGTGGCAGCCGGCATCTCGGGCCAGCCGGTGCTGGAGGTGCCGCCGACCATGGGGGGCGAGGATTTCGCCTATATGCTGGAGGCGCGTCCGGGGGCCTATATCCTGGTCGGCAATGGCGATACCGCCAATGTCCATCATCCGGCCTATGACTTTGACGACAACATCATTCCCGCCGGATCGTCCTGGTATGTCGGGATGGTGGAAACGCGGATGCCGGTGGCCTGACCGGCCACGGCCCTTTCCTTGCGGCGGGGCCTGCCCTACATCGGGGACAGGCCCCTGCCGGGCCACAAGGGGAAGACGATGGGCCAAACGATCCGCCAGATTGCCGCAGCCTTGGGCGTTCGTGCCGAAGGCGATCTGGATCTGATGGTCCTGCGGGCGGCCGAGCCTGCGCAGGCCGGGCCGGACGATCTGGCACTGGCGATGGACCAGAAATACGCAGGCGGGCTGGCGCAGGGCAAGGCGCGCGCAGCCGTGTTGTGGGAAGATGCCGATTGGCAGGGGTTGGGCTTGCAGGCCGCGATCTTTGTCGGGCGCCCGCGTCTGGCCATGTCGGGGATCACCCGCAGCTTTGATGCCGGGCCGGAGCTTGCCCCCGGCGTGCATCCGTTGGCGGTGGTCGATTCATCGGCCCATATCGGCGCAGGCGCGGCCATCGGGCCCTTTGTGGTCATCGGGCGGGATGTGCGGATCGGCACACGGGCCCGGATCGCCAGCCATGCCAGCATCGCCGAAGGCGCGGTGATTGGCGAGGATGCGCTGATCCATGCCGGGGTGCGCATCTGCCATCATGTCACCATCGGCGACCGGCTGATCGCCCAGCCCGGTGCCATCATCGGCTCGGACGGGTTTTCCTTTGTCACCCCGGAAAAATCCGGGGTCGAGGTCGTGCGGTCCACCCTTGGCGAACGCGACGAAATCCGGGCGCAAAGCTGGATCCGCATCCATTCGGTGGGCGGGGTCGAGATTGGCGACGATGTGGAAATCGGCGCCAATGCCACCATAGACCGCGGGACCATCCGCGCCACGCGCATAGGGCGCGGCACCAAGCTGGATAACCTCGTGCATGTCGGTCACAATGTTCAGGTCGGGCAGGATTGCCTGTTGTGCGGACAGGTGGGCATTGCGGGATCGTCCCGGATTGGCGACCGTGTCGTGCTGGGCGGGCAATGCGGCGTGTCGGACAATATCATCGTCGGCAATGACGTCATCGCAGGCGGCGCCAGCAAGATTTTCACCAATGTTCCCGCAGGGCGAGTCATTCTTGGCAGCCCCGCCGTCAGGATGGAAACACAGATCGAGATCAACAAGGCGCTGCGCCGCCTGCCGCGGCTGATGCAGACGGTGGCAGAGCTTCGGAAAATTGTTACAGGATCCGTGCAAAAGGACGGTGCCGATCAGGAGGGGACATGACCATCAAGGACAGGGTGATCGCCATCATCGCCGAACAGGCGGTTCTGGATGTGGCGGATGTGACGATGGACAGCACGCTGGAAAGCCTGGGGATCGACAGCCTCGGGCTGGTCGAGTCGATCTTTGCCATCGAAGAGGCATTCGATGTGTCCGTGCCCTTCAACGCCAATGACCCGTCGCAAAGCGACTTCGACATTTCCTCGGTGGCCTCGATCATCGCGGCGGTGGAAAAGCTGGTGGCGGAACAGCACGCATGAGGCGGGTGGTCATCACGGGCGCGGGCACGGTGAACGCGCTGGCCCAGGATGTGCCGGGAACCCTGGCCGCCATGCGCGAAGGGCGCTGCGGCATTGGCCCGCTGGAGATCCGCGACCGAGAGCGGCTGTCGGTTTCGATCGGCGGTCAGGTCAAGGGCTGGGACGCCGAAGCCCATTTCAACCGCCAGCAGATCGCGCTCTACGACCGCTTTACCCAGTTCACCCTGCACGCCGCGCGCGAGGCGATCACCCAGTCCGGGCTGGTGTTCGAGGATCAGCTCTCGCTGACCTCGGGTGCGGTGCTGGGCACGGCAGGCGGCGGTGTGAACACCTGGGACGACAATTACCGCACGGTCTATGAGGAAGGCAAAAACCGCGTCCACCCCTTTGTCGTGCCAAAACTGATGAACAATGCCGCTGCCAGCCATGTCAGCATGGAATGGAACCTGCGCGGCCCCAGCTTTACCGTGGCCACCGCCTGCGCCAGTTCCAACCACGCCATGGGGCTGGCGTTCCAGATGGTGCGCTCGGGGGCGGCGACGGCGATGATCACCGGCGGATCCGAGGCGATGCTGTGTTTTGGCGGCATCAAGGCCTGGGAAGGGCTGCGCGTCATGTCCCGGACCGCCTGTCGCCCGTTCAGCATGAACCGCGACGGCATGGTCCAGGGCGAAGGCGCCGGGGTCTTCGTGTTCGAGGAGTACGACCATGCCCGCGCCCGTGGCGCGCATATCCTGGCCGAAGTGGCCGGCTTTGCCATGTCCTCGGATGCCGGTGATATCGTGATGCCTTCGGCCCAGGGGGCGGAACGTGCCATCACCGGCGCACTGCGCGACGCCCGGCTGAACCCCGAAGATGTCGGCTACATCAACGCGCATGGCACCGGGACAGCGGCGAATGACAAGACCGAATGCGCCGCCGTCGCCCATGCCTTTGGCCATCATGCCGACCGCCTGCTCATCTCCTCGACCAAGGCGATGCACGGCCATTGCATTGGCGGCACCGGCGCGGTGGAACTGCTGGCCTGCCTGATGGCCCTGAACGACGGGGTGATCGCCCCGACCATCGGCTATGAAGACCCCGATCCCGAATGTGCGCTGGACGTGGTGCCGAATGTGGCGCGCAAGGCCAGGGTGGATGCTGTGCTGTCGAATGCCTTTGCCTTTGGCGGGCTGAACGCGGTCGTCGCGCTGCGTCGGCTTTAGCCTGGCCCCCCCGGCGGGCGGAGGGGCGTTGCCTGCAAGCCAGGCCGTTCAGCGCCAGCCCAAGGCAGGTGCCACATGGGTAAGGATCGCCTCGATGACATGGGCATTGTACTCCACGCCCAACTGGTTCGGCACCGTCAGCAACAGCGTATCGGCCTCGGCAATCGCCTCGTCCTGGCGCAGTTGATCGACCAGCCGGTCGGGCTCATCGGCATAGCTGCGGCCAAAGATCGCGCGGGTCTGGGCGTCGATGTAGCCGACCGAGTCCTGCTCCTTGCCGCCCCTGCCGAAATAGGCGCGGTCCCTATCGTTCAGCAGTGCAAAGATCGACCGGCTGACCGACACGCGCGGGGTGCGGGCATGACCTGCCGCCGCCCATGCGTCGCGATACTTGCGGATCTGTCTGGCCTGCTGAACGTGGAACGGCTCTCCGGTTTCGTCGTCCTTCAGGGTCGAGCTTTGCAGGTTCATGCCCATCTGTGCGGCCCAGATGGCCGTGGCATCTGATCCCGACCCCCACCAGATGCGGTCGCGCAACCCTTCGGAATGCGGCTCCAGACGCAACAGGCCCGGCGGATTTGGAAACATGGGGCGCGGATTGGGCTGGGCAAATCCCTCGCCCTTCAGCACATCCAGCAAGACCTGCGTATGTCGGCGGCCCATATCGGCATCGGTCTGCCCGTCCTCGGGGGCATAGCCGAAGTACCGCCAACCGTCGATCACCTGTTCGGGGCTGCCCCGCGACAGGCCCAGTTGCAGGCGCCCGCCCGAAATCAGGTCGGCGGCACCGGCATCCTCGGCCATATACAGCGGGTTCTCATACCGCATGTCGATCACGGCGGTGCCGATCTCGATCTTTCTGGTGCGCGCGCCGACGGCCGCCAGCAGCGGAAACGGCGATGCGAGTTGCCGTGCAAAGTGATGCACCCGGAAATAGGCCCCATCTGCGCCCAGGTCCTCGGCCGCAACGGCAAGGTCGATGGATTGCAACAGCGCGTCGCCCGCGCTGCGGGTGCCCGACTGCGACGAAGGCGCCCAATGGCCAAAAGAGAGAAAACCGATATTTTTCATGGGTCTGGTCCTGTCCACCACGATCACCCTGCCATGCCGGATCTGGCACGCGAGGCCGGGCGGGTTGCAGCCAATCTAGGCAGGCACCCGGCCCGGAACCAGCCCCTGTCGCGGGCCGGTCTGCACAGTCACTGTGCCCGGAGCCACGCTGGCCCGCTCCGGAACGGGCTGGACAATCGGGCCAGCCGCAGCATTCTGATCTGCCATCACGGAGCAAGGACGGCATGAACCAGACCCCGAACGGATTTCAGGCGCAGGTACGTGACTGGATGCACGACTGCTTTGGGCAGGCGCTGTCCGACGACCGCACCGAGCGCAACCGCCGCTACCTGGAGGAATCGCTGGAGCTGGTGCAGTCCCTTGGCGGCAGCCGTGAACAGGCCCATGCCCTTGTAGATTATGTGTTCTCCCGCCCCGCAGGCCAACCCGCGCAAGAGGTCGGCGGCGCGATGGTGACGCTGGCAGCCCTGTGCGAGGCGAACGGGCTGGACATGCAGGCCGCGGCAGAGCAAGAGCTTGCGCGCATTCTGGACCCCCGGATCATGGCGCAAATCCGTGAACGCCAGACGCGCAAGCCGCAGCTCTAGCGCATGGAAAAGGCCGCCCGGACAGGGCGGCCTTGCGCATGTTCTTGCGTGAACCGGATCAGTTCCCCGACGGCTCGGCCTCTGCCGCGGCCTTGTCCGCGGCGTCATTCGCCTTGACCACCGCCTCATATCCGGCCGTGAAACCCTTGAGCGACATGGTGATTTCCACCTGCTCATCCGGCAGCATCGCAGGCACGATGATGAACGTGGCCTTGTTCCCCCGGCGGAAGGCCGCCAGTTCAGCCGAGGTGAACCCCACCCGCGCAACACAGCCCATCGAGGCACACAGCGTGAAGGGATAGCGCTTCGCCTGGCCGTTATCGACGCGCATCGTGACCTGCGCGGTCAGCAGCGTTTCCAGCGGCGTCACGATCGACGCGCCGGCCGCGGCCTGTCCGCCGGGCGGCAGGTTGAACAGGTTGATCTCGGCCACCGAATTCCCCTGATCGTCCTGCATCAGCTGATACAGCTGGCAAGGGTCGATCCCGGTCTCGGTACGCACGCAAGTGACCTGCCAGTCGTCGAAGGTCTCCTTGACATAGGTGGTGCCAAGGCCCTCGATGTCTTCGCCCATCGAGATACCCGCCCGTGCGGCGGCATCGTCGGCAGCGCCAGCCGCTGCGGCGGGGGCCTCGGTCGCAGGCGCGGTCGTGGTCTGCGCCAGCGCGGGGGCGGCCAGCAACGCCGAAAGGGCCAGGGCGAACAGCGGATGGGTAGATTTCATGACAGTCCCGTCTTCGTTGTTTCGGCGCCGGAATACCATGGGGTGCCAACCGAGTCAGGCCCCAAAACGGGGGGCGGGCACAATACCGCCGCCCAGGCGCAAAGATGTGAACACCGGATCTGGGTGGCTAGAAAAGGAAAAGGGCCCAAGGGCCCTTTTCCGCCATTCTTTGCTCCCTGTCGGACCGGCCGACTTATGGGTTGGACGCTAGGGCCTGTTCAAGCTTGCGTCAACAGGGATTCTGGCAGTTCTGTAACGAAAAGGACCGCGCCCGCGATGGGCGCGGCCAGTCTGACAGGGAGGACCATCGGCCCGCTCTGGTGCTGCTTGGCACCCTTGCCGGCCGGAACCAGACTGGCACAATGCCCTTAACGATGTATGTTGACTGGGCGCAGCCACAAGGGGCCGCGACACGGGCAGCAAAGGCAAGGTGGCAATGACGACAGACCGGATTTTCGTGGGCGGCGGCGGTGAAGGGTATGGCACGCCACAGCATCTGCTGCTGGGCTTCGGCAACCGCCACGGGCTGATCGCGGGCGCCACCGGAACCGGAAAAACCGTTACCCTGCAAATCCTTGCCGAAGGGTTCTCGGCGGCGGGCGTCCCTGTCTTTCTATCGGATGTCAAGGGTGACCTGTCGGGCCTCGCCCTGCCCGGCACGCCGGATGGCAAGCTGCACGAGGCCTTTGCACGACGCGCGGCGACCATCGGGCTGGATCTGCACTATGACAGCTTTCCCGTCACGTTCTGGGACATCTGGGGCCAGCAAGGCCATCCGGTCCGGGCGACCGTCGCAGAGATGGGGCCATTGCTGCTCAGCCGGATGCTCGAACTGACAGAGGCACAAGAGGGCGTGATGAACATCGCCTTCCGTCTGGCCGACGACCAGGCCATGCCGCTGCTGGATTTCAAGGATCTGACGGCGATGCTGGCCTTCGTGGCCGAGAATGCAAAAGAGCTTTCGCGCAGTTGGGGCCATGTGTCGCCGGCCTCGGTGGGCGCCATCCAGCGCCGCCTGCTGGTACTGGAAAACCAGGGCGGCGCGGCGCTGTTCGGCGAACCCGCGCTGGATCTGCACGATTTCATGCTGACCGATGCCGCTGGGCGGGGCCGGATCAACATCCTGGCCGCCGACCGCCTGATGAACGCCCCCCGCCTCTATGCGACCTTCCTGCTCTGGTTGCTGTCCGAACTGTTCGAGGAACTGCCCGAGGTCGGCAATCCCGACAAACCCCGGCTGGTGTTCTTTTTCGACGAGGCGCATCTTCTGTTCAACGGGGCGCCCAAGGCGCTGGTCGACAAGGTGGAACAGGTCGCCCGGCTGATCCGCTCGAAAGGGGTCGGGGTCTATTTTGTCACCCAGAATCCGACCGATATTCCCGACGCGGTGCTGGGACAACTGGGCAACCGTGTGCAGCACGCCCTGCGGGCCTTTACCGCCAGAGACCAGAAGGATCTGCGCCTTGCGGCACAGAACTATCGCCCGAACCCGGCATTCTCGACCGAAGACGCCATCCGCGACGTCGGCACCGGAGAGGCGGTGACATCCTTCCTCGAAGCCAAGGGCATTCCAGGCATGGTGCAACGCACCCTGGTGCGCCCACCCGCCTCGATGCTGGGGCCGATCGACCCCGCCACCCGCGCCACCCTCCTCGCCGCCTCACCGCTCGCGGGGAAATATGACACGGCGCTGGACCGCGACTCGGCCTATGAGATGCTGGCCCGCCGCGCCGCAACCGCCGCAGACCAGGCGGCGAGCGCGGAAACAGCGCCGGACCCGGCGGAAACCGCGCGGGAATACAGCCGCGCGCGCCGCTATGATCCAACCCCGCGCCACCAGACACCGCGCCCGGCCCCTGCACCAAAGCGCAGCCCGTCGCGCCAGTCGGACTCGGTCGCCGAAGCCTTCGCCAAGTCATTTGCCCGGCAGCTTGGCACCAGATCCGGACAGGCCATGGTGCGCGGTATCCTTGGCACGCTGTTCAAATTCCGCTGAGGCGCGCGTTCATCTTGCCCCAAATACCCTCGGGGGGTGAATGCGCGCCTTGCGCGCAGAGGGGGGCAGACGCCCCCCTGCCCGGCCAGCCTCGGGGTGTACCGCCTCAGACCCGCCTGTGGCTGTGCCAGACATCCCGCCCGACACTCCGGCTGTCCACCAACTCGAATCTTGGCGCAGCCGCCAACGGCCCGTATCGCAGAGCGCCAAGGCCCGCCCGCCCGCCGTCTCCCAGCAGCAGCCCGGCGCCAAAGACCTCCAGCCGGTCCACACAGCCGGCCTGCACCAGCGCCGCGGCGAAGGCGCCGCCACCTTCGCAGAACACCCGCGTCAGCCCCGCATCGCCCAGCGCCTGCATCATGGCGTCCGGATCCAGCCCCCCCACCGTTTCAGCGCATGGAACAAGCCGCGCCCCGCGCCCGGCCCAGTAGGCCCGCGCCTCGGCGGGCGCAGCGGGACCGTGCGGCAACCACACCGGCCCTTGCGGCATGGCGGCCTCGAACCGCCCCCCGCGCGGCAAATCCAGCCCGGTCGACGCCACGATGCGCACCGGCTGATGCGCGATGCCAAGGCCGCGCACCGTCAGTTCCGGGTCATCCGCCCGCGCGGTACCGCCACCGACAAGCACGGCATCATGGCTGGCCCGCATCAGATGCACCCGCGCCCGCGCCTCTGGTCCGGTGATCCAGCGGCTTTCGCCATCCGCCGTGGCGATCCGCCCATCGACCGACAGCGCCAGTTTCAGTGTCAGCAGGGGCCGCCCCGTGGTGATGCGTGACAGGAACCCCTGCTGCACCGACCGCGCTTCGGCCTCCATCACCCCCGTGGTGACAGCAATCCCCGCCGCCCGCAGGATCGCATGCCCCCCACCAGAGACACGGGGGTCCGGGTCTTCCAGCGCGGACACCACCCGCGCGACACCTGCCGCCACGAGTGCATTGGCGCAGGGCGGCGTCTTGCCGTGATGGGCGCAAGGCTCCAGCGTGACATAGGCGGTGGCGCCCCGCGCCGCTGCCCCGGCCATGGCCAGGGCCTGCGGTTCTGCATGGGGCCGCCCGCCGGGCGCGGTGAATCCCCGCCCGACGACCACCCCATCCTTGACGATCACGCAGCCCACCGACGGATTGGGCCACACCCGCCCAAGCCCCCGGCGCGACAGCGCCACTGCATGGGCCATATGGCGCCGGTCGTCGGGGGTCATTCGTCTTCGCGCACCTTGGGGCGAAGCTCGGCGACAAAGCGGTCAAAATCGCCTGCTTCCTGGAAGTTCTTGTAGACGCTTGCGAACCGCACATAGCCGACCGTGTCGATCCGGGCCAGCGTCTCCATCACGATTTCGCCGATCACCTTTGACGGGATATCCGTCTCGCCCATCGATTCCAGCCGCCGCACGATACCCGAAATCATCTGGTCGATACGTTCGGGTTCGATCGGACGTTTCTGCATGGCGATGCGGATCGACCGTTCCATCTTGGACCGATCGAAGTCCTCGCGCTTGCCAGAGGATTTCACGACCACCAGATCGCGCAACTGCACGCGCTCGTAGGTGGTGAAGCGTCCCCCGCAAGCGGGGCAGAAACGGCGACGACGGATCGAGACGTGATCTTCCGCAGGGCGGGAATCCTTCACCTGCGTGTCGATATTGCCGCAGAACGGGCAACGCATGGGGGTTTTCCTTGTTGTTGTCTACTGCTCTGCCCCAGAGGATAGCGCACAATCGCATCCATGCCAGCCGTTGCGCCTGCGGCTACCAGATATTGCTTGCAACCTGTGGCCTTGGGGACTCAACCCGCAACCAGCCTCAGGGCGCGGGCACGGGCGGGCGGGATCGCCCCGATCTCCAGTCCGGTGAACACATGCAGGGTGTTCATGTCATCATCCACCACCGCATGATCCGACACCCACCCCCCCATCAGCAGATAGGTCCGCAACAGCGGCGGCATCGACAGCGCAGCCCGTTTGGCATCGGGCTCGCGCTGCGCCAGACGGTGGGCAAATCGGTAGACACGTGGCGCCTTGATCCGCGGCCCCCAGCGATGCGGGGCCAGATGGTCCGCCTTCAACTTGGCAAAGGCATCAAGATAGGGCGCGGCCTTGACGCCCTTGAAGGACGAGCAGCCGAACAGCATTCCGACCCCCGTGTCATCGACATAGCGGGTCAGTGCCCCCCAGGCGATCCGCAGGATGTCCGGGTCGCCATGTCCGGGATGGATGCAGAAGCGCCCCAGTTCAGCCATCGGCTTGTCAAAGCACTCCAGCGCGGTCAGGTCGTAATATTGCGCGGAATAGCTGCGCCCGATCTCGCCGCCGGAACGCAGCGGCAGCAGACGGAAACAGCAGACGGGGCTGCCTCCGGCATCCTCGATCAGCACATGACGGCAATCGGTGTCGAAGTCATCGACGTCCAGCCCCGGCCCGCCACGAAAGCACAGGTGACGCAAGGACTGCGCCGCCATGACATCGCCGGGGGTCTCGGCAAAGCGTGCCGTGTAGCGACCTTTGGTCATTGTCAGCATCATCGGCTCCAGCCCAGTGCCCGCCCCTTGCCTAAGCGCAGGATATGTCCATCTTATGGCGTGGGCATGACCAGGGGCAAGGAGGCTGCGCGCATGGACAAGGTGACCAAGTCAGAGACCGAATGGCAGGCGCAACTGTCGCCTCTCGCCTTTGAGGTGACGCGCCGGCACGGCACCGAGCGCGCCGGCACTCACGAGGATTTTCCCAAGGTTCCCGGCACCTATCATTGCGTGTGCTGCGATGCCCCGCTGTTTGATCAGGACACCAAGTTCGAAAGCTATTGCGGCTGGCCCTCCTTCACCGCCCCAAAGGAAAGCGGCCCCGTCGGGTATACCGAGGACATGCGCTACAACATGCGACGGACCGAGGTGCATTGTACCCGCTGTGATGCGCATCTGGGCCATGTGTTTCCCGATGGGCCGCCCCCGACGGGGCTGCGCTACTGCATCAACGGCGTTGCGCTGCGGTTCGTGCCGGACAGCTAGGAGATGCGGGCCAAGCCGCAGGGGCTTGTCCGGCACGACAAACACTGAAACCCTTGCTGCACCGACCGAGAGGTAAGTATGCCCCCCAGCCTGGCCGCAGATGACATCACCGCGCTGATCCTGAGGGTCTCGTTGAAGGATCGCGCCGCGTTCGACCGGCTGTATTCTGCGACATCCGCGAAACTTTTCGGTGTCTGCCTCCGTGTCTTGAAGAACAGGGCCGAAGCCGAGGAGGCGGTGCAGGAAGTGTTCGTCAAGATATGGCTCAGGGCAGACAGGTTCGCGGTGACCGGGCAAAGCCCGATGTCGTGGCTGATCGCCATTGCCCGCTATCACGCCATCGACCGGCTGCGCGGTCGCCACGCCCCGGCCGAAACGATCGACGACACCGCGCTGGAACTGCGCGACCCGGCCCCCGGCCCCGAGGCTGCCGCCATCGCTGCGGGCGAACAGCGCCAACTGGACAACTGCCTGAATGAGCTGGAGCTTGACCGCGCCGCCGCCGTGCGCGGTGCCTATCTGGACGGCGACAGCTACGCGGATCTGGCAGAGCGGCACGGCGTACCGCTGAACACCATGCGAACCTGGCTGCGACGCAGCCTGATGCGGCTGAAGGAGTGCCTGGAAAGATGAGCATCGCAGAGCCCGACCGGCCCGATGACGGAGGCGACGATATTTTCGCTGCCGAATTCGTACTGGGTGTGCTGCCGGTGCCTCAACAGGCCGCCGCCGCCCGCCTTGCCGAAACCGACCCCGCCTTTGCCCGCCTTGTAATCGCCTGGGAGGATCGCCTGTTCCCGTTGGCGGATGGCTACGATCCGGCTGCCCTGCCGCCTGCGGTCAAGGCGGCGCTGGACCGTCGGCTGTTTGGCGCCCCGGTTCAGGCCGCACGGCCACGGTGGTGGCAAAGCCTGGGCCTGTGGCGCGCGACGACGGGGCTTGCAACGGCTGCGCTGCTTGTGGTGCTGGCCCTGCCCTATGCCGCGCCTCCGCCACCTGCTGCCGATCTGCCGCGCCTGATGGCCTCGTTGGCGGCGGATGCCAGCGACGTGCGGTACATGGCCCTGTTCGAGCCAGAGCGGAACCGGGTGGGGCTGGCCCGTGTTTCGGGCACGCCGGGCGCCGGACAGGATTTCGAACTGTGGCTGATCCGCGGATCCGACGCGCCGGTGTCGCTTGGGGTGCTGCCATCCGAGGCGCAGGCCTATCTCTCCGTGACGGCCGAGACACGCGCGCTGATCGAAGCCGGTGCATTGCTGGCGATTTCGCTGGAGCCGACAGGCGGCTCGCCGACCGGGCAACCCACCGGCGCCGTCGTGGCCGCAGGCGATCTGCGCGGGATCTGAGCCAGGTGACTTGGGCAGATGACGGGGGGCTGCGGCCCCCCGCAATGCTGTGCCCGATGCCGAAATATCCGCCAGATCCGGGCCTTCGGAAAAAAATCTGAAAAAATGCATCTTGCCTGAAACTTTTGTCGCCTGCCCCTCGTGACTGCTTGTGTCCCTCGAAATCGAGGAGGCCGCTACAGGAGGAAATGGTAGATGACGATTGCAAGAATGTTCATGTCGGGCTGCGTTGTTCTGGTTACGGCCGGTGGGGCGTTTGCCCAGGGAAATCCGATTGTCGGTGGCGCACCCGCGTTTGTCCAGGACAACCCCATGGTCGGCGGCGCGCCGATGTTTGCGGACAAGAACATCGTGGAAAACGCCGTAAACTCTGCGGATCACACCACGTTGGTGGCCGCGGTTCAGGCTGCCGGTCTGGTCGAAACGCTTCAGGGGCCCGGCCCCTTCACCGTTTTCGCACCTGTCAACGCCGCTTTCGCAGCCTTGCCCGCCGGGACTGTCGAGACCCTGCTGAAGCCTGAAAACAAGGATACCCTGACCAAGGTGCTGACCTGCCATGTGGTCGGCGCGAACGCCATGTCGGACATGATCGCCAAGATGATCTCGGACGACGGTGGCAAGCATGTGGTCGAAACGCTGGGCGGCTGCAAGCTGACGGCGCAGGCCATGAACGGAATGATCACCCTCACCGATGAAACCGGCGGCACCGCCACCGTGACCATCGCCGATGTCGTGCAATCGAACGGCGTCATTCATGTGATCGACAAGGTACTGATGCCCGCCATGTGACCCGGCGGGCTCGGTCCAGGACCGCGCGGGATGGAATGTCCCCCCGGCTCGCGCGGTCCGCTCAAACATTTCATCGCAAAGGAACTGACATGACCCCGATCAAACTTGCAACCGCCGCGCTTCTTGCGTCTGCCATCGCTGTGCCTGCCATGGCTGCCAATGTCGTCGGCCTCAGCGGCGACAAGACCCTGCATTGGCTCGATACCAGCTCCTGGTCGGAAACCGGAAAGGTAGACGTCTCGGGCGCAGAGGGCCAGTTGCTGGGCATCGACGTGCGGCCGGCCGATGGAAAACTGTATGGTGTGTTCTCTGACGGTACCATCGCCACGATCGACCCGATGAGCGGTGCGGCAACCCGGATCAGCACGATGTCCACCAGGCTTGCCGATGGCGTGGCCGCGACTGTCGATTTCAACCCGGTGGCCGACCGTCTGCGCGTGATGGGCAGCGACGGGACCAGCCTGCGGGTGAACGTCGAGACCGGCGAGGTGATCACCGATGGCAGCCACACCTATGCCGATGGCAAGTCCCCCAACGTGATCGCCGGTGCCTACACCAATTCCTTTGCTGGTACCGAAAAGACCCAGTTGTTCAACATCGACGGCGCGGCAGGGTGGCTGGTGCTGCAGGATCCGCCGAACGATGGTAATCTGAACCCCATGGGCGAAATTGGCGTCATGCCGACAATGGCAGGGTTCGACATCCTGTCCGACGGCAAGGGTGGCAACGAGGCTTGGCTGGTCGTGGATGGAACCTTCCATTCGGTTGACCTGACCAACGGCGCGACCACAGAGGCCGGCAAGATCGAGGGCGCGATGGTCCGCGACATCGCCATCCTGCCCGCGATGTAAGTCACGAGTGCACGAGTAGGATGCGAGTTCTCGTTGAGTACGAGTCTCACAAGTGACGTGCGAGTGATCTGTTCTTCACAAGTGCCGGGCCCGCCCTGTCCCCCAGGCGGGCCCATTTTATGTCCGGGCCGGAAAGACGAAACAACGGTCGCGGCGGATCATCAGCCACAGAACCGTGCCGGGATTCGGCAAAAACACCCCCGGAACCGCTGCGGTCAGCGTGGAGCCATCGAATTCCATACGGAATTCGACAAGGCTTTCACGCCCGAGAAACCGCGACCGCGCCACTGTGCCGCGCGCGGCGGTGCCATCCTGTGCGGTCGGGTTCGGGCCCCGGCCATTGCGGTCGAAGTCAATCTTCAGATGCTGGGGCCGGATCACGATTTCCACCGCCGCGCCATCGGTATGACCGGGGGTCAGAAAGGCCCCAAAGGGCGTTTCCGTCAACGCCCCCCTGGAAACGCCCCGGATGACGTTGATATCGCTGAAAAACGCCGCCGCCGCCTTGTCTACGGGGGCATTGTAGATGTTGTAGGGCGCGCCGCGCTGCACGATGCGTCCGTCGCGCATCAGGGCAATTTCATCGGCCATGCGCATCGCCTCGTCCGGCTCGTGCGTGACCAGCAGCACCGCCGTACCCGTCTCTTTCAACAGATCCAGGGTCGCATCGCGAATCCCGTCGCGCAACCGATTGTCGAGACCAGAGAACGGCTCGTCCATCAACATCACGCGCGGCTCTGGCGCCAGCGCACGGGCCAATGCGACACGCTGTTGTTCCCCGCCCGACAACTCGTGCGGATACTTGCGGGCAAAGCCCGGCAGGTTCACCCGCTCCAACAAGGCGGCGACCCGCCTGGCGCGTTCCGCAGCAGGCAGATGCACCAGCCCGAACCCCACATTGTCTGCAACACACAGATGGGGGAACAGCGCAAAATCCTGAAACATCAGGCCGACAGAGCGCTGTTCCGGCGGGATCTGCGCACCATCGCCGCACACAACCTGCCCGTCGATCCGGACAAGCCCACGGTCAGGCATCTCGACGCCCGCAATCATGCGCAGCGTGGTCGACTTGCCGCAACCCGACGGTCCCAGCAGGCAGGTCACCTGCCCCGCCGCGATCGAAAGCGACACGTCATCGACCACAGGCATCGCGCCGAACCGGCGCACGAGGTTGCGAACCTCCAGTCGTGGTGTTTCGGGCACTGTGGGCCCCCATTTCCGAGAGAAAGTCACAGGATTGACGGGGAAGTATCAGCGCACAGCAGCCGGGACAAGGCCGGATCCGGCCTTGTCCCCTGACTCAGATCAGGAAGGAATCCAGGTTGAAGTTCACAGTCCCGCCAAATCGCAGCACGAAATCCGCAAAGCCATCGCCATCGGTATCGGCATGAACCTCGCGCACGTTCAACGCGAACTGAAAGCGCAACTGCCCGGCCTGCCCCGTGAACGGCGCCGTCCCGACAAAGGTGAACGCCTGCTTGCCATCCAGCGCACTGTTGGCGTCGATCCCGCGCAGATCGACCCGATCAAGGCCCGGATCGAATCCGGCAATGGTGTCAATGCCCTGACCACCGCTTTCCTCGGCCGCCAGATAGACAAAGGTATCGGCCCCCGCGCCACCATCCAGCAGATCGGCGCCAAAGCCGCCCGTGATGATGTCATCGCCATCACCGCCGATAATCGTATCGTCGCCCGCGCCGCCGTTCAGCACGTCATTGCCGTTGCCACCGTCGAGCAGGTCGTCGCCAGCCCCCCCGGACACTGTGTCAAAGCCCGACCCACCATACAGCGCGTCGTCGTCGCCGCCGCCGTCCAGCCGGTCGCGGCCGGATCCGCCGAAAAGGGTATCGTCCCCCGCATTGCCGAACAGCGTATCATTTCCGGTCCCGCCGGTCAGCGCATCCTCGCCCGAGCCGCCGTCGATCTGATCGTTGCCTGCGCCCCCAAAGATCTGATCGTCATCGGCACCGCCAAAGATGCTGTCCGTGCCCTCGCCGCCCCAGATGCGGTCGTCTCCTGCGCCGCCATCCAGGCTGTCATTCCCGGCACCGCCTTTCAGAACGTCATCATCGTCCTGCGCCAACAGCGTATCATTGCCTGCGCCACCGCGCAGCACGTCCTCGCCCTCACCCCCGAACAACAGATCGGCACCGCTTCCGCCCGACAGGGTATCGTCGCCCAGATCGCCGAACAGGGTATCCTTGCCACCAAGCCCGGAGATCACGTTGTCCCCGGCATTGCCCAGCACCATGTTGTCCTGACGGTTGCCCGTACCCCGCAGCGCCTGCCCCTTGAGCTCCAGCGTCTCGATATGTTCGGGCAACAGGACATCGACCCAGGCCTCCAGCGTATCCCGGCCTTGCCCGCTCGATTCCACGATCAACGCGCCTGCATCGTCGATGATATAGAGGTCATTCCCGGCACCGCCCCGCACAATGCCGTCCACGCGCCCGCCACGGCCGTCGAACACATCGGCGCCGCTGCCCAGCGTCACATCCCCGACGATCAACCCACTGTTGACCAACGTATCCTTCTGGCTTCCGGTGCGCACTGCACCGTCGCGGCCGGTGCCGATCAATGTGCCGGAATTGTGAATCAGATTGCCGGTCAGCCCCGCGATATTGCGATCGTCCGCGTCGATGCGAATTGCCAACAGGCCCACGGCCTCGATACGGCCGGTGTTTACGATCTTGTTGCCATCCCCCCAAAGACCGATGGCCGCCGTGGGCGATTGTTCCAGTGACGATGTGATCCGGCCCGTGTTCAGGATATTCGCCCGCAGACCGGGAAATCCGGCCTGCTCGGCCGCGATCAATGTGCCCAGAGAAATGATATCGCCAGAGATCGTTCCATTGTTGGTGATCATGGGCCGGTAGGAACTGCCCTCGATACGGACATGGCCAATATATCCATCGTTCAGAATCTGCGAGAATCTGCCTTCGATGTCGATGCGGCCCAGCAACATACTGGCCCCTGCGCCCCTGCCGACAATGGCGCCCCCCGGAACGACCATCAGGGTCGAACTGTCCCGAAGCTCGAATGTGTCATTGGTCACATCCGCAATCACAAAACTTCCTACGCGCAACGCCATGCAAACACCTGTGGATCAAATAAGGGGGGCTGACGACAAATCGCCAGCTAGCCTGAAATCTTGCAGCGCATTCCGGCTGCGTCAATCTGGCTCGTCACGCCCCGACCTTGGACAGGCAACATTTCAGCAGGCGTTCAGCGCTCCAGCCGCACGGCGGCCAGGATCGGGCCTGGCCCTGCCTCCTGCACGATCACCACCAGAGGCTCAGGGCCCATGGCATCCGCGCTCAGCATCAGGGCGGCCTTGCCTGACCATTCGCCAATGGCGGACCAGTCGGTCACGATGTTGTGGTAGGTGATGGTCTGCCCCGCATTCTCGCCCCGCTCGATCAGCACCGTTTCTTCGGGGTCATAGCGGACCAGATGCACGACAGCCGGCTTGCCCAGCGGCGGGTCGGCCTCTGCCTCGATTGTCAGTCGCTCGCCTTGCCAGCGCACGCCAAGGGTGACGCGGGGCGCCATTGCCGCATGGGCTGCGATGCTGTCGCGGATCTCTTGCGGGCGCGTGCCTTCAACCCGATCCAGGCCACCCACGATCACCTGCGGCGTATAGATCATCCGCGCACCGGCTGCCTTGGCATAGCGTTTCTGCCGCTGCGTGAAGGCCGCCGAACCGAAGCTGTCCTTCCAGCCCAGGTAGTCCCAGTAGTCGACATGCAGCGCCAGCGCGATCAGATCCGTCTGCGCTGCCAGTTCGGCAAAATAGGCATCGGCAGGCGGACAGGCCACGCAGCCCTGCGAGGTGAACAACTCCACCACAACCGGCGTCTGCTGGGCATGTGCTGGGCCAGAGATCCCTACGGCGCCGACAACCAGACCCGCAAGCCCTGCCCTGTGCAGCCATGCTCCTGCGTTCATGCCGTTTCCCCTGACTTGTCCCCTTTGCGTGCTTAACCCGACACGAGGGGGCTCGCCAATCAAGGATTTGCGAGTGCCCCCCGCCAGACCGACCGACGCCACGTCCAGATCGCCGATGGGGCGCCTGTGCCGACGGCAACGGGTGCGCCTGGGTGGACTATGTCACCTCTGACCAGGCCAAGCGCGTTGAGGACGAAATGGCTCGGCGCCGGCGCGGTGTTGCTGCGATTGGTCAGAGCAGTATGCGCACTTACAAGCTCTGTGATCAGGTCGGCGAGGGCCGGTTCAACTGCTCGGTCACGATCTGCAAAGTTTCGTCAAGGATTCGATCAAACTCGGTCACTTGTTCGGACGTGGCCCCCAGTTTCGCCAGCCCCGGTCCGCAGCCGCGCAATCCATCGATATAGATCGCGACCCGTTCGACGGGGCTGCCCGATACGAAGGCATCGTAATCCAGTTGCGGGCAACAGTTGTAGATGCGGTTCTTGCGTTCGACGCGCGAACGGGCGGGGTAACGATCCCGCCGGTCTGCCGTCATGATGATTGGAATATATCTGACTTTTGCAGAAAACGACTTTAGCTCGCTCAACGAAATAAGGGCATTAATTTGGCTTTCAATTAAATGACGCACTTCATGCAATCTATCTATCGCCACTCCATTACCCTCGGCTGCTGACCAGAACTCCATTCTTCACCTCATCTTAAGAGTCTAGCTTGCGTTTACCACCTGAATGTATGGCTGGGAAACTGAATCGCTCCGGGTTTTCCGGAGGCTGAATTTTGTTAGGGTCAGGACTTCGGTAACGGGGTCGTTCCAGTCAAGCGTTTTTCCGCATGCGGGATTCACCGCCGGACCGCGGTTTTGTCCTTTGAACACTTGATCTGCTTCCCTTCTCGGCAGCCTTCGCCTGAGGTCGACCCGGGTGAATGCTTCGGTCCGTGGTCAGCGCTGTGGCCGCCAACATGATGCTGGTTCAATGCAATTCCGATGTGCCCATCTCATTGGCGTACTCGATACGACCGGCATCAGTCCTGAGCACGGCATCACCGGAACCGCGTCCCGTGGGTTTCGTGCCCAAACCAGATCGACCGCGACCCGTTTCAGCAATCTGTCAGAGTTGCATTTGGCGCCGGATGAACGTTCAACCAACCGCCCCGCACCGCCTTATGACAAGACGGACGGTTAGGTTTTGCTTCTATGCGTTCCCCCAGCGTTCCCCATAGCGGAAACGAGAAAAGCCCCCTTGCGGGGGCTTGCTCGTAAATCCTTGGCATTTCAGGGATTTTTGGCTCCGGCGGTAGGGGGCGCAGCCGGAGCTAAATTCGCAACCAAGTATTTGATATGTATAGTGATATTCACCAACGCTCCTGCGTCGTGTATGGCAGTTTTGTATGGCACTTGTATGGCAGTCGTTGTCGGCCCGTTCATGACGACCTGGGCGGTCATCGTGCTGCGGCCTGCGCGGCCTCTCCTGTCTGATTTGCTGGTTTTCCGGAGGATGATCGCCGAGCCTTGGCTCGTCAAGACGCTGGAGCCGGGCCGAGGGAGGCAGGTGTGGCCCGGCTTGGAGGGGACAGGGTCACGGCATGGATGAATAGGGATCACATCTTATCCGTTCTTGGCTATTCTTTTGGGTTTGGGATAACATGTGGTTCCTGAAAGGTGTTTCTCAATGATTCCGTCCTTCGACACAGCCCTTGATCTGCGTGAGACTATCCGGCTTGCTGCGCGCAACCGGCGCATTGCGCTTGGCCTGACGCAATCTGATCTGGCCGGACGATCCGGCGTGCCGCTCGGCACGCTGAAGCGGTTCGAACGGCTGGGAGAGGTGTCGCTGACGACGCTGCTGGCACTTGCCGAGGCCCTGGACGCGCTGGACGGGTTTCACGGGCTTTTCCCTCTGCCAGAAGCGCGCAGCCTTGACGATCTGGAGCGCCAGTCCACCATGCCGCAGCGGGCGAGGAGGCGCGGATGAACGCCCGCAGGCTGCATGTTGCGCTCGATTTCGGCGATGGGGCCGATGTGCCTGTGGGGCAGTTGGGTTGGGATGGTGGCGCACGGCAGGTGGTGGCGGAATGGGATGCGGGTTTTGCCGCCAGCCCTTTTCCGCTGAGCCCGCTGCTGGTCCGGGCCCCGTCCGGGCTGATGCGCCCGAAGGGGCGTTCTTTCGGGGATCTGCCCGGCCTTTTCGGCGACAGCCTTCCCGACGGCTGGGGGCGACTCCTGATCGACCGGGAGCTTGCGGCGCGGGGGCGGTCCTCCATCGACATCACCGATCTGGATCGCCTTTCCATGATCGGCCGCGATGGGATGGGGGCCTTGACCTATCGCCCGGCGGATGAGCCGGAGCGGCAGGAGGACATCAGCCTCGACTGGTTTGACCGTCTGGTGCCCGAGGTCGGCGGCGGCGCAACGGCAGAAGACCTTGAGCGGTTGCGGCATATGGCGGGCGGCTCGCAGGGGGCAAGGCCGAAATTCGTGGCGCAGATCTCGGCAGATGGCGCGCGTCTTCGCGGGCACCGCCAGGCATGGGAACAGGGCTGGCGGCATGTCCTGGTCAAGCGGCGCGCCCTTACGGACGCCGCCGGCGCCATCGAAGCCGAAGCCGCCTATGCCGCAATGGCGAAGGCGGCCGGTATCAGCATGATGCCGGTTGAGGTCTTGCGGGCAGTGGCCGGAGAGCCGTTCTTCGTGACCAAGCGTTTCGACCGTGATGGCGGAGCGCGGCTGCATACGCAGACGGTGGCGGCGTTGCTGGATGTCGATTTTCGCGCCGCAACGCTCGATTATCTCGAGCTTTTGAAGCTCGTGCGGATGATGACGCGAGATCAGCGTGCGGTTGAGGAGATGTTCCGCCGGATGGTGTTCAACGTGCGTGCGCTAAATCGTGACGACCACTTGAAGAACCACGCTTTTCTGATGGACGCCACCGGCGCCTGGTCTTTGGCTCCGGCCTATGACCTCAGCTTCAGCCGCGGACCGGGCGGCGAGCATACGCTTCTGGTCGGCGGCGAGGGCCGCAGGCCAGGACACAGGCAATTCGAGCATGTGGCCGAGAAATCGGGGATCAGGCCGCGACAGGCACGGGCGATTGTCGATGAGGTGGATGCGGCCGTCGCGGATTGGTCCCAGCATGCAGAGGCGGCAGCGGTTCCCGGGCAGATGACGGACGAGATTTCAGGTGCATTGCTCTTGGCGCGCGAATGGTGAACGCCCGTTTCTATCTCGCTACATTCACAGAGCGGAGGCTTGGCGTGAGGCTCAGGGCCGAGGTGGCGTTATGACTGAAGCGGGGACGGTTGCTGACTGACAGCATGTGGACAAAAGGGCGGCCCAAAAAGACGTTCGGCCTTGTATCTACGTAAGGCTGTATTGGGCCAGTCGGTGGATCTGAATCTCTAAGATATCCGGTGCTGGCACTCCGACTATTTTGATGAAAGAGTGTGAGGAAGAGCGGACGTCACGCGCATCAGACGAAGCTTTGAATACATGACGCCCCGCGCGATAAAGTGCGCAATGGCGTGGATGGAGACCCAAATGAAGTTGAGCCAAGCATTTGCGCGCTTCTACAAGTCGTTTAATTTCGACCATGTGCGCAAACTCGACGCGAAGGATCATATGCCATGGGACTCATTCCGCGGCCAATGTTTCCCGTTCGTCCGGGTGCCGATCGACACGCGCATCACCACCGTTGTCGGTGCCAACGAATCCGGCAAGAGTCATCTGCTCGGCGCGATTAAAAGCGCCATCACTGGCCGTGACATCGAACGCCGTGATCTCTGCCGCTACTCGCCCTATTTTGGCGTGGCCCGGGGCCAGCGCTGCTGGCCGCATGTCGGTGTCGGCTGGGACCAACTCTCGCCTGAAGAGGTCGAGGTGATCGGCACGATCGCACAAGTCGCCGATACCGGATTCGATCGCTTCGTGCTGATCCGTGAATCGCCCGATGACACGCATCTGTGGATTCCTGGGAGCGACGGCAACTGGACCAAAGCGGAACTCGATGCCGATGATTGCCAAACCCTTGAGGCGTTGCTTCCACAACCGTTCCTGATCAAGCCTGAGGTTGCGCTCCCCAACGCCATCCCTTTCGGCTATATACTGAACGGCGCAGCGGCCCCGTGCTCCGAGGTCAGTCGGTCGGCCGCGCGCGGGATTCTCGACGCCGCGCCTTCGCTCAAGTCATGGCTCGGCAACAACCCTGAGCATGCGCAAAACTATGCCGGCCAGATATTCTCCCTGCTGCACCCCTTGGTGCAGCCGGCAGAGGAGGCCCTGTCGGCGAACGAGCTGGCCTCCTACGAGCTGGGCCGCCGACTGTTGGTCGAACTCGGCGAGATCGATCCAGAAGGTCTCGAGGATCTCGCCCGCGCCGTCGACAAGTGCGACGAGGGCTATGCCAACGGCCTGTTGCGCAGCGTCAACCAGCAGCTCGAGCGCAAGCTCAACTTCCGGCGCTATTGGGTCCAGGACCGCGACTTTACCCTGCGCACCGTGCTACGCCACCGCGAGCTCGCCTTCACGATCAGCGATCGGACGGGCACCGAATACACCTTCTCCGAGCGCAGCAGCGGCCTGCGCTACTTCCTCTCCTATTTGATCCAGGCGCAAGTCCACCGCCCGGCATCCGCACGCGAGTCGATCCTACTGATGGACGAGCCCGACACCTATTTGTCGGCCGAGGCGCAGCAGGACCTCATGCGCGTGTTCCAGGATCTCGCCGAACCAAACTCAGACCGTGATCCTATCCAAGTCGTCTACGTCACCCACTCGCCGTTCCTGCTCGACAAGAATCATGGCGAGCGCATCCGCGTCCTCGAAAAGGGGACGATCAGCGACGGCACGCGCGTCGTGCCCAATGTGACGCGCAACCACTATGAGCCGTTGCGCTCGGCCTTTGGCGCCTTTGTCGGCGAGACCGCCTTTGTCGGGGCGGTCAATCTGCTCGTCGAAGGACCGGCCGACCAAATCGTCCTAGCCGCCGCCGCCACCGCGATCCGCAAGGTCTCGCCGCATATCGATGACGATTCGCTCGATCTCAACCGCATCGTCATCGTGCCCTGCGGCTCGGCCGGCGAGGTTCCCCATACCTTGTTCCGCATCCGCGGCCAGGGCGCAGACAAGCCGCCGACCGTGATCCTACTCGATTCCGATACCTCGGGGCTGGACGCCAAGAAGCTGCTCACCACCGACAAGATGCTCAAGCGCAATATCTCTCCGGTGCTCGTGCTGGACCTGGCGACAATCGGCAGCGCCGTGCCGGATTGGCCGACCACGCTTGAACTCGAGGATCTGGTCCCGCCCGGCCTCGCCCATGCGGCGGTCGGCGTGTTCATCGACGAGGTGATGAAGTTTCGCGAGGGCGCCAAGCCCAAGATCCCCCTGGCCGCGATCACCAAAGCGATCGCCGAGGGCGGGCCGCTGCTCGACGCGGTCAACAAGGTCGTCAAGCAGACCAATGGCCGCATCGAGAAGGTCGGCTTCGCCAAGGCCATCGCCCGGCTGTGCGCGCAGCCGCTCGAACCCGAACTCGCCGCCGACATGGCGCTGTTCCTCGATCGCATGCGCGTCCTGTTCCGTGCGATCAACAAGGCAAGGCGAATCGCCGAGCGCGATGCCGGCACCCAGCGCCTGGAAACGCTGGTCGACCAGCGCGCACGGCTGTTCGTTATGGACAATCCCCATCACGCCACCCGCGAGCGGGCGCGGATCGTGCTCGACGACATCGAGGACAATCTCGATTTGTCGGTCGAAGCCGACGCGATACGCAACGACATCCTCGCGCTGCGCCGCGACTTCGCGCTCGACGGCGATCCCGACGAGGCGGTCGACCCCTATGCGGCGTTCCACGCCGCCTTGGCCGGCCTCAAGCACGCCCATCGCCGTTCGCTGCAGGCGGCGGCGCCTGTGGCCGCCGTCCCCGCGGCGCCGGCGCCGACACCTGCGGAAGGCGCGGGCACGCCGGCATGACCGATTGGACAGTCGCCCAGCTCGACCGCGAGACCATGCTCGCGCTCGGCAAGGCGCTTGAGCCGTTGCCGGCCGCGACGCTGGCCACGCTCGCCGAGATCGAAGGGCTGTCCGGACTAGACGGCTATGTCGAACAGGATGTGCGCGAGGAGATCATCGCGCCGATCCTGCGCGCGCTCGGCTACCGCAAGGAAAGCATGTTCTGGACTTCGGCTGTCTGGCGGTCCGGGTCGCGTGATGCAATGCGTTCCCCGAACGCCTTGAGGCACCTCATCCTGGCCTCGATCCTGCTTCGGGCGTGATATCCTGACCAGCGTTTCCATGCTGCCCGCCCCAGGCGTTGTGTGGCCATATACCTCGACAACATACTTGACAGATGGTTATCTGACTTTTGTGTTCGGCCCGAGGCAATTTCTCCGAAAGAAAAGAAACTCGCCTATATTGATAAAGCAAACCTCCTATACGCTGTCGGAATTTTGCAAATAAAGCCGTGGGATGTTCTAAAAAGGTTAAACAAAATTCGAAATAGATTTGCACATACCCTTTCGCTGGATGTCCCTGAGCCGATAATGAGAGACTTCGACATCCTCGTTGATAAAAATATATCTGACTGGAAGGCAAAGCTTCGCACGACAGAATCCGGGATGCCGGCGAACCCCACATTCAAAGACAATCTGTCAATCGTAATTTCATATGCCATCTTTCACCATCAGGTTTTCCTTAAATTTGGCTTTCACAACGCAAGGACGACTGAGTTCAGTGCGTATGCGTTGAAATGCGGAAAACTTGAAAAATCGAAAGAATATTGGAAAGATATGAGGCAGAGTTACGCGGCGATGAATTTTCCCATACCGACATTCATCGATCAGGGACTTGAAGGTTTTTCACGGTCAGAGAGCAATTCTGACCGCGCTTAACTTTGATCTGCAGTCTGCGTGGGCTTCGTGAGCGGCGGCGAAGACAATCGACGTTTCGAGGGCTTCGTCGATAGTAGCGGGCCCGCCGGAGCGGCCGTGCGAGATACCAAAGTAGGAGGCGAAGCCGCTTGTGCCGCTGAAAAGAGTCGCCTTCTTCTTGCTGAACAGTCCAAACATCCGCCAAACCCCGTAGTTATTCGTGGGGTTATTGCCGTGCAGCGGGTCCAGATCGTCGCAGGACGAGCGGTTTCTTTGTCAGTCCTCGAACAAGCGGCCGTCGATAGCCTTCGAGAACCGGAGGAACGCAGTCACGCTGTCGAAGATGAACCGAGCCTCGTCCATGCTCACGAGCGTCTCATTGTCGTGGGCAAACGAACGGTCGTTCCTGATCGGGTTCATCTCCTGAAAAACGGCGATGTGCGTTTTCACGATGCGGTCCGAAACTGGCGTCAGGTTGTGCTTCTGTTGCAGGATTTTGACGTATTTCCCGACACGGGAGTGGAGCGGGTCATCCTTGCCGCAGTCTGGGCCGCCGTGTTTCCGGATGAGGGCCGCGAAACGCTTCATGCAATACGTGTGCAGCCGGTCGAGGGCCGCGTGCGGCTTCTTCGCGTCGAGGTCCCGGCGGATGGAAGCGACCAGTTCCTCGAGCGTCTCGTTCGGCTCGAACGCCTCGATTGCCGTCGTGTCTATGTCATCCGACCGACCCTCGAACCGTGCAACCGCGGCGAAGAACAGCTTCTTCGTCTCGTCATTCACCTCTGGAATGCCGTAAGACACACCTGGTGTGAGGCTCTCCCGATATTCCCAGAACCCGCGAAGGAGCTTCGCGACAAGCCTCGGCTCGGCATTCTCGACGAATGCCCGCAGCCGCTTCGCTTTTGACGTGCCGCGACCGCTCAGAAGGTGCGACTGTGCGGACGCGTCGATACTGACCGTTTCGAACAGAAAATCGTCGAATGTCCTGTCACTGAAGTCCAGGACATACCCGGCGTCCATCGCGAGACATTTCTCGACAGCGTGCCGCTCGGCACGGGGCATAAGCTGTTCGTAAGGCTTCTCAAACACGTGTTAGCCACCTTGCATCACGGGGGTTCACACGTTCTACGCAATGCCCGCGACCCTTTCCACACTTACTGCTTAGAAGGACCTTCCGCTTGCACATGGGGCCGCATAGACAGTGTCGAGAGAAAGCAAACCGGAGCATTCATTTTGGAATATTTTACCGAGATTTCGGTCTGGGCGAAGGAAAATCCGACCATTGTCGTCGCGATTATAGCCCTGTGCGGCGTGTTGATTTCTGCTTCCGTCCCTGCCGGGTCCTTGACGACAACGGAGTTCGCCACGCACATCGTCAGCGGCGGGTGAGCACCGTGCCTCAGCTCATTTTTGAGCAGCATGCTTTCCAAGGTGCGGACGGCCGGGGACATGTCTTTGAAGCCCTGCCCGAAGGGGGCAAAGACGTCCTCAATCACCTTTTCCGAGAAGCCAGCCCGAAGCAACGCCGCCTTGAAATGAGCGAAGCCCCAGCCGGGCCGCCAAAGATCCGACGACCCCCGGTTCGCTTGTCTATTGCTGTGCGGCAGGGCCAGATCGTCACGGCCCATCGGAATTTTCCTCCCTACCGCGTGCTTCCGCTGGCCTGAGCTAACCTGATGGGATAGGAATGCGCGGCATTTCAAATGAGGTTAATCGTGGCATTAGATGGCAAGGTGGCGAGCGACCAACTCAACCGCATACTCACGTTCTTTCCGCGTGTGGACAGCCGCGCATCTATGCTGTTCGCGGCTAACTCCGCGATACTTGGCGTCCTCGCCGCACGCGTCCGCGTGGAGCATTTGCAAAACTGGCAGGTCTACGTGCCTGCGGGGCTCGCCCTGGCCGCCTTGGTCTACTCGTTCGCCAACCTCTACATGTGCGCTTTCCCGAATACGAAGGGCGGCAACGGGTCTAACGTGTTCTTCGGGTCCATCGCCCAAAAGACCGAGAGTTCGTATGTTGACGGGTTCCGCAAGCTTGAGGAAGATGAATGGTTTCGGGACCTCGCGGCCCAGGTGTGGCGAAACTCTGAGATACTGTGCCTTAAATACAAATACCTTAAACACTCTATGAGCAGCACAATGCTTGGGTTGATCCCTTGGGCGCTATTTATTTCACTTACAAGGTTTGGTTAATCAAATGGCGGTAGATGAAGCGTTCTTGAAGGATCGTGTAGATGCAATCCTCGGGACAGCATTCGACGAACGCAACGGCAAGGTCGTCCCTACGACGGATGATGTCGCCCTTAAGGATGGCGCGGTGAAGATTGACGCGACATTCCTTTATGCGGACCTCGCAGGATCTGCAAAGCTGTCTGAGGTTTGCCCTTGGGAGACGACAGCCAAAGTCATTAGAGCCTTCCTCGATATATCAACAAGGCTGATAATAGCTTACGGCGGTCAGATACGTAGCTTCGACGGCGACCGCGTAATGGGCGTTTTCATGGGCGACACGAAGAATAGTAATGCGTCAAAGTGTGGGAGAGAAATACACTGGACCGTCAGGAAGATCCTTCACGAGAAAGCCAAGGCGAAATTTGCATCCATTAAGAACAACGATATTGAGATACGCCACTGCGTCGGGATTGACACCGGAGAAGTTAGGGCGGTCCGCTCCGGAATCCGCAACAACAATGATCTAATTTGGATTGGTAAAGCCGCCAGCTTTTCAGCAAAACTATCTGACATCAGGGAAGTAGGATACCATACATTTATTTCTGAACGTGTCTTCAAAAAGCTATCCGTCGACGCAAAGAAGGATGGCGACACGGAGCTCTGGACGAAAGACACTTTTACTTTCGCCGGAAAGCAAGAAACTGTTTACAAGTCTAACCACTGGAAAAAGCCCTGATTAAACTGGCCAGCCGTCCAACCCCACTGGACGCCGACCAGTCTTGTTGCTCTCCTGTGCCGTCTTCCAAGCGTGGCAATCAGCACATATGCACTGGAGATTGCTGAGGGCGTCAGTGCCGCCCTCACCCCCTCGGCGTGATGTGGTCCACCGGGCGTTGTTGCAGAAGTCGGCAGCGAGCAGGATTCACACGAGGAATCCATGGGGTTAATGGTCTGAGATGACGAGACCTGACCCTACCCGCTATCGGACGAATAACTGGAAGAGTTACAACGAGGCCCTGAAGCGGCGCGGTTCCCTGCTGATCTGGTTGGACAAGGATATGACGTGGCTTGCACCGAAGGCCGGAGGCAGCGGCCGCCCGCCGGTATTCAGCGATGCATCTGTCCAGTTTTGTTTGATGGTGAAGGTTCTGTTCGGGCTACCACTTCGCCAGACGACCGGGATGGTGGCAAGCATTCTGTCGATGGCCGGTCTCGACTGGCCGGTCTCGACTGGCCGGTGCCGGACTTTTCTACCCTGAGCCGCCGGCAGAAGCGGATCACGGTGCAGATATCGAGCCGCCGTGCGCCCGGTCCGCTCAACCTGCTTGTGGACAGCACCGGAATAAAGTTCCTCGGGGTGAGGAGGAACCGTGGCTGCAGTGCAGCCGCGTAAGTCCGACGCAAGGAGTGGCTTGCGCGTAAGCACGGCACGCAGCGTCGGCGCCAATATCGCAAGGTTCATTTGGCGATGGATACGGCCACCGGCGACATCCGTGCCGTGGAGTTCACCTCGAGCGACAAGGGCGACAGCCCCGTTCTGCCCCACCTGCTGGACCAGATCCCTCCTGATGAACAGATCGGCACCGTGACCGGCGATGGCGCTTTTGACACAAGGCGATGCCATAGCGCGATCCTCGAGCGCGGTGGAACGGCGATCATACCCATCCGCAAGAACGGGCGGCGATGGCGCGAGGACTGCCCCGCCGCAAAAGCCCGCAACGAGATCCTCATGGCAGACGAAAATCAGGGTCTTGTGGCTCTGGAAACCAAGGTGAGCGACCTTGAAAAGAAGCAAGGCGACTTCGACGCGCTGACCGCCCGGCTCGACAAGCTGGAGACGAAACCGGCTCGCCCCGATGCTGGCGAGAAGAAGGACGAGGTGACGCCCGAGCGCAAAGCCTTCGCGGCCTATCTGGTGCGCGGCGACGGGATCAGCGACGACGACAAGAAAGCGCTGAATCAGTCCATCGACCTGCAAGGCGGCTTCCTCGCCCCGGCTGAACTGTCCACCGAGGTCATCCGCGCGCTGGTCGAATACAACCCGATGCGCAGCCTGGCCGATGTGCGCCCGACCACCTCGCCCTCGACCATCTATCAGACCCGCTCGGACCTGACGAACGCGAAATGGGTGGGCGAAACCCAGACCCGCGAGGAAAGCGAAATCACCTTCGGCCAGACCGAAATCGCGGTAAAAGAGCTGGCCACCTTTGTCGATATCTCGAACCGCCTTCTGGCCGATGCGCCCCAGGCTGAAACCGAAGTTCGCCTCGCGCCGGCCGAGGACTTCGGAGGGAAGGAGGCTCACGGCTTCCTCTGGGGGCAGGGTGTTCTTGAGCCGAACGGCCTTATGGTTGATCCGGCAATTGCCAGCACGGCGAACGGCCACGCCACCGCACTCTCGCCCGACGCCCTTATCATCTTTGACTGTGGCTGGCAGTGAGGTGCCGGCTGGGACTGCGCTCGGGACACTCACAAAAATGCCATGTCACTTTCGATGTCAGTTGTGGCGTATGAGTCGCAGAATTATCCACTAATGAGTGGGACATCCGGCATACTACATTCAGTATCTCCGTCGAAGGTGTTGCGACCAATTAAATCTGATCCTTTGGGGTTTTCCCAGAAATACTGAACGTAAACTACACTGAATCCATTAGCGAGATGATCTGGAATGTCCCCATCATATGATCCGGCCAGCTCATCCCAGTTGCAGATACCCTGATTGACCCGGATGTTTCCGCCAATGACACCGGTGCGGTTTTCTGCGTCGTTGGTAAAGGAAAGCCTTTTGCAGAGCTGATTCGACATGTAATTATTGGGAAATATCATATCCATAACCATGAACTCAGGACCTACGCAAGTAATCCCAAGTTCACCATTATAAGGGAGTCTGATGGCTTTTTCTCGAACATTTACAAAATCGCTGGTTCCAACCAGGGGGAATCCGCTTCCGAAAATCAGGTCATCACTTTCAAATTCAGCTCTTGCCCTGTCTGAGGCCCGGTTGTTCTGAACCAATCCCTGAACTGATGCGGCCAGCCCATGGGAAATCCTCGTGGTTTCCTGGGTAGCCGAGGCGAGAGATGCCTGCTGATAGATAAAGATGCCGCCGATGATCAGCCCCATCGTCACGGCGATGCCAAGGATCACCTCGATCAGGCCGAAACCCCGGATTCTTGTTGCGGCGCTATTTTTTGGGGTGTGTCATCGAAGTCTCTCCCGATGATGAGTTCTATACGGGAGTAGGTCTGGCCACCTTCGCAATCAAGGCGTTCGCGTCAGAAGTGACAAAAATGATGTGGAAAACCGCCGCATGATAATGTTGGGAAATATTAAATGTTTTATTGTGACCTGCGGTCAGATCTCGGACCGCAGGTTATATTTTCGCAACGCGTAATATTTTATCATTCAGAATGAGCTGGGCGAATCATAGGAAGGCTGGTGCGGGCATAGTGTTTATGACCTTAGCGCCCGCCGGAACGTAAATTCAGCAGGGTCGTGCGCCCATTGCCACCGCGCGCTCATAGCTCAGGGCCTTCACCATGGGATTGGCGAACCTGGCATCGTTCATGAACCATCCCGCAATCTCTGTCGGATAATATTTCGCAATCTGAGCTGACATCCGGTCAAAAATTTCATCGGTGTATGGGGTGGATGATGCGGATCTGGGTCCGTGGAACAGCAGTTTCGCTCGCGGCGTAAGGCAGGCATTCTCAAGACCAAGATACATTGTGCATGCCGAGGCGCAGGTGCCGTCGATTACGACCTTCTTTCCCGTATACCGCAGGCTCGCAATTTCGACCTCCCGCTCCGAGAGGCTTCCGCCCATATCACTACGGACGATCATGTCGTTCCCCTGATGCGTGATGCTGGTTCCACATCCAGAAAGCAGCATCGCGACCGAAGCGAGGGCCGCCGCGTAGATCATATTCATATTGTATCCTTTTTCCGGAAGCCGGTATCGGCTGCCGGAACGTGAGCGTTCGGCATTGTCAGAACTCCCGACTGGGGTTATCAATACCAAAAGTATCAACACAGTGGATGGCCTCATGTCAATACTAAAAGTATCAATAGAGCAGGTAAAGGCGGCTCGTGCCCTGTTGCGTTGGTCACAGCTCGATCTTGCAGAGGCTTCGGGTGTGTCTCTTCCGACGATCAAGCGCCTTGAGGCGGTAGCTGGTGAAATCGGGGGGCGTGAAGAAACGGCAAATGCCATCCGGGCCGCCCTTGAGGTTGCCGGTGTCGTGTTTATTCCCAAGAACGGTGGCGGGGCTGGGGTGAGGCTGAAAAAGTGACAGACGAACGCGCCCATCCAGGCCAAACCGTGAAAATAAGTCCCGAACAGCAGCGTGAATCTGGATTACTGTTTTTCAGGTCAGGCAATCAGTATCGCAAGGCGGCCATAGACGGTGCAGAAAAATACCGTGACCCCTTGGCAGCGTTCAAGGAGGCTGAGGGCTGGGCCACCATTCATGATCCGGTGTGCAATCTTCTTGGTCACGCAGCAGAACTATACTTGAAGGCATTTCTGATTGCTAAAGGCGTGCCAGTAACCGACTTGGCGAAAAAGCCTTTCGGACACGATCTCGGAAACTTGTGCAAAGAAGCGGTCAGTCGAGGGCTTGTGCTTGATGCTGAGTATGCGGAAGGGCTTACGGAGTTCGCAAGAGATTATGGCATGGCGCCCTACACCTTCCGATACCCGGATATAGGCCGCCGAAAGCTCAACTTCCCCGATCTCCTGATTGAGATGATCGACGCATTGCGCGACGCGGCGTTCGACACTGTGAACCAGAAGGCGAGGTCATTAGGCACGCCCATTGGCCCTTCATGATTGACTACACCGGCGGCCAGCGCCAACCTTTGGAAAAAGGAACGGGGAGCAATGTCTTTTTTGTCAGGCTTTGCAGTATGCCTTGAGCCTCTTCCTCATGATTGGGAGGTCTTGCCGGTATACCCCTTCGATACTGCGGCGGAAAAGCCGGTCATGATACGGCCCCAACGCACGCGGATAGCCTGGCGCGCTGACCTGGCAACGGCGGGATCTAGAGGCGCGGCTGACTAAGGCAAGGCGAAGGCATGCGGAACTGGAGCCGGGGCTGGCAGAACTGCCCTAAGTTGCGGAATAGTTGCAGCACGAGCACCGGCTGGCGGCGAGTTATCTTGTTCCGCTTCTTCCTCCACGATATGCTGGAGCGAGCACGCTCAGAGACTTACGGGCACGGTGCGAACTATCGGTGCCCTTCGGTATTCCATTCTGAAAAAAACAAGCAGCCGCAGACAAGTTCATCCCCCAAGACCCCACCTACGAATCCGCCCCCACCATTTTGTCCCACATCAAGGTCGAGCCGGCAAAGGTCGCAAAGGTCTCGAACAGAAAGGCCGCCCATGCAGGCTGATGACCACGCCATCGAGGTTATCCTCGCCGAAGCCCGCCGTTTCATGGTCCCGCTGTATCAGCGGAAATACCAGTGGCATGACTTTCAACTCCTCCCGTTCTGGCAGGACGTGGAGGCGAAGGCGATCGAGGTGTTGGAAGGCGAGAGCAAGTTCCAGCATTACATGGGCGCGCTGATCCTTGCCCCTATCGGCGAGGCGGCGCAGATTGGCGTGACGCCAAAGGTGCAGATCGTTGACGGCCAGCAGCGGCTGACCACGTTCCAACTGTTCCTCGCCGCGTTGCGCGAGGTAGCAAAGACCCATGGGCATGATGACATCGCGGCCCATGTCGGCGGCTATCTGTTCAACAACCTGAAAACCAAAGACACCGACAAGTTGACTCGGTTCAAGCTGACGCCGACCCCTTCGGACCAGAAGGTGTTCCACGACATCATGGAAAAGGATTACCGCGAGATCCGGACGCAGTATTCCACAAATTACTGGGGGCACAGCGTGCCAAAGAACACGCCGTTCCGGGCGCTGCGGGCTTATGATGAGTTTTACAATCTGATCAACCGCTTTGCCCAGTTCGGATCCGCCGAGATGATGGTGGAAGATGATGCCGCCGATCCCGTGGATACCATCGCAGATGAGACCGACACGGCCGAGGCCATCGGCACCCGGCTGGAGGCTATGCTGACCGCTGTGCTGAACCGGATGAAGCTGGTGGTAATCACGCTGGGCGAGGGCGACGATGCGCAGGTGATCTTCGAGACGCTGAATTCCAAGGGCGAGCCACTACTCGCGATGGACCTGGTGCGCAACAACATCTTTTATCGCGCCGAGAAGGAACAAGCTGAGGTCGAGGATCTGTATAAGACACTCTGGGACCCGTTCGACCACGCGTGGTGGCGGGAGGCTGCTCCCTTTGCGCGCCCCACACGGCCTCGCATCGACCATTTTCTTGCCCATGTTTTGGCTGCCGAGACGGGAGACAAGATCTCGATGCGCGAGCTTTATGCGGAATATCGAGCTTTTGCGGTGCCAAAGGGCCGACCCCGTTTTAAGCAGGTCGAGGACGAATTGCGCGTGCTGGGGCAATATGCTCCGATGTATGAAACGCTTGAAGGCAGGATCAGTGAGGATGCAGACCTGCACTGGTTCGGGCGCAAGTTGTCGGCTTGGCAAGTGACGACCGCCTATCCTATCGCCATGCAGATCTGTGCGAGTGAAGTCGCGGATTCCGAAAAGCGCACCATGTATGGCCTGATCTATTCATATGTCGTGCGCCGTGCATTGTCTGGGTTGACCGCAAAAAACCTGAACCGTGTTTTCCAGAGTTTATCGCAGGCGTTTGCCGAAAATGGTGCTAGCGTCGACGCTTTAGTGGAGTTTTTTGCGAAGCGGCTTGGAGACAGCACCAGATTCCCGGATGACAAAGAGTTTCGCGACGGATTGTTGTCCAAGTCTGCCTACACATTGGCACCGGGCACCCGCATCAAGGACGTGCTTTGGGAGTTGGAACTCGCCAGTCGGTCGAGGTTCGCCGAAGATATGCCGATGCCTGCCGGGCTGTGGACGGAGCATGTCCTTCCTCAATCATGGACCGAAGTCTGGCCTTTCGAGGACGGGGTGTTCGTAGAGCGATTCTCCGGTGACCCGAAAGCGAAAGCCCGTGATGCGCTCGTGCAAACTCTGGGCAACCTCACACTTGTGACCGGCGGTTTGAACATCTCGGCCGGGAACAAGGGCTTCGTGGAAAAGCGTGCAAAGCTGGAAGAGCATACCGGGCTTTTCCTGAATAAATGGTTCCTTAAACAGAAGAACTGGAATGAATCCACGATTGCCGGCCGCGGAGAGGCGCTGACAGATATGGCGGTGAGGATTTGGTCGGCACTGCCTGTGAAAGTTGACCAAATTGCAGAAGGCCCATCCTGATGAACACCGCTTTCATGGTTTCCAAAGTAGGGAGTTTTTGCCTGTAGGACCACATCATAGCTGATTGTTCACCAGCTCAATCAGCTCCGGCCCAAGGATACGCGCCACAACAACCTCGCTTGGTTTGAAATGGGTTTGAAACCACGCCGCGATTGCCTGATTGCTGCCGATAAGGCGAACAGAACCATTGCGGTTGGCGCGCCGATCGATCCTTGTCGTGACTGCGGGTGTCCCATCGGAAAAGCGGATGGTCAGGAGGTCATCGTCGGCACCGAACAGGTCACTGACCTCACGGCCGGGGTTGATGATGCCTTTGTTGTAGTATGTCGGGGCAAGCAGGATCGTAAAGCGGCCGATATCAGGCTCCCTTCCGGCGTCGTCTGGATCGGCGCCCACCGCCATATCACCGGCCATCTGTTCGACCTCGCGCAGGGCGCTTTCGGTGAGGGCGGCCCCCTTTGCGCCCCCGTTCCATGGTGGAGCAAAGCTGCGGATCAGAATATCTTCGAGCCCGGCAGCAAGGTTGATCGCAAAGCCCCGGAACTGGAGATCATCCGGTGGCGCGAAGGCAAGAATATCAATGGCCTGACCGCCTGCGAGCGCCGCCTTGATGCGGGCATGGCACTTCTGGTTGGTGCTTTGGGTGCTGCCGGGCTTGCAGTATCCCTTGAACCTCTTTCTCAATGACTGGGAAGTCTTGCCGATATAGGCCACCTCAGCCCCGATGCAGAAGGCATAGAGCGCGTTCCCGGCGGCCAGGAGGGGCTGCGCCTTCGACGTCTCTTCTGGCGGAACCTGATAATCGAGCCATGCGCCCACCATTTCCCAGGCCGCGATACGCCGAAAACCAAGCGCGACGAGATCTTTCCTGCCCAAGTTTTGTTGCGCCATCAGAAACCTGGATACTCCCGCCGAAACCCGGCGACCTGGCCCGAGATTGCGAGCGCCAGATCGTGGGAAATGTCTCGGATGAGATCACCGCATTCGACTTGTGCGGCCCAGCGATGGCTCTGGACCTGATCGGGGAACAAGAGGCCGAGCGCGTTGCCGGCAATCGCCCCGGTGGAATCGCTGTCGCCGCCATGCGTTACTGCAATCTGCAGCCCGTGCTGGAAATCCCGGGCGCACAGGCAGGCATAGAGGGCAATTGCCAGAGCCTCCTCGGCAACCCAGCCGCCACCGAGGCTTTCAACCGTTTCGAGTTTTGCATCGCGCGGCGCGGTCAACGCCGCCCTTATCGAATTAGCCGTTTCAGCGCCGAAACTGTCGACCACACGGATGGCCGCGCTTTCAGGATCCATGTCGCGCGCGAGATCTGCAAGGATCAGAGCCCAGGCGGCCGCAGCCTCCTGTCCTGTCCTGTGGCCATGTGTCAGCGCAGATGTTTCAAGCCCAAGATCGCGAATGTGCTCCGGCGCAACGAATGCGACAGGCGCCACGCGCATGATCGTGCCGCACCCCTTGGACTCATTGCGGGCGGGAGCGCCAAACTGGCGGGTCGCCCTTAGGGCAGACAGGCAGGTATTCCCCGGTGCCCTTTGGGCATGTAGGCGCTGATCCTGGATGAGCCCCGTGTTGTCGATATCCATGCCGGGTTGCACGCCCTGTGTCACCAGCCAGCGGAGCAGGGCATGATGGACAACCGAGGCGGGATGGCAGATGCCGCGCTCATCTTGACGGACGGCCGCGCGAATAAGCCCTTCGGCGCTGAAAAGGGTCATCTGCGTATCGTCGGTGATCGCTCCGACCTGACCGGCATGCGGGGGTAGTTCCTGCAACCCGTCAGGGAAACGGTCCTGAATTCTGGCAAGGGGCCAGAATTCGATCTCAGCGCCCAACGCGTCGCCAACCGCACCGCCAAGAAGACAACTGAAGATCTGATACTCAGAAGCGGTCATTGAAAATTCCGTTGTTTATCCTGCACCACTTACGAGAGGTGCCGACCATGCCAGGGACCGAACATCAGATGCGACATCGCACAATCGTTGCGCATTTCTGCGGTCTACCAGATTCTGCCTTTCCATCCCCCAAACTCGCCCAGCCCGTTGAAAGCGGTATCCTTTGAGACCAGCGGGCACGCCATTTCGATGGCCGTCGCGGCAATCATGCGATCAAACGGATCCGGGTGATCCCATTCCATCGACCCCGACAACATGGCCATCCGCGCCGTGTATGGGGCGATGCGGAACCCCTGGGTCGAGCATAGGCTGTCGAGGCTGCCCGCATAGGGCAACATCTCGTCCCACTTGCCCTTCCGCACCATGAGCGCGATCTCGTGGAGGGCACAGGGCGGGACATGGATCGTGGCGCCGCTCTCGAGCAGGCTGCGCACCTCGACCGACAGGAGCGAGGGTGCGACCAGTGACCAGGCCAGCACATGTGTATCGATGACGGCGTGGCTCAAGCACCCCACTCCGCGAGTTCGTCCTCGCTCATCGGTTCGAGAAAATCGGGGACCGAAGCCGGGCTCACAACACCCTCCAGAATGCCCAGCCGCACGCCCGTTCTGGCGACCGGCACCAGCCGTGCAGCGGGAACTCCGCCCCGGGCGATAATGACCTCTTCGCCGGCGTCGACCGCCGCAAGCAGCTCAGACAGCTTGGCCTTCGCTTCGGCGACATTCATTTGCACCGTCATGGCGAACCTCGGAAAGTCATGTTGGACCAACATTGGTCCATTCTGGCGTGAAAGTCAACCGGAGACACCTCCCGGATGATGGGCTATATGGGGCGGGTGGGCAAAAGACAGGGCGAAACGGGCCACGCGCCTTATGCGATGTTGGGATAGCAGCTCAGGGGTAGCCGCTCTGGACCTAAGACAGCTGATCGGCCGTGTAACCCAAAACGATATTGCGGCGCGATCCTCCGATCATCGGGCGCAGTTCGCTGCGGTCGGCAGGGAGCCACCCCGGTATCTGGATCTGGGTCGGATACAGGTCTATTCCGGCATTTTTAGCGATTGCGTTACTATTCCGGCCGCTAACGAAACGGCTGAAGTTACACGCAAGCATTTGATTTATTTGAAATATGCTGCGTTGTAACCGTGTAACCGCTGTAACCGCCCGCGAATATGTAAATGTGTGCGTGAGCGTGCGTGCGTGAGCGTGCGTGCGTATATATATCTATCTATTTATCGGTAACATATATATAATAATATAAAATAAGTTAGCTTAATCAAGTGGTTAGACTGTAACCGGGGGCGTTACGAATCCGTAACTCATTGCGGAAACAGGTAACAGACCTGCTGGAAGCCACTAATTCCATCCCGCTATGCAGTTGATTTATGTATGTTTTTTATAGATACCGCCTTCCGCCGGGGGCTGTAACAGCGGCGCATGACCCGCATTCTCCACATAAATCGCAGCCGCATGCGTTGTCAGAGGCCCGGCCGGTGCATAAGAATACGGGTAACCCCGGCGCGGGCCAGTTTTCCGCGCAAAATCCGTATTTTACCGCAAGGCCCCAGATGACTGACGAACAGAAACGCAAGCTCGAGCAGAAGCTCTGGGACATCGCCAACACCTTGCGCGGCAAGATGGGGGCCGATGAGTTCCGCGATTACATCCTGGGCTTCATCTTCTACAAATACCTGTCCGAGCGGATGCACGGCTATGCCGACCGGATCCTCGGCGACGACGGCATGGCCTATACCGACATCCCCGAGGGCACGCCGCAGGGCGAGGAGTTTCTGTCCGCCGTGCGTGACGCCTCACTTGAGGCGCTTGGCTATTTTCTGCGTCCGTCGGAGCTGTTCACCGCCATCGCTCGCCGGGGTGCTGAGGGCGCGTTCATCCTGGGCGATCTCAAGACCATCCTCAACAATATCGAACGCTCGACCATGGGCACCGAATCCGAGGAGGATTTCGACCATCTGTTCGAGGATCTTGACCTGTCCTCGACCAAGCTCGGTCGCACCGAAGACGCCAAGAACGAACTGATCGCCAAGGTTCTGACCCATCTCGACGCCATCGATTTCGCGCTGGACGATGCCGACAGCGATGTTCTGGGTGATGCTTACGAATATCTCATCGGCCAGTTCGCTTCCGGCGCAGGCAAGAAAGCGGGTGAATTCTACACCCCGCAAGAGGTCTCGACGATCCTTGCGCGCATCGTCACCACCGGCAAGACGCGGCTGCGGTCGGTCTATGACCCGACCTGTGGGTCCGGCTCGCTGCTGCTGCGCGTCGCGCGGGAGGTTTCCCAGGTCGATGATTTCTATGGCCAGGAGATGAACCGCACCACCTACAACCTCGCGCGGATGAACATGATCCTGCACGGGGTCAGCTATCGCAACTTCAACCTGCGGCAGGAGGACACGCTGGAACACCCCCAGCATGAGGGGCAGCTGTTCGAGGCCATCGTCGCCAACCCGCCGTTTTCGGCCAAATGGTCGGCGCGGCCATTGTTCCTGACCGATGATCGTTTCGCGCAATATGGGCGGCTGGCACCCGCCTCCAAGGCCGACTTCGCATTTGTCCAGCACATGCTGGCGCATCTGGATGATAATGGCGCCATGGCGGTGGTGCTGCCGCATGGCGCACTGTTCCGGGGCGGGGCCGAGGGCGCGATCCGCGAATTCATCATCCGCGAGAAGAACTGGCTCGATGCGGTGATCGGCCTGCCGGCGAACATCTTCTACGGCACCGGCATTCCGACCTGCATCATGGTGTTCAAGAAATGCCGCGAGACCGAAGATGTGCTGTTTGTCGATGCCTCTGGCTGTTTCGAGAAGGCCAAGAACCAGAACTATCTGCGCCCCGCCGATATCGACCGGATCGTGACGGCGTTCCGCACCCGCAGCGAGGATCCGCGCTTTGCCCATAAGGCCAGCCGGGAGGAGATTGCGGGTAACGGTTGGAATCTTAACATCCCGCGCTATGTCGAAAGCTTCGAGGCGGAACCGGAAATCGACCTGGCCTCGGTGGTGGCGGATATCCGGCGCATTGATGCCGCAATGGTTGGAATCGACGCGCGCATCCGCGCCTTCTGTGCTGAATTGGGGTTGGAGGCGCCGGTATGAGCGCGGGTGGCCTGAATGCATTCAAGGCCGGGTTGGCGCAGAAATTGTTTTCGCAAAAGCTGCGCTTCAAACGCGATGACGGGACGGATTTTCCAGACTGGGAGGAAAAAGCGCTTGGGGACCTTGGCGGATTCACAAAGGGAAAGGGGATTTCCAAAGCTGACATTGACGAGGGTGGAAACCTTCCCTGTATCCGCTATGGCGAACTATACACGATTTACGGTGAGAGAATTACGAATGTGATGTCGCGCACCTCTGCCTCAGCTACAAATCTTGTTCTGAGTGAGGTAAACGATGTCGTAATTCCAGCATCTGGCGAAACACCCATTGATATGGCGCGCGCATGTTGTGTGCTCGTCTCCGGTGTTGCACTGGGCGGTGATATAAACATTTTCCGCGGCACCATGAATGGAGAGTTTCTTTCTTACTGCTTGACAAATGCGCGGCGCAGAGAAATTGCCCAGATCGCCCAAGGCAATTCGGTGGTTCACCTTTATTCCGCACAACTTCGTCAGGTTATTGTTCCGGTTCCCCACCCTGACGAACAACGCAAAATTGCCGATGCGCTTACCGCCGTTGATGAAAAGATCGCCGCGCTGAGCAAAAAACTCGGTGTTCTCGAAAAGTTCCGGGGGGGGTAATGCATAACCTCTTCTTTGGCAAGAAAAGATTTTGCGCAACCGGTGGTATTTCATTCCCCGATTGGGCAACGATCCGCCTTGGCGATGCGTTCCGAAATCGGGTTGAACCGGATACTTCCGGCCTGCCGGTCTATTCGGTCACGCAGGATCGCGGCATGGTGCCGCGTGATACGCTTGACCGCGATTTCGGCGGCAGCGCGGAAATCACCGGCTATCGTCGCGCCTGTGCCGGTGATCTGGTCTACAACACCATGCGGATGTGGCAGGGGGCGGTGGGCATTGCCCCCGAGGATTGCTGTGTCAGCCCCGCCTATGTCGTCCTCGCGCCGAAAGGGGGCGCGGTGTCGGAATTCTTCGTTCGTCGCCTGCGTGAAAGCACCATGGTGCAGCACCTGAAAGCCTGGTCGCACGGCCTGACCGAAGACCGGCTGCGCCTCTACTATCCCGATTTCGCCAGTATCCGCTTGCAAGTTCCCCATCCCGACGAGCAACGCAAGATCGCTGATGCCCTCTCGGCGCTCGACGCCAAAATCTCCGCCGTGGCCGCTCAGATCACCCATATGGAGGTGTTCAAAAAAGGCCTCCTGCAACAGATGTTCGTGTGAACTCCATGGATTACATCAAGGAACAGCCCAGCAACGCCGACCAGCGCCAACGTATTGCCCTCTGGGCATGGGAAAACTTCGAGCGCCCCGTGCGTCACGATGAACTCGGCGTCGACGAGATCGACAACCCGGTTGCTTTCGCCCTGAAACTCCAGGCCGATCCCGAACAGGCCTGCGACCTCTGGGCGCGGATGATCCGCCACGCCTATCTGCGCGAGGTGATCGTTCTCAACGAAATTATCATGATGAAAGAGGTTGGCCGAGCGTATCCCAAGGATTTCGACCGTTTCGAGCCCACGCCGGGCGAAGTCATCACCGGGTCGATCCTTTCGATCTGGCCCCGGTTCATGGGGCATGAGGTCGTTCTCTGCCTTTTCGAAGGGATGAACCCGCGCGATGGGCTGATGATCCTCGACGGTGACCCGGAGGCGTCCGCGCTTTTGCGGCAGATCAGCGATGCCTCGCTCTATAGGGTTCACAGCGCAATCCTCGCCGGCCGTAATCGTTCGGGCGACCATTGGCTCCGGGCGTTGTGCGAAACCGAGCCCCTGACGGATGAGCGCGCCGATGCCATCCGGGCGGAGTTCGATCATGCCGGCCTTGCCCGTGACCAGATCGCCATGATCCGCGCCTGCCAAGCCGGCCAGTGGAGCGTCACCCCGATCGGTGCCGACTATGTTCAGAAGAAACTTGCTGCGCTCAGAGAGGCGGCATGATGCGCCGCATCGACGCAGCAGTCGTCAAGCATTCCTTGACAACTGCCCCACGACCGAGGCGGCAAGTTGTAAGGGTCGCTTACAGGTGCGCACCCACGACAAAATGAAGGCCTGATCCATGACCGTCCAGTCCGAAGCCCAGCTTGAAGCCGCCCTTGTCACCCGTCTTGAGGGCAAGGGCTGGGTGCCGGTCAAGCTGGCCGGAGAGGCCGACCTTTGGGCGAACCTGCGTGCGCAGCTCGGGGTGCATAACGACACCAGTTTCACAGTTTCCGAATTCGCCCGCATCCGCAACCATCTGGAAAAGGGCAACCCGTTCGAGAAGGCGCAGACGCTGCGGGATCGGTTCCACCTGACCCGCGATGACGGCAGCTCGTTCTACGTCCAGTTCTTCAACGCGGAACATTGGTGCCGCAATCAGTATCAGGTGGCGACCCAGATCGCCGTCACCGGCAGCCGTGCCAACCGCTATGACGTGACGCTGCTGGTGAACGGGTTGCCGCTTTGCCAAGTCGAGCTGAAGCGGCGCGGTGGCGACCTGAAACAGGCCTTCAACCAGATCAACCGGTATCATCAGGACAGCTACCGCGCGGCGGGTGGGATCTTTCAGTTCGTCCAGATCTTCGTGATCTCGAACGGCGTCGATACCCGCTATTACGCCAATAACCGCCACCAGAGCTATGAACAGACCTTTGCCTGGGCGGGTATCGACAACAAGCCGATCAACCGCCTGGACGCCTTCGCCGATATCTTCCTGGAAAAGTGCCAGCTCTCCAAGATGATCGCCAAATATGTCGTTCTGCATCAGAGCGACAAGGTGATGATGGTGCTGCGCAGTTACCAGTATTACGCCGCCGAGGCGATCCTCGACCGCGTCGCGCATCACAAGGGCAACGGCTATGTCTGGCACACCACCGGCTCGGGCAAGACGCTGACCAGCTTCAAGGCGGCGCAGAACCTGATGGCGCTGCCCAAGGTCGAAAAGGTGGTTTTCGTGGTCGACCGCGCGGACCTCGATGACCAGACGGTGCGCGAGTTCAACGCCTTCAAGGAGGATTCCGTTGACCAGACAGACAACACGCGTGTGCTCGTCGACCGGCTGACCGACCCTACCGTCAGGCTGGTCATCACCACCATCCAGAAGCTGAACAAGGCGACTTCACCGGGCCGTTACGCCGGGCCGATGGAGGCGATCAAGGATGGCCGCGTGGTCTTCATCTTTGACGAATGCCATCGCAGCCAGTTCGGCGAGACCCATCGCCGGATCGTCGATTTCTTCCCGCGCGCGCAGATGTTCGGCTTTACCGGCACGCCGATCCTGGCCGACAATGCCATTGGCCGGCGGACCACCAAGGATTTGTTCGGCGATCAGCTGCACACCTATGTCATCACCGACGCCATCCGCGACCGCAACGTGCTGAGGTTCTCGGTCGAATATATGGGGGTGGAGCCGCCGAAACCCGAAGAGACCGGCGACAAGGATGAGGATCGGCGCAGGAAGAAGCTGGCGGATCGGCTGCACGCCTCATCTGCGTTTTTCGATCACCCGGACCGGATCGACGCCGTCACCGACTGGATCATCGCAAACCACGACACCAAGACCCGGGGACGCCAGTTCGGCGCGATCATGGCGGTCTCTTCGGTCGATGCGCTGATCCGGTATTACGAGGCGTTCGAGGCCAAGCGGCAGGCGGGGCGGCATGACCTGAAAATTGCCACCATCTTCACCTATGCCGCCAACCCGGAGAGCGCCGAGGCGGATGGCATGCTGCCGGAGGAGGACTTCCCCGACAGCGTTGCCCCGCAGGACACGCCCAAGCGCGACAAGCTGGTGGAATTCGTCGCCCTCTACAACCAGACCTACGGCACAAACGAAAGCGTCACCGACGGCAAGGGGTTCTACACCTATTACCGGGCGCTGGCGAAAAGGGTGAAGGCGCGCGACCGTAAACCTTTTGACCCCGAACAAGGTGTCGATATTTTGCTGGTCGTGAACATGTTCCTGACCGGGTTCGATGCCCGCACGGTCAACACGCTTTACGTCGACAAGAACCTGCGCTGGCACGGGCTGATCCAGGCGTTTTCCCGCACCAACCGCATCCTCAGCGCCGAGAAGTCGCAGGGCAATATTGTCTGCTTCCGCGACCTCAAGGACAATACCGACGAGGCAATCGCGCTTTTCGCCGACAAGAACGCCCGCGAGGTGATTTTGATCGGCAGCTATGAGGAGCACCTGACCCGCCACGCTGAGGCGGTCAAGGCGCTGCTGGAGATCACCCCCGATGCCGATGCGGTCGATGATCTGACCGACGAGGAGCAACAGGCCGCCTTCGTCAAAGCCTTTCGCGATGTGATCCGGGTGAACAACGTGCTGGCCAGTTTTGCCGAGTTCCGTCCCGAGGATCTGACGCTTCCCGCGCAGGAATTCGAGGATTTCAAGAGCAAGTATCTCGATCTTTCGCAGCGCCCGAAGCCCCCAGGTGAGGGTGATCCTTCGCCGGGCGGCCTGGACGAGATCGACTTCGAACTGGAGCTCTTGCGCCGCGACGATATCAACGTGGCCTATATCCTTGCGCTGTTGACCTCGCTCCGCGCCGCCGAAAAAGGCGGCAAGAACAGCCGGAAATCGCGCGAGATGCGGCGGCGGATTTTCGAGCTGTTGCTGTCCGAAGTGCAATTGCGCGACAAACGCGAGTTGATCGAGGCCTTTATCGACCGACAGATGCCGATGCTTGGCCCCGAAGACGATGTCCGCGCCGCTTTCGCCGCCTTCTGGTCTGAGGAACGTGCAAAGGCCTTTGCCAAGCTGATCGCGGACGAGAAGCTTGACCCGACCGGCTTCCAGCGCCTGACGCAGGAAATGGTGCTGACTGGCAAGCCGCCTGCGCATGATGCGGTGGTGGCGATCATGACGGTGAAGCCCGGGATCCTTGCCCGCAAGGCGGCCATCGCCCGCGTGATCGGCGGTATTGAGGCGCTGATGGCGACCTTCGATGACGGTGTCGGCGAGCTGGACGGGGAGTGATGCAGTCAGCATGACGGAGCAAACCGCAGCCAGGATCGCGTCGGAATTTTTCCTCGGAGATGAGCCGGGCGCTTTGGTTTCGGCCAGTCGCCTCGGCGCGATCCTTGCCCGGATCCATACCGGACAGCCACTCTCTGATCTGCAGGAAAATTTTCTCGAAGATCGAGGCTATCATGCACTCCTCGGCCTCGCACGCGGTGGTCTGGATCGCGCCGCATTTGGCGTTGTGGCCATTGCGGAACAGGCGGCACGACAGACGGAACGGGCCGCTGAAAAATCGGCTCTTGCCCATCGTATCGAAGATGAGGCCCGCCTGAGACAGGCCAAAACCGACAGGAATAACGCCAAATTTTTTGCGGCAGCCGAGCGGAAGCGGGCCAAACGCAAGCTCTTTGACGACTTCGACATGGGATATGTCGAGCATGAAGATTTTGCGCGGGTGCGGCAGATATTGCTTCAGGTTGTCGGCGGGACTGCCATTTCCAGAGACAATCTTACCTGGTTGGCGGCGGCGGGCCGAGAATATTGGACCGATCCCCTGCGCCGCGCTCATCACAGAATATTGGCGCAGGAGCTGACCCAAGAATGGCGGAAGACCGGCGATCCGTGGAAGGCCGTCAATGCCTGCGCCCAATGGCGAAAAGCGGATGAGCCGGCCGAGGGGCTGGAAATCACTCAATCCGCTTTGAAAAGAGGCACATCACCCAAGCTTCGCTCAGCCCTCCTGACCACCAGCGGCGGCGCGTTCCGGGACATGCGGCAGTTTGACGATGCAGTCCGGAACGGCACTGAAGCGCACGGTTTGACCCCGGATGATTTTCGGCCCTGCACCTTGCTGGGCGCGGTTCATATCGAGATGGGTGACTATGCCGAGGGGGCGGCTTGGTATGACAAGGCGGAGGCCCGGGGCGCAGGGCGCGACCTGATCGACCGGGAAATCCGCGCCATCCTGGCCGCGGCAAAGCCTGAGGATCGCAACACGATACGCGCGGCGCTGAAAACCCTTGACCCGATGCGGTTCGAGACCATCTAGCCCCGATCCCTGAGCCGTAAGATGATCGATGCCAGACCTGGGCGTCATACGGATACCGTCCGTCCGCATGAAAACGCGACACAGACGTGACGCCCCGAAAAAACGGTGAACCGGCCCATATGCTGATGTTCCGAGTTAGATCATAGCAGTTCGATTCGTCAGAAATGCCCATCACTGTCCGGCGCCGGAAGGGCCATGAGCCAATCGGCTTCGGGCTAGGTCAGATTTTTCATCCTTTGAAAAAATGGACCGATTGAGCGGCTAAGGTGGCGTCCTCAATGGGAAAACGGACGGAATCAACCAATAAAAAAATTCAACGCATTGAAAAGGCTTAATTTTATGCCTTGCGTGACTGTTGGCGTAATGCCTATCTCCCGTCTGCGTCCCCCGCGGCGCACAAAAAAGCACCCCGATCTCACCACGACCGCACTGCGGTGTCCGGGCTTTTGCCTGTGGACCGCGCATGCCTTTTTCGCAGGAAATCCCGATGGCCCATTTGGTCGACCAACTCGATGTCTGGCTCTGGACGCCTGGGGAAAGGAAGCCGGTCCTTGCCGGTCGACTGACGGACGAAGCCGTCGTGGTCTCCTTCGTTTATGATCCGGATTTCCTGCCGCTGCCGAATGCGATGCCGATCTTCGAGCGTGATCTGCCCCTCGGGACCGGCCGCCAATACCCCGTGGCTCCCCACAAACTGGCCCACTCGTTGCGCGATGCGCTGCCCGACAGGTGGGGCCGCCGTGCCATCGCGGCAGGGCTGCGCGCCGAGGGCATTGCATGCGTCGCCGAAGACGAGATCGACGATATCACGCTGATGCTCCGGACAGGTCCGGATCGTATCGGCGGCCTGCACTTTTGCCGCGGGGGCGAGACGCCTGATTTGACGACGCCGTTCCCGCCGACGCTTGAGACGCTGGCACGGCTTGTCGGGATCATTGACGCGGGAGATCCGGTGCCCCCGGAACTCCGTCCGTTCATCCCGCAATGTGCGTCGGTAGGGGGTGCGCGCCCAAAGACGCTGTTTACCGATGTCGAGGCGGGTCGGTTCATCGCCAAATTCGTCCTCACCGAAGACTATCCGGTCGTTCAGGCGGAATTTGTTGCGATGAGACTGGCAGAACATGCCGGGATCAGTGTCGCACCCGTTCAGATCGAACGGGTCAACGAGCGTCCAGTGCTGCTGGTCAGACGCTTTGATCGTCAGCCTCACCCTGCCGGTGGCGAGATGCGCCATCACATGATTTCTGCTCTGACATGGACCCAGATGGGCGAGCTTTCCGCGCGGCATATCACTTATCCTCAGCTTGCTACGATCATGGACGAGACCTGCTATGATCCCGCTGAGGACAAGGCTGAGATGTTCGCTCGGATATTCTTCAACATTCTTGTCGGCAATACCGATGACCATGCCCGCAACCATGCTGCGGATTGGGACGGAGAGCAGATCCACCTGACGCCCGCATACGACATCTCCCCGCAGCGCCGGACGACGCGCAGTGCCAACCTGGCGATGGCTTTGACCGATGGTTCCCGCGCCGCTCAGCTTGCGAATGCCGCCGGGGTCGCGCCAATCTTCGGCGTAACCGTCCCGGATCTTCGGCGGCTGCGCGAGCGGCTGGTCGGCGCCATCCGCGAACACTGGATCGATGTCTGTGATGAGGCCTGTCTGTCTGAGGCGGAACGAGCCGGCCTCGCGGGACGGCAGTTCTTCAGCGACTACGCGTTCGAGGGCTTCGGACGCACGCCCCGATTACGGTAATCCATGCTGCGATGGCCGCCATCCATGACTGAAATTCATTTGGAACAATGTGATGAACCGACTTCTTGAAGCAGCCCATGCCGCTCAAAGCCTGCCGGGCCTGGAGACGTTGAAAGAAGCGCCCGTCTTGCGTGACTGGCTTGCCGCCATTGATCCGGCCGGGGTGCCGTGCCTTGCGGGCACAGTCAAGGGCCACCCGCGGCTTCAGGATGGCAAACGGATCTACACCTCGGTTCTCGTCGCCCTCGACGCCGAAGGCATCTGGGCCCGTTCCCGCAGTCGGTGGTATCGGCTTGATACCGAATGGAACTCGGAGATCGTGCCGGACGAGGTCACGCAGCGCGGCTACACCTGGCTGCGCCGGGATGATGCTGTAAACCTTGCAACCGTGATGCGTCTCGCGGTTCTGAACCGGCACGGGAGGCAACTCGATGCCTAGCAAGAAGCAGGATCGGATGGCCAGGAAGCGGGCAGCACTTGCCCACGCCGCATCGGCACTGGCAGACGCCACCGATGACGCCGGTGTTGTCGAAGACATCCTGGTGCTGATGCATCTGGCCGGCGCGGCGCTCGAGCCGGCGACCGCAGGCGCCGTATCGAGCGGTGCGATGATTGCCCGTCAGCACATGGCAAGTCTGCGCGACAATCTGCATGCCGCACGGCGCGAACTGGCCACGCTGCGGCACAAAGGCCGGCCTGAGGAGCACAGCACGTGACATCATGGTTCACAGCCGATCTGCACCTCAGCCATGAGAACATCATAGGTTTTTGCGCACGCCCATGTCCGGATGCGAGAGCCATGGATGCTGCGATCATCGCAGAACTGCAGGCGCGGGTCCGTCCTGATGACGATCTTTGGGTTTTGGGGGATTTCGCGGTCAGCAAGGCGACGGCTACACAACGCACTGAGGTGCGGGGTATATTCGACGCGATCCCGGGCAGAAAGCATTTGGTGCTCGGCAACCACGATCGCGCATGGATCCGCGATCTGCCGTGGGACAGCATGTCTCAGATGGCTGACATTGTCGTCGATGGCCGCAGGCTGTTCCTCTGCCACTACCCTATGGTCACGTTCCCCGGGGCACGTCGGGGTGCGCTTCAGTTGTTCGGTCACGTCCACCAAAACTGGCGCGGCAGCCGCAACTCGGTGAACGTCGGCGTAGACATGTGGGATTTCCGCCCTGTGACCCTTCCGGAGATCGACGAACGCGCCAGATTCCTGCCCGTCAACAAGCATTGGGATGAGGTCGAACCCGGGTGTCCGCTATCAGCGGAGGTTGGAGACTGAGATGGGAGAACAGGAAATGCGGGCCGTGGCCTTCGACTGCTTCGGCACCCTCCTGCGGATCACCGAGCCGACAAATCCCTGGCGCCCCCTCTTGGCGGAGGCCCGTCGTCAGCCCGGCGCGCGGATGCTCGATCCACGGCGCGAGCCGATACTGACCATTGAAGAATTTGCTGCCGCTTGCGGTGTTCCGTTCCGCCCGAAATGGCGCGACGATCTGGACCGCGAAATCGCCAGCATCGCGGTGATGCCCGATGCGCTTCCCGTTCTGTCTTCGCTGCGGGCGGCAGGGTTCCGGCTTGCGCTGGCCAGCAATCTGGCCACGGCCTATGTCGAACCGGCGCTCGCTTTGCTCGGGGACTCCATCGACACGGACTGCCTCTCTTGCGATCCCGAGATCCTCGCGGTGAAGCCGGAACCCGCCTTTTTCTCTGCGCTGCAGCGCAAGATAGTCCTTCCCGCTGCCGAGATTCTGATGGTGGGCGACAGCCTCGCCTCGGATGTTGAAGGCGCCAAGGCGGCTAGCATGGCCGCGCTGCATCTTGTTTCTGGCGAGACATCACCACGTCCCGGACAGATCCGGCACCTTGCCGATGTGCCGCAGTTCCTGGGCCTCAATCAACCCGGCTCGTCATGAGCCGTTTCGCCGGAAAGCTCATGCTATGAAGGTTCTTGTGACCGCAGACGTCCATCTCGATGCGTGGCAGCGGGCTGGACGCGATCCATTCCCGTCGCTTGCGCGGGCTCTGAGCACCGTTGATGCGGTGATTCTCGCCGGTGACTTGACGAACAACCCGCGTCTGCGCTGGTCTGCCGCCCTGTCCAGACTTTCGGAGATCGTCGCACCGGAGAAGGTCTATATCTTTCCCGGCAACCACGATTACTACCACTTCCGTCTCGACGGTGACGACGTGCTGCGCGGTATTGTCGAGGATGCCGGCATGAATTGGGCGCAGAAAGCGGGGCTGGAATTCGACGGGGTCAGGTTTCTCTGTGCAACGCTCTGGACGGATTTTCTGCTCTCGGGAAGTAAGACCACAGCCCAAAATGCGGCCTGGTTTGCAATGAACGACTACCGGCAGATCAGCCGAAACGCGGCAGGTGATCTTCTGCTGCCCGGGCACACGTCCGACCTTCACGCGGAGCATCTGGCCTGGCTCACCGACGAGATCTCCCGGTCTTTCGCCGGAAGGACGGTGATCGTGACGCATCACTGCCCCAGTCCGTCCGCAACAGGTGAGGTCGATCGGCTGACCCCAGCATTTACGTCGAACCTCGACGATTGGATTATTCGACATCGCCCCGACCTTTGGCTTTTCGGCCACACGCACCGCCACTTGTCCGGCCGGGTCGGTCGAACGCGGATCATGAACATCTCGCTTGGCTATCCAGATGATGTGCCTTCCGTGCGAGAGGCCGAGATCCTGCTGCGCGGGCTGGTGGATACCGAGAGCCCGGGCATGCTGGCGTATGGGCCGCCGTGACCCGGATCGGCGCGCATATGTCTGAAGTCGCGATCCGCCCGACAATCCCCCATTTTAGAAGGCAAATCAGATGTCCGTCCTCGTCCTTGCTGACCTTCATCTCGACATGTGGCTCGAAGCCGGGATTGACCCGTTCCTTTGGCTTGCCCACGGCCAGTATGACGTCTTCGACGGGCTGATCATCGCGGGCGATCTGTCGAACAAGCCCAAGGTGCGCTGGCCGCATATGCTCGCGCATCTGAAGCGCTACATGCCCGCCGAGAAGATCTACATCCTGCCCGGCAACCACGATTATTACGACCACGTCCTCGATGGTGACGATCGCCTTGCGGCTATCTGTGCTGATGCGGGTGTCCATTTTGCCCAGAAGTCGGAGTTTTTCATCGGCGGTTTGCGGTTTCTCTGCGCGACCCTCTGGACTGATTTCCAGCTGGACGAGGCACCGGAGTATGCAATGGAGGTCGTAGGGCGCCAGATGAACGACTATCGGTATATTCGCCTCGCATCGGAGGGTTATCGCAAGATCCGTCCCGCCGACACGGTCAGGGTTCATGCAGATCACCGCGCCTGGCTCGAAAGCCGGCTCGCCGAAGCCTATGATGGTCCGACAGTTGTGGTCACGCATCACTGCCCTCTACCGGAGCTGATCAGCGAGGGGCCGCGCGACGAGATGGATTTCGCCTACGGGTCTGACCTTGAACCGGTCATGACGAAATACAAGCCAGAAAGCTGGCTGTTCGGCCATACCCATTTGCAAAACAAGGGATTTGGCGGTGTGCGAACGCTGGTGCAGAACGTCTCGGTTGGCTACCCCGATCAGATTCATCCTGACAATCTGATGGGGTGCGTGATCCGGAGCCTCCGCGCCCTTCCACTCCCGCGCAAGCCCTGAGCTTGCCCTATCTCACCACACCTCAGCGGATGCCCAATGAAGATCCTTGTCCTCGCCGACCTGCACCTTGATGAAATTGCTGACAATGCGGTGCTGCGCCGCCTGGGCGAGGAGATCGCGCTTGCGGGCCAGGAGGCCGATGCCCTGATCATTGCAGGCGACCTGACGGAACACGCAGCGCAGAGATGGCCGAACGCAATCAAATGGTTGGGCGCACATTATCCATCCAAGCAGACCGTAATTCTCCCGGGCAACCACGACTATTATGGTGGCAACCTCGATACGCTGGACGCCGATCTGGACCGGATCTGCCGTGAAGCCGGGTGCGGTTTCGGACAGTGCCGCCGGATGGATCTGGGCGACACGCGCATTCTGATGACGACGCTCTGGACCGACATGCGCCTCTTCGAGGCGGGAGGAGAGGCAGCAGTCGAGGATTCACTTTGGAACGCGCGGATGATGCCGGATTACGGGTATGACGCGATCACCACTGGCGCCCCTGAACGGGAACTCGAGCCAGAGGATACCATCGCCGTCCACGAACGGCAAAAATCCTGGCTGATCTCGGAACTGGCGAAACCCTGGCCCGGCAAGACCGTGGTGATCACGCACCACGCCCCTTCAGCGGCGGTGTCCGGCGCAATGTCGCCGCTGTCGCCCTGCTTCACCAGCGATCTGGATGACCTGATCGACCGCTACAGGCCTGATGCCTGGATCTTCGGCCATACCCATCGGCCTGCGGAACTGCGGATGCCGGGTGGCACCCTGCTGCGGAACGTCTCGGTCGGGTATGAGAACGAGTTCCGCAGCGCAGATATCGGAGATCGGGCCCGGCAAGGGCTGATCGACCTGAAACAGGTTGCAGGAGGATGACCGAGGGCCTGACAACCGGCAATGCACCGGACATCTGCTTCTGCGACACTCGTTCACTGAAGGGGGCAGCCGAAGCGATGGACTTGATCTTACACCATAGTGGTGCAATATGACCGACAAGAAGAAGCCGACCTACGATCTGAAATCCATTCAGGACGCCGCCTCAACCATGTCGGTCACCCGCGCGGTCCTAAACGGGGCGGCGGAGCTGGGGATGACCCGACGGGAAATTGAGGAGGTTATTCTTAGCCTTACCCGCAAGGACTTCTACAAATCCGTCACGAGTTTCGCAAACCACACGGTCTGGATGGATGTCTATCACGGGAAGGCAGAGATCGAGTGGAATGGTGAGGTGGCGGCGGTGACGATCTACATCAAGTTCGTGCAGGATGTGCTGGCCGAATTCAGCCTTACCTCCTTCAAGGAGAAGCGGGAATGACAACGCAGGAAATGAGCCGGAAGCACCCGGTCAGCGGCAAGGATCTGCTGCGAGGTGAGCGCGAAATTACCCTGACCTTCCGGGGGCAGATGATGCGGGTGATGATGCCGGGGTGGTATGCTGCGGATGACCTGACGGGGGATGACGGGCTCCACGATCCTGCCGACATGAAGATCTCTGACCGCGCATTGAACAGCCTCAAGGCACAGGCAGCCGGATTGCTGATCCCCGCCGAGGTGAAAAGCATCCGCAAGCGGCTGCGGATCACGCAGCGCGAGGCCGGAACGATTATCGGCGGTGGGCCGAATGCCTTCCAGAAATACGAAACGGGCGACATTCTGGTCAGCAAGGCCATCGACACGGCTCTGCGTCTGCTGGCGCGGGATCCGGCCAGGCTGCAGGAACTTCGGGCAGAAGACCCGGCTGCTCGCGGGGGGTGACCAGTCCTTCGCCGAAGCCGATGTGGCAGGCCAGATGCTTGACCCCACCGCCTAGTATGAGGCAGGCAATTGAGCCTTGTCAGGTCTGGTTCGACTGTTTCAGTCCCTTAAGTCGCGCCTCAATCGTCGATCAGGCTGATGTTGTCCGAGCCAGCTTTGTGCCGTCGGCCTGCGCGGCGACCGGCACGCTCGGATCGGTCCTTGCCCTCGCCATTCAATGCGCGTTCCGCCAGAGAAGGCGTTGGATGATCGGGGAAGCCCTCGCCGTAGTGCTGAATCATCGCCATATATCGAAGCCCTAACCAGTGCGATTTCCCAGTTCTCCAGGGTATTTCCCCGGCGGCGCTTGATCTTTTTGCCGCCGCCGTCTTGAATATCCATCCGCAAGCCTCCCAAGGCGTGAGCGTGAATCCATTGCACCCATATCTATCGCTCACCCGCGTCTCATCCCACATCAAACCACGACCCGTTGCGCCCGGAAAGTCCCATGGCCCGCAAACCAGCCCTCTCCACGGAATCCCTTACCGCCCTCGGCGCGGAAAAGCTGGCCGAACTCGTCCTCGATGAGGCGCAGGCGAATGCCGGTTTCAAGCGGCGCGTGAATGCGGCGCTTGCCGGCAAAACCGGACCGGAGGCCATCGCGAAGCTGATCGACCGGCGGCTCTCGGGGCTTGAGCGGGCGCGCGCCTTCATCGATTGGGACAAGGCGCGCGCCTTCCAGGGTGATCTGCAGGGGCTGTGCGACAGCATCGTCAAGGAGCTTTGCCCGGCCGATGCCGATCTCGGGGCATCGCGGCTGATCCGCTTCATCGCGACCCACGACCAGGTCTTCCAGCGTGTCGACGATTCCTCCGGCAAACTCCAGGACATCTACTGGGAGGCCATAGAGGCCACGGGTCCGGTTTCTGCCCGGCTTTCAGCCACGGATCTGCCGCAGTTCATCATGGTCGCGCTTGGCGAGACGGAACACGGATACCTGAAGCCGGTTGCCGAACGGGTTGTGCCGCATCTCCCGTCCGAGGTGCTGGCCGCTTGGGATGTCGACCTTTCTGAAAGGATCGCCGAGCGTGACTCGGATGAGGCAGGCCAGCGCGCGCGGGAGCGCTGGTTCCATTCAATGACCAGGCAATGGCGGGAGATCCGGCAGATGATCGCGGCCGCATCCGGCGATCTGGACCGGCTGATCCTCATTGAGACGGAAAAGCCAGAAAGGGATCGCGACACGCTCGATATCGCGCGCCGCTTGCTGGATGCGGAGCGACCCGCCGAGGCGCTCGACTGGGTGCGGCGCGGAGGCCCCCAAACGCATCTGCGGCCCTTCGGTATCGAGGGTGAGGACGAGGATCCGCCGGATCGCAGCCCTCTGGTTCGGCAGTCCGAACTCGAGGCGCGGATATTGCGGGCGCTGGACCGCATGCCGGAGGCGCTGGCACTCCTGTGGGACCGCTTCCGCGACACGCTCGCACCGGCCCTGCTGCGGGCGCATCTGAAGATGCTACCGGATTTCGAGGATATGGAGGCGGAAGAGCGGGCCATGACCTTGGCCTTGGAGCATCCGGACACCATGGCCGCGCTGAACTTCCTTCTCGCATGGCAGCGCCGGGATCTGGCGGCTCAGCTTGTTGTGGCGAGGCATGCGGAATGGCAGGGCCGTGACTGGCACATCCTGCCCGAGGTTGCGGAACAGCTGCAGCATGAGCAACCGCTGGCGGCGAGCATTCTGTTCCGGGCCCTTCTCGACGATATCCTGGGTCGAGCGCGATCCAAGGCTTATGGGCACGGGGCGAAGTATCTGCGCCAGCTTGATCTGCTTGCTGCCGGGGCGGATGCGGATCCTGCGCGTCCTGTCGATTTCGATGCTCATGAGGCGTATCGCGCGAAGCTCCGCACCGATCACGGACGAAAATCCGGGTTCTGGGCGCGGTTCGGCGAACCCCTGTCTGCCCCGAAATCCGAGCCCTCCTGGCGGGGACGGCGGCCGCTCTGGACCTCTGACAGCTGATCGGCTGTGTAACCGAAAACGGTATTGCGGCCTGAAGCATGCACCCGTGTCGATCTCAGACGAAGGCTGCCGAAAAGGGAAGCAGATCACTTGCTCAAAGAACAAGGTCGGGCGCTCCGGCGGCACATGATATATGCGCAAAACCGTTTGACTGGGACGCCGCCATTATCGAAGTCCTAAGCCTAACTTCGTATGACAATGTTTCCGATGATGATGGCGCCGCACCCATGCCCGATCAGGTCGCGGACCAGATAGGGCAGGTTAGCAGCCAGGAAACGGTTTTACCTTGCACTGTAGGGCTCCTTCCCGTCGCCATTATCTGCTTCATCCATAGTCTGCGATATGTGAAACCTGACCGTCTCCATAAAAATATGCCGCAAGTTGGCCTACATTTCCTCCATGCGGGGTTCGGAAAAATTAATTCAACACATTGAACTTCAAGAGATATATCTGGCGCTCTAAAATAATTTCGAGAAAACGAAAATAATCCGAGCATTCGAGAAATCCGGTTCCTATAGAATGGTCTATGGGACACCGCGCTTCGATATATGCCTCTACGCACCCGGTCACGCGCAGTGATCTGAAACGCCATCTGGTGGCGTCCACTCGTGTGGTCACGGCCTATATCGAAGCGATCCAGTGTCGGGAGCTTCCCGGCGACCGTGTTGATCTGGTCGATCTTTGGCGTCGAATGTGGGGCATCGATCACGTCCCGATTGATATGGTGGCGGTCATGCAAAGGCCGCTGTTTACCGTCGATCAGGTGGCGGAGATGGTCAATGTGACCAGCCATACGATCCGGCGGGCCGGTAACGGCTTCGATCGGAAATGGAATCTTCCGGAACACGTGGACCTCGGTGAGCGTGTCCGCAGATACCTGCCGCTTCACATCCATTCATGGATCAACCGCTCCGCGCCAGAGCCGTGGCTCGTGCGGCGTCGTGGTCCGTTGGGGCCGATGGGGCTTACCCTAAAGAATGCGAAACCCGAGCTTCAGAGGGGCGCATAACACAACAACGAACACATCTGAAAACAACGAAAAATATGACGAACACCCGGCCTCTTTCGGCGCGGGAAAAGCCACGGGTGTTTGTCATTCCTCTGAAATCAATCGACAAACCTGGAAATAGCGAACAATGAAGCACAGCTTTCCTACCCCGCCCGCGCCGTTGTATCCCGTGATGCATGACGGGGCCAAAAACATGCAGGATGTTCTGATCTGGATCCAGACCACGCATCCCTACGCTCATGCGACCATCATCGACTACAAAGCCCAAATCGCGCGCATTCCAGAAATCTTCGGCGTCAACAGCCTGCGCGACGTCGCTGCGGATGCGGACCTGTTCGATCCGCGCCAGAAACAGAACCGCTATCCCGCCGAGCATTTCCGGACATATGATGCATGGTTGCGTTGGTCGGGCAAAATCGTCGGCGTGCTGCGCAGATTCCATGGAGAGGCGGATGCGAGTAGGGAGCGCCGTGAGCTTCGGGATATATGGTCTCACCTGATCGACATCGCGAGCCTTCAGGTGGGGGTGGGCACCGGCCGTTCTCCGAAGATGCTGATCCCGGTGCATGTGCTGGCCGACGAGGCGCGTAAGGCCGCGGTTGACCCCAACGCCCTGACCGAGGAATGGCTTGCCGGTCTTGCAGATCACTTGCCTGTTGCCCGGCGGGCCTCTGTTCGGCGGGCGCTTAAGACCCTCCATATCATGGCGTCTCTGTCTCCGGAAATCGCCGCGATGCTGCCAATGGAGACGCTGCCGATGTCGGCGCAGGCCCGCCGCGCGAAGCAATACGAATTGCCTGAACCCCTGGCGCGTCTGGCGGACAGCCTGATCGAGAAAAGCGTATCCGGCTCTTATGATCCGATCGAAGAGGTTTGGAACGACCGCCTCGCACCTGAGACGCTGGCGGTCAGGCGCGCGGCCCTGCGCAAGTATCTGGGGACAGCGGTCGCCCATGACATCATCCCGCGCGATTGCCATGACCTGACGCAGGCTTTAGCGGAGGATGTCTTCTACAAGGTTGTCCGGGCGTTAAGCCGGGAGACGGATCCGGCACGCAAGATCACCGCCCGCAGTCTGCGCCAATATGTCGGTGTTTGGATGATCCTCGGATCCGTGCTCGGTGTTCCGGTGGATTTCATGAAAGACAGCATGCAAAACAACGCGACGCTGAAGAAGGGACGCGAAGAGCAGAAAACAATGCCGCGGGAGACACGGGATTTCTGCGTCGCGCTGCTGCGGGATCGGAGAAAGGAGATGATCTTCAGGTCGATGCACCTGCGTTTCAAAGAGCATGCCGAAAGGATCCTGGCGGGAGAGGAGCCGGTGACCGGCTTTACAGAGGAGCACATTGTCCAGTTCGGCATGTTGGCCGCCTATTCGGCGATCGCTTTGTGGGGGATACCGCTTCGTATCGAGAATATGCGGAGCCTGCGTCATCTGGGGCCGCGTCCGAATCTCGTGTTGCCGCAGCGCGCCCGCCAAAAGGCCAGGCTTCAGATTCCGAAAGAGGCGGTCAAAAACCGGGTCGACATCAATGCGCATCTGGCGGAGGGACCTACGCGTGGCTTGGAGGTCGTCGAGTGGTATCTCGAGCACATCCGGCCCAGGGTTCCCTGGGCGAGCCGTTCCGAATACCTGTTTCCTGGGTATAAAGGGCAGAGGATCAGCGATAGGTCTTTGCGCAACTGGCTCCAGCATCATGCGCGGGATCTCGGCATTCCGATGTCGCCGCACAACTATCGGCATGGCCTTGCGTCGTTGTGGCTGCGCAGCCGCCCGGGGGACTACAGCGGCGCGGCGCGTCTGTTGTGTAACTCTCCGGCCACCGTCAGGACCTATTACGCCTGGATCGATCACGATGCGGAAATGGTGAATGTTCAGGCCGAAGTGGCCAGGCAGGCGGGTTTCCGCCTCAAGGGTGATGGGGATATCCATGGGTGACAGGATCCCGACCACCGGGTGGGGGATTGCCCGGATTTGCGAGATTTTCCGCGCAGAACATTGGGGGGATCTGCGCGGTGAGGATATCGGGCCGATGCTTCTCGACGGTCGGATCGCCGCCCAGGAGCTTCATGACCTGAACACGTTCCTCAGCCTGTATGCGACCTGCCAGAGCGGGGCTGCCGCGCCGCCGCTGTCTCGCCTGCTGGAGCAATGGGGCGTCACCAAACTGCAGAGCATGCGCCGCGGTATGTGGGCGATCTTCGATGGCCATCCGCTTCTGCGCGAGATCGATGCCCTGATCGCAGAAAAGGTTCAACCGGCCGCCACGAAGTATGCCGCCTACAAGACGCGCGCCCGGAAATTTTCGGTGTATCCTGAGGAGTTGCCAGATTCCTGGAGGGCGGCTCTGGAGCGGATGGCCGAGGGCATGCCGGGGCTCGCCTGCATCGAAGGCAAACGCCAACCCGCACCCGTGCCGTCGATGCAGGTGACCACGCGCACGAAGGTGTGCGAGTTTGTTCTGGCGGCGCGTGAGGCCGGAATTCCGGAAGAGATGAGCGTTGAGGCGGCGATTGCCTACGAACGATCGCTGTTCGGCAGAGAACGGCTGCTGTCTCCCGTGACGCTCAAATCGGCCATCCGTCAGGTGGGCGAGTTCGCGCGATATATCGGCGCACCGGATGCTGTGCTGACGCATCTCGCGGAGAGGGTGCGGTATCATGAGCGGCGGGCCAGTGGATACACGCCAATCAAGGAATCCAAGGTGCTGGCACTGCCCACCTACGAGGATGTCTTCGGTATGGCCTTTGACCTGTTGGGGGCATCCGAAAGAACAAAGAATGCGAAACAGGCACAGTTCAGGCGCAATGCGGCCGTTGCGATTACATTGTTCTGCCCATTTCCGCTCCGAGTTGCCGATACTGTGATGAGGTTCGGCAAGGAAATCACATGGGACGGACAGGTGTATCGTTTCGATCTCGTGCTTTCGAAGGATAGGCGGCGTTATACCGCACCAATCCTGCCGCTTTTCGGGTTTTTCATCGATCAAATGATCCTGCAAGGTGCGGCGGTGGAGCATTTGCAGGATTTGCGCGATTCCTGCTTCCGGAAAAAGCGTCATCTGTTTGTGACTTACGACGGCCGGGTGCCGCACGCACGATACGTCAGTCATCTCTGGAGCCAGGTTATGGGCACCGGAAATCATGCGGCCCGGACGAAACTCCACGATGAATTTGGACGCTTGGGGTCGCGTGGCGTGGACCTTGCCATGCGGGCTTGCGGACAGCGCAGCGAGAAAACCGCCGAAGCCTATCGGACCCGCGCTTTCCAGATGCTGGCCGTCGAGAAGGCCCATGCCGATATGGTCGGGGAGATTACCGATGCAGAATGGATAGAGTTCTTCGAATGACGCCAATCCTCAAAGTTGGTGAGGCACCTCAAACCAAGGCGCTCAGGTGGGCAGGATTACTGATTGCTGGTCACCATCTGATCTACGGATATGTTAGGCTTGTCAGAGGAAAACTCGCAGCCGCCGCTCAATAGAGCGTTTCTTGATGGCGGCCCGCGCGCGTGCTGGTTGCTCTCCCTCAAGCGTATCCATGAAAATCTGGCGGCAACCATCCTCGACGAGAAATGGGAGGCATCCCTCGGCAGACAAGGATACCGCCGATCTAAATCACGATCTTCGGCAGCAATTCTACCACCCGTTGTTTGGCATCTACCGGCATGGATTCCCCGTAGACCTCATCGTGGACATCCTCTCCGACGTGCCCAACGACGTCCCGCAGCACCTGCTTATCGATTCCCGGCTTTCGTTTGAGCACATTGATGACGTAGTGGCGCAGCGAGTGAAATGTCTTGCGTGGTGGCAGCGCGTTGAGTTGCTGCTTAACAACCTGCCGCCACATGTAGTCGAGGCCATCGCCGAACGACTCTACGTCGTTCGCCGGTTTGAGATCATGGAAGAGGTCGTGCTTCCCCTTCTTGATCAGCCCGGCTCGATATTCGAGGAAACCCAGTTCCAGAACGTGGCTGTGAATGGGCACCAGCCGTTTCGAGCTTGGCGTTTTCAGCGTTCGGTTCACGTTGTCGTCCAGATCGTAGCACCAGATGCCATCGAATTCCGCGATTTCGCTGACCTGCAGGCCGGCAATTTCCTCACGGCGGGCGCCAGACAATGCACAGATCAGCGGCACCCAGAACAGGCTGTTCTTGCACAGGACAGTGCCGGGGAACCGCTGCCGTTTGGCCGACTTCGATCCGTGCCAGACCGGGTTCTGGAAAATGGTGAGGACCTCGCTTTCGGTGTAGGGAATGCGCTTGTCGCGATCACGCATGGTCTCCTTGACGCGAAGAAGGCCGATGTCGATGGTCTGGCTGACCTCAAGGCCTTCGCTGCGACCCTGTCTGAAGAATTGCTGCAGGTAACCGAGATTGCGGTTGATCGTCGATTCCGACATGCCCTTTTTGTCTGCGGGCAGCTTGCGGCCGTCCTGAAGGATCTCGGCCAGGGACTTGTTCCGATCCTTCGGACTTTTACGGTAAGTCTTTGGCAAAACCCGCAGCATCTCGACAAATCTGGCGAGGTGGCCTTGTCTGAACTCGCGGATATCAGTGATGCCACTGGCTTCGGTGAAGAGACGGGCAATCCCCAACATCTGCTTGGCGGTATCGTCACCGATGTTTTCGCCCCTTGATGCGAGGAGCCTCTCGGCAACCGTAACAAAATCGGGATCGAACATCGGCGGGACAGCCAGAGGCGCTGCTGCGGACGCCGACGGTTGCATGCCCGCTTCGGGAGCGATGGGCGCGGGATTGGCGGGAGCAGGGAAGGCATCTGCTACAGGTTGGGCCTGTCCCGGCCGGCAGAACCTCTCCGAAAAATGCTCATCGAGGATCTCGGCCGCAAGCGCATCAGCCTCGTCCATGTCTGCGCCCGCGCGGTCGACCATAAGCTGATGCGCCGCTGCCCGCCCGCGCAAGAGTATCTGACGCCCTTGGACGAGATCCACGGCTGATGGCGATGGAATTTCCAGCCGGTCACGCAAAAGGGCTGCGATCCGCCTCATACGCGTGTCGGACCAGTAGTCCTGGCGAAACAGATCAAGATAGCGGTCCAGTCTGGCCAGATCAGTTTCCGTTCCACTCCCGGAGGTCATCGCTTCGTGCTCGGCAGCCGTCAGTGCTGCCGACCTGCCGCGTTCGGCCAGCAGGCGATAAGCCTTGGCCGCCATGCGGTCATGACTCTGGTTGACCTCCCAGGCGTTTTCTCCGGCTTCGTCGCTCTCAACGATCTTGCGCCGCTGGATTCGATCTATTTCCTCGCGGATCACCTGCTCGAGCAGTTTACGGGCATTTTCGCGGGTGAGGTTGGTCGTGGTCATGCGCTCGAACAGGTTGTTGCTTGCGACGGTGACCTTCGCCGCAATGCGGCGCGCGATCAACGGCTCATTGGTGCGAAGGCTGACCTGAAGGAGGGCGCCGCCCAAAGATCTGGGAAGGCGGCGGCGCCAGACATAGGATGCGCCGCGTCTGAATACGAAGTCTGTGATACCCATCTTGGTTCCGTTTTCCGGAACGCGGGAATTTCACTGCGGTGCATCAGGTATGGCACCTTAGTATGGCACTTTCTGGAAGTTTCCAAAATGTGCCAAACTTATCATAGACTTGATGAAGATTTGGCTCCGGCGGTAGGGATCGAACCTACGACCAATTGATTAACAGTCAACTGCTCTACCGCTGAGCTACGCCGGAACACGTGGGGGTGTATAGCTATGGTTTCGGGGGGCGTCCAGAACCTTTCGAAAGATTTTTTCCGCCCCGCCGCGTTTTTTTTCACGCAAGGCGCCAGCGTGCCGTCAGGCGGCTTGGCCCCGAGGCGATGGCGCGGGATCTGGCTTCCAGATCAAGGAGATGGGCGATAACGTTCCGGGTTGCGGCCGGAATAAGCCCAAGGGGTATATCGGTGTAGATGCGCGTGGCAAGTTCGCTTGCGGTGCCGCCTTCCTGCGCGAGGGCGGCAAGGATTTGCGCCTCACGCCCCCGGCGATGGGCGATCAGTTCATGCAGACGGGACAGGCCGTCGGACACTTCTGCGCCATGGCCGGGATAGAGCCTGTCCGGCGCCCGCGCGATCAGGCGGTCCATGGAGGCCATATAGGCCGTCATATCGCCGTCAGGAGGCGACACGATGCTGGTCGCCCAGCCCATGGCCTGATCGCCAGAAAACATCGCCTCGTTCCAGGACAGGCAGATATGGTTCCCGAAGTGGCCCGGCGTATGGATGACCTCGAGCTTCCAGTCCGGGCCATGCACCACGGCACCGTCGGCAACCGTTTCATCGGGGCGAAAGCCGTGGTCGGCGCCTTCGCCGCCACCAAGATCCCCAAACCCCGAAAACGCCGGATTCAGGCCCGCGCGCGCATCGCCGAATGCCACCACCGGCGCCGCCACGCGGGCCGCCAGCCGGGCCGCGAGTTCGGAATGGTCGTGATGGGCATGGGTCACCAGGATCATCTCGACGCGCTCGCCCGGCGCAAGCGCCGCCAGCAGGGCATCAAGATGCGCGTCATTGTCAGGTCCGGGGTCAATCAGCGCCACGCGCCCTTCGCCCAGGATATAACTGTTGGTTCCCGGCCCGGTCAAAGGCGAGGGATTCGGCGCAAGCACCCGGCGAACGCCTGGCTCAAGCCAGACAGGCTTGCCTGCACGCAGTCGAGATTCTGAATGATCGGCCATTGGCCCCTGTCGATTGCAGTTTCCGGAGCCTCGGACTTTAACCGCAATGCCGATCGGTTGCGAACTCTTTCGCGGGTGGTGCGACTTTCGGAACAACCGACAGATGCGCACGGCGGCGGCGAGCCTGCGCCTCGCCGCGCAACAGATCGGGGAGCCCGGCCATCGACGCCCCCGGCACCGGGGTCAGGCGACCGCAAAGCCGCATGTCCCCGTCATCGGTCGCATCAAACTGCACGAAATCCCCGACGGTGATGGTGGCGTTGCGCGGCATCGCATCTTTGCGGGCCAGTCCGAGCGGTCCGTGGTCGCTGCACCAGATGATCGCCCTGGATCTATCCTTGGCCACATAGATCACCACACCGTCCATCCTACGCTCCTGTGTCTGTCGGGGCGATCCTGGCCGGTCGATGGCAGGGCAACCCTTGCAAGATCAGGATACCCTTCTGGACGGTGTGGGCCAGATCGGTTGATGTGTCACCGGCTGCGCGGAACTGCTGGCATTCGACGCGGGAATGTGACAGATCCCGGCTCGGACGTTTGAAATAGTGACAGTGCGACGCTTATCCGCGTCAGGTCTGCGTGTAAGTGCTTGTCTGGTTTCAATTCAAGGTAGCAGAGATGCCCCGTTCTCCATCGCAGCAGCCGTCTCCGGCAGATATCCGCGCGGTCTTTGGCCGCAATCTGCGCGCGCTGTGTTCGGCCGAGTCGTCCATTTCGGATCTGTGCCGCCGGATCGGGATCAACCGCACACAATTCAACCGCTATCTGGCCGGCGAGGCGTTTCCGCGCCCTGACATCCTGCAACGCATCTGCGCCCATTTCGAAGTCGATGCGCGCATCCTGCTGGAGCCGATCGAAACCATCCGGGCCGACTGGCGGCTGAGAGCGGCGCTGCGACTGCGCGACATTGCCATGCCGCCCGACGCCCGGCCCTTTGACCACTACCTCATGCCCGACGGGATCTATCGGTTCTGGCGCAAGTCCTTTTCGAATCCTGGAAAATATGTGACCGGCCTGTGGCAGGTGCATACGGTCGACAGCGTGAAGATGTTGAAGTCCTTTGACATCTACCCCCAGCCTGTTCGCCGCGGAACCAAGCGATTCTCGCGCAAGGTGCCCTACTGGGGGGTGTTCATGCAGCATTTCGACGGGGTTTCGCTGCTGTGCTCGACCGGATCGGAAAATGTCCTGAGCTTCACCTTCTTCGAATACGGGTTGAACGGATCGACCCGGTACTACAATGGCGTGACCATCCTGACCCGACGGCAGATGCAGGGCACGGCCCGCCTGTCCAATATCGTGCTGGACCGCTTTACCGGCAACGGTTCCGATCTGCTGCGGCTGGCGCGACAGATCGGCATCGGTGACGGCGACCAGGTGCCCGAGGCCGCACGCCGCGCGCTGGACCGGCTGCCGAGCGAGCTCTGACACCGTTGCCGCAGGCGGCGCGGCGGCCTATGCTGCGCGGATGGCGTTCCGCATCCGCTCCTTGCTGCCCAGAAGTCTCTACGGTCGAGCGGCGCTGATCCTGATCGTGCCGATCGTCACGATTCAGCTTCTTGTCTCTGTGGCCTTCATCCAGCGCCATTTCGAAGGCGTCACGGAACAGATGACCTCCAGCATCGTGCTGGAACTGCGGCTGTTGCAGCAGACGGCCAGCGTCCAGGGCGTTGACGCTGCGCGGGCCATGGCCGAACCGCTGGATGTCAGGATCGAACCGGCCGGGACCGTGCCGGTGCGGGATCTGCGCGATCTGTGGGATTTTTCCGGGCGTGTCGTCCAGCGCGTGCTGCGCGACGGGTTGGACGATGTTCAGGGCGTGGATGTCCAGACCTATCGGCGCGAGGTGCTGGTGCGGTTCGGCACCGGGCCGGCGGCATTGGACGTGCGCATCAACCGGGCACGGGTTTCCGCCTCGAACCCGCATCAGCTTCTGGTGCTGATGGTCTTTGCCAGCATTCTGCTGACCGTGATCGCCTATGCCTTTCTGCGCAACCAACTGCGGCCGATCAAGCGGCTTGCGGATGCTGCCGAAGCCTTTGGCAAAGGGCGAACGGTGCCCTATCGGCCCAGGGGCGCGTCCGAGGTGCGTGCGGCGGGCTCTGCCTTTCTGGCGATGCGCGCGCGGATAGAACGCCAGATCGAGCAGCGGACACTGATGCTGTCGGGCGTCAGCCACGATCTGCGCACACCGCTGACCCGGATGCGCTTGGAACTGTCGATGCTGGACCCCTCCCCCGAGGTGGACGCCCTGTTGCAGGATCTGTCCGATATGGAACGGATGCTTGATGCCTTCCTGGCCTTTGCGCGCGGCGATACGATGGAACAACCCGTATCCGTCGATCCCTTCGCGCTGATCTCGGGCGTTGTGGCCAGGGCGCGGCGGGCGGGGCTGCGTGTGGAATTGCGGCCCGGCCCCATTTGTCCGCCGGTGCAGATGCGCCCCGACTCGGTCGCGCGGGCGGTGGAGAACCTGATCAACAATGCCGGACGTCACGCCGATTGCTGCGAAGTCTCGCTGTCCTGGACCGATGCGTTCCTGACCATCACCGTCGAGGACGATGGGCCGGGAATCGCCGCTGACCGGCGGGACGAGGCGTTGCGCCCGTTCACGCGACTCGATTCTGCGCGCAACCCCAATCGGGGCGGCGGCGTGGGCCTTGGGCTGTCGATTGCGGCCGAGGTCGCGCGCAGCCATGGCGGAACCCTGCGACTGGGCGATGGCCCGACGCTGGGCGGATTGAAGGCAGACCTTGTTCTGGCGCGTTGAGGCAGCGTCTGAGCCCAATCGCGCAACCCCGCACTGGCGTTGAGGAAACCGGAACTTTCCCAAAACCATCCCCAGACTTGTCCTCAGACTCGGTGGTCTGTTCTGCCCTTTGCCGCGCATCGGGCACCAAAGAGGTCAAGGCGATAATCCGTCGGCAGGCCAAAAAAACCCGTTGCGAGAACCCTTGCTTTGCGACAGTTTGACTGCGGGCGCCATGCAGGCACTACATCTAGTGGCCCCTCTGTCATGGGATAATGAAGTGCGAGAATGCCGGCTGGCGTTCGGCTTTGTGGCGATTTGACCGCAGGGCGCGCGACCATGCGTCTCGGCGGCAGATGACGGACCAGCAAGCGGCCGCCTCAACGGGCCGCAGGGACAGGAGACACGAGGCAGATGAAGATCGAGCGGAAGTTCACCTCGGAAGCGACCGGCGCCTATGGGGCTTTGTCGTTCACCACCACCACGTCGGAAATCCGCAATCCCGACGGTACAGTGGTGTTCCGCAACGAGGCGGTCGAGGTGCCTGCGGGCTGGAGCCAGGTTGCCTCGGACGTTCTGGCACAGAAATACTTCCGCAAGGCCGGGGTTCCCGCGCGTCTCAAGAAAGTGTCCGAAAAGGGTGTGCCCGCGTTTCTGTGGCGCTCTGTCGCGGATGATGCGGCGCTGGCCGCATTGCCGGATCACGAGCGGATCGTCGGTGAAACCAGCGCCCGCCAGGTGTTCGACCGTCTTGCAGGCGCATGGGCCTATTGGGGCTGGAAGGGTGGCTATTTCACCACCGAAGCCGACGCCCGCGCCTATTACGATGAAATGCGCTACATGCTGGCCCGCCAGATGGCTGCGCCGAACAGCCCGCAATGGTTCAACACCGGCCTGCACTGGGCCTATGGCATCGACGGCCCCTCGCAGGGGCATTTCTACGTCGACCACAAAAGCGGCAAGCTGGTGAAATCCGACAGCGCCTATGAACATCCCCAGCCCCATGCATGCTTCATCCAGTCGGTCTCGGACGATCTGGTCAACGAGGGTGGCATCATGGACCTGTGGGTCCGCGAGGCGCGGTTGTTCAAATACGGCTCGGGCACCGGCACCAATTTCTCCTCCCTGCGGGGCGAAGGCGAGCGGCTGTCGGGCGGGGGCAAGTCGTCCGGCCTGATGGGCTTTCTGAAAATCGGCGACCGCGCGGCAGGGGCGATCAAGTCGGGCGGCACCACGCGGCGCGCGGCCAAGATGGTGATCTGCGACATGGATCACCCCGACATCGAGGCCTTCATCAACTGGAAGGTCATCGAGGAACAGAAGGTCGCCAGCATGGTGGCCGGCTCCAAGGCGCATGAGGCGCGGCTGAACGAGATTTTCGCCGCGATCCGCCAGTGGGACGGCAGCACCCAGGATGCGGTGGACCCGGCCAGGAACCCGGCGCTGAAAGCCGCGCTGAAGGCCGCCAGACGCGCGATGATCCCCGACACCTATACCAACCGCGTGCTGCAATATGCGCGGCAGGGCTTCACCAGCATCGAATTCCCGACCTATGACACCGACTGGGACAGCGATGCCTATGCCAGCGTTTCGGGGCAGAATTCCAACAATTCGGTCCGCGTGACCGATGCCTTCCTGTCGGCGGTGCGCGACGATGCCGACTGGGCGCTGCTGCGCCGCACCGACGGGCAGGTCTCGAAAACCGTCAAGGCGCGCGACTTGTGGGATCAGGTCGGCCACGCCGCCTGGGCCTGCGCCGATCCCGGCATCCAGTTCCACGATACGGTGAACGCATGGCACACCTGCCCCGAAGACGGGCAGATCCGCGGCTCGAACCCGTGCAGCGAATACATGTTCCTCGACGATACCGCCTGCAACCTGGCGTCGATGAACCTGCTGACCTTTTTCCGCAATGACCGCTTCGATGCCGACGCCTATATCCACGCCACCCGCCTGTGGACGGTGACGCTGGAAATCTCGGTTCTGATGGCGCAGTTCCCGTCGAAGGAAATCGCGCAGCGCAGCTATGACTACCGCACGCTGGGCCTTGGCTATGCCAATATCGGCGGCCTGTTGATGAACATGGGTCTGGGCTATGACAGCGCCGAAGGACGCGCCCTGTGCGGTGCGCTGACCGCGCTGATGACCGGCGTTGCCTATGCCACCTCGGCCGAGATGGCGAGCGAGCTGGGCGCCTTCCCCGGCTATGCCCGCAACCGCGATCACATGCTGCGCGTCATCCGCAACCACCGCGCGGCGGCACATGCCTCCGGCCGGTTCGAGGGGGTCAACGTTGCCCCCGTCGCGCTCGATCATGCGACCTGTCCCGATCCGCGACTTGTGGCACTGGCCCGATCCGCCTGGGACGAGGCACTTGCCTTGGGCGAAAAGCACGGCTTCCGCAACGCACAGGCCACCGTGATTGCCCCGACCGGCACCATCGGTCTGGTGATGGATTGCGACACCACCGGGATCGAGCCCGATTTCGCGCTGGTGAAGTTCAAGAAGCTGGCCGGCGGCGGCTATTTCAAGATCATCAACCAGTCGGTCCCGGCCGCGCTGGAAAAGCTGGGCTATACCCCGGCGCAGATCGCGGAAATCACCGCCTATGCGGTCGGCCATGGCTCGCTGGGTCAGGCGCCGGGCGTGAACCATACCGCGCTGCTGGGCCATGGCTTCGGCGCCACCGAGATCGCCAAGGTCGAGGCCGCGCTGCCCACCGCATTCGACATCCGCTTTGTCTTCAACCAGTGGACGCTGGGGGCGGATTTCTGTCAGGGGACGCTGGGGATTCCTGCCGAAAAGCTGGCCGACCCGACGTTCGAACTGCTCAGGCATCTTGGCTTTTCTAAAGCCCAGATCGACGCCGCGAACGACCATGTCTGCGGAACGATGACGCTGGAAGGCGCCCCGCATCTGAAGGCCGAACATCTGCCGGTGTTTGACTGCGCCAATCCCTGCGGGAAAAAGGGCAAGCGCTTCCTGTCGGTCGGCAGCCACATCCACATGATGGCCGCCGCGCAGTCCTTTATCTCGGGCGCGATTTCCAAGACGATCAACATGCCCAACAGCGCCAGCATTGCCGAAGTTCTGGCCGCCTACGAACTGTCGCATTCCCTGGGCATCAAGGCGAATGCGATCTACCGCGACGGATCGAAACTGTCGCAGCCGCTGGCATCGGCCCTGGTCGAGGATGACGAGGAGGCCGAGGACATCCTTGCCACCGGCAGCCAGCAGGAAAAGGCGCAGGTCATCGCCGAAAAGATCGTCGAAAAGGTGATCATCAAGGAAATCATCAAGTCCCACCGTGAAAAGCTGCCCGAGCGTCGCAAGGGCTATACCCAGAAGGCCATCGTCGGCGGGCACAAGGTCTATGTCCGCACCGGCGAATATGGTGACGGACGGCTTGGCGAGATCTTCATCGACATGCACAAGGAAGGTGCGGGGTTCCGCGCCATGATGAACAACTTCGCCATCGCGGTGTCGGTCGGCCTGCAATATGGCGTACCGCTGGAAGAGTTCGTCGAGGCGTTCACCTTCACCCGCTTTGAACCTGCCGGGATGGTTCAGGGCAATGATTCCATCAAGACGGCGACCTCGATCCTCGACTATATCTTCCGCGAACTTGCCATTTCCTATCTCGACCGCACCGATCTGGCCCATGTGGCACCCAAGGGCCATGCCTTCGACGATCTGGGCAGGGGCGACGACGAAGGCAAGCGCAACATCGACCAGGTGTCCGAGGCGGCGGCATCCAAATCGGTGGAGCTGCTCAAGTCGATCAGTTCAACAGGCTATCTGCGCAAACGTCTGCCGCAGGATCTGGTGATGCTTCAGGGCGGTATCGGATCCTCCGATCCGCTGGCGCTGAACACTTTGGTTGCGGAAACCCGTGTAAGTGGTTTTGCAGAAAGCACTTCCAGCTTTGCGATCGGCGCGGCCAGCATCGACCCCCGCGCCAAGGCGAAGATGCAGGGATACGAGGGCGACCCCTGCGGCGAATGCGGCAACTATACGCTGGTCCGCAATGGAACCTGCCTGAAATGCAACACCTGTGGCGGAACCTCCGGCTGTAGCTGAGCGGATTTCGGATGCTTGTTGTCATTGGAGCATAAGAGTGCCGGTTTTACCCATAACCTTGCATTGAGCCTGTCAAGACCCGCGTTCCTGCACATGAGCCGACATTGAATTGAAAGGCGCGGATTCATCTTGATCTGAGCTACCCCCCGAAATTCGGACACTGACATAAGCTACGATTTGCAGTCTGCTGATCTTCGACGAGAAGGAGATCAGAAATGTCGAA
>NZ_FTOT01000042.1 GCF_900156815.1 Gemmobacter megaterium
GAGCAGCGCGAGATGATCCTGATCAGCCTGCACACCGATTCCGAGAGTGTGGCGAAGACCAAGGCCGATCAGGTCTGGCAGGAACTGATCGAGGCATGGGAAGCGAAGATGGCTGGTGCAGGCGCCGAAGCCGAGGACAGGCTGCCCCATGCCAAGGAACTCGCGGCAAGACGCGGATATCGCTATCTGAGCGCACGCCAGGTGGCATCCCTGCCGGTCGATGACATCCTCAAGCGAGTCGAGGTGGTTCCGACGCGGCGTGGCAAGGTCGATCAGCAGGAAGCCGAAGCCTTGCTTGGTGGCGCCAGGCCGCCTGTCATCACCGTATCCCGCGCGCTTGAGATTTACTGGACGCTGGCGAAGGACAAGACCATCGGCAAGTCCGACGACCAGATGCGCCGCTGGGAGAACCCCAGAAAGAAGGCCATCAAGAACTTCATCTCCGTTGTCGGGGACAAGGCTTTGGGCGAGATTTCCGGCGATGACATGCTCGACTTCCGCGACTGGTGGATGGAGCGGCTGGAAGAAGAAGACCTGACGCCGAACAGCGCCAACAAGGACTTGATCCATCTCGGTGACGTTCTCAAGACCGTCAACCGGATGAAGCGCCTCGGCCTGGTGTTGCCGCTGACCGATCTGTCCTTCAAGGAGGGCGATGCGAAGAAGAAGCCCCCGTTCTCGGTTGCATGGATCAAGGACAAGCTGCTGGCCCCCGGCGCCCTGGATGGGCTGAACCCCGAAGCCCGAACGATCCTGCTCCTGATGGTGAACACCGGCTGTCGGCCCTCGGAACTGGCGGCGCTGACCTCCAACACGATCCGGCTGGATCATGCCGTTCCCCATATCTCCATCGAACCGGAGGGGCGGCATATCAAGAGCAAGTACGCCCGGCGCACCATTCCCCTGTTGGGCGTGTCGCTGGACGCCGCGAAGGGCTTTCCAAACGGGTTCCCGCGGTATCTCGACAGCAGTGCCAGCCTGTCGGCCACGGTGAACAAGTTCCTGCGCGAGAACAATCTCATGGAGAGCGACCATCACACGATGTACTCGCTGCGCCATTCCTTCGAGGATAGAATGCTGGCGGCGGGCATTGATGACCGGATCAG
>NZ_FTOT01000017.1 GCF_900156815.1 Gemmobacter megaterium
CCGCGCTCGGCATCCCTGTCACAGAGCCCGTGGGATAAGTCTGTCCGGGGAAAGGGGAACCCCGGCCATCAGCCGATTTGTGCAACAGAGCCCATCCCGACCAGAGATCATTTAGAACGGCAACCGGGAAACCCGACAGAGACCAGAAACCTGCCATATTCTCGCCGCATCGCTGCCAACTTCGAGCCCAAATATACATATCAGAATAACTAATACTCTGACATCAATCTTCCGCCTGTAGGACAGGAATATTCGCAAACCGGAAACAGCTCGACTCAGCGCTTGGATCTCGAAAGGAGCGTCCCATGAGAATCATCTCTCCAGCAACCAATATCTACCGGTACGACGGATCATTGAGCAATCTTCTCAACGGCTCGCTTCTGTCAGCCTCCCTTATAAATGATACGTCTTCTCCAATTACGGGATTTTTTCAAGACGGCAACGGGATTCTCAGCCAAAGCGATGACGGCGTTGCGACCTTCACGCCGACGGGGGGGGTGCCCAATGCGATTGACTATATCGGTGCCGGCACAGTTGCAATCGCCAGCCTACTAGGAATCGAACTCGACAGCAGGCCAGTCGCTGTGTTCGAAATGAATGGCCAAATCTATCTATATGCGACAAGCGGGCTGCCCATACTAAGCGGTCTCCTCATATCTTTCGATATATCGGAAACGGCAACTTTCAATCTGCCAAACTCCAGTAACGGTAAGGTTGATGGCACCGCTGCATCCGAAGTCCTCGGCTTGGGTCATATCGACGCAGACAATGATGAAATTTCCGATATGGATGACTTCATCTTCGGCAAAGGTGGAAATGACACCATTTACGGGGCGAATGGCAATGATTGGATCCGCGGTGGGACTGGGAGAGACGAACTGTTCGGAGGCGAAGGGAATGACACAATACGTGGCGATGATGGCAACGATGTGATATATGGCGATGCCGGATTTGATAACCTTTTCGGAGGTGCAGGCAACGATACGATCTACGGCGGCAACCATCGTGACGTCCTGCGCGGGAATGAAGGCAACGATGTGCTTCATGGAGACGATGGGCATGACCGGTTGTTTGGTATGGCAGGCGACGACATCCTCTTCGGTGGCAACGGCGATGACACATTGGTTGGCGGCAGCGGCAAAGACGTCCTCACCGGTGGGGCGGGCTTTGATGTGTTCCTGTTCGCCCGCACTTTCGACGTCGGCCGCCCAGGCATGCGAGACGAAATCACCGACTTCGAGAGGGGCTTCGACAAGATTGACTTCTCCGCACTTGGCGTCACTTTCGATGGATCTGGCTTCTCAGGCGAGTACATGTCGGTGAGGTTCGGCACGAGCGCTGGCGATGGCTACCTTCACATCGACGTCGACGGCGACCGCAAGGCGGACTTCTCTCTGAAACTGCACGGTGTGACCGAATTCAGCGCCGACGATATTCTGGTCTAAACTGCGAAAAAACTGCCCGGCGACCATGCCGGGCAGTCAGGCACTGGACCGGAGCCTCCGGTTTCCCTATATCTTCCGTCAGGAAAACAGACGGACCCGATATGACCGCTCAAACATCTGCGCCTGTCGAAGGCGCTCCGCTGATCCGCCCGTCCACGACGGACCATCCGCTTTACGAGCCGATTGTCGAGGCGTGCCGAACGGTGTTCGACCCCGAGATTCCCGTGAATATCTATGATCTCGGGTTGATCTACACCATCGACATCGACACCGAGAATGCGGTGGACATCACCATGACGCTGACGGCGCCGGGGTGCCCCGTCGCGGGTGAGATGCCCGGCTGGGTGGCCGATGCCGTCAACGCATTGCCCGGCGTGAAACAGGTGGATGTCAGCATGACCTTCGACCCGCCTTGGGGGATGGACATGATGTCGGACGAGGCCCGCCTGGAACTTGGGTTCATGTAAGGGGACGGAAATGTTCGGCATTCCCGGCAAGCAGGCGGTAACACTGACACCCGCAGCCGCGCGGCAGATTGCACGGCTGATGGCGCGGGACAACACGCAAGGCCTGCGGATCGGCGTCAAGAAAGGCGGCTGCGCAGGCATGGAATACACCATGGACTATGTGTCCGAGGTGAACCCGCTGGATGCCGTGGTCGAACAGGACGGCGCCCGCGTGCTGATCGCGCCGATGGCGCAGATGTTTCTGATCGGCACCGAGATCGACTATGAAACCGGGCTGCTGGAAAGCGGCTTCCAGTTCCGCAACCCCAATGTGGCCGAGGCCTGTGGCTGCGGCGAATCGATCAAGTTCAAGGAAACGCCGGGGGCCTGACCCCCCGGATTCCGTCAGGCGGCATGGGCGCCTGCCGCCAGATCGGCCACCCGCGCCAGAACTTCTTCCGTGGGGCGGCCTTCGCCGATCAGCTTGACGATGGCGGATCCGACGACACATCCGTCGGCTACGCTGGCAATGGTCTGCGCCGCCTCGGGCGTGGTGATGCCGAACCCCACGATCACCGGCAAATCCGTTGCTGCCTTGATCCGCGCGACCTCTGGCCCCACGTCGCCCGCCTGCGCCGCCGCCGATCCGGTGATCCCCGTGACGGAGACGTAATAGACGAACCCGCTGGTGTTCTGCAAAACGGTCGGCAGACGCTGGTTGTCGGTCGTCGGCGTCGCCAGACGGATGAAGTTGAGGCCCGCCTGCTGCGCGGGCACGCAAAGTTCGTCGTCTTCCTCGGGCGGCAGATCCACCACGATCAGACCGTCAATCCCCGCCTCGCGCGCCTCGGTCAGAAAACGCTCTACGCCACGGGAATAGATCGGGTTGTAATACCCCATCAGCACGATCGGCGTCGTCTCATCTTCGGCACGGAACGCGCGCACCATATCCAGCAGCCGGTCCAGCGTCATGCCGCCTTCAAGCGACCTCTGGCCGGCAAGCTGAATCGTTGGGCCGTCGGCCATCGGATCGGTGAAAGGCATCCCCAGTTCGATGATATCCACCCCCGCGCCGGGCAGTCCCCTCATCACCGCCAACGAGCGGTCGGAATCGGGATCCCCGCCCATGATATAGGCGACAAAAGCCTTGCGGTTCTGGTTGCGCAGGCGGGCGAATGTCTGGTCGATACGGGTCACGGATTCTGCCTCCACTTTCCGTCCCTGATGCGGCAGGGCGAGCCAAAAGGCAAGCATGGCCAGCCGCACCAAGGAGTTTCACTGCCATTCGGCCGGTTCCGCGACACATCCTGCCCGCAAAACACAGGACTTTCCGCCTGTCGCGCTCTGGAATGTTGATATCAACGCACCGCAATGCCATCCTCGGGCCACCGCATGAGGAGGAGCGCCCATGAGCTTTGACCCCTATATCCATTTTCAAGGAAACTGTCGGGCCGCGCTGACGGCCTATCAGGAATTGTTCGGCGGCGATCTGGAGTTGATGCCCTATTCCGCCGCCCCGGATTGGCCTGATGGTACGCCGGAGGCTATGAAAACCTCCGACCGGGTGATGCATGGCACGCTGCGCCTGCCGGAGGGGCGTATGCTGATGGCCTCGGACTTTCCGCCCGGCATGGGGGGCGATCCGCAGCAGGCGGTCAGCATCAGCCACATCGCCCCGACGATGGAACGCGCAAGGCAGATCTTCGCGGCACTGGGCGATGGGGGCGCGGTGATCATGGCATTTCAGCCCACCTTCTGGTCGGACGGGTTCGGCATGGTCAAGGATCGCTTCGGCACACACTGGATGGTGTCGGCGCCCTGGCGGAACTAGGGCTTTGCCCGCTTGATCCTGCGGGGGGCTGCGCCTACAAGCGGGCGGTCAACGCACCGGAGGGTCACATGGGTTTCAAGATGGGTATTGTCGGGCTGCCGAATGTCGGCAAGTCCACGCTCTTCAACGCACTGACCCGCACGGCGGCGGCGCAGGCGGCCAATTTTCCGTTCTGCACCATCGAGCCCAATGTGGGTGAAGTCGCCGTGCCAGACCCGCGACTGGACAAGCTGGCCGCGATTGCCGGATCGAAACAGATCATTCCGACGCGCATGACCTTTGTGGATATCGCGGGACTGGTGCGGGGCGCCAGCAAGGGCGAAGGGCTGGGCAACCAGTTCCTCGCCAATATCCGCGAATGCGATGCCATTGCCCATGTGCTGCGCTGCTTCGAGGATGGGGATATCACCCATGTCGAAGGCCGGATCGACCCGGTGGCCGATGCCGAAACGATCGAGACAGAACTGATGCTGGCCGATCTGGAATCGATCGAACGCCGCCGCACCAACCTGGTCCGCAAACTGAAGGGGGGCGACAAGGAAGCCGCCGATCAGGACCGTTTGCTGGCCATGGCCCAGGCGGCCCTGAACGACGGCAAGCCCGCCCGCAGCGTAGAGGTATCGGACGACGATTCACGGCAGTGGCGCATGTTGCAACTGCTGACCGCCAAGCCCGTGCTTTATGTCTGCAACGTCGAGGAAGCCTCGGCTGCAAGCGGCAACGGCGAGTCTGCGCGTGTGGCAGAGATGGCCGCGCGCCAGGGTGCGGGCACCGTGGTGATATCGGCCAGGATCGAGGAAGAGATCAGCCAGTTGCCCGCCGACGAAGCCGCGATGTTCCTGGAAGAGATGGGGCTGGCCGAGGCGGGGCTGGACCGCCTGATCCGCGCCGGACACGACCTGCTGGGATTGCAGACCTATTTCACCGTCGGCCCCAAGGAGGCGCGCGCCTGGACAATCACACGGGGAACACTTGCGCCACAGGCCGCAGGCGTGATCCATGGTGATTTCGAAAGGGGTTTCATCCGCGCCGAAACCATTGCCTACGAGGATTATATCGCAGGCAAGGGCGAGGCTGGCGCCAAGGAAGCCGGGAAATTCCGCGTCGAAGGCAAGACCTATGAGGTCAAGGACGGGGACGTGCTGCATTTCCTGTTCAGCGGCTGACAGGTCCAAAGGCCCATCCAACCGGGCTCTGCCCCGATGCGCCCCTGCACGACTGCGCGCCGAAGGGGCGGCCTGCGCCGGGCCGCGCAACTGCCCCGGCTGGGCTTTGATCAGGGCGAAAGGCAATCGCGCAACGGGGTCGGGTCAGACCGAAACCGTGGCGCGCAGACGTTCCTGGGTCAGGGTGGACCTGGTACCCTCCAGCGCGACCGCGCCGCGTTTGAGCACATAGAAGCGGTCGGCCAGGTCATAGGCAAAGTCGAAATACTGTTCGACCAGAATGATGGCCATGTCCCCCTTGGCCTTGAGATAGGCGATCACCCGGCCGATCTGCTGGATGATGTTGGGCTGGATCCCTTCGGTCGGCTCATCCATCAACAGCACCTTGGGCTTCATGATCATAGCGCGGGCGATGGCGAGCTGCTGTTGCTGCCCCCCCGACAGATCGCCGCCACGACGATGGAGAAACTCCTTCAGGATCGGAAACAGCTCAAAGATTTCGTCCGGGATGCGGTGGTCGGATTTCGGCAGCAGCGCATAGGCGGTTTCCATGTTTTCGCGCACGGTCAGCAGGGGAAAGATCATCCGGCCCTGCGGCACCACGGCCAGACCCTGACGCGCCATGTCCTGCGGGCGCAGCACCGGCAGGGCCTGCCCCCCCATGATGACCTTGCCCCCCGAGCGCGGATGCGTCCCCGCCAGCGCCTTGAGCAGCGAGGTCTTGCCGACGCCGTTGGTGCCCATGACACAGGTCACCTCTCCGGCCCTGGCCTCCATGGTGATCCCGTGCAGGATCTGGCTGCCGCCATAGTGCAGGGTCAGGTTTTCCGTGCGGATCATGGTCTTAGCGCCCCAGATAGACTTCAATGACGTGCGGATTCGAGGTGACGTGATCCAGACTGCCTTCGGCCAGGACCGCCCCTTCGTGCAGGACGGTGACGCGGCAATCGAGGCGGCGCACAAACTCCATGTCATGTTCCACGACCACGACGGCACGGGTTTTCGCCAGATCGACCAGCAGGCGCGTGGTATGCTCGCGTTCTGCCAGCGTCATGCCGGCGGCCGGTTCATCGACCAGCAGCAGCTTGGGCTCCTGTGCCAGAAGCATGGCGATTTCCAGCCATTGCTTTTGCCCGTGGCTGAGTTCGCCCGCCTTGCGCGGCAAGGCATCCTCAAGGCCCACTTCGGTGGCCAGCGCCTGAACGCGGTCCATGTCGGCGGGTTTCGCGCGCCAGCCCAGCACGGCAAAGGGCGAACGGGGCGCCCGTAGGGCCATGACCAGATTTTCCGTGACCGTCTGATCCTCGAACACGGTGGGGCGCTGAAACTTGCGGCCGATGCCGATGCGGGCGATCTGCGCCTCGGACATACGCAACAGGGACTGTGCCATGTCGCCCCAGACCACCTTGCCCTCGTCGGGCCGCGTCTTGCCGGTGACGATGTCCATGAAGGTGGTCTTGCCAGCGCCGTTCGGCCCGATGATGGCCCGCAGTTCCGCCGGGCCTATGGCAAAGGACAGATTGTTGATCGCACGGAAGCCGTCAAACGTGACCGAAACGCCGGAAACCTCAAGCAGGGTGCCGTTCATTCCACGGCCTCCTTTTCCATCAGGGCGCCGTCATCGGGGCCCAGCGCTGTGCCATGGCGGTTCGGGTGACGCAGCCCCTGAACCAGGTCGAACAGGCCGCCGATGCCCTTGGGGGCGAACAAGGTGACAAGGACGAAGGACAGGCCCAGCAGGATCTGCCACCAGTCCACCCAATTGACAGTATAGACCCCCAGATTGACCGAGGGCGCCCGCCCGCCGGTGAACCACGAGGACAGGAGCGAGACGAACGCGGCCCCGATGACCGCGCCGTAAAGCCGCCCCCTGCCCCCGATCGCCACCCAGACCGCGAGATAGATCGAGGCGATGGGCGCCAGTTCCGCCGGGTTGATGATGCCCGCCTGCGGGTAATACAGCGCACCGGCGATGGCCGCGATCACTGCCGTCAGGGTAAAGACAAACAGCTTGTACCCTTCGACGGAATAGCCAAGAAAGCGGACGCGCTGTTCATCGTCGCGGATCGCACGGATGACCGAGCCGAACTTGCCCGACACGATCCAGGCGAGACCGACATAGACCAGCGCCAGCGCGGCGGCCGAGGCCCAGAAGAACCAGATGGACAGGTCGGCCTGCGGGATCTGGTCAAGACCGGGAAGGTTCTGAAGACCGGACAGGCCATTGTTGCCCCTCAGCCCGCTGTCGTTCTGGAACAGATACAGGGCTGCGGCCAGCGTCATGGCCTGGGTCAGGATGGACAGATACACCCCGGTGACGCGGCTGCGGAAAGCCAGCCAGCCAAAAACCAGCGCCAGCACTCCCGGCACCGCCACCACCAGCATCAGTTGCAGCGGCAGCGAATGGGCAAAGGCCCAGATCGGTGGCAATTCCGATGCGCCGACGACGCCGAAGATCTGGCTGGCGATGCCTTGACGGATCTCCTCTGCCGTTGCGGGCAACACCTCGTTTGCCAGTGCGGCGACCACGATACCCTCGGTCCGGGCATACATCAGCCACATGCCGATCATGTAGCCCCCCAGCGCAAAGAACGCCATGTGGCCCAGCGACAGGATGCCCGCATAGCCCCAGACCAGATCCATCGCCAGCGCCACGAGGCACAGGCACAGTGTCTTGCCCAGCGTCTTGACAAAGGAGGTGGAGACGAGCGCGGAGCCGTAGGCCTCGGACATCAGGGTGATGGCAAGGGTGAACAGCGCCAGCGCCAGCAGAAACCACAGAACCGACGGGTTGCGGGACAGGAAGGTGCGGGTCATGTGCGGTCTCCGGCGGTGGAAGCGGGGGGCCAGCCCCCCGCGCCCCCCGGGGTATTTGTGGCAAGATGATGGGAGGCGGGCGCATTGGCCGAGAAGGGTGGCGCGGAGCGGAGCAAGGCAGGACGCATGGTCAATCCCCCGCGGCCCGGCCCTTGAGCGCGATGATGCCGCGCGGCCGGAACTGGATGAACAGGATGATGAACAGGATCATGTAGGTCTGCGCGGCCAGGGTGTTGGACGGGTTCAGCCATTCGATGCCCTTTTGCAATGTGCCGATCATCAGCGCCCCCGCCAATGCGCCCCAGATATTGCCCACACCGCCAACCACCACGGTCATGAAGCTCTGCACGATGTAGTCGGATCCAAGCTCCGATGTGACCTTGGCGAACAGGCCGATGGCGACGCCTGCAATGCCCGCGATGCCCGAGCCAAGGCCGAAGGTCAGCATGTTGATGCGGTCGGGGTTGATGCCCATGCTGGCCGCCATCGTCGGGTTCTGTGTCACGGCACGCACTTCCAGCCCAAGGCGCGTGCGCTTCATCAGCCACAGGAAAAAGCCCAGGAAGGCCAGCGCCAGTACAAAGATGGCAATGCGGATGTAGCTGATGCCCACGATATCGTTGAACACCAGCGCGCCATCCAGCCAGGACGGGGCCGTCAGCGGCCGTGCCTGCGTGCCGAAGATGTTCTTTGCCAGTTGCTGCAACGCGATGGAGATCCCGAAGGTGGCCAGCAGGGTTTCCAGCGGGCGCTTGTAAAGGTGCCGGATGACAAGCCGTTCCATCACGACACCCGCCGCGAAGGTGACGGCAAAGGCCAGCGGCAACGCGATCAGGATCGAAAGCGTGTAATTGCTGATGTAGAGTTGCACGACATAGCCGGTGTAGGCGCCCAGCATGATGAATTCGCCATGCGCCATGTTGATCACCCGCATCACGCCAAAGGTGATCGCCAGGCCGATGGCCGCCAGGAAATAGATCGAGGCCAGCGACAACGCATCCAGCGCCAGATCGGTGGCCTGCATGGCGGCCAGCTTCAGTTCGATCCCCTCAAGCACCTCTGTGGCGGCTGTGGTCACGGCCGGATCAGGCTCGGCATGGATGGCATGGAAACGGTGCGCCGCAACTGCGGCCACGACCTCGGCATCGGTTGCGGCGGCGGGGACGGCCCCGGCTGCCTCCAGCGCGTCATAGGCACGATCGCGGGCTTGCGGCGTGTCAAGCTGTGTCAAGGGAATACCGGCGACCGCGCCATCCACGATATTCGCCGCCAGCGCGGCCTTGAGCTCCGTGCGCGACAAGCGGGCCGGGGCCAGATCCGCGGCCACCAGAAGCGCATAGGCCTCGTCCATCGTCAGATCTGAACCGGGGCGCAGGGTGCGGGCAACATTCGCACCATCGGGCAATGTGCCTGTCCCGACACTGTAGGTCGTGGCAAGCAACGGATTCAGCGCACCACGCAAATCCAGCCCCAGATCGCCCGCGAAACTCTGGATCGCAGCCACGCGCGCGGCGCTGTCGGCATCGAACCGCAGGGTCAGTAGCCGCTCAAGACGTTGTTTCTGCGCCTTGAGTGCGGGGTCGGATTCTGCCGGGATCGAGGCGCGCAGGGGCACCAGGTGTGCAGCCGACGGGTCACGGGCAACGGAGACCAGCGCCGCCTCGCGCTGGCGGCGGTCGGGATCCGACAGTTGGAACTCGACCAGCGCCGTCGCGATCAGGCCGCGCACCCCCGCATTGGGCCGCAACTCGACGATCTCGGATCTTGCGGCGGTTCCCGCCTCTGTGCCATCCGGGGACTTCAGCGCATAGCCGTCGGGATCTGGCGCGATCAGAAAGAACGCCCCGTCGGACTTGCGCAGGCCAAGCCCCCTGTCGGCCCAGGCGGCAAGCAGCGTCAACGCCTGCGGATCGCCACTGGCGGTCAGGGCGGCAATCACCGGGCCGATGGTCTGGCGCGACGATTTTTCGACCAGATCGCGGTTTTCCGCAAGAATGTCTGCGGCGGTCTGCGCCTGTGCGGCCATGGGCAGCAGCAGAAACATGGCCGCAAGCAACGCAGCAAAAGTGGCGCGCATGGAAGGATCCTGCCCTTGAAACGGCCAAGGGGGAGGGAGGCCCCTCCCCCCGGATGTCAGTAGTTGGATTTGACCTGCACGCAGGTCTTGGTCTGGGTGTTGTACATCCCGCAGTCCAGCGCGGCCCAGTCAGACTCCAGCACCGCGGATTCCGGCAGGAAGTCGGTCCAGGCATCGCCGGGCACCGGGTCGGTCTGGCTGATGATGTCGAACTGGCCGTCGGCACGAATTTCACCGATCAGCACCGGCTTGGTCAGGTGGTGGTTCGGCAACATCTTGGCGACACCCCCGGTCAGGTTGGGCACTTCGATCCCGTACATCGCGGTGCGGACGGCATCGACATCGGTGGTTCCCGCGGCCTCGACGGCCTTGACCCACATGTTGAAGCCGATGACATGCGCCTCCATCGGGTCGTTGGTCACGCGGCTTTCACCGGCAAAGGCCTTCCACTTGGCAATGAATTCGGCATTCGCCTCGCCTTCGGCGGACTGGAAGTAGTTCCAGGCCGCCAGGTGGCCCACCAGGTTCGATGTATCGAGGCCCGACAGTTCCTCTTCGCCGACCGAGAAGGCGACGACGGGGATGTCGTCGGCCGAAATGCCGGCAGCGGCGAGTTCCTTGTAGAACCCGATATTGGCATCGCCGTTGATGGTGGAAATCACCCCCACCTTCTTGCCATCCGCGCCCAGAGCCTTGACATCGGACACGATCTTGGACCAGTCGGAATGGCCAAAGGGCGTGTAGTTGACAAAGATGTCGGCCTCCGGGATCCCCTTGCCCATCAGATAGGCCTTGAGGATATTGTTCGTGGTGCGCGGGTAGACATAATCGGTCCCCAACAGCGCGAATTTCTCGACACCCAGTTCGTCCAGGAAATAGTCGGTGGCCGGAATGGCCTGCTGGTTCGGGGCGGCGCCGGTGTAGAATACATTCCTGGACGATTCCTCGCCCTCGTACTGGACCGGATAGAACAGCAGGCCGTTCAGTTCCTCGATCACCGGCAGCACGGATTTGCGCGACACGCTGGTCCAGCAGCCGAACATCACATCGACATTCGAGACGGTCAGCAACTCGCGCGCCTTTTCGGCGAACAATGGCCAGTCGGAGGCCGGATCGACCACCACCGCCTCCAGTTGCTTGCCCAGTAGACCGCCCTTGGCGTTCTGTTCGGCAATCAGCATCAGCATCGTGTCCTTCAGCGTCGTCTCGGAGATCGCCATGGTGCCGGACAGCGAATGCAGCACACCCAGCTTGATGGTGTCCTGCGCCGATGCCGCACCGGCCGTCAGCGCAAACGCGCCAGCCAGCCAGAGACATTTCAGATTGCTCATTCCATTCCCCCGTGTCGGGGCCGCCATGCGGAAACAGGGGCTTCCCCTGCGATGCAGGCGACCCTATATCCGGGCGGCAACTTTGTTGCACCCCGTGCGGTGGGGGCAGACTTCCACATCGGGCCGCCACCGCACATCCGTTACGGGCAGATGGTCCCCCCGCAGGTCCACTGAACCTGCGACGCTGCAATGCAGCAAATCCCATGGCAAAGGTTGGCGAGCGCGCGGAGGATTCCGCCCAACGGTTGCGCAACTGTCAGGCATCTGCCCGAAATCGCGGCGTTCGAAAATCGAACCGGCGGGAATCAGCCGCGGACAGCCCCTGTCCCGACCGGCGCCCAGATCACATCGTCGATACGGGCCGCCCCGGTCGCCAACATCGCCAGCCGGTCGAACCCCAGGGCAATGCCACTGGCAGGAGGCATATGCGCAAGGGCGGCCAGCAACTCCTCGTCCAACGGATAGCGTTCACCATAGAGTCGTTGCTTTTCATCCATCTCGGCCACAAAGCGGGCGCGCTGCTCCACCGGATCGGTCAGTTCACCAAAGCCGTTGGCCAGTTCCACCCCGCAGGCATAGAGTTCGAACCGCTCTGCCACCCGTGCATCACCGGGGCAGCGGCGGGCCAGCGCGGCCTCGTGCGCGGGATAACGGTCCAGGATGGTGGCACGGCCATGGCCAAGGTGCGGCTCGACCCGCTGCACCAGAACTGCGGACAGCAGATCCGACCATGTGTCGCCGGCATCCACCCGCATTCCGGCGGCCATGACCTGTGCGGCCAAAGCCTCGCGGTCCGGGCGCCCGTCGGCATCCATGGTCGCCAACAGGTCCAGCCCGGCATGGCGCTGGAACGCCTCGGCAACCGACAGCCGCTCGAACTCGGCAAAAGGGTCACAGACGGCCGTGCCCCGGCGCAGCACCGGGCTGCCCGCCGCCTTGGCGGCAAGCCGCAGGAGGCTTGCACAATCGGCCATGAGCGCGGTGTAGTCCTGCCCCACCCGGTACCATTCCAGCATGGTGAACTCCGGGCTGTGCCGTGCACCGCTTTCCCGGTTCCGCCAGACATGGGCAAAGGCGAATATGCGGGCCTCGCCCGCCGCAAGCAGCTTTTTCATCGCAAATTCAGGCGAGGTGTGCAGATACATCCGCCGCGCCACACCATCGTTTCCGATGGCATCGGTGGCAAAGGCGTGCAGATGCGTCTCGTTTCCCGGACTGGCTTGCAGCGCACAGGGATCGACCTCGGTGAAACCGTCATCGTCGAACCAGCGGCGCAGGGCCGACTGGATACGGTTGCGCGCCAACAATGCGGGGCGGCGATCGGCGTGACGGGCGGCGTTCCACCACGGAGTTTCAGACATGTCTCGCGCCTTTCGGCTGGAATTCTTCGGGCGGATGCGCTACGCGCAACCCCAATCGCGCGGGCCTATAGGCCGCCGTCATGGAAACCACAAGGAATAGCAGACGTGAAAGTCATCGCCTCCTCGCTGCGCAAGGGCAATGTCGTCGATATGGACGGCCGCCTGTACGTTGTTCTGAAAGCCGAAAACTTCCACCCCGGCAAAGGCACGCCGACCACCTCGGTCGATATGCGCCGCATCTCGGACGGGGTGAAGGTGTCGGAACGCTGGAAAACCACCGATCAGGTCGAAAAGGCCACGGTGGACGAGCGCGAATACGACTTCCTCTATGAAGATGGCGAAGGCTATCACTTCATGGAGCCGGAATCCTATGAACAGGTCGTCGTGACCGAAGACATCATGGGCGGCAACAAGGTGTACCTGCAAGAAGGTATGCGCGTCTGGCTGAAAACCTTCGAAGGCAACCCCATCGCCCTGGAAGTGCCGCAGAAGATCACCGTCGAGATCACCGAGACCGAGCCGGTCGTCAAAGGACAGACCGCCTCGTCCAGCTACAAGCCCGCGATGACGGACAATGGCCTGCGCGTCATGGTCCCGCCGCATATCGGGACCGGCACGCGCATCGTGATCAACACCGATGACGACAGCTATGTGGAACGCGCGCGGGACTGATCCGACCGATCCGACCGTCAAAGGGGCGCCTTGGGCGCCCCTTTTCGTTGCGATGGTCCCGCTCAGCCATTTGGCGTCATGGCCTTGCGCTGACGGCTGCGTTCCAGCCCAAGCTTGCGCTCGCGCCAGATGATCAGGATCCCCGCCCCCACCACCAGCGCCGCCCCCGCCAGCATCGTCAGCGTGGGCACCTCGTTGAACACGGCATAGCCGATGCCCAGCGCAAAGATCATCGAGGCATATTCGAACGGCGCAACGACAGACGCATCGGCGTGACGATAGCTGGTGGTCAGCAGGATTTGCCCGACCCCGCCCAGCAACCCGGCGAGGATCAGCAGCCCCGCCTCTGTCCAGGTGGGCACCACCCATCCGAATGGCAGCGAGATCAATGACAGCGCCGCCGCATTGAACGAGAACCAGAACACGATGGTCGCCGTGCGTTCCGTGTGAACCAGCTTGCGGACGAATATCTGCGCAAGCGCCGAAAACACCGCCCCGCCCAGGGCCAGGGTTGCGCCAAGCGCCTGAGCGTGGCTTGCCCCGGCCCCGATCGACAGGCGCGGCGACAGCACGATCAGCACCCCGATCAGGCCCAATCCCACCGCGCCCAACCGCCAGGCCCCGACCCGTTCGCCCAGAAACATCGCCGCGAACACCACCACCAGCAGCGGCGCCGCATAGCCAAGCGCCGTCACCTCTGGCAAAGGCAGGAACCCCAGGCTGGCAAAGCCCAGCGCCATGGATGCAGTGCCCACCACAGCCCGCCAGAAATGCCCCAGCGGGTTCTTTGTGCCCACACCGACATGCAGTTCCTTGCGCAGGTACAGCCACAGCACGATCACCGGAATGGCAAAGAACGACCGAAAGAACACCGCCTCGCCCGGCGGCACATGATCCGAGGTCGCCTTGATCAGCGACTGCATCGCAATAAAGATCACCACCGAGGCGATCTTGAACCCGATCCCGCGCAAAGGTTGCATGGCCGGCCCCCGTCCTGTTCCCCCCTGCCTTCGCATCCCCGGCCCCGAGGTGCAAGGGCGGGCGCCGGTTCAGATGGCGCCCGCCAGCGTTCAGGCCGCAGCGCGCTGGCGCCGCGCCACCGCATCCGCCAGATCGTGCAGCACGGCGCGCGTCTCCTCCCAGCCAAGACAACCGTCCGTGATGCTTTGGCCATAGGTCAGCGGCTGTCCCGGCACCTGATCCTGTCGCCCGGCGATCAGATGGCTTTCCAGCATTACCCCACGGATGGCGCTGTCACCTGTGCGGATCTGGTGGGCGATATCGGCCAGAACCGCGGGCTGCCGCAACGGATCCTTGCCACTGTTGGCATGACTGGCATCTATGACGATGCCCGGCTCGACCCCTGCCTTGCGTGCGGCGGCAACCACGGCCGCAACGGCGGCCGCGTCATAGTTCGGGCCATGGTGGCCGCCGCGCAACACCACATGGCAGGCGGGATTGCCCGTGGTGGTCGCAATCGCCGCCTGCCCCTGTGCCGTGACGGCCGGAAAGCTGTGCGATGCGGCGGCCGACCGTATGGCATCCAGCGCCACCTGCACGCCGCCATCGGTCCCGTTCTTGAACCCCACAGGACAGGACAGACCCGAGGCCAGTTGACGGTGGATCTGGCTTTCCGTCGTGCGTGCGCCAATCGCGCCCCATGCGATCAGATCGGCGAAATACTGGGGCAGTATGGGGTCCAGGAACTCGGTCGCCGCAGGCAGCCCCATGCGGTTCACCTCCAGCAGCAGACGGCGCGCCATGGGCAGGCCATCCTCGATCCGGTCAGAGCCGTCCAGATGCGGGTCATTGATCAGCCCTTTCCACCCGACGGTGGTGCGAGGCTTTTCGAAATAGACCCGCATCACGATTTCCAGCCGGTCCCCCAGCGCGCGACGTTCCGCGGCAAGCCGGGCGGCGTAGTCCAGCGCTGCGCTGGATTCGTGGATGGAACAGGGCCCCACGATCACCAGCAGCCGGTCATCCCTCCCGCCCAGAATGGCGCGAATGGCCCGCCGACTGTCGGCAACCGTGTGCGAAATGGCATCATCCCGCGCCAGTTCGCGTGCCAGCGCCACAGGCGACGGCAGCGGGCGCAAGGTGTGGATATGAAGGTTATCGGTCTGGATCGGCATGGTCTTTCCTTGGGTGGGAAGGGCGGACCGGGGCATTCAGATTGAAAAAGCCGCCGGTCGAACCAGCGGCTTCGGGAGAGTATCGCGTTGTCTGCGCTATACCGTTACCCGATCCCGCCGGACAGGCGGAACCAATAAAACGAGGCAAAGGTATAGGCGTTCAACTGCGACATGTGCTGTAGTTATCCTGTGCCAGGCGGCCTGTCACCCATTTTTTGACAGAATGAAGAAGGCCACCGTCATGGCCGCCCCCACGCCCGTAATGAACCAGCGCAGCACGGCGGGCCGCGTAATGCGTCGCGCGGCCCAGGCACCCAGAGAGCCACCCAGGGCACAAGACAGTGCAAGCGGCACTGCATGGGTCCAGTCGATCAACCCGGCGATGGCGTAGGTCGCCACCGAGACCAGCGACAGAACGGCCGAGATCACGTTCTTCAACCCGTTCATCGCATTCAGGTTTGCAAAACCGATCAGGCCGAACACGGCCAGCAGCATGATGCCCAGCCCGCCGTTGAAATACCCTCCATAGATCGACACCACGAGCACCAATCCGGCCGCCATGACCACACCGGCCCCCTGCCCGCCCCGCGCGGTGATCCGGCGCAGCAGAACCGGCCCGGCGGCAAAGACGACTGTCGCCAGCAAAAGCAACCATGGCACAATGGCCGAAAAGGCATCTGACGGGGTGACAAGCAACAGAACCGCGCCGAGGAAACCGCCCAGAACGGCCAGCACAAGGATCATCCGCAGGCCAAGCGGCCCTTCGGCCCGCAGATCCCTGCGGAACCCCCAGGCACTGCCGACATATCCCGGAAGGGCGGCCATGGTCGCCGTGGCATTGGCCATGACCGGCGGGACACCGGCCCAAACCAGTGCCGGGAAGGTCAGGAACGTGCCTCCGCCGGCCACGGCGTTCAGGGCGCCGGCGGAAAGCCCGGCAAGCATCAGGACGAAGGTGGTCAGCATGGCGGTCCTCTGACGTTGGAATGCGCGATGACTTGCACATCCGCTCATTGGTCTGCAAATTGGTCTGATCCTGATGGTTTCCGAATGCCCCGCCTGACAGACATCCTGCCCGCCTTGCGCCACGCCATGGAACGCCACGCGCCTGTGGCAGGCGACCGCCTGCCCGCCGAACGCGATCTGGCGGCAGAGCTGGGGTGCAGCCGCCAGACCCTGCGGGCCGGGCTTGCGATCCTGGAACAGGACGCGGAAATCTGGCGCCATGTCGGGCAAGGCACGTTTCGCGGCCCGCGCCCCCTTGGACATCCGGTGCGGGAATCCCTGTTGATCGAGGTGCGATCCCCGGCGCAGATCATGCGCGCCCGCCTGCTGATCGAACCGCCCATCGCCGCCGAGGCCGCCCGAACCGCCGGGGCGGCGGAACGGCGCTACCTGTCCATGTTGGCCGACGACGCACGGGCGGCCACCACGCGCGCGGCTTGCGAGCAGGCAGATGCGCGTTTTCATCGCGGGATCGCCGAGGTGGCCGACAACCCGATCCTGCTCGGGGTGCTGGACCATCTGTCAGGCGCGCGCCGCCGCGCCGTGTGGCAGCGCGAATGGGACCGGACCTATCGCCAGGTCGGAGTGGCCGAATTCACCGGGCCGCACAGCGACCAGCACACTGCTATCGTGGACGCCATCGCGGCGGCGGATGCCCAGCGTGCCCAGTCCGCGATGCGCAGCCACCTGGAAACCATAGAGCGCGCGATGCGCCTGGCCGAAGCCGTTGTGGGCAGAGAAACCCGTGGTTAACTGATGCTGACCTATGGTCAACTTCGACAGAGCCCGATACGTTTTGACAAGGAGGGGGTCGATGCCGGTCATTTCCATCGTTTCAGCCTCGGCCATGGGCAGTCTGGCCGCACTTGCCGCCCTCGCGTTCGAGGCAGAGGCCGCTGTCGCGGTGACGCTGTGGCTGGCAACCGGATCCCTTGGCACCCTGCCCGCGCTGCGGCACGGGATGCGCGGCGCCCGCAATCCGGACGATCAGACCCCGTAATACTCCCTGTACCAGGCCACGAACCGCGCCACCCCCTCGCGGAACGGGGTTTCGGGGCGATGGCCCGTTAGGCCCTGCAACAGCGACGCATCGGCCCAGGTCGCGGGCACGTCTCCGGGCTGCATGGGCAGATAGCGCCGGATTGCCTTGCGCCCCAGGCTCTCCTCTATGGCGTCAACGAAATCGAGCAGTTTCACCTTGTCGGAATTGCCGATATTGACCACGCGCCACGGCGCGACGGGGGACAGGCTGTCATGCGGGCCGATCGGGGCCGTGCCGGGGGCCGCGTCGATCAGGCCACGGATGCCGCGCACCAGATCCTCGACATAGGTAAAATCGCGCCACATGTCGCCATGATTGTAGATGTCGATCGGCTCGTCTTGCAGGATGGCGCGGGTGAACTTGAACAGCGCCATATCGGGCCGCCCCCAGGGACCATAGACGGTAAAGAACCGGAACATGGTGGTGGGCAGGCCATGGATATGCGCCCAGGCATGGGCCATCGCCTCGTTCGCCTTTTTCGTCGCCGCATAGAACGACATCGGGGTATCGGCCTTGTGCGTTTCGGCATAGGGCATGTCGGTGTTGGCGCCATAGACGGAACTGGTCGAGGCCATCAGCAGGTGGCGCACCCGATGGCGCAGCGCGACCTCCATCACGTTGAACGTGCCAACGATATTGGCATCGACATAGGCGCGGGGATTGTCGATGGAATACCGCACACCGGCCTGTGCGGCCAGGTGGACGATCACATCGGGGCCAAATCCATCAGCGACCGCATCCAGGGCGGCGCGATCCTCCAGCAAACCCTCGGCGCAGTGAAAACGGGGGGTCTCGGCCAGACTCTCGTGCCGCCGCCGTTTCAGCGCCACGTCGTAATAGTCGGTCATCCCGTCATAGCCCTGCACCTCGGCCCCTTCGGCCAGAAGAAGACGGGACAGGTGAAAGCCGATGAACCCGGCGCTGCCGGTTACAAGAACACGCATGAACGGTCGCTCCATAGTGCGCACAGGTTGCCGTATCGCCAGGATCGGAACCAGCCCTTGCGGAGACCATGCAGCAAACTGTGGCACCCATGCGGCGCGAAACAGGGAATTTGCCGGTATTCAGGCTGTTGAGTGCCTGCGGCATTCCCGCCGTGTGGGGGAGCGACGCCCGGATCCCCGTCCCGCCGGTGCCCTGCCCTGCGATCTGCCGCAGGAAACCCGCCGCCGGATCGGCACGGCGGCGGGTCTGGAGTGGCAGCGCCCGATCACTCGGCGGCAGTGGCGGCCGGGTTGTTGGGATGATCTTGCCAGTTGGCATAAGGCGCCACGGGGCGCCCTGTGCGCGGGTCCACTTCGCCCAGCGGCATCTGTTCCATGGTGATGCAGTTTTCCACCGGGCAGACGTTGACGCACAGGTTGCAGGCAACGCATTCGGCGTCGTTCACCTCGAACACCCGGCCCGGTTTCATCAGGATGGCCTGGTGGCTGGTATCTTCGCACGCGGCATAGCAGCGGCCGCATTTGATGCAATCGTCCTGGCTGATCCGCGCCTTGGTGACATAGTTCAGGTTCAGATCCTGCCATTCGACAAAGTTCGGCACCGCGCGTCCGATCAGGTCGGACATGGCCATGCCCTTGTCGTCGAGATATTCCGACAGGCCGGAGATCATCTCTTGCACGATCTTGAAGCCATAGGTCATCGCGGCAGTGCAGACCTGCACATTGCCGGCGCCCAGCGCCATGAACTCCGCCGCATCGCGCCAGGTGGTGACACCGCCGATGCCCGAAATCGGCAAGCCGCGGGTTTCCTGATAGCGCGCGATTTCCGCCACCATGTTCAGTGCAATCGGCTTGACCGCCGGGCCGCAATAGCCGCCATGGCTGCCCTTGCCGTCGATCATCGGAAAGGGCGAGAAGTGATCAAGATCAACGTTGGTCACAGATTTGATCGTGTTGATCAGGCTGACCGCATCGGCCCCGCCGCGTTTCGCCGCAATCGCCGGGGGCAGGATCGAGGTAATGTTGGGCGTCAGCTTCACGATGCACGGCATCCGGCTGTATTGCTTGACCCAGCGTGTCACCATCTCGATATACTCGGGCACTTGGCCAACGGCAGACCCCATGCCGCGTTCTGCCATGCCATGCGGGCAGCCGAAGTTCAGTTCCACCCCGTCGGCCTCGGTATCCTCGATCCGCTTGAGGATGTCCTTCCAGCTTTCTTCGTCGCAAGGCACCATCAGCGAGATGACCAGGGCGCGGTCCTTCCACTTGCGCTTGACCTCCTTGATCTCGCGCAGGTTGACCTCCAGCGGGCGGTCGGTGATCAGCTCGATGTTGTTCAGGCCAAGCAGGCGACGGTCCGCGCCCCAGACCGCGCCATATCGCGGGCCCGAGACGTTGACGATGGGCGGCCCTTCGGCCCCCAGCGTCTTCCACACCACGCCGCCCCAGCCCGCCTCATAGGCGCGCTCGACGTTGTATTGCTTGTCGGTCGGCGGCGCAGAGGCCAGCCAGAACGGGTTGGGCGATTTGATGCCCAGAAAGTCACTTCTGAGGTCGGCCATGGCTGTCCTCCACAGGATGTTGGCTTATGGCAAGGGAACAGACACCGCTGGCCAGCGGTGCCCAAGGGGAATGTCGGAAAAGTGCGGGGGCGGTCAGCCAGCCAGAGCCTGCCAGATCCAATGCAGGATGTTGCCGCCAACCTCGCCCGACTTGGGTATGGCCCAGGCCCAGGCGATGGCGCCGACCAGATCGACAGCCAGGAACAGCGGCAAGTTCATGCGCGAGATACCGGCCATCAGGAACACCACCGCCCGCAACGGGCCGACGAAATGCCCGATCAGAATGGTGACAATTCCCCAGCGGGCAAACGCTCTGGTCGCCCGCTCGGCCAGTTCCGGGTGATCGCGCAAGGGCCAGAGTTGCAGCATGACCTTGCCGTAGCGCCAGCCCAGCCAGTAGGAGAACACCGATCCGGCGATCGCCCCCAAGGCCCCGCCGATCCACAGCGGGATAAAGTCCAGCGCGCCGGTTGCCACCACGGCCCCCACCCCGAACAGGATCGCAGTCGAGGGGATGAGAATCGAGAATACCGGCAGCGTTTCGGCCAGGGCGAAGAAAAAGGCGATCACCCCCGCCCAGGCGCGATTGTCGCTGACAAAGGCGATGGCAGAGTCCACGAAAGCGTCCACGACTGTCTCCCGAAGGGCTGTTCAAGCCAGCGAGAGGTATCGCCATCGGCGCCGGGTCACAACCCGCTGTCATGTCCGGGCCATCAGATGCGCGTGAATCGCCTCTGCCGCGTCGCGCCCCTCGGCCACTGCGGTGACGGTCAGGTCTTCGCCCCCCGCCGCGCAATCGCCCCCTGCCCATATACCTGAGCTGGCGCCGGCGATCTTGCCGCCCTCGACCGACAGGCCATCGGGCACACCTGCCAGCATTTGTCCGATGGCCTTGAACACCTGATCTGCCTTGAGGGTAAAGGTCTCTGCCTCAGGCTTGCCATCGACGGCATAGGCGAATTCCACCGCTTCGGCCTTGTCCGTGCCGATCACCTTCAGGGGAACGGCGTTGTAGACGATCTTGACCCCCACTTGTGCCGCATGATCCTGTTCGTAGCCGCTTGCACTCATCCGATCCTTGCCACGACGATAGACCATGGTGACGTTTTCGGCTCCCAGCAGCTTGGACTGGACCGCGGCGTCCACTGCGGTCATCCCGCCACCGATCACCACGACATCGCGCCCGACCGCAAAGCTCGGCAAGGCCGCCTGCCGCAGTTCGGCGATATACTCGACCGCGTCGCGCACACCATCAAGGCGCTCTCCCGGTATCCCAAGGGAATTGACCCCCGCCAGACCGATGCCAAGGAATATGGCGTCATGCTGCGCCTTCAGCCCGTCCAGCGTGATGTCCCGGCCAAGCCTCTGGTTGCAGAGGATTTCTATCCCTCCGATCTGCAAGAGCCAGTCCACCTCTGCCTGGGCAAAGTCCTGCGTCGCCTTGTAGGCGGCGATGCCGTATTCATTCAGCCCGCCCGGCTTGGGACGCGCCTCATAGATCACCACGTCATGGCCCTTCATCGCCAGACGATGCGCGCAGGACAGGCCCGCAGGCCCGGCCCCCACAACGGCCACACGTTTGCCGGTCGGTGCCGCGCGCGTGTAGGGATGGGGCTTTGGCATGGCCACGCTGGTGGCATAGCGCTGCAACCGCCCGATTTCCACCGGCTTGCCTTCGGCGGCTTCGCGCACGCAGGCCTCTTCGCACAGGGTTTCGGTTGGACAGACCCGCGCGCACATGCCACCCAGGATGTTCTGATCCCAGATCGTCCTCGCCGCCGCTTCGGGCGTTCCGGTGACGATCTGGCGAATGAACAGCGGAATGTCGATGCTGGTCGGACAGGCCGTGATGCAGGGCGCATCATGGCAGAAATAACACCGATCCGCCGCCACCTGCGCCTCGTGCATGTCAAAGGGCGGATCGACGTCTTCGAAATTGCGGGCGATCACATCGGCGGGCAGACGCCCCGGTGCGATGCCGGGGGTAAGCTGGCTGTTGGACAAGCGGTGCCTCCCTTGGGCTTTGTTTATTGACCTCAGGCTGCCACAGTCCAAAATTTTATCAAGTGGTAAAATATCAGGGTAAATCGCTTTTCTGGCCTCATGCCTGCGCGACAGGCGGCTTGCCGCAACCTTGGGCACGTTGTCGGCTTTTCCTTGCACGGAGGAATGCGTATATAGCCACATGGCCCCAGACAGGGCAGGCAAAGAACAGGGGCGGCAGGCCCCGCCCAGCCGCACGGGAACCTTAGCGAGGACGGCATGACCAAACACAACCACGAAGCCGACGTGGCCTTCATTCAGGCCCTTGCGGAACTGCTGAACGCGAATGAACTGACCGAACTGGCCGTCAAGCGCGAATATGGCGAAGATGACAGTCTGGAAGTTCGCGTTGTCAAACAGGCAACCATCGTGCAGGCAGCGCCGGTAACGGTGGCGGCCCCCACCCCTGCTGCCACTGCGGCGGCGACGGCACCCGCCGCTGCCCCGGCCGCGCCGGAAGATCCGGCCCAACATCCCGGCGCAGTGACCTCGCCCATGGTCGGCACCGTCTATCTCGCCGCGGAACCCGGTGCGACGCCCTTTGTTGCCGTAGGGGCCACCGTGACCGAGGGACAGACGCTGCTGATCATCGAGGCGATGAAGACCATGAACCACATCCCGGCCACCCGCTCTGGCACGGTGAAACGGATTCTGGTCGCCGATGGCTCCCCGGTGGAATACGGCGCCCCCCTGATGATCATCGAGTGAGGCGCGCATGTTCGACAAGATCCTGATCGCCAACCGCGGAGAGATCGCGCTGCGCGTGATCCGGGCCTGCCAGGAAATGGGGATCAAATCGGTCGCCGTGCATTCAACAGCGGATTCCGACGCCATGCATGTGCGCATGGCCGACGAAAGCGTCTGTATCGGCCCGGCGCCGTCCTCGGAAAGCTACCTCAACAAGGCGGCAATCATTTCCGCCTGCGAGATCACCGGCGCCCAGGCCGTGCATCCCGGCTATGGCTTCCTGTCGGAAAACGCCGCCTTTGCGCAGGCGCTGGAAGACCACGACCTGACCTTCATCGGCCCTTCGGCGGAACATATCCGCATCATGGGCGACAAGATCACCGCCAAGGAAACGGCCAAGACGCTGGGGATTCCGGTCGTTCCCGGTTCTGACGGCGGCGTGCCCGACGTCGACAGCGCCAAGCGCGTAGCCGCAGAGATCGGCTATCCGGTGATCATCAAGGCGACGGCCGGCGGTGGCGGTCGCGGCATGAAGGTGGCAAACGACGAGGCCGCCCTGGAAGTGGCCTTCCGTACCGCCCGCGCCGAGTCGAAGGCCGCGTTCGGCAATGACGAAGTCTATATCGAGAAATATCTGCAACGCCCCCGCCATATCGAAATCCAGGTCTTTGGGGATGGCAAGGGCAATGCGGTGCATCTGGGCGAGCGGGACTGTTCGCTTCAGCGCCGCCACCAGAAGGTATTCGAGGAAGCGCCAGGGCCCAGCATCACCCCGAAGATGCGGTCCGAAATCGGCGAGGTCTGCGCCGCAGCCATGCGCAAGCTGAACTACATCGGCGCGGGCACCATCGAATTCCTGTACGAAGACGGAAACTTCTACTTCATCGAGATGAACACCCGGTTGCAGGTGGAACATCCCGTCACCGAAGCAATCTTTGGCGTCGATCTGGTGCGTGAACAGATCCGGGTGGCCAGCGGCATGGGCATGTCGTTCACCCAGGACGAGCTGGAACTGCATGGCCATGCCATCGAGGTGCGGATCAATGCGGAAAAGCTGCCGTCCTTTGCCCCCTGCCCCGGCAAGGTCACGGCCTATCATGCGCCTGGCGGTCTGGGCGTGCGGATGGATTCCGCGCTGTATGACGGCTACCGGATCCCCCCCTATTACGACAGCCTGATCGGCAAGCTGATCGTACATGGCCGCGACCGGCCCGAGGCGCTGTCGCGCCTGCACCGCGCCTTGGGCGAATTGATCGTCGATGGTGTCGATACCACCGTGCCGCTGTTCCGGGCCCTGCTGGCAGAGCCCGACATCCAGAATGGCGACTATTCCATTCACTGGCTGGAAAAGTGGCTGGCGCGCCAGTTCGGCTGACAGCGCAGCTTTTGCTGCGGGCCTATGCCATGGGGATCTTCCCCATGGCAGAAAGCCGTGACGACCCGGAAATCCATTGGGTCGATCCCAGACAGCGCGGTATCATTCCGCTGGATGGTTTTCATATCTCGCGCAGTCTGGCCCGCCGCATCCGGCGTGGCGGATATCAGGCTGCCTTCGATACCGACTTTGCCGGGGTTGTCGCGGCCTGTGCGGCCCGCGAGGAAACCTGGATCAACGCCGAAATCCATCGCCTGTATCTGGACCTGCATGATATGGGCCATGCCCACAGCCAGGAAATCTGGCAGAACGGCAGGTTGATCGGCGGGGTCTATGGCGTTGCGATCGGGCGCGCCTTCTTTGGTGAAAGCATGTTCTCGGCTGCTGTCGATGGATCAAAGCTGGCGCTGGCACATCTGGTTGCGAGGTTGCGGGCCGGGGGCTTTGTGCTGTTCGATACGCAGTTCCTGACCCCGCATCTGGCCAGCCTTGGCGCCATTGAAATCCCGCGGGGTGCGTATCAGCAGCGCCTGGCGCAGGCTTTGCAAGGACAGGGGCGGATCGACATTGATGCCGATCCGCTTGCCGCCACGCGCTGTACAACAGAGGCGCCCTGAGAGCGCCCGCCGTTCTCAGACCATCTTTCTAAGATAGGTCCAGGTCGGCACGCGGGCATTGCGCGACACACAGAAGGTTTCGGCATCGCCCAGATATTCGAAACCGGCATTGGTCAGGACACGGGCCGATCCGGGGTTGTCCTGAAACACCGCCGCAAAGATCGTCCGGTCGCCATGCGGGTTCGCGTCCAGCACGGCGCGCACCGCCTCGGAGGCTATGCCGGTGTTCCAGAACGCCGGCGCGACCCAATAGCCGATCTCCGACTGGGCGCGATCCATCCGCTTGAGGCTGATGACCCCCAGCAGTTCAGCCAGCCCATGACCGGAGCCATCCATGGCCCAGACATCTTCCGTCCGCTCCGGCGCAGTGACACGGGAGATATACGCCTCGATCGCTCCGGGCGGCAGCGGATGGGGGATCGACGAGGTCATGCTGGCGACACGTTTGTCACCCGCATGAAGCGCCAGAAGCCCGGCATCCGAACCACGCAATCCACGCAGCACGAAACGCCCGGCGACAATCTGGGGCACAGTGTCGATCACATTGTCCATCTTCATCGCTTCCTCCTCCGAAGCGAAAGGGCCTCGCCCTTTCAGGATGGGGTCCGCCCGGCCACAGGACAAGCCCCCCATAGCCCGACAAATTGTGGCATGTCCGGGAACGATCCCGAAAACGAAACAGGGGACCGGCTGGTGCGCCGATCCCCCGTTTACATTCCGAATGTAAAGGTTCGGCTTACTCCGCAGCCTCCGCAACCGGGAGGACCGAAATGAAGGTGCGGCCCTTGAGGCCCTTGCGGAAGGTCACGCGCCCTTCGGTCACGGCAAAGATCGTATGGTCCTTGCCCATGCCGACGCCTTCACCGGGGAACCAGGTGGTGCCGCGTTGACGCACGATGATGTTGCCCGGAATGGCCGCCTGGCCGCCGAACAGCTTTACGCCAAGGCGACGCCCGGCAGAGTCGCGACCGTTGCGGGACGAACCGCCAGCTTTCTTGTGTGCCATGGGTCAGACTCCCTTACTTCGTTTCGTGGGCGGCGCGACGCGCATCGGCGGTGCCGACGGCAGCGGTAACGCCCGAGGTTTCGGCGCCCGAGGCGAGAATGTCGGTCACACGCACCAGCGTCAGCTTCTGACGGTGGCCACGGGTGCGCTGCGACGAATGCTTGCGGCGGCGCTTGTGGTAGCTGATGACCTTGTCGGCCTTGATGTTATCGATCACCTCGGCCTGAACAGCCGCGCCGGCGACCAGCGGTGCGCCGATGGTCAGGCTTTCACCGCCAACCATGAGGATCTCGTTGAACTGGATCTTGTCGCCAGCGGCAGCGGCGATCAGTTCCACGCGCAGCACATCGCCAGCCTGGACCTTGTACTGCTTTCCGCCCGTCTTGAGGACCGCGAAAGTGGTCATCTGTGTTCTTCCTTTTCTTCCGCGCCCTATGGCCCCGGACATGATCCGGCGTTGGATGCCTTCGGACAGCGCGCCCCGCCAGGAGCGTTACAAAATTGCCCTGCCCGAGTCACCTCTGGCCTGGATAGGCGCTTTTCAACGGAATCTCCCGCAAAGTCAAGGCAGGTTCAGATATCCTGCCCTTGCAGCATCTTTGCGGCCGCGACCCCGAGGTCACGCGACACCGCATTGAACATGCGATTGAACGCCGCGAACAGCGCCCGGTTCAGCAACTGTCCGTCGGCGGTCTCGGAAAAGGCGATGTAGGCGTCCAGATCCGCGTCGCTCAGCGGGCGGTAGGCCAGGGCCATATAGGGCATCAGCCAGTCCGTGGTGTCCTTGCGGATCTGCGCCTCTTGCGACCACAGATCGGCCATCATCTCTGCATCGGGCAAGGTCTGCTGAACGGCGCCGCCAGCGACCATGCTCCGATAGAACGCCAGATTCGCATTCAGTGCCCCGGCAACATTCTGCTCGATCAGGTCGTTGACCTCGGCCAATCGGCGGATCGTCTCCAGTCGCGGGTCTGACGCGGCCTGCATGTCCATGAAGGCGGCTTCGGCCGCTTCCTTCGTCGCCTCGTCCAGATACGCCTCACGCGCCGCGATCTCCAGTTTTGCGATACGGGCGCCTGGGGTGGTGGTGAAAAAGGTTGTCATGCGCGCCACCGCATCCGGGTCGCGCGCCAGTTCGGTTTCAAGCTGCGCCATGACCAAAGCCTCGATCCGTTCCGGGGCATGGATGGCGGCGACCGTCTCTGCCCATCGGGGGCCACCGGCCTGCGGAAACAGCTCTGCCTCCAGATCCGCGCCATAATCGCGTCCCTCGTCGGCCATGACGCGGAACAGGTCAGACAGATGCAGCGCCTCGGCGAGCAGATCAACGGGCGCGGCGGCGGCACGCACCGGGGACAGCAGACAGGCGCAAGCCATCAGGGACATCAATACACGGCGCAGCATGGCAGGGTTCCTTTTCCGGCACGATCAAGTTCTACCCACACCCAATGGCCCCTGCCAATGCCACACGACGCGAAAGTGAACTGCGCCGGATTTGCCGAAGGACCGCCATCACCTGCCGGGGCCGTCAGTTGCGCCTCCGGCCCGCGCCATGGTCGGGCTTCCAGCGGGCCAAACCCCGGAGGAGAGGATATGGCCGAAACCTGCAATGCATCGCCCCTGCGCATCTGCCCCCCTGCGGACAGTAGGCCATGCCGAACGCCAGTCAGGCCAACGCCGGGGGCCAGGGCTCTCCGGCACCTTCGCCTTGGCTCCGCAATTGGGCGACCCGATCGCCACGGATGCGCCGGCGCCCCGGAAGCGCCAGACAGCCCTTGAGCGTGGACACCAGGATGTATCTGACGACCGCGCGGAACCGGCCCACGACCGCAGACCATCCTCCGCCCGACACGGCCACGGCAAGCGAGCCAACTGCAATCCTGCGACATCTGACCATACGATGGGGTGCGGGCATATCAGACCAGAAATGGCCGATGCGCAGGGCAGTATTCTTGTTGAAGCCCAGAAAATCCCACTTGCACCCTCCCGCACGCTGCACTAGGAAACCGCTCACGACCCCAGACACGGAGAGGTGGCGGAGTGGTCGATCGCGCCGGTCTCGAAAACCGGAGTGCCTGCAAGGGTACCGTGGGTTCGAATCCCACCCTCTCCGCCACATTCATTTCACCTAACATCTTGTTTTCCTTCGATAATTTCGGGGCTTTCGCCTTGTTGCTTGGGCGCTTCCGCCCGATTTGATACACATATTGGCGCACATTTTGCGGCATAATGCGCTTGCGGAACGGTATGAAGATCGTCACAAAGGTGCCATGAGCATCCTCAGACGCAACCAGACATTCCACCTGCGCCGCCGCGTTCCGCGTCGTTATCGTGACGTCGAGCAGCGCGAGATGATCCTGATCAGCCTGCACACCGATTCCGAGAGTGTGGCGAAGACCAAGGCCGATCAGGTCTGGCAGGAACTGATCGAGGC
>NZ_FTOT01000029.1 GCF_900156815.1 Gemmobacter megaterium
AAACGGTCACCGCCAAAGCCGCATCGACGACCTGCTCCCGTGGAACTTCAAGCCGTCAAGCTGAAAACCTCGTGGGAGCCAGCTAACGCTTACGATAAACGGCCCATAGGCTACCTTCGTGCAACTTGGGGCGAACGGCTGCTTCGAGCCCTTAGCGGACCGTCGTGCAGGGTGTAGTGCGAAAGACCCTTAGCAGTCGCAGTATTGCGAGTTGTGAGCAGAGACAACCTGCAGCGCGGCAGCACTTCGATTGCAGCAATTGTTGACAGTGCGCTAGTTAGTGCTTTTCACCCATGCTGCCCTCTATGATCGCCGTAGCGATGTAGGGAGCATGTTGTCGATCTCTTTGTCGCTAAACATGAGCTCCTCGTTGTCCTTGAGGCCCTTTTGAGCTGCGGCGTATGCTTTCCCGTCGGTAAACGGGGCGGCGCGATATATCTCATGGAGCTTGGCCTGCAGCTCGTCGCGCTTCTCGCGAATTTGCTCGATCGGCACTTCGTCGTTCAAAACGTCAGTGATCAGGCTGAGGTATGACTCCCGAACGTTCCAGATATCGGACGCTGTTTCCCTGTGACGCTGCGCAAGCGCGCCAGGGTCGAGGTCCTTCTGGTAGGCGTTATAGATCAGGCTGAGGATCGCGAGAGCAGCGGTGGCATACTCGGCATAGTTAAGGAGCCCTGTCTCCGTCTTGAAGACCGCCGCGACCGCTCCGCCAGCAATCAGGGCGGATAGGACGATATTGAACCACTTCGCCAACCACTGATGGTTGGCGTGTCGTTCAGCCATCCTCTCGTGGATTTTATGGGTGTAGGCGCAGCGCCCGTAACACTCGCGCACCTGGCTTTCGAGATGGAAGCGGGGATCAGACTGGGAAGGTTGGGCCAAAGACACTTCTCCATTTCGCGCGTCGCTCGATTGCTACAGAATCGGTCTGCAAGAGGCATGCTTCAACCGCGATGTTGTAGTCGGTGAGCGCTTTCCTCCAGAACACTCCGGTTCTGTACGCCCGTGAGCCGCTGCCGGGCATCAGCCAGAATTGTTGACTTTCATTCTGTTCGTAGAGGTATTTCAAGAAATCGCGGGCCATGAAATCGTGGTAGCCGTAAGATTGCGCCTTGTGAGACCAAGTATCGATAAATTGGTAGGCGAGGGTATCGATCAGGGCCCCGGTCATCGGGACATCATTGTGGTCCTTCCAAACCCTCATCATGCGGCAGAGGGGTTTGAGGTTTCGGTTTACGAGCAGGTTGCGGTTATGGACAGCCTCGATCTCAGCTTTCGGATTGCATGTTTTCCATGAACCGCCGCCGTTAGAATCCGGATAGGTCCAGGTCCCGCCTTTGTTGTCGAAGTATGGGAGGATTTCGAAGGTGACCCCGTCGTCGAATTTGATCACGACGACCTGACCGTCTCCGCCGATGTTGCTGGTTGGGTAAGTTTTCTGAAGGGAGGCTCGTACAGACTGCAGGAGCGCTGATTGTCCGTTGACCTGATAGGCATCGAACTTCGCGTAGAGATCGTACGGGAGGCGGAATCCTACGTCGAGGTCGCTGATGCCCTTTGCTGCGGTATCTCGTCCGTAGGAGCCGACATACAGGCTGTGGGCGGTTTCTGAGTCGGTGTCCCAGAAGTCCTTGTTAAGGCGCGCTGTGATGCGCCGATACCGTCTGCCGATCGATGAGATTAGATCTGTGCCGATGTTGTAGTTGTCCTTGAATGCGTAGAATTCATTGTAAACCCCCATCAGCGGCCCCCTAAAGCCTCGCAGTTAACAGTGACCTGCCACTGGTCTTTCATCCACCCACAACCGGAGCCCGATGGTCATTGATCCGAGCCCCAACCTTGGACCGGCCGTAGGCAGAGTTTTCCGACTTCGCTCAGGGTGACGGGCTGGTGGCGCCCCCTGATTTCGTCAGCATGATCGGGACCTTGTTGCAGATCGCGCCGTGTAGCCGTTCCTCGTTCTAATATCTTCGCCAAGCATCCAATTTCTCAGCCGTATCCGCAAGGGTCAGAAACCAGTGTTGGTTCGGACGTTCTGCCCGAGACTACTGCGCTTCCCGCCAGGGCAAGCCTAGTCCATGCTGCTGGTGCAAACGTCCGCTTAGTCCCGCATAGAAGACCTTGGGGCAGAGCGTCGCGACAGTCGGCATTCCGCCCCATGCTACCGCACGGCCGAACCGTCATCGCAAGTGCTACCCCCCCCCCACCTGGTGAACACGGCCCCCGACAGCCCGAACGCGGCTACGAGAGCCCCGATCAGCACCTCGGTCAACGTACCCAACGCGCGCTTAGCGTCGCGGACGGACGCTTTCAGATTGCCGATGCGGCCATCGGTGAAGCGCACTCCGCCCTGCGCCGGCAGTGAACTGCTTGGACACTGGGGGGCATCCTGCTAGGATCTCATGCATTCGAGCGATCACCGGAACCAGTTTTGCCAGGAGAGCTTCATGACGACATTCACCTTCCAAGGCTACATAGCGACATTCAGTCAAGACGGGTCGGTCTCGCGGCTTCAGAAGGCTTCCATGGATATCGTGGCAGATGGAGCAGATGCCACGCTGCGCTATTCAAGAACCTATACAGGTGGCGTGCCAGACGAGTACATCTATGTCGAAACCGAACTGATGACGCTGCGCATCAACGATACCGTGGTTCCCCTGCACCAGATTCCCAATCTTGATGCAGAAACCGAGCAGCTCTCCTGGAGCGGCGGCGTTTCCAATATTCTTACGGTAGAACTGGGCGGGAACGACACATTCCTGATGCAGATCTCTGGGAACCCGATACCCGAGATGAGCTCTGCGGCCGACATGAACAGCTTCATCGCCTCTGTTCACCGCATTCAGCTGCTGAACTGGGGGTTCTATGGCCCGGGTACCGATATCCCCATCGAACGGATCGGCAACCCGACAATCACCGAGCATGATGTGATCATCGGCGACGAGTTCGCCAACACCCTTACTGGCGGCATTGGCCGGGACCAGATCGACGGTGGCGGCGGGAACGATCTCGTCTATGGCGGCAAGGGCAACGATACCGTGTCTGGCGGCACTGGCCATGACAAGCTCTATGGCGAAGCAGGCGATGACCTGCTCGATGGCGGCCGCGGCAATGACACCATCTGGGGTGGAAAAGGGCGCGATATCATCAATGGTGAAGCGGGCAATGACCAGCTGTATGGCGGTCGCGGCGGCGACCGCCTCGAGGGTGGAAAGGGCCACGACAAGCTCTATGGCGATGCCGGAAATGACACGTTGTTTGGTGGGCGCGGTAACGACAGCCTGTTCGGGGGAGCTGGCAATGATCGGCTTGACGGTGGCGCCGGTCGCAATACCCTGACCGGAGGCGCGGGCGCCGATCATTTCATCTTCAGCTCAGCTGCAAATGCCGGAAAAGGATCGACGCAGGACACGATCACAGATTTCGAACAAGGTATCGACAAGATCGTGTTGGCGTTCGATGCAGATGTGACAAGCGCCGGGAATCAGGCGTTCAACTTCATCGGCAGTTCAAAGTTTTCGGGAGAGGCGGGCGAACTGCGTTTCGCAGCAGGCGTTCTGCGCGGCGACATTGACGGGGATGGAAAGGCAGATTTCACCATCGGCGTCAACGGCCTGACCTCACTTGAGGCATCCGATTTCCTTCTGTAGCCGCCACCAACGACTTGCGAGATAACCCCAGCGCCAGAAGCACATATGGCGCTGGGGTTATCAAATCGTGATTACCTCACCCCCCACCTGGCAAACACGGCCCCCGACAGCCCGAATGCGGCCACGACGGCCCCGATCAGCACCTCGATGTTGATCGTGAGCGTGGTGCCGTCGAAGGCCACGCCCCAGCCGGGGACAAGCGCGATCGCCGTCGCCAGCAGCGGTGACAGGACGTAGAGGACCATGCGGACAAGTACATTGGACATCGGAGGCTCCTTTCAGCCTTGGGGGGCCAGTGCGGCCCAGGTCATCGGCCCGACGATGCCGTCGGGTAGAAGTTCATTGCGGCTCTGAAATTCGACGACCGCGCGCCGGGTCAGCGGGCCAAAGGCGCCGTCTATGCCGGGGCCCCGCAGCAGGCGTTGCAGGTCGCGGACATGCTGGCCCGTTGCGCCCTGGCGCAGGACTGGACGGATCGGATCCGGTGCCACAGGCCGCGAGGACAGAAGCCGCGCAACCTCGGCCCGCAGTTCGTCGCCAATGGCGATGGGATCGCGGGCGCCGGGCCCGCCACGGGGCGGATAGTCGAAATCCCATTTGCCTGCCTGGACCACGCCCAGCGTTGGCTCGACCTCGGCATGGCTCAGCGTGGTGCGTGGCCCCGGCACGATTCCGTAGCGGTCGCAGAGCCGCGCTGTCTCGGCCACCAGGGCATCGACCTGGGCAGGCTTGACCGGATGCGTCCAGGGCACAGCCCCGCCCCAGCCTGCGCCGGCCATGGCACAGATAGCGACGCCGATCGCCCCGGTGTTTAGCCCCCGCGTGTGGGCCGCATAGGTGCCGGGTGTCAGCGCACGGCCGGGTGCGTTGGCGGCGATGGCATGGTGCCCATCTTGGACCTGCCCGTCCCCGTCGATCAGCCGATGGTAGCCGCGGCGATCCTCCGGGCCGGGGCTATAGCCGCCACCGGTATGGTGCCAGACGATGCGGTTCATCATCGTGTTCTCCATATGAAAAAGCCCCGCAGGTGCGGGGCGGTTTGTTAGACGGTTGTTAGACGGAGCCTGTGGGGCGGAATCAGGCACGGGTCAGTCCCAGGGCGCAGCCCATCCTTTGGGTCGCGACAGCATGATCCCGACGCCGTGCAAGGTCAGCAGATCAAGGTCTGTCCCGGCCAGGGCCGCCTTGACCCCTCGTTTCCAGCGGCGGATCACGTCCTCGCGCGGGCTGTAGCCCAGATAGTCGCGCAGGCAGTCGATGATCTGCTGATAGTCTACGGCAAAGCGGTGATCGCCCAGCACGACGATCAGCGCGGCCTGCCCGCGGGTGATCGGCTGGCCGATCTGCATGAAAAAGCCAGCGCAGCGGGCGATCCGCGCGCATGGGTCGGTTGCCTCGTCGATCATGGCAGCGCCTGCACCGCGCCGATCAACGCGGTGCCGTTGTCGGGAATGGCCGTTCCGCGCAGGTCGGTGGCATAGGGGGCGCATCCGGCCTCGATGGTCGGGAGGGGGCTGGCGGCCTTGGGCGTGGGCAGGCCGGCCACCGTCTCCCACAGATCGGCAGGGTCCAGCGCGGCGGGGG
>NZ_FTOT01000011.1 GCF_900156815.1 Gemmobacter megaterium
CGCATCATAGGGCACCCGCAATTCGGTATGGATGCGCAGCCTGTCCGTCACCGTCACCGCCGCCGCCGTGGCATCAAAGCCGGGGCGCTGGACGTAGATCGAATTGGCGTCGGTGTTCGGGTCGAACGGCAGCCGGTTGCCCCACACCTCGGGCACCGCGCCGCCTGCGACACGGTAATCCGCCGTCCAGCCATCGGCCCACACCGCCAGAACATTGGGATCGGAGGCCGGGGCGGGCGGGGGGGGTGCGACCGGCGCCGTGCCCCCGTTGCGGCCTGTCAGGCCAAGGCCGATCATCAGATTCATGCCCGTTCTCCTTGTTGCTGCAATGGGATCCTGCCTTGGCGCCTGCATATCACGGCGCCGCAGGGTGTTGCCGCGACGGGCCGGGCAGCGGCCGCACCGCTTACGCTTGCGCAACCGATTGCGGCTTTCGGGATGCGGGCCCGCCGGGCATACTGCCCCCGAAAGGAGGCCGGAATGGCAGGCACTGGCACAGGATGGCACCGCTTTGCCCTGAGGATCATGGCGCTGCTGGCCCTGCTGGCATGGGCGGCTCCGGTGCGGGCCGGTACTGTGGTGACCAGTGAACCCGCCCTGGTCCAGGCACTGGAACAGGCCCAGGACGGCGCGACGATCCTGCTGGGGCCAGGGCGCTACGCGCGGTTGCGGCTGGGCGCGGGGCTGGCGCGCAACCTGACCCTCGCCTCGGCCGATCCGGCACGGCCTGCCGAAATCGGGCGCATGATGCTGGAAGGGGCGGCTGGCCTGACCCTGCGGCATCTGGTCTTCGACTACCGCTTTGCCCCTGGCGACGATCTGCGGCTGCGCCCCTTCCAGATCGTCGGGGGCGAGGCGATCCGCATCCTGGACAGCGAGTTCCGTGGCGATGTGGCGCGCGGGATCTCGGCCACCGCCGACGGGTTCGGCTTTGCCATCGGCCTGGGGATCCGCAATGCCCGCGGCGTCGTGCTGGAGCGCAACCGCTTTCACCGCTGGCACCGGGCGCTGGTCGTCGGCTGGTCCTATGACATTGCCGTTCTGGGCAACGAATTTCACGACCTGCGCTCGGACGGGATGAACTTTGCCGCGGTGCAAGGGGTGCGGATCGAAGGCAACCATATCCACGGCTTCCGCGCCTCGACCGCCTCGAAGGATCATGCCGACATGATCCAGTTCTGGACCAGCGGCACCACCCGCCCCTCGACCGACATCGTGATCCGCGACAACATCCTCAATGCCGGGCGCGGATCCTGGACCCAGTCGATCTTCATGCGCAACGAGATGGTCGACAGCCGCGGCGCCGGGCCGGAGATGTTCTATCGCTCTGTCGAGATCTGCGGGAATGTCATCGTCAACGCCCATCTGCATGGCATCACCGTGGGCGAAGCGGACGGGCTGGTGATCTGCAACAACACCCTGTTGCGCAGCCCCTTCACCCCGACGCCAGAGCGCGATGGCCCGATCCGCTATCCCGCGATCAATGTCAGCCGCAATGCCGAACGGGTGCGGATCACCGGCAATCTGGCCCGCACCGTGGCCGGGCCGGAACGCCGGGCCGAACGCGGCGGCGGGCGGGACTGGGTGGTAGAGGGCAATCTGGATCTGCAGGATGGCGATCCGGCCAGCCCCGGCTATTACGACCATGTCTTTCTGGCCCCCCGCCAGGGCGATCCGGCCACGCTGGCCCCGTTCCGCTATCGCCCCGGCGGGCCGGCTGACGGGCGGCGGCTGGGGGCGGCGCTGCTGCGCCCCGATGCGCCGCTGCCGCCGGTGTTGCTGGGCGGGTTCGCAGGCCAGCCCGCCGCGCAGGACGGCGCCCGCGCGCTGTTCCGGCTGGAACAGGCACCGGGCCGGGCGAACCGCTTTGGCCTTGATGCCTCGGCCAGCCGCCTGGCGCCGGGGGCCCGCGCGGCCTGGACGATCCTTGATCCGCAGGGGCGCGTGGCCGCGCAGGCCGATGGGCCGGTCCAGAAGATCGAGCTGCCCGCCCCCGGCCGCTGGCAGGTGGTGTTGCAGGCCGGGCCTTCGGGCATCGAGGCGCAGACCATGGCCGAAATCCTGCTGCCCACCCCCGAAATCCTGCGGCTGGACGCCGGGCGCCTGCTGGCGCTGCGCGGGGACAGCCTGCAAGAAATCCCCGACATGCCGGTGATCCGCCTGCCCGATGGCACGCCGGCCCTGCGGCTGGGCGATGATCCGGTAGTCCGCTTGCCGGTGGCCGCCACGCTCGGGCTGCGGCAGGCCCGCGATCTGGCCATCGACCTGCGGCTGCGCGCCGGGGCGGGGCCAGATGCAGCCGGAACGCTGCTGGGGCTGCGCGGCAGCCTGGCGCTGGCTGTCACCCCCACGGGCAGCGCCGAGGCCACGCTGCATCTGGCCGGGGTGAAACAGCCGGTCGTGCTGCGCAGCCGCCCCCTGGGGCTGCATGACGGGCGCTGGCACCGGATCGGCCTGCGCCATGATGCGGCCAGCGGCGAGGTGCTGCTGCTGGTCGATGACCGGCTGGAAACCCGGATACAGGCCGCGCCGGGCCGCATGGCCCCGCCAGGGCGCGATGGCCTGAGCCTGGGCCATCCGCACCGGGGCCACAGCTTTCAGGGTGTGCTGTCGGATCTGTCGGTCCGGGTGAATGGCGCGGGCTTTGCCGCGGACTGACGCCCCGGCGGACAGGCGCGGCTAGAGATGGGCAAAGCCCGGCCAATGCGCCTCGATCCCCGGAAAGCGGCGGGCGCAATCGCGGTAGACATCGGCATAATGCCGCGCGATCCGCGCTTGCAGATCGGACGAGACCGGCGCCGTCTTGTCCGAGACATTGAACCTGTGCCGGGCAAAATCCGGATCGGGCGGCAGCCCCAGAAAGCCGGACAGGCGGGCCAGGCTGTCGGGCTGGAACAGGGTTTCATACAGCCCGACATGCAGCGCCTCGGGGGCAAAGACCTGTTCGAGCCGCGCCAGGGTCAGATCATAGCGGGTGCGCAGCCCCGCATATGCGCCAAAGGCATGGGCCTCCAGCGCCTGTTCCTCGGACAGATCCTGCGCCGTGCCGCCCTGGGGCTTGCCCTGACGGCGGGTCATGCGGATCGCGCTCCAGCAACGCTGGACCGGATCGCGCATCAGGAACACCACCCGCACCGCAATGCCGCGGGCGGCAAAGCCTTCGGCGATACGGGCAAGGGCCTCGGTGGGCAGCCCCGAATAGGATGGCGTGATATCGGCGGTCAGATGCACGCCGGGCCGCGCCAGACGGTGGGCGAAATAGTCGAAATAGGCCGCATCCGACCGCTGCATCCGCCAGCGCAGCCAGGCCTTGGGATGTGGCACCTGCCACAGCGGCACCCGGAAACGCGCGCAATCGGGCAAGTAGCGGGCATCCCAGACATGGTATTCCTTCAACCGGCCCGTATCGGTGCCCGGCGCCTGGGCGATATAGCGGTGCAGCCAGGTGGTGCCGCCCTTTTGCGCCCCCACACCCAGCACAAAGACCGGCGGCGCGGCGGCGCTCATCGGGCCTGCCCCGGCGGGGGGGGATCGGCAAGGGCGGTGGCCAGATCGGCCTCGACCGTCCAGCCCGGCAGCACGGCCCGCGCCACTGGCCCTGCCACCGCCTCGATCCGCCCGGCCAGATAGGCCGGGGGAAGCTGCGCCAGCACGCCCGAGCGGACGGGATTGCCGAAGGCATGGGTCTGCACCGGCGGGCGGTCGGGATCGGGCACGCGGGCAAAGCGGGCGATGTCGGCGGCCCGCGCGCCGATATCCCCGGTGGGCAGGATCAGCAGCGCCTCGTGTGGAACCCGTGTCGTCACCTCGGTCACGGCGCGCGCCCAATAGGACAGATAGCCGTCGATCGTATAAAGCCCCGCCTTGGCCAGAACGCTTTCGGGGCCCTGCGCCGATGCCTGCGCCCCGAAGCGGAAATCGCGGAACCTGTGCCAGATCGCCGAAGTATCGCGCCGCAGGCTGTCATCCACGATGGAGCGCAGCCAGAGCGCGGGCGGCCGGACCGTCAGGATGAACCGCGCTTCGGGGAACAGCGTCAGCAGATCGGGGATGAGATAGATATTGACCTGCGAGGCGTCGATCTGCAGCCCGCGCCATCGGTCGCGCCAGAGCAGATGGCGCCGCAGCGCCGGGCTGCCCGGCCCGTCGTCCAGCACCAGCCGGATCAGCCGTTCGGCATCCAGCTCATGGGCCGAAGGCACGCGGTCGGCGAACATCTCGCCAATGGTATGGGTGCCGGTCTTGGCCGCCCCCACCCCGAACACCCGCCCGCCCCGCTGCGGGCCGCGCAGAAGGTTGCCCAGGCCCCGGCCGGTCAGCCGGAGCTGGCGGGTTCCGCGCGACATCAGGGCAGCAAGCGGCAAGGTTCGGGCCATGATCCGGGGCTATAGCGCATTCCCGCCGGAAAAGCATCCCTCCGGCAAGGATTTACCCGGCCCGCCGCCGCCGTGCCACACACCCCAGCCCCCCAAGCGCGCCGATCAGGAAAACCGCCGAGGCAGGCAGCGGGACGGGGGCAGGCGGGGGGGCGTCGGGGCAGGCGAACAGTTCATAGTCCAGGCCCGAGTCATAGCGCATCATGCAGCCTTCCTGAACATTCAGCCGCCAGTATCCCGGACGCGTGGCCACCGCGAGGCCACCCCAGGTGTCGGACCCGTAGAAATCATGGATCGGCCGGTCGGGAAACACCGTGCCCGCCTCGTAGGTGTCGCGGAACGTGTCGAACGGGCGGCCCGTGCTGGAAATGGCGATTTCATCCTCGCCATCGTCTTCCGGACTGCCATAGAGCGAGGCATGCGCCTGCCAGCCAGTCACCAGATTGCCGTCGCCAAAGGAAAAGCTGCCGACCATGTTGCCGCCGTATCGGAACATGCCGCGAACGGGGTCATAATACGCAAAGGTCGCCGTAGAATAATAATAAGCCTCCAGGTAAAGCCCGCCATGGTCGTCGACCTGGCTTGCCAGGGCGGCGGACATCTGCGGCCCGAATTCCAGCGTCTGGCCGGACAGATCAAGCGTGCCATGGCCCGAGAAGAAGAACCCGAAGCCAAAGCCGGGCTGCAACTCCCACCCTGGCAGGGGATCATCAAGATAGCCGGTGGTCTCGCCCCAGTCAGAGATCGCGTATCTGCCGGTATAGCTGCCATCGGCATCCCAGACCGGCTCTATATGCACTGACGGCTTTGCTGGAACATAGCTGTAGGCGTAGTAGGTATAGGGTTCATAGGTGAATGTGGCCGCCATGGCCTGCGGGGCGACAAGCAGGGTCAGGCCACAGGCGAGGCTGCGAAAACGGATCTGTCGGGCAAACATGGGGCCTCCTGTGGAATGCAACGCTGGGAAAACAGGCCCCCAGCCTAGCCAGCCGCGGGGATTCGCAACAGTCCGCACCGGCCCTGCCGTCAAAAAGCCGCGATGACGTCGCATCTGCGGGCATCCCGGACTATAAGATCGACCCGACAGCTATGGATCGACCGCGTGGCCCTGACCGATTCCGCCCCTGCCCTTGCCCGTCCGGCCGGGTTCCACCGCCCCGGCGGGGCATTGGACGCCGCCTTTGCCAGCCTTGCGTCCAGCCGCAAGGGGCTGGCCATTGCCGCATTGCTGTACTGGCTGGCGGTGCTGCTGCCGCTGGGGACCAATGTGGCGGGCATCTTCCTGAACGGGGTCCGGCTGGTGCTGCTGGTCACCATCGTGCCGATGACCTTCCGGCTGCTGATGGGGCGCTATGGCAAGGTCCATGCGGTGGACATCCTGTTCCTGCTGCATGTCGCCTGGATGACGGTGGCGCTGGCGGTCAACAACCCCGACCGGGTGGTGTCCAACGCCGGCTCGACCGGGATCGAGTTCATCGGCGGCTATGTGCTGGGCCGGGCCTGCATCCGCACGCGCGAGGATTTCCTGGCGCTGATCCGGCTGCTGGCCACGGCGGCGCTGTGCCTGTTCCCCTTTGTCATCTACGAAGTGCTGACCGGCAATGCGATCCTCCTGAACCTGCTGCGCAACGTGCCGGGGCTGAGCAGCCTGCGCGACATCTCGATCGGCAAGCGGCTGGGCCTTGACCGGGCTCAGCTTGTCTTTGCCCATCCGATCCATTCGGGGCTGTTCTTTTCCATGCTGCTGCCGCTGGTCTTTGTCGGCATGACCAATATCTGGAGCGATACGCGCCGGGTGATGACCGCGCTGGTGGTGATGCTGTCGGGGTTCTTTGCCCTGTCCAGCGGCGCGCTGCTGGCGATCCTGCTGCAACTGTTCCTGGTCGGCTGGGCCTGGGCCTTTCGCAAGACCGACCGGCGCTGGCTGATCCTGATCGGGCTGTGCTGCCTGGCCTATGTGGTCATCGACCTGCTGTCCAACCGCTCACCGATCCGGGTCTTCATGACCTATGCCACCTTTTCGGCCCATACCGCCTTCTGGCGTTCGATCATCTTCGACTGGGGGCTGGCCAATGTGATCGGCGATGCCGAACGCGGCATCACCGGCAGCCCGATCTTCGGCCTGGGGCTGAACGACTGGATCCGGCCCAGCTACATGCGGTCGGGCAGCGTGGACAATTTCTGGCTGCTGAACGCCATGCGCTATGGCCTGCCGGGGTTCTTCCTGCTGGCCGGGGGCTATGCGACGATCCTGTGGACGATCATGCGCCGCGATCTGAGCGCCGACCCGGTGCTGTGGCAGTTCCGCCGGGCCTGGGTCTTTGCCTTCATCGGCCTGTCGCTGACGCTGGTGACGGTGCATATCTGGCACACGATCTATTCGGTGGTGTTCTTCATGTTCGGCGCCGGGGTCTGGCTGGCCACCGCCGAGCCGCAAAGCCGCGAGGGCACCGCCCCGCCCCCCGCCGATGCCGAGACCGGGGGCCTGTCGCCCTACAGCCGCTTTGCCCAGGTGCACCGCCGCGCCGGCGTCAGCCCGGCTAGCCCCGGCCGATCAGGCTGGCCGAAACCTGACGGAAATGCCGGGCCCGGTCGGCATCGGCGGGTCGGCGCCCCAGGGCAGCCCGCAGCCCCCAGAATGCCGCCCGGCTGAGGTTGAAGCCAAAGAGGATGGTCCAGGCCAGCGCCCGGCGCAGCGGCCCGCCATGCTTGCCGTTCAGCCGCACCAGCGCGCCGGTCAGCATCACGTCGCGGCGGTGGTTCAGCTTTTTGGCCGAGACGCTGCCATGATGGATGATCTCGCCCACCGGGGCGAACCACAGCTCCCATCCGGCATCGCGCATCCGCTGGCACCAGTCGGTTTCCTCGCCGAAGAAAAAGAAATCCTCGTCCAGCGGGCCGACCTGATCCAGCACCTCGCGCCGCAGCATCAGATAGCAGCCCGAGATCACCTCGACCTGGCGGAAACTGTCGCGGTTCCAGCCGGTCATGCGGTAGCGCCCCAGCCAGGCGGGCCAGCGCAGTTTCCACAGCCCCGATCCCAGCAGGGCCAGGTTCAGCGGGCCGGGAAACATCGAACAGGTGGGCTGCATCGTGCGGTCGGTGTTGAGCACCCGGCACCCCATGGCCCCCGCACGGGGATGGGCCTCCAGCCAGGCGACCGAGGCGGCAAGCACCCCGCCCAGCACGAGGGTGTCGGAGTTCAGCAGCAGGATATGCCGCCCCCGCGCAATCTCGAACCCCTGGTTGTTGGCGGCGGCAAAGCCGCGGTTCTCGGTGTTGCGGATCAGATCGGCCTGGGGAAATTCGGCGGCCACCATATCGGCCGACCCGTCCTCCGAGGCATTGTCGATCACGATCACCTGCAAGGCCAGCGGCCCGGCATGGGCAAAGACCGATTCCAGCACCTCGCGCAGCATCTGCACGGTGTTCCAGTTGACGATGACGATGGACAGGTCGGGCGCCGGGGCCGTCATTGCGGCGCCCCCCTGCGGGTGGCGATCAGGCCGCGATAGGTTTCGATCATGTCGCGGGCCTTGTCGTCCCAGGTGCCAAAGCCCTGCACCCGCGCCCGTGCCCCCTGCCCCAGCCGCAGGCGCAGGCCGGGGTCATCGGCCAGGCGGCGGGCGGCCTCGGCAATGGCGCGGGCGAACTGTTCGGGGGTTTCCACCGGCAAGCGCAGGCCGGACTGGTCATCGACGATGAAATCCGGCCCCCCGCGCGCCGCCGTGATCACCGGCAGGCCCCATTCCATCGCCTCGAAGAACACGCCCCCCATCGGTTCGCGGAAGCTGGGAAAGCAGAAGACATCGGCCGCGGCATAGGCGCGGTCCACCTCGGGGCGCGGGATGCGGCCCAGAAAGGTGATGCGGTCGGCCACGCCCAGCTGTGCGGCTTCGGCCTTGCAGGCCGCCAGATCCGGGCCATCCCCGGCGCTGACCAGCCGCACATCCGGCAGGTCGCGCAGATGGGCCATGGCGCGCACCGTGTCGCGCAGGCCCTTGGTGCGGATCGCCCGGCCCACATGCAGCAGGTTCAGCGCCCCCGGCCGGGCCTGTCGCACGGGCAGGTCGGGCAGCGCGCCCTGCCCGCGTTCCAGCACCGCCCGGAACGGCAGATGCCCCAGCCCCGCCACGCGCAGCCGGTCCTGGATATAGGGCGCCACGCCCAGGATCAGCGCCGCCCGGTTCAGCCCGTCGCGCAAGGCGCGGTCATGGCGCAACCGCCAGCCATCCAGCCCGCGCAACCGCATCAGCCCGCTGCCCTGATCCACCTCGGCGGAAAATCCCGGCGGGGTGTCCAGCCCGCCGCCCAGGGGGCCCAGAACATAAGGAATGTCGAACCGGCGCAGCGGCGTGGCATAGCGCATCGCCTGCGGCACGATCTGATGGGCGATGTCGAACCGGCGGCCCTGCGCCAGGGCGGCCGCGATCCAGCGCGCCACCTGCCGGTTGAACACCAGCATCCAGGGCTTGGCCATGGCATTCAGCCGTTCCAGTCGGGTGGTATACAGAACCGCCGGTTCGGGCCAGGTCACGACCTCGACACCGGGCAACTGATCAGCCAGCGGGCGGCGCGTGCGGCGCGCAGTGCCCAGGACCGTCACATCGGCATGGCGCGACAGGGCCTGCACCCATTGAAAGGCGGAATAGGTTTCCCCCACATCGTCGCCATCCAGACCGAAGGCGACGACCAGAACGCGCAACCGCCCCATGGCTCAGCTCTCGTTGCTGGACAGCAGCCGGTCGAAATAGGCGATGGTCTCGGTCAGCCCCTCGCGCAGCGGCACCTGCGGGGTCCAGCCGAGCTTGTCCTGCGCCTGGGTGATGTCGGGGCGGCGCTGGCGCGGATCGTCCTGCGGCAGCGGCATGAACACCAGTTTCGAGCGTGAGCCGGTCAGTTCGAGCACCGCCTCGGCCAGTTCCAGCATGGAAAACTCGCCCGGATTGCCCAGGTTGACCGGCCCCGTCACCTCGTCGGGGCTGTCCATCAGCGCCAGAAAGCCGCGGATCAGGTCGGAATAGAAACAGAACGACCGCGTCTGCTGCCCGTCGCCAAAGATGGTGATATCCTCGCCCTTCAACGCCTGGACGATGAAATTCGACACCACGCGGCCATCCTGCGGATGCATCCGCGGCCCATAGGTGTTGAAGATCCGCGCCACCTTGATGCGCACCTTGTGCTGGCGGTGGTAGTCGAAGAACAGCGTCTCGGCACAGCGCTTGCCCTCGTCATAGCAGGATCGCGGGCCGATCGGGTTGACGTTGCCCCAATAGTCCTCGGTCTGCGGATGCACCGACGGATCGCCATAGACCTCGGAGGTCGAGGCCTGGAAAATCTTGGCCCGCGTCCGCTTGGCCAGGCCCAGCACGTTGATCGCGCCATGCACGCTGGTCTTGGTGGTCTGCACCGGGTCGAACTGGTAGTGGATCGGGCTGGCCGGGCAGGCCAGGTTGTAGATTTCATCCACCTCGACATAGAGCGGAAAGGTCACATCGTGGCGCATCAGCTCGAAATTCGAACGGTCGAGCAGATGGGCGATATTCGCGCGCCGTCCGGTAAAATAGTTGTCGACGCACAGCACCTCGTGCCCGGCCTCGACCAGCAGGTCGCACAGATGGCTGCCCAGGAACCCTGCCCCGCCCGTGACCAGAATGCGACGCGCCACGATGCTGGAGGCGGTGTTCATCTTCAATCTCCACTTGAAAAAACCGGGGCCTGTCCATCGTGTCAGGCAGAACTGGCCTGGATGCGCCCCGCCTGTTGATAGGCAGCCTGCCCGCACCCGTCAAGTTGACCCGGCCCTGTGCGGTCTTGCGCACAGGGCCGGGCCTGGATCAGCTGAGCAGGGCCGTCGGCACCGGCTGATAGTCCTCGAGGAAGCTGAACTGGTCGCCCAGGCGGAAGTCATGCACCTCGCCATCGAAGAAGCGGTTCCAGGCGGTGCCGATCGTCCAGCCAGAGGCATAGCTGCCGCTGGCGCCGGGTGCGGCCATGGTGAAATCGACATCCTGCAGATCCATCACCACCGCGCCGTCCAGCACGACCTGAAGCCGGTCATCGACCGTATCCAGCAGGACCGTGGCCCGGTGCGGCGCGCCGTCGATCTCCAGCCCCTTGACCGCAAAGTTCCTGAAGCCGTTGTCGGCGGTGGCCACCGTGACCATCAGCGAATCTTCGTTCACCGTCAGGCCGATCTTCTGGTGGTTCCAGATCAGCCGCTGTTCGCCCGCCGCCTCGGGATCGCGCGAGAAATCCACCGAAAAACCGATGGCGGTGGCGGATTTCAGGTCGCCGAACTGTTGCAGGACGGCATAGTCCTTGTCGCCATCCAGCACCAGCCAGGCGCCAGAGGCATCGCTGGCCACCCTGGCATCGTCGCGCAGGGCGCTGCCTTTCAGCCCGGCAATATCCACGACATGGCCTGTCCAGCCCGCCTCGTGCAGCGGGGCCGCCGATGCGTTGCCCCCGGTCACCGGCGGTTCCACCTGCGGCGGGTCCGCGGGTTTGGCAGGCGTCGGGGTCACGACCGCCTCGTCCTCGGGCTGGTCCGGTTCGAAGGTGACAGACGAGGTCAGCACCAGCCGGTCGGGCGATTCCGAGGTTGGCGGATCCAGGGGGCGCGGCACCACCACGCTGTCCGACTGGCCGGTATAATCCTCGACATCCACCATGATGTCGAAGGCGGTGATCTTGCCGACGAAATTGGCCTTGCCCCAGGCATTGCCAAAGGCCAGGCCTTCGAAGACGCCGGTGGGCAGGGTGCCGTCGACCGCCATCGAGGTGGTCGCCTTGCCATCCACCGTGACCGACAGCTTGCCGTCGACAAAGCGGATCACGACATCATGCGCCTTGCCGTCGCTGACATTCACCCCGGTATCGGAGCGCAGGATGACGGCCTTGCCCTCGGTGTTCGACATCTGGAAATTGATCTGGCCCGCGCTGTTCACCGTGGTGACCATGGCGCCATGCATCCGGAACACCTCGCCGAAGTTTCCGGCCTTGTCGGCTTGCAGGCTGAAGGCGATCTCGAAATCGTCCGAGCCGCGCAACTCGCGCGTGGCCGAAGAGGCGACCCGTGCCGCAACCCCGGTGCTGCCCAGTTTCAGCGCCCCGTCCAGACTGGCCGCCAGCGGATCGAATGTGGTTTCCTGCCCGTATCCAAAGGCGGTGAAGGCCCCCTTGGCCGCGTCGAAGGACAGCATGGCATTGCCCGACAGGCCCAGCCCGATATCCGACGACAGGCTGCGCCCATCGCTCAGCTTGATGGTCAGGGTGGCGGTGTACTGCCCGCCTTCGGCAAAGCTGTGCGCCACCACCGGCCCCGAGGCCGTGGTGCCATCGCTGAAGGTCCAGAGAAACTGTGCCGCCGCCTTGCCCAGCAGATCGGCCGCCAGGCTGGCGTCGAACAGCCGCGCCGACCCGTCGCCCTCCACCTTGGCCACATCGAACAGCGGCTGCGACTTGGCCAGCGCGGGGTCGAACTGCGTCAGCGACGATCCGGCCCCCAGCAGATCCACCATGCCGCCGGGCTTGGCCACGAAGGCATGGGCGCTGCCGGTGTCAAGCAGGGTCGAGTTGATGAAGACATCGCCATAATAGCCCGGCGCATAGGGATTGCTGTCCTGGATGAAGGCATTCATCTTCACCACCCAGCCAGGCTGCGCATCATGGCCCGAGATGTTGGACGTGATGTTGCCGGTGATCTCGACATTCTCGGCGGTGCGCTTGACGTTGATCGCCGGGGTCCACAGGCCGCTGCCGGTGTCCTTGGTGTTGCCGCTGTCCGACACCCGGATCAACGAGTTGTTGCGGATGGTCAGCCCATCGGCCTCGCCCACAGTGATGCCGTGGATATGGCTGTTGTAGATCGTGTTGTTCTCGATCAGGACATTCTTGTAATACATGTCCTTTCCGCCGCCCTGGCTGTCGACCACCTCGTTGCGCATGAAGATCGACTGGGTCCAGGATCCGTCGGCGATGTCGAGGATGTTGTCGCGGATCACGATGTCGGTCGAGGGCCGCTTGGTGCCGTTGGTCCAGAACTGGATCATGTCGGCATGATCCTTGGAATCGCGCGAGGCGCGGAAGCTGTGGATATGGTTGCCCTCGATCTCCACGCCCTGCACGGCGACGAAGTTCATCCCGTCCGAGCGGATGTCATGCACCTCGTTGCCGGTGATGGCGACATCATAGGAATAGCTGACGACCAGACCGCGGTGCCAGCTGTGGAATTCGTTGCCATCCAGGGTCATGCCGGTGGTGCTGGTGACGGTCAGGCCGACCGCGGTGCCAAAGCCATCCGCCAGTTCCGAGATGCCCTGGGCCACATCGCCGCGGAATTCGCTGTCGAGGATCTGGATGTTGCTGCTGTTCTGCACGACGAAGGGACTGTTCTTGATCGTGTCGCCGGCGGCAAAGCGGTAGTCGAACACCACCCCCTGCAAGACGACATTCTCGGCGCCATCCAGGTTCATCTTGCCGAACGAGGCCGGATTGTCCGGATCGGCCGAGGTGATGGTGACATCCGAGGGGAACTTGATGTCGTAGCCCGACTTGCTGTTGAGCGTGAGCCGTTCGTAATGCCCCGGTTCCAGCAGAATGGTTTCGCCGCCCTTCGCCTTGGCCAGGGCCGCGTGCAGCTGTTCAAGGGTCGACACGAGGATCGTTGCAGACATGTGGGACTCCGGCGGAAAGCGCAAGACTGGTTTGCCCCACAGATCGGCAATGAATCCGGTCCCGCTGGGGCGGGCGATGGGCAGAACTGTGGCAAAAGGCTGGAATGCGAAAGAAAACTGTGCCTGTATCCGGCAGGCGACAGGTCAGGGCCCGTATGATTGCAAGCTTTCGTCCTTACGACCAACATGCAGATCGTGCGCCATCAGCCGATGGGTAACGGAGGTCTGGCTACCCATCCTGAAGAACTTGGGCGACTCCGTGGTAGCCGCGACTACGTGGATCGGCGACACGAGACATGAGGTGGAGCACCTCACGCACCGCCAGTCATCTGTTCAGCCCAAATCCGTTCGCAGCGGGGCTGCCCGCTTTGTAACACGCAGGGCAGGCTCCTCAATAAAATGCCATGAGAGGATCGCCAAAACCAGGCTCACAGGAAAAGAAATGGCAATATTCGTCAGAGGTTCTTGAGGGCCCACCAACCAGACAGCCAACCCCTGAATGGGGAACGCATAGATGTAGAGACCATATGAGTAATCCCCAACGCGGTTGTAATGGCGTAGCCCCCCCCTCGGTACATAGGCAATCCAAAATGTAACGTAGCTAACGGCAAGCACGAATACGGGGTACGCAAGGACTCCGGAGCGCAGAGTGCTCGCGGCCAACACAAGCGCGATAGCAAGAGGCATCGATAGGACTAGCCGGTCACGCCAGACCCAAAAGGCCACCCCGATCATGAACGGTAGAGAAAGTTGGCGGGCCGCCATGAGTCTTGGATGAACCTTCACTTCGACGAGTTCAGGCAGCACCCAGATCGCCGCATATAGGATCAGAACGCCCACCATGGCCCGCTGGCGTCGAAGCAATCCAAGGACTCCGATGAAGAAAACCAAGCAATAGCAAAGAACTTCATGAATCAACGTCCAGATCGACCCCTCGACCATAGGGTAAGGGTTGCCTTGGAATACACCCGGCAATGTGTACTGCGGAAACACAAGGGTCGTGTTGCGTACCAAAAAGGCCATCACATCAGGGTGCGACAGATACTGTGATAGCGGAAGCTCCGTGACAACAGGGCCCATGATCAAAGCGACGAGCAGTAGAGATACCAGTAGCCCTGGGAAAAGCCGCAAGGTCCGAGCCAGCAGAAAGGCGCGTAGCGAGGAGCGGCGCTCAAAACTTGCTGCGATCAGAAAGCCGGAAATGGCGAAAAAAATGTAGACAGCAATGGACCCCAAGGCATGCCCGGTCACACCAGACAAGGGCTGTATGGCATCCGGCCCTAGCGCTATCGGCCAGGCATGAGAGACCAGAACTGCGGATGCCGCAATAAATCGTATAAGATTCAAGTTATTGTCACGACCTCTGGCGACTTCTGCAAGCACATACATGACCAGAATACCTGCCTTTGAGTTACGTTCCAGAAACCACACCCAAGGATCGGGGAAACCGGGTGGGATCCGCAAGAGCCCACGACGCGCAGCCCGCCCCATCGCATCTGAACGGTCGCCACGCAAGGCGCGTCACGTACGAATCACTGCGGCCGCTAGGGCGTGAGCCACGGAGCCGTCGCGGGCCCGGAATTGTCAACATTTACAGGAAATTTCAGCAACTGCCTGCGAATCGGGACAGATTGTCCTGTTTTCCGAAACAGACCGCCCCGCGAAGCCGCGCATCTTAACCTTCGTAAAGATTTGCCTTGAGTTTGCCATGTTTTTGCCCCAATTATTACAGGTGAAAAAGACGGCGATTGCCGTCGGCCGGATGTGCATCCGGAGTTTGATCAGGTGGTAGGAGTACGGAATGTCTTACATGAAAAAGATTTCGGTAACCTGTGCTGCGGCCGTTCTGGCCGCCGGGTTTGCTGTCGAGAGTGCCCAGGCGGCAACCATCTGGGCAACCCAGGTGGATGATTTCACCGCAGGCACCGGACCGATCCCGGTCAACCGCGCCGACCCGCTCAATGCCCTGGGCGCGCCGGATGGGGAAATGGTGGCACTTGGCTTCGGCGGCGAACTGGTCGTCAGCTTTGGCCGTCTGTTCCAGAGCCCCGGCAAACTGTTCGAGATCACCTTCGGCAAGACCGACAACCACATCGAGATCGCGGAAATTTTCGCCGGGTTCGGCGGTGTGTTCCAGTCGGTCGCCACGATCGACAACAGCTCGGCCGCAGGCGTGGCCGGTGCGACCTTCACCTTTGCCGGCATCTTCGACCAGATCAAGATCGTCGACATCTCGCCCATGGCCGGTGGCAGCGTCAACGGCTTTGACGTCGATGCCGTCGGCGTGACCCCGGCGCCGATCCCGCTGCCGGCCGGTGGCCTGCTGCTGGTCACCGCCCTTGGTGGTCTGGCCCTGACGCGCCGCCGCAAATCGGCCTGAGCCGGTCGCAGACCCGCTTTCGATACCAGGGCGCCTTCGGGCGCCCTGTTGTCATTTCGGCATCTGGCCCGCCGGTCCGGGCTCGGCGCCATGCCCCGCCCCCAGACGCAGGTTCAGCACCACAAAGGCCTGGGCCTGACGGTGGCGCAATTCGGCCAGCGCGGTTTCGGACTGGGCCAGCGCGGTTTCGGCCTCGATCATCTCGCTCAGCGTCGCATCCCCGCTTTCAAAGACCGTCCGGGTCAGGCCACGGGCCTCGCGGTACAGTTGGGCGGCACGGCCCGCTGGTCCCAGCGATTGCGACACCGCCCGATAGTCGATCAGGGCGTTTTCCACCTCGAGCACGGCTTGCAGCACGCGGGCGGTCCAGGCGGCATGGGCCTCGTGCACGGCGGCCTGCCGGGCGCGCAGCGTGGCCTGCCCGGTTGCAGCGCCCGAGACCGGCAGTTGCAGCGCCGGACCGATGAAATATTCGGCCCGCCGCGTGGCCACCGGCAGGGCCGACAGCGAAATCGTCCCGCTGAGCGACAGGCGCGGGTACAGCGCGGCGCGGGCCATGTCCACCTCGGCCAGGGCGGCATAATAGGCCTGTTCGGCGCCGCGGATATCGGGGCGGTTGCGCAACAGATCGGCCGGAATGCCCACATCAGGGCGCAGCCCCGGACGCGGCACCGCCACCACCGGGCGCAGATCCAGCGGCAACTGGCCCGGCTGCTGACCGGCCAGCACGGCGATCTCGTTGATCCGCGCGGTGATCGCGGCCTGGGCTCCGGGCAGTTGCGCCTCGATCTCGGCGACGCGGGCCGAGGTGCGCGCCATGTCGATCCGGGTGGCGGCCTCGGCATCGGCCATGGTGCGCACCATGGCCAGGGTCTGGCGGCGGCTGGCCAGTTCCTGACGGCGCTGCACCAGAAGCTGCTGGCGCAACCGCAGATCCAGATAGGCCTCGGCCAGCGAGGACAGCACCAGAAGGCGGGCGGCATCGCGGTCGGCCTCGGCGCCCAGCAGACGCGCCTCGGCCGCGCGACGCCCTGCACGCTGGCCGCCATGGGGATCGAACAGCCATTCCAGCCCCAGCACCGCATCGGCCCGGCGCTGGCCGGGGCCGGTATCCGCCCCGCCAAACCCTGCCTCGACCTGCCCGCTGCGCGACAGTTGCCCCGGCACGGCGGCGCGTTCGGCCTCGGCCCGTTCGACCCGGTGGCGGGCCGCCACCAGCGTCAGGTTTTCGCGCAACGCCAGATCCACCAGCCGGTTCAGCGCCGGATCCTGCAACCGCAGCCACCAGCGGTCATTGGCCAACAGCACCGGCGCACCCGCCGAGGCCCCGCGCCAGCCCTTGGCAAAGGGAAAGGTCGGCGCGGTCGGATCCTGTGACGGCGTACAGGCCCCCAGAGCCAGCGCCACAAGGAACGCCAACGCAGGGGCCGGGCGGCCGGTCCTTGCCGATCGGGTCATGAAATCGCCTGCCGTGCTCTGCTCGTGATATCTGGTCGGGACCCAAGGGCCGGGTCGCGCCAGGTGTTTTGCCGCAAAGGATGCCTGCGATGCCCGTACCGCACAAGGCGCAAGGCAGGAACCGCCGGATTTGCCCGGCGATCTGTGCCTTGCAGGTCGCAACTGGGCCGGGGCGGGCTCAGGCCTCGCGGAAGGCGCGGCGCAGTTGCGCGGCCAGCGGTTCCACCAGATAGGACCAGACCGACCGTTCGGCCGTGCCCATGAACGCCTCGACCGGCATTCCGGGGGCCAGATCCACCGCCCCCAGCCGCGCCAGTTCCTGTGGCGGGATGGTCAGTTCCACCAGATAATAGCTTTGCCGCGTGGCCGGATCGGTGATCGCCGCAGGCGAGACCGACACGACCTGCCCTTCCAGCCGGGGCGTGGTGCGGCTGTTGAAGGCCGCCATGACAACCGTTGCCGGTTGCCCCGGATAGACCTGCGACACCGAGCGCGGCTCGACCCGCAACTCGAAGGCCATGCCTTCCTCGAGCGGCAGGATCTCCACCACGGTGGCGCCCTGGGCCAGCACCCCGCCCGTGGTGGTGGCCTGCAACTGATGCACGGTGCCATCGGTCGGGGCGCGGATCTCGATCCGCTTCAACTGGGCCTGGCGGGTGACGATTTCCAGCGTCAGCTCGTCGATCAGGGCGGTCACGCTGCGCAGTTCCGTCACCACCTCTTCCTGAAAGCTGCGTTCGGCCTGCAGGGTTTCCAGCTCGATATCGCGGCGGGTGTTGACGCTGCGGGCCAGATCGGCCCCCAGAACCGAGATCTGGGCGTGCATGTCCGAGACCGCGCGTTGCAATTCGCTGATCTGGCCTTGCCGCACCAGCCCCTGCGCGCGCAACCGCGACAGCTTGTCGAGATCATCCTCGAGCGAGGCAAGCTGATCCCGGCGGGCGGCGATCTGCGCCTCCATCCCGACGATCTGGCTGGCAAGCTGGCCCAGCCGTTCGACCATCTGTTCGCGCTGGCCGCGCAGCACCTCGGCGCGGGCCAGAAAGATCTGGCGCTGCCCGGCTTCCTGCCGGGTCAGTTCGGGCAAGGGGAACGGCAGGTCGGGGTAGCGGAACAGCGGCGCCGGCAGGCCCAGCTGTTCGCTTTCCAGCCGGGCCCGGCGGGCCAGCGCCTCGGCCAGCCGGCCGGTGGCCATTTCCAGATTGATGCGCGGCATGGTCGGGTCCAGCCGCACCAGCACCTGACCGGCCTGCACCCGTTCGCCGTTGCGGACCGCGATTTCGGCAATCTCGCCGCCATCGACGGTCTGCACCACCTTGGGCTTGCCATGGACAACCACCTGGCCTGCGGCGATCACCGCGCCGTTGATCATGGTCTGGCTGGCCCAGACCAGCAGCACGCCGAACAGCAGGCCCGTGGCCACCAGGGCTGCCACCACCGTCGAACGCAGGCCATCCTTCAGCACGGGGGCCGGTGCAGTTTGCCGTGTCATGGTCATGCCTCCCGCAAGGCTGCGCGCACGGCCCGTGCCGGGCGCGGCCGCTTTTGCGATGCGGACCAGATATTGGCCCCTGATCTGGCCGGTTGCCCCTCGGCAGGCGGCGGGGCGGGCGGGGCGGGTACCACGGCGGGGGCGGGCGGTGGTGCGGTATCGCGGGCAATGGCCGCCGACAGCACCGTCTCCTTGTCGCCGAATTCCGCCGCCATGCCGCCATGCAGGATCAGCACCTTGTTGACGGCCGCGATCGCGCTTGGCCGATGGGCCATCACCACCACGATGGACCCGGCCTGGCGCAGCGCCAGGATGGCCCGCGCCAGCGCGGCATCGCCGGCCGCATCCAGATTGGAATTCGGTTCGTCCAGCACCACCAGCGCGGGCGTGCCATAGACCGCCCGCGCCAGGCCGATGCGCTGTTTCTGGCCCCCTGACAGCGGGGTCCAGTGGTCCCCCACGCGGGTGGCATATCCTTCGGGCAAGGCCAGGATCATGTCATGGACCCCTGCCATCTGCGCCGCCGCAATCACGTCGGCATCGCTGGCACCCGCATCAAAGCGGGCGATATTGTCCCGCACCGTGCCCGGCAGCAGATCGACCTGCTGGGGCAGATAGCCCACCACCCGGCCCAGCCGCTCGGCGCTCCATTGCGACAACAGCGCACCGCCCAGCCGCACCTCGCCGGCATCCGGCGTCCAGGCCCCGACCAGCACGCGCGCCAGGGTGGATTTTCCGGCAGCACTGTTGCCGATCACCCCCAGCCCGTCGCCGGGGTTCAGCCGAAAGCTCATCTGCGTCAGCAGGCGGGGCCGGTCGGTGCCCGGCCTGCCAGGCGCGAATTTCGTGACCTGCGACACGATCAGCTCGCCCTTGGGCAAGGGCAGATCGACGCTGGCCTGCGGATCGCGCGCCGCCGGATCGGCAAAGAAGGCCGCCAGACGGCGATGGGCATGCAGCGCCCGCCCGATCAGCCGCCATTGGCCGGTGATCTGATCGACCGGCGCCAGCGCACGCCCGGCCAGCACGGTGGCGGCAATGATGCTGCCCGCCGAAATCTCGCCTTGCAGGACAAGATAGGCGCCCAGCGACAGGATGGCCGATTGCAGCAACATGCGAAAGGCGCGCGACACGGCCGCCAGCCCTTCGGACGGATCCTTGCCGATCTGCCCGGCGGCCAGCGCCGCATCCTGCAGGCGCCGCCAGTGCCGGTTGACCGCCGGCTCCATCCCCATGGCCACCAGTGTCTGGGAATCGCGGCGGCTGCCATCGGCAAAGCTGCGCGCCGTCGCCTCAAGCGCCCCGGAACGCGACAGCGACTTGCCCAGGATGGCCCCGTTCGCCAGCGTCAGCGCCAGCCCGGTCAGCGCCCCGCCCACCGTCAGCCAGCCCAGCCAGGGATGCAGCACGAACAGCACTCCCAGGAACAGCGGCAGCCAGGGCAGGTCGAACAGCGCCTGGGCGCCGGGGCTGGCAATCGCCCCGCGCAGGGTTTCCAGATCGCGCAGCGGCTGCGCCTCGTGGTCGGTCGTGCCGGTGCCGCCCTGGATCCAGGCGCGGAAGGTGGCGGTGCCAAGGCCGCGGTCCAGCCGGATGGCCATGCGCCCCAGCAGGCGCCCGCGCAGGAAATCATACAGCGCCAGAAACCCGTAGAGCACCACCACGATGGCGAACAGGCTGACCAGGGTGGGCACCGACCCGCTGGACAGCACCCGGTCATAGACCTGCATCATGTAGACCGAGCCGGTCAGCATGAGCACGTTGATGGCCGCGCTGAGCAGGGCAACGACAAGCACCCCCCCGCGCAAGCCGCGCAGCACGGACTCATAGGCATTGCCGCCGATCCCCGCGCGTGTCTGGTCTGATGGTCGCAAGCGCATCCTGCCCGGCCCGGACGGGCCCTTGGTATTCTGGAGGTGGTGGGGCGGATCGCGCCCCCGATCCGTGGCAAGATTGTCGAGAATGAGGGCGAAAGCGGGGCGGCAACGGACCTTTTTCTTGATGCCAATTCGTGAACAATCCGTTTCCGGCCCGGCAAGGCCGCAGCGACCGGGCACGAAACCGCCCGCCACCGGGCACGAATCGCCCGGCCTGCCCCAGGTGGCCCGGCCCCCGATCCCGCAACCCCCGGCAGAGACTACAGGCAAAAGCGAACAACAAACCGCCCTGCAACAGGACTATCGCGCCTGGGTGAACAATCCTCAGGCTGTTGTGGACCAGCGGGTAAAAATCTGCGATGTGTTTGTTTTTACACGTGCTCATCGAGACTGCCATGCGAGTGTTCCCGTTCCCCTCTTCCAGATCCGCCGGGGCCATCACACTGGTTCTGGCCGGGCTTTGCCCCACGATCCTTGCTGCGGCGCCGGTGCGGATCGGCCCCGAGGACGGGGCGCGGTTCCGCGGGATCCCCGTCAGCCAGAGCTTTCGCCCCGATGGCAGTTCGGTGCTGCGGACGGCCGACGGCGCGGTCTGTCTGGTTTCCGCCCGGATCGACATCGCGCAGTCGCGCTATCTGTCCCCCGAGGGCCAGGCGGTGGCCTTTTCCGATGTGCTGCGCAGCCCGGCCAGCACGGTGCAGATGGCCGCAGCCGCCGGACAGGCGCCCGAGATCCGCATCCAGTTGAAATATGCGCTCGCGCCGGGCCAGCCGGTGCAGTTGCAGATCGGCGATGCGGCCCCGATCGACCTGCCCGACTATCTGCGCGAAGCCTCTGGCGACAGCCTGCGGCTGACCGGGGCGCTGGCCGCGACCGTGGCCAGCAGCCTTGCCAGCGGCGAGACACTGCATCTGACCGCCATCTCGCGCGATACCGGCCGCCAGGTGACCGACCGGCTGCCCGCCCCGGACCAGACCGCCCTGGCCGGATGCCTGGCCGATCTGGCCAGCGACAGCCCCGATGCGGCACCGGCAGAGGCCCCGACCCATCTGCATCAGGTCATCGTGGACGCCGCCCCCGACCCCGAGCGGATCGCAACGCCGGGGGACATGCGCGCCTGCGGGATGCCCGAAGTGCCCGAAACGCTGTATCTGGGGCGCATCCGCTCTGTCACCGGCTTTGTCAGCCATACCGACCGGATGTTCGTGGCCTTCGACGCGGCAGGCACGGTGTCCCATGCCTGGATCCCCGGCATTTTCGAGACCGGCCTGAAAAACGGCCAGGGCCGCGCGCGGATCAGCCGGGCCGCCGATGGCAATATCCCCGGCACCCCGCATGAGGTCAGCGGCTGCATCGGGATGCGGTCGGTCGAGATATGCAGCCATCCGCTGGATGATGGCAGCCTGCGGCTGGGCCCCTGCCTGCCCGACCCAGAGCTTCTGGCCCTGTCCGAGGCGCCGGGCATCCCCGGACTGCCGGTGACCCCGCCCGGCACCCTGCGGACCAGCAGCAGCACCCCGCCGTCCGGCCCTGGCATCCTGCCGCTGACACCGGGGGGCAGCGATTCCGGGGACAGCACACCAGAGGCGCAGCGGCTGCGGCTGACCACCAGCGAGACCTATGCCGCCGTGCCCATCGCCCCCGTCCCCCTGCCCGCCTCGGGCCTGCTTCTGGCGGGAACGCTGGCCGGGCTGGCCTGGATGCGCCGCCGCCGCCGGACGGCCTGATCCCGCGCCCGGCGCGCCCTGGGGCCCAAGGCGCACCGGCGCCTGCCCCCTGCGCCCCGCCCCGGTCCAGCGCGCCCCGCCCGCCCCCGTCCGGCCCCCTTGCGGGGGGCCTTCGCCTGCCAGGTGCGGGCCGTCTGGCCTTGATGCCTGCAAGGCCGTGCTTTAGTCATCGGTCATCCGCATTGTGACAGTTGCATGACGTCCCGCAGGGCACGGCATATCTCCTCGGAAAGGTTTTTCCTTGCTTTCACGCCTCAAGACTTTTCTGCGCCGCCTCAACCCTCTGCCCAAAAGCAAGGGGCTCCGGCTGCGTGATTATCTGCTTGCCGCGATTGCCAATCCCAGGGAATTCTCCCGCGCCGTGCGGCGCTATCTGAACCGGCGCTCGCGCATGGTCGAGGCGGTGGTGCGCGCCAGCGAAAATCCGATCCTGCGCGATCCCACGCCAAAGCTGCCGCAATCCTTCGATGCGCTGCTGGCCCGGCTGGCCAGCCAGGTCGGCGTGCTGGAACTGGAGCGCAGCGAACGGGACCTGCAGATCGGGGTCGGCGATGTCGATCTGCTGTCGGCCACCACCTTTCTGGCCACCGGCACCCCAGGGGCCAACCTGACGCTGGATGGCAAAAAGGTCCATCTGGGGATGGAAAAGATCAAGGCCCGGATCCAGTCGGCCCAATCGGTCGAAATCACCTTCAACGGCCCTGATCTCGATCCGATGCAGATCGTGCTCGAAAGCTACCACGAGACCGAGCCTGGAAAATGGATGTCGCCCAACAGCTCCAACCGGGTCATGCGGGCGTATTACGGCGACCAGCTGGGCCGTCCGGGCCTTGTCACGGCCACAGAGGTCCTGGGGGCGCCCTCGCTGGCCGCCCGCTCTGCGGCGATGCCGGTGGATGCGGTCTATACCTGGGTCAACCACGAAGATCCCGACTGGCAGGCAATGTACCGCCAATGGTCGGGCGCGCCCGAACCCGAGACCGCGCTGGCACGCAGCGAGGATGCCGAGGCGCTGTCACGGTTCCACAACAATGACGAGCTGCGCTATTCGCTGCGGGCGCTGGAGCGCAATCTGCCCTGGCTGCGGCGGATCTTCGTGTTTTCCAACTGCGCCCCGCCGGCCTGGCTGGCCACCGATCACCCGCGCCTGACCTGGGTGCGCCACGAGGAGGTGATGCCCCCCGAGGTGCTGCCCACCTTCAGCTCGCATGTGATCGAATCCTTCCTGCACCGCATTCCAGGGCTGGCCGAGCGGTTCATCTATCTCAATGACGATTTCTTTGTCATGCGGCCCATGACAAAGCTGGAATTCTTTACCGAGACCGGACAATCGCAGTCCCGGCTCGAAGGCTATGGCGTGGTGTCTGGCCCGGTGCGCGAAGGCGATCCCGATTACCTGAATGCCGCGCGCAATTCCGCCGCCCTGGTGCGCGAAACCTTCGGCTTTGCCCCGACCCAGTTGCACCAGCATGTGCCCTATGCCCTGCTGCGCCCGGTGCTGGACGAGATCGAGACGCGGTTCGCCGCGCAGATCGCGGCATTCCGCGTCAACCGCTTTCGCCGGCCGACCGATCTGAACATTCCCAGCTTTCTGTATCACCACTATGCCATGGGCAGCGGGCAGGCGGTGTCCACCCGCAAGGACAGCATCCTGGTCAAGTCAAACGACCTGTTCTGGACCAAGCGACTCAAACAGGCCGAAGACCGGAAATACCATTTCATCTGCATCAACGAAGGCGGCGCCGATGCCGCACCTTCGGGCTGGCACGAAGCTGTGCGCGCCTTTCTGGACACGCGCTTTCCCAAACCGGCGGCCTGGGAAAACCAGGGCTGAGGCGGACGGGGGCGGGGACCGCCCCCGGCAGGGCCTCAGGACGGCGCGCGTGCCGTCCGGGCCGATTGCGCCAGAAGTTCGGCGTTTTCGGCATCATAGCGGGCGCGCATTTCCTCGCGCGCGGCCTCGGACAACAGCGCCGGGCGCGGATAGTCGCGGTTCGAGAAATGCTCTTGCAGGAACTTGCGGAACAGCTTGCGTTCCGCCGGGTTGCGCAGCATCGGGTTGATGCCGCGCGCCAGCTCCAGCCCGCGGTCGCCCACGCTGGGATTGCGCACCGGCTTGTAGTCGAACTGGCCGAAGGGGCGCAGATCCGCCGCCGTGGCAGAGGTCAGGAACCGTTCCAGATAGGCGGCCTGCCCGGCGGCGATATCCTCGTCGAACGAGCGCAGCACGACGTTTTCCGCCCCGAACAGCCCGCAAAGCGCGTCATACAGCGGGCGCCAGGAAAAGCCGTGCAGCCCCAGCCCCATCATGTAGGTGTCGAAATCGTGCCAGGCCCCTTCATGCACGGTTTGCAGGTAATAGCTTTCCAGAAAGGCGGCCTGGCTGCGGATGTAATAGACCACCCGCCAGGGCCGGTCCTCGCCCAGGGCCTTTTTCAGATTGGCGCCATGGCGGGCCGCATCGGGGTAAAGATGCGGCGCATCCTGCCGGAACGGGCGGCCAAGCGCGTTTTCATGCGACAGCACGACACAGCGCATCCGGCGGCTTTCGGCCTCGGCGATCTTGGCGCACAGGCCCTTGGCCCCGGCCTCGACCTCGGCGGCGCGGCCCCAGCCGATGAATTCGTCGCCATCGCCGCGCGGCATGGGCCAGATACCTGCCTTCTGACACGCCGTGTCCTTGTCGCGCAGATATTTCTGGACAAGCGAGGTACCGGTCTTGTGGGCGCCAAGATGCAGGACAAGCGCTTGCAGGGTCATGGAATGCCTTTCGTTGAACTGTCGGCCCTATCTGGCGCATTCGGCGGCGGCTGTCAAAGCTGGACGGGCCTTTCCGCCCATGCGCCGCACGGTTAAGACAGACAGGCCCTGCCCTGCCAGCCAAGAGGCCCCCTTGCCCGATCCGCATATCGGCCCCCCCGCCGACCCCGATGCCGCCGGGGCGCTGCCCCGCCTGACCGTTGCCACGGCGATGATGGGGCATGGCCCGGTGCCGGTCCTGCCGCCGCCCGTGGCCGGTGTGATGCAGGATCTGCATGTGCAGGGGCTGCCCGACCGCTTGCCCCCGGCGCTGGCGGCGCTGGCGGCGCGGCCCGATGTGCGGATCCTGCCCTGTGCCGGGCGGGGGGCGGCGCGCAGCCGCAATGCCGCCCTGGCCACCGCGCGGGGCGAGATCCTGCTGTTTGCCGATGACGACATGGTGCAGGATCCGGCCGCGCAAGACCAGGTGCGCGCCGCCTTTGCCGCCGATCCGCGGCTCGATATCCTGTGCGGGCGGCTGCACGGGCCCGACGGGCGCCCGCACAAGGCCTATGGCGCCGCAGGCCGGGCGTTGCGGTTCTGGAATGCGGCCAAGGTCGGCACACCGGAAATCGCCGTGCGCCTGGCACGGGTGCGCGCGGCCGGGGTCGCCTTTGACGAAGGCTTTGGCGCCGGGGCCCAGGTGCCGCTGGGGGATGAATATGTCTTCCTGATGGATTGCCGCCGCGCGGGTCTGGCCGGGCGGCATGTCGCGCTGGGGCTGGGGGTGCATCCGCCCCACAGTTCCGGGCTGGCCTTCGGGCCCGAAACGCTGGGCTGGCGCCGGGCGGTGTTCCGCCGCGCGCTGGGGTGGTACTGGCGCCCGGCCTTTGCCCTGTTCCTGTTCAGGAACCGCCATCGCCTGCAGAGGGCGTCCTGAGCCGCGCGCGCAGCGCATCGGCCAGATCGCCCAGGGGCGGCACCAGCCGTGACCGCGCGGCCAGCGCGCGGCCCCACCAGCGCAGGCCCGCCCGCAGGTCGTGGCGCATCAGCCCGATCAGGTCCAGCAACAGCGGATAGTCCCAGCGCCCCAGCCCCCCGGCGCGCAGCCGGGCATTGGCCGCCATCTTGACCGCCAGCACCTGTTCGCGCGCTGCCGCCCCCATGTCCGAGGTCAGCGAGCTGTGGCCATCGCGGATATGCGGCAGCACCAGATCGACCAGATCGGTGCGCGGCCGCGCCAGCCCCAGATCGACGGCGAAATCCACATCCTCGCCGATTGCCGCCGGGCCAAAGCGCAGGCCATGTGCCTGCACGAAGTCCCGGCGCACCACCCGCATCCAGCAGGCCGGCACCCGCACCAGAATGCCCGTGTCGCCCAGGGCCCGCGCCCGGGCGACACGGCGGTTGGCAAACAGATGGCGCTGCCCCCTCCGGGCCGGATCGCCATCGCGGAACGAGGCCGCCTGCGGCACGATCAGATCGCAGCCCTGCCAGCGGCCCGCCGCCAGCCCGTCCAGCAACCGGCCCAGACCGGCCCGGTCCAGCAGATCGTCACTGTCGGCAAAGATCAGCCAGTCGCCCGCCGCCTCGGCCATCCCGAGGTTGCGCGCCGCCCCCGCCCCCGACTGGCCCGGCGCCAGATGCGCCCGGCGCAGCCGCAGCGCGGCAAAGGCCGGCGGATCATAGGGCAGCGAGGATCCGTCATCGACCAGCAGCACCTCCAGATCCGGCCGGTCGGGCAGACCGGCCAGCAAGGCGTCGATCATCCCGCGCCGGTCGGCACCGGGCTGGTTGCGGCAGGGCACGATCAGGCTGGCGATCAGCCCCGGCATGGGCATTCTCCGATCTGGCTCGTGCGCTTCTGGACCAGCGGGCGGGCAAGGAAAAGCCCCTTTCGTCACATTGCGCGCCGGGCCAGCCAGCCCAGAAAGGCCGCATCCGCCGATCGCAGCCGCTGGCGCCCGGTGCGCGCCCAGACCGCCTGCCATTCGGCCACCAGCGCATGGACATCGGCGCCCGGCATCCGGGCGCGGGCGCGCTCCAGCGTGGCGGGTTTCAGGGCCGGGCCCTCGCCGGGCTCCAGCACCGCGCCGCGCCGGGTGACATGCAGCATGTCGCCGGGTTCCTCGGCCAGGGCGTAATCGGGCAGATGATCGGTGGCGATCATCTCGCGCAGCATCTGGCGGAACACCCGCAAGGGCGAGGCCGATCCCGACTTGAGATGCAGCGTGGCCACCGAGACGCGCCATTCGGGCTGGCGCCCGCAATGCTTGCGCGCCAGTTCGTAGATGCGCCGCTCCAGCGGCTTGCGCAGCCGGAAATAATCGCGGCTCAGCGTCAGCACCGATTTCGACAGCACCGCGCGGTACAGCCATTCCGACAGGGTGACGGTGACCTGCACCATGCGCCCCCCCCTGGTGCGGCGCAGGATCTGCCAGCTCTCGATCAGGCCAAAGCCGGTGGTCGCCTCGATCCCGTCGGTGATCAGATTGGTGGTGATCCGCGTGCCGGCCAACCGCTCGAACGCCTCGCGCAGGCGGCGGTAGCTGTCGCCGCTGGTCTCGCGGTTGGTGGCGACCAGCAGGTCATGGGCGCGCAAGGACACATGGCGCGACACCGGCCGACCGGCATTCAGCGCCGCCATCAACTGGCTGATGCAATAGATCAGGATGTCCTTGTCAAACAGCGTGGCCAGCCCCTTGACCGAGGGCGTCACCGTCAGCTCCACCCCGTTATGGGCATAGCGCAGGATGCGCAGGTCGGGGCGGGTCGCCAGCGAGAACACCGGATGTTCCATGCTGGCCATATCGTCCTTGGGCAGGGCATCCAGAAAGTCGCACAGAAAGAAATCGGCCGTGGGGTGCCGGTCGGGCAACAGCCCTCCGCCGCTCGCCGCGACCATGCCTGACATGCCCACTGCCCTTTCGTGGTTTCATTGACACCCAAGCTACGCGAGCAGGCCCCAGCCGTAAAGCGCGGCAACGTGGTTCCGGAGTCACCGCTTCGGGGTTCCAGAGTCGGCCTAACGTGGTTCCGGAGTCGCCCAGGCCAGAACCACCCTGGCGTAATCCCATGAGATAAAAGGAAAAACAAGGAAGTCACGCCTGCCGTAACTTATATATAACACAAGATAACAGGAAAGCGCCGTCCAGCCCCCGATTGACGCCCCCAGAACAGACCCGCGCAATGCATTGAATAAAAAAGAAAATTCAGACACATGCGCAAAACTGTTGGATATGCCGTCTTTTGGGGTATATTGCAAAAAACACGGCACATGCATTGGCCGCCCCGCCCGGATATGGAGAATCGCCCATGGTCACAGTCAGGTCGAAACCGGGAAAGGCGCCGGGCAAACCAGGGGCCGATGCGCCGGGTCTGCCCCCCTATATGGGCCTGTCGCCAGATGCCGCGCTGGCCGATCTGGGCGATCCGACCGGCACCGGCGATTTTGCCCGGCTGGCCGCCGCCTGTGCCAAGGGCCGGGCCGATCTGGCCGCGCGCGGTCTGGACGATACCGGGGCGCGGGCGCTGCGGCTGTTTTCCACCTGGGAGATCACGCGCTATCTGATCCCCGTGGCCCAGGCGCATTTCCGCCGCGTGCTCAAGGCCAACCCCGATCTGCCCCAGGGCGCCAGCGAAACCGAAGGTGGCGCGAAATGGTTCACGCTCGACGAGGTGCTGCGCCTGCGGGCGCATTTCGGGTCCGAAGGGTCCAAGGCCAAACCCTATCTGCCCTGGCGCCCCGAAGGGCTGCCCGCCAAGATCGTGGCCGTGGCCAATTTCAAGGGCGGCGTGGGCAAGACCAGCACCGCCGCCCATCTGGCAATGTCAGCGGCGCTGGATGGCTACCGGGTGCTGGTGGTGGATCTGGACAGCCAGGGCTCGATGACCTCGATCTTCGGGGGCAAGGTCGAGGATGAATGGCAGACGGTGTTCCCGCTGCTGGCACGCCATTACGCCCGGCACCTGCAAGCCGAGAACCGCCTGCGTGCCGGGCGGGGCGAGGCGCCGGCACCCCTGGACGACACGCTGTCGGAGGCCCTGAAGATCGGCAGCGCGGACCTGGTCCAGCGCACCCATTGGCCCAACATCGACCTGATCGGGGCGCAGCTCAACCTGTACTGGGCGGAATTCCAGATCCCCGTCTGGCGCATGGCGGCGCGCGGCTGGAAGCTGTGGGAGGCGCTGACCGAAAGCCTGGCCGAAGATGGCGTGCTGGACCGCTATGACCTGATCTTTCTCGATACGCCGCCCGCGCTGGGATATCTGACGATCAACGGGCTGGCGGCGGCGGATGTGCTGCTGGTGCCGACGGGGGCCTCTTTCCTGGAATTCGATTCCACGGGGCGGTTCTTTGACATGCTGCATTCGACCTTCGGTTCGATCGAACAGTCGGAAAACATCGCCGCCCGTGCCCTGGGGCGCGAGGAATTGCGCTTTGAATGGGATGCGGTGCGGGTGATGCTGACGCGCTATGATGCCAGCCAGCAAACCGAACTCGCGGCCCTGATGCAGGCCTGGCTGGGCCGCACCATGACGCCCGAGCGGCAGGAATTCACTGCGCTGATCGGCCAGGCGGGCGAGCAGGTGCATGGCATCTATGAGGCGGATTACCGCGATTTCAACCGCGAAACCTATATCCGCGGGCGCGAGACATTCGATGCCACCTATGCCGCCTTCAAGCGGCTGATCCTGGGCATCTGGCGGCGCGACGATCTGGCGCGCAAAGGGGAATGACATGAAATCAATGGGTTACGTCATTTTTGTTTCGCATGCGAAACAGCGTTCGGCGGGTTTTCCTGCGGTTTACCCCCCTGCCCCATGCTGCCTGTCCCGGAGGGTCGTCTGATGGCACGCCGTCGCCTGCCGCCGCCCCCGGTTTCTGACGAGGCCGCGATGACCCCCGAACTTGAAACCAAATCCATGTTTTCGCTGGGGGGGGCTCCGGCGTTCAACCGGCCTCCGGTGGCGCGGGTGGCCGCCGAAAGTGCGGCCGAATCCGCGCTGCGCGATGTGTCCGCCGAACTGGCGAGCCTGCGGGCCGAGGGGCGCATGGTGCTGCGCCTGCCGCTGGAGGTGATCGAGGATGGCTGGCTGATCCGCGACCGCATCGCCACCGACCCCGAGGATATGGCGGCGCTGACCGACAGCCTGCGCGCCCATGGCCAGCGCACCCCCATCGAGGTGGCCGAACTGGCACCGGGCCGGTTCGGCCTGATCTCCGGCTGGCGCCGCATGGTGGCGCTGCGGTCGCTGGCACCCGAGGATGCCCGGTTTGCCAGCGTCCTGGCCTTGGTGCGCACGCCCGAAACCTCGGCCGAGGCCTATGTCGCCATGGTCGAGGAAAACGAGATCCGCGCCGGCCTGTCCTATTGGGAACGTGCCCGCGTGGTGGCCCGTGCGGTGGCCGGTGGTGTGTTCGGATCGGACAGGATCGCGCTGCAACGGCTGTTCGCCAGTGCCAGCCGGGCCAAGCGGTCCAAGATCGGCAGCTTTCTGGGGCTGGTCACGGCGCTGGAGGGGATCCTGGCCTTTCCCGCCGCCCTGCCCGAACGCGCCGGCCTGGAACTGGCCCGCGCGCTGGAGGCCGACCCCACCCTGCCAGACCGGCTGCGCGCGGCCTTGCAGGCCGATCCCCCCGCGACGCCAGAGGCCGAACAGAGCCGCATTTCTGCCGTGCTGTCGGGGCATCGCCGTGCCCCGCCGCCTGCGCGGCAGGTTCTGGGGCCGGGCCTGTGGCTGGAGGCGAAACAGGGCCGCATCACCCTGGGCGGCCCCTCGGTGGACGCGGCGTTCCGCGCCCGGCTGGAGGACTGGCTCGCCGCCCAGGCCTAGGGCGCCAGGCCAGCCCGCTCAGTCCACGCCGAACAGGTCGCGGGTAAAGATCTTGTCGGCCACATCCGACAGTTCGGGCGCGCGGCGGTTGGCGATGATCAGATCGGCTTCAGCCTTGAAGGCCTCCAGATCGCGCACCACGCGGCTGCGGAAGAATTCGTCGCCTTCCAGCGCGGGTTCATAGATGATCACCTCGATCCCCTTGGCCTTGAGCCGCTTCATGATGCCCTGGATCGAGCTTTCGCGGAAATTGTCCGACCCTTCCTTCATCACCAGCCGGTGCACACCCACCACACGGGGCTGGGCGGCGATGATGCGGTCTGCGATGAAATCCTTGCGGGTGCGGTTGGCATCGACCACCGCGGCAATCAGGTTCTGGGGCACCTGCGAATAGTTGGCCAGCAACTGCTTGCTGTCCTTGGGCAGGCAATAGCCGCCGTAGCCGAAGGACGGGTTGTTGTAATGGGTGCCGATGCGGGGGTCGAGGCCCACGCCTTCGATGATCATCCGGCTGTCGAGCCCATGCATCAGCGCATAGCTGTCCAGCTCGTTGAAATAGGCGACCCGCAGCGCAAGATAGGTATTGGCGAACAGCTTGATCGCCTCGGCCTCGGTCGAGCCGGGAAACAGCATCGGGCAATCGCCCTTGATCGCGCCTTCGCGCAGCAGGGCGGCAAAACGCCGGGCCGAGGGGCTGTCCGACCCCACGATGATCCGGCTGGGATGCAGGTTGTCGTGCAGCGCCCGCCCCTCGCGCAGGAATTCCGGGCTGAACAGGATGTTGTCATAGCCCGCCTGCACCCGCATCCGCAGGGTAAAGCCCACCGGCACGGTCGATTTGATGACGATGGCGGCATTGCGGTTCACCTCGAGCACCTTGGCGATGACCGCCTCGACCGAGGAGGTGTCAAAGCGGTTGGTCTCGGGGTCGTAGTTGGTGGGGGTGGCGATCACCACGAAATTCGCCCCCGCATAGGCTTCGGCGGCGTTGGTGGTGGCGCGCAGCTTCAACGGGCGGTTGGCCAGATAGTCTTCGCATTCCGCATCGATGATGGGCGCGCGGCGCGCATTCACCAGATCGACCCGGTCTTGCGAGATGTCGATCGCCGTCACCTCGTGATTCTGCGCCAGCAGGATGGCATTGGAAAGGCCGACATAGCCAAGGCCGGCAACTGCAATCTTCATGGTCTGGCTCCACGCCCGGTAAATATCCTGCAGAGCGTGAGCCTGTGTGGGCGCAAATTGCAACCCCGCCGCGCGCGCAAGGATGGATCGGATTGTTTCCAAAAGCCGCAGTTTGGCCATGGTCCGGTCCGGTCCTGCGGCGGGATGCCGGGGCAGGCTGGCCTTGCACGGGGGTGCAAGGGAAGTCTGCTCATGTCCATGTTTCGGCATGTCGCCATGCTGGGCGACGGCATCCTGCCGTTCGTCACCGGCATCGGCGATCTTGATCTGGTCGAGGTCGGTGGCAAGGTCCGGCTCTATTCGGCGGCGCGGCCCGGTGCGGGGGGCGGGGTCGCCGCCTTTGATGCCGAGGGGGGCGGGGCGGCCACGTTTCTGGGGCGGCTTGGCCATTCCGGCGTGTCGCGGGCGGGGGATCTGCCGCAACTGGCCGTGCTGACCGGCTGGCAGTCCGGGGGGGCGGATGCGCTGGTGCTGACGGCGGGATTCCTGCACACCGCGCCGTCGGGGATCCTGGTGTCGGGCAGTACCGGGGCGCCGGGGCGCCGGATCGCCCTGGACGAGGGCGGGGTGCCCGCCGATCTGCGCGCGCTGGACCGGCTGTTGCTGGCGGACGGGCGACATCTGGTCGTCACGCTGGACGCGGCCGGGCAGACGGCACAGATCTGGCCGGTGGACGGATCCGGGGCGCTGGTCGCCGGACGCAAGGCCAGCCTGCCCGAGGCGGGCTGGGACCGGATCGCCCTGGCCGATCTGGGGGGGCGGCTGCTGGTGCTGGCCGCCGATCAGGCCACCCACCGGATCATGGCGCTGCGGGAGGATGCCGCAGGGCGGTTGCAGCCGATGCCGGTGCTGGACGGCGGGGTCGGCATTGCGCTGCCCTCGGCGCTGTCCGTGGTGCAGGCAGGAGGCGGGCTGCATGTTCTGGTGGCGGGGGCGGGCAGTTCCTCGATCACGGTGTTTCGCATCGCAACCGACGGGCGGATGGTGGCGGTGGATCATGTGGTCGATGGTCTGGGCACCCGCTTTGCCGGGATCTCGGCGCTGGAGACGGTCGAGGTGGCGGGCCGCGCCTATGTGCTGGCAGGGGGCGGCGATCAGGGGCTGTCGCTGCTGCTGTTGCTGCCCACGGGGCGGCTTGTGCATCTGGACAGTCTGGCCGGAACGGCGGCGGTGCCGCTGGCGGGGCTGGGGGCGCTGGCGGTGCGCGCCATGGCGGGGGATGGCGGGGCCAGTGTGCTGCAACTCTTTGCCGCCGGGCAATCGGCGGGGATCGCGCAGTTCAGCATCGATCTGGGGGTGCTGGCGCCGCCGCGGGCCCTGGCGGGGGCGGGGGCGCTGACCGGCGGGGCGGGCAATGACCTGCTGCTGGCCGGGGCGGGGGCGGCCAGCCTGTCGGGCGGAGCAGGCGATGACATTCTGGTCGCCGGTAGCGGCCCGGCCACCCTGACCGGCGGGGCGGGGCGCGATCTGTTCGTGCTGGCCCCGAATGGCGCGCTGACCCGGATCACCGATTTCGACCCGGCCGAGGACCGGCTGGATCTGTCGGCCTTTCCCATGCTGCGCAGCCTGGGGCAACTGGGCATTGCCACCACCCCCTGGGGCCTGCGCCTGACCCATGGCGAGACGGTGATCGAACTGGTGCGCGCAGGCCCGGTGCCACTGACCGTCGCCCATGTGACCGAGGACAGTCTGGGCGGCTTTTCCCGGCTGCCCATCGGCGGGATCGCGCTGGTGCTCAAGGCCGGACGTCAGGGCGAACAGCTGGCAGGCATGGCGGCGGGCGACCGGCTGACCGGCGGGCGGGGGGCCGACACGCTGTCCGGGGGGGGCGGGGCCGATACGCTGCTGGGGCAGGGCGGCAATGATGTGCTGCGCGGCGGCGAGGACGATGACCTGCTCAAGGGCGGGGCCGGCGAGGATACGCTTTATGGCGGGGCGGGGCGCGACCGGCTGGTCGGCGGATCCGGGAACGACTGGCTGGACGGGGGGCGCGGCCCCGACCGGCTGTCGGGGGGCAAGGGCCGCGACAGCCTGTCGGGCGGGGCTGGCGATGACCGGCTGCTGGGCCAGGGCGGCGATGACCGGCTGGAAGGGCAAGGCGGCCAGGACCGGCTGGAGGGTGGCGCGGGCAACGATACCCTGCTGGGCGGGCGTGGCGACGATACGCTGTATGGCGGGACGGGCGAGGACCGGCTGCTGTCCGGACCGGGGCTGGATCTGCTGTATGGCGGGGCGGGGGCGGATGTGTTCGTCTTTCGCCCCGGCGATGCACGGCCGGGGGCGATGGCCGGGCGCATCGCCGATTTCCAGCCCGGCCTTGACCGTATCGACCTGACCGCCTTTGGCCTTGCCCATGTGCTGGAGGCCCGCGCCTTCACCGGGCGCGGTGCCGAGGCGCGGATCGAGGCACAGGCCGAGCATCTGCGCCTGTTGCTGGATCTGGATGGCGACCGCAGCGCCGATCTGGTCATCCGCATCGACGGTCTGGCCTGGCCCGAACCGGGCGATCTGCTGATCTAGGTCAGCGTTCCATCAGGTCGCGGTTGTAGCGATAGAGCAGCAGCAACCCCGTCAGCAGGGTGATCCCCGAGATGGTCAGCACATAGAGCACGCTGGTATAATCGGCCTGATAGGTGGAATAGACCCCGGTCCGGGTGATGCCGGTGATATGCATCAGCGGATTCCACCACAGGATCTCGCGGGCCAGCAAGGGCAGATCCTCGTAGATGTAGAAAATCCCCGACATCAGGAACAGCGGCCGCGTGGCGATCGACCAGGCGCTTTCCCAGATCGGGAACGAGGTCATCAGATAGCAGTTCAGCACCCCCACCGACAGGCCCAGCACCGCCGCCAGCGCGACGCCTTCCAGGATGCGGGGCACGTTCAGCAGCGTATGGGTGTCCATCAGCCCCAGGATCGCGGTCAGGATCAGCAGGCCGACCACCAGATGGGTCATGGTGGTCAGCACGAACCGGGCGATCAGCGCGTCGATGAAGGTGACGGCAGGATAGTTCAGCAAGGGGCGCGAAAAGCGGATCGCCCGCGCCATGGTGTTCGAGATGTCGTTGAACAGCGTGAAGGGCAGATAGGCCGAGGCATAGAACAGCGGAAAGCTGTTGCCCAGCGACGGCGTTTTCAGCACCAGGCTGAACGCCGTGGTCAGCACGGCCAGCGCCATCGCCGGTTCCAGGACCGCCCACAGGTACCCGCCGGGGCTGCGGCCATAGGTCGTGGCCATTTCGCGCAGGATCAGCGCCACGATGGTGCGCGGCATCCGCCAGCGCCGCGACGGCTGCGCGGGGGGCGGCGTCGGGATGGGGGGCAGGGTGGTGGTGTCTCTGGCAGCCATCGACCGTCTCGCAATCGTTGCTGGAAGTTGCGTTCCCCCTTATGTATGAAGCCGCAAGGACAGGCAAATGCCGCCGGGCAGCAGCAGGTGACCTCTTGGCAAAAACCCCCCGAACCCCAGCCGAGGCCCGCCTGCGCAAGCGCAACCGCCGCGCGGCCGATCCTGCCGATGACAGCGAGGCCGAAGGCACGCGCGGGGGCAAGGGGCGGCGCAAGCTGGACGGGCTGGGCAGCCGGGCGCTGAACCGCCTGCGCCAGAAGACCGGCCGACGCCGGAAACAGGCCGAAGAGACCCCCGAGACCGAGGCCGAGGCCCAGGCAGGCGCCGCTGACGCGCCGGTGCCCCCGCCGGGCGTGCCCTCGCCTGCCGATCTGCCCCAGGGGCCTGCGCCATCCTTGCCGGGGGTCCGCCCCGAGGCCGCCCCCGGCGTGGTGCCCGCGGCCCCCGATGCCGGGCCGTTGCCGGGCCCGGCAGCTCCGGTTCCCCGCAGCGGTCCGCCCTTGCCGGCCCTGGTGCGGCGGTCTTTCGTGGCCCGTCCTGCCGGGCGTCTGGCGCTTCAGGCGGCCCCCCTTGCCGGGCGCGACCGCCCGGCCCCCCCCGCCCGGCCCGATCCGCTGCCTGCCGCGCGCCCGCAACGCCGCCACCGCATCATGCTGTGGAGCTTTCTGGTGCTGGTGCTGCTGCCCTTCGCCCTGTCGGGGCTGTATCTGTGGGCGGTGGCGCGCGATCAATATGCCTCGACGGTCGCCTTCTCGGTGCGCAAGGAAGAGGCGCAATCCTCGTTCGACATCATCGGCGGCATCACCCAGCTGGCCGGGTCGTCGACCTCGGACAGCGACATCCTGTATGAATTCATCCGCAGCCAGGACATGGTGTCACGGGTCGATGCCGATCTGAACCTGCGCGCCATGTGGGCGCGGGCCTGGCCGGCCGATCCGGTCTTTGCCTATGATCCGTCGGGCACGATCGAGGATCTTCATGCCCATTGGCTGCGCAAGGTGAAACTGTCCTATGACGGGGGCACCGGCATCATCACGGTGCGGGCGCTGGCCTTTGATGCGGGTGATGCCGACCGCATCGCCACCGCGATCTATGCGGAATCGAGCCGCATGGTGAATGCCCTGTCCGAAGAGGCGCGCGCCGATGCCACCCGCCATGCCCGCGAGGAACGCGAACTGGCCTTTGAACGGCTCAAGGAGGCCCGCCAGGCGCTGACCACCTTCCGGCTGCGCACCCAGATCGTCGATATCGACAGCGATCTGCAAGGGCAGATGGGCCTGCTGAACACCTTGCAGGCCCAACTCGCCGCCGTGCTGATCGAACTGGACCTGCTGAACGAGACCGCCCAGCCCGGCGATCTGCGCATCCGCCAGGCCGAACGGCGCATCGAGGTGATCGAGACCCGGATCGCCGCCGAACGCGCCAAGTTCGGCGAAGGCGGCAAGGGGCCGGGGGGCGAGGATTATGCCCGGATCGCCGCCGAATTCGAACGGCTGAAGGTCGAACTGGAATTCGCCGAGGCGACCTATAATTCGGCACAATCCTCGTATGATTCCGCCCTGTCGAATGCCCAGCGGCAATCGCGCTATCTGGCCGCCCATATCCGCCCGACGGTGGCCGAACAGGCGCTGTATCCGCAACGGGTGATCCTGTTCGCGCTGACCGGGTTTTTCCTGCTGGTGTTCTGGAGCGTGGGCGTTCTGGTCTATTATTCCGTCCGCGACCGCCGCTAGGGGGCAGCGCATGGTGCGGCTGGAGAATCTGAGCAAATCCTATGTCACCGAAGGCCAGCGCAAGGTGGTGGCCGACAATATCAGCGTGACCTTCCCCTCTGGAGCCTCGGTCGCATTGCTGGGGCGCAACGGGGCCGGAAAATCGACCCTGCTCCAGATCATCGCGGGCACCACCAACCCCAGTTCGGGGCGCGTCGTCTCGACCGGGTCGATCTCCTGGCCGGTGGGCTATGCGGGCAGTTTCCATGGCGATCTGACCGGGGCGCAGAATGTGCGCTTCATCGCGCGGGTCTATGGGGTCGATACCGGGGCGCTGGTCGAGTTCGTCGAAGGGTTCGCCGAGCTGGGGCCGCAGTTCCACATGCCGTTCCGCACCTATTCTTCGGGGATGCGGTCGCGTCTGGCCTTTGGCCTGTCGATGGGCATCCATTTCGACACCTATCTGGTCGACGAGGTGACGGCGGTGGGCGATGCGCGGTTCAAGCGCAAGTCCGAGGCGTTCTTCATGGACCGCATGTCGCGCAGCGGGGCGATCTTTGTGGCGCATTCCATGGGGGCGGTGCGGCGGCTGTGCACCCATGGGGCGGTGCTGGAAGGCGGGCGGCTGACCTGGCATGACGATGTCAACGATGCGATCGCGCATCACGAGTTCAACATGTCCAGGCCATGACCGGCGCTGCCCCCACCGTTCCGGTGCCCGCTGTTTCGGTGATCGTGCCGTTCCGCAATGCCGCGGCCACGCTGGGGGCCACGCTCGACAGTCTGGCCGCCCAGAGCCTGCCCGACTGGGAGGCGCTGCTGATCGACGATGCCTCGGAGGATGCAGGCCCGGCGCTGGCGGCGGCGCGGGTGGCGGCAGATCCGCGGTTCCGGCTGATCCGCACCGGGGCGCGGGCCGGGGTGGCAGGGGCGCGCAACCTCGGGATCCGGGCCGCGCGGGGCCGCTGGCTCGCCTGTCTGGATGCCGATGACCTGTGGCTGCCCGACAAGCTGGCCCTGCAACTGCCGGTGCTGCGTCAGGGGGCGCCGCTGGTGTTTTCCTCCTATGCGCGGGTCGATGCGGCGGGCCGGGTGTTGCGGGTGGTCGAGGCGCGGGCCCATCTGTGCCATGCCGACATGCTGGCCGGAAATCCGATCGGCTGCCTGACCGCCATCTGGGACAGCCAGCGTTTTGCGGGCGCCGAATTTCCCGCCCTGCCTTTGCACGAGGATTATGCCTTCTGGTTGCAGCTCTTGCGCACGGGTGCCTGTGCGGTGGGCCTGCGTCCGGTTCTGGCGCGCTATCGGGTGGGGGCCGGGTCGCATTCGGGCCAGAAGCTGCGCGCCGCGCGCGCCACCTGGTCGATCCTGCGCGACGAACCGGGGGTCGGCCCCTGGCGTGCGGCGACCGGATTCGCGCGCTATGCGCTCAAGGCGGTGCGGCACAGGCTCTGACCGGCCCCGGTTGACGAAGGGTTGCGCCTGCGCGCGCCGGATTTGGCGGTTTTTCAGATTTGCGCGGCAGGCTCTGGCCTCCGTCAACCCGCCGAGGCCCCATGTCCGACACATCCCCCATTCTGGCCCTGCCCTATCTGATGCCGGCGCAGGCGCAAAAGCATGTCACCCACAACGAGGCGCTCCAGCGGCTGGACGTTCTGGTCCAGACGGTGGTGGAAAGTTTCGGCGCCACCCTGCCCCCCGATACGCCGGTCGAAGGCGAGGTCCATGCCCCCGGCCCCGGCGCCACCGGGTCCTGGGCCGGGCAGGAGGGGCATCTGGCGCTATGGCTGGACGGGGCCTGGAGCTTTGTCGCGCTGCGGCCGGGCTGGCGGGCCTGGGGGCGGGCGGACAACCGCCTGCGCCTGTGGGACGGCACGGCCTGGGTGGCCCTGCCGGTCGATACCGACGGGTTGGCCGGGGTGGGCATCGGTACCGCGCATGATGCCACCAACCGGCTGGCCGTGGTTGCCCCGGCTGCCCTGCTGACCCATGCCGGGGCCGGGCACCAGTTGAAGATCAACAAGGCCGACGCCGCCGAAACCGGATCGGTGCTGTTCCAGTCGAACTGGTCGGGCCGGGCGGAACTGGGGGCCATCGGTGATGACAATTTCACGCTGAAGGTCAGCGCCGACGGGGCGGTCTGGAAAGATGCGCTGCGCGCCGACCGCACCACCGGCGTGGTCGCGGTGCCGAACGGGCTGGATCTGGGCGGCAGCCTGACCGGCACGGCGGTGACGCAATCGAGCGTCGATGGCACGGCCGGGCGGTTGACCAAGGTTGGCGATTTCGGCTGGGGCCTGGCCTCGAGCGGGCTGGCCAATATCGCCGACTGGAACCGCACCGATGCCCCCAGCGGGGTCTATGCCTTTGGGGCGACCACCCTGTCGCCCGAGGCGCGTCCGCCGGGGTATTCCCCAGGCAATTTCGGGATCGTGCGGATCGAGCGGTTCAACAACGACTTCTTCAAGCAATCCGCCAGCCGCGCCGCCGCCAGCAACCCCGAGGAAATCTGGGAACGCCGCCATGCCAACGGAACCTGGACCGAGTGGAAACAGGTTTACAATCAGGGCACCGTCGTCGGTCCGGCCAGCCAGTCCGGCGGCAAGCCGACCGGCGCGCTGCTGGAACGGGGCAGCAATGCCAATGGCGAGTATCTGCGCTTTGCCGATGGCACGCAGGAATGCTGGCGCAGCCTGGCCGGAACGGTCGGGGCCGCCAGCCTGTGGACCTTTCCGGCCGCCTTTGCGGGGGCGCCGGTCGTGACCGGATCCGTGGTGGCGACGTCGTTGTCTGTCATGTGTCTGGAGGCCGTACCGAGCCATATCAGTGCCTCGGTCAGCGCCCGCGATGCCAGCGGCCGCCGCGCCGATACCATGCACCTTGTCGCCCGTGGCCGGTGGTTCTGAGGAGATGTCCATGCCTGTTGATCCCATGCCTGTCGAATCCGTTCCTGTCGATCCCGGCCCTGCCGGTCCTGCCCCCGGTGCCGTGCCGATGATCGTCACCCTGTCCCCCATGCGGCGCGACGACAGGCTGCAGCTGCACCGCAGGGGCCCCCTGCTGGCGATCAATGATCAGGTGCTGGATCTGTCGGGGGTGACCGAGGACAGCCCGCTGGCGGCGGCGACCGCCGGCTGCGACTGGCTTGCCGGGGATATCCGCCGCGAGGGGGAGGCGCTGCATCTGACGCTGACGCTGCCGCATGGCCCGGTGCCGTTCCCGCCCCCGCCCGAGGCGGCAGCGGTGCTGTATCCGGCGCCGGTGGTGATCTTGCAGGATGGCCCGGTCAGCCTGCCAGCCTGGGACGAGGAGGGGGGCGGGGCCGGCTGACCCCGCCCCATACTCCCCCCGTCCCGGATCCCCGGCCGACCGGATTCGTGGCCCGGACGGGGTGCGGCGCTGTCGTACTCCCGTTGCGATGCAATGATAGGCAGGCACCATGAGAACTGCCTGTTTTCACGCCGCGCGCGATCAACTTTGTCGTGCAATGCCCTTGGTCCCGTGCAGCCGGGACAGGGGTGATGCTGTGTGGTGTCCGGTGATGGTATGGGGCCTTGGCAGGGCTTTGCGGAACGTTGGCAGACGGCGTGGGAACCTGCATCCGCAGTGCCGGGAACCGGGTCGCAAGGCCCCTGTGTGTTGCACTTTGACCGTTGATGATCTACACCGCGCCCATAATGGTGCCAGATTATTCAACGGTTTGTTTCGATAGAATATACAGGGATTTGCTGTATGCGACTGCATGACCGTTTTGCCGGGTGTTTTCTGACCTACCCCGATCTGACAGGCAAACGGCAGGCCGAAGGCGGGCGCCGGATCCGGGATGTGCCGCGCCCTGACGGCGCCAGGGGCCCCTTGGTCAGCGTTGTCACGGTCTGCTGGAATTCCGCCGCCACGATCGACCAGACGATCCGTTCGATCATCGCCCAGGATTATGACAACGTCGAATATGTCATTGTCGATGGCAATTCCTCGGATGGTACGCTCGACATCATCCGCAACCATGCCAAGCATATCGACTATTTCGTCTCGGAGCCCGACAAGGGCATCTATGACGCGATGAACAAGGGGATCGAACTGGCCCAGGGCGCGTTCATCCTGCTGCTCAATTCCGACGACTGGTACGAACCCGATGCCGTGCGCCGCCTGGTCGAGGCCAAGATGTACAGCGGTTGCGATTTCACCGGCTGTCTGGCGCGATACGTGAATGCCGATGGCAGCTCGCATGTGCTGCCCAGCATGAGCTATGACAGTTCGGTCCTGCTGCGGATGCCGCTGCGGCACGAGACGATGCTGATTCCCGCCACCCTGTATGACCGGATCGGGCGCTATGATACCGGCTTTCCGATCATCGGGGATTTCGACCTGACGGTGCGGCTGTATCAGGCCGGGGCCACCTATTACGAACTGCGCGAGCCGCTGCTGAATTTCCGCACCAGCGGGGTGTCGAACACCGCGCTGGACCGGCTGCATGACGAACACCGCAGGCTGCTGGCGCGGGTGTTTCCCTTTCTGACCCCCGAAGAGGTCCACCGCCTGGGCGATCATTCGGTGGCGACGCCCGACGATTTCATCGACGTGGCCAATGCCCATGCCGACCAGCCCGGTTTCGTGCGCGCCGTGCGGGCGATGATCCGTGATTTCGGCCGTCTCTGGGGCGGCCCCTGGGCCGCGGCGCCGCTGCACCGGCTGGCCAAGGACGGCCCGCTGCGCTATCCCAAGGTCAGCGTGGTGATGCCGGTCTACAATGCCGCAGCCACCATCGTGCCGACGCTCGACTCGGCCCTGTCCCAGGATCTGGACGATTTCGAGATCCTGTGCGTCAACGATTGCAGCACCGACGACAGCGCCGCGATCATCGCGGACATTGCTGCGCGCGATCCGCGCATCCGCCTTTTGGACAATCCGCAGAACCTGGGGCCCGGCGGGTCGCGCAATGCGGGTATCCGGGCCGCGCGGGGCGATTACGTCTTTTTCCTTGATGCCGATGACGACCTGCCGCCCGGTGCCCTGCGCCGCCTGCACGAGGCGGCGGTCGCCCATGGCAGCACCATCGTGCGCGGGGCCTTCCGGGTGGAACGCCCGATCCATGGCGAGATGGTGCGCACGGTCAAATACCCGGCCGGGGTTTCCGAACGAACGGTCGGAAAGACCAGCCTGGCGGACATGCCCGGACTTCTGTCCAGCACCGAAGGGCATTGGGCCGGGCTTTACGACCGCGATTTCGCCGAGACGATCCTCTATCCCGAGGGTTTCCGAATGGGCGAGGACAGCCTGTTCCTGATCAAGGCGCTGGCCTTTGCGCCGGTGGTGACGCTGATCCCCGATGTCGTCTATGTCTATCAGGACAGCGCCGGCAGCGCGATGAACACCTATACCTTCGAGAAGTATATGCAGGACGTGCAGTGGCGCCGCATGGCCTGGGGGGTGCTGGATGCGATCGGCCAGCGCGACCGGGGCGATTACTTCCTGTTCGATTACTGGAACCCGCCGTTCTTTGCCACGCTGGAGCAGGATCTGTCGCCCGAACAGCACCGCGCCTTTTATCAGGCGCTGTACGAGGCGTTCTGCTTTGCGGGCAATGCCGATCTGGCGCGCTGCACCTCGCCTGTGCTGCGGCCGATCTTTCTGGACAACATGGCCCGCCTGGGGCTGGTTGAACCGCCGCCCGCCCCCTTGCAGATCGCCATCCTGACCAGTTCGGATTCGGGCGGCGCGGGCATTGCCAGCCAGCGCTGCATGGCCGGGCTGCGGGCCGCGGGCGAAGGCGCCTTCAGCATCACCATCTTCAAGAGCGGGCAGGATCCGAATGTGTTCACCGCGCCGCTCAGCGGTGCGGCCACCGCCCTGCAAGGCGACCGCGAGGCCTTGTGGAACCACTGGCTGTCCACCGTATCGGTCGGCCGCAAGGGGCCGGTGAAATCGCGCGCGCGCGAATTGTTCTCGCGGACCGACAGCATCGTCGATCCGGTGGCGCTGGGGCGCGAACTGGCCAAGATCGACGTGATCCATCTGCACTGGACCGTCGGCATGATCGACTATCCGCGCATTTCCGACCTGCTGGGCGACAAGCCGGTGGTCTGGACGCTGCATGACATGAACGCCTTTACCGGCGGCTGCCATTATTCCGAAGGCTGCACCGGCTATCGTGACCAGTGCCGCGACTGTCCGCTGCTGGAAGGCGACAAGAGCCTGGCGCACGAGGCCTGGAAGGCCAAGCGCGCGGCCTATGACAAGCTGAAGAACCTCCAGATCATCTGCCCCTCGCAATGGCTGGCCGATTGCGCGCGCGAAAGCTCGCTGTTCGGGGACCGGGATATCCATGTGGTGCCCAACCTGATGCCGGTGGACCGTTTCGTGCCCACCAACCGGCTGGTGGCGCGGCTGGCGCTGGGGCTGCCGCTGGACCGCAAATATATCGTCTTCGGGGCCGACAGCCTGAACAACACCCGCAAGGGCGGGCAGATCCTGGCCGACAGCCTGGCGCTGCTGAAGGAGCGGGGCCTGGCCGAGGGGGTCGAGGGGCTGTTCTTCGGCTCGTCCAGCCTGGAGGCGGGGATCCCGGCGCATAACATGGGCTATGTCGCGGATCCGTCGCGGTTGTCGCTGATCTATGCGGCGGCCGATGTGTTCGCCTTTCCCTCGCTGGAGGACAATGCGCCGCAAACCCCGGTCGAGGCGCTGTTGTCGGGCACGCCGGTGGTGGGCTTTCCGGTCGGCAATGTCCCCGATCTGATCCGGCACCTGGAGACCGGCTATATCGCGGGCTATGGCGATGCGGCGGATTTCGCCGATGGGCTGGCCTGGGCGCTGGACAATCCCAAATCGGCCGAAAGCCTGCAACGCGGGTTGCGCGGCCATGTCTTTGCCCGGAGCTATCACGAGCCGAAGGTTGCCATCGACCGGCATGTCGAGGTGTTGCGCGGCGCGGCCGGGGGCTGAGCCCACGCCGCCCTCAGGTCTCTGCGCAGGCCGCGATCCGGGCCCACCAGTGCCGCAGCGTGAGCTTTTCCAGCACGCCGGCCCGCAAGGCCGGATCGTCGACAAAGGGGGACAGATCCGCCGCCCAGTGCCGCAGGCGGTCCCTGTCCAGGCAGTCCGGGGTCCAGTCCTCGACATAGGCGACCGGCAGGTCGCGATAGGCGGCGCTTGTCGCTGTCCTGCGCAGGATCGGGATGCAGTCGGCCAGCAACGCCTCCCATGCCTTGGGCGACGGATCCAGCCCGCCGCCCTCGACGCAGATGGCAAAGGCGTGCCGGTGCAGCGCCGCGCGATAGGCCGCTTCGTCCAGCCCTTCGTCCTGATGCACGCAGACATCCGCCCAGGCGGTCCGGGCAAGGGCGCTGGTCCGATGGCGGTTCTGCCACTGCGGCCCCTCGCGCAGGCGGTGGCAGCAGAAGGCCCGCGGATCGCGGGCGGCAAAGGCCGGAACCCGCGCCGGAACCGGCGGCGGCGCGGCCCCCGCCGGCGTCACCAGACCCAGCGGTAAGGCCGAGACCCTGGGATGGAACGGGCTGTCGAGATTTTCGGCAAACCAGTGCACCAGGCGGGGATCATCGGCAATGGCCGCGATCATGGCGCGTTCCTCGGCGTCGAAGGCCCGCCAGCGCCGGTCGGTCTGGCGCGGGATCGTCACATCCTCGGATCCGCTGACCAGCACGAACCTGCCCCGGATCCGGGGCAGGATCCGGTCGTGGAACCCCCGCAGTGCCACAAAGGGCGCCCGCAGCGACAGAAAGACATGGCGCGGGCTGTCCGTCCGCCCGGCACCGCGCAGATCGAGCTGCGGCGGTTTGTGATCCGACAGCACGGCCCAGTCGCATCGGGCCGCGATGCCGCTCAGCACATAGGCGGCCGCCCCCGCGCCTTTGGGAAAGAGCCGCGTCGACAACAGCTCTGGCGGTGTTTCATGCGGAGGGCTGGGATCCTGGTGCCTCATGGAAAGGTCAGCGTTCCGGATCCGAAGCAGTCGCGGTACAGCGCCAGGTCTTCGGCATAGGCCTGGCAGACCGCCGCCACGATCTCGTCATCATAAAGCGCCTCGGTTGCGGGCACCAGGTTGCGGGCCTTCAGGGCAGCGATCTCCTGGGCGGGAACATCGCAATAGCGCGCGCTGCCGTCGCGTGTGAAGCGCGACAGATCGTGTCGGCCCAGAGCGCGGGCATCCTGGACCTTCAGCCCCGTCATGCGTTCGATCCCCTCGCTGGCCTCGGCAAAGCGTTCGAGGCAGAAATAGGCGGAATAGGTCTCGTAGACCAGAAAATCGCTCTGGGGGCACCAGTGGTTGTTGTGTCCGCGGATCGCGGGATCCAGCATCGCCAGGGCAAACTGGCGAAAGCTGAGATGGCGCAGGCTTGCGACATGCGGCAGCAGGGGCAGCAGTCTGGGCGCCGGCGGCAACTGCCCGACGATCTTGTCCAGATAGAAGCTGGCCAGCCGGGCAAAGGGGCAGCGCAACAGCACAAAGCTGCTGTGCGCGGTGACCAGATCGCGCAGGCTGGCCGAGAAGGTCCAGTTGTTGTGGTGGATCCAGCCGAAATCCTCTGGCCCGGCGATGGCGCCGTTGTCCAGCGCCAGGGAATAGCGCAGGGTCGTGCAGGCATTCTTGGGGATGAAACTGTAGACCGCATTGCTGCGATAGATGCACAGGGCATGGCGGGCGGCAAAGCCGTGCCGTTCGTTTTCCGCCAGCGCCCCATGGCTGAGCCGGGCCTGTCTGAGCACGTGTTTCATGCCTGTCTCGTCTCCGGCAAGGGGCGATGCGATCGGGCGGAACGGTCCTGGGGCATCCTCATGGCAGCTTCAGGCAGGCGGCAAGCTCTCCGCGCAGGATCAGGGGCACGACAAGATTGTGCCGGTCGAAATTCTCCAGCGGCTTCAGGACCACATCGGGCAGATCCGCCAGATGTTCGGCATGGGCACGGTCGATGGGCGACTGGGCCCCGAAATACATCCAGACCCCCTGTGGCACATGGGCCCGGACAAGCCGGTTGCGCAGATCATGGCCGAAAGGGTCGGGAATTTCCAGAATCTTGCGCCGGACCATCGGGCCGCGGGTGTCGCCGTGCTCGCGGGCGAATTCCTCGGTCATGCAGGTCGGAGCGGCCAGGCAGACAATGCGTTCGGCCCCCAGGGCCAGGCCATAGATCATTGCGCCATAGCCCCCGGCCGAGGATCCGATGCAGATCAGCCGCCGGGTTCCCAGTTCTGCCAGCCGGATGCGCAGGCTGGCCAGGGTGCTGTCCATATCCGCCCCGAGGCTTTCGACCCCGAGCAGAAAGAACCTCCGCTGGTAATCGCGCAGAAAGACGCTGGTGGCCCCGGCCTGCGCGACGAAGCAATCGGTCAGGGCGACATCGCCCATGGCCCGGTCGATCAGCCCGGTGAAGAACAGGACCGTGACCCTGATTCCCCTGGCGCGCTGCACAGCATGTCGTCGGGCGTGTCCCGGATCACCGGCCTCTTGCGGTCGGCGGCTGCGGGAACCTTGGCCAGCATGTCCGGCAATTCGGATTTGCGGATCCCCCGCACAACCGCATTTCCCTCCGGAAGTCTGGCAATCGCGGCCTGGGCCGCCACGGCATCGCCCTGGATGGCAAGGGTGATGGCCTCGTGTTGCAGGGCCTCTTCGGCGGCGGTGTCGGCCACCGGGCGCAGCCCCTGCGCCCCGGCATCCTGCAGATATTCCGGCCACCTGTTGCACAGGCGGCGGATGAACCCCGCCCGTTCATGGGCCGGGATCAGAAAGCTGAACTCGACAAGCTCGGGAAAGCGGGGAAAGGGGGCGGCACTGGCGATGGCGGCCTCGACGATGCGGCGCATCTCCTCCAGATCCCGCTCGGCATAGGCGATCTCGAACAGCACGCGATAGGGCAGGGCCAGATCCGGCGCCCGGCTGCGGACTAGCTGTGCCAGGGTCCGGGCCTGGGGCGCCTCTCCTGCCTGCCAATGCGCCGCAGCAAGTGCTGCGCGCAGATCGTGACGGTTGGGGCGCAGGGCCACAAGTTCTGTCAGGCAGGCGATCAGGGCGGGGGTATCCCTGGACTGTTCGGCATGGCGGCGGCGCAGCACCAGCATCTCGAAGCGGTTCGCACCGGCCGTCTCGGCACGTGCCAGCAGTGCGGGCACGCTTGCCGTTTTCCGGCTTCGCAGCGCAAGATCCGCCGCGGCAAGCAGAACGGCAGGGGCCTCTGGGGCGGTGTCCAGCAGGCGGTCGACCAATGCCCTGGCCTCGTCCAGCTTTTGCAGCCTGAGAAGCTCGCCAAGGCGCAGCAGTTCCGCATTCGGGGCAGTCATCGGGAGAGCTTTCCATTTACGCAAGGGGCACGCCGTGCGCATCCTGCACGGGGCTGGCCGGGGGCCGACGATATCGTGAGCGATCCCGGCAACCGCTTCAAGGCAGAGTTGTGCGCATTGCCAGGCCGCGCAACCGGGGGGCCGGGACTGTTCCGTCCGGCAGCACATCCACGTGCCGGTGCAGCGACTTTCGGCAGATGGCGCACAAGACGGGACGGCCAGCGGATCAGGCCATGCGGGGATCAGGCGGGCGGCGATCCACCGGCTTTCAGCCGTTTGCGCACCCGTGCCAGATGCGCGGCCACCGGATCGTCGGGGCCCAGCCGTTTCGCCGTGGCGCCGATCGCCTTGGGTGCGGGGGCCGTGCCACCCAGCAGCAGATCCGAGGCATGGAGCAGCAGGGCCAGACGGTCGGCCTGATCGGGCGTGGCCGGGGCGGGTGTCAGCCGCCGGGCGCGGCTTTCGGCCGCCTCGGCCCGCGCTGCCAAGGCGGTCAGCGTGGTTTCCAGCTCGACGATCTGTCGGGACAGCAGCTCGATCATGCTGCCCGGATCCGCGCCCTTGTCTGTCATCGTCCGGTGCCCCCTCCCAGGATTTCGGTGCCGTGTCATTGCTGTGTCATGAAACCCTGCGGCTGTCACGCAGGGCCGGCGATCCGGGCGCAAGCAGGTGTCAGAGCGTGTCTTCGTAGCCCATCCCGGCGCGCAGCGACAGGAAATCGGGGCAGTCGCGCAACTGGTCCAGCAAGGCGGGGGCCACGGGTTTGCGCGGACGCGGCGCGATGCTGTCGCCCTTGCGGCCGCTGTCGCCGGTCAGGCGCATCATCGGGAACAGGTGCAGCGCATCGTCGCTCCAGCCCAGATCCAGTGCATCGGCGATCCGGCGCAGCGCCGGTTCCGGATCCTGGGTGAACTCCTCGTATTTCAGCACGGGCAGGTCGCGGTGGTCGTCCAGGAACAGCCGATAGCGGCGGGCATATTCCGCAGGGGTCTGGGGCGCCATATGGGTATGCCAGCCATTGGCGCGCAGCGAGAGATAGGATTCCACCGGGTCGCGCACCGTCACGATCGCGCGGATGTCGAATTCGGGCGCCAGGATGCGGCGCAGGCTCGGGCGGGTGCTGGGATCGCGGTGGGTGCAATAGTGCGAATGGGCATGATCGCGCAGCACCAGATGCTGGCCCCGGTCTGCCAGCCGCGCGGCCAGCCGCCCGATGGCCGCCACGAACACATCGGCCAGCATCTCCTCGGGCAGGGGGCGTGTGGTCTGGCGCATGTTCAGCAGCACATCGGTCGGGGCAAAGACGGGGCGGTCCTGCGGGATGACCAGTGTGCTCAGCGGGTCGATCTCGCTCAGCAGGACCGTGTTGGGCAGGGCGGCGACGCATTTGGCGATCAGCGTACCGCCGGTACAGGCAAAGTGGTGCAGCGTGCGGATCACCGGGCAGGCGGGCAGCGCCGCGATCAGATCCTGGCATTGCGCCAGCAGGCTGGGCAGCGGTTCGACCACAGCGGCCTCGGGCAGGGGGCGGGGATCGCCGGCCAGCAGATCCAGCGCCTCGTCGATGGCGGACTGAAGGGGGCCGATCCCGGTCCTGTTCTGCATCTGGGCGCCCCTCAGGATTTCTTCTTTTTCTTTTTCGGGGTCTTGCCGGGGGCGGCAAGGGGTGTGGCCGCCGGAACCGGCAAGGTTCTGGCCGCCTGCTCTGCGGCGCTGTCCTGCAGATGGGCGGCGGCATCCTGCAAACGCGCTGCAAGTTTGCGCAGCAGGTCGTCCTGCCTGCGGCACAGCGCCTCGCTGCGGGCGAAGCGGTCCTGAAGCTCTTGCAGATCGTTGCGGGCCAGAAGCTGGCCGCGCAGCGCGATCCCCGCATCGGCCTGCGCCCGTTCCTGTGCGGCGGTGGCGGTTGCCAGGGCCGTACGGGCACTTTCGGCCACACCTTGCGCCTCGGTCAGGACGGTTTCCGCCTGTGCGGCGCGGGTCTCCATGGCCTGGGCGTGGTGGCGTGTGTCGTTCAGCACGCGGTCACGTTCGGCGATCCGGGCCTGTGCCTCGGCCAGGGCGGTTTCCGCCTGTGCGGCGCGGTCTTCCATGGCCTGGGCGTGGTGGCGTGTGTCGTTCAGCACGCGGTCACGTTCGGCGATCTGGGCCTGTGCTTCGGCCAGGGCGGTTTCCGCCTGTGCGGCGCGGTCTTCCATGGCCTGGGCGTGGTGGCGTGTGTCTTTCAGCACGCGGTCGCGTTCGGCAACCTGGACATGTGCCTCGGTCAGCGTGGTTTCCAGTTGTGCGGCGCTGTCCTGGGCGGCGCGGAGCTGGAGCTTGGCCTCTTCCAGCGCGCGGTTCCGCTCTCCGATCAACTGGCGTGTTTCGGCCAGGGCCGCCTCCAGGCCCTTTGCCTGGTCTTGCGCGATCCGGGTGTCGTGGCGCGCGCTGTCCAGCGCCTGGTCGCGTTCGACGATCCGGGCTTCGGCCTCGGCCAGCGCCGTTTCCGCCTGTGCGGCGCGGGTCTCCATGGCCTGGGCGTGGTGGCGTGTGTCGTTCAGCACGCGGTCGCCTTCGGCGATCCGGGCCTGTGCTTCGGCCAGGGCGGTTTCCGCCTGTGTGGCGCGGGCCTCCATGGCCTGAGCCTGCTGCGTTGCGGCCCCGGTCGCGGTCCGGGCGGTTTCGAGGGCGGATTCCAGATCGGCGATCCGCGCCGCTGCGGCCACAAGGCCGCGTTGCGCCGTATTGGCGCGCATATGCAGGACAGGCCAGTCGGGGTCGGTCGTATCCAGCCGGTCGAGCGTGAAATGGGCGGCGCTCAGCCGGTCCTGCAAGACCTGCCGGGGCTGGGCGCCTTCAAAGAACATCTCCTCGCCGCAGTGCAGTTCCAGCCGGTCCACCCGGTCCATCGCGCCGCAGGCCTGCAGGCTGTCCAGGATCGCGGCTTCCGAGCCTGCGGCCTCCAGCACCAGCCACAGCGCCTCGGGCACGCCGCCCAGACGGCCGAACAGCCCGGCGGCATCCAGCATCGGCACATCGTGACGGGCGGTCACCCGCAGGCCGGGAAACAAGGCCCGCAGATCGGGGGTGGCCGGATGAAAACTGCTCAGTTCCGGCAGGTTGGCCATGCGGAATTCGGCGGTTCCGGCCTGGGCCCCCAGCCCGGCGTGCAGCACCCGCAGCCGGGGCTGCCCGGCGGCCACCTCGTCCAGCGCGGCGGCCGCGGCGGGGTCGGGCTCGACCAGCACGATCCGCTGTGCCGCGGTTGCCAGATAGTCCTCCAGCCGCCCGGCGCCTCCGGTCCCGATATGCAGCAGGGTGAACGAGGATGCGGTTCCGGTCATGAAACGTTCCGTGGTGATCGGCTGGGGCCAGGGCCCGAAAAGGGTTTGCTGCCCTCTACATAGGAAAGGCCCGGAGGAATGTCACAGGGTTTCTCGACCGACAGGCCGGGCGGTTTCCTCGTTGACAGGGACAGTCATAGTCAGGATACATGAGCAGCCTTGAAACAGCAGGCGTGATCGTGGCCCTGCCATATGTTCAGGGATCACTTCCTAGGTGGCGATGGTCGGACGACGAATGGTCTTGATGCAGGCCCTGTGTGCCAGCAGATGTTGGTGTGCGGATACGGTCCGGCGCCATCGTCGGCACGTGCGCGCTGCGGCCCGACAGTGCCCCGATCTCCGCAAGACATATTTTGGCTTTCAAGAACAACCAGGACTGTGAGGATATAACTTGGCTCTCGTTGGTGTCTATTCCTACCCGAAATCCGGCAACACCTGGGTGCGCGGGATCATTGCCGGTGCCATGAATGCCTCTGCAAAGGCCATTCCCGATTTGCACGAGCAACCCTTGAGCGAGGCCAAGGAATTTCGCGGTTTCCGGTTCTTCAAGCATCATGGCGGGCGTGATGTGACGAAGTGGCAGGGGCAGGATGTGCCTTCGACCCATATCATACATATCCGCCGCAACCCGCTGGATGTGTTCTTGTCCTATCTGAATTTCATTTCCGCCAATGTGACGAATACCGCGTCGATCCCCTTTGACTCGGTCGAATCCATCGTGGGAACGGATCTGTTCGATCTCTATTTCAGCTCCTTCACCATCACGGGCCATATCGCGCCGCGTTTTTCGCTCGAGACGGGCGATTACTTTGCCCACAATGCCTATTGGATGAAGTTCAACGCCAAGCCGATCGTGCGTCTGCGCTACGAGGATCTGTTGAACGCGCCGCTGCCCACGCTGGGGTTCCTGAAGGACTGGATCGGCATCACCGACGAAGATCTGAACACCATGCTGGAGCGGGCGGGCAAGGGCACCAAGAAGGACGGCAAGTTCTACTGGCGGCAGGAAGAAAAGAACTATTACAACTTCCTGCGCGAAGACCAGATCGCCACCTTCCTGAAGTACCGGGGCGACGAATGCCGGGCGCTTGGGTATGACCCGGCCTATCTGATGGCGCCGCCGGTCCGCTGAGCGGCCCCGCAACGGTCCGGGCGCAAGGCGCGCCCGGCACCCTGCCATGAAGGGGAACGTGTTGCGCCGTCCTGTGTCCGTCGCCCGCGATTCCCGGCCGTTGCAGGGCGCGGCCTGTGTCGTCCTTGGTCCCGGACCCTTGCCTGCGGGCGTCGATCTGTGGCGTCTGCGGTCGCAGGACTGTATCGGGCTGGACGATGGGTTCCGTGTCTGGGACGGGGCGGGCTGGTATCCGTGGCGCCATGTCTGCACCGATCCGGTGCTGATACAGGCCTGTCATGCCGGGATCGAACGGCTGGCCGCCTGCGGTCTGGTGCAGGATTTTCTGGTGCATCCGGCCTTTTTCGACCTGTACCCCCACCGGCGGACCGATCCGCGGTTCCTGGCGTCCCCGGTGGCCCGGCCCTCGGCCCTTGCGGCGCTGGACTGGGCGGCGGGATTGGGGGCGGCGCGGGTTGTGCTGGCGGGGCTGGCCGATCCGGCCCTGGCCCCGCTGCTGGACCGCGCCGCGCAGGATCTGCCCTGCCGCGTGGACAGCCTGGGGCCGCAGGAGGCGCTGACGGCGGGGGGGATCCTGGGCCAGGCGGATCCGGACCGGGTGCTGGGCCTCAGCCCGCTGGGATGCGTGTTCATACCCTGCACGGCAGGGGATATCGACGACATCCTGGGCAATTTCCGGCTATGGGCCACGGCGGCCTGCCTGCCATGCGATGGTCCGGTCGCCGAGCCCGCCCCGGTGCTGGCGGTGGTGTTCAACAATGCCACCGCCGCCGCCCGCGCCCCCGAGATCGCCGCGGCCTTTGCCGAGGCGGGCATGGCGCGGTTCTTTGACGGGGTGCAGTTCGAATGCCTCGACCTGGAAGGCGCGCGGGATGTCTATATCCGCGACCATTCCCTGCCGGTGGGGGATCTGGGCTACAAGGCCGGGCCGAACACCCAGGTGTTCGAGGCGCTGCGCCGCGTGGCGCGGTTCGGCCGCTATGCCTTTCTGATGGAGGCCGATTGCCTGCCGATCCGCCGGGGCTGGCTGTCGCGGTTGCAGGCGATCGTCGCGGGGGCAGAGCCGTTCTGGGTGATGGGCAGCCCCTATCGCGGCGAGGTGCGGCTGGCGCGCGACTATATCCGCCATATCAACGGCAATGCGGTCTATGCGGCGGGGGATCCGGGGTTCCAGACCTTTGCCGCCGATGTCTGGGAGCCCCAGACCTGGCATCTGGTGCGCGTGCGCGACAAGCGCCTGGCCTATGACTGCATCCTGGAGATCCTGTTTTCCGACACCAACCTCGAGACCGATGCCGACAGCCTTGCCCTGTGGAAGCGCAGCGCCCATCGCTTCCGGTACAGCGATTACATCCAGAATATCGCGGCAAGGCGCGATCTGGCCCGGCCTGACCCCGACCTGCCCGACCGGCTGCGGCGGGACAGCCCCGACACCCATATCCTGCATTGCCGCCCGGCCCAGCAGGCGGCGCTGGCGGCGCTGGACCCGCGCCTGCCCCTGCCAGGGGAGGGGGCGGGGTTTCCCCGGCTGGCGCTGATCGGGCCCGGCCTGCCGGCCCCCTGGCCCGAGGCGGCGCTGGTGCGGCTGGCGCCGCAGGATGCCGGGGCCGCAGCGCGTACAGGGGCCGAGATGCTGGTCTGGCACCTGCCGGCCGGCGTGCAGCCTGCGGCCTCCGATCTGGCGATGGCCCGCGCCTGTGATCTGCCGCTTGTCCTGTGGCTGGAGGGGCCACCGCCGGACGACGCGGCGACCCTGCTGGCTGACATGCTGCATCTGGCGGCGCGGCGGCTGGTGGCCTCGGCGGATCTGGCGCAGTGCTGGTCGCAGCGTTTCGGCCTGCCGTTCGTGCCTGCCGATGCGCGGCCCGATGGCCGCAACCGGCTGCGCCTGCTGCTGCGCGACCTGCCTGCCCCGGTGCACGGCCCCGGCCTGCCGCTGTGGCTGGCGGCAGAGCTTTTGCGGGATCCGGGCTCGGCCGCGCGCCGCCTGACGGAGGATCCGGGCCTGTCCGGGGCGCTGGAACAGGCCTTGCGGGCCGATCCGGGAGGGGACAGGCTGCGCCATCACCTCGACAGGGTCTTGCGGCATCTTGGCGGGGCGCCGGACCGGACCACCCAGGAGGAGAGGCCCTGAGCGTGCAGGGCCATGGCGCCGCCCGGCTGTATCGGTGCCCCCCCTCGGGACAGGGGCCGCGCCGCCAGGGGCCGCGCCACGCTGCCGAAAAAGCCCCCGCCGGTGTCTGTTGAAGCATTGTGAACAGGGCGGCGGATCCGTAGCTTGGGCGGCGCAATGCCGGTCGATCCAGGGAGCAGGACGTGCAGATTGAACAAACCGCCTTGCCGGGTGTGCTGATCCTTACGCCGCGCCGGTTTGGCGATGCGCGCGGCTTCTTTGCCGAAACCTGGAACCGCGCCACCTTGCAGGCGGCGGGGCTGCATCTGCCCGAATTCGTGCAGGACAACCATTCCTTCAGCGCCGTTCCCGGCACGATACGGGGCCTGCATTGCCAGGCGCCGCCCCATGCGCAGGGCAAGCTGGTGCGCTGCGGGCGCGGGCGGCTGTGGGATGTGGCGGTGGATGTGCGGCGCGGCTCGGCGACCTTTGGCCAATGGGTCGGGGTCGAGCTCAGCTTCGAGAATGGCCGCCAGTTGTGGATCCCGCCTGGATTCCTGCATGGCTTTGTCACCCGCGAGGCCGAGACCGAAATCGCCTACAAATGCACCGACATCTATGCCCCCGACACCGAAGGTGCGGTGCATTTCGCCGATCCCGATCTGGCCATCGACTGGGGGATCGCGCCCGATCGGGCGGTGGTTTCCGCCAAGGATGCCGCCGCACCCCGGCTGGCCGACTGGCCCTCGCCCTTCACCATGGAGGCCGGAGCGTGAAGATCCTTGTCACGGGTGGCGCGGGGTTCATCGGATCCGCGGTGGTGCGGCTGGCCATCGCGCGCGGGCATCAGGTGGTGAACCTGGATGCGCTGACCTATGCGGCCAATCTGGCCAATGTGGCCATGGTGGCGGGCCATCCGGCCTATGCCTTTGAACAGGCCGACATCCGCGACCGCGCGGCGCTGGACCGCATCCTTGCCCGCCATGCCCCCGATGCGGTGATGCATCTGGCCGCGGAATCCCATGTCGATCGCAGCATCGACGGGCCGGGCGATTTCGTATCCACCAATGTGACCGGCACCTTTCACCTGCTGGAGGCCGCGCGGAAATACTGGACTGGCCAGGGCAAGCCTGCGGAGTTCCGCTTTCACCATGTCTCGACCGACGAGGTGTTCGGCTCGTTGCCGCCCGATCCGGCGGTGCGGTTCACCGAGGACACGCCCTATGACCCGCGCAGTCCCTATTCGGCCTCCAAGGCGGCGTCGGACCATCTGGTGCGGGCCTGGGGGGAAACCTATGGCCTGCCGGTGGTGCTGTCGAACTGTTCCAACAATTACGGGCCCTATCACTTTCCCGAAAAGCTGATCCCGGTGGTGATCCTGAACGCGCTGGCCGGGAAACCGCTGCCGATCTATGGCACCGGCGCCAATATCCGCGACTGGCTTTATGTCGAGGATCACGCCGATGCGCTGTTGCTGGTGCTGACGCAGGGCGCGCTGGGGCGCAGCTACAACATCGGCGGCGAGAACGAGCGCAGCAATCTGGATCTGGTCCGCACGCTCTGCGCCATTCTGGACCGGCTGCACCCCAAGGCGGCGGGCAGCTATGCCGACCAGATCGCCTTTGTCGCCGACCGGCCGGGCCATGATGCGCGCTATGCCATCGACCCGTCGCGCATCGGCGCCGAACTGGGCTGGCGCCCTTCGGTGACGGTGGAACAGGGGCTGGAGCGGACCGTGCGCTGGTATCTCGACAACGAGGACTGGTGGCGCCCGCTGCTGGACCGCCAGGGCGTGGGCCAGCGGCTGGGGATCAAGGCATGAGGGTTCTGGTTTTCGGCCGGACCGGGCAGGTGGCGACCGAACTGGCGCGGCGGGCCGGGCCGGGGCTGGATATCGTGACACTGGGCCGAACAGAGACTGATCTGGCCGATCCGGCCGCCTGTGCCGCGGCCATTGCTGCAACGCCCTGCGCGGCGGTGATCAATGCCGCCGCCTATACTGCCGTGGACCGGGCCGAGACCGAGGAGGCGCTGGCCACCACGATCAACGCGGCGGCCCCCGGTGCCATGGCACAGGCCTGTGCCGATCTTGGCCTGCCGTTCCTGCATGTCTCGACCGATTACGTCTTTGACGGTTCGGGCGATGCACCCTGGCAGCCGACCGATGCGGTGGCGCCGCTCAATGCCTATGGCCGGTCCAAACTGGCGGGCGAACAGGCGGTCCGGGCCGCCGGGGGGGCGCATCTGATCCTGCGCACCTCCTGGGTCTATTCGGCCCATGGCCAGAATTTCGTGAAAACCATGCTGCGCCTTGGGGCAGAGCGTCCCGCGCTGCGGGTGGTCGATGACCAATGGGGCGGGCCGACCCCGGCGGCGGCCATTGCCGATGCGCTGCTGGGGGCCGCCCGTGCGCTGGCCGATGGCGTGACAGGCGGCACCTACCATTTTGCCGGTCAGCCCCCCACCACCTGGGCGCGTTTCGCGCGCGAAACATTCCGCCTGGCGCATGTGTCCTGCGCGGTCGAGGGGATCGCCACCGCCGATTACCCCACGCCCGCCCGCCGTCCGCTGAATTCCCGGCTGGACTGTGCCACATTGACGGCGGATTTCGGCATTACACCGCCCGACTGGCAGGCCGGGCTGGCCGCGGTACTACAGGAGTTGCGCGCATGACCACACGCAAGGGGATCATCCTGGCCGGGGGCACCGGCACGCGGCTGCATCCGATCACGCTGGGCGTGTCCAAGCAGCTTTTGCCGATCTATGACAAGCCGATGATCTATTACCCGGTCACGGTGCTGATGCTGGCCGGTATCCGCGAGATTGCCATCATCACCACCCCCGAGGATCAGCCGCAGTTCCGCCGCCTGCTGGGGGATGGCGCGCGCTGGGGCCTGTCCTTTACCTTCATCGTGCAGCCCAGCCCCGACGGGCTGGCCCAGGCCTATCTGCTGGCCGAAGACTTCCTGGCCGGGGCCCCGTCGGCCATGGTGCTGGGCGACAACATCTTTTTCGGCCATGGCCTGCCCGATGCGCTGGCGGCGGCCGATGCGCGGGCCACGGGCGGCACGGTCTTTGGCTATCGCGTGGCCGATCCCGAACGCTATGGCGTCGTCGATTTCGCCCCCGATGGCACGGTGCGCGCCATCGTGGAAAAGCCCGAACGCCCCCCGTCGCATTTCGCGGTGACGGGGCTGTATTTCCTTGATGCCAGCGCACCGGACCGCGCCCGCGCCGTGCGCCCCTCGGCGCGGGGCGAACTGGAAATCGCCGACCTGCTGCAAAGCTATCTGGACGAGGGCGCGCTGGCGGTGGAACGGCTGGGCCGTGGCTATGCCTGGCTGGACACCGGCACCCATGGCAGCCTGCTGGATGCGGGCAATTTCGTGCGCACCTTGCAGGACCGTCAGGGCCTGCAAATGGGCTGCCCCGAGGAGATCGCCTTTCAGAAAGGCTGGATCACCGCCGAATCCCTGCGCGCCGAAGCGCTCAGGTTGCAGAAGAACGATTATGGCCGCTATCTTCTGCGGCTGCTGCCTGCCTGAGCCGCCCGGCCCGCTTGCCCGCGCCGGGTTCAGGCGGCTGCCAGACCATGTCGATCAGACCCTGGCCGAAACGCTGGCCGCAAAAGCCATAGACCTTGCGATAGCGGTGGGCAAAGACCTGCCGGTCTTCCGGCGTCAGGTCGTTCTCGGTGCGGCTGACATTCTTGCGGGTGTCGAAATCCGCCGTGCGCCAGGCAATGCCCAGATGGTCGCACAACCGCCGGATCGACGCATCCGCGAACAGCCGTTCGTAGAATTCGTAAAACGCCTCGGTGCCGAACACCGTATCCAGCATGCGGATCGTATGGGCATAGTCCGACCGCAGCTGTTCGCCCGGCGTGGCCAGCTTGCGCCGCATCATGCTGGTTTCCTGCTCATAGCTGGGGTGGATCTTGCGGTCGCGGAAGCTCATCCGCACCATCGACTGCAACCGCTCCACCGGATCGCGCATCAGAAACACCGGGCGCACGGTGATGCCGCGGGCGGCGAACCCGTCACGGATGCGGATCAGCGTCTCTTCGGACAGGCCGGCATAGGTGGGCGTGATGTCGCCGGTCAGGCGGATCCCGTCCTGCTGCAACAGCCGGGCGAAATAGTCGAAATACATCTCGGGATCGGCCAGAAACGCGGCCCTGCGCACCTTGCCCTGCGCCATCCAGGTCTCGGCGGGTTTCTTCAGGCTGCGGATCGCCTGCCTGGCGATGCGCTTGCGGAAATTGACGCAATCGGGCAGCGTCAGCGCGTCGAAGACATGGTATTCCTTGGCAAATCCGAAATCGGCCTCGGGGGCGGCCGCCAGATAATCATGCAGCCATGTCGTGCCCGCCTTTTGCGCGCCGACGCCCAACAGGAAAACCTTCATCCCCGTTTCCCTTCTGAAATGCGATACCCGGTTTGTGCTTTGCATCTTGGGTAACGGATCGGCAAAGATTGCGCAACTGCGGCAGGCATCCCCATGACGGCCCGGCCTGGCGCCGGTTTCGCGGTTGCTCCGCAGCCGCGCGCTTGCTATGCCAGCCGGGTGTTCCGGTGCCCTGACAGGACGGCCTGCTGCCCCCTGCGGGACACCGCCAGACTTGCGGGATTTACATGACGAAACGCGCCCTCATTACCGGGATCACAGGCCAGGACGGCAGCTATCTTGCGGAACTCCTGCTGGAAAAGGGCTATGAGGTCCATGGGATCAAACGCCGGGCCTCGCTGTTCAACACCCAGCGTGTGGATCACATCTATCAGGATCCGCATATCGACAATGCGCGGTTCAAGCTGCACTACGGCGATCTGACCGATACGTCGAACCTGACGCGGATCCTGTCGGAGGTGCGGCCGGACGAGGTGTACAACCTTGGCGCACAAAGCCATGTCGCCGTCAGCTTCGAGGCGCCGGAATATACCGCGGATGTCGATGGCATCGGCACCCTGCGCCTGCTCGAGGCGATCCGGTTCCTGGGGATGGAAAAGACCACGCGGTTCTATCAGGCCTCGACCTCGGAACTTTACGGTCTGGTGCAGGAAACGCCGCAGCGCGAGACGACGCCCTTCTACCCGCGCAGCCCCTATGCGGTGGCCAAGCTCTATGCCTACTGGATCACGGTGAACTACCGCGAGGCCTATGGGATGTATGCCTGCAACGGCATCCTGTTCAACCATGAAAGCCCCCGCCGGGGCGAAACCTTCGTGACCCGCAAGATCACCCGCGGGCTGGCCAATATTGCCCAAGGGCTGGAACAGTGCCTGTACATGGGCAACATCGATTCCTTGCGCGACTGGGGCCATGCCAAGGATTACGTGCGGATGCAGTGGATGATGCTGCAACAGGATGTGGCCGAAGATTTCGTGATCGCCACCGGGGTGCAGTATTCCGTGCGCGAGTTCATCACCTGGTCCGCAGCCGAACTGGGGATCGAACTGGCCTTCAGCGGCACCGGCGTGGACGAGATCGGCACGGTCGTGTCGGTCAGCGGCGACAAGGCGCCGGGGGTCAAGGCGGGGGATGTGCTGGTGCGCATTGACCCGCGCTATTTCCGCCCGGCGGAAGTGGAGACGCTGCTGGGCGACCCGGCCCGCGCCAAACAGCGGCTGGGCTGGGAGCCCGAGATAACGGTGCAGGAGATGTGCGCCGAAATGGTGGCCGAAGACCTCAAGACCGCCCGCCGCCACGCCCTGCTCAAGGCCCATGGCCATGATGTGCCTGTGAGCGTCGAGGGATGAGGGTTGTGTTATTCCATGGGCGGCTGTCCGCTTTGCCACAAATAAGAACCGGAGGTTCAAAATGAGAAGTGTAATGTGTGTTTCCATGCATAAGGCAGGCAGCACCATCACAGATAGCATTCTTCTCGATTTCATGAATGCAAAGGGGATGGAGATCGACAGGATCTCGCTTCTCGCCCCTAAATCGGCCATTCCGGTCAAGGATCTCTATGTTCAGTATCAGGAAAAAATGAAGCTGGACGGCGTGTACTATGGAGTTGCCCGCGGGCCTTTCGTATCACAGATGCCGATCCTGAAGAACATGAAGATCATCATGCAGGTTCGGGACCCGCGTGATTGCATTACATCCGCCTATTTTTCGTTCAAGACATCCCATGTGCCGCCGAAGGATCCTGCAAAACTCCAGGAATTCATGGAGCGCCGCAAGAAGCTTGAGGAGATGGACATCGATCAATATGCCGTGGCCGAAGCGGGCGGATACAAGCACCGGCTGTCCATCCTCAAGAAATTGATGGACGGACATAATGACATCCTCCTGCTGAAGTATGAGGATATGGTCACGCAGACCCCAAAATGGTTGAATCAGATATCCGAATTCATTGACCAGCCAATCACAGATGAATTGCGTACAACTCTTGGTGACAAGGTTAACTTCTCCGTGCCGAAAGAAGACGAGAGCAAGCACAAGCGTCAAGTCTTGCCGGGGGATCATATGAGGAAGCTCAAGCCCGACACTATCCGGGCCATGTCTGAGAGAATGGCAGACGAGCTAGGCTTCTTTGGCTATGCAATGCCGTAAACATCCGACAGCTCCTGCCCTGTGATTCAGGGCAGGGGAGATAACGCAGGCTACGATGCAGAATACACACCTCATCTTTCCTCATATCCCGAAGACTGCCGGAACCAGTGTTCGGCGGAATATGAAAGAGGCCTTTGAACAGGGCGCGGAGCCTTATGTCGAGGTTGCTGTCTACGATATGCCTGGGAACTGGGTTTCGACCAGGGCATTCGAATCCTACGATCTGCCACGGAATTGGGACTTCATCTATGGCCATGCCACGATGGAACAATTCCTGAAGAATACAAATCTGGATCCTGCTGATGAAGGCATCACCTGTCTTTCGTTTGTCCGGGATCCGATTGATCGCTGTATCTCAGTGTACAATTACATTGCAACAACACCAACGCACGGGTTGCACAAGCAATGCCTGGCTTCCGAGCCGCAGAGCTTCCTGAGAATGATCGTCGAGCGCGACAGGAATGTGCAGCACCGCTATCTGGCCTGTCGTGCAGATGTGAAGTGGACTTTCCTGATTGCGCCCAGCAACCGGGTCGGCCAGACCTGTGCCGAAGCCTTCGAACGCGTGACAGGCAAGGATCTCGGCAAGGATTTCTTCGACAAGAAGTTCAATGTCACGAAGAAGTTTTCTCAGCAAGGGCAGGCACAACGCATGTCCCGAGACGCTCTCGATGCAAAGCTTCTTGCCGAATACTATGATCTGAACGATCTGGATCGCCGAATGTTCGAAATGGTCAGCGACCGAGGTGTCATGTATGAAAATCCGGTTTGGGCTTTGTGAGTTTCCTGGAATGCTCGAAAGTTCTGATGCGGCATGAGTGACGATCTGCCACCCGAGCATGATATCGCTGATTTCTTTCCACGCAATATGCGCAGCCAGTTTCGTGACTGCCGTATTTTTGCATATGATCAGGTCCTGAAGCGAATTCAATTTGTTGCACCACAGCGAGAGGCAGTGCGGTCAAATTATCGCGTTGTCTTCAGCCAGAAAGATTTGCGTGGCAGTGTAAAAATCTCCTTGGGCCCAAGTAGTGGGAACATTCAGATAGATACGGCCGGACCAGTTAATCTTGACATTCGTATGTGGAGGTCTTCCAGTCTCAGGATTGGTGCAGGAACGACCGTGAATAATGCAAGGATTGTGTGTGACAAAGCTGACGTGATCATCGGTCAAGATGGATTGTGGTCTGATGATATCCTGATCCAGTCCAATGATTAGCACGGCCTTGTGGATCTCGGCTCGATGGAAATTCTGAATGATCATCGACGTCGTATTGTCATTGATGATCACGTCTGGATCGGCAGGCGGGCGATTGTCATGCCGGATGTGAAAATCGGTTTCGGAAGTGTCATTGCCGCTGGCGCAATCCTTACTTCGAACGTTCCGGAAAAGGTGGTTTTTGCTGGGGTTCCGGCGCGTATGGTCCGGCAGAATGTTACCTGGTCCCGGCATGTTTACGGTTTCTCCGAAGGGGAGCTGGCGGCTTTCGGCGAAAAATTCGGTGCCAATCCTCCGGTACGCGGCGGGCATGGCTTATGAGGTGGCTACCTAGCGCGACGCTTATGTCGTGAACGGTTGAACGGAAGGATTTGCAATGAAGGTCTACATCGCAGGCCATCGCGGCATGGTGGGCGGGGCGATCCTGCGCAGGCTTCAGGCCCGCAAGGCGGCGGGAGAGGCGCTGGAGCTGATCACCCGCACCCATGCCGAGCTGGATCTGACCAGCCAGGCGGCAGTGCGGGACTTCATGCAGGCCGAACGCCCCGATGTGGTGATCCTGGCCGCTGCCAAGGTGGGGGGCATTCATGCCAACAACACCTATCCGGCCGAGTTCATCTATGAAAACCTGATGATCGAATGCAATGTGATCCATCAGGCCTTTGCCGCCGGGGTCATGCGCCTGCTGCAACTGGGATCCAGCTGCATCTACCCCAAGGCCGTGCCGCAGCCGATGCGCGAGGATGCGCTGTTGACCGGCACGCTGGAGCCGACGAACGAACCCTATGCCATCGCCAAGATCGCCGGGATCAAGCTGTGCGAAAGCTATAACCGCCAGCATGGCACCGATTACCGCTCGGTCATGCCCACCAATCTTTACGGGCCGGGCGACAATTTCCACCCGGAAAATTCCCACGTCCTGCCCGCGCTGATCCGCCGCTTTCACGAGGCGGCGCAATCGGGGGCCGAGGTGGTGACGATCTGGGGCTCGGGCCGGCCGATGCGCGAATTCCTGCATGTCGACGACATGGCCGAGGCGAGCCTTTTCGTGCTGGACCTGCCCAAGGACATCTATGATGCCAACACCCAACCGATGCTGAGCCATATCAACGTCGGATCCGGCAGCGACGTCTCGATCCTCGATCTGGCCCGGATGGTGGCGCAGGTGACAGGCTTCAAGGGCCGGATCGAGACTGACCCGACCAAACCCGACGGCACGATGCGCAAGCTGATGGACGTCAGCCGCCTGGCCGACATGGGGTGGAAGGCCGGGATCGGGCTGGAAACGGGGATCGCGGACACCTACCGCTGGTTCCTGGATCACCAGAACAGTTTCCGCGCCTGAGTTGATGCAGACCCGTTGACAAGGCGAGGTGTCGGGTTATTCTCATAGAATTCTAAACTGAAAGGCTAAGAGAAATCAATCAAGGTAAGGAAGCGTAATTTTGTGGCGCTCGTTTTAGAATGTCAACTGTGTAGGATCACTGAATTGTCTGGAAGTATTCTCATCGTAGGTCATAGTCATATCCGCTGTTTGATGGAAGCTTGGAACAAGCGTGCGGGGTACGAGGGCGAATATGATGTCGAATTTGTAGATCTCATATGGTTGGAGCGTCAGGAAAAGCTGGCGGGGAGACAAGTAGGCGACGCTGTGAAACGGCGTGTGCGGAATCCATCACCTAATTATATCTGTCAATGTGTCAATGGAAACTTCCACAATGTTTTAGGAATCGTTGAGAATCCGGTACCTTTTTCAGTAGGAGAAGAAAACTACGGTAGCGCTCCTGTTGGAAACGGGCGCTGGTTTATTCCATCAAGTGTCATGATGGATGTTTTTCAAGCCAGATTTGAGCGGGCGTGTAAGGCAATTGAGTCGGTGTTTGCGGCTTTTCCAGAGAGTACTCGACTTTATCTTAACCCACCACCACCCGTAGCTGATTGGGAACACATAAAAGCCTATCCTGGTGTGTTTTCAGATAACATTCACCTCGGGCCAGCTCCGAATGATTTGAAGATTCGCCTGTATGAGCTGCAAACGGCTTATTTTGAGAATGTGGCGCGTGTGCAGGCGGCTTCTTTTATCAGAGCGGCACCCGAGACTTTGACGTCGGACGGATTCCTGAGGGCAGATTACTACAATGCCGACCCGACGCATGGAAATATGCGCTATGGACAGGTAATGCTTGAAGAGATATTCAAAAATGCTCAGAAATTTCGTCGTTTAACTCGCGTTTCGGAAAGCTTGACATGAAACATCCTTATGTAGGTTTGCCTGATCGACAGTTTTGGAAGAAGGAACCAGGCATACAGGACGCCTACCTGCTTGATCCGGTGGGGCCAGTTACAATGACGCTGACGCGACAAGATCGGATTGTCACTGCGGGTAGTTGCTTCGCTCAGCACGTAGCCCGCTTTCTCTCCCAATCCGGCTACAATCACTACATCGCCGAGAGGGCACATCCCATCGTCCCGGCGAGGGTGGCACAGACCCATAATTATGGCCTCTTTTCCGCACGGTATGGGAATATATATACTGCACGCCAGCTCAAGCAGTTATTGCAGAGAGCCTACGGCGAGTTCGATCCATGTGAGATTTCTTGGCAATCGCCTCACGGGGAAGGTGTCGTCGACCCTTTCCGTCCACAAATTCAGCCGGGCGGCTTTCTAGGTGAGTCAGAGCTTCTTGCCGATCGATCACATCATTTTTCGTGCATCCGCGAAGCACTCGAGAACATGGATGTTTTTATATTTACGCTCGGTTTGACAGAGGCTTGGGTCGATCGCCGAGACGGCGCTGTATTTCCGATTGCACCGGGCATTGCTGGCGGCCAGTACGACCCAGGGACAGTTGCCTTTCAAAATTTCGACGAGGAAGAAACTTGGGAAGATTTGCGGTTCTCACTGGAGTTTCTGCGCTGGATCAATCCGTGCTTGAAGATCATCCTGACTGTGTCGCCTGTCCCTCTAAATGCTACTTACGAGAATCGGCATGTTTTGGTTTCGACGGCGTGGTCAAAGGCGGTACTGCGGATCGTTGCTGAAAAGGCGATGCGCGCTTTTGATGATTGTGTTTATTTCCCGTCATACGAATTGATTACCAGCCCACATGTAATGGGTCAGTATTACGAAAATGATCGCCGAGAAGTCCGAGAAGCTGGTGTGAGTCATGTGATGGCGCTGTTCATGGCGCATTTTACCGAGGGAGGGGGATGTTCATCCAGAGTGCCTCCCGAGCCTGTTGCTGTCGATAGCCATCTGGCTGAGATGGAGCGAAAGATAGAGGTTCTGTGCGATGAGGCAGCGATCACTAACGAATAGATCTGTCCTGCCCGGACAGTGACAGGCCCCCCGCATTGCGGGGGGCCTGTTGGTGTAGGGGGCTGTCGGTTCAGATGAACAGGAAGTCGTCCGCGACCAGATCGGCCCTTTGCACATTCAACAGCGTGATGCTGGTCGAGGCATTCACGGTG
>NZ_FTOT01000023.1 GCF_900156815.1 Gemmobacter megaterium
TCCTGTAGGTCGGGGGTGTAGGTCTGCTCATGTATCCCAGCTACCACGCTGGATTCATGAGATGAATCCCACACGGGATTTGTGCAACAGAGCCGTCGGGATGGCGTACCTTCCGTCGCACGTCGTCGGTGGATGGTGGTCTTGGACATCTGCTTTGGTTCGCCTATAAGGCTACGGTTCGTCGCAGGAAGCTGTCATGATCCCATCCTTCCGTTTTCACATTTCCACCAGCTGTGGCATGGCCCGCACCGGCGTCATCTCGACCCCACGGGGCGAGATACGCACGCCCGCCTTCATGCCGGTCGGCACGGCGGGAACCGTCAAGGCGATGATGCCGGACAGCGTGCGTGCAACGGGTGCCGATATCCTGCTGGGCAACACCTACCACCTGATGCTGCGGCCGGGGGCGGAACGGGTGGCGCGGCTGGGCGGTCTGCACCGATTCATGAACTGGGAGCGTCCGATCCTGACCGACTCGGGCGGGTTTCAGGTGATGAGCCTGTCGTCCTTGCGCAAACTGACCGAAGAGGGCGTGACCTTCCGCAGCCACTATGACGGATCAAGGCACAAGCTGACCCCCGAACGCAGCATGGAGATTCAGCGACTGCTGGGGTCGGACATCGTGATGTGCTTTGACGAATGCCCCGCATTGCCCGCGACAGAGGCCGAGGTGGCCAAATCCATGCAGCTTTCGATGCGGTGGGCGCAACGGTCGCGCGACGCCTTTGGCGACCGCCCCGGCCATGCCCTGTTCGGCATCATGCAAGGCGGTGTCACGCGCGATCTGCGCGAGGAATCCGCCCAGGCGCTGCGTGCCATCGGCTTTGACGGCTATGCCGTCGGGGGGCTCGCCGTGGGCGAGGGGCAGGCGGCGATGTTCGGCGTGCTTGACTATGCGCCGGGGTTCTTGCCCGAGGACAAGCCTCGCTATCTGATGGGGGTCGGCAAGCCCGACGATATCGTTGGCGCCGTGGAGCGCGGGATCGACATGATGGATTGCGTGTTGCCCAGCCGGTCGGGGCGCACCGGGCAAGGCTGGACGCGGCGCGGTTCGGTCAACATCCGCAATGCCCGCCATGCCGATGACCCCCGCCCGCTGGACGAGGCCTGCACCTGTCCGGCCTGTCGCAACTATTCGCGCGCCTATCTGCACCATGTCGTGCGGTCGGGCGAGATTATCGGCTCGATGCTGCTGACATGGCACAACCTGCATTACTTTCAAGAGCTTATGCAGGGCCTGCGTGATGCGATCACCGCAGGGCGCCTGCCGCAGTTTGTGGCGGATTTCCACGCCTTGCGGGCAGAAGGTGACATAGAGCCGCTATAGACACCGGGGATGCCTCGGGCAGGGCACGGACCCGCCGCCGGTGCACCTAGCGTTGCGTGCGCAGATATTCCATGAGGAAGGGGCGCACGCTGTCTTCGCCACGCTCAATCGCCGCCTCTATGACGGCGCGTGCGCCACCCAGATCGACCTGACGGATCAGCGATTTGACCGGCCCGATAGAGGCCGGCCGCATTGACAATGTGCGCAGCCCCAATGCGGCAAAGGCCACCGCCTCGATGGGCCGCCCGGCATCTTCGCCGCAGAACGACAGGCGCGTACCAGCCTCGGCGCAACGTTCCACGATAAGGCGCAGAAAGCTGAGAAAGGCGACCGAGAGCGTGTCATAGCGCCGCCGCACCCGTTCATTCTCGCGGTCGGCGGCAAAGAAGAATTGCTTAAGGTCGTTCCCGCCGATCGAAATGAAATCCACCGTCTCGAAGAAGTCCCGAGACGCAAAGGCGAGCGAGGGCGTTTCCAGCATTGCGCCGACCTCGACAGAGGCAGGCAGCGGGCGGCCCATCTGCCCCTCGTAATGCATGGCCTGATCCAGTTGCCGGCGCGCGGCGACGAATTCGCTCGCCTGGGCGACAAAGGGGAACATCACGGTCAGCGGCCGCCCCTTGGCTGCGCGGATCAGGGCCTGCAACTGCATCCGCAGCACGCCCGGCTTTTCCAGCCCCACCCGGATTGCACGCCAGCCCATTGCGGGGTTCGGCTCGTCCTGCGGTTTCATGTAGGGCAGAACCTTGTCCGATCCGATGTCGAGCGTGCGGAACACCACACGCCGCCCGCCCGCCGCATCCATCACACGGGAATACAGCGCCGCCAGTTCCTCGCGCCGGGGCACCTTGGAACGGACGAGGAATTGCAGCTCGGTGCGGAACAGTCCCACCCCCTCGGCGCCCGATCCCTCCAGGCTGGGCAGATCGGCCATGAGGCCCGCATTCATGTGCAGCGATACGGTCGTTCCGCAGCGTGCCTGTGCCGGAAGATCGCGCAAGACGGCGTATTTCTGCTGCGCACGGGCCTGCATCGCCATCTTGTCACGGAAGGCGGCGGCAACCGTTTCCTCCGGGCGCAGGTGCACGATACCCTGATCGCCATCCACCAGGATCCGGTCGCCGTTCAGCGCCTCGGTGGTGATGCGTTCGGCATGGATGACCAGCGGAATGGCCAATGCGCGCGCGACGATGGCCGCATGGCTGGCAACCGATCCTTCCTCCAGCACAACGCCTTTCAGGTTGCGACCGTATTCCAGCAATTCCGCAGGCCCGATGTTGCGCGCCACCAGCACCGGATCGGGCGGCATCTGCGCGCCCGTGTCATTGCCCTGGCCCGTCAAAATGCGCAGCAGCCTGTTGGACAGGTCGTCCAGATCGTGCAGGCGGTCGCGCAGATAGGCGTCCGGCACCTGTTCCAGTCGGGCGCGCGCGGCGGATTGTTCCTTTTCCACCGCCGCCTCGGCAGACAGGCCACGGGCCACGTCTTCCTCCATCCGCCGGGCCCAGCCGCGGCTTTGGGCGAACATGCGGTAGGCCTCCAGAACCTGCTTCTGGTCCTTGTCCAGGCTTTGCGCGGCCAGCAGATCGTCAACTGAAACCCGCAGTTGGTTGACCGCCGCCCTCAGACGCTCCAACTCGCGTTCGGGGTCGTCGGCGACCGGGTTGGTGATCACGACGCGCGCCTCGTGCAGCCAGACATGGCCTTCGGCCGTGCCTTCCTGCCCGGTTCCGCCGCGAAACATCAGCGGGTTCACATGCAGGGCGCGCGTTCCTTCGCCTGCGCCGGTAAAGGCGCCAAGCTCGGTCATTTCCGCCAGCACCATGGCGACAACCTCCAGCCCGTAGACTTCGTCTTCGGAAAACTGCCGGGCGGCCTTGGACTGCACGACCAGCACGCCCAGCTTTTCCCCGACGCGCTGGATCGGAACGCCAAGAAAGCTGGAAAAGATCTCCTCGCCCGTTTCGGGCATATAGCGGAAGCCCTTTTCCGAAGGGGCATCGCCGGTGTTGATGGGCACTCCGGTGCGCGCCACGCGGCCGACCAACCCCTCGCCCAGCCGCATCCGGGTCTGATGCACCGATTCCTGCTTGAGGCCCATGGTGCCGCACAATTCAAGCGTATCGGCATCGCGGAACAGATAGAGCGAGCAAACTTCGGTGCGCATCGACTCGGCAATCAGCGCCACGATCCGGTCCAGCCGGGCCTGACCCTCTGCCTTGGAGGCCAAGGTGTCGCGCAGGCGCCGCAACAGGGCGCGGCTGTCGGTGTCGCTGCGGTCGGGCATAGGGGTCGTCCTGAAATCGCTTTCCCCCTCTATAGGGGGCCGGGGCAGGGGGCGGAAAGGCCAATTTCGTCGCGGTCGCGGAATTTGGCGCAGGTCAGGGCATCTGACAGGCGCGCAATCCTTGATTGCAGGTTTTGTTCTCACAGTTGCAAGCGGTGCCGATGGTCCAGGCGTTTCCGGTCAACCCAGATCGGGATATCGCGGGGCAATGGCCTTGTTCGGCGTCTGAAGCGGGCCAAATCCGGCCTTCATCATCGCAAAGGAGATGCTCAGATCGCCCCCTTCCGGCAGGATGAATGGCAAGCCCTGCGACAGGCGCAGGGGGTCGCCATCCACGATCTCGCCCAGACCCAGAAGATAGTCGTTGGCCGGTGCGCAGTCCGGCCCTTGCCCGGTGCGCTGAATACAGACCTGCGCCCCGCCAGTTGCCTGCCGAACACTCCACCGTCCGGGAACGATCGCGGTCTGCCCGGATTGCCACAGATGGCTGGACCCGTCGCTTGCCAGATGCTCGATCCGTGTGCCACCCGCAGCGGCCTGTTTCACGGTGGTGCCCGAAAGGAAGGCGCGCAGGCTATCCGGTGTGCGCGCCAGCTCTTGCACCCGCGCCGTTTCTGCTGGTCCTGTGCCCATTTTTGCCTCGGCTGGTTCGCCTGCCGGAAAGCAGGCGGAAAGCATCACCGCAAGCAAAGGGAACAAGATGCTGCGCGCCATGCGGGAAACTCCGTGCCATTGGTGCATGGAACCACGCGGGGCAGGGGACTGGCAAGCCCCTTGCCATCACGATAATCTGCTCAGGCCCGCTGATCGTGCAGGCGACGGATCTGCGACGGGAAAAGCTGCATCAGCAAGGTTTCGCTTTTCGCCGCGCCCGCGTGGTGGACATGGGCGCGGATGTCGATGGGGGCAAGGTCGCCCTCGGGCAGGGCAGACCAGTCAATGTCGAACATGGCCCGCCAGCGGTTGGTTCCGACCACCGGATAGACCGCGGTATTGCCGACCACCCCGCGCGAGACGGTGACGTCAAGCTCCACCCCGTCGCCGCGGCCCAGCCCCTCCAGCCCCCGGTTCTCCAGATCGCAGACCACCTTGACCACGTTGTGCGGCCGTGGCTGGCCCGGCACGCCACCAATGCCAAGCCGCGTCGCGGTAAAGCGGGCGGCGACGGCGGGGACGGGGCAATCTTCCAGCCAACTCAGCCGATAGGCGACATCATAGCTGTTGCCCGCCCTGGCCGCCGGGCCGGGTTGCCAGAAGGCGACGATATTGTCGTGGATCTCGTCGTCGGTGCGCAGTTCCACCAGTGTGACCGTACCATCGCCCCAATGCCCCATGGGTTCGACCCAGACGCTGGCGCGCTTTTCGTAAAACACACCATCATCCTGATAGTGTTCGAAATCCCGTTCGCGCTGCATCAGGCCGAACCCCTTGACGTCGGGTGCGGCAAAGGTGTTGACCATGGTGTGGGGCGGGTTGTTCAGCGGGCGCCAGATGCGCTCGCCATTGGCGGCATGAATCTCCAGCCCGTCGGAATCGTGGATTTCGGGCCGCCAATCGCCCCCCGTGAAGCGGTTGTTCTTGCCATACCAGAACATCGACGTCAGCGGCGCGATGCCCAGCCGTTCCACATCGCCCCGCAACCACAGGGTGGCCGTCACATCCTGAACGATCCCGTTGTCGCGGCGCGAGACGATGCGATAGGCGCCGGTCGCGCGCGGGCTTTCCATCAGGGCATAGGCGGTCAGATCCCCGTTGTCGGCCGGCTCCAGCCAGAACCGGGTGAACAGCGGAAACTCCTCGGGCCCATTGATCGCCGTATCCATCGCCAGACCGCGCACCGACAGCCCGAATTGCCCGCTGTAGCCGGATGTGCGCCAGTAGGACGCGCCAAGAAAGGCCATCCAGTCGAGGTGGGTCTTGGCATCCATCACGCGAAACCCGGCAAATCCGCTGGTATGGGTCAGGTTCCGGGCGGGGTTGTCCTCGGGGATGTCGAACAGATCAAGGTCAAAGGGCATCTCGCGGGCCATGCCGTTTTCGACGGCATGAAGGCGCACGGGCTGGCGGAAATAGGTGCCGGGAAAGAACGGCTGCACCGGCGGGCGGTTGCCCTGATCCAGCCATAGCGTCCCGTCCTTGCGAAACCGGATCTGGTTGTGGCGGTCGTAGTCGATCTGATCCAGCACCGCCGCGTCGGGAATCTCGGCCGGTTGCCATGGTTGCGCCGCCAGCGCGCGCGCGGTTTCCTTGAGGCCTTCAAAGGAAAACGGATGCGCGGGGCCAAGCGCGGGGCCAGCCGCCTGCGCGAGCTTTGGCAGCAGGAAAAAGCCTCCGGTCGCCAGCAGTGCACCTAGCAGGTCGCGTCGATCAGGTCGGAAGGAAGACACGGGAAAGCTCCATCGCAGGAGAAAATGTTGGGCATTTATCTGAAACGGGCGCCGGATCCACAAGGATCCGGCGCCCGATGGCAGGATTGGGGCGGCAGGCCGCCGACTGGCTGGCGTCAGGCCTTTTCCAGCTCAAAGGCGTCATGCAGGGCCTGAACCGCAAGTTCCATGTACTTGCGGTCGATCAGCACCGAGATCTTGATTTCGGATGTGCTGATGACCTTGATGTTGACGTTCTCACGGCTGAGCGCCTTGAACATTGTTGCCGCGACACCCGCATGGGACCGCATTCCGATCCCGACGACCGAAACCTTGGCGACATCGTCATCAATGATCAGCTCGTCATAGTTGATCAGGCCCTGGGCGCGCGCGTCCTCCATCGCCTTCTTGGCGCGTGCCACCTGGTCGATGGGGCAGGAAAAGGTCATGTCGGTCACCGCGCCGGGGTGATCGTCGTCATAGTCCTTTTCGCTGATGTTCTGGACGATCATGTCCACGTTCACCCCGGCATCGGCCAGCGGGCCAAAGATCGCGGCGGCGATGCCGGGACGATCCTCGATGGTGAACAGGGTGATCTTGGCCTCTTCGCGCGAATAGGCGATACCGGCAACGGCTTTCGATTCCATGATTTCATCCTCGTCGCAGACCAGGGTTCCAGACGTCTCGTCGATCTCCTCGAAGGAAGAGACCACCCGCAGCCGCACCTTGTAGCGCATCGCCAGCTCGACCGAGCGGGTCTGAAGCACCTTGGCACCCAGAGACGCCAGTTCAAGCATCTCTTCGTAGCTGATCTTGTCCAGCTTGCGGGCCTTCTTGGCGATGCGCGGGTCGGTGGTGTAGACGCCGTCCACATCGGTGTAGATATCGCAGCGTTCCGCGCCAAAGGCGGCGGCAAAGGCGACGGCGGTGGTATCGCTGCCACCCCGGCCCAGCGTCGTGATGCGGCCTTCGGGGGACACGCCCTGAAAGCCCGCGATGACGGCAACCTTCATGCCTTCGGCGAATTTCTGGTCGATGTTGTCGCGCGGAATATCGACAAAGCGGGCGGCACCATGCTGGCTTGTGGTCAGGATCGGCACCTGCCAGCCTTGCCAACTGCGCGCGGGGATATCCATTTCCTGCAAACGCAGCGCCAGAAGTCCGGCCGTCACATTCTCGCCGCTGGCGACGACGGCGTCATATTCGCGGGCGTCGTAGAAGGTGGATGTGTCGCTGACCCATTTGACCAGTTCGTTGGTCTTGCCCGACATCGCCGACACGATGACGATCACGTCATAGCCGCGGTCGACTTCCTTCTGCACCTTCTTGGCCGCATTCGCTATGCGGTCGAGATCGGCCACCGAAGTGCCCCCGAATTTCATCACCAGAAGCGGCATTGGCCCATCCTTCTGCCAGCGCGAACCGCGCGTCTCCTATGCCATCGCCTGTCGGCGCGCAAGGCGGAAACCCGACCCGACCGCCCCGCGCCACATGGGTGTGACATGGAGTGCCGCCGAACCGGGCGGGATGCCGCACGCCCGGAGCCTGCGGCGCTCAGCCTGCCTGCCCCTTGCCGATATCGGCCAGATCGTAGGGCGTACTCTGGTAGATCTCGTTGATCCAGTTGCCATAGAGCAGATGCGCATGGCTGCGCCAGCGGTTCAACGGCACGCGGGCAGGGTCGTTCTCGGGGTAGTAGTTCAGCGGAACGTTGATGGGCGTGCCATTGGCGATGTCGCGGTCGTATTCCTTCTTCAGCGTCTCGCTGTCATATTCGAAATGGTTGAATATCCACAGCGCCCGGTGTGCCGGATCCTCGACCAGACAGGGCCCCACCTCGTCCGATCCGATCAGCGTGCGCAGCCCGTCCACACGTGCCAGATCCGCCTGCCGCATCTCGGTCCAGCGGCTGACCGGGATCAGCACATCATCCGAAAACCCGCGCAGATAGGGCGACGTCGGCGCCAGAACCCGCTGACGGAAACAGCCAAAGGCCTTGCGGTCCAGCATGTATTTGGGCAGGCCGTAGAAATGCCAGGCCATTGCCATGCCGCCCCAGCAGACGCCGAATGTGGAATGCACATGGGTCTGGGTCCAGGCAAAGACACGGGTCAGTTCATCCCAATAGGTGACATCCTCGAAGTCCAGATGTTCGATCGGTGCGCCGGTGATGATCAGCCCGTCGAAACGTTCGCCTGCGGCCTCCACCTCTGCAAAGGTGCGGTAGAAGGTTTCCATATGCTCGGGCGCGGTATGGCGCGACTGATGCTCGCTCATGCGGATCAGCGACAGGTCGATCTGAAGCGGCGTGGCGCCGATCAGCCGTGCAAACTGCGTTTCTGTGGTGATCTTCATCGGCATCAGATTCAGCAGGCCGATGCGCAAGGGCCGGATATCCTGCCGCGCTGCGCGCCCCTCGCCCATGACCATGACACCCTCGTGGTCGAGGATCTCGTAGGCGGGCAGGGTTTCGGGCAATCTGATCGGCATGATGGGGTTCCTTTCACCTTCGGCACCTAAGCCGATGCGGCCCCGCGATCAAGCCCTCGCGGCTTGACAGCGGCCCCTCTCGCTCGCAGCCTGTCCCGACACCCAGGGAGTTCCCCCATGCGCCTTGCCCGGATTGTGCCCGCACTTGCCTCGTTGATGGTTCTGGCCGCAGGGCCGGCCATCGCGCAGGACGATCCCATGGAAACCCAGCGATGCGTCTGGCGCTGCCTGGCCAATTCGCCAGGCGCGGCATCGGCCCAGTATCAGGCCTGTGTCGCGCGATTGTGCAGCGAGCCGGCCGAGCGGTCCGCATGGGCCAGCGGCCGCACCGCAGACGGGCGCGGCGCCTGGGCAGGGTTCCGCGACCCTGTGACCGGCTATCAGTTGTCCTGGGTCTGCACGCCGGGGCGCGGGCCATCGGGCCTTGTGCTGGGCGGCCCCGCCGGGCCGGCGGCCACCCTGGTGATCCGTGTCGATGGCATGATCTTCACCGCCGATTTCGCCGGGGCGAATGGCGCCTTCCATGCGGGCTTTGCCGCCGATGCCCCGCTGATCACGGCGCTGGTCCGGGGCCATCATGCCGAACTGGAAAACTCCGCAGGTCAGGTGCTGATGCGGCTTCCGCTGATGGGCGCGGGCAGGGCCATCGGTCAGGCGCAGGCGGCCTGTCGCTAGCCACGCTCCAGCGCATCGGCGATCAGCGCCTCGAACCCGGCGACATCGGTCACGCGCGCAATATCGTCGGCCCGGACCTTCACCCCCCAATGCCGGGCCATCGCGGCATAGCGCGGCTGACGATGCGCAAGCGCCCGCGCATAGGTCCAGCGCACAAAGGCATCCGGGTTCACCGTGGCTTCGGTCGCCCCGGTTTCGGCCAGATAGCTGTCCCAGGCCGCGGCCAGGAACTCGGGCTGATAATACATCGGCTTCGGAGCGCGGTCGAACCGGCGCACCAGCTCTGCCGTATGTGCCTCGGAGCCCTCGATCCAGACCAGCAGCAGGTTGCGCGCCAGCGAGGCCATCACCGGATCCTCCGGGTTCTCGGGCGTCACCACCTCGCAGATCGACCCGCCGGAATCGCAGACGAAATGCGGGTAGTCATAGATCTGCCGCGCCCGCTCGATGAAATGGGGCGTGTCCAGCAGGGCGGACACTTCTGCGACCCTATGCTGCTCTTGCCGTTTGCGGTAGTCCGCTATGGGCAGCCCGCCCTGATCCGCATCCCCAGGCTTGCCCAGATAGGTGGACAGTGGCGCAAGGTTGTCAAAGGTGATGTTGGAACTGATGCAGACCGAATCCGACATCAGCAATTCCCGCAACAGCGGCACCTTCATCGCTTCGCGCTTGAAATTGTCGGCGATCAGCTCGCCCATGTAGCGGGTTCCGATCCGGTAATCGACCGAATAGTGGAACCAGTCTCCCGCCCCGCGCAGCATCGAGGCGACATGGGTCTTGCCCAGGCCCGACATGCCGAACAAGAGCACCCGCTTCTGCCGGCAGGCGAGCCAGTCGGCCGCCGTCGGATAGATCAGGGGAAGAAACCGCATCGCACCACCGCCGAAGCCCAAGCCTGTCACCACCCCGTCGCGCTGATCCGGATTTCCTGCGGGGGCGGGGCGCAAACCCACGGTCCGCAGGCCGGGTCAGGACAGGCGATGCCTTACCGCGCCCCGTAACGGATGTTTATGATATTGCCAAGAAAGATCAGCGCCCCGCCGACCACCACCGCGATTTCCAGCGCCTCGGCATACAGCACGAATCCCAGCACCGCCGCCAGGGGCAGGCGCGCAAAGTCGATCGGAATCACGAATCCTGCCGGTGCCAGCGACAGCGCCTTGGTCAGGCTGAAATGTGCGACCAGCCCGCCGACACCGACAATCGCGATCCACGGCAATTCTGCCGGTCCCGGTACGGCGACCTGTCCATCCCACCCCGCGCAGATCAGCCCGAAAACCGATTGCATGGCTGTCTGCCAGAACAGGATCGACAGGATCGTGGCCTTGCCGGTCAACCGTTTGGTCAGGATGATGTTGCACGCAAAGCAGACCGCAGCCCCAAGGGCCGCCGCCACGCCTGGATCCATATGGCCGAAATCCGGGCGCGCGACGATCAGCACCCCGGCAAACCCCAAGGCGGCCGCCAGGGCGCGCACGCGCGTCAGCCGCTCTCCCAGCAGCAGCGGGGCCATCAGCATCACCCAGATGGGCGAGGTGAATTCCAGCGCGAACAATTGTGCCAGCGGAATGACCATCAGCGCCCAGAACCACAGCCCCTGTCCCGCGAAATGCACCGTGTTGCGCAGTGCGTGCCAGTGGAGCTGATCAGTCGCCAGCAACCGCCGCGCGCCGGTCGCCCGCGCCACGGCCACCACGATCACCAGCCCGATCACCGACCGCCAGGTCATGATCTCGAACACATCCAGCGCGCCTTTCAGCTCCCGCCCGGCAATCCCCATGGCCAGGAAGGAAAAGATCGAGCCCAGCATCCACAGGGCGGCTGTCAGGGGGCGGGTTGCAGGCGGGGCGATGGCGGTCATGGCGGCTCCGGGGCGGTCGGCCGCGACCATGGGCGCGCGCGCAGGTATTGTCCATGGCCCGCATTCGCCGCAGCGCGGCGGGTGCTACCCCCGCAGGACCGGGGCCGCCTTCACCGCGCGCGCAAAGGCGCGCGACACCCGCTCCGGGTCGTGCTGCTGCGCCAGCCGCAACAGGCCAAAGCGGATATGTGCGACCTCGCGGTAATACCGCACAAAGGCCAGATTCAGGCCCGCGCCTGCCACGGCGCCCAGCACCGGCACCGCCTGCGCGGCCAGTTTCTTGCCCAGGGCGGCGGCCAGCTTGGGCGCCACCGCTGCGATCATCTTCTGCACCGTGGGGCCGGTCAGGGTCAGCCGCGCGCCGATGAACGAGGTGTTCACCCCATCGTCCGCCTCGGTCGGGCCACCTGCTGCAAAGACCCGCAGCGTCTCCCGCCGCACGGCCTCGTCCGCAGGGTCGAAGCCATGGTCCCGTGCGACCTCCTGGATGGCACGCAGGATCACCGTCACCGTGACCGGCAATTCTGCCAGCGCCGAGGGCAGGCCGCCCAAACCACCCGCAGCCCCCGACAGTCCGGCCAGCGCCAAGTGCCCGCCGCCTCCGATCCGCCCCAGTTGTCCGCTGCTTGCCGCAAGGCCGTAGGACCGCTCCAGCGCCGAACGGGTCAGCGCCAGGATCCGGTCCTGCACGGCTTGGGGAAGCGCGTCCAACTGATGCTCGACCTTGCCGCCCAACTTGTTCAGCAGGGCCATGGCGCCGCGGCCCGCGCGCGCGTGACGCGCCGCCAGGGCGGCGATTTCGGCATCGGGAAAGGCGGCGGCGGGGACTGGCAGGGTCATGCGCTTGAAATGGGGCGCCCGGATGCGGGTTTCAATCGGCAGATGCGGTGAACCTGGTGACGGCGCCTGTCACCTCATCCCATGCGCCAGGGCGCAGCGAGAGGCCCAGAACCCGGTCCGGGTTGGTGGGCGGGGGCATTTCCACCCCCTCGCGCTTTTCAAAGCCGAAACGACGGTAGTAGGGATAATCCCCGACAAGCAGCACCCGCTCCCACCCCTGCCGCCGTGCTTCTGCCAGGCTCTCGCGGATCAACAGGGCGCCCAGGCCCTCGCCTTGCCGGGTGGGGTGCACGGCCACGGGGCCCAACAGCAAGGTCGGGTGACCGCCGACCTTCACCGGCCAATACCGTATCACCGCCGCAAGGATGTTCATGTCGTCGCGCAACACAAGCGACAGGCCCGCCACCTTGGGCACACCGTCGCGCAGCCGGTATGACGACAAGGCCGTGCGCCCGGGCGCAAAGCACAGGTCGTACAGGGCCTCGACCTCGTGAAAATCCTGGGGCTTTTCCTCGTCCAGCCGATACATGCGCGCGCCATTCACTTGCCGTCGGAGCGCGCGCCTATCATGCCGTCGGGACGATTACAAAGGGCGAGTGGCCCGCGCGACATATTTGGTGCACCGGGGCAAAGCGCCCTGCGCCGGCCGTGGCCCCGCGCCGGATCGCCCGGTGCAGGTGCCGTGCCGACACACGCGGGGCCTGCGTCGGTGGATCCCGCCCGTTTCCGGCAGACCCTTCTGGCCAGAGGCGGCGTCAGGTGGCGCCCGCCCCGCGATACTTCGGCTGCGGGGATCCGGGGCGGGGCCGTTTCAGCGCAAGAAACGCTTCCGAACCAAGCATATGCCGGAGGCAAAAGGCATCGTCCTCCGCGACGGATTATTTTTTCCGCCCCCTCTGGACAGCCCCAAGTCCGTCGGGTAATGAAGCCTCCACGAGCAGGCGGACCTGTTCGATAGTGCCCAGATAGCTCAGTTGGTAGAGCAGCGGATTGAAAATCCGCGTGTCGCTGGTTCGATTCCGGCTCTGGGCACCATTTGAATCCCTGAAACATCCAGATCCCGTTCAACTCCGATTGCTCTTTCGGCCTTAGTTCGACGCTTTCGGCGGCAGGTTGTGGCGGTGCGTCGCTTCCGGGTGGCGGTGCGTCAGCTACCGGACAGAAATCTTGGCTGGATGAGGTGGCGGCGCTGTCGGTCGATCAACACAAAGAGCCCAGTTTGTCAGATGCCGCACGTTCCACGAATGACGGATATGTGTGCTTGACCGTCATGATGTCGTTTTCTACTTTGACACCTCTCGTAGAGGAGTGAACGTCAATGGATACTCGCCTCCGGTAATCCGGTTATCTGCCTATCGGGCGGCAATGTGCTCTGAGCCTTCGACGCTTGGACTCCATCGAATTCAAATCTCACGGAGCTTTTATGGCCAGACTACAGAATAAGACGGCCCTCGTAACAGGGGGTGCCCGAGGTATTGGCGCGGCCATCGCAAGCGCCTTCCGCGCTGAAGGAGCTGACGTCATACTGACCGACGTTGACGCCAAGACCGGGCAATCCATGGCCGATAAGATCGGTGCAACCTTCGCCCGCCTTGATGTGGCATCTGAGGCAGATTGGGATGCCGTAGCAGAGCGATTTCCCGACATCGACGTGCTCGTCAACAACGCTGGCATAACCGGGGCTCTGTTGCACAAATCCCGTGTGGGATTCATCTCATGAATCCAGCGTGGTAGCTGGGATACATGAGCAGACCTACACCCCCGACCTACAGGAC
>NZ_FTOT01000012.1 GCF_900156815.1 Gemmobacter megaterium
GTCCTGTAGGTCGGGGGTGTAGGTCTGCTCATGTATCCCAGCTACCACGCTGGATTCATGAGATGAATCCCACACGGGATTTGTGCAACAGAGCCCTATGCTGAAACAAAAGGCCAAGGCAAGTTTTGGCGATGACAGCATCGCGCAATTTGCCGAACCGGACCGCATGTCACAGCTTGTCCGACGATATCTGCTGCGCGATCAGGTTGCACAGATGGGGCCGGGCCTCGGTGCCACCTCGATTGCGCTGACGCTCGTCAGTCAAACCGCGCTGGCCATGCGGGCTCGGTGACTTTGCAGCGTTCCTGATGTGCCGGGGGTCTGCATCGCAGTCCATCCGTGGCGCGAATTGTGGGCAAACCGCTTTCAAGCCGAGGCGGCAGGCGCTAGGAAGTGCAGAACTGTTCGGGAGGCGGGTATGAGCTTCAACACCTTCGGCCATCTGTTTCGTGTCACGACCTGGGGCGAGAGTCATGGGCCCGCGCTTGGCTGCACGGTGGATGGCTGCCCCCCGCGTGTCGAACTGGACGAGGGCGATATCCAGCCCTGGCTGGACAAGCGTAAGCCGGGCACCTCCAAATTCACCACGCAGCGCCGTGAGGAAGATGCCGTGCGCATCCTCTCCGGGGTGTTCGAGGGGCAGACGACCGGCACGCCGATCCAGATGATGATCGAGAACACCGATCAGCGATCCAAGGATTATGGGGATATTGCAGCCAGCTTTCGACCTGGCCACGCCGATATGGCCTATCTCCAGAAATATGGCATCCGGGATTACCGCGGCGGTGGGCGGTCCAGCGCGCGCGAAACCGCGGCGCGGGTGGCGGCCGGCGGTATTGCGCGCAAGGTTCTGGCGGCGCTGGTGCCAGACCTGAAAGTGACGGGCTATATAGTTCAGATGGGGCCGCGCCGGATTGACCCTGCGCGGTTCGATGCGGCCGAGATCGGGCGCAACCCCTTCTGGTGCCCGGACCCCGAGGCGGCAGCCGACTGGGCGACCTATCTGGACGACCTGCGCCTGTCGCACAACTCGGTCGGGGCGGTGATCGAAGTCGTTGCCGAAGGCGTGCCCGCAGGCCTTGGTGCGCCGCTGTATGCCAAGCTTGATAGTGATCTGGCGGCCGCAATGATGTCGATCAACGCGGTGAAGGGGGTGGAGATCGGCGATGGCATGGCAGCGGCGGCCCTGACCGGCGTCGAGAATGCCGACGAGATCCGCATGGGGAACGATGGGCCGATGTTCCTGTCAAACCATGCAGGCGGCGTGCTGGGCGGCATTTCGACCGGGCAGCCCGTCGTGTGCCGCTTTGCGGTCAAGCCGACCTCCTCCATCCTGACGCCGCGTCGCACCATCACCGCTCAGGGCGCCGAGATTGATCTGGTCACCAAGGGCCGCCATGATCCTTGCGTCGGGATTCGCGCGGTTCCGGTGGGCGAGGCAATGATGGCCTGCGTGATCCTTGATCATCTGCTGATGGATCGGGCGCAGACTGGCGGACAGCGCGGCACCATCGGCTGACCGGGGGGCTTGCAGGGACGTGCTGGCAGGCGTATCAGGCTCTGTCCCCGGCGGTTCGGGGGCCAAGTCTCCGCCACCTTGTCAAAACGGATCAGATCCATGCGACTTCTGCCCGGCATCCTTGCCATGGCCACCACTGTGGTGGCCTCGAATATCCTGGTGCAATTCCTGTTTGGCCAATGGCTGACCTGGGGCGCCTTTACCTATCCCATTGCCTTTCTTGTCACCGACCTGACCAACCGCCTGTACGGCCCTGCGGCTGCGCGCAAGGTGGTGTTTGCCGGGTTTGCCACCGGGATTGTCTGCTCGGTCATCGGCACGCAGATCATCGGGGACTTCGGACCACTCGTCACCTGGCGTATCGCGCTTGGTTCCGGCCTTGCCTTCCTGCTCGCCCAACTGGTGGATGTCGAGGTTTTTGACCGCCTGCGCTCGGGTGCCTGGTGGCGCGCGCCGCTCGCCTCCACGCTGATCGGCTCGGCGCTGGATACAGCGGTGTTCTTCACCTTGGCCTTTTCCGCGAGCCTCTCGTTCCTTGAGCCGGGAAATGATGTCGGCTGGGCGAACGAGGCGCTGCCCCTGCTGGGCGCCGGTCCGGTGGTTCCGTTGTGGGTGTCGCTTGCCGTGGCCGACTGGGGTGTCAAGCTTGCCCTTGCCGTCATCGCCTTGGTGCCATTTCGCCTCATTCTTGGGCGCCTGCGGGCAGGGCTAGCGTAATTTCATTTGACAACCACCAGATCTGTGGCAGCCTGAGCTCAACGGCAACGCAGTGAAAGGAGGTGGTCCAGTGTCTAGAGTGATATTGGAGAGAGGTGTCGGGACAGTCAGGGGGGCCGTGGCCTGAGGGCAAACCCAAGGGTCGTAAACCTTGGCTGGGACGGTTTTCGCCAAAGGCCCTAACCGGACCATCTCCGTAGATCTCGGAAAGGGTTGCGTCTTTGCGCAACCCTTTCTCTTTGCCCCTTCCCATTCCCGCGCTTGGCAGGCACAACTGCCCCATGCCGCGCCTTCGCCCCCGATATTGGGAAACTGTCCCGCTCGCCGATATGGCGCCCACCGAATGGGAGGCGCTTTGCGATGGCTGTGGCAAATGTTGCCTGAACAAGATCGAGTTCGAGGACACCGGCGAGGTTGCCTTTACCCGCCTGGCCTGCCGCTTGCTGGACGGGGCGACGTGCCGCTGCACACAATACCCGATTCGCCACCAGTTCGTGCCGGATTGCGTGTCACTGACGCCCGACAAACTGCCCGAGGTGGCCTATTGGCTGCCACGGACCTGTGCCTATCGCCTGTTGCATGAGGGCAAACCGCTGTTGCCCTGGCATCCGCTGGTATCTGGCGATCCCGAATCGGTTCATCTGGCCGGGGCTTCGGTTCAAGGATGGACCGTCCCGGAATACGAGGTCGATGAAGACGACTGGGAAGATTACATCATCGAGGAGACGCCCTGATGTTCTTTGCCTCTGACAATGGCGCGCGCTGCCCTGCTCCGGTTATGGAGGCGCTGATGCGTGCCAACGAGGGGTCCGCCATGCCCTATGGCAACGATCCGGTCACGGCTGCCGCCGCGGATCGTATCAGGGAGGTGCTGGAGGCGCCGCAGGCCGCGGTCTATTTCGTGGCAACCGGGACAGCGGCGAACGCGCTGGCGCTGGCGACGCTTTGCCCGCCCTATGGCGCGGTGTTCTGCCATGAGGGTGCTCATGTCCAGCATGACGAATGCGGTGCGCCCGAATTCTTCAGCGGCGCCAAGTTGCTGCCTGTTCCTGGCGATCATGGCCGCATGAGCCCGCAGGCGCTTGATGCGCGAATCCGTGCACAGGGCACCCGCGTGGTTCATTCGGTGCAACCCGGTGCTGTCACCATTACGGATGTGACCGAAGCCGGGACCATCTATAGCCCCGACGAAATTGCGGCCTTGGCAAAGGTTGCGCAGTCCCATGGTCTGCCGGTGCATCTTGATGGCGCCCGTTTTTCCAATGCGCTGGCCGCCACCGGCGCAACGCCGGCCGAATTGACGTGGAAGGCTGGGGTGGATGCGCTGTCGTTTGGTGGCACGAAAGGCGGATTGCTCGGTGCAGAGGCGGTGGTGTTCTTTGACCCCGCCAAAGCCTGGGAATTTGAGCTGCGCCGCAAGCGTGGTGGTCATCTGTTTTCCAAGAACCGCTATCTGGCCGCGCAGTTCCTGGGATGGCTGCAAGGGGGGCTGTGGCTCGATCTTGCCGATCATGCCAACGCGATGGCGGCCCGGCTTGCCAAGGGCATCGAACAGATTGCTGCGGCCTCGCTGGTTCATCCGGCACAGGCGAACATTGTGTTCGCTACGCTGCCTGACGCGGCGCATGATCGGCTGAAGGCCGCAGGCGCAATGTATTACAACATGGGAGAGGGCCGGGTACGGCTGGTAACAAGCTGGGCAACGACCGAAGCAGAGGTTGACAGCTTTCTCCAGTATACCAACGGCTGAATGGCGATTGGCAGGTTGCGCGTGCCGCCCCGCCCGTATTTGCGGATAACGCTCACAGGCGAGGGCCTGTGAGCGATTCCGGCGCCTAACCCGCTATTTCGGCTTCCTGAACGGGCAGGTGGGTCGCACTGGGCAGGCGCAGGCGCAGACGCTTGATCCGCCGGGGTTCGGCGTCCACCACCTCGATCTGGGCGCCGTTTTCATGCGGGACAACCTCTCCCCGCGCAGGAACGCGGCCTGCGCGCAGGTAGACAAGGCCGCCCAGCGTGTCGATGTCCTGATCCTCGTCCGAAACCCGCAGCCGCTGGCCGATGGCCGCCTCGACCTCATCCAGCGGTGCCATGGCCTGAATCAGCCAGACGCCCGGCTTCTCTTCGGCCCAGAGTGCGGATTCCTCGGTATCATGTTCGTCGGAGATGTCGCCGACCACGGTTTCCAGCAAGTCCTCGATGGTTACAAGTCCATCGACGCCGCCGTATTCGTCGATCACCAATGCCATATGGACCCGTTCGGTCTGCATCTTCTGCAACAGGACGGTCAGGGGCATGGAGGGCGGGGCATAGAGCAATGGGCGCAAGAGCTTGCGCAGGCTGAACCTGCCATTCCCGGCGCCGAACCCATAGGTCAAGGCCAGGTCTTTCAGTGTCACCACGCCCAGAGGATGATCCAGCGATCCCTTGTACACCGGCAGGCGCGAGAAACCGTGTTCGCGGAACACCTCGGCAAGTTCGTCGCGCCCGATGGTCACGGGCACTGCCACAATGTCAACTTTGGGAACCGCCACGTCATCGACGCGCAACCGACGCAGGTTGGACAGGCCAGGCAGGGAAATGTGAGGAGGATGGCCTGCCGTCGCGGTCGCTGTCGGGGCATGATGTGATGGTGTTCCGCCATCGACGCCATCGGTGGCAGTCCTGCGGAACAACCTGCTGAAAAGCCCGGCCGATCGTCTCGGGTCGGGTTCGGCTTCTGGCGCGCCCTGCGCTGCCATCAAGCCATCGGTGCTACTGCCCATCGGTCCTTTCCGAAAAACCGGCGCTTGCGCGCGCCGGTTTCAATATGGGTTGCCGATGCCCAGTCTGGCAAGGGCGCGAATCTCGATTCCCTCCATCAGTGCCGCGTCTTCGTCGGTTTCATGGTCATAGCCCAACAGATGCAAGACGCCATGGGCGACCAGATGGGTCACATGATGGTCAAAAGCCTTGCCATGCTCCAGCGCCTCGGCCTGACATACCCCCCAGGCGATGGCGATATCGCCCAGTTCCTCCGGGTCGTCCGAATCGCCGGGTTCGGGCCTCTCGGGCACGCCGCCCGCCGTGTCTGGCGCGCGCTCCTCCGATGGCCAGGACAGCACGTTGGTGGGTTTGGGCTTGCCACGGAAATCGGCGTTGAGCGCGGCGATGCGCATATCGTCGCAGCCCATGACGCTGATCAGGTAGCCCTCGGCGGACATGCCAAGTTCGGCCAGTACGGCCTGTGCCGCGCGTTCGGCGATATCTTCAAGCCCCGCCGTTTCCCAGCGGGGCTCTTCGATCACGATGTCAACCAGCTTCTCCATCGGCGCGCTCATACGCCTCGATGACGCGGGCCACAAGCGGGTGACGCACCACATCCTTCGAGTCGAAGTAATTGAAGCTGACGCCCTTGACCCCTTTGAGAATCCGCTCGGCATCGGCCAGTCCGCTGGCGGTGCCGCGTGGCAAATCCACCTGGGTGCGGTCGCCGGTGATCACCATGCGGCTACCCTCGCCCAGACGGGTAAGGAACATCTTCATCTGCATGGTGGTGGCGTTCTGCGCCTCGTCCAGGACGACGAAGGCATTGGACAACGTGCGCCCGCGCATGAAAGCCAGCGGCGCGATCTCGATCCGCTTGTCGAGCATCAGCTTTTCCACCTGCTTGGCGGGCAGGAAGTCGTTCAGCGCATCATAGAGCGGCTGCATGTAGGGATCGACTTTCTCCTTCATGTCGCCCGGCAGAAAGCCAAGCCGCTCGCCCGCCTCGACAGCCGGACGGGACAGGATGATCTTTTCCACCTGCCCACCGATCAGCATGGTCACACCGACGGCCACCGCCAGATAGGTCTTGCCAGTGCCGGCCGGACCGATCCCGAAGGCCAGTTCATGCTTGAACAGGTTCGCGACATAGGCCTTTTGCGCCTCGGTCCTGGGTTCGACCGGCTTTTTGCGGGTCCGCAGTTCAAACCCGGCGGCGTTGAACATCTCCAACTGGTCATCGCTGCGCACCGGCGCCGCGATGCCGCCGACCCCCAGTCGCAGCGCGCCATCGATATCCCCGGCGCCGATGGTTCTGCCCTGTTCCAGCCGGGCATACAGCCCTTGCAAGACGGCCGCCGCCTGTGTTCGGGCCTGCGCATCGCCCACCACTGCCAACCTGTTGCCGCGACGCAGGATATGCACGCCTGTCGCCTGTTCGATCCGGGCAAGGTTGCGGTCATATTCGCCGCAAAGCCCGATCAGCAGCCGGTTGTCGGGAAATTCCAGAACCGTTTCGACCGTATCGTCGGAGCGGGGCGGGGGGGTCAGCGCGCTGATGCCCAAGCGTGTCTCCTTGTCGTCGTCGAGTTTGTCGTCGTCAGGGGTGCCAGTCATGATGTCAATCTGCGCCCGCTGCGGCGTTGCGGCAAGACGCCACGCGAATGCATCGCCAGTTTGCGCGGCATTTGCGCATATTCTGTGACAGTTCTGCCTGTTTCGCAGCAAGAAGGGCCGCAACATGCGCTGCGGCCCTTCGGGAATTGCGATATACTGGCAGCGTCAGTTCGCGCCGTGCATCCTGCCACGCGCCGGGGCCCAGTCGCGCAGGCCGGCATTCGGCGACTGGTAGTTTCCGACCACCGCGCCGGGCGGGAAGTGGTTGTTGCAGACATTCGCCATGCCGGTCGCCGGGTCAAAGCGTGGCGACGCATATCCTTCGACACCGTCGTCGATGATCCAGTTCTGGCAGCCGTCCGGATCATAGGCAATGGCGGCCCGCTGGTTCGGAATGCGCGTCTTGTCCCAGCCGCGGTCTTCGGCAATGGCGATATAGCTGTCGGCTTGCCCATCATGCGGTGCAAGGCCGCACCCGGACACACCAAGGGCGAGAAGAAGGCTGACGCCTGCGATACGTTTCGTCATCATCATGATCACCACCGATAGCAGACGATTTCGACGCGGCGGTTCTGCCGCATCCCTTCAGCGGTGGCGTTGGTGGCGCGCGGCTGCCGCTCGCCCATCCATTCCACCCGCTCTACCGACGCCCCGACGGATTCGGCGACTGTCGCAACGGCCTTGGCCCGGCGCATTGACAAGTTCATGTTGTACTCGTCAGATGCGCGGCTGTCGGTATGGCCGTAGATCGCATAGCCAAAGGCGCCTTGCGTGCGGAAGATATGTTCCAGACGAGAGCGGCCATTCGCGGTCAGCCGGGCGCTGTCGGTTGCGAACAGCGTGTCGGTCGGCTCGACCGCGCAGGTGTTCTTCTTGAGGCAGACGGCGCGGCCGGTCTTGGGGTCGCGGCGCGGGACCATATATCCCTCCAGCCCGCCATCGGCCCACCAATGCATACAGCCGTCAGGGTCGATCCACAGACCCCAGTCGATCCGCCCGGTCTGGCGCGGCTTGCCGTCCGGGCCGAAGGTTTCGGCTGTGGCCGGGTTGTAGGCCGACTGGGCCATGGCCTCGGTTCCGGCTGACAGCCCTGCGGCCAGCACCAGAGCCCCGGCCACAAGCCGCAGCGTTTCGGAAATCCTCCGTCTCACGGCAAATGTCCCCCTTGGTAAATTGCAGACACGTGTACCCCGACGTCAGAATTGACGTTCGCGTTACTGAAAGTCCAGCGGATTCTGCGGTTTGCAGGTGGCAGGACACAATCTGTCGCGTTTCAGTCTACGATACGCATCCCGGCCAGCGAGTTCGGCGCGGCGGCCGTGATGCGCACGCGCACCAGTTCGCCCGGCGTGCCGGTGGGGTCTTCGACGTGCACGGCGTGCAGGTGGTCGGATTTTCCCGACATCTGCCCAGGCAGCCGGCCGGGTTTTTCGTACAGCACACCGACCTCTCGCCCGACCATGGCGTCCTGGCAGGCCCGTTGCTGTTCTGTCAGCAAGGCTTGCAGGCGTTGCAGGCGTGCATCTGCGATATCGGGCGCAACAGGCGTCTTTTCGGCGGCGGGGGTGCCGGGACGGGCGGAATATTTGAAGGAATAAGCCATGCCGTAGCCGACCTGCCGCACCAGATCCATCGTGGCCTCGAAATCTGCGTCGGTCTCGCCGGGAAATCCGACGATGAAATCCGAGGTCAAGACGATATCGGGCCGAGCCGCGCGGATGCGCTCGATCAGCCGCAGATAGGCGTCGGCGGTATGCTTGCGGTTCATCGCCTTGAGAATGCGGTCCGAGCCTGATTGCACCGGCAAATGCAGATAGGGCATCAGCGCCGGGCAATCGCCATGGGCGGCGATCAGGTCGTCGTCCATGTCGTTGGGGTGGCTGGTGGTATAGCGGATGCGGGCGATCCCCTCGATCTCGGCCATTTCGCGGATCAACCGGCCAAGTCCCCAGGTGCCGCCCTGTCCTTCGCCGTGATAGGCGTTGACGTTCTGCCCCAGCAGGGTGATGTCGCGCACGCCGCGTGTGGCCAGATCGCGCGCCTCCGACAGCAGACGCTCGACCGGGCGGCTGACTTCGGCGCCACGGGTATAGGGCACGACGCAAAAGGCGCAGAACTTGTCGCACCCTTCCTGCACCGTCAGAAAGGCGGACGGCGCAGACCGGGTGCGCAGTTTCGGCAGATGGTCGAACTTGTCCTCGGGCGGGAAATCGGTATCCAGCGCCTTTTCTCCGGCATCGACCCGCGCCAGCATGTCGGGCAGCCGATGATAGGCTTGCGGTCCCACGACCAGATCGACGAGCGGCATCCGACGCTGAATCTCGGCCCCCTCTGCCTGCGCGACGCAGCCTGCGACACCGATCTTCAGATCCGGCTTTCGCGCCTTCAGCGGTTTCAGCCTGCCCAGATCGGAATACACCTTCTCCGCAGCTTTTTCCCGGATGTGACAGGTGTTCAGCAGCACCATGTCGGCGTCGTCGGCCGTTTCGGTCAGCGTATAGCCCTGTGCGCCCAGCGTTTCCGCCATGCGTTCGCTGTCATAGACGTTCATCTGGCAGCCATAGGTCTTGATGAACAGCCGCTTCTGCCCGGTCATGGCATTCCCTCTGGGTTACGGGGGTCGCTTCTACACCCAGCCGCCCCCTGCCGCAACGCTTGCATCCGGGGGCGGGCTGCGCGAATTTGCAGGTGTCCCGAAGGCGGGCAGGCGGGCAGGCATGAAATACACATCCATCGGCGCATTTCTCGACAGTGTTTCACCCGCGCTTGCCAGTGCGCCGGGGGCGCTTGTCTTTGCGGAGGATCAGGTCGAAGTGGCTTCGACGCTGGAGCACGCCCTGAACATCGGCTTTCGCACGGTCGCGTTGTTTGCCGGGGATGAAATCGAACTGCCAGAGGCACTGGCGCCACGGATCCACCGTGTTGCTTGGGATATCCACCGTGACGACGCGGTGCAGACCGCCGTGAACAAGGTGGTCAGTGCGGCGCCAGGGGCATGGCTGCACTACTGCTACAACGCCGAATACCTGTTCTTTCCGTTCTGCGAAACGCGCAGCATCGGCGAGTTGACCGCGTTCCATGCGGAAGAGCGGCGTGACGCGATGCTGACCTATGTGATCGACCTGTATGCGGATGATCTCGACCGGCATCCGAATGCGGTTTCCCTGGCCGAAGCCTTGCTGGACCGTTCGGGGTACTACGCACTGGGGCGGCCGGATCCCGCGAATCACAATTACCCAAAGGAACGGCAACTGGATTTCTTTGGCGGCCTACGCTGGCGGTTCGAAGAACACGTTCCGCCCAGCCGACGCCGCATCGACCGTATCGGCCTGTTCCGCGCGCGGGCCGACCTTGCGCTGCGCGACGATCACACCTTTACCAACGAGGAATACAACACCTACGCCTGCCCGTGGCACAACAATCTTACGGCAGCGATCTGTTCGTTCCGCACCGCCAAGGCGCTGCGCACCAATCCCGGTTCCCGGTTCGACATCCACAGCTTTCGCTGGCAGAACTCGACGCCGTTTCAGTGGCATAGTCAGCAGTTGATGGATCTGGGGCTGATGGAGCCGGGGCAGTGGTTTTGATCTGCGCGCGGGCGTGTTGCGGCCAACCGGGTGCACGCCTGCGGCGGCCTGCAGGGACCGGCGCGCCGCGTCGTTGATCGGGCGCTGCCGGCCTGTGCGATCCTGTCAGTCGCGGCCCCGATAGGGATCGACATATTGCAGGGCCATATCCCAGGGAAAGAAGATCCAGGTGTCCTGACTGACCTCGGTGATATAGGTGTCCACCTGCGCCCGGCCCGCTGGTTTGGCATAGACCGTGGCAAAATGAGCCTTGGGATACAGCCTGCGCACCAGTTCCAGCGTCTTGCCGCTGTCCACCAGATCGTCGACGACCAGAATTCCGGTGCCATCGCCCAGCAGGTCGGCTTGCGGCGCCTTGGTCACCATCGCTTCGGATCTGGACTGGTGGCTGTAGGATTGCACGCTGATCGTATCGACCACGCGGATGTTGAGCTCGCGGCTGACGATGGCTGCCGGAACAAGGCCCCCGCGGGTGATCCCGACGATGGCCTTCCAGGTGCCGCCTTCGCCGGGGCCCTTGCCGTCAAGGCGCCAGGCCAGGGCACGGGCATCGCGATGGATTTGGTCCCAGGAGACGTGAAACCCTTTTTCGTGCGGCAGGCGATCCGATGCCATGGCGTCCTCTCAGGTGGCGGCGATCTTCAATCCAAGAACAGCCAGAATCCCGCCAAAGGCGCGGTCGATCCCGGTTTTCAGTCTGGCGTAGATACTGCGGGTCCGGTCAAAGGAAAACAGTCTTGCGACAAGGATATTGCAGATCACCTCGTTCATCCATACCGCAAACAGCAGGGCTGCGATCCATGGCAACGAGGTGCCGGGCGGGACGGTGCCCACGAAGACGGCGCCAAAGAACACCGCAGGTTTTGGATTGGCAAGCTGCGTGGCAAGGCCCAGGCGCAGGGCGCTCAGCCGGCCACGGGCCGCACGGCCTTCGACCGGGGCGGGCAGGGGGTCTGCGGCGTGGCGCCACATGTTCCAGGCGATCCAGCACAGGAACAGCCCGCCCGCGACCTTGAATCCCCACAACAGCGCAGGGGCGATCTGAAACAGGACAGCAAGCCCGAACAATGCCGCCACGGCCCAGACCAGCGCGCCCAGTCCCAGCCCAAAGGCAAGCCACATGCCCGTGCGAAACCCTTCGGTCACACCCGTGCGCGCAGCCATCAGCACCGCTGGCCCCGGCGACGCCGCTGCGACCAGGTGGAGCGCCCAGGCGGCCAGAAAGGCGGCGAGCGTCACTCCTTGCGCCCCGTCACCACGTCGATGTCGGGCGCGTCGACGGCTTTCATGCCCACGACATGATACCCTGCATCGACATGCAGATTCTCGCCCGTGGTTCCGCTGCCCAGATCAGACAGCAGGTACAGCGCGGCCTTGCCCACTTCTTCCTGGGTCACGTTGCGGCGCAGCGGGCTGTTCAACTCGTTCCACTTCATGATGTAGCGGAAATCGCCGATGCCACTGGCGGCAAGTGTCTTGATCGGTCCGGCGGAAATGGCGTTCACGCGGATGCGGTCCTTGCCCAGATCCTCGGCCAGATATTTGACCGACGCCTCCAGCGCGGCCTTGGCCACGCCCATCACGTTGTAATGCGGCATCACCTGTTCGGCGCCGTAGTAGGTCAGCGTCAACATGCTGCCGCCATCGGGCATCATGGCGGCGGCGTGTTTGGCAACGGCGGTGAAGGAATAGACCGAGATGTCCATCGTCATGGTGAAATTGTCGCGTGACGTGTCGACATACCGGCCACGCAACTCGTTCTTGTCCGAAAAACCGATGGCGTGGACGATGAAGTCCAGTGTGCCCCATTCGGTCTTCAGCGTCTCGAACAGGGCCTGGATGCTGGCGTCATCGGCCACATCGCATTCGGCAAGCAGGCTGGACCCCACCTTGGAGGCCAGCGGCTCGACCCGCTTTTTCAGCGCATCGCCCTGATAGGAAAAGGCAAGTTGGGCGCCCTGATCGGCCAGCGCCTTGGCGATGCCCCAGGCAATGGATTTGTCGTTGGCAAGGCCCATGATAAGCCCGCGTTTGCCCTGCATCAGACCATTTGACATTAAGAGTCCCTCGCCCACTTATGTTCGGGTCCGGTCGGGTGTAGGGCATCGCAACCGCCGCATCAAGGCCGGGTGGACGCAATGCAAGGCACACTCATGGACCGAACCGGCATCTTCGCAGGCGACGACCCCTTTCACATCGCACGGACCTGGCTTGCCGAAGCCGAAAGGACCGAGCCGAACGACCCCAACGCGATCGCGCTGGCCACGGTGGACGCCCAGGGTTTACCCAATGTCCGCATGGTGTTGCTGAAGGAAATCGCAGAGGATGCCTTCGTCTTTTACACCAACTACGAAAGCGCCAAGGGCACAGAGATCGCGGCAACCAGAAAAGCGGCTTTCGTGATGCACTGGAAATCGCTGCGCCGCCAGATTCGGGTGCGCGGTACGGTGGACCGGGACGATGGCCCTGGCGCCGATGCCTATTATGCCAGCCGCAACATCCAGTCCCGGCTGGGCGCATGGGCAAGCCGGCAGTCCCGCCCGTTGTCCAGCCGTTCGGCCCTTGTGGCCGAGGTGGCAAAGATCACCGCGATGAAGGGGCCGAACCCGCCCCGCCCGCCGTTCTGGGGTGGCTTTCGTATCAACCCTGTGGAAATCGAGTTCTGGGCGGATGGCGCCTTCAGGTTGCACGACAGATTCCGTTGGTGCAGACATGGCGGTGCTGGCGGCTGGGATGTGCAGCGGCTCAATCCGTGAAAATCTTGGGCAGGCATCAACCTTTTGGCTAGGTTGACTTATTTCACGTTACGCGAATTGCTTGGCCCGCGCCTGCCCAGTATTTGCCCTTGAAAGTCAGATGTGGGCAGCGCAGAAATGCACAGTGAGCTGAAGCTGGGGAAAAGGCTCGGTTATGGAAGAACAAGACAAGGCCCTGGAGCGATTTCGCATTCAGGGCCGCGTAAAGTGGTTTGATCCGGTCAAGGGGTTCGGCTTCATCATTGCAGATGAAGGTGGGCCCGATATCCTGCTACATGCGAATGTGTTGCGGAATTTCGGTCAGGGATCGGTGGCAGACGGCGCAGGGATCGAGGTCTTTGTCCAACGTACGAGTCGTGGCGCGCAGGCGGTGGAGATCATCGAGATCCATCCCCCTGAAGGTACCGGCTTTGTGCTTGGCGAGGACATTCCCCCAGAGGTCGCCAGCACGATCGCTGATCTGGTGATCGAGCCTGCCAGGGTGAAGTGGTTCGACAAAGGCAAGGGCTTTGGCTTTGCGAATGTCTTCGGGCGCCCCGAAGATGTTTTCGTTCATATCGAAGTGCTGCGGCAATCCGGTTTCGCGGATCTTCAGCCGGGCGAGGCTATCGGCTTGCGCATTGTTGACGGAAAACGCGGTCGCATGGCCGCACAGGTGCTGTCATGGGAAGCTGCGCTGCGCAAACCTGCCTGATCCGCGGCCTGTCCGCCGCGATCGTGCTGCTGGTCTCGGCCGTGGCAGGCGTTGCCGCCTGTGCGCCAAACATGGTCGAGTTGAAAGGCCCGCGCGGTACTGCCAGATTCGCCGTCGAACTGGCCGACACCGATGCCAAACGGATGCAGGGCCTGATGTTTCGGGACAAGATGGCCAGCTCTGCCGGGATGTTGTTTATCTACGACCGTCCAGGGCGCGCCATGTTCTGGATGAAGAACACCCTGATCCCGCTGGATATGATCTTTGCGGATCCCACAGGGACCGTGCTGCGCGTGCACGAGAACGCGATTCCGCATGACGAAACCCCGATTGATGGCGGCGATGGTGTGTTGGCCGTGCTGGAAATCAACGGCGGACTCGCCCGTCGGCTGGGGATCGGCCCCGGAACGCTGATGCGTCATCCTGCATTTGCCGATGGTCCGGCCGCTTTCCCGTGCGAGTGACCTTTTCATTGCCGAAAGCCTTCGCTAAAGAGGGGCCAGTCGGGGCGTAGCGCAGCCTGGTAGCGCGACGGTTTTGGGTACCGTAGGTCGAGAGTTCGAATCCCTCCGCCCCGACCAATACTTAGCAGGTTTCGACCTATCCGGTTTGCACCGCAGTTTGCACTTTCGTTCTGGATTCGGCCTCTTGCAGTTTTGCGGCCAGGCCGTCGGTCATCTCCGGTGATAGTGCGACATATCGTTCAATCACCTCTGCCGCGTGCTTGATCGACCAGCCCATGTGGGTGGCGATCTCGCGCAGTTCGGCCCCGGCTTGGAACAGTCTGGTGGCTGCGGTGCCGCGCGCATCATAGAGCCGCAGTTCGGATCGCAGCCCCAGCTTGTCACGCCACGTGCTGACCGCGTCTCCCAGGTAGTTCTCGTGCTGATAGGGCTGTCCGCCCTTGTTGGTGATGATGGCGCGCTGATCGGCTGGTGTGCTGTCGATCAGCGCGGCCATGCGCGGTGTCACGGGAATAGAGGCAATGCGCCGCTTGGCCTTGCCCTTGGATGTCCAGACGACGATGCGACGGCCAGTCGGCGTCGGGTGGATATGCTCGCGCGCTAGCTTGGCCAGATCGCCGGGCCGGAGGCCGGTTTCGGTGGCGGCAATCAGGATGCGCCCGACATGGGGCGGCGCCCCTGCCACAAATGTCTCGATGTCGGCCGCCAGCCAGAACACCTCGGCGCGGGTGGCCTTGTAGGTCGATTTGATACCCATCAGGCGGTGCTGCATCAGGAGCCCGCGATCCAGCGACCAGCCGACGATCCGTTGCAGGTGGCGAATGCGGTCATCGCCCACCTTGCCGCCGATCCCGTCTCTCCAGTCCAGCACTCGCTTGCGGATGCGCGGATCATCGAACGCCCGGATCGGGGCATCACCGAATTTGACGTCTATCCCGTTTTTCGGATGGTTGATGGATGTGCGCATGTCTGACTGGGTGCGCGGTGCCAGCCCGCGAAACTCCTGGCTGGCAAGAAAGCCAAGGATCGCCTCGCGGAACTTGCCTTTTGCGGCCTGCCCCTTCGGCGCGGCCTCGGCCAGCGCGGCGACATACTCCGGCGATCCGATCAGGATATTGCTGTCGCTGCGCCAGAAGCATGGGGCGCCCTTGCCGCGCCACGCATAGTGCATCTCGATCACACTGCCGTCTGACAGGCGTTTGCGGATCTTGTTGATGCCGCGCAGATTAACCATCGTCACGCCCGAACCATGCCTCCACCTCGTCGGCCGGTTTCTCTGGGGTGGATTCCGGCAGGATTCGTATCGTGCCAGACTGTGTGATGATTTCAATCACCGCGCGCGGGTCTGCTGCGCGCGCAGCCGCGACGGCAGCGGAGATCTGCTTTCCCGTGAAAGTGGCGCGCTTGCCCATGTCAGTCCTTCATCTTGGCGAGGTCGGTCATGCTGCGCTCCTGATCTGTTGCAGGGCCGCGCGGCCCCATTGGTCGGCACATGCGGCGGCAACGCCCTCGAATGTGCGGCTGCGGAATTTCCAGCGATCCGGGCCGGGGCTGGCGCGGTGGACGGCCTGCCATCTTTTGTCCTCGTCGCTGCCCTTGGCGGGCAGGGGCAGGCGATTGGTCGCCACGAGAGGCGGCAGGCCGCGCAGGTAGAATCCGGTTGCCTTCTTGGCGGGTTCACCGAACCACCACGGCTGCACGATCTGCGGGCGCGGCAGATTGGCCGGCAGCCGCTCGCGGGCGTGGCGGTGCATCACCGGGTTTTCCACGGCCACCCGGTCCACCGGCGCCTGCCAGCAGGCCGTGAACAGGGCCGCGCCCTCGTCCAACTCTGCCCACATGTCCGCAGCCGTGCGCCCCGGAGGCGGACTGTGCAGCCAGCGGACACCGCTGTTGCAGAGCCGGGTGCAGGGCGGGTGGGCCACGACGAGCAAATCCCAGCCGTCGGCCAGATGGTCGCGCACGTCGCCCCGAATGTGCCGATTGCTTCCGTCCTCGGAAGGCAGCAGGTCGCAGGACCATGTGTCGTGGCCATGGGCGGCAAAGGCCCGGCGCATGACGCCAGAGGTTTCGCAGCCGATCAGGACGCGCAGGGGGCGGTCAAGCATTGGCGATTTCCAGCAGCACGTCGGCGTGGCAGGGGCTGCCTATGGGGCACCAGCAGGCGAGGTTCTTGCCGCGTAGTTCGCGCGGTTCAGGCATGACGTGGGCCGGGATGAATGCCATGCCAGTAATCGGTTCGGACGGGCCGCAAATCACTTTGCAGCGCCCCCGATAAAGGTCACGGAACGCTGCGACACATGCGGCGGCATCCCCCTTGAACGGGTTGCCCCACTTCGTTGTGCGGTCCACCTTCACGGTGTTCGGCGGCATCCGCCAGCCCTTGGCGCGGGATAGCTGGATGCGGATTGGCGTCTCCCCCATCACAACCCCCACACCACAATCGCCGCGATGACCATCAGCGCGCCCAGCGCGGCCAGCAGCAGAGGCGGGGGCGGGTCGGGCTGGGGGTTCCGCAGTTCTTCAAGCTCGTTCATGGGGTGGCCTCCGTGCAATGACAGGCCACGGCCTCGGTGCCGGTGACGCCAAATTCGACGCGGCGGGTGTGCCAGCCCGTGCCGCCGCAGGTCGGGCAGTCGGGGTTGGCGAGGGGCCGCAGGGCAGACAGGGCGCCGCGCCGGGCAGAGGCGGCGGTGAGGTGGGTAGCCCACGGGGCGGGATGGGGGGCATTCGGGGATACTCCTAAGCTGGCGCTTGGGATGCTGGCCCGCGCGGGGCCAGTCACCGAAGGGTCAGGCATCGCCGCCGGTCGCGCGGATGCGCTCGATCTCGGATGGTGTTGCGGGGTGGGCGCGGCCGCATTTGAGGCACCAGACGGCCTGTCCGCTTGGGGTTTCGGCCCGATACAGGCGCTGGTGCTTGATGTCGTCGCAGCAGGTCATGTCACACCATCCCCAGCGCGGATTTGTACATGTCGAGGATCGCCTCTTCCTCGGCCACGTCGTCTGGCTTGCGCTTGCGCAGGGCGATGAGTTTGCGCATCACCTTGGTGTCGTAGCCGCGGCCCTTCGCTTCGGCGAACAGTTCCTTCTCCTGCTCGGCGATGTCCTTCTTTTCGGCGGCAAGCTGTTCGGCACGTTCGATGAACTGGCGCAGCTCGTCGGAGGTGACGGCGTAGGCGTCGGTGTTCTGGCGGGCAAAGTCGGGGTCGTGTTTCATGGGCGGGGTTCCTCGGACCTGATCAAGCGCGGCTTTGAACACTTCCATCGGGACCGGGACGGTCTTTGTCCCGTCGCCGGTGCTGATGGAGATCAGCGTGCCGCGCGTCATGGGTGGGGAAGCTGGGCGAGGTGGCCGAGGTAGAGGCGCGCGCCTTCGGCCAGCAGGATGGCCCAGCCAAGGGCCGCGCCGGTGGACCACAGGGCGGTGAGCGCGGCGTGGATCAGGTCGGTGCGGGCGCGGCGGGTGTTGAGGCGTTCGAAATGCGTCATGCGGCACCGCCGGGGCGGTGGGTGACGGTGACGCGGCCCTGGTGGACCATGTGGCGGACGGCCATTTTCACACGGCCACATGCCTGCGCCAAAAAGGTGGGCAGATCGGCCTCGGGGCGGGGCGCCGGGCGCAGCGGGTGCAGGCGCACCACATTCGCGGCGCCGTGCGTGGGGTCGGGGGTGGGCATCGGGGCCTCCTGTGTTGTGAGGGTGGGGGAAACGGCTAGACTTGGTGCCGGGCGCGCGCCGCAAACACGCGCCCGGCGATTCCCACGCAAACGAGAAGGAGAACGCGGGAAATGATTGAGGTTTCGGCAGCCCCGCTCGACCGGGATCTGCAGCGGCGTATTCTCGTGGCATTGGCGGAGCTGTATCCGGCCGCCATGGCGTTGCCGGACCTGTCGCCCCAATTCCGGGCTGAGCCACTGTTTGTGCGGAACCTGATGTATCTGAGCGGCCATGGGTTGGTGGTGGCCAGCGCGGTCAGAAAATCGCCTGCGTCAATGCCCGAGATCCTGCGGGCAGAGATCACCCCGCGAGGCCTCGATTTTCTTGCCGATGACGGAGGGTTGACCGCCATCCTTGGCGTCGTGACGGTCAAGCTGCACGATGATACGATCAGGCAGATCATGCTGGACGCAGTGGATGCAGCCGAAGCGCCGGACGGGATCAAGGAAAAGCTGCGCGCGGCCATCACGGACCTGCCCGCCGATGGAGTGAAAGCAGCCGTACCCGCACTTCTGCGTCAGGCTCTGGACGCCGCCCCGGAGGCCATTCGTCTGATCGGAAAATCACTCGGCCTTTGAGGATCGTAAGTCTCTGCATCCATATGGCCTGCCCTGGGCGCTCGTCGCCGACCAGCAGCCAGAACCCGCGCTGGTCGGCCAGCCAGCCCGTGACCGGGTCGTGGTATCCCCGTGCAGCACGTGTCGGATCGTCGTCATCGTCCTGAGCCCACATGACAAAGGCCACGCACAGACGGCAGGTCTTTGCCCCGGACTCGGGGGCGTCGAACCATACCTCGTCGGGGTAGGCTTCATGTATGCGTAGCGTGGGCATCGGAGCCTCCATCGGGTTGCGATGGGGGCTATACTAGACAAGAAAATTGTCAGATCAAGGAAAAATGACAAGAATCTTGTCTGTTCGAGTCGCTATGAGATGCGCCAACCAAGAATCGGGGCATATCGAGCTATATTTTGGTAGCTCTGGCGGGCGTTGGGTTCCTGGTGTCTACCAGCCGCACGCCTTTCTGACCGGCGCGAGTGCATCCGAAAGGCCGGTAAGATTGAAGGTCGTCTCGATGCTATCTTCGTTCACTGGCAGTATGCGCAGGCGGATCTTCGTTGCACCCAGAAGCGACTTGACGAAGGGAATGCTCTGCTTCCCAGACCAGAGTCCAAGCGCTCTATTGTCGTTGCTTTCTGTCATTCGGACTGTTTTCATGGGTTGATCGTCGAGGCGATACTCGACTTTGCCCCAGTATTTTGAAAAAAAACATCCTTCGCCTTCAATAGTTATGCTCGTCGTGTTCTCGTAGCAGGAGATCATCATCACCATTGGTTTGGCGCGCGAGTGATCATTGCATTTTACGGCGCTCTCGGAGTTGGCCGCTACCCAATGGCTCATGGTATCTGTCATTGCTGACTGCTCTGAGAATGAATGCCAGATAGTCTTCTCCATGGCATTGATAGTAGCGGGGGCGGGCGATTGGCGTGGGAAGAAATAATCATAGCATGAAAGCCTTTGGCTGTTCTCGGCCACCTTCGCGCATTCCGCCACTGTGCTCGCGCTCTGTGCGAATGCGCTAACCGTTTGAAAGCAAAAGATAATAGAGAGAATTCCACCAACCTTGATCATCCCAGCCCCCTTGTAGCCGCAGAGGCTATTGTGGTTCGGCGGCGTGGATTCGCCAAGCATTAATTGATGTGTGTCAAATTAGGGGGGAAAATGTGTGTTTTTGCCAATGAGGTTGAATGTGACGATGCATCGCATGACGATCTTGGGTGGAATCATAGGGCGGAACTGATGAAAGAAGGCGACAGAATCAGGCTATTGGCTTCAGCGGCAAGGGAGTCTGGTCTAACAATTGACTTCCTCGATCATCTATCGATGGGCTTGTCTAGCAGAGCTTTTCTCAAGTTCATCGGCAATGCCTCGACTTCACCCTCATATATGAAATCGAGCGATAGCCCGTACGTCTTCCGCAGAGCGCGGGCAGCAGCCAGCCCAATCTGAAAATCACCGCTTTCATAGTTGTTGATAGCGGCCCGTTTCAAGCCCGCCCTCCGCGCGTACTCGTCTTGAGTATACTGCAGTAGGGCTCGGTGCCAGAGGATCCGAGAAGCTTGATCGGCGAAGGGCTTGTCCATGGAGCAAGTCCTATCTGACAAGATTCTTGCCGCAACGTGAAGTTCTTGTCTTGTGTAGAGACAAGAAAGTTGTCATTTATGGCGCATGACGAACGTATCTGACATCATAGCTGCCCTTGGAGCCGAAGAGGTGCGTCGCCTCTGTGGTGTAGGTGAGTTTTCCGTTCGCGCGGCAAAGAGAGATGGAAAATTTCCGGCAAGTTGGTTTGACGCGTTGGAGCGGGCGTGCGCGGCGAAGGGCTTGCATTGCCCCAGATCTCTCTTTGCTTTCAAAAAGATACCTCCCCAAACGAAAGGCGCCGCGTGATGAAGCACACGGCGCCCTCGGTCCTTTCCTCTGTTCCTGTTCGCTCTCCACACGGGCAGAACAGCACAGGAGTGTCGGAAATGTCTTTCCGAAAATTGCCGCCGCGTGGCAGCGAGGATGCCGAGCGGGCGTGGTTTGCCGGGTTGCTGTGGCGGGCCTTTCCCGAGGCGGTCACCGAAAACGAACTGGCAGAGCTGGCCGCGCAGGTGCTGACCTCGGATCGTCGCCCGGTGACGGCGCGCACGGTGCGCAACTGGCTGCGGCAGGAAAATGCGCCGCATTTCCGCTACGTGCTGCGGGTGATTGCCCTGGTGGGGGCCGAGGCGGTGTTTCAGGTGATCGACCCGGAGGGCGTGTGATGCAGCGCGTGTTCTGGCGGATTCTGGCGCGGTTCTACCGGCGCCGTGCCATGCGCGCGGCCCGTGCGCATCATGTGTTCCTGCTGCGGTCGGAAAAGTTTTTCCGCCGCCTCAAGGGGGCAGATCAATGATTTCCCCCCGCCCCCATGCCTCGGCCTGCGCATCTACTGCTCGCGCGGGTCATGCCTGCCCCCGGCCCGCCGTGGCCGGGGGGCTTTTCGATACCGGGGCCGCTGATTTCGCCACCACTGGCGCGGCCCGCCGCCCGGCCTGCGCGCCTGCGGGTCGGGCCATATCTTCGGCGTGGTGCGCGCCGGAGGCCGGGGCAGGGTGCCCCGGCACCTCCCTGTTGACCTCCCCCCGAGGTGGCGCCCTCGGGGGGCTTTTTCTGGGCTTTGGCAGCATCGCTGGACGTCAGCGGTGCTGCCAAAGCGCAGCAAAACGACCGGCGGGTCGAAACCGCCGGTCGTCAGTTCCCTTGGCGCTTCTCCCTGCTTTTCATCGGATCAGCTCAGAACAGCGACAGCTGATCTTTGCCTTTCCGGCCGGTACGACCCAGAGCCGCCTGCACGCGGCCTTGGTTCGTTCCAAGCATGGCCGCAATGTCCTGGATCTTGTGCCCCTCGGAGCGCAGGCGGCGGGCAACGGCTTGGGCCTTGGGGTCCAGACTTATGCGCTTCTTCGGTACGGCATTAAGTTCGAGCCCGGACTCCGGGTCGATGAACGTGGCCATGGTGTTTCTCCTGTCATGGCTATGTGTGGCAGCGGGCGGGATTGCCTGGCTGTCGCGGAGGGCGGTTCGCGTCAACGAATCGCCCTCACACCGCCCATTGTAGCCTGCGACGACATGTCGCGGATAGTGCGTCGTTCCAGTCCACATTTTGCGGCGCGTTCCGGTTGCCAGCCCCTGCATCCCTGCCCTCCCCGCCACCTCGGCGCCCGCGCGCCCTTCGGTGGTCACGGCAAGTTGGCGGGTGGGGCTGGCGTCCCGAGCGCGCAGGCGTGGTCCAGTGTAGGCAGCCGCGAAATCAGAACCCGTCGCGGCGGGATGGGCGCGCGGACCCTGAACGGGATCAGGGGGCACAGCCTATGGCAGGCCAGCGCCCGAAAGCCGAAGCCGTGCGTGCTCGACCCCATTGCGGCCAGGACCGGCCGTGATCTGCTGGCGGCCGGTCGCCGCCGTTCGTCCTGTATCGTGGCCCCCGGTGCGCAACTCGCCGGGGGTCATTCCGGGGCACCATATTCCCGGCGCGCGTTGCTTGTCCCGAGCGCGCGGGCCGCGCATCGCATCCCCTGCGGGGGCCAGGGGCGCATGTGCCCCGCCGCACCGGGCGTTCCCGGCAAATCTGAAAGGCCTGTTCTTGCCTGTCGGGCTGCACCTTCGCGGCTGACGACTGCCGCGCCGTCCCCTCGGCGCGGCGGGATCTGCGGGGGGCTGCGGCATGGAGGGTGATCAGGCCTTTCGCGTGCGCCATGCCATGCTGGCCAGCCTCGACGGGCTGGAACAGGCGGTGCATTCGATTGGCGCTGCCGTTGCGGCAGAGTTTGGCGACGATGCGGTGGCGCGTGTCCGGGCGATCGAGGCCGATGCGCAGATGCTGCGCCGGGTGTTGCTGCCCGAGTCGATGCTGGATGAGGTGATCGAGGTCGTCGCCCGCACGAATGGCCTGCCCGTTGCTGCGATCCGCGGCGCCGGGCGCAGCAAGCCGGTCGTGGCGGCCCGCTGGGCGGTTATGGCGATTGCGCGCAAGCGGGGCATGTCAGCGCCCGAGATCGCCCGCGCCCTGCGCTGTGACCAAAGCAGCGTGACCCATGGCCTGCGGCGGGTGGCGGCAAAGCTGGAGGCGGCAGGATGAGCAATCGCGGGGTCAACGAATTGAGCACCGCCGAGCGCCGCGCCTTTCTGCGGGCGTTCTGGCATGGGGCCCGGCGGTGCTGGGTGCCGTTGACCGGCCCGGAATGGCGCGGGCGCTGCGGGATCCAGCCCGCCGATATCGCCGAGCTGCGCCGCTGTGGCGATATTCTGGCGCTCGGCCCGCCGGATCGGCGCAGCTATGAGATTTCCCCGGCGGGCGTCGCGCTGCTGGGCGTGAGGGTTGCGGCATGACGCGGCCTGCGGCCTCCGCGCGCGGGCTGTTCCGCGCAACCGGCAAGGTGGCGCAGCCGGTGCTGGTCGGGATCGAGGCGGGCGAGGGCGTTTATGACGCCGCGCCGCCCCGCGAAAAGCACGATTTCTACCCCACGCCGCCCGAGCCGACCCGCGCCCTGCTGGCGGTGGAGGGCGCGCGGCTGCGCGACTTTGGCATGGTGTGGGAGGCAGCGGCGGGTGACGGCGCGATGGTGCGCGAGATGCAGGCCGTGGGCCTGACGGTCGCGGCGTCTGACCTGATCGACCGGGGCTGCGGCGCGGCGATCCGGTCGTTTTACGACTATGGCCCGCAGGATGCGCCTGCGCGGGCGCTGGTGACCAATCCGCCGTTTGCCGAGTGCAATTCGGGCGACTGGATCCGCCACGCGCTGGATGTGCTGGGGCTGGAGTATGTGGCCCTGCTGCTGCCGCTGGGCTGGCCCGGTGCGGCCTCGCGCGCCGCGCTTTGGGCGCAGCATACGCCTGCCCGCGTGTATCTGATGCGCTGGCGGATCGATTTCAGCGGCGGGGGTGCGCCACCGATGCTCAATGCCTGGTTCGTATGGGATCGGGCGCATGAGGGGCCGGCGCATCTGCTGATGCTGGACAAGGCCGATGGGCGGCAGGGGGTGCTGTTGTGACCGACCGTGCGAGCAAGGACACGATCCGCCGGCGGGCCGGTGAGCGCCGCATCCGGGCCTATGAGGCCCTGACCTGGGCGCGGCAGCAACCGGCCGCCTGCACCACCGACGCGATGCGCGCGCGGCTGTTGGAAGAGACGATCATGCGCGCAGATGAGGGGGACGCATGACAGCGCCGCGCCTGAAACCTGTTCCGAACGATCTGCCGGAATACCCCGTTGCGCGAGGTGTTCGGCTGGATGGTCATAGCTTCGTCAAATGGCAGCATCTGCGCTGGCTGTCGTCGCGGTCGTTCCGCCTGTGCAGCTGGGAGGTGCAGGGCATGGCGCGGGCGCTGTTCGATCTGAGCCAGTTGGAAAGCCCCGTGGGCACGCTGCCCGACGATGACGCCGAATTGGCCCAGATGCTGCGCGTTGATGCGCGGCGCATGGCAGAGCTGCGGCGCATGGAGTTCGGGCCGCTGCGCAACTGGTGCCCGTGCCTGTCCGATGGAGAGGTGCGGCTGATGCATCCTGTGGTGCTGGCGCAGGTGCAGGATGCCATCGAACGGCGCGAGATCCACGAGCTGTCGAAAGAGGACAAGGCCACCTATCAGCGCCTCAAACGCCTGCGCGAGGCGCTGCGCGGCATGGGTCTGTCCGAGCATGTTCTGGCCGATGACCGGCTGATCGGGCGCATGGATGACTGGCTCAAGCAAGGCTGCAAGGGCAACCGCCGGGCGACGCATTACGAGGCGGCGCTGATGCACGCCGTGGCGCAGGGCTGGTGCGAGGGGCCGATGCGCGGGCGGTGAAACTGTCGAATTCTGTTCCGGAACAGTTCCAGTCTGTTCCGGAACAGTACCGCACAGTTCGGAACTGTTCTGCGTAGAAGAGAAGAGAAAAGAGAAGAGAAGAAAAGACTTACGCGATGGAACAGAACGCAGCCGCGCTGGTGGCCAGCCGGGCAGGGCTGAGAAAAGGGGCAGGGATGATGGACACGGGCAACACCGATACCCACGAGGCGACAGGGCGAGAGGCGGTGCGCGAGCTGTTCGTGCAGCGGCTGGCCACCAGCGGATTGCAGCGTGGAAAGGGCGCCAACGGCAAACCGATGACCGAGGCCGAGCATGAGGCGCTGATGCAGCGTCTGGTGACGCATCTGGCCTATCTGTCCCGGCCCTCGCTGGTCGCGCTGGCGGATGAGGTGCTGCGCGCCGCCGGTGGGCCAAAGCGCAATGTCTGGCCGTCAGAGGTGCTGATCCGCCAGATGGCCGCAGGCAAGGAGGATCGGCCCCCGGCCATCCCGGATATCGTGCGCAGCTGGCTGGCCTCGGTCGCCGGGCCGCGTGCCGAGGCGTCGGGCTATCTCGTCCAGCTCTACCGACACCTGATCGCGCATCCACGCCCGGTGATGCCGCATGACCTGACCCTGTGCCAGCGTCAGGCGGTCGAGGATCGCAGTATGCGTGACCGGGTGCAGGAGCGTATTGCGCTGGGGGTCGCCTCGGATGCGGATCGCGCCTGGTTGCGCCGTCTGGTCGATGATGAGGCCGCGGCGCGCGAGATCGTCGCGCGTGGGGATCAGGCCCGCGCCGCCCGTGCGCAGGCCGCCAGCCAAGGGGATGCCGCATGATGGCCGCGCGTTCGTTCCTTGGCCTGTCCATTGGCGATGCCGTGACGCTGGCCCCTTCGGGTGCGGCGCTGGTCACGCCCGGCCCGTCGCGGTGGTATGCGCTGCGCGTCACGCCCCAGCGCGAGGATCAGGCCGAGGCATGGCTGCGCCTGCGCGGGGTCTATGGCTTCCACCCGGTGCTGATGCGTCGTGTCACCCGCCACGGCAAGCCCCGCGACTATGCCCGGCGCTACCTGCCGGGCTATGTCTTCGCGCGGTTCCGGGGGCAGCCGGTGGTGCACCGCGTCCTGTCCTGCCCCTTCATCACCGGCGCCCTGTGCCGGGCGGATGGGAAGTGGGGTGTGCTGGAGCCGGAACGCCTGCGCCAGATCCATGCCATGCGCCGGGTGGATGCCGAGGGCGAGGCCGCACGGATGGCGCTGGCTGCTCGCCGCCGTGCCTCTGCCATGGCGCGTCCAGGCGAGATGGCCCTGTTCACTGGCGGGGCGTTTGCGGGCGCGCGCTGCGAGGTGGTCGAGCTGAATGCCGACGGTGGCGCCACGGTGCGAATGCAGTTGTTCGGGGGCGAGGTGCTGGTGGGTGCCAGCGCGGCCGATCTGGTCGGCCTGCACAAAGGGGGATTGACAGGCGCGAATCGCTACGCCTATCGTCCCTCCCCATAGCCTTACGCCCGATGGACCCCCGCAAAGCGGGCAGCGCCTCGGGCTGGTGGGCGGCGCGCTCGGGTTGATACGCTCCGAGTGACACGCCTGCAATGTGCCCCGAGCCTCGCTCGGGGCTTTCGCTTTTCCGGGGGTAGGGGTGGAACTTTCCTTCGATCTCGATGACGCCCGCTTTCAGGCTCAAATCAGACAGCTTGCCACACGTGATGTGCGTCAGGCTGCGACATGGGCCTTGAACGACACCGCGACGGAAGTGCAGCAGCACATTCAGAACCGGATGAACGTGGTGTTTGATCGGCCAACCCGCTACACCCAGCGCGCTTTCGGTGTGTTGCGTGGGGCGAGGCCAAGCAGGCTGGAAGTCGAGATAGGGGAAAGGGCGTCGGTCGAGCGGCGGTATTTCCTGAAGGTGCAGGAACATGGTGGGTCGCGGCCACAGAAAGCCGTCGAACGCCGTATCGCGCTTGCGTCGGATGACTATGTGCGGACCGCCATACCGACAGATGCCGCCCGTATCGACGGATATGGCAACTGGTCATCGGGCGAACGCAATCAGGTGATGTCGCAGCTGCAAGTCGGGCGCGATGTCGGATATACATCGAACGAAACCGAAGCCTCGCGGAAGCGCAAAGCCCGGCGTGGCAAGGCGCGGTACTTCATCCCAAAGCATGGGCTGGCACCCGGCGTCTATCGGCGCAACGCGCCTGACGATATCCCGATCCGCATTCTGACGCTGACGGACACGGCCCCAATCTACCAACCCCGATTGGGGTTTCACGCAGAGGCCGCGCGCGAGTTCTGGGCGCGGCTTCCAGCCCACCTCTCCCGCACCCTGGGCCGAATGGTCGAAAAGCGGTCTCGCGGGTAGGCAGAGACCACCCCCAGACCCCCCTTCGGGTCCTTCCCCGGCACCTCCGCACGCGGGTAATTCGCACCGTGCGTGTGGGGGTGCGCTTAACTTTGGGCAAAGCCTAAACTTGGCTGGCCTTAACGATGGAAAGGTAAATGCCTGAACTGAACGCAACCGAGCTTGCGGCGCGACTGGATGTCTCCAAGGCCCGCATCAGCCAGTATGTCAGTGAAGGCAAGCTGGAGGGGTGCTTTTCAGGCGATGGGCGTGCCCGCAGGTTCGACCTGGACAAGGTCGCCGCCGCGCTCGGCAAGGGGCTTCATCCGGGCCAGATGCTGGGAAATGGTGCTGCGACCAAGCGCGCCATCCGGGAACTGGACGGGGATGCTCCTCCGACAGTCCCGACCACCAAGGCGCCCAGGTCCGGCGCACCGCTCGATGCCAAGGATCCGGATCGCTATGAACTGGCCCGGATCCAGAACGCCGAAGAGGATGCCCGCCGCAAGCGCAGGGACAATCAGCGGGACGAGGGCCGCTGGGTGTTGGCAGATGAGGTCCAGCGCCAGACCGCGCGGGCCATGACTCAGGAGGTCGCGCAGTTCGAAGCCGTTCTGCGCGACGCCGCTCGGGCGGTCGCGGATCGCTTCGGCCTGGATTACCGGGAGGTGCGCAAGGTGCTGATCGACGAGTGGCGCAAACACCGGGGTCAGCGGTCTGCGCAGCTTGTGGCAGATGCGGAGGTTGCCCCCATGACCGAAGCCGAAACGGCGGCGCAGGTCTGAAATGGGGTTTCTGTCATCGGCCGAGGCCGCCGTTCTGCGGGGGCTGGCTCAGGCCATGTTGCCACCGCCACCCCCCGACATCACCCGGTGGTGCGAAGACAATATCGTCTTTGATGAAAGGTCTCCGTTTCCGGGACCGTTCCGAATTGCGCGCTTTCCCTTCCTGCGCGAGATCCACGAGGTGCTGAGCCCGGAACATCCGGCGCGCGAGGTGACAATCCGGGGGAGCGCGCAATGGGGCAAGACCGTGTCGGTCCTGAATCCTGCGGTTGCCGCGTGGCACGAATATGGCCCGCTGGACAGTCTGGTGGTTCACCCCACCACGTCGGCTGCGACAGAATGGGTGCGCAACAAGTGGATGCCGATGCGCCGGCAGGCCCCAGCCCTGCGGGCGATCTTCGGCGAAGGGCGTGGCGATCAGACCGACACGCTGTCCAACCAGGAAACACTGGCGCGGGACGGATCGCTCAAGGTGACGTCGGCGGGGTCACCCGATGATCTTGCAGGCACCACGCGGCGGTTCGTTGCCATGGATGACGTCAGAAAGTTCGAAATGACGCCGAAGGGTGATCCCGAGAAACTGGCCGAAAGCCGGGCATCGGGTTTTGAAGATGCCAAGATCCTGCGGATCAGCACGCCGCAGGTTCTGGGCACCTGTCGCGTCACGCGGGCCTATCTGCGGTCGGATCAGCGACACTACCATGTGCCATGCCCGCATTGCGGCCACATGGCCCCCCTGACCTGGGAGAATTTTCGCAAGTCGATTGACCCAGAGCGGCTGCACGCGGCGCATTTCACCTGCGATAGCTGCCACGTGGCCATAGGCCACCAGCACAAGGCGCAGATGGTCGCCGCTGGGCGCTGGGTGCGCCACAATCCGCGGGGGGATCACCCTGGGTTTCACCTGTGGCGTGCCTATGTGCCTCAAAGGGACTGGGCCAGTATCGCAGTGGAATATGCCCAGGTGATGGGCTGGACGGGCAGTCCGGCCAATATCACAACCGAAGAGGATGCCGCCGACAAGGTCGAGGCCGAGACGGAGCAGACCTTCTGGAACGACGTGTTGGGCCTGCCTTATGAACAGGCCAGCAAGGGCCCGGACTGGGAAAAGCTGCGCGACCGGGTCGAACTGGCCGAGGAGGGGCAGTATCTGCCGATCGGTCGCATTCCTGCCTGTGGCGTTCTGATGACCGCCGGGGTGGACTGCCAGGCTGACCGCATAGAAGTCACTCTGGTGGCCTATGGGCGCAATTATCGGCGTTGGGTGATCGAACATCGTGTGATCCCGCATCATATCGGCGACGATGAAGGCCGCGCCGGTCTGGATGCGCTGTTGAAATCGACCTGGCGCACCACACTGGGCCTGCCGTTGCAGATCGACATGATGGCGGTGGACGAGGGCGCGTTCACGGAAGATGTGCGGGACTGGGCCAAGCGCCACCCTTGGACGCGGGTGATCCTGATCAAGGGTTCCTCCTCTGGTAATGGCCCAACCCTGCGCCCCCAGGCGGATCGCAAGGCCAATGGCCGTGTGATCAAGCGCCAGCGGCGGGGCTGGATGCTGAATGTCAGCCAGATGAAGGCGGATTTCTACGCCTGGTTGGCCAAGGAAGACGCGCAGGAGCGCGGGTTCATCGCCTTTGCCCTGGGGCTGGGGGACGAATACTACCGCCAGATCACGTCCGAAGTGCGTGTGCTCAAGCGCAGCCGGTCGGGCGTTATGGTGTCGAGCTGGGAGTTGGTCGAGCCAAGCCGCCGCAACGAGTGCCTGGACACCATGATCTATTCCGAAGCCGCCGCCCGCAAGCGCGGCTGGACCGCCATGACGGATGGACAGTGGGACATTATGGAAGCCGAACGCGGCATCGCGCCGCCAGAGGCCCAGGCCGATCTGTTCGACGCCGCAATGCCAGTGGTGCCCTTGTCCCAGCAGGCAGCGGCCAGAGCACCACGGCAGACGGCCCCGCCACCTGCGCCTGAACCGCAACAAGATCAACCCGGCTGGATCGCCGACAGGGGGAACGACTGGTTATGAGCTACACCCAAACAGACGTGGCCCGCCTGCGGTCGGCTATCGCCAAGGGCGCCAGTCAGGTGAAGGTCGGAGAGGAACAGATCACCTTCCGCAGCTTGGCGGAAATGCGCTCGCTCCTGGCGGAAATGGAGGCATCGGTGGCTGGCGAAAGTGCGCCCAGCCGCCAGCATTACCCCCAGTTCATGGAACGTCCCTGATGAATCTGCTGGATCGGGCCATTGCGGTGGTCAGCCCGCGCGCCGGGCTGCGCCGGGCGCAGGCGCGGATGTCGCTGCAAGCCATGGCGCATTATCGTGCCGGATCGCTGCCTCGTCGCAGCCCGTCGGTTCGGGCCGTCGCGGGTGATGCCGATGCCGTGTCGGCCGTGGCCCGGCGCCAGATCGCCTTGTCGGTTCGGGATGTGGTGCGGAACAACGCCGTGGCCGAACGCGCGGTCCAGGTGCTGGTCAACGCAGTGATCGGAACCGGGATCGAGCCCAAGCTGATCAGCGACGATACGGAGCTGCGCGACGCCTGGAAGGTGCAGCAGTCGCTGCTGGACACGGTCAGGATCGACGCCGACGGTGCTTCGACCCTGGCCGCGATGCAGCGGCTGATGGTGCGCGCGATGATCGTCGATGGCGAGTCGCTGATGATAATGCCACGCGAATCCGGCCCGGACAGCTTCTTTCAGGTGCGGGTGCTGGAGGCGGACTATCTGGATGACCGGATGCAGGGTCGCGCGGGGAACCCGGCAAACACCCTGTATGACGGAATCGAATATGGCCCGGACGGGCGCGTGGTGGCCTATCACCTGTACGACGAGCATCCGGGCAGTGCGGTCTGGCACCCGGAATGGCGCGGCCTGACATCCTCGCGCATTCCGGCAGATCGGGTGATCCACCTCTACCGCACGGATCGGGCTGGCCAGAGGCGTGGTGTCAGCTGGTTTGCCCCGGTCCTGGACGATCTGGTGGCGCTGGCCGAGAACGACGAGGCGCAGATGATGCGTCAGAAGATCGCTGCCTGCTTTGCGGTGTTCTGGCGGTCGGACAAGGAAGGCCCGGCCTCCGGCATTCCGTCAAAGCTGGCACCGGGCATGATCCAGCAAATCGGCAGTGATGACGAAATTTCTTTCGCCACCCCGCCGGATGTGACTGGCTATGACGATTTCGCCAGGGTGCATCTGCGCCGGATCGCGGCCGGGCTGGGCATCACGTACGAGGCGCTGACCGGCGATCTGTCAGGCGTGAACTACAGTTCGGCCCGCATAGGGCGGATGGAAATGGCCGCCAATGTCGAGGCATGGCAGTGGACGCTGGTCATGCCGCGCCTCTGTGCCCCCATGGGTCAGTGGTTTCTGCGCAGTTGGGCCTATGCCGATCCAAAGAAGGTCTCGGCCCTGAGCAAGGCGCGTATCGCCTATACACCGCCGCCGCCCGCTGTGGCCGACCCAAAGACGGAAACCCAGGTGGCGGTCCAGAAGATCGAGGCGGGCCTGTCCAGCCGCCCCGCCGAGATCCGGCGCATGGGGTACGAGCCGGGCGAAATCGACGCCGAAATCAAGGCGGATGCGGAAACCCGGCAATCCCTGGCCGCACTGAAAGCCCCGTCGCAGGCAGCGGCGGCACAATCCGAAACAGACCAGCAGGAAAGAGACGCCAATGCGTAGAGAAGACGATTCCGGGCTGATGCCACATGCGTATCATAGCGCCGCTTCGGACAGCCGACAGGACGAGTTCCCTCGACCCCGCCGGGGCGCTGGAAAGAGGGACGAATACCTAGCGTTGTTCCTGTCGCGGGGCATCAGCGTGCATTCCACGGCAGACGGTGGCGTGATGGTCCTTATTCACGGGTCTCGCCAGCCATTCTCGCCGACCGCCCCGCAGACGATTCTGCCGTTCCGCATCAGCCGTGCCGATGCGGTTGGACTGCGCGACCGGCTGAGCGCCCTTGTCGGTGATACCGACCCGATGCCATCGGAGGATCCTCCGCCTTCGGATGAAGGGATTGTCGGCCCCGACATCGACGGATCGGGCACCGACCCGGTAGATGCGCCCGCCGATGGCATGGCGTCGGAGCCTTACGCCGATGCGGGGTGACATCTATCTGGAAGGGTCGGTGGGCGCAGCCTTCTGGCCCGAAGACCCGCATTTCACGACGGCCGATGTCCGGGGCTGGCTGGCCGGGCAGGGTGACGTGACGGTCCATATCAATTCCGGGGGCGGTATCGCTTCGGAAGGTCTGGCCATCTATCACCTGCTGAAGGATCACCCCGGATCGGTCCATGTCGTGGTATCGGGAACGGCTGTCAGTGCAGCCAGCCTGATTGTCATGGCGGGGGACCGGATCACGATGCGCATGGGCGCATCCCTGATGATCCATGATCCTGCGGTTGGGTTCACCCAAGGGCGCGGGACAGAGGACGATCACCGCGCCGTGGCCGATATGCTGGCGGGTCTGGCCGATGGCTATGCCGCGATCTATGCCGAGCGCGCCGGTATCGACGCCGAAGCGGCCCGAGAAATCATGCGCGCGGAGACGTGGTTCAGCCCGGACGAGGCCATTGCAGCCGGATTCGCGGATGACGTTGGCGATGTCGAGGCCAGCGCCGCCGCGCGGTTCCCGTATCACGTCTATGCAAATTCCCCGCCGCACCTGTTGTCGGGGGCAGGGGCCAAAGGCCCCGGAAAACGGGCCGTCATGGCCCTTATGTGCGGCATTTCCACCCCAAGACAGGAGCCTGAGATGGCCAAGAAACCCACTGCGAAGACGGCCACCACCATGGCCGAAGACGACAACGAGGATATCAAGCCCGAGGCGGAACTCGAGGATGAGGCCGAAGCGCGCGCCGAATCCGAGGAAGATGCCGACGAGGCGGAGGCCGAAGGCGGCGAAGATCCCGACGAGGCCGAGGCCGAAGGCGCAGAGACCGAAGACGAGGAAGACGGCGATGCCGTGGCGATCCTCGATCTGGTGTCCATGCATGGCGGGACCGTCGCGACGGCCCGCGACTTCATCGCCAAGCGCACCCCCATTCAGGGCGTGATTGCCCATTACCGCGAGAAAGGACCGAGCGTGACCAAGCACAAGCCCGGCGGTGCCACCGCCCGGATCACCCGCGACGAGCGCGAAACGCGCCGCATTGGCATGACCGAGGCGCTGGCGGCGCAGATCGGGCGCCGCAAACCGACCGATGATCGGGCGCGTCCGTTCATGTCGCTGTCGCTGGCCGAGATGGCGGCGCTGAGCAATGGCCATCGTGGCCCGCTGCGCACCGCCAACGACCGGCTGGAGGTGTTCATGGCGATGCACTCGACCAGCGATTTCCCGCTGTCGTTGCAGAACGCGCTGAACAAGGAGTTGGAAACCCGCTACCGCGAGGCCAATCCGACCTATCGCCGGATCGCGCGGCAGAAAACCTTCCGCGATTTCCGGCCCCATCCGATCATCCGTCCGGGTGATTTCCCGACGCTTCAGCCCATCGGCGAAGGCGGCGAAATCAAATATGGCACCATCGGGGAAAAGGCGGAAACGGTCGCGCTGGTGTCCTATGGCATTGCGATGTCGATCACCCGTCAGACCCTGATCAACGATGATATCGGCGCGATTGCCGACACGATTGCCGATCAGGGCCGCGCCGTGTCGCGGTTCGAAGATGCCACCTTCTACAAGATGATGCTGGGCGGTGCAGGCAGTGACGGCCCGACCCTGGCGGAAACCACCCGGCAGGTGTTCAACACCACCGATGGCACCAAGGCGGCGACGGCAGCGGCCATCAACGTCACCTCGCTGTCTGTGGGCCGGGCGGCGATGATGAAACAGACCTCGGTTGACAAGAACCTGCTGGGCATCCTGCCGTCGATCCTGTTGGTCGGACCCGACAAGCTGACCGAGGCGCAGCAGATCGTGGCGCCGATCCAGGCCGATCAGGCGGGCAATGTGAACCCCTTTGCCGGGATTCTGGAGGTGGTGCCTTCGGCCCGGATCACCGGCAACGCCTGGTATCTGCTGGCCGATCCGGCCGATCTGCCCTGCTTTGTCTATGGCTATCTGGAAGGCGCGGCGGCCCCGCGCACCCGGATGGAGGAACCGTTCGGGCGTCAGGGGATGCAGCTCAGCATCGAACATGACTTCGGGGTCGGGGCCATCGACTTCCGCGGCGGTTACAAGAACGCCGGCGCCTGATCGGGCGCTGATCTGATCACCGGACAAAGGGCGGCCTTCGGGCCGCCCTTTGTTGTGCAATCCAATCGGAGGCCACAATGGCAAAGAACTACATCCAGCCGGGTCACGTTGTCAGCGTCCCGGCCCCGCGCGATATCACCAGCGGCACGCTGGTTGTTGTCGGCTTGCTGGCAGGCATCGCCCAGCATGACGCGCTGTCGGGCGCCCCTGTCGAAATCGTGACCGAGGGTGTTTTCACGGTGCCGAAAACCTCGGCGCAGGCATGGGCGGTCGGGCAGGCCATCTATGTGATTCCCGGCACGGGGGTCTGCACCACGGCCACGACCAGCGGAAACGTGCTGGTTGGTGCCGCACTGGCCGTTGCATCGAACCCGTCCGCGACGGGCGTTGTGCGGTTGAATGGCGCCGTCCCGGCCGCCGCTGCCTGATGAGCCACTTTTTCGACGGGATGGTGGGGGTGTTCTCCGATCTGCTGGGCGCCCCCGTTTCCTACACCCCGGCGGGCGGCGCGGCGCGCGTGATCCAGTCGATCTTCCGGGAATCTCCGGTCGATCTTCTGGACCGCGACGGCCACCCGGTGCGGGATGTCGGGCCGGTCTGGAAAGTGGCGAAGGTGGATGCGCCAGAGCTGAAGCGCGGCGATACGATCACGCTGGAGAATGGCCGCACCTTCGAGGTGCAGGCGGTCTGGCCGGGCGGATCGCCCGCGTCGGATGCGTTCCTGCACGCTGATCTCTACGAGGTGTCGCCATGACATGGCGCGCTGGCTATCGCAGTGCTGCGCGGGCGGCGCTGGCCGCAGTGCCACGCTTTGCGGATATGACCGTGCTGGCCACCTGGTCCGGATCGGTCGATCCTGAAACGCTGCCTGTGCTGGGTGTTGTCACGGCCAGCGAACAGCAACAGCCGACCTCTGGCGGCCGGTTCGAACATGACACCCTGTTGCAGATCATCGTGAAGCGGCAGGGCGGTGACGATCTGGAAGACGAGCTGGACGCCGACGATGCCGCGATCATCCAGGCGGTCATGGGCGCGATCTACACGCGCGAAACCCCCTGCCTGCCCACCGACATGAGCCAGATGCTCAATGGCGAGGGGCGTCAGCGCATCGGCACGCTGGTGCGCAGTTTCAAGATCACCTCGTGGCGCGCAGCGCCCGTCTACTAAGGAGAACGACAGATGAGCACCACAGGTGTAAATATCGGCTGGGGCGCGGTTGTCCGCATTGGCCGGGGCGAAACCCCCGACTGGACCACGCTGGAAGGGGTCGGGGATTTCGAATTCCCGCAGATGCAGGCGGATGACATTGACGTCACGTCGCATTCCTCGCCCAATCGCACCAAGGAATTCATCGCGGGCATGGCCGACAATGGCGAAATGTCCCTGCCGCTGGATTATATCCCGGACAATCCGCAGGATCTGCTGCTGCGGGTGCTGAATCAGACCAAGGAACTGATCCAGGTCAGCATTCGGCCCGCAGGCAGCAATCTGGATCCCGAGGTCTACGCCTGCTACGTGCGCAGCTATGGCCGCACCGCTCCGGTGCAGGGAAAATCCAGTGCAACACTGGTGCTGCGCATCAGCGGCATTGTCGCGGGCGAGGCGACACTGCCCGGTGGCGGCGGCGATGAAACCCTGCCCGGCGGGGGCGTCTGACCCTGATGCTGGGCCTGACGGGTGATGTGCGCCTGCCCATGGATCATGGGCGGGTGCTGCTGCGGCTGGACTTCAACGCGCTCTGTGCGTTCGAGGCGGAGACGGGCCTGGAGGCCCTGCCCTGGATCGCAGAGCTTGAAGCGGGTCGGGTAAAATCCTCGACCCAATTGCGGGCCATGGTTTGGGCCGCGATGCTGCGCCACGATCCGGGCGCCAGTGTTGCTATGGCGGGCGCTGTGCTGGATCGACACCCCGACGCTGCCCATCGCGCGATTGGCGTTGCCATGCCGCAGGCCACCGGCGCCGGGGACGCGCCCGCCGGAAAAAAGCCGGGGGCGCTGCCGATCTGGCGGCGCTGTTTCGGGGCTTTGTCGCGGCCGGGCTTTCGCCGGACCACTTCTGGTCCCTGACCCCGCGCCAATATCTGATCGCCTGCGAGGCCGCGCTGGAAACGTCGCATCGCAACAGGATGGTGTTGGCCTGGTCCACTGCCGTGCTGGGACGGACCAGAACCGTCCCGAAACTGGGCGCACTGATCGCACCAGAGCGCCGGTCCCCCTCCGAAGCCGCACAGGAACTGCGCGCGCAGATGCGGGCCTATCGTGAAGTGGCCGCAAGCCGTGGCCTGGTCAGGAGTTGGAAAGAATGGCTTCACTGAAAGAGCGCCTGCGCGCCTTCCTTGGACTGGATACCACGGATTTCGACCGGGGATTGGACAGGTCCGGCAAGCGGGTAAAGACCTTTGGCCAGCAGGCTGAAACCAGCCTGTCGGCGGCATTTTCGCGCATGTCGGGTCTGGCCACCGGCTTTGTCGGCGGACTGGGCGCCGGGCTGGTCACGACGGCGCTGTCCAGCCTGAATGCCGATCTGGCGGGCACCGTGAAGGGCATTGCGCAACTGGGGGACGAGGCCAAGCGGTCGGGTCTGGGCCTGCGCGCGTTCCAGGAATGGAAATTCGTGGCCGAACAGAACCGCATCGGGGTGGATCAGCTGGTGGACGGGTTCAAGGAACTGTCCCTGCGCGCCGATGAGTGGATCGTCACCGGCGGCGGCGCGGCGGCAGAGGCATTCACGCGGCTGGGATATAGCGCCAGCGATCTGCGCAGCAAGCTCAAGGATCCCTCTGCCCTGATGCTGGAAATCATCGGTCGGCTGGGGCAGTTGGACAAGGCGGCGCAAATCCGGGTCTCGGATGAGCTGTTCGGTGGCAGTGCGGGCGAACGGTTTGTTGAGTTGCTGGGGCAGGGCGAGTCTGGCCTGCGTAGTACCATCGAGCGCGCGCATCAGCTCGGCATTGTAATGGATTCCGAGTTGGTGGCGAAGGCAAACGATCTCGACCGCAAGTTCGGAGAGATTGGCGCGAAGATAGACAATTTCTTCAAGCGCATGGTGGTGGGTGCTTTTGAGGCGGCGGAAGACTACTCTAGGCTGCGCAGGGAGCACGGAGAGCTGTTTGCCCAATTTGAGCGGTTCACGGCATTTGGCGCATTTGGGGCCAGCATGGATCTATTCGGATCCGCTGCGGGTGCATTTGCGACCGAGACAAAGAACCTTGCAGATGCACTGAGTGTCGAACTTTCCGAGGCAATGAACACCGTTCGTGGCCAAGCGGAAGCGTTGGAATCTGCTCTCATCGAAGATGCCGATGCTCTCCACCTGATGAAGCGCGGTGCGGATGCGGCGCAAATTCGCGCCTACGCGCGAGAAATCGGTGTCTTGTTGGCTGAATTTGCCACCACCAAGAATGCTCAGGCATTTGCCGAGGGTTTGGCGGAGGTAAATCGCAAGGCCGTGTTGGCATATGATGAGATCAGAAACATCGACGGGATCAAGCTTGGCGGGGTCATAGGTCAGATCGGTAGCTTGGCGCTGGCTCTGTTGAATACCATCGGAATCGCGCAGCGCCTGAAAGATAGCCTTCCCGGAGGTCCAGACACAGAGGATAGCAAGGCAAGTCAGATTGCGGCGCGAGGGCTGGAGTGGAGCGTTGATCCGTCCATCCCGAGCAATCGCCCCCGCCGTGCCCCGAATGATGCCTGGTGGGAGGACCCTGTCGGCGGCAAAGGCAAGAGCAAGGGCGGCGGCAAGCGGGACGGCTTTGCCGCAGAGGTGGAATCGACACGCGCGCGCATCGCAGAGCTGGAGGCGGAGGCAATCGTTCTGGCCGCCGTGGCCAGTGGCAACCGCCAGCTAGGCGATGCCGTGGAATTCGCCCGCAAGAAGGCCCAGTTGCTGAACGCCGCGAAAAAAGAGGGGCGCGAGATCACGCCTGAATTGGCCGCCGAGATCGACCAGCTGGCCCTATCCTATATGAACGCGGGCCTGAATGCAGATCAGGCCAAGGACAAGCTGGAAGAGATGCGCGAGGCGACGGAACGCGGCATCGACAGCATTGTCGATATGTTCGACGAACTGATGTTCCGGGGTGGCAATGCGAAAAAGGTCATTGCATCGCTGATCGCCGAGATTGCCAAGGCCCAGTTCCGGCAGGCGCTTGCCGGGGTGGCGGCCAGCGGCGGCGGCGGGATCCTGCGCTTGCTGGGTGGTTTGATCGGACGGAACGCCCATGGGACCACCAACTGGGCCGGGGGCATCACCATGGTGGGCGAACTCGGGGCAGAGCTGGTCAGCCTGCCACGCGGATCTCAGGTCTATTCCGCACTGGATACCCAGCGGATGCTGGGCAATGCTGGTCAGGCCAGCAGAACCGCTGTCGAGGTTATCCCGAGCCCCTATTTCGATGTGCGCGTGTCCGAGATCTCCGGCCAGGGCGATATGCAGATGGCGCGGGCGCAGCAACTGGCCATGCCGTCGATGCTGCAAGACATGCAGGCGCGGGGGCTGCGGTGATCCGCGATATCATCGACATTCCGCTGCCGTTCCTGCGCGCACTGACGGTGGACTGGCGCCCGGACTGGCGCGGCCAGCCGCCTGCGACCGGGACAGATGGGTCCGACCAGGTGGTCTATAACGCTTTCCCGCGCTGGGTCGGTGCCCCGCAGCTGGTGCTGCCGCCCGAGATGGTCGGCGCCTGGCGCGCGCTGGTGCTGCGCGGGCAGGGCCGGGTCAATGCCTATCGGGTGCGGATGGTCGACCCGGTGGTCAGTCCGGTATGGTCCGGGGCCGGGTGGCGCGAGGTCTGGTCCGCCTGGCAGTCGGGCCTGTATGTCGAGCCGCGCCCACAGATGCCCTGCGCCGCGCCTGCGGCGGCAGGGGCCACCAGCATCGTGGTCGATGAATCCGCCCTGTCGCGGCCCATCACCGTGGGCAGTTTTCTGTCCTATCAGGATTGGCCCTTTGCGGTGACCGGGCGCAGCGGATCGGGTGCGGCGACCACATTGCAGGTGGAGCTGTTGCGGGTGGCAATTCCGGCCGGCGCGCAGATCGACGTGATCGCGCGCGGGGTGTTCTTGGCGTCCGGTGACGCCATGGGCCTGCCTGCCTATGGGCTGGACCGTGTGGCGCGGCCCCAGTTGGATCTTGTGGAGTGGATCACGCGATGAGGTTCGATACAGAGACATCGAATGACGTTCCGCTGAAATCCATCCGAGTCTGTGCTCGGCTGTCGCGTATCGAACGCGAGGGCGGTGCACTGATCAGGATGGAGTTCGATCTTTCGCAGATCGGGGGATTTCTTTCCGGCGCCCATATCGTCGTGGTTGAGCCTAGTGAGTATTTCGATGCGCGGGTTGAGCAAGCGTGTCGCGAAGGTTGAGCAGGAAATTCTGTTGGCCTTCAGCTGCAATGAACTTGTCGAGTTCCTCGATCCATCGGTCGGCGATGTCTGTTTTTGACATGGCGCGTGCGAGTGACATCATTGCATTCGCAATTTGGGCATTCTGCGAGTTCAGGCGCGCTACCGCTTCGTCGATGGTCATTTCCAAGGCGAATCCTCCGCTGTGTATCGGTCAGCGCCGATAATGCAGTTGGTCTCCGAGTCAGTCTATCTGCGAGGTGCTTGAGTGACGTTTGACCCACGGGCCGAGGTGATCGGCGTGCTGGATCTGGTGTCGATCGACACGCCGGACGGGGTGTTCCGGTTTCTGGTCGGGGTGGATGGGATATTCACCGATGTAGACGGCCACCAGTGGATCGGGTCGCGGCTGATCGGGGCCAGCGATCTGCGCCCGTCGATACAGGGCGAGGCGGCGGGGGGCAGCCTGACGCTGGCCTTTATCCCCGACCCCGACGGCGCCGATCTGATTGCAGAGGTGCGGGCGCTGGGGACGGATTACATCCGCGACCGCGAAATCATCTTCTGGGACCAACCCCTGTTGTCGATGGCGGAATTTCACGCCCCGACCCTGCCGCCGCAGCGGTTTCTGACCCGGCGGGGCCGCGATGTGCAGTTCGATCTGTCCGGCGCGCTGGAGCGGCGGATCACCCTGAATTTCGAGGGGCCGTTCACGGGCCGCAACCGCGCGCCGGGGCTGCAATATACCGTGGCCGATCACAGCCGCCTGATCGGGGCGGGCAATGCGAGCCTGCGGTTCATGCCGACCGACATGTTCCAAGAGCAAAAGCTGTTCGGATGATGAGTCCACTCTATGCCGAGTTGAACCGCTGGCTGGCGCTGCGCCACGCCTGGGGCAGCGCCGATTGCATCACCCTGCCAGCCGATTGGGTGCTGCGGATGCGCGGGGTCGATCCTGCCGAGGATATCCGCCTGACCTATGAGTCTGCCTCCGAGGCGCAGCGCGTCTGGCGGTTTTTCTCGCATCCGCTGGAGGCAGTGGCCCCCCGGATGCAGCGCGCGGGGCTGGCGCTGACCAGCGCCCCGGTGGCCGGGGATGTCGGCGTGCTGCTGCTGCCGCTGGATGGGATGCTGCGCCCGCATGGCGGACTGTGCCTGGGCCGGGATTGGGCGGTCAAGATGGCGGATGGCGGCGTGGCCAACGGGCCGCCGGTCAAGGTTCTGGGCGCCTGGGGGGTGGGCTATCATGCGTAGATGGATCCTGGCGGCGCTGCTGTCCACCACCTGCCTGTGCACGCCCAGCCAGGCCAAGGCGGGGCCGATTGCGCCGTTTTTGCAGGGCATCTGGGTAGGGCTGACCACGGGGGTCGGGGCGGCAGCTGGGATCGGTGGTGCCTTTGCGACGGGAATGAGCGCAGGCGCCTGGCTGGTGGGCGGGACATTCCTGTCGCGCATCGTGGTTTCGGTCGGGCTGTCGCTGCTGTCACAGGCGCTGATGCCCAAGCCCAAGATGCCGCCGCCGCCCGAGATCATGACGAACTACGCGCAGGACGTGGCTTTCGTCGAATGGGCCTATGGCCGGGTGCGCAAGGGCGGGCCGATGGCCCTGTCGGCCTATTCCGCGGTGCCGGTGGTCAATCCCGGCGGGTCGGATGCCAAGGGCAAGCGCCACTATGGCGTGCTGATCGCCTGCCATTCCACGCGCGGGCCGGTGGTGCATTACCTGGACAAGCGCGAGGTGGAGCTGGACGCGGGCGGCTTTGTCACCACCGATCCGATCCGCTGGCCCGAAGGGTCGCATCCCGGCGTCTGGCACGGTCAGGTGCGGCCCTATACCGGCCAGCCGGGGCAGGCCGCCGATCCGGTCTGGCAGGCCGCATTCCCCGAAGTGGGGGCCAGCGACAATTTCGCGGGCCTGTCCTATGCGGGCCTCTACGCGGCGCGCTGCGCGACAGAGCTGTTTTCGCAGATTTATTCCAATGGCAGGGAATGGGCTTATGCGCCGGTCTGGGATGGCTGCGATACGGTCTATGATCCGCGCACCGACAGCACCGACTGGACCGACAATGCCGCGCTGATCATCGCCGATATCGCCACCCGCATCTACGGCAAGCAGGTGGATTGGGCCGAGGTGGCAGCCGAGGCCGATATCTGCGACCAGCCGGTCACCAACCGCGACGGTGGCACGCAAAAACGCTGGACGATCAACACCGTGATCCGCGCGGATATGACCTGGGAACAGGCGCGCGCGCATCTCCAAATGTGCTGCGATGCGTGGTTTTACGAGCGGTCGGACGGCAAGCTGGGGTTCAAGGTTGGCGATTATCAGGAGCCGGACCTGATCCTGACAGCGGCGGATTTTGTCAGCCTGACGGTCAAGCACAAGGCCACCGATCCTGATGCCGTGGGCAGCTACGCCCTGCGCTATGTCGAACCGGCGCGGGACTGGAACGAAGAGGTGTCGGGGGCGGTCATCGTCAACCCCGATCCGACGGCACCACGGGCGGAAGAAGAATGTTTCGGGATCGACAGCCACAATCAGGCGTGGCGCGTGATCCGTCGCTGGGCGGCCACGGCCCAGCCGGAATGGTCGATCACCGGCACCCTGAAATATATCGGGCGCCAGGTGATGGGGCGGCGTTTCGTGCGCATCCAGCACGCCGAACTGGGGCTGGATTGCCGCTGCGAGGTGGGTCTGCTGGCCCGCAATGGCGGATCGCATACCTGGCAGATTCAGGCGGTTTCGGTCGAGCCAGAGGATTTTACGCCGGATGCCCTGGCGCTGGAGCCGCCGCGCACGCTGCGCGCCTCGGTGGCCGAGGATGGCACGGTGCCCGCGCCTGCCAGCCTGTCGGGTCAGGTGGTCGAGGGCACCGGCGGTGTCGCGCTGATCGACTGGACCTGGCCTGCCCAGACCGAGGATCTGCGCCAGCAGCTGCGCGTCCGGTCACCGGATGCCGGTTTGCCGGATTGGCAGATCGTCGATATCCCCGGCGGGCAGGGCAATCTGCTGTCCTCTGGACTGATCGACGGCGCGGAATATGAGGCGCAGCTGCGCAACCGCACCAATGCCGGGCGGCTGTCGGTCTGGGTGCCCGAGGCGCCCGTGGTGGTGCAGGCGGTGGCCAATACCGACCCGCCCCCTGCGGTCGAGGATTTTGCCGCCACGGTGGCCGGGTCGACCGTCGTGGTGGGCTGGACCGCGCCCAATAGCCCCCGCTATGTCGCCGCCCGCATCTATCGCGCGGCGGGCGCGGGGGCCGTCTTTGGCGACGCATCGGTGGTGCGGCTGGAATTCGGCGCCGCCTCGCTGGCGGATAGCTGGACTGACCCCGGCCCAGGTGTCGGGGCGCATCGCTACTGGATAGAGCCGATCAACGGATCGGGTATCGGCGGGCCGGTCAGCGGCCCCCAAACCATCACACTCATCTGAGAGGCACCCCATGCCGATGCTGTTGACCCGGATCACCGGCCCCGTTGACCTGCCCAATGGCGAGACGCCGCGCCACGGGCGGGTGCATTTCCAGCTGCGTGACTGGGACCGGACGGGCGATCACCTGATCATGCCGCGCGAGGTGGTGGCGCAGCTGGATGCCATGGGCTGGCTGGACGTGCGGTTGCAGACCACCACGACGCTGGACCGTGGGTCGATCTACGATGTGGCGGTGCAATATTGGTCGGTCGCGCTGGGGCGGCAGATCGTGGTGCAGCTGCCCGGTATCGCCGTGCCCGCCTCTGGCCCCGTCACCCTGGCCAGCCTGTTGGCGATCCCGGCCCCGGTGCCGGATGTGCCCGATGCGCTGGCACAGGCCATTGCGGCCAAGGCGGCGGCCGAGGCGGCGGCGGTGTCGGCGGCGGCCTCGGCCACCTTCGCGGGTGGGGCAGCGGATATGACCAAGGGGCGCCGGACGCGCCTGCGCGCGATTGTGACCGGCGACTGGCAGCCAAAGATCGGTGATCCGCTGATGCCGCCGGGGCAGGAGAACAGTCAGTTCGGGATTCTGGAGCGGGTGCTGGACAGCATGGGTGCGCAACTGCCCGCCGCCGATCTGATGTTGCACGTCGGCGATATCGGCCAGCGTCTGGCCTGTTCCACGACAAATATCACCACGATTCGTGCGGCCGGGCTGGATCCCGATGAGGTGTTGCAACCGGGCGACCCCTACCCTTGGGGTATGGGGCGGGTGCTGCCCGAGGTCTGGGGCCGTGCGCGGATCAGCCTGGATCGTTTTTTCGCGGTGGCGGGCAACCACGACGTCTCGGGTCGGGGTGGCAAGACGAACCCACGCGCCTGGATGTTCGACGATTTCCGCGAAGTCTTTGGCCGGTCCACCTATGCGATGACGATTGGTCGTCTGGGTTTCATGTTCATGAGCACCGAATCCGGCGGCGTAGGAGGGCAGATCCCGCGTGATGCGGTGGATTACGCCGACCGGGTGATGCGGGCGCATCCCTATCATTTCTGGCACATCGTGATCCACCAGCCCCCGGTGGGCTATGGGCCAGAACCGAATTCCGAAACCCGCGATCCTGTCACGGTGCCCTCGGCGGCGGCCACGTCCTGGGCCGGGGGCGGGCAGCCGCTGGTGACGGTGGGCGCCTATGCCTATGGGTCAGAGGCTGCGACGCAGGTGTTTCTGGGGGAAGTCGAGGACGGCGTTTTGCTGACCTACGGGGTGGACTATGCCTATGCCGACGATGCCGGCGCTCCGCCCGAGGATGACACTCTGCCGCCCGAGGGCGAAGAAGGGGCCGACGACGACACGCCAGAGCCTGCCCCGCCGTATACCGATATCCGGCTGTTGCAGACCTGGCAGCACGGGCCGATCACCGATGAGACTGTGCTGCAATTGCGTATCGCCTATGTCAAGGCGGCGCTGGATTTCCACAGCACGCAACTGGTGCTGGGAACGCCATCGGACCCCGGCCTGATCCGTCGCCATGCGGACCGGATTTTCGCGGTGTTCTACGGGCACACCGGGATCATCAATAGCTATGACCAGACCCCGACGCGGTATGACGCCGATCTTGATCTTTGGTGGGTCTGCAACAACATGGCAATTCCGCGCTGCGCCCGCGCGGGGATCGACGGCACCGACAATCCGCTGATCTGGTCGGTCGCGGATTGGGATACGGACAGCAGCACCCTGACCTTTCGGCGCTGGAATGCCACCGCAGATGAGGTGGGCGGCGAATGGGTCGGGGCCTGGCTGTCGGACACCCACCCCGGCCTGATGTGCGATTTCCAGATCACCTATCCCGGTCAGCTGGACCTGGGTGACGGGCGGGTGACGTTCGACGGGCGGCGCCAGCAGCTGACCGATATGGACGCGCGGCACATCCTGATCCGCCGCGATATCGACGAGGCGCCGGGCCGCCGCACGCCGGGCGCCCCGGATGAGGCGGGCTGGCCGACCTTTGACCGCGAGGGCGGCAGCAGCCTGGAAATCGCCCGGCTGGTCCTGGAAGATAAGGCGCTGAATGGCATCGTCGCTGGCGACGGGATGCATACCAGCGTGTCGCTGGCGCGTGGGGCCACATCCTCGCTGGGCGGTCGCGTTGCCTGGCAGCGCGATGCGACGCGCGAGGTGATGCAGGCCGGATATGAGCACGCGACCGGATCGGACGGCACGCCGCGCGCCCGCGCCTGGTGGTCGGCGGTGGACGTGGCCGGGGTCTGGCGCCGCGTGTTCGAGATCGACGGCGACACGGGCCGGATCCGCGCGCCGGGGGGCGTCGAGGGGCCGCTGGAAATCTCTGTTCCCGCGATCAGCATCGACGATGCGCCGGTTGCACCGCAGGCTGGCCTCAAGCTCGACTGGCGCGAGGGCGGCCAGAACCTGGGCGCGGGCGAGGGTGTGAGCGTAGAATGGACTGTCACATTGCTGGACGATCCGGCCCCGGTGCCGGTAGGCCGCATAGCGATGCGCAAGGTCAACGCCCTGGACGCCAGCCGATTGTCAGAGCTGGCGTTCCAACTGTCCGAGGATGGCGCGGCGGTGCCGCGCGACGTGCTGGTGGTCGACCCGGTCACGGGGCGGTTCACCGGGCCGGGCATTACCCAGACCTCGACCGACGCCACCGCTGGGCGGCTGAGCAAGGCGGGCGATTATGGATGGGGCGCGCTGGCCACCGCACCGGCCAATATCGGCAGCTGGTTGCGCACCGATGCGCCCAGCGGGGTCTATGTCTTTGGCGCGACCACGACGGATCAGACCGATATGCCGCCCGGCTATTCGTCGGGCAACTTCGGCACCGTCGTGGTCGAGCGATTCAGCCCGACGTTCTTCACCCTGCGTGCCATGCGGGCGGGTGCGGCCAATCCGCCAGAAACCTGGACCCGGCGCTACATGAACGGCACCTGGGGCACGTGGCACCAGGTGCGCAACACCGCCAATACGACGGTGGACAGCAACGGGTTCGTCAAGGCCGCGTCCCCAATCGCCCGCGTGGGCGGCGGGGTGGACCCCGATCAGGGCTTTGCCGCGGCGGGCGATGGTGCGGTCAATGCGATGGCGGCGGGCGTGACGATCACGCGGGTGGGGCTGGGGGTCTATATGCTGGGCGGCAGCCACGGCCTCGCGCAGAGCGGCTGGCAGATCGAGGTGCCGCGCGATCACAATGGCAATCGTCTGGTGCATGTGGCCACGACCTGGGCGGATGGCGTGCTGATCGTCACCCTGACCGCCCCTGTCTGGGATGATGGGCTGTGGATCGCGGGCGATCCGATGGACGCGCCCGGCGGCCGCTGGGTCGATGTGCGTCTGCACCAGCCCGAGCCAGAGCCGGAGACCGAGCCGGACTAGGCCCCGGTGGCTGACCAAATCCCGACACGACATCTGCGCAGGAGTGACCATGGCCGACCTACCGCCCGATCCGGGCCTGATCGAGACAATCAACCGGGCCATCGGTGGCGCGGCCACCGCGCTGATCGCGGGCTTTGCGGGCCGGGCGATGTATCACGCGGGCGAAGTGCGCGCCAAGCGCCGTCCGATCCTGTCGTGGGATCTGCTATGGGAGGCGCCTCTGGTCCTCGGCATGGCGATGATTGGCGACAGCGTCGGTGTCTACTTCGCTTTCCCGCGCGAGGTGACAGTCGGGCTGATCGCATTTCTTGCCTACCTCGGCCCGCGTGGGGCCGGGGCGGCGCTGGAACGCTGGGCCAGCCGCAAGGGCTGACCGTCTGACATCCGTCTAACAATTCAGCTTCAGGAGCCTGAGATGCCCCCCATTGACATGTTTACCTATAGCGCCACGGCGCTTGCGGACCCGGCCAGCGCCGCGCTGGCGATCACCCCGTCCGACGGCAGTGATCTGCTGATGGTGCCCCGTGCGCTGTATTGCACCGGCGCTGGCACGGTGCAGGTCACGATGCGCGCCGGTGGCGATCCGGTCATCCTGCCGATGCTGGTGGGCACGCCCTTGCCGGTGCGCGTGACGCGGGTCTGGGCAACGGGCACCACCGCCACCGGAATTGTTGGGGTCTGGTGATGTTTGGCCTTGGGTTCGGATTGGCAGCCGTCGCGCTGCACGCGGGTGGTACGCCCCCGGTGATCACCGGCACCGGCCCGGTGCTGGCGGCGCTGTACGCAGGTGACAGGCTTGGTGATGCCGTGACCTGGGGCAGCTATCACCCCGTCGATTCCTCCACCGTGCGGCAGATGCGGCTGGACGCTGGGGAATGGGTGGCCTTTGACGGTGATACTCTGGTGCAGGACGGCGAGAGCTGGCAGGTGCGCGAGCTGGTCAGCCTGGGCGAGGTCGAGGTGATCTATGCCACCCTGCCGCGCGTGGTCGAGGCTGTGGTGACAGAGCCGACGGAACCAACCGAACCCACGGAGCCAACGGAACCCACAGAGCCGACCGAGCCAACCGAACCCACGGAACCAACGGAACCGACAGAGCCGACCGAACCAACCGAGCCGGTGCCTGCCGCAGCGCCGGTCTATGCCGATGAGATCACGGTGGCCGGGATCAGCTTTACCTTCTGGGATGCCGCGACGGGGGGCAATCAGATCGAGGTGCCGGTCTATTGGGACGCCTTGGGCGATCTGCCGGTGATCGGCACGCATGACAGCGATATCTATGTGCAGGATGGCACGCCGTCCGAGCTGATCGCCCACGCCAACCCCAGCTATTCCAGCGGCAGCACGGTGGATGCGGCATTCCCGGCCCTGACATGGGCGCATGGGATGATGCGCGACGCTGATCTGCGCGGCAGCCAGATCGTCAACCCTTTCGGTGACCGGGTGCAGGCGTTGGACCAGTTGCTGTCCGGGGCCGCCAGTGCCCAGACCAGTGGCCGGTCGCGGTATGTCCACGGGCTGAATGTCTCGGTCGGGGCAACCGGCGTGCGGGTCAAGATCGACCAAGACGATACCGCCTCGCTGATCAAGTCGGTGCGGCGCAGCGATATTGACCACCCGTCCAGTGGATCGGGCTGGCAGTTGTTCCTGGAGCCGCCTGCGGTGCTGTCCTTTGTGCCGACCGCCCCGCCCGAGGGCTTTTTCGCACCGTGCCCGACACGCGGGCTGGGCGAGATCAAGGGGCACGAGGCGGCGGTCAATCTGGGAGTGCTGCGCAATCTGGCGCCCGTGGGCACCTTCAGCAAGGCCGACGCGGAAACCCGCACCCAGCCTTGGCGGCTGCACAATGGCTGGGGTGGCGATGCGCTGTCGAGGATCCAGACCGTCTACGAATCCACCGGCACCCGCTATGCCTCGTACTACGGCATCGAATTCGCGCGGGCGGGGCTGTGGCTGCACACCGATCAATCGGCGGTGGACAAGCGGCTGACTGCCCTGCGCAAGATCCGGCAGGGGCTGTGGATGCTGGCCGAGCTGGAGATGGGCTATCGGCTGGGCGCGGGCGCGGGCCAGAATCACGGCTATTGGCCGGATATGATGCTGGCGGCATTCGCGCTGGGGCGGCAGGATTGGCTGGACCTGATCGACAGCCAGCTGCGCACTGGCGCGCTGCAACAGCCGTTCTGGCGGACCGAGGCGGCGGTGGGCTACCCCGTGGCCTGGGAAAGCCCCACTTCTCTGCGGCAGAAACAGTATATCCCGGTGCGGCCGGAAACCGTCGGCACCGCCTGGCTGTGCCAGCAGCTGGGGCAGGGGCGCAATTCGGCCTATTCCGACAATGAACAGCAGGGCTATCTGCCGATGACCAGCCATCCCGGCGCGCTGGAGACGCTGTTCGTGGGCCTGCTGCAAAACGGCCCCGGCGGTCAGACCGGCGTGGATGCGATATTGCGCGGTGGGCCGCTGGACCCGACCAATGACCGGGCCGCCAAGATCGCCTATTTCGACCATTTCGCGGCCATCAGCCTGGCCAATGACTGGGAGGCATCGACCGGCGCGCTGTCCGGCTATGGGTCGCAATTCTGGGCCGCGCATCGCAATGCCATGCCCGCGGCGGTCTATCCCCATGTGCCGGCGGAAATCGTCGTGCCATCTGTCACGGGCGGAACGCGGTCCTTCAGCTATGATTTCCAGGGCAAGGACAAATCCGCCTGGCCGATCACCCGCCGCGATCTGCGGTTCTCCTTGGATCAGGTGCAGTATGTGCAGGTCGATGATGTCGCGGCCAGCGGATCGGTCAGCGGCCTGATCGCCGCGCCGCATTATGTGCAGCTGCGCCAGCACAATGAGCATGGCCCCGGCCCTTGGTCCAGCCATCAGCGTTTCACGACCCAGACCGAGGCGGCGCCGCGTGGCTATGCCAATGTCACCGGCGCCGTGACCAATGCCCAGCCGGAATTCGCTGTGGCGCCGCGCATGATGGTCAAGCGGATGCCCGCCGCCGCCTTCCCCGACTATGTCGAGGCGCCCGAGGTGTTGTCGGTGGCCAATATCACGCTCTATGCCGGGGTGGGCTATCAGGCCGCCACGGTGCACCCGGCCCCGAGCTACACATTCCAGTGGATGCTCGATGGCGAGGATATTCCGGGGGCGGTGGGTGCCAGCTATAACGTCACGATCCCTGATCTGGCGGAGGGCCTGAGCTACCGTGTGATCGCCGACAATGGGGTCGGCACGCCTGCCGTGGCGGTCAGCCAGACGGTGACGGTGTTCAGCGCACCGACGGTCCCGGATGAGGTCATATTCGACAGCCGCATGGGCAATGATCTGGCGCTGTTCTGGCCAGAGCAATACGGGACCATCGTCGTCAACAATGCCACCGCCCAGGTGCAGGGCAACCTGTCGCCGGATTGGGACCGGCTGGCTGACGATGTGGATCCCGGCGATTTCACCCCCGCCACGACCAGCGCCGGGGCGCTGGTGGGGATCAAGAGCGGGTCCAACCCGCGCCTCGATATCCGCCTGACCGGGGACAGCAAGAAGCTGACCGCTGGCCGCAAATACCTGCTGCGGCTGGGCATCGGATCGTCCATGTCCAAGGATAACGTGGATTCCGAGCTGGTGCGGATCGAGGTGCTCGTGGGCAAGACGGTCGGCGCCTCCGATGTGGTGGCGCCCTATGTGATCGACCCCAACCCAACCCGCCGGGTGGAAAATCTGGCCTTTGGCATCGACGTGGCGCCGGGCGAGACCAGTCTGGACCTGTGGTTGCGGGCGCGCATTCCAACCCCGGCGGCAGGCACCGGCGGGCTGAATATCGAGATCTTTGACATCAGCCTGATCGAGGTCGAGGATTACGACGATGACCTGACCGCCGTCTATCCGCCGCCGCTGCCCGCGCCAGAGGTGGTCTATAGCCTCAATCCGGCTGGCTGGACCCTGACGGATTGCGCCTTTGATGGCGAGGGGCGGCTGGTGATCGGCCCGCAGGTCGGCGGCCAGACTTCGCGCGCGACGCTGGTCATTCCGGGGCTGGATCCGCTGCGGCAATACCGGGTCACGCTGACTGTCACCCGCGTGACCGGATCGTCGGGCGCCTCGGCGCTGGTCCGGCGCCTGGGGCGCGGGGCCTATACCTCGCCGCTGTTCGGAGAGATCGCGGCCTCGTCGCAGCTCTATTACGACACCAACCTTCCGGGTGGGTCCGGGTCGAGCACGATCACCGAAACCTTCCGGCTGGCCGAACGGCCCGATCTGGTGGACGAGACCAACCTGCAACTCTACCTCCAGCACACCGGCGGCACGCCCACCACGACGCAGCACCGGATCGACGCGCTGACGGTAGAGGCGCTGTAGCGCGGCGCAGGATCAGTCGAGAGGCGCGGCTGGCGAAACTCCAGCCGCGCCTCTACTCTGGCGGCGATGTCGCGATTCCCGATCAGGTCGTGGTATCCGGCCCGTCCCCTCTGTTTCCGACCACTGGGGGGTCGGGTTCCGGTTTGGACTGGAGGCGCATCGCCTCGCGCGCCAGTTCGGTCAGCCCGTATCGCTCGATGTAATCGACAAGCGCTTGTTCCAGGAGCGCGATGCGACGGTCGTTGTCCATCAATGCCTCCGGTCTTCTGACCCTCCCCAGATTGCGCACGGATTAAGACAAAAATGTGGCCTTCCCGGTCACGCACACGCCCCGCACCTGCGGGGCTTTTTCATATGGAGAACACGATGATGAACCGCATCGTCTGGCACCATACCGGTGGCGGCTACAGCCCCGGCCCGGAGGATCGTCGCGCCTATCATCGGCTGATCGACGGGGACGGGCAGGTCCATGATGGGCACCATGCCATCGCCGCCAACGCACCCGGCCGTGCGCTGACACCCGGCACCTATGCGGCCCACACGCGGGGCCTGAACACCGGCGCGATCGGCGTGGCCATCTGTGCCATGGCCGGGGCAGGCTGGGGCGGTGCGGTGCCCTGGACGCATCCGGTCAAGCCTGTCCAGGTCGATGCCTTGGTGGCCGAGACAGCGCGGCTCTGCGACCGTTACGGAATCGTGCCTGGGCCACGCATCACGCTGAGTCATGCCGAGGTCGAGCCAACGCTGGGCGTTGTTCAGGCGGGAAAATGGGACTTTGACTACCCGCCCCGTGGCGGGCCCGGCGCCCGCGATCCCATCGCCATTGGCGACGAACTGCGGGCCGAGGTTGCGCGGCTTCTGTCCTCGCGGCCGGTGGCACCTGACCCCATCCGCCCTGTCCTGCGCCAGGGCGCAACGGGCCAGCATGTCCGCGACCTGCAACGCCTGCTGCGGGGCCCCGGCATAGACGGCGCCTTTGGCCCGCTGACCCGGCGCGCGGTCGTCGAATTTCAGAGCCGCAATGAACTTCTTCCCGACGGCATCGTCGGGCCGATGACCTGGGCCGCACTGGCCCCCCAAGGCTGAAAGGAGCCTCCGATGTCCAACGTACTTGTCCGTATGGTCCTCTACGTCCTGTCGCCGCTGCTGGCGACGGCGGTCGCGCTTGTCCCCGGCTGGGGCGTGGCCTTCGACGGCACCACGCTCACGATCAACATCGAGGTGCTGATCGGAGCGGTCGTGGCCGCATTCGGGCTGTCAGGGGCCGTGTTCGCCAAGTGGGGGGTGAGGTAGCACTTGCGATAATGGTTCGGCCGTGCGGCAGCATGGGGCGGGAAGCGGACCCATGTGGTCGTGGAACGGGTCGATGGCACTTCTCACAGTGGACGGTCACGGGCAGCGCCAGGACGCGTAGCTCTCTCGATGCGAAGAGCCCAAAGCGGCCGCACGGAGGACCACGCGCCTCGTATGTGCGGCATTTCGGAAACAGAAGCTGAAGCGCCATCAGTGCACCGTATTGCCCAGAAGGCGAGTTCCTTGTATCCGAGTGGCAAGGTGCCGGGCACCTGCCGCCTGCGGACGCGAGTCACGGTGAAGCCCGGAGCGAGACGACATCTCACCCTCGAAGCATTTCGCAGGTGGGTAATGCAGGCCCCCCTCCCGATCCGAAATGCCTCTCTGGAGGAGTGAGCGATGTCTGTCAGACGCGCTGCCAATACAATTGAGAACCCCTTCCTGACCCTGCCGGTCAGACGATTATTCTTGGCCAACGCCCTTCCCATGGCGGTGGTCATGTCAACTGGCGGCCTGCTGAACGTGGTCGACTCTATATTTGTGGGACGTTTTATCGGTGCCCAAGCCCTTGCCGCAGTCAGCCTGGCCTTTCCGGTGGTCATGCTGTTGACGGCTCTGACCACCTTGGTGGGTGGCGGCATGTCGAGCCTTCTGGCCCGGCATCTGGGCAAGGGATCGCGAAGTGAGGCAGGTGCTGTTTTTGCGGGTGCGCACGGGCTGGTCTTCGCCATGAGCGCTGTCGTGATCCTTGGCGCGCTGACGTTTGGCCGGGGCATCGTCTCCTTCCTTGCCACTGGGAATGAAGCCGTCGCGGGGCCTGCCAAGGATTATCTGCTGATCCTGATCCTGGGTGCCCCCGTGCTGTTCGGTCTGGGCTTGCACGCTGATGCCCTGCGCAACGAGGGGCGAGCAGGCCTTATCGCGCTGCTGTCGGTGCTCGTGAATCTGCTGAACGTCGCAGCAAACTACATTGCGATCGTGATCCTCGATCTCGGAATCGCAGGATCAGCGATCGGAACTGTGGCGGCGCAGGCACTAGGCTTGGCGCTGCTTCTGTTGGTGCGCAAATGTAATCCAGCTCTCTTGCCCCTCAGCACTATCCGGCAAGCAAGCTGGCTGACAGGCTGGCGGCAGATCCTCTCGTTGGGTCTCCCATTGTGCCTGAGCTTCATTGGAATGGCGCTTGTGGCCAGCACCGTCCTCCTTGGCATCGATAACACCGCAGCGGATCCCGATTCTTATGTCGCAGCCTACGGGGTTGTGACGCGCGTCCTTGGTCTGGCCTTCCTGCCGCAGATGGCCATCGCGTTGACCACCCAGAGCATCACCGGGAACAATGTCGGCGCAGGCCGGATGGACCGGGCGCACGCGGCCCTGCGGCTCGCCATAGGGTGCGTGTTTCTGTGGTGCCTTGGCGTGGCACTGACTGGAATGCTGGCAGGTGAAACGCTCGGCGCTTTGTTTTCCAAAGATCCGGAGGTCATCACCGCAGTTGGCGTAATCATGCGCCCCATGACAGCGCTCTACGCCGTCACCGGGCCGATCCTTATCCTCGCGATGCATTTTCAGGCGATGGGGCATCCGCTGCGAACCGCAGTTCTGACCCTGGTGAAACCCTGGCTGCTGACGCCTGTGCTCATTATTGTCCTGAACGCGCACTCGGGGCTTTCAGGCCTTTGGTTTGCGTTTCTTGTCGCAGATGCCACCCTGCTTCTTGTGGCTCTGACGATCATTTTCCGGGGCCGCATCTTCGACGCAACCTTCACGACACTGCATGCCAAGGAGGGATCATGACACAGCCATCGCTCGATACCGTCAAGGCACAGGCCAAAGCCCTCCGGCAGGCGCTGCAAGCCGGGGGCACTGTCGTCAGTCATGCGCAGGCCCTTGAACTTATAGCCCGGCAACACGGGGCACGGGACTGGAATACGTTGCATGCCCGCGTCACCCGGCAAAACGCGCCCCCCGAGCTTGCCGTCGGAGATCGGGTGACAGGGTATTACCTGGGTCAGGCATATACCGGCGAGATCGTCGGCTTGTCAGGACCGGCAGGGCATCGTCATGTGGAGATCAAACTCAACCAGCCGGTTGATACAGTTCGGTTTGAGAGCTTCTCGAATTGGCGCCACCGCATCCGTGGAACACTCGACGTGGACGGACGCAGCCATCGCAAAACATCGGATGGCGCACCGCATCTGATCGTGGAAAAGGCTCCGCCTTGATTTGAGCAGAAGGCGGAGGTGCAAACAGTGGCAACGCCGCAGGCGACAGCAATGTCCCGCATAGCAGACGCTGGAGCCCCAAAATGCTGCGGTCAGCATGAACGGCCGGTCTCGAGAATTTAAGCGAAATCCCGACCCGAGCACGATCGGCAGCTATGGGCCGATCTACCCGTGGAACGGCTCTACCAACTCTTCCCCCTCATCCGCGATCCCGAACCGCCGTACCGGATGATGCCGCACGCGCGCGCCAGCGCCAAACGGCAGATCATCTGCGCCACCCAGCCAGGCCTCTCGTTCGTCGGTATCGAGAATCACCGGCATCCGGTCGTGGATCGGCTCGACGCTGTCGTTTGCGGCACGGGTCAGGATGGTGCAGGTCAGCAAGTCTCGCCACTGGCTGATCAGGCCGGCGAACCACAAGGTGTCCTCATTGCCGGCCGCTTGGAACAGGTGCGGCTGCTTGGGACTGCGGTCGCCGGTCCATTCATAGTACCCTCCTGCCGGGATCAGGCACCGACCATTCCGCCACGGGTCGCGAAAGCTAGGCTTGTCGGCGGCCTCCTCGATCCGGGCGTTGATCGTGGCTGCCTTCCAGTCGCGTAGTTCGCCGCGATGCCAGGATGGGATC
>NZ_FTOT01000044.1 GCF_900156815.1 Gemmobacter megaterium
GGCTCTGTTGCACAAATCCCGTGTGGGATTCATCTCATGAATCCAGCGTGGTAGCTGGGATACATGAGCAGACCTACACCCCCGACCTACAGGACCAGGAACTGGCCAGCCTACAATGAAGCGCTCAAGCGCCGCGGCTCGCTGACGATCTGGTTCGATCCCGAGATGAGCTGGGATGCCGCGCCGACAGGTAGGCGTGGCCGCCAGCAGACCTACAGCGATGCCGCCATCCAGACATGCCTTTCGATGAAGGTGCTGTTCGGCATGGCGCTTCGGCAGACGACAGGCTTCGTCGAAAGCCTACTGCGGCTGGTCGGCCTCGACTGGGCGGTGCCCGACTTCAGCACCCTGTCCCGCCGCCAGAAGACCCTGGCCGTGAACATCCCGTATCGCGGCTCCAAGGGGCCGCTGCACCTGCTGATCGACAGCACGGGTATCAAAGTCGAGGGCGAAGGCGAGTGGCACGCCCGCAAGCATGGTGGACCCAAACGGCGCGTCTGGCGCAAGATCCATCTCGGGATCGACGAGGAAACACTGGAGGTTCGCGCAGTCGAGGTCACAGGGAGCCATATCGGCGATGCACCGGTCTTACCCGACCTGCTCAACCAGATCCCAGCGTACGAGCAGATCAGCAGCGTCACTGCCGACGGTGCCTACGACACCCGCAAATGCCACGATGCAATCGCTGACCGCGGCGCCCGCGCTGTCATTCCGCCTCGCAAGAATGCCAAGCCGTGGAAGACCGTCACCGCCGGCGCGATCGCACGAAACGAAGCGCTGCGGGCATCGAAATACCTCGGTCGTGCTCTCTGGCGACGATGGAGCGGATACCACCGCCGAAGCCGCGTCGAAACGAAGATGCACTGTGTGAAACTGCTGGGGCAGCGCCTCATGGCGCGGGACTTCGACCGACAGGTCGCGGAGCTTCAGGTCCGTATCGCCGTTCTGAACGGCTACACCGCGCTCGGCATCCCTGTCACAGAGCCCGTGGGATAAGTCTGTCCGGGGAAAGGGGAACCCCGGCCATCAGCCGATTTGTGCAACAGAGCC
>NZ_FTOT01000027.1 GCF_900156815.1 Gemmobacter megaterium
CACGGGTGGTCAGCAGGATATGGGCGTGGTGATTGCGCTCGTCGCCCGCGCGCCCCGGCGCGTGCAGGGCGATGTCGGCCACCATGCCCCGGTCCACGAACTGCGCCTGGGCGAAGTCCCGCACCAGCTCGACCCGCGCCGCGTGGGTCAGCTCGGCGGGCAAGGCCACGCGCACCTCGCGGGCGACCTGGCTGTTTTTGCGTGTCTCGGATTCCTCGACGCGGTTCCACAGCTCGGATCGGTCGGAGACCCAATCCGGCGCGTGGTCCGGGGCGAGGATTTCGGTGTGCTCAACGCCGCTTTTGGCCGCGTAGTCGAAGACCAGCCCGGTGCGGCGGTCCTCGATCCGCTCGGCCACGCGGTAGGCGATTGCCGCCGTGGCGCTGCGGCCCTGGCTGCGGGAAATCATCGAGGCTCGAAGATGGTAGATCGCCATTCGGTGCCGCACTTCGCTTAGGGGTCGAGGGGAAACGCCAGTCTCCCCCGCCCACACAAACGCGTAGCGTTTGTATAAGTGGGCACTTCGTGTCTTGCACCCTGCCTCAACCCACGGCACAAATCAACATAGGGCGATGAGTGTGGAGACCGGAATGGCGCGGAGCATAGATCAACAGATCGCCACGGCGCAGGCCAAGCTGGCGCGCCTCAAGGAACGCCAGAAGGCCAGCGAGACGCGACGCAAGATCATCGTCGGGTCGGTGGTGATCTCCAACGCGCTGAAGGAGCCGGAAAAGGCCCGTGCCCTCGCCGTCCTCCTGCGTCGGGTCGTCACTCGCGAGGTCGATCAGAAGGAGCTGGTCGGGCTGATGGCGGAGCTGGACGAGGCGGCGGGCAAAGCGTCAGGGGCGGATCGGTCGTGAGCAAGGACCCATTCCAGATCCTCGCCGACGAGCTGACCCTGATCCGCAAGGACATGGACCGGCTCCAGCGCACCAGCCTCGACAAGGATGAGGCCAAGGGACTGCACGACATGCTGGCCCAGGCGGTCGACAGGATGGAACGCGCGGCGGAAAACGCCCCGGCCAGCCTCCAGAATACCCTGCGGAACGACAGGAACCAGGTTGTCCGCAATGCCACCGCAGCGGCTGCCAGCGCCGCACAGAGCGTTCTGACGGACGTGGCGGGGGAACTGGCCAAGGAGCGCGATGCCTTCCGCAGAGCCGCAGGAGAGGCCCGCAGAGAGGCGTGGCGCTGGTTCGGCGGGTTCTGGGTGTGGTTGGCCTCCATCGGGGCCACAGGGGCACTCCTGGGCGCGCTGGCGGCGTTCTGGATCACGGGGCGCGGCGATGCCCGCGAGTTCGGGCGCTTCCCGTCGATCTACTGCGGCAACGCCGGGGGTCAGGTGGTCGAGCAGGACAACGGGGGCACCTTCTGCGCCATCTGGATCAAGCGACCGCCGCAATCAGGGAACTGACGGCCGATCCTGGCTCGATCCATTCCCGGCAAATCCGGCATCTGCAACGGGCGCTGTCGGTCGGGTTTGGGCGAAACCTTCCCCTCCCTGCCTGACCCACCCCATCCGGTCGGCGTTCCGCTCGTGGCAAGGACACACCTCGCCAGTATCGGGTCGAACTTGGCACCGTCGGAGAAGCAGGCTCCTTCGTCGCCTGCGTCGATCAAAAACTCCACCCCCGCCCGGCCGGTCGCCAGCTTCCTGACGAGCGCTCCCGTCCGAACGGGCGTGGATTTTTTGCCCTCCTGTAGATCATAAGAGGGAGCAAAATTTTCATGCAATAATTTCAGTGCCTTACAGGGGGGGGGTAGACTCTCTAGGATTGTCCACCCCTAGACAGCCTAGGATTGTCCACCCCTAGACAATCTGGTGTCAGTTTCTGACAATGAAGAGTTGATAACCGACAACTCTTGTGAACTAGTAATGTTAGAAACTGACAAGAAAATAGCTGGGGTTGGACAGTGAATCTGCCGGACAAGAAGCGCCCAGGAACGTGGGTTCAGACGGAGCGAGCCGCCCATGAGGCTTGGGCAGCTCTGATGCGCGACAGCCCGAATGCGGCAATGCTGATGCACCTGCTGGTCGCCCGTGTGGGGGAGCACAACGCTGTCGTCGTCTCCCAGAAAACGATGGCGAAGATCATGGGGCGGCACGTCAACACCGTGAAGACCGCCTTCAAGACGCTTCGGGACCGCAACTGGATCGAGATACGTCAGGTCGGGGAACGCGGCACCGTGAACGCCTACATCATCAACGATCGGGTTGCATGGACCGGCAAGCGTGACGGCATTCGCTACAGCCTGTTCAGCGCGGCAGTCGTTCTCTCGGACGAAGAGCAGCCGGATCGCGACCAGCTCGGCCAACAGGAGCCGCTGCGCCGCGTCCCCAGCCTGCTTCGGGGCGAACAACAGCTCCCGTCCGGGGACGGCCTGCCGCCGCCGTCCGAACCGTCCCTTCCCGGCATGGAACCTGACCTGCCCGCCACGGATCTCGGTGAAGATGATGCGTAACGCTGCGGAACGTTCCGTTGCGTTTCTTTTGGAACGCGGCGGAACGCCATGAGCTACACTTTGAACGAAGCCGCAAAGGCGACAGGAAAGAGCAAGACCACAATTCATCGCGCCCTGAAATCTGGAAAGGTTTCAGCGACTAAGACGGACAGTGGCGTTTACGCCATAGAACCTGCGGAACTGCATCGAGTGTTCCCTCCTGTTCCGACGGAACGGAACGCGGAACGTTCCATTCGGAATGAAGAGGAACACCTGCGTAACGACCTAGGAACACTTCGCATCCAACTGGAATCCACGGAAAAAGAGCGCGAGCGCGAACGGCAGCAGTTGGAGGAAACCATCGCTGATCTTCGTGAGGATCGGGACCGATGGCGGCAGCAGGCCACAGCCCTTCTGGAAGACAAGCGGCCGCGCGGGTTCTGGAAAAAGCTATTCGGCGGCTGATTTCGATTTAACCGGGTATGCCGCACTGGCATGCGTTGTGCCTCGAACAATCCTATGCAATAAGTAAATACATTTACATATTCGACCGAGGCGCACCCATGACGATCACCCACAGCATCGCCGTCTCCGCTCCCCGTGCGACGGTGTTCGCTCTCTATGAGGACGTGGCATCGTGGCCCGCATGGGATCAGGAGACCAAGGACGTGTTCCTGCCGGAGGGGTTGCGACAGGGTTCGGCAGGTTGGTTGAAGCCGCGGAAGGGGCCGAAGGCGCGCGTGCGCGTCGCCGAGGTCGTGCCGGGGCGCTCATTCACGATGGAGGGCCAGTTGCCGCTGTGCCGGATGCACTTCGGTCATGAACTGGAGGATGACGGCGCCCAGACCACCGCGACCCACTCGGTGCGCTTCTCCGGACCCTTAAGCTTTTTGTTTCGCCGGTTGGTCGGCAGGGAGATCAACGCCACCCTTCCGGCGACCCTGCTCGGCCTGAAACGGGCCGGTGAGGCGGGAGCCAAGAGCGGGTGACCGGGCAGGGCCCGGGGTGGGATCTGTCGTCCCTTGCAGGCCCGCAGGCCAGTCCCGGGTTCAAACTCTGGCACGAGTTCATGCTGTGGCAGCGTGGCCTGAACGCACGACTGAAGCCGTTCGGCCTGACGCAGCCACAGTTCGCCATCCTGGCCGTCTGTGGCTGGCTGACGCGCGACGGACAGGACGCGACCCAACGAGACGTCATCGACTTCCTCGGCATGGACCGGATGCACGTCTCGCAGATCGCCACACGGCTGGAGAGGGACAAGCTGATCGAGCGTCCCACCTCGACGGCCGACCAGCGATCGAAGCGCGTCAGGCTCACGCCGCTAGGACGCGAGCGCCTGGTCGGCGCGATGCCGGTCGTAGAAACCTACGACCAGCAGTTCTTCGCGGCGAGGGAGACGTCATAGCCTGCACCGCAGCAGGACGTCGCTATGAAACACTTTTCCCGTTGCATCAGGGTTCATCCCGGTTTCCAGGACGCCGCCGGAAGCGGGTCTAGACGCTTTTGAAACAGTATACCGGCACTCCGGCATTGCTCGCTTGAAAACCCAAGCGATTAGGTTATACACTCACCAATGCCGACTGTCCTTCGCCTCGATGGCCTGCGCGTGAGAATCTATGTGGACGATCACCGCCCTGCCCATGTCCACGTTATCGCGGCAGATGGTGAAGCCGTGTTTGTGCTGAACTGCCCTGACGGCCCGCCAGAACTGCGGGAACGCCATGGGGTGTCGTTGCAGGTGGTGAACCGTATTCAGAAGGAACTGGCAAAGCATCTGTCAGTCCTCTGCCCGAAGTGGAGGGAGATTCATGGAGATTTCTGAGCAGGAATTTCAGGCCGCGACCCTTCGTGGCGAAGAACTGCGGCGCAAGGGTTATGCCGTCCGTGCCGACTATGACACCCGTCAGAACCGACTGGTCGTAGACCTCAATACGGGCGTCACGGTCATGGTGCCTGTGCATCTGATCCAGGAACTTTCAGACGCCACCGCCGACGATCTGGGGGAGATCCAGATCAGCCCGGCAGGGACCGCACTGCACTGGCCCCGTCTGGACGCGGATGTCTACGTGCCAAGTCTGATGCAAGGGATTTACGGCACCAAGCGCTGGATGGCCGCACAACTCGGCGCTGCCGGGGGTAGCGCCACATCGCCCGCCAAAGCAGCCGCCGCCCGCGCGAATGGTGCCAAGGGCGGGCGTCCGAAGAAGCAAGCGTGAACCGACAGCGCCCGACCGCCCCCATATGGCGGGGAGGGCGCGGGCGTTCTGCGTTAGCCTACAGCCCGTAACCGAGCCCGCGACCTCGCTCGCGTTCGGCGATACTGTCGCGTTCCTTCTCGATCTCCTGCTGACGCGCCAGTTCGCGTTCCCGCGCGACCTCCTGCGCCTGATGCCGCTCCTCGGCCTCGCGCCCCTCGCGCAATGCGGCGGCACGATCGGCAAGATCGTCCGGGTCGATCCCCGCCGCCGCCTCGCGCAGCCGCGCCGCGAACTCCTGCGGCGTCTCCCGCTCCAGTTCCGGCGTGGCGACCTCCTGAACCTCGTCCCGGCCCTGATAGACTTCCCACGCCTCCCGCATCCGCGCGGCAAACTCGCGCCGGTCGGGGTCCTGCTCCTGGTTCTCGCGGCCACCGGCAAGCGCCAGCTCCGACTGCCCCGGCCCAAGGCGGTCCAGCACCCGCTCCGCTGCCCGGTCCAGCCAGTCGCGGACATGGCCCGCCAGCTCGCGGGCAACCTCCATCACCTCGGCCGCACGGGCCTTGGCCTCGTGCCAGGCCCCGACCCGGCCGACCTCGATGCCGCGCTCCTTCATCTGCCAGGCACCGGGAGAGAGCTGCGGTAGGGGCGGACGGTCCAAAGAGATCGCCCGCACCGTCTGCACCAGCTCCTCGCGTTCGTCCCCGCGTTCCCGCGCGCCGGTGGCCCGCTCCCGCGCTTCGTCGCGCTGCGCCACGAGGGTCCGGTGATCCACCCGGTCCTCGCGGCCCGCCCGTTCCAGCGCCGCGTTGCTGTCCCGCGCCCAAGCTTCCCGCCAGCCCTCCAGAACCTCGACAGCGTTCCAGTCGCGGTTCTTGGTGGTGAAGCCGTCTGCATCCACCTCACGGGTGGTCAGCAGGATATGGGCGTGGTGATTGCGCTCGTCGCCCGCGCGCCCCGGCGCGTGCAGGGCGATGTCGGCCACCATGCCCCGGTCC
>NZ_FTOT01000015.1 GCF_900156815.1 Gemmobacter megaterium
TCCACCGAGAATGACGACGGTCCACCCCATGACTTCGGGTGGATCAATCATGCGCATGCCACCTTCGTAGATCAGGTAGAAGCCGATCACGATCAGGGTGGTGTAGTTGATCAGGGCAGCGACGATTTCGACCCGGCCATAGCCGAAAGTCATGCGCTCATCGGCCGGGCGGCGCGCGATCTTGCGCGCGGCGAAGGCAATGACAAGCGAGGCCATATCGGAAAAGTTGTGCAGCGCATCGGCGATAAGTGCTAGACTGCCCGACAATATGCCCCCGACGATTTGCGCAACAGTAAGTAGCCCATTCGCCCAGATCGCGATCGCAACCCGTCGATCCCCAGAATTCGGATCGATATTCGCGTGCCCGTGATCATGCGGCATTGGCAGGCTCCTCATGCGCGTGTGTCGCGCGTCGGTCAGTCTTCAGGCGGCCGCTGCGGAAACCACGTACGCGCGCATTCATCCAGTGGCGTATTATATGACGGTAAAGGGCACCACGCAGCCTTCCAAAGGATTGCTCATGGGACAAATAGAAGGCGTCGGGCGTATCGTACACGCCGAAATCTTGCACGATGCCGGTTTTCTGAATGTAGGTATCTTCTCCGTTCCAGGCGACGGGAGGTGCGCCAAGGCAATCTGTGCCCGCGCCATAACCGCAGAGACTGTCCGTGTCCGAGAACGATCTTTGCAGGACTTCGAAGAAAGCGTCATCCAGGATGAAGCCTTCAAGGTTGATCCAGGCCCCTTGAAATTCGATCTCTACCCACGAATGGAGAATTTCCTCTGGAGCAAGCGGATACACCAACTCTGGGACAACACCGCGCTGCAAGCCTTTGTGGATCGTAAACCCATGCAACCGGCAACGAACGCCAACACCACGCAGCAGCGCCATTAAGAGCGTGCCTTTCGTATTGCACTGCCCGTAGCCGTCGGAAAGTACCTCGGATGCGGGGATGTCGTCAGCTCGATTGTATCCGAACGAGATTTCATTTCGAACGAAATCATAGGCAGCTCCGATCCGATCGTATTCGGATAAGTCGCGCCAGCTGCGGCTCTCTATTAGATGCGCAAGAGGCGCGGCATCAAAATCCAGTAGTTTGGTGGGTGCAAGTAGGGGGTTGGTTATCTGCAACGGAGTCGCTCCTCGAATCGTCTTGGAACAGACTAGTCTCTATAGTTACTGCAGCTTCAACCCCTTCTTTTAGAAACGATCTCTCGCAACTACTTGTCCGTGTGAACTGCTTTGTGGTGTTCACCGTGTGCGTCGCGTAGGATATTGACGCCGCCCCAGGCCGCGATCCCGGCGATAATCACACCGACGACTAGGTCGGGCCAGTTCGTTCCCAGCCAGGCAACGAGGCCACCTGCGACCACGATTCCGAGGTTTGCCGCAAAGTCGTTCCAGCTGAAAGTATTGGCCGCGCGGATGTTGACGTCCGGATCTTTGAGCCGAGCGAGCAACCAGACACAAACTGAGTTGATGGCCGCCGCGCTCAGCGCCATGACGATCATAACGGTGCCAAGGGGATCCGACCCACCGACATAGCGGCGCCAAGCATCATAAAGGATCCCGATGGCGAACACGATCAGCAAGCAGCCCGAGACATTCGCCGCACCACGTTTCCATTTCGCAGACCGCGACAATGCAAACAGACTGATTGCGTAGACCAAGCTGTCTGAAAGGTTGTCGAGCCCGTTTGCGATCAGGGCACTGGAATCCCCGAAGGCCCCGGTCGCAAAAAAGGCCATGGCAAGACCCACGTTTAGACCGAGAACAATCCAAAGGGTGCGTCTTTCGCTTGCTCCTTTTCCTGCAGTCATACTTCCCATTCCGCTTGGTCGACTATGATCCTTCAACCTCTCGGGCAGATCAGAGTTCCGGATTGATTAATAATGGTCAGTTCCATTTACGACCGCCGGGAGCTGTCAGTCAGGCGTCTCAACCAAAGTAGAGTATAGCCCTTTTTATGGGGCGATGAGATCGCGATTTGAGACGGTTTCAAGTTCAAACCATAAAGTTCAATTGGTTCATGGCGCGGCCAGTATTATAGCTGCGCCGAGCAAGCAAACGGCTGTGCCAAGCGTATCCCACCTGTCCGGTCTGTGACCCTCTGCAAGCCACATCCACAGTATCGAAGCCGCAATGTAGACTCCGCCATAGGCGGCAAACGCGCGGCCCGCAGCAACCGTTTCGACTTGCGCCAGAAGCCACCCGAATACCACCAAGGCTACAATACCGGGTACGAGCCAGGCCGCGGATGCGCCGAGGCGCCACCAACTCCAGATCGCGAAACACCCGGCGATCTCGGCCAAGGCCGCAAGCGGATAGGCAAGCGCGGCAGGCATCTCAGGCACCGATCTCGTCGTGTTCGGTCAAACATTCGGAATGATCCCGCAACACCTCAAGCACCTTGCAATCGGCGGTACGTCCACCGCTGCATTCGTGAACCATGCGTTTCAGTTCGGTGCGCAGCGCCTTCAGACGGGCCATGCGCTGCTCCACCTGCTTTAGCTGGCGACGCGCAATCGCGTCGACTTCTTCGCAGGGCCGATTGGGCTGGTCGCTGAGGTCGAGCAGCTCGCGGATCGCATCAAGCGAGAAGCCGAGTTGTCGCGAATGGCGGATGAAGGACAGTCGGTCGAGCTGTGCATTGTCATAGCGCCTCTGTCCGCCTTCAGTCCGGCCAGGTTCGGGCATGAGCCCGATCTGCTCGTAGTACCGAATGGTCTGCACCTTTGTGCCGGTCTTCTTTGACAGAGTGCCGATCGTGAGCATCTTCGCCTCCATGAAAAGTTACAGTCTGTGTAGGTTTTGCCGCCTCAATAGACAAGTGCCGGATTCACAGACGCGTGAGTTTAAGCCACAACGTGATTTCGCGCTTGAACCTCTAGTAGCTAGAGGATGTAAACGCGACAATAATCAAGAATCAAAATCAGGCGCGCAGGTTTGTCCCTTACATCGGCACAGAAATTTCTTTGGGTTTTGGCAGGCGTCGCGTCGCTTGCCTTCGTATGGCTTTTGCTCTGGTCGGACTATCGCGCTGACCGCGCCCGAACCGACAACGATCCAGCGTTTGTCGCTGCATTCGAATTGACGGACCACCAAGGTGTGGTTCGCACGGAAGAAGACTTTTCGGGGCGTTGGATGTTGGTATTTTTCGGCTTCAGCAACTGCCCCGATGTCTGCCCGACGACACTGTCTGAGGTCGCGGCGGTGATGGACGGTCTGGGCGACAATGCCGCGAGGGTCCAGCCGATTTTCATAACCATCGACCCCGAACGGGACACGCCCATGGCACTCGCCGAATTCGTTCCGCTGTTCGATGCGAACATCATCGGGCTGACAGGTACGCCCGAACAGATCGCCGCTACATCCGAAACGTTTCCGATCTTCTTTGAACGCATCGAAGAGGCTACAGCTCCGGATGGCTACACAATGGGCCACACGTCACATCTGTTTCTATTCGATCCCGAGGCAGGCTTTGCAGACTCATGGCCCTATGGCACGTCCGCTGAAGAGATTCTCGCCGATCTGGAAGAGAGGATCTGACCGACATGAACCGCGTACCCGCAGAAACCGCCCTCGGGCTGGCATGGATCGTTGCCCTCGTCGCCTCGCTTGCTGTACTTTTCATCGGCGAAGTGATGGGGCAGACACCCTGCGTGCTGTGCTGGTTCCAGCGCGCCTTCATGTTCCCGCTCGCGATCATTCTCGGCCTCGGCCTTTGGTGGCGAGACGGCAGCGTCGGGCGCTATGGCATCGCTCTGGCGCTTGGTGGTGGCGTGGTCGCCCTGTGGCACATGGGCCTCTACGCGGGCCTGATCCCCGAACGCATCCAGCCCTGCACGGCCACCGGCCCCTCTTGCACCGATGATAACCAATTGGTCTTCGGCATTCCGATCCCGCTGATGGCGCTGGTCGCCTTCGCACTGATCGGGTTCCTGTCGGCACTTTCATTGAAGGAAACACAAACATGAATCGACGCGGCTTAATCCTGTCCGTTCTCGCCCTCGGCGTTGCCGGTTTCGGCGGAGCCACTTGGTACGCGACTCGCCCCGGCCCCGCGGCCGAAGCAAAAACCGTTGCGCCGGAACTCGCGGACGCGATGATCCGCTCTTACTCGCCCATCCTCGGACCTGCCGACGCGCCCGTCACGATTGTCGAATTCTTTGACCCGGCCTGCGAGGCTTGCCGCGCCTTCCATCCGATCGTGAAGGACATCATGGCACAGCATGGAGATGCCGTCCGCGTCGTTGTCCGCTACACCGCGTTTCATGGCGAGGCATCCGAGGAAGCGATCCGCGTGCTCGAGGCAGCACGCATGCAAGGCGTTTACGAGCCGGTGCTCGAAGCCGTTCTGCGGGATCAGCCGAGATGGGCGTCGCACGGCGCGCCTGAGCCCGGTCTGATCCTCCAGATCGCCGCCACTGCCGGACTCGATGCAGAGGCCGCGCGCACGCAAATGCTGGCACCGGATGTCGTTGCGATCCTGAATCAGGATCGTGCGGACGTCGAAACCGTGGGAGTTCGCCAGACTCCTACTTTCTTTGTAAACGGCAAGTCGCTCGATCCATTCGGGGAGGCAGAACTGCGTCGATTAGTGGCCGCGGAAGTTGCCGCCGTGCAAAGCTGAATGGAAAAGGCAGGACCAAAACGATGAAAAAGATTATTATGACGGGCACACTGGCCGCGCTCTTGACCTTTGGAGGGCTCTCAGTACCCGCACTAGCCGGACCCGTGGATGTCGTCGTCGAAAGCGCCTGGTCCCGCGCCTCCATAGGGATGAACCGCCCCGGGGCCGTCTACATGACGATCCGCAACACTGGCGACGAGCCGGTGACGCTGATTGGTCTTTCAACACCCCTCGCGATGATGCCCGAGATCCACGAGACGAAGACCAATGCCGAAGGTGTGAGTTCCATGAGCGCGGCAGGTGAGATCGCGATCGCCCCGGGCGAGAGCGTCGCGCTTGAGCCGGGCGGCCTCCACGCGATGTTGATGCGGCTACAACAACCCATGACGGAAGGGGAAACCTTTCCGCTGACCCTACTTTTTGTCGACGGGGGCGAGGTGACAGTCGAGGTGCCGATCCTTGGCATCGCCGCACGCGGACCGGAAGACTAATGCGACGAAGGACGATCGCAGGATACGGCGCGGCCGGTGCCGGTGCAATTGCCTTGACGCTCTTCGTCGGTTGGTGGCGGGTCGACGGACCCGGTGCGCCCGAACCTATTGAGCAGCGGCCTATGGCTCTGACCGAGATGGATTTCCGCCTGACTGACCATGAAGGCAACGAGGTCGGGCCGGAAACCCTGATCGGGCGACCGACGATGGCGTTCTTCGGTTTCACTTACTGCCCCGATGTCTGCCCGACCACGCTCTCGGACATTTCAGGTTGGCTCGACGATTTAGGAGACGAAGCCAAACAGCTGAACGTGGTTTTCATCACGGTCGATCCCGAGCGCGATACCGTCGAGGCGATGGCAGAATATGTCAGTTATTTCCACCCAGCGATCCGCGGCTGGACGGGACCGGAGGGGCAGATTGCGCGCATCGCGGACGGCTTCCGCGCTGCCTACGAGCGGGTGCCCACGGAAGGCGGCGACTACACGATGAACCACACGGCCAGCGTCTTCCTGTTCGGTGCCGCTGGACGGTTCGTCACCATGATTGACTATCATGAACCGAGGGAATTCGCGGTACCGAAGATCCGCCGCGCGTTGGAAGAAGAAACGGAGGGAGCGACATGAGGCTCAGAACTTTTGCGGCAGGTGTCGCGCTTGCGGGGACCGTTTCGGGGGCGGCTATCGCATTCTTCGATGTTCTGTCGAAAGAACCCGTGCCGCCAGAACTTGCCCAGGCAGGTAGCTGGATGCCCCAGCGTCCTGAAGCTCCCCGGAGCCTGGATATTCCGTTGTCGCTGCCAGCTACGGCGTGGGCGGAAGATACACCCCGCCTCGGCCCCTTGCCCCTGCTGCAGGCCGCTGTTGTTGACAGGCCGATGCAGGCGATCGAACCGCCCCTGTTGACTTGGTCTCGCGACATATCTTCTGGTGAAACGCTCGACTCCTTGCTTTCCGAAGCCGGTCTTGCGGGAGCCGACCGGGCGGAAGTCGCCCTTGCGCTTGGCGCGGAATACGATCTGCGACGGTTGCGGCCGGGGAATTCGGTCACTGTTGTTTCGACTATGGATGGCAGCCCCCGCACCGTCTCGCTCGCCGTCGAGGACGGGGTGCGGATCGAGGTGCTTTTTGGCGAGCAGGTGTCCACGCAGGTCGTGGCGCCGGATCCGGAGATCGTAACCCTTGCTGGGGAGGCCGTGATCGACACCTCGATCTTCGCGGCACTCGACAATGCCGGCATCCCCGCCCGATTTGCCGTGGACCTTGCGCAAATGCTGGGTGGAACCGTGGATTTCCGCCGTGAGATGGCTGGAGGCGAGACACTAAGGCTTCTCTGGCGCGAGACGCGCGTCGGCGATGACAAGATCGGACAGCCGGACCTCGCCTTCGCCGCACTGGAAATCGGCGATTCGCTTTACGAGATCGTTTGGCCGGACGACGGCAGCGGTCAGGCGACGATCTACGTCGATGGCGAGGTGCTTCGCGTCTTTGCACAGCCGGTCGAGGGCGCGCGCCTCAGCTCGGTGTTCGGGCGCCGCACACATCCGGTCTACGGAAACGTCCGGATGCACACCGGCGTCGATTTTGCCGCGGCAAGCGGGACGCCGGTACGGACGACGGCACCGGGCCGGGTCAGCTTCATCGGCTGGCGAGGCGGCTATGGACGCGTGGTCGAAATCTCCCACGGCTCCGAGACCATGACGCGCTACGCGCATCTCAGCGCCGTGCCGGAGGGCCTATCACAGGGCCAACGCGTGGCGGCGGGAGATGTGATCGGCCGCGTTGGCGCAACCGGCACAGCGACAGGTCCCAACCTGCACTACGAAGTCCTCGTAGATGGGCGTCCGACTGACCCTCTCTCTGACGACCGGCTCGCAGAAGCCGCAGAGAAAGAGGTGGATGATACCGCCGCGCTGTTGCGTCTGACCGAGGCGCGCGCGCTTCTGACTGAAAACCTTGACAGCGAAATTGCCCAGACGACAACCGAAAGGCTCTGACCCATGAAACGCATGACCCAAGCTCTGACCATCGCGCTCGCCCTGTTCCCGGCGGCCCAGGCCCTCGCAGAGGCAACAGCGATAGACGTCCGCAAGACCAACGGATGCGGCTGCTGCCTGTCCTGGATGAACCATCTCGAGGAAAACGGATTCGCGCCGACGGGCGAGAACATGTTTGGCGGGTCGCTGGTTCGTTTCAAGCTCGACAACGGCGTGCCGCAGCGCATGGTCTCCTGCCATACCGCGCTCATAGAGGGCTACGTGATTGAAGGCCATGTCCCGGCCGCTGATATCCGCCGCCTTCTTGAGGAACGCCCGGACGCCGTCGGCCTCGCCGTTCCGGGAATGCCCTATGGCTCGCCCGGCATGGGGCCGGAAGAAAACCGTGAAGCTTATGATGTCTTCCTCATCCGCGAGGACGGGTCGACCGAAGTCTTTTCAAGCTACGCCGAAGGATAATCTGGCCCGCTTATGGAAAACCTGTCTCCGATAATGCTCGGCTTTCTCGGAAGCCTTGCCGCCGGATCGCTCACGGCAGTCGGAGCAATTCCCGTGCTGTTCGGGCGCATCCCGTCGCGGGCGACGCGCGATCTGTCGCTCGGCTTCGCTGCCGGCGTCATGCTCTCAGCCTCGTTCTTTTCTCTGATCATCCCGGCATTGGATGCGGCGGAGCCGATGTTCGAAAACGGCGCGATGCCTGCGGCCATCGTTTGCGTCTCGATCCTTTTGGGCATGGGGGCCGTTGCATTGATGAATGAAAGGCTGCCGCACGAGCATTTCAGAACGGGACGCGAAGGGCCCGAAGCGGCGTCCTTACGGCGGGTCTGGCTGTTCATCATCGCGATCACGATCCACAACTTCCCCGAAGGCCTCGCGGTCGGAGTTGGCTTCGGTTCCGGAGGTATGGAGGGCGGTCTGCCACTCGCTATCGGCATCGGACTTCAGAATGCGCCTGAAGGGCTGGCCGTCGCGGTATCCCTGTTGGGCGAAGGATATCCGAAGCTGCGCGCATGGGGCATCGCCGCGCTAACGGGCATGGTCGAGCCGATTGGCGGTTTGCTCGGGGCGGGCATCATCACACTGTCGGAACCGCTGCTGCCATGGGGCTTGGCCTTTGCCGCAGGCGCCATGCTCTATGTCATCAGCCACGAAATCATCCCCGAAACCCATCGCAGCGGCCATCAGAACAAGGCAACGCTCGGCTTGGCCGTCGGGCTCGTTTTGATGCTTTTTCTCGATGTTTGGTTGGGGTGACGCAATGCCAGTGCATAAACTATCTCCGGTGATCGGTATTTTTGCGGCGCTTACCGCTTTCGTAATCGATCAGATCACAAAAGCCATTGTTGTGGCGAATGCGGCCTCCTTAAGCACTGGAATCGCCGTGTTTCCAGGTTTTAACCTTGTCTTTTATCGCAATGATGGCGTCACTTTCGGACTACTTGGCGGCGCACCATGGTGGAGCCTCATAGCTCTCGCTCTTGCCATCTGCGGCTGGCTGGGGGTTATGCTGTTTCGCGCCGAAAATGCGGTTGAAACGCTCGCTTACGGAGCGATCATCGGTGGGGCCTTGGGCAATGTCTTTGATCGTGTGCGGTATCGGGCTGTAACGGACTTCCTGGATTTCTACATCAACTCAACGCATTGGCCTGCCTTCAACATGGCCGATGTGTTTGTCGTCAGTGGCGTGGGGCTCTTGCTCGCCGCACCCTGGATCAGTGCGCGGCGTCCGATCAAGTCGTGAAGCCGGTAATTCTGAACTGCTTCGCTCTGCGCAAACGTCTGCTCTCGCGGATGACGCTTGGTTTCGCCGCCGGGGCGCTGACCGTTCTAACCTTCCCGCCTTTCTCGATTCTCCTGCTTGTTCCCGTTGCCTATTCTGCGTTGTTTGTCGGTCTTCGCGACCTCTCCTTCGGGCGTGCTTTTCTCGTCGGCTGGGCGTTTGGTCTCGGCCAGTTCGGTTTCGGGATTTCGTGGATCGCGGAAAGTTTCTACGTCGAGGCCGAGCGTTTCGGGGCGCTGGCGATCCCGGCCGTCGCGGGATTGTCCGCAGGTCTCGCGATTTTCCCGGCCATTGCCGCCGTGCTCTTCGTCGAAATCGCGCGGCGCGGAGCCATGGGCAGTCTCCTGGCCTGCCTCCTGTTCGCGACCTCATGGACCGCGGCCGAGTGGTTGCGCGGTCACGTTCTGACAGGTTTTCCGTGGAACCTCGCCGGCTACGCTCTTGTTGATTACGCCGCCCTTCGCCAGCCCGCCGCCTGGGTGGGAAGTTATGGGCTAAGCTTTCTCACCGTGTTCGTAGCGGCACTCCCCGGCGCGGCTCTCATGGCGGTCGGGCGACAACGATTGATCATCTCGCTCATGCCGCTGGCCGGCATCGTAACGATGTGGGCCATCGGCACGCTTCGCCTCCAGTCGGATGCACCACAGCCACCGGATGTCGACCTGCGCATCGTTCAGGGCAACGTACCCCAAGAGGAGAAATGGGCGCCCGAGAACCGCGAGGCGACCTTCGCGCGCTATATCGAGCTTTCAACCCAGCCCGGCGATTTCGACGTTCTTCTCTGGCCGGAAACTGCCTTTCCCGGTTTCCTCGATGAGGATGCCCAGGCGCGATCCCGTATCGCGGCTGCGCTTCCGGACGGCAGCGTGCTGCTCACCGGAGTGCCGGACCGTGTACCGAGTGAGGATGGCACCCGATATTTCAACACCGTCCAGGCTTTTGACGATAACAGTGAGATCCTGACCGGATACGCGAAACACCATCTCGTGCCCTTTGGCGAATACACTCCATTCCGCGGCTGGTTGCCGATCGAGCGGCTGACAGCGGGGCTGGGCGATTTTACGCCTGGACCGGGCCTGCGAACGCTTGCGCTTCCGGGTGTGCCGCTGGTCGCCGTGGCGATCTGCTATGAGATCATCTTCCCAGGCCATGTGGTCGACGACCTGTTCCGACCCGACTGGATTTTTAACGCGACAAACGATGCCTGGTTTGGAACCAGCATCGGACCCGAGCAGCATCTGGCTTCCGCACGTATGCGCGCCGTAGAGGAAGGCCTTCCTGTCATCCGAGCCGCGAATACGGGCATCTCTGCCGTCATCGACGCGAACGGAGAGATCGTTGCGCGGCTCGATACCGGGGAAAGGGGCATAGTCGACGCTGATCTTCCCTCTGCGCGGCCGCCTACGCCATATGCGCTTTTTGGGGACTGGATGTTGCTGGCGCTCATCTTGGCTTCGTGGAGCTGGGCTCTGGCGGCCAATGCGACGGCTAACTACCGCCGCATGAGAAAGACCGTCATGCATAGATGTGGATAGGCGTTCCGTCCTTCACCATTGCATAGATGTCCTCGATCTGCCGATCTGTGACCGCGATGCAGCCAGCTGTCCAGTCGCGGATGTCCGTCGGGTCGATGCCGGGGCGTGGACCACCATGGATGAAGATGTCGCCGCCGGGGGAAAGGCCCTGCGCTTCGGCAAAGGCGATGTCGGCCTCATTCGGATAAGAGATGCCAACTGAAAGATGATACGTACTTTCAGGGTTGCGCTTATCGACTATGTAGGTGCCCTCCGGGGTCCGACCGTCTCCCTCGAATTGCTTGTGACCCTGAGGAGCGAAGCCCAGCCCGATCGGATAGGTTTGCAGCACGCGATCGGATCCGTCGAGAACAAGCAAACGCTGTCCCTTGTAGAGCCGAAGTCGCGTCACTTCGGGTCCGTCATAGCTGCGGAACTTGCCGGCACAGCCCGACAAAAAGGCCGCTAAGCCACCCAACAGGACGGCGCGGCGGGGAAATCGGATGGTTTTCACTGCTCGATGCCTCTTTCGTGAGGTCTGATATGGAAATAATGTTACCTTGCAAATGCCGCGTGATCAATGTCCGTGGGCAAGCGCGGCCTTTGCGATCTGTGGCCCAACCTGCTCGCCACCGGACGGCGGTGCCTTGGCCTCTTGGCTGTTGAGCAGGCGCAGGGCGTTCGCCACCACCAGCAATGACACACCCACGTCGGCTGCAATAGCGCCCCACATCGATGCCATTCCGAACGCGGTAGCGACAACGAAAACTCCCTTGGTCGCCAAGGAAATACCGATGTTCTGATGGATAATCGACATTGTCCGGCGCGAATGACCGATCAGCCAAGGCACCTTGCCGAGGTCGTCGGTCATAAGGGCAATGTCCGCCGTCTCGATTGCCGCGTCAGAACCAACCGCACCCATCGCGATGGCATAATGCGCGCGCGCCATTGCGGGTGCATCGTTCACCCCGTCGCCGATCATGGCAACCATGTCGTGAGTTTTGACCAGGTCTTCGATGGCTGTCACCTTGTCTTCGGGCAGAAGCTCAGCGCGCACCTCGTCGATACCGACCTCGGCGGCAACGGCGCGCGCTGTTCGCTCGTTGTCACCGGTCAGCATGACGATGGTCTTCACGCCCTGCGCGTGAAGTTGCGCCACGATGCCCTTGGCATCAGGGCGGATGCGATCGCGCAGTTCAAGAATGCCCGTCACACCGGATTCATCGCCGACAGCGACAAGGGTGCTGCCGGCGCCTTCGATCCGCTCCCGCAGATCCTTCGGAATGGCGTCGCCGAAACCCTTCTCCTCGGCAAACCGGTCCGACCCCAGCCAGATCGACCGTCCGTCAGTGCGTCCTTCAAGTCCCCTGCCGGGAATGGTGCGGGTATCCTCTGCGGCGGACACCTTGACGCCGTCGGCCTCCGCCCGCGCGAGAATGGCACGCGCCAAAGGGTGCGACGAACGTGCCTCCAGTCCTGCGGCGAGGGTCATCAGATCTTGCGCTGAAGCCCCGCCCAGCGGGTGCACCGCCGCCACTTCCGGCTGGCCCATGGTGATTGTGCCGGTCTTGTCCATGGCCAGCGCCGTCGTCCTGCCCGGCGCCTCTACATAGGCACCGCCCTTGATGAGGACGCCCGCCCGCGCCGAAGCGGTGAGCGCTGCGACGATGGAGACAGGGGTCGAGATGACCAGAGCACATGGGCAAGCGATCACCAGCAGCACGAGGGCATTGTAGAACCAGTAATCCCAGGCTCCGCCGAAGATAAGCGGCGGCAGTAGCGCAATTGCGACGGCGAGAGCCATGACGATAGGCGTGTAGATGCGGGCGAACTTTGCCACCCACTGTTCCACGGGCGCGCGGCGGGCATGAGCGTCGCCGACCATGCGGATGATCTTGGCCAAGACGGTATCCGAGGCGGCCTTCGTGGCGCGCACCGTTAGTGTACCTTCGCCGTTGATCGTGCCCGCATAGACCTCGTCTCCGGTCTCTTTGGGTATCAAAGCACTTTCGCCGGTGATCGGCGCCTGGTCGACCGCGCCCGCGCCACCCGTCACCAGGCCGTCGAGCGGGATACGGTCGCCACCGCGTACAATAAAGCTTGAGCCTACGGCGACTTGCGCCGCCGGCATGTCGGTCTCGCTTCCGTCATCGCGGATCACGCGCGCGGTGGGTGGCGCAAGATCCAGGAGCGCCGACACCGCGTTCCGCGCGCGCCCAACGCTCCAGCTTTCGAGAAAGAGGGACAGCGAAAAGAAAAAAGCCACTGTCGCTGCCTCGAAGAATTCACCGAGCCCGATGGCTCCGGCGACTGCGACAACCATCAGCAGGTTCATGTCGGGCGACAGCCGACGTGCGGACGACCATGCCTTCGGTGCCACAAGCCAAACGCCGAATAGGATAGCAACTGCAAAAAGCCCTGCCTCGGCCAGCGGCATCGGCGCTTCGCCGTGCCCCGCGAAGAGGCCGAGCGCCCCGCCCATACCTGTCTCGACGATGTGCCAGAGAAAACCCGCCGCCCAGAAGCCGCCGCTGAGAGCCGTAAACAGCCGCTGTCGTGCAAGATGGGCCGCTTGGTCGACCGACGCGTTCTCGGCATTCCACGGCTTCGCGGTCATGCCGGTGCTCGCGACAAGTTCCGCAACTTCGTCGTCCGATACACTCTTTGCGCTGTCGAGAATGGTCATCCTCCCGTTGATCACATCGAACGCGAGATGCTCGGCCCCGCCGATCTGCGGGCCGATTACCTTATTCAAGATCGCGACCTCCTCGGCGCAATCGAGGCCGGACACCTGAAAACTGCGCCCGCCGGTTGGGGCGGGCGTCGTCGGTGCGATGTCGCCGCACGTTCCGGCGCTACCACAGCAACTGCCGCCGCTTGCCTGGGCATCTTCGGCGTGATCGTGATCGTGGCGGTGGGTGTCGGACGGCATGAACGGACCTCTGGATTCGGGTGCTTTGTCATGACATAGCCCCTACAGTAGCTAGAGCTTCAAGAGAAAAGTTCGGTGGTATTTCCGTTTGTTTTCTTGCTAGACGGTCCGACGACAGCCTCAATCACGGCGTGAGGCATAAAGGGCCGATACTAAGAAAAACAGAAAGGAAAGGAAACTCGATGCAGGTTTTGATGCTGAAGCAAAAAATGATGGTTGCGGTGGCGCTTTTGCTCACGACAGGATGCGCCATCCAGCCGACAGGGCCGAACGACACGGCAGACCAGACGGGCAACGTTCCCGAAGCTGTGGTTGCGATGGCTGCTCCGGATCAGGATGTTGCAACCGCGCGCCTCGTGCCGGAAGACGGCTGCTATTGGTACGAACATAGCGGGCCGGTCGAAACGACGCTGCTGCCGTTGCGCACGGCGAACGGTAATCCGATCTGCGTGGCACGCGAAGCTTGAGGACGCGCCACACGTTGGATCAACGCGCCTCAGACCTACGCACCACACTCAACTTCGCGCGGTGACACTGTCCTCCGCCGAGTACAAATGTGCCGTCGATTCGATCTCAACGTTGGGATAAAGTTCGTTAATGTGAGCCATGACCATCCGCACGCAACCCGAACTGGCTCGACCGCCGATACTTCTCGGATAGGGCGTGCCGTGTATTCGAAGATAAGTGTCGCGGTCTCCGACGTACAGATAGATGGCTCGTGATCCCAAAGCGTTTTCGGGGCCGGGTTCCATCCCGTCGGCCCATCGTGCGTTTTCCGGATCCCGCTCGATCATGTTCTGGGTCGGTGTCCAATGCGGCCACCTCACCTTGCGTTTGATCGTGTAGACCCCAGGCTCATATAGGTTGCCCCGGGCAATGGCCACACCGTAGCGCATTGCGGTCCCGCTCTCCTCGATATGATAGAGATACCGCGCGACCGCATCGACATGGATGTCTCCTGGCACGAGTCCGGGTTTCGCGACCACGCGCTGGGGCAAAAAGCGCGGGTGTAGGCCCCAAGGGTTTGACGTGGCCGGATCGAATCCGGGCGGCGTGACTTGCGCGTCCCATTCAGCCTTCTGTGCCTCGGCGGGCCAGGTATCGGCCAACAGGGGGCTGGAAACAGACGCGGAGAATAGCGCCGTTGTTGTTTGAATGAAGTGTCGTCTTGTCAGCATGTCTTACCCTTTCGGTTCCCACCAGAATCTATGGCAAGAACGGTATCTGTTCACTTTGATTAGATAGGACTTCTAGTGGCTAGAGGTTCAAGGACATATTTTCGTGAAAACACACGATCCTTGTGATCCGCAATTTACCATCCGCTACTACGAAAAGATCGGCGCGCCGCCCAGCCTGACCCGGCCTGTTCCCGAGACCACGGTTGCTGCAGAGTCAGATCCTGTCGAAGCTGGCTATGGAGGAAGGCCATATCGCCCGCTTCGCCTGAGCAGCGAACGGCAGTGTGGTGAACTTTGACTTGCACGGTGACGGGGGCAGGCAAAGCAGCAACGACAAACAGGGCCGCGCAGTGTCCAAAATACCGGGCGTCTTGCTCGCCGCCTTCACCAGTCATCATAGATGGTGAAGGCACAACCGCACGGAAGCGCCGGCCACAGCGGCCTTGCGCACTGGCGAGGAGTATCTCCAAATTCGAGCACCTTGATTGCCAAGGTTCCGGCGGGCTTTGCCTCCTCCTACCGGAACTTTGGCCGACTGGCACGCACCCGTCAGGATACCGAGCGATGACGCTCATCTCTTAGGTCGTGGTGCGCCACATCCGGAACCGGCCCTGCCCGGTCACTTCGCAGATCAAACCCCGCGCTTCCATCCAGACGAGGTTGCGCTGGACGGCGGCGCGGCTGGCACCGGTCAGGGTCTCGGCCATTGGGGCGGAGACGAGGGGCCATTCGGCCAGCACGGCGCGCAATGCTGGTGGTGTCTTGCCAGAGAGCGGGGCCATCATGGTTTCCGCCCGAGCTGACCATGCCTGGATATCGTCGAGGTGTCGCATTGCTGTCAGGCATGCTGTTTCCATTCCCTCGAGCCAACGCTCTAAGCGCTCAGCCGATGGGCCACTGGCGCGCAGCCCCCCTGCCCCGCGTGTAGCCAGAGGCGCAAAGATGGCCCCCCCATTCGAACTCGGGCCTTCGCTGGCGGCAATGCGTGCGGCGGTAACCGCCGCTTCCATCCGGTCGCCCTGTTGCCCGAGGCCCGCAAGGCTCCAGAGGTGAAACCCCATGCAGGCGCGTGTGATCGGGTGCAGGTCGGCGGCTTGCGCCATCAGGTCAAGCCAACCGCCCGCGCGATCCGCAAAGGGCTCGGCTTCATCCGCCATGTTTTCGGGGTCACGGCGATCGAGGAAAGCGGACAGGTCCACCCCTGGGCCGGGACCGCCTGTCAGACGCCGCACTGCCCATCCGACACGCGCGAGCGCTGCGGTGTCGTCCTGCACGCCGGACAAGCGCATGGATATCCAGAGCGCCAGCCGATCCGGGCCAATTCGGTCGCCTGCAAACCAGCTGAGGTCTGCCGCCTCCATCAGCGCGAGCCTGTGCCGCCAGCCCTCCGGACCACGGTGCAGACGGTCATCCAGTGCGCCAATCCGGCCAGCCACACGGGCGAGATGGGCGGCATTGCCTGCCTCTGCCTTCCGCCAATCGTCGAGGACTGCGGTTTCACGCAGCTCTGCCCTCGGTCCGGGCGGCAGATATTCCGGCTCCACTTCCATCGGACCGGGCAGGAACCACAGGTCGTCCTCAGACGCCTCTTCGAGCCCCTCCGCATCCACTAGAGGGTCGTCAAAAATATCATACTGCGTGGAAACTTGAGGCTTCATATGTGCAAAATACGGCACTTTTGCATTTTACCAAAGTGTTTTGTCAGAGTGCGCCTGCATACCTTATATAGCACGCGCGCTCGGTGGTCTGCGAGATTTCTCTGATCGCGCTCAGCGTATGGAATCCAAGGGGTTTTTGATGAGCAGCACCACAGAGAGAGCGGTTGCATTCGTTTACAAACGGTCGTTTATTGGCGCTATATGAAACTGCAAAAAGACTGTTTTGATGCCATTGATAGGCTATGCGCGCGTATCCACAGAGGATCAAACCCCCCTGCCCCAGTCGCAGGCCCTGAAATCTGCGGGTTGCGCCGAAATCTATGAAGAGCACGCCTCAGGCGGCAATCGCGCGCGGCCGGTGCTTGGGCGTGTGCTCGAACGCATCCAGAGTGACGATACGCTGGTCGTCGTGAGGATCGACCGGCTTGCGCGGTCTCTGTCGCATCTGCTGGAAGTGATCGAGCGGCTGGAGGCCAGGGGTGCGTTCTTTCGCTCGATCCAGGACCCGATCGACACTGGATCCCCGCAGGGCAAGTTCACGCTGCAGGTCTTGGGCGCTGCGGCCGAGTTCGAGCGCGCCCTGATCCGGGAGCGCACCAAGGCCGGCCTCGCCAGTGCGCGCACAAAGGGCCGCGTGGGCGGAAACCCTGGACTGCGGGCCAAAGACCCTGCCGCTCTTCGCAAGGTGCGGCTAGCGCGACAGGACGGCTACATGGAGCGTCTGAACGAAACGGCACAAGATTGGGTGCCCCATGTGCGCCGGTTGCGCCCCGACTTGGCCTGGGAAGACGTGGTGCGCATCATCAACGGCCCCTTGCCCGAGGCGCGTCGCTGGACCCAAAGCCGTCTCTTGCGCGCCGTGAAGGCCTATGTCCGCGACGGCTTCCTGCCCGAGACAGTTTTGGCCCGCGCCGGCCGCCGCGAAACCGACGACCGCCTGCCCGCCATCGTCGCCGCCATCAAGGGCGCGGATCCCGGCATTACGCTCCAGGCGATCTGTGAACGGCTGGAATCTATGCGCGAACGCACACCACGTGGCCGAACGAGATGGCAGCCGTCGTCAGTCAAGATGCTGTTGGAGCGGGCGGAGAGGCTGGGGCTGCTTGAGTAGCCTAACAACCTTGCAAATCCTCCACTACAGGGAAGGATTACAAGGTTGTGGTCAGTTTCAGGCACAGAAGCCGTCCGCTCATGCAAAGGGGTTGACGATGCGAAGCTGGCCTTCCACCAGCAGGCCATCTTGCATGTCCTCGCTCCACAGCGTGGTACACCCCGCAACCAAAGCGCTGGCCACGATCATCGCGTCGTAGATCGAGAAGCCGTAGCGTTCCGCCAAAGCGCGGCCGACGTCATGGGTCTGCACGGAGAGATCTTCGACGGGACACAAGGCGCGCACGCCTTCGAGAAAGGCCGCTGCTTCCTCCCAACCGAGGCCAGCTTTGCGGCGGCAGTTCACCAGTGACTCGTTTAGAACCTGAACGCTGATCCGGGGCCCCTGCCCCAGGATGACCTCGGCGCGATCGGCCTTTGGGCCATCGTCGAGCAGGTAAAGAACGACATTCGTGTCCGCGAACTCAGCGCTCATGTGCGTCGTCGCGGCTCAGACGTTCTGCTGCGGACAACTTGCCCCGGAAGCGGCGCAGGCCGGTAAGTACCTCATCCGCACGAGCAAGGCGACGGACTCTGACCCGACCGTCGTCCTTGACCAGGTCGATCTGATCACCCTCCTTGAGACCAAGCTCTCGGACGAGCTCCGCGGGCAAACGGACGGCCAGCGAGTTACCCCATTTTGCGACCTGCATCGTGACCTCCCATGCGGATATACGTCTTGTAATGTATATCCGAAAGGTTCCTAAGACAAGCCTGCCGCAAACCCTAGCTACTCTTGTGCATGACGCAGCGACTGACACCAAATCTAGAAAGAGCTTGCACGAATCTGATAGCTCGGGCAATAGTCTCGATAAATAACGCGCGATCACATAAAAAACGCGCCCACGAATCGAGGCAGAGATGAGCGAAGCTGAGCAGGACCTGGACATTGCCATCGGGCACTACGCAGAGCTTCTTGCGTCCAATCTTCATGCGCAACGTGCTGCCCACTTCCCTCCCGACGCCAAAAAAGTCATGCGCAGCCTGACCAGCGGCGAGGCGGCCGAGTTGCTTGGCGTCGATCATACCTACCTTCGCAAGCTTCATCGAGAAGGAAAGATCGCTGACGTCGAAACCACTGCGGGCAGCCACCGGCGATATACCCTCGATGATATCTGGGAGATTCGCCACGCTCTTGAGGCAAACGCGAAGAAGCCTGGAACCTACGTTCCGGGGCGTCGTGCCGGTGACGAGCTTCAGATTGTTTCTGTTGTGAACTTCAAAGGCGGGTCCGGGAAAACGACAACATCCGCTCACCTTGCACAGCGCTTGGCTCTCAAGGGATATCGTGTCCTTGCGATCGATCTGGACCCCCAGGCATCCCTTTCCGCGCTGCATGGCATCCAGCCTGAGCTGGACCTGATGGAGGGTGGCACGCTGTATGATGCGGTTCGCTACGATGAACCGGTCCCGATCTCGGACGTGATCCGCAAGACCTACATCCGTGGTCTTGACCTGATTCCCGGGAACCTCGAGCTCATGGAATTCGAACATGAGACACCGGCAGCCATTCAGCGTGGCGGCGCCCGCGCATTCTTTGCCCGTGTGCGCGACGCGCTCGACAGTGTCGAAGCGGACTATGACGTCGTCGTCATCGACTGTCCGCCGCAGCTTGGTTTTTTAACCATGTCCGCCCTTTCAGCATCTTCAGGGGTGCTTGTTACCGTTCACCCCCAAATGCTCGATCTGATGTCCATGTCGCAGTTTCTGCGAATGACCGCTGATCTGCTTGGCGTCATCCGGGATGCTGGCGCAAACCTTCGCTTCGACTGGCTGCGCTTTCTGCCGACCCGCTACAAGGTGGGTGATGCCCCGCAGACCGAGGTCATTGCTTTCATCCGGGGTCTGTTCGGCAGGTCAGTCCTGACCAACCACATGGTTGAGTCTACTGCGATCTCTGATGCAGGGCTGACGAAGCAGACGCTCTACGAGGCCGACAAGAAGGACTTCACGCGTCAGACTTTCGATCGTGCAATCGAATCCATGAACGCCGTCAACGACGAGATCGCGGCGATCATCCAGAACACGTGGGGACGCAATGGCAAGAAAGCCTAAACTGGGACTGCCACTGCAGACCCTGCGCAACGCGCCCGACGCTCTTGAAGGGCGCAGGCTGCGCGGCGGCGTTTTCGAAATCGAGCCTGACCAAATCGAAATCACAGGTCGGCTCGATGACAGGCTGCAGATTGAGACTGCGGGCCTCAAGGCGTCAATTTCCAAGAACGGACAGCGAGTACCAATCCTCGTCCGGCCGCTTGATGGTGATCGCTACAGCCTGATCTATGGCCGTCGTCGACTGGAAGCTTGCAGAGAACTTGGGATCAAGGTCCGCGCCATTGTCACAGAGATGGAGGGCGATCAGGCACTTCGTGATCAGCTGTTAGAGAACCAAGAGCGGCGGGATCTAAGCTTCATCGAACGAGCGCTTGTTGCCGCAGCCTTGCTCGACGGTGACCATCTGAGCGCATCCGAACGCACTAACAAGGGTGTCGCCGAGGTTCTCAATCTGACCGAGGCAGGAGTGTCGCAGCTGTTAAGCGTGGTCCGCACCGTTGGGGAGGACCTGGTCCTCGCCATCGGTGCCGCTCCGGGCATTGGTCGGCCCAGGTGGGAAGAGCTCAAGAAGTTGCTGGGGGCTACGGATGCCGATCGCGAACTGCTTGCAGCTTTGGCGGGTGAGGCCAAAACATCCTACCAAGGCGGTATTGACGAGAAATCCGATCATGCATTTTTGGCCGTCCTCTCTGCTGCAGGGAAGCCCGAACAGACCACATCCTCGTCTCGCCCTCGCGGGCGGCCCGGCACGGTGATTCCGGGGGTCGGTGCCGCCACTGTCACGACCGGACGTCGTGGAAAGCAACTCAAGCTCGAGTTGAAGGCCGAGGAGAGCGATTTTGTCAGCTGGCTTGAGGGCAACGCCCCGCAGCTGATCGCCGAGCTTCACGAGCGCTGGAAGCGTTCGGAAGACTGAGGAAGAGCAACAATCAAAAAGGAGGCACGAGACAGGCAGAAAAGAAAAAGGCCCCGAGAAGCAAGCTTCACGAGACCTTTCTTAGGTTTCGCACGGGACCAGCCCGCTACAAAACTTCAGTTTTCGCACCTCTGAATGTAGCGATCTGGCCCCTTTCCCGCAAGCGCAAAGCGATTCGCGGGCCAGGGAAATTTTGCCTTCGTGAATGACATCATGGATTACACACCGATTTCGCCGTTTATGCGGCCGATATCGCACGCCCATCTGCGCGTGGTCGAGCGTCCTGAGGCGTCTGTTCCCGGCAGGCCCGTCAACAAGTGGGAGCTCCTCCGCGAGCTGTCCAAGGCACAGGCGGCCTTTGGGGTTTCCGAGCGCGATCTGACCGTTCTTCAGGGGCTTCTCAGCTTCTTTCCGGACGATGCGCTTGGCGGGAACACCGAAATGGTCGTCTTCCCATCCAACAAGGCGATCTGCGAGCGGCTGAACGGCATGCCTTGCTCGACGATGCGCCGTCACCTCGCCCGGTTGGTAGAGGCACGCTTGCTCATGCGGCGCGATAGCCCCAATGGGAAGCGGTATGTGCGCAAGCGTGGCGAAGATCGGGTGGCCTTCGGCTTTGATCTCTCCCCGCTCTATTGCCGGGCCGAGGATATTGCACGGGCTGCAGAGGCTGTGCGTGAGGCCGAGGACCGTGTGCGGCGACTGAGGGAGGTAGTGAGCCTTATGCGTCGCGACTTGGCCGCTCTGGCGGAGTTCGGCGAGGAGATCCAGCCCGGGCTTGGCCTGTGGGACCAGCTCCGCGACAAGGCAGCCCTCACCGCCCGCGCTCTTCGCCGCAAACTCTCGCTTGAGGATCTGTCGGCATTTCGGACTGAACTGGAGACCCTTCTTGACCAGGCGCGTAATGTGATTGACGGTCCTGAAACAGAAGAAATGAACACCAATGATGCCCAATGTGAGCGTCACCATCATAATTCAAATAAAGAATCTATAGATCTTGAACCTGCCTTAGAAAAAGGCGGGGCGGCGGGACGCGCGCCTGATGATGATACGGGTGAGCCCGTGGCTGACCTTGAAGAGCCTGACACGAGGCGGGTGCCGAAAATCCCTCTCCACCTGGTAATCGCCGGCTGTCCCTCGCTCAAGACTTTCTATCAGGGCGACATTCGACACTGGCACCAACTTTTCGACGCGGCTTGTCATGTAAGGCCGGCCATGGGGATCAGTGTTTCTGCGTGGGAAGAAGCGCAACGCTGCATGGGACCAGAGCAAGCCTCGATCGTCGTCGTGGCCATGCTGGAACGTTTCTCTGACATCAGATCACCGGGTGGATACTTGCGGGCGCTGACGTCCAAGGCCGCGGCGGGCGAATTCTCTTGCGGTCCGATGGTCATGGCTTTGATCGGTCGGCGAAGTGCGGCTTAACAGCTGTTAAGTTTCAACGCCGCGGTGCTCAGTTGGCATGACTTAACAGCTGTTAAGTCGCCTCTTGGCAACCATACGATCATCGAGAGGCAAAGGAGTGTTGGTTTGAGGGTGACGGGAAATGAGATCGGGAGAGTGGCTTCCGGCGCCCGTCGTGGAGAAGATCTGATGACGAAAGCTGTCCAGAAAATCACCCTGTCCCCGTCCCGGGATATCCCTTTTGACAAACTGGTGTTGAGTCAGTCCAACGTGCGGCGCATCAAGGCTGGCGTGTCCGTCAAGGAACTGGCCGAAGACAGCGCCCGCCGCGGCCTCTTGCAGAGCCTGAGCGTGCGGCCCGTGTTGGCTGACGATGGCACCGAGACCGGCAAGTCGAGATCCCGGCCGGTGGCCGTCGGTTCCAAGCATTGTCCCTGCTGGTGAAGCATAAGTGTTTGGCAAAGACCACGCCCATTCCCTGCATCGTGCGCGATGCTGCGTCCGACATCCTGGCCGAGGATGATTCCCTTGCAGAAAACATGCATCGCGTCGCCCTGCACCCGCTCGACCAGTTCCGCGCGTTTGTGGCGCTGCGGGATAAGGGCCAGAGCGATGCAGAGATTGCTGCCGCCTTCACCGTGAACCCCGATCACGCGCGTCAGGTTCAGGTCTGGGATGTGATCCATTCATCCTGGAACAAGGAGCCATTCCAGATCCGGCGCATGCTGACCGAGACCTCGGTCCGAGCGTCCGACCGGCGCGCGGTCTTTGTGGGTGTTGAGGCCTACGAAGAGGCGGGCGGCACGATGCTGCATGACCTCTTTCAGGGCGATGACGATGGCTGGCTCGAGGACCCTGCCCTGCTCGATCGGCTGGTGACGGAAAAACTCCAGGCCGAGGCTGAGACGGTTGCGGTTGAGGGCTGGAAGTGGATCGAAGTCGCGCTTGACCTGCCCTACGGCTACAGCTACAGGCTGCGGTCCCTATCCGGCGATCCGGCACCGATGACGGATGAGGAAGGTGCGGCCCATGCCAAGCTGCTCGCCGAGTATCGGGCGCTGGAAGAGGAATACGCGGGTCAGGATGAGATCCCCGACAAGGTCGACACGCGGCTTGGCGTATTGGAAGCGGAGATGGAAAGGATCGAGACCCGGCCGTTGATCTTCGACGCGGAGGAGATCGGGCGGGCAGGGGCGTTCGTCACGCTCGACCGCTACGGCGCGCTGGCCGTCTATCGCGGCTATGTGCGGTCAGAGGATGAGCCTGTTGAGGAGGCAGCGGTCCAGGATGATACTGATCCTGCGGTGGCGGGGCAGGGTGCTGATCGTGATCTCACCGATGGCCATGGCAGTGCCGCTCCTGGCGGAACCATCATTATGTCGGGTGGCCAGCCTATCGGAGCTGACTTCCCGGAGGATGAGGATGACGGAGCGCTGAAGCCACTGCCCGAGCGGCTCGTAATCGAGTTGACGGCACACCGGACGCTGGCGCTGCGTGAAGCGATCGGGCGCTCGCCCGACGTGGCGTTGATTCTGCTGCTGCTGAAGATTGTGACGGACACCTTCCGCACTTCCTCTGCTTCGGGAAGCTGTCTCGAAGCCTCAGTGCGTCACATCTACATGCCGGCGCAGGCGAGCGATCTGAAGGACAGCGTGGTGGCAAAGCTGGTCGACGAGCGTCATGCGCCGGAACGATCTCGTGGCGCTGGACGATGAGGACCATGCCGAAGGGCAGGGGGCGGATGCCGAAGCGGCTGACAGCGTCAGTGAAGCTGACCTTCCTGCATTTCTGACGGATGACCTGCCTGCTGAAGGCGCGTCGATGCTGGCCTCGGAATAACGTGATCCAGCGGGGGGCGGAGATTCCGCCCCCAATCACCCTATAGTGTAATAATATCAATGGGATGAGTGCGATTACTCGCATTCAGAATGAAGAATCATGTCTACAACAACCATCATCGACACCGCACCCCTCGGGGCGCTGCGACGTGAGACTTCAAGGCCAATGCTCCCGATCTTTCACATGGGCATTTGGAGCATCCGTTGGCAATCTGACGGATGCCTGAAATCCAGAAGTTTCACCGGGACGTGGTGACTGGAGCAAGAGAGAGGTTTCGATCCGTTCTGCGATGGCTGAGACGATAGCGAGGCCAAGCCCGCTACCATCAGTTTTTGCATCTGCCCTCTCGAAGCGCCCTGTCAGGCGTTCGAGTGTTTGGGTTGCTACCGCGGGGCCCTCGTTCGCCACGATCAACTGCCCGTCGCTCGTGAGTGTAACCTCGACTGGGGCATTCTGCGCCCCGTGGCGTAGGGCGTTTTCCACCAGATTCCGGCACAGAATTCCCAATGCGTCGGGGTCGATATCAGACAAGACAGGCGTGTCCGGCAAGTTCAACATAAGGCGCCCGTTCTCTGTGCTGCGCGCAATATCTTCCACCACGACCCGAGTGATGGTTCTGACATCAGCGCTCTGGTCCATCCGAAGTCTACCGCCTTCCGCCCGCGCAAGCTGCAGGAGACGTTCGGACAGCCGAGCGAGACGCTTGAGCGTCGCCTCGATCTCGGCGGCGCGCGCGTCGATGGTCGGATCTTTGGTCTCTGACCGCAGTCGCTGCGCCTGGGCGATAGCGCCCGCCAATGGTGTCCTTAGTTCATGAGCCGCATTGGCTGCAAAACTTCGCTCAGCCTCGAACGCGTCGCGCAACCGAGCCAAAAGGCTGTTCAAGGTTGCAGCCAGCGGGCCGATTTCCGTCGGCAGGTCGGCCGCGGGTACTTCTGACAGGTCGCGCACGCCGCGCGCTTCAAGCCGCGTACGGAACCGATGGAGAGGGGCGAGGCTAAAGCGCACAGCGAGAATAATCGACGCGAGCGCCAACGGCAGCACAACCAGCAGCGGCAGGCCAAGGCTCATCTGGATTTCCCGAGCAACCGAAGCGCGATGCGCCAACGGTTCGGCCACGGTGATGCTGATCGTCCCCTGGAGCGCCGCGTCGCTGTAGAGGCGATGTGTGGCGTTCTGCCCAAATCCCGGACCATCGTATGGAGGAAACACGGCAGGGTCCGCCGCATGGGATTGCAGCAAAATGCGTCCCTCGGCATCGCGTACGATGTAGGTGAAGAACTCGTCATGCTCCCGGATCGGCGCGAGGCGCTGCGTCACACCCTGATCTTCTCGCCCGACGATGTCGGTCACGGCCAGCGGCAGGATGCGCTCGGCGGTTTCGCGTAGGGCGCTGTCGAAGACCTCATCCATCTCGCCCCGAACGATCACCGCGGTAACCGTGGCGGCGGCGAGCCAGAGGATCGTCAGCACAAGGCCGAGTGACAAGCCGAGCCGTACCTGAAGGCTGGATGGCCACATCATGGCTTGCCCAGCCGGTAACCCATGCCGCGCTCGGTCTCGATGATGGCGCTCCCCAGTTTCTTGCGCAGGCGGCTCACGTGCACCTCGATGGTGTTGCTCTCGACTTCGGCGTCGAAAGCGTAGAGCTTCTCCTCCAACTGCGCCTTGGACAGGAGCTGCCCGGGACGCGCCAGGAAGGCCTCGAAGAGCGCCCATTCCCGCGCCGTCAGCGGCACATGTCTGCCATCCCGATGGACGCTGCGCGCGGCAAGGTCGATGTCGAGCGGTCCGTGGGTCAGGATCGGGTTGGGGTTGCCGCTGTAGCGCCGCGCGACCGATCCGATCCGTGCCGACAGTTCCGACAGGTCGAAGGGCTTCACAAGATAGTCGTCAGCGCCCGCATTGAGGCCTTCGATCCTATCGGACACCTGGTCGAGCGCCGTCAGGATGATGACCGGCGTCACGTCTCCACGCGTCCTGAGGCCCTTGAGGAACCCGATACCACGTCCGTCTGGCAGCATGAGGTCGAGCAGGAGCAGGTCGTAGGAGGTTGCGCTCATCGCGTCTGCCGCCGCGTCTAGCCGCGTGACCCAGTCTACTGACTGGCCATCAGCTGCGATCTGGTCGCGCACGGCAGCGCCAAGAGTCGTGTCGTCCTCGATCAGCAATATGCGCATGGTCGTACCCGTCCTTTCCTGATGTCCCTCCATGATCCGTCTGGCTGACACGAAGCTGAAGCTTGTGGGTCGAGCCCCTTCAGGCTGCCGTCAGCTTCGCGGCGCATGAATGGCATCAAGAGGCGAGCCACTAGGAGTGTGCCCCATGAAGAAGACATTGACAATTATCGGCTTTCTCGCGGTCTTTCCGGTCGGCGCGGCGCTGGCTGACGACGATTGCTTCGTGCCGATGGCCGACTGGCAGCCGCGCGATGCTGTTGCCATGCTGGCTGAGGAAAATGGTTGGACGGTGCGCCGGATCAAGATCGATGACGGCTGCTACGAGATCGATGGGAGGGATGCCGAGGGGCGTGCGATCGAGGTGACTGTCCACCCGGCCACGCTGGAGATAATCGAGTTCGAATACGAGGACGACGAGGATGATCGCCGCGAGCGGGATCACGAGAGACGCGACGATGACTGATGCAGCGCGTCGCGACGGTAATGTCCCGGTGCCGGGCCTGCCGCCACTCTCCCGGCTTTCCCTAAACTCTCCTCTAGCTCTGACGGGCCCGGTGCTGGTTGCGTTGCCATGCCTGCTGGCGGCACTGATCGGGTTCAACACCTATGCGCCCTATGGCGCGGATGCAGCACTTGGCATTGCCGTCGGGGCCGCGGCAGTTGTCGCGATGGCACAGACCCTGATCCTCGCCGCACGGCCGCCGCTGGTGGAACCATTGTTCGGCGGTCTCGATCGCATGTACCGTTTCCACAAGTGGCTTGGTATTTCCGCAATGCTCCTGATGATCCTGCACCAGCAGATCGAGCCGGATTTCGAGCGTTTGGTGCGTGAAACCTCTCTTGGTGAACTTGGTGAAGAGGCGGGCGAACTTGCCTTCAACGCGCTTCTCGCCCTGGTTGCTGTCAGCTGGTTCCGGAGATTGCCCTTCACCCCACTGGAAATCCCCTATCAGATCTGGCGGTTCAGCCATCGTTTCATGGGGGCCCTTTTTGCAATCGTGGTCTTTCACCAGTTCTTCGTCGACCTGCCGACAGAGGTAGATCCATCGCTCTCGGTGCTTCTAAACACATTTGGCATCGCGGGAGTGATCGCGTGGATATTCACCGAGCTGGTCGCCCCGTACCTGCGGCGTAGAGAATTCACCGTCACAGAGATCAGCCAGACCAAGGACACCACCACGCTAACCCTCCGCCCCGAGGGGCGGGCAATGCGGTGGCGGCCGGGGCAATTCGCCTTCTTCCGCGCGCCAGAGGCAGGACTGTCCGAGCCGCACCCCTTCACGATCGCCAGCGCCCCGCGCCCTGACGGCACCCTGACGTTCTCCATCCGGGGCTTGGGTGGCTGGACACGAAGCCTGCTCGCCATCTTGCGGACCGGAACGCGCGTGCAGGTCGAAGGGCCATATGGACGGTTCAATTTCCGCAAGGGCGGTGCGCGCCAGATATGGCTGGCGGGCGGCATCGGTATCACGCCGTTCCTCGCCTGGGCCGAAAGCCTGAGCGAAGCGGATAGCCGCGACATTCACCTCATCCACTGCGTTCGGACACAAGAGGAGGCGATTGGGGTAGAGACGCTGCGCGCTGCGGCTGCCCGCAACCCGAGGTTCAGTTTCGAGGTGGTCGTTACGACGCGCGATGGCAGGCTCACGGCCGAGCGCCTGATTGGCGCGGTCCCTTTCGCGATCCGGCAAGCCGATTTGTGGTTCTGCGGCCCAACCGGTCTGAAGGACGGGATTCTCAAGGGCTTGAAAGCACAAGGCCAAACGCCTCGCCGTGTCCGCTTCGAGCAGTTCGAATTCACCTGAACGCGGGGCAGGGCGCATAGCCATGCCAGCCCTGTAGCCTGCGCTCGCATCTTTTTTTGGCCCCGCCCTCATCGGCGGGGCCATTTTCCTGACGGCAAGCTGAAGCAGGAATCGCTGGGGCGTCAGGATGCCCTCAGGTCGGGGTGCCAGATTGGTCTCATCAAACGAAAGGACTCCTTGCCATGAAAAAGACCCTGACCGCCCTTGCCCTGATCGCACTTTTGCCCGCCGGCGCTGCGCTGGCCGACGACGATGATTGCAATGCGCCCCGTGACCAGTGGCAGCCGCGCGAGGCCGCCATGCAGATGGCCGAACAGAACGGTTGGACGGTGCGCGACTTCGAGATCGACGACGGCTGCTACGAAATCGAAGGCCGAGACCAGGATGGTCGCGAGATCGAGGTGAAGCTCGATCCGGCGACGCTGCAGATCGTCGAGATGGACTACGAGGATGATGACGACGACCGCGGTGGCGCCCGCAATCCCGCGCCCGCTGGAACGGTCGCTCCTCCGCAGAACGGCCTCTTCGGAAACGGCGCCCCTCCGCAGGTTCAGGTGAACTGAACAGCTCCGAAGCACCCTGAACAAGGATCATTCCCATGAAATCACTTCTCGCAACGCTCGCGCTTACCACCGCACTCACGCTTCCCGGCCTCGCTATGGCACGGCCCGTGACGCTCACAACCACCCTTAACAACTATGGCGGCGACGGCGCTTACCTCGCGCTTTACGTAACCGACGCCTCGGGCGCCTATGTCGGCAGTCTCTGGATGGCCGGCGACAAGTCCAAGTACTACGAGCATCTTAGCGACTGGTACCGTGCCACGGGCGGCGATACCGCGGAGGTAAACGGCATCACCGGCGCCAGCGTCGGCGCGGGCCGCAGTCTCGAAATCACGCTTGATCTGGCCGATGCGCTGTTCGATGCGGGCTACACGCTGCACATCGACGCGGCGGTCGAGGATATGCGCGACAGCCCGAACGAGGTGGCCGTGCCGCTGACGACGGCGGGCGCGGGCACTCCGGTGACCGGGCGGCGCTACATCGCCAACTTCTCCTACGACATGTGAGGGGCAGGGCCATGATCCGTATACTCCATCGCTGGCCGGGTCTTCTGGCACTCGCGCTCGTCACGATCCTGAGCCTGAGCGGCGCTGCGCTCTCGGTCTTTCCGGCAGTCGAGCGCATCACCGCGCCGCAGGTGGAGACTGGCCTGACAGTCGCCACCCTCGCGGACCGCATCCAGGTCGTCTATCCGGGCGTCGAGCAGATCCGGCGGTCGCCCTCCGGTCGGATCACCGCCTATTGGTTCGATCAGGGCGCGCCGGGTGCTGCCGTGATCGACCCGGCGACGGGCGCGGGCGTGGCCTCGGCCGACCCGAACCAGGCCCTTCGCTGGCTCACCAACTTTCATCGCTCGCTCTTCCTCGGAGATGGCGGGCGTATCGCCATGGCCGCCGGGGCCGCGGCGATGCTGGTCCTCTCGCTCTCGGGTGCTATGCTGGTCGCGCGACGGGCGGGCGGATGGCGGCACTGGTTCGCGTCCTTGCGCGGTCCGTTCGCGGGCAGGCTGCATGTCGAGATCGCCCGGATCGCCGTCATCGGCCTCGTTCTGTCCTCCACCACCGCCCTCTGGATGACAGCCTCCACCTTCGATCTTCTGCCGGACGGTAGCGTCCTGCCGGCTGATCCCACCGAAGTGAGCGGAGAAATTGGGTTCGCTCTCGATCAGATGGCCACGCTGCTGCAGGCCCCCGTCGCCGAGCTGCGCGAACTGAGCTTTCCCTATCCCGGCGACGCGACGGACGTGTTCACACTGAAGACCGACCGGGGCACCGGCTATCTTGACCAGGGAACCGGCGCGCTCGTGGCATGGGCCGACCTGACCGGGTGGGAGCGCGTCTCGGAAACCATTTACATGCTGCACACGGGGCAGGGGGCCGCGACGCTCGGCCTTGTGCTCGGGATGATGGCGCTCGGAGTGCCGGCGATGGGCGTGACCGGCGTCTTGATCTGGCTTGCCGGGCGGCGCGGGCGGCCGCGCATCCGGGGCAACCAGCCCGCGGGCCGTGCCGAGACGATCATTCTTGTCGGCAGCGAGGGTGGCAGCACCTGGGGCTTCGCCGCGACCCTGCATGCCGCGCTGACGGCAGCGGGGCAGGGCGTCCATGTTGGCCCGATGTCGGGCTTCGCGCCAGAGCGCTACGCCCGTGCCGAGCGCATCATCCTGCTCGCCGCGACCTATGGCGATGGTGCCGCTCCGTCCTCGGCGAAGGGCTTTCTCGACCGGCTGAACGCGTCGGCCCCTGTGCCTGATATCCAGATGGCCGTGCTCGGCTTCGGCGACCGCAGCTTTCCGGCCTATTGCGCCTTCGCCAACGCCGTTGCGGCAGCGGCGCAGGCGAAGGGCTGGGCCGAACTCATGCCGCTGGACACGATCGACCGCCAATCGCCACAGGATTTCGCGCGCTGGGGCCGCGCTCTTGGCGAGGCGCTTAGCATCTCTCTCGAGCTTTTTCACCAGCCCGTCTCGCCGCGCACCGAAACATTGACCCTCGTCTCGCGGCGCAACTACGGGGCCGAGATGCAGGCGGGGGCCGCGATCCTGCGCTTCGCCCTGCCGCGCGCAACGCCGTGGCAGCGGCTGACGGGCACGGGCTTCGCACGGTTCCAGGCGGGCGACCTGATCGGCGTCCTGCCGCAGGGCAGCCCGGTGCCGCGCCTCTATTCGCTGGCCTCGGGCCGGCGCGACGGGTTCGTCGAGATCGTGGTGCGCAAGCATCCGGGCGGTCTGGCCTCGGGCCAGCTGACCGCGCTGGAACCGGGCGATACGGTCCGGGCCTTTCTGCGGCGCAATCCCGGCTTTCACGCCGGTCGCGGTCGCACCCCGCTGATCCTGATCGGGGCGGGCACCGGCATCGGGCCGCTGGCGGGCTTCATCCGCGGCAATGCGCGGCACAGGCCCGTGCACCTGTTCTTCGGCATGCGGCATGCGGACAGCGATTTCTTCTATGGCGAGGAGATGGCCGGCTGGCAGGCAGAGGGGCGGTTGACCCGGCTTGTCACGGCCGTCTCGCGCGGGACGCTTCCGCATTACGTGCAGGACGCGCTGCGTGGAGAGGCCACCGAAGTTGCGCGTTTGCTTCGCAACGGGGCCCGCGTGATGGTCTGCGGCGGGCGCGACATGGCCATGGGTGTGACCGATGCGCTGGCCGAAATTCTCTCACCATTCGGGTTGACGCCCGCAGTTCTGAAGGCGGAGGGGCGGTATGTCGAAGATGTCTACTGAGCGCGCGCGCATCGTCCTGAACGGCCCCACCATGGGCACGCGCTGGTCGGCCCTGTTCTTCGCGGATCGGGGCCGCGACACGGATGCAATCCGTGCCGCCCTTCAGGCGGTTGTCGACGAGGTGGACACGCAGATGTCGACGTGGAACGCGGAGAGCGCGCTCATGCGGATCAACGCGGCGCCGGTGGGCGATTGGGTGGTGGTGCCGGAGCAACTGCGGGCGGTCCTGCGCCTCGGGCTCGAGATCGGGCGCGCCTCGGGCGGGGCCTTCGATATCGGAATGGGCGATGCGGTGACGGCCTGGGGCTTCGGGCCCGGGGCCGCCGCGCCCGAGGGTATCCGCGCCGCGATGGACGCCCCCCGCCGCCCGGCGCAGGAGGTGCTGGAGATCGAGGGGATGCAGTTGCGCAAGACCGCGCCCATTGCGCTGGATCTGAACGGCATCGCCAAGGGCTATGGCGTCGACCAGCTCGCCGAGACCTTGCGCGATCATGGGATTGCCGACGCCCTTGTCGGCATCGACGGTGAGATGCGTGCCATGGGCCTGCGCCCCGATGGCGAGGCATGGATCATCGCGGTAGAAGCGCCGGACCCTGATCGCCGGACGCCGCAATCGGTTCTGGCGCTGCAGGACGCCGCCGTCGCGACATCCGGTGACTACCGCCATTGGGTGGAGGTTCAGGGGTGCCGCCTGTCGCATACCATGGATCCGAGACGTGGCGCGCCGCTGATCGCGCCGCCCGCCTCCGTCACCGTCGTGGCCCGCACCTGTGCCGAGGCCGATGCTTGGGCGACGGCGCTGATGGTGCTCGGTGCGGAGAGGGGTGCGGACCTCGCAAGACAACGTGGACTCGACGCCCTGTTTCTTCTGTGCGATGATGAAGGCAATGCAATGGGCGTGGGAGTCGGGCGTCTTTTTTCCGAAGAACCAGCGGCAATCGCCTCAGCCGGGGGAAGATGAGCCGCATGGAACAGACCCGTACCGATCGCTTCAAGACCGCACTCCTGCTGATGGCCGCAACCGGGCTGATCGTGGGACTCGCATTCTACCTTGCGGGCCAACCAGAGATCGCGACCCTGATCTGGATTGCAGGAGTTGTTCCCGCGCTGGCAGCGCTTGTGGTCGAAATCGTCCGGAGCATTGGGCGCGGCGAGGTGGGCCTCGATATCGTTGCCGCGCTGTCGATGTCGGCGGCGCTTGTCTTCGGCGAGACCTTGGCTGCGGCTGTCGTCGCAGTCATGTATTCTGGAGGCACTTTCCTCGAAGCCTTCGCTGAGGGCCGTGCACGTCGTTCGATGAAGGATCTTTTATCCCGCGTACCCCGGACCGCGACGCGGCACCGGAACGGCGGTCTTGAGGATGTGCCTCTCGAGGAGATCGCACCGGGCGATCGCCTGCTGATCCGGCAGGGTGATGTCGTTCCCGTGGACGGCACGGTGGCGTCCGACACCGCCTTCCTCGACACCGCGGCGCTGACGGGTGAGTCCCTGCCAGTCCGGCTGGCGCGCGGGGCCGACGCCATGAGCGGATCGACCAACGCGGGCGAGGCCTTCGACCTGACGGCGACGCGCGAGGCCAAGGACAGCACCTATGCCGGGATCGTTCGTCTAGTGGAGGAAGCGCAGGCGTCCAAAGCGCCGATGTCCCGGCTGGCCGACCGCTGGTCGCTGGGCTTTCTGGTCGTCACCGTCAGTATCGCCTTCGCGGCCTGGTGGTTCACAGGCGATCCGATCCGCGCGGTCGCCGTGCTGGTGGTCGCCACGCCCTGTCCGCTGATCCTTGCCGTGCCGGTCGCACTGGTCGCGGGTCTCTCGCGTGCGGCGCATTTTGGCGTTTTGATCAAGGGCGCAGGGCCGCTCGAGACAATGGCGCGCATCCGTACGCTGATCCTCGACAAGACGGGGACGCTGACAGATGGCCGTCCGCAGATCATCTCGATCGACAGCCACGATGGCATGACCGAGGACGACATCCTCCGCCTTGCCGCCGCGCTCGATCAGGCATCGAAACACCCTGTGGCGCAGGCCATCGTCGCTGCCGCAAAGGCGCGGGCCTTCACACTGCCCGTTCCGACAGAAGTGGCTGAGATCCCGGGCGAAGGGGTCTTGGGTCGTGTGGAGGACCGCGAGGTGATCGTCGGCGGCGACGGCTTCGTGGCGTCCCGTGTCGGGCGGATGGTGGGCGATCACCCCGCCAAGGGCGCCGGATCGGTCCTTGTCGCAGTGGCAGTTGACGGTCACATGGCCGGGCACCTCGTCATGTCCGACCCGCTGCGCGAGGGAGCGGGTGCCATGCTGGACGGTCTGCGCCGTCAAGGGATCGCGCGCATCCTTCTGGCTACTGGCGACCGCGCGGACGTGGCCGAGCGCGTGACCGAGGGGCTGGGCCTCGACGGGCTGCGGGCCGGTCTGACGCCGGATCAAAAGGTGTTACTGGTGCTTTCCGAGCATAAACACGGGCCGGTGATGATGGTGGGTGATGGTGTCAACGACGCGCCCGCCCTGGCCGCAGCCGATGTAGGCGTGGCAATGGGGGCACGGGGCGCCGCGGCCTCGGCCGAGGCCGCCGACGTGGTGCTGCTCGTCGACCGGATCGACCGGCTGGGGCCCGGCATCGAGATCGCGCGGGCCTCGCGGCGGATAGCGGTCGAAAGCGTTGTCGCCGGGATCGGCCTGTCTGTCATGGGCATGATCGCGGCCGCTTTCGGCTACCTCACGCCGGTCCAGGGCGCGCTCCTGCAAGAAGTGATCGACGTTGCCGTGATCCTGAACGCCCTGCGCGCGCTGCGCATCGCGCCGCAGGAGCCAGCTACGGGCAAACCACAGGCCATCACGTCAGAGCAAGGTGACATCGTTCAAGGAGCCACGCCATGAGCCGTCTATCACATTCTGAAATCCATATGGTGCATCGCATCGGCTGGTTGCGGGCCGCCGTTCTCGGAGCCAACGATGGTCTTGTCTCGACCGCGAGCCTCGTCGTCGGCGTCGCGGCCGCAGGCTCCGGCAAGCCCGAGGTCATGATCGCCGGGCTGGCCGGGCTTATGGCTGGTGCGATGTCGATGGCGGCGGGGGAGTATGTCTCGGTCAGCTCGCAAACTGACGCCGAACAGGCGGACCTCGCCCGAGAGAGCCGTGAACTCGAGGAAACGCCCGAGGCCGAGCTCGAGGAACTAACCCTGATTTATGTTGAAAGGGGGCTGGACCGCGACCTGGCGAAAAAGGTTGCCGTGCAACTGACTGAACGCGACGCGCTCGGATCGCATGCGCGCGACGAGCTCGGCATTTCGGAAACCTTTACCGCCCGCCCTATCCAGGCGGCTCTGGTGTCCGCACTGACCTTCGCCGTTGGGGCGGTGCTGCCCCTGATCGTCGTGCTGCTGGTCTCGGAGGCGCAGATCGCTCCCCTGGTGGCGGGATCGACGATCCTTGGCCTTGCGGTTCTTGGCGGATTGGGCGCTTCGGCCGGCGGCGCAGGCGTCGTCCGTGGGGCCACGCGGGTCACGCTATGGGGAGCGCTTGCAATGGCGGCGACAGCCGGGGTCGGTGCGCTGTTCGGGGTCGCCGTAGGCTAGAGTCAATGGGGTGTACCCGAACCCCGCTCCGGCTGCTTGTTGCGGCAACGCTCGTCAACATCGTGCTGATCATCGAGGTGCCACAGATCGAGTCGCAGCGCGTGGGGTCAGAAACCCATGTCCGCAAATGGGTCATGCTGGACGAGATCAACACCGATATTCTGGAGCGGTCCTATGTCTGGGAGGACCGCACGCCCATCGGCACGTTCAGTTCCGTCTTCACATCCAAAATCCAGTCCAGCCTGATCGCGCTTGCCAGGTCGGGCGGGGCATCGATTGTTGATCGGCTTAAGTAGTCTCAATCACCGCAGGGGCTACCCAGCTTCATTTGTTCCCATCGATCCATTTTGACATCAGCCCCTTGTCGCGGAAACACTCATCCGGGACGGCGCGGCGTTTGATCCGGGCGAGACGCTCGGCGAAGGCGACCTGCTTCGATGTCGGGCGGCTGTCCTGCGCGCCCGGGTTCAACTTGGCTTGTGCGTCGATCCAGGCGCTCAGGGACCGCCGATCTTGCTGAACCTCCCACGGCAAAAGCGTCTGGGTGCGCAAGGCCAGCGCGCGCGCATAGGCGATCTGCTTGGGCGTCGCGGGCAGGGCGTAAGTGGTGCTTTCCATCGGGGATCTCCCTTCTTAGCGTGGTCCTTAAAATAGAACATAACAGGAACAAAATCAAGCCACCTGCGGAAATCATGGGGTTTGAGAGGAAGAGGAGGGCCGGGGGAGGTCAGGCCTGAGGATGCCCGAAAGAGGGTGCCCGGGCCTGATCCTGTTCCTCATTGGGGTCTGATGCCGGAAAGTGCAGGATTCTGCGTTCTCATGAGCTTCGCATTTAACAATCTCCGGCATCAGATCCCTAAAGAGTGAAAGTGTCCTTCGGGTTTTGTGACTGATGGATGAGGGCCTTCGGGGTCCCTCAGATGGGTCCGGGCCGGGTTCCGGTCTGCCGTTCCTGATGAAGGGCATTCCCATGCAAACAGGTGTCTTGCGCGTGTTGCGCGCGACCGCCGCCTCCTGGTGGCGGCATAGAGATCTGCGCCGAACTGGCCAGACGTTGCTGGCACAGCGGCTCGAACGCCAGACCGTCCTGCGTGATCTCGGCTATCTCAGGCAGGCGGCGAAGCTGCCGAATGCCCATGTGATCTGCGGAGAGGGCGGGACATTCATCCACCTCGGCTTGACCACCGTGTCGAGTTTCGCACCGATCGAGCGCTTTCCCTTGGCCGCTTTTGCGGTCGCACGTGGCACGCCGTTCATCGATATCCGACCCGTCACCGATGTCATCGCCTTCGCGAACCTGCCGCGGGTTGCGCGGAACGGATCGGTCGACCCTGACTCTTCGGGTCCCGGCAAGTCCGTGTCGCTGACCACCTACATCCACATGGTCGAAGCCCTCGGTGCCAGGATCGCCAACGATCCGCGCCCCTGTCGGTCAACCTAGTCACCACTCCCTCTCACCAAAACTCGAAAAGGAGGCCAACCATGGCCCGATCCCGTACGCCCAAATTCGATGCCTCAGAGGTCATCACAAACGAAATCATCCGCATCATCGAGCGCGGCGTCCTGCCGTGGCGCAAGCCCTGGACCGCAGGTGGCAGCTCTCGTCCCCTGCGCGTGGGCGGAGAACCCTACCAGGGAGTGAACAACTTCCTGCTGACGATGCGGACCGTGATGGCGGGCCACAGCTCTCCCTTCTGGATGACGCTGCCGCAGGCCAATGCGTTGGACGCAAAGGTCCGCAAGGGCGAGAAGTCCTCTGTCGTCGTTTACTACGGTCAAAGCCGGAGAGACGCCGGCGATGAGCATGTTCACAGCGACGGGGATGATCACTCCGAGGAAGCCCGTATCTTCCGCTTCCAGAAATCCTACCGTGTGTTCAATGCCTGCCAGATCGAGGGCTTGCCCGACAGCTTCTACCCTGACCCGGAGCCCGTGCCCGAGCATCCGCAGTCCGAGCCCATCCCGCACATGCAAGCGTTTTTCGATGCCATCGACATCACAACCGTCTTCACGGGCACGGAGGCGTACTATTTGCCCCCCGTGGACAAGGTCTACATGCCATCCATCACGCGGTTTCAGGACCCGCGCAATTTCTACGGGGTCTGGGCCCATGAGCTGGCCCATGCCACAAAAGCCCCCCATCGGCTGAACCGCGATTTCGGGTTCTCGAAGTTTGGCAACACGTCCTATGCGCGCGAGGAGATCGTCGCAGAATTGACCTCGGTGTTCCTGGGTCAGACGCTCGGCTTCACGGCGCATACGCTCGAGATGAATGCCGCCTACCTCCACAATTGGTTGCGCGTTCTTCGGTCGGACAAGGGTGCGATCTTCAAGCACGCCGCAGATGCACAGCGCGCTTGCGACTACTTGATCGCCAGATCGGAGGCGGGCAGGGCAGGGCGCAGCGCCAAAGCGGCCTGACCACACGGAGAACGGAGACTTCCATGTCATGCAAGGAACCCAAGACGCTGCGGGTGGCCTGCTTCAAAGATGGCCGCCGCAAGATCATCACCTTCAAACGCGGCGCCTATTGGTGGAGCTCGTCCGAGGGCGCGTATCCGCTTTCGGCAGCGCTCGAGGCCATCACGGACCAAGGCGGCTGGGTCGAGACCATCCCGAACCCGAATTACAGACCCAAGGGAATGTTCGGGTAGGGCACCTTCTCCTTCGGTCCTGCCGCCAAGCAGAAAAGAAAAAGCGGGCTTTGAGAAGGGTGTTTCAACTTCTCAAAGGAGATCCCCATGTCCATGACCGTTCAACCCCTGCCAGACCGTCCGAATCCGACCGTGATCGCGGCGCAGAACGACGCGTTTCGCAAGCTCGCATGCCTCGGAGTGCCGCCCGCGCAGCCCATCCAGGGCCGGATGCATGTCACCCGCGCGCTTATGGAGGCCGCCGATGGCTTCATGGCCGAGGCGGTGAAGGCGACCGGTGAGTTTGCCACATTTGAGCCTGAGAATGATCCCGAGGGATGGCACGACTTCGGGGCAGTCGAGATCCGGGGCGAGACCGTGTTCTGGAAAATCGATCTCTATGAGGCGGATTCGGACTTCCGCTACGGGGCTGAGACCCCGGACAATCCTGCCACCACCATGCGCGTGCTGACCATCATGCTGGCGCGCGACTGGTAGGGCAGGGGACTCCTCCCCCTGACATCTGAGACGATGAAGGCCCGCTGACCCCTCAAAGGGAAAGTGGGCCTTTTGTCGTGATGATCCCTGAAGCCGGGGATTGGTCACGCGCGTGAGCGCGCGGGCCACACCTCACCCTCCTGGAAGGATATCCCATGACCACAAGCTTTGCTCCTCTCACCGTCGCCATCGGCGATCTGGTCCCGCATCCTGCCAATGTGCGCAGCAACGCGCCGGAAACCTATGATCCCGAGAACATCGCGCATCTGAAGGCCAGCATCGCTGTGCTGGGCCTGCTCCAGCCGCTCTTGGTCCAGAAGCTTGACGGCAAATATGCTGTCCTCGCCGGTGGCCGACGCCATGCTGCGCTGAAGGAGCTGGTCGCCGACAAGGCCACCAAGGGGTTCACAGCGAAGACCAAGGTGGACTGCCGCCTCGTGCCGGAAAATTGCGATGTCACCACGGCGTTGTCTCTTGCCGAGAACATCACCCAGGCACCGATGAACGCAATCGACGAGTTTGAGGCTTTCGCGCGGATGATGGAGGTCGACGGCCAGACGCCCGAGACCATCGCAAAGACCTTCGGTACCACGGTGGCCGCCGTGAAAGGCCGGTTGCGCTATGGCCTTATCCACCCCGACATCCGCGCCGCGGCCCGGGGTAAGGTGATCACGCTCGACACGATGAAGGCCTTTGCCGAGCACCCGAGCCAGAAGGCGCAGCGCGAGGTCTTCGAGGCGCTCACGAAGGACGGCGGCTATCTGCAGGCCTATACCGTCCGTCAGGCCCTCAAATCCCGCGGCGTGCAGGTCAGTGACGATATCGGGGCTTTCGTGCGCGTGGACTACGAGGCGCGTGGCGGCGCCGTCGCGGCTGACCTTCTTGAAGAGCATTCCGTGCTTGAGGATGCGGCGCTGGTCGAGACCATCTTGCTCGAAAAGCTCGGTGCCGCTGCCGAAGAGGCCCGTATGAGGCTGGGGTTTGCCTGGGCCGATGCGATGGTGCGCTATGATTACGCGACCATGGCCGACTATGGCCGCGTCTATCCCGGCCCGATCGAGCCGGATGAGGCTGCCCAGAAGCGCATCGATGAGATCACCGCTGAGCTTGAGAAACTGCAGTTCGAGATGGAGGATGAGGGGCTCGAGGACGGTGCCTACAATGCCCTTTACGAGCGCGTGGACGCCTTGGAAGAGGAAGCCCGCGACCTGCAGGAGGCCTACAGCGCCGAGGACCTCGCGCGGTCTGGGGTGATAGCGTCGTGGCAGGGTGGGCAGGTGACCCTCCATGTGGGCCTCGTCCGCCCGGAAGACACCGTGAAAGTGGAAGGCGCGCGCGGCTCGTCGGCTGACCCGACGGGGGAGGAGGCCCCGGACCCGGGTGAAATCACTTATCCAGCCTCGCTGGCAGAGGACCTCAAGACCGAGCGAGCCATGGCGCTTGGGGCCGCGATGGCGCTGCATCCGGAAGCCACGCTCGATCTGACGCTCTTCAAGCTGGTCAGTGACGTTCTGGCCAGCGGCATGAGTGTCACGCAGGCGATCAAGATCGATGCCCGCAAGGAATACCGCAACCACGCCAAGATGGACGAGATCGACGAGACCTCGCTCGAGCAGGTGGCGGCGGCGCATGATGCGCTTGATTTGTCCTGGCTCGATGACAGCCGCGCGCCCGCCGATCAGTTTGCGGCGTTTCGCGCGCTGAAGGCCGGCGAGAAGGCCAAGCTCGTCGCCTATGCCACCGCCAGCACCACGCAGTCCTGCTTCGCGCGGGATCGATCGCGCGACAGCCTGATGCATGCGTTCGAGATCGAGATCATGCCCGATATCCGCGCCCACTGGACGCCGAACGCGGCGCTCTTCAACCGCTTCAAGAAGGCCTGGCTCCTGAAGATCCTCGGCGAAGATCTGGGTCTTGCCCAGGAGGCGGTGACGCTCGCCTCATCGAGCAAGAAGGAGATCGTCGCCTTCTGCGACAAGCTCTTTGCTGAACCCTTCGCCACACTGACGGACGCGCAGCGCGCTGCCGTCGCCGCCTGGTGCCCGCCGATGATGCAGACCGCCGGTATCGCCTGTGATGAGGCGGAGCCCACTGCTGAAACCCCCGAGCCTGACAGCGAGGTCGCGCAAGCGGCCTGAGCCATCACGCGACCCGCGCGTGGATCTTGCACCCGCGCGGGTCGACCCTTCCAAACCGAACAGAAAGACATCCCCATGGCTATTCTCAAGTTCTCTGCCTCCGCTGTTGCGGCGCAGATCGCCCATGCACGCGCCTGCAAAACCTTCTTGCCCAACTGGAACGGGCCCGTGGACAGGCCCGCCCTGATCCTCATCGTCGGCAATGGTGTGCATCTGCGCTCGAACGGCATCGATGGCACGACCACCCGTATCGTCACCACCGAGCAGGCCGATCCGTCCTTTGCCTTCGCCGACGGCATGAACCCGTTTCGGGATACCGACTGGATGGCGCAGCGCCGCATGGCGTTTCGCGATCTGACCGGCCAGTTCTATACCGACATCCTGGATGACGTGCAGGTGCTCATCGACCGGGGGCGGGGGGCGATCCGGCTCGCCACCGATGGCCACAGCATCCGCGTCTTCGTGCGCCGGGCCTCGGATTATCTCATCGGCGGGACCTACGAGGTGCCGTCAGGCCTCGGCGGCACCTTCCGGGTCATCCTCAAGGATGCCTGCGACACCTTCGCGATCGTGCAGAACTGCGGCAATTGCGAGGATTTCGACGCCATGCAGCCCTACCGCGTGCCGCTCGATGCCCTAATGGAAATCGATGACCGGAGGGCGGCGTGATGGGTTGGCTCTTCTATACCGACGGCCGCGTCCAGACCTACGCGGATGAGAAAGCGGAAATCGCCCGGCTCTGCACCTCTCATGGCGACACGCGCAAGACGGAACTGGTCAAGGCCTGCAAGGTGGGCTCCACCTGGTATGCGGCGGCAAAGGTCACCAATCTCGACGGCACCCCTGTCGAAGACACGACCTATGTCACCGATGCGGATGGCTCCATCACTTTCGGGGCTGTCTTCCTCACCCGATACGATGACGGCTGCTGGGGCTACAAGGACATGGAGGAAAGTGCTGGCCCGAACGAATCTCGTGCTCCGCTTGGGCTGATCGAGCTTCTCTCCGACCTGAAAGACCCGGACAGCTACGCCCAGGACTGGCGTCAGCGCTGCCGGAATTGGGCTGCGATCCCGGACTACGAGGAAGGCGACAAGATCAGGCTCGCCACGCCCGTGACGCTCACCGATGGCAGTACATGCCGGATCGTCACCGCGACGCACTACAGGCGTGGGCGGCAAAAACGCCGCTGCTACCGCATCGAGGAAACCGGTGGGCTCGTACGCCTGTCGAAGGCCTCGCTTGCGGGCTCGGAGCTGCTCAGCTCCGCAAAAGGCGAGGCCAGTCCTGTGCTGGCGGAGTTCCTGGCGGGGCAGGGTGGCTGAGTTTCCCGCTGAGACAACACCACGGGACCACGCGCGCACATATTGCCGACTTGAAAACGTATCTCAAATGAGATACATCATTCCCATCAACTGGAGGACCATCCATGCCTGCCCAAACATCCATGCTTCATGTCCGTGTTGACGATCAGCTGAAAGCACAGGCTTCGGACGCACTTGCGGGCGTCGGTCTGACGCTCTCCGACGCGGTGCGTATTCTTTTGACCCGCGTGGCCGCAGAAGGCGGCTTGCCTGCCGGATTGACCGCTGACCCGGATGCCTATGACGCCTGGTTCCGGGCGAAGGTACAGGAAGCGCTGGACGATCCAAGGCCCACAACGCCCCATGCCAAGGCGATGCAAGACGCCCAGGCATTGATTGACGGGAAGCGCCTTGCCAAATCTTGAATGGAAAGCCACGGCCATAACCGACTTGCTGGCAATCATTGACTACATCTCTGACGACAATCCGGATGCCGCCCAAGTTCTCAAAGAGGCTCTGCCTCACTTTGTGTGGCGGAACGGTAGCATTCTCGCCCGCAACAATTCTGGACCGGCTCGGCCGTACATGGCGCGCTTGAGGGTCTTCAGACGATTGATCTGACCTTCGGCCTGGCCGTTGCTCCAGGGCATCTCGATGGCGTTTTTGACCGCATCGAGGTCCCGATTCAAGGTGCGGGCAAAGCGCACGATTGGCGCCAAGTCGGTTTCAATCGCGTCGTCAATCCATGCAGGGAGCGGGTCTGCCACGCGACCTCGCAGGATGCCATTGAACCGCATGGCGAGGCTGCGCATCGTTGCGAAGGCCGGAGAGCCGGTCTTGAGCGCGTCGACTTTCCGCGCCTGATCCGCGGTGAGCTTGCCGCGAGGTTTGATGCACAGCGCGGCCGCAATGACCGGGGAGATCGCGTGCCCAGTTTCGGGGTCCCGGACTGGCTTAAGGATTTCGTGCTCTACCTTGGGGTCGCTCGCTTGCTGTTCGGCTCTGCGCCAACCCGCCAGCAGCCGCTGCAAATGCGACTGACTCCCCTCGTAACCACGCTCTTGGATCATACGGAACAGGGCGCTGCCAGTTCGAATGCCCTCCTTCCAGCTTTGGCTCAGGAACCCTTCAAAGTACCACGGCGAAGTCGGTTTCAAAGCTGCCCGCTTGCGGTCCGGTGGTGTCTCGAACTGCAGCCATTTCGCGATGCTGCGACGCGGGAACCCTGTTCGCCGCCCGATCTCGCTGCAGGAAAGCCCCTGATTTCGGAGCGCATGGATGGTGGTGAAAATCTCTTCCCGAGACGTCCTGTGCGCAAGGCGGGACTTCAGAAGGCTTCCGGCTGCGGTAATGTTGTCAGCGTCGGACAACAGCGCTCTGCCGGTCGCACGGCCGTGAAGGTTCATTTGCTCCTCGATGGCCTGCCGCAGGTTCTGCACGATATGGAACCGATCAGCGACCTGCTTCGCCTGCGGTGCCCCTTGCCGTGCAGCCTGGGCGTAGAGGCCGCACCGATCTCTGCTGATCACTTCCACATCGGGGTGTCGCTTCAGCCAGTTGGTGCAAGTGACGACATCTCGATCCTCGAGAACATCGATGACCACGCGACGCTCCAGGTCCACAATGATCGTGCCGTAGGTTTGCGACTTCCGCCAGCTCCAGTCGTCGATCCCGATGACTGTTGGCGGCTCGGCGGTGCCTTGAGCACGCTTCTTCAGATGCCTGAGCACCGTGTCATCGCTGACCCCAAGTCCCAATCGGTGCAAGAGCCGCTCGGCAGGTCGCCCGCCTGCCGCATGCCCAAGATGGCTGACAATCTCCCCGACACGCGACGTACGACGTGCAAAAGGACGCGCAATCCATGCGATCTGGTCCGAGAAAGTCCGACGTGGGCAAGCGGGTGCCTGACATCGCCAACGGCAAACCGCGAGATCAACCGTTACCTCGTCTCCATGGGCGGGATAATCCTGCAGCCGCCGACGCCGCCAACCGTGACGACGTCGCGAATGCAATCCACAGTCTGGGCAGATGCCGCTTGGTGTCAGACTGCCCGATACAATCCACCCGCCGGATTCACTTCGATCAACGCTTTGAACGGCAACATCGCTCCCGGGCGACCAGTGCTTCTTCGAAATCACAACTATCCCTCCTGAATTTTCCAGTTTCAGGATAGTTCCGCCACACAAAGTGAGGCAGAGCCCAATTAAGGGCTACGCGACACCTCGTGGCCGTCCGCCGTTCCCGAGGTGGGCGTTTTTGATCCTGCTCGAAGAGCTCTTGAAGCCGCGTGTCAAATCCATCGCACAGCTTATGCCGGGCCGGTGGCGCTTGCCGCTGATAGCTTGGCGGGCTCGCATCCTTCAGATACTTCTTGATCGTGTTCCGCGACAAACCGGTTGCCCGCGCCACAGATCGGATACTGCGACCTTCAACCAAAATCCAACGACGGATCTTCGATACACTTTCCATCAATATCACCTGCTCATTCCTCCGCGCTATTCGGCGCGGATGCTAACGTCGCAGGTGGGTCAATTTTACTCGCTCATAACCCACCTAAGTGGATCAATTTTGCATGCTGATTCACATTCTGAAGTCCCGCCTCGCGCACAGGACGTCTCGGGACGAGATTTTCACCACCATCCATGCGCTCCGAAATCAGGGGCTTACCCTGCAGCGAGATCGGGCAGCGAACAGGGTTCCCGCGTCGCAGCATCGCGAAATTGCTGCAGTTTGAGACGCCGCCCGACCGCAGGCGGGCAGCTTTGAAACCGACTTCGCCGTGGTACTTTGAAGAGTTCCTGAGCCAAAGTTGGAAGGACGGCATTCGAACTGGAAGCGCCCTTTTCCGTCTCAGCCAAGAGCGTGGTTACGACGGGAGCCTGACGCATTTACAGCGGCTGCTGGCGGGCTGGCGCCGAGCCGAACAGCAAACGAAGGCCCCCTCCTCGGAGCACCAGATCTTGAAGCCGGATAGGGACCCGGAAACCGCGCACGCGATCTCCCCGGTCATCGCGGCCGCGCTTTGTATCAAACCCCGCGGAAAGCTCACCTCGGATCAGGCCCGGAAAGTCGACACTCTCAAGGCCGGCTCTCCCGCCTTCACAACGATGCGCAGCCTCACCATGCGGTTCAACGGTATCATGCGTGGCCGCCAAGCAGACCCGCTCCCTGCATGGATCGACGACGCGATCGAAACCGACCTGGCGCCCATCGTGTGCTTTGCCCGTACCTTGAACCGGGACTACAATGCCGTCAAAAACGCAATCGTGTCTTGGAGCAACGGCCAGGCGGAAGGTCAGATCAACCGCCTGAAAACCCTCAAACGCGCAATGTAAGGCCGGGCTGGTCCCTAATTGTTGCGGGCGAGAATGCTACCCTTCCGCCACACAAGGTGAGGCAGAGCCCATTTAAGGGCTACGCGACATATCTGTTTGGAGGCCAGATGCACTTGGACGGGCGGGCGATCGACCAAAAGAGCGCACCAATCAAAACCAGACCGGACAGCAGGCCTACGACCACTAGTATGCCTTGGGCAATCGTCATGAGCGGTGTCCGAACACCTGCGCCTCCTGATGCGCATTGTCGGTCGCTTCGAATTCAAGCGTGGAATGCTCGATTGAGAAACGTTCATGCAGCACCGATTTGACGTTTTCTTTAATTTTGTCGGCCTCACCCATCCGGTCGCGTTCGACAACAATATGGCAGTCCAATGCCGCAGTGTTCTCCTGCATTTGCCACAGGTGGACATGATGCACGTTCACAACGCCATCGACACTCTGGATCGCTCTGACCACGTCATTTCCATCAATATCTGGTGGGCTCCCAAGCATCAGGGTTCGAATTGGGCCCCCTATTTCGGTGAAGGACAGATACAGGATGTAGAGCGCGATGCCGATGGTGATGGCCGGATCCACCCAACGCATATCATAAAGTATAATGAGCGTCCCGCCGACTATGACGGCCACTGAAGCCAACGCGTCCGAAAGGTTGTGGAGAAACAGCGCGCGGATGTTCACGCTCCCCTTCTGCATCGAATAGGTCAGCATTGCGGTCAGCGTGTCGACCACAAGCGCAATTCCACCGAGAATGACGACGGTCCACCCCATGACTTCGGGTGGATCAATCATGCGCATGCCACCTTCGTAGATCAGGTAGAAGCCGATCACGATCA
>NZ_FTOT01000013.1 GCF_900156815.1 Gemmobacter megaterium
GTCCTGTAGGTCGGGGGTGTAGGTCTGCTCATGTATCCCAGCTACCACGCTGGATTCATGAGATGAATCCCACACGGGATTTGTGCAACAGAGCCATTCAGGACACGGACCGCATCAATGGCTGAGTACGACCTCGAGGCACTGTCGCTCAGCGAGATGAAGAAAATGCAGAAGGACGTCGCCAAGGCGATTTCCACTTACGAGGATCGGCAGAAGGCGGAAGCCCGCGCCAGGGTGGAAGCTCTCGCCCGGGATCTGGGCTACTCCCTCGCCGAACTTGTCGGCACCGAGACGAAATCCTCCCGTGCGCCTGCCGTGGCGAAATACCGGCATCCTGAGAATCCGGCGCTCACCTGGTCCGGTCGGGGGCGCAAACCGCAGTGGTTCGTTGAGGCTCTAGCGGTAGGACAAACGGCTGAGAGCCTGTCCGCCGGGTAAACGTCATAGGCAGACGATCTCTGCGTGCCTACAGCCCCAACGCTTCCGTTGAAAGCCCCCGTTTCTCGGCGCTTTCCCTGACGGCAGAGCGCAGTGCATCGCTCTTCTCCAGCAAGCGGCGAAAGCGTGCCTCGTCCAACACAAGCAGGGTCGAATGGGTGATCGCGGTGATCTGGGTCCTTCGAACCTGTCGACTGAGAAGCGACAATTGCCCGAACATCTCGCCGCGACCGAGCTTGCTTTTCTGACCCGCCGTCTCGACCTCCACGGCCCCTGACGCGATGAAGCAGACTTCGCGCGGAATGTCACCTTTGCGCATGAGCACTTCGCCGGGCTGAACGTAACGTGCCCTGAGCGTGCGGGCGAGTCGGGCACGGCTTTGATCCTCCATGTTGGCAAAAAGCGGAAACTGGCGCACCAGTTCGGTCTTCTGCACTGCAAGGTCGAGCGCGGGGCGGGTTTCCGCGCGTTTCCGCTTCTCGCCCAGCTCCTGCTTGAGCGTGGTGTACAGTTCGCGGCCAATAAGGCCATCCTGATAGAGAATGTCGTATTCGCGCTCTTCCAGCCGGAGCGATGTACGGCGGATAAAGCGGCGTTCGATCTCTTCGGCATAACCGGGATATTGCAGACGAAGCCCGTCCAGCGCTGATTGGGTTTCCTCCTCGCGACGCTTCAGCAGCTCATGCAGGAGATCGGCCACACGGCGGCCATGGATGCGCCGGATCTTGCCATCGATATACCCGTGCAGATCCCGCAAGGTGAGCCGCTGATTGAGCAGAATCTCGAAGCGGTCAGCTGTCATCCGGCCCAGCGAGCCCGAAATCCGCAGCCGGTTGTGAAGGAAAATCGCCAAGCGATACCAGCGGCCCTGCGCAAGACTCAGGCGCCCCGTCGTTCGGTATTCATCGCGCCCGCCTGCCCGTGTACGTTCGATCAACCGGTCGGCGTCTGACAGCATCTGTTCGGCCAGTCGTGCCGATATCTGCTGTTCCCGAAATGCCTCGAGGATCATGTCCCGCTCGCGCCCGGCAAGCGCGACAAGGCCAAGGGTGATCCTGTCGCGATCCGGGATCTCGTCGACCCCCTCCGCCTTCGACATCGCGCTGTCCAGACGTTCGGCAAAGCGCTTAGCCTCGGATCGTACGATCTCTCGCGTCAGTTCATGGCGCTGCGCGGTGTTCGCAACTTCCTCGCGCACGTTTTCGAGGGCGACGGCGATCACCTGGTTCGACAGAGCGCGATCCAGTCGCGACAGCTTGTCGAGACCGAGAAGCGAGATGATCCAGCGCAGGGTCGTTCCCTGAAACAGGAGCGTGTAGAGCGTGAATCCGGTTGCCAGAATGCCGACCTCGCGCTTGATCTCGATTGGCACGCGCAGGTTTTCGGTCACGGCCAGCGCAAGAGCCAGGGTAACGGCGCCGCGCAGGCCACCCCAGAGGATGGCGACCCGGTAAGGTCGGTCCACCCGTGGCGAGAGCTTCATTGCGGTCAGCAGCGGAAGAACAAGATACAGCATGAAAAGCCGGGCCGCCGTGGCCGCCAGGATCACCACCCCGATCAGTGCGAGGTCGCGAAGCTGCACGTCCCCCAGAAGACGCGGCACAAGGAACGCGGCCAGAAGGAAGATGAGCGCACCGGCCCAATGCGCCAGAACATCCCAGACCTCGCGCAGGTTGGTCCAGTTGCCGGGCGAAAGGCGGCCGGGGCCGAGGTAGTTCAAGGTCATCCCGGCCATGACCACCGCGATCACGCCCGAGACGCCGAGGATCTGGTCGGCCACCAGATAGGTGACATAAGGCAGGGCGACGCTCAGCGAGACCTGCGCCAGGGGATAGCGGCTCATCAGCCCGAACAGTGCGATGCAGATCCGCGCGAAGATCCAGCCGATGCCGATCCCGCCGAAGACCAGCGTCGGAAAGCCCACCAGCGCGTCGCGCAGCGTGGGGTTGGGCACGCCCAGCATGACGAAGGTCAGGAAGAAGCCGAACAGCGCGATGGCAGCGGCGTCGTTCAGCAGGCTCTCGCCCTCGACGATCCGGGTCAGGCGTTGGGGAGCGGCGATGTTGCGGAAGATACTGACCACCGCCGAAGGATCGGTCGTCGCGACGATCGCGCCCAGCATCAGGCAGGCCATCAGCGGCAGTGTGGTGAAAGGGGTCAGCGCGAAGCCGATGGCGAAGGTCGCGACCACCACTGCGAGCACTGCCATGACAAGGATCGGCACCCAGTCATCGGCCATCCGGCGCAGGTTCAGCCCCAACGAGACCTGAAACAACAAAGTTGGCAGAAGGACGTAAAGGAAGACGCTGGCGCGGATGTTGAACTCGAACAGTTCGACAGCCAGAGGCAAGCCCAGAAGTTCGCGGCCGTGATCGACCAGGAGAACGGCTGCAAGGCCAATCAGGGTTCCGATAAGTGCCAGCACCACCGTGTAGGGCAGCCGGGCGCGGTCGGCCAGAGGCTCGCTCAGGGAGATAACAACAAAGAGCGCGGCAACGATGCCGACGAGCGAGATGACATCCATGACATGGCCGATGACCGCAGGCGCGGCTTTGGTGGAAAGATGGTTGGGAAGCCCTTTCCTGAATGCGGTTTTTTCGGGCTATCGTCAATCCCCGCGCCCGTCAGGGTTTGACACCAGATGCTTGATTTCACGCATCAATCCGGTGGCGTCCGCGGCATCCCAGCCGACGTGCGCGCCCTCTGACCGGACGATACGGGCTCCACCAGGTTCCGCGGCGCGATGCAGCTTCCGGTCATACAAGCCACTATTGCCAGCATGGCCCGGGTGATTGCCATCATGACTGTGACAAAGGCGCCCGCTGACACCTTTGGCTGGTCAGGGTTTCCGGGTTTTCATGCGGGAATTTCAATGTCATACTAAGGGAATGCCGAGAAATTAACCAGAATCCGCCGGAGCCATGCTCAAATCCATCCTCGTCGCCTCCGATCTCTCCTCCCGCGCGAAACCCGCAGTACAGCGGGCCGTTCAACTAGCAGATGCGACCGGCGCGAAACTTGCCGTGTTGCATGTCGTCGAGGATGATCTTGTCGAGAGCCGAGTGCGCGAGGAAATCTCCAACGCCGAGACCTTCCTGTCGGACCAGATCGCAGGCCTTGGCGCCCCATCGCACGTAGAGGTCGCCGTTGTTACGGGCCATGCCTTTCACACCATAGGGGAGGAAGCCCGGGCCCGCGAAGCGGATCTGATCGTGATGGGTGCACACAGGCGCCAATTCCTGCGCGATGTCTTCGTCGGCACGACGATCGAGCGTGTCACCCGCACAGCGGGGCGGCCGGTCCTGATGGCCAACTCCAAAACCGGCGAGCGCTGGCGGAAGGTGTTCATCGCCACCGACATGTCGGACGCATCGGGCTATGCCGCCCGCAAGGCACATGAGCTGGGCCTGCTGGACGGTGCCGATGTCACCTTCGTTCATGGCTACGCGCCGATCACGCGCCAGATGATGACCCATGCCGGCATCCCGACCGAGCGGGTCCATGCGGAAGCCGAGAAAGAATTCCAGTCGACACGTCGCGAGCTTGGTCGGTTCATTCAGAGCCTCGATCTTGGAGATCTGAGCTACAATGCCCGGATCATCGAGGGTGTCGGCGCGGACGCCATCGCCGGACTTGTGGAACAGGCGAAGCCCGACCTTCTTGTCATCGGAACGCGCGGGCTGTCCGGCGTCAGACGGCTGTTTCTGGGCAGCGTGGCACAGGAACTGATGGGCAGTGTCGAGATCGACGTGCTCGCAGTTCCGCCACAGGCATGATCTGCGCCATCACTCATTTCCCGAGCCGAACCGCGCCACTGCGCGGGGTGTAGCCGATGTCCCCGCTTGCGATGGTGCTGGCCCTGCTGGGCGCGGCTGTGGTCATGTTCGCGCTCAACCGGCCGCGCATGGATGTGGTGGCGGTGATCATGATGGTCGCGCTGCCGATGACCGGCGTGATCACCATGTCCGAGGCATTGGTGGGCCTGTCGGACCCGAACATCGTGTTGATCGCGGCCCTGTTCGTGATCGGCGAGGCGCTGGTGCGCACCGGCGTTGCGCAGCGTCTGGGCGACTGGCTGACCGCACGCGCCGGTGCCAGCGAGGCGAAGCTGATCTTCCTGTTGATGGTGATCGTGGCAGGCGTCGGGTCGTTCATGTCTTCGACCGGGGTGGTGGCGATCTTCATCCCAATCGTGCTGCGCATCGCCCGCAATGCCCGCATCCCTGCGGGCCGGTTGATGATGCCGCTCTCGATGGCCGCGCTGATCAGCGGGATGATGACGCTGGTCGCCACTGCGCCCAATCTGGTCGTACATTCCGAACTGATGCGGCAGGGGCACGAGGGCTTCGGTTTCTTCGCCTTCACCCCCTTCGGCGTCCCGATCCTGGTGCTGGCGATCCTCTACATGCTGGTCGCGCGTCGGTTTCTGGCGCCGGGCCCCGCGCCCGAACTGCCCGAACGCGCAGCGCTGACCGGCTGGGTCGCGGACTACGGCCTTGCCGGCCGCGAGCACCGGCTGCAGCTGCGCGCGGGGTCCGACCTCGTGGGCCAACGGCTGGACGCGCTGGACCTGCGCGCCAGCGCGGGCATCAACATCATCGCCATCGAGCGCGACAGCCGGTTCCGCCGCAAGCTGATCCACCCCCGCGCCGAGACGGCGCTGGAAGCTGGCGACATCCTGCTGATCGACCGGCGCGCAAACGGGGCATCGGGCTTCGATCTCGACGCCTTCGCGCAGGCGCATGATCTGATCGCGCTGCCGGTCTCGGGGCGGTGGTTCACAGACACGGCGCAGGAAATCGGCATGGCGCAGATCATCGTGCCGCCGACGTCGCGCCTGATCGGCAAGACGGTCACGCAGGCCCGGTTCCGCAGCACCCATGATCTGTCGGTCATCGGCATGAAGCACGGCACGAAACCCGTGCCCGACAGCGTGATCGACGAGCCGCTGCGCCCTGGCGACACGCTGCTGACCGTCGGTCCCTGGCGCGCGATCCGCAAGCTGGCGGACGAGCGGCGCGATCTGGTTCTGCTCGATCTGCCGGCCGAGTCGGACGAGGCCGTGCCCGCGCGCCACCGTGCGCCGCTGGCCGTGGGCGTGCTGGCGCTGGTGGTGGTGCTGATGGTCTGGGGGATCGTGCCGAACGTGCAGGCGGCGCTGTTCGGTTGCCTGTTGCTGGGGCTCTTCCGCTGCATCGACATGGCGGGCGCGTATCGCTCGATCCACTGGCAGAGCCTGATCCTGATCGTCGGCATGCTGCCCTTCTCGCTGGCGCTGCAGCGCACCGGCGGGGTCGAGATTGCGGCACTGGCGCTGCTCGGCGCGCTGGACGGGGCCTCGCCGCAGGTGGTGCTGGCCGCGATCTTCGCGGTTACCGGGCTGCTGGGGCTGTTCATCTCCAACACGGCAACGGCTGTCCTGATGGCCCCGGTGGCGCTGGCTGTCGCCAGCGCTCTCGACGCCTCTCCCTATCCCTTTGCCATGACCGTGGCGCTCGCTGCCTCGGCAGCCTTCATGACTCCCGTCTCGTCACCGGTGAACACGCTGGTCGTCGGGCCGGGCAACTACCGCTTCACCGATTTCCTTCGGATCGGCGTACCATTCGCGGGCATTTGCCTGCTCACCAGTGTCTTGCTGGTGCCCGTGATCATGCCGTTCTGACAGCGGGGGCGTTCTGGGCGCAGCCTGTCGAGGCTAGCGGGGTGGCTAGTCATCCTGAAAGCGGTCGCGGATGAAGTGCTTCTCGACCTCGAGAAGCACGAAGCTCGCCGCCCCGAGCGCGATGATCAATGCCCCCTCGCCGAGTGTCAGCGGGCGCGATCCGAAGATCGTGTTCATGACCGGCAGGTAGGTGAAGGCAAGCTGCCCGACCACAACGACCGCCAGCGCAATCCACACCGGCGTCGTGCCCTTCACCCCTGTATAGGTGAAGGACGTCATGTGCAGGAACCGCACGCTGAAGAGATAGAAGATCTCCAGCACCACCAGCGTGTTCACCACCATGGTCCGGGCGGTTTCCAGATCGCGACCCAGGTTCAGCGCCCAGAAGTACACGCCCAGAGAGATCGCCGCAAACAGGAGCGAGACCACGATCACCCGCCAGAGGATGAAGGGCGTGAGCAGGCCCGCGTTCGGCCGGCGCGGCAGGCGGCGCATGACCCCGGGTTCGGAAGGTTCGAAAGCAAGCGCAAGGCCAAGCGTCGCGGCAAGGATCAGGTTGACCCAAAGGATCTGGACCGGTGTCATCGGCATGGCGAAGTTGAACAGGATCGCGATGACCACGGTCAGCGCCTCGCCACCGTTGGTTGGCAGCGTCCAGCCCACGACCTTGCGGATGTTGTCATGAACGGTGCGGCCTTCATGGACGGCCGCGACGATCGAGGCGAAGTTGTCGTCCATCAGCACCATTTCCGAGGCCTCCTTGGCGGCCTCGGTGCCCTTGACGCCCATCGCGATGCCGACATCCGCCTGCTTGAGCGAAGGCGCGTCGTTGACGCCATCCCCTGTCATGGCGACGACCCGCCCCTCGGCCTGAAGCGCCTGCACGATGCGCAGCTTGTGCTCGGGGCTGGTACGGGCGAACACGACCGTTTCACGGACGGCCCGGGCGAAGTCCTCCCCCGACACCTGGTCAAGGTCATGTCCTGTCAGCACGACCGGATCCTCACCCAGCCCAAGCTGACGCGCGATGGCCTTGGCGGTGGCGGCGTGGTCGCCGGTGATCATGCGCACCGCGATCCCAGCCGAGGCGCATTCAGCAATCGCGCGGATCGCCTCGTCCCGCGGCGGGTCGATGAAACCCACGATGCCAAGGAACGTCAGCCCGGTTTCGACATCGGGAAAATCGATGCGCTCCGTTCCTTCGGGTAGATGCCGCATGGCAAAGCCAAGAACCCGCTCACCCTGCGCCGCGGCTTCCGCGATCCGGTCCGACCAGTACTCCGCATCCAGCGCGGTCGGCCCGTCCGGGGCCTCCTGTCTCGTGCACATGGCCAGAACGGCCTCGGGCGCGCCCTTGATCAGCACCACGGGCTCGGCCAGCGACATCTTGTGCAAGGTCGCCATGAAGCGATGCGCGGCATCGAAGGGGATCTCGTCCAGACGCGGCCATTCCGCACGCTCGTTCTCGGGATCGAAAGCGGCCTTCATCGCCAGGGTGACAAGCGCCCCCTCCATAGGGTCGCCCTCGACATGCCATTCCGCCCCGTCGGCGCGCAGCCGGGCGTCGTTGCACAGCAGGCCTGTGCGGATCAGCGACAGGGAAGTAGCGTGGCCCGCAGGACTGCGGGGGCCAGTGTCTTCAAACAGCCGATGCTCACCGGGATTGTAGCCCGAGCCCTCCACGAAAATCGCTTGCCCCGGTGTGACGACCCGGCGGACGGTCATTTCATTGCGGGTCAGCGTCCCGGTCTTGTCCGAACAGATGACGGAGGTGGCCCCGAGCGTCTCGACCGCCGGAAGGCGGCGGATCACGGCGTTTCGCGCCGCCATCCGCTGCACGCCGATGGCCAGCGTGATGGTGATGACGGCTGGCAATCCCTCGGGCACCAGGCTGACCGCCAATGCGACAACAGCCATCAGCGCCTCGTCCCACTGGTAGCCGCGTAGCGTGATCGCAAATAAGAACAGCACCGCAGCACCGACAAAGGCGAAACGGGTGAAGCGCTGGCCGAAACGGTTGATCTGCCGCAAAAGCGGCGTGGTGAGTTCCTCGACGCCGCCCAGCAGCTCGCTGATGCGCCCGATCTCGGTCTGCAGCCCGGTCGCGAAAACGATGCCGGTTCCTTGCCCGGTGGCGACAAATGTGCCGGAAAACGCCAGCGACCGCCTGTCACCGAGAGCCGCGTTCGCGTCGACCGGATCGGTATGTTTCGTCGCCGCCACGGACTCGCCGGTCAGGATGGCCTCATCGATCCGCAGGCTGCGGGCGCGCAACAGGCGCAAGTCGGCAGGAACCCGGTCGCCCGCCTCGATCAGGACGACGTCGCCGGGGACAAGATCGGCCTGGGGAACGCTGACGCGCTGGCCGTCGCGCAGCACACTGGCGCGTGGCGCAATCATGCTGCGGATCGCGGCCAGCGCATCCTCGGCCTTGCCCTCTTGCAGGAAGCCCACGATTGCGTTGACCAGGACAACCGCCAGGATCACGCCCGTATCGATGAGATGCCCCAGCACCGCAGCTGCTGCGGCCCCCATCAGCATGAAATAGATCAGCGCGTTATTGAAATGGGCAAGGAAGCGAAGGACCGGGTGGCGCCGCGTGCCGGTGGGGATCGAATTGGGACCATGCTGTCGCAGGCGCCGATCGGCTTCATCAGCGCTCAGCCCATGCGTGGTCGAAGCAAGGTCTTCCACGACATGCGCCGCATCCCGGTCGTGCGCGGTGCGAAACGTCCGATAGCCTTCTTGAGCGGCGGAATCAGCAAGATCGAGCATTCAAGACTCCAACGACGGGCGAGAAAAGACGGGTCGTCCAATCATAGACACCCGTCACATTTCTGCGAGCAAATTGATTGGGTTGGGACGATTAAGACCCGAAGAGGGGGTTGCCGAAAATTATGGCAATCAGATTGCCGACCTGTATGCCGGCGAGATGCAGAAAGATCGCCTCAAGGAAGGCGATGGACCACATGCGCTTTGCAAAGACTCCATCGTAATATGACCAGACGACGGCGACGATATAGGACACGCCATTCAGTTTGAGGTTGGCATCGGGGTCATCGCCGAGCATCAAGTAAAGGGCAGTACCCAATAGAACGGCGCGCCACATCAGGCTCCCAGCAGCCGCCAACCCCCCTTGGTGTAGGCCAGTCTCTGCCAGTCTTCTCAGAATGTTGTCGGAAGGGCGCAGCTCTCTCATGCAGGTTTTTTTACCATGAAGTCTCACACTGCGCCACCGCGCACTGCTTTGGCCACATGTGAGCCACCAACGGGTGACCTTATGATGAGAAGGCGACGATACGAAGCCGCTGGTCACGCCGGTTGGACGATACAACGCCCGGAGGCGCACCTTCGCCGTGCCGGGCCTTCGGCAAGTGAGGCCGAAGCCTCACCCGAAGGGATCGTATTCCGAGACGATCACGACCTCGTCGCCGTCGATTTCATCGGCGGGGACGGCGCCGAAGGTTCCATCCCCTGCCTGGAAGACGACGATTGAGACCATGAGCGTGGCGGCGAGGGAGGCGGCGAAGGCGTGAGCATCTTTGCGGGACATCTGTTTGGCTCCTGTCTTGGAGGCGGGGGACCATCCCCCGCGCGACAGGACCCCGCAGGCCCGAAGACTGGCTGACATCACCGGGTGCGTTCGGCTCGCCCGAATCCACCCGGCGGCACGGGCTCGCCCGTAGTCCGACCCCTTTGCGGGTTGATCTCGAAGACAGGATTCGGGGCAAGGAAGGGAATGGCGAGCGGGGGATGGTGCCCTGACGACTGGAGCCAATTGTCCCGCTGATGCTTCTAACGCCGCCAGCCTCCCGGGCAGGCTCTTGGTTGAAGACTTCCGTATTGGGGGATGGATCCTTTGGTGCCCCGCGACAGCGCGGGAAGAGGTTCAAGTGGTCGGTGAGAGGCCGGCTCTTCGGCAGGCCCCTCACGCCTTGTCAGGGCTCAGGCGGCCAGATCCGCGCCCCCTGCCCTATCGCCGTCGTCGGCATCGACGATCTCGAGCCGCGCGTTGCTATAGCCCTCCCGCGAGATCCAGAGCTCGGCCGCGGTAATGGACTCCGCCAGATGCAGAAGCTCGGTGTTACCACCGAAATCCAGCAGCACGCGGACCTGCCCGGGCTTCGGTTCCTCGGCCACCTGGAAGATCAGTCGACTGTCAGCCGAATGACTGCGCATGATCGTGACGAGGATCACCCCGTCCGAGGAGAAGTTGCCCTCATGCAGCGTGAAGGAGGCCGGTGCCGTCCATGTCGGATAGACCTTGGGCGGTTCCTTCTTCACAAGGCGGCCAACGCCGTTCGAGCGCTCCCAGGCTGCGAGCTTCTTGGTGAAACGTGCCGGCGGCTTGGGACTGCCGTCGGTGTAACGGATCAGCGCCCCCAAAGGGGCTGTGTCGATGATGTTTGTTGCAGACATGATTCCTCATCCCGAATGCGAGTATCCGCATTCATCATATTGATATTGCTGTGTTTTGTGAGAGAAGAGGGCGGGTTTCCCCGCCCCCGGATGGCTCAGATCATTCCGCGGCCATCATCGCCGCGGCGCTGTCCGGCAAATCGACCATCAGGAAGGCCGGGAGATCGACATCCTCAGGCTCGCCCGCGTCCTCCCCCTGCCTTTCTCCGACCGCCTCGCCGTCGAGCGCCACGACATCAGTCCGGCGCAGGACCTCGGGCAACCAGCCGCTTCCCTTGAGGAGCCGCTCGGCTTCTGTGGCCATCTCACCCTTCTTCAGGTGATCGAGAAGCTGTGCGGTCCCCTCCCCTTTCGCCTCGCGCACGGCCTCGAGGATCCGTACCTTGGGCACACGGTTGAGGTAGCCATCGACCGTCGGCTCCCATCCCGCCTCGACCATGTCGAGATCGACCGCACGGGCTACCAGATCGGCATGGGCCATGCGTCGGGTCAGGCCGCTGGCCGAGATGCCAGCACCATAGGGGTTCACCTTCTCATGGAGCGCGTTGATGCCGAAGCTGAGGCAATGCGCCAGGAGCGCCAAACGGCTGCCTTGGTCGAGGACCGCCAGATAGTCCCAGAGCGCGGCATCGTCACCGAGGGGCAGATCAGACTCCCAGGCAGCGTGACGCTCATCGACCAGCTTTGCGACGACGCTGTCCTTGAGATCGGGCGCCTGCGCCGACATGTAGACGTGGCGCACCGAGGCTTCGAGGCAGCTGCCCATCGCAGAGGAGGTGCGGAAGGTGTCCTTCACCAGCTTCAGGAGCAGGAGTGTCAACGCGACGTCCGGCGAACGCCCGATGGCCTCACGCAGCGCGAGGGTCCGGTGGGCGGTCAATTCCATGACCAGCCGTTCGGGCAGCGGCTTCAGCGCGCTGTCGTCCTCATCCTCGGTCGGATCGGCGCCGATCGGCTGACCACCCGAAGTGATGACGGTGCCCCCGGCGGAGGTCGCCGACGGTTTCCAACTGGAAACACCGACATCACCCCCCTGCCCCATGGCATCCGCGCCATCACCATCCTGGACCGCGGTCTCCTCGCACGGCTCATCCTCGGGCCGGACATAGCCACGGTAGACCGCAAGACTGCCATCCCGATCCAGCGTGACGAAGACGCCAGCGCGCCCGATCTCGGCCGGGTCGTAGATCAGCGGCCGCTGCTCCAGCGCTTCCATCGCCGTTTCGAGCTGGCCAAGCCGGGCGTCGATCTCCTCGGGGTATTCGTCTTGGCCGGAATACTCTTCCTCCAGCGCGCGGTACTCGGCGAGGAGCACAGCGTGGGCCGCGCTTTCCTCCTCGGTCATCGGCGCAGGATCACCGGCCAGACGCCGCAGACCGTGGCTGTAGCCATAGGGCAGGTCGGTCGCCACCTCGATCCACTTCCAGCCTTCGGAAACGAGCGCTTCGGCTTCGGCCTGGAGCTTCTCGGCGACCAGCCGGTCGAGGAGGGCAGGGTCCTCGAGCCAGCCGCCGTCATCGCCCTGGAAGAGATCGCGCAGCACGATACCGCCTGCCGCCTCATAGGCATCGACACCGACAAAGACCGCGCGACGATCAGACGCCTGGACCGAGGTCTCGGTCAGCATGCGCCGGATGGCATAGGGCTCCTTGTTCCACGAGTTCTTCACAGCCTCCCAGACCTGCGCCTGACGCGCATGATCGGGGTTCACGGTGAAGGCCATCAGCTGTTCCAGCGTCATGCCATCCTCGGCATAGACCTCGAGCAGGGCAGGGGCCACGGACGCGAGTTTCAGGCGCTGCTTGACGATCTGCGGCGTGACGAAGAAGGCCGCCGCAATCGCTTCCTCGCCTTGACCCTTTTCGCGCAGGGCCTGAAACGCGCGGAACTGGTCCAGCGGGTGCAGGGCGACGCGCTGCATGTTCTCCGCCAGCGAGTCGTCCTCGGCGAGGATCTCCGACGCCGTATCCCGCACGATGCAGGGGATCGGCGCGGTCTTGGCCAAACGCTTCTGCTTCACCAGGAGCGATAGCGCCTGGAAGCGGCGGCCGCCGGCCGGGATCTCGAACGTGCCGGTTTCGACCCCGTCGGCATCAAGCACGGGCCGGACGTTCAAGCCCTGCAGCAGGCCGCGCCGCGCGATGTCCTCGGCCAGTTCCTCGACCGAGACGCCGGCCTTGATGCGCCGCACGTTGGACTGGCTCAGCACGAGCTTGTCGAAGGGGATGTCCCGCGACGGGGACAGGGTGACTTTCTGGGCTGCTTTCGCCATCAGATATTCTCCACGACGGGCACCGGAAGCCACTCTCCCGATCTCATTTCCCGTCACCCCTCAAACCCCCAACCTTTCTCTCTCTTCGGCATTCTTGACCGCGGTCAAGAAGTCCAAACTGCATGTTCTATGCGCCTAGGCTCTGGACCCATTAATTGACTTGAGGCTGCCCGGTCTGCGTGATTCAAGCTCCCGAACTGACGGGGGTGATGATGAGCAACCTTTTCTGGCTGACCGACGAGCAGATGGAGCGGTTGAAGCCGTTCTTCCCGAAGAGCCATGGCAAGCCGCGGGTAGATGATCTGCGCGTGTTGAGCGGCATAATCTTCATCAATCGCAATGGCTTGCGTTGGTGTGACGCGCCTCGGGAGTATGGCCCGCCCAAGACCCTCTACAATCGCTGGAAGCGGTGGGGTGACATGGGGGTCTTCGCAAGGATGATGGAGGGACTGGCCTCCGAGGGTGGCGACCAGAATACCATCATGATCGACGCGACCTACCTGAAGGCACACCGCACGGCTTCGAGCCTGCGGGTGAAAAAGGGGGGGCCGGCGATCAGCGCGGGCGTCTGATTGGGCGGACCAAGGGCGGGCTGAACACCAAGTTGCATGCCGTAACCGACGCGAAGGGGCGGCCCCTGAAGTTCTTCATGACCGCTGGCCAGGTGAGTGACTACACCGGAGCCGCCGCCCTGCTGGGCAGTCTGCCAGCCGCCGAATGGATGATCGCGGACCGCGGTTACGACGCCGACTGGTTCCGAGATGCATTGAAAGACAAGGGGATACGTCCATGCATCCCCGGTCGGAAGTCACGCGGCAAGGCCGTCCGATACGACAAGCGGCGCTATCGCCGACGCAACCGCATCGAAATCATGTTCGGTCGGTTGAAAGACTGGCGCAGAGTCGCAACACGCTATGACAGATGCGCCAAGACCTTCCTGTCCGCAGTAGCACTCGCGGCCACCGTCATGTTCTGGCTTTGAAAATCAATGAGTCTGGACCCTAGGATCGTTTCAAAGTATGCCTCGGGCTGCCTGATCGTTTCTCCTTTCCCCAACAGGTAATCTAAGATCACTAGAAGCCGTCCAGCGCCGGTTTTCTGGAGGCCACGCATCAGCTTTTCCTGGCGTATTCTAAGCAATCGCCCGATATCGAAGAGAACACGGTTGAGGGCTTCTCCTGTTCGAGGTGGGTCTGGAAAGTAGTCAGAGACATGTGTGAAGTCTGTCCATGACATTTTTGCAGGGTCTCGGTTCATGGAAGGCCCCGCAATGTTTTGGTCAGCGCTGGTCTGCTTTGCCTGCGCGTCTTTCTTATTAAATTCTTTTTTTATGGACTCTATCTGCCGGTCATTTTGTCCGTTTCTGGCGGACATTTCGCGCGTGCAATCATGGCTGAGGGCTTGGTCGCGTGATTGGATTTCGTCCACGGCCGCGCTTGAACTCTCGCACTCTCCGTAGCTCTGCGCTGCGTTGGCGCCGAGTTCGCGGAGATCAGCGATGATCTGCAAGATTGATTCAACCGTGAGGGTTGCTCGTCGAAGGATGTTCCTGATCGCTCCGAGTGAGGACAACCGCACTTTGTCGAGGCGCTGGTCCTGAAGGAGGGATGCGCGCAGTGCTAGTGCTTCTGCCCTAAGGGAGCGAAGGCGTTCACGTTCTTCCGTGACCTTCGATGCTCTGGCTGCAAGTGCGCCGTGGTTCTGTATCAGTGGGTTCAGGTCGATCCCAAACGCGTCCCGGATGATGCCGCCATACCGCAGGGGGAAGCGTTTGCCGTTTGCCGAGTTCTTCCGGTCGATGAGGCCGGCTGCGTCAAGACGGCCCAAGCAGCGACGTAGGGTCCTCTCATCGACGCCGTTTGCGCGCTCAGACAAGGAGGCGTTGGAGGGGAACACAACGGTAAGTTTGGGTGGGGTCTCACCATTTGTGGTTTGTCGATCACGGGGAAGAAAGCTGATCAGGGCCGTCAAGACTGTGATGTCGTTGCTCGTCAGGCCAAGTTCTTTCCGCAGGGCGCGTACCGGTCCCAGAAGTTCGTAGATAGTAGGGCAGGCAATAGCTCTCGGTTCCGCCATGGCGGTTCGTGTTTGGGTTACATGTCTCATGGTGTTTCGGAAGAAAAAGCTTCCCCGGTCACCGCGAGCGGTGTTGAACTCGATTCGTTTTGGGGGTATCAATCAGGTGTCGAGACTGATTGAGGCCCTTCGGAAGCACCGCTTTCGGGGGGTCTTTCCTTTTCTAGCCGGTCCTCCTTTCGTTTTCTGCTCGTTGCTCTTGATGTCTTGACCGCGGTCAAGACATGGGGTCGTCACTCTGGGCCATCTTGACCGCGGTCAAGAAGCTCGCTGATCAGCTTCCGGATGGCGTCTTCAACGCGCGGGGCAAGGTCAGCGTCCACATCGATGGTGATGCGGTTGCCTTTGCGGCCGATCTTCACGCGCTCACCTTGCTCAACCTTGGGTGTAGTTGCCTTGGTGGCCGTGAGCAGCGTAACCGCTGCGTCAAGTCGGTCTGGGCCTGGCAAGTTGCGGGGAATTTCACGGGCAACTTCTCTGGCTCTCGCGACGTCCTTCTCGCACAGCCTGAAAAGCTTCTCCCAGACTCGCCGACCAACGCCATGTGCAGGTCCGATTGCATGGATCAGCTCCATCGGAATGCCGGTGGCGATACGGTTCATCCGCGAGACGAGCGACTCGTCGATCTGAAGTGCCCGATAGGCGATGGTCTGGGCGTTCTTGCGTGTCTCGTCAGTTTTACCAAGTTCCCGTATGATCCCAGCGACGAACAGGGCCCTCTCGATAAACGAGGGGTCTTGGCGGGCATTGTTCTCTACGCCCTGGGCGATCAGTGCTTCCTCTTCGGTCATCTCCATGACCGTGGCGCGCACTTTCTGACCAAGTTCACGACAGGCGAGAAGCCTGCGGCGTCCATAGACGATCTCAAGTGCCCCGTCTTGGGTTCGGCGGACAAGAACCGGAACCTTTTGCCCGTGCTCACGGATCGACGCGACAAGCTCCTCGAGGCCATCGCTCGGATCGATGCGATCCATGACCGCGGACATTCGCACAGTGCTCGGGTCGATCAAGCGCGTGGCGTGTTTGTCTTCTTCCAACACCGATGCTTGCGCTCGAGCGACAGTTGGGCTCGTGCGCTTCAGATCGATATCCGCATCCTCATCCGACGTTGACGCTTTACCCATCGCGTTCTTGAGTGAGTCCCCGAAGACCTTACGCGCCATGACTACGCCCCCATGCCTTGAGGATTTCGCGCTCAACCTCGTCGGTCACGCGTGAAACCGACTCGATCGCACGCTCGTATGTTCTGCGGTTCACGTCGCGAGGTTCGACCTCAAAGATGCTCTGCTGGGTGTTTGCGGCATCACCTACCGCCGTCGACTTCAGGAACTCGGCAGGGAGGACCGCATCGCCAAGGACCGTCCGAAGCAGAGAAGAGATCTGGACCTGTGGACCGTCGGTGTTCTCGTACCGGGTGATCAGCACCCGAACGAAGTTCAGGCCGTGCTCGGGGGCATGCGCCTCGACGACGCCCATCAGGTTGCTCGCCATGCCGAGAAAGCTAGCCAGAGACATCACATCAAGCATGGACGCGTTGAGCGGGATCAGGACCCCAGTGGAAGCAAAGAGGGCGGAGATCACCGAGAAGTTCAGCTGCGGCGGGGTGTCGAAGATCACCACATCATATCGGCTCAGGACAGGCTCAAGCGCTTCACGGATCCGACTGTGGAAGGTGGTGGCGCCGTGTCTGAAGCTCAAAGCGACCTCGAACTCGTACTCCATGATGTCCATGGAGGCCGGGATCAGATCCACTGTCGGGAAGTTCGTTTTGCGAATGATATCTGAGGCGGGCAGGGGCCCCTCGGATCGGATCAGATCGTAGGAGGTCGGCATGTCCGGATCGAGCTCAGGGGTAACCCCGAACAGGTTTGTCAGACTTGCCTGGCTGTCGAGGTCGATAAGCAGGACCCGATAGCCGCGAAGGCCCAGAAGCTGACCAACATGAGCAACGGTTGACGTTTTTGCGCTGCCGCCCTTCAGGTTGAAGATCGTCACGACCTGGCACGGTTCGCCAGCTCTTCTGTGAGGGTGTTCATCGGGCTTGATCCTACCCGTCTCAAGAAGGACGCGTTGGGCTTCGACCATGTCCTCGGCAGTGAAGCTGCGGCGGTTGCCACCCTCGAGGATGCCTTCCGGAAAGCCTTCGAGATTTGACACATGATGGCGGAAGGTGTTCTGGTTGATCCGAAGCAGATCGGCGGCTTCCCGCATCGCGAAGCGACGGAGACCCTTCTGGGCATCCGGTGGGAACGTCTCCTGCGCGTGTTCACGCAACCGGCTACCGAGCCGCTTGGACATGACATCGAATCTTTGAGATGCCCGTATCCCGCTCATCACTGCCCTCAAGTCTTTATTGTTTTGTAGACCTTAACAGTTTTGGTGAGTAAATCCAGCCCAATCCGTTGAGCGGCCTAGAGGTGTTGAGGCGGCCGATTTCTGACGAGAAAAACGTGAAGTATCAGCGTCTTGGGCGACCTTGTTCGCAGAGCACTTCAACAGTTCGTAGCCCGCGATGTCATGGCCACAACATGTATTGTCGACGCCTATGTAACGCAGATCTTCAGAATCGCGCGGCCGATTCCCACGACTTCACGCAAGCAGCCCCAGCCTCTCAGCCCTCTCCAGCAGCATCTTCACGGATGACGGCTGCCAGCTTGTCCGCCCGCGGGGCGTGCGCTCACGCATCGCCTCCAGCCGGGTGCAGATCGCTTGAAGCGTGACGTCCGGGTCCGCGCCTTTGATGGCGGCGACGATGGCGGGTAGGCGGTCGTCGGTTTCGCGGCGGCCAGCGCGGTCCAGTACTGTGGGCGGTAGGAAGCCGTCCCGGACATAGGCGTTGACCGCGCGCAAAAGCCGGCTTTGCGTCCATTGGCGCTCGCGGGGCAGGGGGCCGTTGACGATGCGCACCACGTCTTCCCTGGCCATGTCGGGCCGCAGGCGACGGACATGGGGCACCCAGTCCTGCGCTGTCTCGTTCAGCCGCTCCATATAGCCGTCCTGCCGGGCCAGCCGCACCTTGTGCAGCGCTGCTGGATCCCGGACGCGCAGGCCCGGATTGCCGCCAACCCGGCCTTTGGTTCGTGCGCTGGCCAGCCCGGCCTTGGTGCGTTCGCGGATCAGGGCGCGCTCGAACTCAGCGGCGGCGCCCAGGACCTGGAGGGTGAACTTGCCCTGCGGGGAGGACGTGTCGATCGGGTCCATGAGCGAGCGGAAGAAGGCGCCTTTCGCCTCCAGCCGCTCGACCACTTCCAGCAAATGCGAAAGCGACCGCGCCAGACGGTCGATACGCACCACCACCAGCGTGTCGCCCTTGGCGATCCGCTCGAGCACGCGGGCCAGCACGGGCCGCGCGCGGTTTCCGCCCGAAGCTTGCTCTTCATGGATCCCTGCGCAGCCCGCGGATTTCAGGGCCTGCGACTGGGGCAGGGGGGTCTGATCCTCCGTCGAGACGCGCGCATAGCCGATCAGGGACATCAAAACAGGCCGTTTGCAGTTTCATATACCGCTGATAAACGACCGATTGTAAACGAATGCAAGGGCGCTCACTGTGGCCCTGCTCAACAGAATGCCCTTGGTTTCCATACGCAGAGCGCGATCAGAGAGTTCTCGCGGACCATCGCGCGCGCGTGCTATGTAAGGTGTGCAGACGCGCTCTGACAAAACCCTTGGGTAAAGTGCAAAATAGCTGTATTTTGCGCATATGAAGCCTGAAACCTCCACAGTGTATGATGAATCCGACGCGCTCGGCATTTATGCTGAGGAGGTCGAACAGGCGTCCGAGGACGACCTGTGGTTCCTACCCGGTCCGATGGACGACGAGCCGGACTACTTGCCGCCGGGACCACGGGCCGAACTGCGTGAAACCGAAATCCTCGACGATTGGCGGAAGGCAGAGGGGGGGCAGGCCGCGCGTCTAGCCCGTGTGGCTGGTCGCGTCGGCGCGCTGGACGACCGGTTGAAGCGCGGACCGGAAGGATGGCGGCATCGGCTGGCGCTGATGGAGGCCGCAGATCTGAGCTGGCACACCGGTGACCGCATCAGCCAGGATCGGCTGGCGCTCTGGATCTCGCTGCGCCTGTCCGGTGTCCAGGACGACACGGCGGCGCTGGCGCGGGTCGGGTGGGCGGTTCGGCGACTGACGGGTGGACCGGGACCGGAGCAGGACTTGGCCGCCTTCCTCGACCGTCGCGACCCCGAGAACATCAGTGATGAGACCGAGCCGTTCGTGGATCGCGCGAGCGGTTGGCTGGATCTGATGGGGCAGGCCACGGACCTGCACCCGATCACTCGCGCTTGCGCAGGCTTTCACCTCTGGCGCCTCGCGGGGCTCGGGCAGCACGGTGACCAGATGGAAGCCGCTGTCGTAGCTGCGCGGATCGCTGCCAGCGAGGGGAGAGGCGCAGTCTTCGCGCCTCTGGCCATGGGCGGGGCAGAGGGGTTACGGGCCGGTGGTTCACCGTCTGATCGTCTGGCGCGCTGGCTCGACGGGATGGAGAAGGCCTGTCTGACCGCGATGCGACAACTTGACGATATCGAGGCATGGTCGGCGCGGACGGAAGCCGAAATGATACCGCTCTCGGGCAGGACGCCCCCGGCCTTGCGCGCAGTGCTGACCGAATGGCCGCTCGTCTCTGCGCCGATGGCCGAGGCCCTGACGGGTGCCAGCCGCGCCGCTGTCCAGCGCAACCTTGCATGGATGCAAGAGCGGAGTCTGATCCGCGAGGTCACAGGGCAGGGGCGGTTCAGGATGTGGAAGGCAACAAACTGAAGGGACCGACTGGGGCATTAGCCGTCGGGGAACAGGATTGCCTCGACGTCCATCGCACCATTCAGGATGTGCAGGATGGTAATGCGGTCAGCCCTGATCCGGTAGAATATCAGGTATCGACCATGCACCCTGCGACGGATGCCGTGATGCTCGTACCGGGACACCACCGGCCAGGCTTGCGGCATGTCGGCGATGTCGAGGCAGAGCTGGTAGAGTTCACGCAAGTAACTCAGCGCGCGCGCCGGGTTGTCTCGAGCTATGTAATCGCTAATCGCTTCAAGGTCCGCCTCAGCCTCGGCGGTGAGGACGACCTTCATTCCGAGGGCCGACCTGGACCTTCATACTTGCGTTCGAGGCGTGCGACGACATCTGCCAGCGGCTTTGTCCGTCCTGCCGCTTCATCGTCGATGCCACGCGTCAATGCCTGGTCCAGCACCGCCAATCGCATCTCGCGCTCCTGGATCAAACGGATGCCCTCGCGCAGGACCTCGCTTTTCGAGTTGTATCGACCACTCTCGACCAGCTTCGCAACGAAGCTCTCGAGTTTGGGTCCAAGGTCTGCGCTGATCATGTCGGCCATCCGTTTCGAGAGATTTCAGCTTAGTTGACTTGATAACAGTTATCAAGGAAATGAGGGGCGACGCGGACAAGTAGCGACCTCGTGCGCGTGTCTGATCGGTCAGAGGCCGGCAGAACTGAGCGCTCTCCGCCCCACCCTTGGGTGGAATCGGGCCCGCTCGCTTATCCTGGCAGCTCCCCGTCAGCGAACAGGTTCGGGAAGAGGCGCTCCCGGTAGTCGAGAGGGAATGCCAGTCGCACGGGCGTTTTCGGCGAGGCGGATGCCAGGTAGCCGGCTGAGGTCAGCTTGCTCAGCGTGTTACGCGCCGTGCGCTCGGACGTCTTGAGCACGATCTGTGCCTCGCCGCGTTCGAGCGTGCCATAGCGCAAGACCGCCGAGATGAGATCAGGGGCACGCTTGTCATCGATCGTGTCTGCGACCAGTCGCCGATAACGCTTTTCCAGACCCGGAAGGTCGAAGAGCTTGGCCGAGAAGGTGATCTGATCCAGCGTTACCTTCAGGAACCATTCGCAATAGGTCTTCAGAGCGGCCTCGGACAGATTGCCCCGCCCGTCGCGATCGCCGCGCCGCGGGCTGTCTGCCATGTCCATCATGCGCTTGTATTCGCCCCGGTCCGCCAGCCCGCGCGCCAATCCGCGGGAGACAGACCAAAGCCCCTGACCTCCGATACCGGCCTCGAGCGCCATCGCATGGGACATCAGGCGGCTGACCCGCCCGTTTCCGTCGGGAAACGGATGGATGTAGTTGAGCCGGTGGTGCGCCGTGGCGATGGCGATGATCCGGCCGCTCGCCGAGCGAGCTGCGATCTGAAACCGCCTGTCGAAATGGTCCATGAAGGCCGCGACCCGACCGGAGGAGGGGGGCAGATGGCGGCCGACAGCGACTTCGCTGTCACCCTCCTGCCGCATGCGGCCCGGAATGATCGGCTCGATCGTGCCATCCAGGTGTTCGATGCGCCGGAACTCGTCGGGCATCTCGTCGTAGAAGGTCTTGTGCACCCAGGTGAGGAACGCGACGGACGTGGGCCGGGGCAAGGTGCCTTCCCGATGCATCTTGTCGATCAAGCGCTGGACGATGACATGGGCGCGGGCTTCAAGTGCAAGGGGCCGCGTCTCGGCTTCCAACTCAGCCCCGGCGAGAGCGCGCTCGATGTCACGCGGGCGCGTGTTGTGCCCCTCGATCAAGTTCGAGTAGTAGCAGTTCATCACCCTAACCAGGTCAGCCAGTTCGGCCGCACTGTCCGGGTGGAGACCCTGACCGAGGTTTGCTGCCTCGCGCTGGATCTCGACCGACAGGTCGGCCAAGCTGGCGGGTATGTGCTCCTCGAAGAAGCATGGCTCGATCCTGCCGGGTGTCTCAAACATTCTTTGCCGATCTTCAGACAGCGTAACTATCATCCTCTCTTACCCCTTATTGACCCTCGCGGGTAGAGTTTTGCCGAAGTTCCTTGCCGATCTTTGGTGCCGATGTCCGCACCGTTAAATGTGGGGCATTCGCCGCCTCAGTTTGCACCAGTCGCGCGGCCATCGCGCGCAACCTTGCATGGATGCAAGAGCGGGGTCTGATCCGCGAGGTCACAGGGCAAGGGCGGTTCAGGATGTGGAAGGCGACAAACTGAAGGTTAGCGTGGGTGTCACCGGCTCACTCGGCAGCAGCGATGACCGCGAGCACGCGGCAGGGCGCGCAGATAATCATGAACACTTAATGCATTTGTTGCACTTATTTCATATATGGTGGTAGAGAACAGAAACCGGAGAGGAGACCACCATGAACATGCTGGCACACCGACATCTTCCGCCCACGCCGCAGGACGCAGCGATTGCGCGCGTCTCTGGCCAGGCATTGTCACGCTTCGCCCAAGCGCGCGTGCCGTTGAAGCTTCGTGTGACGGACCCCGAGCAGATGGAGCCGATCGAGCTTCCTGCGGGCGCCGTATCGCTGCTCATGGAAATCCTCGAGACGATGGCAGCGGGGCGGGGGGTCACAATCATCCCCGAGAACGCCGAACTCTCGACCGTACAGGCCGCCGAGGTTCTGAACGTCTCGCGTCCGTTCCTGATCAAGCTGCTCGAGGATGGTGCCATACCGCATCGGAAGGTCGGCAAGCATCGCCGCGTCCGCATGGAAGACGTGATGTCCTACAAGGCCGCGATTGATACCGAGCGTGAAGCTGTGCTCGATCAACTGGCCGCCGACGCTCAAGAGCAGGACATGGGCTACAGCTCGAAATGAGCCAGGACACGGTCTGAACTGATGCGGTGGATGCCCCCACCCAGCGGCATCTCGTATGCCATGATTGTTCCATCGGAACCGAACGGAGGGCACATCGATGACGACACCAATCAGCATGCTGGCGATCGACCTGGCGAAGGGCAGCTTCCAGGTCTGCGCTGTCGGCGCGGATGGGGCGGTTCTCTATAACCGCGTGCTATCGCGCACACGGCTGGCGGTGCTTCTGGCCGAGCAACCGGCCTGCGTGGTGGCGATGGAGGCTTGCGCGACGTCGCATCATTGGGGCCGGGTTGCGCAAGGGCACGGCCATGAGGTGCGGCTCGTGCCGGCGGCCTACGTGAAGCCGTTTGTGAAGCGCCAGAAGAACGACCGCGCGGACGCGGAAGCCATCGCAGAGGCGGCTTCGCGTCCGACCATGCGCTTTGTTGCGGTGAAGAGCGTCGAGACCCAGGGTCGGGCGGTGGCGTTCCGGACGCACCAATGCCTGGTCCGGCAGCGCACGCAACTGATCAACGCGCTCCGAGGACATCTGGCCGAGTTCGGGCTTGTGGCGCCGAAGGGGCCTGCGAGCCTGAAGGTGCTCGAGAGCGCGCTGGCCGACGAGACCAGCACGTTGCCCGACGCGGTCCGGCAGATGGGCGCGATCTATCTCGAGCAGATCGCGCGGCTCACGGAAACGATCGAACGGCTGGCGGCCGAGTTGGAGACAGCCTCGAAGATGGACCCGGCGCTTCGGCGGCTTCGCACCATCCCGGGGATCGGCCCCGTCATTGCGGGGGCGGTGGCGGCGTTTGCCCCTGATCTCGACACGTTCGACAGCGGACGGAACTTCGCCGCCTGGCTCGGCCTCGTGCCACGGCAAAGGTCCACGGGCGGCAAGGTGAAGCTGGGCTCGGTCAGCAAGATGGGCCAGACCGACATCCGCCGGCTGCTGATCGTCGGAGCGATGAGCGTGATCCGATGGGTGGTCCGCAAGGGCGGCAGCGCGAACAGCTGGCTCGCCGCTCTCGTGGCGCGCAAGCCGAAGATGGTCGCCGCCGTGGCGCTGGCGAACAAGATGGCCCGGACGATCTGGGCGGTGACGACGAAGCAGGAGGACTACAGGATGGCGTGACCCCATTCCCTGAGAAAGGACGAGGGCACGGCATGGCCGCAAGGCCGGGGTGAGCGATCGACGAGGAGTAGGCGACACGGACTTCGAAGTTCAAGGCGGGAGATTCAGACCCGGCGCTCGAGCGCTTGCAGCTCTCTGAACCGATGTGAACCCGGCCTTCCGAACAGCATACCGGCCCGTGGCGTCATCGAAGGCCACGCTCAGAGGCCTGACACACGTCCGATCGAAGACCTCGCCAAAAGATCGAAGATCATGCTTGCCAAACAGGGGGCATCCACACACGCCCCATCCGCTCCGATTGCGCAGACCTGGAAGCTGCCCTTCGCCAGGTCGATCGCCAGCATGCTGATTGGTGTCGTCATCGATGTGCCCTCCGTTCGGTTCCGATGGAACAATCATGGCATACGAGATGCCGCTGGGTGGGGGCATCCACCGCATCAGTTCAGTCCTGTTCGATGCGAACGTCGCCACGGTTGCCGATCTGGAGCAGTTCGCCGACTTGCTTTGATCCCGGAACTCCCCTGACTGAATACGTTCTGGCCAGAGTTGCGGCACCGGATCCCTCGTCACCGCGAAATTTCGCCTGCCAGGACTGCACGCCCGTGGACCGCAAGCGTCGCAGTGAACCTCGGGCAACCGAACTGCCGGATCACGGCGGCAATGCGCGCATCGTACGCGGCTTGCCCGATGACGCGACACAGGTCTGACGCGTGAAACTGGCGGTTCGAGCTTGGCGCAGCCTTGATCTGTTCGTGCAGTTCGCGCTCTCGTGGCTCTTGAACCGGCTGTGGAGCGGGGAGAGCCGGTGGGCGCGTCGCTTCTCCAGGCGAGGTACGCCACCGGCGCATGAAGCCGAGCAGGAAACCGGCCGGAACCTTGCTGTTCCCGCGTGCCCGGTTGAAGGCAAGGAATCGTTCCCAGATCACTTGCGTGTCGACGTTCCAGCAGGGTAGGGCGCTCTTCGCGGCCTTGATCAGCTCGGCCCAGCATGTTCGGAATACGTTCGAGCAACCGTCAATGTTGATCTGTCCTGTGAATATAGTTTTGTTAGATTCCTCTCTAGATAGCGATGTGTCGCCTCCGTCTGACACGAGATCGAGGGTCTGTTCGCCGTCGTCAAAGGCCGCGAAGCGGAAAAGCCAGGGGGCGAACTTGCCGTTCGACTTCTCGCGCTCAAGCTTCAGTTCGGAAGTTTCAAGCTCACTCAGCAGAACGCTCAGGTACTGGCGCGAGACGCCCATCTTCGCTGCCAGAGAGGACAGGGTGAAGGCAGCCGTGCCGCGGGGCAGGCCGTTATACCCGTCTTTCCATGCTATTCCGTCGAGGATGAGCGTGGCCAGCTTGTGCGCCGAAACCGAGAGGTCAGTCTGCGTGATCCGCCTGAGGATCAGGCCAGTCGTTGGTTCCATGGTCGTATCTCCTAAGAGACGAAGCCATGTCGAGAGCAAACAACATTATTGCCAGCAAAAACACTTTGCTGGTTGCAGAGGTTCGGACACTGCGCTAGAAGAACCGTGTTCAGGGGTTTTTTTCTAGCGCGGCGTCAGGCTTCTCGGTCTGGCGTCGTTTCCCTTTTTTGGGGTGATGCACTGCCTCCGGTGCAAGTTGATCGGAGCGGGCCAGTGTTACGCTGGCGCGCACGGGGTTCAGTATCGGACCTCTTCGAAGCCGTAGTTTCCTTCATGGTCGCGCCAATCGACGAAGACCGAGCGATAACTCACCCAACCACAGTGCTCGGGACGGGGCAGAAGCGAGGCAGGTGGAACAGCCCCCACGCTCGAGCGCTGCCAGCGATAATCGCCCTGCACACCGTAGGAGCCGAGCCTGGTCGAGTCGTAGCGGATGCAATCACCGTCACGATCCTGATGTTGGCTGAACTGGATATGGTAGACGCGGATGCTCCGAACGAAGTCAAAGGCGCTGCCGGAGATGTCTATATCCGCACGCTCATCGGCCTGCGCCAACACGAACGGAACTGTCGCATCCGCGACGCTGCTCCCAGGCGCAGCCCGGAAAGTGATATCGTAGAGGCGCTCCATCGGCGATAGTGGGGCAGGGGCATCAAACGAGGCTCCCATTGGGCAACGCCAGATCTGCAGCGGCGGCTCGACGGGCCAAGGCGTGATCCTGCGGATGAAAACAGCCCGCGCATGTGCACAGGGCGCAGATGCTGGCCAGCCGCCCGCGAGGCACAGGAGGATGGCGCAGTCGACCTGGTAGCCCTGCGCAGAAGCGGGCTCCGGCGTGACCATCGCGAGCGCGAGCCCGGCTGTTGCGAGTGACGTCAACGGATGCTTCATGTATCGACTCCCTGCGAAATTGGTCGCTCGATACGATACAACATGCACGACTACAACCTGATTTGAACAACAGCGATGTTGCGAGATCGCAGGGCAACTCAGGTGATCCGGCACGGAGCGTTCGACGTCTCGTCCTGAACGCCCCGAACCCGGCGGGTTGTCTCGCCGGGGCCGAGGGGGAGACCCCGTTCTTTTCAGAACGGGATCTCGTCGTCGCGGTCGACCAGCTCGGGGTTTTCGGTCTCGGCCGACTTCGGGCGGCTCAGGAAGTCGACCTTCTCGGCGATGATCTCGCAGCCGTAGCGGTCGTTCCCCATGCTATCGATCCACTTGGTGTAGTGGATGCGGCCGTGGACGAGGACCTTCATGCCCTTTTCGCAATGCTCCGCGACCGTCTTGCCGAGACCGTTGAAGCAGATGATGCGGTGCCATTCCGTGTCCATGACCCGGTAGCCGTTTTCGTCGCGCAGGACGCGACCTTCCGAGAGGCGGGGGCGGGAGGTGGCGAGGCTGAAGTTGGTGATCTTGGTGCCGCCCTGGGTGGTGCGGACTTCGGGGGTCTGACCGATGTTGCCGGCGAGGATGACGATGTTCTGCATGATAAGCTCCTGTGTGTCCTGTCTTCGGGACCGTCCCTTCGACAAGACCCGGAGAAAGCCCGTCGGGTGACGCGTGCACGGTGGACAGCATGGACGCCGGAAACCCCCAGAGGACCGGGGTGGAGCGGGCAGCCCCGAAGGGGCAACACGGCCCGGACTGACGCGGGGTTGCGCGCAGGAGCCCGAACGGGATTAGGGGATTGTCAGTCGAAGGGATGGCCCGGGAGACAGAGATGCGCGGGGAGCCCATGCCAGAACCCGTCACCCTGCCAATCGGGACAGTCTGACCCCCAGTTCCGCACCTCCTTGGCGACGAAAACTGCGATCACCAGCCTCCGCCACCCCTTCCCTGGCCTTCCGGGAGTTGCGGCGCCTTACCGCGACAGGCTATCGATACCGGGACATTCAGGACACGGACCGCATCAATGGCTGATTACGATCTCGAGGCACTGTCGCTCGGCGAGCTGAAGAAAATGCAGAAGGACGTCGCCAAGGCGATTGCCACCTATCAAGATCGGCAGAAGGCGGAAGCCCGCGCCAAGGTGGAGGCTCTCGCCCGGGATCTGGGCTTCTCCCTGGCCGAACTTGTCGGCACCGAGACGAAAACCTCCCGTGCACCGGCAGCGGCGAAATATCGGCACCCTGAGAACCCGGCACTCACCTGGTCCGGTCGGGGGCGCAAACCGCAGTGGTTCGTTGAGGCGTTGGGGGCGGGAAAGACCGCAGAGGAATTAGGGATCACTTGAAGGACGCAGCAGGACACTGGCAAGCCCATGCCATCGCGAAACCGTCGACGAGATATGCACGGCGCCCGACATCTCCGCGGTGGATAATCTGAAGGCTCATGTCCAGCCGAACGCAGCAAGCGCCATCCCCGCGAGCGCACAGCCTGCCAGCACCATCACCGGGCCAAGCTTGAATCGGAACACTGCCACAAGCGCGGCAAGCACCAGTGCTGCAGCCGCCAGATTGATCGACGACCAGACGGGCACATCGAAATCGAGCCCGAAGGATGCGATCGTTCGCACTTCGTCGAAAACCACATGGAGGCCAAACCAGACAGCGAGGTTCAGGATGACGCCGACCACGGCTGCGGTGATGGCGGTCAACGCGGCTGTCAGCACCAAGTTGTCACGCAGGCGCTCGATGAAGGGGGCGCCGAGGAAGATCCAGAGGAAGCAGGGCGTGAAGGTGACCCACGTGGTCAGCAGACCGCCCAGCGTGCCGGCCGCGAGCGGCGACAGGCCGGTCGCTTCGCGGAATGCGCCCATGAAGCCCACGAACTGCGTGACCATGATCAGCGGTCCGGGCGTGGTCTCGGCCATGCCGAGGCCGTCAAGCATCTCGCCGGGGGCGAGCCAGCCGTAGTTCTGCACCGCCTCCTGCGCCACGTAGGCCAGTACCGCATAGGCGCCGCCGAAGGTGACGACAGCCATGACGCTGAAGAAGCCGGCAATCTGGGAAAAGACATTGGCCGGGCCGAGCAAGACGAAGAAAAGGGTGACCGGCGCCAGCCAGAGCACAAGGAACACTGCCGAGATACGGAAAGCGTAGCCCCGGCTGACCTCGGTATGCTCGGGCGACTCCTCGCCAAGCAGCGTGTCGGCATCATCGACCAGGACCTTGCCGACCTTGCCGTGTCCGCCGCCCCCATGGAACGCGGGCAAGCCGGCGCGGGCGCCGAAGAACCCGATCAAACCAGCGATCAGGATGATGAGCGGAAACGGCACCGCGAAACCGAAGATCGCCACGAACGATGCGGCGGCGATGGCAATCATCGCGCCGTTCTTCAGCGCGCGCGAGCCTATGCGGATGACCGCCTGCACCACGATCGCCAGCACCGCGGCCTTGAGCCCGAAGAACAGCGCCTCGACAGGTCCGACATTGCCATAGAGCGCATAGATCCAGCTCAAGCCCATGATGGCGATGACGCCGGGCAACACGAACAGGACGCCCGCGATGATCCCGCCCAGCGTGCGATGCATCAGCCAGCCGATATAGACGGCCAGCTGCATCGCCTCCGGGCCGGGTAGCAGCATGCAGTAGTTCAGCGCGTGCAGGAACCGCTTCTCGCCCAGCCAGCGCTGTTCCTCGACAAGTATGCGATGCATCAGCGCGATCTGTCCGGCGGGGCCACCGAAGCTCAGAAGGCCGATGCGGGCCCAGATGCGCGTGGCCTCGGCCAAGGTGGGATAAGCGCGGTCCTGCATCAGTCTGCCTTCGGCTTGTTGGTGGGCCAGGTGTGGGTCTCGTCGGTTGAGTCCCGCGCCCATCGGTAGAAGGCGTCATAGAGCAGCATCCCGGCCTCCAGCTGCTCCAGATCGTCGGAGAACATGCGCGACAAGCCAAGCGAGGCCGCCAGCAGCCCCGCCGCCTCGGGCGCGAGGTCGAGCCGGGCGGTATCGGCGCTGCGCACGATAGTCGCGAGGCGGGCGAGCGCGGGAATGCTGAGGCCGAACTCCGCCAGCATCACGTCGAAGGTGCAGAGTTCGCCCCTATGGCTCCAGAACACGCCTTCGATGTCGAAGGGCGCGGCGTTGTAGCGTTCGGCGACGCCGATAACCTCGGCGGGCGCCACGAACAGGATGATGGCGCGAGGATCCAGAAACCGCCGGATCAGCCAGGGGCATGCGATGCGGTCGATCTTGGGGCGCGAGCGCGTGACCCAGGTGGTTCGGCCCTGCGCATCGCGCGCGGGCAGCTTCGCTGGATCGATCAGCGGCAGCCCGGCCGTTCGCCAGGCTTCGAACCCACCCTCGAGATACTCCGAAGGGCAGCTTTCGGCGCGCAGGATCGCGGCTGTGCCTTGGCTGCGCCGATGGCCGGCCTGACAAACGGCGATGGACGTCTGCCCGCCAAGCTGCACGGCAAGTGCAGCAAGATCCCGGTCGTCAGTCCTTATGGATCCGGGTAACAGGCGCGGATCGGTGGCGAAGTCTTCCTCGGACCGCACATCCAGCAAGAGCGGCGCGCGAGGTGTTCCAATGATGCGGGCAAGTTTCTCGGATGAAATAGCGTTAGGCGCAGGCATCTGCGTTCCTCCTCAGGTCAGGATATGCGGGAACGCGATCTTCGGCTGGCGCCTCGTGGGGCGGTCGCAAACCCCATGAACGGAAAATCCAATTTCAGGACAGGATTGTCAACCAAGGTCGCCAGGGGAGGAGGCGCGCGCCCGTGCGGCACATCGAAACAATCGCAAGAGGTTAACGCCGATGCGAAAGCCGACATCAGCCGGGCAAACTGCGCCGGACTGCCCGTTGCCTGCCCCGCGGCCCGGAATCGATTGCACCAGTGCGTTTCTCCAGCCTGTTGGACTCCTCTTCGGGCGCCTCCAGCTCCTTAAGGATAGGGCAATCAGGACGATCGTTGCCGTGGCAGCAGTCAGCGAGGTTTTCGAGGGTGGCGGCCATGTCCTGAAGCTCGGCAATCTTCAGGCGCAGGTCCGCGACATGGGCCAGAGCCAGACGTTTGACGTCTGCACTTTGCCGCGCGCGATCGCGCCAGAGGCCCAGCAACTCGCCGATGCCCTCGACGCTGAAACCCAGATCCCGCGCACGGCGAATGAAGCGCAGCATGTGCACGTCCTGATCCGAATAGATCCGATAGCCCGAAGCTGTCCGCGCAGCAGGTGGGATCAGCCCCGTTTCCTCGTAATACCGGATCATCTTGGCAGAGACGCCCGAGGCGCTGGCCGCATCGCCGATGTTCATGCCGTGCCCTCCTGCACCGGGGGTGTCCAACGCCTGAGCCGCAGCGCATTACCAAGCACAAAGACTGACGACAGTGCCATCGCCCCCGCCGCAAAGATTGGCGACAGAAGGATGCCGAATGCTGGCCACAAGAGCCCCGCCGCCACCGGGATCAGCGCGGTGTTGTACGCGAAGGCCCAGAACAGGTTCTGCCGGATGTTGCCGATCGTTGCCTTTGACAGCGCGATCGCAGCTGGCACACCCTTGAGCGAGCCCGACATCAGCACCACATCGGCGGCTTCGATGGCGACATCGGTGCCGGTGCCGATGGCGATGCCCACGTCAGCCTCGGCCAGCGCGGGTGCGTCGTTGATCCCGTCACCGACAAAGGCCAGTCGGCCATGTGCGGCCTTCAACTCGCGCACAGCTTCCACCTTGCCATCGGGCAGGACCTCGGCCACCACGGCGTCGATGCCCAGCTTGCGCGCGATGGCCTGTGCGGTGCGGGCGTTATCGCCCGTCACCATAGCCACGCGCAGGCCAAGCCCGTGCAGGGCGCGGATCGCGGCGGGGGTGGTTTCCTTGATCGGGTCAGCCACGGCGATGATCGCGGCGAGATTGCCGTCGATGGCGGCATAGAGTGGGGTCTTCCCCTCGTCCCCCAGCCGTTCGGCCGCAGCAGTGAAGGCCGCGACATCGAGGCCCAGCCGCGCCATGTAGCGGTCCGCGCCGATCTGGATGTGGGAGCCCCCGGCCTCGGCCGCGACGCCGAAGCCGGTCAGCCCCTCGAACTCCGTCACCGGGGGTAGAGATAGACCCTCTTCCAGCGCCGCCCTGTGAATAGCCTGCGCGATGGGGTGCTCGGACTTGCACTCGACCGCCGCGACAAGGGCCAGCACCTCCGCCCGTTCGAACCCCGGCGCAAGCTCCAGATCGGTCAGGCGCGGCTTGCCCTCGGTCAGGGTGCCGGTCTTGTCAAAGGCCACGACCCGGGTGCCCGACAAGAGTTGCAGCGCCTCACCCTTGCGAAACAGCACCCCCATTTCAGCCCCGCGCCCGGTGCCAACCATGATCGAGGTCGGCGTAGCCAGCCCCATCGCGCAGGGGCAGGCGATGATCAGCACCGCCACGGCATTGACCAGCCCGAAGGTCAGCGCCGGTTCGGGGCCGAAGGCGAACCAGATGGCAAAGGTCAGCAGCGCCACCCCGATGACGGCGGGGACGAACCACATCGTCACCTTGTCGACCAGCGCCTGGATCGGCAGCTTGCCGCCCTGCGCGGCCTCGACCATGCGGATGATCTGCGCCAGCATCGTGTCGGCCCCGACCGCGGTGGCACGAAAGGCCAGCGCGCCGGTCTGGTTGACGGTGCCGCCGACGACCACCGCGCCGACGCGCTTTTCCACCGGGACCGGCTCGCCGGTGATCATCGACTCATCGACCCAGCTCTCGCCCTCGATCACCTCGCCATCCACCGGCACCCGCTCGCCGGGGCGCAGTTCGACCAGATCGCCGGGCAGCACCTGATCGACCGCGATTTCCTGTGTGACCCCGTCCCGTCGTACCCGCGCGGTCTTCGCCTGCAGCCCGACCAGGCGCCCGATCGCCTGCGACGTGCGGCCTTTGGCGCGGGCCTCCAGATAGCGGCCCAGCAGGATCAGGGTGACGATCACCGCCGCAGCCTCGTAATACACGTTCACCGTGCCCGGCGGCAGCAGGCCGGGGGCGAAGGTCGCGACCATGGAATAGGCATAGGCGGCCATTGTGCCGACCGCGACCAGGCTGTTCATGTCTGGCGCCCCGCGCGCCAGCGCCGGAAAGCCGAGGGCGTAGAAGCGGATGCCGGGAAAGGCCAGGACCAGCGTGGTCAGGGCGAACTGGATCAGCCAGTTTGCCTGCATGCCGATGGTGGCCATGATCAGATGGTGCACGGGCGGGAACAGATGCGCGCCCATCTCCAACACGAAGACCGGCAGGGTCAGCGCCCCGGCGATCAGCACATCGCGGCGCAGCCCCTGCGCCTCGGCCTCGCGCCGCTCGGCGGCACTGCCGTCGCTGGCCGCCTGCCGCTGGCGGGCGGTGTAACCAGCGCCCTCGACCGCTGCGATCAGGGCGGCGATGTCGGCGGTGCCGGTGACATTCGCGCGTTCGGTGGCAAGGTTGACCTGCGCTTCGGTCACGCCCGGCACGGCGGCCAGCGCGCGCTCGACCCGGCCGACGCAGGAGGCGCAGGTCATCCCCTCGATGGCCAGTTCCACCCGCGCGGCGGGCACGTCATAGCCCGCCCCCTCGATCACCTTGACCAGATCGGCGCGGCTCACAGGGGAGGACAGCCTGACCTCGGCCTTTTCAGTGGCGAGGTTCACATTGGCCTCCGCGACACCCGGGACAGCCAGCAAAGCACGCTCTACTCGCCCGACGCAGGAAGCGCAGGTCATCCCTTCGATATCCAGAACTTGCGTTGGAAGCGGTCTCAGGGCGGTGTTCATGGGGTTCTCGCCGCAGCAGGGAAGGTGTCAGCGCCCAAGATGAGCCTTCCAACAATGGGAAGGTCAAGCCCTGTGTCAGAAAAGCTGAAACTTGCTTCTGCGCCCTTGACCTTCCAACGGTGGGAAGCCCTATCTGCCTTTTCATCAACCAGATAAAAGGTGCGCCTTATGCAGTTTCATATCGAGAACATGACCTGCGGCGGATGCGTTCGGGGCGTCGCCCGGGCCATTCAGACCGTGGATCCGACCGCGACCGTCGACGCCGATCCTGCCTCGCGCAGGGTCACGGTCCAGTCCAGCCAGCCCAGTACCGCCTTCCTGCCCGCCCTTGAAGCGGCCGGGTTTTCGGCAACGATCCAATAAGGAGAAACCTGATGAAAAAACTGTCCTTCGCATTTCTGCTTGGTGCCGCGATTGCGGCCGGCGGCTTGACCTACGCGCAGTCACAGATGAGCCAGGGTGGCCACGGGGCCATGAACCACGGCGCCATGGATCATGGAGCGCACGGCGCCCAGGTCGCGACCAGCGACAATCCGGTCATCGCCGCCTACATGGCCGCCAATGACCGGATGCACGCCGATATGGCCATCGAGTTCACCGGCGATGCCGATGTGGATTTCGTTCGCGGCATGATCCCCCACCACCAGGGCGCCATCGACATGGCCCGCGTGGTGCTGGAACATGGCTCCGACCCCGAGATCCGGGCCCTCGCCGAAGAGGTTATCGGTGCCCAGGAAGGCGAGATCGCCATGATGCGCGCATGGTTGGCCGCCCGTGGCTTGCAGTGAACGCTACGCGCCCGGCATTGGAGCGCCGGGCGCTGCCTTCGTCCTTATGGCCCTGCTCGGCACCATGGTCCTGGTGTCTCCGGTCAGCGCAGACGAGATTGCTGAAGGCCGAGCGCTCTACGTTGAACATTGTGCGGCCTGCCATGGTGTAAATCTCGAAGGTGCCCCCGACTGGCAAAGCCGTGGACCGGATGGCCGCTTTCCCGCCCCGCCGCATGACGAGACCGGCCACACCTGGCATCATGGCGACGCAATGCTGTTCGACTACACGCGCCGCGGCGGGCAGGCTTTTCTCGACGACCTGGGGGTGAGGTTCGATTCCGGCATGCCCGCCTTCGACGACGTACTGAGTGACGCCGAGATCGAGGCGATCTTGGCCTATATCAGGTCAACCTGGCCCGAGCGGATGCGCGCGTTTCAGGCAGAGCGCACCGCAGCGGAGGGCGCAGATTAGGTAAGGCACCGATTACGAGCCGAGGGGCCGCCCGACGCAGGAGAAAACGACGTGGCAACCAAGCCGCAATCTGCTGTGCTCGCCTGGCTCGACCGGCATTTCTCGGTCGAGCTGCCATTCCTGCGATTTGCCCGGAATGTCGTTCTGCTCTCGCTCGCCGGCCTCGCGCCGACTCTCGCGCTCTACATCGCGCTGTCGCCAGGACTGTGGCCGCATCTGCTGGCCACAGACGCGGCACTACCGCGCTTCGTGCGGCAGATCGCCACCAATGGCCTGCCGGTTGTCCTTGTCGTCAATGCCTTCGGTCTGATCCTCTTTGCGCAACTTCGGAGCCGCCGGCTGAGCCCGGCGTGCGCACTTGCCATCGACCTTCCTGCCCGCATCGGCGCCTTCATCGCGCTGCATGTGGTGATCTATCCGGCTTCGGCGCTCATGTTCGGCTCGTTCGGCGGCGACCCGGTGCAAGGGCTTCGCGTCGTCGGGCCGACGCTGACCCAGTCAGCCGCCTTCGCGAATCTCTCAGGCGTCTATCTCTATGCCACGCTCATCAGTGCCCTCCCGCTGCATATGGCGATGGTTGGCGGGGCGATGCAGGCGCGTGCCCTGTCGACGCCAACCATGCCGCTGCTGATCGCGCTGGCGCTGGCGATCTTCGGGCTGCAGGCGCTGCTGCTTACGGGGTTCTCGGCACTGCTGGCTGGGTATTTCTGATCCGGCACCATGCTGCCTGGCACAGACGAGATCATGCTGCCCGCAGACGGGAATGGGTGAAACTCAACGCAAGACTGAAAGTCGCCAGCATCGGCAACATGAAAAGGGCCGGCCAGATCCCATAACCCATGCGTAGTCCGAACAGGCCATGCCCTGCCAGGAGGAAGAACCCCGTGCTCATCGCGCCCCAGGCAATGAGCGCGAAACCGAGACCCTTTGCCCAGAAACTCCCGCCGGGGAGATGGGGGTGCAGCCGGGCATAGAGGAACCCCCAGATCATCGCGCCGGTCAGATAGGGCACGAGGCTTCCCAGCTGCGCACCCGCCCAGCCCCCCAGCAGGCGCTGGAAATCGTCGTAGGGCTGAAAGCCCGGCAGAATGCCAAAGGCGTCCTTGACCAGCATCAGCGTGCTGTGCACCGCCAACCCGGCAAGCCCGGCGAGGACTGCGGTGACCAGCGGTCGCAGCAGGCCCAAGGCTGGCGGCAGATCACCATGGTTCATGCATTGCCTTCCCGGATCGCTCGCGCCCCCAGCAGGTGCCGGCGGGTCAGCCAGATCACGAGCGGCGGGAGGATCAGCCATTGCATGAGCGGGCTGAATCCGGTGCCGAAGGGCGGCACCAGCGGCATCGCGTCCGAATAGGTCCAGCGCAGGCTGACGTTGGTGTAATAGTATTCGAACCCGACCGTCAGGGCGATGCCGATACCTATAAAGATCACGATGGGTAGCCTCGCCGGTCCAAAGAGCCAGTCCCGGCTGCGCGCCGCGAGGCTTGCGATCCAGAAAGCCGTCAGGGCGAAACCGACATCACCAAAGGTTGCCGACATGCAGAGCTTGATCGCCTCCCAATGCGCCATCTCGGCCATGTCTGCGAAGACCGGCACCTGCACGAACTCCCAGACGAAGTGCAGCAGGAAGGAAAAGAAAGCGACCGGCAATTCCGGCGCCTCCCAAAGACCGGCCGGGCGCGCGCCGGTGCCAGTAGCCTCGGCGCGCGCCGCGTTTCTGGAACCCGTGCCCATCAGGCGGCCTCGACCGCCTCGACCAGCATCTGCCGCACTTCGTCGGCAATCCTTTGCAGGTCCTTGTTGTCGATGGCCTGCATCGAGGCGACGGGGTCGATGGCGCTGATCTCCACGCCACCCTTCACTGCGCGCAGAATCACATTGCACGGCAGCATCGCGCCAACCCGCGGTTCGACCTGAATGGCCTTGTAGGCCATGGCCGGGCTGCAGGCGCCGAGGATGCGGTAATCATCGACCTCGGTGCCGATCTTGGCCTTCAGGGTGGCCTTGACGTCGATCTCGGTCAGCACGCCGAAGCCCTGCTCGCTCAGCGCCTTGCGGATGCGCGCGTCCACTGCGTCGATCGAAGCATCCGTGATCGTCCGGTCATGCGTGTAGCTCATGGTCCGTTCCTTTCATTTCATCAGATACTTGATCAGCGCCGCGATCGCGAGGCCGACAAGGATCAGGATCAGGATCATCCAGATCCCGCCGAACCCCATTCCCCATCCGTTCATCATGGCAGTCTCCTTTCGGGTTGGTGCTACTGTTGGCCCTTGGCCGGGCAGGCCCGCGTCAGTCGATCTGCCGGAACAGGCCCGGATATCGGTTGAAGGCGAGGCGCTGGACGAGCGAGCCGTCCACCGTGACGATCTCGGCGATGATGCTGCCATCCTCGGCCTCGGTGATCTCGCCGATCTCGAGGCGCGGGTTGCCGTGGCGCTCGAGAAGATGCGCGAGGTACGTCTCGACGCGGGCCGGCGTCATCTCGCTGGGCGCACTGTGGTGCATGCCATAGAGCGCGCCGGGGCCGAGGGCGTGGCCGCCCATCTGCCCATGGAGGCCGTGCATCATCGGGCCCATCGGCATGCCGTGCATCCCCATCATGCCTTGGCCCATCATGCCGCGGCCCGGCATTCCCTCGGCCATCGGGCCGCCGCGCATGCCACCCATCATCCCGGGCATCCCGCCCTCGCCCATCATGCGCATCATCATCTGCATCATCTCGGGCGTCATCATGCCCATCATGCCAGGCATCCCGGAGGCGTCGGCAGGTCCCGCATCCCCCTCGGGCGCCGTCGCCTCGACCTCGGGGTGGTGGGCCGCATGGTCGTCATCAGTGGTCTGCGCCGTGGCGCTCATGCTCATCGCAAACAGGGCGGCGCCAGCGAGAAGGCCGGTCAGTGCGGTTCTGGTCGTCATGGTCTCTCTCCATTCATCGGGGTTGGTCTTGGAAGTCGCGCACGGATGAGGACCGCGCGCGGCGGGGTTATTCGATGCCCAGTCGGCGCCAGCTGCGTCCGCCATCCTCGGAAGCCAGCAATTCGCCGTGCTGGGTTGCCGCGAAGACGCGTTCCGGTGTCAGCGGATCGGCGGCGAAATAAAGCAGGAACCGATCCTGGAAGCCGGGGTGGAGGCTCTCCCAAGCCGTTTCATCCTCGGCCCGGCGCACGAGGCCCTCGCCTAGGATGAAGGCATGAAGGATGCCATCGGCCGTCACCTCGACAAAGCTCACCGGCGCCTGTGCGGGATGGGCGCGCTGCCAGTTCCGTGCATCGCCGGCGCTGACCCAGAGCCCGCCCTCGGTCGCAGCATAGAGCCGTTCCGGGTCGCGTGCCGAAGCGGCGATGTCGATCAGCCCGGTCGGCGCATCGGCCACCCGCTCCCAGGTCGCACCGCCGTCGCGGCTGCGCTGGAGCCCGCCATGGTTGCCCCAGACCACGGCCGGATCGGCCTTGCTGATGTCCATCTGGTGGAAATCCACCGGCCCGTTCACGCCGGCCGAAATCTGCACCCAGCGCTCGCCGCCGTCCGAACTGGCGATGACCCCCAGATTGCCGCCGCGCGCGGGATGGCCGCTGGCGAGGAAGGCACCGGGCTCCACGGGGTGGGCGACAAAACCCATCAGGTCGTCGCGGTGATCGGAGACCTGCATGGTCAACCCGCTGTCGATATCGAGCGCGTGCAGCCCGTGATGCGTGGCGATCAGCAGGCGGTGCGGGTCCTGCCGGTCGACCGCCAGCCCATGGACATGCGTGCGCGAAAGCAAAGTGGCAAGCGGTGTTTCGGCACGGGCAGGTGCACCGAAGCCGAGAGCAAATGCCCCGCCCAGACCAAGTGCGCCCAGACCCGAGGCCATGAGCATGCTGCGGCGGGTGATCTTGATATTGGTTCTCATTTGGTCATTCTCCGTCTTCCTAATTCGCCGCGGCGGTGTCATCGGCCGCCGCCGCCATGGCCGCGATGCATGAAGACATGCATCGCGAGGCAAATCCCAAGCGGCAGCATCAGTGGCAGGCTAGCCATCAGATGCACGCGATGCTCGAAAGCCAGTGCCAGCCCCAGCCCGGCCAGCACCACACAGGCGGCAACCACAGGTGGCGAGCTGTGCCAGCCCGGCTTCGGGGAGGCATCACCGGATTTCTGCTCTGAGGGATCCATCATTTGCCCACCCCGATTCTGGCTCGCCGCAAGAGCAGCGAATTGCCGATCACCGAGAGCGAGCTTGCGGTCATGGCGATGACGCCGATCATCGGATGCAGGAGGCCGAGCGCGGCGACAGGTATCGCCGCGAGATTGTAGAACCAGGCCCAGAAGAGGTTCTCAACGATCTTGCGGAACGTGGCTTTCGAAAGCTGGATTGCCTCGACCACCTTGGTCAGTTCGCCGGTGACCAGGGTGACATCGGCCGCCTCGATCGCCACATCGGCGCCTGCGCCGATCGCGATGCCGACATTGGCCTGCTTGAGCGCCGGGGCATCGTTGATCCCGTCACCGACCATGGCGACCTTCTCGCCATGCTGGGCCTGCAATGCGCGGATCGCCTCGACCTTGCCCTCGGGCAGAACACCGGCCTTGACCTCGTCCAGACCCACCTGCGCCGCGACATGACGCGCGGTGCGCTCGTTGTCGCCGGTGACCATGACAACGTGGATGCCAAGCGCCTGCATCGCGGCGATGGCGGCCTTGGAGTCTTCCTTGATCGTGTCGGCCACCGCCACCAGCCCCGCCGGCCGGTCGCCGATCGCGACCAGCATCGCGGTCTTGCCCTCGGTCTCCAGTATGACCAGCCGGCTCTCCAGCGCCTCGGGTGGGATGCCAGCCTCGGTCAGCAGCCGTCGGCTTCCAACGCAAACCATGCCGCCCTCGACCTCGCCCTGAACCCCGCGCGCGGTGATGGATCGGAACTTCGCAACCTCCGGAATGTCCAGCCCGCGTTCTCGCGCGCCCGCGACGATGGCCTGCGCAAGCGGGTGTTCGGACCCGGCCTCGACCGAGGCTGCAGAGCGCAGCACCTGTGCCTCGTCAAAGCCTTCCAGCGCGTGGACATCGGTCAGCGCGGGCTTGCCCTTGGTGACGGTGCCGGTCTTGTCGAGCACCACCACCTTGATGTCCTTCAGAGTCTGGATTGCCTCGCCCGAGCGGATCAGCACACCGCGCTCGGCCCCCATGCCGGAGCCCACCATCAAGGCCGTCGGCGTTGCCAGTCCCAGCGCGCAGGGACAGGCAATGACCAGCACCGCGACGCCCGAAAGAACCCCCACCATCAACGGCGCAAGGTCCGGATTGACCCAGGGCAGGAACCCCGCCCCCCAGCCGAGCACCGGCCGCAGGCTCTCACCGAGAACCAGCCACATGGCGAAGCTGGCAAGGCTGATGATGAGCACTGCCGGCACGAACTTGCCGGTCAACCAGTCGGCGAACTCCTGGATCGGCACCTTCGATCCCTGTGCTTCCTCGACCAGCCGGATGACCTGCGCAAGGAAGGTATCGGCACCGACGCGCGTGGCGCGCACCCTCAAAAGCCCCTCCTTGTTGATCGTGGCGCCGATCACGGCATCGCCCGGGCCCTTTTCGACAGGCACGGATTCACCCGTGGCGATGGATTCGTCCAGATGGCTGTTGCCCTCCACGATCTCGCCATCGGTGGGCACCTTGGCACCGGGGCGCACCACCATCACATCGCCGGGCTGCAATTCGGCCACCGGTAGCTCGACCTCCTGACCGTCGCGCAGCACCGAGGCGGTCTTGGCGCCCATGGTGATCAGCCGCTTGATCGCCTGGCTGGCGCGGCCCTTGGCGCGGGTTTCCAGATAGCGGCCCAGCAAGTGGAAAGTCATGATCGTCGCCGCCATCTCGATGAACGAGGTCATCGGATAGACGAAGCCGATCAACCCGATCAGATAGGGCGGCAGGCTGCCCATCGAGATCAGGACGTCCATATTGGCGGTGCGGTTGGTCAGTGACCGCCAGGCCGAGACATGTGTGGCCCAGCCACCGCGCAGGAAGACGACCGGAAAGGCCAGCACCGCGACGATCAGCAGATACCCCGGGATCTTCGCCCAGAACATGTGCGGGACCATGATCAGCATGATCAGCGTGGCCGGAACGGCGGCAAAGACCAGCTGGTTCCAGGCCTGCGACAGGTAGCGATCTTCGGATGCGGCGGCTCCCGCTGGCGACCGGCCTTCCGCGGTTTCGATCGCATCGACCTCATAGCCAGCGCGCTCGACGGCGAGCCGCATCGCGGCGGCATCCACCTTGCCCGGATCGTGGGACACCTCGACACGGTGGCTGGCAATGCTTGTCCGAACCGCAGCTACGCCAGTCAGACGGCTGAGCGAGGTCTTGACGATTCCGGCACAATGATCGCTGCCCATACCGGGCACAGTAAGGGTGACCGTTGCGCTGAGGGCGGGGGCTTTGGCTTGATCCGTCATGGTCTGCCCTCCGCCTTGCGGTGGGCGGCAGATGCCGCCCGCAGCGCCAGCCCCAGTCCGAGGAACAGCGCCGCGCCGAAACCCCAGACCCAGGCATAGCCGATCATGCCCGACCAGGGCGCCAGCGCATAGGCCAGCGCCAGCACCGCCCAGACTGCGGCGACGGTGAAGATGAGCGTGATGTCGAATTTCATGGTCTTTTCCTTTCATTCAGTGGGCATGGCCGCCGCCCGCCGCCTCGATCGGCAGCGCGCGCATCAGCTCGAACCCGGCAGCGGTTGCGGCATACATGCCGATCACGATCACCAGCACGGCAAGCGGCCCGACCAGCGCGGCAGTCCCCGGTCGCGATGCGCAGGCCGCATCCCATTGCGGCAAGGAGGGCACCGTCGCGCGCCCGGGCAGCAAGGTCGCGCCAACCGAGAACGCGAAAGTGGCCAGAGCCAGGGCCATCAGCAGCCCGCCCCCCGCGACCCAGCCCATCAGCGCGGGCCAGAGCGCGGGCGCGTCCCCGCCATAGCCGGCATCAATCACGCGCCGCGGCACACCCATGTAGCCCGCCGCCACCCCGGCCCCGCCAAAGGCCACAAGTCCCAAGGTCGCCAGATGCGGGGTGAAGCGCGCCAGCCCCGGCACGGCCAGACCGCGCCCGGTCAGCGCGGGCAGGATCAGTGCCAGTGCGGCCAGAAAACTCAGCGAAACCGTGCCGACGGTGAAGAAGTGGAAATAACCCGGCACGAAGAACGTATCCGACAGAAGCGGCGCCAGGCCCGCCTGGATCAGCACGAAGGCCAGCACGATCCCGAAGGCCATGTTGACCACTGCAAACCCCGCCGCCGCCATCGCTGGTTCCCGCCAGGGCAACGCCCGGATCCAGCCGAACAGGCCCCGGCCACCGCGCGTGCGGGCATGCACCTCAAGCGAGGCGACGATGATCAGGAAGGCGGTCAGCGTCGGCACGCTGACAAAGAGCGACAGGAGCGAGCCGGCGATACGCACCGCGCCCGGCAGGTCGGGCTCCAGGAACATGTGGTAGAGCGAGGTCGGCGGCACGAAGACCAGGTAGGCAGCGAAGACGAGCTTGGAGAACCGTGCGCCGAAGACTGACTTCACACCGATCAGTTCCTGCATCAGCACATACCAGACGATGACCGTGGCCATCAGCGGCAGGTAATGCATGTTGTGAAAGACGATGTGCCAGTTGGTGCTGTGATTGGCGGGCATCCCGCCCAGCCCCAGCGCCCAGAGGAGCCCCGGCGCGAAGACATAGACCAGCGCAAAGCCCGTCACCATCAGGAACCCCGCCCAGGCGAAGAGCGCGAAGCCGACCGCCGAGAATTCCCCCGCCCGCCGCACCGCAGCCAGGAGCGTCGCCACCCCGGCCGCCGGCAGCGCGATCAACCCGAGCCCCAGCAGGATATAGCCGGCATTGAAGACGCCAAGCCGACCCAACTCGTATTCGGCAAGTTCGGGGTTGCCATTATAGAGAAGCGGCGTGCCGCCCGAAATCGCGCCCAGCGATAGCGCCATGCCGCCCAGCATCAGCGCGAACCCGCCCCAGGCCAAGCCGCGTGCGGCAAGCCCCCGCCCGGCCTCAATCGCGGCAAGCGCCAGCAGGATGGCGCCTTGCACAAGATAGAGCCAGTAGAAGAATATCCCGACCCCGTGCAGGGTCAGAAGCTGGTAGCCCGTCTCAGGGATGAGGTCGATCCAGCCGGCACGCGCCAGCGCCACACCGGTGCCACCGCCGATACCGGTGAGGAGCGCGAGGATGGCCAGGCCAGAGAGCGCGATCAGCAACCTGCGGTCACCGGGAGAAAGACGGTCCAGCCGATCACGAAGCGAGGCGGTCATGCCGCACCCCCTTCCGTCACGCTGAGGCGCGCCTGCATCACGTCATGGGCTGCGCCGCAATAGTAGGTGCAATAGATCAGGAACTCGCCCGGCCGGTGCAGGGTGATGTCGGTCTCGACCAGTTGCCCCGGTCGCAGCCGGATCATCCGCCCGCCGCGGCCGAAATGGATCGAGGCTCCGTGTGACACATCGGTTGCCATCATGCGAAACCTGTAGGCTTGATGCGTTTCAAGCCGCAGATGTGCGGGCTCGAAGAAGAACTGGCCGGCCTGCAGCCAGATGTCGAAAGGCGCGCTCGGGTCGTGGCGATGCGCGTCCGTAACGGGCTGGGGGGCATGCGCTGCCGCACCATGGCCGCCGTGGTCACCGTGGCCGCCATGACCAACATGCCCCGTCCCAGCATGATCCGCCGTCTGGTCTTCATGCGCGTCCTCGGCCATGGCGGAGCCTGAAACGTCAGGATGACGCGGCCGCACGCTGCCGTCAGCCTCGCCGAAGCGGGCAACAAAGTCCTGCACCTGCGCCTCGAACTCCTGGCGTGTCAGCGACTGGCCCTCGGGCGCCGAATGGGCCGCATGATCATCATGGCCCCCTGCGTCCTCGGCATGCGTTTCGCCAAAGAGCGCCAACGGGCCGGGCGCTGCGCCATAGCCGACCCAGAGGGCATAAAGTGCCGTGCCGCCGAAGCCGGTCGCCGCGATAAAGCCGCACCTGGTGGTTAAATGGGAAGTGTCGTGCATTGATGGAAACCTTCATCGCTGAGGGTTCCGGGTATCGCGGCAGCGTGGAATCCTGATCTCGGGCTGGGCTGCCTGCGTCACCGGAACGGCATTGCCGGACCGCAAGGGGCCTCACTGCACGCAGTGAACCGGAATGCGGTCGCTTTGCTCACGAAGCAGGTCGAGGTGCCGGATAGGCTCTACTGCCCGCTCGTGCGGCAGGAGCGCGATGCAACGCGACCGTGCTCCTGTCAGACCGTTCAGGCAGATTTCGGAGGGCGTCCGGCCGGATCCGAGGTCAAACCCGCAGGCAGGACGATCAGGCGCGGGTCAGGACGTGCCTCAGGCGACAAGGTTGGCGCGATTGTTCCCGCTGTCGAAGTCGCACAGGCAACGCAATGTCCGGAAGTTGAGCAAGCACCGGCTGCATGCCCGGGATCCGCATCGTCACAGCACTCCGGGCTACCAGACGCGACATCGGACAAGGCTGTCGTCAGACCATGATCGGAATGATGCTGGACGGGATGGGCATCTGCCATATAGATCGTCGCAAGTCCGAGGGACAGCAGGATCAACGACACCATGAACCAACGCAGCCAGCGCCAGCTCCATGCCCCCGTCTCGCTGTTGATCCGAACCCCTGTCATGCTGTCTCGTCCGAAAGTATGATCGCCCAGTACACCTCCCCGGCCTGGTCTTGCCTTGATCAAGATCAAACGCGCTGATTTCGCGGTCCCGATACGGACGGCCCTTCAATTTGCCATAAGGGCATGGCCTGCCTGCGAAGGGGCTGGCTGCAGCGCTTGCCAGCCAGCGGGGTTCACGCTCTTGTTGAAGCTGAGACAAGCATCCCTGCTGGACGGAGCAAGGGCACGCGCTTATCGTCGTCCTATGAACGATCATTGTACGTACAGTTTCTGGCGGCCCTGGATCGCGGCAATCTTCGTCGCGATGTTGGTTTTTGCGCCGATCCTGCAGGGTCATGCCCTGGCAGCGCATCCGAATAACTTCGACGTTCAACTGCAACAAGAACATGCCGACACGCAGCGCGCAAACTGCTGTGTTGATGGCGAGAACCCGGACCACGCTCTGGATGCTGAGTGCAGCTCTTGCATCCTCCCTTGTATGTCAACGCTGCATTCGCTGCTACCGGACCCGACCTCGATAACGGTCTTCGCGTCCGTGCCTTACCTCCTCTCCGGCGGACAAATCATGGGCGGTCTTGCGGCCGCACCCGATCTGAGACCTCCCAAAACGCGCTCCTGAAACATCGCCCTCCGGTCGCATGGCCGGGACAAGTGATCGCCGACAAATCCGTCGGCAAACAGGAGCTTATCTGATGACCACTCGTTACACCCGTCGCCGGTTCATGGCGACAAGTGCTGCCTCGATGGCCGCGCTCTCGCTGCCTACCGTTTTGCGCGCGCAGACCGCAGCACCCCAGCACCTGCTTCGCGCCGCCAGCCGTGTGCTGGACATCGGCGGTCGGGCCGCGAACGTCTTCGGGCTGGAAAACGCCCGGGGCGGGCAGGGGCTGATCCTCGATCCCGGCGAGCGGTTCAGCGTCCGGCTGGAAAACGCGCTCGATATCGAGACGATGATCCACTGGCACGGGCAGATCCCGCCCAATGATCAGGATGGCGTGCCCGACGCCCCCATGCCCGCCCTGCGGCCGGGCGAGGCGCGGGACTATGACTTTGCGCCGCTGGCGGGCACTCACTGGATGCACAGCCACATGCCCGTTCAGGAAATGCAGCTGCTCGCCGCGCCGCTCATCGTCCGCTCAGACGAAGATCTCGCTGAGGACCGGCAAGAGGTCGTCCTGATCCTGCAGGATTTCTCCTTCGCATCTCCCGATGAGCTGATGGCGAATATTGATCACGGGCCGGGGCATGGTGCCATGGATCATGGTGCGATGGATCACGGGGCCATGGATCACGGCGCGATGGGTGGCGGCATGATGAGCCGGATGATGGGGGGTGATCACGGCGGCATGGCCGGAATGAATGGCATGGAGATGGATCTCAACGATATCGACTTCGATGCCTATCTGGCCAACGACAGAACGCTCGCCGACCCCGAAATCGTCAGCGTCGAGCGGGGCGGCCGGGTCAAGCTGCGCATCATCAACGCAGCCTCGGCAACCGTGTTCTGGATCGATACGGGCGGTATTGAAGGGCGTCTGGTGGCTGTGGACGGCCATGCCGTCGAGCCGCTCTCCGGCCGTCGGTTCGGCTTTGCGATGGGACAGCGGCTGGATATCGAACTCGATCTGCCCGCAGCGGAAGGCGCCTGGCCGATCCTGGCCCTGCGCGAGGGCGAGCGCGAGCGGACCGGGATCATCCTTGCCACCCCGGCAGGGCAGATCTCAAAGATCGCCGAACTGGGAGACGAAGCCGCGCCGGCCTTTGACTACGACCTCGCACAGGAAGCCAGCCTGCGCGCGCGGGCTTCGCTGCCGCAGCGCGCTGCGGCGCGCCGCGAAATGGTCATGCTGGACGGCACCATGTCCCCCTATCGCTGGACGATCAACGACCGCACCTGGGGTGGCCACGCCCCCATCCATGTGCGGTCGGGCGAACGCGTCGAGCTGATGTTCCACAACATGTCGATGATGGCCCATCCGATGCATCTGCACGGGCATGTGTTTCAGGTCCTGGGCGTCGGTGGCCGGAACATCGGCCCGCCTAGGCGGATCAATGGCGCGGTGCGCGACACGGTACATATCCCGCCGATGTCGATGGTCACCATCGCCTTCGATGCGGGCGAGGCGGCGCGCTGGATGCTGCACTGCCACCACATGCCACATCTTATCACGGGCATGATGACCGAACTGGTCGTCTCGGTCTGAGCCTTGCCATGGACCTCCGCCTCCGGTGCCTCGGAACCAGACCGATGCACCGGGGGCGCTCTGGAATGGAAAACCGGAATGAACCCGACCAGCCTGGGCCTTGTCATCGCCATCGCCATTGCCGTCGCCGGCGTCTGGACCCTGTCGCGCGAACGCGCCCCACCTCCGACTACGGTCGCGGGCCTGCCCGATCTGCCCGCCGATCTCGTTCCACCCCCGATGGTCGAGGTCGTCCTTCCCGCCAGCTTCACCCCGACCGAGGTCATGGGCGAACGCGCCTTCACGACCTTTTGCGCGGCGTGTCATGGGTCGAATGCAGCAGGCCGCGAAGGTATCGCCCCGCCGCTCGTGCACCGCATCTATCACCCGGCGCATCACTCCGATGAAGCCTTCCACATTGCTGCTCGGCATGGCGTTCGCGCGCATCACTGGCGGTTTGGCAATATGCCCCCGATCGAGGGTGTCACTCGCGCTGAGGTGACCACCATAATTGCCTTTGTCCGTGCGCTTCAGCGCGCGAACGGGATCGAGTGACAACGGAAGCAACGCTTGCTCGATCAAACAGCAGCTACATCACATAGGAGAAGCAAAATGAGGAATACTATACTCAATCGGCGCCAGGTGATGACACTGGCAGGAGGCGGTTTGGTTTCTTTGAGCGCAAGCACCTCTCTTGCCCAAAGCTTTGTTGGTGAGATCGAGGCCGATGCCGCCACACGCGTCCGGCGCAATACCATGGCGTTCCGGACCGTGCAGTGGCGCGACCATTTCGACAGCCTGAGACACGGGGCGATCATCTGCGACAGCGACTCTCGCGCTGTTCACTTCTGGTCGCAGGACGAAGCCACGTATCTGGTCTTCCCGTGCTCGGGACCGATGACCGAGGAATTCACCCGTCGCGGCCGCACGGAGATCGTGCTCAAGCGCATGCATCCGACATGGATACCGACCCCGAGCATGCGCCAACGCGACCCGACGCTGCCGGCAATAGTGCACCCGGGACCGGACAACCCGCTGGGAACGCGCGCGCTGAACCTGTCCTGGCAATACTACCGCATCCACGGGATCGACAATGTAGCCAAGATCGGCCGACGGGCCTCGAACGGTTGCTTCGGTCTATACAACCATCACGTTGAGCAACTTTATGACCTGGTCCGCGTCGGAACCCAGGTCGTCGTACTTTAGGACCATGAGGACCCTTCGCGTAGCGTTGCTCGCCATACCACTCGCCCTGGTTGCGGCAACGGTGGCGGCGTTCCTGGTCTTCGGCCTTTCGGGCGAACGGGAGCCCGGCTCCACCGGGTCTGCCCGAGCAGTGGATGTCGCCGGCGGTCGCCTTCTGGTCGCAGTGGAGGATGGTCAGGCATATGCCTTCGAGATCACCGTAAGGTTCGAAAGCGACGAGGGCAGCAACGACGCGACGCTCATTCAACCAAGTGTATCAATGACCATGGTCGGCCACGACATGGGGCGGACGCCGGTGCAAATGCTCCGCCGATCCGACGGCTCCTGGAGGGGAGCCGGCACCTTTTCCATGGGCGGGCGATGGCGCTTCCAGATCGCCTTCGACGGCGAAATCGTCCGGTTGGACCATACTGCTCGATAAGGAAATGTAATGTCGGTTAAAGAATCGATCTGGTTCTGGCCGCAAGTATGGCACCCGTTCCTGCGCGGTTGGTTGGGCGCAGTGCTTGTGTTCGCTTCGATGGGAACGGTTTCTGCTGTCTGGGCTAACCCGCTCTTCGTCCGGATGACGCCTGTCGGTGCGTGGGAATTTCCATCCCTGGTACTGCTCGCCGCATTGACAGGAACCTTCGTCGCTCTTCCGAGCGCCTGCGGGCTTCGGCGCGCCGCAGCAGGAGGAACGGTGGGTTTCGTCGGGATTGCCTGTCCGACCTGCAACAAGATCCTCATGCTGATCTTCGGCGGCGAAGCCCTGATGATCTGGTTCGATCCGATGCGGCCTTACCTCACCGCCGGCGGAATCGTTGTCTTGTCCATCGCCGTATGGCGGAGATGGCGCTCATTTCACACGCGAAGAATAAACTTCCCGAACGAGGCTTCTCAATGACCACTGCCACCAACTCGCCCATTACACCGTCACCATCATCTGCGAACCGGTGGCGGACACTCATGCGTCATGTCGTCGTTGTCATAACTGCCGCAGCGCTCGTGTATGCCTTCTCGCTCGTGCATGGTCAGTGGAGCCCGATGCATCGATGGAACCGCGCTTTCGGTGATGCGGCGGTCCTGCTGCTTGCCCTGACGATGACACTTGGTGCCGCACCACGTATTTTTCGCGCATGCGCGAGATGGCTTCCTTGGCGGCGGGAACTCGGAATTTACTCGGTCGCTCTGGCCATGGTACACACGGTGATCATTCTCGACGGTTGGGTGGAATGGAACCTCATTCGCCTGTTCGGTTTCGAATATCATCCGTTCGACTTGCGATACGTGATGCTGCAGCACGGATTCGGGCTCGCCAATGCCATTGGCATCCTCGCGCTCGGTATCGGCTTCATCCTTCTGATCACGTCCAATGATCGCGCAGTGCGCACCCTCGGCGCGGCGTCCTGGAAGACCGTCCAGATGACGGCGCTGGTCTTCTGGGCGCTGGTCGTCGCGCATACGGCCTACTTCCTCTACGCGCATTTCCTGAGCTTTCATCGGGCGACACCTGTCCCGAACCCGTTGCGGCTCCCCTTCGCAATTCTGGTCCTCGGAGTTGTAGCACTCCGGGTCTCCGCCTTCGCCAGTACGACCCGCCATCGCCAGCGCAGGGAACCCAACTGATGAACCACTGGTAGTTCCCTTCCGTGCTCCTTTACAGCAAGCAAACGTGGGATGCTCGAGATTGCGCTTCGAATTGGCTTTGCCCACGCAATCCCCGCACCAGACGCGTGCGGATTTCGGACGCTATTCCTGGGCGCGCTGGAACTGCCCGTACTGTTCAGTAACCTCTCGTGCTTCAACAAACGCCCTTGCGCGTTCCTCGTCAAGGCAGCGGAAATAGGTCTGGACCTCAGCGATGTAGGTCTCGAAGTCCGCGCGGAGCAGATCGGCGTAGCGGCGCATGTCTTCGCGTGATTGCGGCAGGAAGGGGCGTTCGGGGGCAAGACAGGGTGCAGCCACAGCGGCTTGCGCCGGTGTCGCCACGATCATCATCGCAAGAATAGCGTTGCGTGCACATGACATGTGCAGGGCAAAACTCCTTTTGCGCCTTTAATGTTGCAATCTCGTCCTGTAGCACCGTTATCAGAGCAAGGCGATTTTCGTCAAGTCGGTATTATTGCCTTGCTATCGTTCATGTTGTCTCGTATCGACCGCGGTGTTACGACCCCGCGGGCCGATGCTGCACCCCAGGCAGGAAAGGACTGAA
>NZ_FTOT01000028.1:2500-5578 GCF_900156815.1 Gemmobacter megaterium
TGGGGAGCCGGGAATAGGCTTTGATCCATGGATGTCCGAATGGGGAAACCCACCTGATTGTCTGTTGTTATCTGCGTTGCAGATTATCAACGGGCAAAACCAGGTATCATTACCCTGAATACATAGGGGTTTTGAAGCAAACCCGGGGAACTGAAACATCTAAGTACCCGGAGGAAAGGAAATCAATAGAGACTCCGCTAGTAGTGGCGAGCGAACGCGGACCAGCCGAGCCTGGAAGTGTGACTGGAATGGTCTGGAAAGGCCAGCGATACAGGGTGACAGCCCCGTACAGGAAGCACCACGGGACATATCAAGTAAGGCGGGACACGTGAAATCCTGTCTGAAGATCGGGGGACCACCCCCGAAGGCTAAGTACTCCTTGCTGACCGATAGCGAACCAGTACCGTGAGGGAAAGGTGAAAAGCACCCCGACGAGGGGAGTGAAACAGTACCTGAAACCGGACGCCTACAAGCAGTCGGAGGGACCATGAGTCCTGACGGCGTACCTTTTGTATAATGGGTCAACGACTTGGTCTTACGAGCAAGCTTAAGCCGATAGGTGTAGGCGCAGCGAAAGCGAGTCTTAAAAGGGCGTTGAGTTCGTGGGATCAGACCCGAAACCGAGTGATCTAGCCATGTGCAGGATGAAGGTTGGGTAACACCAACTGGAGGTCCGAACCAACACCCGTTGAAAAGGGTCTGGATGACGTGTGGCTAGGGGTGAAAGGCCAATCAAACTCGGAGATAGCTGGTTCTCCGCGAAAGCTATTTAGGTAGCGCCTCGGACGAATACCTGCGGGGGTAGAGCACTACATGGATGATGGGGGCCCACAGCCTTACTGAGTCTAAGTAAACTCCGAATACCGCAGAGTACTATCCGGGAGACACACGGCGGGTGCTAACGTCCGTCGTGAAGAGGGAAACAACCCTGACCCGCAGCTAAGGCCCCCAATTCATGGCTAAGTGGGAAAGCATGTGGGACTTCCAAAACAACCAGGAGGTTGGCTTAGAAGCAGCCATCCTTTAAAGATAGCGTAACAGCTCACTGGTCTAGTCAAGAGGTCCTGCGGCGAAGATGTAACGGGGCTCAAGCCATGAGCCGAAGCTCGGGATGCACAGCGATGTGCGTGGTAGCGGAGCGTTCTGTGATATAGCTCCATGTGTCTTGACCATCCATCCGTGGATGGCATGGACACAAGGAGCTTTCTGTGAAGCCGGGCTGTAAGGCATCCGGTGGAGAGATCAGAAGCGAGAATGTTGACATGAGTAGCGACAAACAGGGTGAGAGACCCTGTCGCCGAAAGTCCAAGGGTTCCTGCTTAAAGCTAATCTGAGCAGGGTAAGCCGGCCCCTAAGGCGAGGCCGAAAGGCGTAGTCGATGGGAACCAGGTTAATATTCCTGGGCCAGGAGGATGTGACGGATCATTAACGTTGTCAGCTCTTATCGGATTGAGCTGGCAGCCGCGTGGTCCCTGGAAATAGCCCTCCATCAGACCGTACCCCAAACCGACACAGGTGGACTGGTAGAGTATACCAAGGCGCTTGAGAGAACCACGTTAAAGGAACTCGGCAAAATGCTCCCGTAAGTTCGCGAGAAGGGAGCCCCGTCATTGCGCAAGCAGTGGCGGGGGGCACAGACCAGGGGGTGGCGACTGTTTACTTAAAACACAGGGCTGTGCGAAGCCGTAAGGCGACGTATACAGTCTGACGCCTGCCCGGTGCCGGAAGGTTAAAAGGAGGGGTGCAAGCTCCGAATTGAAGCCCCGGTAAACGGCGGCCGTAACTATAACGGTCCTAAGGTAGCGAAATTCCTTGTCGGGTAAGTTCCGACCTGCACGAATGGCGTAACGATCTCCCCGCTGTCTCTAACGTGGACTCAGCGAAATTGAACTGTGTGTCAAGATGCACACTACCCGCGGTTAGACGGAAAGACCCCATGAACCTTTACTCCAGCTTCGCATTGGCATCAGGATTGCGATGTGCAGGATAGGTGGTAGACATCGAAACCGGGACGCCAGTCTCGGTGGAGTCTCCCTTGAGATACCACCCTTCGCACTCTTGATGTCTAACCGCGGCCCGTTATCCGGGTCCGGGACCCTGCGTGGCGGGGAGTTTGACTGGGGCGGTCGCCTCCCAAACAGTAACGGAGGCGCGCGATGGTGGGCTCAGACCGGTCGGAAATCGGTCGTCGAGTGCAATGGCAGAAGCCCGCCTGACTGCAAGACTGACAAGTCGAGCAGAGACGAAAGTCGGCCATAGTGATCCGGTGGTCCCAAGTGGGAGGGCCATCGCTCAACGGATAAAAGGTACTCTGGGGATAACAGGCTGATGATGCCCAAGAGTCCATATCGACGGCATCGTTTGGCACCTCGATGTCGGCTCATCTCATCCTGGGGCTGGAGCAGGTCCCAAGGGTATGGCTGTTCGCCATTTAAAGAGGTACGTGAGCTGGGTTTAGAACGTCGTGAGACAGTTCGGTCCCTATCTGCCGTGGGTGTAGGAGACTTGAGAAGAGTTGCCCCTAGTACGAGAGGACCGGGGTGAACGCTCCACTGGTGGACCAGTTATCGTGCCAACGGTAGTGCTGGGTAGCTATGAGCGGACAGGATAAACGCTGAAGGCATCTAAGCGTGAAGCCCCCTTCAAAACAAGGTCTCCCTTGAGGGCCGTGGAAGACCACCACGTCGATAGGCCGGAGATGTAAGCGCAGCAATGCGTTCAGTTGACCGGTACTAATTGCCCGATTGGCTTGATCCATCCAGAAAAAGCAAGACTCTGGAAACATGCTACACAATACTCAACATGACAGTCGCTAAAATATAGCGCCGATGTGTCCTTGGTTCTTCTCCGGTCTGGTGGTCATAGCGCGAGCAAAACACCCGATCCCTTCCCGAACTCGGAAGTTAAGTGCCGCCGCGGCAATGGTACTGCGTCTCAAGACGTGGGAGAGTAGCTCGCCGCCAGACCTGATAAGAACCAAGATAATCTCCCTACAATGGCGCGGGGTGGAGCAGCCCGGTAGCTCGTCAGGCTCATAACCTGAAGGCCGCAGGTTCAAATCCTGCCCCCGCAACCAAA
>NZ_FTOT01000020.1 GCF_900156815.1 Gemmobacter megaterium
GTCCTGTAGGTCGGGGGTGTAGGTCTGCTCATGTATCCCAGCTACCACGCTGGATTCATGAGATGAATCCCACACGGGATTTGTGCAACAGAGCCTCATGGGGTTCAACCTGTTGGGCGACGGCTTGCGCGATGTTCTTGACCCCAAGCTGAGAAAGGGCCGCAAATGAGCACCCCCCTTCTGACCGTCGAAAATCTCAGCCTCGGCTTTCGCGGCGACGGTGGATTTGCCCATGTGCTGGATGGGGCGAACCTGACCATGCGGCGCGGCGAGATCATGGGGCTGGTTGGCGAGTCGGGCTGTGGCAAGACCACATTGGCCAGCGCGATTCTAGGCGTGCTGCCCCGTCATTCCCTGGAAGTGCGAGGCGGGCGGATCGACTTTGACGGCGTAGACATGCTGTCTGCGACAGCCGCCCCCCGGCAAGAGGCGGTGCGCGGGCGGCGCGTCACCTTCATTCCGCAGGATCCCTTCACCGCGCTCAATCCGGTGTTCACCATCGGCCAGCAGATCGACGAACTGATGAAGTGGAAATCGCCCTTGCGCCCGGACGTGCCAGGCAGGCTGCCTGCCTTGCTGACACGCTACCCCAAGGACCGACGCAGGCAGGACCGGGAAAAGATCCTCGCGACCCTTGCAGCGGTGCAGTTGCCGCAGCCCGAACAGATGTTGCGCAAATATCCGCACGAGGTGTCGGGAGGGCAGCGCCAGCGTCTGATGATCGCCATGGCGTTGCTGCCCGAACCCGACCTGATCATTGCGGACGAGCCCACCACGGCACTGGATGTAACCATTCAGGCCCAGATCCTCGGCCTGCTGCGGCGCCTGGCCACCGAACGCGGCGTTGCGGTGATGCTGACGACCCATGACCTTGGATCCGCCTATGAGATCTGCGACCGCATCACCGTGATGTACGCCGGACAAGAGGTGGAATCGGCGCCAGTGGATGAATTCTTCAACGCCCCCTCCCACCCCTACACCGCCAAACTGCTCGCCAGCCGCCCCGAAGGTGGCGGCGGCATGACCGGAATTCCGGGGGAGCTGCCCAGCTTTTACGCCCCGCCGCCCGGCTGCCGCTTTGCGCCGCGTTGTGATCGCGCCCAAGCAACCTGTGCCAGCCGCCCGCCCGTGGCACAGGCCGGACCGGCACATATCGTGCGCTGCGTCGATCCCTTGTCCTGTGCGCACCCGCCTGTTGGCCAGATCAAGGAGTCCCTCGCATGAGCGCCGCCGATTCCATCCTCAGCGTGCATGACCTGATGGTGCGCTTTCCCATTGCCGGGCCGTTCGGGCGCCGTCTGGGAGAGATTCGTGCGCTGGACGGTGTCAGCTTGCATCTGTCGCAGGGAGAGATCCTCGGGTTGGTGGGCGAATCCGGCTGCGGCAAGTCCACCTTGGGCAAGACGCTGATGGGCATCCAGAAACCGACCTCCGGTTCGATCCTGCTGGATGGCAACGAAATCGCCGGGCAATCCCCGCGGGCGGCCCGTGCCCTGCGCAGACGGTTGCAATATGCCTATCAGGATCCCGGCGCCTCGCTGGACCCGCGTTGGAAGATCGGCAAATCGCTGGAAGAGCCGCTGGTGATCCACACCGATTTGCCCCGCGCCGAACGGTTGCGCAAGGTGACGGAAATCCTGGTGTCGGTCGGCCTGCCTGCGGGCCATGCCAATCTGTTTCCCCATGAAATCTCGGGCGGACAGCAGCGGCGCGTCGGCCTTGCGCGGATTCTGATGTTGAACCCCGACATCGTCATTCTGGACGAACCTACAGCCGGGCTGGATGTGTCGGTGCAGGCTGCGGTGCTGCGGCTGTTCCGCGATCTGCGAGAAACCTTTGATCTGTCCTACATCTTCATCAGTCACGATCTGTCGGTCGTGCGCCTGATGTGTCATCGGATCGCGGTGATGTACCTGGGCCGCATCGTCGAGATCGGGTCGGCAGACGATATCATGGACGCGCCGAAACACCCCTATACCCAATCGCTTCTGGCGGCGCTGCCCAAGGTCAACGGCCCTCGCGTGACAGAGAATTTCTGGCTGGAGGGCGAGCCGCCGGACGCGGCACGCCTGCCGCCCGGCTGCCGGTTCCAGGGGCGCTGCCCGCATGTTCAGCCCATCTGTCGCGCCGAGGATCCGGCGGAACGTAAGGTTGGCAGCCAGATCGTTGCCTGCCATTTTGCCGGCAGCGTGACCCCACCGACCAAGGACAGGACATGAACGAATGACAAAGGTTGCTCTTATCACCGGCGGCGGGCGCGGCATAGGCCGGGGCTGCGCGCATGAACTGGCCCGGCAGGGGTGTGACATCGTGCTGGTCGATCTGATCCCCGATGATCTGGCCCGCACCCGTGCCGAAATAGAGGGCATGGGCCGCCGGGCCTGGACCTTCGAGGCGGATGTGGCCGATCATGCCCGCGCGCATCAGGTGGTGGACGCGGTGCTGGCCGATGCCGGACGGCTGGACATTCTGGTGAACAATGCCGGGCGATCCAATTCCAAGGGCATCACCGAGATCACCGAAGAGGAATTTGACCGGACCATCGCCATCAACCTCAAGGGCGCGTTCAACTGGACCCATGCAGTGGCGCCGCACATGCTGTCCCGGCAAGCCGGGCGCATCGTGATGATGTCCTCGCTCAATGCCCACTCGGGTGGCGTGACTTCGGCGGTCAGCAAGTTTTCCTATACGGCGGCCAAGGCGGGTTTGCTGGGCATGACCCGTGCGCTGGCCAAGGAGATGGCGCCGCATGTGCTGGTCAATGCTGTTTGCCCCGGCGTGATCGAGACCGAACGCAGCAACGACATGATCCGCGCCCGCAAGGATCAACTGGTGGCCGGCATCGCGCTTGGTCGCACGGGCACACCGGCGGATGTGGCGCAGGTGGTCGCCTTTCTCGCGCTGTCCGAACCCTGTTTCGTCACCGGGCAGGACATCGTGATCGACGGGTTCCAGTGGGTGATCTGACCCGTCCCGCCGGGCGGGCGACGCCCGAATGGCTGCCGCTGGTCGTGGCCGTCACACTGGTGCAGGCTGTGCTGGCGCTGATGAGCCGCGCCCTGCCGATCTTTGGAATGCCCCTTACATTGGCGGCCGGCGTGCCGCCAGAAGCGGTGGGTCAGCTTTCATCGGTCACCAGCCTGGGCAGCATGCTGTTCTTTCTGTGGGGTCCGGCACTGCTGGCAGGGATGGCGCCGTTGCGGCAGTTGCAACTGGGCTGCGTGCTGGCCGGTGGAGCCATGCTGCTGACCGGCCTTGGCCGATGGGAGGCCCTGTTGCTGTGCGCCTTTCTGATCGGACTGGGCTATGGCCCCTCTGCCCCGGCAGGCAGCGATCTGCTGATGAAGGTGGTGCCACGGCATCGACGCGCAACGATCTTTTCCATCAAACAGGCTGGCGTCCCGTTGGGTGGGCTGGCGGCGGGGCTGCTGTTGCCATTGGTTGCGGTGCTGACCGGATCGGTCGGGGCCGGGCTTGCCATCGCCGCGGCGCTGGCCGTTCTGGCCGCTGTTGTGCTGGGTCGCTTTCGCGGGCTGGATGCCGAAGCGCCGGTTGCCCGTGCGCCCATACCCTGGCGCAGCCTGCTTGTCGCACCGGTTCGGCTGTTTGCGCTGGTGTTGGGCCGACCGACACTGGCAGGGATGACGGCAGCAGGTTTTGCCTTGGGCATCGCGCAGGGCATCCTGATGGGCTATTACCCGGTCATCCTGAGCGATCATGCTGGATGGTCTATTGTCGGTGCCGGTGTCGCCTTTGCGGTTCTCCAGGGGATTGGCGTTCCGGGGCGCGTGCTGATGGGCTGGCTCAGCGACCGGATGGGCGCCCCGGTGCGGGCGCTGTCGCTGTTGTGCCTGGTGTCGGGCGCCACGATGATCGCGCTGGCCACCATCGGCCCGAACAGCGGCACGGTCTGGGTCATCGCCCTGTCGGCGCTGGCGGGACTGACGGTCGTATCGTGGAACGGCGTGTTCCTCAGCGGTCTGGCCGAGGCGGCGCCCGAGGGTCGCGTGGGCGAGATCACCGCCGCAGGCACCTTTGTGCTGTTCAGCGGCTACGTTGTGGCCCCGTTGGCGATACAACGGGTCTTTGCCGCCAGCGACGGCTATTCCGGTGGCCTTGTGCTTGCCGGAATTATCCCCATTCTGGCAGGGCTTGCGTTGTTTGCAGGCCCTGCTCGGCGCCCGGCGCCGCGCCCCTGACCATTCCGAACGACGTATCGCAGGAGAGCCCGATGACCAATTTTTCCCAGACCCAGCACATCCGCAAAGAGGTTGTCTGGACCGAAGGCGGCGTCGTGGCCGCCCAACACCGCACCGCTGCGGAGGTAGGTGCCAAGGTGCTGGCCGACGGGGGCGATGCGATGGATGCTGCCGTTGCCACTTCGTTTGCGCTTGGGGTGGTCGAACCCTGGATGAGCGGCCCGATGGGCGGCGGCATGATGACCCTGTGGCGCGCGGGCGAGAGTCGTGCGGAAACCATCGAATTCGGGATGCGCTCGCCCGCCGGGCTTGATCTGGCCGACTATCCGCTGGAACGGGATCACGCTGCGGGCGATCTGTTCCCCTGGACCCGCGTCGCCGGAGATCGCAACATCTATGGTGCCACGGCAGTGGCGGTGCCGGGCACCGTGGCGGGGATGGAACTGGCGCACAGCCGCTATGGCACCCGCGACTGGGCCGATCTGCTGGCCCCGGCCATCGCGCTGGCCGAGCGCGGGATGCTGATCGACTGGTATGCCTCGCTGCTGATCGCCTCGGCCACGCGGCAACTGGCGCGCGATTCCGATGCGGCGCGCATGTTCCTGATCGACGGCCAGTGGCCCAACATTTCCGGCTGGACCGCCGCCACCGAGGCACGGCTGGACCAATCCGTGATGGCCCGCAGCCTGCGCCGCCTGGCCGAAGCCGGGCCGCGCGACTTTTACGAAGGCGAACTGGCCGCGGCCCTGGTGGCGGATATGCAGGCCAAGGGCAGCGCGCTGTCGCTGGCGGATCTGGCGGGGTATCGCGCCCGCGCCTCGGCCCCGCGCAGCTTTCGCTACCGCGATGCGATGATCCACGCGCCCTCGGGCCTGAGCGCGGGGGATGACCTGCGCGCGACGCTGGAACAGATGGAACAGGCGTTTCGCCCGACCGAGGCGCCCTCGGGGGACAGCTATGCCGCGCTGGCCGCCGCGCTGTCGGCCGCCTACCGCCACCGGCTGGCCCATGCCGGGGATACCGGAGGCCACGACGAGGCTCCGGCCTGCACCACCACTTTCAGCATCGTTGACCGTGCGGGGAACATGGTGAATGTCACCCAGACGCTGCTGTCGATCTTTGGTAGCCACATCGTTTCGCCCACGACCGGCATGTTGATGAACAACGGCATCATGTGGTTCGATCCCGAACCGGGCCGGCCAAATTCGCTGGCCCCCGACAAGGGCTGCCTGATGAACATCTGCCCCACCATCGGCCAGCAGGGGGACCGGATGTTCGCCATCGGCGCCTCGGGCGGGCGCAAGATCCTGCCGGCGGTCGCCAATCTGACCAGCTTCATGGTGGATTTCGGCATGTCGCTGGAGGCGGCCTTTCACCATCCCCGCATCGACCTGAGCAACCCCGATCTGGCCATAGCGGATGAGACGCTGCCTGCCTCGGTGCAACAGGCGCTGGCCGCAACCCTGCCGATGCGCACCGCCCGCCGCACGGTGCATCCCTATGCCTTCGGCGTCCCGGCGGGTGTGATGCGCCAGGGCGGGCGCAACTGCGGCGCGACAGAGATCATGACGCCATGGGGCGATGCCGTCAGCGAAACGGAGGTATCGGACAAGCGTTGAACACGCATCCTCAGCGCCACGGCGAGACCCAAGGCGTTGGCCACAATGACAAGCGCCGGACGAATGTTCTTTCGATCACGCCTTTGATCGGGTCGGCGATCTGCGGCCTGCAACATTCGTCTTGCCTTGCATGGTCTCTTCTACCAGCAAGGCAATCCACCTGTTGATGTGGTGATCAATCGTCAGAATTTTGGCTATCGCGGCGGACGAAGCAAGAGCAGGACTGCTCGGCAGACCGGCTCAGGTGTTCTCTGGTTTCGGTCCGTCGTCGAATGCTCTGGAACAGGCAGTCCAATTCTGGAGCTGAAGGTTGGGGCTTCGCCGCTGCCCACGCAAGGCTGCCCCGGTCGTGGCACTGGACGGCGAGCCGGTCCTCATCCGCGCGCATCTGCCCTTCTCGCTCCACCGGCTGTAAAGTCTTGTGCGGAGAAGCGCGGCCATCCCAGCGATTGTGGATCTAGGCGAGCTTTTCGCCCAAGCGGGATTTGGAAGCGATCTTGCGACGCTGCGCCTGAAGCCAGTCGCCGAAGGCCGCCACCAGCGGCGCAGTGCGGGACTGACGGGCCGAGAGGCGCTAACCGGGTGAGACGCCCCTGATGTCGGCTTCGACGACATAGAATTCGGCGATGTGGCGCAGGCCCTCGGCGGCGATCTCGGAGCGGTCGCGGTCGAAGACTACCTTGAGCTTGCGCCGCGCATGTGCCCAGCAATGCGCCACCCGAACGGGTGCGCCGCGCTGGCGCGATGGCTTGGTCAGGCGGTTGTAGCCAGGACACCTGCACCGCGCCGAAACGCCGGTAGGTTCTTTGACATCGGGATTTCGCTGGTGCATCAATCCTCCGCAGCAAGAGTGTTCCCCGCCCACGCGGGGATGGACCGCCAAATCACCTGATCGGGCTGGTGGCGCCGCTCTGGGGAATGTCATGCTTTGTCATCCGCTCTTGTGTCAGAGCTCCGGCGGGGGGATTGGCCTTCCGCCGTCTGGCCAGTTCGCGGTAGAGCGCCTCGCGCGTTATGCCCAATTCTGCCGCGACGTCCTGCCAGCGGCCTTTCTCCGGCAGGCCGTGCCCCTCGTCCAGCCAGGCATCAAGCCGTTCGGCAACTTTCGGGAGCGACCGGATTTCCGCACGGACGCGCGCGGATTGGACCGACCGTGCCAGCGTGGCGGACCAGGCCAGCGCAAGGTCAGGATCGTCGCGCAAGGCCGCGATGAAGGCGGGTTTCGGCAGGGCAGCCAGGGTGGCCCTTTCGGTTGCAACGGCGTCGCAGTGATAGCTTTCGGAAAAGGCCGAAGCCTCGGCCAATACCGTATCCGCCCCTGCAATCTGCAAGATCAATCTGGCACCGTGGGGTGTGTGCCGCTGCAACTGCACCTGACCAGAGCGCAGCATGAAGATCGTCTCGACGCGCTGCCCGGTCAGAAACACCGCCTCGCCCACCGGCAGGTCAAAGGATCGTGATCCGGCAAACAGAGGGAGAAGCGCTTGGTGCATGACTATAATCATATGATCGTGGTCAGGCTGCTGCAATACCGGGGCAAAGCAACATTCCGGGTGCCTTGCCATGCTGCGTTCCATCGTCTTCGCCTGTGCCTTGACCGTTCCTGCCACCCTTGATGCCCAGGATCTGACGGTGCATGGCAACTTTCGCCACATGATGCATACGGGCGAGACGGAAGGCAGCATTGCGCTGGACACCCTGACCGCCCCCGCCGCCTGGGGGGTGGGCGCGATTGCCGGGCTGCACGGCGAGGTGGTGATCCGCGACGGCGCGGTCCTGGTCAGCCGTGGCGATGACGCGCTCGCGCGCCTGACACCACCAGACGCCGGGGAAGAGGCGGTCATTCTCGCCTATGGTACGGTAGTCAACTGGCAGTCCGTGCAAATTCCGCACGACATGGCGCCTGATCGGCTGACCCATTTCATCGAAATGCAGGCGCAAAGCCTTGGTCTTGATGCCGGAGGCGGGTTTCCGATCCGGATCGAAGGCAGTTTCCCGCAACTGGTCTGGCATGTGGTCACGGGCAAGGCCGCGACGAACGGCGGCCATGGCGCGGGTCACGGCCAGGGTCACGGCGGGGGCCGCGCCAACAGCAAGTCGGGGATAAACCTGTATGACGAGGCGGGCGCGGCCGGCGCAATCATCGGCGTCTATACCGGCGCCGCGCTGGAAGGCATCGCCTCGCATCCGGGCGAACGGTTGCACCTGCATTTCGTCTCGGCGGACGGAACGCGGTCGGGCCATGTGGACGAGATCACGATCCCGCAGGGTGCAATGCTGTTGCTGCCCGTGGCGTCGCCTGCCTCCGCGCCTGATCACACGATGCAAGGCCCCGTGCCCGCGCTGCGTGAAGCCGGTCAAGCCGCCTTTGCCGCGATCCAGGAAATCACCGCTGCGCTGATGGCCGATCCTGCGACAGACTGGAGCAGGGTCGACATTGAGGCCCTGCGCCAGCACCTGATCGACATGAACAACGTCACGCTGCGGGCTGCTGTGGTCCGGGACGACATCGACGGCGGGGCGCGGTTCACCGTTACCGCCACCGACCCGGCTGTTGTCGTGTCCATCCGCGCGATGGTGCTGGCCCATGTGACCACGATGAACGGCGTGGAAGGCTGGGACATGCAGGCCAAAGAGACCGCCGGCGGCGCGGTGATGACCATTACGGGGCCGGATGTCACCCGCATCCGGGGACTTGGTTTCATCGGGCTGATGACGGTGGGTATGCACCATCAGGCGCATCATCTGGCGCTGGTCTCGGGACATGCCCCCCACGGGCACTGAGGCCTGCCCTCACAGCGCATCGTCCTGACGCTGGCCGCCCTTGCAAAGGCTCTGAACCGCCTTGGGCCTCCCTCCGGGCAGGGGCGGTGGCAACTACCCCCGTCATCGGACGCCGCCAGTCGCGCGGCCTGGTCGGTGCGGGGCCGGGCCTCGCGCGGTCGGATGTGGCCGCCGTATGCAGGTTGTGCCGGGGCCTGCCGGAATCCGGTACCCGGATGCGTTCGGACAGGGCGCGACTGTCCGCTCAGGCCGGACCGCCTTGCAGCAGGGTGCCGCGCAGAATACCGGCCCTGTACAGCGATGTCAGTCGTTCCCGCAAGAACCCTGCCGCAATCTCGGTGGCGTGGGTGCGATGTTCCGGGCGTTGCGTCACGATGGTCAGCGTCCGGTCAAGCGCCGGCAGGGCAATCGGACGCGCGAACATCTGCCCCCGTGCCACGCCCGCAAAAAAAGTCTGCCAGATCGAGATGGTGAAGCCCAGACCCTCCTCAAGATAGGATTCGGTCAGCGTGCCGGAATCGATCTCGTGCGCAATGGCCAGGGACAGTCCCTGATGTGCCGCGATCTCGTCCAGCATACGCCGGATCAGGTAGCGGCGACTGGGCATGATCAGTGGCTGGCGGGCAATCTCGGCCATGCCGATGGGGGCATCCCCGTGAAACTCGGATGTGAGCGCCCCACCAAAGTAGATCAGGTCGCGCAGCCATGCCTCGGCGTTGGTGTTCGCAAAAAGATGGCCGTTGGTGACCAGCGCCAGATCCCCGCGCCCTTCTTCCATGCGCTTGCGCGCATCGTCCCAATGGGTCTCTATGCATGTGACCCGGATGTTGGGATATTCTGTCATCACCGCCCGCACCAGCGGCGCGGCGACAAAGCGGCTGAGCGCCGGCGGCACCACAAAACGCACTTCGTCGGGCACCGCGCCGCGCGCCAGCATCAGATCGCGTTCGGCGCGATCAAGGCGGCGCAGCACCGCACGTGCGTGGTCAAGAAAGACCTTGCCGGTTTCGGTCAGGAAAACCCCGGTGGACCTGCGCTGCAAGAGTGTCGCGCCGACCTCCTGCTCCAGATCGGCAAGGCGACGCGAGACCGCAGGCTGCGCAATGCCCAGACTTGCCGAGGCGGCCGAGATACTGCCGTGATCCGCCACCGAGACGAAGTATCGCAATTGCTGGAGTTTGATGTTCACGCCTTGCCTCCGCCTCGACCATGCCGCTTCGGCATGGAACTTCGCCGCAAATGATATTTCCACATCGGCAACCGCCCTGCTAGCCTCTCTTTGCCATGCCGTCCGGTCGCGCGGGGCACGGGCACTTCTGCAAGAGTAGAGGGAGGGGAACATGCGCGCCACCGAAACGCTTTCCGGCCTTGCGCTGGTCCTTTTCGCCATTGTGATGCTGCTGTGGGTGATCCCGGCGCAGATCCCGAGCGGGTTTTCCGGGCAGTTGTCGCCGCGACTGCTGCCACAGATCACGATGTGGGCCGTCCTTGCGCTGGGTCTGTGGATCGCGGCGCAGGCGGTACTGAGCTCTCGGATTGCCGCGCACCGACCCGGCCCCTTCATGCGCGCCGAAGTGCTGGCCCTTGTGACATTGCCCGCCCTGGTGCTGTTGGCGTTGTGGGTTCTGCGGCTTGCGGGGCCACTGGTGGCCGGGGCCTTGCTGGTGGTCGGCGCCGCATTGATGATGGGCGAGCGCAATCCGCTGGCGCTGATCCTTTTGCCCGCCGGGGCGCTGGGAGCGGGCTGGTTGCTGCTTTATCGTATCCTCGGCACGACGGTGGGCTAGGCGATGACCCCGATCCTGTCAGGCTTTTCCGACATTCTGCACCCGATGGTCCTGCTCTGGATCATCGCGGGCGTGGCGATCGGGTATCTTGTGGGCGCGTTGCCGGGGCTGGGAAAGGCGACCGCCGTTGCCATCGCCATACCCTTGACCTTTGCACTGCCCGCGCTGCCCGCCATTGCCTTTCTGATCGGCATCGCCAAAGGGTCGGCGGCAGGCAGCGCCGTTTCGGCGATCCTGCTGAATGTGCCGGGCGAGCCGTCTTCGGCGCCGACCGCGCTGGACGGCTATCCCCTGGCGCGGCAGGGCAAGGCCGGCAAGGCACTGAAGGCGGCGCTTTTCGCCTCGGTGCTGGGCGATCTGGGGGCGACGCTTGCGCTGGTGGTGCTGGCACAACCCATTGCCAGTTATGCCTTGGCGATCACCCCTGTGGAAATCTGCGCCGTTCTGGTCTTCTCGCTGACCTTTGTTGCCGGCCTGTCGGCGCAATCACTGGCCAAGGGGTTGGTCGCGGCGCTTCTGGGGCTGCTGGCGGCCACCGTGGGGCTGGAAATCGAATCCGGTTTGCCGCGCCTGACCTTTGGCGATTACCGGCTGTTCGATGGCATCCCGCTGATCCCGATGGCCATCGGGATGCTGGCTGTGGCCGAGATGATCCTGCAAGCCGGAAATCGCGCGGCGCTGGACCAGCAGGCCGCCACCATTGCCAAGGGCGCAGACCCCGATGACAGCCGCATGACCCGCGACGACTGGGGCCGCGCTGCCCCGGCCATCGCGCGCGGCACGGCCATCGGGATTGGCGTGGGCATCCTGCCGGGGCTGGGGGCCAGTGTGGGCTCGTTCCTGTCCTATGGCCTTGCCCGCAGCCGGTCGAAAGAACCGGGGCGCTTTGGCAACGGCGCGATCGAGGGGGTCGCAGCCTCGGAAAGCGCCGACAACGCGGTGGTCCCCGCCAGTCTGATCCCGCTGTTTGCCCTGGGAATTCCCGGCAGTGTCATCGCGGCCATCCTGATCGGGGCCTTCATGTTGCACGGCGTCACACCGGGGCCGATGATGTTTGCCCAGCAGCCGCGTCTGGTCGGTGGCATCTATGCAGCGATGATGGCAGCCAGCCTTGCGCTGTTGCTGATCGGGCTATTGTTCCAGCGGGTCTTTGCGCAGGTGGTTCGCGTGCCGACAAGGCGGGTTGTTCCCGTCGTGCTGATCCTTTGCGTCATCGGTGCATGGGTCGAAGGCGGGGGTGCGTTCGGCGTCCAGGTGATGCTGGCCTTTGCCGTGCTGGGCGTGCTGTTCGTCAAGCTGGGCTTTTCGGTCGTCAACTTCCTGATCGGCTTCGTCGTTGGCCGGGCGTTCGAGCTGACCTTGCGTCAGTCGATCCAGATCCTCGAACGCGACCCGGCCAACCTGCTCGCCCACCCGATCGCCCTGATATTTCTGGCCATGACAGCACTTGCCGTCTGGCGCTTTACCCGTGGCGCAAGCCGCAAACCCGAACACCCGGAGGAGATCTGATGTTCAAGACCCTGAAAGCTGCCGCGCTGATCGCGCTGACTGTCGCCTCGCCTGCGCTGGCGGACTGGCCCGAGCGACCGATCTCGCTGATTGTCGGCTTTGGCCCCGGCGGACAGTCCGACCTTCTGGGCCGTGCACTGGCCAGCGTGATGGCCGAGGAACTGGGCGTGCCGGTGAACGTGGTCAACCGCCCCGGCGCGGCGGGTGGGGCGGCGCTGGCAGGGCTGCGCTCGATGCCTGCAGACGGCTACAACATCATGCTGAACCCCACGCAGACGATCACGCTGACCCCGGCGCTGATGGCGCAGGTGCCGTTTTCCATCGACGATTTTTCCTTTGCCGGCATGTTGACCAGCTTTGACATTGCGCTGATCGCGCCGACATCGGCGCCGTTCGACGATTATGCAGGCATGATTGCCCACACGCGCGAAAACCCCGGCCTTCTCTTTGCCGCGCTGTCCGCCACGACACGGATCTTTGCGACAGAGATTGCCCGTGCCAATGACATCAGCATAGAGATCCTGCCGGTCGATGGCGGGCCTGGGATGGTCAACGCAATTCTGGGCGAACAGGCCCTGCTGGCCTATTCGGGTGGGGTGCATCACCGCTATCCCGAACAGATGAAGGTGATCGCGGCCCTGACGACGGAACGCAACGCCGGCTCGCCCGACGTGCCGACCATCGCCGAACTGGGCCTGCCGATCGGGATGGACATGCAGACCGTGCTGATCGCGCCCGCGGGCACCCCGGATGACGTGATCGCCCGGCTTGAAGCGACGCTGGCCACCGCCGCCGAAAACCCTGCCTTTCGCGAGGTTGCCGACAGCATGAGCGCCGTCGTCCAGTTCCGCACCGCCGCCGAGGCGACCGAGATCATGCACAAGCAGCTCGCGTCGAACCTGGCCATCATGCGGGCCGCGGGCGTGCAACCACAATAATCGACAAGGCCAGTCCCGGCCGTCGCTTCCCGTTACAAGAGGCACCTATGACCGACACACCACGCATTCGCGGCGGTGCGCTTTTGGCGCGCGCGCTCAAGGACAAGGGCGTCGAGCACGTCTTCACCCTGGCAGGCGGGTTCTGCAACCCGGCGCTGGAGGGCATGGCCGAATGCCAGATGCCCGTGATGAACACGCCGCATGAACAGGTGGCCGGGCATCTGGCCGATGGTCACACCCGGCTGACGCGCAAGCCTGCCGTCTGCTTTGTCGGCCCCGAGGGGTTCGCCAATACCGTCCCCGCGATGATGGAAGCCCTGGGCGAGCGCACGCCCATTGTGTTCATCACCTCATCCTCGACCTTGAAACGCGAAAACGCCGGCGGATTCAAGGAGATCGACGACGTCGCCATCGCCGCGCCGCTGGTCAAGTATTCCGTGCAGGTGCGCGACGGCACGCGCATTCGGGAATATGTTGATCGGGCCTGGACCGCGGCACTGTCGGGCTATCCCGGCGCGGTGCATCTGTCGGTGCCGGTCGACATCATGTTTTCCTCCTTCCCCGAAGATGCCGGGCTGGCCGAACGTCCGCTGAACCGCGGCCCCCGGCCGGCTGCCCGTGCCTGGCCCGACCCCGCCGCGCTGGCGCATGTGCTGGATCTGCTGCGCAAGGCTGATCGACCCGTGATCATTGCCGGGCATTCGGTCTGGTGGGCAGGCGGCGAAGAGGCGCTGGTGCAGGCCGCGACCGCGCTGCGCCTGCCCGTCTATGGCCAGCCCGGCCACCGCAAGCTGATGGGCGAGGATGCCGAACCCTGGATGGGGCTGGCCGATTTCCACCAGTATCCGCCCTCGAAACCGGCCATTTCCGACAGCGACCTGGTGCTGGTGATCGGCGGCAAGCTGGACAACACGCTGAACTTTGGCAATGCGCCGTTCTTTCCGGCGACGACGCGGGTCGTCTGCATCAATGGCAGCCATGAGGAACTGGAGTTCAACCGACCCGCCGACGATCTGTTGCTGTGCGATCCGGGTGCCTTCTGCGAGGCGCTGGCAGGGCTGGGGCGCAGCTGGCCGCAGTGGTTCGACCTGCAACGCAGCCGCCGTGGCGACTGGGTCGCGGGTTGGGAAGCGACGCTTGCCACCGAGGCCGCGCAGGACGACGCCGAGGGGCGCAAGGTGCACCCGCTGCATCTGGCGCTGGAGGTGCAAAAGGCGATGGGTGCGGGCGACTGGCTGGTCTTTGACGGCGGCAACACGCATTTCTGGACCGAGATCGCGGTCAACATGATCGGTTGGCGTGGCGGGCAACTGGCGGGGATGCTGAACCCCGGCATCAATTCGATGCTGGGCTGCGGCGTGCCCTTTGCGCTGTCGGCAAAGAACATCCATCCGGCATCGAATGTGGTGCTGGTGTCGGGCGACGGGGCGTTTCTGGCTGGTGGGTTGTCCATTGAAACCGCCTTTTGCGAGGGACTGCCGATCACCGTGGTGATCGACAACAACGGCGGTCTGGACGCGATCAGCCAGCAACAGGAACGCCTGTTCAAGACGCCGATGCATGTGGCGACCGATTTCCGCGACATTCCGTTTCACGCCATGGTCGAGGGGCTGGGCGGCTACGGCGAACTGATCACACACCGCGACCAGATCGCGGCGGCAGTGCGGCGCGGCATCGTCAGCGGCAAGCCCGCGCTGATCAACGTCAAGACGCGGGGCGTGATCAGCCCGATCATCGCTGCGACCTCGGACAAGCGTGACAAGGCATCCATCGAATGAAAGGCACAGCATGAGCATCACCTTCACCACCCATGCCCTGAACGGCACCGACGGCACCCATGCCGGCGGTGTCGCGCTCAGGCTTTGCGCGGGCGACACCATTCTGGCCGAGGGCGTGACCAATGTCGGCGGGCGCTTGCAATGCGAAATCGCGCTCGATGCCGTGCCACGGGATGGCCTGATCCTGCTGCACATCGACACCGAACCCTACTGGCGCGGCCGGGGTGTGCCACGGACCGGGCCGCAGATTGTCTCCGGTGTCACCATCCGACTGGATTTGCCTCGGACGTCCGGGCATCATCACGTGCCGGTCATGCTGTCGCCCAACGCCTTCTCGGCCTGGTGGTCCGCGTGAGGCCTGCAATCGCGGCAAACCGGCCTTATGGCGATCAGCCTGTTTGCCCGCTTTCGACGTCGTTGGCAGGTCTGCGTCCGGGTGCCTGCATCATCTTTTCGGGATCGTGACAGGCTGTCCCAAACGTGCCTGCGCCGCGATGCGAAACGGGGCGTTGGGGGCGCCATAGCTGTCGTAGCGGTCTGTGCGCTGGACGATTTCAAAGAACAGCCCGTCGCCGAAGGGGCGGCTGTAGAGTTGATAGAATTGCCCGCTGTCGTCCTGGTCGAACAGGATGTTCCCGGCCTTGAGGCGGGCTAGAAGGCCGGGCGGCAGGTCGTATCGGGCATCCAGATCGTCATAGTAGTTTGCGCCAATGGGCAGCACGGCAAAGCCGTTGTCCGACAGGGCCTGTGCCGTGGCGAAGATGTCGTCGCAGGCAAAGGCGATGTGTTGGGTGGCGGCGCCGAAGCTGTCCGCCAGAAACCGGGTCGCAAGGGTGCGTGGGGCCTCGGCCCCGTTCAGGGTGATGCGCAATGCGCCGGATCTGACCGCCTGGCTGCGCACCAGACCTTCGGGGTCGGCCACATCGACCATCGGCGATTTCTGCGCCGCCAGAAGGGCGGTGTAGAACTGGGTCCAGCTTAGCATCTCGTCGAACGGCATGGTTTGCGAGACATGATCGACCGCGACCAGGCCCGCGCCGCCATCGGCAGTGGCGAGGGGCTTGAAATCCACATCCCACAGGCGAGGTGCGCCACCGGCGCATGAAGCCAAGCAGGAAACCTGCTGGAACCTTGTCGTTCCCGCGCGCCCGGTTGAAGGCAAGGAAGCGCTCCCAGATTACCTGCGTGTCGACGTTCCAACAGGGTAGGGTGCTTTTCGCGGCCTTGATCAGCTCGGCCCAACATGTCTGGAAGACGTTTGAAAAATCATCAATGTTGATCTGTCCTATGAATATAGTTTTGTTAGAATCTCTTCTAGATAGTGATGTGTCGCCTCCGTGTGACGCGAGATCGTGGGTCTGCTCGCTGTCATCGAAGGCCGCGAAGCGGAAAAGCCAGGGGGCGAACTTGCCGTTCGACTTCTCGCGCTCAAGCTTCAGCTCAGAGGTTTCAAGCTCGCCCAGAAGCACGCTCAGATACTGGCGAGAGACGCCCATCTTCTCTGCCAGAGTGGACAGGGTGAAGGCGGCCGTGCCGCGGGGCAGGCCGTTATACCCGTCCTTCCACGCAATTCCGTTGAGGATGAGCGTGGCCAGCTTGTGCGCCGAAACGGAGAGGTCTGTCTGCGTGATCCGCCTGAGGATCAGGCCGGTCGTTGGTTCCATGGTCGTATCTCCTGAGAGAGACAAAACCATGTCGAGAGCAAACAACATTCTTGCCAGCAAAAACACTTTGCTGGCTGCAGGGGTTCGGACACTGCGCTAGAAGAACCGTGTTCAGGGTTTTTTTCTAGCGCGGCGTCAGGCTTCTCGGTCTGGCGTCGTTTCCCTTTTTGGGGTGATGCACTGCCTCCGGTGCAAGTTGATCGGAGCGGGCCAGAGCTACACTGGCCCGCACGGGGTTCGGTATCGGACCTCTTCGAAGCCATAGTTGCCTTCATGGTCGCGCCAATCGACGAAGACCGAACGGTAACCGACCCAGCCGCAATGCGCGGGCCGGGGCAGGAGCGAGGCAGGCGGAACGGCTGCGGCACTCGAGCGCTGCCAGTGGTAATCACCCTGCACACCGTAGGAGCCAAGGCGCGTGGCATCGGAAATGATGCACTCCCCGTCACGGTTCTCGCGCTGGCTGAACTGGACATGGTAGACGCGGATGCTCCGAACGAAGTCGAAGGCGCTGCCAGAGATGTCGATATCGGCGCGTTCATCGGCCTGCGCCAACACGAACGGAACTGTCGCATTTGGGACGCTGATCTCAGGCCGGGCGCGGAAGGTGATATCGTAGAGGCGCTCCATCGGCGACAGTGGGGCAGGGGCGTCGAACGAGGCTCCCTTCTGGCAGATTGCCGAGGTGTTAGATGCCGACATCCGTTTTTTCTTCCGCCGGTCATAGGGACCTGCCGCGAAGACGAGGTTGCTATCGGAGCTCCTGCACGGACTGCCACACCACGTCGGTCCGCCCAATTCCGAACTCATATGCGGCACCCGGCGGGGGAACCCGGGGCGGACGCGCGCGCCGCTCATGCGCACCGGAACCCGCGAAATGACATGTGTGCTGATCGGCGGCCTGCCGTATTGCACCCGTTTGCAGCCTAAACTATACTCTCAATTTATACGTATAAACTGGGGCACTCGATGGGTCGGATCAAGGTGAATCTCACGCTGGACGCCGAAGTGGCGGAGACGGCCCGCGCGCTTGGTCTCAACATGTCGCGCCTGGCTGAAAAGGCGATTGCCGCAGCGACCAAGGCAGAGCGCAATCGGCTCTGGCGCGAGGAGAACCGGGCGGCGAACGCGGCCTATGCCGAGGAACTGGCCCGCGAGGGATTGCCCCTCGCCGCGTTTCGTACGTTCTGAGGCCGGGCGATATGGCGCAGTTTGACGTGTTTCGCCTCAAAGGCGGTATGCTGGTCGTTGACCTGCAAACCGATCTGATCGGTATCGACGCCTCGCGGATCGTTGCGCCCCTGCGCGAGGAAGGGCGGTATGTGGCGTTTTCCGGCCTGACCCCCGAGGTCGAGATTGACGGCAATGCCTGGATCGTCCGGGTGCAGGAACTTGCCGCCATTCCGGGTGCGGAGCTGCGCGATCGGGTCGCCAGTCTCGCCGCCGAACGTGATGTGCTCAAACGTGCGCTGGATATCCTGATCGATGGTATCTGAGCGTGGCGACAGCCGCTTGATGCAGGGTGACTCCGGCACATCCGATAATTCAACATTATCGGATGTTTCTACAGAGCTACTTGTATTGTGTGCTTTGCTAACTTTATGAGCATTATAGATGTTGATTGCCACTGAGATTTGACCCGGCAGCAGTCAAAATTGTCATTGAGAATTGACCCATGTGCAACCTTGCCCCGGCTTGAAGCAGCTGGGAGCAAATGGAGTGATCGACATGGGATTTTTGAAGGTTATCAGGACATGGGCGCTGCGAGACAAGATGCCCATTCGCGAGATTGCGCGACGCACGGGCATATCGCGGAACACGATCAAGAAGTATCTACGCGAGGGGATCGTTGAGCCTGCGTTCCAGACACCAACTCGCTCCAGCAAGCTTGACCCTTATGCCAAGCAGCTGACAGCATGGCTTGTGTCTGACCAGCGCAAATCACGCAAAGAACGCCGGACGGCGAAGCTGATGCACGCCGATCTGGTGAAGCTGGGATATGACGGTTCCTATGAGCGGGTTGCGGCCTTCGTTCGTGAATGGAAGGACGAACGGCAGCGCGCGTATCACACGACGGATCGTGGAACTTTCGTGCCGCTGGTGTTCGCGCCCGGCGAGGCATTCC
>NZ_FTOT01000014.1 GCF_900156815.1 Gemmobacter megaterium
GTCCTGTAGGTCGGGGGTGTAGGTCTGCTCATGTATCCCAGCTACCACGCTGGATTCATGAGATGAATCCCACACGGGATTTGTGCAACAGAGCCGTGGCGCTCCAAATCACCCTAGACGCACCCCTGTGGGGAAAGCTCGTACTGCATACATGTGACAACAGAGCATGTTGCAACCCATCCCACCTCTACGCGGGCGATCAATCTGAGAACATGATCGATAGGTGGGAGAGATATCGTTCTGGCGGAAATCGGCAAATTGAGATAGTTAACCACTCTGCACGTAGGTTCATCAAACCTTGGAGCATAAAGCAGCCAACACATAGAGATTGATAAAATTCAATTAGTTAGTTGGTGGGTGATGACGGGCTCGAACCGCCGACATTCTCGGTGTAAACGAGACGCTCTACCAACTGAGCTAATCACCCACAGATCATGTGCCTAGCCGATGACCGGCGAATGCGCAAGAGCGCACGACCGGGCGGCGGCATCCCTGCACATCGCACCCCGACGGATACGGCGCAGGTCGGCCAGCCCCTGCCCCATGCCGCCCCGGCGGGGGCCAATGCAATTGACCTTTGCAGCCCACCGCCCTGCGGGTGTAGGATCCCTCTTTGCCGGGGAGAACACGCCATGCCTGCCATTGTCTTCGATCTCGACGGAACACTGATCGACAGCGCGCCCGATATCCATGCCGCCGTGAACCGCGTGCTGCAAGACGAAGGCTGCGCCCCGCTGACACTGGCCGAGACGATCGGCTTCATCGGCCACGGGCTCCCGACATTGGTCGATCGGGCACGGGCGTACCGCGGGCTTGCCGCTGCCCGGCAAGACGACATGGTAGAGGCAATGACCCGCCATTATGGCGCGGCCTCCACAGCGTTGACCCGCCCCTATCCTGGCGTTCTTGCCGCGCTGAGCAGCCTGCGCAGCGCCGGATATGTGATCGGCGTCTGCACCAACAAGCCCATCGTCGCAACGCAACGGATTCTGGCCGATCTCGGGCTGGCCGATCACATGGCCGCAGTCGTCGGCGGTGACAGCCTGGAGGTGAAAAAGCCCGATCCCGCCCCCTTGCGGCTTGCCTTCGACAGGCTGGGCAGGCGCGCTCTGGTCTATGTCGGGGACAGCGAGGTCGATGCCGAAACTGCGCGAGCCGCCGGGGTGCCGTTTGCCCTGTTCACACGCGGCTACCGCAAGACCCCCGTCACGGCCCTGCCCCACCGGCTGGCGTTCGAGGATTTCGCCCGCCTGCCCGCGCTGGTCTCGTCGCTGCCCTGACGGCTTGCCCGCCGCCTCCGACGATGCAAGATGGCATCACGGTGACAAGGGGGAACGGCGATGAACCACGATGATCTGCGCGACTGGTCGAAACGGGCGGCGGACTGGGCACATCACTATCACGCCGGGCTGCGGGATCGCCCCGTGCGCGCAACCATCGCGCCGGGTTCGCTGCGCGATGCCCTGCCCGCCGCAGCGCCAGAGGCGGGCGAGCCGATGGAACAGATCTGGAAGGATTTTCAGGCGCTTGTTCCCGATGCGATGACCCATTGGCAGCATCCGCGCTTTTTCGCCTATTTTCCCGCGAATGCGGCCCCGGTGTCGATGCTGGCCGAGCAACTGGCCAATGCGATGGCCGCACAGGCCATGCTGTGGCAGACCGCCCCCGCCGCAACCGAGATCGAACAGGCGATGATGGTCTGGCTGCGCAAGGCGATCGGCCTGCCAGCGCGGTTTACCGGCACCATCCATGACAGCGCCACATCGGCAACCCTTTCGGCGGTCCTGACCATGCGCGAGCGCGCCCTGGGCTGGCGTGGCATTGCCGAAGGGCTGTCGGGCGCGCCGCGCCTGCGGCTGTATGCCAGCGCCGAAACCCATTCCAGCGTGGACAAGGCCGCGCGGCTGGCCGGAATCGGGCAGGACAATCTGGTCAAGGTGCCGACCGACGCCAGCCTGTCGATGGATCCCGCCGCGCTTGCCGATGCGATATCTGCCGACCGGGCGGCCGGCGCGCTGCCCATCGGCGTGGTGATCTGTGCCGGCGGCACCAGTGTCGGCGCCTTTGACAGGGTGGGCGATGTGATCGCCGTCGCCCGCACCGAGGGGCTGCCCACCCATGTCGATGCCGCCTGGGCCGGAAGCGCGATGATCTGCCCCGAATTCCGCGCGCTTTGGGCCGGGGTCGAAGGTGCGGACAGCCTGGTCTTCAACCCGCACAAATGGCTGGGGGCGCAGTTCGATTGTGCGGTGCAGTTCATCGCCGATCCGGGTGCACAGATCCGCACCATGGGCCTGCGCCCCACCTATCTGGAGACGCCCGACGACGAGGAGATCGTCAATTTCAACGAATGGACCGTGCCGCTGGGCCGCAGGTTCCGCGCCCTGAAGCTGTGGTTCCTGCTGCGCGCCCATGGGCTGGAGGATCTGCGCCAACGCATCCGCAACCATGTGGCATGGGCACACCAGGCACGCGACGCGCTGGCCGCCTTGCCGGGGGTCGAGATCGTGACGGAGCCCTCGCTTTCGCTGTTCAGCTTTGCCTTGCGCGATGGCGATGCCGCGACCGAGGCCCTGCTGCGGCGGATCAACGACGATGGGCGCATCTATCTGACCCAGACGCGGCACGGTGGGCGCTATGTGATCCGGGTGCAGGTCGGCGCGTTTGATTGCACCAGGGCGGATGTAGAGGTGATCGCACAGGTGGTGCAGGATCTGTTGCCATGATCCTGCGCGCGCTCCTGCTGGTTCTGGCGCTTGCCCTGCCCGCCGCAGCGGATCTGCCTGCACCGCTTTCGCCCCATGTCAGCGATTTCGCCGAGGTGCTGGACCCCGAGGCCGAGGCCCGCCTGAGCGCGACCTTGCAAAGCTTGCGCAGCGATCCCGGCACAGAGGTGGCGGTGGTCACTATCCGCAGCCGGGGCGAGCATGGCCAGTGGGACGGGATCGAGAGCCTTGCCAAGGCGTTGTTCAACCAGTGGGGCATCGGCGATCCCGCCCGCAACGATGGCATCCTGATCCTTGTGGCCGTCGAAGACCGCGAGGCGCGGATTGCGCTTGGCGCCGGCTATCCGCCGGTATGGGACGGTCGCGCCCTGCGGGTGATGGATGCGCTTATGGTGCCCCGGTTTGCCGAAGGTGACTATGCAGGCGCGCTGGAGGCGGGCCTGGCCGGTCTGGACACCCATCTGATCCGCCCCTTTCGCGCGGGCACCCAGGTTCAGGGCACCGAAGGAATGCCGGAGGTGCCAGGCAGCGGGCCGCCGTGGGATTTGATGCTGTTTGGCGCGTTCGTGGCGGGGGTTCTGGGCCTGAGCGGCTGGAAATCCCGCCACCGGATCGGGGATCGGATTGCCCGGCGCCGCCCCTGCCCATCCTGCGGCAGGATGGGCGTGGTCATCGAATCGCACAGCGCCGCGAACCACCTGATCCGCCGCAGGTGCCCACATTGCGACTGGCACCATGACCGCAACGAAGAACCGCCCGCGCGCAAGGATGATGCGCCGGGCGGGGCAGGCGGTTTTGGCGGCGGCCATTCCTCGGGTGGCGGCGCAACCGGGCGCTGGTAGCTAGTCCAGCATCGTCTGATAGGACGCCGGCACATAGCGGAAGGCATCGCCCTCTGCCGCGACATAGCCCAGCGCCGGGAACGGCATGTGATAGCCGATGAACGGCACACGGTCGGCCGCCAGCATCCCAAGCACGCGGCGCCGCGAGGCGGCGGCTTTGGCCTTGTCCATGTCGAAGCGGACCTCCCAATCGGGATTCTGGACCGACCAGATGAAATGGTTCGCCGTATCGGCAATCAGCATCAACTGTTCGCCATCGCTTTCGATCATGTAGGCCATATGGCCCGGCGTATGTCCATCGGCCAGCATCGCCGTCACGCCCGAAGCCACCGCCCCGCCATCGTCCAGAAACGCCATCTTGTCATTCAGCGGCTTGACGGCCTTGTTGAACCCTTCGTTTCCGGCCTGCGACCAGTGATTGTGCTCAATGGCGCCGGTGACATAGCGGGCATTCGCAAAGGTCGGCCCGCCCTCTCCCATCAGGCCACCGATATGATCGCCGTGCATATGGGTCAGCACCACGACATCGACCTGATCGGGCGTCACGCCAGCCTGATCCAGCGCGGCAACAATGCCCGCTGCGGAGACCCCGGTATCGAACAGGATCAGCTCGGATCCGGTGTTCACCAGTGTCGGCGTGAAAAAGAACTGCGCCTTGTCGGTGGGAATAAAGGCGGCCTCGGATGCGGCGGCAAATGCCTCGGCGCTGGTGTTCAGGCCGAAAATCTCGTGCGGGTTCGGCACGGTGCGGGTGCCTGCCAACAGCGCCGTAACCTCGAAACCGCCAAGCGTGAAACGGTTCGCCAGCCGCTGCGACGGGCCTTGCAACGGGGCGGCGGCCATGGCGGCGGGGCCGACGGCGGCCACCATCGGCGCGGCAGCCGCGGCCACAAGCGCATGGCGGCGGGTCAGTTTGATGGACATCGCATCTCTCCCTTTTCCCGGATCGTATCAGCCTGACACAGACCGGCCTGCGTCACGGCTCAAGTTTTCGTGTGCGTGCGCCGGGCGCGACGGTCGGCTCCGGCATCTGGGATACGCGCGGCGGCCCCCCTTGGATGACCAGCGGCGCCCGCGCTCATTCCCACCAGCGGTCGATCGCGGCAATCTCGTTGTCCGACCAGCCAAAATGATGCGCCAGTTCGTGCACCATCACATGCCCCACCAGATCTGCCAGCGCCACATCACCGCGGTCGATCCATTCCTCCAGAATAGGGCGCCGGAACAACCAGATCACATCGGGGCCCATCGGCTGATCCATGACCGATTTTTCGGGCAGCGGCGTGCCTTCGTAAAGGCCGGTCAGTTCGAACGGATCCTCCATGTCCATCGCGTCCAGGATGTCCTGGGGCGCGAATTCAGCGATCCGCAACACCACATGCGTGGCTGCGGCGCGGTAAACCTCTGGCAGTTCGGCGACCGCCCCGCGCGCCATGCGTTCGATATCGTCCAGTCCGGGCGCAGGCATATTGGGCCAATCGGGGCCTGCCCCGTCAGCGGCAGGATTGTCGGGCGTGGTCATTGCAGCACCTCCTGACCCGATATGGACTTTTCCCGGCGCTTGTGAAAGGTAACAGCCTGCATCGGAGTCCACCCATGACCGTTACCCGCTTCGCCCCCTCGCCCACCGGCTATCTGCATATCGGCAACCTGCGCGCCGCGTTGATGAATTTTCTGATCGCGCGCCAACAGGGCGGCACCTTCATCCTGCGGATGGACGATACCGATCAGGAACGATCGAAACAGGAATATATCGACGGGATCTTTGCCGATCTCGACTGGCTGGGCCTGACCTGGGATCGCGTGGAATACCAGTCCAGGCGCGTCGGCCGCTATGCCGAAGCTGCGGATGACCTGAAGGCCAAAGGTCGGTTCTACGAAGTGTTCGAAACCCCGACTGAACTGGACCTGAAGCGCAAGAAGCTGCTGAACATGGGCAAGCCGCCGGTCTATGACCGCGCGGGACTGGCGCTTTCGGACGATGACAGGGCACGGATGCGCGCCGAGGGGCGGGCAGGCTATTGGCGGTTCCTGCTGGATCAGGAACGCATCGAATGGACCGACGGCATTCTTGGCCCGATCTCCATCGACGCGGCCAGCGTGTCGGATCCGGTGATGATCAAGGCCGATGGTCAGGTTCTGTATACCTTTGCCTCGTCGGTCGATGATATCGACATGGGCGTCACGCATATCGTGCGCGGGGCCGATCATGTGACGAACACCGCGACGCAGATCCAGATCATGCAGGCGATGGGCGGCACCCCGCCGCAGTTCGCCCACCACAGCCTGCTGACCGGGCCGCAAGGCGAGGCGCTGTCCAAACGGCTGGGCACGCTGTCCTTGCGCGACCTGCGTGAACAGGGGATCGAGCCGATGGCAATCCTGTCGCTGATGGCGCGGCTGGGGTCGTCGAAGCCGGTGGAAGTGGCAAGTTCGATGCAGGATCTGATCGACGGGTTCGAGATCGGCAGCTTTGGCGCGGCCCCGACGAAATTCGATGCCGAGGATCTGAAGCCGCTGACCCGCGCCTTCGTGCAACGCCTGCCGCTGGAGGCCGTGGCAGACCGCCTGGCCGAACTGGGTGTGCCGCAGGATGTGCAGCCTGCCTTTTGGGCGGTGGCAAGCCAGAACATCGAAATCCGCGCCGATCTGGCGCAGTGGTGGGCCTTGTGCCGCGACGGGGCAGAGCCCGTGGTGGCCCCGGAGGATGCCGATTTCGTCCGCGAGGCCCTTGCCCTGCTGCCCGCCCGCCCCTGGGGGCCGGACAGTTGGTCAGCCTGGACCAATGCTGTAAAGACCGCGACGGGACGCAAGGGCAAGGGGCTGTTCATGCCGCTGCGCCGGGCGTTGACCGGCATGGACCACGGGCCTGAAATGGCCGCGCTTATGCCGTTGTTGCAGGTTGTGCGCGGGATCTGACCCGAGGCGCGGGACACCCGGCCCCTGGGGAGGGGGCCGTCTGCCCCTTTCCCCGGCCCCTCCCCGAGGATATTTTCCTCAGAGCGAATGGGTAAGGGTATTGGGAATGCAGGCGGGACGCGCGAAGTTTCTGGAGGGCAACCTCTTTCGCCATGTGACGGTGATGTCGCTGACCGGATCGGTCGGGTTGATGGCGGTGTTCCTGGTCGATCTGATGAGCATGTTGTTCATCTCGATGTTGGCACGGCCCGAACTGACCGCCGCGATCGGCTATGGCGGCACAATCATGTTCCTGGTGATTTCGTTCGGCATCGGGTTGTCGGTGGCGGCAGGGGCTGTCGTGTCGATGGCCGTGGGCGCGCGGAACGAGGTCGAGGTCAAGGCCAAGACCACGCATTCGGTGATCCTGTCCGCGATCTTTGGCGTGATCGTCATGCTGGCGGCCTGGGCGCTGTTGCCGCTGATGGTGGCGGCGCTGGGGGCGACCGGCCAGGTCTATGACCTGACGGTGCATTTCCTGTTCCTGGTCATCGCCTCGGTCCCCTTTCTCAAGGTGGGCATGGTGGGGGGCGCGATCCTGCGGGCGCATGGCGATGCGCGGCGCTCCATGACATCGACCCTGTGGGGCGCCGGGGTGGCCGCCGTGCTGAACCCCGTGCTGATCCTGTGGGCCGGCATGGACCTGACAGGGGCGGCGATTGCAACGATTGCCTCGCGCATGGTGATTGCCGGCGTGGCGGTCTGGCAGGTGCACAAGGTTTACAACGGGTTCATCCGCACCACGCCGGCCGATGTGCTGGGCGATGTGCGCCCGATCTCGCGCATTGCGGTGCCCGCGATCCTGGCACAGATCGCCACGCCGCTGGGCTATGCCTTTGTTACCCGCGCCATGTCGGATTTCGGCGAAGCGGCGGTGGCGGGCATGGCGATTGCCGGACGGCTGACCCCGGTGGCCTTTGGCGTGATCTTTGCGCTGGCCGGATCCATCGGGCCGATCATCGGGCAGAACCATGGCGCGCGGCAACCCGAACGGGTGCGCGAGGCATTCTTTGCCTCGCTCTGGTTCGCCGGGATCGTGGTCGGTCTGGTCTCGCTGACCCTGTACGTGCTGCGCGCCCCGATTGCCGATGCCTTCCACGCGGAAGGGTTGACGCGCGATCTGGTCTATCTGTTCTGCGGGCCGCTGGCGGCGCTGTGGTATTTCATTGCCATCATCTTTGTGGCCAATGCGGCGTTCAACAACCTCGGGCGGCCCTTCACCTCGACCTGGACGAACTGGGCGCGCAGCACCGTGGGGACCATCATCCCGGTGTGGATCGGCGCACGGATGGCAGGTGCCATCGGGGTGATGTGGGGGCAGGCCTTTGCCGGGGTGGTCTTTGGCTTGCTGTCGCTGTGGCTGGCGCTGCGGCTGGTCCGGGTGCCGCGCGCTACGCCGTGATGCGGCGCGCGCCGACACGGGCCAACCCGTCATCGACCAGCGCGGTTTCTGCGGCATCCAGGCGCTGCGCACGGGGGTAGCGGGGCGCCGCACGATCATCCAGAAAGGGCGCGTCCCAACCGGCAGTGGTGGCAAAGAACCGCTGCACCCCCTCTGGCCCCCATTCGCGCAGGAACCCCTGCACCACGGCATCCAGATAGCTCAGCAGCACCGGGTGCCGGGTCCGGGGCGGAACCGCGCCGTCGGGCGGCACGGCATAGACCTGGGCAGACCGGCCCTGGCCTGCGCATTCCACGTCAACGGGGTGGCGCAGATAGGCCGCCTCGCGCAGATCAAGGGCGGACCAGTCGCCTCCCGGCACCTCGGCCAGCAGGCCATCAATGACCACACCGGGCGCGGGTTCGGCGGACAGATAGGCCACGGGCCGCGCCGCCGTATGCACCCAGACGCGCCGCCAGCCCGGCAACCGGGCCGGAATGGCACCGGGATAGCTGTGCGTGGCGCGGTTCACCAGCGAGCCATAGCCGAAGAAGCAGGCAAGGTGCAGGTCGGTTGGCATGGTGCGGGATCCCCCTTGATGTTTGCTCTTGCCAGCCCGGCGGGGGCCGGGCTAGGAGATGGTCCACAGGATCGGGAGAATCCGGCGCGGGGGCAACCCCTTGCCGGTGCCGAAGGAGCAACCGCCCCGGTAAACTCTCAGGCGCAAGGGACCATCCTGTACGAAACTCTGGAGAGTGGCCCGCAACGGCCCGCCGAAGGGATAACGATCTCAGGCGCCCTGTGATGGGTAGGGACAGAGGGGGCATCGAAGGGTGGGGATCGGCCTGCCCGTGCGGTGCCGTGTCCATTTTCGACCGGCCAATCTGGGGGGACCGCCATGGGCGACCTGAAACGGCTGGGTCTGCACGACCTTCATGTGGAACTGGGCGGGCGGATGGTGCCCTTTGCCGGCTATGAGATGCCGGTGCAGTACCCGATGGGCGTGATGAAAGAGCATCTGCACACCCGTGCCGCCGCCGGGCTGTTCGACGTATCGCATATGGGCCAGGTGATCCTGACACCCAAGACCGACATGGCGGCGCTGGTCGCCGGGTTCGAGGCGCTGATGCCGGTGGATGTGGCAGGCGTCGCCGAAGGGCGGCAACGCTATGGCCTTTTCACCAATGAGGACGGCGGCATTCTGGATGACCTGATGTTCGCCAACCGGGGCGATCATCTGTTTGTGGTGGTGAACGCCGCCTGCAAGGAGGCCGATATTGCCCATATGCAGGCCCGTTTGTCACAGGTGGCCACAGTCACGCCTGTGACCGACCGCGCGCTGCTGGCCTTGCAGGGGCCGCAGGCGGAAACCGCGCTGGCCCGGATGGTTCCTGGCGTGGCCATGATGAAATTCATGGATGTCGGTATTCTGGACAGCGACTTTGGCGCGCTGTGGATTTCCCGGTCCGGCTATACCGGCGAAGACGGGTTCGAGATTTCCGTGCCCGACGCGACGGCCGGCAACCTTGCCCGTGCCCTGCTGGACATGGCCGAGGTCGCACCGATCGGGCTGGGCGCACGCGACAGCCTGCGGCTGGAGGCCGGGCTGTGCCTCTATGGCCATGACATCGACACGATGACAACGCCCGTCGAGGCGGGGTTGACCTGGGCAATTCAGAAGGCCCGCAAGCCGGGCGGGGCCCGCGAAGGCGGCTTTCCCGGCGCCGGGCGCATCCTGGCCGAACTGGCCGGCGGGGCCACGCGGCAACGCCTTGGCCTGCGGCCCGAAGGCCGCGCCCCGATGCGCGAGGGCACCGTCATCTTTGACGCCCCCGACGGCGGCAACCGGATCGGCGTTGTCACATCGGGCGGCTTTGGTCCCAGCGCCGAGGCGCCCGTGGCCATGGCCTATCTGCCTGCCGGAACATCCGGCACCGTATGGGGCGAGGTGCGCGGCAAGCGTCACGCCGCGACCATCGCCCCCATGCCTTTTCACCCCACCTCCTACAAGCGCTGAGGAGCCTTCCCATGAAATACACCGAAGAACACGAGTGGCTGCGCGTTGACGGCGATCTTGTCGTAGTGGGCATCACCGCCCATGCCGCCGAGCAGCTGGGCGACGTGGTGTTCGTGGAACTGCCCGAGCCGGAAACCCAGGCCGCGCAAGGCGACGAAGTCTGTGTGATCGAAAGCGTCAAGGCCGCGTCGGACATTCTGGCCCCGCTGGATGGCGAGATCGTCGAAGTGAACGAGAAGCTGCTGAAATCTCCGGGTCTGGTGAATGAAGACCCGTTGGGCACCTGGTTCTTCAAGATGAAGATCGACGACATGTCGGTGCTGGACGACTTCATGGACGAAGACGCCTATAACGAGATGATCGGCTGATCCAGCCGGTAGATTGACGGCACCCGCCGGGGGCGCTGCCCCCGGACCCCCGGGGTATTTTCGGCAAGATGAACGGGGAGCGGGTGGTTTGGGGGCAGCGGCCCCGGAATGATCCAGAGGATATCATGGCCTTCACGCCCACCACCTATGACCCGTATGATTTCGCCAACCGCCGCCATATCGGTCCTTCGCCCAGCGAAATGGAGGACATGTTGCAGGCGGTCGGTGTGACCAGCCTGGCCGCGCTGATCGAGGAAACGATCCCCGCGTCGATCCGGCAGGAAAAACCGCTGAGCTGGGAGCCGCTGGCCGAGCATGAGTTGCTGGACCGGATGCGTGCCGTGGCCGCCAAGAACAAGGTGATGACCAGCCTGATCGGCCAAGGGTATTACGGCACCGTGACCCCGCCCGCGATCCAGCGCAATATTCTGGAGAACCCGGCCTGGTATACCGCCTATACCCCCTATCAGCCTGAAATCGCGCAAGGTCGGCTGGAAGCGTTGCTGAACTATCAGACCATGGTCTGCGACCTGACCGGGCTGGATGTGGCGAACGCCAGCCTGCTGGACGAGGCGACGGCCGCAGCGGAGGCCATGGTCATGGCGCAGCGGCTGGCGAAATCCAGGGCGGGCGCGTTCTTTGTGGATGAGAACTGCCATCCCCAGACCATCGCCGTGATCCGCACCCGTGCGCTGCCGCTGGGGATCGAGGTGATCGTCGCGGCGCCCGAGGCGCTGGAGCCAGGCGCCGTCTTCGGCGCGATCTTCCAGTATCCGGGCACGCATGGCCATGTGCGCGACTTTACCGATGCCATCGCTGCGTTGCACGCCGCCAAGGCGGTGGCGATTGTGGCGACCGATCTGCTGGCACTGTGTGTGCTGAAGGAGCCGGGCGCGATGGGCGCCGATATTGCCGTGGGCAGCGCCCAGCGCTTTGGCGTGCCGATGGGCTATGGTGGCCCACATGCCGCATTCATGGCCTGCAAGGACGACATGAAGCGCCAGATGCCCGGCCGTATCGTCGGGGTATCGATCGACGCGCGTGGCAACAAGGCCTATCGCCTGTCGTTGCAAACCCGCGAGCAGCATATCCGCCGCGAGAAAGCGACGTCGAACGTCTGCACCGCCCAGGCGTTGTTGGCGGTGATGGCCAGCTTTTACGCCGTGTTCCACGGGCCGAAGGGCCTGCGGGCGATTGCGGAGCGGGTGCATCTCAACACCACCCGCGTGGCCGAGGCGTTGAAGGCCGCCGGGGCGAAGGTTGCGCCCGATGCGTTCTTTGACACGATCACGGTCGAGGTTGGTGTGGGTCAGGCGGGCATCATGGCCGCTGCGCGTCACCGCGGGATCAACCTGCGCAAGGTGGGGCGTGACCGCGTGGGCATCAGCCTGGACGAAACCACGAGCGAAGATGTGATCCGCCGCCTGCTGGATGCCTTTGGCATCACCGATGCGGCCCCTGCCCCGCATGGGCCCGGCGTGCCGGATGCGTTGTTGCGCATGTCCGAGTATCTGACCCATCCGGTGTTCCAGATGAACCGCGCGGAATCCGAGATGATGCGCTACATGCGCCGCCTGTCGGACCGCGATCTGGCGCTGGATCGTGCGATGATCCCGCTGGGCAGCTGCACCATGAAGCTGAACGCGGCCGCCGAGATGATGCCGATCACCTGGCCCGAATTCGGCGCGCTGCATCCGTTCTGCCCGCCCGATCAGGCCGCCGGCTACCGCGAGGCGATTGCCGACCTGGCGGCCAAGCTGTGCGAGATCACCGGCTATGATGCGTTCTCCATGCAGCCGAACTCGGGCGCGCAAGGCGAATATGCCGGGCTGTTGACCATCCAGGCCTATCATCGGGCGCGCGGCGAGGCGCACCGCGACATCTGTCTGATCCCGGTGTCGGCCCATGGCACCAACCCGGCCAGTGCGCAGATGTGCGGCATGAAGGTTGTCGTGGTGAAATCCAGCCCCAACGGCGATGTGGATGTCGAGGATTTCCGCGCCAAGGCCGAAGCCGCCGGCGACCGGCTGGCCGCCTGCATGATCACCTACCCATCGACCCACGGGGTGTTCGAGGAAACGGTGCGCGAGATCTGCGACATCACGCATCAATTCGGCGGTCAGGTCTATATCGACGGGGCGAACATGAACGCCATGGTCGGCCTGGTGAAACCGGGCGAGATTGGCGGCGATGTCAGCCACCTGAACCTGCACAAGACCTTTGCCATCCCGCATGGCGGCGGCGGTCCGGGCATGGGCCCGATCGGCGTGCGCGCGCATCTGGCGCCCTATCTGCCCGGCCACCCGGAAACGGGTGGGGAGGAGGGGCCGGTCTCTGCCGCGCCTTATGGCAGCGCCAGCATTCTGCTGATCAGCTGGGCCTATTGCCTGATGATGGGCGGTGCGGGCCTGACCCAGGCGACGCGGGTGGCGATCCTGAACGCCAACTATATCGCGGCGCGGCTGCGCGGGGCCTATCAAGTGCTGTTCATGGGCAACCGGGGCCGGGTCGCGCATGAATGCATCCTGGACACGCGACCCTTTGCCGAGGCGGGCGTGACCGTGGACGACATTGCCAAGCGGCTGATCGACAACGGGTTTCATGCCCCGACGATGAGTTGGCCGGTAGCCGGAACGCTGATGGTGGAACCGACAGAGAGCGAGACCAAGGCCGAGATCGACCGCTTCATCACCGCGCTTCTGGCGATCCGGGCAGAGATTGCGGCTGTGGAGGCGGGCGAAATCTCGGCCGAGGACAGCCCGCTGCGCCATGCGCCCCATACGGTCGAGGATCTGGTGGCCGACTGGACGCGGACCTACAGCCGTGAACAGGGCTGCTTCCCCGCCGGGGCGTTCCGGGTGGACAAGTACTGGCCGCCAGTGGGCCGGATCGACAACGTCTATGGCGACCGCAACCTGATCTGCACCTGTCCGCCGCTGGAAGATTACGCCCAGGCCGCAGAGTGACAAAAAGCCCCCCGGCCATCGCCGGGGGGCTTTTCAGTTGAATTGGGTCATCCTCGCACAGGGGCCGCCCCCGGCCCTCAGCCTGTCGCAGCGCGGCGCTGAACCACCAGTTGCAGCACCACGATGGGCAACAGCAGGGCAAGGCCGATGCCGGTCGCCACCGGATGAGGCGCCACCAGCAGCAAGGCGGCGATGACCAGAACAACCCGTTCGAACCAGCGCAGAGGTGCGAACAGCCAGTTCGACACAGCAGCCGCAAGCGCCCAGATGCCCAGCACCGCACCCCCAAAGGCCATCGCAAAGGCGCCCCAGGTGAAATCCTGCGTCACCAGCAACAAGGCAGGCTGGAACACAAAGATGAAGGGCACCAAGACCTTGCCCATCGACAGCCGGAATGCGGTGTTCCCGGCCTTGAAGGCATTGGCGCCTGCGATCCCCGCCCCGGCATAGGCCGCCATGGCGACGGGTGGCGTCACATCGGCAAGCACGCCGTAGTAGAACACAAAGAAATGCGCCACCAGCGGCTCGACCCCGAGCAGGCCCAGAATGGGCGCTGCCACGGCCACCATGATGATATAGTTCGCCGTGGTCGGGATACCGCAGCCCATCAGGATGCAGACGATGCCGGTCAGGATCAACGTGAACAGCAGGGTCCAGGTCGGCACGCCCATCAGTTCGAACGGCAGGAACGCCAGCGCGCCGTGAACCGCGGCCGCCCAATCCTGTGCAACGCCTGTCACCATGTAGGCGATCTTGAACCCCACGCCGGTCAGCGTGACCACCCCGATCACCACGCCCACCAGCGCGGCTGCCGCAGTGACCGACAGCGATTGCTTGGCGCCCAGGATGAACCCCTCCCACAGCCCCTGGGCCGTGCCCAGCAGACCCTGCATCAGGCCGCCCTTCGACATTTCCTGGAGGATCATCACGACGATACACGCCGAAATCGACCAGTACGCTGCCGCAAAGGGGGTGCGCCCCGACAGCAGGACGCCCACCAGAATGATCAGCGGTGCGACCGACAGCCAGCCCTCGCGCAAGACCTTCCAGGCATTTGGCAATTCCTCGACCGACAGGCCACGAAGGCCCAGGCGCCGGGCCTCCAGATGCACCTGCACCAGAACACCGAAGAAATGCATGAACGCAGGCACCAGCGCCGCCACAAGGATCGTGGTCAGCGGCACGCCAAGATATTCGATCATCAGGAACGCCACAGCCCCCATGACCGGCGGCGTGATCTGGCCGCCTGTCGAGGCCGCAGCCTCGACCGCCGCCGCAAAGTGGCGCGGATAGCCGATGCGGATCATGGCCGGAATGGTCAGGGCGCCCGTCGTCACCGTATTGGCGATGGACGATCCCGAAATCGACCCGAGCATGGCCGACGACAGCACCGACACCTTGGCCGGACCACCCGAATAGCGGCCAGCCAGCGCCGAGGCGACATCAATGAACAACTGCCCCAGGCCGATCCGCTGTGCCATCACACCGAACAGCACAAAGTGAAAGACATAGGTCGCAATCACCCCAAGCGCGGTTCCATAGATACCCTGCGACGTCAGATAGAGGTGGTTGACGATATTGGACCAGCTTGCCCCCGGATGGACCAGAATACCCGGCATGGACTTGCCATAATAGGCATAGGCCATGAACAGGATGGCGATCACCGGCAGGGGCCAGCCCATCGACCTGCGGACCGCCTCCAGCAGCACGACGATCAGGATGGTGCCCATCAGAACGTCGATCGGCAGCGGATTGCCGACGCGGAACGCCAGGTCGCTGTAAATCCACGGCACATACAGCGCCGCAACCAGCCCGGCGATGGCAAGCACCCAATCCCACACCGGCAGACCAAGCGGCGCAATGATGCCTGGCGACATCTCGCGCTTGTTGAAGGCGGCGAAGGACAGGAACACCAGCATCAGCGTGACACCAAGGTGAAAGCCGCGATGCACCGTTGCCTGCGGAATGCCGAACCCGGCCGTATAGTAGTGATAGCACGACAGCAGGAACAGAATCCCACCCATCACCAGCGTCAAGGGCCAGGCCAGCACGCGGAAACGCAGTTCGGGATCGAATTTTTCTTCAAGGGCCTGAAGCTCGGCGGCGCTCAACTGCCGGACATCCTCGCCCGTGCCGGGCGTACTGCGGTGATCACTCATCTACGCTGGTCCTGAAATGGGGTGCGAGAAAGGGGGCCGCGATACACTCGCGGCCCCCGGAATTTCCTTTCATCTGGGGCATGGCCCCGAAAGGCTCATTTCAGCAGGCCGGCTTCCTTGTAGAACTTCTCGGCGCCCGGATGCAGCGGAATGCCCACACCGTTGAGGGCCGTATCTGCCGTGATCATCTTGCCCTTGGCATGGCCCGCATCCAGTTGCTTGCGGGTGCTGTCATTCCACAGCGCCTTGGTGATGCCATAGATCAGGTCTTCGGGCTGATCGGCGCTGGTGATCCACTGGGCCCCCACCGACAGGGTGGTCACGTCATCGGCGTTGCCTTCATAGGTGCCGCCCGGCACCGTGTCGGGCGCAAAGAAGGTATAGGTCTCGCAGATCTTCGGCGCTTCCTCGCAGGAAATCGGCACCAGTTTCACGTCGTGCTGGCTGGCCAGTTCTGCGATGGCGCCCGCAGGGAACCCGCCGACGAAAAAGAACGCATCCATCGCGCCATCGCGCATACGGTCCGCGGCCTGGTCGGGCTTGAGGAATTCCGCCTGAATGTCGCTTTCACTCAGGCCATAGCCTTCGAGGATGATCCGTGCATCGACCAGCGTGCCCGAACCGGGCTCGTCCAGCGAAACCTTCTTGCCCTTCAGATCCGCAACGCTGTTGATGCCTGACTTGGCGCTTGTCACCAGATGGATGCTCTCGGGGTACAGGTTGGCAATGGCGCGCAGGCTTTCGACGGCGGGTTTGCCTTCCCAGATGCCGGTCCCGCTATGGGCCCAGGTGGCCACGTCGGATTGCGCAAAGCCGGATTCCAGCGAACCGCCCGCAATCGCGTTGATATTGGCGACAGACCCGTTCGACGACAGCGCCGAAGCGATCAGCCCCGGCACGCCGCACGAGCCGCCCGACTCGCACGGACGCGACCCCGGCGGGTTCGAGATGGCATTCGCCAGCAGGCCGCCGATCGGGTAGTAGGTGCCGGCGGTGCCGCCAGTGCCGATACGGAAAAAGGCCATTTCCTGCGCAGTTGCAGCGCCTGCGGCAAGGCTCAGGGCCACGGCGGCGCCTGCAAGGATACGATTGTGTTTCATGGGTCTCCCTCTCCGGTGATGTATGTGTCCGGTAATCTTTTGCCTAAAGGTTAGACACGGATCGGCGGGGGGTTCAAGCCGCGTTCCGGACGTGTCAGCTTGTACAGGGCCGAAGATACCGGCAAATCGCCCCGGCCTCAGGAGGAAACCACCATGCCCGCACCGGCCCCTGTTCTTGTCACCCGCTCCGCCAGCGGGATCACCCGCCTGACCCTGAACGACCCCGACCGCCGCAATGCCCTGTCATTCGAACTGCGCAAGGCCTTGCTCGCGGCTCTGCGGGCCGAGGCCGAGGCCACCGATACCCGCGTGCTGGTCCTGACAGGCGCCGGTCCCGGATTCTGTGCCGGCGGTGACATTTCGGCGATGGGGCAGGATCCGGCGCGCTCGGTCGAGCGGCTGGCGATTCTGCATGACCTCACCCGCCTGATGGCGCGCTTTCCCAAACCCGTGGTGGCGGCGGTCAACGGGTCTGCCTTTGGCGCGGGCATGTCGCTTGCCCTGCTGGCCGAACATGTCATCGCCGCGCCGGGTGCCAGGTTCGGGGCCTCGTTCGGCCGTATGGGACTGGTGCCCGATACCGGCTTTCTGTGGTCGATCCAGCGCCGCACCACCCCTGCCCGCGCCTTGCGCATGGCCATGACAGCCGAAACGCTGACGGCCCCCGCAGCTTTGGCCGAACATCTGATCGACGAGATCGCCGACGACGTTCTGGCCGCCGCCGAAGCGCGGGCCACGGCATTGCTGACCATCGCGCCACTTGCCTTTGCCGCGACCAAGACCGCGCTCGCCGAAGTCGATGGGCTGCTCGAAGCCTATCTGGCGCGCGAACTTCAGGATCAGGGCCGCATGTTCCGCACCCCCGACCACCTCGAAGCCGTCGCCGCCTTTCGCGAAAAGCGCGACCCGGTCTTTGGCCGCGCATGACACCGGCAACCAGAGGAAAACGGCCCTAGCCCAGCGGGCCGGGGCGCCGTTCCTCGGACAACAGCACATTGGCCTCGACCTGCCCGACACCGGGGAGCGTCATGATGCGACGGCGCAGGATGCGCTCGAAATCGGTCAGGTCGCGCGCCACCACGCGCAGGCGATAATCGAACAGGCCCAGCACATGCTGGACCACCTGCACCTCTGGAATCGCCGTCACTGCGCGCTCGAAATCCTCGATGCTGACACGGCCCTTCGTGGCAAGCTTCAGCCCCAGAAACACCGTGACGCCGAACCCCAACGCTGGCCGATCCACCTCGATCCGGCGCCCCCGGATCACGCCCGCCTCCTCCAACCGCCTTATGCGGCGCCATGCAGACGGCTGGCTCAGGCCCAAGGCACGCCCCAGCGCGCCCGCCCCCTGGGTGGCATCCTGCGCCAGCATCCGCAGCAGCGCGCGGTCGGTATCGTCAAGGTCGATCATACCGGCAGCGCCCCATCGTCCTTGATCGTTGCAACCAGCATCAGCGCCTCGATGTCGGAGATATGTGGCAGGGTCAGGATGCGGGCGCGGTAAATGTCCTGATAGTGGCGCATGTCGCGGGCGATGATGTTCAACCGCACATCCACCCGCCCCAGAAATGTCTCGATGTTGATGACCTCGGGCACGTCGCGCGCGGCGGCAATGAATTCGTCGAAGGCGCGCGGATTGGTCTTGTCGAGAGTGAAGCGCAGCGAAACCTCCACCTCGTATCCCATCGCGCGCCAGTCAACCACCGCTTGCGCCACCCCAAGCACACCGGCCGCGCGCAGCCGTTCCAGCCGCCGCCAACAGGTGGCCGTCGTGACCCCGGCGCGATCTGCCAGTTCGGCGGTCGACAGGTCGGGCGCCGCCAGAAGCTGGCGGATCAACCGGCGATCCGTATCATCGACTTGAATGTTCATTTCACTATTTGGCAAATGAGGAATGATTTTTGCAACATTCCGGCAGAATGGTCAATATTTGCGCAGTGCGTTTCTCGGTTCTGCCTATTCTCTCCTACAGCAGACACCGAAAGGATATACCGATGCGCGTTTACTATGACCGCGACTGTGATGTGAACCTGATCAAGGACAAGAAGGTCGCCATTCTGGGCTATGGCAGCCAGGGCCATGCCCATGCGCTGAACCTGCGCGATTCGGGTGCCAAGAACGTGGCCATCGCCCTGCGCGACGGTTCGGCTTCGGCCAAGAAATGCGAAGCCGAAGGGCTGAAGGTCATGGGTATCGCCGAGGCCGCCGCCTGGGCAGACCTGATCATGTTCACCATGCCCGACGAACTTCAGGCGGAAACCTACAAGAAATACGTGCATGACAACATCCGCGAAGGTGCTGCCATTGCCTTTGCTCATGGCCTGAACATCCACTTCGGCCTGATCGAGCCGAAGCCCGGCGTTGACGTCATCATGATGGCGCCCAAGGGCCCCGGCCACACCGTGCGCGGCGAATATGTCAAAGGCGGCGGCGTGCCCTGCCTGGTCGCGGTGCACAACGACGCGACCGGCCGTGCGCTGGAACTGGGCCTGTCCTATTGCTCGGCCATCGGCGGCGGGCGTTCGGGCATCATCGAAACCAACTTCCGCGAAGAATGCGAAACCGACCTGTTCGGCGAACAGGCCGTGCTGTGCGGTGGTCTGGTCGAGTTGATCCGCATGGGCTTTGAAACCCTGGTCGAGGCCGGGTACGAGCCCGAGATGGCCTATTTCGAGTGCCTGCACGAGGTGAAGCTGATCGTGGATCTGATCTACGAAGGCGGCATCGCCAACATGAACTACTCGATCTCGAACACCGCCGAATATGGTGAATATGTCAGCGGCCCGCGCATCCTGCCCTATGACGAGACCAAGGCCCGGATGAAGGCAGTGCTGCGCGACATCCAGACCGGCAAGTTCGTCCGCGACTTCATGCAGGAAAATGCCGTCGGCCAGCCGTTCTTCAAGGGCACCCGCCGCATGAACGACGAGCACCAGATCGAACAGGTCGGCGCCAAGCTGCGTGCCATGATGCCGTGGATTTCCAAAGGCAAGATGGTCGACAAGACCCGCAACTGATCTGCGGTTCGCAAAACGGAAAGAGAGGGGCGCCCGGCGGGCGCCCCTTGTTCATTCCGCGCGTCCCGTGGACGGGGATAGCGTCTTGACCGGGGCCGACAGGTTAACAATCATTAACACCACAGCGCGCTGCCCGACGGAGGCCACGCGCCATGAGTGTTCGTATCCTGCTTGCCTTGGTCTTTGCAGCAAGCACCCTGCCCGGATCGGTCGAGGCGCATGGGGGCGGCTGCCGCAAATCCTCACCACCCGGCCAATGTTGCCACATGGACAAAAAGGCCGGGCGCGTTCATTGCCATTAGCGGCCCTGGCGTCACACCAGCCGCGACACATCCACCGCAGCGCGGACGAAATCCGCGAACAGCGGATGCGGCTCGAAGGGTTTGGACTTCAGTTCAGGGTGGAACTGCACGCCGATGAACCACGGGTGATCCGGGTATTCGACGATTTCCGGCAACCGGCCATCGGGCGACATGCCAGAGAATGACAGCCCACAGGCCTGAAGTTGTTCGCGGTAGCGGATGTCCACCTCATAGCGGTGGCGATGACGCTCCTCGATGGCCGTGGCGCCATAGACCTGCGCCACCTTCGACCCTTCGGCCAGCGACGCGGTATAGGCCCCCAGCCGCATGGTGCCGCCCTTGTCGTCGGTCGTCTTGCGTTCGACCCGATGGTTGCCCTGCACCCATTCCTTGAGGTGATAGACCACCGGCGTGAATCGCTTGCCGCCCGCCTCGTGGTCGAATTCCTCGGACCCGGCATCATTGATGCCTGCAAGGTTGCGGCTGGCTTCGATCACCGCCATCTGCATACCCAGACAGATGCCCAGATAGGGAATCTGCTTCTCGCGGGCGAACTGTGCCGCGCGGATCTTGCCTTCGGTGCCACGTTCACCAAAGCCGCCAGGCACAAGAATCGCGTGGAACCCCTCCAGATAGGGGGCCGGATCCTCACGCTCGAATATCTCGGCGTCGATCCATTCGGCCTTGACCCGCACCCGGTTGGCCATACCGCCATGGGTCAGCGCCTCGGCAATGGATTTGTAGGCGTCTTCCAACTGGGTGTATTTGCCCACGATGGCCACACGCACCATGCCTTCGGCATTGGTCAGGCGGTCCATCACATCTTCCCAGCGCGTCAGGTTCGGGCGCGGCGCGGGGGCAATGCCAAAGGCGTCCAGCACCGCCTGATCCAGCCCTTCGCGGTGATAGGCCAGCGGCGCCTCGTAGATGGTCTTGAGATCATAGGCGGGAATCACCGCCTCTTTGCGCACATTGCAGAACAGCGCGATCTTTTCACGCTCGCGCTCTGGGATCGGATGTTCGCTGCGGCACACCAGAACATCCGGCGCCAGACCGATGGATTGCAGTTCCTTGACGCTGTGCTGGGTCGGCTTGGTTTTCAACTCGCCACTCGCCGCCAGATAGGGCAGCAGCGTCAGGTGCATCAGGATGCATTCGCCGCGCGGGCGTTCGTGGATGAACTGCCGGATAGCTTCAAAGAACGGCAACCCTTCGATATCGCCCACCGTGCCGCCGATCTCGCACAGCATGAAGTCGCACTCGTCAGCGCCGATCTTGAGGAAATCCTTGATCTCGTTGGTGACATGGGGAACGACCTGAATGGTCTTGCCCAGATAATCGCCACGACGCTCTTTCTCCAGAACGTTGGAATAGATCCGGCCCGAGGAAATGGAATCGGTCTTGCGTGCCGAAACGCCGGTGAACCGTTCATAATGGCCCAGATCCAGATCGGTTTCGGCGCCATCGTCGGTAACAAAGACCTCGCCATGTTCAAAGGGCGACATCGTGCCGGGATCGACGTTGAGATAGGGGTCCAGCTTGCGCAACCGCACCGAATAGCCGCGGGCCTGCAACAGGGCCCCCAGCGCCGCCGAGGCCAGCCCCTTGCCAAGGGACGAAACCACGCCGCCGGTGATGAAGATATAACGTGCCATGGCGGCCCCCCGTGAAATGGCGAATGAATGCGGAATCGCACCATCACGGGGGTCAAGCTATACAATGCCTGCCCACGTTGCGCAATGTGCCGCAAGCGGTTGCGGCCCGAAGACCGGCAGAACCTATGTCTGGTGTCAGTCGACGCGAGGCGGCGTCAGCGGCTGATCGGTCAGGGACGGCGGCAGAAGGTCGCTGCCCGGCGTGGCCGGTGCAGTCGTGCCCGCAGGGGCCGTGCCGTCGATCACAGAGGTGGAGGCCGCTTCGCGGCGGGCCAGTACCGTCAGCGTCAGCGAGGTACAGATGAAAGCGATTGCCAGAAGCCAGGTCACCTTGCTCATGGCGGTCGCGGCCGAACGGCCCGAGACGACACCGCCGCCGCCGCCGATCCCCAGACCGCCGCCTTCGGAGCGCTGCAACAGCACGACGCCCACAAGCGCCAGGGCAAGGATCAGGTGAATGGTGAGGACGACGTTTTCCATGCGGCTGGACCTGTCTGCTGCTGACGCGCCTATCTAGGCGCAAGGGGGCCGGGGCGCAAGCCCGAAGGGCAGCACCATCCAGAGCGGCGAATATGCGCCGTTGCGTTTTTCCTGTTTCGCCCCCTGCATCACACCGCTATAGAACAGCCGGTTTCACCTGAAGGGAAGGACCATCCCAATGGCCAACGTGGTTGTCGTGGGCGCCCAATGGGGCGACGAGGGCAAGGGCAAGATCGTCGACTGGCTGTCTGAACGCGCGGATGTCATCGCGCGGTTTCAAGGCGGGCACAATGCGGGCCATACCCTCGTCATCGACGGCGTGACCTACAAGCTGTCGCTGTTGCCGTCGGGCATCGTGCGGGGCGGCAAGCTGTCGGTCATCGGCAACGGCGTGGTGCTGGACCCATGGGCCCTCTTGTCAGAGATCGAGAAGCTGTCCGCGCAAGGCGTGGTGGTGAACCCCCAGGGACTGCTGATCGCGGAAAATACTCCGCTGATCCTGCCGGTGCATGGCGAACTGGATCGCGCCCGCGAAGAACAGAACTCCGCCGCCAAGATCGGCACCACGGGCCGCGGAATCGGCCCCGCCTATGAAGACAAGGTGGGCCGCCGCTCGATCCGTGTGGCCGATCTTGCCGACGAGGCGACGCTGGATCTGCGTATTGGCCGGTTGCTGACGCACCACAACGCATTGCGCGCCGGGCTGGGCCTTGCCCCGGTGGATCCGGTGGCGCTCAAGGCGCAGTTGATGGAGGTCGCCCCCAGGATCCTGCCCTATGCCGCGCCAGTCTGGAAAGTGATGACCGAGGCCCGCAAGGCCGGCAAGCGCATCCTGTTCGAAGGCGCGCAAGGCGCGCTGCTGGACGTCGACTTCGGCACCTATCCCTATGTCACCTCGTCGAATACGCTGGCGGGCATGGCGGCCACCGGCACCGGGCTTGGCCCAACGGCGGTCGATTTCGTGCTGGGGATCGTCAAGGCCTATACCACCCGTGTGGGCGAAGGGCCTTTCCCGACCGAGCTGCACGATTCCGACGGCGAACGCCTTGGCGTGCGCGGCCATGAATTCGGCACCGTGACCGGGCGCAAGCGCCGCTGCGGCTGGTTCGATGCGGTTCTGGTGCGCCAGACCTGTGCGACCAGCGGCGTGTCGGGCATCGCGCTGACCAAACTGGATGTGCTGGACGGGTTCGAGACGCTGAAGATCTGCGTCGGCTACGAGCTTGACGGCCAGCGGCTGGATTACCTGCCGACGGCGGCCAACCTTCAGGCGCGGGTCACTCCGATCTACGAAGAGCTCGAAGGCTGGACAGAGTCGACCGCAGGCGCGCGGAGTTGGGCCGATCTGCCCGGTGCGGCGGTGAAATACGTCCGCCGCATCGAGGAGCTGATCCAGTGCCCGGTCGCCCTGCTGTCCACCAGCCCCGAGCGGGACGATACCATCCTCGTCACCGACCCCTTCGCGGACTGAGCCGATGATGCGCTGTGTGCTGATCGACGCCCACCCCGACGCCGACCGGCTTTCCGCGCATCTGTTGGACACCTACGCCGCCGCACTGCCCCCCGAGACAGAGGTGGTGCGGCTGGCCATCCGCGACATGGACTTCACCCCCGACCTGTCGCGCGGATACGAGGATGTGCCACCGCTGGAACCCGATCTGGCCCATGCGCTGGACGCGATCGAGCGGTGCGACCATCTGGTTCTGGCCTTTCCCCTGTGGTGGGGCGCGGAACCGGCGCGGCTCAAGGGGTTCTGGGACCGCGTGCTGCTGCCCCGGCGGGCGTTTCGCTATCACACATCCGATCCATGGTGGGACAGGTTGCTGCGCGGGCGATCCGCCGATGTCATCGTGACAATGGACACGCCCCCGCTGTACCTGCGGCTGGCCTATTTTGATCCGCTGGGCTGGCGTTACCGGCGTCAGCTTCTGGGGTTTGTCGGCTTTTCGCCCATTCGCCTGCTGTATTTCGGAATGGTGCGCCGCGGCGGTGCGGAACGGAACCTGCCCGGCTGGCGGGCGCGGTTGGCCAAGGCCGCCCGCAGCGCAAAGGGCCTTCGCCGTGGCAAACGGAGCGATCAATGACCTACAAGACCCGCAAGCGATTATCTTTGCTGATCCTTCTGATCGGCTTGCCGGTGTATCTCGTTGTGGCCGTCAGCATCGTGAACTGGTTGGACCGCCCGCCGATCTGGGCCGAGTTCCTGGTCTATGTTGCGCTTGGCATTGTCTGGGCGCTGCCATTTCGCAAGCTGTTCAGGGGGGTGGGCCAGCCTGACCCGGCGGAATGCGAACGGGGCCCCGAAGGGCCCCGCGACAGCTCTGACCGCTGATCTTCAGCCCGCGTAGCGTTTCGCGGCGGCCAATGCCTCGGACTCGTCCGGCAATGCAAAAAACCCCCGGCGGGGACGGACCAGACGGCCTTCACGCAGCAGAACGCCAAAGGCGATCAACGCCTCTTCTCGGGTGGCCGCCAGATCGTTGGAGCCGGACAGCTTCATCAACTGCGGCCGGTTGAAACTGTCCCGCCCTTCGGCGGCCATCAACCAGGCGCCTGCCGCCTCCATCCGGTCGGTCAGGTCGGTCACGCCAAGATGGGCGAGGTATTCCGGCAACCCTCCTGCCCCACCGAACAGGTTGTCCCGGTGGTCCTGTGCCATGTCGTCGTCGTCATCGGGATCCTCGTCGGCTTGCAGGGCCAGGGCCGTGTTCGCCATCGGCCGGCTGCGCGTCTGGCTGTTGGCCGCCGCTACCGGCGATGGCCGGTCGATCCGCTGGGCCGACACCAGAACCAGCGGCGCCACACTGCCCTTCCGCCCGTCCGTCGCATCCCCCTCGGTCCTGCGCGGGCGCACGACATCGGCCAGGTCATTGCGATAGGCCGCCGTGGTATCTGCCGTACGGCTGGCACCACCGGGTGCCATCCGATCTGCCACCGTTGCGGCAACGGCCGCTTTCAGATGTGCGATTGTCGATGTGCGGCGACGGGTTTCGGCGCCTTCCATCTCGGTATTCGCCTGACGGATAAGCCGATCCACAGCCGCATCATCCGACACCGCTTCGCGTTCCAGGACGTTGCGCTCGCGCACGCGCTGCGGGCGCACCGGGCGGGCCGGGCTGACCGGCGCGGTTGCCGCACGGGGCGCGGCGCTGCCGTCCGGGCGCGGCGTGGTCGGACGCACACCTTTCGGGCGCACGGGAACGGGGCGGGCCGGTCGCACGCGATCCACGGATGGCGGCGCGGCGACCGACAGATCCTCGGCTTCGGGGGTATCCGCACCGGCAGTCTCCGGGCTTGCAACGATGGCATCTTCGGCAGGGGCGGCCGGTTCGTCCGGTGCCCCGGTCACGTCTTCGGACCCCGCATCCAGCGCGGCGCGCAGGTCATCGGCATCCGCGACAGGTGCCGCAGCCTCGGGCCGGGCACGACGCACCTTGATGATACGGGCACCGGAGGGCGCAGGCAAAGCCGCCTCTGCCGATTCGACGGTAGCCTCGGTCGCCGCAGGGGCGGGCCGGTTCGCGCGCTCGGCAAGGCGCGCGATCAGGCTGTCCACCTCATCAAGCTCTGACGGCGCCTCGTCCTCCACGCCAGCGTCCTGCGCATCACTCACCGAAGGGGTCACATCAGGCCCCCCCGTCTCCGCCTCTGCGACGGCCTCGGTTGCGACGGCCTCGGTCAGCGAGGTCAGCAGGGCCTCAAGATCCGGTTCGTCTCCGGCAACCGCTGTCTCGACCTGCTCCTCCACGGGCTCGGCGGCTGCTTCGGCGGCCGCTTCAGCCTCCAGCCCCTCAAAGGCGGCCTCCAGCGCATCGAGGTCAAAGTCGGCGGGCGCCTGCGCCGAGGTGCCCTCTGGCTGGCGCGCGGGACCGTCAATCGCGGTTTCCTCAATCGCGGCATCGGCCACAGGCGCCACGGGTGCAACAGGTTTGCGATTCGCCCGACGGCGGCGCACCGCCCAGGCACCCGACCGAGCGCGCAGCGGACGTCCCTGCCGCGCGACCGGGGCGGCTTCGGCTTCGGCTTCGGCTTCGGCTTCGGCTTCGGCTTCGGCTTCGGCTTCGGCTTCGGCTTCGGCTTCGGCTTCGGCTTCGGCTTCGGCTTCGGCTTCGGCTTCGGCTTCGGCTTCGGAAAGCGCGTCGATCACTGCGGGCTGGTCAAGCGCAATTTCGGGCTCGGGCTGGTCAAAGCCCGGATGCCCGAGTGTGGCAGATTCCACAGCTTCGATTGCAGAAGCTTCGAATTCGGGGGCGGCCTCGTCGTCAAAATCCGCGTCCCCGATGGTCGGTCCCGCTTCGGCGATGACGGCAAGCATCCGGGCCACATCGGCGGATTCCGGCGTCTCGGTCGGCTGATCGTCGGTCAAGTCGTCCGGCCGGGCAGCCTCTGGCGTCGCTTCGGCGATTTCCTCGGCCGCCAAAAGGAAGGACTCGTCCCCGACCTGCTCGGCATCCTCGATCTCGTCCTCGAAGGCTGTTGTGCGCGACCGGCTCACCGCAGCACGAATCCGGGCCAGTTTGGCCGCGACACCGTCATCCACAGGGCGCAACCGTGGCGAGGGCGATTCGACGATGACATGCGGCTGGCTGGCGGCCTCGGGTTGCGCAGTTGCGTCGGGGCCTTCGGCCACCGGAGGCTGCGGCATCGTGGCGGCTGCGGTCGTGGCAAGCGTGGGGGCCGGCACGGCATCGCCCGCCCGCAGAATCACACCGTTTTCTTCGATCTTGGCTTCGACCCGGCGTTGGATCTCGCGTTCGGCAATCCTGTGCAGCATCGCCGCATCGGGTTGTGGCGGCTCGGCGCCGAAATACCTGTCTTCGGCGGCAAGATCCCGGAAATACTCGGCAATCGCCTTCATCGTGCCGAACGGATCATCGAACCCTTCCAGCGTGCAGGAGAAGGTTCCGTAAGATACGGTCAGGATCCGGTTCTGCGATACCATGGTCTGCTGCCTTCTGCCCGAGTGTCGTCTATGCACTTTAACCGTTACTGGTTCGATTCCATGAACCGACCAAGGCAAATTGAAGGATTGATCGTGTCCTTGGTTACTCTCTTTTGCCTTAATTGGAGAAAGTTTCCGCGTGCAAAGCCCCCTTGTCGAGTCAGAACACGGTGTAACACTGGTCGGCGGAGCCCCGGTTTCCGGGCCGCTTCTGACGCGTGCCCTGGCCCATGCGCCACGTCTGGTGGCGGTTGACGGCGGCGCAGACCGGGCGCTGCGGCTGGGGCACCGGCCCGAGGCCGTGGTCGGAGACCTGGATTCGATCTCGGCGGGCGCGCGCGCGCAACTGGCGGACCGGCTGCATCATATCGCCGAACAGGATACCACAGATTTCGACAAGGCGCTGCGCAGCGTCGCCGCACCCTTCGTGCTGGCGCTGGGATTTTCCGGCGCGCGGCTGGACCATGGCCTGTCGGTGCTGAACGCCCTGGCCCGTCATGCCGAACGGCGCTGCCTGATTCTGTCAGGTCAGGACATCGCGTTTCTGGCGCCGCCCAGACTGACGCTGCGCCTGCCCCGCAAATCACGGCTGTCGCTGTTCCCGCTTGGTCCGGTGCAGGGCACCAGCCTTGGGTTGCGCTGGCCGATCAATGGCCTGACCTTCGCCCCGGATGCCCGGATCGGAACCTCCAACGAGGTTTCGGACCCGGACGTGCAGCTTTCCTTCAATGCCCAGCGGATGCTGGTCATCCTTCCACGGGCGCGGTTGGGTGCCGTGCTCGACGGGCTTGGCGTGCCGTCACACGCTCGCGGTGGATGATATACAGCCCCGAAGCGACGATGACCGCGATCCCCGTCCAGGTCCAGGCATTGGGGAAATCGCCGAACACCAGATAGGCCAGCGTCGCTGCCGAGACGATTTCCAGATAATGCAACGGCGCCAGCGTGGCCGATGGCGCCAGCTTGAGCGCATAGGTCATGAACATGTGGCTGACCGTAGCCGCAAGGCCGACCCCGAACAGCCAGCCCCAGGCCACCCCCTGGGGCATGACAGGGTCAAGCGTGGCAATGCCCGACCCCTTGGCAAGCATCACGATGGGCAGACAGATCAGCGCCGCGACCCAGGCGGTATGGACCTGCATCGCCTCGGGGGTCATGTGACGCGACGCCTCGCGCGTGATGAGCATGTAGGCGGCAAAGGCAAAGGCCGTACCCACCGGCAACAGCGCGACCCAGCCGAAGGTGGCAAAGCTGGGCTGGATCACCATCAGCGCGCCAAGAAAACCGACCGCCGAGGCCGCGATCCGCCGCGGTCCCACTTCGTCGTTGAACATCAGCTTGCCAAAGATCAACAGGATGAACGGCTCGACAAAGGCAATCGCCAGCGCATCGGCAATCGGCATGTGGCTGACAGCCCAGACAAAGGTGAAGGTCGCCGCGATCGAGGCAAGCGCGCGCCACAGCACCAGACGAAAGGCACGCGCCGTCATGCGCAGCCCCTGCCCCAGCACCAGCAGAATCGGCAGCATGAGTGCCGCCTGCACCACGAAACGCGCCAGCGTGACCTGCCCGACCGGAATGGTCTGGGTGGCAAGCTTGGCCGAAACGTCGATCAGCGGCGCGAACAGGCAAAAGCCCAGCATCAGGGCGACACCGGGCAGGATGCGGTCGGTCTGGGTGGTCATGGGCGGTCCTGGCGGCTGGTGAGGAAGCGGGGGGCTCACCCCCCGCATCCCGTGGGATATCAGGATCAGGGCAAAGCCACACCGCCCAGACCTATCCTGCACCGTCGCGCAGGTCCAGAGCGCGGCGCCACGAAAGGGCGCCGCGCTGCCGGGTCAACTGCCCGAGGGGGTTTCGCGGGCGATCAGGTTCCAGACGCCATCCTTGACTACCGAGATCGTGACCTCGTTCGCGCCCTGATGGCTTTCCGGCGTATACCGCATGTGCATGTCCGTCAGCTCATCCATGAAGTCGAGGCTTTCCATCGCGGCCAGGAAGGATTCGCGCGTCAGATCCGCGCCGGTGGCCTCCAGCGCACGCACCACAGTATCGGCGGTGGCATAGCCCAGCATGGCAAAGCCGGTGGCCGGCTGGCCGTATTTGGCCGTGTAATCCGCCATGAACTTGGCCGGAACCGGATCTTCCTTGCGCGCCTGCAGATCGACCCAACCCGCCGCGGCATAAAGCCCGTCGGTCACACCGCCCGGCACGGCTGCCACCGCCTCAAGGAAGCCGGCCGAGGTGGCAAGGAATTTCACATCGGTCCAGCCCAGTTGTTTGGCGGTGCCCACCACGGTGATCCCGGCGCGCACGCCCAGCGCCATTGTCACCACTTCGCACCCATCGGCGCGCAGCTTCTGGACCGCGCCGACGAAATCCTGCTCGTCGGGTTTGTGCGTCGTCTCGGAAACGAATTCCATGCCCAGTTCGGCGGCCTTCTCCTTGGAGGCCGACGAGATTTCCATCCCGAAGTCGGTCGGCAGATACATGGTGCAGACCTTCTTGACCCCGAATTCCTTGTTCAGGAAACGCAGGCCCGCAACGGTCTGGTCATAGTAGCTGGAAAAGGCGACGAACTTGTTTTCCGCCCCTTCCTCGGGCAGCATCTCGCGCGCGGCGGTCAGCGGGTTGATGTTGAAGATCCCCTTGGGGTCCATGATCTTGAAGCCGGCCAGATTGTGCGGCGTGCCCAGCGACATGATCATGGCAAAGACCTTGTCGCGATTGACCAGCTTGTTGTAGGCCTGCGTCGCCTTGGGCAGTTGATAGCCGTGATCCTCGACCACGAACTTGATCATGCGGCCATGCACACCGCCCGCCGCATTCGCCTGTTCGAACCGCAGCGAGGCGCCGTTCATCGCCGGAACGCCGATGGCGGCAAAGATGCCGCTGAGGTCGTTGACCGACCCGATCACCACTTCCTTGTCGCTGACCCCTTGGGTTTCGGCCAGCGCCCCCTGGGCAAGCCCCAGCGCCAGCGCGCCTGCGGCCAGTGTCTTGATCGTAGCCTTCATGGTGTCCTCCCTTTGCCCCCTCCTCCGGGGGTTAACGATACATGTCGTCGATCAACGCCTTGTGTTTCTTTTCGACGAAGCTGCGCTTGAGCTTCATCGTGGCGGTGAGTTCGTCGTCCTCGGCGGTCAGCAGCACGTCGATCAGCCGGAAATCCTTGATCTGCTCCACCCGCGCGAATTCCTTGTTCACCTGGTCGATCTCGGCCCGGATCAGATCCTGCACCTGTGGCGCGCGGGTCAAAGAGGCGAAATCGGCATAGGGCACGCGGGCGGTCTGGGCGAATTTCTCGACATTCTCCTGGTCGATCATGATCAGCGCCGTCAGATATTTGCGCCGGTCGCCAATGATCACCGCATCCGAAATATAGTGGCTGAACTTCAACCGGCTTTCAATTTCCGCCGGAGTGATGTTCTTGCCGCCTGCGGTGATGATGATGTCCTTGAGCCGCCCGGTGATGATCAGAAAGCCGTCGTCGTCGATCCGACCGATATCGCCGGTGCGCAGCCAGCCGTCGGCGGTAAAGGTCTCGGCGGTCTTTTCCGGCAGTTCCCAATAACCCTTGAAGTTGGCCAGCGCCCTCGACTGGATTTCGCCATCCTCGGCAATGCGCAGATCAACGCCGGGCATCGCCTGGCCGGTCGCCCCCAGCCGGTCGGCGCCGGGGCGGTTGACGGTGCAGGTGGCGGCATTTTCGGTCATGCCATAGCCTTCGAACACCGGCACGCCAATGGCGCGGTACCATTTCAGCAAGGCGGGGCTGATCGGGGCGGCGCCGGAAATGCCCTGTTTCAGCCGGTCCATCCCCAGCAACTGGCGCAGGTTGCGAAACACCAGCAGCTCGGCCAGCGCGACGCCCGCCCGCCCAAGGATGGACAAGGGCTTGCCCCCCGTTTCCGCCTCGGCCCGCGCCATACCGGCCTTCATCGCCAGACCATAGGCCATCCGGCCCGTCCAGGTCGCCTCTGACGCCAGGATCAGGACACGCGAATAGACCTTTTCCCACACGCGGGGCACGGCAGCAAAGACTTCGGGGCTGACTTCGCGCAGGTTATCGAACACCGTCTCGGGGCTTTCGGCAAAGTTCACCACCGACCGGGCGGCGATGGGGAAATAGGCCGAATTGTTGCGCTCGAAGATGTGGCACAGCGGCAGGAAGCACAGTTGTTCCGCCTCGGGCCGCACGGCAAGGTTGCGCAGGCCCGCCTGAATGGCATGGAGCACATTTTCATGCGTCAGCATGGCCCCCTTTGGGGCGCCCGTCGTGCCGGAGGTGTAGATCAGCAGCGCGACATCCTGCGGCTGGGCCTTGTCGATCTCTGCCTCGAAACTGCCGGGATGCTCTGCCTCTTCCTGTTGGCCGAGGGCATAGAGCTCGGGCAGGAACAGGAATCGCTCACCCTTGAGGTCGTGCAGCCCCTCGTCCTCCAGGATGATCACCTTGTCCACGCCCGGCGCGCCGTCGGGAATATCAAGGAACTTGTCCAGTTGTTCCTCGTTCTCGACCACCAGGAACCGGCAGCGACTGTTTTGCAGGATATAGGCGACCTGACTGGACGAATCGGTCGTGTAGATGCCCGAGGATATGCCCCCCATGCATTGCACGCCCTGATCGAAATACAGCCATTCCTTGCGGTCCTCTGACAGGATCTGCACCACCTCGCCACGTTGCAGGCCAAGCCGGCGCAGGCCAAGGCCGATCCACTTGGCATGGGTCCAGTAATCGGCCCAGGTGAATTCGCGCCAGATGCCCAGCGTCTTTTCCCGATGCGCAATGCGGGTGGGTTCCGATTGCGCCCGGTGGCGGAACAGCCCCGAGATGGTATCGCAGCCATCCACCAGCAGCGGGCGTTGGCTGGAATCGACATTGATGGCAACACCCTTGACGGTTTCCATCGGCGGAATGGTGGCGTGGCGGGTCATGCTCACCTCCAGGTCTTGCGGCGTTTCCAGCGGCGTTCGCCGCGGGCGCCCTCATTGGCATGGCCAAGGTAAAAGCTCTGGATATCCTCCGAGGATGCCAGACGATCGGCGGTGCCGTTCATCACGATGCGGCCCAATTCCAGCACATAGCCGTCATCAGCCAGATCCAGCGCCACGGCGGCATTCTGTTCGACAACCATCATCGTGACGCCGACATCGGCGTTCAACCGCTTGAGAATGGCAAAGATCTCCTGTGTCAGCAGCGGCGACAGGCCAAGGCTGGGTTCGTCCAGCAACATCAGCTTGGGGCGCAGCATCAACCCGCGCCCGATGGCCAGCATCTGTTGTTGCCCGCCGGACAGGGTGCCCGCCTCTTGCGCGCGGCGTTCGGCCAGAATGGGGAAGTAGCTGAACACCAGATCGCGGTCGCGGGCTATTTCGGCCTTGTCGCGGCGGGTATAGGCGCCAAGCGCCAGGTTTTCCTCGACCGTCAGCAGCGGGAACACCTCGCGCCCCTCGGGAACGTGGACAATCCCGGCCCGGACAATGCGGTGCGGCTCCCATCCGGCGATGTTCTGGCCCTGAAACAGGATTTCGCCCTTTTCGGGATCCATGATGCCGGAAATGGTCTTGAGCAATGTGGTCTTGCCGGCCCCATTGGCACCCAGCACCGTGACAACGCGGCCCTCATGCACCTCCAGGCTGACCCCGCGCAGCGCCATGATGGGGCCGTAAAAGGTTTCGAGATTGCGGATTTCCAACAAGGGCGCGGTCATTTACGGGCCCCTTTCGCATCTGCGGTTTTGGAAATCGCACCTGTGCCCAGATACGCGGCAATCACCGCCGGGTGCGACTGCACCTCGGCGGGCGTGCCTTCGGCGATCTTCTTTCCGCCATCCAGCGCCAGCACCCGGTCGCAGACCTTGGACACCAGACCCATGTCATGTTCCACCATCAGAACGGTGATGCCCATCTGGCGGCGAATATCGTCGATCCACCAGCGCATGTTCTGGGTTTCCTCGACCGAAAGGCCGCTGGCCGGTTCATCCAGCAGCAGCAGCCGGGGCTTTGACGCCAGCGCGCGACCCAGCTCCACCACCTTGCGCACCCCATAGGGCAGACCGGCAATGCGCTGATCGCGGTAGGGTTGCAGATCCAGAAAGTCGATCACTTCTTCGACCGCCGCGCGATGGGCGCGTTCTTCGTCGCGCACACGTGGGGTGAACAGGATATTCTCCACCATCCCTGTGCGTCGGTGCCGATGCCGCCCGACCAGAAGGTTCTGCAAGACCGTCGCCTGATGGAACAATTCGATGTTCTGGAACGTGCGCGCGATGCCCACCCCCGGCACCTGATGCGGCGCCATGCGCAACAGATCCTGCCCGTCGAAGAGGATCGACCCCGAGACCGGCGTATAGAACCGCGAGATCAGGTTGAACGCCGTCGATTTCCCGGCGCCATTCGGCCCCACCAGGGCAAAGACCTGCCCCTCCTCGACCGTCAGGGTCAAGGCGTTGACAGCTGTCAACCCGCCGAACTTCAGGGTGGCGTCGCGTATTTCCAGCAGGCTCACCGCAAACGCTCCGTCTTGAGATAGGATTTCTGGCGCCGGAACATGTCCTTGCGGGCAAAGGGAAACAGCTCCAGCCAGGTGCGCATCTTCAGCCAGCGACCATAGAGGCCCATCGGCTCGAACAGGATGAACAGGATCAGGATGCCGCCGAACACTGCCGCCTCCAGCCCCGGAATGGCGATGCCGCCCCCAATGCTGCCGGTGATGATCGACAGAAGCTGCGGCAGAAAGGCCACGACCACCGCCCCCAGAAACGCCCCGTGGATAAAGCCAAGACCGCCCACCACGATCATCATCACCAACTGGATCGAGATCAGGAAGTTGAACGTCTCGTTGTTGAACACTTCGGCGAACAGGCCCATCAGCGCACCGCCCAGACCTGTCATGGCGCAGGACAGGCCAAAGGCGATGGTCTTGGTGCGGGCGACATCCACCCCCATCGCCTGGGCCGAAATCTCGCTGTCGCGCACAGCCGCAAAGCTGCGGCCCAGCGGGCTGCGCAGGATGTTGCGATAGGCGGCCGTCACCATCACCACCACGGCCAGCGCCAGCCAGTACCAGGCGGCCGGATTGGCCCAACGGTTGATCTCGTAACCCAGAATGGTGATCGGGGGCGCATACATGCCGTTCACCCCGCCGGTCCAGCGCGCCAGCAGCACGATGATGTCATCCGCCAGAATCGCCAGTGCCAGCGTGGCAATCGCCAGATAGACCCCGTGCAGCCGCAAGGCGGGCACCGCCACAAGCGCACCGATCAGCCCGGTGATCACCCCCGCAAGCAGGAACGCCAGCACAAAGGGCACCCCCGCATTGATCATCAGAACGCAGGCATAGCACCCCAGCGCCATGAAGGCCGAATGCCCCAGACTGACCTGCCCGGTCTGCCCGGTCAGCAGCATCAGGCCCAGTCCCGCAACCGACCAGATCAAGACGTTGGTCGCCTCGCCCAGAAAGAAGTCGTCGATCAGCCAGGGCAACACCACCGCAAAGACCAGCAGGGCAAGATAGAGCCCTCGCTTCCACCAGTCGGGAAACAGGTCGATGTCGGTGTCGTAGCTGGTCTTGAAATGGAACCGCATGGCTCAGACCTTCTTGGTTCGGACCTGGCTGAACAGGCCGTGCGGACGGAACACCAGCACCAGAATCAGCAGCGCATAGGGCGCGATCTGGCTGTAGCCGGGCGGCAGGTAACGGGCGGCAAAGGGTTCGATGATGCCCACGAGCAGGCCGCCCATCAGCGCGCCGGGCAGGCTGCCGAACCCGCCGATCACTGCGGCTGCAAAAGCCTTGATGCCGATAAAGCCGGCATTCGGTTCCAGCGCGCCCTTGGAGGCATAGAGGATCCCCGCAATCGCGGCGACGATCCCGGCCAGCGCCCAGACCATGCCCTGCACCCGCTTGACCGGGATGCCCATGTAATAGGCGGCCATCTGGTTCTGGCTGGCCGCCTGCATCGCGAGGCCCACCTTGGTTTTCTGAAAGAACTGCCACAGCACCAGCGTCAGGAGCAGCGTCACGACGATCACCGCAAGATCGACCGTGCCCAGAACCACGGTACCGAACCGAACGTCGCCAAACGCTAGCGGAGAGCGCAGCGATTGCGGCTCGTGGCCCCAGATGGATCCGGCGATGAAACGCAGGATGAAGCCAAGCGCAATGGTCAGGATGATCACCGCCGTCTGGCTTTGCCCGAACACCACCCGCAGGATGGTGGCGTCGATCAGATAGCCGATGGCGCCCATGATCAGGAACACCAGCGGCAATGCGACCCAGAAGGGCAACCCGGCATATTCGGGATTCACCAGACCAAGCGTGACGAAGGCGCCCAGCATCATGAAATCGCCTTGCGCGAAATTCACCGCCTCGGTCGCCTTGTAGATCAGGACGAACCCAAGCGCGACAAGGCCATAGACACAGCCATTCGCAAGCCCGCTGACCAGCAGCTGCAATACGTCCATTCTTTCCTCCCGAATGCGGCCGGTCCTCTGTCGGGTCCGGTCCGCGCGCGCCCCTGCCCGGTGTCCCGGTACAGGCCATCGTGGCGCAGTCACCTATGATGAGCCTGCAACGCCTATGTCCGTCAACGATTTTCCTCGCCTTACGTTGCGGAAGCCCGACAATGCAAAACCCCGCCCTTTCGGGCGGGGTTCAGATTGCGCGAAATTGCTGGCGGATCAGGCGTGTTTCTTGCCTTTGATCCCGGCCCAAAGACGCTTGTTCGTCAGATACAGCAGCACCGTCAGGATGGTCAGGAAGATCACCGCAGTGAACCCGGCCTGTTTGCGGGCCATCATCTTGGGCTCTGCCGCCCACATCAGAAAGGCCGTCACATCCTCGGACATCTGGTGCAGCGAATTGCCGTGACCATCGTCGAATTCCACCTGACCATCGGACAGCGGGGGCGCCATCGCGATCCAGCCACCGGGGAATGCGGTGTTTTCGTAGAAGGTCGTCCCGGCCTCTTCCTTTTCGACGCCGGTATAGCCGGTCAGGATCGAGGCAAGATACTCCGGCCCGCCGATCCCGCGCAGGAACTGGTTGATCCCAAGCCCATAGGGGCCATGAAAGCCCGAACGCGCCTTGGTCATCAGCGACAGGTCCGGGGCGGTTTCAAGACCTGAGCCTGGGAAAGGGTCAGAGGTTTCGCGCGCCCGCTCGTCCCCGTCGGGCAGTGCAACGGGGGCCAGTTCACGCGCATAGGCGCGCACCTGATCCTCGGGCAGCTCCGGCCCGCCGGGGTCGGCCAGCGTACGGATCGGCACGTACTTCAGCCCGTGGCAGGCCGAGCACACCTCGGTATAGACCTTGAGACCGCGTTGCAGCTGAAGCTGATCGTAGGTGCCGAACGGCCCTTCGAAGCTGAACGCGAAATCCTCAACATGGCCGGCAGCCCCGGCGGCAAGCACCCCGCCCGAGGACAGCGTGAACGCAGTCAGCGCGGAAAGCGTGAGTTTGCGGATCATTGATATTGCTCCTTCTCTCACTCTGCGGGCTGGCCGTAGTGCGATTTGAAATCTTCCTCGATCGTTGCCGGTTGCGGCAGCGGCTTTTCGATCAACCCCAGCAGCGGCAGGATGACAAGGAAGTATGCGAACCAGTAGGTCGAGGCGATCAGCGAAATCCAGGTGTAGATGCCTTCGGCCGGCATGGCGCCCACCCACATCAGAACCATGAAGTCCACCACGAGCAGCCAGAACCACCATTTGAACATGGGGCGATAGCGACCCGAACGCACCGATGAGGTATCCAGCCAGGGGGCCAGTGCCATCACCGCGATGGCGCCGAACATGGCCAGCACGCCAAAGAACTTGGCATCGACGATGCCGAAGGTGACGAACTGCACCAGCTGCACGACCCAGACGTCGCCGGTAAAGGCGCGCAGGATGGCGTAGAACGGCAGGAAGTACCATTCGGGCACGATATGCGCCGGCGTCACCAGCGGGTTCGCCTCGATATAGTTGTCGGCATGGCCCAGATAGTTGGGCATGAAGCCGACGATGGCGAAGAACACGATCAGAATGATGCCCAGGGCGAACAGATCCTTGATCACGTAATACGGCCAGAACGGAACCGTATCCTTCTCGGCTTCGGCCTTCGAGGTGCGGCGCACTTCGACCCCGGTCGGGTTGTTGTTGCCGGTCGTGTGGAAGGCCCAGATGTGCACCGCGACCAGCGCCGCGATCACGAAGGGCAGCAGGTAATGCAGCGAGAAGAAGCGGTTCAGCGTGGCATTGTCCACCGCAGGCCCGCCCAGCAGCCATTCCTGAATGGCCGGGCCAACACCGGGGATCGCGCCGAACAGGCCGGTGATCACCGTGGCCCCCCAGAAGGACATCTGACCCCAGGGCAGCACATAGCCCATGAAGGCGGTTGCCATCATCGCCAGATAGATCAGCATCCCGATGATCCAGGTCACTTCACGCGGAGCCTTGTAGGATCCGTAGTAAAGGCCGCGGAAGATGTGCAGATAAACCGCGACGAAGAACAGCGAGGCGCCGTTGGCGTGCAGATAGCGGATCATGTGCCCGCCGTTCACGTTGCGCATGATGTGTTCGACACTGGCAAAGGCCATATCGACATGCGGTGTGTAATGCATGACCAGCACGATGCCGGTGATGATCTGCAAGGCAAGGCAGAAGGTCAGGATGATGCCCCAGATCCACATCCAGTTGAGGTTCTTGGGGGTCGGGATCATCAGCGTGTCATAGGCCAGACCCACGATGGGCAGGCGCTTGTGCAGCCATTTCTCGATGCCGGTCTTGGGCTCGTAATGGTCGTGCGGAATTCCAGCCATTGGGTCGCTCCTCAGCCCAGCTTGATCGTGGATGCATCGGTGAATGCGGCCACCGGGATGTGCAGGTTTTCCGGTGCCGGACCACGGCGGATGCGGCCTGCGGTATCATAGTGCGACCCGTGGCACGGGCAGAACCAGCCGCCGAAATCCCCTGCGCCATCCCCGATCGGCACACAGCCCAGGTGGGTGCAGACGCCCGACATGACCAGCCACTCTTCGGCGGCGTCACCTTCGGCCTCTGGCGGAACCAGTGCGCGGTTCTCGTCGGTGGCAGGGGTGCCCGCGCCCAGGTTGGGGTTGCGCGCATCCCGGTCCATCAGCTGATCCAGCGGGACGGCACGGGCCGCCTCGATCTCGGCTGCGGTGCGGCGCCGGATGAACACCGGCTTGCCCAGGTATTTCACGGTCAGCTGCGTGCCCACCTCGACGCCCGACACATCGACAAAGATGGACGACAGGGCCTGCACGTCGGCGGACGGATTCATCTGATTGACCAGCGGCCAGACCGCGGCGCCCGCGGCAACAGCCCCGGCCCCGGCAGTGGCGTAATACAGGAAATCCCTGCGAGTGCCTGCGTGATCTTCTGCGTGGGACACGTTCCAAACTCCCTTTGCCAGCCGGGGAGACCGGCCATATGCATGGACGGGGGCGTGCATGACACCCCCCTCTGACGCGGCTTTTAGCGGGCATGGCCGTGCGCGTCCAGCGGGCAAACCGCCACGGGGGCGCGGATTTTGCCCAACCGATGCGGCATTGCCGCGCAGATGCTTGCGTTTGCGTCACAGAAACCGGCCAAAGGACGCGCGGCGCCCTACATTGCCGCGCGACACCGCGACATGCGGCGGCCTTGCCGCACGCGGCCTGTCTGGCGGGAATCGTATGGCCGCAGGTTACGGAATACGGGGAGGCGTGTCATTGCACGGCGCTGCGGGCCGATCGCGCGGAGGTTGCGTCGGCCAAGGCGACACCCGAGACCTGCACCCCTCGTGATGCACCTGCATCAGGGGTCGCGCAGCACATTCAAACACCCCGGCAACAGGCTGCGGCTTGTGGCAACACTCCATCACTGCCGAGCAGACCACCTGGCACGGCCAGCCGCTGCGCAGAACGACGCCTGCACGCCGAAAGGACAAATAAAAACGGCACCGGGGCGATTGCGGAACCCTCTGCCCCACAGCCCCGATGCCGCATATAACTCGTGCTCCATGCCAACCGGCTGCGGCAAATCAGACGCAGGGCCAGGCCGGAGCTTGCGGATCAGTGATGGCCCAGGCGCGCCATTTCCTCTTTCAGGCGCATCTTCTGCTTTTTCAGTTCGGCAATCCGCAGGGCATCCGCTGCGGGGCTGCGCTGTTCCTGTTCCACCAGAGTCGAGAGATTTTCGTGCTTGCGGCGCAGTTCCTGCAGGTGCGAAGCGATGGTCATGTACAGTCTCCTCTCCGGTTACATCCGTGTAACGAGTGCATCACAGATCCTGAGTCGTGTCACCAACAGTTGGAGTCACAGGACTGTCAATTGACGACAATTCAGCCGAAAGCCGCCACCGCAGCGCCGTCACGCAGGATCGCGCGGGCCTCTGGGGCATAGCTTTCGTGATCGCCGTCATGGCGGGCGCCCTCGTGCAGCACCATCGGCGCCAACAGACGGAACGGACCGCGCGCGCCCTTGCGCGCCCGCACGATGACGCGGTTCGCCATCCGGCCCGTGCGTGGCGCCAGCGGCAGGACCGCCACGGCACCGAAACCATCCATCCCGCGCAAGAGATCGGGCAGACGTTCGGCCAGATGGATCATGGTCAGCCAGCCGCCGGGATGCAGACGTTTCCGGGCGGCCAGAACCCAGTCGGACAGGGGCGTATCCTCGCGCAAGGCGGTCTCGCGGCCCGGATCGCGCGCAGCGGTGCCGTCCTGTGGCGCGAAATAGGGGGGATTCGCCATGACATGATCAAAGGATCCGCGCAGGGCGGGCGGCATGTCACGCAGATCGCCCTCATGGACCGCCAGACCGATGCCGGTGGCCTGCGCATTGTCGCGGGCCAGTTCGGCATAGGCGGACTGCACCTCCAGCCCGTGCAGGCGCAGCCCCGGCACCCGTGCCCCCAGACAGAACGAGGCCACACCGACCCCACACCCAAGTTCCAGCACCGATTGCCCGCTGCGGGCAGGACAGGCCGCCGCCAGCAACACCGGATCGGTCGCCGCACGATACCCATAGCGTGGCTGCGACAGCCGCAATCGCCCCCCCAGGAACAGATCCTGCGTGCGGTCCTCGGGGGGAAAGCTCATGCCGTCGGCTCCAGCCCGTTGTCGGCAAGAATGCTGCGCGCGAGAAAGGCGTCCCGGTCGGCAACCATCAGACGGCGCGGCAAAATGCCTATGGACCCCTCGAGCACGCTCGTGTGGACGTCGAGAACGAAGGCCGTTATACCCTCGCCGGACAGCAGCGCCTCGGCAAAGGCGATCCGGGTCGGGTCGGTGCTGCGCAGGATTTCCCTCATGGGAAAAGGGTTAGCGGCAGGCGATGCGCTTGTCGAGACGGGGCGAGGGGACATGGCCTTGGACAGCGATGCAGTGAAACCGCACGACAGGCTCGCGGCGGCACTGGCCGACGACATGGAGGCGGTCAATGCGCTGATCCGTGACCGCATGGCCAGCGAACACGCCCCGCGCATCCCCGAAGTGACCGCCCATCTGGTCGAGGCGGGCGGCAAACGGCTGCGCCCCATGTTGACACTGGCCGCTGCCCGGCTGCTGGGGGGCGACGGCGACAAGGCGGTCAAGCTGGCCGCAACGGTCGAGTTCATCCATACCGCAACGCTGCTGCATGACGATGTGGTGGACGAAAGCAAGAAGCGACGCGGGCGGCCCACCGCCAATCTGCTGTGGGACAACAAGTCCAGCGTGCTGGTGGGCGATTACCTGTTCGCCCGCAGCTTCCAGTTGATGACGGAATGCGAATCGCTGGCGATCATGGCGGTGCTGGCCAATGCCTCGGCGGTGATCGCCGAAGGCGAGGTGCTGCAACTGACGGCGGCACAGAACATCGCAACCACGCCGGAGATCTATCTTCAGGTGATCCGTGGCAAGACAGCCGCGCTGTTTTCCGCCGCGACCGAGGTGGGCGGCATGGTGGCGGGGGCGACAGAGGCGCAGGTGGGTGCCTTGCGGTCCTATGGCGATGCGCTGGGGATTGCCTTCCAGATGGCCGACGATCTGCTGGACTATGGCGGCAGCGAGGCGATCGGCAAGAACACCGGCGACGATTTCCGCGAGCGCAAGCTGACGCTGCCGGTCATCCTGGCGATCGCGCGGGCCGATGCCGAAGAGCGCGCCTTCTGGCTGCGCGTGATCGACAAGGGCGATCAGCGCGACGGCGATCTGGACCATGCGCTGGCCCTGATGCGCCGGCATGGCACACTGGAGGCCACGCGCGACGCCGCCAACGACTGGGCCGCGCGGGCGCGGATGGCGCTGGAGGGGCTGCCCGACCACCCGCTGCGCGGGATGCTGTCGGATCTGGCCGCCTATGTCGTGGCGCGGCTGGTCTGATCCCTGGCGCGGAACGGCGAGCGCCGGGGGCCCTGCCCCCGGACCCCCGGGGTATTTCGGGCAAGATGAAGAAGGCCGGGGGTCAGGGATCGGGCAAGGCCGCGACGAGAGCGGCGAAATGCTCGCCGCGTTTTTCAAAGTTGGGATATTGGTCGAAGCTGGCCGCGGCAGGCGCCAGCAGCACGACATCACCAGGCTCTGCCTCGGCGGCGGCGCGGGTGACGGCGCGATCCATCGTTTCGCAGATCTCTTGCGGGGTTGCACCCAGTTGCAAGGCGAAGTCCCTGGCAGAATGCCCGATCAGATAGGCTTTGCGAATATTGCCGAGATCGGGGGCCAGGCTTGAGATGCCGCCCTCCTTGCCCATGCCGCCGGCGATCCAGCGGATGCGCGGAAAGGCGCGCAGCGCCTGGGCGGCACTGTCGGTATTGGTGGCCTTGGAATCGTTGACGAAGCGTACGCCGTTGAGGGTGCGGATCAGCTGGCTGCGGTGCGGCAATCCGGCAAAGCTATGCAGCGCGGCTTCGATGTCGCGTGGCCCCAGGCCCAGCGCGCGGGCCGCGGCCCAGGCGGCTGCGGCGTTCTGGTGATTGTGTGCGCCGGGCAGGCCCGCGATGTCGCGCAGATCGGCCGACGCGATCTGGCGCCCCTTGCGCCATTCCGACAGGAACCCCTTGCGGGCAAAGACAGACCAGCCAAAGGTTTCCAGCTTTTGTCCCGACGATACCCGGATCACCCGGTCATCCATCGGACCCATGGCGAGTTGGTCGGCCAGGAACCAGCCTTCGGTCTCGTCCACTCCGACCACGGCGCGGTCGGGCCCGCCTTCGGCAAAGAGGCGGCGTTTGGCCGCGAAATAGCCACCCATACCGTGATGCCGGTCCAGGTGGTCCGGTGAAAGATTGGTAAAGACCGCCACATCGGGGGTCAGCGCGCGGGCCAGGTCGGTCTGGTAGCTGGAGAGTTCCAGCACCACGACCCCGCCGTCGCCGGGTGGGTCGATATCCAGCACGCCGCGTCCGATATTGCCGGCCATCTGCACCTCGCGCCCCGACTCGGCCAGGATATGGGCGATGAGGGCGGTGGTGGTGGATTTGCCGTTCGAGCCGGTGATGGCGACGACGCGCGGGGCGGTGTCGTAGGCCGCCCAGTCCTGTTGGCCCAGCGAGCGGAAGAACAGGCCGATGTCATTGTCCAGCGGCACGCCCAACTGCATCGCACGCAACAGCACTGGATGCGGCGCGGGGTAGAGATGCGGGATGCCGGGCGAGGTGACGACGCAGGCCAGCGTCGTCAGCACATTGTCGCGGCGCAGATCCTCGGGGGTGAAGCCCTCGGCCTCGGCTTTGGCGCGGGCTTCGGGGCTGTCGTCCCAAACCACCGGGGTTGCGCCTCCGGCCGTCAGCGCGCGCGCGGTGGCCAAGCCCGAACGGCCGAGACCCAGGACGCCGACGCGCTGGCCGGAGAAACCCTGCACCGGGATCATCGCGTCACCCCAGTTCCGCCAGGCGGGCCAGGGCGGCGCGGACGCGGCCCAGTTCCTCGTCGCGCAAGGCAAGGTTGTCGCGTGCCTCGATCACCACCTCTTCGGCGGCGCTTTCGATGAACTTGGGGTTCGACAGCCGGCTGCGCAGGCCCCCTGCCTCTTTCTCCAGCTTGGCGGCGGCCTTTTCCAGTCGGGCCTTTTCACCGGCCACGTCGATGACGCCCGCGAGCGGCAGGGCAAAGGCGCCCCCTTCGACCGGGATGGTGACCGAGCCCTTGGGTGCCGCGCCTTCGGTCAGGTCGGCCAGGCGGGCGAGACGTTTGATCAGCGCTTCATTGCGCGCCCAGGCCGCCCTGCCCCGCTCATCCAGCGATGTGAGGATCACCGGCAGATGCAGGCCCACCGGGACGCCCATCTGGGCGCGGGCCGAGCGGACATCCTCGATCAGGGCGATCACCCAGCGCATTTCGCGTTCCGCCTCCGCGTCCACCAGTTCGGGCCCGTAGGTCGGCCAATCCTGATGCACCAGCAGGTTGGCGCGGCTGCCGGTGATCGCCCACAGTTCCTCGGTGATGAAGGGCATGATCGGATGCAGCAGGATCATCGACTGGTCCAGCACCCAGGCCATGGTGGCGCGGGTCTCGGCCGCCGTGGCCGCATCGCTCAGCAACGGCTTCGCAAATTCAACATACCAGTCGCAGACCTTGCCCCAGACGAACTTGTACAGCGCATCGGCCGCGTCGTTGAAGCGGTAGGCGGCCAGTGCCTCGTCCACCTCGGCGCGGACGCGGGCGGTTTCGCCGATGATCCAGCGGTTCACAGTGGCCTGTGCCTGCGGCGGCTGGTCCTTGGTGCTGTGCCCCTCCCACACGCCATTCATTTCGGCAAAGCGGGTGGCGTTCCACAGCTTGGTGCCGAAGTTGCGGTAGCCGGTGATGCGCTGCATGTCGAGCTTCAGCACCCCGCCGATCGAAGCCATGGCGGCATTGGTGAACCGCAGCGCATCGGCGCCGAACTCGTCGATGATGTCCAGCGGATCGACCACATTGCCAAGCGACTTGGACATCTTCTTGCCCTTGGCGTCGCGCACCAGACCATGGAGGTAAACGGTGTGGAACGGCGCCTGATCCACCACGGCCAATTGCATCATCATCATGCGCGCAACCCAGAAGAACAGGATATCGGCCCCCGTTACCAGCACGCTGGTGGGGAAATAGCGGCGCATCTCGTCGGTCGGTTCGGGCCAGCCCAGCGTGCCGATGGGCCAGAGGCCCGAAGAAAACCAGGTGTCGAGCACGTCGGGATCGCGCCAGACCGGATAGATCAGGCGGGTCGGATCCTGCGTCAGATTGTAATCGGCCAGCGCGGCTGTCAACACATCCAGCGCCTCGGCACGGCTGGACACCTCGACCACACGCGCATGGTTCAGCGGCATGGGCAACGGCCCCAGCGCATCACGGAATGTCTCGACCACTGCATCGAAGGTCGGGGCGCAGTGATACACCGGCTCTGCGGAATTGAAGCCACCTTCGTCGAGCAGGCGGAAAAGCTCCACCTCGTCCAGCGCGTTATCGCCTTGATCGTCGGCAAAGCCGCCCATTATGTCAAAGCCATACCACACCGGGATCTGATGCCCCCACCAAAGCTGGCGGGAAATGCACCAGGGCTCGATATTCTCCAGCCAGTGATAATAGGTCTTTTCGCCCGACTCGGGGATGATCTTGACCTGACCCGAGCGCACAGCCTCCAGCGCGGGGCCGACGATCTTTTCGGCATCCACGAACCACTGGTCGGTCAGCATCGGTTCGATCACCACCTTGGAGCGGTCGCCGAAGGGCTGCATGATCTTTTTCGCCTCGATCAGCGGGACCAGCGCGTCGGCGCCTTCGGCATCGGGCTTCAGCGCGGCCTTGCCCAGGCGGGGGTCATCGGCGCGGGTCATCACCGCCAGACCTTCGGCCACGATCTCCTCGACCACGCGGGCGCGGGCCTCGTAGCGGTCCAGTCCGCGCAGATGGTCGGGGACCAGGTTCAGCAGATCGGTCTCGGTCTCGGTCAGCGTCTGTTCGCCACGTGCAACGGCCTGGGCGGTAACGGCTGCCTCGGCATAGGGCAGACCGTCGGCGCGCATCCGGGCGCGCATGTCCATCAGGCGATAGCAGGGAATGCCGCCGCGTTTCGCCACACCGTAATCGTTGAAATCATGCGCCCCGGTGATCTTCACCGCGCCCGAGCCAAAGGTCATGTCCGGGTAGTCGTCGGTGATGATCGGGATCAGTCGGCGATGTTCCTTGGGCCCGACCGGGATTTCGCACAGCAGTCCGACGATGGGCTTGTAGCGTTCATCATCGGGGTGCACCGCCACTGCGCCATCGCCCAGCATGGTTTCGGGCCGCGTCGTGGCGATCGAGATGTAATCCCGCGTCTCGCGCAGGGTCACGTTCCCCTCGGCGTCCTTTTCGACATAGTCATAGGTCGCGCCACCGGCCAGCGGGTATTTGAAATGCCACATGTGGCCGTCAACCTCGGTGTTCTCCACCTCGAGGTCCGAGATCGCGGTCTCGAAATGCGGATCCCAGTTCACCAGCCGCTTGCCACGATAGATCAGGCCCTTGCGGTACATGTCCACAAAGACCTTGATCACCGCATCGTGGAAATTGCCGTCCTCGCCCGCAGGCGCGCCGGGGGCGCCCGACATGGTGAACGCCTCGCGCGACCAGTCGCAACTGGCGCCAAGGCGTTTCAGCTGGCCGATGATGTTGCCGCGCGATTTCCGCTTTTGCTCCCACACAAGCCCGATGAAGTCCTCGCGGCTGAAATCGGTGCGGCGGCGATTGGTGGCGGCCAGCTCGCGCTCCACCACCATCTGGGTCGCAATGCCTGCATGGTCGGTGCCCGGCTGCCACAGCGTGTCATGCCCCTGCATCCGGTGCCAGCGCGTCAGGATATCCTGAAGCGTGTTGTTGAAGGCGTGGCCCATGTGCAGACTGCCCGTCACGTTCGGGGGCGGGATCACGATGGAAAAGCTCTCGGCCCCCGGCTTGGCATTGACGCCTGCGGCAAAGGCGTTCGCCTCATCCCACCGCGCAGAGATGCGCGCTTCGGCTTCGGTCGGATTGAACGTCTTTTCCATCGGCATGGCAGGGATCCTTGTGGCGTCGCGGTTATGTAGCGCGCCAAGGCGCCAAGGGGAAGGGAGACGAGGCGTCGGGGGGGCCGCCACCCCGCGATCACAACGGCAACCGGCTGCGCCATGTGGCCACCGGCTGGGCGGATGGCGTGCTGACCATCACCGTCGCGGAGCAGGTCCCAGACAATGGCCTCTAGATCGCGGGCAACCCGATGGACGTGCCCGGCGGACGCTGGGTCGATGTCAGGCTGCAGGAGGCCCCGCCTGAAGAGATGTGAGAAGAGGTGTCAGGATCCGGCGTGGGGGCTGGATCCTGACAGGCACACTCCCAGCACGAAGAGGCGAATGAACGACTTTACTCTTGCTGCAAAGCGCTTCTGAGCTTCCCTCCCTCCCGAGAGAACGAGAGACATTTTATTTTGGCGGCGATCAGGAGGACGCTGTCTTTGTCAAAATCATTCCAGCAATCGGGCTCTGTTGCACAAATCGGCTGATGGCCGGGGTTCCCCTTTCCCCGGACAGACTTATCCCACGGGCTCTGTGACAGGGATGCCGAGCGCGGTG
>NZ_FTOT01000025.1 GCF_900156815.1 Gemmobacter megaterium
CCGCCGTTCATCAGATCGGCGCCGGCGCCGCCGTTCAGCGTGTCATTGCCGGGGCCACCGTTCAGCGTGTCGTTGCCGACCCCGCCGTTCAGCAGATCATCCCCGGCCCCGCCGTTCAGCACGTCGTTGCCGCCCCAGCCGTTCAGGGTATCGCTGCCTGCCGCCCCGGTGATCACATTGTCCAGGGCGTTGCCCCCCAGCGCCTGACCTGCGCCGGACTGGCCGGTCAGGTTCTCGACATTGGCAAGGGTACCCAGCGAGTAGCTCGACAGCGCGGTCAGTACCGTGTCGGTGCCGCCGCCAATCCATTCGACCACCACATCCCCGGCATTGTCGACGATATAGGTATCGTCGCCGGTGCCGCCAGCCATGCTGTCGATCCCGACGCCACCATTCAGCGTGTCGTTGCCCGCCCCGCCGATCAGCGTGTCATTGCCGCCCCAGCCGTTCAGCAGGTCATCCCCGTCACCGCCGCTGAGCATGTTGTTCGCGGCCGATCCCCCGATCGTGTCGTTCCCTCCGGCGGAGACGATATGCTCGACGTCGATCACATCGAAGGTGCCTGCGTAGCCGGCCCATTCCATCGTGCCGGCGCCAAGGTTGAAGATCAGCGAGTAAATCGACGAGACGTTCGAGACATCGACGGTATCGACACCGGCGCCGCCATAGAAATGATCGGTGCCGTCGCCCGACAGCAGGATCATCATGTCGTTGCCGTCACCGCCGTAAAGCGAATCGGTGCCGCTGCCGCCATAGAGCGTGTCGTTGCCCGCGCCGCCTTCCAGCGTGTCACTGCCGCCACCGCCATGGATCGTGTCGTTGCCGCCGCCGCCATTCAGCACGTTGTTGCCGGCATCGCCGGTCAGGCTGTCATTACCGTTTCCGGCGCTGACATTCTCGATGCCGGTAAGGGTCGACAGGAAGCCGCCGAGCGTGGTGTCAAACTCGCCTGCGGCCAGATCGACGCGGTAGTTGTTGGAATAGGTGCTGAACTCCAGCAGGTCGATCCCCGCCCCGCCGTCAAAGTGGTCGCCCAGGCTGATGCCGCCTGCACCGGGGGTGAGGGTGTCATTGCCATCGCCGCCATAGAGCGAGTCGATCCCCGATCCGCCATCCAGGCTGTCGTCGCCCAGCCCGCCATAGAGCCCGTCATTGCCGGTGCCGCCGATCAGCGTATCGTTTCCGGCATCGCCATAGAGGCTGTCGTCGCCGGTGCCGCCATCCATGGAATCGTTGCCGCTACCGCCATAGAGCGTATCGCCGAACACCGACCCGATGACCGTGTCATTGCCGGACCCCGCCGTCACCCGCTCGATCGAGACGAGCGAGGTTGTCGTGGCGCCCTGGGAGAACACCCCCGTGTCGAGGTTGACCAGATAGTTGAGGCCGAAATCGGTGAAGTCCAGCGTGTCGGTGCCGCCACCGCCATGATAGACCTCGCCTGTGGTCAGCGAACTGCCGGCCCGCAGCGTGTCATCGCCGATCCCGCCATACAGCCGGTCAAGCCCGCCCATGCCGACCAGGCTGTCATTGCCGTTGCCGCCATAGAGATCGTTGTTGCTCGACGAGCCGATGATCGTGTCGTTGCCGGTACCGGCCCAGACATGTTCGATCGAGACCAGCGTGGTCGAGGTGGCGCCAAGGGCAAAGGTGCCGGCGCCAAGGTTCACGGTATAGCTGCTGCCGAAGTTGGCGAAGTTCAGCGTATCCTCGCCCACGCCGCCATCATAGATCTCGTCGGCAGCCAGCGACGCTCCGGGGTGCAGAATGTCGTTGCCGTCGCCGCCGCGCAGCGTGTCGATGCCAAGGCCACCTTCGAGCGAATCGTTGCCCAAGCCGCCGATCAGGCTGTCGTTGCCCGACCCGCCAAAGATGCTGTCATTGCCGGCATTGCCATTCAACACGTTGTTGGCGGTATTGCCGACGATGCGTTCGTTGCCCGACCCGCCGACCACATTCTCGATGACCGTACCGACCGCCAGGGTCAGGTTGCCGGTCAGCCCGGCCACGTTGGAAATCGTGCCGGTGGTGGATGCGGCCGAGGCGATGGTGACGTCGATCAGCGTGTTGTTGGAAAAGCCCGACAGGTCGAGCGTGTCGATCCCGCCGCCATCGACGATGCTGACCGCATTGCCCGACAGCAGGGTCGAGATCGAGGCATAGGCCGAGTTGGCATAGCCGAACAGCGGCTCGCCGCTGGACATGTACCAGGTGCCGTTGAAGCCCCAGGTGGTGTTGCCCGTGGTGGTGCCATTGGAGATGCCATAGCCCTGCGGGCCGTAGATGCGGTCCAGCACCAGCCAGTCGACCGCCATCGGCCCGATCAGCCGGGCATAGGACTGGCCGTTGAAGTTGTTCTGGCTCCAGTATGACATCATGGTCTGTTGCCAGGTGTCGTTCTGCCAATAGGCATCGTTGTAGGTGGGCGATCCCGATCCGGCATTGTACAGGCCCTGGTGGCCCAGACCCAGCACATGGCCGATCTCGTGCAGCGCGGTCTGGAAGGCATAGGTGCCGATGGCCGTATTGCCGGAATCCCAGTTGTTGTCGATGTTGATCCAGGAATAGGAAATCGAGCCATCCGCCGCGCGGTTGAAGTTGGCAAAGGCCCGACCTGCCGACCAGTCGCCGAAGAAGATGTCGACCACCGAAGTGTCGGTCGAGGTGGTTTCGACAAAGTTGATGCCCAGGATGTCCTCGTAGACATTCAGCGCATGGCGGATCATCTCGGCCCGCCCGGCCGTCACCCCGTTGGCATCGGTGCCCGGAAAGCTGGTGACATTGTAATGCAGCACGCCGTTCTTGGCATTGGTGCCCGCATTGGTCAGGTTGAAGAAGGGAGAATTGGTCGAGGTGCCGTAGAATTCGTCCCAGAAATCGTTGCCCCCGCTGCCGGTGCCGCGTTCGTTCAGATAGGTGCCCAGCACATTCAGCGAGACAGGTGCTGCGGGGGCGGACAGGTCGCCGCCATTGCCGGCCCCGAACCCGGCCTCTCCGGCCTCGTCGCCGATCATGGAGCACATCGGGCAGGGGCAGGCCGAGCCGTCCTGTGGCTGATAGCCCATGCTGTTGTCGGCCAGCACCAGCGTGGTCTTGGCCGAGGCCCAGTCGATCGCGGCGCCCGCCGGGCTGGCGGCCATGCCGTCGGCCTGCGGATGGCCCTCGACGGCGGCGACAGAGGCGACGATGGCCGCAGCGGCGGCCACCGCGGCAGCGGCCCCTTCGGCAGCCTCGGTCCGGGTGGCCCCGGAGTCGGACGGCGCCTCGTAGGACACGACCGGCCCGCCGGTCTCTGCGACCGGCTCATCGGCGGCCTCGGCCCTGGCGCTGTCGGCCTTGCGGGGGGATCCGTCCTCGGCGGCCAGGTCGGGCGCGGTCTCTTTGGCGGGGGGCGCGGCACGGGTCTGCTGGGCCCCGCCATCGCCCGATCCTTCGGGCGCGGGACGCAAGGCCGCGGCATCCTCTGCCTCGGCATCGGGGATCTCGACCCCTGCGGTCTTGTAGCTTTCCAGGGCGCGTCTCAGACGGTCCTCGTCCTCGAAGGCGCTCGTGTCGAGATTCTTGAAATAACCCATGTGCCGATCCTCCAGGAAATCATCTGACGATGACTTCATCGCAGCCTAAAACATGACCCTTTGCAGGGCCGGACATCCAATCGGGGCGCAGGGCGCCCCCGGTCCCGGCGCCAGCCCCGCATGGGGCGACGGCCAGAGACCACGATCCGGCGGCGGTGCCGGTAAAACCTTCCGAATGCCTGCTGGCCACAACCATGATCATCGGCCGTTGCCATGGGGCATGATACTACAAGGACCACTGCCGGGATACGCCCGGATATCCATACCTCTAACCCGCCACGGCGGAGCGTCTGCCGCCGTCAATACACATTAAAACAATTCCAGGTTAACACAGTAGCATGGACCCGGTACCGTTTCCATAGCGGTGACTCCGGACAATGGTTTGATTTTCGGAAACAACCCTGTCGGCGCACGTTGACAGCCAGCGATGCGCAGGACAGGCTTCGCCAAGCCCATTCCATACAAATCACTTCGGAGAACAGACAATGTCGGTCAGGATTTTCATCGCCAACGACGGACTGCATGGTGACGAGTTGTGGATCACCAACGGAACGCCCGAGGGCACCTTTCTGCTGAAGGACATCAATCCCGGCGCAGGATCCTCCTCGATCGTGTTTCACGGGCTCGTGGGGGCGCAGTATCTGTTCTCGGCCTATGACGATGTGAACGGCTGGCAACTGTGGACGACCGACGGGACCGAGGCGGGGACCGTCGCCATCTCGACGGTGCAATATTCCGGTACGCCGGTCGTCTATGACGGTTCTCTGGTCTTTGCGGCCTACGATCCGGTCTATGGATACGGGCTGCACATCACCGACGGCACGGCGGCCGGAACGGTCTTTCTGAAAAACACCGGCGATTTCGGCACGCCGGTCGTCGCGGGCGGGCTGATCTTCTTCACCGGCTACAGCGCGGCGGCCGGGTATGAATTGTGGGTCTCCGACGGCACGGCGGCCGGAACGGTGATGGTGGCGGACATCACCCCCGGATCGACCAGCAGCAGCATCACCTCGCTGATCGCCTTCGGCGACGGCGTGGCCTTTATGGTCTATGACAACACCGATTTCGAATACCGGCTCTGGGTGTCGGATGGCACGGCCGCCGGTACCCAGCAGGTGCTGGAGATCAACCCGTCGGGAGATGACGGTATCGGCGCCCTGCAGGTGATCGGCGACAAGCTGTATTTCACCGCCGACAACGGCACCGATGGCGCGGAACTGTGGGTTTCGGACGGGACGGCGGCCGGCACCCTCATGCTGACCGACATCAACCCGACCGGCGGCTCGTCCGTCACGGATCTGCGCGCCTCGGCGGCAGGGGTGTTCTTCCGTGCCTTCGACGGCACGGGGCTCGTCCTCTACATGACGGATGGCACCGTCGCGGGAACCCAGCGTCTGACCTCGTCGTCGCAATCCGTGCAGAACCAGATCATGATGCTGGGCGATACGGCGTTCGTCATGGTCTACAATACGATGACCTTCGAGTATGAAATCGTCGCCAGCGACGGCACACCCGCGGGTACGGCCGTCATCGCCACCGGCCTGTCACAATCCGGCGACTACCGTGTGGCCGGGGACATGCTGTTCTTCTATGGCTATGATTACACCGCAGCCAGCTATGGCCTGTTCGCAACCGACGGCACCGCCGCCGGCACCTTGATGGTGACGGATCTGTGGAATGTGGACTGGTCCCATGCGGTGGAATCCGGCGGCAAGCTGTTCTTCGTGGCCCAGGCCTATGGCAATACCAGCGGCTATGAATTGTGGGTGTCCGACGGCACCGTCGCCGGCACCCTTATGCTGGCCGACATCGCCCCCGGAAGCAGTTCGTCCAATATCGGCAGCCTCACCGCCTATGCGGGCGGTGTGCTGTTCGCGGCCGACAGCCCGCTTGATGGCCGCGAGCTGTATTTCTCTGACGGGACCGTCGCGGGCACCCAGATGGTGCGCGATATCAACGCGTTGCAGGCAAAGCACCCCAGCTTTAGCGCCTCGAATTTCATCGAGCTCGATGATAAGGTGATCTTCCTGGGCAATACCCCGCAAAGCGGAACGGAGCTGTGGGTATCGGACGGGACCGCCGCGGGCACAATGCAACTGGCGGACATCGAGCAGGGGGCAGGCAGCGTCTCTCTCTCGGGCACGCCTGTTGCAACGGCAACCCATGCCTTCTTCATCCTGTATGACAGCAGCACCCCGTATTACCGGCTCTGGGCCTCGGACGGGACTGCGGCCGGCACGCAGGATGTCTCGGGCGGCTACCAGGCCTGGAACAGCCAGATGGCGGCGGTGAACGGGGTCGCGCTCTTGGGGGTCTATGATGCCGATCTGGGGGTTTACGGGCTGATCGCCGAGGATGGCGATGCCTCGACCCTGCCGGTCTGGCTGACCTCGGGCTCGCTCCTGTCGGAGTTCGTCCTGTTCGATGGCGCCGCCCTCTACTGGTTCTATGACACCGATCTGAGCAGCTATGTGCTGGGCCGGACGGATGGAACGCTTGCGGGCACCTTTTCGCTTGGCGAGACAGACGGTTTCAGCGAGGCGACCGTCGCCGGAAACCGGATGTTCTTCACCGGCTATGACAGCAATGACGGATATGAATTGTGGGTGACCGACGGGACAGTCTCCGGCACCGGCCAGGTGGTGGATCTGTTCACGGGCGGCAATTCGTCGTCGCCGACCGACATGGTGGCGATTGGCAACAGCGTGGTCTTCACCGCCACCACGCCGGCGGTCGGCCTCGGCTTGTGGGTCTCGGACGGAACCGCGGCGGGCACCGTCCTGCTGGCCGATCTGCAATCGGGCGGCAGCGGCGCGTATGTGGCGGCGTCCTTCACCGCCATCGGCCGGTCGTTCCATGTGTCCTATGACTACGACACCGGCGCCTACAGCATGACCTCGACCGACGGCACCGTGGCGGGCACCCATACGCTGACCGGCCTGCCGCTGGACTCGACCTATCAGGTCTACGACGCCGGATCGCAGCTGTTCCTCATCGGCTATGACGGCAGCCTGGGCGAATACCGCCTGTGGAGCACCGACGGAACCGCCGCAGGCACCCAGGATGTGAGCCCGGTCGATTATGCGATCTACTCTGTCGGCTCTGCCGAGGTGGTTGGCGGCCAGCTCATCCTGGAGGTCTATGACACGGTGAACGGCATCTATCAGTTGATCGCCGAGGATGGAAATCCCGCCACCGCGCCGGTGCTGCTGACAGAGAATACCTTCCAGGGCGCCCGGATCGTCTATAACGACGCGCTGTATTACCTGTCCTATGACAACACGGCGGGCGCCTATGTCGTGATGAAGACCGACGGCACGACCGGCGGCACTTCGATCCTGGTCGAGACGCAGGGGTTCAGCGCGCCGCGGGTGCTGAACGGGCTGCTGTATTTCGATGGCTACGATCCTGTCGAAGGCACAGAGCTTTGGGTGACAGACGGGACCACGGCGGGCACCGTGCAAGTGACCGACACGCTCACCGCCGAAGGGTCGGACCCCACCACCTTTGTCGTCTTGCCGAACGTTGCCCCGGAAATCGATGGCACCCAGGCCGGGCAACTGGCCAATGACAAGGCGACCGCCCTGCCCTTTGCCGGCGCGACCATCAACGATCTGGACCGGGCGTTCCAGACATTGACCGTCACCGTCGCGCTGGACAGTGCCGCCAAGGGAACCTTCACCGCCGCCTCGCTGCTTGCCACCGGCTTTGTCGCCAGCGGCGGCGGGGTTTACACCTTTGCGGGCACCGCGCCCGAGGCCACCCTGGCGCTGCGCGGGCTGGTGTTCGACCCGACCGAGAACCGCGTGCTGGCCGGGGCGACGGAAACCACGACATTCACCGTCACTGTCACCGACAGCGCAGGCGCCAGCGCGACCGACGGCACCACCAGTGTGATCACCACGTCGGTCAACGATGCCCCGCATGACATCGTCATCTCGGGCGGCGGCGCGCTGAGCGTCAACGAAAACAGTGCCAACGGCACCATGATCGGAACGCTGCTGGGCGTGGATGTGGATTCGGCCACCTTCTCCTATACGCTGACCAACACGGCGGGCGGCCGCTTCCAGATCAATGCCACGACCGGGCAGGTGACGGTGGCAGATGGCTTGCTGCTGGACTTCGAACAGAACACGACCCATGCCATCACCGTACGGGTCAGCGATGGCGCCTTGACCTTTGACAAGGTCTTCAATGTCACCATCGGGGATGTCTCTCCGGAAACCGTGGCAGGCGATGCCCGCGCCAACCGCATCCTCGGCGGCGCCGGGAACGACCTGCTGAGCGGCTGGGGCGGCAATGACACGCTGATCGGCGGGGCCGGGAATGACACGCTGAATGGCGGGGCCGGGATCGACAGCATGGTCGGCGGGGCTGGCGACGATACCTATGTCGTCGACAATGCCGGGGATGTGGTGGTCGAACTGGCCGGCGGCGGCACCGACACGGTGCTGACCGTGCTGTCGAGCTACTCGCTGGGCACCCTTGCCCATGTCGAGAACCTGACCGGCCAGTCCGGCGCGGGTCAGGCGCTGGGGGGCAACACCCTGGACAACGTGATCACCGGGGCGGCAGGCAGCGATACCCTGAACGGCTGGGGCGGCAACGACGTGCTGAACGGTGGCGCGGGGGATGACCTGCTGAACGGCGGGGTCGGCAACGACACGCTGAACGGTGGCCCCGGCAATGACACGCTGAACGGCGGCGCCGGCGCCGATCTGATGAACGGCGG
>NZ_FTOT01000019.1 GCF_900156815.1 Gemmobacter megaterium
CACCGCGCTCGGCATCCCTGTCACAGAGCCCGTGGGATAAGTCTGTCCGGGGAAAGGGGAACCCCGGCCATCAGCCGATTTGTGCAACAGAGCCCTTGCAGCCCGTAAACCGGCGCATCGTGACGGTAAAGGCGGCTTTGAACCCCCATTTAACCGATCATTTCCACGGCCATTTCGACCTCTTCCACGGTCTGGGCGGCATCGATGGCCGCCCCCATCCCCAGCCTCAGGGCTTCGATCTGTGCGGCGGCCTGGCGCCAGAGGGTGCCCATGTTCAGCCAGAGCTGGGCGAGCTGGTCGGGGTCCGGGGCGGTGATCCCGATCTCGGCCGCGAGCAGCGGATAGTCCGACAGATTGGCGGCGGGGGTTGCGAGCCAGGCGCGGGCTTCGGCCTCCTTCGCCTGGTAGATCATGTCTTGACCCGGCAGCACCGTGATATGAACGGCCCGCAGCGCGCTGACATGGGCGGCCAGCCGGGCGCGCGCGCGGGCCTTGGCCAGGTCAAGCGCCGCGCTGGCCTGCTGCTCGGCGGTGATCATCTGCGACAGATCAATCGGGATGCTCATGCCTCGGGCTCCTCGACCGGATGGGTGACGGGCAAGGCGACCGGGCCGTCGCCGTCGATGTCCAGCGGCACCGGGAACCGCGCCTCGACCGGGGCCTCGGCACCATGCGGCAGGATCAGCGTCAGATGCAGCACGCCCTCCAGGCGGCGGATCGGCCCGGCGAGCCAGGCGCAGCCAACAGCCGACGCGGGCAGGATCGCGCCTTCGGGCAGCACCGACAGATCGAGATCGGCGCCGTTGATCGTCAGCACCTCGCCGGTGCGATGCAGCGTCAGGCTGGCCTCGGGGCGGAATTGCGGGGTGAAGGTGATATGCATCCGATCCTCATGTCATGTCCGACCACCGCCCCGTCGCGCTGGCCTGCAGCGTCACGGCACCGGCAATCGCGGTGGCCGCCTTGACCCGGACGGTCGCGGCGGTGTTGGAAAGCGCGACGATGGACGCGCCGATCAGCGCCGTATGTTCGCCGGTCACCTGCACCACGGGCTTTGACCCGGCCAGGAACGCGGCCGGAAACGTCCAGCTGATGTCGGCCGAGCGGAACACGGAGCCTTCGGCGGTCGAGACATTGGCGGCGGACAGATCGGCCCGGAGGCAGGTCTGCCAGCCGTTGGCCAGTCGCCCGAACTGCCCATTGGCATTCGATCCATGCTGCAGAATCGCTTGTAGGTTCGTCAGCAGGTTCAAACGGGTCCGATGTCGCGCAACCCATTTGAAGCAAAAGAAAATCCCGAACTTACAAGCACGGATCGGAACTTACGGCGCCAGTTGTAGGTTCCGACCGCCGCAATTCCTGGGCGGGGACCGCGCGCGTACAGGATTTTCGCTTTTTTTCTAGGGGTTTGGTGGCTGGATCAATGCGCACGCCTGCAGGGCGGTCCGCGCTGTCAAACCCACGTTCAAGGTCCGTTTAATCGCTCACTGCGAGACATGCGCTCATGGGTCCTGTCAGAGCCTCTCAAGCCACCAATGGACTGTTTTCATTGACCCTTCCGAGGTCTTCCGGCTTCTGGCGGGGTCTTCCGGCTTACTGCAAGTATTGGTGTCTCATAACAGCGGCGCGGTTTGACGCGTATGTCTGCAGCAGGTAGCGGTCAGGCCGCACGGCTACGGACGACCGGCGCGATACGACAATACACGGCCTGCCGTTCGGGCGCGATCATCTGCGACAGATCGACCGGGATCCTCCTGCCTCGGTCTGCTTGGCCTGATGCTGCAGGAATACCTTTTGCAGGCCTCCCGGTCGGCGACGTCTGCACTTGAGATGAGGTTTCAATTATCGCTGCACAACGCCCTTGTTCTTTCTCAACGTCGTGAATATACGTGTCGGCGGAGACGTGGCCGAGTGGTCGAAGGCACACCCCTGCTAAGGGTGCAGGCGGGAAACCGTCTCGAGGGTTCGAATCCCTTCGTCTCCGCCACCCTCACCCATAACGCTATGAATATTAACGGCATTGTGCCGATGGGCCTTTTGAGCCCCACACTCAGCCCCACATTTCTTGATCGCTGGATCTGAGGCTTGTCGACGCGCCTCAATCTGGTGCATGCTGTGTCGCACAGGGTCACCGATTCATAGTTTCGGTGATCCACTCTGACTTGTGATCGCAACCAAGCCTGGCCGCAGGATGCCAAGGGCTACACCCAGCGAAGGGTAGCCCTATGTCCTGTGATGACGAACAGCTCGATCTGTTCCTGAATCCGCCCATCAACTCCAAGCCGCCGACGTTCACGAAATCGCCCCCTCCGGAGCGCGTGAATCCCACCACGCGCAAGAAGCCCCGCAAGAAGGGCACCAAGGCCGCCAGCCAGCCTGCAGCGGGCCGCAAGGCCGCGGATGCGCTGGCGATTGCCGCGCAAGAGATGGGCGGCAATACCCCCAGTGGCGGCCCTCTCTTCCTGTCGGTGGATGAGGTGGCCCAGCGCTACGGCGCCTCCAAGCCCACGATCTGGAGATGGGCGAAGGATGCCCAGAACGGGTTTCCGGCCCCCGTCCGTCTGGGCTCCGGCACGACCCGGTGGGAGTTGCGCGATCTCATCGCCTTCGAACAGCAACGCAAGGCAGCTTCGCGGGTGCAGGAATGAGCCGTTCCTACACCAAGGTGCGGCCGAAGGCTCATCACGTCTATCTGGTCGAAGGCGTCATGGAGCTTTTCGCTGTCAGCCGGAACACCGTTTCGAATTGGGTACGGCAGGGCTTGCGCCCCTCTGACAGTGCCCAGCCCTACGTCTTCCGCGACGCCGAACTGATCCGGTTCCACAAGGTCCGCCAAGCCATGCGCACCGGACTGGCGCGCGGCTTCTTTCACTGCATGCGCTGCAAGGAGGCGGTCGTTCCGCAGCTCTCCGAACTGGCGATTGCCGAAGAAAAGCCCAAGGTTTTTCGGGCTCGGGCGCGTTGCCCGGACTGCGGCGCGGCCCTGTCGAAGCTGCTGGGTGAGACGGAATGCACCATGTTCCGCACCTGCCTTGCGACCAATACGAGCTTGGACTCGATAGTCGAAGAAATCGTCGTGGATCCGGCTTGTATTGGGAAATATCGCCCGGATCCTGACGAAGAAATTTCCCGCAATGACCGATTGCTGCTGCAGTGGCTCGGGCATGCCGGGCGCTATGACCCCAAGACGGTGACGGCACATCTGGCCTCCATCCGGGCGTTCGAGGCCTTCGTCGAGGGCAAATCCTTTGCCACGCTCACGGTTCAGGACGCCGAGAACTGGCGCTCGACCATGATCGCGACGGAGGGCGGCGGCCTGTCGCGCGGAACCCTGCGCCACCGGGCCTCGCATCTGCGCCTGTTCTTCGGCTGGCTGGGAAAGCAGACGGGCTACCGCAATCTCGCGGCGTTGGAGGCCTGCTTCGATCTGCCCCGGAGGTTTCAGGCCAAGGCCATTCCCCAGCCGCGCGCCTGGCCCGAGATGGACGAGGCGGTCGCGATGCTGAAGGCCATGCCAGCTGACACGTTGATCGATCAGCGCGCGCGGGCGATCTTCGCCTTTGCCTTCCTGACCGGCTTTAGGGCGGATGCGCTGATCACGGTGCGCCTGCGTCACATCGATCTCAAGGGCCGCAAGGCGATCCACGACGGCAAGGAGATGCGGACCAAGAACGGCAAAAGCTTCGTGGTGCACTGGTTCCCCCGCACCGAGGCTTTCGCCACTGTCGTCGAGGACTGGGTTGCCCAGGTCACGAATATGGGGCTGCGGCCGAACGACGCGCTTTTCCCCGAGATCAGGATGCTGCAGCAAGCGGCCGCCCCCGAGCGCCGGCAAGCGATCGAACCGATGCAGAGCATCAGCGCCGTGACCGACGCATTCCGCCTCGCATCGCGCGGCGCGACGCAGGACTATTCGCCGCATTCCGCGCGCCATACGCTCGCGCATCTTGGCGATCAGCTCTGCCGCACCGGCGAGCAAAGGAAGGCGTGGTCGCTGAACCTCGGGCATTCGTCGGAGGCCATCACCTGGGCGCACTACGGCAAGATCAGCGACACCCGCCGCGATGAAGTGTTCGAGGCCTTTGACGAAGAAGCGCCGGCCACATCGACCGAAGCCGAACTGATGCTGGCCTATCACGAACACCGTCTCACGCGCGGGACCATCGAGTTCGATCTCGCCGAGGAACTGGTCGAGCGCCGCAAGGCCGAGCGGAGGAACAAGCGGGCGGCGAGGTGATGCCGCCTGCCTCATGATGGCATGACGACCGCGAGGGCAAACTGCGATGCCGGGATCAGGATCTCGGGTTGCCCTTGTCAACACGGGAATAATATTGGGCCACTGTGCGGGGCAAGACTGGGCCACGTTGGGTTTGCGCGGGACGTGCTTGGCGGGCAGCGGCCAGTCATCCAATGCGCTTCCGAAGGCCGCGACTTGAACCTTACCCGCGGGTTGTTCAATACTCAAAATGGCGCGCGTCCCTATGTGCAACAGTCTTGCGAAGACGCGGCACAAATCAGAACAACATTGGCGGAATTCACGTGATTACAGGCACCATCAAGTCTCAAGTCGATCAGATTTGGAATGCCTTCTGGTCAGGCGGCGTGTCCAACCCGCTCTCGGTGATCGAACAGATCACCTACCTGCTGTTCATCAAACGCCTTGACGAAATCCACACGCGTGAAGAGGCCAAGGCGACGGCCCTCAAGCGACCTATGGAGCGGCGCATCTTCCCCGAGGGCACCTTCCGCTACAAGGTCAGCGACGATCCCGACGACGACCGCCACATCGACCGGCCCTATGACGATCTGCGCTGGCAGCGGCTGATCAATTTCGAACCGCGCGAGAAGATGAAGCTGGTCGATGCCCATGTCTTCCCCTTCCTGCGCAACATGGCAGAAAAGGGCACCTCGTTCGCCACGCATATGAAAGACGCACGGCTGGGCTTTGCCAACGCCGCCCTTCTCGACAAGGTCATGCACCTTCTCGACGACATCCAGATGGATGCCCGAGACACCAAGGGCGACGTCTATGAATATATGCTGGGCAAGATCGCCAGCGCGGGCCAGAACGGCCAGTTCCGCACGCCGCGTCACATCATCAACCTGATGGTGCACTTGATGGCGCCAAAGCCGGGTGACGTGATCTGCGATCCGGCGGCGGGCACCTGCGGGTTCCTTGTCGCGGCGGGGGAATACCTGCGCGACACCTACCCCGAAATGCTGCGCAACCCCGAACAGCGCGACCATTTCCACAATCGCATGTTCCACGGCTTCGACTTCGACAGCACCATGCTGCGGATCGGCTCGATGAACATGGTGCTACACGGGGTGGAAAACGCCGATGTCGCCTATCGTGACAGCCTGGCGCAGGAACACGGGTCCGATGCGGGCACCTATTCGCTGATCCTGGCCAACCCGCCCTTTGCCGGGTCGCTCGATTATGACGCGACGGCGAAGGACCTACAGAAGATGGTCAAGACCAAGAAGACAGAGCTTCTGTTCATCGCCCTGTTCCTGCGCCTTCTGCGCACGGGCGGGCGGGCGGCGGTGGTTGTGCCGGACGGGGTGTTGTTCGGATCATCCAGCGCGCACAAGGATATCCGCAAGATGCTGGTCGAACAGCACCAGCTGGATGCCGTGATCAAGCTGCCCTCAGGTGTATTCCGGCCCTATGCGGGGGTGTCGACGGCGATCCTGCTGTTCACCAAGACAGGCGTTGGCGGCACGGGGAATGTCTGGTTCTACGACATGGCCGCCGACGGGCTGAGCCTGGATGACAAGCGCGCCGATCTGCTGCCGGAGGAACTGCAGGGGCCAACCCCCGCACGTCCGCTGACGGCCGACGAGCATGGAAAGAACAACTTGCCCGACATTCTGGCCCGCTGGGGCAATCTGGAGGCAGAGGCCGCGAGGCCCCGCACCGCGCAAAGCTTCATGGTTCCGGTGTCGGACATCATCGCCACCGGGACATGGGACCTGTCGCTGAACCGCTACAAGCAGGTGGAACATGCGGCCGTGACCCATGCCGCACCCAAGGACATCATCGCCGAACTGCGCGCGCTGGAGGCCGAGATCGCCAAGGGCCTGGACAGGCTGGAGGAGATGCTGGGATGACGTGGTCCACCGTCCCGATCACCAAAGTTGCTCGAGTAGTTGGCGGTGCCACGCCGAAGACCGATAACCCAGACTTTTGGGATGGCACTATTGACTGGGCAACGCCGAAAGACCTGAGCGATCTTGATGGCAAGATGATTTCTTCGACACCGCGCAAGATCACCGATGCAGGTTTGAAAGGCTGTGCTGCCGAAGTTCTTCCCGCCGGTTCCGTCCTTTTCTCATCGCGCGCACCCATCGGGCACATAGCCATCAACTCAGTGCCGATGGCTACAAATCAGGGATTCAAGAGTTTTGTTCCGGGCCCAGAACTAGACGCGAGTTTCTTGTACTGGTGGCTGGACGCGAACCGTGCTCCTTTGCAGGCGATGGGCACCGGCGCAACCTTCAAAGAGGTGTCAAAGGCAGTTGTCGAACGCATCGAAATCCCCGTCCCGCCCTTGGAGGAGCAGAGGCGGATTGCGGGGATACTAGATCAAGCGGACGCGCTCCGCCACCTCCGCACCCGCGCGCTGGACAGGCTGAACACCCTCGGTCAGGCGATCTTTCATGAGATGTTCGGGGATTTGCGAACTAACGAACTTGGTTGGCAGGAGGGCGTGACGCTGGGCGAACTTGCCGATGTCGTCTCAGGCATTACCAAGGGGCGCAAGGTCAAGACCGAGAACTTGCGTGAAGTACCCTATCTGGCCGTGTCGAACGTGCAGGACCGCTTCCTCAAATTGGAGGTGGTCAAGACCATCGAAGCCACCGAGGATGAGATTGCACGTTACCGCCTGCGCCGCGATGACGTTCTGCTGACCGAAGGGGGGGACCCCGACAAGCTTGGTCGCGGCACGCTTTGGAAAGAACAGTTGCCTGAATGCATACATCAAAACCATGTTTTCCGGGTTCGCGTTTTTGATGACCGCGCTAGACCGACTTTCCTAAGCTGGCAGTTGGGCAGCGAACGGGGGAAGCAGTATTTCCTCAGGTCTGCCAAACAAACGACCGGAATCGCTTCAATCAACAAGACCCAGATCAATGCTTTCCCTTTGGTCCTTCCGCCAGTTACCCTCCAAAAGAAATTCGAGGAACAACTGAGCGATCTTGATGTGCGGATGAATGCCTATGGAGCCGCAAGCGCCCAAAGTGAAGCCCTCTTCACCTCCCTGCAGCACCGTGCTTTCCGGGGAGAACTTTGACATGACCGATACCCTACACCGCCTTTCCCTTCCCGGCCCGATGTTGCGGCGGGGTTTCTGGCTTTATGTTTGGCGGGTGGAAGCCGGGGCGCAGACCCTGCTCTACGTCGGGCGAACGGGCGATAATTCCAGCCCCCACGCCACCGCCCCCTATACCCGCATGGGCCAGCACCTAGGCAAAATGCCCAACCAGAACGCACTGCGCAGGCATTTGGAAAGCAAAGGGATCATCCCAGAAGACTGCGCCCGTTTCGACCTGATCGCCCATGGTCCGATCTATGATCAGGTCCCCCATGACACGGACGACCGAACGGTGCTGATGCAGCGCCATATCCCCCTGCGCGATCAGGTCGGCGCAATGGAAAAGCTGCTGTGCGACGGGCTGAAGGCGGCGAGATACAACGTCATGAACAGCGTGAATTGCCGCTGGACTCTCGACGCGGATGGTCTGGAAAAATGGCAGGCCGCAAAAACGTCCTTTCAGGCAGAGTTCCCGGATCTTGGTAGGGAGATGTAGTCGAATGGATTTGAGCCGCCCCTGCTGTTCACAGAGTTACCCACATCAAAGGGGCATCGATCATGCGCGGTGAGGTGATTGGCGTCTGGTCCGAGATGTGGCGCGAGGTCTGGTCGAAACTCGCCAAGCACCCCAACGCGCCAGACGATCTTTTCTGCGAGTTATTTCGGGAGCTGAACACGGCGCGGAATGCTCGTCTCGACCCCGCCACGACGCTGGCCGACATCGTCGATAACCCCGCGCAGGCCCGCGCAGCTTTTCGCAAGACCAAGGCGTCGGACCTGCAAGGCGAGGTGGCAGTGGTCGGCTTCCTTGAGCGTGCACATCACGTGATCGAGGATTTTGGCTGCGGCGATCTGACCAACCGCTATTTCGTGCTGGCTCAGGCGTTTCTGGAGAAATACAGCCTGCGCTACGACCTGCGGCGGCCGTTCAGCCTGCATCCCACGCTGCCCGGCGTCTTTGCCCGCCTGATGCGGGACCTGCGTTCGGTCACCAGTCAGGACGCGGCGCTTTCGGCCCTGATGCGAGAATTCGAGGAGACGGTCCGCGACCTGAAGGGGGAACAATCGCCTCGCAGGGTAAAACAATGCATTGCTGCGCAGTTCAATTTACTGGAGGGCTTGCTCAAGGCTCATCCGGCTGTAATTGAGTTCAACGCAACCAGAGAAAATGAGCACCAAAAGGTAAAGACCTTTGGGGCCATGTGCGACCAAGCGAAGGTTTGGCCGCATCACCAAATGAAGGAAGCCGCCAAGAACATTTTCGGCTTCGCCTCTGATTACCCTGGCATCCGGCATGCTGGGACGCCCGCGCACAGCCTGCGCGAAATCGACATGCGTGATATGATTGCAGTGAGCGTCGCATTGACAGGCATGGCCACATATCTAAGCCAGACATTGAATGCAGAGGCGATCTATTCGGATTAGATTACCGTTTTTCATGAGGGAGCAATACGAGTGACACAGACCTTTACTTCTGCCTCGCCCGACCGGATCGTCGAGATGATCTCGGCGGCAAAGCAAAGGTTGGTCTTTGTCGCGCCTGCGCTGACACGAACCGCTGCCGCAGCCCTCGCCGCGCGCATGGAAGACCTGCCAGCCCTTTCGCTGACCATCATCCTCGACGCTGACCCCGAGGTGTACCGGATGGGCTATGGCGAGATGGATGCGCTCGAGACTATCCGCTTTGCCGCCGCCCGTGCCAGCTTTCGCCTGCGGGAACAGCCGGGGGTGCGGATCGGGCTGATCGTGTCGGACGACAGGACGCTGATCTATTCGCCTGCACCGATGAACATCGAAGCGGGCTCGACCTCGGATGACAAGCCGAATGCGCTGCTGCTGGGGGCGGAGGTGGCCGATCTTCTTGCCGAGAAAACCGGCGCGACCACGGTAGATACAGGGGCGAGCGAAGCCGAGATCGGCGGCGGGAGCCTTTCAGTGGAACGGGTCGCACAGGTGCAGGCCGACCTGAAGCAAAGCCCGCCGCTGCCTGTGGACCTGACCCGACGGCTGAACGTCTTCATGTCGCGGGTGCAGTATGTGGAGTTGAAGGCAAAGGGCTACCAACTGAGCAAGCGGCGGGCAGAGTTGCCGCCAGAGTTCGTCGGGCTTGCCAGTGCCGACCTGCGGGACAGGGTGACCGGTCGGATCCGCACGCCGATGGACGGGATCGGAAAGCTGCCTGTAACGATTGACATCAGCGGGAAGGAAGAAAAGCTGAATGTCGACGAGGCATTTCTGCAGAAGGAGCGTCAGGAGATCGAAAAGATCCTGACCCACGTGATGCCGAAGCGGGGCCGCGTCATCCTTCGGAAAGATCGTGAGTCCTTTGATCACCAGATCAAACGGTTCGAAGCGATCATCGCCGCCTACCAGACCGCATTGGCCGAGCAATTGCAGAAAGCGCGGGCGAACTTTCGCAAGTCGTTCGTCGACGAATTCCTCGTACGCTGGAAGGCAAACCCGCCAGCAAGGTACTCTCGGCGCATTGGGCCGCCGGCCGAAGATGATCTGCGTCAGGGGATCGAAGATCTCGCTGACCAGCTTTTCGAGGGCATCGTGAAGCTGGACGGGCCTGACGTGAACGTCGTCTACAAAGAAATCGCGCTTGAAGATCTTCGTGACGAAGAGTTTCTCAACACCCTGCGCGAAGTCATGAAGAAGGGCGGTGTTTCCGAGAAGGAGCTGAGCCGGCTCTTCCAGCGTGGAACCGCAGTGGCAGAAAAGGGCAGCTTTAACATTGGCGGGGACAGCGCATGACGCAGTTTTCCTTTCTCGCGCCAGAATTTCCTGATCTTTTAGGATTGGCCCAGAAGGCCGAAGTCGCGGCCCTGTCAGACCCTCGGGGAGCGTGCTTCTGGGCGAGGCTCACCTTGGAAACTGCGTTGCGCTGGCTTTTCAAACGAGATCCGGCGCTTCGAACACCTTGGCAGGAAAATCTCGCAGCACTTATTGCAGAACCAAGTTTGTCGCAACTCGCCGACCCCGCAATCGTTGCCAAGGCGCGTTTCATCAAGGATCAGGGCAACCGCGCCGTTCATGATGTAGGCAAGCCGATCACGCCGCAGGACGCGGCGGCGACAGTGCGTGAACTGTTCCACGTCTGCTACTGGATCGCGCGCACCTATACGACTGTGGCTAAGCCTGACCCTGGTCTGCGGTTCGATGTGGCGCGGCTGGAGCATACGCTGACGATCACCGCTAGCACGGTGGCGCAAATTCAAAAACTGCGCGACGACCACGCCGCCGCCGCCCGCTCCTTGCGCGAGGCCGAAGAGGCGCGCGCCGCCTCAGATGAGGGGCGGAAGGCGCTGGAGGCGGAACTGGCGCTGTTGCGTGCCGAAGTGGCCGCCACGCGCGCCGCCAACCAAGCCGTGCGAGACCCACATGACTATGACGAGGCCGCGACCCGCGACGCCTTTGTCGACCTTTTGCTGGCAGAGGCTGGTTGGCCCATGACCCAACCGCGCGACCGAGAGTTTCCGGTGCAGGGCATGCCGAACGACAAAGGGGAGGGGTTCGTCGACTATGTCCTTTGGGGCGACGACGGCAAGCCGCTGGCCCTGATCGAGGCCAAACGCACTCGCAAGGACAGCCGTATCGGCCAGCAACAGGCAAAGCTGTACGCCGATTGCCTGGAACGAATGTACGGGCAGCGACCGGTGATCTTCACGACAAACGGCTATGAGCATTGGGTGTGGGATGACCAGATGTATCCCCCGCGCCGGATCGCAGGGTTCCTGAAGAAGGACGAGCTGGTCTTGCTGATGCAGCGGCGCGCCACGCGCAAGGCGCTGGACGGGGTTTCCGTCGACAATGCGATTGCCGGGCGGTTCTACCAGCAGCGTGCCATCCGTAGCGTCGGCGAGGCTTTCGAGCGTGACTGCCAACGCAAGGCACTTTTGGTGATGGCGACGGGCAGCGGCAAGACCCGGACGGTTATCGCGCTGATCGACCAAATGTTGCGCGCGAACTGGGTCCGCCGCGTGCTGTTTCTTGCCGACAGGGTGGCCCTGGTGAAGCAAGCCCACAATGCCTTCAAGGCGCACCTACCCTCGGCGGCCAGCGCTAACCTGTTGCAACGCCACGACCCCACGAAAAATGACCACATGGGCGCGCGGGTGTTGCTGTCCACATATCCCACGATGATGGGGCTGATCGACGAGGTGAAGGGCGGGCAGAAGCTGTTCGGCCCCGGTCACTTCGACCTGATCGTGATCGATGAGGCGCACCGCTCGGTTTATCGCAAGTATCGGGCGATCTTTGACTATTTCGATAGCCTTTTGGTCGGGCTGACCGCCACGCCCCGGGACGAAATCGACCGTGACACCTACTCCCTCTTCGAACTGGAACGGGGCGTTCCGACCGACTCCTACGACCTGGAAGACGCTGTTGCGGACGGGTTCCTTGTCCCGCCCCGGTCGATATCCGTGCCGCTCAAGTTCCAGCGAGACGGCATCGACTATGACAGCCTGTCCGACGAGGAAAAGGCGGAATGGGATGCGCTGGAATGGGACGAAGACGGTACGATACCGGACCGTGTCGAGGCAGCCGACCTGAACAAATGGCTTTTCAACAAGGACACCGTCGACAAGGTGCTGGAGCATCTGATGGTCAACGGGATCAAGGTTGCTGGAGGCGACCGGCTGGGCAAGACGATCATCTTCGCCAAGAACAGCCGCCACGCCCAGTTTATCACCGAACGTTTCGACGCGAACTATCCCCACATGAAGGGGGAGTTTGCCCGTCTGATTGACTATAGCATCCCCTATGCGCAGACGTTGATCGACGATTTTTCAGAAGCCGAAAAGTCGCCGCATATCGCTGTCTCCGTGGACATGCTCGACACCGGCATCGACGTGCCAGAAGTCGTGAATCTGGTGTTCTTCAAGATCGTTCGGTCAAAGACGAAATTCTGGCAGATGATTGGGCGCGGCACCCGGACCTGCAAGGACCTGTTCGGCCCCGGAGAAGACAAAGATGAATTTCTGATCTTCGATTTTTGCCAGAACCTAGAGTTCTTCAAGGAGAACCCAACGGTCAACGACGTCCCTGTCGGACGGCCGCTCGGTGAGCGGCTCTTTGCAACACGGGTTGACCTGATCGGTACCCTTCAGGATGCCGGGCAGTACGAAGAGCTTCTCGCTTCGGTCAAGGCACGATTGCAGGACGAAGTTGCAGGCATGAACCTCGAAAACTTCGTTGTTCGGCACTACCGTAGATCCGTCGAAAAGTTCCAGGTACCAGACAGCTGGAAAAGCCTTGATCTCGATGCCCGCCTGACGCTTTCCGACGAGGTTGCGGGGCTTCCGAGTGCCTTCGACGACGGCGCGCTGGCGGCAAAGCAGTTCGACCTTCTGGTCCTGAACGCCCAGCTGTTTCTCCTGCGCGGCGATGCGGCTTTTGCCCAGCTCCAACGGCGTCTTGTCGCGTTTGCGTCGGCGCTCGAAAGACTGTCGAACGTGCCGACGGTCGCGCGAGAAATGCCACTTATTCTCGACATGCAGACCGAGGATTTCTGGCGGGACTTGACGGTCGACGGATTGGACGACATCCGGCGGCGGCTGCGCGGACTGGCTGACTTGATCGAGCCGAGGCAACGAAAGATCGTCATCACCGATTTCGAAGATGAACTTGGTCCTACAGCGCCCGTTGATCTGCCCGAAATGGGGTCCGGCGTAGACAAAGCCCGGTTCAAGCTCAAGGCGCGCCGCTTTGTTGCCGAACACAAGGATCACATTTCCCTCTTGAAACTCCGGCGGGGTGAGGCCCTGACAAAGACCGACCTTGCCGAACTGGAACGCATGATGATCGCGACCGGTGTCGCCGATGCCGAAGTCCTTACCGAGGTCAAGGCAAACCTCGGTCTCGGCACCTTCCTTCGGTCCCTGACTGGTTTCGACCGAGCCGCCGCAAAGGAGCATTTTGGCCGATTTGTCGCAGAGAACTGCCTGAGCGCAAGTCAAAACACCTTTCTCGAGATGGTCATCGATGCCCTGTGCGAGAACGGGATGATTGACCCAGGCTTGTTCTACGAAAGCCCCTTCACCGATCTCGATGAAATGGGCATCGCAGGGCTTTTCCAGCCAGAGCAGACAGCCGAAATCATTCGGATCGTGGAGGAGGTGAACCGGTCAGCGGCCGCTTAGTCTGAAGAAGTGCGGTTTCTTGAAGCGTGGGGCAGATCGGGAGCCAAATACTTGCCACCACCACCCCACACCTCATCAGGGGGCGGTGGTGAGTACAGCAGGCAACCGCGCCCGGTGGTTGCAGGTAGATGCGGTAATGCTTCTCCGATCCATCGCGCTCATGCCTGCGGCGCCAGACTGTAGATGTAGTCGGCCCAAGCCTGCATCATTCCCCGGCGCTGATCGAGCTGGTCCGTTCGATGATACGCCGCCTCGGTCGCATTGGCGATGGTATGCGCCAATGCACGCTCGGCCATGTCGCGGGGATAACCGTTCTCGGACGCCCAGTCGCGAAAGCTCGAGCGGAAACCATGCGCCGTTGCCGGGCGGCCCGGGTTGTCACTTTCGTAGTTCCTCAGCCTTAGCACCTTTGTGATGGTCATGTCGCTCATGGCGCCCTTGCCGCGAATACTGAAGATCAGTTCACCACCCAAGTGCGACCTCATGCGACCTTCCAGCAGCGCCACGGCTTGGCGGCTCAATGGAACACGGTGTCGCCGACCGGCTTTCATACGCTCCGGCGGAATGGTCCAAGTGGCAGTCTCGAGGTCGATTTCGCTCCACTTGGCCTCTCGGACTTCACCGGATCGAGCGGCGGTAAGGATCAGGAAGAGCAGAGCCTGACGGCTGACCGAAATCGGATGGGCGCTTGTCAGATCAAGGACGATCTCGGGCAAGACACGCCAGGGCGCCGCAGGATGATGCACAACGCGGTCGCGGTTCCCGGTCTGGCGAGGCAGCAGCGCATCCACGGCAGAGAGCGGATTGGCAGAAGCGTGCCCATTGGCGATGCACCATGTCATCACCCGCTCGCAACGCTGCTTCACCCGGCTTGCCGTTTCTTCCTTGGTGAGCCAGATTTGAAGGAGCGCGGCGGCAAAATCTGCAACCGTCAGTTCGCTGACGAGCCGTGCTCCCAACGTTGGAAAGACATAGGTCTCGAGGCTATTGATCCACTGATCCCGATGCTTGGCGTTGCGAAAGCCGGGGGCGAGTGTCTCGTAGACGGTACGGGCAGCCGTCTCGAAAGACGGGACCGTGATCAGCTGGCTGGTTGCCGCAGACTTGCGCTGATCAATCGGATCAATGCCTTGGCTGATCTGCGCGCGGGCTTCCATCGCAAGGCGCCGGGCATCGGCAAGACCCGTCTCTGGGAAAGTGCCAAGGCCCATGTCGCGCCGCTTTCTCGTCGTTGGCGAGACAAAGCGCAACACGAACTTCCCGGTTCCCCGCGCCGGGCCGGGATGCAGCCAGAGGCCAGGCGCACCGCCAACTGCCAGCGCCTTGTCGCCGGGCTGCAGGTTCTTCGCCTTTGCGTTCGATAGCATTCTGAAAGCCCCGGACTTCTCGCTGGCCCCACACGCAGCCCCACACAAGATGCGAGATGGGATGAGACGAAGTAAGACCGCTCGATACGAGGCTGTCAATCAATATGCTGATAATTAAAAGAATATCATCCTATGTGCTCTCAGGTGATGCTAGATGAGACATGAATTATTCGGACTTCGTCTCCGCCACTTGCCCATTGCAAACCCGAAAACAGGTCCCTCGCGGGGCCTTTTTCTTTATGTGCCAAAGGGGTTTGCAGGCACCATCCGCCCTTCGGAGACGGCCCAGCCGCGCGAGATCGGTCTCCGAACGCCCAGCGTCTCTTTCCACCCGCCCCTCGCTCTCGGCGAGACGGGTTCAAAACCCCCATAGATTTCAACGAACTGACCGGAGCGCGTTGCGCCCGTGTTTCGCTGGTTCTGGCTTGTTTCGATGGAGACGGAGCGACGACACGGGCGGCGTGGTCGTTGGTATGTCTTGGGAGTTTTGCGCGAAGTCTCTGATGACAAACGCAGTTTCCACCCCTAGCCTGGCGCAATGTCGAACGGGGCCTGGACAGATCAAGAGAACGACCTGATCGTCGCGGATTACTTCGCGATGCTGGCTAACGACGTATCTGGTCGCCCCTACAATAAGGCCGAGCACCGGCGCGGGCTTCTGCCGCTGTTGAACGGTCGCTCCGAGGGATCGGTCGAGTTCAAGCACCAGAACATCAGCGCGGTGCTGAAGGGGCTGGGTGAGGACTGGATCCCGGGCTACAAGCCCGCCTTCAATTTCCAGATGACGCTGGTGGACGCCGTGGCGCGTTGGCTGGCGCTGAACTCGGCGTGGCTCGGCCGCCATTCGGGTGTAGGAGCGCCGACAGGCCTCGCGGAGGCGCGGCCGATCTGGATCGGGCCGCCGCCCACCTTGTCGAACCAGCCGCCGCCGCAAGAGCTGGAGCAGATGCTGCATATCGCCCGAAAATTCGATGTCGCGGCGAGAGACGAACGAAACCGCGCCCTCGGCCGTGCTGGTGAGGAGCGCGTTTTGGCGCATGAACGTGCAGCCCTCAAATCAGAGGGCCGTGACGATCTTGCGCGCAAGGTCCGGTGGGTGTCGGAGGAGGACGGTGACGGCGCTGGCTACGACATCGCGAGTTTCGCCCCGGACGGCCGTCCGCGCCTGATCGAGGTGAAGACGACGAATGGCTGGGAGCGCACGCCTTTCCATATCAGCCGCAATGAGCTGGCTGTGGCCGAGGAGCGGCGCTCGCAATGGTCCCTGTTCCGCCTGTGGAACTTTGCGCGCGAGCCGAAAGCATTTGAGCTGCACCCGCCACTGGACGCGCATGTCTCGCTGACCGCGACGTCCTTTCAGGCGAGTTTTCATTGAAGGTCAGCGAAACGCCCGCTCCGCCTGCTCCTGCCATGTCTCCCCCGCCAGAAAGCACAGGTCGTAAAGATTGACCGACGACGCTTCGCGGCCGCAGGTCAGGCGTTTGAGCACCTCCGGCGCCAGATAGGCGAGGCGCAGCTGGCGGCTTACATGGCGCTCGGCCAAGCCGACGGCCTCGGCCAGTTCCTGGATCGTTGCGAACTCGCCTGCCTCCATACGCCGCCGCCATCCCCATGCCCGGCCGATGGCGCGCAGGATGTGCGGGTCCTGCGCTTGATCCTCGCTCGGGCTGTAATCGGCGGGCGGCATGATCTTGGGCCGCCCGTTCTTCTTGCGCAACTTCAGGGGGATCAGCACGCGGATGGTGTCGTTGCTTCGGGTCATTCGGCGGCCTCCATGTCGCGCGGCGCGATCATCTCGCGGATCACGCCCGCGACGCCCTCGCGCCGGATGTCGACCTCGAGCCCGGCGGCGGTGACGGTGACGCGCCGGACCAGAAGCTGGATGATCCGCGCCTGTTCGAGCGGAAACAGCTGCGCCCAGAGGGTGTTGAAATCATGCAGCGCCGCGATGGCCTCGGCCTCGGAGACCTGATCGCGCTTCAGCGCCGCCAGCACCTGCGTAACCACCTCGGGCGTCTGCAGAATGCGCCGGACCTCGGTGACGATGGCGTCCTCGACCATGCCCGGAGGCAGGCGGGTGGGAGCTTGATCGCCACCGCTGTCGTCCTCCGTCGCGCGGTTCTTGATCACGTCCATCGAGACGTAATAGCGGTAGAGTTTCCCGCGTTTCTTCGTTGCGGTCGGGGTCATGGCAGCGCCGGTGTCGGTGAAGATCAGGCCCTTCAGCGGCGCGGGCGTCTGCATACGGCTGTTGCTGGACCGCGCGTGGCGGTTGCCCTGCAGAATCGCGTCGACTTGATCCCAGACCTTGTCGGTGACGATGGAATCGTGCTCGCCCGGATAGGCCTTGCCCTTGTGGACGGCCTCGCCGCGATAGACGCGATTGCGGAGCACCCGATATAGGTAGCCCTTGTCGATCAGCGTGCCCTGCTTGCTGCGAAACCCTTCGCGCCGCAGCTCCTTCGCCAACATCGTGGCCGAGCCGAGTTCGACGAACCGGTCGAAGATCCGGCGCACCGAGGCGGCCTCGGTCTCGTTGATCACCAGCTTGCGGTCCTGCACATCGTAGCCGAGCGGCACATAGCCCCCCATCCAGATCCCGCGCTTGCGCGAGGCGGCAACCTTGTCGCGGATGCGTTCGCCGATGACCTCGCGTTCGAACTGGGCAAAGCTGAGCAGGATGTTCAGTGTCAGCCGTCCCATCGAGGTGGTCGTGTTGAAGGACTGCGTGACCGAAACGAAGGTGACGCCGTTGCGGTCGAAGACCTCGACCAGCTTCGAGAAATCCATCAGCGCGCGGCTGAGCCTGTCGATCTTGTAGACCACGACCACGTCGATCAGCCCGTCGTCGATATCGGCCAGCAGCTGTTTCAGGCCGGGCCGGTCCAGATTGCCGCCCGAGAAGCCGCCGTCGTCATAGCGGTCGCGGGTGGCGACCCAGCCCTCGGATTTCTGGCTGGCGATATAGGCCTCGCAAGCCTCCCGCTGGGCGTCGAGGCTGTTGAACTCCATGTCGAGCCCTTCTTCGCTCGACTTGCGGGTATAGATGGCGCAGCGCAGGCGGCGGCCGGGGCGCTTGTCCATGGTCAAACCTCCCGCGGTCGGACCTGCAGCCCGAAAAAGCGATAGCCGTTCCAGCGCACGCCGGTGATTTCCCGCGCGATGCCGGAGAGCGATTTGTACTTGCGGCCCTGCCACTCAAAACCGTCCTTCAGCACGGTTATGGTGTGCTCGACCCCGTTCCATTCCCGGATCAGCCGGGTGCCTGCCACCGGATTTCGGGGATCCGCGATCTGGTTCTTGCGGCGGGAGACGCCCTCGACCTCGTCGGCAAGAAGGTCCAGCATGCGGCGGGTCTCGTGGTCGGGCCCGCCATAGGTCAGTTCCTGCAGGCGATAGGCGATGCGGGCCTCAAGAAATGCGCGGCTGTTGTTCGGTGCGGCGCTGCCGAGGAGCCGTTCCCATTCGGTCTTCAGCTCTTTCACCGACATGGCCTTGAGCGCGGCGATGCGCGACAGGACGCTCTGGTCCAGGCGCGCGTCCTGCCCGAGCTTTGGCGGCGTTATCTTACTGTGATGCTTCATCAATTCCTCCGATGCGGATGCGTTTCCTGCGACGACCACCGCTCTTTCGGGGCGAGTAGTCCACGGAACTGTCTCCGTTGGCGGGCGATAAAGAACTGGACTTCCCGGCAGTCAGGCGAACGACGCCCGCGGCGAGAATGCGACCCAGCTCGGCAAGCCGGGCATCAGGGGACATGCGTTCAGGGCATAGAGGATTGGGCCCGGAAACCGGGTCTTCGGGGGGAATGGGCATGGCGGGTTTTCGCGACTGTTATGATAGGCGAAATGTGTCGCGAAATCAGAAAAATATCAAGTAAATCAGTTTATTACGGAATTATTCGGTCGCTGCGCACCGTGGCGAAAATCTGCGTAGCTGATATGTTCCCACGCCGACCTTTCTGTCGGGCGGATGCGCCGAATCAACTCGTCCACCCGTCCATGAACTTGTCGTAGCTGTCGAGGATCGGCTCCTCCTCGAAGTCCCGACCATAGACGGCGTCGTCGAACTGCAAGATGGTCAGGGACAAGTCCAGAAACTCGGACACCATCGCCAATTCCCGCACTGGCTCAGACCCGCGGCTGAAATTCCAGACGCCCGCCGGTCGTTGAACCGGCCGGTCCGACACAAATCCCCTCTCGTCGGCGCCGAGGGCCGCCAGCGCGTCGTCAGGGATCTGCATGCCCGATCGCACGAAGATCCCGCTCTTGAGAGCGGATTTGCTGGCACGCCCCCACCTTGCAAAACCGTCACGCGCGACGATCATGACGGCCCGCCGGTCCGTGAAATCGATCCACTTCCGGCAGGCAGCCAGCAGCGAAACGCCGTAGCGATCGGTGATGTGGTTCAGCAGATCGACGGTCATTTCTTCGCCGTTCACCTGCTCACGGTAGTCATCGAGCGGCATCAGCAGGTAGGAGGCGAAAGTGTCCGCCTCTTCCTCGCGTTGTCGTTCTGCGTCCTGCCAGGCATTCGGCAGCAGCGGTTTGCATTGAAAATCGCAATCGCGCTGGAGAGTTCCGCCCTTGTAGTCCCGGTCGGACAGAACCGGACGATGAAGCTGGTAGTGACCGAACTCATGCGCGATGGTGAAGCGAACGCGGCCGCGATACCGGGGGTCGTCGTTATAGACGATGTGCCATTCCGGGCGCTTTCGGTGCGGTCGGAGCATTCCCTCGAACCCCGGAAGCTCGCCACCCACGATCTTCCCGATCGGGTCCGCGTTGTTGCGGGAGACTTCTCGCGCCAAGGCTTCGACGTCGACCGGAAAGCGGTCTTCGCCCAGAACATGCCGGAGCATGATCGAGAGCCGGTTTGCCTCCTTGAGGGGCGATTTCCGCTTTCCGTTGGTCATCAATCGTCGTCCAAAGCATCCAGGATACGTCGGAGCTGCTCCTTTTGCGGTTCTGTCATGCTTTTGTACTTGCGGAAAAAAGCAGTGTCCTTTGCGTTTTCTTCTGCCTTTTCGCTTTCATCGCCCAAAAGATATTCGACTGTGGTTTTGAGAGCGGTGGCGATCATGGCCAGCTTCTCGGCCGAAGGGCGAACGACTTCCTTGTTCTCTATTTCCCACATGTAGCTCTTGCTGGAGCCGACCCGCTCGGCGAGTCCCTCCAGGGTCAATCCGCGCTTTCGCCGCTGCTCGCGAACGCGCTCCCCTAGTGGTGTTGGCACGGCAATACCCTTTTTATTGGTGGTTCGTTTTTACGAACTTCTAGTCCTTGACACGCCATACGCGCAATCCCTATCTTCTGCGCAGGTTCGCTACTACGAACTTCGATTCCCGTTGAAACAAGACCAGGAGGCCAGAATGGCTGTTGGAAAGACCCCGGGCACGCATCATGTCGTGCCGAATGCAGAAGGCGGCTGGGATGTCCGCCGCGGTGGTGCGGCGCGCTCGAGCGGGCACTTCGATACCAAGCAGGACGCTGTCCAGCGTGCGCGCGAAATCAGCCGCAATGCGGATACCGAACTGAAGATCCACAATCGTGACGGACGGATCGCGCAGTCGGATTCGCACGGCAACGACCCCCGCAAGATCAAGGGCTGAGGAGATGTAAGACATGGCGTCGGTGACCAACTTCATCCGCAATACCCCGCTCGCGTCGCTGCGCGACTATTTCACTGCGGCCGGGATCGAGTTTCCGACGCCCGTAAACTGGGATGCGCCTGAGCCGGAGGTCGTCCGGCCGCTGCTTCAAGCGGTGGACCAGATGGATGACGAAGCGCGAGGCCGCGTCATCAACGATGGTGAGCGCGTTGGCGCCATGGCCGATGTCGCGGGTCAGACGGCGCTCTATAGTGTTGTCGACGACCGGGAGGTCCTCGACGAGCTCGAAAATGGCCATGCCCGCGCCATGTGGCTGTTCATCAACGATCTGAACCGGTTTCGCCATGCGGAAGAGGTCCGTTTTACTGACGAGCGCCGCCGCGGGCGGAGCTGGGACGGCTTCATCTGCGAAGCGAACCTGAACCTCCGCCGCGACGAGCTCGCGCTCAACGCGTTCAAGGCGGCCCTGTGCCAGAGGTTCGCGTCGCGGAATGTTCATGTCGACATTTTCGAGCGCGTCCGTCCGACCTTCGAAGGTGAGGACTGCGATCTGGTTCAGATCACGGTTTACCGCGAGGGTCTGCCGGACGATCAGTTCGCTTTCGACGAGGGCGAATTGGTGCGCCGCGCCTATCGGCCCGTCTTCGAGGCCGCGATGACCTATGAGCCCGCCTCCGGGGTCATCGAAGTCGTTGCCAATGATCGGGAGAGCCGCGCGGAGATGGCGCAGTATCTGGCCCGCGACCTGCTCGGCGTGGAATTCCGGGACGAGAAGGTGCCCATGCGGCGCTATGATCTCGCGGTGCTGCTTGCGCCCCATGCGTTCCCGACTGACATCGAGGACGGGATCGAGCGGGTGGAAGTCCGGCAGCTCAGGCTCATGCCGATCGATGCCGTGGGTGAGCGCGTGACGCTGGAGGCGATGAGCAAGGCTGAACGCGACATCTGGACGATGGCAGAGGCTCGGCTTGGCCCCGACAATCCCCTCACCGGCGGCTGGGTGGCGACGCAGGCGAAGCTCGTGATCAAGTTCCAGCCCAAGCCTGGGGCTCGGCGTGGTCGCACGCTGCCCCTGACCATCACCATGCCGCATGGCTGCAATCTCAAGGATCAGACGGAAGAGGAGCAGCTGATCGGCGAGAAGTATCTGCGCCGGTGGGGAGTTGTGGTCGATGACCCGATCCTCATCGACGATTGACGAACGGTCTGCCCGGCTTTTCGTCAGCATCGTAGAGACGAAAAGCGCGCGCATCGCCGGGGCCGTTCTTCATGACTATCACGCGGCCAGCGCCACCGCTTTGATCGGCGCTGGTCTCTTGGTGCCGGATGCGCCGGTCCTGGTTGCCACCTCTCTGGCTGACCATGACGACGAGCCAGTAAATTTGGAATGGTCTCCAGAGCAGCGCGCCTACGGGTATTTCAGCCCGGCAGCGGGATGGGTGACCGTCGACAGCGAACGCCTTCAGGTTTTCCGCTTCGATGCCAATGCGTTCCTCGTTCGGCTGACATCTCGCCTTGACCTGCCGCGCTCCGCCCGCCCGGCAGAACGCATTCCGGGTCATCTATGGGAGTTGGGCGATGTCAGACTGCCCGGGCGCGGTGCCCGTGTCCCAATCTGGTATGCGAGACGGCTGACGGATCGGGAGATCTGGCAGCAGGTCGTCAACTACTTCGGGGGGCGTCCGCCCGCAGATTTCAGGGTGGTGGTGACCACTTCGGTGACCCGTGGTCTCGCTGAGGCTGACCTGTCCCGGCATCAGTTCATCGCGCTGGGGGATCTGGAAATTAGCGGTGCGGGACTGGTTGTCGAGCCAACGTATCTGGCCGCCCAGCTGAAGGCCGGCGCGGCGACCCATGCAGGCGATCCCGTGCGCCACGCCGCTGGGTTCCGTCATCTCTGGGTGGGAGAACGGGAATTCAAGGTAAGCGTTAGCTGGCTCCCACGAGGTTTTCAGCTTGACGGCTTGAAGTTCCACGGGAGCAGGTCGTCGATGCGGCTTTGGCGGTGACCGTTTGC
>NZ_FTOT01000018.1 GCF_900156815.1 Gemmobacter megaterium
CCGCTACTTCTACAAATACGTGCCACCGAGACCGCTCGAAGAGATCGACGCCGAGTTGAAGGCGCTGGAAGCAGAGATCACGGGTCTGCTGCAGGAGGTGGTCGAGTGACTAACGCACACAATATTTACGAAATCGTCCCGTTGCGTCGTCATATTGAGAAAACAACTAATGGAACCACCGCTACTCAAATCGATGCAGACGATACGGCATTTCGAGTAACCCGCATTGAAACAATCTCGACGGGTTCCGTTGATCTTGACAAAGTTGGATTTGTAAGCGGCACGGAAAACGTGCAGCAGTTCGCGCTGAGGGAAGGCGATCTTCTATTCTCTCACATCAATAGTATGTCAGTGATCGGCAACTCAGCACCGGTGACCAGAGAGGTTCTTCCGCTTTATGTGGGCATGAACCTGTTGCGACTACGACCAAGTTCAAGTGTGCACCCAACGTTTCTGGCGTGGTGCCTCAAGTCTGACTTTGTAAGGCATCAGGTTCGCCAGTTTGCGAAACCGGCGATCAATCAAGCAAGCATTTCAACTACAAACCTGAAAAGAGTCAGAGCACCTCTCCCTGACCTCGCGACCCAACGCCAGATTGCCGACTTTCTGGACCGTGAGACCGCAAGAATAGACCTGCTGATCGAGAAAAAGCAGCGGTTGGTGGCGTTGCTGGGGGAGAAGAACGCCGAAACCATCCGGCAATGCGTCTCGTGGGGTATGGATTCAAGTGTCCCAAAGAAACCTAGCAGAGTGCCCGCTGCGGATGATCTTGCCGCACACTGGACCGAACAGCGTTTGTCTACGATCTGCCGCTTCGTTCAAGGCAAGGCGCATGAACCCTTCATCGAAGATGACGGAGAATACATCTGCGTCACTGCCCGCTTCGTATCGACGAGTGGTGAAAAATTCCGACGCTGCACGAAGAACCTGACCCCCGGCAAGGTGAATGACATTGCGATGGTTATGAGCGACCTGCCGAATGGGCGCGCGCTGGCAAGAGCGTTCCTTGTCGATCAAGATGATCTGTATGCGATCAATCAGCGTGTATGTGCGATCACCGTGATGGAGGGCGATCCACGGTTCTTCTACTATCAGTTAGACCGGAACTTTCAGCTGTTGCGCTACAACGATGGTTTCAACCAAACGCATCTGCCGAACCGCGCATTCACTCAGTTATTTCTCAAGGTTCCGCCAATCGAGGAACAGAAACGGATCGCGGACTATCTCGAAGCGGTCAGTATGCACACAAAGACTGTGACCGAGAAAACAAACACATCAATCGACCGCCTCAAAGAATACCGCTCCGCCCTGATCACCGCCGCTGTCACGGGTCAGATCGAGGTCGCGACCTACGCCAAATCCGGCACCCCCGACCGCCGCCTCGACGCCATTCAAGAGGAGATGGGCGCGTGAAGCATTTTGATAGAGGATATCTCTTTGTAGAGTTCGTAGAGCGTGAGAAGACCTGATCAAATACGCAAGATCGTGTTGGGTCGTGGCATTCAACATCTGCTGCATTTCACGATGGAGAGAAATCTTCCCAGCATCCTGGAACATGGTCTCTTGCCCCGAGATGAGCTCGAAGAGCGAGATGACATAATGGCATTTGTCAACGACTCGTATAGAGGTGACGGTCATGAAGATGCTATTTGTTTGACTGTAACTCGATATCAGGCGCCTATGTTCAGGAAATGCCTGCGCAACAATCCCCGTGAGAACTGGGTCATGCTTGTGATCGATCCCGCTGTGCTTTGGGAAAAACCTTGTCTATTCTGCGATGGAAACGCTTCTTCAAGCCGGGTCAAGAATACCCAACGAAATCTATCTACTGCCTACGCGTTTCGTGCGATGTTTGACGACTGCTGGATCCCGAAACTTGAGGATGGCACATGGGTCAATGTTTCGAAGCGGGGTCAAGATGGGACGCCTGATTGGGTTCCAACCGACGCCCAAGCAGAGGTGCTTGTGAAAGCACGCATTCCTTGTGATCGCATTCTGGGAGTTTGGGTCGAATCTGACAAGCAAGGTGAGAGGATCGCAGCAATGCTTCAAACCGTTTCTGAAAGCGTGCGACCAGATCTCATTGTTGGAAAGTATTCGTTCGAAAATTGCGATGGTGCTTGAACCTGCCATGACCAACACGCTCACCACCGCCGACATTCACCGAGAGAAGGTCTTCGAGGCGCATATCGTCGCCTGCCTGACCGCTGATCAGGGATACATCGAGCGCAACTGCCCGTCCCACTATGACGTTGCCCTCGCCCTCGATCCTTCGTTGCTGTTCCGCTTTCTGAAGGACACGCAACCCGAGGCGTGGCAGACGCTGGAAGACCATTACAGCGCGCAGGCAGAGGCAGAGGTTCTGAAACGCCTCGACCAGGCGTTGAAGCAGAACCCGACTCATGCCGTGCTGCGCGAGGGCATCAAACTGGTGCCGAACATCCGCTTCGCGCTGTGTTTCTTCAAACCCGCCTCGAACCTGAACCCCGACCTCACCCGCCTTTACGAGGCGAACATCCTGTCCGTGATGCGGCAGGTGACCTATTCGGCGAAGACCAAGAACGCCATCGATCTGGTGACCTTCGTCAACGGCATCCCCGTCGCGACGCTGGAAGTGAAGAACCTGCTGACCGGGCAGAACGTCAAGCACGCCGAGAAGCAGTATCGCCAAGACCGCTCCCCTGCCGGCGAACCACTGCTGACCTTCAAACGCGGTGCCATCGTCCATTTCGCGGTGGATCAGGACAACGTGTCGATGACCACGCGCCTGATGAACGGCAAGACGCGGTTCCTGCCCTTCAACCGGGGACGCGAGGGCGGTGCCGGAAACCCCGATGTGCCGGGCGAGAACCGGGTCGCCTATCTCTACAAGGATCTGCCCGGCGAAAAGGCGGTGTTCTCGCGCGAGGTGCTGCTCGACCTGATCGGGCGGTTCATCCACCTCGAACGCTCGGGCGGCAAAGAGGCGCTGATCTTTCCGCGGTTCCAGCAGTTCGACGCCGTGCGCAAACTGCTGTCGGACGCGCGCTCCAACGGCGCAGGGCAGAACTATCTGATCCAGCACAGCGCGGGGTCGGGCAAGTCGAACACCATCGCCTGGACCGCCCACCAGATCATCAACCTGCATGACGAGGACGACAAACCGCTCTTCGACACCGCGATCATCGTGACCGATCGCTTGGTGCTGGACCGTCAGTTGCAACAGACCATCAGCGGGTTCGCCCAGACCGAGGGCGTGGTGAAGAAGATCGACGGAACGTCACGCGATCTGAAAGACGCGATCCTGAAAGGCGCGCGGATCATCATCACGACGATCCAGAAGTTCGGCACCGAACATCTGAAGGCGATCTCGGGTCAGGGCGGCAAGACCTTCGCCGTGATCATCGACGAGGCGCATTCGTCCCAGTCCGGCAAGGCGGCGCAAGGGTTGACCGACGCGCTGACCCGCGATGAGACGAGTTCCGAAGACATCGAAGACATGGTTCTCGCGTTCCAGAAGGCGCGTGGACCGCAGGAGAACATCTCGTTCCTCGCCTTTACTGCGACACCGCGCACCGTGACGCTGGAACGCTTCGGGCGCATCGGATCAGACGGCAAACCACACCCGTTCCACCTCTATTCGATGCGTCAGGCAATCGAGGAAGGCTTCATTCTGGACGTGCTCCAGAACTACATGACCTACAAGGCATACTATCAACTCGAAAAGACCATCGAGGACGACCCTGCCTTCAAGGGACGCAAGGCACAGGCGCGTGTCGCCCGCTATGCCTCACTGCATCCGACCGCCATCGATCAGAAGGTCGAGGTGATCGTCGAACATTTCCACCGACACGTTGCCAAGGAGCTCGAAGGCAGTGCGAAGGCGATGATCGTGACCCAGAGTCGCGAACATGCCCTGCGCTACTGGCAACGCCTCAATGATTACATCGCTGAAAAGGAATACAGCGATCTCAAGGCGCTGGTGGCATTCTCAGGCGATCTGACCATCGATGGAAATGTCTGGACCGAAGCGACCGCCAACCGGTTCGCCGAGACCGAACTGCCGAAAAAGTTTGACACCGACGAATACCAGATCCTCGTCGTCGCCGAGAAATACCAGACCGGGTTCGATCAACCGAAACTCGTCGCGATGTATGTGGACAAGAAACTCGCCGGGTTGCAGGCGGTGCAGACGCTCGCCAGGTTGAACCGGACATATCCCGGCAAGACCCGCACCTTCGTCCTCGACTTCCAGAACACCATGGAGGAGGTGAAAGAGGCGTTTGCGCCCTTCTTCGAAGCAACCGCGCTGGAAGAACGCACCGACCTGAACCAGATCTACGACCTCGAACAACGCATCTCGAACGCGACCTACATCCACAAGGACGAGGTCGAGCGGTTTGCTGAGCAGCTCTTCAAGGGTGATCTGACGACGCAAGATCGTCTCAAGTTGGAAGGCACGGTCCGCCTCGCGGTGGGGCGCTTCGAACTGGATGAAGACGAGGCACAACAAGAAGAGTTCCGCCAGCTCCTGAAGAGTTTCCAGCGGTTCTACGCCTTCGTGGCACAGGTGGTATCTCTCAACGATGCGTGGTTGGAAAAGCTCTATGTCTACACATCGTGGTTGTCGCGCCTGCTGCCGTCCCGTGACGTGCCTGCCGACATTACGATCACGGACGACATGCTGGATCTGTCCGCCTTCAAGTTGCAGAAAGACGAAGAGGGCAGCGCGTCACTGTCACCGGGTCAGACTGCAACCCTGCAACCGATCACCGAGTTCGGAGCGAACGCCTACACTGAGGAAGAAGAAAGGTCGCTGTCCGAGATCATCAATTCGTTCAACGAGCGCCACGGCACGCAATTCTCCCGCGAGGACTTTCTTCGCTTTGAGCGCGTGACCCGCGATATCATGGACGACGATATGACGGAAATGATCCGCAATAATCCGGCTGACGTGGTCTACGGCGCGTTCTCGCGCGCCTTCTTTCAAGGCATGATCAAGATGTTCCAGCAGGACAACGAGATGCGGAATATCGTCATGACTGACAAGGGCGCGCGAGAGCAGGCGACCCGTCACTTCTTTAAGCGAGCTCAGCGTCAGGCGCAGATTTAGCTTTGGTGAACCGACCTGGCCAAGGGCATCCGGCAGTGCCAGACAGCCTGTGAGAGCTCTACGTTTCGATGGATTAGATTGGACCATGGGACCAGCGGGGCCGGTGGGACCGGCCCCGCCTGATCATGATCAGGCAACCTTGTAGACGGTCACGCGGTCGATGATCACGGTATAAAGACGCGGACGACCGGGAATTGCACGAGGTGCCTTGCGCGTGAGGCGCCCGTCCTCGCCGGACACCAGCATCTGCATGTCGCGCAGCGCGGTGGCGGCTTTTTGACCGTCCGCACCTGGAAACAGCTGCGACCAGGTCATCTGGGGCAGATAGACGCGCGAGGCGTCGCACCAGCCGATCGGATCGACACCTGCGACAGCTGCGTCATCAACCTTGGGCAGGCTCGTCAGCTTCGTCGACAGGAACTGCTGCAACGTGCTCACGAAAGCGTCGGCGGCATCACGCTTGGCACCGTAGCGGCGATCATACCAGTCGAGGAACATCAGTTCCGCAGCATCAACAGCTTCGTCTCGTGTCCAGCCGGTGAGACCAAGCACAGTCGCGATCTTACCAGCCAGACCGATCACCGCGAAACGCATGGCAGCACGGCTGGTCTGGCCATCAACCTGCGCAGGGATCTTGGAGGTCCACTGCGACACAAGCGTGCGAACCCAACCTTGCAGTTTGTCTTCAGTGAGCTGCGCCTTGTTGGAGATCAGACGCTCGACATAGGCGCGACCGGCGGCACCATGATACTTGCGCGCAAACCGCTGCATGGCGTCGGCGAAGGCGGCGGCATTTGCGACACCGTGCAGGTTGTCGAAAGCACCATAGGTGCGGCTGTCGGCTTCGATGTCGATCAGACGCATCTCATGACCTGCCATCGCATCAAGCCTGGCCTCTTTCAGCTTCTCTTCGATGCTGATCTCGCCGGAGGAGATCAGTGCGAGCCGCCAGCGCGCCTGGTCTGCAAGCGTGACTTCTTTGGTCATCCGGGCCTTTCCGGTGCCGTTGGCGAGCATGTAGATCGCTTCGTGCAGGACGCGCGGCTGGATCTCGGCGATCTCGTCGAGCGGCAGCAGCATGTCGTTCATCGTGCTGGCGATCGCTTCGAGACCGTTCGACGTCGCGCGCCAAGGCGTGATCAGCCGCCGATCACCCCACACCGAAGCGGCGATGTTCAGGAGCGTCGTCTTGCCGGAGGAGGAGGCACCACGGAAATGCAGACCACCACCATGCACACCGAGCCGGGCGAGGAGCGGACCAGAGAAGGCCAGCGACACCGCGACGATCATCAGCGGGTTGCCGGAGCACCTGGTTGCGATGTTCGCTCGCCACGCACCGACCTCGCCGGTTTCGACCAGACCTGCACCGATGCCGGTGGCAGGGGCGAGCGGCAGCACCTGCGCGGAACCAACCAGCCTGGAACCAAGAACGAACGACGTATGCGTCTCGTCAGACCAGCCCATCCGGCTGACGGTCAACAGGTGCTGGTCAGGCTTCCACGCTTTCAGCAGATCAAGCAGGAGATCCTTGGACTTCTTGCCGGGCGCGAGATCGAGACCGTGGTCAACCAGTCGCGCGAGGACGACAGCGGGCTTGCCTTGGAGGTCAGCATTGGTGATCGGGATTTCGTGCCAGCGGTCATCAGCGGATTTCACGCTGACCAACCGGCCCCAGCCGCGACCGCTGCTGTCCGCGAAGGTGGCATCGACGCGCAACGGGGTGCAGACGAAGACGGGCGCATCGGTTTCGTCGTCTGGCAAGGCGTAGACGCCGTCTGCAAACAGCGCATAGCCGTCGGGCATCGACTGAGCAGCTGGCGTCATTGTCTGAGATGGGATCGTTGGGGCCACCGGGACCACCGAGGACTGCTCTTCAACATCAGGCGCGTCACTGGTTTCTGTGGGCGTGATCGCCTCGACCGGCTGATCCGGTTCTGTCACAGCGTCAGGGTCCGCAGATGTCGGCTCGACCGGCATGGACATCTCGGTCGCGGTGGCCTCTTCGACCGACGCATCGTTCTCGACATGCTGCGTGGGCAGGGGGAGATCTTCGAGCGAGATTTCGTCATCGGTCGCAGAGGAAATGTTGGTGTAAGCGTTCATGGTCTTCTCCTGGTTGGTGCCGGAAATCGGCATGGCTGGTCTGTTCGCGGTCACTTGGACCGCGTTGGGGGTGAGCTTGGTTGCGAGGTTGCGGGGCAAGGCGACCGACCCGTGCTGAGCGCGCATGATTCAAGCCGTGTCGAGAGAACTCGATCCGGTTGGGTCAGTGATGCGCCGCGTTCAAGGACGGAAAGCGTTCAGCGTCAGGGCGATCGGTTTCGTATCTGGATTTTCATAAGCCGCTCCGCGACGGGATGTGTTGAGACGATAGGCGACGACGCAACACTGATTCGTGCTGGGCAAACCTACTAGTAAACACATTGCAAGCACTTGTCGCACGGCAAACTTCAGGAAATTTACGCCGCATAAGACATTGATATATTTGTATTTTCTTCTTGAATTTTTGCGATCCGGCGCGAAAATCTCGATCATGGCCGGGTTTCGTGTTGTCGGATCACACGAATCGCAGCGGCCAGCACGAACTCACCCGACCTTGCTGCTCGGTTTCATGCATCGACGATCGACCCCAAGGTCATGCTGTTCCCCGTTTTCCTGTCGCGACCAGCAAAGGCACATAGATCGCCGTAGCGCGTCGCTGGCGGCCATCGCGGCTTTCTGCTACCCGACCACAGGAAAGCACCAGAAGCCAGCCTTTGGCGATCCCGTGGATCCTAAGCGCGCATAGTGACCGTCGTCGCCGGTTTCATCACATCAGCAGGCCGACACACAGCCAATGCAAAGCTGACAGGTCCAACATGCCTGTCAGCTTCGTCAGGCAGGTGCCGTCTACTTCTTCAGGAACTTGTTCACCACCAGCCCGACAACGACCTGAACGATGATACCACCGACGCCACCACCGACGAGCTGACCGGCAAGGCTGGCGATGTCGAGACCACCACCCGCAGCGGCAGCGCCGCCACCGACCAGTGAACCGAGGATGCTGCCACCGCCGACACCACCGACAGCCCCGGCGATCAGGTTGCCGATCTGACCGAGATCCGATCCCTTGACGACCTTGCCACCAGCCGTGCCGCCGACAGCGCCACCGACGACCTGGGCAATAAGCGAAGTGAAGTCCATGTCCCTCTCCCTTGCTATTGGCGCGATCCAGTCGCGCTAACTGCACCCTGCGCCTGTAAACCCCGCAGGCATAGGGGAAAATTGACCCGGAGACAGGAGACTTCCCTAGGCGGGTGCGCGACCATCCCGGCTTGGCGTTGCCATGACAGGGTGAAGCGGCAAGGAAGGATTGCGTTTCAGGCGCGCGGCATCGCGCTGAAAGACCGCGCGCCTGATCGTCAGGCTGCGAGGCGCTGACCGAGCAGGACTGCGTTTCGGCTGCAGCTGTAGATGTGGTGCATCGCATCGACCCGCCCAGGAACCAGTGCGATATCCTCGCGCAGCCATGCCCATGGGTAGGATGCAAGGGTGCGCTCGAACTCCGGCGATGCGGTGGCCGACCAGAAGGCTACCAGACCGTCCGGTGTCAGTGCGCGTGCGACCGAGGTCAGCCCACCGCTTTGGTAGATCCCCGTATTCTCCGGACGCACGACGAAATCCGGACCGTTGTCGGTATCCAGCAGGATCAAGTCATAGGCACCACACGCCTGCGCCAGATGCGCCTGCACATCACCAATCACCAGACGCGCACGGGGATCGTCCAGCGGTTTCCCGGCAAGATGCGCCAGTGGTCCTCTGTTCCAGTCCGCAACCTGCGGGATCAGTTCACAGACCGTGACCTCGGCATCCGGCAGGGCCAGGTCCAGGACGGCGCGCAAGGTATAGCCAAGACCAAGTCCCCCGATCAGGATGCGTCGGGCGCTGAAATCCATTCGCCGCATGGCGCGCAGCGCCAGCTGGTCCTCGGACTGGTGGTTGAGATTCGACATCAGCTCGATGCCGTTATAGCGGATCTCGAAAAGATCACCTCGTTGTCGCAAGAGGATATCGTCACCCGACGCCGTCTCGGCGCGGGCCAAAGTGGTCCACAAGTTCATGTCTGGTTCCATGTGCAGAGGAAACGCCCACGCCGAATGCGGGGCTGTCAGAGGCTCATGCGGGATTCCGGGTTGCCGTTCGCGTCACGCGATCAGGCAACCCTCAGACATTGTTTGCCATGAGACCGATCAGCAGCGGAAAGACCGCTGATAGGTTGGAAAAAGAGCACATGGACCACGCCTGTCTTGCCGGGGAACAGGCACAGCCTTGTGCCACCTAGTCAAACCTAAGCCCTCAGGCAGGAAATGCAACCGAACGCGACCGATCGGGGTCTTTGACGCATTGTTCATCGGTCGGTCCCGGACTGCTGCCGTTCCCCGGTTCTGGCTCAGCCGCGCCGAGACAACGCGCACCAGGACGTCGCAGGCGTGACCAGGGACGTGCCCTGGATCAACCGGAACACTGCGACGACCGGGGGTGGTCAGCGTGATCCAGCGTCCAGCGGTATCAGATCCGCACGAATGGCACCGAGGAATTCGGGCGTCAGGAGATGGTAATCGACCAGATCGACGCGCCAGGGCAGCGTGCTTGTCTTGAAGGCATCGGCGAGGGCGCCCAGAAGCGCAGGATCGAGAGGCTCTACACCTTTCAGCGCCAGGTCCAGATCCGAAAAGCGCTTGGCACCGCCCCGCGCACGGGAACCGAAGACCAGCACCTGAACATCCGAAGGTAGGTGGACAGAGAGGATCGCCCGGACCTGCGCCAGGTGCTCGGGTGCGATGTCGAGCACGGCGATCATAGGTCGGTGTTTCGACGATGCAGCTCTGCGAGCAGGAACTGCGCTTCTGCGAGGAAGGCGGGGATACCGGCATGGACCTGAGCTGCCTTTGCCTCGTCATAGGCGTGGCTGGTCGTGCCACGCTGACGCCGGAACTCCATCCAGACCGGCAGATCGGATTTCAGCAGACCCCGTTCAGAGCCAAGCCGGATCAGCCCCTGGAAGGTCGCGTCCTCGAGGGCGGTCGGGTTCGGCTCGGTCATTTCAAGGAACCGGCGGAGCATCTTGACGCTGAGATCGTAGGAACACCCAAACGCCTGGATCGCCGCCATGCGCAGCGCTTCGGACATCACAGGCTGTTCCTGCGGCTGCATCGACATCGCGTAGAAGGTCTGGAGCTGGGAAGCGGCTCGGTCGAGCGGGGAAAGATCGAGCACCATGCGTGGCCCCCTTGTCTGGGTCGGTCATACCGCCGGAAGCTCTTGACGACAACGAGAGGCCGTCGATGAGCTGCCGAGGCTTTCAGCGTCTGCAAGGTTGTCGCCCGGTAGCGCAACCGCACCACCGGGGATGGCAAGCGAAGCTGACTTGATCAGAACATGCCGAAGATGGGGTTCTTCTTCAGCTCGGCGGTATCCTGATCGGACAAGGCTGGCTCTGGTGTCTCGCCCTCGGGTGCCTGCTTCAGGCGGGTAAGCGCGCTGTGGACCGAAGCCTTGGTCCAGGCACGGCCTTCGAGATCATGGTGTCCGAGCTCGTTCAAACGATCAGAGAGCTTCTGAAGTGACAGATCGGCAAGGGAAGGATCGGACCGGAGGATTTTCGCAAGATGGTCAGCCTTGGCCTGTGCCTTGGCACTACGAACATCGGCAGACTTCTTGCGCGCACCATCGAGATCGGGATTGCGCGCAGAAAGACCAAGCGCACGCCGTTGAGCGTATTCATCCTTGGCGCTCTGGCTGCGACGCATGTTGTTGGCCTCGGCGCGGGCGATCCTTGCTTCGAGGTTGGCAGGGGTCAGATAAGAGCCCTCTTCGGCAGAGAGGAACACAAGATCCCGATGGCGCACGAGGTCGATAAAGCTCTTCAGATCCCGCGACAGCCGGTCAAAGCTGGCAACGACAATCGGCACACCGAGCTTCTCAGCCTTCTCCACAGCTGCCTGAAAGGCTGGTCGCCGGGAAATACTGCGCGAACCGCCTGCTGATGCCACATCCTCGAACCAATCCACGATACGGAGATGGCTGTGGTGGGCATATGTCTCGATGGCGAGGCGCTGTTCTTCCAGGCTTTGCCCGTTCTTGCGCTGCTTCTCTGAGGAGACGCGGGTGTAGGCGATGGCTGTGGTGGGTATGGTCGTGATGTTCATGGTGTGTTGTGTGGTTAGGGATAGTCGTTGTGTTTGTATTCATTTCTATACAATACAAACACAACGACGGAAAGCGCTTTCCCTGTGCTGCAGTCGTTTCTGCCGAGATGGAGGACGGCAGAAATCGTCAAGTGCCCAAACAGAACAGCGGGCGCCAAGCCCATCCTCCGACCCTTCGATCCGGTCGAACACCGTCCTCACCGCAGCCAGGTCGTCTTCATTGTCACCCTGACCACAGGCATCGTCGCCAGACTGGCTGGGGCGACCGCTGAGGTGCATACTCGTGTCGGGTAGTGGGTGAGGTGCTGTCAGACTGGAAGCGTTGCTAGTGAGCGCCCCCTGCGTGCGGACCGGAAGCGTGAAGCAGGTCCAGGTCCGTATCGTCGTCTGGTGGGGATCTGAGCTTCCGGGATCTCCCTGTCTAACAAGGCGATATTCATCGCCGGATCCGCGTCACGGCTGTCAGCTGCGCGTCTGGTGCCTATCTCGGTCTACCTGACGGATCGTGTTCGTCATCGTCCTGATGATGGCGCTGGTGACCTCTGTCGCTGACATGGACGATCGGTAGGGCGCGAATTTCGATCCCGGTCGTGATCGTCGTCGCAGGCGATGATCGGGGCTGGTTGCGCGAAAAATCTGTTTTCTGGCTCGAAAACGTAAAGTTCTGTCAACTTTCGGCTCAAAAACTCAATGAAACAAGGGGTTTTTAGGTTGCGCCTGTCAACTTTCAGGCTCCCCACAGGGGCTGATCTGTCCACGAAACCACCGGAAAGTTGACATTTGACGCCTTCGGAGGGGTCGGAAAGTTGACCTGTGGACAGAAAAAGTTGCGCTTTGGCACCCGATGTCAACTTTGTCAGGCTGCTCTGCGCTGTTGTGCCAACCTCTCACGCGCCCGCTGATGGACCCTTGCGATGGCGGTAGCTGCGGCTTCCTGCGTCTCGAACGCACCGAGGTTCATCATCACCCCATCCACCTCGACCATCGCCTCGAAGCGCTCTCCGACCAACCAGACGCCCGGTGTGCTGGTCGGTTCAGGCCAAGGCGCGCAGTAGCCCGTCTTCTGCGGACGGTTGCCTTCGCGCAGGTTGGACCATCGGTTGTCGCTACGGTCGCCGTTGATATGCTCGACAGACCAGCGAGGCATCGTGCCGGTCATCCAGAGCCAGCCGAGGCGGTGCAGTAGGTGGCGCTCGTTGTCGATCTGGACCTTGAGAAAGCCGCGAGGGTCATGTGCGGTGCCTGCGATCCTGCCCTTCCGCTTGCCCTTGGCGAAGGTGAAGATGCCGGTGACAGGGTCATAGGACAGGATTTCGCGCAGGCGCTTCTGGGTCAGCATGGGTCGTCTCCGGTTGGATGGGTCATGCTGGTTCATAGACACGCGAAGGCTGATCGTCGGCTGGGATGGGAAGAATCTGTATTGCAAAGTCCGAGACCCCTGACCAAAGTGAAGCGAAGCAAACTGAAAGCGCCGAAATGTCCTTTGATCTCGCAATGATCGAGACCCAGCTCGACCTTCTCGAATGGCGGGACGTCCAGCTTGAAGCAATTACCCAGCAGCTTGAGGACGCTTTTCCATCGCTGATCAACTCGATCGAAGAACATGTCGAGAGACTGTCCATCGGTAAGGTTGCATGGTTCCACGCCAATCCCAATAGCCTTGCGACAGAGGTAATCGCACCTTGGGCGGACAACCAGGCCAGGATCGCTCTAGCTCGTGCCGAAGAAAGTCTTTCCGACATAGTGCGCGACATGCATGCCAATGACAAAGCCAGCGATCATCTTGGTGCTGCTTTGCCAGCACTTGCTGGTATTAGTGCGATCGCGGCGTCAGTCGCCGCCCTGCCTGCAGTAGTTTCTTTCGCGACGCTTACCAGCACATCATTCTTCTTCATCACCACCTCTTGGATTAGCTTGCCGCTATTGCTGACTGGTGGAGCGGTTTTGACTGGTCTCTCGCTTGCAGGAATGAAGACTTTGGGTCATGCGGGCAGCAAGACCCGCGCACATCTTGTGAGGAGGGTTGCCGCTATCGCTCAGACCGCAGTATTCGGCTACGGTCTCCCTCCAGACGCGCGCTGCCTTATTAACGTCCTGCAAGCGGCTGTTCTGAAGGCCGGTGAAAACAAGTTGTCGAAAGGTCATTAATGCCTCTTCTATATGACGTCCCTCTTCGTTTTGCGGAGGCCGTTGCCAGCGATCGCGCAGAAATAGTCGGGGCGATGATCAAGGACAAGGCGACGAAGCAGGTCCTTGCCCACATGCAGCAAACCTCTGGGTTTCAGCAGATGCTCTACAATGTGGTTGGTCTTGGTTCGAGCAGTTCACCGTTTTCACCACTGGGTATTGCCTCCCTCATTCAAAACGAACAGATCAAGCATGGCATATCTGAACTTCAGAACAGCATGGTGCTCATGCAAAACCTTCAGTATGGGACATTGGCGCTTTCTGGACTTGGAATCGGCATCTCGGTTGCAGGTTTCGCAGCAACCATTGCAAAACTGAACGCGATAGAGAAGCGCCTCGAATCACTTTCGAACGAGATCGCTCAGGTAACGAATGAGCGACGCAACGATGAATTGAAAGGAGTTTTCGCCGAATTAGGTGCGGATCTGCAGAATGTGGAAACACTGGTATCGCGCCGTGATCCTCAACGTGTTGCAGAACAACTACAATTGTCGTTGTCGCGCGCTGCACGTCGAATCGAGGCCCACTTCCTGCGCGAGTGTGATTTCACTGAATTGAAATCTATCTCTTTGGAAAGGCTTGATCGCCTCTGGACCCTTGCTGCGGCGATCCGGCTTTGTCAGGATTCCTCGATGCAAGCCCTGATTTCAGGAAATGACCTTAAGGTCGCCGAACAGATCGGACGAGGGGAAATAGACCGCCAGATAGGCATGATGCGTGTGCTCAGTCCCGACACCCTTAGCCGACTAGTTAGCCGAAGTGAGCGGGATACAACTAAGGCGCGCGAGTTGCGAATAATCGCGCTTGAGCAGTCACGGGTTTTGCGTGATGGTATAAAGGGCGGCGTTCTGGCGCTGGCGGGACAGATCAGTATCGCTGAAACATTGCGACGAGAAGGAATGAGCGGCACGGCATATATGCGTCAGATTATGGAGCCGACAGACGAACCGCTGTTATGCTTGGTTCCGGCAGCGGCTGCCAGCTGAGTATTCTCGTCACAAGCATTCGATAGTGAACCCTCGCAGCGCCAAGCGAATGAACATCACGAGACAGTTCTTTCAGCTGAAACCACCCCATCCACCCACGTTCGTCGCCCGATCATCCCTGTTTATCCTGTCGTAGTAGTCGCGTGGTGGAAGAGCGAAATCGGTTCCCAAGGCGGCTTCGATGACTTTGGCTTGTGCGTGCAGCGCGTCTGCCAGATCCTTGGTCGCGAGACCGGGTGCAGCCTTGGCAATTGTCTGCGCCAGCGCTGCGACCTGCTTGATGATGCGTGCAAGCGGCGGCTTTGCAAAGCCGAGGTCGACGAGCAGCCTGCGCAGATTGTCCTGCGTGACGTCCTCGGCGAATTCCGCTGCTCCATGCCAGAACGCAAGCTGGTGGGTGACAGTCCGGTCCATGAAGACCGGAACCACGTCGTAAAGCGGCGCCAGGCTTGTCCCACCGTCCCGGTGGATCACGGAGCCGTTCTTGCCGTGGTTGTCGGAGTTGCCGACCAGCAGGTTGAACAGCGTGTGCTGTAGGAAATCGCGCTGGAACAGCGTCGGCACTGATGCCTGTGCGCCTATCCGGTGCACCGCAGCAACCGAGAAGCGGCGGTCGGGGTTCACGCTGCCCCGTTCATACTTCAGCGTCGGCGGCAGTCCGAGCGCCTGACAGAAGTCCTCGGCATGGACACGAGTAATCACGCCAACCCCGTCCGAGGACTGGACCGTCCGATCGAACCGGGTCGAGAGGAGCGCATGGAACTGTCGACCCTGCAGGTCGAATTCCAGGGGTTGGCAGGCGGCGACCGCGATCCCGCAGGTTTCTGCGATCTTCAGCAGCGCGACCTCGCTGCGGGTGATCTGCGCATCATCGACCGGCGAGACCTTGAGGATATGCGTCGTCGGCGCCCGCGAACCCGATTTTGGCAAGTAGAAGCGCGCGCCCTGTGCGACAACGGCGATCTTGCCCTGCACACCTGCGACGGGCGACGGATCGCGCGTATCGTCCGGCAAGCGCTTGTGCAGGTGCAGCGACAGCAGGATCTCGGTCAGCCGGTCCTCGGTCAGCAGCGTGTAGTCCTGCGGAAAGACCCCTGGCGTCTTGCCTGGACCTGATCCCTCTGGTGTCACCGAGATCGCACCTGGCGCGTCTGCGCCAAGGTGCCAGAGCAAGGCGCCAACATCGCCCCGCTCTAGCTGATAGCTGTCGAGGATACGCTCCAGCTGCGGACCTTCAAACAGCAGGTTGGCGAAATAGCCGCGACACTCCGCGTCGGAATAGGCTTCCGTCCGAAGGGGAAGCGACAGCGACAGCCGGTGCTCTGGCGCGACCCCATCAGCATAGACGAAGCTCAGCCCCTTGTCGTCGGCGCGCGACAGAAGGCCCACGGGGCTGTCGCGTCCCTCGATCCAGACATCCATCCTCATGCCCGAGGTTCCGCCATCAGGTCGATGCCCAATGCGCTGCACAGGCGCAGATAGGTGTCCAGCGTCGCCTTGGCGGTGCCCCGCTCGATCTTGGACAGGTTGCCCTGATCGACCCCGGCGATACTCGCAAGATCGCCCTGCTTGATCCCCAGCCCCTCGCGCCGGTCGCGGATGAAACCGCCGAGGTCGGTGGTGGTCTGGATCTTCATGGAGCAGCATTCTTTTGGTTCACTCGCCAAAACTAGCAGCTAGCGCGGTTATGGACAAGAGATTTGGCAGAACAGCCAAAACGCGTATCGTTTCGACGCCATCGCCGCACTTTTGGTTCAGACGCCAAACTCTGCCAAGTCGCGCTTGCACCGATTGCGCGACAAAAGCGCGACAGCATCAGGTGGGTGGTGCCTAGGATCGGAGGTCTGAAGCGACTGCGTGGCGCCTTGGCTGCGCCAGGCATGACGAGCACTGATGACGGCCACAATCCTGGCTTGAAATTGCCGGATATGACTGCCCCACTGCGCGAACCAAGATGCAGATTTTGAGCAGGATCATATGGATACCGACAGCCCACAGAACTTTCTCGCCTGGCTCGCCGCACAGAACCCCGTCGAGCTTGCCATGGTCGGCGTTGGCCTGCTTGTCCTTGTGCTGCTGCTGTTCGTCCTGCTGAGAATGCGGAGCACCGGCAACGCAGGCGAACTCGCGCGGCTCTCGACCAGCCTGGCTGCCAAGGAAGCGCGACTGACCGAGGTGGCGAGCCGCGCCGACCGGGCAGAAGCCCTGGTTTCGGAACGCAAGGCGGAAACCGACCGCCTGTCGACCGAAGTTTCAACACTGCGCGCCAGGATCGAGACCGATCAGGCGCAGATGCGCGAGCTGGGATCGCTGATCTCCGGCCTGCAGGCGCGACAACAGGCCGACACCGCGCTGATTGCGGAGCGCGATGCCACCATCGGGCGGCTAACCAGCGACATTGCAACTTTCCAAACTCGCATCGAGGTCGAACATCAGCGGCAGAAGGAACTCTCCGCTGATGTGGCGCGGATGACGACCCAGACCCAGGCCGATGCGCAGGCGATCGCCGAACGCCGGGCAGACGGCCAGAAGGCCGCCGAGGTCATCATCGAGCTGCGCAAACGGGTCGAGGCTGAACAACAGGCGCAGCAGGTGCTGAAGGCGCGGATCTCGGCGCTGGAAACGCAGATCGAGGCCGAGCGCGTCGCGGCAGACGACAAGATCGCCTTGCTGACGAAAATCCGCGACGACATGCAGGAGCGCTTCCGCCAGTTGGCTGACGAGGCGCTGAAGACGCAAGGAGAGGCGTTCAGCAAGGCCAATGTCGAACGGCTGGAGGCGACCCTGACCCCGCTGAAAGAGCATGTCGGCCATTTCGAGAAGGAGTTGCGCGAGGTCCATCAGGAAACGGTCAAGGATCGCGAGCGGCTCAAGACCGAAATCGCCCAGCTGACCCGTCGGTCCGAGGCAATCTCGCAAGAGGCGCTGGCACTGACGCGCGCTCTCAAAGGCGATCACCAGCAGCAAGGTGCCTGGGGCGAGATGATCCTGGAAAGCATCCTGGAACGCTCCGGCCTGCGCCAGGGCGAGGAATATCTGACCCAGGCGCATCGCACCGGCAGCGACGGCGAGAGGCTGCGCCCCGATGTGGTCGTGATGATCCCTGGCGGCAAGTCGCTGGTCATCGACTCGAAGGTCTCGCTGAACGACTACGCGGCAGCGGTGAACGCCGAGGACGAGGCCGAGGCGATCCTGTCGCGCAAGCGCCATGTCGCGGCGATGCGGGCCCATATCAACGGGCTGTCGGCAAAGTCCTACCAGCTGGCCGAAGGGCAGTCGGTTGACTATGTGATCATGTTCGTCCCGATCGAGGGCGCGCTGTCCGAAGCCTTGCGCGAGGATGGCAAGCTGACCGAATACGCGCTGGAACGCCACATCACCATCGCCACACCGACCACGCTGATGATGGCGATGCGCACGGTGTCTCATGTCTGGGCGGTCGAGCGGCGCAATCAGAACGCGGAGAACATCGCCAAGCGCGCAGGGCTGCTCTACGACAAGGTGACAAGCTTCGTCACCAACATGGAAAAGGTCGGCAAGGGGATCGAGACGGCCCAGGGTGCCTACGAGAGCGCTATCGGGCAGCTGTCGCGCGGTCGCGGCAACGTCCTGTCGCAGGTCGAGGCGCTGAAATCGCTGGGAGCCCGTGCGACCAAGTCGATCTCGCTGGAGTTCGAGGGTAAAGCCGAGGCCCTGGCGCTCTCGGTCGATCTGGAAACGGTCGATACGGAACCTGCTGAGTGATCTGGCGCACCAGCACGATCATGCAATAGCCCTGACATCTTGCGCCTGCTCTTGACCGAGCGGGCGCAAGATCTCCACAGGTCTCGGTAGCTAACCCGGAGGGTTCAGGCGCCCCCGACCGGCTGGCACCCGAAGCACCCCCATCGCGACCGCGCATTTTTTCTAGGACTTCGACCTCGTCTCAGCTCCCAACGACCAGAACAATAGTCCCACCCGACCGCTCGGTCGTGTCACGGTAGGTAAGTCATGTGAACAACCACATGAAAGAAGCACCATGACGAACCCCTTCCAGAACACCGCGACCGCCCATCTGATCGCTGATCGCGTCCGTGATCTGTCGCACCGCAAGACCCAGGCCGAGATCGCCAGCGAGGCAGGCTTTGCCAACGCCAACATGCTGTCGATGTTGAAGTCGGGCAAGAACAAGGTGCCCCTCGACCGCGTGCCCTCGCTGGCGAAGGCGCTGGAGGTCGACCCGGCCTATCTGATGCGGCTTGCGCTCGACCAGGCGGTCGGTGCGACAGCGGCGAAGGCGATCACCGAGATCTTCGGCACTCCGGCGACCGAGAACGAGCGCGGCTGGCTGACTGAGCTGCGCGAGGCGTCTGACAACAGCGATCCCAGATTGACCGCGCGGTCACGCACAGCGCTGCGAGCGATCTTCGGAAAATGATCATGCAAGGACAGATCAGGCCGGGACCAGTGGGACCGTGGGACCAGGGCAGATGAGAGAGCGCGACATGGACGACACCCTCTTCACCATTCCCACGGCCCCGGCGGGACCGTGGGACCAGCTGACAGTGAACGAGCAGGCGTGGATCGAGTTCATCCGCGTCATCTCCTGCGGCAGCGATCCGAAGATTACCCCGAAGCGCGTCTGCGCGCTGCGTGAGCTGCTCGACGCGGGATGAGGCGTTGGCGCAGGAAAGGTCAGCCGGTTCCCAATAGGGGGCGGCTGATGAGGCATCGAAACATGCCCCACTTCATCGCGGATCGGGAGCTTCCAATGTTCTCAGCCATTCGGCGAAGTCTTTCTCGGTCACGTTGCCCGATGCGAGGTTTTCCATCATCCTCACACCAGCCAGCGGTTCGGGACGTAGTGGGTGCCCGTTGAGCCGCAGGAAGGTAAATGCTGCGACGAAGGCTGTCCGCTTGTTGCCGTCTACAAAGGCATGTGCCTTACTGATCCCGAAGGCATAAGCTGCCGCGATCTCGAAGACATCGGGATCGGCATAGGCGACGAGGTTCATCGCGCGCGCACAGCCCATTTCTAGCAGTGCAATATCCCTTGTGCCAGGCGCGCCTCCGTGCCTGGCAATCTGCCTGTCATGGATCACCGTCAGCGCCGCAAACGGAACCCAGGTCCACTGGCTCATGCCAACGCCTGAAGCAGGTCACGGTTCTCGTCCATGACGATTTCCGCCGCTGCCAGCGCCTGTTTCAGTGCAGGGTCTTCAGTCATCAGCTTCAGACCACCATCGTCTGTGCGGACCACGAACAGCGTGTCGCCTTCCTTGGCGTCGAGAATCGTCAGCATCTCGGTTGTCAGTGTCATGACGGCCGAGTTGCCAACCTTGCGGATCTTCGTCTCGATCATCTTGACCACCCCTTGTATACATCTTCGTGTATACCATTAGGCTCCCAACCAGCGCAATGCTATCAGTCAGCGCTACTTGACCGAGAGTTATCCACAGGCTCTGGGTGTTAAGTATGTGTTAAATATAGTGTTAAGGCGAAAAAAATCTCGATTCCTCTTTTGGAATCAGTCCCTTACAGACCCCCCCCGTGTGTAAAGTGGTGATTCGGCGTGTGTAAAGTGGTGATTCGGCGTGTGTAAAGTGTCGTTCCTCGGTCTGGTGTGGGTGAAGTGTCGTTTCGGACTTTACCGTGGGTGAAGTGTCGTTGTAACCATAGGTGTGTGTAAAGTGTCGAAGGCATCTGATGGCGAGTGATTATCCCCTGCTTCCAGATCGGCATCCCCAAGGGGATTTCTTCGTCTGTGACATCTTCGATGCCGCTCCGAAGGCTGATGTCGGAGCCATGGAGCACCCGATCTTTTCGCTGTCGACCAAGCCCGACACCCGACCGCGAAAGTATGAGCACAACGGCATCACTATCGAGGTGAAGCCGTCGTCAGACGGACTTGCTACCGTCCATGACCGTGACGTGCTGATCTACTGCATCAGCCAGCTCATCAAGGGGATGAACGAGGGCAAGGAACCGCAGCAGGTCGTCCGGTTTCAGGCGTCAGACCTCCTGAAAGCAACCAACCGCATGATCACAGGCCGAGGCTATGACCTGCTGAAGGCTGCCATGGAGCGGTTGGCGGGAACACGGATCTCGACCAACATCACCACCGGGGGACAAGAGATCTTCGAGACCTTCGGGCTGATCGAACGCGCCAGGATCGTGCGCGAGACCCGCGATGGCCGGATGCAGGAAGTGGAGATCAAGCTCTCGGACTGGGTCTTCAACGCCATCCGCGCGCATGAAGTCCTGACATTGAGCCGCGAGTATTTCCGCCTTCGCAAGCCGTTGGAGCGCCGGATCTACGAATTGGCGCGAAAGCATTGCGGTCGTCAGAAGGAATGGCGCGTCAGCCTTGATCTCTTGCAGAAGAAGTGCGGGTCCGGCTCGTCACTTCGTGAGTTCCGGCGGCTCGTCACTGCTATCGCAGAAGAAGACGAGCAGTATGGGCACATGCCCGATTATGAGATCCGCTTCGAGATCGACAAGGATCAGCTTGTTGTCCGTAGCCGGGGCACTGTCGGAGCTGAGGTCGTCATAGGCGCACCCATAGCCATTCCGCCTCTTGATGCCGAGGTATACGAGATGGCGCGAGAAGCAGCGCCCGGCTGGGATGTTCGCATGATCGAACAGGAATGGCGCTCCTGGATGACGGAGGCGCCAAAAAACCCGGAGATGGCGTTCCTCGGCTTCTGCCGGAAGTGGTTCGAGCGCCGAGGTCGTCCGTAATTACGTAGATGCGGAACCGCGTATCTACTCAGGGCGCTTGAACGGGATCACATTGTCACCGCGCATGAACGCAAGGGCGCCATCTTCCTCGATGGCTTTCAGGGCTTCGTTCCGCGCATCCTTGTCAGACAGGAACTGATCGTCCCAGACATGGCTGGTGCCCTCGTGGTCAACGACTTCTAGCGTCCAGGTCTTGTCAGTTTCGAGGCGATAGATCTCGATGGAGAACGGGAAGCCATCGACGATGACACGCTGGCTCTTGCCGGAGGTGACGATATTCGGTTCGTCTTCGTCGATCATCGTCTCCACCTCCATATGCTACCGCCTGCAGTCGATCATCTTGATAGACCTGTGCGATCCATTACTCCCCGTCGTAGTGATCTTATCGAGGTGCGACAAGAACCGCCCCGCTCAGATTTTTGGCGCGTATTTACGTATCCATGCGCTTGCGTAGAATCAGATTTCTGACCGTGGCAGGGTGCCAGCGTCCACCGCGCGCGGTTCGGATCTCGCGTGTGTTCAGCTCGGATGCGATGGCTCTTAGCGAGTCACCTCGTGCAGCAAGATCCCGAATGACGGGCAGGATGTTCTCAGCGTGTTGATCCGCCTTCCGAGCGTTGATTGCAGCGCCTCTGAGGGCCGCCTGGCGCTGCTCCCCTGCCCTGCCTGGTATTGACCACCCCAGTGCGACACCGCGCTCCTTGGCTGCTGCGAGCGCTGCGCGCGTGCGGTCCGAGATCATGCGCGCCTCGTGCTCGGCTACCGCTGCCATGACGTGCAGCAGAAAGCGGTTCGCTTCCGGCATGTCGGCAGCGGCGATCTCGACCCCGGATTCCAGTAGGTTGGCAATGAAGGCGACGTTCCGCGCCAGGCGATCAAGCTTGGCGATGAGCAAGACTGCCCCGACCCGCTTGGCTTCGGCAAGCGCGCGGATGAGCTGAGGGCGATCGTTCTTCTTGCCACTTTCGATCTCGACGAACTCGGCGACGATCTGCCCCTTGCCCATGACATGGTCCGAGACAGCCTTGCGCTGCGCTTCCAGCCCGAGACCACTTCTTCCTTGTCGGTCCGTGCTGACCCGGAGGTATGTGACGAAGTGCATTGGGTCTCCAAAGCAGTCTGATCTGCTGATCGTATAAAGACTCTACGTCGGTAGAGTCTTTATATAGCGCCAGAGCGTGATGCGTAAATCCGTAAATGCGATTTTCCGTAAGACGTGTCATGTCTTCTGTATGGTTCGGGGTAGAACTCCTAGCAGCGATTGCACCCTCTGCTGTCAGGCAACCCATCTACCTCTCTATCTGCCAAAGCGCCGTCGCACACTGACAGCCTCACAGCTGCTTCATTGCGTATTTGCGTAAATACGACTCGGCGCAACCGCGTGAGTGCGATGTTGCGACTCTGCGGATTTGCGCTAAGATGGCCCCATGAAAACCATCGTCGTTGCCGCTCAGAAGGGTGGAGCAGGTAAAACCACGCTCGCTCGCAATATCGCAGTCGCCGCGTCCCAGGACGGCGGTCGCGTGCTGTGTCTTGATCTTGATCCCCAGGGATCGCTCAGGGCGTGGTGGGAGAGCCGTGAAGCAGACATGCCTGCCATGCTGGAGCGAGATCCCGCACCGGAGGCGCTCAGGACGACGCTGACGGCTGCACAGGCGCAGTTCGACCTTTGCGTCATAGACACGCCTCCTGCGGCTCCTGAGTGGCTCGCAGGGGCTCTGGCGGCAGCAGACCTGGTGTTGATCCCGGTCAGACCATCACCCGATGACTTGCGTGCTGTAGGGGCAACCATCGCGGCTGTGAACCGCGCGCGGGTGCCGTTCGCGTTCGCACTCTCTCAGACACCGAGGGCAAAGATCACTGACGAAGCCGCGCGCGTCCTGGCGCAGCATGGTCGCGTAGCGCCGGTCAACATCGCTCAGCGCGTCAGCTATGCCGAAACCGGGGCGACAGGGCAGGGGGTTACTGAGACCTCTGATGACAGGGCGTCAGCAGAGATCACTGCCGTCTGGACCTATGTGAAGGGCATTTTGCATGGCTAAGAAGGCTGTAACCCTTGAAGGGCTGCTGAACACGGAGAGCCGTCCGGTAGATACCGGCATTCCTCAGCGTGGAGCGGAACCTGCCGTCGTCGAGACGAAGCCAACGCCGAAGAAGCGGGAGGGTGAGAAACGTCTCACGCTTGCGCTCGATGGCGAAACATATCGCCGTCTTCGGATCCATGCGGCGACGACGGACCAGACGCATCAGGATATTCTGGAGCACGCACTTGCGGAATACCTCAAAAGCGTAAACGCGTGATTGCGTAATGGCGTGAATACGCTCTCTGCTGCAGGTGGCGGTAGAGTTTGAGAGGTGCATCACCGAGCAGATCAGGGAACGAAGAACCACAGCGCTATTCTGGGACATGACGCTTGGGTGGGCTGCTGCGCGATGTGTCCAGCGCCGCGACTAGACCGCGTTTTCTAAACTGATAGGATGCCGCGCGTTGCGCCAGCCCACTTCCTTGACGCTTGCGTCCTCGTCGCGCAAAGTGCTGCAGATACAAGAAAAACCAATAGGCAAGGCGCGGTAGATGAGCAGCGATATCAAGTCACTGAGTTCCTTTGTCTGGTCGATCGCCGAGACCTTGCGGGGTGATTTCAAGCAATCGGAATACGGTAAGGTCATCCTGCCCTTCGTGGTGCTTAGGCGTCTTGACTGCATTCTTGAGGCATCCAAACCCGCCGTTCTGGCGATGGCCGCGACACTGTCCGACGATTTAGACGACGAAGCGCGCGACACTTTGCTCGCCGGTGCGGTGGGGCAGGACATCCGCCTTTACAACCTGTCGCGCCTCACCTTTGCTAGCTTGAAAGGCCAGGATCCAAAGGACATCCACAAGAACCTGCTCGAGTATATCACCAAGTTCTCGCCCAACGTCCGTGACATCTTCCTCGACAAGTTCCTGTTCACCGACCAGTTGAAGCGTCTGAATGATGCTGGTCTTCTGTTCCGCGTTTTTGATCAGTTCACGCAGATCGACCTGCACCCCGAGGTGATTTCGAACCTGGAGATGGGCTACCTGTTCGAAGAGTTGATCCGTCGTTTTTCGGAGATTTCGAACGAAACCGCCGGTGAACATTACACCCCGCGCGAGGTGATCCGTCTGATCGTCTCGCTGCTGTTGGTCAATGACCGCGAAGCGCTGACCGGCTCGGGCGTGATCCGGCAGGTCTATGATCCGGCCGCTGGCACCGGCGGTATGCTGTCGCTTGCAGAGATGGAGATGAAGGCGCTGAATCCGCGCATTCGCGTCGAACTCTACGGCCAGGAGCTGAATCCCGAGTCCTATGCAATATGCAAGTCGGACATGCTGGTGACCGGGCACGATCCCGAGAACATCGCATATGGTAACACTCTGACGCAGGACGCACATCGCAAGCGGCGGTTCCATTACATGCTGTCGAACCCGCCCTACGGTGTGGACTGGAAGAAATACGCCGATGCGATCAAAGACGAGGCGGACACGCAGGGCAAGAACGGGCGCTTCGGCGCGGGTTTGCCCCGCATCTCTGACGGGCAGTTGCTGTTCCTGCAGCACATGATCTCGAAGATGCGCAACGACGAGCAGGGGTCGCGCATCGGCATCGTCATGAACGGATCGCCCCTGTTCACCGGCGGTGCCGGGTCGGGCGAAAGCGAGATCCGCCGCTGGATGCTGGAGAACGACTGGGTCGAGGCGATCATCGCGCTGCCGACCGACCTCTTCTACAACACCGGCATTCAGACCTATGTCTGGTTGCTCACCAACCGCAAGGACACCGCCCGACGCGGCAAGGTGCAGTTGATCGACGCCAGCGGCGAGAGGTTCTGGAAATCGATGCGCAAGTCGCTCGGGTCCAAGCGCCGCGAAATCCCGCCCGAGGCATGCGATCAGATCGCCCGCATCTACCATGACATGCTGAACGGGAACGAAGGGTGGGAGGACGTGTCGAAAATCTTCGCCACGACCGACTTCGGGTATCGCGAGATCCGCGTCGAACGCCCGCTGAAACTCGCCTTCGCCGTGACAAAGGAGGGGTTGGAGGCGCTGCGCGAGGCGAAACCGTTTGAACGTCTAGACGAGGGCGAGCGACGCGATGTCATGGAGGCGCTGCTTGTGCATCTGCCCGCCGGTCAGCGATGGATGAACCGCGATGCCTTCGACAAGGCGCTCTCAGCCGCTCTCCGTCGTGCAGGCGCCAAGATCGGTGCGCCGGTCAAGAAGGCGATCCTGTCCGCGCTGTCGGAACGCGACGAAGATGCAGAGGTCTGCACCGACAAGGACGGCACCCCCGAACCCGACACCGATCTGCGCGATCACGAACTGGTGCCGCTGAACGAGGACTGGCGCGCCTATGTGCAACGCGAGGTTCTGCCCTTCGTCCCCGATGCCTGGGTGGATGAGACATACACCGATGCGCAGGATGGCGGCGTCGGGCGTGTCGGGTATGAAATCAACTTCAACCGCTACTTCTACAAATACGTGCCACCGAGACCGCTCGAAGAGATCGACGCCGAGTTGAAGGCGCTGGAAGCAGAGATCACGGGTCTGCTGCAGG
>NZ_FTOT01000038.1 GCF_900156815.1 Gemmobacter megaterium
CGTTCGTGAATGGAAGGACGAACGGCAGCGCGCGTATCACACGACGGATCGTGGAACTTTCGTGCCGCTGGTGTTCGCGCCCGGCGAGGCATTCCAGTTCGACTGGAGCGAAGACTGGGCCTATGTCGGCTGCGAGCGGATTAAGCTGCAGGTTGCGCACATCAAGCTGTCGCATAGCCGTGCTTTCCTAGAATGACTGGCTGGAAGAGCGCTGCAAGCTGCTGTGGGCTGAGACGGCTCATGGCACGCTGCCCGGCAGCATCGCTGATGTTTGGGAAGCTGAGAAGCCTGCCCTGATGCCACTCCCCACAATGTTCGATGGCTTCGTCGAGGAAAGGAAGCGCGTCTCGCCGACCTGCCTGATCACCTTTGATCGCACCCGCTATTCTGTGCCCGCCAGTTTTGCAAACCGGCCCGTCAGTCTGCGTATCTACCCTGAGCGGCTAGTTGTTGTGGCCGAAGGCCACGTGATTTGCACGCATGAGCGCATCATCGACCGGTCGCATCGCCAGTCGGGGCGCGTCATCTATGATTGGCGTCATTATCTGGCGGTGGTTCAGCGCAAACCCGGAGCGTTGCGCAATGGCGCCCCCTTTGTGGAGATGCCCGAGCCCTTCCGTGTGCTGCAGGCAAAGATGCTGCGCCAGCCCGGCGGGGACCGAGAAATGGTCGATATCCTGTCTTTGGTGCTGCACCACGATGAACGGGCGGTGCTGTGCGCCGTGGAATTAGCCCTTGAGGCGGGCGTGCCGACAAAAACCCACGTGCTGAACCTGCTCCATAGACTGCTCGATGGCAAACCGACCGACCAGCCAGACGTGAACCCTCCAGCGGCATTGTCGCTCAGCAAGGAGCCTGAGGCCAATGTCGCGCGCTATGATGGGCTGCGCACCCAGAAAGGAACCCGTCATGCGTCATGATCCTGCGGGTGCTGCGCTGATCATCATGCTACGCAGCCTGAAGATGCCGGGCATGGCGCAGGCTGTGCAGGATCTGCATGAGCAAGGTTCACCCGCATTTGAAGCCGCCATGCCGATCCTATCACAGCTTCTCAAGGCGGAAATGGCTGAGCGTGAGGTGCGTTCGACCGCCTACCACATGAAAGCCGCCCGCTTCCCGGCATACAAGGACTTGTCCGCATTCGACTTCAGCGCCAGCGAGATCCGTGAAGCTCTGGTTCGCCAGCTTCATCGATGCGAGTTCCTGGATAGTGCCGAGAATGTGGTGCTGATCGGCGGACCCGGCACAGGGAAATCCCATGTTGCAACGGCCCTTGGCATTCAGGCCATCGAGCATCACCGCAAACGTGTGCGCTTCTTCTCTACGGTCGAACTCGTCAACGCCCTGGAACAGGAAAAGACCCAAGGCAAGGCTGGCAAGATCGCCGAGGCACTGGTGAAAACTGACCTCGTCATCCTGGACGAGCTGGGATACCTGCCGTTCAGTGCCTCTGGCGGTGCCTTGCTGTTCCATCTTCTCAGCAAACTTTATGAACGCACCAGCGTCATCATCACCACGAACTTGAGCTTCGCCGAATGGGCGACGGTCTTCGGGGACGCCAAGATGACCACCGCGCTTCTCGATCGCCTCACCCATCGCTGCCATATTTTGGAGACCGGCAACGACAGCTATCGCTTTAAGGCAAGCTCCGAAACAGCGAAAAAGAAACGGAGGGAAACACCAGCATTGACGCCATCATAACACGCAGAACATAACCATTGGGTGGGTCAGTTCTCGGTGACAACGCCGGGTCAAATCTCAGTGGCAATCAACAGTCT
>NZ_FTOT01000021.1 GCF_900156815.1 Gemmobacter megaterium
GGAATGCCTCGCCGGGCGCGAACACCAGCGGCACGAAAGTTCCACGATCCGTCGTGTGATACGCGCGCTGCCGTTCGTCCTTCCATTCACGAACGCACCTCAAGATCCCAAGCCAGATCGCCGCGCCGGATTTCCGAAAGCTGGGTGCCCAGAAAGGCCGCGCGCAGTTGGCTTGCCACGTCCGTCGCGGTCAGCCCCAAGGCCTCGGCGCCCTGCGACAGGCTTAGCCGCAATTCGGGCGCACCGGGGCGCAGGTCAACAATCGCGTTGCGCACCCCGGCGTAGGTTTCAAGTTCCGCCAAAGTGGCGCGGCCTGCGGCCTCTAGTGTCGTAAGGTCTGGGTGCGACAGACGCAGTTCCACCGCAATCCCCTGCGGGCCGATCCCCGGCTCGGTCAGGATCAGCGAGTTGATACCCGGCAGGGGGCCGATTTCCGTGCGCCACAGCGACACGATCTCGTCCAATGTGCTGGCCCGTGTTTCGGCACCCAGCAGGTCCACCGCAACAGTGGCGACATGGGCGCCCGTTTCGCTCGCCGAAAGGTTACGCCCCAGGCGGGTAATGCGGCGGATCACAAGGGGCTGCGCCTCGGGCTGTTCGGGGGTCAGGCGGGCGTTCACGCGATCAAGCGCCGCCTCGATCTGCAAGACCGCCTCGGTCGTGCGAACCAGCGAAGTGCCCGCGGGCAGCATCAGCCGCGCCTCCAGCACATCGCCGTCGATCTCGGGCATTGCCTCGCGTTTGACCATGCCACCGCCCAAGGCACCGACGGTCAGGATCAGCGCGCCGATGGCAAGCCCTGCCACCAGCCAACGCGCCTTGATCGCGGCATCGGCCAGACGGCCCACGCCACGGTCGCGCAAGCTGTCGAAGCCCGCATCGAAACGGACCCGGAACCGCGAAGAGGCAACGTCCTTGATCCCACCTTTCAGGTGGTGGGGCAGGATCAGAAAGGCCTCGATCAGCGAGGCAAACAGCGCCGCCAGCAGGACCACTGGCAAAACCTCAAGCACCGCGCCCAACTCGCCCGCCAGAAAGGCCAGGGGCAGGAACACGGCAAGCGTCGTCAGGAAGGACGAGATCACGCCCGGCGCCACAGCACCGACACCTGCGGCCACGGTTTCCACCGTCGCGCCCTTGGCCGCCTGCACGGCGATGGAATCCGCAATCACGATGGAATCGTCCATAACGATCCCGATCGCCATCAAAAGTGCGACCAATGTCATCATGTTAAGGCTCAGCCCGGTCAGAGCCATCCAGACAAAGGCCCCGGCAAAGGCCACGGGCAGGCCCATCGCGGCCCAGATCGCGAAACCGGGGCGGAAGAACAGGCTCATCACGACGACCACCAGAATAAGACCGACGACCCCATTCTGCACCAGCATCACAAGACGGTCGCGGATGATGGAGGTCACGTCCTGCACGACCTTGACCGTGATCGTATCGGGCAGGCGGGCGGTTTCGGCGTCCACCAGTTCTGTCACGCTATCCAGCACGCGCAGCGCGTCGGCGTCCAGCGCCTTTGCCACGTCCAGCACGATGGCCGGGGTGCCATCGACAAAGGCGCGGTCCTGTGGCGGCTCAAAGCGTTCCTCGATTACTGCCGCGTCGCCCAGCGTCAGGGTTGCGCCGTTCGGCAGAACCATTACCGGAATCCTGGCCAGCGCCGCAGCGGTGTCGCGCTCGGCTGTAAAGCGCAGGGTCAGGTCCGCGCCCGGCCCCTCCAGCGTGCCTGCGGGCAGGTCGATGTTCTGCGCGGCGATGGCGGCGGCCAAGGCGGCGGGTGTCAGCCCGTGGCTTTCCAACACGGCACGATTGGCGGTGATCAAAAGCGTCCGGGTGCCAAGGCCCCCGCGTGTCACGCGGGCGACACCCGGCAGGGCAGTCAATTGGTCCGACAGGCCGTCGGCATAGAGGTCCAACTCGCCCAGTGGCAGATCGCCCGAGATGGCAACCGACGTGACCGGATCGGAGCGATGCAATTCGCGCACCACGGCAGGATCGGCGCGGTCCGGAAAGCTTTCGATGGCCGAAACCTCGGTCCGCAGCGAATTGACAAAACGCAGCGCGTCATTGCCGGGCGCCATGGTTGCCACGGCGCGCGCGCGGCCGGTCTGCGCGGTGCAGTTGAACGTCTCTAACCCCTCGACACCCTGCACCCCGTCCCAGAGCGGTGCGCAGATCGCTGCCTCTACATCCTCGGCTGCGGCCCCCCGGTAGGGAACGGTAATCTCGGCTTCGACAGCGCGGAAATCGGGGAAAGTCTCGCGCAACAGGCCCGGCGCGGCAAAGGCACCGGCGGCGAGGAACAGCAAAAGCAGCAGGTTGCCCGCCGTCGGGTGGCCGGTGAACCAGCGGATCATTGCGCGGCCTCAACGGGGGTCAGGGCCATGCCGGGGATGGCCGGGGCGATGTCGTCGATCACGACGCGGTCGCCCGGGGCGAGGCCATCGGTGATGGCCACAAGGCCATCTTGTGCGAAAGCGGCAGTGACGGGACGCAATTCCAGCAGATCGCCCTGACCTGCGATGCGCACCCTTCCGCCATGCAGCGCGCCCTCGGGGATCAAGACGGCGCCCGTCATGGCAGCACCCAAGAAGGACATCTGCACTTGCATGTTCGGCACCAGCGGCAGCCGCCGAGGCGGGTCGGCTCCTTCATAGGGGGCATCGACCGTGACCACGACCGGCACGGTGCGGGCGCGGGCATCCAAGGCCCCCTCGATCCGGCTGATGCGGGCGGTCCAGACCTGCGTCGGGTCAGATAGCGGGCTGAGCGTCACGTCAATCAGTGTGGGCGGACCATCGCGCATCATGTCGGCAAGGGTCATGCCCTCTATCGTATTGCCGATCAGGCGGCGAAAACTGTCGACCGGTAAATGCGCCACCACCTCGGCCGCTGCGATTCCGTCGCCCCGGATCACCACCTGGCCGGGGGCGACGGTCTGAAAGCGTTCGGCGGCGACGTCGGTCACGCGCAGATCGAAGGGGGCGGTCAGCACGGTGCGATCAAGAGACCGGCGCGCACGGTCGATGGCGGCTTGCGTTCGCGCGATCTGGGCAACGATCCGCGCCTCGCGGGACGGGATCAGCGCCATCGCGTTTTCCAGTTCCGCGACCGTGCGGCGGGCCAAAAGGGTGGCGCGCTCCGCCTCGTCCGCGCGCGATTGTGGAACTGTGCCCTGCTGGGCAAGCGTCCGCGTGCGCGTCAGGTCAGCCTCGGCCAATGTCAATCGTGCGCGTTCCAGATCAAGTATCCGGCCCGTATTGGTGGCCTCGGCGCTCAGCAGCGTGGCTTCGGCGGCAAGCGCGGCGAGGTCGGCCTGCGACTGTGCCAGCGCCAATTCATAGTCGGCAGGGTCGATCCGCAGCACCTCGGTCCCCTCTGGGATCAGGCGGCCGGGTTCAAGATCAGGATGGCGCCAGATCACTTCGCCCTGCACCTCAGCCACGGCGACCCAAGTGTCGGCGGCCCGCAGGTTGCCCCATGCCGTCGCCTTCGGGCGGATATCCTGCGCCACGGCCGTCATCACCCCGACGGGCAAAGCGGGCGCGTGCCCGTCGATCTGCGCCGGGCCCGGCGCGGACGAGACCATCCAGACCGCAGCAGCGATCCCGAGCGCGATGGGTGGCAAGGCAAGGAGGGGTGAAAAGCGCATCGGATCAGCCCTGCGCCTTGCGCATCCGCGCCAAGGTGCCGTCGTGCAGAACAAACTGGTGGTAAAGCGCGCCAGCAACATGCAGCGCGACCAGCGCCAGCAGGATGATTTTCATCACATTATGCCCCTGCGCCGCAGCCTCGACCCCGCCAAACCATGCGACCGATCCGCTGACAGGCATCAGGATCATCAGCGCATAAAGCCCGACATGGGCCAGTTTGGCGAGAACGCCCTGCACCTTGCTGGCCTCGATCGGCGGGGGCACCCCACGACGGGCGCGCAGCACCAGCCGCCACAGCGCGAAGATCATCACCAGCGCGCCGCCCGCCACATGGGTCAGAACGAGCGGGTCGAACCCCGCCTCAAGCCCATCCGTGACACGGTCCCATGCGGCTGACATGGAGTCCTTGAACAGGTATTGCTGTGCGATCAGCGCGAAGGCAAGCCAGTGCAGACCGATCTGCAGACGAGAGTAGCCAGTGGGTGCGTTTGTAGCGGGCATGTTGGGTCCTTTCAGTCTGCACGTGCGACTCGGGATGATAGTTGCGCTTTCCTACACTATATGTTAGTTAGTGATAACTAACAATAGGTGATGTATGTCTGGTCGTCAAAGCGCGGAAGACCGCAAGGTGCAGATCGTGGCCGAAGTGCTTCGAATAGCCGATGAAATTGGGCCAGACCGGCTTAGCACCACCGATGTCGCGCGCGCCATTGGCATCAGCCAGCCTGCGATCTTCCGGCATTTCCCGACCAAAAGCGCACTCTGGTTGGCCGTTGCGGAAGATATCGGAGTCCGCCTGCAGCGCGACTGGACCGCAGCCGAAGCTGCCGCCGACGGGCCGCGCGCACGCCTTAAGGCCCTCATCAACGCACAACTGGTGGCCATTGCCGAAACGCCCGCCTTGCCCTCGATCCTGTTTTCGCGTGAACTACAGGTGGAAAATCATGCCCTACGCGACGTGTTTCGGGGGCTTTTGGCTGCGTTTCAGGGTCGCCTTGTTGCCGCAATCAGCGATTTGCAGGCAGCCGGCGACTTGAGTCGTGAAGTCAACCCCGAGGACATTGCCATACTGCTGACTTCGCTTGTGCAGGGTGTCGCCATCCGCTGGACGCTTGGCGCGCGGGGCTTTTCGCTGGTTCACGAGGGATTGCGTCTGTTTGACGTGCAAGTGGCGATGCTGCGCAGAATGGAGCGGGATTCCGATGCCTAGATCACGTTTGATGGCATGCATTGCGGGCTGTGTTGCGAATGTTTTTGGCGCGCTCACGATATTCTCTGGTGGCAGAACGCTGCTGGGATTGGCCGACATGGGGCAGTCGTGCCCTTCGTTCCGTGGTTTAACACGCTGGCAGGGCCCGCCTATATACTGGCGGGCCTTGGCATTTGGCAGGGGCGACGGACGTGCTTCCTGTCGCTTGCGATCTTCGCTGCAACCCTTCTGAGAGATCATCCTCTTGATCGAAACGTCGTCGGATGAAAATAGCACGCTGACGGCGGCTCTTGTCGATAATTGGGTGACGACCTTGCGGCAAATCTACCAAAGGTGGCTTTCCGGCAGCGACCCCTCAGAAGATGCCCTTGACCGAGATTGCGGGTGTGGCCAAGTTGATTTTCTTTGCCAGTCCCGATCCGATCCGGAGCGTGGGGGTCAGAGGCGTTGCCCCGCCCCCCGTGCGGCGGATCTGGCGAGGGCTGACAGCAGGTCTGTCCGGGTGACGATTCCGACGATCCGGCCGCTGTCCAGCACGGGAATAGCCTCGACTCCACCATCGGCGAGCAAAGGCAAAAGGGATGCAACTGGCGTTGAGGGGGCAACAGTGGGCAGATCAATTGTCATGACCTCAGCCGCGCGAGGGATGGCGGCCTTGTCACTTCGCAGGGACGTCATCGCAGCACCAAACCCGGGTTGGGCCCACAAGGCATCGCGGCGGGCACGGCGGATCAGGTCCAGCTGGAAGATCACCCCCAGCAGTCCTCCTTGCGCGTCTACCACCGGGATCGAGGTGAAACCGTGCTTTCGAAACAGATCAGCAACTTGTGCCGCACGGGCGTCGGGCCGCACCGTCACCAGGTCGCGTGACATGATCGCGTCGCAGTTCAACGTTCCAAGGGCATGCCCCGCCGCCATCTGTTCGGCTGCGGCAATCAGCCGGGCCAGATCTTCGATGCCCAGGTTGGCGGACTGGCGATAATCGGCAAGGATCTGGGCAAGCTCCTCCGGTTCCAGCCCCAATCGCATCTGCGCCGCCTTATCAGCGGTCGCGTGCGGACCTGCTTCATACGGCAATCGGAATGGGTAGACCCGGCCACATATCCGGTGCCAGGCCATTGCCACGGCCACCAATGCCACGGTTCCGCCGAACACCGGGACGAGCACAAAGCGTAGGCCAAGCGCAGCCAGCATGGCGGGGTTCAGCGCCACCGGGCGGATGCAGGGACCGGGTCAGGAACATCGCCACAAGAGTCAGCCCGGCCGACGCCGCAACGGCCACCGTCGGGTCAAGCGTGAGCGGATGAACCACCAGTGCCGCCAGACCCGAAATGGAATTTCCAACCACCGCAGACCACGGTTGGGCCAGTGGGCTGTTGGGAACCGCGAACAGCAGGACGGCAGTGGCCCCCATTGGCGCGATCAGAAAGGCCCCCGAGGCAAGGTCAACCCCCATCCCGAAAAGCAGAGTGGAGCAGATGAGCAAGCCAAGAGCCAGCCCAAGCCCGCCTGCCGCCACATCGCGCAGGCTGGCCCGCCCTATGACAGGCGCAAAGGGGCGCAGCGCTGTCAGGCTGCGCCGCAAGCGGGATGGGTCCGTCACCTTGCGCGTGTCAGGCCCCATACCTCAGATGACGCCCAGCATCCGCATGGATTCCGCCACCCGCACAAACCCCGCGATATTGGCGCCCAGAACATAGTTGCCGGGTGCTCCGTATTCTTCGGCCGTGTGGTGGCAGGTGTCATGGATGCCGCGCATGATGGTGGCCAGCCGCGCCTCGGTCTGATCAAAGGTCCAGCTGTCGCGGCTGGCGTTTTGCTGCATTTCCAGCGCCGAGGTGGCAACCCCGCCCGCGTTGGCGGCCTTGCCCGGCGCAAACATCACGCCCGCATCCTGGAACACCTTGATCGCTTCGGGGGTGGAGGGCATGTTCGCGCCTTCGCCCACGGCGATCACGCCATTCTTCACCAGGGTCGCGGCATCTTTGCCGGACAATTCGTTCTGGGTGGCCGAGGGCATGGCGACATCGCAGGCCACATCCCAGACCGACCCCTTGTCGGCGGCGATGAAATGCGCGCCATCGCCCCGGCGGCGGACATATTCGGAAATGCGTTCGCGCCGGACGTTCTTGATGTCCTTGAGCAGGTCAAGGTCGATGCCGTTTTCGTCCACCACATAGCCCGAGCTGTCGGAGCAGGCGATGACCTTGCCGCCAAAGGACTGCACCTTTTCGATTGTGTAGATCGCCACGTTGCCGGACCCCGACACCACAACCTTCTTGCCGTCAAAGCTGGTGCCTTTGGTTTCAAGCATCGATTGCACGAAATAGGTATTGCCGTAGCCTGTCGCCTCGGTCCGGGCGCGCGACCCGCCATAGGCCAGTGCCTTGCCGGTGAAAACACCCGCCTCGAACCGGTTGTTCAGGCGCTTGTATTGGCCAAACATATAGCCGATCTCGCGCCCGCCGACGCCGATGTCGCCCGCAGGCACGTCGGTCTGTTCGCCCAGATGGCGGTGCAATTCGGTCATCAGCGATTGGCAAAAGCGCATGATTTCCGCATCCGACCGGCCCTTGGGGTCAAAGTCAGACCCGCCCTTGCCGCCGCCGATGGGCATGCCGGTCAGCGCGTTCTTGAAGGTTTGCTCGAAGCCAAGGAACTTGATGATCCCCACGTTTACCGAAGGGTGGAACCGCATCCCGCCCTTGTAGGGGCCAAGCGCCGAGTTGAACTGCACCCTGAAGCCGCGGTTGATCTGGACCTGACCCTTGTCGTCCACCCAAGGAATACGGAAAATGATCTGGCGCTCGGGCTCGCAGATCCGCTCGATCAGCGCGCCGTCAAGGTAATCCGGGTGCTTGGCCACCACACGACCCAGGCTTTCCAGAACCTCATGCACGGCCTGATGAAATTCGGCCTCGCCCGCATTGCGGCGGATGACTTCGGCAAGGATGGGGCGTAGCTTTTCGTCTATGCTGTTCATGTGGGTCTTTCCAGAAAGTGTGAGAAGCGCATATTTTTTGTTCGATTAGCCCTTCTTTTCAGCAGTTAGAATACGTGTGGAGCGTGTTTTCCGAATTTTTTGAGCATTGTCGCAATTTGCCGCAGGGTGACCTTACCAGATCGCCGCCATGCCGATCACCTGAGGATGCAAGGCGATCAGCCCCGTCAGGACCAACCCGGCCGTCAGCACGCGCGGCAAACTGCCGGAGCCGCGCAGGGTGCGCACGGGCAACAGGCCGCGCCAGACATCCGCGCCCATCTCGCGCCGCTTGCGCCGGTCGATCATCGCCATGCCTAGGAGCGCAAAGCCCGCGAACCCGCCGAACATCAGCACATGAGCAAGGTCCCCATTCGGCGCGACATGCCCCAGCGACCACAGCATCAGCGCCGCCAGAACCGGATGCCGGATCAGCCCGACGATGCCGGGTCGGGCCGGATCGAACCGGTCATTCCGCGCCCCGCCTAAGGAAAACGGGTTGGGCCGCCCCACCGCCAGCGCGAGGATCAGGCAGGCCACCGCCATGGCCAACAGCGTCACATGGTTCTGCCATTCGGCGCGCGGCCACAGGTCGACATGGCGCGCGCGGGCGGCGGCCCCGATCAGCCATGCCAGCACCGCGACCGACAGCAGCGAATAGGCCAGCCCGAAACCCGCCGCCCCCAGTCGCGCGACAAGCAAGGGTCGGGCCGGTGGGCGGACGGGGATCGCATGGGTCAGCAGGAACACCGCCCAGGCCGCCGCATATTCGCCCCAACCCGCCATGGCTATGGCTGCGCCTTTGGTGCGGCGTTCGGTTGCCGTGCTGCCTTGCGCGGACGGGCGAGGATCGGCCAGTAGATCACCGCAAAGCCGCCGAAAGCCGTGATCCAGCCCCCTGCGGCTAGATGCAGCGGCCAATCCGCCCCCGGCAGCAGCCCCGCCAGCAGCCGTGCCAGCACCGCGACGATCAGCGCCAGATACAGCGCGGTGATGGGGCCGGTGGCATGCAGCGGCCGTCCGGCATGGCCAAGGCTGGCCCGCGTCATCACCGCCAGCGTCATCAGCCCGACCGCCCCCGCCATCCAGACATGCTGCGCCGCCGGGGCAAGGTCGGGCACGAACTGCGCTAGCGCCACGGCCAGAAACCCAAGCGGCACAAAGGCATAGCCCACATGCAGAACCCAGACCAGCGCCTCGGCCCCGGTCTGCCGGCCCTGCCAGCGCACGAGCCGCCACAGATGCGCCAATCCCGCGAGCCCGCCGCCCATGGCACTCAGCATATGGTCCGGTCCCAGAACCCACAGCGCCAGTGTGACGCCCGTCAGCGCCAGCACCGCGCCATCTGCCCGGCCAAAGGGCACTGGCAGCCGCGCGGCCCCGCGCTGCGCCAGCCAGTTGCGGGTAAAGCTGGGCACGATGCGCCCGCCGATCAGTGAGATCAGCATCACCGCCACCGCCAGCCCGACCCGCAACCCGATGCCCTGTGCGGGCGCGCCACCCTGCGCCGCCTCCCAGTGAAACAGCGCGTTGGCCAGCGTCCAGCCGATCAGCAATGCCAGCACCGGCAGGTTCTTCCAGTTGCGCCCCGTGATGATCTCACGCCCAAGAAACCCCGCCAGCGCCAAAGGAAACGCCAGATCGGCCAGTGCCACGACCATGGGTGGCAGATGCGCCGACACCGCGACCGCCCCCCGGCCCAAGACCCAAAGCGCCACCAACCCTGCCAGCGGCCAGCCGACCAGCGGCAGGCTGCCGGTCCAGTTCGGCACTGCCGTCAGCAGGAACCCGGCCATAACGGCCCCCAGATAGCCGAACAGAAATTCATGCGCGTGCCAGCTGATCGGGTCGAAGGCGGTCGGCAAGACATCGCGCCCGGTCAGCATTCCCACCCAGACCGCCATCGCCAGCGCCGCCCAGATCCCTGCCAGCAAAAAGAACGGCCGGAAGCCGAAACTGAGGATCGCCGGGCCAGTCCAGGCCCGCATCCGTTCGGCAGAGGTGGTCATGGCGTGGTCCCTTTCTGCTCCCCGGCCTCGGTCACCACCACATCCATCGCAATGTCATGCGGCTGAGGGAAAATCGTGGGCACCTGTGCCGCGTGCAGCCCGACGCCGATGGCCAGCGGTCGCGGCGCAAGGGCGGCCAGCGTGCGGTCGAAATAGCCCCCGCCATAGCCCAGCCGATAGCCCGCCGCATCCCAGCCCACCACCGGGGCAAGAGTCACGTCAGGCGTCACATCAGGCCCATCGGCCGGAACCGGAATCTTCCAGACCCCCTGCACCATCCGGCAATCGGGCGTCCAGAGGCGGAAATGCAGCGGGGCCGCGCGTTCCTCGACCACGGGCAAGGCCACCCGCGCGCCCCGTGCCAGCAGGCTTTCCAGCCAGTTCCGCAGGTTCAGTTCCGCCTTGATCGGCCACCAGGCGGAAATCGTCAGCCCGTCGATGGACCCGAACCGCTGTGCCAGCAAGGCATCAAGGTGACAGCCGATGACCGCTGCCGCCGCGTGGCGCACGGCGACCGGCTGGCCTGCGCGATCCGCCAGCAACCGCGCCCGTTCCGCCTTGCGCCAGCGGGCCACGTCATCCGCCTGCTGCGGATCGACATAGGCAGGGTCAATCTCATGCGCGAGGCAGGGCGGCGCGGCATAACCCCGGACTGGGTGGTCAGGGTCGGTCACACTGGCCGCTCAAGGGTTGGGCGCTTCCGGTAAAGATACAGCAAGATCACAATCCAGACAGCAGACCGTATGACCATTGCCCCGACGGTCCGGGCCTCAAAGGCACCGCCCTGTGCGACATGCAGGCCAAACAGCGCAAACACAATCAGTATGGCCAGAACCAGCGCCGCCGTCAGGTGGATCGCCCAAGCCTTGCGCAACCAGATCGCGACGCCCGCGCCGACGTAGACAAAGCCGGACAGGAAATTGAACCATAGCACAAAAGGCACCGCAGCCCCGGCAGCAGCCTTTGCGGCGGCATCGCCGAACAGCGCCCGCCCGCCGGACAGAAGTGTCAGCGCCCCGAACAGGATGGCCACTGCCACCACGATACGCAGACCCTTTGTCGTCATGTCAACGCGCCTCAAATCGCGGGAAAAGCACGTCGTTTTCCAGCCGCACATGCGCCTCGAGATCGGCAAGGAACTGTCCCAGCCCGTCATAAAGCGCCGTCCAGGACCGGCAGGCCCCGTCGGGCAGGGTCAGGTTGTTGGTCAGCGCGCGGATGCGGTCAATCTCGGCGGAATGGTCATCGTGATCGGCGCGCATCACGGCGATGGGGTTTTCGATGCCGGGCATGCCGCCACGGCGTATGGCGGGAAACAGGATCAATTCCTCTTTCTTCATATGCACTTCCAATTCGCCGATCAGACGCTGCAACAGCGCGCCAAGGCCATGCGGCGCCTCGGGTTGGTCGCCATGCACCCGCTCCACCTTCAACGCCAGTGCGGCAAGGTCGGGCAGTTGGTCGCGGTGGGTCTGGTGAAAGCGGGTTTCGATAAAGGTTGTCAGGGCGGCGGGGTCGTTGATCGGGGCATCGGTGGTCATCGGGGTCTCCCTTCCTTTCAAAGCTGGGGTGGCAGGCCGGCGCGGCCATAGTGGCCCCGCGCGTCAAGGATGTTCATGTGGATCGAACCCGCGATACGTTCGGCCCGGTCGATCACCCAGTCCGCGCCCTGCGGCGGGCAAACCTCATGGGCGGTCTGGCGGAATAGATCCAGCCAGCGGTCGAAATGTTCCCCCTCTACCGGCAGCGGCAGGTGCTTGGGCATCGGCGCGCCGTGATAGCGCCCGGTCATCAGCGCGACCGAGGACCAGAAATCGACCATCTTTTCCAGATGTGGCCCCCAGTCGGCAATGCGGTCGGCAAAGATCGGGCCCAGCAGCGGGTCGCTGCGCACCCTGTCATAGAACCCATGCACCAGTCGCGACAGCATCGCGTCATCAAGCCCGGTGCGCGCCATCAGTTCGGCGGTGACGGCGGGTCGCGCGCTGCGCGGAGCCTCTGATTGGGTCATGGCGGGCAGTCCTTGATTCACGGCTTGCATCCTTCCTAGACCCTGTTAATAGGTATTGTAAATACCAATTCAAGCGGAGCCCTCATGCGCCTGACCTCCTTCACCGACTTCGGCCTGCGGGCCTTGATGCGCATGGCATCCGCGCCCGACCGCGCCTTTTCCACCGCCGATCTGGCGGCGGAGTTCGCCCTGTCGCGCAATCACCTGACCAAGATCATGACGGCGCTGGCGCAGGCCGGAATAGTCACCACGCGCCGTGGCGGCGGTGGCGGCGCGGTGCTCGCCCGCCCGCCCGGGGAAATCCGGCTGGGCGAGGTGGTTCGCCTGCTGGAGGCCGGGCAGCCGCTGGTCGAGTGTTTTCAGGCGTCGGGCGGTGATTGCAGCATCACCGGCTGTTGCCGCCTGAAGGCGCGGTTGCGCAACGCCGAAGCGGCGTTTCTGGCCGATCTGGACCGATCCACCCTGGCGGATCTGGCCTTGCCCCCCTTGGAAAGGGCGGTGCCCGCATGATCGCGCAACTGAACCCGACGGAACGCCGGCTGGGCCTGGTGCTGGCGGGTTGCCTGGCACTTGCCGGGCTGGTGATGGCAGCGGCGGGCAAACAGGATCCGATGGGCCTGCACGGGTTCATGGCGCTGGCGCTTGGGCTTGGCCTTGTCTTTGCGATCGGCGGCACGCTTTATGATCCCGCGCCCGACCCGGCGCGCTTGCAGCGATACTATGACGATCCGGTCAAGGCGGGCGTCGTGCTGGCGATGATCTGGGGCGTCTTTGCCATGGCGGTGGGCCTTTGGGTTGCAGCCCTGATGGTCTGGCCCGAGGCGACTTTCGCGCAAGCCTGGTCGAGCTATGGCCGGCTGCGCCCGGTGCATACGACCGGGGTGATCTTTGCCTTTGGCGGTAACGCGCTGATCGCCACCTCGTTTCACGTCATGCAGCGCACCTGCCGCGCGCGGCTGGCGGATCAGCTCAGCCCATGGTTTGTGCTGATCGGCTACAACCTGTTTCTGGTCTGGGCGGTCACGGGCTATTTCATGGGCGTCACCCAGTCCAAGGAATATGCCGAGCCGGAATGGTATGCCGATATCTGGCTGGTGATTGTCTGGCTGGTCTATCTGGTGCTGTATCTGCGCACGCTGGCGCGGCGGGCAGAGCCGCATATCTATGTCGCCAACTGGTATTACCTGGCCTTCATCGTCGTCGTGGCGATGCTGCATGTCGTCAACGCCGCCGCCCTGCCGGTCAGCTTTGCCGGGGCCAAAAGCTATTCCGCGTTTTCCGGCGTGCAGGATGCCATGGTGCAATGGTGGTATGGCCACAATGCGGTGGCCTTCTTCATGACTGCGGGTTTTCTGGGGATGCTATACTACTACCTGCCGGTGCGGGCGCAGCGGCCGATCTTTTCCTACCGGCTGTCGATCATCAGTTTCTGGGGGATCACCTTTTTCTACATGTGGGTCGGCTCGCACCATCTGCATTACACCGCCCTGCCGACCTGGGTGCAGAACCTTGGCATGACGTTTTCGGTGATGCTCCTGGTGCCAAGCTGGGCCTCGGCGGGCAATGCGCTGGCCACGCTGAACGGGGCCTGGCAACGGGTGCGCGACGATGCAACGTTGCGGTTCATGTTCGTGGCGGCGGTGTTCTATGGCCTGTCCACATTCGAGGGGTCTTTCCTGGCCATCCGCCCGGTCAACGCCCTGTCGCATTACACCGACTGGACCGTGGGCCATGTCCATTCCGGCGCTTTGGGGTGGTTGGCGATGGTGACGTTCGGGGCGTTTTATTCACTGATCCCGCAAATCTGGGGGCGGGTGGCGATGTATTCGGCACAGGCAGTCGAATGGCATTTCTGGTTGGCGCTGGCGGGGCTTCTGACCTACGTTTTCGCTCTGTGGAACGCGGGCATCACGCAGGGGCTGATGTGGCGGACCTATAATGCGGCTGGCACGCTCAACTATTCCTTCATCGACAGCATGGAGGCGATGCGCCCCTATTACATCGCCCGGGTGATCGGTGGCGCGCTGTTTCTGGCGGGCATCTGCGTAGGTGCTGCGAACATCTGGCTGACGGTGCGCGGCGCACGGGGTGCCGCCACTGATGCGCCCCTTGCCCCCCAACCGGCGGAGTAGGCGCATGTCCCTGTTCAAGGCGCATTACAATCTTGAAAAGCACTCGGTCGGCTTTGTCATCGCCATCATCCTGGCCGCCAGCGTCGGCGGTCTGGTCGAGATCGCGCCCCTGTTCAGCATCGACGAGACGGTAGAAACCCTGCCCGACATGCGGGTCTACACACCGTTGGAGCTGGCCGGGCGCAACATCTATATCCGCGAGGGCTGCTACGCCTGCCACAGCCAGATGATCCGCACCCTGCGCGACGAGGTGGAACGCTATGGCCCCTATTCGCTGGCGGCGGAATCGCAATACGACCACCCGATGCTCTGGGGGTCCAAGCGCACCGGGCCGGACCTTGCCCGGCTCGGTGGCCGTTATTCCGATGACTGGCATGTGGCGCATCTGATCAACCCGCGTGATGTGGTTCCGACCTCGATCATGCCGGCCTATCCGTGGCTGGCGGCGAACACGCTGGAGGTGGCCGATCTGGGTGCCCATCTGGCGGCGCTGCGGCGTCTGGGTGTGCCCTATACCGACGAGATGATCGCCAACGCCCCGCGCGATGCATTGGCACAAACCCGGCCCGACAGCGACGGGGCAACGGGCCTTGTCGCCCGCTATGGCGAGGCGACCACGCTGCGCCCCTTCGCAGGCGGCGACCGGCTGACCGAGATGGACGCGCTGGTCGCCTATCTGCAGGTGCTGGGGCAGTTGTCACGGGTGCCCTATGCGGCAATGGAGGCCGCGCCATGAGCCATGATTTCGCGCTGTTTCTGGCCAAGACCTTTGGGCTGTTCTACCTGATGGGGTTCTTCATCCTTGTGGTGATCCACACCCTGCGCCCATCGCGCAAGGCCGCCGCCGACCGCGCCGCCCGATCTGTCCTTGCGGTGGAGGATCGGCCATGTCCGTGACCGAACGCGACCCGGTGTCGGGCTATGCCACCACCGGGCATGACTGGAACGGCATAAAGGAGCTGAATTCGCCGGTGCCGCGCATCGTGCTGTGGTTTCTGGCGGTGACGCATGTCTATGCGGTGATCGCCTGGGTGTTGTTGCCGACATGGCCCTTGGGGCAGACCTTTACGTCGGGGCTGCTGGGCGGGGACCAAAAGACAGCGGTGGCGGCCGACATCGCCGCCGCCACCGCCGCGCGGGCCGGTTGGACCGAGGCCCTTGCCAGACGCGATTTCGACGCCCTGCGCGCCGACCCCGATCTGATGGCGCGCGCCATGGCCACGGCATCCCCCCTGTTCGGTCAGAACTGTCAGGTCTGCCACGGCGCGGGCGGCACGGGTGGCCCCGGCTTTCCGCGCCTGAATGACGGCATCTGGCTGTGGGGCGGCACGGCGGAGGAAATCGAGACAACCCTGCGCTTTGGCATCAACAGCCCGCATCCCGACACCCGCTTTGCCCAGATGCCCGCCTTTGGCCGCGACGGCCTGCTGACCCGGCCCGAGATTGGCCTGCTGACCGAATATGTCCTGACGCTTGGCAACGGGGTGACCCCCGGCGACACCTCTGATGGTGCCGCGCTGTTTCAGGGCAATTGCGCCGGATGTCACGGCGAGGATGCCAAGGGGCTGGAGGGCACCGGCGCACCGGACCTGACCGATGCCGACTGGATCTATGGCGGCGATGCGGCGGCGGTCCGTCAGACACTGCTGGCCGGGCGTCAGGGCGTGATGCCTGCCTGGCAGTGGCGGCTGTCGGATGCCGAACTTCGCATGCTGGCGCTGTATGTCGAGCGGCTTTCTGCCAAGGGGGCAGAAGATGCGCCATGACCCTGCGCCCGCATGTCTGGATCATCCTGGGTATTGGCGCGGCCCTGACCGTCGTGGTCTGGGCAAACTGGCGGTTTGTCGATCTGGCCATGCGCTCACAACCCGGCTGCGTGGCCGAACAACCGGGTCAGCCCGCCGCGAAACCGGGATGTTGAAAGGGCACCGCCATGCTTGAACCGCTTCCTGCGATTGAACCGCGCCTGTATCCCGCCAACCGCTTCGCCCGCGAACTGCCGGCCGGGGCGGCGCTTGGATGGCTTGCAAAGGGCTGGGCCGATCTGTGGACCCGCCCGGAGCAAAGCCTGATCTACGGACTGTTTGTCTTGGTCTTGTCAGGTCTGGTCATCGGCGGGTTGATCTATGCGGGCATGCCCTGGCTGATCTTTCCGGCGCTGTCGGGGTTCCTTGTCACCGGCCCGTTGCTGGCCATCGGCCTTTACGAGAAAAGCCGACGGCTGCGCGGCGCTCACCCCGCGACTCTGGCGCAGATGCTGCTGGTGCGGCCGGCCTCGGGCGGGCAATTGGTGTTCGCGGGACTTCTGTCCTGCCTTCTGGTCATGCTGTGGCTGCGCGCGGCGGACCTGCTCTATGCGCTGTTCTTCGGGTTGCTGCCGTTTCCGGGATTTGACCAGACCCTCGCCCAGTTGCTGACCACACCGCGGGGCTGGGCGCTGATCTTGACCGGATCAGCCATCGGCGGGCTGTTTGCCGCATTCGCCATGGCCATCAGCCTGTTCTCCATTCCGATGCTGCTGGAACGCCGCGTCGATGCGCTGACCGCCCTTGGCGCCTCTTTTGCGATCACCACGCAGAACCTGCGCACGGTGCTGCCCTGGGGGGGCATCGTGGCCCTGGGTTTTGCGCTGTCGGTGGCAACCGGCCTTCTGGGGCTGATCGTGATCTTCCCGCTGCTGGGCCACGGCACCTGGCACGCCTGGGTCGCCCTGCGGCCGGAGGAGACGGAATGAGTTCCTACGTCCTGATCCCGATTTCCATCGGTCTTGGCCTGGTCGGGATTTCCGCGTTCTTCTGGGCGCTCCGGCACGACCAGTATGATGATCTTGACGGTGCCGCCGCCCGTATCCTGATTGCCCCCGACACCCCCTATCCCCCAACCGACAACGGAGACCCCGCATGGACAACTGGCTGCCCACTCTGATCACCCCCACCCCGACCGAAGGCTATGACCTTGCCGTCAAGCTGTCGCGCATGGCGATCAAGAAGACCCAACCCGACGCCGCCATCCGCGACAGGCTCCGCCCGGAATACGCCGAAGATGCCGATGCGTTGATCGCCGTCAGCGCTGTGGTGGCGACGCATTTCGCCACCATCGCCGCTGCCAACAACCATTGGCGCGATGCGACATGATCGAGGTATCGGTAACGGCGCAGAGGTTCCAGGTTGATGCGGTCACGGTCGCCGCAGCCTTCGGGCTGGACCCTGCCCATTTGCAAGACAAGATGCGCCCGGGAGAGGTTACAAGCTTGTGCGAAAAGGGCGTTGACGCCGACGAGGGTCGGTTTCGGCTAACCTTTCGCCACGCGGGGCGGGTCTTGCGGCTGACCGTGGACGAAGGCGGGCAAATCCTGACGCGCAGCACCTTTGATGCGCCGCGAAGCCCGCTGCGCAAATCCGGCGCCCGCCCCTGAGGGGTCAGCCCGACAGCCGGGGCGTCCAATCCTCGACGGCCCCGCTGTCCAGTCGCCGCCGGGCCAGCACCTGCCAGGAGTTCGACAACCCCGCGAGGCGTGCAAATTCTGCCAGCGCCGCGCGGTCTGTCGCATCGCGGTAAAGCAGGTGCTGCACCCGCGCCAGATCCCAGCCGGGATTGGGTCGCGCGGTCAGAACCATCCGGTCGCCCGCCGCAACCCGCCCCGGAACCAGCACCCGCAGATACCAGCCGGTGCGCCCGCTGTCCTGCACCTGCCGGGCCATGTCGGGCAGATCAAAACGCAGGTTCAGCTTCCAGCAGGGTTGGCGCGCCTGCGACAGTTCCACTTGCGCCGTCCCCAGATCAAAGCGGTCACCGATGCAGACATCGGCCTCAGTCAACCCGTCCAGCACGATGTTTTCCCCAAAAGCGCCGGGGATGAACCTGTCCGCCCTTGCGGGCAGATGCCGTGCCCAATCGGCATAATGCGCACGCGGTGCAAGGTCTCCAGGTCGTATCGACCTGCCAGGACGTGGATTGTGATTGCATGGTCAAGCTGCTGTCGCAGTTGCGGCCGGGCACGAAGATTGTTGCCGTGCAGGTGGGGGTCGCCAATGCGTGACGGCCCGATCCGCTGCGTCCAGATCGGCGCACATTCCCTGGCCCAAGGCCCTGTGACCAACACGCCGGTCAATCCAGCCGATCACCGTCCCATGACGGTGCGGACCGGAGAGACCAGCACCGCGACCGGGCTCCCGGTCCCGAGCCTCAGAAAGG